>NZ_AOOH01000062.1:0-1398 GCF_000406205.1 Dickeya sp. NCPPB 3274 | reverse complement strand
TAGTTTAGCCTCCAGCCAGTGGTCAAGGAGAGGCGGCGTTTGAGTAACCGTGTTGCCAGTCAAGTATTTCAACTGGCTACCAACCCATAATTCTTGTCATACCGCTGCTGCGTATGCAGCACGCCATAACACAGATGGACCAGTTTCCTCATCGCCGCGCCTATCGCCAGCATCTTTGCCTTGCCTTTTAGCAACAGTCGCTCGTATTGCGCCTTCACATGATGATTGTGACTGATGGCCGCTATCGCTCCCACTATACAGCTTTGTCCCGGACGTAGCGGGCGGGCCCCTACTTTTTCGTACAACCTGGCCCTGCCACGTACCGAGGTGCCTGAACGACGCTCTACCGGGATAACCCCCACGATACGCCGCCACCTGCTCCGCGCTCCTGAAGTGACTGCCCCGGATGGTGGCTAACATATTCCATCCGATTTGGTCGCCAACACCATCAATCGATTTCAGGAGCTTCAGGTCGTTTTTTAGTCCGGGATGCTTGTCTATGTGGTCTTCTATCAGTCGCTCAATGCGTTCCAGTTCACTCTTTACATGCCGCACCATCGAGTCCAGCGACGCCACGACCTCTTCCGGGGCCTGTGTGGATGCTAACGTGCTCAGCCGATTTTCTATGCGTTGTTTATCACTCAGCAGACTATCCCTGTGCTGGAGTAATGCCTTGAGTTTCCTTATCTCTGGCGAAGGCGGGCTCCAGCACTCCGGTTGGCGCAAACCGCCATAACAGGCCAGCACATAGGCATCCACTTTATCCGTCTTTGTGAGTATCCCCATTCCCCTGGCGAATTCACGCAACCGATGAGGGTTTATCACGGATACGGCAATGCCTGACTGATGAAGACCATAAGCGAGGTGTTCGTGATAAACCCCCGTGGCTTCCATGATGATATGGGCCTGACCCGGGTCACATTTCTGTCGCGTTAGCCATTCAGCCAACGCCTGAACGGCGTTAGGGCCATTAGGTAACGTTTTCGTCTTCCGTTTACCGTTCATGCCATCAGCTAACAAACACACATCGACAAAACGCTTACTGATATCAATACCAACGTAATACATAATGATGTCCCCTTTCACTGAAGCCATCACGCCCGTTCCGCTTGTACATTCAGAGTCAATGCTCTGGGTAACCGTTCAATGTTAATGCTGGCGTGAAAGGTGAAACAGAGGGCTTAAACTCAATCACAAGGTTTATAGCCCTGGCTCTCATTCGAAGCTCACTCTGTTTCATGTCGTGATAGCTAATCACGATATGAGTAAGATACAAGCCTCTCCTTGTCGTGCGTGCGATGAAATTGCAAAGAAACGACTCCGTTTATCCCGCACGAAATCATTCACTGGTCAGACAGGCATCACCATTCACAAAACACCCTGGCTGTTTGTCAACAG
>NZ_AOOH01000061.1:0-386 GCF_000406205.1 Dickeya sp. NCPPB 3274 | reverse complement strand
CGCATCATTCACCGGGGTGATGGTCACCGCCACCGTCGCGGTGCGGTGCCGCCGTGGCCGTCGCTGACGGTGTAGCTGATGGTGTCGCTGCCGTTGTAGTTGGCCGCCGGGGTGTAGGTCAGCGTGCCGTTGGCGTTGATCACCACCGTGCCGTGGCCGGCGCTGGCGGCGGTTACCGTCAGCGTGTCGCCGTCCACATCGCTGTCGTTCGCCAGCACGTTGACGGTGACCGGCGTGTCCTCCAGCGTGGTCGCCGTGTCGTTCGCCGCCACCGGCGCATCGTTCACCGGCGTAATACTCACCGTGACCGTAGCGGTGGCGGTACCGCCGTGGCCGTCGCTGACGGTGTAGCTGATGGTGTCGCTGCCGTTGTAGTTGGCGGCCGG
>NZ_AOOH01000060.1:0-1190 GCF_000406205.1 Dickeya sp. NCPPB 3274 | reverse complement strand
AGCAAGCGGACCTCATAAAGTACGTCGTAGTCCGGATTGGAGTCTGCAACTCGACTCCATGAAGTCGGAATCGCTAGTAATCGTAGATCAGAATGCTACGGTGAATACGTTCCCGGGCCTTGTACACACCGCCCGTCACACCATGGGAGTGGGTTGCAAAAGAAGTAGGTAGCTTAACCTTCGGGAGGGCGCTTACCACTTTGTGATTCATGACTGGGGTGAAGTCGTAACAAGGTAACCGTAGGGGAACCTGCGGTTGGATCACCTCCTTACCGAGTTGAAGTGCCTGCGTGGTGTCCACACAGATTGTCTGATGAAATAAACGAGCAGTAAAACCTTATAGGCTTGTAGCTCAGGTGGTTAGAGCGCACCCCTGATAAGGGTGAGGTCGGTGGTTCAAGTCCACTCAGGCCTACCAGATTTCTCCTGATACTGCGTTGTGAAATAGCCCGCATACTGATGCAGGCGTTGTCATTTTACGCCTTGTCTCAGAAGAAATTACGGGTAAAGGTTTCTACTGGGGCTATAGCTCAGCTGGGAGAGCGCCTGCTTTGCACGCAGGAGGTCTGCGGTTCGATCCCGCATAGCTCCACCATTTACGAATGACTTCAGAGTATACTGGCGACAGTATGCTGCGAAGTATTCTGCTCTTTAACAATCCGGAACAAGCTGAAAATTTGAAACGACAGCGTACAAGTAACACTTGTATGTTGTTCGAGTCTCTCAAAATGCTCGCATCCCGAGACACTTTCGGGTTGTGAGGTTAAGCGACTAAGCGTACACGGTGGATGCCTAGGCAGTCAGAGGCGATGAAGGGCGTGCTAATCTGCGAAAAGCGTCGGCAAGGTGATATGAACCGTTATACCCGACGATACCCGAATGGGGAAACCCAGTGTGATTCGTCACACTATCATTAACTGAATCCATAGGTTAATGAGGCGAACCGGGGGAACTGAAACATCTCAGTACCCCGAGGAAAAGAAATCAACCGAGATTCCCCCAGTAGCGGCGAGCGAACGGGGAGCAGCCCAGAACCTGAATCGGCTTGTGTGTCAGTGGAAGCGTCTGGAAAGTCGCACGATACAGGGTGAAAGTCCCGTACACGAAGATGCACAGGCCGTGAGTTCGATGAGTAGGGCGGGACACGTGGTATCCTGTCTGAACATGGGGGGACCATCCTCCAAGGCTAA
>NZ_AOOH01000059.1:0-1710 GCF_000406205.1 Dickeya sp. NCPPB 3274 | reverse complement strand
TTGAGGCTGTTGACAAACAGCCATGTTGTCTTGTGAATGCTGAATTTGTCTGTTCAGTGAATAGTTTCGTGCGGGATAAACGGTGTCAGTTTCTTTGCCATTTCATCGCACGCACGACAAGGAGAGGCTCAAACGCCGCCTCTCCTTGACCTCTGGCTGGTGGCTAAACTGTGCCGCTGACGCGGTTCCTTCGGCGTTCGCCTTCGCTGTTCGGGCCGCCCGTGACGCGGTTACTCGCCCCATCCCTGTGGCTCGCCCTACGGGCCAGCGTAAACGCTGTTCAAAAACGCTCTCCGCGTTTTTGTCCGCGCGGCACGGGCTTTCGCCGCGTATATGGACGCTCCCCAATTTGCAATGTGTTTTCTTTAAAACGGCATGGCAGGTTGTACAGTCATATATCCGGTTTTTCGCTTTTGTCGCGCCACCATAATGAAATCCGCCAGGAGAACGTCTTACATCCCTTCGGGCTCAAAGCCCACGCGGCGAACGACCTGTTTCTCCTGCGGTCTTACCTGTTTTGCCATTACTGTGATTACACCTTGCACTTTTCAGAACCGCCTGACTCGTTTCCTTCCTTTAAATCCCGACCTTCACACTGGCGCGATTTCCCGGTACTCACTCCCGCATGTCAACATTGACCACAAGATTCGCGCTGTTCTGCCTGCCTGGGCGACAACTGCCACGTTGAACGGTTTTCTCTTCAGCAGGCTATAAAACCATCTCTGTTTATCCCGGTGCCGCTCTATCACTGCCGCCAGGGCTCTTGCTCCATGTATCAGCAGATAGACGAAAAATAACGGTCACCCCGCTTACTTATGGGGCCCAGCCACTGCTTACCGCCACTGGAATGCTCCCTCGGTGTCAGCCCCACCCACGCCGCAAACTGTTTCGAGGAGCCAAACTGTGAACCGTCCCCCACGGCGGCAACCATATACGTCGCCGTCAGCATGCCAACTCCAGGGACCTTTTCCAGTCGTTTACACGCTTCCTGACTGTGAAACCACGTGCTTAACTCACGTTCAACTTCTGCTATCTGGTGCTCCAGCTCCCTCAGATGTGCCAGTTGACGCGCTGCACTGCGCCTTGTCAGCGCCGTAAGCTCATTCTCCCCATCTTCCAGTATCACCGGCAATGTCTTGTACAAGGCTGACAGGCCGGTTTCCATCACCACGCCAAACTCTGCCAGCATTGCCCGCAAGCTGTTGGTGCTGGCCACGCGTTCTCTAATCAGCAGGTCCCGTTCCGTATGCAGTGCCAATACGGCCTGCTGCGTTTCATTTTTCACTGCAACAAAACGCATGTTGGGTCGGGCTACGGCTTCACAAATGGCCTCGGCATCCCGCGCATCCGTTTTATCCCGCTTCACATAGGGTTTGACATAGCTGGGCGGCATCAACCTGACCTGATGACCGTACTGCGTCAATCGGCGAGCGAAGTGATGAGCTGATGCACAGGCTTCCATACCAATTAAACAGGGGGGAAGCCGGGCCAGAAATGGCAGGAATGCGTTTCTGGTCAGCCGCTTTTGCAATACGATTTTCCCATAATTATCAACGCCATGAAGTTAGGAAAACATTTTTTGCCAAATCGATACCAAGGGTTGATACTTGCATGTGGACGCTCCTTCTTTAACTGAAGTGTGATGCTCTCAGTCTGGCACATTCGATGCCGTCAAGTTGGAGCGTCCATTTCATCGTCCGTGCGGCTCAC
>NZ_AOOH01000058.1:0-958 GCF_000406205.1 Dickeya sp. NCPPB 3274 | reverse complement strand
GCCCCCCAGCCAACCCTATCGGATCTGAAGACAGGTACTGCCCGCTTTCCGGGTCAAAATACCGGTGCCGGTTGTAATACAGCCCCGTCTCCGCGTCGTAGACCTGGCCCTGATAACGCAGCTCGCAGTACACTTCCTCGTTGGCCGCGTCGCCCAGATAACGCCGCAGCGGTATGGGGCGCTTATCTTCCCGGTACGCGCCCCACAGCCCCTGCTCGCCACGCCAGTGCACGTCGCCCGTTTCGCTGCACAGCTCACGCGCCGTCCCCGTCAGGTCCGTCACGATATAGTGCAGCCGGGTTTCCCCCTCCTGCTCCTCCACCTGCGCCAGCGGCCGGAAACTCCCCGGCTCGTACACCCACTGCACCGCACGCGCCACGCTGCCGTCCACCCGGTACTGCGTCTGCCCAGACAGCTGGTCGCCGTCCCACCGGTACGCCACCTGCGCTACCGCCTGCGCCGACGGCACCTGGCCCTCGCGCACCTTGCTTACCCGTCGACCGAACGCGTCGTAACGATACCGCCATCGCGCCCCGTCCGGCAAACTTACCCGCACCAGACGGTCCTGCGCGTCCCACTCGAAGCGCGTTTCCTGCGCCCGGAAACCGGGACGGCTTTCCCGTCTGACCGCCAGACGACCGCACGCATCGTACTGATACTGATGACCGCCGTGCTGCGTCACCCGGCCCGCCGCATCGTAACCCGCCGACGACTGCACCGACGCATTTTTTGCCGACAGCCGTCCGGCTCCGTCCGGCGCTATCGCCGACACCTCGCACAGGTTCTGCTCGCTGTCGTAGCCAAACAGCCGTGCCTGTTTCTGCCGCCCCTGCTCGCGCCGCTCCGCCGTCACCTGACCCGCGCCATTGAGCCGGAACGCCTGCTCGCCCCAGTGGCTGTCGCGGATGCCCGTCAGCCGGTCCAGCTCGTCGTACTGGTAGCGCCGCTCCAGTACCCC
>NZ_AOOH01000057.1:0-92563 GCF_000406205.1 Dickeya sp. NCPPB 3274 | reverse complement strand
TGTGTTGCAGACGAAACACGATACCCACGCGGTTACCCCCGTTTCCGCTGTCCGCCCACACCCTTCTTCCAGCAGGGGCAACCTGGCATAGCGCGGGCAGTGGTAAACGACGGGTAACCGCGACGCGCCGCAACCGGCATAGGCTAAGATTTACTGAATCGTCGCAATGCACTATCATAGTTATACAAATTACTATTACCTAGGGATCGCAATCACAGTGAAAATATCTAACGCAGGCGCGCAGTCGAGAGGCAAGATTAGCTTCTCAGTCTGCGTTGAAGTCAAAGCAGAATTTGATGAATTGAAAAAAAAATTGTGGGATAAGGGCATGAGGATAGATGTAAATGACGATGTGGAAAAAATACTAAAGGATGCAATATCTAAAATGAAAAAAACACTAACAGAATCAACTAGCATTTAGTGTTTTACTCATGCGCCTGCAATTGGCAGGCGCATATTTTTAGCTCAAAAGTCTACGGAGTGAGTCACACCAGCGGCTACGGATCACTTTATCGCTAACATCAACACCATCGTCTAAAGAATCATCAATTATTTCATTCATTATTACATCGACGCGGCGTGATATCATTGTAAATCCAGCGTTTCGCAGAGTCTTGACCAAATCATCATACTCAACTAACACATGTCCGAGGTTGTTAGATGCTATGTGGAATGATAGAACGGGCATTTTCATCAGCAATATAAAGCTCTTGTGCTGCTTCCGTATACATATAAGCCAATGTGTTTTCAGTGAGATGAGTCATTTCTATTATCCTTTTTTAACTCTCTAGCCAGTTCTTTATTTCTTTTTTCAGTTTTGAAATATCCCGTTCTTTAAAATAGAACCGAATTGTTCTGTCCACTTCGTATGGCAGATCTTTTTCTATAGTCCTATATAGTTTTATAATAGCGTTGTACTCCCTACCATCCTGATACCCCGTAAGGCAACTTAAAAAAAAAGTTACAATAAAAGATAAAAAGAACTCACCATTAAATTGCAACGGCTTCTGACACCACAAAAGAAACATCAATGTAAAAAAGATATAAGAAGCAAACATGATGAGAAGAAAAATATTCTTAACGACAGATATTTTCTTCACCACTTCCAGGAAGTGTTCGGTGTCAGTATTTAAATTTTTCATTTTCATATCCTTTAATTGATAACATGAATACAGTATAGACATGCTTCAACTTAAAGTCAACTGCAAGTAACCCAATGGTTTACTTTTCCTGTGCGCGTCAGCGCATAAAAATCAACAAGGATGGAGGAAGAGGATTTCAAGTGGCTAACTCAATAAGCGATTGCAATAGGTACTCAAGTAGCCTATTATTAACTCAATAAATCGAATTAACCACTTGATTTACAAAGAAAAACGCACCATTCAGAACGGAATGTCGTCGTCAAAATCCATCGGCGGTTCGTTGCCCGACATTGGGGCGTTTTGCTGCGGACGTGACTGGCCGCCACCGCTGAACTGGTTGGCTTGCTGCGGCTGTTGCGGTTGACCCCAACCACCCGTATTGCCGCCCATGTTGCCACCAGCAGGTGCACCGCCGCCGGTACGTCCGCCCAGCATTTGCATGCTGCCGGAGATATCGACCACCACTTCAGTGGTGTAGCGATCCTGGCCGCCCTGATCCTGCCATTTGCGGGTACGCAACTGACCTTCGATATACACCTGGGAACCTTTGCGCAGGTACTCACCGGCGATTTCCGCCAGTTTTCCGTAGAGGGCGACGCGGTGCCATTCTGTACGCTCTTTCTTCTCTCCAGTCTGCTTGTCGCGCCAACTATCCGACGTGGCCAGAGTCAGGTTAGCAACTGCACCGCCATTCGGCATATAACGGACTTCTGGGTCTTGTCCCAAATTACCGATAAGAATAACTTTGTTAACGCCTCTGCTCATGACTCACCTCTTAATGAATTTATAGTGAATAAAACACTTCTTGTACTAAAGAAATTTATATCCTTCAGTAAAAGAATTAATTTCGCGGCACTTCCGGTATATCTATCCAGTAGTGAAGTTAATTCTGGCGTATATTTAAGCCAGTTTTCAGCACGGGATATTGAAGCCTTCTCTCTCAGAGAGAAGATTTCTTTTAAAGTGGATTTATATAGTCCATTTGCATAATTTCTCTGACTATCTGTCCCAAGTAGTCTATTTTTTTCTTTATGCCAAGATACTTTTAAACAATAAGAAAAATATTGGCTTTTTTTACCGCCAAGAAATTTGGCTCGCATTGCCGCCAAACCCCATGCCCTTAGCATAATTTTTTTATTATTCATATCATGATATCCGTCATGAAGTGTTTTGATAAACTAAGTATATTCTCTTTCTTTAAATTAGTAAACACCGAGTAAACAAAAAAGATACTTTATTTTTATTGGTTAGATTGTTTATGGCATTGATTTTGTGCATGCATAAAACCAGTGGTTTCATTCATGCGCTCGACTGTGCAAGCGCAGGGTATGAGGTCACTGGCATTTCATCATCTGGATAAACTGCGCTGATGATGCTAGCCGCTTCATGCGATTACATGCTGCTGCCAGAGCCTCACCTTGTTCTATGCGATATTCCCCGAGTCCCCGGAGGTAAATCATCAGGCACTGCGAACCGTCCAGGCTGATTGATACATGCTCACCCCAGTATGAAGACCGGGTTTGGCGAGAAATGTCTGCAACGCACTGACCAATTGTGTTAGACATGTCGGTTAAACTGTCGGTTACTTCAAGCTCTCTGAAAATCATTTCAGATTGGTATTTCTGTGTGTCAGCAAGAAAATCGGTTATGTCTTTCATATACACCCCGTTAGTAGTTTCATTCGAGATAGTGCCTGCGCTTATATAAAATAAACGCAGGCTTTTGAATTTATATTTTCTTGGCATGAAAACCATTAATAATAAATTCACCAATCATAAGAGCTAACTCGCCATTAGAAATATCTGCATTAGTGCGGTGGTCCTCGTCACCGGCATCAATTATGCAAGTGGTTTCATTAACATATGAAACACTGGCAGCATAGCCCGCAATTCCTGCAATATCAGAGACAAGATGATGGTTATTAATATTAATATTGCTAATCTCGATAATGATTGATGCCATTTTTGAAACCTCCAATAAGGACTAATTTAATGAAAGTATTATGACATGTCATCGCATGTCAGCAGATGAATAGAGTATAGTCCGAATCCACTCAAAAGTAAATATCAGGTAAACCATTGACTTACTTTTTTATGCGCGTCAGCACATGACTGAAGGCAACCGCGATGGAAGGAAAATGCACATTTTCCGCCTTGCAAAGCCTTTCAGACGCTCAACGACGGAGGCACTTTACGGGTTGATAGCCGCAGTTAGGCGGCTATACAGGGCTATACGCAATGTCATCTTGAGCGATAGGAGATTTGCATCAACGGTTATTTATTTTCCTGTGCAGTGCGTTCAGCCGATCGCGCTCTTCACTGACGGCATTCATCGGCGCAACCCACAACGCGATCGGCTCGCCGTCGCTTGCCTCTTCGATGCACCACAGAAACCAGCCAGTGCCTTCTGGCGACCGCAACCCCCAGTCCGAAAAGTCGCCATTCGGTTGGCACTCAGACTCACACTTGTGCTCCGGCGGGTTCAACCAATTGATCTTGTATGTAAGCCCGTGGGCGCGGAACCAGTTTTCCAGCTCCCCAGGTTCATTCACGTCGGCGGGGTGTTGCGGGTGGAGGAATAGACCGCACTCGTCACGCTCAATTGGTGCGGGCTTGACTCTCATTAAGTCATTCATTGACCTAGCAACTCCCACATGAATGCGCTCGCCTCTTTCAATTCCGCCATTTCAGTGTAATGACGCGCAGCGAGTTCCAAATCTGTCGTCAGTGCTTTTTGCCGATAGTCTTTGGCTTCTTTACTTGCCTGTGCAGCATACATACGAGCCAACTCCTTCATACTCTTACCCTCCCTCATTCAGTGGTTTCATCTATCTTAGTGGTGCCGGTTACAGGCAATAATTACATTATCAGCTATTTCATCTAAGTTACTTCCTGAGTTTTCAATAAGATAACCAAATTCATCATCCCATTTATATAGACTCGCGGAAATTGTTTTGGAATTTATTAATTCAATTTTGATGTAGCCATTTTTTAACTTTATCGTCATCTCTTCTTTATTATCAGATATTCTTTCTGCCGAAACAGAACCGTATTCAACATGAGTTGATATTTTTTTAAAGAGTAATGAGAAAAAATGTTTTTCCACAAAAACTTGTTCCAAGTGGATTTATTTCTAACCGATGCATACAGTATAGTCGTGCTCGTTCAGGAGTCAACCAATGGTAGACTTGAAATTTACTTTTTTTTGCGCTCGTCAGCACATGGAAGGCAACAGCGATGAAAAAGAGGGGAACTGTGGGATGAAAATGATGAGACTTTATTTTCATCCCACAGGAACGCCGAGCGTAAGGGGAGAAATGTACATCTTCCGCCCTGCAAAGCCCGGCAGACTTTCAGCAACATTCACAGCCTGACTATTGCTCCCTGCACCGTATGACGGGCTGGGACGGTATTTTGTTTTACTGGGTGATAGCCACCGCAAGGCGGCTATACAGGGCAATACGCACCGTTATTGCAGTTAATGACCCCACTAAACGTACCAAGTACGTTTAGTGGGGTTGTGCATGCACAAAACGTCATGCGTAAGCCCCCTGCCCCAGACCCAGGTTGTAAGCCGTTACGATTTTTACATACATCGCTGTACTCACGGTGTTTACACCTCTTTGATTTTCTGGTCGGGTCTGAGGGAAATAACCCCATTTTTTCTGGAACCATCGCGATTTAGGTCAAAAGAGTGGTAACCTATTTTCAATAGACCATCTTTATCGGTATCAATTGTGTCAACAATCAATACTGAACCGCTGTAAAGCCTGAAAGGTTCACCAACTCGTAAAGTCGATGCTGGCCTATAAACATGGCTAATAAAAATAAGCATTTCCTACTCCCCTTCTCTGTTCTTACAATTCAAATATTAATGAATTTTGGGCTTAAGCGCAGGGTGACGTCACTGCACCAGATGTTCCAGGTCCGCGCGGAGTAGTTCATATACGAGTTCCGCTCCAAGTGCTCTATGCATACGTGACTCTACGTGCTCAATTCCCTCATCACCATAGATGTACAAGAAGTGGTGCGTGACAATACGCACTATCAGATTACGGATTACGTACCCGTGTTCAAAACCCCTGCCCTTTGGATAGAGGGGCACTAATCTGATAGCATACTCGTCCCACACATATCGCGGTCGAGTCTGTATCGACTCTATAGCAGATATCATCTCTTCGTAGTTGATTACACCGCCGGGGGCAGTCAGCCATTGCCACAGTCGCTCCACCTGTCGGCCCGGATATCCATCAAAAGCGGCGTTCGCTAGCGCTATAGACTCTATGCGTTTCCGCAGATGAGAAACTTTTGTATCCTGATGAAGATCTGAAAAATCGGAGTGACGAATAGTTTTCATAAACCAATCCTGTTTGTTGTTCAGTGGTTGTATCGCCGGGCGACACTCTACGGGGTTTTAGTTGGTAACTGTATTTATCAACCGATGAATGAAGTATAACCGATCCCCGTAAAAAGTAAATATCAGGTATCTCTTTTGGTTACTTTTATTGCTGGTGGTACTAAATGGATGGTGCTTTGTGCATGCACAAAGCGTCAGACGAATAGTTTCATTAATAATAGATATTTCAATTCCAGATTCTAAAAAAAACACTTTGAATTTGATTTTCCATTATATTTTCTCTATTTATCACTGTGGTCGGTAGTGAACAGATTCAATGTGTGCCTTGTTCTTTTCAAGTTCTCTTTAGCTTCAATGAGAACGTTTTCCCATGCTCTCTCAATGTGTTTTTCGATTGATTTTTTTGATAATTCTTTTTCGCATTTTTCTATCAACAGTATTTCACTGTCGATTATCAATTTAAGGTTTTCAACGTAGCTCATTATCTTATCACTCATGTCAGTGGTTTCATTCATGCGCCCGACCGTTGCAGGCGCAGGGTTAAGTCACTGGATGCTGGCTGGTTTGGGATAGCGCCCGCAAAATTCGGCAAACATGAGTTTAACATCATCGATGGTCAGATTTGGCATGAACGTCCATTCGCGGTCAGGTGCGTCGAAATATTGATTTGGAAGTTCAATCTCTTCGCTGCGAAACACACGCCCATCAGGAAGAACGGCATAGAGCTTCTCCACCGGCATGTCGCTTTTGAACTGCCGAACGCCCCGCACATAGCTGTATTTCATGCGAAAGCCACGGCAAAGGGTGTCAGCCTGAACCTCTTTCTCCTTTATGTTCAGGTCGAACGCCCGGTTCATTTCCAGCGCGGCGGCATGGCACTCATCGAGATTGATGACGTTACCCTGGCGATCCAGCGCGTATCCGTCAACATGACCACGGCTCATGTAGTAAAGGCTTCTTTTGCTGCCGAGGCGGGCCAGATTGAGCGTGTTGTATTCGAGGCCGCGAAACTTCAGCGCAGTCATGATGAATTTCAGCAACCCTTTAGCCGCCATGCTCTGGGCACGGTTGCCATCACAGAGCGCTTCGTAGTCATGGATAGCCACGCGCACTTTGAGGTCGGCGGAAATCTGGTGCAGCTTGGCAATCCAACTTTTACGTGTGGTGTCCTGACTCGCCACGCAGACGCCTTCATAAATCGCGTCAACTACGCTGACTATGCTGGTGAAACCAGCTTTGCGCAGCGTTTCCACCAACTCCTCGTGCTCACCAATTACGCCGCCAAAGCTGTTTGCGGCTACATGAGTAGCGCGAGCAATAACGGCGCGTACTGTTTCAACCTCTGCGTCTTTCATTGGTGTCATGATTATTTCCCCTTTGTGTATGGTGATTTCACTCTCAGTCGATGAATACAGTATATTCTTCCTCTCACCAAAAGTACACACAAGGTATCTTTTTAATTTACTTTTTTATACGTCGGAGCCATGACCTCACTACCCGACAGTCCTAACAAGGCGAAGAACACCAAGTCACTAAACGTACTGAATACGTTTAGTGACTTGGTGTTTTGTGCATGCACAAACGTGTATATCAATACTCAATAACTCGTGGGGCGTGGAGCTCTTCCAGGAACTTGCTGAGACGTTGATCATAGATAATTATCCCATGCTTATTTTAATTTCTATTGACGAACGAAAGATTATTCGTCGTCTACGATTGCAATAACAGGAATTATCTCTTGATATACTCTACCCGTTATAATCAAAAAACGACGCCATATTCCGTAAGGTATCGGCCTTTCACCGTTACGGAAAGATCGTATCCTGCGATCAGCATTACCCTTTAATCCAAGCAACTCACCTAACTTTTTGTCGGATTCGTACCCAGGAAATGTATTCTTAAAATGCTCGAACCAAGCATTTACAAGCTCTGGAGAAGGGGGCGTCCAGTCACTCTCCATTTTCAGATGACCATCGCCATACCGGCGGTGATCAAAACCTAAAAATTCAATATGGGGCGCGTCTAAGTTCTTTTTTAATTGTTCTATGGCTTTATTTGTGCTGTCCTGTCGCACAATATCTTTCTGTGTTTTTAAATCAGGCAAGTCAATAGTCATACCCGATGGTGATGATTTTTTCATCACTATCCTCCCCTTCACAAACTTTTTTACGGGTCGTCACTAGCAAGTCATCAAGCATAAGCTCTCCGCTCTCTACTATGCTACCAAACGCCTTTGTACAGAAGATATTTACATCTCCGTGTAGTTCTTTTTGTTTATTCAGATAACTCTGTAACTCTGAGATCTTCATTTGATACCTCTTATACCGCTGGAAATAGTGGGGGTTATCCCCCACTATCAACCTCAGCGCGGTTTCAGTACGATATTTTTTACGTCCGAAACCCTGATATTGACCAAGCTCAGTGTCCCAGTGGCCATCTGCTCCCACACTTTTGTGGAGTGGATGTATTCCATACAGTAATAAAGGTAATCAGGTAACAGAATATCCGTTCTGAAAACCTTCAACCCGATGTGTTCCGGGTTAAACTGCCGAACAGGTTGACCACAGGTATTTAAAGAACCTCGGCGCACCAACCAGAAATCAGCATCTGGAAAGTCCGTCCGAACGATCACTAAATCAGAAAGTTTCATCGTATCCTTATCGGCAGCATGGCCTTCTCGGACGAGTGACCTTCTATTGCCACCGCAAACACATTATAGGCGCATTGCGCCTATAATTCAATAAAAACCTCTCTTTTTGCATGCATAAAACACATCACTGATATGTTATTTTTTTGAAAAAATCTTTTTCGGAATTATCACCAATAATATATAACCTGACGCTATAATTGAAGCACCCAGACACCATTGAATAATGGTATGTATAAGTACATGGTTCTCATCCCCATTAAAATGAATAAGCCTACGCCCGCAAAAATAAGGTATAAATAGATAAACAAAAACAAATAAAGCCAAAAAGAGCTTATTGTTTTTCTTACTGAATAAATTTATTTTCATGTCACCCTCTCATAAGCATCACGATGTATTTCTTTTATTCTTCTCGTAGTAGAGTACAAGCTCTCTGGGGATTATTACTATCAGTATATATGCGAGTAATATAATTAGAAAACCAGTAGCCCATTGTATTAACCCACTTCTTAGATCAATCTCATCATATGAGATGACCTTACGCCCCAAAGATAAGGTATTAATATAATAAAAAACGAAATTATGAACGTTTTTTTAGACTGAGTATTTTTTTATATAGTGCTTTATCTTTAAAGCATTTTAATTTACTCATTTATATTTTAATGCCATTTTCTCCACCTTTTCCGCTTCTTCTCGCGGCAAGAATACACATACGAATTTCATATCCGAGCTGGGTGGAGGTATTACCTCCAGCACTTTTTTCAGTGCTTTGTTCACTGATTGTTTGCTTAGACCCAATTCATGAACTACGTCCACCTGCCTTTCCCCTTTAACTAGCACAGCATGAACAGCCTGAACGGTGCTCATTGAGAAACGTCTTAGTGACGGTACGATGTTATCCCACTCTTCTTGAGTATATCTTGGGTATTTCATGCCTTACTCCAGTAGACAAAGTAAACCTATAGTTGCGTTACAGTTTACATCATTCCGCGATTTTGTGCATGCACAAAATCAATCCGGCTTTTGGGGTAAAAGCCCCTCGACTGACCTGTTTACCTCAATTTTCCATTCCTCTGTAAACTCGTCCACACGCCGAATCAGCTCACTTTCAAGCAACTTAGCTTTCGTCGGCAACACGAGCCGACCAGCAAGATATGTGCCCAAATGGATTGCAGCTTCAGAGGCAAGCTGCGCTTTATTTTTCTCATCAGGTAATTTCGGAACGAGTGTCCAGTTCGGATGCGCGCCTATGAGCAATAGAAAAAGTTGATATTCTGCCACCGATACCCTGTTCTCCCCTTGCTCTTTTTTCTGCCAAGCTGGGAGTGTCATTCCCAGGAAATCAGCCATTTCTTTCTGGGTATACCCCATGTGTATTCTGACTGATTGTGCCAGTGCTCCCCGGTATTCGGGTTTTTGACTCATTTTCCACCCATTTTTTTTAAGAATTGTCTAGTTAGTTTAGGCAATGGAGTATCATTAGCATTTATCTCATCCAAGCCGTTCACTTCGTAAATTTCATTCAGTTCTTCAACTCGAACTTCTTTCTTTCCTGACCTGCGCTCAACACTACTCGGATTAGTTCTTGCTAATACGAGGTAATGCAAACGATATCGCTGACCGTCAGTAAAAACGGTCAACATCTTTCTGACCCGACCGCTCCCACGGGCGAAGAATATTTTTTCTTCCATACCCCCCCCTTTCAAATATGGGCGATGGGCGCGACTTCAGTTGGTGAGGGTTCGATACCCTCACCAACTGATGCCCGACGAAAAGAAAAGCGCCCGGGGGCGCTTCCGATCATTTATTGCTACATTTATCAATTTCGCTTAATTTTTTCCATAAACCTGATTGAAGGCCATGAGAAAAATATTCTAACCCCTGTGCGTATAATGCACCTTTACGAAACTGTTCTATAGTCACACTTAACGGTACTACTGTTTCGCCGCGTTCTTTACGCAGCGCCAAAATAGCCTCCCCAATCAGCTCGTCACTGTATGTACGTTCCGGGAAAAGGAACTTCACTCCACCATATACACGGTTAAAACTGGTTATAGTGGATTCATACATGTCCTGCATACCGTCAAAACTGCCCTCCTTAAAACGGGCCGTGATAGCTTCTACAGCGTCTTTTGTGGGGCCATCCATCCAGTTAATATTGATACAGTTGTAGTCTCGCATGCGGACCGAAAATTTGATCCCCGGAAAATGTTTTTTTAGCAGAATACGGCAATTTTTCGCCGCTAGTTTTGTTGTGTTTCTTTCAGTTTCCACTGTCAGAAGACCGGCGTTTTCGGGATCTATGCGCACACTGGCGTCGTCTGCTTCATGCTGTTTCTTTGCAGCCAGTTTTTCGGCCTCCTGCTCACGGATCAAGCGTTGTACTTCAGCGCGACGGGTGCGTAACTCATCAAGAGTTAACACCTTGGCTGAGCTACGATAAAAACGCATGGATTCAGCAGCAATCGCTTGGGAAATGGTCGGGTGACTCAGACCCAGCAGACTATAGCTGAGTTTGCCATTAATTAGAGAAACTTCATTGATGACATACTCAAGACCAACGGACACAACACACTGCCCAACTGATAACGATTCCATATATTACTCCTGGCCGACCGGCCCACAATGAAAGCACCATTGCTTTCATTGATTACAGTATACATATTATAATATGTATATGCAATGTTCTTACTAGCTGATTTGTCCTTTTTTTCTATCCAAGACTAGGAAAAGAAAAAGCCGCTTAAGCGGCTTTTTCTTTTAATCATTTTATATCAAGAAGTTTACGTTTAACCCATTGGGCGGTAGATAGGGCATTGGGTGTAATTTTTCTTACCCATACACTACTCGTTGCTGTACTCCGCGACGGACTCCATTTAAACGCATGAGCTTTTAAAACTGATCTAATTTCCTCGTCAGGCTTTCCGGGGAACGTAAACAAGATACGATTTTCCTCACTGTCAATTTCCATACTGAAAGTGCCAAACTCTTCTTTACTGTCTTTTTTCTTCTGACTAACCGCTTCGAGAGTTTTAATGCGATGTTTCAGTCGGTTAATTTCTGCATTGTTATTTTGCAAGGCATAGGACGCAAACCCGATCCGCCCACAAAAGTCACCCTTAATAAGTTCCTGGGCATTCTTTTCTGTCTGACCCAGTTTCATGAGTGCAGCTAACTGCGTATCTGGTGTCTTATTTTTGCGAATCGCAGCATTGCAGGCTTTCATAATGATCTGACTCTGAATGCAGCCTTGTAGCTTACGGCGTATTTTGCTCAAGGCTTCAGGGTCATCAGAGGAGATCCCACCATGTCCAACGGCTTTGGCTTTGCTTTCGTAGTGATCTGCTTTACCAGCACAATCAACAAACGCAAAGCGATGTAATTTATCTGCCTTCGCCAAAATGGCGCGGTGGCGGCGTTCGCTGTGATGCCCAATAAGGATAGGCTGACCAAAGGGAATAACATCGAGCATACTTCTGGCTCGGCTCAGTGCGGCATTGCCGGTTTCATGGGCTTTTTCGGCCCGACTTTCGTAACGCTCGCGGCGGGCTTCTTGCCGTTCTTCATAGTGATTCACGTAGTTTTCGCCACGATTCAGCGTAGCAATAAAATCTTGGCGTAATTGCTCAGTAAGATCAACTAGCTCAGCTGTTAACTTTCCAAGATGCGAGTTAACAATTCCGTCCTCAGAAATTGATCCATCATCACTGACGTTATATAACTGCCCACCTTCCGTACAAATTTCTCGACCCTCAATATGCCTGACCTTTACGCCTTTATCTGTAATCAGAATGCTATTATTCTCATCTGACCATACTTTATCTATAACTGCCATTTTATAATCTCCTGGCCGACCGGCCCATAATGAAAGCACTATTGCTTTAATAAAGTCACTATACATATTTTAATATGTAAAATCAAATTTAAAAACACATTTAAATAAAAAAAGCCCTGTAATATCGGGCTTTTTTATTTATCAATATAGAAACGATATTATCAATTCTCTTGCCATTTCTAATACTTCATCGTCTGATATGTATCTAACCTCTTTAATTGACTTTTCAGCCAATTTACTACCGAGAGTTTCTGATATGTCGTAGTGATAAACCCCGCTTGGGTTTGCTGTATTTTCAGCCGATTCTAAATTGTATATTTTATCTATTTCCGCTGATAAATCTAAGAGTCGATTGGTAAACTCAATGTTTCCCCTGTTGCCCTCTAATAAGGCAGTATCAATACTGCCATTATGTTTCGCTAAATAAACTTCCCATCCAGCCTTTATGTACATGGCTGTCATAGCTATTTCGTTTTCCATCTCATACCTCTCTATTTGATTTTACAACGCCATTTTACATACTATAGTATGCATTGGCAATTTTTTTTATTTCACTGATTTTCACTAAATGCCTTGACAATTCCACTAATTTTCATTAAATTTCACTAAACGCCGATTGATTGCACTGTTTTTCACTAAGTTGTATTATGTGGTCGGTTGGCTAAAAATGTGAGGTCATGATGTCTGACTGGAGAAAATCACCGCGTCGAGGTAAAAGCTCGTTCATGCCGTTCTTGCAGGAAATAAAAGAGAGACTTGCAAGAGGGGAAACAAAGAGAATGATCTTCGATAATTACGCTGATGCACTGAGTATCAGTTATACGCAATTTACGCGATATGTAAAAACGTATTGCGAGGAAAAAAAAGGAAATGACTCAATAGAAAAGACAAAAGAAATCAATAGAAAAGTAGAGAGTGTAGAGAAAATCAGGATATCTAATCCTGCTGACCTGAAGGCATTCAGGTCAAAAATTATTAATCTGGAAGAGTTAACTGGAGATAGTGATGAAAGTCGTAATCCTTAACTACTGCGGCACTGTCGGTAAAACGACACTGGCCGCCCATGTCTTTGCTCCTCGAATGATGGCTCCAGTGTACGCTATCGAATCAATTAATGAAACTGCCCAAGGCTTGGGCATCGATGTTGAAAAGATGACTTCGGATAAATTCCGTGGACTACTTCGGAAAATAATGATCGATGATGATGCTATCATCGATGTGGGAGCATCGAATATAGAGATGTTCATGTCTAATATGGTTAAGTTTTCAGACTCCCATGAGGAGTTTGATCTGTTTGTTATCCCTGTTACACCGGGAACGAAAGAACAGAAAGAGTCAATTATCATGCTGGGGACATTATCCAGTATGGGTATACCTCCAGAAAAGATTAAGGTTGTATTTAATCGAGTTAACAGTGATGTTAGCGAAGAATTTGCATACATATTAGGTATGCATAAAAAGGATAAGAGCTTTACCCTTAACACCCAATGCGCCGTATTTGAGAATGAAATATTCGACGCGTTAACGGTTAAGGGGCTGACCGTTGATGCTATTTTGTCCGACTCAACGGACTATAAAGCCTTACTTAAAAATAAGGACGCCCCCAAAAAAGACCGGGAGTATTGGGCTGATATGTATGGCCTAAAATCCCTTGCGAAAGGGGTCAAGAAGAATCTTGATGTTGTTTTTGAAAACCTCGGGGTATCTCATGGATGATATCCCGAGAACGGCAAGGGATGCATTGATAGCTGAGTTACTAGGTGACGTAGGTAAAATTGATGAGCTGATAAAACAGCTCCCAAATGAAATAAATAAATCAACAAAGGAGGTGACTGACTTTTTAGAGAAGGAAAAAAAATCAGAAAAAATTTTTTAAAACTATTGGTTGGGTTGACAATATTGTCAACCATTCTAATGGTTGGAACTTGGATTGGTGTCTACTCAGCAATGAAGGGGATTTTTTTCCCTTCATAAAAGAAGGGGGGGGGTCGCCCCCCCCTCGTTCACATCGATAGCGCTGCCACGTTATCAATGTCCGCACATACCATGAGGAAAATAGCATGAAGCAAGATATTGTCTCATTTGCTAGGCATGTAGTAAAGCGCGTCCGTAAGGGGAAGCGAGTGAAGATCCCTTGTATGAATGGTGCTGAATTAAAAAATTTTTTGATAACTCTTGAAAGAGTTCATGGCTATCAATAACAATTAATCTTACCCTGGTTAATCAGGGTAAGATATTTTGGATGACACAAATTAATGAAATATAAGATACTTGACGTTGACAATAATAAATACTGGAGTCATAAGGAAAACAATAAAATAGAACTTACCGATGATGAGAATTCAGCCTCGGAATTTTTATTCATTGAATTCTGTAATATTTTTTATAATGAAAAAATGGATGGAAGATATTTAAAATTAATTCCGATAAAATAGAGAAACTTCAAATGCCTAAGTTTTACTATCAAATAAAAGGTAATGCAAGATCAGCCTTTACTGATGCGGTAGAATGGGTTTGGCCTCCGATATATAGTGGGTTAGTGGTAGCTCCAGACAGAAAAAGCGCCAAAGTTAATATAGAGGAGGAATATGGTCGTCAATTCCCAACTCGTGTACTAAAGAAAGATATTGAGCAACATCATTATTTGCTACATATCAGAGAAGTTGAATCAGATAACGATTTTATTCTTCGGCGATTCAATAAGACAGTCTGTAAGGAGTGTGGTGGTGTATTTACTCTTATTGATAAATACAATGACCCACATGCAGACTACAAAGGTGGTGACTACTGTTCGGCCAGATGTGCCCAAAATGGCAGGCAGCGAGATATAGTGGAATCCTCAGTCATTACAAAAGGACAGTTGCCAGCCGTCATTTATCAGATAAAACAGAAGTCTCGGTTCTTGAAATTATTACAGTGCCAGATAACATTTCCAGTATAGATAGGACTGCTTACATCACTTGTAGAGAGCATTACTGGATAATGGAGTTAAACTCAGTTACTGACGGATTTAATACAGTAACACCTTCCGGTTTTTAGCATGCTGTTACAGGAAGTAGCTTTACGCGCCTCATAGCCCCTCCCCGCTCCGTTTCTGACATTACGGCAGTAACCACCAAGAGGTCGCATAGCGACCTTTTCTGCATCTGATTTAGATGCCATTTCCCTTATGGTCCTTCTTGTGGCTAGAGGGGCAACCCCTCTGATTAATTTCAAATGTGTCAACCGTTGAAGGCCGACACAAAAATGAAGAGGGTATGTTGTTAATTATTACTTCTATTACTGAAATATCACGCCGTTATAATTAAGCCATTCTAATTTAAACTGGGTGACGAGAAGATCTTTCCCTGGTGAAGCCTATAAAATATAAAGAAAATAATTTAAACTCGAATTTTTTTCATAAGTATTGTTTAGCTTTTTGCCATTGATTTTGTGCATGCACAAAATTACTTTTCTACTGAAATTGTTAGAGTTCTGTCCCGCATGTTTGTGCAACACTTGATAGATAGGTCACCAAATTGGTAACAAGTTATATATAGCCCCTGTCCCCGCTTTATTGATCTCATATTCCCTTTTTTATAACTGATAGGTGTTTCACTATCATCCATTACTCTATGTCGAGTAATGATTAAATCGACATAGATATTCTTCTTATCATCTAAAAAATGATCTACAACATCCTCAGTTATATCAATTAACTCAACATCTAATAGTGTATGCGGTTGCGTCGCCGCCTTCTGTATCCTTTCCGTACCTATTTTTTTTTCGACCTCAATCATCATCTCATCTAGCGCTTCGCAAGGTATGGCTCTTGCCGGTTGAAACGCTGACGTCAATGTGTGTAAAAACACACTGGATGATCTGTCAAAAAGATCAGATATTTGATCAACCACTTGGCCCAGGTAAACCGTTCGGAACTTGCCTTTGAACGAGTTTATCGAGTAAACTTGCTTTCTCCATTTATCACTACTCATGTATAACTCCATTGAATTGATTACGAACAGGCTCTAAAATAATTGGAACCTAATTTTATTTTATTAATTAATAATGAATGAAACAAGATTATGAATAAAAAAAAGAAAGAATAGAAAAATTAAAATACGTTCCATTGCCAGTCATGTGCCATATTGATGATCGACTTTTTATTGCTGAGTTGTTATATGAAATAAATGAGAGATATAGACAAGAGGTAGCTTGGTTATACTCCCACAATTTTATACATCATATGTATAAAGAATCTGATGTAGCCAAGTTACAGAGAATAGGCGTAGCCCGCCGCAAGAGCAACACTTGGCTACGTTCCGTTATTGACGGTATAAAAAGGAATTGTCCTGATTAACTAGTACAACGTTGTTAAGTACCATTTTTGATAAAGATTCTACAACAGGCTCTTT
Source organism: Dickeya sp. NCPPB 3274 (assembly GCF_000406205.1). Classification (NCBI taxonomy): domain Bacteria; kingdom Pseudomonadati; phylum Pseudomonadota; class Gammaproteobacteria; order Enterobacterales; family Pectobacteriaceae; genus Dickeya; species Dickeya sp. NCPPB 3274. The sequence goes on along the minus strand of NZ_AOOH01000057.1, from coordinate 76,189 downwards.
TTTTATTTTTAATATCTTACAAAGATCATTAATGTTGAAATCTCTCTGATATGTTTTCATCAGTGTGAGAATTTTTCCATAGACATCTTTCCCTTTAAATTCAGATAAAAAGCATCGATATGTGTTGGCCTCTCTTAACCAGTCAGGGCCACTGACCCTATATTCACCAGTTAATGGGTAATCGCCACCATATGTATAGGCCCACCATGCCCATCCTTTTTCACTATCCGGGGTATAACCCGAATTGGCAAGGAAGGTCCACATCGTTCTCATTGCCCAGAAGGGGAGCGGGTGTTTCTTCTTACCCCATGCCATTAATGTATTGCCGTAAACAGTATTTTTTGTACTCCTATAGCCGTAACTAAAAGCCAACTCCGCCAATAAATAAGCGGCCTCTTTCCTTTTTACTGCCGAAACATCATTTAAATAGTCAAGAAAAATAAAGACCGTGTTGCCACGGTCTTTAATGAAGATTGGATACATATGTATATATGCTCTAATAATCTAAGGAAATATAACCAGTGGGCTTAAACTCACTAGCCAGCACCTCGTTGACAGACTTCATATCAGCAGGATCAGCTACACACAGAAACCCCTCTTTTGAAGGCTGTTTTAACAAAACAACCAGTTTTTTCCCTTGTGCATCGCCCACAATATATAATTTTCTTTTTTGTGTTTTCACTGTCCTCAGACGATCCAAGTCAAGATCGACTGCGATACGTAAAAACTCAGCAGTTTTTAACTCGTCCTTATCTAAGCTGTCAGCATTGCTATCTATTAGCCCTACCAGCCTATCTAGCCGTTCTAGTGCTGCGATTTGAGCAGCAGCCTCACTTTCATATACATCCTCGTTAGAGAGGATGGCCTCTTCATTTATTCCATGTTCAAATGTGGTCTCGGCTGCTGAGATCCACTGTCCACTTTTTATCTGCATCCAATATATGTATGCAGCACCGTTCTTCAGAAGAACGACCTCTTTTTGTTGTGCATGCACAACATCGTAACGTATCGTGCCAGTGGCCTGTTCGTTACTGCCCGACGTCGTGCCGGTGCCAGTGGCCTGTTCGTTACTGCCCGACGTCGTGCCGGTGCCAGTGGCCTGTTCGTTACTGCCCGACGTCGTGCCGGTGCCAGTGGCCTGTTCGTTACTGCCCGACGTCGTGCCGGTGCCGGTGGCCTGTTCGTTGCTGCCAGGCGTCGTGCCGGTGGCCTGTTCGTTACTGCCCGGCGTCGTGCCGGTGGCCTGTTCGTTGCTGCCCGGCGTCGTGCCGGTGGTCTGTTCGTTGCTGCCCGGCGTCGTGCCGGTGGTCTGTTCGTTGCTGCCAGGCGTCGTGCCGGTGGCCTGTTCGTTACTGCCCGGCGTCGTGCCGGTGGCCTGTTCGTTGCTGCCCGACGTCGTGCCAGTGGCCTGTTCGTTGCTGCCCGACGTCGTGCCAGCTTCAGGAAGTCTCAGGTTATCTAATACCCATTTGGCGCTATGGCGTGTTATTACGCCAGTTTTAACGAATTGCTTACATAATTCAGGATCTTTCTTATCTATTTTCACCAGATAAGAAAGAGTCCAGGGATCAGTTGTTATTTCATTAATATAAACGTCTCTCAGATAATTTGGCATTTCTGCCAACTCAATCACTCTGGAAACCCAAGCGTTGGTTTTTCCAAGTGATTTAGCCAGCTGACTTTGAGTTAATTTTTCTCCTTCAAGTTCAGCTAAATGAATTGATTTTTTCATCCATGCCGCAGTATCTAACAGCGACATATTATCTCTAGCTATATTATTTTTGCCTTTCTCATAATATATTTGACTCATACTACGACGGGAGAACCCCTCATCGACCAGCGCTTTTAACTTAAACGCTGGATTTTCTTTTTTAGCAATGAGAGCTGCACGGAGTCGGCTCTCGCCATGCAGGATTGCATATTTACCATCTTGATTCCGGGGAGCAACCCAGATTGGTTCACGCTGCCCTACTGAATCATGGATGAACTCGTGAGCCCATTGCTCAATGAGTTCCTGATTAAAGGTCTTCCGTGGATTGTCTTCGGAATAGCAATCATCAGGGTCTACCAGTATGACCATACCTGCATTAGCAACACTATTAGCGCTGGCCGAGGCTGCTATCGTTGCCATACTGCCAACGTTAAGTTTTCTGAATTTATCACCAGCCATATTACGCCCCTACTTCCATTAATACATTTTCCAACACCGCCCTAATATTTTTGGCAGCGAGTCTGGAGTTACCATCGTCAAACGACCAGACAGGTTTTCCCATATCAATCGCTTGAGCCAATGGTTCTCTGTCTTGTATATGTGGAGACAATTTAATACCGGACCGCTTCAATTCATCCAGGTAGTATTGATTCCTACTCCTTCTTGAATTGAACTTGTTCGGTACAATTAAATACTTAGGAGTCAACATATTGACTCCTGGGTTTCTCTCATTAATATTAGAAATCAATGAATTACAGATGCCAATGGCATCACTAACAGCTTCAAGTGACAATGCACTCATTTCGGTTACCAAAACCACGTTAGAAGCAGCAAGAAGCCCTGCCTGCTGCCTGTTCCCCGTGACGGGAGGCGTATCGATGATACCTATATCAAACTGGTATTCCTCCATTATTTCCTGAAGGTTGTTTAGGGGATTGACAACAATCCCCGACTCCATTGGAATGGTGTCGATGTCCTTCATTCCATGATCAGCCGGAAGAATGTAAATATTTTTCCAACCAGGAACCTTATAAATAGGCTTCTCTATCCCTTCGTCACGGAAGAGATCTGTTGCCGATGCAAATCCTGGTAGTTCAGGCAAAAGATTACCGAACATCAACTTACTAAGGTGTTTCTCGAAATCGACAATCAACACCTTCAACCCCAGTAGATCGGCCATCCACGCTTCATGAGCGGCCAATGTTGTTTTTCCAACACCACCCTTATCATTGGTGTTGCAGATTATTGGTCTTTTCTTTTTGATAAGCTCGACAATAATTTGAGCTAGGTCGTTCTTCTTGGGTTTACCCATCATCATTCTCCGGTTATGGCATATCACCCTAAAGTGGCCTTCTGTGGCGTAAATGGATATTACACTTAACTGTAATGCATGACAACAAGGAAATACCAAATCTATGAAAATTTGTATAGGAAAACACAAGCACAGGATAAATTTATGCATGCACAAAAAAAACAGCTAACTAACTCAGATACCTCAAGCAAGCTACCAGGCACACTCATTACAACGTACCTCAGTACAACACCAATTTGTGCATGCATAAAATCAAGACTACAACACGACTAAATACCCTCCGGGGGGGCGGATATACAAGAGGAGCGATTGACGCCCTCCCGGCAAAAAAAACGCTGCACTGTTCGCTGAGAAACACGAGCGACGGATGCTACAGCCGCAGTTGTAATAGACATAGCCCGGCGCGTTAGGCTATTTATCGCATTGATTATGGACGCACGTGTTTCATTTCGCCGACGGGTAGCTGTTTCGAATGCCGCGTTTGCCTGGCGCTTCTTTATCTCATCGGATGACAACCCGAGTGACACATTCCATGTCACTGTTGCCCCGGTCAGAAAATCAGGAATAGGAATACCCGCGCTTTTGAAATAGTCGCGCAAAGTTGATTTTTTGTATTTGTATGTGGTTTTCGATGCTGTGGATAAATATCGACTGAGCTCTTTTTCAGTTAGCCCAATATATTCAGCATTTATAGACCGGATCATACTCCACGATTTTTCGATTGACGTGACCCTGCGTAGGGCGACAAACGTTATAAACGCAATACTGTCACGCTGACCGTTAGGAATTGATCCGGTAGACCTTATGTAATTTACAAGGTGGAAATAAATACGCCCCCACCAGGAATTTATTGTATGCCTGGAAGAGGGTGGGAGAGACTCATCAGATTTCGATACTTTATTATTTTCAGAATCATTTGACTTAAATGAAACGACATTAACATTGACGGGAACACTTAATTTCTCAGCTAAATCATAGAAGTCATATTTGACATCATGCAGCCATACTTTTACACGATTACAGCTTCCTGAGTGTTTGGAACCAGGTATACGCAAAAAACGAGATATATCATGTGATGCACCAAAATCTACATGCCATAGTTCATTTCCGATAAGAGCCTGACTCAGCGTTTCGGATATGAGTTTCCATATTCGCTGCTGGCTGGGATAGGCATCAACTACACCGTCATAAACCCAATATAGATGTAGCCCACCAGACCCTGATTCAATAACAGCGCTTGGTAATGGTAGATTTTTTTTTGATATTTGACTGAACACATCGCTAATAACCGATTGGCGTTCAGTGTCATTTAGTATTTTCTGCGTGTCTATCTCAATATAGTTTGCACACAACCCGGCAGTCATGCGGGCATTCCGCCAATCGAAAAACAGGTTGGGTGTATAATACAGATCGGTGTCTGTATTTGCGGCCAGATAGAATTCAGATAGCGTTGATACGGTCCGACGTGGTCGAGTTGGGGAACCTATGGCACTAAACAAGCCACTTCGGTCATCACTCGGCATTCGCCAGAGCCATCGACAGTAACGATCAGGATGCACCCCCCCCAGGGCGTCAAAAAATGCCCCTGGCGATGCCTGGTGATACAAATTACTATCACTTTTCAGTGGGTTAGCAGTGCTTACCATGATCCCGCATACGCAGAAAGTTTGAAAAATGGCATGCACCACTATTGGCTTTTCACCAAATTTGGCTATAATAAAACCGTAGCCCCTATTCTGTGCCGTCGCCAAACAGAGCAGAATTGGAGTTAGTTAAGTTTTATTGTGTCTTGCGCGGTGCAGCCCGCCTATTTCTAGCCCACCGGCGTCAACCGGTGGGCTTAGTTTTTCTATGTCATGCTAAATACTCCAGTCCTGATGGCAGCCGCTTGGCTATGTAAGTCTTAGCTGATTCTTTTGATGCGAATCGCCTGGTTCCGATCCGCGATTTATCGCTGTAGCCGTTAGTAAGCAATTTTGCTTCATCTCCCACTTTAGTGCGGAAATGAATCTCCCACGGCTTTGAGTCTTCTTTCTCTGCTGAAGGAACTATCCGCATTCCTACTACAAACCCTTCTTTCAGCAAAATATTTGCGGTTTGCAGTGACCAGCCAAAATGCTGCATATAGCCTCCAGCTATTATTGCCTGTTGATTTTATATTTTATGGCGTCACTATAACATAGTCAGTAAAAAATACATATTTAAGGATCGCGCTATCGAAAAGGGGGATCTATGACAAGATCGTCTGGTAAGCTCGGGGGTGGCGTTCGAACTATGAACCATGTAACTCTAGAGAATTTTAGCCCCTGCGTCGCTCGTAACATGCGGTTGCTGGCCCGCTCTCGTAATATGGCTCTATATGAGTTACAAAACAACGTCATAGGAGATTTTTTGGCTGAAAATTCAAGTGAAAAAATCGACTATGAAGTGTCATGCTCGACAGAGAAAAACCGTTATAATGCCTTTGTCGATGATCACGTTCTTACGATGATCAGACATCGTAGTAGCATGGATCGTCGAACAAATGCGGATGTTGTTCTGGCGGCTCTCGTGTCGTTCGCTCGGCGCCACGGTTTGGATTCAGATTAAATCTGAGTGAATCCGCTCTATGGAGTACAGATATACGGACATGGGTATGAGTATATGGAGCACATATTATGGGGACGGATAAAAACAAACATCTTAGATCTTTCAGAATTAAGATAGATGGGCCAATCCAGCAGCGTCTGCAACAAGAATTATCTGATGCAGATATGGGTAAGCAAGAGCTGATTGGTCTGGCTTGCGATTGGTTTGTGGAAAAAAGGGTCACAGGTGTGTTGCCTCCCCGTTATTTTGTTAGCCCACATGACAGTCAGTACGAATGTCTGTGGCTGAGAGAAGAAACAGCTAAGAGGCTACACGATATTGCCTCTAGCGACGGAACAAAAGCATCCCGAGTGCTTTACACCGCGCTGGCTCGTTATATAGAGAACCTAGATAAAAAATGATCCAGGATCTCTGATGATCAAAACCCGATCATGTGTATGATCGGGTTTTTTTTATCCCCTCTCGCTAGGTGATATTAAATACTCTAGATTTATAAATCAACATTTGCCATAAAATACTTTACCGGTATACCATTCCATTCATTCTAGTGATGAAAATTGCCATCACTAAAATGTTTCTTCATCTTCTGGCTGCTTCATTTCAATTAACAGCTTCGCTGCCGACACAATCATTCAATGACGGGGTAGTGAGTTCATTATTGTTGACAAGCAGACGGCCCAAAAAATCATTTCGATGAGATGAATAAATACTGACTCAACTGGAGCGCGAAAATGCAAACTAAACGACTGAGGTATTTGGCTCTTACCGCTGCTGCTGTATTCGTACAGTCTGGTTTTGTGCATGCACAAAATACCAGTTCTGATTGATGCGGCTATGCCGCAGGCCGTAGTACAGGCTAAATAGGATCGCTTGGATCTCAAATCGGTTATTACCATCGGGAATGCTAATGCTCCAGATCACTGACCCAGACTGCCCTTATTGCCGGGAATGGCATAAATAGATTAAGGAAGAGAGTTTGGAGCCGATGGAACTCCCAGCTTTATTTTCAAAAAACCAGACGGTTCGATTGATTTATCCCCTCGTTCACATGGTGATCTAAATTTATAAATCAGTATTTGCAATAAAATACTTACCCAGTGTACCATTCATTTCGGTAATACAAATTACTATAACCGGAATGTTTCGTCATGCGGATATTAATCCTTCTTCTTAGTAGCTTCATTTCAATTAACAGCTCCGCTGCCGACACAATCATTCAACGGCGGGGCGGTGAGTTCATTATTGTTGACCAGCAAACGGCCCAACAAATCTTTTCACTGAATAAAGTGGGGATGATTACTATCCCTGCTTTTTCAGATCAGATTCAACAACCCCCTCCCCATTCGATTAAACGGGTCACTACACGGAAATCAAAAGTGATTGACTCAATTTTTATTAGATTGGAGCGCGAAAATGCAAACTAACCTACTGAAGTCTTTGGCGCTTGCCGCTGCTGTATTCGTACAGTCTGGTTTTGTGCATGCACAAAATACCAGTTCTGATACAGCCGCAGTTAGCACAGCTGATGCTGCTGTGCAGCAGGCTCAGGATAAATTTAAGGCCACATTCACCAACATGAACGTGTCGGACTTTCGACCGTCGCCAGTGCCAGGCGTGTACGAGATACACACCAATGGCAACATATTATATTTTGCCCCGCCTTTCGGAGAGAATCCTAAAGGCGTAATCATCTTCGGGGAGATGTACGACGCAAACGGGAATAATTTGACCCAGGCGGCAAAGGTGTCTGCACTAAAAGCTAAGTGGGATCGTTTGGATCTCAAATCGGCTATTACTATCGGTAATGCTAATGCCCCGGAATTCTGGGAAGTTACGGACCCCGACTGCCCTTATTGCCGGGAATGGCATAAATGGATTAAGGAATACGCCAAGCAACACCAGGTTAAACGAAATCTGATCTTCATGCTAAATCCAGGACATCCTGATGCTCCGCCGAAAATTGAGCATATCATTTGCTCTAAAGATAAAGAGTCAGCAATCAATGATATGTATGAGGGGAAAGACGTTAAATTAGTCTCATGCCCCGAGGCAAAAAGCGTTATTGAATATCACCAAAAACTGGTGAGAGAGTTCGGGGCCAATGGAACCCCAAGTTTTATTTTCAAAAATTCAGATGGTGCTCCTGAATTGATCGTGGGTTTTTCCCGCGAGAAAGTAATTGAAAAAATTTCGCTGTTAACAGCAGCAAAGAATGGTTCTGACACCACCGAGTCAAAACCGAAAGAAAAAACCACCAAAAAATAGGATATAAACATGCAACAATCCGTTCAGAACAGAGCGTTTATTTTTCTTTCTGCTATGACAGAAAAAATTTCGCTCCACATTAAATTATTCGCCCTTGCATTATTATCCATGCCCATTGCCGCTATGGCATGGAAATCTCCAACCAGTGGTAGCCTCGGTTATTTCCTCTATAAAGTTGGGGTCGTTGATATGGCTCAGGGTGCTCCTGGTTTTACCGGGGCAGTGCTATTAGCTATTTTGGCTATCGCACGATTGAATACATCCTGGATGCAATCTGGATTGTCATTGCTGGGATCTGCTGGCCTTTTCAACATTGAGGATATCGTAACCTCACTGGGTGCCACTATTGACACGTTAGGTTCATCAATTTAATCACTGGGAGATAGCCGTGGATTATGGTACTGAGTCAGGGGAGTTGTACATATATGCACAACTGCCTATCCAGATATTCTGGTTCGACAGAGACGAATGGAGTTTACTTGCATTCGCCTATATATCTGCAATGAATGTTGGCGGTATCGCATCATTCATTTCAGCATTCGCCGCCGCATCTATGGCTATCTCCTGGAAGAGATCTAAACCTCGTGGTTTTTTCAGTCAGACCTTATATCAATTCGGTCTGAGTTCATTTGACCTATATCCGGTCAATACGACGGATCGGTTTGATGAATAATAAGGCCTTTCTATGACACTTTTTAAAAATAAAAAAACAACGATTGCTCTTAATGATCAGCAAAGGGCAATAGCCGAAAAGAAAAAGGATAGGATTATCCTTTATATCATATTAGGTCTATGCGCCGTGAATTACTATAACAATAGTAAAGCACTGCAAAATAGCAGAATAGTCGTATCTCCGTTCGGTGCGGTTGACAGCGGCGACTACTGGGTTACAGCTGTAACTGCATCGGATGCATATGTTGGGCGAATGGCTCAACTTGTTCTCTCGTATTACAACATTGTCTCTCCATCAACCGTGGAGCGGTCCTATACCTCGTTACTGAGTATGACTCACCCACTACGCGCTGAAGCAATGCGACAAAAACTAGAAGAGAGAAAAAATAAGGTTAAAAACTTTACGACAGTAAGTTTCACTTCTGAAATCGTACCTGATAAGAGTATTTCAATCACCACAAATACTCGGGTCGATTATGACCATGCACGATTACCTGTTTTCAGAGCTGTAATAAACGTTACCAATAAAAAAATAATAGGTTCGATAGTAGAACAGCCTGAATCTTCTGTTTTGGTGATTGATTACGTCATAGAAAATGGGCGATGGTGGCTCATGGATATTAACGGATAATAGGAGTGAGTATGCGTTTTAAAGCGCTGGCTGTAATTATATTCTCTGTATATGTTGGAAATTCATCGGCAGAATCCGTACAGCGGGTTTTACCGGAAACATCAACAACAGTAACCTTATCAAACCGCGATGCCAACCGACTTGTTTGTGAGTCGGGTGAAGCGGTATCTCCCGTCTGGAGCACAGAAAAGCCGGTAGACGTAAAGATTGGAGCCGATCACAAATCGTTCTATGTAAAATTCAAAATCCTCAGAGGGGACTCCGGTACGGTTTATTACTCAGAGCCAACCGAGTTATATTTGACATGCGGAAATTCCACGTTTGAGCTAGTAATAAACCCGAAATATGAGGACCGGAAAAAGGTTCTTCTCGGTTCAGCGACTGCAAATAACATAAAAGAAAACCAGAAAGTGTTTTCTGGTTTGGCCCTTGAAGAAGCGGCATTGCAATTAACAGTAACGGTCTTAAAAGATGCGACCGAATCAGGCCCAGGATTGCCAGACACGTTCGCTCAGAAAAAATTCTCTGACGGTTGGACTCGGTTATCCAGTGTTCCTGTCGAATTTTCGAAGGTGCGCGAAATCAGTGTGGAGGGGGTTGGATTACGCGCTACGCAGTATTCCATACGCGCATTACGCGCTGTAACTCTAGATGAAAAGATGTTCCTCTCAACTTATTTTGGCCGAAATATCTTCGCAATGACTCTGGAGTCTTTGGCCCTTGCCGCCGGAGAAACCTCGGCGTTAGTTGTTATAGAACGAGAAGGGATGTGATATGAAAATCAACGCTAGTATTGATGAATTAAAAAAGTGGTACTACACACGCTCATCCGAACAAAGACACCGAATAGTAAAGTTCGGCGTATTGGCCGCTGCCCTGTTGCTCATTAGTGGGTATTACCACTTTTCTGGACGAGCCGATAAAAAAGAGGCTCGACAACCAGAACCGGTAACAACGAAAGTACAGTCACCCATTGATGACCCGAAATTGTTAAAGGGCGATATCGTAACATCACTCCAGCAGGATCGTGAAAAAATACGCGAGGACGTTCTGACCGATTTATCGACCAGAATTAAAAACGGGGAGCTTTCGTTGACAGCTAAACCCCCAACAGATCTAAGTAATAACGAGGTAAATATTAATTCAAACGCTGGCTCAAACCCTGCGGCCTCAAGTCCTCAAACTATGGGGCTAAATGGGGCCGCTAATGCTAATACAGGATATCCCAAAGAGTTTTCATATCCTGCACCGCTGACATCATCTATTCCTGCTGATGACCGTCAGAGAAATGGAAATGAGAAAAAAGAACTACAACAACCTACGTGGGTTGGGGGCATAAATATGGATACATCAGCAGGTCAACCTAAGCTGGCTGATGATGATAACAAAAAAAAAACCAGCAACAGATCCAACTTCCTCCTGGTTTTACTAAAGCGTACTTGCTAGTCGGCATCAACGCCCTAACAGGGCAATACGGTGCTGACAATCCTCAAACCCTGATGTTTAGGGTTCAGGCCCCCGTACAGTTGCCGAACTTTATCAAAATGAACCTCGCCGGGTGTTTTACAGTGGCAAATGCCACCGGTAATTTATCGATGGAGCGTATTATAGTATTACCTATCTCCATTCACTGCATCACGCGGGATAAGCGATATCTGGTTGAAGGGAACGTAAAAGGATTTGTTTCTGATGCCGATGGTAAGCGGGATATGTCGGCGATGGTCGTTTCTCGTGCAGGCCAGTTACTCGCCTCTGCCGTTTTAGCAAAGACCCTGGAAGGCTTTGCGAATGTGGCGAGCAGCCAGGGCGTATCTCAGAATGTTTCTGCCCTCGGTTCTGTTAATACCATTCCGAACGACAAAATGGCACGGACCGCTACGTTGTCGGGCGTGGGCGGAGGATTGAATGAAGCGGGGAAATATCTACTCGATCTCGCCAAGCAGACCGCACCGGCTCTTGAAACCGGTTCAGGAAAAGAGGTGATGCTGTTCATCCAGGAAACAGCAACACTGACCATCAAAGAATTAAGAATGAATAACAATCAATAACGGGAATCAATCATGAAGAATATTTTTATTTTCGCTATGTGCTTATTTCTTTCCGGGTGCAAAATCCTGCCGTATAAAGACGATTTCTCCTGCAAATTGGAAGACGCATACGGGAAATGTATCAGCTCTGAAAAAGCGTATGAGGAAGCGGTTACAGGCAAAGATTTCGGTCATCAGATTACGACAGCAGGGGTCAAAGACGACCCAAAGGCATCTGCCGCTAAAACAGCGGCTAGTGTACCTTCTTCAGCTGTCGGTTCAGCCTCTTATGGCACATATCGAGAACGAGTATACAGCCAACTATCAAAGCTGATAGAGCAACCGAAAACCCCCGTGATTAAACCGGCTAAGGTTGTCCGTACACTCATACTGGCATATTCACCGTCTATGGACGGCACCACCTCGTATATGCCCCGCTATGCCTACTCAATTCTGGAGGGCAGTCAGTTTGTCCTCTCTGGCTATGAGTTGCGACAGGAAGCAATGACGCCCTCGTTCCTCAATGGCAATGGAGGCAAGTGATGATCACATCGATTACCAATCTTGCTGAAAAACTGCTCCTTCGGGGGCAGTTAACGTCTGATAAGGTGCTGAATATGAGTGACCGAGAGTCATTATCTACATATCTGCCCTATTTGTCTTACGCCGAGGAAACGAAAACAGAAACTGGTGAGTCAGTTAAATCTAAAACTTTTCTGAATATAGATAATACCCTTGGGTGGATCTGGGAATTCACTCCACCCGCCTTCATAGGGAATGACCAGCTAAATAAAATGCACAATATCATTAAGTCACGGTTCCCACGCGGAACCGTGGCGCAGTGGATATTGTTTCCCGACCACAATGTGGAACCATTTCTGAATGATTATGCTGCTTGCAGGAATTTAGGTGACCCGATAAATCGGGCCAACGTGAATAACATGGCGGCATTTTTACGTGATGCTGCTGAAAATGGCATATCCCCAAAAATGAGTGGGATACCGGTCAGAAATTTCCGTTGCTTTTACACACTAAAATGTGAAGAAATCATTAGTGAAGATATTCTTTCTTCACTGGAACAGATTTTTTATACAGCAGGTATGAATCCTCGCAGATGGTGTGCGAACGATCTGCTTCAGTGGTTAAAACCATTTTTAACAGGCACTGAATTTATTGGTGAATATGACCCTGAAAGGCCCATTGCACAACAGGTCATGACAAACACACCTGCATACGAGCGTTCCTGGGGCGGAAATCATCAGTCCCAGTTCGATTTTGATATCACACCCAATGTGCTCTCATATCGGTACGGTACATGTTTATTTCCCAACACGGTGCCGAAAAAAGGCAATAACCCTTTACGGACCAATCAGCTTTTTGGGGGGTATAAAGGGGGGCTTGACGATGCAGGCCAAATCAAACACCCCTTCCTTTACACATTGACCATTATTTACGATGACCTTAAGACCGAAATTGCAAATAAAGCCTCACAGACCATGTTTCAACGCGTGGGCGCTGGACTTGCGTTCAGACTGGCCGAACGTATTAAAGAATTTTCGTCAATGCAACGAGTATTGGCGACAAATGGAAATTTTGCCTATTACATCCCGCAACTGTGGATATTTGGCAAAACTCCGAAAGACGTTCGCGCCGGAGTCTCCGAAGCTCAGGGGCTTTGGAAGGATCATGAGTTTGAGTTAATGCCTGAAACGGTATTATCAAAAATCATGTTTTTAACAGCACTCCCGTTCGGATTTTACAATATCGGTAAAAACCTGACTAAATTAAATCGTTTTTTTTACGCTGACTATGAAAATCTGGCCCGTTTCCTCCCCGTACAAGGGGATTTCAGGGGCGGTGGGCGCCCTGTTCAGACTTATATAGGTCGCAAAGGGCAACTCATTGGAATGGACATGTTCGATCCAAGAGTGAATAGCCACAACTTCTATGTTATTGCTGAAACAGGAGGGGGAAAATCATTTTCACTTAATGACTTACTTGACTCTTATGCCTCTTGCGGGGCGAAAGTTAGAATTACTGATCTCGGTGCATCGTACCAAAAACTCACTTCCATCAGAAAAGGGAAGTACATTGAGTTTTCGTTGCACAATCCAATATGCATGAACCCCCTCGATTTCCATTCCCCGGACAAAGAGGATTTTGAGATGAATATTTCTGCGGCGGTCATTGTGTATTCCGCTGCGGCCTACTCATTTACGGGGAACAGTATCTCTGAGCTTGAGGCAAACTTGCTTGATCAGGCTTGCCATTACGCGCATCAGGTCGGTGATCAACTTCGTGGCACCGATGCTGTAATCGAGTATCTGAGATTAAATCGGTGGGCGATAGGCACTGATATTGGAGCCAAAACCCGTGAGGAAATTGAACTAACTGCCCATAGGCTGGCGTTTTTGCTGAACAACTTCAGTTCTGCTGGTCAGTTTAAAGACTTCTTCGTCGGAAAATCGGAATTTAATATTTCAGACGAAGATTTTGTATGTACCGACCTCGAAAAACTCAAAAGTCAAAAGCAGCTTTTTTTCCCCATGATAATGCAGGTAATGAATTCGGTTACTCAAGACCTGTATCTGAGCGACCGAAGCACTCCCCGCTTTATTCTGTTTGAAGAGGTGGCCTCTATGGTCAAAAAACAGGGGAACATCAGCATGGATGGATTCTCGTCTATGGCAGAAGAAGGGTATCGTCGAGCTCGAAAATATCGAGGTTCCTTTGGAATTGTTTTGCAAAGTCCGCTTGATTTTGAGTTGTTGCCTGGTTTGGGACAAGTCGCCCAGGGTAATGCCCCATTCAAATACTATTTAGAGTCCCCAATGTATGGTGAGGCTGCTACAAAAGGGCTTTTGCCCGGAATCAAGCCTGATACGTTCCCGCTGGAATTATTGTCAACGGTAAAAAATCATAGGCCAAATTATGGGGAGATTTTTATTGATTCCCCTCTCGGAATGGGGGTTGCCCGTCTCTGTGTTGATAAGTGGCGTTACTGGATCAACACGTCTGATGGTAAAGACGTGGCCGCTTACAACCGGCTCGTTGAGTCTGGTGTTGAACCAGTTGACGCGCTTCGCCAATTGTCCGGCGTAGATTTTTGATTACCAGAGGTAGCCATGCATATACGAATAACGATACTAACAGCCGTTTTTATGTCGAGTTTTGTGCATGCACAAACTGACGTTAATCAAGTCGCTAATAGTATTGGTAACTCAGTCTCTGCACAAACGCATGACTCCGGTAACCTGAATGAATCACAGATACGTCCGGCATCGGGCAAACAAGACATGAAGACGTTTGACGGCGCTAAGTCCTTTGACGGGAAAGTCGTTTGTAAAGGATCAAGCGAGTACTTGCGCTTGTTAGTCCAGCCAACTGCTGGGGGTAATGTTACGTTACTCAATATTCAGCAGGACGCCAATCTTGATGGCAAATTGGACATATCTATGTCTCCTGGCTGGACTGTTTCAGCGGTATGTTCAAATGGGTTCATGACGTGTAGTGACCCCAACAACTCAAGCACGTGTCAGTCTTATGCCTGGGTCGCAGATAAAACATCATTTCAGTTGGGGCGGCAGCGTGTTGCCCTCACCGACCTGGGTGGATGTTACTGTATCAATGACCAGTGTGGTAATAATCTTGCCTGGTCAAATATGAATCAAATACTTCAGGACCTGGGCAGCGGTGCATCATCAGCATTGGCCGTTGCAAACCCGTGGTATGTCATGTCTGAAGTCAAGGTTGATGGTGTCATGGCGTCAGTTGTTGGTGGCGAGGGTTCTTCATGTACGGTTGGTGACTCAACCGGTTTTTTGAATACCCCTACAGGCCAGTCAATATCGAATTACGCTCAAGATCCTAACAGTATGGTCGAATCAGGCAAAAGCTACTCGTCATCATCCAGTGCATATCAGGCGATAACAACCGGCAGCTTGAATGCTAAAGAAACGTCCCAGACGCGCTCATGTACCGTTACCAGAAATATCGGTATCGATGAACCAACACTGAGCGACATCATCGCGTTCGATGGCGGCGAAGGGCAGGTCACCCAATGCGGAAGTGATTGTCTGGAGCTGATCCTCGGCAAGCTGGGTGATGACTACTGGCCTGGGTGGAATGGTTGTACCTACTATGAGGTTAACAGTAATTTCATCATTAAACGTCCTGAACGCATTGTCAATGCGACCTTATCTCAAATCGTATTTGATGACTGGCTTCAGCTGTGGGTCGGGCAGAATGTTATCTGGAATGGGCCATATGGCAACTGGACTACTGCTGGAGGAGTGCCTGGGCGCTGTGAATTGTCCACTCAATGGAACTATTCTCCTAACCTGGATTTCAAGCAATTTTTACAGAACCCAGGTGCATTAAGTATAAAGATCAGAGTTGCGGTTGAGGGTGCCGGTGAAGGCTATGGGCGAGTCAGGATCAAGACAGATATGTCTTGCAAGCTGGGCCAAGAGTATATTTCTGATGGCTGTTCGGCTTACGAAAGTGATTCTTCGTGTCATCTTGTTGATGAAGAAATTGACGGTGTGAAGTCGTTTAATAGTGGTATTAATACCGGACTAAAGCCACTAGCTCAGACTCATAGTATAAGTGGTAATTTCTGTTCAATTACTGCAACCCGCGACTGGTTCACCAAAAAAAGAACATATCGCTGTAATACCACGACTGATTTCGATACAAAAAATATTATTGATCGTAAGGCTTATATTGACCAGAACGTTAAACCTGATCATTACAAAGACAAAATGTTTAGCACTGATGGAAAAGTCAGTTATGGAGAAGGTGATCTTTTCTGGCCTGCCATGCCAACAGTCAGCGAATGCGTGAACGTCTGTAAAACCAGAAAGCCTAAAACCACACCGGATATGTCCGCATCTGGTCAGGTTGATAAGGTGAAAAATACCGGTCAGGTTTCCTATAACTATTACTACCATGAGTGTGGTACGTCAAATACGTGTACCCCTGGTGATGGAGAGGAAGTGGTTAAAGCCTGCCAGTGCATTAACGAATTTGCTGAAGCAGCCGCAATAATGCAAATCATGCGGCAGGCGGGGAAAGATCTCATTTGCAGCTCAGGGACTGAACGAAACCCTGATGGTTCTAATTAAAAGGGCATTCATAATGTTAGATATATTACGAAAGTTGACCTCGGTTCTTTTGATTGTCGTTCAGTTTTTTTCTATATTATCAGTAAGTTATTCGCCACCCGCATTATCTGCGGAAAATCTTGTTTGCGGCCAAGATTTAAATAATAACGGTTATGTGGGGGATGAAGGAGAATATAAATCATGTACAGGTAATTCACCGGGACTTTGTCCTATCGGTCGAACTTCCTGCAATACAGTAAATAACGTCTCAGAGATGGACCCACAACTATCTTGCCCAGCCGGTTTTTATTTCCGAAATGGTGCATGTGTGACTGATGCTACATGGGCAGAAGTCTATATTACATATTATGGATTTTGTGACGTCAACTCCTCATGTATGACCGTTAGCAATTATACTGGGGGAAAATATGCATTCTGGACGTCACCTAACGGTGGTCGATATTATGGTGAGTATGGATCTGGCATGTTCAATCCCGGTGAAGAATATAGAGTCTATCGCTTATTAGCCCCTGACAGTGATTCCAAAGCTGTTGACTATAATGATAGTGTCGTTGTGAGGGTAGGACGAAAGGTTATCGATGGGGATCAGAATAATTGTATGATCTGTGAAAGTAATGTGTGGGCTATCGTTGTTCAGACCGGTCCAGCTCAGAGCACAGACACAATAAAAACCTGTTTTGGTGAGTATGTTTTTAATTACTCGATCAACAAGTGCATTAAGCAGACTGTCTCTTATGTCTGCCCTCTGGGAAATGGAAATGCTTGTGTTAATGACGGTGCTGGTTATGCTTGCTCACCGAATAAATGCGTTGATTTGTCGGTAAATCAACCCGTTGATGATGGGAGTATTGACGGTAAAACGCTTGTCAATGACGGAAAGAAGGATGAGAGCGGCGTCTGTCTTGACCAGGTTTATATTTTTTCTGGGAGAGCACAAACTTGCTTACCATCAGGCGTTTCTACAGGATTTCAGAACTGTTGTGCTAATAAAGGATCTACTCTTCAAGACTCTGCCGGTACGTTAACCAGCATGGGCAGTACGATCAGCACGATATCAGACGTGTACTCTGCTGCTAAAAAAGCGTATGACACATATCAATTTTTCTCAACTGCGGGTGCTACTGTAGCCCAGTCGTCAGCTTTCGCTGCCTCCGCTTTTACTGATGCAATGTTAGCCGCATTCAACCCTGCAACAATTGCAATTGCCGTTGCCCTTAAACTCGTCATGGATTACCTCACTCAAGCGTGCCCTCAAGAATCCATCGAAACGGCCATGTTCAGGGATTCAGGGTACTGTCATGCAGTCGGTTCTTATTGCCAAAAGCGCATTCCCTTGATCGGATGTGTCCAGAAAGCCAATTCCTATTGCTGTTTTAATAGTAAGTTGGCCCGAATAATTCACGAACAGGGACGACCCCAATTAAACACATTCAATTCATGGGGCGAACCCACGAATCCTGTTTGTCGTGGATTTACCCCAGAGGAATTTCAGTCAGTTGATTTCTCAAAAATCGACCTAACCGAATATATTGAGGATCTGACAAAAACCGTATCTCAGACTATCAATACGCAGATAAACGACACGATAAACGACTTTTATAATAAAACCAACTAAATCATAGTGATAGTTGATTAGAAGGGGGCCGACTGGCCCCCTTTTTTATTTTCTGTTTAACGTTCTCTCACTTTAATTTATTATACAAATATGTATCACCAAAGGAATGAAATCGTGTTGAGACGTATTGTTCTTAGTATCATGCTCAGTTACGGTGCGGCAGCATTCGCTGCATCTGAGACCATAGGTCAGACATATCAGATAGACGAACCCGATGCACTATCCGAAATCGAAAGCAGGGTTTCAGGCGTTGACTGGGAAAATGAACTGAACAGGGATAGAGACTCCTGGAGCGCCTTTAAAGGCGTTCGTTTACCTGTCAGTAATACGAATATCACGAGGCAGTTCGTACCATTCTATTCAGCTGAATTTGATGTGACGGATGGTAAGGGGAAAATACTCTATCCGAAGGGATACACATTTAATCCATTGTCTCATATCAAACTGCCCCAACGGATTGTTGTTATTTCGCCAGGTCAGGAAGCCTGGGCAAAACATGTCATGAGAGATTCTGACATCGTCATTTACACACATGGCGATGTGATAAAGAAGAGTCAAAAGCTAGGCAGACAAGCGTTTATTTTGGATGCAAAGACGAAAGACCGGTTAGGTCTTCGCTACTCACCATCTATTGTAGAGCAGAAAGGTCAGTCTCTAGAAATAACAGAAATCTCAAGGGATTCTGTCGATAAGTTTTCAGACGAACAGACGTTACTGGACCTGAAACAACTCAGCAAACGGGCATTAAGCAACACATTGGATTTTATTATCCCTCCCGCTTATGCCACTTGCAAATCATCGTTTATCAATCCGATCACGGATATCTCATGGCGCTGTATTTTCCCCATGCGGATCGCTGGCGTTCAGGTCGTTGGTGGTGAAGAAGATGCTTCAAACATAAAATCGCCAATATGCACATGCAAAGCAGCAAGTGGATTTCCCATCATTGGATTAAAAACCTCGTTCTGGGAACCGAAACGTATCATTGATACTGTTTCGGATGCTTATTGCATGATGCCGCTGGGGACGCAATTAACAAAACCAACGCCAGGAACGCTAAACGGTGGCGATACCGAGCATGACACGACCAGACGGGTATTTCAGCAATCCCATTACTACATCTTCCCTGCGTGGAAGATCCTTAACATGTTTTACGACATTCCATGCCTGACCGATGAAGGGTTTGACGTGGCAATGATGAGCGAAATATTGCCCCAATGGAATAACGATGTTCTTTCGTTATTGATTAACCCGGAGGCGATCCTATTCGCCAATCCCATTACGATTGTTGCGTGTTCAGCGGACTCTGTTGCCGCGACCTTCGGGATGCCTCTCAACGCAATGTTTTGGTGCATGGGGAGCTGGGGCAATGTTTACCCACTGTCGGGCAGTATAACCGCCACAGATATCGTCGAGGCTAACGCGGGGATAGCAGCCCGCAGCATCTTTTTTATGGGGAGGATGGGGTTGCTATGGAACACATCCGAAGACGGCTGTTACACACAGCTGGCCCCTATCTGGCGGAAAAACCGCTACAAACTCCAGATGATGCGCCCCTCACGTGACAATGCCTGCATTCCGCTGGGGCGTGAAGGGCTGATGTGGACTGGTGGGAAACACGACCCGCTGAAGGACAACTTCATGTGGATGATGTTCGAGAAAAAAGATTGCTGCATCAGGGCTATATGACTATGAAAAAATTGTATTTTGCGTTCACTTTTTTCTCTTGTTTTGTGCATGCACAAAACATCACGATTTCACCAGAAATGGAGGCTGCGGCGACCGCTGCCGCAAAACAGGCAGAACTCAGTGCCCATTCAGGTGAGGCACAAGCAAAAGCTAACTCTATTTTCCAGATATCAAACTCCAGCGAATTTAAGTCACGCCAAAACGAGTTACGATCTCAAGTATTGCAAACTGCCGGACTCCCTCAGTCTAAAGAGGACGCTGATGATGGTCCAAGGCTCGCCAGTACACAACTGGTCATGTTTGTAAGTAGTAGCATGCCGTTACAAACGTTGCGAGCTTATGCGCGAGATCTGGGGAAAGTGGGGGGAGTTATGGTCTTACGAGGGCCGGTAGGTGGCATTAGTAAGATCGGGGATACTATTTCCCTCACCCGAAAAATTTTATTTGTAAACCCCGAATGCAATAATACCAATTGTAAATCATATGGAGCACAAGTATTAATTGACCCCGTCCTATTCCGTGAATATGGGATTAATAAGGTCCCAGCGCTGATATATCAGCCGGACGTTAATATTAATAGCTATTGTGATGGTACGGAAAAGATGAATAAGGCCACCGATGTTATTTATGGTGACAGTTCCGTAGCTAACATGTTAGACGCCATGAATCGGTTGAATGCGAATCCTATTTATGACTCGCTGATAAAATCAATCCGGGGTTAACTATGCTAGACGATACCAAAAAATACGTTTATTTATCTCTGGCATTGATTTTTTTAGGGCTAACGCCTTTTGTTAGCAAGCAAATAAACATTCCATTAACAGGGAGTGTTGCTCCCTATGTTCTGTGGAAAACAGGTGAGCATAATGTCAGACAAAATGACTATGTACTGTTTATGTTTAGCCATAAATTACTGCCTCGCCCAATGATGTTAACAAAACGCATTGGGTGTATGCCCGGACAACATCTGGTCCGGCGTAATCAACACTTTTTTTGCGATGACGAGCTGATCGCTATTGTCTTTGAATTTGATTCAACCGGTAAAAAATTACCGGTTTTTCAGTACGACGGCATAATTCCTGCCGGAAAAGCCTTTGTTGTCGGTGACAACGAGCAGTCATTTGACAGCCGGTATTGGGGGTTTATCCCCCTTGATAGAGTAGAACGGCTAAGACCTCTTTTTTAATTTTAATTGTGCATGCACAAAAGGATGTTAGACATGAATACATCAACTATTAAAGTTATTCTGTTTTTTGCAGTGATCAATTTAGGTGGCTGTGCAACAGTGTTCTCTGACAACCATTCGGATGTCGTGATCAATAGTATTCCTCCAGGTGCTGAAGTCTTTAGTTATCCTGAAAACAAGCGCCTCGGGGTCACGCCTGTGACCGTAAGAGCATCACCAGACAACCGTTTTTTTATATTGAAGAAAGATCAATATAAAAAAACACCTGTTGCTTTAGGGATTGGCACGAATAAGGTCAGTTACCTGAATGGCGTGTCGATGGTTTTTTTTCCTATCGCAAATACGGTCGATACCCTTACCGACAACAAATACAAGATTAAAGAGACGAGTATCACTGTCACTATGGAAAAACAGTAGGTGAAATCATGAAATATTTAAAGTATGTCCCATTTTTTTTGCTTGGTATAAATATTGCGAATGCCGCCCAACCTACAACAGCATTCCTCTCTAATTCTGTAGAAAAAAAAGATAAGTTCGGATTGTTCTGGTATGACGCCCCGAAAAAAGAGGCGGAAAGCAAAGAAGAAGAAAAATGGGAGAAACCCATTATCCCTGAAGAGAATATTATGTTCTCTATGCATCCCAAAGATCTGGAAAAATTACTGGATCAGACACGAGATTATGCAATATACAAACTCACGCCTGAAGCGACGCTCGACTACTACAAGGTGTTGGACGTCTCGCGCCGGAAAGCGGCGGCGTTCACTTCGCTGACCGGCTATGTCATGCTGGAGAAGCCTGAATTAAATGCGGCACAACAGTTCCCTATCACGAACCCAGGGAACGCAGAACGACTGCGTATATCCGAAAACCTCGTTGTTAAACAATTGCAGGAGCAACGTGAAAATTTTGCCCTGCTATTCTTCACCCAGCCTGGTTGTGGTTACTGTGTTCAACAGAGCCAGATTTTAGAAAATTTCCAGAGGGAAACTGGCTGGTATATCAAAAATGTCAATATCATCGAGCAACCGCAAGCACGGGCAAAATTTAATATTACCGGCACACCTGTAACGGTGATCATTAATAAGAACTCGGCCAATGACCAATGGATGCCGGTCAGTGTCGGTGTAGATAGCTTATCCAACCTTAAATCTAACGTGTACAGAGTGACCCGCTTGTTCAACGGGGAGATCGATGCTCGGCAGTTCTATACGAACGCTGCACAGTCCGGTGGATTTTTCGACCCAATCAGATCCCCACAACAGCAATAAGGCGCAATCATGAAAACCCGTTTATCTCTCCTTCTGGCCGTAGCCTTCTCATCTTTTTCTGCCTATTCCGCTAACTGGGCTGACCGCTGGTTTGACAATGCTGTATATGACACCCCCTCCAGTTTTGACTCCCAAAAGCGGGGATATTACACAATGGGTGGATTTTCCGCCCGTAACAATACGAGCACGGATTACCCGATCACCATATCCCCCCCCAGGCTGAATGTGGGGTGTGGTGGCATTGATGCCTTTCTGGGGGGGTTTTCTTTTCTGGACCCTGATTATTTAGTCGAGAAGGCACAGAGGGCCATGCAAGCAGCGCCTTATGTTGCTTTCGACATGGCCCTTAAAACAATGTGTAAAGAGTGTGCCGACACTCTAGGAAAAATCGAACAAATTACAAATTTCCTGAATGGCATTCAGCTGAACGAATGCGCAATGGCTAAACCTATTGCCACCGCAGCCCTAACGCAAAATGCAGAGGCGTTAAAAGGTCTCTGGACCGAAATGACCGGCACGAAATCGCTGGATGAGGCTAAGGATCGACTTTGGACTGAATCCACCGGGAAAATAAAATCTAATAATGGGAATTTAACGGAAGATCTCAAGAGTCTTATCGACGGATGCCCACAGGAATTTCGGCAACTTATGCAGCACGGTTCTGTTGTCGCCCGAGCTGCCGAAAAAATCGGCATGTCAGAATTTGCTGACACTATTCGTGGATATATGGGCGATGTCTGGATAGAAATGAAAAGCAGCGATAAGGTTCCCGTTGCTGTGTCTATTTCAGCCTGCCCCCAAAACTCCAAGTATTCCTTGGATGATATGCTGAACGGGCGTTCATTCGTGAAAACCATTGATAAACAGTGTATCCCGGCACAGAGCAAGCCTGTTCGGGATATCGTTTATTCTAAAATGGAGAAAATACTGAATAAGATGAAAGCGGCTCAGGAATTGGGCACTGATGAAGTGAAATTTATCAACAGTACCAACATTCCCGTTTACGCTATTTTGAGACAAGCGATTGTCTCTCATCAAGACGTGGTTTACCTGAATGTATTGGCTGAGTTAGTGGGATTAAATTACAGCTATTACATTTTCTCCGACCTGTATCGGAATACTCAGTCATCATTCGACGCGATTAACGAAATGATGACTACGCCGATGAATGACGCAAACAGCGGTGCTAAAAAATGCCGTATGGATTTGTTTGCCCCTGCGATTGATAAATTCACTGACCTGATACATCAATCGCGTGATAACAGCCTGAAAGTTGAAGCGACGTATAACTCTCGACTCCAGTCGTATATGAACAACAGCAACTTCATCGACACCTTCCGACAGGAAGACTTGCGAGATCAGCGGACCAGGGCGGGGAACATTGTTAAATGAAGCGACAGCACATTGTCTGGGCTGCGATCCTCTTATTTTCCCCATTCTATGCATCTGCATACGATGGGGAGTATGTAGTCAGTGGCGGATTCCAGACCATCGTAAATGCATTTACGCGGATAAAATTCGTTTTCAACGACAGTCAGTATGCCACGCTATTAGCTGGCATGGTTTTCATGGGGATGGTGATTGCCGCCCTCCAGAGAATAGGGAGGGCTTTTGTTGACTTTTCAGACTCCGGGCGTGGGCAGATGGGATTCTCATGGATGGTCTATACGGTAATGGGGTCTGTTATGTGGTTTGCATTGATGGTGCCGAAAGGCACCATTCATGTTTATGATAAATCACGTAATCAATATCAACCTGTATCTAATATCCCAGATCTCATCATCCTGACAGCAACAATAACCAACAGTGTCTATCAGGGGTTATATGATGTCGCTTTCACAAACACCGCATCTACAACACGATTTGCTGATGAAGGCATGCCGATAAAGGTTTTGATGGAGGTTATGACTGGATCAGGGGTAGGCGTAGATCCGTATGTCTCTAAGTCTATTTCGGAGATGTGGAAACAGTGTGTTCCGGTTGCAGAAACGAGGGGGTTTGATGTTAACGAACTGAGATATGGTTCAACAACTTTTAATATCCTCTCTACACTGAGTGCGCTACGAAATCCGGCAATATTCACCACCTGGTATGATTCATCTGCACCCTCTGGTAATACCGTTAGTTGCACATCGGCTTATGCAAATCTACAAGCCGCTCTCGGTTCACCAAGCACTTATGATACCCGACTGAAAACTATTTGTAACAAGCTGGGCTATGAATCTTCTAACGGTACATCGTATGCATACTGCAAGGAGAGAATGGAAGAATCCTTACAGTACGTCTATGGCAATACAGCAATATCGTTAACAGATGCGATGACTGGCATTGTGGTGTCTCAAGCGATTGCTGATGCATTGATACAACAGAACCCTGAAGTGGCCGCAACGATGATTTCAAACCGGTCTATCGTTGTTTCCGGGCTGGCTGATGCAAACACCAACCCGGAGTGGCTATCAACCATCATGGCGGGTGTTATAGCCATAATCCTGTCCGTTACGCCTCTTCTTGTCCTGATCATGGTCACGCCCCTAGTATGGAGTTCGTTCAAGTTACTTATGGGGATGTGGATATTCATCACTGCATGGCAAACTGCCGATGCCTTTCTTGTCCAGGCATCAACCGATGAAATTCTTACCGTACTCGGTGAGATAAAGATCATGGGGTTTGGCCTGGATGCGATGCAATTGGCCCCCTCCGCAGCACAGAAAGCGATGAGCGTACTAGCATCTGCCCGAACACAGGCAATCTACGTTGCAACACTCATCTCAGGGCTGTTTGGCGTCACCGCTTATGGCCTGAATTCGTTTGCGTCCCGCTCTATTCAGCAGATGGACGATGCAACTCGCCGCGCTGAAAACGCATATACGCCTGAAGGCCGGGGACAAATGCTGGAACAAATGAAGACCGGGTTAGCGGCACAGAAAACCTACTCTAACGTTGGAGATATTGATCTAATGTCGAGAGGTGCTGCACTTCCTGAATTAACCAGCATTGAATCATCGAATGCTCAAATCAATGGATTCGGTGGAGATCTCGGTCAAACGGCGTCCCGCTCCGCCAGTGTTGCTGCTGGTAATGCGATGGGGGGCGTCATTGGGACAGAAATGGCAGCAGGCGCTGGTCAAACATCTTTTCAAACAGCCGCTGCTCACTCAGCTGTAGAAGCTCAATCAGGTATCGGCCAAAGCCGGGGTATTGCTGCCGGTGCTCAGGGGATGGGCATGAATATTTCTGCACAAGCGGAACTGACCTCTTCTGTTCGAACGGCGGCAGATACTGGCGATGCGAAAGGTATCTTCTCTGCCGGTAGCCACGATTTACACACAGTTGGTCAGCGTCAGGAGAGTATGGCTGAAGTCAGAAATGCTGAAGGCGTGGGTGAGACACAGGGTAAGCGCGACGCATTTGGTGGGTTGCACGGTGTCGAAGCGTCAACTCGCTTTGTGTCTGCAACAGAATCGGAATCTGGTCTTGGCCGAAGTCAGGGAACCAGAGAGGCCGCCGCAACTAACGGTCTTTCAGTTGGGCAACAATCCCGTATTAATACCAGTATCGGCACTCAAGCTGAGTTTGGCCATAACCAGGGTTTGAAAGACTCGGCGGCAACTGCCGGTATGTCGATCAGCGGCGAGGCCAGATACAATACCGATATTGGCACCCAGTCCGAACTGGGACGTAATCGCGGGGTACAGGATGCAGCTGATACTTCGGGTTTGTCCATTATACAGCAATCCCGGACTATCAGTGATGTCGATACTCAATCGGCATTGGGCCGCAGCCAGGGCGAGCAGGACGCTGCACTGGGTAGCGGAATGCTAATCGGTCAACAAGCAAGACTAAACACGGGTGTACAGACAGCAAGTAGTACCGGTGAAAGTAAAGGATTACTCGCTGCTGGTAACAACAGCTTGCAAGACATTGAGGATCGGCAGAATACAATATCAGGCGTCAGAAATTCTGAAGTGCATGGTGAAGCTGTGGGTACGAAAGATGCATTCGGAAGTCATAATAATATACAGGCGGCCTCTCAGACCACAACTCATGAGTCTAAAGCACAGCATCTTGCTGATATGTACCGCCAACGAGATGTAATCAATACGATACAGAACGAAACCGGAAGCACAGAAAACCAGGCCAGAAGCCACCTTTCTGATGCTGAAAGCGCGTCTGTTCAGGCTCAATTGGCTGCTAATGGATATAATGGTGATCGGGTTGTTGATACTGCAACTTATGATGCTAAGCAGCACGTTGCTTCACAAGCTGGAGAAAAACAGGCGTTCAGCGACTTGGGTGTTAATCCGACTGATGTAGCACGATACAGCGGGTTGCGATCCGCTCATGATACCCAGGCATCTAATGAGATATCCCAAAAACTGGCGTCTGAGCTGGGCGGAGAGCGGGCACGAGCCTCAGCAGAAAGTGGAGCTAATCATCATCTCGCAATCACACAGGAAGACGCGACTCGTCTGTCTGAAAGTGGTCTGTTATCACCAGAACAAGCGGCTACCGTCAAGGGCGTATCGCGGGTTGATATGTCTCTCCGGTCTGGCGAGAATGGTCTGTCTGGTACATCTGCCGTCCATTCTGGTCATAGTGCGTCTATCGATAATAGCCGTACAGAAACCAGTCAGAGCACTATTCAAACCGGCGTTGATGCCGGTGATGCAATCAGTCAGCGGAATCAATTGCAAACAGCTGCTGGTGTTCGCCATCTGATTGACCAGAGTGAAATCAGGTCACCGGGTGCATATGTTGACGATTTGGCGATGATGAGTGCTCAATCGCTAACGCCGTTCATGTCCGCAGATCATGGTGCATCAACAAGAACCAATACGTCTATCACTGGTGATGCTGGTATTGGCCTGAAAATTCCGGGCACGACGATTGGTGGAGGCATTACCACTGTTGCCTCGCACGGTTCCGAGTCATCGGATAACGTGAATATCAATGCCAAAGCCGGACAATTCAAAAAAGAGCTGGACCGCTTAACGCGGGAAGGCCGCGTTGAGGCTAGGGGCCGTGGGCTGGAAGGAACTCAGCGGGACGAGTTTGTCAAAGATTACGTTTCGGAGAATTACTCGCGCTTCTATCAAACAGAGTATCGAAACGCCACCCAACAGGCCACTGAAACGGCTCCTACGTCAGTTCGTGAACAGCACGATACGCCTTTGCATGGCAGCACTGTGAGCGGTGGTCGGAAGCCTCTTGAGAACGTTATTAATCGTCATCGAGCGAAAGCTGGCTATGAAGACACGCCTGCCCCCACAAACATGGATAGTGGTATCAATAATACGATGCCTCCGGCCAGTGGGGAGGGGCATTCTACGTCATCAGTACCACCGAGTGGTAAAGTTGAACATCAATCAACATTGCCGCCATCTCATAAGCGTTAATGTAGAATAAAAAAACCGGGTAACCGGTTTTTATTTGCTCGATTACACATAAGTGTTATACTGAAAGCATAACAGGAGGTCGCATATGTTTAAATTCCTAAAAGAAATGGTAAAAGAGACAAAGACCGCTCCAACTCAATCTGTGGGCCGTGACATGACTGATCCCTCCAGGGTCAATGCCTTTAGTCTTGGTAACCCTTTTAGCGCATACAACCACCATAACGGTGGTCATCGCCGCTAAGTAACGAAAAAACGAAAAATACGTGCCAAGTGGTGCGTATTTTTTTTACCACTGGGTGCTAGTAATTTGTATAATTGTGCATGCACAAAAAGAGGTGATATCGGCCATATGGACTTGTATCTTGCACATTTGAAGGAAGAGTGTATACGGAAGAAGGAAGTAATCATTCCTTCGAATACCCTCTTGACATACATCCGAATGATCGAAGCAATGGAGGCAAGAAAACCAGAGAGTATATTTGGGTGGGTTGACCGGGCAACAATAAACAAAAATAATCCGGCATTTTTCCTAGAATCAGGTAATGGAGTAATTTTCTCTGCTGATGCATATATACCTGTCGTGAAATTTATGTCACCAAGATAATATTAAAAATGAAAAGAACTATATTCCTGCTGATTTTATCAGTATCAGCGTATGCTGATAATTCAGTTAAGACATTGAGCAATTTTGGTGGTCTAGACCTTTACTCAAAGGGAGCTATGAATTTATCATCAATGATATTTTCTCAAGATTGCAAAAGACAATTAACAGAGTCGGACATAAGAAAAATAAGTAACACTGAAGGCTTTAATAACCTGAGACTGCAACTAGAAAGCGGTCATTCAGTTGGGTTTAGAGAAGCCCGCTCTCTTTTGGGTGATGATATAAAGAACATATGTGGAAAATGAGGTGTTAGCTATGAGCGAAGATATTGTTAATAAACTGGATAAGTTTACCCAGCAGGCTATTGTTAGCCAGGTTGTTTTTTTTATGGAAAAGGATGTGTTTTATGTGACAGAGTTTGATGTGTTATCAAACGCTATTAATGGATTAAGGAAAAGTTTGGGTATCATTGACCCGGCAATTTCGTCCACACCTCATTACGCAGCATTAAGAGCGCTTAGCGCCCGTAAATACAGCGACATGCCTGACTATGTAAAAAAAGAGATTCCATCTGTCATATGTTCCCTTCTGGGGTTCGATGACAAAGAATTTACATCACTGTTTGATGATGAATATATTGAAAAAATAAAAAACCTCACTAAATCATAATTTACTTTCGCCAACTCCAGGGCAATAACAATAAGAAAGTAATTATCACCAGGGAAAATTAATTCGCTTATTGTGATGAGAGTAATAACCATGACAAATAATCGAGATGACGATATATCATCATTAATCCAGGCTGGAGCACTATTTGTTTCTAATCACTCCGGTGGGAAAGACAGTCAAGCGATGCTGATAAAATTACTGGAGGTTATTCCCGTCAGGCAATTGATTGTCGTGCATGCTGCGCTTGGAGCGATAGCCTGGCCTGGAGCAATGACATTAGCACAGCAACAAGCAACTGATGCAGAACTCCCCTTTATTGTAGCGAGAGCGGCTAAGACGTTGTTTGACATGGTTGAACGGCGTTTTGAGAATCGCCCAGATGTACCAAGCTGGCCGTCGGTTCGTACAAGGCAATGTACCAGTGATCTGAAACGTGGTCCCATTCAGCGTGAGGTTCGGGCATATGCAAAAGCTAATGGTTTCAAAATCATCGTAAACTGCCTTGGGCTGCGAGCACAAGAATCGTCAAGTCGAGCAAAGCGTCAAGTATTCAAACGCAACGATACCGATTCAAACTCAGTTCTGACTTGGTATGAGTGGCTCCCCATTCATGACATGTTGACAGACGAGGTTTTCACAACAATCAGCGATGCGGGTCAACAGCCGCACTACGCCTACAAACTGGGTAACGAAAGGCTGAGTTGTGTTTTTTGCATCATGGCAAGCAAGAATGATCTGATCAATGGTGGCAAACATCACCCCGAATTATTACGTCAGTATGCGGATTTGGAGTTGAAGACTGGCTACACGATGCACATGAACCGCATTCCGATAATGCAGCTGGTTTCAGATAAATGAGGTAAATAATATGTCAGCGTTACAAATAAACGTAGAAGACGAAGATCTGAAATTAATTAAACCGACAAAGAAACATAAAAATGATGGTGTTGTTGAATATCTAACATCAGATGATTGCCGATTTCTCGTTATGCGTGGTGATTACACCGAGGCCGATATCATCCAAGTGGCTGTAAATCAGAATGTTATTGATTCTGATGATGCAAAATATTGGGCAGAAAGTACCAGGTATTACCAGTCTTGGTACAAAACCAGCCCTTTCGGTGGTCAGGAAGGGTATGTAAGTTGGCATCATCCGAGAGATACTCCATGCAGAGGTGCTTATTTCGCATCAACTCTCTGCTGGGATTAAGTGTTGATACATCAAGAAAATCTAACCGTTCTGAACTATTGGGACTAATGCCGTGACTGAATATAGCAAAGAAAAACTGGAAGAATTATTGAGGTGTGCAGAAGGCAACAAACACGTAGATGCAAGTGACGTCGCTACTGTATTGCGCGAACTCATTAAGTATTGTGAGACAGCGGGATGCAAGCCCAAGCCATACGCATATGAGTTTGTAACGAAGAAGGATCAGCGGGTTTTCTTGAGGAGAACTCTGCCACCCGTTGATGTGGTTAAAGTAACCCCCCTATGGCAACAGCCCCCTCTCAACAGCGAGGAAAAGAGTCTGCTGGTATCGCAAAAGGCTCGTATTGAGGAACTGGAGATGCAGCTATTAGCACTGCGTCACGATCCATGTGCCACTGATGTTACTGTTTCACCGCCTACCGCTGAAGCGGAAGCCACGGTGTCTGATGAAATTAGCGTGACGAAGGAGTTGCCAGAGCCGCGTGTCGTAACCGAAATGAACACCACTGAAGTAACCGTCAACTGCCCATATTGTGGAGAGGAAAATGACGGCTTTTGGGGGAATCCGGCTGGTGGATCATTTGAGTGTGATTATTGCTCTAAGACCTATGTTGTTCATAATGACGCAGATATTGAATTTTTTTAAATTTTTACTGAGATTATCAAGGGAATATTATGTCAATATTCAAACTGTCACACCATTATTCATCTTTGAGTTCTTTTTATGGTGTTAAAACTGACTTTGATTTTCATCAGTTGAATTTAGCTTGCGCTTACATTCAACTCATTAGAGATGAATTACCAGATCTGCAAGGAGTTGATGATGTTGTAGGTGAGGATAATGGTTCCGCGTTACTGGAATCAATATATAATATGGAGATAATAAAAGAAGAATGCAACTTTAATGGCGAAGTGGATTTTTATGAAAATTGGAATGAATATTGTGTGGTGAAATTGAAATCACTTGCACTAAATATGCTTGAATATGCGAAGCCAGATGTTTTTAAAATTGTGATTATGAATATGATTGATGAGTGTCATGATTCAATAACAAGATTTAATAAAGATGATTTAGACAATGAAGATCGGGATGTATGGATTCCAGTGATTCAGCAGAATATTATTAGATTAAGTCAAATTGCTGATGGAGAGGCTGTATGTAAATCATGGGGGTGGCAGACGTTAAGTGGAAGCTCGCTTAATGGTCGCGTTTTCGTGAAAGGAAATGGAGAAAAAGATATACCATATAAATTGAGTCACTACTTAGGACGATAAAAATGTAAGATGAATGAAAATAGTAAATAATCTAACCATCATAAAATAAAATTAAGTGTTACTTTGGGATAAAATAATGGATATATATGAAATGATAGAAAATCAAGATAAGATAAGTGACAAGAGTAAAAAAGGACTTGTAATTCATCTTTGCTTGTCTTTGTTTTTCTTCATTCCTGCCATTTATGTTTTTATTACATCTGAAAGCGACATTGTTACGTTCGCAGCCCTCTTGACGTCTCTTGTTATTATTTTATCTTTCTCGATGCGAGGTGATATTTATCCATCTTCGGAGGAGATAATTGGTGTTATAGAAAAAACCGATGATATCGTTATTATTGAGTATATTAAAAAATTGCTCATGAGAGAAGGGATGATATCATATGAAGACCTAAGAAGAATAAATATAATAATGGATAAACGAGAATCCATAGAAAAAGAAAGAATACGAAAAGAGAAAATAATTTCCAAGCTAAATTCTACCCCCGTTAAAATGAGGAATGATGACTAATGAGCATTAGACAGGCCATTATTCAGAATGTTCGGCAGTTTCGTACCGTGCCACAAGGCAGCCTTTTGTGGCTGGACATTCCGGGATCTGACGACTTGATTGAGTGTCGAGAAGTTCGTTGCCTTGATGCCCTGCTGGAAAAACACGGTAAGCCACAGGAGCTGTTGGTTCATCTTGACTCACCACTCGGTGACTTTGAAGACAGTTTTGTTATCGATGTTAGCGACCTAAAAAATCCACCTAATGTAACCCGTAAGAGCAACCTAGCCGCAAAAGCACGAGAGGATGTCATTACACGATTTGGTGCGAAACAAATTAAAAATGTTGAGGCGCTGATAGTGTTTTATGCCGGATATCTGCTGGATAAATTCCGTGTGAGCCATTGCTTTACCGGCCCTACACCATTAGTTAAAACAAGGTGGCATACAAAAAATTCGTGGGGTGGACCTAAAGGTATAACAATTTCACCAGGCTATTTGTATAAATCAGATTTTTTTAGTTTTCGTTTTCGGGAATACCAGCATATCAGTGAATCGCCGGTGATCGGAGATTTTACATCTATGAATAGATTGAATCATGTTAAGGCGCTGGTCGCGCACGAGCTGGCTCACTTCCTGCAACGTCATACGAGTTATGCATCTATTCCGAATTTAGACTATCGTCGCAGCCACGGTGAGGGATGGCAATATCTTTATTCTGTCACCCGCGCTGAACTTAACCGATACGTCAATTAACTAAGGATAAAGAAAAAGGACAAATAACAGTATGAGCTTTAGTCACTCAGAGCTTAATTCTATTGCCCTCAAATGGCTACTCAGATCCCCCAGCGCTAAAGGGCCAAACTGCCAGGTGGCATTTAAGGAGGTATCTGATACTCGCGGGCATGAGCGCTGTGATGCGTGGGGGTGGTCATGGGGTCATCCTCCATGTTCAGTGCTGGTAGAAGTTAAAGTGAGCCGTTCTGACTTTCTTGCCGACCGAAAAAAGCCCCACCGACAGGAAGGCTGCGGTGTCGGCACTTATCGCTATTTCATGTGCCCGGAAGGGTTGATCACTATTGATGATCTTCCTGACCGTTGGGGGCTGTTGTGGGTGAACAGTCGTGGGCACGTAACCGTTATGGCCGGGCATGTAACATGTTGCATGAGCGATGGATATCGTGGGCATGAGTGGGAAACAGTATGGGCATTTGATGCTGACCGTATTACTGAACTAAACATGCTGGCTTGTATGTTTAAATTAACAGGGGATCATGATGCGTTCTTGCAGGAACGCCGTTCTCTTAATCGCATCCTTAAGAAAAGGGAGGAAACAGTATCCAAACTGGAAAAAGAACTCAAGAGCCTTAATATTGAACACATCAATATGTACTGGGAGTTAGAACGATATAGAGAACACTTTGGCATTATCCCTGCGAATGCTAATGACTCATTTCGTTGGGAAAGATTCAAAAGATTAATTCAAGAAGAGGAATGATACTTGAAAGCCATCTCGACTCGTCAGCCCTGGGCTTGGTTAATAGTACATGGATATAAGGATATAGACAACAGAACTTGGCCCACAAAATATCGCGGCTGTGTTTTTATCCATGCATCTAAACGAAAAATATCAGATACAGACTGGAACGTGGCAAGTAAAATAGCAAAAGCTAATAACATACCTCTTCCTGAAAGGGATAGTCCTGAGTATAAATATGGTGGAATCATTGGTGCTGTAAATATGACAGGATGTTGTGAGTCATCTGATTCCCCCTGGTTCTGGGGGCCAATTGGTTTCCAACTGAGTAATGCAAAAGAAATTTCATTCATTCCATTTAAGGGGAGACTAAATTTTTTTGAAACGAATCTTGATCTGTAATAAATTTGTGCATGCACAAAATTCCTCACAACATTA
Source organism: Dickeya sp. NCPPB 3274 (assembly GCF_000406205.1). Lineage (NCBI taxonomy): Bacteria > Pseudomonadati > Pseudomonadota > Gammaproteobacteria > Enterobacterales > Pectobacteriaceae > Dickeya > Dickeya sp. NCPPB 3274. The sequence goes on along the minus strand of NZ_AOOH01000057.1, from coordinate 42,537 downwards.
AAGGATGTACCATGAAAGATGAAACCACCCAGTTGAGCGTAACAGATGACCGCATCACTAAAACTCAGTCTTTGATTGATGTTTTAACAATCAACAGTATTAGTAAAGCATTGGTTCTGTTTTTTATTATATGCTTTTTTGTGCCGTTCATGATCATTGGTGGATTCGTATATGCATCTATCATGATGCCAGAACAATCCCCAATGGCATATGATACCATCAGGGTTTTTTTCTCTATGAACGGTCCTGTAGAAGTCCAAAAAATACTGATGGGGTACTGGAGGAGTAGTGTCTTTGCCTCTTTGTTTGTATTTGTTTTGATTCATATTCTTTTACGCATAAGGCTTAAAGCCTATCGTGTAGCGAATAACCTCTGATGAGCTATTAATGAAAAACGGGCAAACGCCCGTTTTTTATCTGATATATGTCCATACTTCCGCAGGAACTTTATCATATAGTCTTTTCATCTTGATTTCTGCTCGCCGATGATCCGCAGCGGAATAAAATGTTTCCAGAGCATCATCGCTTAGTTCGTACTTATTCTTTTCGATCACTTTCTCCAGGGTATCTTCTGTTTGACATTTTCTTAGCCGACGAATCCATTCCTGTTTTGTCATATTTTCACCTAGTGTTTTCTTTTAAAATTGGTAGAATAATTACTATCATTAGTATAGTAACACCAACCATAAACAGAAGAGTAGCAATAATGAAAAAAAATATATTTCTCTCCATTTTATTTGTACCATTACTCTCTATCGCTGAGCCTAAGATATATACAGGGTTCTCTCCTGAAGGGAGCGCTCGCTCACTGGTATTGAGTGTTTTATATTCATCGAACACAAGCATTCAGCTTATGGGATATTCATTCACTGCGCCGGATATAACAAAGGCACTTATCGATGCACATAAGCGCGGCGTCAATGTAAAAGTCGTCCTTGACGATAAAGAAAGCAGCAGCAAATATAGTAGGGCAGCAATAAACACCCTTAGTGCTACGCCATATAAAATGGCTTATTAAGGATAATAATATGTCAGATCTCATATCTGAACTTATGCCCATCCTGAAAAAGCACGGCTATACGGAAGACATAGATCTTGTTTTCTGGTTGGACGTTAAATTAGGTAACGATGAAAGTATATCCGAGGTAAAATGGAGTTCTGAAGTCTTCTTTATTTTCAATCGTGTTTTTTCAGCCAGAAATCTTTCTTCGTTACTTCAAAACAAAATTAAGTCACACATCAATAGGTTGCTTTTACACCATTACCCAATGCCTCAGATTATTGAAATAGTTGAAGGATTGGTTAACTCAATGGAAAACAAGAAATGAGAGAGATAATAGTTGATAATTTTTGCGGTGGGGGCGGAGCTTCTACCGGAATCGAAATGGCAACAGGAAGATGTGTTGATATCGCTATCAATCATTCTCCAGATGCTATTGCCATGCATATGACTAACCACCCAGATACACAACACTATTGTGAATCTGTATTTGATATTGATCCAATGAATGCAACAGCTGGCCGCCAGGTAGGGTTAGCCTGGTTTAGCCCTGATTGTCGCCATTTTTCCAAGGCGAAGGGCAGCAAGCCGGTGAAAAAAGAGATTCGCGGGTTAGCGTGGATTGTCTTGCGCTGGGCACTTGCTGTTCGCCCGCGTGTGATGATGTTAGAGAATGTCGAAGAGTTCAAAACATGGGGGCCGCTGATTACAGGTGCCGATGGCTCGCAGCGGCCAGACCCCGACCGCTCAGGGGAAACGTTCAAAGCGTTTTGCGGTATGTTGTCCGGTGGTGTTCCTGCTGACCATCCAGCATTAACCGAAGTCTGTGAATTTCTGGGCATCGCGCAAGGCAGTGAGCAGGGGCAGAAACTGGTACATGGGCTGGGCTACAACGTTGATTATCGTGAGTTACGGGCTTGTGATTATGGTGCCCCAACGATTCGTAAACGGTTTTTCATGGTGATGCGCTGCGATGGTCTGCAAGTGACATGGCCGGAGGCTACGCACGGCGATCCAAAATCACCAGCGGTACAGGCTGGGAAACTGAAACCGTGGCGCACAGCTGCCGAATGCATAGACTGGTCTATTCCGTGCCCCAGCATCTTCGAGCGTTCCCGCCCGCTGGCAGAAAACACGCTGAAACGTATTGCACGTGGTATTCAGCGGTTTGTGCTGGATAACCCGACGCCATTTATCGTTAAGTGCAACCACACCAGCAACCAGTCGAAATATGACTGTTTCCGGGGGCAGGCGCTTGATGAGCCATTGCAGACGATTACACGTACCCACGGGTTTGCTGTCGTTACTCCACACCTGACAAAATTCCGCACTGGTGCGACAGGACAGGAAGTTACCGAACCTATGCCAACAGTTACCGCTGGAACGTCAGCACGTCCTGGCGGTAATGGTCATGCACTCGGTATGGTCGAAGCAACATTGGCACCGTTTATCGTTGGCGCTGGTGGGCCCAAATATTCAGCGAAACCTCGCAGTGCCGAGCAACCCATGCATACGCTGGTAAATACAAACCATGCTTGTGTTGTTGCCCCCGTCATTGCCCGCATCGGTCAAACCGGTTTTGGCGGTGACCGCATGGCATATGACATTCAAGATCCGCTAACGACGGTAATGAGTAAAGCAGAACACCTGCTGGTGGCCCCTACGTTGATCCAGATGGGGTATGGAGAAAGAGCGGGTCAATCTCCTCGATGCCTCAATATCAAAAAGCCATTAGGCACTGTCACAGCTGGAGGCAACAAATTTGCTGTGGTTGCTCCGATCATCGCCCGACAGTTTGGAGCTAGCGTGGGGCATCGTGCCGATGAACCCAGTGGTACGATCACAGCGGGTGGTGGCGGTAAAAGTCAGCTCGTTGCGGCTTTTCTTGCTAAACATTACGGTGGCAGTTACACAGGTCCAGGAACCGCGATGGGCGAACCTGCTCATACCATAACATCGGTTGACCATCATGCAGCTGTCGCTGCGCATTTGATGGTGAACAATACAGGGCACGCAGGTGGTGCAGCTGATGCACCGGCGCATACAATTACGACAGGCAATCATCACGCCTTGGTGACATCAAACCTGATCAAGTTGCGCGGAAAAAATACGGGGCAGGCAACTGACACACCGCTGCAAACTGTAACCGCCGGTGGCAACCACTTCGGTGAAGTAAGAGCATTCTTGTTGAAATACTACGGCAATGAGAAAGAGGGACTGAACATTCAGGAACCACTGCACACAGTCACCAGTCGTGATCGGTTCGGCTTAGTAACTGTCGAAGGTATTGATTATCAAATAGTCGATATCGGCATGAGGATGTTGCAACCGCACGAACTCTACCCAGCGCAGGGATTCCCCGACTGGTACATCATCGATCAGGATTATCGAGGAGTGAAATACGCGAAGGATAAACAAGTGGCGAGATGTGGCAATGCTGTTCCCCCCCAATTTGCTGAGGCATTAGTTACGGCTAACTGCCCTGAGTTATGTATTAGCAAAGAGCAAATTGTAGCATAACGAAGGGGGGTTACCCCCCCCTTGTATTCAGAAGGAAAAAACGGTTAAGCCCAACTATAGAGAAAAAAATGGGGATCACATAGAAGAATAAAAAGAGCCAAGCCTGAACAATATCGCTGGGGTAGTTTAGTTTTCCTTGAATAAGGAAGAAAATCACAACGGGGATAATGAAACATCTAACATATATGTATGTTAGCGTATTTTTCACTTCTGCTTTCATTCCTTTCAGGTAAGCAATAAGTATAAGCAACCCTATTGAACAACTAAACACGAAGGGGAAGTTTAATATCGCCCCTCCTTTATATAAAAAACCGATCAAATAGTAAGGGATGAATATTAAAGTTATAAAAACCAAAAAGTTTAATGTTTTTCTTCTTAGATCATAACAAATAGTTATTATTACAAATGCCACGGATAACCACTCAAGTATTGGATTTAGATAACTTGTTATGTATTTCATTATCATAATATGCATATTCTTCTCTTTGTGCATGCACAAAACCGATGATACAAAAGTGTATCATCGGTTTTGCGTTGATGATAGAATTCACCTTATCTCTCACCCTAACTAATTGGATTATATATGAAAGATGATTTTGACTATGTAGAGCCAGGTTCTATTGAATGGGAAACCATGTGGAAGGAACTATCACTATTTGAAATAAATGCAGGTGATACTGAATGTGAAGATAAGGATACTGGGGAACGATGGCAATACATGGGAACCAAAGACGATGTACATGTATTCAGACATCGTTTTCACCCTAGGACCAAGAACAGAGAACACATAAAGATAAAAAGAAAATAGTGAAAAACATATCGTAATAAAGTATCCTTAAACGTACCAGATACGATTAAGGATTTCGTATGCGACTATCCAAAAACCAAAGAAACACATTACTCATTCTTTATAGTATTGAGAAGAAAACAAATAAACACCAAGTAATTCCGGTTGTCGATCTGCTTAAAATCATTAATAAGGTTAGAAATAAAGATGTATCCGCTAACCATTTTAGACAATCATGCTTGGTGTTAAGCCAAAATGGATACTTGCACCAACATAGGAATGAAAAATTTAGAATTTCTTACTCCCTGACGCAGAAAGGAAGAGAGAAAGCCAATCTTATATATGAAGAAGCTACACTCGATTGATTTTTTTTCTTCTATAGAATATATTCGCCATGCCACATGATGGCGTGGCGGGGCGATTACGGTGACAGTTATCGACCCCGCCAAACATATTTTTCGCAGCTAATATTTATATCATCATCATATAACATTGTGATAAGTTAAATACAAATCACATTTTCTCTTTATTCATCAAAGAATGTGAAATATCGATTAAAAATGTATTAATTCCATTTTTCCACCGTAATTATAACATCCTTTATTTATTGGAATAACACAATGTCTGACTTTAAACATTTCACCTATCCTTGCTTGCTTGGAAAGCAAGGAAATAGGAGAGTGATAACGATTAGCGTCTCCTTTGACTCACTATCTCGTGTTCTCGCAATGGATCACACTATCCATACGCTTGACCGCTCACAACGAGAACTGAACAAGCGACGAGCCAGTGCTTTTGCTGATTACGTCGTTAATGCGCTATCTGATAATAAAGACTTCATCATCCCTCCGTTAATTGGGAATATCGAAGGGCCCATAAAGGTTACAGAATCAGAAATATACTCCGGTTTTGGCACAGTCGATATTCCAATGAATGCCCGGATTGTGTTGTTTGACGGCCAACATAGAGAGGTCGGCCTGGGTGAAGTTTGTCAGAGGTTATATAACCTAGGATACCAGACAATAACGTTAGAGTTATCTGAAAATCTGCCCCTTGAAATAAGACAGCAGTTTTTCTCTGACATCAATGGTAATGCATCCAAACCCAATCCAGCTATTAATCTGGCTTATGACAGAAGTAATGTTCTCAGCCAACTGGTACGCGATGTAGTAATGAATGACGCTACGCTGAAAAGTAAAACTGATTTTGAGCGAACTAATATCACAGGTAAAAACAGTCCGTTTTGGGTCTCGTTTAAGGCACTGTGTGACGCTTCCGGGAGGTTTATAACGGTCACTGGTGACGAAAATGAACGGGATAAAAAACTCAGTGATCTGAAAAAAATTTGGAGTGCCTGGACCCGGTTCACCGGATTATCCGATGCCGGGGAGCAAAAATATTCCGAGTACGTTCAGGAGTGGCTCACATTCACTGCCGTACTTGTCAATGCATTTGGGTTTGCAGTCCAGGAGCTGTTGGAGTCGATGACGGTATACCAGATCTGCGAGCGAATGGATGAAATGATCAACAGTTCAAGTCGCCGTGAGAGGGATGATTTTTTCTTGTATGAGCACTTTGCTGGACTCTGTGTGAGCCGGGAAACAGGAAAAATAATAGCCAACATTCGAAGTCAGCGAACCGCTGCCACACGGATTGTAGCGGCAATTAAAGCCGGTTCTTACTAAAGATACTCTTTCATGTCTCTTGGTTAATTCTGGATAACAAATGAAGGCGTCAGAGCATATCCACACTGATGACAAATGGAATAATGTACTTGCTGCTTTGGGCGATTTAGAACAGAGTGGTTTGTCTGAGAAGGTTGCATCTTCGCTGGAAGCGATCTATCGAGCGCTTACAACAGGATGGACACTAATGTTGGGGTATTCAAGCGGTAAAGACAGCGAAACGGTGCTGCATCTGTTTCTTATGGCACTAATGCGTGTGATGCGGACTGGTAAAATTACTAGTCGTCACCATTTTATTCTGCATACAAACACACTGATTGAAAACCCTGAAATTCATGCGTTGGCGCGTAAGAAACTTAATGCTCTCCAGGAATTCATTGATCGGCATGGTTTGCCTCTGACCATTGTGATTGCTGAACCGGCGATCACGTCATCCTGGACAGGGCGAATACTCACCGGGCGAGGGCTTCCAACTTTCACCAATAGTAGTGCCCGTCAATGTACGCATGAACTAAAAATAAATGCAGCACACCGGGCAAAAGCCACATTTATGGAAGGGAAACGCCTCAAGGGCCGCATTTGCCTTCTCCTGGGGAGCCGTGACGCAGAAAGCACTACACGGGCGCGCAATATTGCTAAAAAACAAGGAAGTTCCAGTAACGTGATCAAAACGCGTGAAGGGGGCGAACTCTACGCGATCAAAAACTGGAGAGCTGAAGATGTCTGGGAATTCTTGCTCTCCTGTGGCAATAGGGTTGACTACCCATTACCCAGTTACCTGCCGGATAATACAGAAACAGCAGAGATGTACCGGTCTGCAACTGGTGAATGTGTCTGGACCACTCATGACAAAAAACAAAGTGATGCCTGTGGTGCTCGTTTTGGCTGTTGGGCATGTCAGGCTGTTGGTCTGGATAAGTCCATGCAGACAATGCTGAGTTCTGACCCAGAACGATATGGCTATATGGAATATCTGAGTCGCATACAGCGATTTTTGGCAAAGCGCCGATATGCATGGGAAGACCGACATCCTGTAGGCAGGACAATCTATGGCACTGGTTACATCAAGATCCAGCCTGATGTTTACTCCCCCTTGTTTCTTGAACGACTGCTGCATATCTGTTGTAGCGTCGATTTCGTTGAACAGCTACGGGCCGATGTAGTTAAAGACGAATTGTTGAGTGGAAATTTGGAGGATACCGAATACAACCGTCGTATGTCAGAGCCTCAGTTCCGTATTGTGTCGGAGTCCGCACTGATCCACATTGATTTTCTCTGGGCATTCCATCACTTCAACGCCAAACCATTCCGAGCACTGGAGATATTCCATCAAGTGTGGACGCATCACCAACTGGATCTATTAAACGATGAGCTGGGTATGACACCCGTGGCACGAACCCCCATACCTGCGCCTATATGGGTGAAGGTGGGGAAACGGTGGGATAATGGTTCAGGCATCGATGGACTATCCGATCCGTTGGCCGAAATGGTTTATTTTGATGGTAGTGATGACCCACGAGCCGCCAGGCAGATAATGACGCCTGAAGGCGCGAAGCGTGTAGTCAGCTACTGTGAAGATGATGAGCTGACTGTCGATCAGGAGGCTGCGGAATTCATCGTATGGTGTGATTATCCGGTTCTGAGAGACCGGGCCGCGACACAGCTTCTCAAGCCAGGAGGGGCTGCACAGTATTATCTCCGCTTTGGCGTGGTTCAAATTGCTGCGGGGAAAGCGGCAATGTATGACCGGATGATGCAACGGGGACAGCGACTCTATGAGTTGGGTTTATCCGGTAAACAAACTATGGATGAGATAGCCAGGCGTAGAGATTTGCGCGTTATCTCTGATGATAAATTTCGAATGAAAACGAGGAAAACAATACAAGCCAGAATGACGCAAATGCGGTTTTGGTGCGCATTGTATCTAATTCTTTCACAGTACCAAGACACAAGAGGTGATTTTAGGCCAATTCTTGTTACCTCTGCTGCATAGTAACAGGAGGGATGAGCTCAACATTTTTCGATCATTTTGTGCATGCACAAATATCAAATTTATACACATTTGTATAATTGAATGATAAAATCATTGCTCAGAAATATATCTGGACATTATTCTGTTAATTTACAATTAGCATAATTTGATAAGGCGAAATTAAATGAAAGAGCTGGATGTAACAAGTGAAAGGCTTGAGTGTGACATTAAAAAATTAAATGATTTAAAAAACGCCTACCATGAAAAAATAGAAGAGATTAGATCTCTATTTGATAAAGACTTAAGAGAGGCTCATTTTGACGTTATTAAATCAAAAGGAAAATACGAATTAGCATGTATTAAATCTTGGGGGGGGGAGTTTCGACGACACAAGAGAGAACGAATACTGGAGAGAACGCCATCTTAAATGGAAAAATAATACACACCCAAACTTATCTATGCTATTGAAACCACCGTATGAGGATTTTTGCAGTTATTTAATAATCGACTTTGCCCGTGATAATGGACTAACATGTCAGTTGAGCGAGTGGGATGGTAATCAATATCACTTGAAATCTGTATCTCTGCGCTATCCACCGTCAAAGATTTACTTACCAATTGTTTTAAAAGGTATTTCAGTATTTTCAGCAGTGATGAGTGTTGACGATAATGGTTATGCTTGTTTTAACTTGGACTTGGACTTGGCTAGATACATATCACCGGAAATATTTTTAAACAAAACGAATTTTTATGTTAAAAATGTTTCACTGTTAGTTTCCCCTGCAACAGGGAAAAGTAATATTACTATGAATATAGGAGATAAAAATATAACATTAAATTTTACCGATGTGCGCTCTGCATATATTTATGCAATCTCAATAAAGTATCGCACAATTAATTTTTACAAGAGATTATACGCCGCATAATAATATTAATACAAAAACAGATAGTGGGTAGGGGGGTAACGCAGTTTTCTGTGAGAGTCAATCCAATGACTCTTATAAAATAAAAGGGATGTTGTGGAATGAAAACGATGGTCTCATTGCTGAAAATAACGAGTGGAAAACGGATAAACGTTAGCAGGCCATTCTATGAAAAAACTGCACGAGGAACTCAACCCAGCAATGGGGGTGGCCATCATCGACCACCTCCAAGCATTAGGTACGTTGCCCGATTCTGGCTACCTGGCTGGTCAAGCCGTCAGTAGTGCGTTGTTCGACCTCTATGCAGATGACGGTGAGGGATTGGTTATCTACAACGACCTAGATGTGTTTTATCAAGCCTCAATTGCAGATATCGAAGAAGCCAGGGGGGCCAACCGGACTCTTGATACTGTTGGTTTCCAGGACTGTCGAATCCATCAGGACTATGCTCATTTACAATTCTCAGTAACCAAGTCCTACGACATAGTTCGCAGTTACCGTGAGGATCTAGTAAACAAAGTTGCGTATGAACACCTCTATTGCCTCGGCTTCGACTCCCCTCTACAAACCTTGCTCAAAGGATTTGACATCAACTGCACCCAGGTTGGCGTTGACCTAGCCACGGGGCAACTGGGGTGGATACCAGCATTTGCCGATTTTGTTCGCTCGCGTCAGTTGCTGATCAGCAATGTGCAAACTCCACACCATACAGCCCTACGTTGGTTCAAGAAGCGCCATGAGTTGCCGGGAGCTTACGGCCATAACGAGGCCGCGATGGAATTGGTATCGTTGATGAGCTATGCCAAAGGTCTTGACGGCGTTCAACGCCGGATCGAGCGCAGTAATATCCGTTGGCGATTCGGCGAGAAGAATGCTGAGTTGTATTTGAAGTTCCAGCATGAGCTGGCTGGTTATTTCGACCTGGTAAGAGAAGACTCAGGCTTCTATTTCCTTGATGCCAAGCATCAACCCGACCAAGTGCTTATTAACCAGGCCAAGCGCTATCCTACGCGGGCTATTCCTCAGATGTTCAACGAGTTGCGGGCCTATCGCAAAGCCGCGAAAACGGCCAGGGTAACACAGATTTACATGCAAAACAGTCCTGGCGAGAAAGGTTCGGTAGGTCTGCAACTAGCCAGCTTGTACCACTTGAGTGATGCCTACCTTACAGGCAACGTCGATATGGGTAAGCTGGCTGAGGCGCAAAGTTTTGTACGGGGGCACCCGCTGTTAGTCCCTAGCTTTTGGGGGCTGTCAGCCGAATCGCACATTGAAGAAACTGCTGCATGGAAAGCACTTGAACGCCGTTACGGTCGTTGGATTCATGGTTATGTTGAACTAAAAATTATGCGCTCTCGTGGCTATGAAAACATGAGTGCATATGAATGGGAAGTCTATATCAAGGAAGAGCATCTGAAGCATATTCACCCAGAGGCTCTGCTGATTGATCGGACGCGCATTGAACTGACCAGTGGCAATTACCATTGCCGTGAACTGTTGACGCGGGCTGAGTTATTCGAAGAAGGTGAAACCCTGCACCACTGTGTTGGTGGCTATGCCGGAGAGGTACAAGACGGACGATCCCGGATATTTTCGATCCGACACCCTAACAAGCAACTTTGGTCCACGCTGGAGGCTTATCGCTATAGTGATGAAGTTGGCAGCGAGTGGTTCATCAAACAACATTTCAGCTTTTGCAATGGGTCACCACATGAAGACACTAAGCAGATGGAGGACCGGCTGGTGAAACTGTTGAACGCACCGGTGACCATGTCGAACCAGACTAATGCTCCACTTGCACATTGCACTGTAGATATGCGAATACCTACAGCAGCACATCATACGTTTGCGCATCTAAAGTATATTGAACAGCGGCGAATTGGCCCGATGCGCAAGTTGTGGCTTACACTCACAACGCAGCTACTCACGTGGACACGATTTTCCGGGGAATAGTAGTTATCCCCATTTTCCATCATGAGCCGAGCCTGTCGTACTGGCCCCCTCTTAACTAAAGGGGGCCAGTAGACATGGCGGCCTACGGCGGCGATTGTGGTAAACGGGGGTAACTACGGCCAGCCACTATAAATTGATTATCCACAGAAACGGGGGATAAGTGTGTGGATATTGTTTAGAGTCGGGAACCGAAGTGTTGCTCCATAAACGTAGCCACCGACTTCTCGATCATAAGCAAAATATCTTCACTAACACACAGATTAGGATACTGGTTTTTGGGCTTAACCGTGAAAAGCAGCTTTTGACCACGAATCGCAACTTCAGCAAATGGCTTAACCACAGTAGTATCTTCAGCGCGTTTGATATCGCTTAACAGCGTCACTATAAAGTGTTGAGATTCTTTGTGGGTACGGCTAAGCATCCTGCGCACTTCAATAGTGTCAGGAAAAAGTGAGCGATGCTCAAGACTATCGATCACACTCGTGTTATCAAGTATGGTCTGGATAGAGCGCTGACTTTTAGCTTTTGCTTGGCTGTGTAACATATTCCCACCTTAGCCCGGACACCATGTGTCACCTGGCATTGCCCCACCCATGTGAGACCCTTCAAATCAGTTGACGACATCGCCAACTGTTCAATAAAAGTACGCTTTTAATCAAAAAAGGACAACTAAAAGCAAACGCAATAAAGCTGTATTTATGGTTCCCGTGTGTTCCCCAATAGGGGAATGACGGCAAACCATCACAACTTATGCCATGCATATTCCTCAGTATCCTTCTCACCGACAACCCCCACTCACAGGGGAAACATTTGACCGTTCCCGTCGTTTAGAGACAGCAAGAGATGTTTTCCAATAACCCCCTAAATGGGGGAGTTGCCATCCCAATACCCCGCTCAGGGGGAAACACCAACCTAGATACGGTTGATTGATACACTGCCCCCGAAAACCCCATTCGCGGGGGAAACTCGAGATCGAGACCCATTACAAGGCGCACCATCTCCGATAACCCCCGCTCGCGGGGGAAACACCGGACGATGAGAACGCTCTATCGCGCTATCTGTCGATAACCCCGCTCGCGGGGGAAACACCAGACTGCGAGCTGATAGACTGTTGCACGACGCCGATAACCCCCGCTCGCGGGGGAAACACTTAACGCAGAGACGCGAAAGTATTGCATATTCCCGATAACCCCCAACTCGCAGGGGAAAAACTATTCGCCGTCACCCACCGGAAAATAGATCTGCCGATAACCCCCCGCCCGCGGGGGAAACACTGGTGTACTCGCCCTATGTGTTGTGTCGCAGCCCGATAACCCCCTCTAGCGGGGTAAACACTTCTGGGGATGTTGAGCCGTTATGCCGTTGTCCCGATAACCCCCTCTCGCGGGGGAAATACTTGCGGTCGCTGACTCTGGCTAACTCCCACTGCCGATAACCCCCGCTCGCGGGGGAAACACGCCATCGTTCAACGTTGTTCTGTGTCACTGTGCCGATAACCCCCGCTCGCGGGGGAAACACTGGAAACGGGAGGTAACCCCGGCAGCCTTCAACCGATAACCCCCGCTCGCGGGGGAAACACTCATCAGAGTTTTTGCCAAATTTATTTTCTATCCGATAACCCCCGCTCGCGGGGGAAACACATCGTTGTCTGGGATTATATCAGAGCGTTGCACCGATAACCCCCGCTCGCGGGGGAAACACTCTAAATGTAACCTATTGATTTTAAAAAGCCATTCTTGACTGTATTTTTTCACCGACTTAATAGCGCTGGAAATCCAGGTTTTCGGCCCCTTTGAAGCTACTCACCATTTCCGTTAACTCTGCTCCGCTGATACTAACACCTTCAGGGGTGATTGATATCTCTCCAAGGGATATTGGTTCCATATCACCTGGATTCCAGGTTGTTATCTGCCAGTTTGCCTTAACTAATCCGCAGTTATGATTAGCATGCCCTCCCAATCGAGGATTGGATGCAAATCTTATCAGGGTTGCCAGAAATAACCCGACTTCGATATTTGTAGCGCTTTTTATTACCATTCTGTGACTTAATTCTGCGCCTGCCACAAATGCTTCATAGGGGTCTATTGGCCTACGAATACTCTCTCTAGCTTCACTTTTTTCCTCTTTGCGCATTTTTATCTTCGCATCGAGTTCATTTATTTCCTTGCGAATTAATTCACCTCTTTCCTTATCTGCCTCTCTTAATAGTTTCTTCAGTGAAGACTGCTCAGCTTTTATAGCCTGTATATCTATCGATGCCTCCGATTGTTCTTTAATGATATTATCCAACCGTTCGACCTGCTCTGGTTCTAAAATATCAATTAACGATTCATTTCGTTCAAACATAATTGTCCGGGCACCTCCGCCAAACATTCCCCACTGTTCTCCGCTTGTAGGTACTGCATTGCCGATCCCCACCTTACCACTGAGTCCCCAGCGACCAAAGAGGCTAACCATTGGGTTAACCTCTCTGATTTTATACCCAGCATCAATCTCTCCTGATGCGATCTCCTCAACATCTCCGGTAATGTCAACTCCTTGGGCCAGCATAAAGTGATCGGCAAGGTCAAATGGAATATTGCCATTTTTAGCCGTCATGTAATCAACCACAACGAGGTGGGCTGCGTGGCGTAACGCACCACGGATGCTCGTGCCAGGGAAATACGGTTCAGCATTAAAACCACCATTGCGTGGCAATCGATGCCCCATGCTTGTAACTGCACCTTTCATCGTCACTGTTAATGGTTCTAACGTAGTTATTGTTCCATTAAAATTGATAGTTCTAGTTTTCATTTCTTCTCAGCCCTTATAGTAAATCGGTGATTAATTGTGCCCTAACTGGTTCTGGATGAACCACGTTAGTTTTATTTCCATAGTATGGGGGTGTTAATGGTGACTCGCCTTTTAATCCTTTAAACCCTGATAATTCAGGTACTGGGCGATTAGCGAACCCATTATTACTTATACTTAAATCTTCTTTTAGTGGAATTATACTCACATCGGTAAACTGCCCGTTTGCCGCAGTGAAAAAATCATACCCAACACCAACGTGGGTCATTGTTACTAGTTTTAAAACGGCATTTTTATCCCCCATAAAATCAAAGACAAAAAAAGGTGCCGAATACGCTGGTCTTGAGGTTAATCTTTTCTTTGTAGGACCACCAGTTAATAAAACTCGGCTAAACCGCCCTCCTCTGCTATTTGGAATAAACATAGACGAGTTTAATTTTTCATCGTTTAAATTATCACACCTGACACTCGTTGATGCACTAATGCCAACTTCAGCTGTAAAGCCGAAGATTAGTGATGATGCATGAAATACGTTCAACTCCTGGTTGAACGACAGTATCATTTTTAACTTTGATATAATCTCTTCATGTTTAGACGTACTCAAGACTTGAGATAATGATTCGTATAATATCCCGTCAAGAGACGGGGCAAGTCCGCTTATCACAACGGGTGATATTCCTTTCATTATCACTCGGTAAGGATGGAAGTTTAACATACTATATCCTCTATTATTTCTTGCGGTGCAATTATATTACACTCTCTATAAGCGTTCTCGAATCTGACAGGGATTATGTTCACCAAAGCACGATACTTTGATGATATATCTTTTGGCTCGGGGAATCGAGGGTCAAAAATAAAAACTCTTACAAAATCTTTTTCACTTCTAATCCCCCTGCCAATAGCCTGTTTTCCTGTTCTTATTACCTTCTGTAATTGTATTACATATCTTTTTCTCAGGATTGACTGTATGCTTGAATTAATCCCCTGTTGCTTCAGATATTGATGATAACCATTGGCTGCCTCCTGGTTCGGCGGTGCAAATTTCATTCTTGTTATCACCAAATCATGGAAAATCTGTTCCCCATTTGAATTCCGCAGGCTTAATCCAACCGATGCAGTTGCTGAGATTAATACCCCAGGATTCGACTGAAATAAATGGACAACTTCAGAAAGCGGCTGTCCTGTTTTTTGGACATAAACAGGCTTGTCAACATCTATAAGCCTCTTACCTATTTCACGACTTTCATTATGGCTTGCAGTAAGCACAACCACAGGCCCGTCGATTTTTTTAACCTGCTCTTCAACACCACTTAACCATTCACCCGAAATTATTTGTTCCTGGGGATTTTTGAAAATAGCAGGGAATTTTGAACCTGCTATAGTCAGCTTCATTTCACCATAAATTTCCGGGCTAAATATATCTTTTATAGAAATAGCATCATCGTCAAGCCCTAAAGATTTTGTTATCCACTCCATCCCTTTAGCTGGATCATTAGTTACATGAAGTGTGGCTGATGTCATCAGCACGCTTTCCCATGTTGTTATATATTCACCAACATTTCTTCCCACAAATGGGTTGATGTTTATTAAAGCAGCTTCACGCCTGATTTTTGATACACCGATACCAATATTTCCCTGGAATGCTGGGGATGTAATCCAGCTAAACAATGATGACATGAAAGATTCTTTGATCTCTTTATCTTTTATCAGTGAACCTGTTTTTATTAATTCTTGTATAGCATCGTTGTATATTTCAATGGCTTCCCGGCCAGATAAGAAATGAAGATCGCCAGCCACCTTTTTGATTCTTTCTGAAATAATAGATAGACCATTGGTGCCCAGCACACCTATATTTTCACTCAGATAATTAATTACCTCCCTTATGTTTAGTCTTCTATGTTGCCATAATTCCAACATATCAACAAACATATCGGCTTCATCAACAATGAGAAATAGATTTTTTTTGTTATCAAAAACCCCCCCCTTACAAAAATGATCAATAATCACCATAGCATGGGTTGTTATAATAAATCTGGATTGGAGGGCGGTAGCCTGCTTCTCCTTGATACTATCTACTTTATCCCACAATGAATATGTTACCATTTCAGGCTTAACGCCGGTAGGAAGCTCTCCATATTCTTCTTCAAATTCAATGAGCGAACCTTTCCAATGCTCCAGTTTTTTCAAAATAGTCATTTCGTCTAAAAGACTATCAGGATAATTTTGGATAACATCCCTAACCTTTGATGGATCTATATAGTTTGTTTTTCCCATCAGCCGACTGAAGGTGACGTTATTTAATCCCATCAGTTCGCCTAATCTCTCGATGATTGCCCTATCACTTGACATAATCTGGTTCATTAGAGCATGAGTGCTTGTTGCTACTACGAACTTAGCATTAGGATTTTTTTCTACTATTCTTAATGCAGATAATAGATATCCTACTGTTTTGCCCACACCTGTATCTGCACCCAGCAACGCAATCTTGTTCTTTACTCCCAGCCCAATATATACAGCACTGATATAGTCTTGCTGCACCGGGCGTATTGTTAGGTTCAAACTTTTGAAAAGATCATTTATATTCATAAAATTAGTCCATAACACTTAAAAAACCAAATCCAAAAACTCTTTTACGCCCGATACCATAGACTATTGAATTTTCAGCCAACTCTACCGAATTGACCTTGCATCTGCTTTTTACGATTGAGGCCGGGATTAAAATTTTTGTCCCCGGTTTTTTTATTGAATAAATTTCAGATTTAGATACATTCAAAAAATGAACGGAAAATCCAGATCTCTCTATTCTTCCCTGAACGTAATGATCAAGCTCTTCAGGTGTGGGCTGCACTTCCCTTTTTCGTTCACCCTGATTTTCTCGTTTTACCACTGCCATTGTGGAAATAAATTCAAGCTCATCGCCTTCAGATATATTTATACTTTTTTTTACTTCACCGGGTAAAGACAGACTCTGAGCCGTCCTTATCAAAATCAGGGTGTCGTTAGCCGTTCCAGGTGTAGACTTAAATGAATAAGGTGTTTTTATATTTAATTTTTCCTGGATAAAGAAATCTAAGTTTTGGTGAATTCGATATATCTCATTATGCGGCAATCGCAAACGAAGAGCATTATCGTAATAAATCATATCAGACCTTTCTCAATAAATTAAGTAAATTAATCCGTTGGTGAGGATCAGCGGGTAACAATTTCACCAGTGATGTCACGTTGTGTTTTTTAAATTCTGTTGACGCCTCCAGTGGAGTTATTTTACCCGATGCGAGGAGCGATACTGTTCGAATGAAAGCGTCTGTTTCCTTTTTCCCAAACGCTTTCATTTCTTCATGTAGCGCTTTTGCCTTTCCCAAATCTATAACGAATGAAACCTCGTTCTGTGGGGTCATCAATACGTCTTGACAGGCGTATATTGCATTTTCACTATGACTGATACGAATGGATCGAACCAGCTCATAGGTCTTCCTTCCAAAATCTCTGATGTAGATTATTGGATATTCCAGATCTGCTTTAAAAAGATACTCAAGATGCTGGCCGCTTGTTGCGGTAACAACCTTTATCATATCAAAAAATTCTGATGGCAATTTTTCGACAACGCCGGGAGGTGCTAACAAGACTGAACTACATTCATTCACATTGATTAATGCACCAACACCTGACCACATGCCGAATTTCTGTCCGGTATTTGGTTTTTTAGGATTCTCCACCCCCATAATTTCAGGTGCTGAGACAAAGAAACTTTCACAAGCAGTACAGTGCATTACATCCTGTCTGTAGCTATTTTTCGACTCATATCCTAAAAAAGAAAAATCACGTGCTGGTCTTCCACAGCTCGAACATTTCCCTTTTACAGTTTTCGCCGGGGTCATATAGGGTGAAAGTATTTTTGTTAAAGATTTATATACAATATCTACAGGGTGAGACATATTTATTTCCTTCTACGGCCAGAATGGATTAACTAGCCAGCTGGCAATTAATTGACGATCTTTTCTATCTAGCGTTGCCGCTGCGGTAATATCAAACTCCTTATTACTCCCATCCCATACACTATAAAAAAAACGCGCTAAGGTGGCATCACCACTGCTCATATAGGAAAGAGAATTTTCATATCTTTCTTTATTTATTTCTCGTATTGACCAATCCCACAGTTTAAATATTTGTGGGTAATTCGATACTAATAAATAAAATCTGTACTGAGATTCACTCAAGTTCTCAGTTTCCGAGCTTCTCAAGTCAGTGGATTCACGTAATTTATCGTCAAATAAAGGTTCTTCTCCACTCAGCCATGAATAACGCACCCCCAGTGCGTCTGCGAGCTTTTTTACAGCCTGGAACTTAGGAATAACCTTTCCTGTTTCATAGCGTGATAACTGAGTTTTAGCTATCGATGCTTCCTTTGCCAGTTGAGTCTGGCTGAAGCCTTTATTTATTCTGGCCTGAATAAGCCTTTCTTTGAATGATACCTTTTTCATCACACCCCCGTATACTTTGGTGTACTCTAGTGCATTCCTCGTGTTGTGTCCAGCACTTTTCCATAGGTGGGAAAATTACCTTATGGCTTTATGTTTCTGCTATTTAACTCAAACACTTTTTGTGCATGCACAAATTTTTATTACATATACTTCATGCTTCTACAAACCACCCCGGTCTTGTAAACTAGACATATTTGACAGGGTAACCACGGAGTGTATACTAGACAAATATGACTAGTAAAAATAAACCTATCACGCAATTACAAGCTATTGCTAATAGTAAAGGTTGGTCTTTCGAAGAACTAGCTCAACGCTGGGGGGTTTCTCTCCGGCAAATGTCTCGTATAGCTGCGGCGGGAAAACCGCGAGATATAGACGCAGCTAACGGTCTTCCAATGAAATCTAAATATTAGAGCAGGAATAAATGCGATATGAAAAAACTACCAGAGATACTATTGACTGCAAGCGCCATTTTGCTTTTCTTTTTTCTTTTGCCGGGTCTGGCTGCTGGCACTGGGTCAGCACTTGTTATTTATATTGACGGCCTTCGTGAATTGCCACCTTTAGCCCTTAAAGTTGCCAGTGCAGATATAGGAATGCTTTTTTTTTCTTACTTACTCTGCCTGGGCTTAAAGTTTGATAAAGAATTTATTCGAGACCCTCTCAAATTAACAATTATTGGTATTGTTCTTATCCCCTTACAAATAGGAGCTGTTTCTCTTTTTAGTGAACCGTCTGAATTTAGGCCAGCTGACTTAATCAGCCATTTAAAGTTATATATGGAATCAATGATAAAGCTATTTATAGAGGTCGTACCACTTTTGCTTTGTTCACTCTCGGTCATCATCCTGGCATGGAATTTAACGATATTAATAAAAAAAACACTGCTAAAATCAGCATAATCCAATGAGGAAAAGCAAATGAACAATCATCATACCATAATTAAACATTTTAAAATGCATCACTCAAAATTAGGTGATGCACTCTTCCCGGAAGAGACTTTTTTTGAAGTGGAAGCAAGGCATTTCGTTTCAGAATTATTATCAAAACACGATGGTAATATCGAGTCAGCCCAGCAGTTCCTTTTATTGCTGGAGACATTTACACCGGAAATAGTACAAGATTCGATTGATAACCCCTCGTGGTCAACTGAAAAGACGGTCAGCCGTTGGGAAAACATGACAAAAGGTATGATAAAACAGCGTGTGATGCAGTTCTTCTCAACTGAGTTTAAGGATATCGACGGTAAAATAAAATGAAAAAACCAAATAAAAAAGCAGTAAAGAAAACCATGCTGGATTTATTTAAGATTCTCATTTTTCTTTTCATTACTTTTGTCCTTTTCCTTGTTTCTTATCTGTACAAGGATACTAATTTATATAAAATCCTTCCTATAGCAATACCCGGTTATATATTTATTTTTATTATATTCTTCATGTATGATCGCAACCCTGATAAAGTAGAAAAAGAAGAAGAAAAATCAAAAAAAAACACTTCTAACTGAATTCGTCAATGCATATTAGAGGAAGGAAAAAATGCAAAAACCAAACAAAAAAGCAGTAAAGAAAACCATGCTGGATTTATTTTATATTCTTATTATCATTTTCACTTTTTTTGCTATTGCGCTTGTTTGTTTTATGTACGGTGATATTATTTTATATAAAATAGCTCCTATAGTAATTCCTATTTTTGTCTTTGTTGTTTTTATAAATTTTCTGTATGAGCGCAACCTTAAGGAAGTAAAAGAAGAAGAAGCAGAAGAAGAAATCAAAAACAAAAAACGCTTCTAACCGAATTCGACAATGCATATCAGAGGAAGAAAAAATGCAAAAACTAAATAAAAACGCAGTAAAGAAAACAATGCTGGATTTATTTAAGATTCTCATTTTTCTTTTCATCACTCTTGTTCTTTTGCTTGTTTCTTATATATACAGAGATACTATTTTATATACTATATACCCTATAGCAATCCCTATTATTATCTTGGTCATAATTACAATGTTTCTGTATAAGAATAACCTTGAGAAAATAATAAAAGAAGAAAAAACAAAAGAAATCAAAAACAAAAAACGCTTCTAACCGAATTCGCCAATGCATATTAGAGGAAGAAAAAATGCAAAAACCAAACACCGAAGCGGTAAAAAAAACACGGGCAGGTTTATTTACGACCATCATAAATTTTTTGATTATTTTGGGTGCGGTTTCAGTTATAAATGGTGTTGTTCGTATTGTCTGGCATGATAGCTTAATCAGCATCATGCTTACCACCTTTATCCCTACTTTTATCGCTATTTATATCGCTGTTTACATGTATAAGGAAAACCTTAGAAATATAATGAAAGAAGGAAAAATTGAAGATAAAAAAACCTCTCCCCCACCTCCAACCAATGAATCTCAAAAGGTAAATGCTGAGTGGGTAAAGAATGCTTACCCTTTACAACAAATTGAGATCAGGCTTCAGGGAACACGTCATAGTTCTCGTGATGCTATTATTGCTCAGCTTGAAGCGGTAACTATGCGCCTTAAAAATGGAGAGACTAACGGTATGGTGGAGGATGACGACTTCGGCTATTCATTCACCGTCACCAATTCTCCTAATGGGCCGTCTTTTTTCGAATAATAGAGAGGTAACTATGTTAACTGAAGATGAATGTTGTGAACTGGCGTGGAATGAAGTAAAGCGACGTATAGGGGAATCTCGCTGGACTGATCTAGGTCCAGGTGAAGAGTTGAAGTTACTCGGCTTTTTCTGCTGGGGGTGGGAGATGTTCCGTCAGTACAACGAACCGGTTACTATGCAGAAAGTTGATGAAATATCGTTGAGTGTCCCCCATGCATTGTCTATTATTGCCAAGTGGAGCAGTGAAGAATGGCAAGAGGCATTCAATGTATTTCCAGAACTGAAGAATAGTATTTCAAATGCAATTAATTGACTATCGATGAAGAGATAAAAATGAATTTTGACTCTCTCTCTCCTGATGAGAAAAATGTGATTCTTAAGATCAGGAAAAACAAAAAAGAAATTGAAGAACAGGAAGCATTTCAATTAAAATCTATTGAAACTGCACTTTCTTTCCTTATTTGGTCTAGAGAAACAAATGAGGGGATTACTTTCTCTACATTTGTTAATACTTTTGGCTATCAAGATGATGATGGTTACAAGATGTTTAATGTAGTTTCAAAAATCCTCGATGCTGCCGCCCCATAAATGGCGTTTCTCTCTTTCAGGAATTTATCGATGAATCAAGTAATTACCTTCCATTTTTGTGATTTTAACGTGGAGAGAATATGAAGAACAAAAATTCGAAATCCAATAACAACAGATGGGTTCTGTTTATGATGATCTTTGGACCTCCTGCAATCTATGCGTTCTATGGGGTGATTGAGTATTACACATCAAAAGTATCGGAGAAAGGACAATATGAGGCGACACTATCGTGGGATATCTGCATTAATAGTTACGCTTATAATTATGACAAGGATGGGATACTTAGACCAGTAGAAATTTTTCATGAAGATAAGTTAAATGATGTTGATGGTTACAAACATCCGGTACGAACGGAAGCAGCTCATTGTGATATTAGGTAAATAAAATGAAAGACCGTGGAGCGCAGTGAAAAACACCCAAACGAGTCGAGTCAGTGTTACTGAAACGCCCGGATAACTCATATGAAACGTTGTGGGGAAATAAACTCTGATGAAAGTGTTATCAGCCACGCTTTCGGTGTTCATCCTTACGAAGGAGAATGGCAAGAGGCATTCGATGTATTTCCAGAACTGAAGAATAGTATTTCAAATACAATTAACGATAGGTTATCAAAATGAAAATAAGTCTTTTCTTTTTTGGGTTGTTAAGTTTAGTTGCTTCATCATGTGTACTCCACTTCCTTTTAAGAGGGAAAGAGGGAACGCTTGCTGATGCAATTGGATCAATAAACCTCAATGATCCGACAGAAATTTTATTATCTTGTTTTGTATTAATATTCTTTACGGCAGCGATATTTGGTGTGCTCGCCGCATTTTCAGGGAAAAGATAATTTTATTTATTGTGGTGAATACCAGAAAAAAATAGGTATTATTGATGAACATCATGACTTTTGATATTGGTGATGCTGTTTTTTGGGAGAGTCAGGCCAATGGCTCTTATAAAAGAAAAGAAGGAACCATCGTGGCAGTTATTCCTGCCGGTATCGCCCCGGTTCTTACTTCTCATGCCTCTCTACTTCCTCCCGGAGCCGGAAGTCTTCCGAGGAAGGAGCAATCATACATTGTTTCTGTTCCTGGAAAAACGGATAAGGCAAAACCCAAACATTACTGGCCGCGAACGTCAGCACTTAACTTAACTGAAACACAGTTAGAGAGGTAATAATTGAAAGAGTATCTTTTTCTCCTGACGGCAGGATTTATTCTCACGGGTTGTGACCAGGTCAAAACAACCATGACAGACACCATGAATAATTCCAATTATAAGCCGCCCACTATCGTAATATCGCCCCGGTTAGAAATAAACGACCACGGGCAGTTAGGCTTAGTCAGCGGATTCAATGATTGTCCAGGATCTGTCCCTAATGCATCGGGATGCATCATCATTGAACCGAACGATAAGACCATACCAGTCATTATTGTCTCCCGCGATGCGGCCATAAAGTCAGAACACTGGACCGTGGAGCGCAGTGAAAAACACCCAAACGAGTCAGCGTTACTGAAGCGCCCGGATAACTCATATGTAACGTTGTGGGGAAACAAACTCTGATGAAAGAAACGAACGTTATGACCGTGCTCTGCCTCATTCACATAGCGATGTTTGCATTCGCGGGAATGTTATCAGCCGCGCTTTCGGTGTTTGGACTCGCAATGTTCGGTGTTCTTCTTTACGAAGGAAGCACATGGCATGAATGGGGAGCAATGTTGACTCTCGGCATCGTGTTCTCTGTGCTGTTTTACCTTTGCTATAACAACTTGCAGTTTGCTGTCAATGAATTGCGTCGGCCTGCATAGTTTCGCCACCGGCCGAAAAACAGCCCCAAAAGGGGCTTTCCTTTATCGGCTTCGCCTTGGCCTTCATGGGGCGGTAAAAACGGTACTCACCCGCACCGCTGAAAATATGCGTCACGATTGTAGAAAAGCCAGATTTTGGAGATGTTTTTAACTCCTTCGACTGGGAACCCTGGCCGGACCATTATGGTAGTCATTCAGCTACATGGTTTCTGCTTAGTGAGCTATTAAACTATAACTATAACATTGCGTTTGAAAATAGAAGGAGTGATTCAATTTACGGTGATACCGTTCCAGAAGGGGCCGGAGAATTAATTACCATTAAAGACTATATAGGGTCAAAATTCTTCGATGATTTGGATATTCTAAAACAATTGGGTGATCCAACCAAAATAAGAGTGGTTATCTCATTCCATAGTTAGTGACTGTCATTACAATGTGCGGTTTTGATAATACGTGATTAAGCCCTGTGCGGAAACACCCTGCCAGTTCTCCAGTTGATCCAGCATGGCTTAACACGTATGCTGTAGACGTTAAGAAACAATTCATATTCCCCTCATAAAATTCATTATCGGCATTCTGTGCTTTTACACAGACCTCCGAATTCAAACAGCTATACCTCATCTTCTTTCCATCCGTGTGTTAAACATGAGGAGTTCCCTATGCGAACACCGATTCTCAGCGAGCAAGATCATGCGCTGATGCCATCTTTTAACCGGCGCTTTATTGAAGCCATCGTTAAAGGGACACTGTCTCACCAACAGGCATCCGGTATGCTGTCAGAAATGTTTGCCTCTATCGACAACGGCAACTATGCCACTCCCTATGTGTGGTTTCGTGATCCCACCCTGTTCGGGTAAGTGTTACGCCGCTTCCTGGCCGCAAGCGGCCAGTTCTCCAGCCAGGTTATCTCATTTCACGTTTTTGCGGCAAAACAGGAAAAGCCCCGCACCCCCGCCCTGCCCCCCGAAACCCTATATGTAGTGCCCTCTTCAGCGGACAGAGCTACTAAATGTAGTGTTTTCTGCCCTGCCGGTGCGCCGGGTGTCCATCCCTGTGGCCGTTTTCGTGTGCGGTAAAACCCTCTATACTGAGGAAACTTCCGCACAAGCGATGATCGGTCATTATTTTTTGACCACGACGTTTGTGGCCCGTACCGGTAAACTGTTGTGCATGCACAAAACCAGAATGAACGTGCTACGTGAAATCTGAGGAACGATCAGGGGGACAATGTGCCAGATTTGCCCAAAATGAGTCCGCCCCTGCCAACGCTGATCAGCGGCGGACATTACCCCACGTTGCCGGTGGATTTTTCGGTGGCCGTGGCGATGCGCAGAAAAGCGCTGCTCCTCGGCGTTTATCCGGCGTACCTGCTGGCTCCCGAAGTCACCGTTCTCCTGGGCTATATTGACGATTTGCGGCAACTGACCTTCTTTGAGTTGCTGTGGAACACCGGAGCGCGCCCGAATGAGGCGCTGGCCCTCACACCGGAAAATATCGTCATCACAGATGAAGACGGCGCACCGGCGACTCACCCGTTCATCGTCCTTCGCACATTAAAACAGCGGCACCGGGGCCGGGGCAGACCGAAAGCCAGTGAACCGGTTAATCGCCTGCTGCCCCTCATGGATCAGGATTTTGTCACACGGTTACGCCAGTTTGTGGCGACATTTGCGGCGGGGAAAAGCAAACGGCTGTGGCCGGAGTCAGATGATACGATCGGCCGCTGGCTTCAGCGGGCAATGCAGCGGGCCAGACGTGACGGCGTCACCTTTACAATACCGGTGACGCCGAAAACCTTTCGTCACTCGTTCGCCATGCACCTGCTGTTCAACGGGGTCCACCCAAAATTTTTGCAGGGGTATATGGGGCACCGGTGCCCGGCAAGCACGGAGGTGTATACCAAGATCCTGATGCTCGATGTCGGGCTTCATGCCACGGTAACGTTTTCGGCGTCGGGTGAAGGGCGGGATGCTGCCCGTCGTCTTCTTCTGGAGTAGGACAATCCGGGTCATCAACGTGACCCGGACATAAACTTATTCACCAGCCTGGAGGGATTTACTTGATGCGGTATTTCTCTAGCGAATCTGGCCCTTGGGTTTCCACAATCCGCCGTAATTCTTTGTTCATACGCCCTGCACCGGCATACGATATGATTTTGTCACCGATCTGATACTGACGTGGTTCAATCGTCGGTGACTTTCTTGGCGTCATTTCACGTTTTAAGTCGTCAACCGTCAGCCCTTCCTGGACCAATACACTTGCTGTTTCTTTTATTATCTTCATTCGTCGTTGCTTGTCTTCCTCTTGTTTTTTCTCCCTCTCTCTGACGTCATCCAGGATTTTTACTGCTTCATTTATTATTGATTCTATTAGTTCAGAACTTAGTGAGTTAAACCATTGTTTTCTATTTTTCGATTTCCCCATGAAATCGAATATTTCTTCCGTGTTAATTTTCACCAACACCTCCGAATATATCTATCTTCTTATACCCCGATTCATCAAGTATATAGAACTCATGGGAACGAAACCCTACAGACTCCCCCGTTATGCAATCCATGAATATATATCCCGCAATAATATTCTCGTTATTAGAAGATATTATTACTGGATTAGGGGCTTTATCTTTATGCTCGCCATTCTCTTTAGCATATAGCCCAGTAAAGAAAGGAAGGATTCTTTTTATAGATTTCTCTATTTTATCTATCCTTCTTCTACTCCTGAATATCTGTACGTTCAACGTCGGGTCATCCTTATTGGGCCGACTCCCAACAAGTGCGTCCGCTGTTTTATAAGCTACTTCCTCCCGTGACCTGGAGAAAAGAAGCAGCAAATTCAATATTTTTTCCTTTTCTCTCTTTTGAACGAAATTTTGATTATTTCCCATACCTAATCACCTTATGAAAGCATCATAATAGCATGACACATTATAATGGTGTCTTCAAACCCTACCTGTGTTATCGTTATGCTAGTCTTTTGTATAGGATCAAAAAATCATGAGAAAGATCAACTTGATTTTGTTGATGGGACTGGCATTGCCTTTGGCGTCACAATCGGCACAGGTGGATATGCAGGAAGTCCTTGGCTGCATATTACAATCAGCAAATAAATATAAGGTAGACCCCCTTTTAATTGAGGCTCTTGCATCTACCGAGTCCGAATTAGATAATTCGGCAGTTAACTATAAAAGTGCAGACGGGTTCCCTGCATATACCATGATGCAAATTAGTGGCTGGTGGTTTAGCCACCCTCATTTCGTCCAGAATGGAATTACACTGGAACGAATAAAATCTTCTGCATGTTCATCTATAGATGCTGGTTCCTGGATACTTGCCACAAATTTTGCGGACTACGGTGTCAATTGGAATTCCGTAGGGATTTATAACACTGGCACGAAGCCGGGATTATTTATGGCTAGGAAGATATATATAGAAAAAGTAAAAGCAAGATACGGCTATCTAAAAAAGACACGCCCGGAATATAAGTTGGAACCGGACTGGGCGGCGTTGCCTGTTGATATAACTGACATAGACACATCGGTTCCTTTCCCCAGAAAGAAACGACCGCAGACACAAATGTTGGCTCTGAATACAGGTTCTTCAGAATCTTCTTCAATGAGAGATGAAGCAGTGCGAGCTGTCACCAAATCCCTATTTAAAGTCAAAGGTTACGAATCAATGGAGCTGGTCGGGGGGCTGTAATAATGTGGAGCATCATTCCTTTCTTATACTCAGTCAATCTATCTTTATCAATTATTACGCTACCCTCTAAAGCGCTTTTTGATTTGGTGGTGTTAGCTATATTTCACTTCTCACTGCGAAAGCTAAATGTTCAAGATCGCTTCCACGTTTTTGTCATCTTCCTTTTCGCGCTGGGTATCACGTCTGACTGGACCTTATCATCAGGTCCGTTGGATGCATTTATGAAGGTGATTTTGCTACTCATAACTGGGCTGGTTGCGTTGCCTTCTATCTACAACACACTGTTTGATTTTGTGCATGCACAAAAAAAGGATGACTAATGACGGTAAACATGTGGTTAGGCTTGGCTTTGATCTTAATCGGTGGTTTTCTTTTTTCAATTATATGCCTCTTTGTCTACAGCAAGGATGACACAAAGGGTGAGATGCGGTCTCACTCGTTCAGATTAGATGATGACGATGAAGTTCGCTGGCTGAAAGAAAAAGTACAAATAACGGATATGAAAAGCATTCCTGCGCATAAGATCACGGGGGAGAACAATGAAGATATGCCCCCTCCTCAGTTGCTGAAAGGCAATAACAATGAAGGAGGTGATGATATATATGCTACCGCAAAATGAGTTGTTGATTATAATTTTTATGATCTGCTCTATTCTATTCATTTTCAAATACAAACCTAGTAAACATGGGCGGTACATAGATACGGCTAAAAAAATAATCATTAAAATAGAGTCAATGAATGATGCTCAGAAGATGAATTATCTAAAAAAAATCAATCCCTATGTGTTTGAAGAAACAATATTATGTTGTTTCGAAATTAAAGGATATAAAATAGAGAGGAACTCTCGATATAGCGGGGATGGAGGGATTGATGGTAAAGTTTGGTTTGATGGTAACCTGCATCTTATCCAGGCCAAACGATATAGAGGGAAGATAAAAAAAGAGCACGTATTGGATTTCATTAGATTAGTCAATAAAAATAAATGTCGTGGGTTTTTCATTCACACAGGACAGACAACAGATGAGATCAGAAAAATTATATCATCTTCACCCCACGTTAATTTGATATCAGGAAAGAAACTTATTGATCTGGTCACAATAAAAAAAAACAATAAGGCCGCATAGCGGCCTTTCTCTGCCTTTGTTTAAATTTTTGGCATTACCATTCCATTCCCTGACAACCATTCATCTTTTCTTAAAGTCCCAATACGGGATAAAAAACTTGCATCAGTCCCAAAATGGGACTATACATTCAATGTATGAAGATAATTCCTATCAAAGCACTAAGGGATTTTTGATATGCAAATTAAACCCATTAAAACAGAACAGGACTATGAAGCAGCATTACGCGCTGTAGAACCTATGTTTGATAACAAGCCTCCTGCTGATACCCCAGAGGGGGATTTTTTTGAAATCATGTGTGTACTGATTAACGATTACGAGAACAAACACTATCCTATTGAAGCCCCTGATCCAATTGAAGCTATTAAGTTCAGAATGGAACAACGGGGATTGACAATAAAAGACCTTGAACCAGCTATTGGAAAATCCAACCGTGTCTATGAAGTGCTTAATCGTAGACGTAAGTTGACACTACCGATGATTAAGAAACTACATGAGATGTTCGGTATTCCGTTAAAAAGCCTTGTTGGGGAGTAAACAATATGAATAGATTTTTCATAGCTATCATTGCATTATCTCTTTCTTTCAGTGCTTTCTCTGCTGATTCGTATAGAGGTAAATCTGAAAATGAACAAGTAGTCGAATATTTAAAATCGGTGAACACTATTAAGGATGCAGTGGTAATGGGAAACCTAACTACTAATATTGAAAACGGGAAGGTTGACTTTAATTTCATTCGTATATCATCTTTTAAAACAAACGTTCGCCCATCTGCTAAAATTAGTAAAAAAGGATAAGTTGAAAAATAAACATTTGGTTATTATAGGAGCTTTCTATGGATATCGTCATATTTTTTATAAACGCAGTCTTAAAACCACCCTCTTTTAATGACTATCAGGCAATGAACAGCATAGATATGATAGTGACGACCATAGCCTTTCTTTTTCGTGAGGTATCGATAGGATCACTAGGTATTGCAGCACTACTCCTGATCTACTGCATCATCTACTGTATCGTGAAAGACGTCAGGTCTAAATTGACACTCAAGTAATTTAACTCGATGATTCTCGTTATCCGCCGGGCAGCATAGGAGATAAAATGTTCCCCTCAAAACCGCTTATAGACTTAGCAACAGCGATCGCACCGTATGACAGCAATGACACCACTACTCTACCTATTATTTTAGGCTTGTGGTGTTTGGGCTGGATGATTTTCTACTTTGAAAGAGGCAGCTGGCATGATGAACTGAATTACTTAGCATTTATGGCAGTCCTCACCCCAACTCTCATGATATCCTTTTCTAGTGGTTTTTTCTTCTGGTCGCTAGTAATAATGACTGTAATCAATATTTCGATCTGGATCTATACTATATAGGGTGATTGAATCATGCCGTCAAAGCCGCGAAGCTGTCCAGTTCTGCATATATCAACCACGTTGCGGACGTTATTCAATATAGCTGACATATAAAAAGCGTGGTCGATATGCCCGGCCAGAAACGAGCATAGTCATACCACCTAGTTCTTTTGACAAGAAGTGCTCTCACCTGGACAGAGCGGTTATTCTGCCCACCAAATATTAAAGGGCGAAGAGTGGTTAGCCCTTCGCCCTTAGTTACGTTTCCGTTATCAGTTCATGAGCTGAAGCAGGTAACGGATCAGTTCCAGCAGCGCGATTAACGCCCCAAGAACGATGATTGCTTTATCAATCATCCGTTTACTCCATGAAATGGAGTGAGAACACCGCCGCTTACTCTTACACTGCCTGTCACGGCGGCTTTATCTCCAGTGTTAGTTAAAGACAGTTCCACTCCCGCCAGAGCGCCGGAACCGGCACCACCCGTAATTCAGGCCAGGACTTGAAAGCGTTCATACCGCGTATGTTCGCAGAAGCGGAACTGTCAGCAGAGCTAACGGGCTGATTATACCTATTATCAGGGAACATTGCATTTAGGTACTGGACAGCGTACTATTTAACCGTTAGTTAAAGACAGTTCTATTCAGGTAAGGGCCAAGCGTCTTAAGCCAGAACAGTAAAAAAGCCGACCTCACCAGTCGGTTTTTTTACGTCCCTCGTTTAATTTCCCGCGTCGTTAGACAGTCAGGTAATTCTGTCCAGCGCCCACAAAAAAGCCGCTTTCGCGGCTTTTTCTGAAGTTTCGCTATTAATCTGCCCGTCACGCTCCATTCTTCACTCTGACCGTTCAGCGTCCTTTTATATACCACCCTTTAATCCCCGCGTCAGTCTGGACGTTCCGGTAATTCTGTCCAGTCGAGCATTGCAAAAAGACTAAATAAAGACTACATTTAAACCTCTGCGTTTATGTGAGGTTCCTATGAAAGTTGAAACTATCAGCTATGTGAAAAAAAACGCTGCATCACTCGATCTGGCTGAGCCGATTCTGGTCACTCAGAACGGGGTTCCGGCCTATGTGATCGAGTCCTATGACGCGCAACAGGAGCGCCAGAACGCGATCGCGCTGCTGAAGTTGCTGACAATTTCAGAGAAAGACAAGGCAGACGGTAACCTCTTCAGTAAAGAACAACTACTGGCAGGTCTGTAATGACGGTGATGATCCAGTACACACGTACTGTAAAAGTTTGCCTTGAAGATATTACCAACCACTTACGCCGTATCGAGGCCGAACCAAAGGAGGTGATCAGCGGCATCATTGAACACTTCGAAAACCGGGTCAGTGATTTTCCGCTTGGATGTCAGGTATGTCCAGAATTACTCAAGATTGGCTGTGCGAAATACCGTGAGTGCAATACCCCGGACGGTTACAGGGTACTGTATTCAGTAGAGGATGATGTAATTACAGCGCACGCAATTCTGGCTCACAAGCAGGACATCCAGAATCTATTATTTAAGCGACTGATAAGCATTTAAACAGAAGGGATTTGAATGAAATACTGGAGGGAAGTGAACCATATCGATATCACCGAAGGTGAACGGGGTGGCCGGGTGTGGGCGCTGACGCTATCTTGTGGTCATATGGCGTTTCGACGCATCCCCCGCGTCCGCCTGCATAATCTGACGGCGTTCTCCCGGACTGAGGCCCCAGAAAAATGCCACTGCCCCCTCTGCGCTGACGCGTCGGATCAATGATTATTAGCCAATGAGGGTAAGTCATGAATTATGATGAAATAACAGAAATTACCACTGAGCGTATAAAAGACTATATGAAAGAGGCTGTTAATGCAGATCGTGAAGAAATTGCGGGAATGTATCATAATGCGGCATGGGGGGTGCATACATTGTGGTTTGCTCTATGCAGCAAAATACATTTAGATATGTGCAAAAAAGACAGGTTTGCGGCCTATAAATTAAGAGACGATTTTTATAAACAGGATGAAGAATTTAAACAAATGACAGATCGCGAGCGCGTCCCACTATTGAAGTCGCCCGAATAATATTTATTTAACGCTATTACAGCGATAACTTTGAGGTTTTTATGGCTAGAGAAATTGCTGACGATGAAGTAGACGCGGATGTTATGTTTATTCTTGCAAAGGAATTTAATGTTGATACTGATCTTTTGCCCGGAATTGCACAATATCTTAGTCAAGTCCTTGTATGTGATTGTCAGTGGGGAATTGAAGACGAATCCAGCAATGCCGGATGAATTCCGGGAGTAGCAGGCCGAACTAGCGGCCTTTTTTTTAATTCCCCGCCCACCTGGACAGAGCGGTAATTCTGTCCAGCCCTGCTGGTAGTGCATGATCTAGCTTGGTATTATTGATATGTGTTCGTTAATTGAGCGGTGCAAATATTACATGACTACAACTACAGTTTTCAGGCTGATGGTTGCTTACCAGCAAGAAGAGAATTCCCGTAAAGAGCGTTACCTTTCGGCCTCTTCCCTTCCGTGGCCGGAACGGTATCAACATAAACCATCAATGCGTCGTTCACCCCGTGACCGGACGTTATTCAGGATAGCTGACACGGATCTCCGCTATAAAAAGCGTGGCAGATATGCCAGACCAGAAACAAGCATGGTCATACCGTCCAATAGTAGTCGCATAATCGCGCACCTGGACAGTCCGGTCATTCTGTCCGGCGTCCCGCCTTTATTATCCTTCCCCGTACAGAATGATTAACTGTGCAAAGGTAGCTGACCATGTGCCACTTACCAGTTCGCCAATTTCTGAGGCCAGCGCGTCCAGTGTTTTACGACCCACGCGCAACTGTAGTTTCCCTAGCAATAGCCACCACTCATCCTGTGTACCCCCGTTCCTGATTAATCGCGCTGCCGCACCGCTGCGGCTTTCACTCGCCTCCCCTTTCTTGAATACGTCCAGTAACCGAACCAGCGCGGTAAACACGTCCCAATCCAGCGTAGCCTCAAAGTTATTCCCTTTACATTGCATGCTGAATAATGGAGGGCGTCGCTCGTCAGTGCTGGCAAATCGGTTAAACTCAGTACCTGTTACGTTAATGGTAAAGACCAGATCTCCGACTTTGATATGTAGGTTTGATGAAGTGATGTTATCCGGGCATTGCGTCTTTGCAAACTGCATACGTTCGTTCATATCAGCAATATAATGGCGAATACAGAATGCCAGCAGAGAACGATAATCGTCTTCCCCGGTAATGGTTTTGGGGCTTATTGCCAACTGGTGAATGTTATTGTAATAGCTGCCAGCCAGCGGGATATTATCCATATGCTCTCGCGTGCCGTCTGCCAGAAATTTAATTTCAGCTTCTGACAAAGGTGATGTATTTCCGTTACCCCACAGATCACACAGCTTACGATGAATATTCGCCAGGGCAACAGTGGGTTCTGCTTTCAGTCTCCCGTATTCGGCGCTTACCCCGCCGTCATTCAACCCAGTTTCAATCATTGAAGCAACGAGCGAGTTGACAGAAAGGCTTTCTTCTTTAGCTCTGACTTTCAGGCGGGTGATCAGTGTCGGCAAAATTCGAACGGATAGCTGTGATAATTCCATATGGCCTCTTTATGGTGTGATAGATATTAAAGCTATCATATCATTTGAACAATGTTCACCAGTCGTTTTTTTACACCTGAATACTGCCCCTCGTTTAATTCCCC
The DNA here is from genome assembly GCF_000406205.1 of Dickeya sp. NCPPB 3274. Taxonomy (NCBI): domain Bacteria; kingdom Pseudomonadati; phylum Pseudomonadota; class Gammaproteobacteria; order Enterobacterales; family Pectobacteriaceae; genus Dickeya; species Dickeya sp. NCPPB 3274. The sequence continues at coordinate 9,559 of NZ_AOOH01000057.1, read as the reverse complement.
CGCGTACCTGGACACAAAGGTAATTCTGTCCAGGCTGGTGGCAGTGTAAGTACGCCGCGGCGACCAAAAAAACGCGTTTTTTCTGACAACCCCCACGAAGATCGTCCCCGTGTATTAATGGCATCCTCTAACCGTTTTCGTTACCGCCCGTCGCGTCGTGACAGAACAATATCCCCTGTAGCCGGGTGCATGCCCTTTAAAAACGGAGGTATTAAAATGGTTCCATTATTAGAGACGTTCCTGACAGCCACGCCAGTTTCACAGGGGGCGACGATTCTGTTCGTTGCCCTGCTGATATACTGGCAAAAAAAACAATAATGAATCGAGCTGGCTACTGCCAGCTTCTCATTTCCCCTGTCACCTGGACAGTCAGGTGATTCTGTCCAGCCCTGCTGGCAGTGCATGATCTGGCTTGGTATTATTGGTGTGTGTTCGTTAATTGAGCGGTGCAAATATTACATGACTACAACTACAGTTTTCAGGCTGATGGTTGCTTACCAGCAAGAAGAGAATTCCCGTAAAGAGCGTTACCTTTCGGCCTCTTCCCTTCCGTGGCCGGAACGGTACCAACATAAACCATCAATGCGTCGGTCACCCCGTGACCGGACGTTATTCAGGATAGCTGACACGGATCTCCGCTATAAAAAGCGGGGCAGATATGCCAGACCAAAAACAAGCATGGTCATACCGTCCAATAGTAAGGTCGCATAATCGCTCACCTGGACAGAGCGGTGATTATGATGAATAAATCCACACGGATTGATAAAAATAAGGATGAAGATCGTGACTCTCTACACAGTAGTAGATGATGGTTATGACGTGGATGTGTATCGCAGCCTGAAAGCGGTCTGTGCCGCGATGGCAAACCAATACTGCCTTGAACCGGCAGATGATTCTGATGAAGAGCCAAGGCCAGCCTCTGTGCGTGATATTGCCAGAGCAATCAAGGCAGATCCTATTGTCCGTCTATACCCTATTGAAGGTGGCGACTGGACATATCGCATCCAAAAACACTGATTGGACATTCAGGTGACTCTGTCCAGTACCCACAAAAAAGCCGCTTTCGCGGCTGTTTGAACATTCAGCTTATCTATCCAGCCACGCCGCCCCTATCCAGATGCTGTGGCCGATTGAATACGTATGTTCCACAATATCCGTTTCACCATACGGATCATTACTTACCTGACAGTCTGCACCGCCGATGGAGCTATCCAGTGACACAACAACGTCATATTCTGGATACGCCGCCTTTATCGCTTCACGGATGGCGGTTGCATACCGCTGGCGTTCCTGCCCGGTAAGCATTTCTGACACGGATTTCAAGCCCACAGTGTAAGTGATAAGGGGTAATTGCGGCACATCGCAAACCCTGCTTCCACCGGGTAACACTGCCTGGTACGCGCGGTAATCTTCCTCGGTCATGTTTTCCGCATCGTGCTCACGCTGGCAGCGCGTACAGCGGGTTTTCCCGGCATGCATATCTTCGCCGCAGTCCGGGCAGTTATCCAGATTATCTTCTTTATTGATTTTCATTTCCGGCCTCCTTCTTTTCCAGTGGTGCTGGATTTAGCGTCATAAACTCGCCAGAACTGCACGCTGTGCAGTCAGCGCTTTCGTCTCAGAGCGTCAAAATCTTCCCGACGCTGAACGGCCATACCATGATGTTTCTCAATCGCCAGAATAGTCTGGTGTAGCAATGATGCTACACATCCAATCCTTTTCAGGAACTCTTTTTGTCGGCCTGGACATTCAGGTGATTCTGTCCCCCCCCGCCCGATACTACATCTTGTGTGCTGTCCAGCTGAGAATGCTACTACATCTAGTGACAGGAGGATGGCCACCACGCCATTTTTACGTCCCCGCACCGGGCCACCTGCTGGACCAAACCACACTATCGGAAAAAATGTCCACTGCCAGGCTCTCCCGGATCGGATTTATTATAGTTGACAAAATAGCGCCATAAGTCGCTATTCCCATATAACTATATTATCAAAGTGATTTCTGCCTTGAATACATTTTTTCTTTAGCTTTTTCAATATCATTTCTCCTATTTTCTTTAAATTTGTTTATAACTTTTTGCGTCACCAATTCCAGTTTTGTTGCTATCTTTTCTGCTGGTGTGAGTGCTTTACCAAAAAGAGAGTCGAAACTCTCTTTCTCATCTTTTGTTAATGCTATTTTCTTCATTCCAATAGCTGTTTTCTGAAAGTCATCGTTGTTCCTCAGCGTTTCTATCAGTTTTACTTTATCATCAGTTATAATGGATAAGTCACTCGCATGAGAAAGCGCATTATGCAGTACACCTTGTGTTGAAAAATTATTATTCCACGACTCCATTAGTGTTATGATTTTATTGTATAAATTATCCTTAACATGGTAGTTATGCATAGAATATGCCCACTCAGTGTGTTTCCATTCTTTTGAATTAAATGTCACTTCATTCCCATTCTTTAATCTTACCGTTACATCCCCTGTTTTTTTGTTGATATCTAATATTTTAGCTAGTGTGTTTCTGGCACAATATCGGTTCCCGGACCCTTTACCTTTCGGTAAGGCCCTAGTAAATCTTATTGCATCACCTTTTACATACTCTCTATTCTCTTGAGAATAAATAATGATCCCATTACCTTTTGTAGAGCTTATTTTGGAAACATCAAAATCCTTCTTGATAGATTTATCTTTTGTCGATGATATGATTATCTTATTTGTTATCTCATTTATCGATTCAACTACAAAGGTGTCACCTTTTAAATAATCAGATTTATCCGACTCCATCTCTACAACCCATCCTTCCTTGTAAAACCTAGCCTCCCTTTTTTCAAAGGGATCAAGGTGAATTTCTCGAAAAACAGTTGTATCTATACCTTCTTTTTCTATACTACCCTCCACTTTTAGTCCATCACGAATGAGTTGATTGACATCATATCTCTTGTAGTGATCAGGTAGCAGAACACCGGCTGATTCTCTTTCTTCTTTAGATAAATTTAGGTATATATTTGCTATGGCGTTCAGCCTGGCTTTTATACCTTCTTGCTTTGTCTTTCCATCGATAGAATGGATCATATGGTCTAGTGCTTTCAGCGCTTCATCCACATCCCCTTTATAAAGTTCTGTCGTTGCTTTATTGGTAGAGGCTACTCTTGCACTTCCTTGTCCATCCATAGAGACAAAATGAAGCCCCTGTTGCTGTATTAAATCAGGGATAGCGCCCCACGATAGTGAGTTTTCTTTTTTGTCGGCAGATAAAATTAATCTTGCCCCACTGTATCTTGCTAACTTCATCAATTTGAGTGTTTCTTCTGCACCAAGGAGTGATACGTTTTCTACATACCAAATTTCCCTTCTTCCGCTTACTCTCGTATTCTCTTTTATTGACTGCTCAATTTTATTTATGTGATAAAATATATTTTTCGCTGGTAAACCAGATTTGTATAAGGCGGTAACCCCGTCGTTATTTGTTGAAAACGCTCGGAATTTATATTTATTTTGTTCGGCTATGTGTCTTCCAACTTTTCTGATAAGCTCCTTATGACCGCTATTTTCATAGCCAGCAATCATGACTGTTTCATCAGTAGATCCCATTACATTAAGTAATACTTGATGTTCTTTTTCTGAAATATTTCCTCCATCTCTTAAATTTTGAGCTTCTACAAATTTATTTATTGCACTTGAAGGGGATATTTTTGAAAACCTCTTTACGCCTTGCTTAAGATGCACGACAATATTTTTCTCTACCTTTATATTCTCTTTTGTTGTGTAAAGGGCATCGTATGAATTCCCTTTTTGTTTTATGGTTGATAAACTTAACCGTCCATTCCCTCTCATTTTTTCTATTACATCTTCAATATCCTGAACATCATAGTTACCTAAAGTCCATTTCATGGACTCTCTTATTAATTCTATATGACTAAACACGGATTTTTTTGCAGATAGTTTATCTACCGTTATTTCAATTTCCTTGTATACCTGCTCACTTATTGCTTTTTTTCTCTCAATATCATCTTTTCCGGCAATGATTGCGTCATTTTTTATTTTTGACAGTGTTACACCATCTAGAGATGTTGTTTTTTCAGCCAATCTCTCATTTATAGCTCCCAGCAAATCTTTTTTATTTTCAGTGAAAATCTCTGCAATATTTCTTGCCCTGGAAAGAGCGACATAGAATGATTTTCTGTTTACAAGGTTTTTTCTCCACGATTCCATTAACACCATTACTCTATTAACAGTTTTTCCTTGTGCTTTATATGATGTCAATGCCCATCCATGTTCAATGTTAGTCCATTCGTTACCTTTGAAAGAAAACTCGTTTCCATCTTCTTTTTTTAGAATATAAGAACCATCTTTTTTATTTATAGATTTGACAGATAGTGATTCCCCGTTTTTTATACCAACATCATTCCGTGTTTTGTTCCAAATGATTTTATCACCAACAGATATGCTCATGTTCTCTTTCTTGAAAACTGACATATTGAAATCATTTCTTGTTGACATATCTTTTAAATTTATTTTTATTTCTTTTTCGTCATTCTTTGGAGTTATCGTTAGCTCATTTCTTTTGTTATCTATGCTTTTTATCGTGTAAAACCCCGCTTTTATTTCACCTATGTCCTTTTGAACCTCAATAGCCAGCCCATTTTCATAGTACCTTGAATCATGCATTTTAGCGTTATTTGTACTATAAGGGGTCAACACATTAACCTCTATTTCATCTTTAGATATGACGCCTGACTCTTGTAGCCATTTTCTTGCTGCATTATTGAATTCAGCCCTGTCTTCATTTGCGGGAATTATTACCAGTGATGAATCTCGCCCATCTTTATCTAGAGATTTCCATTTTGAAAACAACGTCACCATTGGGTCCTTACTTTCAATAATGTTATCCCCCATAAAACCAAAGGCTGATGAAATATCACCAGCAATCGTTGATTTTACAGCATTGAGTAAATCTTCGTTTTTTTGTCTTTGAATTGTTGTTACTCCTGAAACTCTCATTCCGAAAGTTGCTAAAAACCCAAATGGTTTTCCTGCTTCAACAGCCCCATGTTGATCTTCATCACCAAGCATTAATATTTTTGTGTTGGTTTTTTTTGCTAATTTGAGAAGATCTAAGATTTGACTGGTGTTTGACATACTACTTTCATCAACGATGAGAAGGCTTTTTTCATTTATATTTTCCGGCCTGAATTTATAAAGATAGCTATCAATCGTAGCTGCTTTTATATTTGCCTCATTTTGCAGTGTATCACTGGCTGATCCAGTTGGAGCCACCCCTTCTACGTCATACCCCATTTTCTTTGCAGCATCTATTATTCCCCGGACTAACGTTGTTTTCCCAACCCCCGCATGACCTTTAATCCCTGTCACCAAGTCAGGAGAGGTTAGTGCTCCGATAATGCTATCTCGTTGGTCATCAGAAAATATTATCCCTTCCGACTTCTGAAACTTAGTTACATGATCTGATGCGTCAGTCTTGTCCATTATTATGGGATGCTTGTTTTTCCCGGTCAGCATTATTTGGACAATTTCTGTCTCTTTTTTTAAGATTTCAGGGGTCGTATAGGATGATTTAACCCTTGGAATTAACTCACCATTGTCTATTAAGTAATCAATCCCCTCGTTAATGTCGTCAATGCCATGCTTTGACAGACCTATCCTTAACGCTTCATTTAGGATTTCATCGTGCCCTATTACCGATTCATTTTCTGATAATACTTTGTATGCCAACCTGACGTCTGAGATTAACTCACTCTCAAGCCCATTATGGTCTGTCGCTTCTACAGTTACGCCATGTTGGTCTGAGTGGTTCTCATAGCTCTTATGGACCTCTTTTGCTCTCTGAATAACTTCCGCCATATTGAAGCCTAGGCTCTCTATCGTGTCAGTCCAGATTGCATCCCTTTCTATCTGTTCAATCGGTCGTTTGCTATCTCGGGTATACAAGGTGGCCCGCTCAATCGAGCGTTGATCGCTTAGTCCTCTTTGTTTAATCGCTTGCTCAATTATCTTTCTCCTTTTTGATAGAGCATCCTTGACGTTGTCTGGAACTCCTGAAATATCCCAGAACCCCTTTTGCCTGTCGGTAACATCAATCTCATACCCAATATCCTTGGTCCTCTTTGCCATTTCAGATCTATAGGCCAGGCCCGTTATCATTTTTGCCTGATACATTTCTATCGGTTCTAGGCTCTTCCACTTCCCTTCAGAGTCTTTCACTGCATTCATGATTACATTGTGAGAGTGTAGTGCTGGATCATGTGCTCTTGACTCTGTGTGTACAAACGATGCATAAAGCAAGTTATCCACACGTTCCCGGACATAAACGCCATCCTTGAATGTTCTGGTTCTGGCATAGTTTTTTTCTAAAAATGTCATGGCAGCCTTCACGCTCTCTATATGAGCGGCTACCAGGCGGCTATCTCCGCCCGCTAATGCTAGTATGGATACCCCTTTGGGAGCGCTAAAGGTGAAGTCCCATGCAGGTACATGGTCTTTTGACCCATCAACATTAGTCCTTCCTAATTCAATTCCTTCCTCTATGTGTCCCATTAAGAGTTCCGTGAATTGTTTTTTATCAATAGATAACCCTTCTATGCCTAGCTCTTTCGCCCCTTTTCCTCCCCACTCACAGATTACTTCCCCTGTGTCTTTGCTGTAGTAGTTATCATTACTAATATAGTAACTACCAGCCTGTCTAATATTGGCAACTTTCGTAATGCTTAACATCGTTAGTCTCCTGAACCAATATCAATATCTAGTGGTTTTACTAACTGTGGCGGTTTTTTTTCTTTCTCTTCTTGCTGTTCTTTGACATGTTCAATATTCCCCATTGGGACACCGTCACCTTCTGGTTTTTTCTTATCTTCCTCGCTATTTTTCCTTTGGGATTCCCAGCTCAACAGGCTTTCGATATTGTTCGCTTTTGCATCGTTAAAAATGCCTTTCAAGACACTATCTGGATTTAACGCATTATCGTACTCTAGTTTGCTTGGTAGGTTCCCGTTCACCATCTCATCTATGTCTATAAAGGCAGGGGCAATAGTAGGCATTGTCTTAAATTCATATTCAAGTTTTACAACTGGCAACCCTCTCCCCAGCTTCAAAATGCACTCTCTGTTATCCAGGTTCTGGATCTGGCTGTATAACATCAGAGTCCTTTCTCTTGGCGTTTTGTGAACGTTTGTTGCATCTCGGGTATCTGATGCAGATACAGTGTAATTCTCCGCTGCTTCTTCTACCTCATTGTTTCCTAGTTGTTCTGCTACCCATTTAGCTCCATCTTTCCCATTAATTCGGAAGCCCATAAATACCCCCATGCTATCAGCGAGGGCTTTGCTTCTTTCATTGCCATATCTATCTCTTAATTGAGAGTCTGACTGTGCCCCAATGATAGGAACAACACCTTGTTTACGGCCTAAATCAACAACATCCAATAGCGACTTTATTGGGTACAAATTGGGTAACTCATCAAGCCCAAGAATTATCCGTCTGAAGATTTCCGGGTCAAGAGACAGAATCGTTGAACATGCTGTTTCAATCCACATTGTATGGATTTCTTTTAGTGTTTTTTTCATGTCATCCCTTGTCGGGATAAAAACCCACCGCCGATCTTCATCGTCATGTAACCATTGCTTGAATGAAAAATCTGGCCCTTTCATTAGAGAAAGATATTTCAATCCGCGAGTATAAGTAGTGATGACAGATCGAAGTGAACCAGCCATTTTTTCAACATCTATGTTGAATATAGTTCTGGCGTCGCTGTGGGCCAAAACGCTTGCAAGTTTTTTATCATCCATTCGAAGGATGATGTTCATCAAATGTTCAACCTTGGGTTCCCTATATCGCTGACCTAATTCATCCAAAAGGGATGATAGGATAATTTGCGGCCCCATTGTCCAGAATGGATCGCCTTTATCTGAAAGAGGAATGGCTGACTCAGCTATTCTGTTATACGTTATCTCGTTTTTCCCTTCCCCCCACAGCGACCATGAGTAACTTCGCTCGTCGAATGGACTTAGAATGACATCATGTCCGTGGCGGTAGAATCTCTTTATGAACTCACCACCGACATCATAGATCATCGCCTTGTGATTCTGTTCTCTGGCCTGGTTGTATATATCTCTGTGGGCATTGGATTTACCAACTGACGGCGATCCTATTGTCATAATCCCTGTGCATTCCTGTTCTGGCAATAATGGAATACCACAGATATTATACAAGCTAGGCTCTCTCTCTGCTTTCAACTTCTCACCCACTAATTTCTTCAATATCTCCTTTTCTTCTATCTGGGCACCGCGCCTATGCTCATCTCCCGCGTCTTTTCTCCCCCTTCTTTTTAAGTAAATGAAAAGAGCATAGGCAACCAGTGTTGCAAGTAAAGCTGATATCTTTGCTGACCAAATAAATCCATCAATGAGAGTTTCATAATGCTGCTTAATGGCCTGGCTGCTGGCTATTTGTCTGTGCGACACTTGGACTTTCTCACCGGTTGGTAAATCCAGTGATATTGCACGGTCAGCCCCGAAATTATAATAGACTCGAACGCTCGATATCGCGTACTTCCCCCCGTAATAAACATCGCTATCCGATGTTAGGTTTAGTGTCATAATTACGGTAGATGTGATGTAAACAACCATCACAATCTTCGTATATTTTGTCACTATCTGAAACAGCATTCTCAAAAAATGAGAGAGGGTTTGCCCCCCCCTTGTCACATCAACAATGGTTCCATTTTCTTTCTTTTTATTTAGCATATAAACTCTCTTAATCCTCTATACCTAAGCTCTTTAGTAATTGTGCAGCATCATCCCTTGCTCCAGACAAGACTTGTTCATTTACCATATTAATGGCTTCATCATGTGATATGTCTTGCCTTACTGATTGGATCAACAGAATCAGTCCGTTTCGTAGGATGTAAAATGTATTTGCATCAATTCTCAGGTTCGCATTAATTTTCTTATCATGAGTTATCGTTAGGTCTTGCAGACCTTTTCTCGTAAAAAATTTTGCCAGAGCATGCTTTGATATCCCGCGCTTTTTGGCCTCCTCTCGTAATAGTCCGTCTAGTTCACTATCGGCATAGAAACTTATCACACCTGATTTTTCCCCCATTCGCCCCCCTTAACGGTGCTAGTAATTTGTATAACTTTAATATAAACAGTTACTGAAATCATCTGTGATGCGCATATATGTGCTTATCTGATGATTTTTATGATTTTTTTTTCCTTTTATTTATTAGCTTAAATTTGAGGCATATATGTCATATGAGCACTAATGGCGGGGCTTGCTGGTTTGCATATTTATATGCGTTGGGTGTGACCAATGCTAATCACCTGCGTAACCAGCCTCGACGAGAGATGTTTTTGGTTTTCGGTCTTCGTCTTTTGCTACAGCGGGGATCTGTTGCATCGGAACCTGTATTGCAGACGAAACACGATACTTATGCAGTTATCCCCGTTTTCCACGGTCCGCGAGCATCCAGGAGCGAAGCCCCCCACCAAAGGGGGCGCAGCGATGGATGCGGCCTTTGGCGCGGGCGGTGGTAAACGGGGGTAACTGCGAT
>NZ_AOOH01000056.1:0-786 GCF_000406205.1 Dickeya sp. NCPPB 3274 | reverse complement strand
ATAGAAAACCCCCAGCTAGGCTGGGGGTTCCGTAAAGCTTCCAGCTTTGGGGCGGATATAAAAACCCCTTTTGATTTGTTAAAACACCTTGCGGTCTGGCAACTGCAATGGTCAAACAAGAAATCAAAAGGGGGTCCCAATGGGGGACGAAAAGAGCTTAGCGCACACCCGCTGGAACTGTAAATATCACATAGTTTTCGCACCCAAATACCGAAGACAGGTCTTCTACGGTGAGAAACGGCGGGTAGTAGGGAGTATCTTAAGAAAACTGTGTGAATGGAAAAATGTGCAGATTCTGGAAGCAGAGTGCTGTGCTGATCACATCCATATGCTTGTGGAGATCCCGCCGAAGATGAGTGTATCGAGCTTCATGGGTTATCTGAAAGGCAAAAGCAGCCTGATGCTCTATGAACAATTTGGTGATCTGAAATTCAAATATAGGAACAGGGAGTTTTGGTGCCGAGGGTATTATGTAGATACGGTGGGTAAAAATACATCGAAGATCCGGGACTACATAAAGCACCAACTGGAGCAGGATAAGCTGGGCGAACAGTTATCAATCCCGTATCCAGGTAGCCCGTTTACGGGCCGTAATTAACGGATTTGGATGCAAATGTCAGATTGCGATGCGCCTGTTAGGGCGCGGCTGGTAACAGAGCCTTATAGGCGCATATGAAAAACCTCCGGCTATGCCGGAGGATATTTATTTTTAATCGAGGATTACAGGGCTGGCGAGTGTTGCGGCAGGGCGACATAGCCATTGGCTACCGGAGCCGGCGTGGCGCG
>NZ_AOOH01000055.1:0-1482 GCF_000406205.1 Dickeya sp. NCPPB 3274 | reverse complement strand
ATGCTATCGCGGGTGACGGTGCCGTAACCGGCATTCAGGCTGCCTGCCCGCCCGGCCAGCGCCACGCTGCCGCCGCCGCCCAGGGCGGTAGTTGTGACGTTACCCGACGCCCCACCCAGTCCGCGGTCGGCCTGCGCCCCCACCGGGGTCAGCGCACTGACCCCGCTCAGCGTCGGCGTGGCAATAGCCGGCATAAAGCCGCCGCTGCCCGGCTGTAAACTGGTGTTGCTGATATTCTGCGAGAAGTTGGCGGTTATTGCGCCGCCTGCCTGAATGGTGGCGGTAGCGTAGGTTTGGCCGTTGAACAGCTCACTGACCGGCTCGCCAACCAGATTAAAATTGATAGTGCTATTTTCCGGATTAAACCGTTCAATAAACTCTGACTGCCAATATTTGGCATAAGAATAATCAGAATCATCACGGTCCCGGGCTTTATATTCTTCTTTTTTGTAGCCACTTTGATCATCGTTGGCAAACTTATTTGTCCTGCCCGCTCTCCAGCGAGACTCAGCACCATCATATTTATAGGTAAGATATGTTTGTAATTCACCGGACTGATAGGATTTGTTATTCAGGCTTCCACCAGACAGTACAAGGTTATTCCTGGCATAGACAGAAGACGCGTCATTCAGCAATACTCCCGTATTAAGAAATGCGTCTTGCGATGAGTTAATTCTTGCCTCGCTACCTTGTGCCGTTACGGATACCGACTTGCCTGAAACAACCAATTTCTGGATGCCAGCACGTGCAAGGGGGGCCAATAAATATATAGTGACAAAATCAGGCCCACCTCCTTTCTCACCCATTTGACCACCAGTACGTTTATAGAACTCAACAATACCTAGGTCACTATCCTTAAACCAGCTCACCGGGATCTGTGCCGTGGTCCCCCCCGCCCAGCCCGGCATGTCCGCCGCCGTACTGCTGCTCTCCGTCACCGTCAGCCCTTCCCGCTGGTTGGTCAGCGTCCCGGTATTAATGCGGATATCCCCCCGCTGCGTCTCGATGGTCCCCGAACTGTTCAGCACGCTGTCGCTGGCATTGCCTGCCGCGTCACGCTGTATCCACAGGCTGTTCCCCGCCAGGATGTTCCCGTACCGGTTCACCAGCGCGGCCGACAGCAGCTGCAGATTGCCCCCGCCGTACACCAGACTCCCGTTCTCTATCCGCCCCCCCGCCTGCACCAGCAGGTCGCCCGCCGTCCCGATAAAACCCCGGTTGACGATATCGCCGCTCGCCAGCAGGCTCAGCGGCCCGCCCCCCTGGATACTCCCGCCCGCCGTCTGGCTGATGACCGCCGCCGACAGCGTGCTGTTGCCACTGCCCGCCACGATGCGACCCTGCTGCGTCAGCGTGCCGGTGCTGCTCACCGTCACCCCGCTCCCCTGCAGCGTCCCCCCCTGCACCAGGTCGCCCGTCACGTTCAGCGTCAGCTGTCCCCCCGCCGCCAGCGTGCGCGTCAGGGTGAACGGGTTGGTGATG
>NZ_AOOH01000054.1:0-880 GCF_000406205.1 Dickeya sp. NCPPB 3274 | reverse complement strand
GTTCCCGGGCCTTGTACACACCGCCCGTCACACCATGGGAGTGGGTTGCAAAAGAAGTAGGTAGCTTAACCTTCGGGAGGGCGCTTACCACTTTGTGATTCATGACTGGGGTGAAGTCGTAACAAGGTAACCGTAGGGGAACCTGCGGTTGGATCACCTCCTTACCGAGTTGAAGTGCCTGCGTGGTGTCCACACAGATTGTCTGATGATAAGAAAGAGTCAAAAGCGTCTTGCGAAGCTGACAAGTGATGTCCCCTTCGTCTAGAGGCCCAGGACACCGCCCTTTCACGGCGGTAACAGGGGTTCGAATCCCCTAGGGGACGCCAGTATGACTGACAGTGGGTGAAAGGCACGGTCAACGCTAACCTAAAACTGATTAGAAATAGTCAGGTTTATGTTATCTGCTCTTTAACAATCCGGAACAAGCTGAAAATTTGAAACGACAGCGTACAAGTAACACTTGTATGTTGTTCGAGTCTCTCAAAATGCTCGCATCCCGAGACACTTTCGGGTTGTGAGGTTAAGCGACTAAGCGTACACGGTGGATGCCTAGGCAGTCAGAGGCGATGAAGGGCGTGCTAATCTGCGAAAAGCGTCGGCAAGGTGATATGAACCGTTATACCCGACGATACCCGAATGGGGAAACCCAGTGTGATTCGTCACACTATCATTAACTGAATCCATAGGTTAATGAGGCGAACCGGGGGAACTGAAACATCTCAGTACCCCGAGGAAAAGAAATCAACCGAGATTCCCCCAGTAGCGGCGAGCGAACGGGGAGCAGCCCAGAACCTGAATCGGCTTGTGTGTCAGTGGAAGCGTCTGGAAAGTCGCACGATACAGGGTGAAAGTCCCGTACACGAAGATGCACGGGCCGTGA
>NZ_AOOH01000053.1:0-764 GCF_000406205.1 Dickeya sp. NCPPB 3274 | reverse complement strand
GGGATAACAGGCTGATACCGCCCAAGAGTTCATATCGACGGCGGTGTTTGGCACCTCGATGTCGGCTCATCACATCCTGGGGCTGAAGTAGGTCCCAAGGGTATGGCTGTTCGCCATTTAAAGTGGTACGCGAGCTGGGTTTAGAACGTCGTGAGACAGTTCGGTCCCTATCTGCCGTGGGCGGCTGGAAGAGTTGAGGGGGGTTGCTCCTAGTACGAGAGGACCGGAGTGAACGCACCACTGGTGTTCGGGTTGTGATGCCAATTGCATTGCCCGGTAGCTAAGTGCGGAAGAGATAACCGCTGAAAGCATCTAAGCGGGAAACTTGCCCCGAGATGAGTCTTCCCTGGGCCCTTGAGGCCCCTGAAGGGACGTTCGAGACGAGGACGTTGATAGGCTGGGTGTGTAAGCGTAGCGATACGTTGAGCTAACCAGTACTAATGACCCGAGAGGCTTAACCTTACAACACCGAAGGTGTTTTGGTGAGAGAGACGCGAATTTGGCTTGTTCGATGGATTGGTTCCGATGGTTGTGCGACGCGAAAGTGCGGGCATGACGGTTGGAATGAAAAGAATTTGCCTGGCGGCGAGAGCGCGGTGGTCCCACCTGACCCCATGCCGAACTCAGAAGTGAAACGCCGTAGCGCCGATGGTAGTGTGGGGTCTCCCCATGCGAGAGTAGGGAACTGCCAGGCATCACATAAGGAACCCCCGGTTATGCCGGGGGTTTTTTGCTTTTGGGGCGGGTGGAACTGGTCTGTCAGG
>NZ_AOOH01000052.1:0-313 GCF_000406205.1 Dickeya sp. NCPPB 3274 | reverse complement strand
GTCGCGGCCGTGACCGTCAGCGGGTTGCCATCGACATCGCTGTCGTTCGCCAGCACATCCACCGTCACCGGCGTGTCCTCGGCGGTCGTCGCCGTATCGGCTCCCGCCACCGGCGCGTCATTCACCGCCGTCACGGTAATAGTCAGCGTGCCGGTCACCACGCCACCGGCACCGTCGCTGACGGTATAGGTCACCGTATCGGTGCCGTTAAAGTTGGTATTCGGGGTGTAGGTCAGGGTGCCGTCGGCGTTGATGACGACAGAGCCGTTACCGGCCGTCGCGGCGGTGACGGTCAGCGGGTTGCCGTCCACAT
>NZ_AOOH01000051.1:0-697 GCF_000406205.1 Dickeya sp. NCPPB 3274 | reverse complement strand
CCACCGTGCGTCATTCACCGCCGTCACCGTAATGGTCAGCGTGCCGGTCACCACCCCACCGGCGCCGTCGCTGACGGTGTAAGTCACGGTATCGGTGCCGTTAAAGTTGGCATTCGGGGTGTAGGTCAGCGTGCCGTCGGCGTTGATGACGACAGAGCCGTTGCCGGCAGTAGCCGCGGTACCGTCAGCGGATTGCCATCGACATCGCTGTCGTTCGCCAGCACATCCACCGTCACCGGGGTGTCTTCGGCGGTCGTCGCCGTATCGGCTCCCGCCACCGGCGCATCGTTCACCGCGGTGACGGTAATGGTCAGGTGCCGGTCGCTACCCCACCGGCGCCGTCGCTGACGGTGTAGGTCACGGTGTCGGTGCCGTTAAAGTTGGTATTCGGGGTGTAGGTCAGGGTGCCGTCGGCGTTGATCACCACCGCGCCGTTACCGGCCGTCGCGGCCGTGACCGTCAGCGGGTTGCCGTCCACATCGGAATCGTTCGCCAGCACGTCGACGGTGACCGGCGTGTCTTCGGCAGTCGTCGCCGTATCGGCTCCCGCCACCGGCGCGTCATTCACCGCCGTCACCGTGATGGTCAGCGTGCCGGTCACCACCCACCGGCGACCGTCGCTGACGGTATAGGTCACCGTATCGGTGCCGTTAAAGTTGGCGTTAGGCGTATAGGTCAGGGTGCCGTCGGCGTTGAT
>NZ_AOOH01000050.1:0-5125 GCF_000406205.1 Dickeya sp. NCPPB 3274 | reverse complement strand
AACTTAGCTCCATTCTGTATGGCAAAGCCTTGCGCACTTGGAGAACGCCATGCCCGTTATGACCTGCCCCCTGTTAGTTCACTCAGAACGCTGTTAGCAATGTCCGCAGATCGCTCATTGACTTAATCATTCTCTAACACAAAACACCTTCATATCAAGTCTGAGCTAACGCAGATAAGTAATAATGGCGACGGTTTTTGCTCATCGTTTTAACGCTTATAACAAGCGTTATACTTATTAATATAATAAGCAGACGCACAGAGAAACACTATTCTCTGTGCGTCTGCTTGCATATTATCAGCGCTGACGGCGTTCAAGAATAGTCTGGCATTCCGTACAGGTCGTCACACCCGGCAGCGTTTGCCGTCGTTTTTCGGGAATAGGTTCACCGCATAAACGACAGTAATGTAATGAGGGCGTAGTTGCTGGCTTGAAACGGTTCTGCTCAATCATCTCTTCCAGACGTTGTTCATTAAATTCCTGATCGCGATCGATCTCATCTGGCATGTGGTGTCCTCCTGTTCGGTGCTTCCTTTTCGCAAAGGGTGATACGGTTCCAGACAACGGTGAGCGAAGGCGCTTCCTCCCGCGACGATAACGCTTCGGTGATCTGCAGCATTGCTTCCAGCGCGTCAGGCGTTTCAAGGTTTTCAGGTCGGCTTTTCTGCCATAACCGCCAGATTTCGGCATCAGTGGTTTCATCGGGGATAGGCGTTCGGCCATGAGGGATGGTGACACCCAATAACCGGCGGCGAGTGCAGACCTCGTTTGAGGTGAGGCCAAAAAAGTGGTGCAGGAGAGCGATTGATCCTCCTAATCTGATGGCCCGGTTAATCTGTTGTTGGCGCAGCGCTTCCTTGCGGGATAACGTCAGAATCTGCTGTAGGACGTCATGGCGGACAGTTACCGCCATAAATTGCGCCGATGCCCGGCTGACGATAAACAGTTCGTCGAGGGAGAGCTGATTGAGGGCATTTAATTCGTCAAATGTGAATCCTAATTTTTCACAATAATGAAAATTACCGTCCTTGAGCGCAGCAAGGGCGTGTGTTAATACCGCGTAATTCAATGAGGGGATCATAAGACGATATCCTTCATCAGCGCGTTAAGCGGTTGGCTAATTTGAGGTTAATCCATTCGTCAATTTCAGATTCGAGCCAGGCCACGCTGGCGGGACCAATCTTTATTGAGGCCGGAAAGGTTCCGTCTTTCATATACAAATAGATTTGCGAGCGCTTAAGGCCAGTTTTTTCTTCCACTTGTCTCAGACGCAATAACTGATGAGATGACATAGGTTCCTCCAGTGCAGAATGGCGTATGCCCGGAGAAGACAAAAAAACACAGCGAGGGACGAAGTGAAAGTTGATGAGCCCGTATTACGGATATCACCATCCTTAATACGGGTTTTTAGACAATATCGCGAAATTGTTTTTCTATAATTCAGCGTTTATTTATCCAGAAGAGGTTTTCTATGTTGCCCCTTGCAATTTTTCCGATGACGGCGGGGTGCCGATTACCTTTCTGCTACCACGATGTTTATGGCAAACTCTTTATAGGCGGTTGTATTGTTGCCACCCTGGTCATATTGATCTGACAAGGAATGTTTATTGACTGGTCGGCCATTATCGCCAGCCTGGCAGGTGCGGAAGTCGGGGTGAATGCACGCTGGGGGAGGCCTGGCGCTGAACTCGCTATTGGTGACCAGCATGTTCTATTGACTGATGAAAGCCAGTACCTGCTATATGCTGAGAACCGCTGATTGCCAAATTAAAAGACAGAGCCTAATCCTAACCACTCTTCTTGCTTCGAAATAACTCAAGCACGTCTTGCGCAAACTGATCATCCACTATATAGAAATAGCATTCCGGTACGTCCAGTACGCGAGCAAACTCGCACACCAGCTCGAAGGTCGGCTTGTGCGTACCGTTTTCATAATGAGACAAGCGTGAGTAAGCCGTAGCTTCTTCAAGCCCAGCCAGTACACCCAGTTTTTCCTGAGTGAGTTTAGCGTGCAAGCGTGCTTCTTTGAGTCTTTTGGGGATCATGCCGTGTTCCCAATGAGGATTTCACGGAGATCTTTAGCATTGCTCAATAGAATTTATCTTTAGAGTTCATAAAGATGGTGATTGGTATTTATAGGGATCGCTAATTTTTTCAATTAATTAGATGTGTCTTTTCTCCACTGAACCAATTCGCTAGCATGCAGCTCAAGCATGGCTTCAGCAAAGCTGTCATCCAGTGTGTAGAAGTATCCTTCCGGCACATCCAGTATTTTGGCAAACGTGCATATCAGCTCAAATTTTGGTCTGTGCCTGCCATTCTCATAATGTGACATTCTTGAGTAGCCCGTATCTTCAGAAATCCCGGCGGCTATCGCCAGTTCTTCCTGTGAAATATCTGCACGCTCTCTTGCTGCCTTCAGACGCTTCGGCACCATAACTCTTCCTGTTATTGGTTATATTGACATCATCTTTAGCATTCCTTAAGATGAATCATCTTTAGACTTACTAAATATATTATGCATCCACTTATCCTTGTCGGACTTCAAGTCTTTGAATGAGGTAAATAAAATGGTTAAAATCGACTGGCATTCTGCCGACATCATTGCCAGGCTTCACAAACGGGGAACCACGCTGGCTGCCGTGTCGCGGGCGGCCGGACTGAATTCCTCCACGCTGGGGAATGCGCTTATCCGTCCGTGGCCCAAAGGGGAGCTGCTAATTGCCGAGGCGCTGGGCGTGCCGGCCTATGAGATTTGGCCGAGCCGCTATTTTGACGAACAGGGGCGGTTAATTCCACGCACCCCACGTTCTCGTCTCCGATCTGATCAGGAAAAATATCCCCCGGCCGACAGTTAGCCACACCTGTGCCGAACCGGGTAGAGAAGGGCAGCAATAGGCGTGTCCCTTTAATATCCGAATCACACTTGCCAGTGTGATTTTTGTTCAACTTTATCCTGGTTTATCTCTTGTACTCTGTGGCCCGATGTTATCGGGCCTGTCTTCGTTCATGAGGTGCAGATGTACCTGTTGGTTTTCGTTGGACTCAATAAGTCGAGGAGTGGATGCCGCAGAGACATGTAGGATAGGGTGGAGTGACTTTTTAACTCAGCGACCTGTAATATTCCGGTCTACTACGTTGACCTTGCAGGGATTATTGATAGTACAGGTTAAGGTTGTACTTGTGCCATCAACTGTCATTGCATCAGAGTTTAGCGGCAGCAAAAAGCTGTTCCAGACTCCACTCAAGCGCATCCGCAATGCGTAACAAATTCAGCAGGGTAACGTTGCGTTCACCTCGCTCGATTCGGCCCATGTGGCTGCGATCAATACCTGTAGCGCTTGCCAGATTTTCCTGCGACAAACCAAGAAGCTCTCTCCGCTGACGGATAGTTTGTCCCAAAAGTGGCAAGGCATGAGCAGGATCGTTTTTTCCGGAAACTCTTTGCATTTAGTTATCATCTCGCGTCCTTTAACTTGTCTCCACGGCATTTACGACCCATAATAATTTGAGCCAGTCAGACTTTGCAGGAGAGCAACGATCCATCACTAGGAGATATCGGACAGCCTGGTTGTTCCTACCAATTAAAGAGGAGGGTAACAGCGATGTATAACGATCCACTTCCACCGCCATGTGCGCTTGAGTTGATTTATCGTTGCCGGGTGTTGATATGGTTGCTGATTGATTCTGACCATCAAGGGATTCGGGATAACCTCTCTTTTATCCTTTCAGAACAACTTGATCTGTTATTGGAGGCTCTCAATGAGCGAAGGATTGAAGGATAGCGGGGCTTTGTTGAATAAGTCGAGCTTTTGCCAGATGACAGGATCAGATCACGCTTCATCCTGACAGTAAAGCAGAAGTTTAGAAGCACCAACTGGAATACCCACAACAAAGCGCCCATCAAGCGCTGCTCCATCACTTTCTGGTTGTGACCTTGCCATCTTATAGTACTGACGTGTTCTGACTCACATTACGTGCTGTCCAGGGCTTCATTAAGCCAATTTTTTCTCTGCTGGACCCCCGTTTCACTGCCTGGATTGTATAAACATGAGAGAACGTGCGGAGTTAGTTAGCCAAAGTGCGATACCGCTACCTGATACCCGTGAACAGAGTGGAATGCACTGTTCCCTGCTTACTGTTTATCTCTCCCCCAACGATCGCACAAAACCAAAAACGTGATAACACTCACAAAAAATCAGACGCCGATAGTTCATAAAACATCCTTCCACAGAACAATCGCGCAATCTGCGCAACTTCTTGCTCAGTTTCCAGCATAAATCCCTGTTTGCGCAATGGATGCCGTTTTTTCGGGAGGTCTGCGCAATTTTTTGCTCAAATTTGACTTAGGGAAAATGACGATATGATTTTTCCCTTTTAAAACAATGAAATAAAAAGTGGCATAGTCATTGCTTTATGAACCATGAAGTCAAACACATGTTCAACAGCGAGGAGCAAGACTATGCCAACTCCATGTTATATCAGCATCGAAGGTAAAACTCAGGGCAATATCACTGCCGGTGCCTTCACTTCCGACTCCGTCGGCAACATCTACGTGCAGGGCCACGAAGACGAGATGCTGGTGCAGGAATTCAACCACGTCGTCACCGTGCCGACCGACCCGCAGTCCGGCCAGCCTTCAGGCCAGCGCGTGCATAAACCGTTCAAATTCACCGTGGCCCTGAACAAGGCCGTGCCGCTGCTGTATAACGCGCTGGCTTCCGGTGAAATGCTGCCGACCGTGACCCTGAAGTGGTACCGCACTTCCGTGGAAGGCAAGCAGGAGCATTTCTTCACCACCACCCTGACCGACGCCACCATTGTCGACATCAACAACCAGATGCCGCACTGCCAGGACCCGTCCAAGCAGGATTACACCCAGCTGATCGAAGTGTCGCTGGCCTACCGCAAGGTGGACTGGGAACACACCGTTGCCGGGACTTCCGGCTCTGACGACTGGCGCGCGCCGATCGAAGCGTAATGATGCCTTAACCCGGACTCCGGTCCGGGTTTTGCTGTCGTTTTTAGTCTGTCCTGAGCGGTGGCGGGGGTCATCGCTGAGTGCGGACGCAGGTCGGGGACGTAAGGAGGAAGCAAGGTGGCCAACAGTACAGGACTTCAGTTC
>NZ_AOOH01000049.1:0-12862 GCF_000406205.1 Dickeya sp. NCPPB 3274 | reverse complement strand
CAGAATGATCACAAAATCTGCGCAACTTCTTGCTCACTTTCCAGCATAAATCCCTGTTTGCGCAATGGATGCCGTTTTTTCGGGAAGTCTGCGCAATTTTTTGCTCAAATTTGACTTAGGGAAAATTTGACTTAAGTGAATTGTGTTTAAAAACAATAATATATTAATTGGCATGGAAGTTGCTTTATAAACGGCGAAGTCATACTAACCGTTCAACAACAAGGAGCAAGACTATGCCAACTCCATGCTATATCAGCATCGAAGGGAAAACCCAGGGCAATATCACCGCCGGTGCCTTCACTTCCGACTCCGTCGGCAACATCTACGTGCAGGGCCACGAAGACGAGATGCTGGTGCAGGAATTCAACCACGTCGTTACCGTACCGACCGACCCGCAGTCCGGCCAGCCTTCAGGCCAGCGTGTGCACAAACCGTTCAAATTCACCGTGGCCCTGAACAAGGCCGTGCCGCTGCTGTATAACGCGCTGGCCTCCGGTGAAATGCTGCCGACCGTGACCCTGAAGTGGTTCCGCACGTCCGTGGAAGGCAAGCAGGAGCATTTCTTCACCACCACCCTGACCGACGCCACCATCGTCGACATCAACAACCAGATGCCGCATTGCCAGGACCCGTCCAAGCAGGACTACACCCAGCTGATTGAAGTGTCACTGGCCTACCGCAAGGTGGACTGGGAGCACACCGTGGCCGGGACTTCCGGCTCTGACGACTGGCGCGCGCCGATCGAAGCGTAATCACGCCGTCACCCGGACTCCAGTCCGGGTGTTGTCGTTTTCAGCCTGCCCTGAGCGATGAAAGGGGTCATCGCTGAGTGCGGACGCAGACAGGGAATAAGGAGGAAGTCAGGTGGCCAACAGTACCGGATTGCAGTTTACCGTAAAAATCGGCGCGCTGCCGGAGAGTACCTTCGCGGTGGTGGATTTTGAACTCGGCGAGGCGCTGAACCAGCCGTTCGCCCTGTCGCTGAATCTGGCCAGCAGCCAGCCCGGCATCGACTTCGGCGCGGTGCTGGACCAGCCGTGCGAGCTGCTGGTGTGGTACGAAGGCGAATTGCAGCGCCGGGTCAGCGGTATCGTCAGCCGCTTTGCCCAGGGCGACACCGGCTTTCGCCGTACCCGCTATCAGGCCGAGGTGCGCCCGGCGCTGTGGCGGCTGGGGCTGCGCACCAACGCCCGTATCTTCCAGACCCAGAAGCCGGACGCGATTATCAGCGCCCTGCTGGAGGAAGCCGGGATTACCGATTACGCCTTCGCCCTGCGCCACGAGCACGCGGTGCGCGAATACTGCGTGCAGTACCGCGAAAGCGACCTGGCGTTCATCAACCGGCTGGCGGCGGAAGAGGGGATGTTCTACTTCCACGAGTTCGACGCCGGCAAGCACCGGGTGGTGTTCGCCGACGACGCCGGCGCGCTGTCCAAAGGTCCGGAACTGTTCTTCAACCTGGCGACGCAGGGGCTGACCGAAGGCGCCTATGTGCGCCGTTTCCGCTACGCCGAGGCGGTGAGCACCGCCGAGGTGGCGCTGAAGGATTACAGCTTCAAGACCCCGGCCTACGGGCTGCTGCACAACAAGATGAGCAGCGAGCTGGACCATCAGCGCGAATCCTACCAGCACTTTGATTATCCCGGCCGCTTCAAACAGGACCCGAGCGGCAAGGCGTTTACCGGCTACCGGCTGGACGCGCTGCGCGCCGGGGCCATGACCGGCAGCGGCGAATCCAACGCCGCCGAACTGATGCCGGGCAGCACCTTTACCCTCACCGAGCACCCGAACCCGGCGTTTAACCTGGCCTGGCAGGTGGTGGCGGTGACCCACAGCGGGCAGCAGCCGCAGGCGCTGGAAGAAGAGAGCGGCGGCGAGCCGACCACGCTCAGCAACAGTTTCGAGGTGGTAAAAGGCACCGCCACCTGGCGGGCGGCGTTGCCGTACAAACCGATGGTGGACGGCCCGCAGATTGCAACGGTGGTGGGGCCGGCAGGCGAAGAGATTTACTGCGACGAATTTGGCCGGGTGAAACTGCAGTTCCCGTGGGACCGCTACGGCGCCAGCGACGACCAGAGCTCGTGCTGGGTGCGGGTCAGCCAGGGCTGGGCCGGCGGCCAGTACGGGCTGATTGCCATTCCGCGCATCGGTCATGAGGTGGTGGTGAGCTTTCTGGAAGGCGACCCGGACCAGCCCATCGTCACCGGGCGCACCTTTCACGCCACCAACCCGTCGCCGTATCCGCTGCCGGCGAACAAGACCCGCACCTCGCTGCGCACCAATACCCACAAGGGCGCCGGGTTCAACGAACTGCGTTTTGAAGACCAGGCCGGGCAGGAAGAGGTGTTTATCCACGCCCAGAAGGACATGAACACCGTGGTGCTGAACAACCGCAGCACCTCGGTGAATGCCAACCATAGCGAGAACGTGGGCGGCGACCAGACGGTGGTAGTGCAGCACAACCAGACGGTGTCGGTGAAGGAAAATCAGGTCACCGAGATTCAGGGCGAGCAGACCGTCGCCGTCACCAAAACCGCCACACCACCGTTAACGACAACGAGTCGCTGCAGGTGAAAAACAATATCGCCATCCAGTCCCAGAGCGGCGACATCCTGATTGCCACCGCCGGCGGATTCATCGCCATTGATAAGGACGGCAACATTTCCATTACCGGTAAAGGACTGGTGCTGAACGGTACCCGTATCGATTTGAACTAAGGGAAACGCAACGTATGTATCAGATGAATGAAGGCACCCTGGCGATACCGGCAGGCTGGCGCGACGAGTCGCTGCACGTGTTTGTGCTGCCGGGCGATACCGCCAATCTGGTGGTCAACCGCACGCCGATTGAGTTCGGCCTGTCGCCGGACACCGTCTATGAACAGACGCTGGCACAGTTTTCCACCCATCTGAAAGGTTACGAAGAGCGCGCCGCCTGGGAGCTGACGCTGGACGGTCTGCCGGCGCGCGGACTGGAGTACAGCTGGCGCTCGCCGGAAGGGCCGATGCATCAGGTGGTGGTGATGCAGGTACGCGGCGAGCTGTTGCTGACCTTTACCATTACGGCAGCCGGTGAACTGAAGGATGAACAGAAAACCGCCCTGCTGGCGGTGATTGAGACGTTTACCGCCGCGTCCTGAAGGGAGTCACGATGCTCAACGATATTCTGAGCCGGGTGGCCCGGGTCGGGGCCATGCACGCCGGTAATCGACCCAATCCGCCCGCCGACCGGCCGCAGCCCTGTCAGGGCAAGCCGCCGACCTCACCGGGCAAGACCATCAAGCACAAGAGTTTCCTGGGCGCGCTGGCCGGCGCGGTCGCCGGGGCGCTGGTGGCAGCGGCCGTAGCAGCCGTGGCGGTATTTCTGGTGGGGGTGACCGGCGGGCTGGCGGTAGCGGCCGTCGGGGCGCTGGCGGTGTTTGCTGCCGGTGACCTGATTTCCGCGGTCACCAATAAGGTGTCGGCAATGGTGGACAGTGCGTCGCCGGCCTTCGGGCCGGTGGCGACCGGCTCCGGCAACGTGTTTGTCGAAAAACAGCCCGTCGCCCGCGCCACCCAGGACACCGTCGCTTGTACCAAACACAACAGCCCACAACTGATTGCCCAGGGCAGCGAGTCGGTATTTGTGAATGACGCACCGGCTGCCCGTATCGACGATAAAACCGTCTGTGGTGCCACCATCAAGGAAGGTGCCTCGACGGTATTTTTCGGCTCCGGTCAGGGCACCTATCTGGAGATAGCCGACGAATTCAGCTGGTGGGAAAAGGCGCTGCTGATTGCGGTGGAGTTTCTGGTGCCGCCCAGCCGGGGGATGCTGAAGGGACTGGGGAAGCTGTTTACCCGCAATGGTCTGAAAAGTGCCTTAAAGGGCGCGAAGGCCGGGGCACTGTTTATCACCAAAGTCCCCGGAAAAATGGGGTGCGCCGCCAGGGCGTTTAAAGCCAATAAAGGCATGGCCAGATTCAAAGAAGCGGCCAAAGCGTTCAAAAAAGACCCGGTGTACCTTGCCAGCGGCGAAGTGATTGAATCCCGCACCGATATCGAACTGGGTCAGACGCTGCCGCTGGTGTTTGAACGTGCCTATCGTTCCTCCTCGGCGCACACCGGGCTGCTGGGCTGCGGCTGGCACGACAGCTGGAGCGACGTGGCGACGGTGACGCGCGACGGCCTCAACACCCACGTGGTTATCACGCTGGCGCAGGGCTATGACATCGATTTCACCTTCCATCAGGACGTGCAGGCGGTGTACTGCCCGCACTACCCGGAGTTTACCCTGCACCGCCGGGGCGAGGGTTTCAGCCTGTGGCACCGCGACCAGCAGACCTGGCGCGATTTTAGCGTGGTACAGGGCGAGCGCCGGCTGCTGTCGGCCATTCACGATACCCACGACAACCGTATCGAACTGGTGCGCGACCCGAAAGGCTACCTGCGCCAGTTGCGTCACAGCGACGGCGTTACCCTGCTGCTGGTGTGGCAGGGCGACTTCCTGCACCAGATTCAGCGCACCGACGGCGGCCAGAAGACGCTGCTGGCCGAATACCGTCAGGACGAACAGGGCCGACTGATTGAGGCCAACGCCACCCAGGCCTATCACCTGTACTACGAGTACGACGCCGCCCACCGGCTGACCCGCTGGCACGACAACGACCAGACCTGGGCGCGCTACGAGTACGACGCGCAGGGGCGCTGCGTCTACACCACCTGCGCCGACGGCTTTCTGACCGCCCGTTTCGACTACCTCCCCGACCGGGTGGTGATGACCGACGGCCTCGGCCAGCGCAGCGAATTCGGCTTTAACGACCTGCACCTGATGAGCTGGGAAAAATCCCCGCTCGGTCACGTCACCCGCTACGACTACGACGATTACGGCAACCTGCTGCGGGAAATCTCGCCCGCCGGGCGGGTGGTCGAGTTCGGCTATCTGGACGATACCGGGCGGGTCAGCACCTTTACCGACGGCAGCGGCCACCAGTGGCAGTACGACTATGATGAGGCGCAGCGGCTGTGCGGCGTCACCGACCCGCTGGGACGCGAATGGGGCTGGGTGTATGACGCCGAAGGCAACCCGGAGCGGCTCACCGGTCCGGATGCCAGCGAAGTGCGATTCACCTGGAACCGCTACGGCCTGCTGACGCAGGTGAGCGACCGGGCCGGCGAGGTGCAGGCGCGGTTGCAGTACGACCACCGCCAGCGGTTGCTGAGCGCCACCGACGCCGAGAGCCGCACCCAGCAGCTGCGTTACGACATGCAGGACCGGGTGGTGCAGTGGCAGCGCCCGGACGGCGCGCGCTTTGGACTCGGTTACCGCCGGGCCAGCTGGAAGCTGCCGGAGCAGCTGATGCGCCCGGACGACAAGGAAGAGCGGCGCCAGTACGACCGCCACAACAACCTGCTGAGCTACGTGGACGGCAACGGCGCATTGTGGCGCCAGACCTTCGGCCCGTTCGACCTGCTGACGTCGCGCACCGATGCCGAAGGCCGCACCTGGCGCTACGACTACGACAAAGAAAGCCAGCAGCTGACAACCGTCACCGCCCCGGACGGCAGCCGCTGGCAGTGGTGGCTGGACGCCGACGGGCGGGTCATCCGCGAGCGCGACATGACCGGCACCGAGACCCACTACGACTACGACGAAGACGGCCTGTGCGTCAGCGTGCGTAACGGCGAAGGCGACACCCGCCACTTCCTCTACGACGCCCGCGGGCTGCTGCTGCGCGAAACCGCGCCGGATGACAGCCTGCATTACCGCTATGACGCGGTGGGTCGCCTGACCGAGGTCTCGTCAGCCACCGCCCACGTACAGCTGGAATACGACCTGCGCGACCGGGTGGTGCGCGAATGGCACAACGGCACGCTGCTCACCCGCCAGTACGATGACGCGGCCCGCACCGTCACCCGCACCCTGACCTGGGACGGCGATGCGGACGACACCACACACGCCCTTGCCCCACTCACCAGCCTGTTCCATTACACCCGCACCGGCGAACTGCGGCAGGTGCAGTTGCCGGACGGCGCCGACCTGACCCTGACCCAGGACGCAGCGGGCCGGGAATCGCTCCGCACCGGCGGCAGCGGGTTTGTGCAGCGGCGGGAATACGACGTGATGGGCTGGCTGACGCGGGAGCAGAGCGGCGCGCAGCACGACGGTCGCCTGCTGGCGGCCCAGACGCGGGAATACCGCTACGACGGCGCCGGTAACCTGACCGGGGTGCGCCACAACCGCGACGCCGAAGGCTACCGGCTGGACGCCAGCGGCCGGGTGCAGGAAGTACTGAGCGGCGGCGCGGGCAAAACCGTGGACACCACCGCCCGCTACCACTATACCCGCACCGGCCTGCCGCAGGAGGCAGGACGCCTCACCGAGTGGCAGTCTGGCAGACTGGTTCAGCACGATGACACCCATTACCAGTACGACAGGGCCGGACGGCTTATCCGTAAACAGGTGCTGCAGCCGGGCTACCGCCCGCAGGTGTGGCAGTACCGCTGGGACAGCCGCAACCAGCTCCGGGTGGTGGACACCCCGACAGGCGAGCGCTGGCTGTACCGCTACGACCCGTTCGGCCGCCGGGTGGGCAAACGCTGCGACCAGAAAGCCGAAGAAATTCGCTACCAGTGGGACGGCGACCAGATAGCCGAAGTGCGGCACTACCGCCACGGCCAGCTGGTGGCCCGTCGCCACTGGGTCT
Organism: Dickeya sp. NCPPB 3274; assembly: GCF_000406205.1. Classification (NCBI taxonomy): domain Bacteria; kingdom Pseudomonadati; phylum Pseudomonadota; class Gammaproteobacteria; order Enterobacterales; family Pectobacteriaceae; genus Dickeya; species Dickeya sp. NCPPB 3274. The sequence goes on along the minus strand of NZ_AOOH01000049.1, from coordinate 6,177 downwards.
ACAACGGCTGGGAGCTGGTGGTGCAACAGCGGCAGCACACCGGCGGCGACTGGGAAACGGATTTTGTCACCAGCAGCCAGAACGGCGCGCCACAGGCACTGTTCGCACAGGACGGCGCACTGCGCTGGCAGGCCCCGAAAGCCACGCTGTGGGGACGCCGGCAAACAGAACATTCGGAAAGTCCGGACCCCGGCCTGGCCTTCGCCGGGCAGCTCCGTGACAGCGAAAGCGGGCTATGCTATAACCGCTTTCGGTACTACGACCCGGCCGGTGGGTGCTATGTCTCGCCAGACCCGATAGGGATACAGGGGGGGGAGAATAACTACGCGTACGCGCCCAACCCGATTGAATGGGTTGATCCGCTGGGGTTGGTGCAATGCAATGCGCCGAACGGTTATAAGACAGGTGATGTTGATCCTCATGGCAATTTATCACCAAATGCAAACAGAGCATCGGGTCATCTGAATACTAAATCTGATGGTTTTGTTCAAAGCCATCATCCTATTCAGGATGCTTGGGCTAAGAAAAGAATTAACGGGTATCAGAGAAACTCTGCCCCCGCTACATTACTAAAATCCTCATCGGGTAGCCCTCACGCTAAAATTAGTGCAGCTCAACGCGCAAGACGAGCTATGCCGAGCGGATGGGATACATCTTTGAAACAAGAGTTCAATACTAGCTATAGAGAGATGCTTGATGCAGGAGTTCCTTCTGGACAGGCTAAAAAAGCCCTTAGTGATGCATACAAATATTTTGATGGATTGAGAGAAAGTAATATTGGCAACCCATTTTTTAATATTTAATAAATGCGAGGTGACTTTTTGTGGATAAAAATAAAGCGATGGAAAAATTAGTAGATATAGAAAAATTTATAGGCAAAGGGTTGCCTATCGCATATAAAAAATTCTTGTTTGAAGAGATTGGCGAAAATGAAGCTTATGAAATCCAAAATTCGCGTGGTGATTTAATTTATATTTATAACTATCATGATGTAATTGAAAGAAACAAAACATATACAATACAAGATGTTGAACCTAATTATTTTTTAATTGGCCAGGATGGGGATATAGGGTATTTTATTTATCTTCATGATAATAGTGATAAAATTTATAGTCTAGATCTTGGTGCTCTTGGTAGCCTAGACATGGATGAGGAAGCGAAGGATATTTATAGCTTACGCGCTTAGTCTTTAAATAAATCCGGAAGCGATCTTAACGATCCTTCCGGCTATTTTTTACCTGCTGTTTAGCTCAACGCTCAGACATTAATCTCCGTCTCAATCACTATCCTTCCCCGCTCGACCGTCACGGTAATCGGCATCCCGGTCATAAACCCCGACTCTTCCAGCCAGCGGCCTTTAAGATTGACACAAGCAAGAGGCAGAACATCTCCTACCGTGCTAAAACTCGTTTCATTCACAAAACGGCTAATGGCAGCGACTGCCGCCGCTGCTATGATGCGTGGCAGGCAGGGACGTCACAGTGTGGCGGTAGCGTGTCTGGGGCTAAAAGTGCGCGTCGGGGTGTTCGGGTTGCCGTGGTGTTAAACAGGCCGAAAATGCCACCTGAAAAACACGTTACATCAATGGGTTAAGTACACTAAAAAGTACGACGTTCACCGGATAATCCCTATGACCCGATAGGGATAGCGGGGGGTGAGAGTAATTACGGGTATGTATACAACCCTATAAGCGGTATTGACCCTTTAGGTCTAAACGGTAAGAAATGTATGGGTGTTAGTGGATCAGGTCATCACGTTCCATCCGTAAGAAAATCACAGGGAAGGCCTTTTGAGGTTGCACGCTCCGATAAAACCCGCCCGACTTTATTTCCTAGGGGTAAAGAGCCAGAGCATGACCATTGGCGAATGCATGATGCAGAAAGAAAATATATAGGCACAAGGCAAGGTGACTTTGCTGGTTCTGACAAAAAGTTGTTTGATGCTTATAAGAAAGCGTATTCGGGTTTGGACGATATTAAAGTGGATGTTCGCTCTCCAAATGGTACACATATATTGGGTTCAAATGTAACACCGAGCCAAGCCGTAGACCTAATTGAAAACTGGCTTACCAAACAAGGGTTGATGTAATGATTAATAGCAATCTTATGGACATGGAAAATGTGTTATCTTCACCATCATTTTTTGATTTCTTAAAAAATCTGGATGTGGACAATGCATTGGATTCTCGCGATTCAAAAACATTTGATTCGGAGTGGATGAATAATTTCAACAGATTGGAAAAAGAGGTTTTTAGTAAGGATGATTTAGATTTCATCGATATCCTTCGTGAAAAATCCTTTAAACTTTCATTTAAGATTATCAAAGAGCCTGAAATTGCATCAAGAATATCAGATGATATTGAAATAATAGCGAAAGACATATTGAAGGGAAATACTAATGGCTGGCCTATAAACTATCTTTGGCAGTCATATAAAAATGGGAAATTCCCTGCTTGATATTGACAAAGCCGGAAGCGATCCCAACGATCCTTCCGGCTGCTTTTTTATGCTGTTTAATTCAACGATCAGATATTAGGCTGTGTCTCTTAATTCATATTCACTGATTGATGGTGAAAAAATGCATTAAATTCGCTCATTTATGAGCCGATTTCGTACATTTCCACTGCCATCACCTGTAAGCGTTATGTGATTTTCCACCACGCAGGTGATTAAGAGACACAGCCTGGATTGAATGAGGACGTACTCTATTAACCAGATCCTGAAATGGATGTGGGGGATCCGCGCTCCAGCGCCGTTTTTAGTGTGTCACCGCTCAGATGGTCGGTGATACCATCAGTTGATGCCCATTGCTCAAAAATGGACAACAGTTTATAGGGCTGCCTAATTAATGGGCTAATAGCCTCATTATGTTTACAGGCGAGCCAGAATAATCGGGATAACGGCGTGGATATCCGCGTGGAAGACGACGATGATGTTTGGTTTTTGGTCGGCATGTTGATTAACTTTTCCAGTTCAGTATGTCGGATGACAAAGCAGGCATCTTGCGGTAGGTCATGAATTGGAAAGTAAGCTTTTCGGAGGTCTGGATTCACGCCTTGTTGTAAAATTCTTTGATAAATATCAGTCGACATTTTTTCAGGGAGCCGCATGATTTTCTGGTTTATTCTTTCCTGCCATGTGAGCTTTTCGAAAACCTGAAATATCTCTCCTGAAAGGGTTACTGATATACCGTAATTGATCTCATTCTCACCGATGTGTGGCAATGGAATGTGCAGGGAGCGAGCAAGCAAGCGTTGTACCATAACGTACTCATGTCCCGCTAATAGCGTATCGATAATTGGCTGGGAGGGGATAATATATCTTCCCTCAGTACTGAGAATAAGATTTCCTTTGCTAAGGAAACTGTTTCGATCAAGCAAACAGAGTCGGTCGATGAATGAGTGTCCAACTGGGCGTAGCTTCAATTTATTATCTAATGTTCGTATTTTTCGTAAAACAATCGGTGATTGGAAGTAGATGGAAAGGTTGATATCGCCATATAAAGCATGGCGATAAATATCACTGTCTGTCAGTTCTATTTTTGTTGTTTTTTTAGCTATTCTGATTGCCTCTTGTATCGTCATCCATTCAGGCATACTGCTTTTCGTGTTTAAAAGGAAGGTCTGTTTTTGCATGATGTAATCTCCTCAGCATGACAACCTTTCCTGTGTGTAGCGAGTCACTGTTGGTTAATAAAGTTGCCGGGTATGACGTTAAAATTTTATATGTAAATCAATAGGGTGAAAAAAGGTTGTTTAGAATGACCTGGTTTATGTTATTTTTTATTTTTTGTTTTTTCAGTAAATAAAATAACAAATCCACAAGGAGTGATGTAGCCTGTATCACAATTGGGCTACCGCCTGCTGTGGCAGCACCATCACGGCATCTGAGATATGCACTCTTTAGTTTTATGAATGGATGCCATCAAATCGTTTCATACTGGCCTGAACAGCCCAGAACTGCTCTGTCAGATTGAATTTATAGAATGAAATTTTTACTTAAGGTGATGCAGTTTGTCATGAAAATATATGTGCTGCTGTCATTATTGGTTATTACGTGTTAATTCAGGTGTCTTTGAGTGTATGGAAAGGGTAATTGGCATCCCTTCAGTATTAAAAGGATGCCCCAGCGTAATTGACGGGGCGTTTTCGTTTGCCATAGCTTGCTGCGTCAGGTTGCATGGATGCTTGCCGTTTTTGACACTGGCGATGATGGTGTTGCGGTCATGAAGAATGCGTCACCAATATGCCGTCCGGCCTGATGACCGGGTTGACGCCATAGGCTGTTTGCACCGAGGGACTGGCAGCAGGGCATGTCGCCTGTCGCGGGGATGATGGCCTTGACCGAATCAGGAGAGGAGCCGGTAAAGCCGTCGTGCGGGGAAGCCGGGTCAGCCAATGCGCCTTTCGGCTTGGTCAGCCTATGCGTCCTTGAGCACGTTGTGAATCCTTGCAGGAGCCGGGCTTTATGGCCGCAACCGGAAGAAGCAAACAATTTCCCCGGCGCAAACGCCTTCCTCGCGTAGCAAATTCTTTGCCTCTTCCGGTCCTTCACGGTGTTGCGGTCGCAAGCGATGCGGCCAGCTCGGCTCCTGCCATTCGGATCACCACAAAGGACGCGACAGGCGCGACCTTAAAAATCCGAAAGGAGTAACATCATGGCTAACATCGGCACCTTCACTGCACAAAACAACGGCTTCACTGGCACCGTCCGCACCCTGACCCTGAATGTCAAGGTTAGGTTTATCCCCTGCGACAAAAGCAGCGAGCACGCCCCTGACTTCCGCATTCAGACCATCGGTGGTTACGACATCGGCGCAGCCTGGCGGAAAATCAGCCAGGCCGAACGGCCTTATCTGTCGGTGATGCTCGACGACCCTTCCTTCCCGGCAACCCTCTATGCTCGCCTTATCGAAGAAGAGAATGGCAAGCACCACTTGATCTGGTCGCGCAGCAAACCGTCGGCCTGACAGCCAGACACCTCGCCCCGCCAGTCACGGCGGGGCACACACTGTTTACTCCGGCAATGAATCCGTGGCTCATTGCGTTTTTACTGCTCTTGAGGGGAGCAGCGTCACTTGCGCATAAACATAGGGCGCAACGTAACTTTCCCGATTCATATCCAGATAATCCGACCACCATTGCATTATCGCTTTTCGGGCATCAAGGTATTCCGCTTTATGGATGTACGCCGCTCGCACGCTGTTGCGCTCCTGATGGCTCATCTGGCGCTCAACCGCATCCTGTGACCACAGGCCGGATTCCATCAGCGCGCTACAGGCCATAGCCCGGAATCCGTGGCCGCAGATTTCATCTTTCGTGTCATAACCCATCAGACGCAACGCCTTGTTGACCGTGTTTTCGCATATCGGTTTATACGGATTGTGAGCGCCGGGAAATATCAGCACCTGATGCCCGGAGATTTCCTGTATTTGTCTCAGAATAGCGAGGGCCTGCCGGGAGAGGGGAACGATATGCGGGCTACGCATCTTCGCGCCACGCCCGGAATAACGCACGCCGGGGATGACTTCGCGGGTAGCGGGAATAGTCCAGATGTGGTTTCTGAAATCAATTTCCGACCAGCGAGCGAAGCGCAATTCGCTGGAGCGGATAAACAGATGCAGGGTGAGTGATACCGCCAGCCGGGTTAATTCCCGTCCTTGCCGGTAGTCCTCCATGCGAGTCAGCAGTTCCGGTAGTTGTTCCAGCGGCAGGGCAGGGTAGTGGCGTTTAACCGGCGGGGCGATAATACCGTTCAGATTGGCCGCCGAATTATTTTCAATCAGCTCCTGATGCACGGCATGACGCATGATGTTGCACAGGTGCTGCCGGGTACGTGCCGCCACTTCCAGCAGCCCTTTTTTCTCAATGCCTTTCAGCAGGTCGATGAAATGACGGGGTTTCAGCTCCGTAACAGGCAGGTGCCCGATGACCGGAAAGATATGGTTGTTCATGCTGGCAAGCAGACGGGTGGCATGGTTCTCTGACCATGTCCGGTTGCTCTTGTGCCAGTCCAGCGCCACAACCTTGAATGATTTTTCTGGTGAGCGGGGCGCTTTTTCTGCCGCCCGTTGGTGCGCGGGGTTGATATTCTGCGCCAGCAGTTTACGGATGCCGTCACGCTGTTGACGCGCATCGGCCAGCGATACATCGGGGTAGGTACCTAAACCGAGGCGGGA
>NZ_CM001979.1:4863111-4993902 GCF_000406205.1 Dickeya sp. NCPPB 3274 | reverse complement strand
AAATAACTTTAAATGCCGGGGAAAACCCGTAGTTATCCAGATAATAACGTCAGATGCTTTTTTGAGCTGTGCATAATTACCCTTTCAGATCCCAGCTAATACAGACTGGGATCACCGATCATTCACAGCTAGTGATCGGCAATAACCCATTGATCTTCTTTTTGGATCCCGCCTTATCCACAACCAACCGGGATCCTAATAAGAGATCTAATAAAGAGATCTTTAAATAAAAAAGATCTTTCTTTAACTACCCGACGATCCAACACACTTGGTCGGCGGCACAAACTTAAGTAGAATCCCCCACCCCAGGGCAAGTAACGATCGTTCGCAACCACGCGAGGTGTAGCACCATGTTTTATCCGGATCCTTTTGACGTCATCGTGATCGGTGGCGGTCATGCGGGCACTGAAGCCGCTATGGCCTCAGCCCGAATGGGACGTCAAACCCTTTTACTGACGCACAACATTGACACGCTGGGACAAATGTCCTGCAACCCGGCGATCGGCGGTATCGGGAAAGGTCATCTGGTAAAAGAGATCGATGCCATGGGTGGCCTGATGGCGCGTGCTATCGATCGCGCCGGCATTCAGTTTAGGATACTAAACTCCAGTAAAGGCCCGGCGGTACGCGCCACCCGCGCTCAGGCAGACCGGGTATTGTACCGTCAGGCGGTACGCACCGCGCTGGAGAACCAGCCTAACCTGACGCTCTTCCAGCAGGCGGTGGAAGATCTGATTGTGGAAAACGATCGTGTCGTCGGCGCTGTTACCCAAATGGGGCTTAAATTCCGCGCCAAAGCCGTGGTGCTGACGGTTGGCACCTTCCTGGACGGCAAGATCCATATTGGCCTGGACAACTACAGCGGCGGGCGCGCCGGCGATCCGCCTTCCATTTCTCTGTCGCACCGTCTGCGCGAGTTGCCGTTACGCGTCGGTCGTCTGAAAACCGGTACGCCGCCGCGTATCGATGCCCGTACCATCGATTTCAGCGTTCTGACGCCGCAGCATGGCGACGATCCGATGCCGGTCTTCTCCTTCCTGGGCAAAGCCAGCGAACATCCGGCGCAGATGCCGTGCTACATCACCCACACCAATGAACGCACCCACGACGTGATCCGCAGCAATCTGGATCGCAGTCCGATGTATGCGGGGGTGATCGAAGGGATCGGCCCTCGCTATTGCCCGTCGATCGAAGACAAGGTGATGCGGTTTGCCGATCGTAACGCGCACCAGATTTTCCTGGAGCCGGAAGGGTTAACCAGTAACGAAATTTACCCGAATGGCATCTCCACCAGCCTGCCGTTCGATGTGCAGTGGCAAATCGTTCGTTCTATGGACGGCATGGAGAACGCGCGTATCGTTCGGCCGGGTTACGCCATTGAGTATGATTATTTTGACCCGCGCGACCTGAAACCGACGCTGGAAAGCAAATTTATCCACAATCTGTTTTTCGCCGGGCAGATCAACGGCACCACCGGTTACGAAGAAGCCGCGGCGCAGGGGATACTGGCGGGGTTGAACGCCGCCCGTCTGGCGTTTGATCAGGAAGGCTGGACGCCGCGCCGCGATCAGGCCTACATCGGTGTACTGGTGGACGATCTCTGTACGCTGGGGACGAAGGAACCTTACCGCATGTTTACCTCTCGCGCCGAATATCGGCTGATGCTGCGCGAGGATAATGCCGATCTGCGCCTGACCGCGATGGGCCGCGAGCTGGGTATGGTGGATGACGAACGCTGGGCGCGTTTCAACGAGAAGCTGGAAAATATCGAGAAAGAACGCCAGCGTCTGCGCGATGTGCTGGTCCACCCGCAGTCTGAAGGCGTTGAGCAGATCAACAGCCTGCTGAAATCGCCGCTATCGCGCGAGGCCAATGGCGAAGAGCTGTTAAGACGTCCGGAAATGGATTACGCGCAACTGACCGGATTGCCGATGTTTGCGCCGGCGTTGTGTGATGCCGAGGCGGCCGAGCAGGTGGAAATTCAGGTCAAATACGAAGGCTATATCGCCCGCCAGCAGGATGAGATCGAAAAGCAGCTGCGCAACGAAAACACCTTGCTGCCGGCGGATCTGGATTATCGTCAGGTGACCGGCCTGTCAAACGAGGTAATCGCCAAGCTCAACGATCACAAACCGGGATCGATTGGTCAGGCATCGCGTATTTCCGGCGTCACGCCCGCCGCCATCTCGATTCTGCTGGTCTGGCTGAAAAAACAGGGTATGCTGCGCCGCAGCGCCTGAGAAACGCTACCGCTTACGTTGACGCATGGCCGCTTTTCGCGGCCATGTTGCATTAACCGACAATCAGGATTCATTCGTGCTCGATACACTCAACAGCCTGCTGCAGCGTGCCGGAATGGCGCTGACCGATCGGCAGAAAGACCAGTTGCTTCAGTATGTGGCGTTACTCCACAAATGGAACAAGGCTTATAACCTGACATCGGTACGTGAACCGGAGCAGATGCTGGTCCGGCATATCATGGATAGCCTGGTGGTTGAGCCGCATCTGGTCGGAAACCGTTTTATCGATGTCGGCACCGGCCCCGGCCTGCCCGGCGTGCCCTTGGCTATCGCCCGCCCGGATGCGCATTTTGTCCTGCTGGATAGCCTGGGAAAACGAGTTCGTTTCCTGCGTCAGGTTCAACATGAGCTGAATCTGGGCAACATCGAACCCGTGCAGAGCCGGGTGGAGGATTTTCCGGCAGAACCGCCGTTTGACGGCGTTATTAGCCGGGCCTTTGCGTCGCTGCAGGATATGGTGAATTGGTGCCATCATTTGCCGTCGCGTCCGCAGGGGCGTTTTTATGCTCTGAAAGGCATTGTTCCGCATGAAGAGATGGGATTGCTGCCGCAGGGCGTGACGGTCGAGAAAGTGGTTCCTCTGTCGGTTCCCGAACTGGAAGGGGAGCGGCATCTGGTGGTGCTTAAGCCCAACTGATTTTGTCATTTATCAAAAAAATCATGAATAGTTGTAAGATTCTCAGCCTGATAGCTAAAAATGAAATAATGACCTGAGTAATCTTCTGCATTCACCGAAATTTTACAACTCTGCTGTATAACCTTTTATCGCGGGGGAAGAAAATCGATCTGGCGGCAGAATGCTTTCATGATTCTAAAGGGATTTGATGACAAAACTGTGTTAAAAACATGAGAAAAAAATATCCTGCTTGTCAATAGATGGTTTTGAGGCTGTATTCATGCTGTTTTGTGAATGTTCTTTTTTAAATTATTGAAATTAAAAAAGATAAATGGCTTTTTTTGCTAAAGACAAAAAAAAATCAATTCAGATATAAAAGCATCAGTTCAATTTTATGTGAGAAATATCACATATTGTCGGCGCCAGATGCGCCGGGTCTCCAAAATGGACTTCGGGGATAGTTGGTGAAAATAAGGCTTCGGAAATAAATTTAAATAATCGTTCACCTTTTTGCTACTTATCGATTGAATTCGCATGGATGACCCGTATAATTTGCTCGTTTTTCGCTGCTTGACTCGGTACTGCAAAGGCAGTTTTATACGGTCATTCAGCATACCTCTGAAAAGGTACGGAGAATCGTCATGTCTGTATCCCTTTACAGTGGGAAAATCGCCCGATTGTCACTGTTGTTGCAGCTAACGGTGATTCTCGTTGTCAGCGCGGCGTTTTGCGTTGGTGGCATTAAGGCGGGCGCTTCCGCACTGGCTGGGGGGTTGGCAGCCTGGTTGCCAAACATGGTGTTCATACTGTTTGCCGTGCGGCATCAGACGGACAAGCCACCGGAAGGTCGGGTAGCCTGGTCGTTTGCCGTTGGGGAAGCGCTGAAAATGCTCTTCACCATCGTGCTGTTGGTGGTAGCGTTGGGTGTGTTTCATGCGGCATTTTTTCCGCTTGGCCTGACGTACTTAGTGGTGCTGATCACGCAGATCGTGGCACCGGCTGTAATTAACCGTTACCGTAGTTAACAACAAAAGGGTAAGAGACATCATGTCTGCATCTACTCCGCAAGAGTATATCGGTCACCACCTGACCCATTTGCAGGTGGGCTCGGGATTCTGGTCGATTAACGTCGACTCGATGTTTTTCTCCGTGGTTCTCGGCGTACTCTTTCTGGCTGTCTTCCGCAAGGTTGCCAAGACCGCGACCAGCGGCGTACCGGGTAAACTGCAAACCGCGGTCGAACTGGTGGTCGGATTTGTCGATGGCAGCGTGCGCGACATGTTCCACGGAAAAAGCAAGCTGATCGCGCCGCTGGCGTTGACCGTTTTCGTTTGGGTTTTCCTGATGAACCTGATGGATCTGTTGCCTATCGACTTGCTGCCGCAAATCTGGGCGCATATCTATAGCGCTCTTGGTCATGATCCTGCGCATGCTTACCTGCGTGTGGTGCCTTCCGCCGACGTGAACGTTACGCTGTCCATGGCGTTGGGCGTGTTCATCCTGATTCTGTTCTACAGCATCAAGATGAAAGGCGTGGGCGGGTTCGTCAAAGAACTGACCATGCAACCGTTCAATCATCCTGTTTTTATTCCCGTCAACTTGATTCTTGAAGGGGTCAGCCTGCTGTCCAAACCGGTTTCTCTCGGCTTGCGACTGTTTGGCAACATGTATGCGGGTGAGTTGATCTTCATCCTGATTGCCGGTCTGTTGCCGTGGTGGTCACAGTGGATTCTGAATGTGCCTTGGGCCATTTTCCACATTCTGATTATTACGCTGCAGGCTTTTATCTTCATGGTTCTGACAGTTGTTTATCTTTCGATGGCATCTGAAGAGCATTGATTTTTCACAACACTACAACGTTTTAACTGAAACAAACTGGAGACTGTCATGGAAAACCTGAGTATGGATCTGCTGTACATGGCTGCCGCTGTGATGATGGGCCTGGCGGCAATCGGTGCTGCAATCGGTATCGGCATTCTGGGTGGTAAATTTTTGGAAGGTGCTGCCCGCCAGCCTGACCTGATCCCGCTGCTGCGTACACAGTTCTTTATCGTTATGGGTCTGGTGGATGCTATCCCGATGATCGCGGTAGGTCTGGGTCTGTACGTGATGTTCGCAGTGGCCTAAGTAAGCGTGAGCTTACCAGGTAAAAAGACATCGACTCGTTTAACTCATGAAAGAGGCATTGTGCTGTGAATCTTAACGCAACAATCCTCGGCCAGGCCATTGCGTTCGTCCTGTTTGTCTGGTTCTGCATGAAGTATGTATGGCCGCCGATTATGGCTGCCATTGAAAAGCGTCAGAAAGAAATTGCTGACGGTCTTGCTTCTGCCGAACGTGCCAAAAAAGATCTGAACTTAGCGCAGGCCAATGCGACCGACCAACTGAAGAAAGCCAAAGCGGAAGCTCAGGTGATCATCGAGCAGGCAAGCAAACAGCGTGCTCAGATTCTGGACGAAGCCAAAGCGGAAGCGGAAGCGGAACGTAACAAAATCGTGGCGCAGGCGCAGGCTGAAATCGAAGCCGAACGCAAACGTGCCCGTGAAGAGTTGCGTAAGCAGGTTGCCATTCTGGCGATTGCCGGTGCCGAGAAAATTATTGAACGTTCCGTGGATGAAGCTGCCAACAGCGACATCGTTGATAAACTGGTCGCTGAACTGTAAGGAGGGAGGGGCTGATGTCTGAATTTGTCACGGTAGCTCGCCCCTACGCCAAAGCAGCTTTTGACTTTGCCGTTGAAAACCAGGCGCTTGATCGCTGGCAGCAGATGCTGGCATTTGCCGCCGAGGTTGCGCGTAATGAACATATTGCCGGGATGCTTGCCGGGGCTATCGCTCCCCAAACCATGGCGCAAACGTTCATTACCGTGTGTGGTGATCAACTGGATGAAGCGGGCCAGAACCTGATCCGGGTGATGGCTGAAAACGGACGTTTGCCGGTGCTGCCTGAAGTACTGGAACAGTTTGTTCAATTGCGTGCGGAGCTGGAATCGACCGTGGATGTCGAGGTTATTTCCGCCGCCACGTTGAGCGAGCAGCAGTTATCCGGGATAACCGCTGCGATGGAACAACGTCTGTCACGTAAAGTGAAGCTGAATTGCAAAATCGATAAGTCTGTTATGGCCGGCGTGGTAATCCGCGCGGGCGATATGGTGATAGACGGCAGTATTCGTGGTCGTCTGGAACGTCTGGCAGACGTCTTGCAGTCTTAAGGGGACTGGAGCATGCAACTGAATTCCACCGAAATCAGTGAACTGATCAAGCAGCGGATTGCTCAGTTCAACGTCGTGAGCGAAGCTCACAACGAAGGTACGATTGTTTCCGTCAGCGACGGGATCATTCGCGTACACGGCCTGGCCGATGTTATGCAGGGCGAAATGATTTCCCTGCCGGGCAACCGTTACGCGATCGCACTGAACCTGGAGCGCGACTCCGTTGGTGCGGTAGTGATGGGTCCGTACGCGGACCTGGCCGAAGGCATGAAAGTAAAATGCACCGGCCGTATTCTGGAAGTGCCGGTTGGCCGTGGCCTGCTGGGTCGCGTAGTGAACACGCTGGGTGCGCCGATCGACGGTAAAGGTCCGCTGGAACACGACGGATTTTCTCCTGTAGAAACCATCGCGCCGGGCGTTATCGACCGTCAGTCCGTTGATCAGCCGGTTCAAACCGGTTACAAGTCCGTTGACGCCATGATTCCGATCGGCCGTGGTCAGCGTGAACTGGTCATCGGCGACCGTCAGACCGGTAAAACCGCACTGGCGATTGACGCCATCATCAACCAGCGCGATTCCGGCATTAAATGTATTTATGTCGCTATCGGCCAGAAAGCCTCCACGATTTCCAACGTGGTGCGTAAACTGGAAGAGCACGGCGCGCTGTCCAACACCATCGTGGTGGTGGCAACCGCGTCCGAGTCTGCTGCGCTGCAATACCTGGCGCCGTATGCCGGTTGTGCCATGGGCGAATACTTCCGCGATCGCGGTGAAGACGCGCTGATCATTTATGATGATCTGTCCAAGCAGGCTGTCGCTTATCGTCAGATTTCCCTGCTGCTGCGTCGTCCGCCGGGTCGTGAAGCCTATCCGGGCGACGTTTTCTACCTGCACTCCCGTCTGCTGGAACGTGCCGCGCGTGTTAACGCCGAGTACGTGGAAGCCTTTACCAAAGGGGAAGTGAAAGGGAAAACCGGTTCTCTGACCGCGCTGCCGATCATCGAAACGCAGGCTGGCGACGTTTCCGCGTTCGTTCCGACCAACGTTATCTCGATTACCGACGGTCAGATCTTCCTGGAATCCAACCTGTTCAACTCCGGTATCCGTCCGGCGGTTAACCCAGGGATCTCCGTATCCCGTGTGGGCGGCGCCGCGCAGACCAAGATCATGAAGAAACTGTCCGGTGGTATCCGTACCGCGCTGGCACAGTACCGCGAACTGGCGGCTTTCTCCCAGTTTGCCTCCGATCTGGACGACGCGACCCGTAAACAGCTGAGCCACGGTCAGAAAGTGACCGAGCTGCTGAAACAGAAACAGTATGCGCCGATGTCCGTTGCGCAGCAGTCTCTGGTACTGTTCGCAGCTGAACGCGGTTATCTGGAAGACGTTGAACTGGCGAAAGTCGGCAGTTTCGAAGCCGCGCTGCTGGCCTATGCCAGCCGTGAGCACGGCGAGCTTCTGCAGCAGATCGACCAGACTGGCGCTTATAACGATGAGATCGAGGGTAAATTCAAAAGCATCCTCGATACCTTTAAGGCAACCCAGTCCTGGTAACGCCCCGTGGCCTGCCTTAACGGCAGGCCGCTAGGCATTGAGGAGAAGCTAAGATGGCCGGCGCAAAAGAGATACGTAGTAAGATCGGAAGCGTCCAGAACACGCAGAAGATCACCAAAGCGATGGAAATGGTCGCCGCTTCCAAAATGCGTAAATCGCAGGATCGTATGGCGGCCAGCCGTCCTTATGCGGAAACCATACGCAAAGTGATTGGTCACCTTGCGTTAGGGAATCTGGAATATAAACACCCGTACCTGGAAGAGCGTGAAGTCAAGCGCGTCGGGTATCTGGTGGTGTCTACCGACCGTGGCCTGTGCGGCGGCCTGAACATCAACCTGTTCAAGAAGCTGCTGGGCGAAATGAAAGCCTGGAATGAAAAAGGCGCCGAAATCGATTTGGCGATGATTGGTTCCAAAGGCGTCTCTTTCTTCGGTTCAGTAGGCGCAAACATTGTTGCTCAGGTTACCGGCATGGGGGATCACCCTTCGCTGTCCGAGTTGATCGGGCCGGTGAAAGTCATGCTGCAGGCCTACGACGAAGGTCGTCTGGACAAACTGTACGTGGTGAGCAACAAGTTCATCAATACCATGTCTCAGGTTCCACAAGTTGTTCAGCTGCTGCCGCTGCCTCCGGCGGAAGAAGGCGAGCTGACGAAAAAATCCTGGGATTACCTGTATGAACCCGATCCTAAGTCGCTACTGGATACCCTGTTGCGCCGCTATGTGGAGTCTCAGGTTTATCAGGGCGTCGTAGAAAACCTGGCCAGTGAACAGGCCGCGCGAATGGTAGCGATGAAGGCCGCAACGGATAACGGCGGCAACCTGATCAAAGAGCTGCAGTTGGTTTACAACAAGGCTCGTCAGGCAAGCATCACTCAGGAACTCACCGAAATCGTATCGGGAGCCTCCGCGGTTTAAATCAGGTTTTACGAATTACGTATTGTCGAATTACGTAGAGGATTCAAGATGGCTACTGGAAAGATTATCCAGGTAATCGGCGCCGTGGTGGACGTCGAGTTCCCTCAGGATGCCGTACCGAATGTGTACGACGCCCTTGAGGTAGAGAACGGGGCTGAGAAACTGGTGCTGGAAGTGCAGCAGCAGTTGGGCGGCGGCCTGGTTCGTTGTATTGCAATGGGTTCTTCGGACGGTCTGCGTCGTGGTCTGAAAGTCGCCAACCTGGCGCATCCGATCGAAGTACCGGTTGGTAAGGCTACGCTGGGTCGTATCATGAACGTACTGGGTGAACCGGTCGACATGAAAGGGCCGATTGGCGAAGAAGAGCGTTGGGCGATTCACCGCGCGGCGCCGACGTATGAAGAACTGTCCAACTCCCAGGAACTGCTGGAAACCGGCATCAAGGTTATCGACCTGATCTGTCCGTTTGCGAAGGGCGGTAAAGTCGGTCTGTTCGGTGGTGCGGGTGTAGGTAAAACCGTAAACATGATGGAGCTGATCCGTAACATCGCGATCGAGCACTCCGGTTACTCCGTGTTTGCAGGCGTGGGCGAGCGTACCCGTGAAGGTAACGACTTCTACCACGAAATGACCGACTCCAACGTTATCGACAAAGTATCGCTGGTGTATGGCCAGATGAACGAGCCGCCTGGAAGCCGTCTGCGCGTGGCGCTGACCGGTCTGACCATGGCGGAGAAATTCCGTGACGAAGGCCGCGACGTTCTGCTGTTCGTCGACAACATCTACCGTTACACCCTGGCGGGGACCGAAGTATCCGCGCTGCTGGGTCGTATGCCGTCCGCAGTAGGCTACCAGCCGACGCTGGCGGAAGAGATGGGTGTGCTGCAGGAGCGTATTACCTCCACCAAGACGGGTTCAATCACCTCCATCCAGGCCGTTTACGTGCCTGCGGACGACCTGACTGACCCGTCTCCGGCAACCACCTTTGCGCACCTGGACTCTACGGTAACACTGAGCCGTCAGATCGCCTCTCTGGGTATCTACCCGGCCGTTGACCCGCTGGATTCCACCAGCCGTCAGCTGGATCCGCTGATTGTGGGTCAGGAGCACTACGATGTGGCGCGTGGCGTGCAGTCTATTCTGCAGCGTTACCAGGAACTGAAGGACATCATCGCGATTCTGGGTATGGACGAGCTGTCTGAAGAAGACAAACTGGTCGTATCCCGTGCGCGTAAGATCCAGCGCTTCCTGTCTCAGCCGTTCTTCGTAGCTGAAGTCTTCACCGGTTCTCCGGGTAAATACGTAACGCTGAAAGACACCATCCGTGGTTTCAAAGGCATTATGGAAGGCGAATATGACCACCTGCCGGAACAGGCGTTCTACATGGTTGGTTCCATTGACGAAGTAGTGGAAAAAGCCAAGAAACTGTAACGCCTTGATAGGAGGGTGATATGGCTGCTATGACTTACCATCTGGATGTCGTTAGTGCGGAACAGGCAATGTTTTCCGGTCTGGTGCAGAAGATCCAGGTGACCGGTAGCGAAGGCGAACTGGGAATCTATCCTGGCCACGCCCCCCTGCTCACGGCCATTAAGCCTGGTATGGTGCGCATTGTTAAACAGCACGGCGAAGAAGAGTATATCTACCTGTCCGGCGGTATCCTTGAGGTACAACCGAACATGGTGACCGTGCTGTCCGATACCGCCATTCGTGGGCAGGATCTTGATGAAGCGCGTGCGCTGGAAGCGAAGCGCAAAGCGGAAGAGCATATCCGCAATTCACACGGTGATGTGGATTATGCTCAGGCTTCTGCCGATCTGGCAAAAGCCATTGCCAAGCTGCGCGTCATTGAGCTGACCAAAAAAGCGATGTAACAGATGCGGATGTAACCATCATGCAGATGTAAAAAAGCCAGCTGATTCAGCTGGCTTTTTTTATGCCCGACATTCCATCGGGCTGATGTTGACGGACGCCGGTCTCGGCGCCCTCTTGTTTATGTCGGTTATTTCTTCTTCAGAAAATCACCCAATTGCAGATTGCCTTTTTCATCACGGCTGAAGACCGCCGGCACCGCGACGGATTTGTAATTCGCCGTGGTGATCTCCTTGCCCTGACTGTTGAGCGCACGGTTATTCTTGATGAAGTAGTTGCTGGCATCTACTCGGCCCACCACGGCATCGTCATACTTGCCGGGTTGAGTACGCAGCGAAACGTTGTTTTTGAAAATCCCTTGTTTTTCCGGGCCATAGTAAGGGCTTGGGCGGAAGATAAAGTTGAAGCGAACGTTATCCAGCGCGATGTTATTGGTGACTTGCAGCGCGCCCGGGTTGAAGTTGTCGCTGAACCCGTCCATGTGGTTGCCGATAGCGATGCTATTCTTCACCTGATGAGCCACTGGCTGGCCTTCACCCCCCAGTTTAAAGCCGTTGCTGGTGTTGTTGACCGAAATGGAATTCTCGATCACCACAACACCGTTCGGGCCGTCTTCAATTTTGTTGAACAGATCGAAGCCGTCATCAACATTATCGTGGGAGAACGCGCCGCGAATCACGTTACCCTCGCCGACGCGCATTTTCACGGCGAAGCCGTCCGCATCTTTTTTGCTGGGGTCCTGGTTGCTGTGCGATTCCGAGTTCAGAATCAGGTTATGGCTGGCCCACAGCGGACGGCCTACGCTGTCGTTGGAGGAAACCTGAATACCGGTGTTGTCGCAGTGGTGCGCCAGCACACGTTCAATCTGGTTATAGCTGCCCTCAATACGGAAGCTTTTTTCCGTAATTTCAACCCCTTTGACTTTCCAGTAGCTGGCGTTGAGCTGTAGCCCGTGGAATACGGCTTTTTTGCCGGCCGGCATCAGCGTTTTAATGCCGTTGGCGTTGCCGCTGGCGCTGACTGGAATCACGGTGGCGCTGTAATCGCCGTCCATCAGCCATAGCGTGCCGCCGGCCTGCAGGGCGTCGATGGCCGTTTTGATATCCAGCGGCGCGTTCTTGCTGCCGTTGTTGCCGGCTTTGCCTTCCGGAGAAACATACAAATTTTTGGCATCGGCCAGCTTGATTTTTTCCACGCTGAACGAGGTTTCTTTCGCCGTTTTGTCTTCGCCTTCACCCGGCAGGTAAACCAGTTTGAAATCCGATTTAGGCTGCGTCAGTTTCGCGGTAAGGGAAAAATAATCGCCGGCGCGTATTGTTTGCGGTTTGCCGAGCGATTTGCCGTTCTGGAACACTTCAAGGGTGCCGTTGTAATTGACCCGTGCCTGTACCGGGTAGGTGTCGCTGGCAGAGAGCGGGGAGGACGCGACCTGCAATAACGGCGCATTGACTTCTGCTTTGAATGGGGCGGAAGGTTTGGTGTTGGCCGGGCTGGTGGTGAGGCTGGCATTGCTGATGGTGATCTTCGCGTTACGGGAGGCGAAGAACCCCACATAGTAGTGATTCTTGTCCTGATGAGTGACTAAATCCGCACCTTTTACCGTCTTGCTGACCCACTGGTCGCTGCCCTTGGGCGCATAAGAGGTGATGAAGCCGTCGTCCGTGCGTTCCAGTTTCAGGCGGAACGTTGGCGTTTGTTCCAGATTGATTTTTTCCTGATAGCTGGCGCGGGTGATTTGTGCGTTGGTATTACCCCAGGGCTGTGTAACGCCATCACGGCTGATGAGCTGCATCTTCACTTCGGTTTTCGATTTTTTATCCTGCGTCATGATGGCGTTCATCACCATGTTCGATGCCGCCGGAAACTCTTCGTACCCCTCTTTCAGCGGCTCCTGACGCGGTACGCCGAGAATATCGCGCACCAGCAGGCCGGCGCCTTCCTGAGCGTTGGGTTTGGCGTCGCTTTCCGGGCCGAACTGATCGACCGTCACATCGGATTGCAGCGTGAAATTCACGTTGGCGGGCAACTGCGTGTAGAAGAAGGTCAAGCCGTCATGCGTATTGGCGATTTTTCCTCCCCGGCTTTCGATAGTGATCGGCGCGGAGAGATCGACCTTGTCATTTACCGTCAGCTTTTTGCCGTTGATGGTGACGTCGTTGACGCCCACCTTGTCCGGCAGGACGTTGGTCGCGAAATTCACATCCGTGGACTGGCCGAACGCGATGCTATGCCAGACTGGCGCGGTATCCTGAGCGGCGGCAAAGGCGGTATTGGAACCCAGAAGCAAAAGAGAATTTAGGGCGACAGAGAGAAGCCCCGAAGCAGCGTATTTCATGTTTTCCCCATCATTATTTGTTATTGATCGGCGTATTATGTCAAAAAATGAAACG
The DNA here is from genome assembly GCF_000406205.1 of Dickeya sp. NCPPB 3274. Classification (NCBI taxonomy): domain Bacteria; kingdom Pseudomonadati; phylum Pseudomonadota; class Gammaproteobacteria; order Enterobacterales; family Pectobacteriaceae; genus Dickeya; species Dickeya sp. NCPPB 3274. Next base: position 4,981,042 of record NZ_CM001979.1, on the reverse strand, counting down.
CTGTTTCTTTTGGTTGCTTCACAAACTGAACGGCAGAATTCACCTGATGAAACAATTAGTTTTGTTTTGTTATCCCGGTCTCGATTTTATGAAACAGCGGTTTGTATTCCTCGCGTGTTTTATGTCTGAGCGCGGTTGTGGAAAACCGGCGGCGAGCGCGTTTCGCATTACCCAAATCCTGCCGGGTTGGGTAAACTCTGATGACGGTATTTTTTCAGCCCCGGATTGGCTCTGAGACGTATTTTTCGCTGAAAAATATGTAGTAATCCGGCGCGATAACGGGTTTACTTTCGTTCGTCCGCCTTCAGCGGGACACCATTCAGTTTTTAGTCAGGATGCCTATGTCAAACAGTGCAATGAGTGTGGTTATCCTCGCCGCCGGCAAGGGAACCCGCATGTATTCCGATCTTCCCAAAGTTCTCCACCCTCTGGCGGGTAAACCCATTGTTCAGCATGTAATTGATGCCGCGATGGACGTTGGCGCCCGGCGCATTCACCTGGTTTACGGGCATGGCGCGGATCTGATCCGGGAAACGCTGACGGAAACGTCGCTGAACTGGGTATTGCAGGCCGAACAGTTGGGAACCGGTCATGCGGTGCAGCAGGCGGCCGACGGTTTTGACGATAACGAAGACATCCTGATTCTGTACGGCGATGTGCCGCTCATTTCCCCTGCAACGCTGCAACGTCTGGTGGCGGCCAAACCGCAAGACGGGATTGGCCTGCTGACCGTCAATCTGGCCGACCCCAGCGGTTATGGCCGCATTGTGCGGGACAACGGCGAAGTGGTGGGGATCGTTGAGCACAAAGACGCCACCGAGCAGCAGCGCGCAATCAAGGAAATCAACACCGGTATTCTGGTGGCGGGCGGCCGTGATTTGAAGCGTTGGTTAAGCCAGCTCAATAATCACAATGTGCAGGGCGAATATTATCTTACCGATATCATCGCCATGGCGTCGCAGGAAGGCCAGCGCGTGGCGGCGGTGCAGCCGTCGCGGCTGAGCGAAGTGGAAGGCATCAACAACCGCCTGCAACTGGCGACGCTGGAGCGCACTTATCAGCGCGAGCAAGCCGAGCAGTTGTTGCTGGCAGGCGTCATGCTGCTGGATCCGGCCCGTTTTGATCTGCGTGGCGAACTGGAACACGGGCGTGATGTGACGATCGATGCCAATGTCATTCTGGAAGGCCGGGTGACGTTGGGTAATCGGGTTAAAATCGGCGCGGGCTGCGTGATCAAAAATAGCGTGATCGGCGACGATTGCGAACTCAGCCCTTACACCGTAGTGGAAAACGCGGTGCTGGAAGCGCGTTGTACTATCGGCCCGTTCGCCCGCCTGCGCCCCGGCGCGGTGCTGGAAGAGGATGCGCACGTAGGCAACTTCGTCGAATTGAAGAAAGCGCGTCTCGGCAAAGGGTCGAAAGCCGGTCATCTGACCTACCTCGGCGACGCTGATATCGGCGCGGGCGTGAACATCGGCGCGGGCGTCATTACCTGTAATTACGATGGCGCCAACAAGCACCAGACGGTCATCGGCGACGATGTGTTTGTCGGATCGGATAGCCAGTTGATCGCGCCGGTCAAGGTAGCCAACGGCGCAACCATCGCGGCAGGTACCACGGTAACCCGCAATGTGGGTGAAAACGAACTGGTCATCAGCCGCGTCAAACAAACCCAGATCACGGGCTGGAAGCGCCCGGTGAAGAAAAAATAGTCTTACCCCCTCGGATGCTGCGATCCCCGCTGACGCGTGGAGGAAAAAGGATCCGAGGGGCTGAATACGTCTTGACATAAGACGGTTTTGGCCTGCGTTGCGCTGACGAGCGCAGGCCAAAACATAATAATTCCCCATTCTCTACAAGGCTCGGGGAACCCGGAATAAACCGGAACAATCAGGTCTAAAGACATCGTGGTGACACAATATGTCACTTTTACAGGAATACAACCGATGTGTGGAATTGTAGGCGCTGTTGCGCAACGAGATATTGCTGAGATCCTACTGGAGGGGCTACGCCGCCTCGAGTACCGTGGTTATGACTCTGCTGGTCTGGCGGTGGTGAATGGCGAAGGACAGGTGTCCCGTCTGCGCCGTCTGGGCAAGGTGCAGGTGCTGGCGCAGGCGGCGGAAGAACAGCCGCTGGTCGGCGGAACCGGTATCGCTCACACCCGCTGGGCGACTCACGGCGAGCCGTCCGAACAAAATGCCCACCCGCATGTGTCAGAGCACATTATCGTGGTGCATAACGGGATTATCGAAAACCATGAGCCGCTGCGCGAGCTGATGGTGTCCCGTGGTTATCGTTTTGTCTCCGAAACCGATACCGAAGTGGTGGCGCATCTGGTGCACTGGGAACAGCAACAGAACGGCGGTTCGCTGCTGGACATCGTGCAGCGCGTTATCCCGCAGCTGCGCGGTGCGTACGGCATGGTGCTGCTGGATAGCCGCGACCCCAACGTGCTGGTTGCCGCGCGCTCCGGTAGCCCGCTGGTGATTGGCCGCGGCGTGGGCGAAAATTTCATTGCCTCCGACCAGCTGGCGCTGCTGCCGGTAACCCGCCGTTTCATCTTTCTGGAAGAAGGCGATATCGCCGAAGTCACTCGTCGTACGGTGCGTATCGTTAACCGTCAGGGGCAGGACGTTAATCGCGACGAGATTGAATCGAAAGTACAGTACGACGCTGGCGACAAAGGCGCGTACCGTCACTACATGCAAAAAGAGATCTACGAACAGCCGATGGCGATCAAAAACACCCTGGAAGGGCGTTTCAGCCACGGCGAGATCAACCTGTCCGAGCTTGGCCCGCAAGCCGATGCGCTGCTGGCCAAAGTCCAGCATATCCAGATTATCGCCTGCGGCACGTCCTATAACTCCGGCATGGTGTCGCGCTACTGGTTCGAGTCGCTGGCGGGGATTCCGTGCGACGTGGAAATCGCGTCTGAATTCCGTTACCGCAAACCGGCGGTACGCGCCAACAGCCTGATGATTACCCTGTCTCAGTCCGGCGAAACCGCCGACACGCTGGCGGCATTGCGTTTGTCGAAAGAGCTGGGATATCTGGGCTCGCTGGCGATTTGCAACGTGGCGGGTTCATCGCTGGTGCGCGAGTCGGATCTGGCGTTGATGACCCGTGCCGGCACTGAAATCGGCGTGGCGTCCACCAAGGCGTTCACTACTCAGTTGACGGTGTTGCTGATGTTGGTGGCGCGTATCGGTCGTCTGCGCGGTATGGATGCCCGTATTGAACACGATATCGTGCACGCGTTGCAGGCGTTACCGGCGCGTATCGAACAGATGTTGTCGCAGGACAAGCTGATCGAATCGCTGGCGGAAGGCTTCTCCGACAAGCACCACGCCTTGTTCCTGGGCCGCGGCGACCAGTACCCGATTGCAATGGAAGGGGCGCTCAAACTTAAGGAGATCTCCTATATCCATGCGGAAGCCTATGCGGCGGGTGAACTGAAGCACGGCCCGCTGGCGCTGATCGACGCGGATATGCCGGTGGTGGTGGTAGCGCCCAACAACGACCTGCTGGAAAAACTGAAATCCAACATCGAAGAAGTCCGCGCCCGCGGCGGCGAACTCTACGTGTTTGCCGACGAACAGGCCGGTTTCACCTCCGACAGCGACATGATGAAGATCATTCAGTTGCCGCACGTGGAAGAGGTGATTGCACCAATCTTCTACACCGTGCCGTTGCAGCTGCTGTCTTACCATGTGGCGCTGATCAAAGGCACCGACGTGGACCAGCCGCGTAACCTGGCGAAATCGGTGACGGTGGAGTAAGGCTCTTTTCTCTCATCTCTGACCTTTTTTCCACACCTGGCGCTATGACGTAATCGGTCATTTTCAGGGTGCGGAACCTGCTAAAGGTGGGCTGTTGCAGCCCACCTTTTTCTCTCTTCTAAAAGCCGATTTTTGAGACATTAATCAGCTAGTTTTCTGATAACTTTTGTCAATTTGTGCCTGTTTTGTGTAAGATAGCTTCAATGATGCGCACCTTCTGCTCGTCGTATCCGGAGCTGATCATCGATTTTTCAGGCAGCTCAAAAGTTGATTTTATTGACAGGGACTCTATGAAAAAGCAGCACTTTTTAGCAAGTATGGTTTGTGTTTTTGCATTGGCGGGTTGTGCACGTACTGCACCGGTAATGAATACCACGACGCCGATTGCCGGAAACTACACTGCTGATCAGGTTAGAATTGCCATTTTGCAGGCGGGTTTGCAGCGCAAATGGGTGATGACGCCGGTTGCGCCTGGCGTAATTAATGGTCGTATTGATGATCGCGGTCATTCGGCGGATATTCGAATTAATTACACGCCGAGCAACTATACGATCAATTATGTTAACAGTTATAACCTGAAAGCTGACGACGGCAAGATTCATAAAACCTATAACCGTTGGGTAAATAATCTGGACCGCGAAATTCAATTGAAACTGGCTTCCCAGCAAATCAAATAACAATATGAGCCGAATGGTTTTTATTATTCGGCTCTGATTTTTTTTATATAAATTGAAATTTCTTTGTTTTCAGGGAATTAATTGTGCCTCACGGATATGATCAGGATAATGTCAGTGCGCTGGATGCAATAACAGAAGCGCAGCGAATCGCTTTTGCTCCCATTTTGTTTCAGGCGGCGGTTAATCTTCGGAATCACGGTATTCTGGGTTTTCTGGATGAATGTGGCAATAAGGGTGCTGAGCTTGATGATATTGTTGCCGTGACGGATTTGGATCGCTATGCGGTAGAAATTCTACTGGATGCCGGTCTGAGCGGGCGGATGCTGATCAGGAAAGATGCGCGCTATTTTATTGCCAAGACGGGGCATTATCTCATTCACGACAGAATGACCCGGATCAACATGGATTTTACGCAGGACGTCTGCTATCAGGCCATGTTCCATCTCGATGAATCGTTGAAACAGAAAAAGCCGGTTGGCTTACAGGTTTTTGGACACTGGTCGACAATTTATCCGGCACTTAGCCAATTACCTCAGAAAGTGAAAGAAAGTTGGTTTGCTTTCGACCATTTTTATTCTGACGCCGCATTTACCGCGGTATTGCCTTACGTGTTCCAACATAAACCTGTGCAGCTTTATGACGTTGGTGGAAATACGGGTAAATGGGCGATGTGTTGCCACGATTACGATCAGGATGTGCGAATTACCATCCTTGATTTACCAGAACAGATTGCCTTGTCGACAAAGGCTGTGGAGCTGGCAGGAAAAGCGGACCGAATTTCCGGCGTCGCCGTCGATATGCTTTCCGACGGCCCATTGCCGGCGGATGCGGATATCTGGTGGATGAGCCAGTTTCTGGATTGCTTCAGTGAAGAACAGATCGTCCGGATTTTGACGCGGATCGCTCAGGCCATGAAAGCGGATGCCCGAGTTTATATCCTGGAAATATTTTGGGATCGTCAGCCTTGGGAAGCGGGTGCATTCAGTCTGAATATGGCGTCGTTGTATTTTACCTGTCTGGCCAATGGTTACAGCCGTTTTTATGCGGCGAGCCGTTTTTTGCCGTTATTGCAGGAAGCGGGACTTTATATCGAACAGCAGGTTGATGGGTTGGGAGTCGGCCATACCTTGCTGGTTTGTAAGAAAAAATGAGGCGTTATGTGGTAATTCGCAAGGAATAATCCGCGTGTTTTAACGCAATGATTCGGAATACACGGGTATGAGATTGGCTTTTACACTCCTTGACTGGCAAGCCAGCGCACCAGGGTTAGGCGAACTGTCGGCATGGCAACAATGGGCGATGCAGCCCGCGGTGGTTGATGCGACTGGGCCGCTGACGAAATGCGATCAACTGCCGATGATGACGGCGCGTCGGCTCAACAGCGGTAGCCGAATGGCGGTCAACAATGGCCTGGCTCTGCTACGGCGTCAGCCGGAAATCGAGGCGATTGTCTTTACCAGCCGCCACGGCGAGCTGGAGCGTAACCTGCGTATTTTGCTGGCGTTATCAAAGCAGGAAAGCCTGTCCCCCACGGATTTCGCCATGTCGGTTCATAATTCTGCGGTAGGCAGCCTGACCATTGCAGCTCAGGCGCCGCTGGTATCAACCTCTATTTCCGCCGGAATGGATTCCTTCCAGCAAGGGCTGGTGGAAGTCGCGGCCTTGCAGTCGGCAGGGTATTCCCATGTGCTGTTGGTGGATTTCGATGGCGTCATTCCTGAGTTTTATCACTCTCTGGTTGCCGGGCAGATGCCGCGTTATCCCTACGCGGTCGCGTTGTTGCTGGCGCCTGGCGCCACTCTGACCTGCGAAACCCGGGCGATGGTTGACGGCGCTACGGAGCCTGCATTGCCGCAGAGTCTGCAATTTCTGCACGGTTGGTTGTCTTGCAACGCTACATTTGCGGTTGATGGCGAGCGCCAGCGCTGGCAATGGACGACGGTGCATCATGTCTGAGTCGTCGCTGTCTCTAAACCGCTCGTCGCGCCTGAACTGGTGCTGGCGATTAGTGATGACCGGATGCTGCTTCGGGTTGTTCAGCCTGGGCGGCCTGCTGTTGTCCACGGTCTGGTTCAATGTGCTGTTGCTGGTGCAGCGTGATGAAACCAAGCGTCGGGTATGGGCGCGTCGCAGCATTGCCTTCAGTTTCCGTTGTTTCCTGCGCAGCGCCCGTGCTGTGGGGGTGCTGGAGTATCAGATTGATGGCGTTGAAACGCTGCGCGGCGATCGCGGTTGTCTGGTGGTAGCCAATCATCCCACATTGATTGACTACGTCCTGCTGGCCTCTGTGATGCCGGATGTCGACTGTCTGGTGAAAGCGGAACTACGCCGGAACATTTTTTTCCGCGGCGTTATCCGGGCGGCGGATTATCTGGTCAACAGTCAGTCCGATACTTTACTGCCTGATTGTCATCAGCGGCTTAATCGCGGGGATGTCATCATGATTTTCCCCGAGGGTACCCGCACCCGTTATCAGCAACCGGTGACGCTACAACGCGGTGCTGCCAATATCGCCGTACGTTGCGGCTGCGATTTACGCATCGTGCATATTCTCTGCAGCCAGCAAACACTGGGAAAACAGAGCCGCTGGTATCAGATTCCGCCTGAAAAACCCTGCTTTACCATCCGGGTTCGCGAACGTATCGGCAGTCAGACATTTATTACCGGGGAAGACGAACTGCCGCTGGCGGCACGCCGTCTGAATCGTTTTTTGCAGCAGTCTCTAACGCTTTAATAAGCATAATAAATCAGAAAACAGGTATGAGTTATGGAAGATCTTTTCCTTGAAATCAAACAGATGATTATCGATGCCTTGAACCTTGAGGAGGTGAGCGTCGATGAAATCGAGACTGAGGCCCCTTTGTTTGGCGAAGGCCTGGGGCTGGATTCGATCGATGCGCTTGAGCTCGGTCTGGCGGTGAAAAACCGCTATGGTGTGGTGCTTTCCGCCGAAAGCGAGGAAATGCGGCAGCATTTCTTTTCCGTCGCGACGCTGGCGTCATTCATTATGTCTCAGCGTCAGGCCTGCGCCTGATTGAAAAGATGATGGGTTTATCATGGATAAAAATGAAATTTATAACGAAATCAAAACGCTGCTGGTAAAGCTGTTTGAACTCGACGAAGACGACATCACGCTGGAATCGCGTTTGTATGAAGATCTGGAACTGGACAGCATCGACGCGGTTGACATGGTGGTGCATTTGCAAAAACGCATTGGCCGCAAGATTTCACCGGAAACCTTCAAATCCGTACGTACCGTACAGGATGTCGTGAACGCTATCGAGCAACTGATGGGCCATGAAGGCAAATGAGGCCGGGCGGCGCCTGCATCGCATAACCGGCGTGTTGGTGGGCGTGATGACGCTGAGCTGGCCTTTTCTGGTGTGGTTCAGTATTACGCATCCCGATCATCGTTGGTTATTGCCGCTGTTGGCGTTGTTGTTTCTGGCACGCATGCTGATGCTCAGGGGCGACCGCGGATTGTTCAGGGAAACCGGGCTGTTGCTGGCGGCGGTAGGGGCGGCGCTGTGTATTGCCAGCCTGTGGCTGCGGGACCGGCAGTGGCTGATGTGGTATCCGGTGGCGGTGAACGCCGTCATGCTGACGTTGTTTTTCGGTTCGCTGTTCAGCCGAATGCCGTTCATTGAGCGTATTGCTCGCTTACGGGAACCGGATCTACCTGCCAAAGCCATTGCTTACACGCGACGTGTTACGCAAGTCTGGTGCCTGTTTTTTGTTTTCAATGGCGCGATAGCACTGCTGACCTGCCTGTTGGGAAATATGGTCTGGTGGACCGCATGGAATGGCATGTTCAGCTATCTGCTGATGGGGCTGTTGATGGGCGGCGAATGGTTGATACGCCAGCGACTAAGAACATCAGCCTGAACCGTTGACGGGCAGGCGGAATACCGCAAGGCCGGATGATAGAAGAATAGTGTGACGGAATGAATAATGTGACCGCCCGGTCATTGAATGACTGGTTAATCAACGACGAAACGTCAATCGCGCGCCTGGTCGCCACCAACGGTAAACAGGATTTTACCTTGACGATGATGCGTCATCAGGTGATGTCGCTCTGTCAGCAACTGATGTCATGCGGTGAATCACGCTGGGCGCTATGTTTTGACGACAGCTACCTGTTCACTGTGGCGCTGCTGGCGGCGCTGCACGCCGGGAAAACGCCGGTGATTTACGGCCATTGCCGCGAGTCCGTGCTGCGTGAACAGGATGATGAATTTGACGGGTTGTTGACCGACAACCGCATGACGCTGGCCTGTCGCTGCCTTTATCTTTCGGCTGAGACCCCGCCAGGGGATAGTCATCACATTGAAGATGTCGTACTGCCGCCGGTACCCGACGACGCCTGCCTGATTCTGTTTACTTCCGGTTCCACCGGTAAACCTCGTCAGATACATAAACCGATACGCTGCATGGATGAAGAAGCGCGCTGGCTGGCTCGGCTGTGGGGCGAGCGTCTGTGCGGCTGCCATGTGATGGCATCGGTTACCCACCAGCATATGTACGGGCTGACATTTCGTATCTGGTTGCCGATGTCGCTGGGGCTCAGTTTCGACAGCCGTCAGGTGTTGTATAGCGAGCAACTGGCGGCGCATTCATCGGATCGTCGTTACGCCTTTATCAGCAGTCCGGCGTTTCTGCGCCGGATTGACCATTCCCTGCAGGCTCCGTTTTGCGAATTGATTGTTTCGGCTGGCGGCGTCCTGCCGTGGCCGTGCGCGCAGTCCGCGCAACAGTGGTTGGGAAGCGCGGTGGATGAAATTTACGGCAGTACGGAAACCGGCGTGATGGGCTGGCGTTCCCGGCAAGATGAACAGACAGTCTGGCAGCCATTCCCCGGCGTCTCATTTCAGGGGGATGACGACGGGAGCTGGCGGGCGCGTTCCGCTCTTATCTCACCGCCTGAAGGCATGAAGCTGGACGACAAGCTGGCGTTTGATGAGCGCGGTTGTTTCCAGCTGTGCGGGCGTCACGATCGTATTGTCAAAATTGAAGATAAGCGTATTTCGCTCAGCGAGATTGAGCGTCGGTTGCTGTCGCTGCCGGAAATTGACGACGCGGTTGCCTTGCAGGTGACCCGGCAGGATCGAAGCGGCATTGGCGTGGTGCTGGTGCTGAAATCGCCGATGGCGCCCGCCGGGCTTCCGGCGTTGAAACGCCAGTGGCGCCACGAGTTGCACAAATGGCTGGAGCCGGTGGCGATGCCGCGGTTCTGGCGAATTGTCGACGCCATTCCTCTCAACAGTCAGAGCAAACGCGCCTGGCCGCAGATACAGGAGTTGTTTCATGCTGCCGGTTGAACTGTCACGCGCCTGCTCTCCATCGCAGGCGGAACTGCTGCTTTATGTTGATGCCGGCCTGTTCTGGTTCGATGGTCATTTCCCCCGGCAACCGTTGTTGCCCGGCGTGGCGCAGCTCGACTGGGCGTTGCATTACGGCCGGGAGATCCTGGCGCCTGGCTGGCGCTTTCTCTCGGTGGAAAACATCAAGTTCCAACACCCGGTATTGCCGGATAAAACCCTGCGTCTGACGCTGAACTGGCTGGAAGATAAACAACAATTGACGTTCAGCTACCATATTGTGGTTAATGAACCGATTGTGGTTAATGGGCCGACAGTGGCTAATGGACAGGATGCGCCGGTGCAGACCGGGCAGGCGGCCAGCAGCGGGAAAATTCGATTATGTCGATGAACCGCGAATTTTCGCCCTGTGTGGTGATCCCCTGTTACAACCACGGCGCGATGATGCGCAGCGTGCTGACGCGGCTGGCGCCGTTCGGCCTGCCGGTGTTGATCGTCGATGACGGCAGCGATGACGCGACACGGCAGGTACTGTCTCGTCTGACGGACGAGTTCGCCAGTGTGACGCTGTTTCGGCTGACGCAGAACAGCGGCAAGGGCGCCGCCGTCATGCACGGGTTGGCGATGGCGGCGGATGCCGGTTACAGCCATGCGCTACAGATTGACGCCGATGGTCAGCATCACATCGAAGATACGCCGCGTATGCTGGCACAAGCGCGCGCCTGGCCGGACTGCCTGATCTCCGGGCGACCGCTGTACGATGCGTCGGTGCCGCGTTCGCGGCTATATGGCCGTTATGTCACCCATGTCTGGGTATGGATCGAAACGCTCTCGTTGTCGCTGAAAGACAGCATGTGCGGATTCCGGGTCTACCCTATCGCGCCGACGCTGGCGTTGTCGGCGCAGCGGGCGATCGGCCGTCGTATGGATTTTGATACCGAAATCATGGTGCGACTTTACTGGCAGGGCACCTTCAGCCGGTTTGTACCTACCCGGGTCATTTACCCTGAAAACGGGTTGTCTCACTTTGATGCTCTGCGCGACAACCTGCGCATTTCCTGGATGCACACCCGCTTATTTTTCGGCATGTTGCCGCGCATTCCGTCGTTGCTCAAACGCCGTCGTGAACCGCACTGGGCCGCTATCAATGAACGCAAGGGCATGCTGGGGATGCGTTTCATGCTGCAGGTTTACCGGTGGTTTGGTCGCCGGGCGTTTACCCTGCTGTTGTGGCCGGTGATCGCGTTTTACTGGCTGACCGGGGGGCCGCAGCGCAAAGCCTCGCAGAACTGGCTGCGCGCGGTGCGTCTTTATGCCCGCCAGCATCATGTCGGCCTGCCGCGTCCGCTGACCAGTTATCATCATTTTCTGCGTTTTGGTCACGCCATGATCGACAAAATCGCCAGCTGGCGCGGTGACCTGCAATGGGGACGGGATATCGATTTCGCGCCGGGAGCATTGGAGGCCATCAATCAGGGAAGACAGCGCGGGCAACTGATTCTGGCGTCTCATCTCGGCGATATTGAAGTGTGCCGTGGGCTGGCCCGTCAGGTCAGCGGGCTGGTGATCAATGCGCTGGTGTTTACCGACAATGCCCAGCGTTTCCGGCAGCTTCAGGAAGCGGTGGCGCCGCAGGCCGGGGTTAACCTGATTCCGGTCAGTGATATCGGTCCGGATACCGCCATATTGCTGCAACAGAAGCTGGATGCGGGCGAATGGGTGGCGATCGTGGGCGATCGCACCGCGGTTAATCGTCAGCGTGGCGGCGGGCGGCGGGTGGTCTGGAGCCCGTTTCTCGGTCGGCCGGCGCCGTTTCCTCAGGGGCCGTTCGTGCTGGCGGCGGCGTTGCGTTGTCCGGTATTGCTGATGTTCGCCATTCGCGAACGCGACAAATTGCGCGTTTATTGCGAACCGTTCGCCGACCCGATTTTGTTGCCGCGCGCCCATCGTCAGAGCGCTTTGCAACAGGTGGTGGATCGCTACGCCGGGCGACTGGAACACCACGCGCTGAAAGCGCCGCTGGACTGGTTCAATTTTTTCGATTTTTGGCAGCTGTCGGATGACACGCCGGCTGATGGGGAAAACACATGAGTGCGTTAACGGATCTCAACCTTAGCCATGAGGTTGAGCTGGTCGTCTCTTTCCATGACTGCGACCCGATGGGCGTGGTCTGGCACGGCAATTACTTTCGCTTTTTCGAGGTGGCGCGCGAAGCGTTGCTGGGCAAATTCAACTACGGCTATCGGGAAATGAAAGCCTCCGGCTACGTCTGGCCGGTGGTGGATACCCGGGTGAAATACCGTTCAGTGCTGACCTACGAGCAGCGGATCCGTGTGCGGGCGACGATTGAGGAAGTGGAAAACCGGCTGCGCATCGCCTACCAGATTTTCGATGTGGAAAGCGGGCAACGCACCACCACCGGTTACACCATTCAGGTGGCGGTGGAAGAGGGCGGCAAGACCCTGAGTTTTGTTTCGCCGCCAATTTTGTTGGAGCGCCTGGGAGTGACCGTATGAAAACGATCAACGTGAAGATGATCAACATGGTAAGGCCTATTCTGCTGGCCGTTATGACGCTTCTGAGCCTGACGGCGCAAGCAGTTACGCTGGATGAATTGCAGCAGCGCTTCAGCAGCCAGCCGGTGGTGCGTGCCGATTTTACCCAGATGCGGCAAATCAATGGGATGGCGCAGCCGCTTAAATCGAGCGGCGCGATGCTGATTGCCCGCCAGAAAGGGCTGTGGTGGCATCAGGCCAAACCCTTCCCGATGACGCTGGTGCTGGATGACAAGCGTATGGTGCAGGTGATGAACGGTCAGCCGCCGCAGATCGTCACCGCGGAAAGTCAGCCGCAGATGTTCCAGTTCAACCATTTGTTGCGGGCGCTGTTTCAGGCCGACCGCCAGGTGCTGGAGCAGAATTTCCGGGTCGATTTTAACGACCTGGGCCAACAGCGCTGGCGTTTGGTATTGACCCCGACAGTTTCTCCGCTGGATAAGCTGTTCAATGCCATTACCCTGAACGGACAAGCCTTTCTCGACGAGATCGTGATCGACGATCGTCAGGGAGATATGACCCGCATCATCCTGAGCAATCAGCGTATTACTCCCCAGGTGTTAAGCGATGACGAGCAGACCCGATTCGTTTTCTGACTGGCATCGTCGCGCGGCGATAACCTGGGGGGCGATCATCGTTCTGTTGCTGCTGGCGCTGGCGTTACTGTGGCCGCAATCAAGAATCAACAGCAGCGTGCTGGCTCTGTTGCCGGGCCAGACGATGGGCAAAGCGCCGCCTGAACTTCAGCAAGGATTCATGCAGCGGCTCGACCGGCAAATGGTGTGGCTGGTGACGGCGGGAGATCAGGCAGATCCGGCGGTGGCCGAACGCTGGTTGCAGCAATTGCGCTCACTGCCTGAACTGAAACAGGTCAACGGACCGGTGGACGCGCAACAGCAACAAGCATGGGGCCGTTTTGCCTTTGAACATCGCAACGGACTGATAGATAGCGCCACCCGCCAGCGTTTGCAGCAGGGCGGTGATGCTCAGGCCGATTGGGTGTTGTCGCAACTTTATTCCGCCTTTGCCGGCGTCAGCGGCATGGAGCTGACGCATGACCCGTTATTGCTGGTGAGGGGCTCTCAGCTGGCGCTGCAACAACAGGCCAGTCAGATGGGGTTGACGCAAGGGTGGCTGACGGTCAGGGACAAGGAAGGGCGTACCTGGTATTTCCTGCATGGCGAACTGCCGGGCGGCAGTGCGTTTGATATGACCGCCGGGCGTCAGCTAGTGGAAAAACTGGAGCGATTTCAGGGCGAATTGCGCACGGCGTTTCCGCAATCACAGGTATTGACCCGCAGTACGCTGTTGTTCAGCGACTACGCCAGCCAGCAGGCCAGGCACGATGTGTCGACGCTGGGCTCCGTCACGGTGGCTGGCGTGCTGTTGCTGGTGTTTCTGGTATTCCGCTCCGCCCGGCCGCTGGCCTTATGCGCGCTGTCGGTAGCGATTGGCGCGCTGGCCGGTACGGTCTGCACGCTGCTGTTGTTCGGCGAAATACACCTGATGACGCTGGTGATGAGCCTCAGCATTGTGGGGATTTCTGCCGATTACACCCTGTATTACCTGACGGAACGCATGGTGCACGGCGGCGCGGTGTCGCCGCTGGACAGTTTGCGTAAGGTGTTGCCGGCGTTGCTGCTGGCGCTCGCCACTACCGTGGTGGCTTACCTGATCATCGTGCTGGCGCCGTTCCCCGGCCTGCGGCAGTTGTCGGTGTTTGCCGCATCGGGGCTGACGGCGTCGTGCCTGACGGTCATTGCCTGGTACCCGTTTCTGGCGCGTGGTTTGCCGGTGCGGCCGATACCGGCGATGGTGCTGATGGGGCGGTGGCTGGCGGCCTGGCGCCGTAATTCGCGCGTGCGTTGGGGTATCCCCGGTCTGGTGCTGGTCGTCGGCGTGATCGGGGTGTTGCGCATTGACGTGAACGACGATATCGCACAGTTGCAGTCGCTGCCGCCGTCGCTGATGCAGCAGGAGCGTCAAATCAGCGCGCTGACCGGTCAGCAGGCCGACCAGACCTGGTTTATGGTGTATGGCGATTCGCCGGAGCAGACACTGCAGCGTCTGGAACAACTAGCGCCTGCACTGGAAGCGGCGCGGCAAAACCGTTATTTCTCATCCTATCGCCTGTTGCCGCTCAATTCCCAGCAGCGCCAACAGCAGGACGTACAGCTGATCGCCGGCGCCGCGCCTGTCGTGATGTCCCGCCTGCATGATGCCGGCGTTAATCTGGGCGAACCGGACATCCGGCCGATGACGGTGACTCCGGAAGCCTGGCTCAACGGCCCGCTTAGCGAAGGCTGGCGGTTGTTGTGGCTAACGTTGCCGAATGGCGCCAGCGGCGTGTTAGTGCCGGTGAATGGCGTGCGAGACAGCGGCAGGCTGGAAAAACTGTCGCAGGATTTGCCGGGGGTAGTGTGGATCGATCGTAAAAGCACGTTTGATCAGCTGTTTGGCCTGTATCGTATGATTCTTGGCGCCTTGCTGGCGGTTGCCGTCGGCGTGATCGCGTTGAGTTATGTGCTGCGTCTGGGCATCCGCCGCGGCGTGATCAGCGTGCTGCCGTCGGTGTTGTCGTTGCTGGGCAGCGTGGCGGTGCTGGCGTTCAGCGGGCACCCTTTCAATCTGTTTTCATTGCTGGCGCTGGTGCTGGTGCTGGGTATCGGCATCAATTACACCTTGTTCTTCGGCAATCCGCGCGGTACGCCCATGACTTCGCTGCTGGCGGTGACGCTGGCGATGTGCACCACATTATTGACGTTGGGCATGCTGGTGTTCAGTAGTACGCAAGCCATCAGCAGTTTTGGCATCGTGCTGTGCGCCGGTATTTTTATCGCTTTTTTGCTGGCGCCGCTGGCGTTGCCGGATTCAAAAGGGAAACGAAAATGAGAGTATCAGCCAATCTGATCCTGATGGCGGCCGTGCTGTTGCTGAGCGCCTGCGCCGGTAAACCGTCGGATCCCCGTCCGCAGGCGTGGCTCAAACCTGGCGTGAAGGTCACGCTGCCTGCGCCGGGTATTACGCCGGCAGTGGAGCAACAGCAATTGCTGACGGGCAATTACAAAGGTAAACAGCAATCGTTGTTGGTGCTGCTGCACGCCGATCAGCGCCAGCTGTCGCTGGCCGGCCTGTCATCGTTGGGGATCCGCCTGTTTCGCATCACCTATGACGCCGCCGGCGTGCATACCGAACAGTCGCTGGTGTTACCGGAATTGCCGCCAGCCAGCCAGGTGCTGGCCGATATCATGCTGAGTCACTGGCCGTTGTCGGTCTGGCAGCAGCAGTTGCCGGCAGGCTGGACGTTGAAAGATGACGGCGATATCCGCCGACTGCGTGATAACCACGGCGAGCTGATTGTCGAGATTCGCTACCAGCAGCGCAATAATCAGCGGGAGCCGGTCAGCGTGAAGCACCTCGCGTTTGGCTACCACATCGTTATTCAATATTTGGATGGTTAGCATGATTTATATCCATGCCGTCGGCCTGCTCAATGCGCTGGGTAACGATGCGGATGAAATCGTCCGCAACCTGGCCGCGGGGCGCGCGCCGGGAATGCGGCCTGACAGTCGCTGGTTGTTGCAGGATAAAATCTGCTGGACGGGCAACGTACTGGCGGATCTCCCGGCGGTGCCGCCGCATCTGGCCGCCCATGACAGCCGCAACAATCGGTTGCTGCTGGCGGCGCTGGAACAGATTCGCCCGCAGGTGGATGAGGCTGTTGCGCGGTTCGGCGTCGATCGCGTCGCGGTGATTATGGGCACCAGTACGTCGGGGCTGGACGAGGCCGATCGCTTTATCAGCGATGGTTTACCCACCTATCGCTATGCCCAGCAGGAATTGGGCGATCCTTCGCGTTTTCTGGCCGCGTATTTGGGTATAACCGGCCCGGCTTATACCCTCTCCACCGCCTGCTCGTCGAGCGTGCGGGCGGTGATCAGCGGAAAACGGCTGATTGAAGCCGGTCTGGCGGATGCGGCGATTGTCGGAGGCGCGGATACGCTCAGTCGTATGCCGATCAATGGGTTCGACAGCCTGGAGTCGCTATCGGCCAGACGTTGCATTCCTTTCAGCCGCCAGCGCGACGGTATTTCGATCGGCGAAGGCGGCGCGCTGATGCTGATTGGCCGTGAGCCGGCGGCGGTTGCCGTGCTGGGTGTGGGCGAATCGTCGGATGCCCATCACATGTCTGCGCCTCACCCTGAAGGTCTGGGCGCAAGACGCGCTATTATCATGGCGCTGGAGCAGGCGGGGCTGGCGCCGCACGAACTGGGGTACATCAACCTGCATGGTACGGCGACGCGGCTCAATGATCAGATCGAGGCGGCAGTTGTGCATGAAATTTTCGGCGAGGCGGTGCCGTGCAGTTCGACTAAGCACCTGACCGGACATATGCTGGGCGCGGCGGGCATCGGTGAGGCAGCGCTATGTTGGTTACTGCTGACGCGCGAGCTGCAACTGCCCGCACAGGATTTTTCAGACTGCGAACCGGATGACGCCCTGCCGGCCTGCGGTTTACTGACGGCGCCGGCTCCGCTGGCCCGGCCGGCGATCCTGTCCAACTCTTTTGCGTTCGGCGGCAATAACGCCTGCCTGATTCTGGGGAAAACCGATGAGTGACTATCGCCGCGCCGACTATTATCTGCCGCACGAGTCGCCGATGGTGATGGTGGACGAGGTGGTCCGGGTCGATCAGAACAGCGCCTGTTGCCGGGTCCGTGTCGGTCCGGGCAGCGTGCTGGGGCCGTTTCTTGATACCGATGGCAATCTGCCCGCCTGGTTTGGCATCGAAATTATCGCCCAGACGGTCGGCGTCTGGGCTGGCTGGCATCAGCGTCAGCATCAGGATGAAAAACCCCGGCCGGGCATGTTGCTGGGCGGCCGCGGTTACCGTTGCCAGCAGGCTGTTTTTCCGGCGGATTCCTTGCTGGAAGTCAACGTCACGCTGCTGATGCGTGATGACAAGATCGGCAGCTTTGACGGCGAAATTCTGATTGCGGGTGAAGTATTTGCATCGGGCCGGCTGAACACCTACCAGCCCGACGAGACTGAATTACAACGATTATTACAGCAGGAAAACGATTAATGACGCGTTCGGTATTAGTTACGGGAGCCAGTAAGGGGATTGGCCGCGCCATTGCGTTGCGACTGGCGCAGGATGGCTTTCTGGTGGTGGTGCATTATCACCGCGATCGGAACGGCGCTGACGAGACTCTGGAACAAATTACCCGGTTGGGCGGACAAGGACGCTGCATTCAGTTTGATATCGCCGAGCGGGAACAGTGCCGCACGGCGATAGAATCAGATATTGACGTACACGGCGCCTATTATGGCGTCGTCAGTAACGCAGGCATCACCCGCGACGGCGCGTTTCCGGCGCTGGACGAGCAGGCGTGGGACAGTGTGATTCACACTAATCTGGACAGTTTCTACAACGTTATCCATCCCTGTGTCATGCCGATGATTGGCCTACGTCAGGGGGGGCGCATTATTACGTTGTCTTCGGTTTCCGGCATTATGGGCAACCGCGGGCAGGTTAATTACAGTGCCGCCAAGGCCGGTATCATCGGTGCGACCAAAGCGCTGGCGATTGAGCTGGCGAAGCGGAAAATCACCGTGAACTGTATCGCGCCGGGGTTGATCGAAACCGGCATGACGCAGTTGGAACCGGTTGTCATTGACGAGGCGATGAAACTCATCCCGATGAAGCGGATGGGGCAGGCTGATGAAGTGGCCGGACTGGCCGGCTATCTGATGTCGGATATTGCCGGCTATGTGACCCGTCAGGTGATTTCAATCAATGGAGGCATGCTGTAATGCGTCGTGTGGTTGTGACAGGAATGGGCGGCGTCACCGCATTTGGCGACAACTGGGATCAGGTTGCCGGCGGACTGCTGGCAGGGCGCAACGCGGTGCGCAGCATGCCGGAATGGCAGGTTTATGACGGTCTGAACACCTTGCTGGGCGCGCCGGTAGAGGATTTCCAGTTGCCGGAGCATTATACCCGTAAGCGAATCCGCTCAATGGGGCGGGTGTCGCTGATGGCGACCCGGGCGACGGAGCTGGCGCTGGAGCAGGCAGGGCTACTGGGCCATCCGGTGCTCACCAATGGCGAAACCGGTATTGCTTACGGTTCGTCTACCGGCAGCACCGGCCCGGTCAGCGAGTTCGCCACTATGCTGACGGAAAAGCACACCAACAATATTACCGGCACCACCTATGTGCAGATGATGCCGCACACTACCGCGGTGAACGCCGGGTTGTTTTTTGGCTTGCGCGGGCGGGTGATTCCCACCTCTAGCGCCTGCACCTCGGGCAGCCAGGCGATAGGCTATGCCTGGGAAGCGATCCGACACGGTTATCAGACCGTGATGGTGGCCGGCGGCGCCGAGGAGCTGTGCCCGTCGGAAGCGGCGGTTTTCGATACGCTGTTCGCCACCAGCCAGCGCAATGATGCGCCGGAAACGACGCCGGCGCCGTTTGATGCCGGCCGAGACGGCCTGGTGATTGGTGAAGGCGCCGGGACGCTGATTCTGGAAGAACTGGAGCATGCGCAGGCGCGCGGCGCTACCATTTACGCCGAGTTGGTCGGTTTTTACACCAACTGCGACGCGGCGCATATTACCCAGCCGCAGCGTGAAACCATGCAGGTCTGTATTGAAGGCGCACTGCGGGTGGCCGGGTTAACGCCTGCCGATATCGGGTATATCAACGCGCATGGTACGGCTACCGATCGGGGCGACGTGGCGGAAAGCCAGGCTACGGCGGCGATCTTCGGCAACACCACGCCGATATCCTCACTGAAGAGCTATTTCGGACATACGCTGGGCGCGTGCGGCTCGCTGGAAGCCTGGATGTCGATTGAGATGATGCGTGCCGGATGGTTCGCACCGACGTTGAATTTGCGTCAGCCTGCGGAAGATTGCGGCGATCTGGATTACATCATCGGTGAACCCCGGCAGCTTGACGTGGAGTATATCCAGTCCAACAACTTTGCCTTTGGCGGTATCAACACCTCGTTGATTTTCCGGCGCTGGCCGTAATAGCTGCGTCAGCCCTGTGTTTAGCGATACAGGGCTGCTTCAGGTTCGTTTGTTTCCCGGCTTCATTCCGCTACTTCCATACCACCCGATTACGGCCGGCGTTTTTAGCTTCGTACAGCGCGTCGTCGGCCCGCTTCATATCGCTTTCGAAGCTGTCCTTCAGGTTCTGAACATTACGGTGTTTGATAAAAGTTGCACCGATGCTGACGGTAAAATGGAAGGAATAGCCGTCAACCGTGAACAGGGTGTTTTCCACTTCGGTGCGAATCCCGTTCATGATGGCATCGACATTATCGAGATTGGCGTTGTGGACGATCAAACCGAACTCTTCGCCGCCCAGGCGGGCGACGAAGTCGTCGGTACGCAGTTTGCCGGTAATGATCTCCGCCAGACGACAAATCGCCACGTCTCCGACGTGATGGCCGTACTGGTCATTAACCTTTTTGAAGAAGTCGATATCGATGATCGCCAGTGCGGTGTTTTTCTCATGGTTGCGGTAGCACTTTTCCGTTTCCAGAATATAGGCGCGTCGATTATGGATGCCGGTCAGCGCGTCGGTATTGGCCATTTCCAGCAGTTTTTCTTCCAGCTCTTCTCTGGCTCGCTGAGTTTCCAGCGCGTAGAACAGCGAGCCCAGCGTGTCGACGAACGGGCTGAGAAAGCGCAACTGCCGCTCATTGTAACCGTCGAAGCGGTTACCGAGCCCGATCATCCCCACCACTTCGTTACGGAAATAGATGGGCAACCCCATGAATTGTCGCAGGATTGGGTGGCCTGACGGCACGCCGCGCGAGGCGGAGTGGGAGCGCGGCGAATTGGTGATGACCGGTTTGCCGGTGATCACAACATGCCCGAACAGGTTGTCCAGGCTGGTGAACTGTAGTTTGTTTTGCAAAAAGGTATCGTAAGAGTTCTTGCTGTCGCCGTTCCAGCTGACGTTGGAAATGGCGACGATGTGCAGCACTTTCTTCCCATCGTGTTCTCTGACCTGACCGATAAAGCCGAACTCCGATTCAGAGATGGAAAGCAGGTCGTCAAAGATGGACATGCAGGCTTCCTGGATATCGGTTTTTTCCAGAAAGATCTTTTGGGCCCGGTTAATCAGCTCCAGCAGGCGTTTATCCGCCTCTTCCTGCAATTCCTTGTTTTTCTTCTCGGTAATATCCCGATGGGTGCCGGCGACCCGAATCGGTTTGCCTTTTTCGTTGTATTCCACCACCTTGCCGTAGGTTTCAATCCATACCCAGTGGCCTTTATTGTGGCGCATCCGGTATTGTTCGTTGATCAAGGTTGCCTGACCGGTGATGCAGGATTCCGCCGCCTGCACCATTCTTTCCCGATCCAGCGGGTGCATCAGCTGTTGCCAGTAATCCATTGAAGAGTCGAATTGGTCCTGCGTGACGCCCATCATTTCGCACCACTGTTTATTGACGCGAATATTGTGCCGCCCCAGGTCCCAGTCCCAGGTGCCAAGACTGGACGATTCCAGCACCAGCCGCATTTGGTTGTTGGTATCCACCAGCAGTTTTTGCAGGTATTTCTGATGGGAGTTATCGATCAGCAGCGCCTGCACGTGGCTGAGTTTGCCGTTGTGATGGTAGTTGGCGATGGAAAGCTGGCGAATCCACAGCGTTTTTCCCCTCGGCGACAAAAAGCGGTATTCGCATTCCAGATTCGCCACGCCTTTTTTATGGTTATCCAGCGCAAACAGCAGGTTCTCGTAGTCGTCCGGATGGATATAGTTTTCTATCGCCGCAGTGTTATGTCTGATGTCTTCTTCGGTAATACCCAGAACATGATGCGCATTGGGGGACATGTAGGAAATGTGCAGCATGTTGTCTTGCTGCCAGTTGATCAGCACCACGGAGGAGTTATTCAGCAGCCGGATTTCCTGTTCCCGATGCAACTGGTCACTATGCAGCTTGAACAGGGCTTCGGTGGTGCTGGCGACGAAGGCGGCGGTTTCTCGCGTCGTGTCATCCAGTGCCCGCGGTTGATAGTCGATGGCGGCCAGGGTGCCGACCACGACCTTGTCGAGCACCAGCGGTATGCCAAAGTAACTACGGATATGCGGAGCGCCGGTAACCAGCGGGTGCTCGCAAAACTGATGGTTTGTCAGCGTATCGGGAATCGATAGGGTGGTTTCGGTGGCAATCACCGAATTGCAAAATGCCACTTCCCGGGTCGTACACTCAATATCGATACCTTCGCTGAAAATCAGCCATTGCATGTCCAGATCGATAATCGAGATAAACGCCGCCGGAAAATTCAGTATTCGTGCAAACAATCTGACCTGGTTTTGAAAGGATTGCTGTAAGTGTAAGTCGAGCAAATGATATTCATTGATCTTTGCGACGCGCTGCTCATCGGTATTATGTTTTTTCATTGTCGGTTTTCCATTAAAAAAACAAATAAAATCAGTGTATTGCACCCCTGGTAACAAAACAGAAAAATTCGTCTGCTAGGCTCGGTTATAAAAAGTGGAAACATCCTGTAGGGAAGTTGGGTCCTGACGTGAGAGCGCTGTTTTTTCAGCTACATATCTGAGTATAGAACAGGTTTTTTATCGCTGGGCTATATAAGTAATTTAGTGTTTTAGTGCTTTTTATTATTCATATTGGTTTTTTTGTAGGAATTAAATAAAAAAACCTCCCTGCTTCTTAAGACATGGGGAGGTTTTTTTATAAACGCTTTACTATTAGGTCAGGACTTTTGTGGTTTTACCCCACCTTTTCTCCCTAACCCAAAGCCGACACGATAGAGATCGGGCATATCAATACGCTCGCTGTTGCGTTCTTCAAACACGCCAATTCTTAACAAATCCAGCTTTAGGCCCGGCCAGCCTTTCTGGGCATGCTGAGGAGGTAGCTTGTTTGGATTTTCCGGCATCCCTTGTGGGAATGAGTGATCCCAGCGCTGCTGTATTACGCTGAAATCGATGGGTACGTTGAGCCCGTTCAAGGGTGTTAAGAACTCGCTTACCCACGGATAATCTTCAGTCAGTTCACTGACTCTGATTTCGGATGCCTTTTGAACGCCTCGTTTAATACTTTCATAGTGCAACGAGTAGGTATAATCCGGGTACCGCTCCATTGAGTCTTCGGCTGCTTGTCGTATAGCAGCTAAAAACGATCGAGGCGATGTTCGCCCTTTTCCGTCTGCCAGATGGCTAACAGCCCAGACATAAGGGACACCACGACGACGATCCTTGCCCATCCACGGCCCGGCTAGCGCTTCAAATAATTCTCTTTGTGATGGCGTTTCACGCTTTACATCATCATGCGGCACAAAACGGGAGTCGGAGTGCTCAGGCGGTTTATTCAAGGTTCGCTCATAGCACTCGCGGAGCACATCACCCTGTGATGTTTCACCATTAATCAGGTATTGCCACAACAGGCCATGCAAGTCATGCCTTGCCCAGGATAGTTCAGCTTTGGTGGCAAGTAACTTGGAAGCATCAGGAAAATCGGTAACGGTTCTTTCCAGTTGGTCTTCGCGTAAGAATACCTTGGTGGTGAGACGGCTGTATGGTTTTAACCACAACACAACCCGTAACAGACCACGGACAATATTATCCATGATTGACCAATCGGTACTGAGTCTGTCGAGTGCGTCAAACAAAATCAAAGCGTAGCGACCGTTCCCCTCTAACGATTGGTTGGCCTGAGACAGGGTCGCTGCAATCTCTTCTGGATGTTGCTGAACCCAAGACACTTTTTGTGACCAATTTGCCTGTTGAGCCAACAGTGGCTGTTGGGTTAGTTTTCCGATGCCTGATATGACAATCGTGCGCCAGATATCATAGGCATCAACGCTCTTCACCAGGTGAGAAAATGTATCTGAGTCTGGATACGCGTCATTCTGTGGCCGCTCTGAAAATCCGATATGAATGTCTGTAATATCCAATTGTGGAATTGATGAACCTAGCACTTTACGCAAAGCAGGATCGCCAAGCGCTGCCGTCCAAACAGATTTCCCGACTCCGCGTGTGCCTACCACCAGTAAACTTTCCGGTCTTAGCGCTTTCAAATGCGCAGGCGGGATATAGAGGTGTTTTAATGGCGGCGCAGACCCGCTGTATGAGGTATCCGCAGGTAAGGTTTCATAAATGGCTCGACGGATATCTGCTGCGCTACTCATCATGCTCTCCGGGATAGCTGGTTAGACTCTGTATACCCGTCATACTTCACGTTGCAGGTGCGTTGGCTGCCCTCGCTCACCCCAATCGCTTACTTGAGTAAGCTCCTGGGGATTCACTCGGTTGCCGTCTTCCTGCAACTCGAATTATTTTGGGTATATACCTTCGATTAACGTGCCGAAAATTGATGTTACTTCGGCGGAGTCTATCGTGTTTTGCGCAAATCGGGAATGTAGCGACGTGAGTGCGGAGAATCCTCTGTTCCAGCGAATCGCCCACGGATAGTGTGGCGCTGATTCATCGTTCATCTCGAAGCTGAACAGATTCTCCACTGTTTCACCCGGCGGTACTTCGTCATAAAGCGTGGAGGAAAACAGTTCGTAAGCGTTTTCACACAACCCGGAAAAGTAGCTCTCGCGTCGTTCATCATCAGGAATCATGGCACCGATAAGTTGCAAACGCTCACGGATATCAGCAGCCTTGCCCGACCGATTCCAATAGTCAAATAACACCCGATACCCTGACCAGGTTTGCTCGCCATCCAGTGTAAACAGTAACACGGTATTGGCGCCGATATCGGTAACGCAACTGGAAGCCACTTCATCTATTCCAGAGCGTGAATCAATCAAAATCACATCAGGCTTAATCGTTTCTTCCAACTGGTCAATCAGACGATTGAGCCGGTGGGACCAGCTTTCCCGGTTGCCGTTACGATCTATTTTGGGCATCCAGACTCGACCCAACTTGGCGATATATTCGCCTGGGTGTTTGCCATGTGCCGGTATCACGTAAATGTCGCCGTCATGGGATAGCGTACTGGTGGCGATCATGTCATCAAGCAGGCTGTTGCCATTATCGACCAGGTCTTCCACCAGCCAGTCAGCGATGCCATAAGTTGGGCGGCGGTCTTCCGGTAGCAAAGCGGTGGATAAACCCGGAGACTCAAGATCCAGATCCAGCACCATGACTCTTTTATCAGCTTGCGCCAGCGCCCATGCGCAAGCGGCCATCGCGGTTGAGCGGCCAACGCCGCCTTTGATAGAAAAAAAGACAATGCGGCTGGCGCCTTCAGACTCTGGTGTGATCATATCCCAGCGGCTTTCCGTCGCTAATCTATCAACCACATAGACGCCGGGAATATCATCAGCCAGTGCAAAGTGGACTGCACGTTGATAAACCGACTCGACATTGGGTTCATATAAGACGGTGTTGTCGGGCGCAAAGCTGTGAGGCGCCAGTTCCGTTGAGAACTGTGCGGCAATCGCGTCAATCGCAGCCTGATGTTCGGGATTGTTCTGGAGCGATTCGGCAACGATTAACCTGACTTTACCGTTTAGATCTCGGTTGATCGCCACGGGTTTAATCTGACTGATAAGATCAGTGTGAGGTTTAAGAATGCCTTCAATAGTAGGCAAAAGCTGGTCGAAGGTTTTCATATCGCGCCGTCCGTTTTAGCTTGTTTAAGTATATTTTGGACTTGTTTGGCTCCGTTGCGATGTTTTTCCGCCTCAATTTGTGTGAACTGTTGCTGGTTGCTATAACGTTGTGACGCTTTCCAGTCATCGAAAGGATTTAGTGAAGATAAGAGGTAGTTTCGACCGCTGCGGTAAGTTTCGTAACGTAGCCAAATAGCATCAATATGTTTTTGGTCGAGGCGTTCACTGGGCATGTCCCTATTCGCGTCAAAGGGCATACCAAACTCCTGCATCAACTTTTTTAACCCGCTCTCTGCCGAGAAGCCATAAAGATGATCGGCATTTGCCCAGCGTCCCAGATGAAACAGGATTTCTGCATCTCTCCAGTGGCGATGACAGGCGTCTTCAAAGTCGGTTGCCATGACTGTGCTTCACTCCTTTAGCCAGAGACGGACATATTCAAGGTCTAAATAGCATGTGTGACAAGCGATTTTACCGGAACTGGGGATTCATAGAAGTATCTCGTTGAAAGTATTGTATAGATTGTTAAATAAATGCTTGTCTCAGCCGGACAGACATACCCGGTTCTGACTCACCTGTCACACAACTGTCATATTGCGTACATTTTACTGTCACCGAATTGACCTATTTTCTCCACCAGCAAACTACACTCTGATTAAACAATAGCTCCGGGTCTACACGTCTAAGTATCCCACAGGAGGGATTATGAAACTCATGCGTACCACTGTTGCCAGTATCGTTGCTGCAAGTTTTTCTCTGACGGCGGTTTCTGCTTTTGCCGCGGCAAACCTCACTGGTGCAGGTGCGACATTCCCCGCTCCGGTTTATGCAAAGTGGGCTGATTCTTACGAAAAAGAAACCGGCAACAAAGTTAACTATCAGGGCATCGGTTCTTCGGGCGGCGTGAAACAGATTACCGCCAAGACCGTGGATTTTGGTGCGTCTGATGCGCCGCTGACGGATGACAAACTGGCTCAGGACGGTCTGTTCCAGTTCCCGACCGTGATTGGCGGTATCGTACTGGCTGTCAACGTGCCGGGCGTGAAAGCCGGCGAGCTGACGCTGGACGGCAAAACGCTGGGTGACATCTACCTGGGCAAAATCAAGAAATGGAACGACGAAGCCATCGTCAAACTGAACCCGGGCGTGAAACTGCCGGATCAGGACATCGCTGTGGTGCGTCGTGCCGACGGTTCCGGCACCTCCTACGTGTTCACCAGCTACCTGGCTAAAGTGAACAGCGAGTGGAAAGAGAAGATTGGCGCGGGCAACACCGTAAACTGGCCGACTGGTCTGGGCGGTAAAGGCAACGACGGCATCGCGGCGTTCGTTCAGCGTCTGCCGGGGTCGATCGGTTACGTTGAATACGCATACGCCAAGCAGAATAACCTGGTTTACACCAAGCTGGTTTCTGCCGACGGCAAAGCAGTCAGCCCGACTGAAGGGTCTTTCAGCAACGCCGCTAAAGGCATTGACTGGAGCAAGTCCTTCGCACAGGACCTGACCAACCAGAAAGGCGCCGATGTATGGCCGATCACCTCTACCACCTTCATTCTGATTCACAAAGAACAGAGCAAGCCTGAGCAGGGCAAAGAAGTGCTGAAGTTCTTTGACTGGGCTTACACCAAAGGCGGCGATCAGGCCAAAGCGCTGGATTATTCTACCCTGCCGAAAGAAGTGATTGCTCAGGTGCGCGCAGCATGGAAAACCCAGATCAAAGACAGCAGCGGTAAAGCGCTGTACTGATTGCGGTTAGCAGGATCGGTTGTGTGAGTACCGAGAGGTGGATAAACCGGAAACGGGGTATCCACCTCTGACATTCATTGGGGTTCCCCCAATGACCTGATTAAAGACGTAGTTATCTGAAAAACGCAGTTATCTGAAAGAAGAGAGACGTATGGCTGAACACAAGCCAACCATTACACCTCCGGGAAAACAGGGCGACATTCTCTTCGGGGCGCTGGTCAGACTGGCGGCCCTATTGACGTTGCTGTTGCTGGGCGGAATTATCGTTTCCCTGATTTTCGCCTCCTGGCCGAGTATCAAAACGTTTGGTTTCTCCTTCCTGTGGACCAAAGAGTGGGATGCGCCCGCCGGGCAATTCGGCGCGCTGGTACCGATTTACGGCACCATCGTGACCTCGCTGATCGCGCTGATCATCGCCATTCCGATTAGTTTTGGTATCGCGCTGTTCCTGACGGAACTGGCGCCGAGCTGGCTGAAACGTCCGCTGGGCGTGGCGATTGAACTGCTGGCCGCGATCCCGAGTATCGTTTACGGCATGTGGGGGTTGTTTGTGTTCGCCCCGCTGTTCGCCAGGTATTTCCAACAACCGGTGGGTAATGTGCTTTCCAGCATCCCGCTGGTCGGCACCCTGTTCTCCGGGCCGGCGTTCGGTATCGGCATTCTGGCGGCCGGGGTGATTCTGGCCATCATGATCATCCCCTACATCGCAGCGGTAATGCGCGATGTGTTCGAACAGACGCCGGTGATGATGAAAGAATCGGCTTACGGCATCGGCTGCACCACCTGGGAAGTTATCTGGCACATCGTGCTGCCGTTCACCAAAAACGGGGTGATTGGCGGCGTCATGCTGGGGCTGGGACGTGCGTTGGGCGAGACGATGGCGGTGACGTTCATCATCGGCAACACCTACCAGCTCGACAGCGTCTCGCTCTATATGCCGGGCAACAGCATCACCTCCGCGCTGGCTAACGAATTCGCCGAAGCCGACACCGGGCTGCATACCGCGGCGCTGATGGAGCTGGGCCTGATCCTGTTCGTGATTACCTTTATCGTGCTGGCCTGTTCGAAGCTGATGATCATGCGTCTGGCTAAAAACGAAGGAGCGCGCTGATGGCGAGCATTGGCATTGAAAACCGTTCTGACTCGCTGGAAACCCGTCGCAAGATGCAGGCCTGGCGCCGTCAGAAAAACCGCATCGCGCTGTGTATGTCGATGCTGACGATGGCGTTCGGTCTGTTCTGGCTGGTGTGGATTCTGATGTCCACCGTGACCAAGGGCATCGACGGCATGTCGCTGTCGCTGTTTACCGAAATGACGCCGCCGCCCAATACGGCGGGCGGTGGTCTGGCTAATGCTATCGTCGGCAGCGGCCTGCTGATCCTGTGGGCGACGCTGTTTGGCACGCCGCTGGGGATCCTGGCCGGCGTCTATCTGGCGGAGTACGGCCGCAAGTCGCTGATCGCCGAAGTGATTCGCTTTATTAACGACATTCTGCTGTCGGCGCCGTCGATTGTGGTGGGGCTGTTCGTTTACACGCTGGTGGTGGCTAAAATGGAGCACTTTTCCGGCTGGGCGGGGGTAATTGCGCTGGCGCTGTTGCAGGTGCCGATCGTGATTCGCACCACCGAGAACATGCTGAAACTGGTGCCGGACAGCCTGCGTGAAGCGGCCTACGCGCTGGGTACGCCGAAATGGAAGATGATTTCGGCCATCACCCTGAAGGCGTCGGTTTCCGGCATCATCACCGGGGTGTTGCTGGCGGTGGCGCGTATCGCCGGGGAGACGGCGCCGCTGCTGTTTACCTCGCTATCGAACCAGTTCTGGAGCACGGATCTGATGCATCCGATCGCCAACCTGCCGGTCACCATCTTCAAGTTCGCCATGAGTCCGTTCAAAGAGTGGCAGGGGCTGGCGTGGGCAGGGGTACTGCTGATCACCCTCTGCGTGCTGTTGCTGAACATTGTGGCGCGCGTGCTGTTTGCCAAGAAGACGCATTAGTCAGCAACATTAAAAAAATTACCAGCAATATTAATGAATATCCGGGCGTCGCGCAGGCGGCGTTCGCCAGATTCGCCAGAAGAGAGAAGTCTTGATGAGTATGGTCACAGAGACATCCGCCAGCAAAATCCAGGTGCGCAACCTGAACTTCTATTACGGAAAATTTCATGCGCTGAAAAACATCACGCTGGATATCGCCAAAAACCAGGTGACGGCGTTTATCGGTCCGTCAGGGTGCGGCAAGTCCACCTTGCTGCGTACCCTGAATAAAATGTATCAGCTCTATCCGGAGCAACGCGCCGAAGGCGATATCCTGCTGGATGGCAACAATATCCTGACCGATAACCAGGATATCGCGCTGCTGCGCGCCAAAGTGGGCATGGTGTTCCAGAAGCCGACGCCGTTTCCGATGTCGATTTACGACAACATCGCTTTCGGCGTGCGCCTGTTCGAGAAACTGTCGCGTGCGGAGATGGACGAGCGCGTACAGTGGGCGCTGACCAAGGCGGCGCTGTGGCAGGAAACCAAGGACAAGCTGCACCAGAGCGGTTACAGCCTGTCCGGCGGTCAGCAGCAGCGTTTGTGCATTGCCCGCGGTATCGCCATTCGTCCGGACGTGCTGCTGCTGGACGAACCCTGCTCGGCGCTGGACCCGATTTCCACCGGCCGTATCGAAGAGCTGATTTCCGAACTGAAGAAAGACTATACCGTGGTGATCGTGACGCATAACATGCAACAGGCGGCGCGTTGTTCCGACCATACGGCGTTTATGTATCTGGGCGAGCTGATTGAGTTCAGCGATACCGATACCCTGTTTACCGCGCCACGGCAGAAACAGACCGAAGATTACATCACCGGTCGTTACGGTTGATTACGGGAGTATCATGGAAAACCTCAATCTGAACAAACATATTTCCGGTCAGTTTAATGCCGAGCTGGAAAGCATCCGCACCCAGGTGATGACCATGGGCGGGCTGGTGGAACAGCAACTGACCGACGCCATCACCGCCATGCATAACCAGGACGCGGAACTGGCGCAGCGCGTGATCGAAGGCGACGCCAAAGTAAACATGATGGAAGTGAGCATTGACGAGGCGTGCGTGCGCATCATCGCCAAACGCCAGCCTACCGCCAGCGACCTGCGTCTGGTGATGGCGATCATCAAGACCATTTCCGAGCTGGAGCGTATCGGCGATGTGGCGGACAAAATCTGCCGCACCGCGCTGGAGAAATTCTCCCATCAGCATCAGCCGTTGCTGGTTAGCCTGGAGTCGCTGGGCAACCACACGGTACAGATGCTGCACGATGTACTGGACGCGTTCGCCCGTATGGATCTGGATGAAGCCAAGCGCATCTACATGGAAGACAAGAAGGTGGATAAAGAGTACGAAGGCATTGTGCGTCAGTTGATGACCCACATGATGGAAGACTCCCGCACCATTCCCAGCGTGCTGACCGCGCTGTTCTGCGCCCGCTCCATCGAACGTATCGGTGACCGTTGCCAGAACATCTGCGAGTTTATTTTCTACTTCGTCAAAGGCCAGGACTTCCGTCATCTGGGCGGCGACGCGCTGGAAAAAATGCTGGCGCAGAAAGACGCCGAAAAGCCGGAATAAGTCTGGTTTGCTACCGACGATACTCTCAACGCCCCGCCTGTGCGGGGCGTTGTCATTGGTAACGCCGCATCTGTATCACTGCATCGCCGCCCTGTCAGCCGTGGTTGCCGCCAACCGGATATAACATAAGTTCATATTATGGGAGTTTATGTTATTTCCGGTGCGCTAGAGCCGCTGTTAGCCTGCATTTAGCGAATTAACAATAGGTTATAAAAACCATTTATAAACGACAGCTGATGGGCGGATAAAAATGAAGCATTCTCTTTTTGCATTAACACTTCTGGCAGGACTGGTTTCTCTCTCTGGCAACGCGCAGGCCGACAAGCTGGATGACATCCAGAAAGCGGGCGTGGTGAAAGTGGCGGTGTTCGACAGCAATCCGCCGTTTGGTTATGTCGATCCGCAAAGCAAAAAGTTGGTGGGCTACGATGTGGACGTAGCGGAGGCCATCGGCAAGGCGCTGGGCGTCAAAGTAGAACTGCGCGCCACCAACCCGGCCAACCGCATTCCGCTACTGAGCTCGAAAAAAGTGGATCTGATTTCAGCCAACTTCACCATTACCGACGAGCGCGCCAAACAGGTCAATTTTAGCGTGCCCTATTTCGCCACCGGCCAGAAGTTCATCGCCCGCAAAGGCGTGCTGAAAACGCCGGACGATATCAAAAATCTGCGTATCGGCGCCGACAAGGGCACCGTGCAGGAAATCACCCTGCGGGAACACTACCCGACCGCCAAAGTGATCTCCTACGACGATACCCCGCTGGCGTTCACCGCGCTGCGTAACGGCAACGTGCAGGCCATCACGCAGGACGACGCCAAGCTGGTCGGGCTGTTGGGCAACCTGCCGGCGGCGCAGAAAGCCGACTTTGAAATTTCTCCGTTCAGCATCACCAAAGAGTATCAGGGCATTGGTATTCCGAAAGGCGAGGATCGTCTGACGCAAAAAGTGAACGACATCCTGCTGAATCTGGAAAAACAGGGCGAGGCGGTGAAGATTTATAACCGCTGGTTTGGGCCGGAAACGCCGTCTGCCCAGCCGCGCGGCGATTTCAACATCGCGCCGCTGGATCAGCAACCCAAAGCTTGAGTACGCTGCGACAGTATTCTCCATCCGATAGTTGTTACCGTAGTTTCTTACTTGATGGTTGTGATTTGCCCCCGGACCCATCCCGGGGGCCTTCTTGTTTATGATGACTGATGAATCTATCCGACAATGGCTGGCCGACTGGCTGCTGGCGCCGCAGTATCTGCAATGGCTGTGGCAAGGCTTTCAGGTCACGCTCGGTATAGCCGCCGCCACCGTGGTGTTGGCGACCACGCTGGGGCTGGTGCTGGCGGCCGGCCGCGATAGCCGTGCGCCGCTGCTGCGCTGGCTGGCGATCGCCTATTGCTCCCTGTTTCGCAACACCCCGCTGTTGGTGCAGTTGTTCTTCTGGTACTTCGGCGCGGCGCAGTTGCTGCCCGCCGGGCTGATGCAGTGGCTTAACAGCCCGCACGTGATTCCGCTGCTCGGGCTAAACGGACCGTCGTTTGAGTTTCTGGCCGGGTTGTTTGGCCTGACGCTCTATTCCGCCGCCTTTATCGCTGAAGAGATTCGCGCCGGCATCGCCGGCGTGGCGCACGGCCAGAAATACGCCGCCTGCGCGCTGGGGCTGACCGGCTGGCAGGCGATGCGCTATGTCGTATTGCCGCAGGCGCTGCGCATCGCGCTGCCGCCGTTGCTCGGCCAGTACATGAACGTGATTAAAAACTCATCGTTGACGATGGCGATCGGCGTGGCGGAGCTGTCTTATGCTTCCCGCCAGGTGGAAACCGAAACCCTGCGCACGTTTCAGGCGTTCGGGGTGGCGACGGTATTTTATATCGTGGTGATCGCCCTGCTGGAAGGCTGGGGGCAGTGGCGCCAGCACCGGCAACCGCTAAAGGAGCACTGAGATGGATTTTGCGATCATCCGCGACAATTTTAGCTACCTGATGTGGGGCACCTTTCCGGACGGTCCGCTGGGCGGCGCGGCGCTGACGCTGGCGCTTAGTTTGATGGCCGGGATCGCATCGGCGGTGTTGGGCACCGGGCTGGGGGTGGCGCTGGCGATGTGTCGCGGCTGGGCTGGCGGACTGCTGGCGATGGTGCTGGGCTTTTTCCGCGCGATTCCGGTGATCATGCTGATTTTCTGGACCTACTTCCTGCTGCCGATGCTGTTTGGCGTCGATATCCCCGAAATCACCACCGTGGTGTGCGCGCTGGCGCTAATCGCCTCCGCTTATCTGGCGCACGGCGTGAAAGCCGGCATCGTAGCGATAGGCCGCGGCCAGTGGCAGGCGGGGATGTCGCTGGGGCTGGGGCGTTGGCAGACGCTGTGGCACATCGTGTTGCCGCAGGCGCTGCGCATGATGGTGCCGTCGTTCATCAACCAGTGGATCTCCCTGATTAAAGACACCTCGCTGGCTTACATTGTCGGCGTTGGCGAACTGACTTTTCTGGCGACGCAGGTCAACAACCGCAGTATGGTCTACCCGACCGAAGTGTTCCTGTTTATCGCGCTGGTCTATTTTATCTTTTGCCTGTTGCTGGACCTGCTGGCGCAGGGCGTCAGCAGGCGTTTTCGTGCCGGGCCGAAACCCGTCCGGCGCCGGCTATTCGGCAGACGAAAACCGGCAAGCTCGCCGGAGTCGCTGTTGCATGAATCCGCCTGAGCCGTCAGGCGGTGGTCAGCGCCCAGCCGCGTGCCTGCCACAGCGCCGGTAACTGCGCCATGTCGTGGAACATCGTCACCAACGGGTGATGGATCGGCGCGTTATGTTCGTCGGCGCAGTAGTAGAACACCGGTATGCCGGCGGCAATGCCGGCCTGCGTGCCGGAGACCGAATCTTCCACCAGAATGCAGTTTTCCACCGTCACCCCCATCTGCTGCGCGGCGTGATGCAGCAACGCCGGGTCCGGTTTCCATTTGCCGATGTCGTAGCCGCTGTACAGGTGCTCGCCAAAGAACGGCAGCAGGCCGGTCAGCCCCAGCGAATGCTGCATTTTGCTGACCGGTCCGTTGGACACCACCGCGGTGGGCGTTTGTAACGCCGCCAATACGTCCCGCACTCCCGCAATCGGCTGCAACGAGAGGTCGAACAGCCGCGCTACTTCCTGACGAAAATGGCGTTCCATCTGCTCCGTTGAAACCGTCAGGCCGAAACGCTCGCTGATGCGATCGATGATGTCGTAGAGCTTCATGCCTTTGAAGGTTTTGATCACTTCATCCAGCGGCAGCTGCACGCCGTAAGGAATAAAGATATTGATGTAGGCCTGGCAGCAAATGACTTCGCTGTCCACCAGCGTGCCGTCGCAGTCGAAAAATACGCATTCAATCCGGGACATGGGCATTCCTTGTTGAAGGACGAAAATCCCCACTTTACCTGACTGACAGGATAATGCGATGTTTGTGGAAATACGGGATTTGCTGACGCTTATCTCTGTAGCGGACAAACGTTTTCCCGTCGGGAAGTGAGGCGAAACCGCTGCGAACAGGCTGGAGATATAGAAAATTGTTATCGTCGGGAAAAAAAAGCCCGTCGGCGCGTTAACTGCTCCGCATTTTGGTATAGGATACCGGGCGATTATCTTTCCTTTCTTCTCTTTGGGTCATTTATCATGGATAAATCTCAGTCTGGTTCCGCTGCTGAGCAGGGGCTGCTGGATCGCGTGTTCAAACTGAAGCAGCACGGCACCACCGCTCGTACCGAAACCATTGCCGGGTTCACTACCTTCCTGACGATGGTGTATATCGTTTTCGTCAACCCGCAGATTCTGGGCGCCGCCGGGATGGACACCAAAGCGGTGTTTGTCACCACCTGTCTGATCGCCGCCTTTGGTAGTATTTTCATGGGTCTGCTGGCTAACCTGCCGGTGGCGCTGGCGCCGGCGATGGGCCTGAACGCCTTTTTCGCCTTTGTCGTGGTCGGCACTATGGGCCTGCCGTGGCAGGTGGCGATGGGCGCAATCTTCTGGGGATCGGTGGGTTTCCTGCTGTTGACGATATTCCAGGTTCGCTACTGGATGATCGCCAATATTCCGCTCAGTTTGCGACTGGGCATCGCCAGCGGCATCGGCCTGTTTATTGCCATGATCGGGCTGAAAAACGCCGGGATTATCGTGCCGAATCCGGAAACGCTGGTGTCGGTCGGCAAGCTGACCTCGCATAGCGTGCTGCTGGGCGCGCTGGGCTTTTTCATTATCGTGGTGCTGGCGTCCCGCAACATCCATGCGGCGGTGCTGATTTCCATCGCGGTGACCACGCTGCTGGGCGCCCTGCTGGGCGATGTGAAATTCTCCGGCGTGTTCTCCATGCCGCCGAGCGTCAGCAATGTGGTCGGTCAGGTGGATCTGGCCGGGT
The DNA here is from genome assembly GCF_000406205.1 of Dickeya sp. NCPPB 3274. Lineage (NCBI taxonomy): Bacteria > Pseudomonadati > Pseudomonadota > Gammaproteobacteria > Enterobacterales > Pectobacteriaceae > Dickeya > Dickeya sp. NCPPB 3274. The sequence goes on along the minus strand of NZ_CM001979.1, from coordinate 4,946,351 downwards.
CGCTGAATCTGGGCCTGTCCGGGGTGATTTTCTCTTTCATGCTGGTGAACCTGTTTGACTCCTCCGGCACCCTGATTGGCGTGACCGACAAGGCCGGTCTGGTGGATGCCCGCGGCAAATTCCCGCAGATGAAGCAGGCGCTGTATGTGGATAGCATCAGCTCGGTGGCCGGTTCGTTCATCGGCACGTCATCCGTGACCGCCTATATCGAAAGTTCTTCCGGCGTATCCATCGGCGGTCGTACCGGTTTGACGGCGGTGGTCGTGGGGATTCTGTTCCTGCTGGTAATGTTCCTGTCTCCGCTGGCGGGCATGGTGCCGGCGTATGCGGCGGCGGGCGCGCTGATTTATGTCGGCGTGCTGATGACCGCCAGCCTGGCGCGCGTTAACTGGGATGACCTGACCGAATCCGTACCGGCGTTCGTGACCGCCGTGATGATGCCGTTCACCTTCTCGATTACCGAAGGTATCGCGTTGGGCTTCATTTCCTATGCGGTAATGAAAGCCGCGACCGGCCGCTGGCGCGACATCAGCCCGTGCGTCATCGCCGTGGCGGTGCTGTTCCTGCTGAAAATCGTGTTTATCGACGCCCATTAATCACTGGCGAGCCGGGATTGCCCCGGCTCGCTTGTTGGCGTCCTTTTCCGTTCTCCTGCCGGCTACATCGCGTACTGCGGCGGGGCGTTTTCCGTCGCGTGGCTGCTCAGTTTGATATAGCGCCGCGACTGACGCTGCTGCTGGACGATTTCGCCGGATTTCCGCATGCCGTAGGCCGAGGTGTAGTTCCACATCACCAACCGGTCGAGGCGAGGCGTATGGGCGCAGGCCCAGGCCAGATAGTCATCAATATCACTGATCACTTCCACATCCGGAATATGCCGCGACCGCAGGCGACCTGAGGCCGGATGCAATTTCAGCGATTCCGGACCGCCGGTATTGAAACCGGGAATTTTCAGTACCGACTGACGAATAGTGCATAACTGGGTGGCGGCTTCCAGCGGATCAAGCTGGGCGTCGATCCAGGCTTTTTCCGCGTGGGTCTGCGTTTGCAGATGCGACGGCGTTTCACGACTCCAGACGCGGACAATTTCCACGTCCATGCCCACTTTCCCTTCCTCGCTGAGCAGGATTGCGATGGTGTTTCCTGCGTAGCCGAGGCTGAAATCAGGCAGATGCGGATCAACAAAACAAGGTCTGCCATTCGGCGAAACCATTAGTGGCGGAAGAACCGGATAACCGAAGAAATAAAACATCATCTCTGCCAGCAGCGCGCGGCTTTTCAGATAGCGCTCGCGGCGCTTCACTGAAAAGCTGTGCGTGGATGAAATCAGGTCATCCGATAACCGCTGCAGATCGGGTAACGCTTCCGTGCTTGCCCACCTGACGAAATGACAGGTCATATTCACTCCATGATGCCAACGAAAAAAACCTGATAATTTTTAGTAGAATGACTGCTCTGTGAAGTTCATTTCCGACGCAAATGGTCAGACAAATATCTGTGCCAAAGAGAAACTGGCGGATAAATCGGCGATAATTATCTATGTCCGAGCAGAATACGTCAAAAAGCACATTTTATTAAAACTGATTTTATTTTATTTGAAACCAAAATCGGGCTTACATCACATCATGTCAATAGGGCGCGGCGACACGGCCTGCGCCGCTTGCCCGTGAACGCATCCTGGCATCACGGGCAAAAAGGCATCAGCGCAAATGGATATCCGCGTGATGCCATGCGGAACGTTGCTGTTTTTCAAGAACCCGTTCGGCCAGCGCCTGCGTCGTTACCAGCGTCAGCGCCGACGTTGGGCACACGCGCACACAGGACGGGCTGTCGGCGACGCCGATGCAAAGATCGCATTTATGGACTTCACTGCCTGATAGCGATGGGGCAGGCGTCTCGTCATCGGCTGACCGCGACACCACATTGATGGCGCCGAACGGGCAGGCGATGACGCAACTTTTGCAGCCAATACACCGCGACGAGATGACCTGAATGCTGTCTTGATGCTGCACCAGCGCATCGTGCGGGCAGACGCTGGCGCACGGTGCGTTTTCACACTGATGGCACAGCACGGGCGTGCTCACGTTAGCATTTTTAATTACTTTAAGGCGCGGAAAAAAATGCGATTTATGCAATTTTTGTTGGTTCCCGCCCGCGTGGGCGACGGCACAGGCGATTTCACAGGTGCGGCAACCAATGCATTTGGCGGCGTCCGCAATCACAAACTGATTCATGGTCGATTCTCCTGCTGAACCACCGTGTCGACCGGTAGCGACATATCCTGACTCTCCAGCCCCATCACCCGCAGCATGCCTTGTGCGGCCTTGCGGCCATCGGCGATGGCGGTGACCACCAGATCGGCGCCGCGCACCACATCCCCACCGGCGAATACCTGAGGATGGTTGGTCTGGCAGGGGTGTCGGTTACCGGATTGCGTGGTCGTAATGTGGCCCCAGCGATCCTGCTCGATATGGGCGTCCTGCAGCCACGGCATGCTGTGCGTCTGGAAACCGAACGCGGTGATCACTGCGTCCGCTGGCTGAACGAACTCGGAGCCGGGCACCGGTTTCGGCCGGCGGCGGCCGCTGGCGTCCGGTTCACCCATTTCGGTTCGTATTAGGCTGATCCCGCACACTTCCCCGTCATCATTCAGGCAGATCTTGAGCGGCTGAACGTTGAACAGAAATTCCACGCCTTCTTCACGGGAGTTTTTCACTTCCTTACGCGAGCCCGGCATGTTGGCTTCATCACGACGATAGGCGCAGGTGACCGACGCGGCGCCCTGACGAATCGAGGTACGCAGGCAGTCCATAGCGGTATCGCCGCCGCCCAGCACCAGCACCCGCTTACCCTGCATCGACACGTAAGGTTCGTCGGGCAATTCAGGTAATCCCATTACCCGTTTGGTATTGGCGATCAGGAACGGCAGCGCGTCGTACACGCCGGGAGCGTCTTCATTTTCCAGCCCGGCTTTCATCGAACGGTAGGTGCCGACGCCGAGGAATACGGTGTCAAACTCCGCCAGCAACTGCGTCATAGCGATATCGGTTCCCACTTCGGTATTAAGCCGGAACTCGATCCCCATGGCGCTGAATATTTCCCGGCGCCGGGTCAGCACTGACTTGTCCAGCTTGAAGGCCGGAATGCCGAATGTCAGCAGCCCGCCGATTTCAGGATGCCTGTCAAACACCACCGCCTGTACGCCGTGCCGCGCCAGCACATCGGCGCAGGCCAGCCCGGCCGGTCCGGCGCCGATGATGGCCGCCCGCTTGCCGGTGGGTTTGACCCGGCTCAGGTCGGGCTGCCAGCCCATGCTCATCGCGGTATCGGTGATATAGCGCTCAATGTTGCCCACGGTTACGGCGCCGTAACCTCTACCCAGCGTGCAGGCGCCTTCGCATAACCGATCCTGTGGGCAGACCCGGCCGCAAATTTCCGGCAGGCTGCTGGTGCGGTGCGACAGTTCGACGGCGTCGAGAATGCGCCCTTTCTGCACCAGTTGCAGCAGCTCGGGAATATTATTGTGCAGCGGGCAGGTCCATTCGCAGACGGCGTGCTGGCCGCAGTGCAGGCAACGGCTGGCCTGATCGAGGGTTTGTTCGGCGTTGAAGCCGTGATAAATCTCGTTAAACGTGCTTACCCGTTCTTCCAGCGGTTTTTTTACCGCATCCCGGCGCGGCCAGTTTTTACGCTTGTCCAGCGGGCTACACGCTATCTCGGTAAAGGTAGGAACCGCGCGCGGCGTGCCGGGAATGGCGGTTTGCGCCATCCGCAGTTGCTTCGTGCGGCGCTGTTCTTCAAGTGAGCGTTCACTTACCAGATGAAGCGCCTGAGTAGGGCAGGCTTCCACACAGGCCTGTCCTTGCGGACGACCAATGCAGAGGTCGCATTTATGGGCGGTGGCGCCCTGTGGCTGGGTCTCGACAGTAATGGCGCCGAACGGGCACGCCAGCACGCAGGTTTTACAGCCGATACACTTTTCAGCGACCAGTTGAATGCCATCCTGCTTTCTGATCAGCGCCTGCGTGGGGCACACTTTCGCGCAGGGGGAGTCTTCACAATGGCGGCAGGTCACCGCGGTATGCTGTTCTCCCTGATGAAACACCCTGATCCGGGGGTGAAAGTCGTCCCTGTTTTCCGGATAACGCCCGTGATTATGGGAAATCACACAGGCAATCTCGCAGGCATTACAGCCGATACAATCCTTCGCATTTGCGATAACAAACTGATTCATATCCTCTCCCGACATGTACAGCATTGGGTGTGCGTATGACCCGCCGGTCATTTTCAGGCGTGCCTTCATCAAATTAAGTAAGTGTGCGCTCACTTAATCAATGCGGGATGTCTGCTGTGATTGCTGGCTGCGTTGCGTCGGAACTGCCTGCCGGGCAGGCGAAAGGTGACGAAACCAACCTGAGCGGGTCACTCTTAGAAACTGATTCTCCAAGAAGCCTAGTACACTGGCCAGTCAGGACCAAAAAATGAACGAAACCCTCACGTAATACGGGTACGATCCGAGCGACTCGGCTCCGCACGAACCTTGAGACAGAACAAATAATGTCCGGTAAAAATAACCAAAATGTTGTCATCCGAGCTATCAAAAAAGACAAAAATAGCCTGAAAACAATTGGGATAGGCTCTTAGAAAGTGATTCTGGAAGGGGCCTGGTACCTGTCTCGTCAGGAGAAAAAATAACGATCCCCTCAGTTATTGGGGTTTATCCTAGCGACTCGGGTCGGCATGAATCTTGATATAGAACAGATAATGTGGGGTAAAAATAACCAAAATTTTTCATGCAGTTATCAAAAAAGACAAAAATAGCCTGAAAAGAAGGAGCGTAAAGCGATACTGATTTCTCATATATGGAATTAATCGACGACATGCCAATAACGTTTATCCCGTATTTATAAGTTATAACATCACCCTTAAACCTCATGGTATTGCAACGGGAAAGTGGGTGCTCATCACTTCCGCTGTTATGTACCCCAAATGGCCGACAACTCTGTTGCCATATCAGAAAACCTTACTATGCTTTGTTGATGATAATTAAAGAATATGAGAGAAAAGCGGGATGGACGGCGAGCCAGCGATGGGCGAGAAAGCGCTGTTATATCCGCGCACTATTTCATAGCAAGATAAGTAATTTTTATGAATAAGATTTATTTCCGTATTGATAGTTTTTAATAACATTGCAAGAAATCGTAATTCTTTTTTTGTTTTGATGTCAGTGTGATTTCTGTCACGAAAAAAATCTTATTTTTCGTGCGTTTATATACGGTTGAGGATGGATGAATGTTTGCGGTTGAACACCATTTTATTGATGATGGGTTTAAACATAGCTTGCTACTCTTCTCACGGATTGAACATCAGCTAAAAAGAAGCATCTTAATATTCAACTAAGAAATCTTCGTTATGCTCATCTGCCAAGGTCAGATGAACAACATTATTGATGGTCATATTACTGTCATTAATTGCTTTTCTACTTATCCTTCGCAAGGACTAAGGAGCGGTTTTCCCTGACGTATTTATCCCCAGATCCGATTCCGATGGCGGGACGGCGATGTTACCAGAGTGTATATACCCCAAATAATTCGAGTTGCAGCAAGGCGGCAACCGGGTGAATCTTCAGGAGCTTACATAAGTAAGTGACTGGTGCGAGTGGCAACGCTGCCGGGAGCGGAGTTGAGCGCGGTTTGCCGCGGTCCCGCCGGGCGAGGCCCATTCATGGGCTGCGTAATGAAGCCAACGCACCTGCGACTTGAAGGATGACGGGTATGAAGATTTATCTCGCCACACCAATAATCATCGATTTAACCTGAGAGTGAATTTTTACATGGCTGATTTTCTACCTTTCTCACGCCCCGCGTTAGGTGAGGAAGAACTTGCCGCGGTCGGGCAGGTTCTTCGTTCCGGATGGATTACCACTGGTCCCAAAAATCATGAACTGGAGCAACAGTTTGCCGTACTGACGGGCGCGAAACACGCCATTGCGGTCAGCTCTGCGACCGGCGGGATGCACGTCACCCTGATGGCGCTGGGGATCGGCGCAGGCGATGAAGTGATCACGCCGTCGCTCACCTGGGTTTCCACCCTGAACATGATTGTGCTGCTGGGCGCTGAGCCAGTGATGGTGGATGTGGACCGCGATAACCTGATGGTGACGCCGGAAGCGATTGAAGCGGCCATTACTCCCCGCACCAAAGCCATTATTCCGGTTCACTACGCCGGCGCGCCGGCAGATATCGACGCTATTCGTGACATCGGCCGCCGTCACGGCATTCCGGTGATTGAGGATGCCGCTCACGCCGCTGGCACCTACTACCGCGGTCGTCACGTCGGCGGCGAGGGCACGGCGATTTTCTCCTTCCACGCCATCAAAAACATGACCTGTGCTGAAGGCGGTCTGGTGGTGACGGACGACGACGAGCTGGCCAACCGCATTCGCAGTTTGAAATTCCACGGTCTGGCGGTAGACGCGTTCGATCGCATGGTGCAGGGGCGCGCGCCGCAGGCGGAAGTGGTTTCGCCGGGCTTCAAGTACAACCTGCCGGATATCAGCGCCGCCATTGCGCTGGTGCAACTGGAAAAGCTGGCCGCCAATAATGCGCGCCGCGAAGCGCTGGCGCAGCGTTATCTGCAAAAACTGGCTGCTTTGCCGTTCCAGCCGCTGACGCTGCCGTCATGGCCGCACCAGCACGCCTGGCACCTGTTTATCATCCGGGTGGATGAAGCGCGTTGCGGCATCGATCGCGACGGGCTGATGCAGGCGTTAAAAGAACGCAACATCGGCACCGGTCTGCATTTCCGCGCCGCCCATACCCAGAAATACTATCGTGAACGTTTCACCAACCTGCACCTGCCGAACACCGACTGGAACTCGGCCCGAATCTGTTCTCTGCCGCTGTTCCCGGATATGCGCGACGAGGATGTGGACAGGGTGGTGGATGCGTTAACTGAACTGGCGGGGAAACGCTGATGTCAGACATGGAAGCAATCAATAAAGTCTCGGTGGTGATTCCGGTTTTCAACGAGCAGGAGAGCCTGCCGGAATTGATTCGTCGCACCACCGCCGCCTGTGATCAAATGAACCGTGATTATGAAATTCTGCTGGTGGACGACGGCAGCAGCGACGACTCGGCCGCGTTGCTGACCGAGGCGGCGCAGGCGCCGGGCAGCCATGTGGTAGCGGTGATTCTCAACCGCAACTACGGGCAGCATTCGGCGATCATGGCCGGGTTCAGTCATGTGTCCGGCGATCTTGTCATCACGTTGGATGCCGACTTGCAAAACCCGCCGGAAGAAATTTCCCGGCTGGTGGACACGGCGGATCAGGGGTATGACGTAGTGGGCACCATCCGCGAAAATCGTCAGGACAGCCTGTTTCGTAAAACCGCGTCGCGCATGATCAACCACCTGATTCAGCGCACCACTGGCAAGGCCATGAACGATTACGGCTGTATGCTGCGCGCCTATCGCCGCCATATCATCGACGCCATGTTGCATTGCCATGAGCGCAGCACCTTTATCCCGATCCTCGCCAATACGTTTGCCCGCCGCACCACCGAAATTATGGTGCGCCACTCCGAGCGCGAGTTTGGCGATTCCAAATACAGCTTCATGAAGCTTATTAACCTGATGTATGACCTGGTGACCTGCCTGACCACTACGCCGCTGCGTTTGCTGAGCGTGGTGGGCAGCGTGATTGCGCTCTCCGGTTTCACGCTGGCGCTGTTGCTGATCCTGCTGCGTCTGTTTTTCGGCGCGGCCTGGGCGGCGGACGGGGTGTTTACGCTGTTCGCCGTGTTGTTCTCTTTTATCGGCGCCCAGTTCGTCGGTATGGGGCTATTGGGGGAATATATCGGACGAATCTACAACGATGTCCGCGCCCGTCCCCGTTATTTTATTCAACGTATTGTTGGCAATGATCCACGATTTTCTGAACAGGACAATGAAGAATGAAAGCTGTTGTTTTTGCCTATCATGATTTCGGTTGCGTGGGACTCCGCGCGTTGGTGGCAGCTGGTTATACCGTGGAAGCGGTGTTTACCCACGCGGATAACCCGGCGGAAAATCAGTTCTTTGGATCGGTAGCCCGCACTGCAGCGGAGCTGGGCATCCCGGTATTCGCGCCGGAAGACGTTAACCACCCGCTGTGGGTGGAACGCATCGCCGCCATGTCGCCGGACGTCATTTTTTCCTTCTACTACCGTCACCTGCTGAGCGACGCCATTTTGCAGAGCGCGGCGCACGGCGCCTACAACCTGCACGGTTCGCTGCTGCCGCGCTATCGCGGCCGGGCGCCGCTGAACTGGGCGCTGGTCAACGGCGAAGCCGAAACCGGCGTGACCCTGCACCGTATGGTGGCGCGCGCCGATGCCGGCAATATCGTGGCGCAGCAGCGTGTGGCGATCGACGAGAGCGATACCGCGCTGAGCCTGCACCGCAAGCTGCGTGATGTCGCCGAGCTGTTGCTGAAAGACAACCTGCCCGCCATCGCCGCTGGTAAAGCGAATGATATTCCGCAGGATGAAAGCCAGGCCACTTACGTGGGTCGTCGTACCCCGGAAGACGGGCGTATTGAATGGCAGAAGCCGGCGCGTACCCTGTATAACCTGGTGCGTGCGGTGACCGAACCGTGGCCGGGCGCGTTCAGCTTCGTCGGCACGACGAAGTTCATTATCTGGCAAGCGAAGGTGCGTACTGATTTCGCCGCCGCCAGACCGGGCACCGTGCTGAGCACCTCGCCGCTGGTGGTTGCCTGCGGCGGTGACGCGTTGGAAATCGTCACCGGTCAGGGCGACAACGGTATTTATCTGCAGGGTGCGCAACTGGCCCAGAGCCTGGGTCTGGTGACGGGCGCCATCCTCAACAACACGCCGGTGGTAAACGTCAAACGCCGCACCCGCGTGCTGATCCTCGGGGTGAACGGTTTTATCGGCAACCACCTGACCGAGCGCCTGCTGCAGGAAGACAACTACGAGGTGTTCGGTCTGGACATCAGTTCCGATGCTATCGAACGTTTCCTCGGCAACCCGCGCTTCCACTTCGTGGAAGGGGACATCAGCATTCACTCCGAGTGGATCGAGTACCACATCAAGAAATGCGACGTGGTGCTGCCGCTGGTGGCGATCGCCACCCCGATCGAGTACACCCGTAACCCGCTGCGCGTATTCGAGCTGGATTTCGAAGAAAACCTGAAAACCATCCGCGATTGCGTGAAGTACAAAAAACGCATCATTTTCCCGTCCACCTCCGAGGTGTACGGCATGTGTACCGACCCGGTGTTCGACGAAGACAACTCCAACCTGATCGTCGGGCCGATCAACAAACAGCGCTGGATTTACTCGGTGTCCAAACAGCTGCTGGACCGCGTGATCTGGGCTTACGGCGAAAAAGAAGGGCTGCGTTTCACCCTGTTCCGTCCGTTCAACTGGATGGGGCCGCGTCTGGATAACCTGAACGCCGCGCGCATCGGCAGCTCCCGCGCCATCACCCAGTTGATTTTGAACCTGGTGGAAGGGTCGCCGATCAAGCTGGTTGACGGCGGTCGTCAGAAACGTTGCTTTACCGATATCAAAGACGGTATCGAAGCGCTGTTCCGCATCATCGAGAATAAAGACGGCGTGTGCGACGGCCAGATCATCAACATCGGCAACCCGGACAACGAAGCCAGCATTCGCCAACTGGCGGAACAGCTGCTGGAGAGCTTTGAGAAGCATCCGCTGCGTAATCAGTTCCCGCCGTTCGCCGGTTTCCGCGAAGTGGAAAGCAGCAGCTACTACGGCAAAGGCTATCAGGATGTGGAGCACCGCAAGCCCAGCATCCGCAACGCCAAACGCCTGTTGCACTGGCAGCCGACCATCGAGATGGAAAAAACCGTGGCGGAAACGCTGGACTTCTTCCTCCAGACCGTTGAAACCGGTCGATTCAGTCAGGACAGCGAATGAGAAAAGTAGGGTTACGGATCGACGTTGATACCTGGCGCGGCACGCGGGTGGGGGTGCCCCGCCTGCTGGAGTTGCTGGACGTCTATGGCGTCCGGGCCAGCTTTTTCTTCAGCGTCGGGCCCGACAACATGGGGCGCCATTTGTGGCGCCTGATTCGACCGGTGTTTTTGTGGAAGATGCTGCGCTCGCGCGCAGCATCGCTGTATGGCTGGGACATCCTGCTGGCGGGCACTGCCTGGCCGGGCAGGGTGATCGGCCGCGGTTTGCCGGAGCCGATCCGCGCGGCGTCCCGGCAGCACGAAGTCGGGCTGCACGCCTGGGATCACTTCGCCTGGCAAACCTGGGCCGGGGTGTGGGATCAGGCCAAAATGGAACAGCAGATCCGGCTGGCTTACGAGGCGTTGCAATCGATTACCGGCGAGCCGGTAATGTGCTCGGCGGTGGCCGGCTGGCGCGCGGATCAAACCGCGGTGGAAGCCAAACAGCAGTTTGGCTTTCGCTACAACAGCGACTGCCGCGGCACCGCGCCGTTCCGCCCGCTGCTTAACGACGGCAGCACCGGTACGGTACAGATTCCGGTCACGCTGCCCACCTGGGATGAAGCGGTCGGCCGGGAAACCAGCGCCGCCGACTTCAACCGTTATATTTTGGATAAAATCCATCAGGATCAGGGTACGCCGGTCTATACCATTCATGCCGAAGTGGAAGGCATAGTGATGAGCGATCAGTTCGGCGAACTGCTGGCGCTGGCGGAGCAGGAAGGCATTCGCTTTTGTCCGCTGAGCGAATTGCTGCCGGACGATCCGGATACATTGCCGGTCGGTCGCGTGGTGCGGGGTTCCCTCGCCGGACGCGATGGCTGGTTGGGATGTCAGCAGACCGTGGAGGCGGCCTGATGAAATACGCACGTCAGACAACGCTGTGGCTGGTGTTGTTGCTACTCTACTATTTTATTCCCCTCAATGGCCGACTGTTATGGCAACCGGACGAAACCCGCTACGCGGAAATCAGCCGGGAAATGCTGGCGGGCGGCAACTGGATTGCCCCGCATTTTCTGGGGATTCGCTATTTTGAAAAACCGATCGCCGGCTACTGGGTGAATAACATCGGCCAGTGGCTGCTGGGCGACAATAACGCCGGCGTGCGTGCCGGCGCGGTGTTCTCCATTTTGCTGACGGCGGCGCTGATTTACTGGTTGACGCAGCGGTTGTGGCAACAACGGCGTACTTCGCTGCTGGCGGCGGCCATCTATCTGAGTTGCTTGCTGGTGTACGGTATCGGCACCTATGCGGTGCTCGACCCCATCATCACCCTGTGGCTGGCGGCGGCGATGTGCAGCTTCTGGGGCGCGGCGCAGGCCACCACCCGCAGCAGTAAAATCGGCGGTTATCTGCTGCTGGGCGTGGTGTGCGGCATGGGCTTCATGACCAAGGGCTTTCTGGCGCTGGCGGTGCCGGTAATTGCGGTGCTGCCGTGGGTCACGCTGGAGCGGCGCTGGAAAGAGGTGCTGCTGTACGGCCCGCTGGCGATTGTCAGCGCGGTGGCGGTGTCGCTGCCGTGGGCGCTGGCGATAGCGCGCCAGGAGCCGGACTTCTGGCACTATTTCTTCTGGGTCGAACATATTCAGCGCTTCGCCGACTCCGCGAATGCTCAGCACAAAGCGCCGTTCTGGTACTACCTGCCGGTGTTGATCGCCGGGGTGTTGCCGTGGCTGGCGTTGCTGCCGTCGTCGCTGTTGCAGGGCTGGCGTGAGCGGCGTCAGGAGAGCGGTGCGTTCTACCTGCTGGGCTGGGTGGTGATGCCGTTCCTGTTTTTCAGCATCGCCAAAGGCAAGTTGCCGACTTATATTCTGCCCTGTTTCGCGCCGCTGGCGATCCTGATGGCCAGACGCGCCACTACCTTGCTGAGTCCGCGCTTGCTGACTCTCAACGGCTGGATCAACCTGGTGTTTGGCCTGTTGTGCGCGCTGATCGTGGTGTTGGTGCTGGCGCCGTGGGGACTGTCGCATCGCCCGCTCTATCAGCCGCAGGAAACCGCCAAAGTGGCGCTGGGCGTCGTGGCGTTCCTGTTCTGGGGACTGGTCGGATGGTGGACGTTGCGTCATTCGGCGACTCGCTGGTACTGGGCCGCGGTCTGCCCGCTGGGCATCGCCCTGTTGATTGGCATGGCGATTCCGCAGCGGGTGATGGAGAGCAAGCATCCGCAGTGGTTCCTGCGCACGAGCGAGGTTGAGTCCCGCCTGTCGCAGAGCCGTTACATTCTGGCGAACAGCGTTGGTATGGCCTCCGCGGTTGGCTGGGAACAAAAACGCGGCGATATTCTGATGTACGATAATCAGGGTGAACTGGAGTACGGTTTGTCGTACCCGGACAGCGCCAGTCGCATGGTGCCCGCCAGCGAGTTTGCCGACTGGCTGGCGGCGCATCGCCGTGAAGGCAATGTCTCGCTGGTGCTGATATTCTCTTCGGCGACTGATCCGATCACCGGCGTACCGCCGGCGGATTACACTGACCGGCGAGGGCGAGTCGCTTTATTGTGGTATCGTCAGCAATGACCAATTACCTGCTGATTCTGCTGGTCAGTCTGTTGACCTGCGCCGGTCAGCTTAGCCAGAAACAGGCCGCCAGTTGGCAGAGCGGCGGCCGTTCTCATCGCGCCCATATTCTGTTGTGGATGGGAATAAGCCTGTTGTTGCTTGGGCTGGCGATGGTGCTATGGCTGGCGGTGTTGCAGCGGGTGGCGGTGAGCGTGGCGTATCCGATGCTGAGCCTGAATTTTATTCTGGTGGCGCTGGCGGCGCGTTGGCTGTGGCGGGAGGCCATTAGTCTGCGTCAGTCGGTGGGTATTGTGCTGATTGTTGTCGGTGTAATCTTGATGGGAGGGATCGCGTGAAAGGCTATGGATGGGCGCTGCTGAGTGTGTTGCTGGTCAGCGCAGCACAATTGTCGATGAAATGGGGGATGTCCCAACTGCCCTCGTTGACGGAACCGCTGCCGTTTATGTTCGCCATGCTGGTGTTGCCGGTCGCCGCTGCCGCGGTACTGGTGGGGCTGGCGGCGTATGCTTTCTCAATGCTGAGCTGGTTTAACGCCCTGCGTTTTCTGCCGTTAAGCCGGGCCTACCCACTGCTGAGCCTCAGTTACGTGCTGGTGTGGGGGCTGGCGGTGGCGCTGCCGATTTTTCCCGATACCTTCAGCACCGGCAAACTGCTGGCGATCGCGCTGATTATTGCCGGCGTATGGCTGGTGTGCAGCCGACAGGCCTCGCATCTGGACGAAGAGTCCTGATATTCGCGTTACCCTTCTGGTGGCGCGCACGTTACCTGCAAATTACGCCGACGCGGCTGGCCGGGAAAGCGGCGCCAGTTGCTGAATCTGCGCCGCCAGCCAGCGATCGGCCGCTCGCCGCTGATGACGCTGGTGGTAATAGATTTTGACGCGGTAAGGCGGCACCGGGAACGGTAGCTCATGGAGTGCGCAGTCGGTGAGCGCGGCAAGGTGGCTGGCGGCAAAGCGCGGTAGCGTCATCAGCAGGTTGCTTTGCCCGATAATAGCGGGCGCAGCCAGCAACGACGGCATCCGCAGCGCGATGGTGCGCTGTTTGCCCAGTTTATCCAGCTCGTAGTCGATAGCGCCGCGCATTTCATTCCAGGGCGTAATCACCAGATGACGGGCGTTCAGGTACTCTTCCAGCGATAGCGGCGTCAGATTGTCTCTACACTGGGTTGCCGTGATCGCCACGTAATCATCCTCCATCCAGTCAATGTCATGAATGTCTTCATGCATGTGGTCAGCGAATTCGGTAAAACCGAGGGCGAAATCGACGCGGCCGGCCAGCAGTTCCTCAAAGGCGACTTTCTGATCGCTGTGAATCAACTGAAATTGCAGGTGGGGCGCCCGCGACTGGATCGCGGCGGTTAATGCTGGAAAAACGCAAAACGCCGTATAGTCGGTGACCGAAAAAGTAAAGGATTCATGGCTGCTGGCAGGGTCAAAACCGGGGCGCAGGCTGAATCCCTGTTCCAGCAAACGCAGCCCGTCGCCAATAGTGGCAGCTAGCTTTTGCGCGAAGACCGTCGGCCGCATTTCCTGACCGGAACGGTAAAACAGTTCGTCATTCAGCGTCTTGCGTAGCCGGCTCAGGGCATGGCTTAACGCCGAGTTACTCATGGCAAGCTCAGTGGCGGCGCGGGTGACCGACTGATGCCGGAAGATGGCGTCAAAAACCAGCAACAGATTGAGGTCGAGGCGCCGTAACTGAGGATGCATAATCTTCACCATGAATTGATAATATTGCACTTCATGCATTATAACCTGGCGATTAAGCTGGCAGCCTGACGAATCAATCACCGAGATCTCCTTATGACCTTACATATCCGTTGGGCGGCGCGGCAGGATTCCGCCACCATCCTGAATTTTATTCGTGAACTGGCTGAGTATGAGAAAGCGCTGCACGAGGTGAAGACCAACCAGCAGGAAATCGAGCAAACGCTGTTCGGCGAAGGTTCGTCCACCGAAGCGCTGATTTGCGAATGGAACGGCGAGCCGATCGGGTTTGCGGTGTTCTTCACCAGTTACTCCACCTGGCTGGGACGCAACGGCATTTATCTGGAAGATCTGTACGTGTCGCCGCATTATCGCGGTCAGGGAGCCGGTAAGGCGCTGTTGAAATACATCGCTCGTCTGGCGGTTGAACGCGGTTGCGGAAGGCTGGAGTGGAGCGTGCTGGACTGGAACCAGCCTGCTATCGATTTCTACGACAGTCTGGGCGCCGCGCCGCAAAACGAGTGGATCCGTTACCGGCTGGAAGGCGACAGTCTGCTGCGGGCTGCGCAGGAATAGGCATAACCTGATAAAAAACAGGCTGCGGAAAATCCGCAGCCTGCCGAGGAAAAGGGATAGAGCCTGGACACAGGAAACCAATCCCCGTCACATCGGGTGTGACTCAGTAGCCAACGGTGAAACGCTGGCGAATGTGCTGCGGTTTTTCTACTTCATCCACCAGCGCAATGGCGTAATCCGCAAACGAGATACTGCTGCCTTGCTCATTGGTCAGCAGATCGTCTTGGCCGAGGCGGAATGTGCCGGTACGTTCACCGGGAACGAACATCATGGACGGCGACAGGAAGGTCCAGTCCAGATCGGTGACGGTTTTCAGCAGGTCGAGAAAATCGGCACCCTTGGTGGCTTCTGCCTTGTAAGCCTCCGGGAAGCCCGGCTGATCCACCAGACGCTGGCCCGGCGCGACTAACAGGCTGCCCGCCCCGCCGACCACCAGATAACGTTTCACACCCGCGGCGCGCACGGCATTGATAAGCGTCTGTGGATTACTCTTGGTAAAATAGACCGCACTGATTACCGCATCGTGGCCTGCAAACAGCGCCGTCAATTCAGTCTCATCCAGTGCATCTCCTTTTCTGGCGGTAACGCCGGGCAGCGCGGCGATTTTTTCCGGGTGACGGGCAATCGCGGTTATCTGATGACCACGTGCGGACAACTCTTTGAGAATCTCAGAACCTGCGTTGCCAGACGCGCCGATAAGTGCAATATGAGCCATGTTCCATTCCTTATAGTCTTCATTAAGGGAAAGGTCTAATATGTAGACCATTGTAAGGATTATGCGCAAAGCCCGATCGCCGCGCAAGAAGTCACCCGTTTGTTATCTGGTCACTGCAAGCTGACCATTGTGGAGTGTGCGATGCCGAAAACCGTTGCTGAAAAAGATGTTTTTGTCTTTGAACAGGCTTGTCCGATACGCGATGTGCTGGATCGCATTGGCGATCAGTGGAGCCTGCTGGTGCTGGAAACCCTGAGTGATGGCACGTTGCGTTTTAATGAACTGATGCGCCGTATTGGCGATATTTCCAAGCAAATGCTCTCCAAAACATTGAAATTACTGGAGCAAGATGGATTTGTCCGGCGTACGCTTTATGCCGAGGTGCCGCCGCGGGTGGAATACCAGCTCACCGAGCTTGGGCGCTCTTTTCTGCAGCCGATGGAGACGCTGGTGCAGTGGGCGGATGCACATCACCGTACCATTTGCGATGCGCGCAGAAGCTATGAGCAAAAAATGGGTAACACCTGACGTTAACTCATGATGAGGTGTCAGCCCCGGTAATGCCGTCGGTATTCAATTGGTGGAACGGCCTTGTTATATCCACACAAGGCCGTGCCGATAAGCGCTATGCGGCTCCAGTGGCCTTGATTTCCCCGCGCGCCAGCTGATCGCGCTCCATGGATTCAAACAACGCCTTGAAGTTGCCTTCGCCAAAACCGTCGTCGCCATCCCGTTCGATAAATTCAAAAAACAGCGGGCCGATCAGGGTTTCCGAGAAAATTTGCAGCAGCAGTTTTTTCTGCCCGTTACGGGTATTGCCGTCAATCAGAATGCCGCGCGTCTGTAGGGCGGCGAGATCACGGCCGTGGCCGGGCAGGCGCTCTTCCACCATCTGGTAGTAGGTATCGGACGGCGCGGTCATCAGCGGTAACCCCGCCTGACGTAACCGATCGAGCGTAGTCAGAATATCGTCGGTTTGCATCGCAATATGCTGGATCCCTTCGCCATTAAAGCGGCGCAGGAATTCCTGAATCTGTCCGTTGCTGCCTTCCGCCTCTTCGTTCAGCGGAATACGGATTTTACCATCCGGCGCCATCATGGCTTTGGAGTGCAATCCGGTATATTCGCCAGCAATATCAAAATAACGAATCTGCTGAAAATTAAATATTCGGCTATAGAATTCTGACCAGTAATTCATTCTGCCCTGATAGACATTATTGGTTAGGTGATCAAGGGTATGCAGCCCGAATCCTTTCGGCTTTCTTTCCACACCGGGAATAAACGTAAAATCGATATCGAAAATATCTATGCCCGTGTGATGTGTCTCGATGAAGTAGATTTTTGAACCGCCAATGCCTTCGATCGCCGGCACCATGATTTCCCCCGGACTGACAGTCTGGTCTGCCGGTCTGGCGCCGGACAGGATTGCCTGCTCATAAGCCTGAGCGGCATCCCTGACGTAAAATCCGATGCCGCAGGCGCCTGCGCCGTGTTCCTGCAGAAAAGTTTGCGGAAAAGCGGTAGCGGTATTATTAAGAAGAAAATTGATGTCGTTCTGTCGAAAGAGTGAAATATCGCGGTGGCGATGGTGCGCGACCCGTGTAAATCCTAAAGAAACAAATAACGCCGAGAGTGTTTCCGGAGCGTCGGTAACAAACTCGACAAAAGCGAATCCATTCAGTTCAAGCGGGTTGGTTAATAACTCGTTCATATTATTTCCTTTGTCCTTAAAGGAGATGAATAAAATAAACCGATTACAGATTTACAATAATGAATATAGCGTGATCGATCATTTCAGGATAACAAGTTTTTCTTATTCTAAATTTAATAGATAAATATAAAGTAATTACGTCCATTAATATTTATTGATGGCGATATTGACTGGTCGCCGGCCAGCTGCGGTTTGTTGAAGGACCAATTTGGCCCGAATGTATCGATAAATGACCTTCGGGCCGCTGCCGGGCGTACGATTTTCCGAGCAGAATGACGACTATCCGCAATATGCTTAAGACCGGGGAATACCATCATGAATATTACTCAGATCAGAAACGCCACGCTGAAAATCAGCTTTGCCGGTAAAACTTTTCTCATCGACCCGATGCTGGCCGAAAAAGGCGCTTATCCCGGTTTCGACGGCACGCTGAACAGCCATCTGCGTAACCCGTTGGTGGACCTGCCGCTCTCGCTGGAGAACCTGTTTGCCGGTGTAGATGCGGTGATTGTTACCCACACCCATCTCGATCACTGGGATGATGCGGCTAAAATTCATCTGCCCAAATCATTACCGATATTTGCCCAGCACGAACAAGACCGGGAAACGATCCGGGCCGCCGGGTTTGGCGATGTTCGTCTGCTGACCGAACAGAGCGCATTTGGCGATATCACGTTGATCAAAACACCGGGTCAGCATGGCAGCGACGCGATTATTGACGTGTTACGCGACAGATTGGGCGAGGTGTGCGGCGTGGTGTTCCGTCACCCGCAGGAAAAAACGCTATATCTGGCAGGCGATACGGTCTGGAATGCGGATGTGGCTGAAAACCTGCGTCGCTATGCGCCGGAGGTCATTGTTCTCAATTGCGGCGATGCGCAGGTCGTCGGGTTGGGGTCGATCATCATGAACCAGCAGGATGTGTTGGCTGTGGCGCAACACGCGCCCAGTGCGACCCTGATCGCCAGCCACATGGAAGCGGTTAATCATTCGGCGCTAAGCCGTGCGGCCCTGCGTGACTTTCTACAGCAAAACGGCGTGGCGCCTCAGGTGTTGATCCCGGCGGATGGCGAGTCCTGTATGCTGTAACGGGTATTTGGACCGGGTGATGACGAAGCAGGAGGAACGAGACGTGAGCATGCATATTCCGTCGGTCGCGGTGGTGGCCTGCAATCAGTTCAGCCCGTTTCATTTATCGGTGCCCTGCATGATTTTCGGCGATGTGCTGCCGGGGCAGCCGCTGTTCAGGCTGCGAATTTGCGCCGGTGAAGAGGGCGTGCTGCGTTCCGCACAGGGGTTGCAGGTTGATACCCCGTTCGGGCTGGGCGCGCTGGCGGAGGCCGATATCGTCGTGGTGCCCTATTGGCGTAACCCGCAGGAGAGGCCGAACCCGGCGCTGCTGGCGGCGTTGGCGGCGGCCTATGCGCGCGGCAGCCTGCTGGTCGGACTGTGCCTGGGCACCTATGTGCTGGCGTGGGCTGGGCTGCTTACGCAGTGCAAGGCAGCGACGCACTGGGAATTCGCGCAGGATTTTCAGCAGCGTTTTCCCAATGTCCATCTGGATACTCATGCGTTGTATGTGGAAGACGAGCGGCTGATTACCTCGGCGGGCACGGCCGCCGGGCTGGATTGCTGCCTGCATCTGGTCAGGAAGTACCACGGCAGCGCGATCGCCAACAAAGTCGCCAGAAGAATAGTGATCCCCCCGCATCGGGAAGGCGGACAGGTGCAGTTCATCGAGCGGCCGGTGCCGGTATCCACGCAGGACGCCAGAATCAACGCGCTGCTGGACTACCTGAGAAACCGCCTCGATCAGCCTCATCACCTTGATGAACTGGCGCGTCGGACGTTAATGAGCCGCCGCACGTTCACCCGACAGTTTCACAAGGCCACCGGCATGTCAGTCGGCGAGTGGCTGATGGCGGAGCGCCTGCAACAAAGCCAGACGCTGCTGGAATCCACTACGCTGTCGATCGACGCCATTGCGCAGCAGGTCGGCTTCGGTACCGCCACATCGTTGCGCCAGCACTTCCGCCGTCAGTTTAACGTGACGCCCGGCGAGTGGCGCAAGGCGTTTTTGGGTGGGTGATACGGCATCGGTTTTCGGTAGCCTTCGATTGGTGGCGGGGTTATTTTCCAATATAAAAAATTAAATTTCTTTATAAAACAATTAGGTTATTGTTCTTTGAGGCGGGGAGAGGAAGGATTCATTATGGCATTTACCTCATATTGCCCACATCCTTATTACACGCTATAGCAGGTAGTTGTAAGGTTAACGCCTATAGCGTGTAATAATTGTTTTACCTGCTGAGGCGTGTAATATTTATCCTACCGCCTATAACCGGTAGGATAAAATGATGAAGGTCACCAACAGCAAACAGCTTAGCAGCTATCTGAAAGATGTTCGTATCACGCAGAAGCTTTCACAAGGAAAAGTAGCCAGTAAAGTGGGTATTCGCCAGGACACGGTATCCAGCTTCGAACAACACCCTGATTCCACCAAGCTGGAAACCTTCTTTAAGATTCTGTCGGCATTGAATTTAGAACTTACGATTACTCCCAGAAACGCAAATGCCGCCAATAACGAGGCTTCTGCTGCAACTTCATCCTGGAAGGAAGAGTGGTAATGGCTGCGCTCGATGTTTACATGAACGGCTATCGAGTGGGGACGTTGACCAAAACGGGTAGCGGCGCTCATCATTTTTCCTATGATGAGAACTGGCTTGGGTTGCCGGGGAGTCGCCCCATCTCGCTCTCGATGCCGCTACGCCATCAGCCCTATCAAGGTAATGAAGTTTATAATTTCTTCGACAATTTATTGCCGGATAACCCGGATATCAGAAGACGGATTGTCGCCAGACATAACGCAGATTCTACCCAGCCGTTTGACCTGCTGGCTAAAGTGGGGCAGGACAGTGTCGGGGCGTTGCAATTGGTGCCGCAGGGGACACCTGTTGGCGATATAAAACAGATCGAATACAAAATTTTATCCGAACAACAGCTTGAAAACATACTGGCGGGATACCTGGCCGATGCGCCGCTGGGGATGATTGATGCAGAAGATGATTTTCGTATCTCTATTGCTGGCGCACAGGAAAAGACGGCGCTGCTCTATCTGAGTGATCACTGGTGTTTGCCCTTCAATACCACACCAACTAACCACATCATCAAGCTACCGATTGGTAAAATCGAGAGTCATTCTTACTCAATTGATATGTCTGACAGCGTTGAGAATGAGTATCTGTGCATGCTCATTGCCCTGGCGTTTGGGCTGCCGGTACCGCACTGTTTTATGATTAAAGCCGGCAAGATAAAAGCGCTGGTGGTAGAACGTTTTGATCGCAAATATTCTTCGGATGGCCGTTGGATTATGCGGTTGCCCCAGGAGGATTTTTGCCAGGTATTAAGCGTTCCTTCCGCCAAAAAATACGAAAACCACGGTGGGCCGGGTATTTCCGCCATTATGTCGGTTCTTTTGGGGGCGATTGATCCACAAAGGGATCGTTATCTATTTATGAAGGCTAAGGTGCTGTTTTGGCTATTGGCCGCAACGGATGGTCATGCGAAAAATTTTTCCCTGTTTATTGAATCTGAGGGACGATATCGTCTCACGCCTTTCTATGACATTCTCTCGATGTACCCGGCGATGGGCGGGCGGGGAATTGACCGCAGAGAGGCCAAACTGGCGATGGGGCTGACTGGCTCAAGAGGTAAGAAATACGCTATTGAGCAGATCTTTCCACGGCATTTTTTCCAAACGGCACAGGCCGTTGGGTTTGCCAGAGAATCGATGGAGAGTATTCTGACGGAGTTTGCGCAATCGATGGATGCTGTTGTGGTGAACGTCAGAAATCAGCTGCCTGCGGATTTTCCTGCACCTATCCGAGATGCGATTCTTGAAGGCATGCAGGCCAGGTCGAGTCGATTAATGACCGGGTGGGAATAGGCACCCTATAAGTGCCTCTCTGCGTGTGGAACTGCTACTTCCCAATACAAAAACTGGAAAAAATCCGCCCCAGCAGGTCATCGGAGGTGAATTCGCCGGTGATTTCGCTCAATGCCTGCTGGGCCAGCCGCAGTTCTTCGGCCAGTAGTTCTCCGGCGTAGGCGCCGACCAGTTGTTCATGCCCTTGTTGCAGGTGCTGTGCCGCTTGCTCCAGTGCCTGTAAGTGGCGGCGGCGGGCCAGAAAACCCCCTTCGGTGTTGCTGGTAAACCCCATGCTTTGCTTAAGGTGGTCGCGCAGCAGGCCTACGCCATCGCCGGTGCGGGCGGAAAGGCGGATAAGTGAGTAAGTATTCACATCTTCAATGCCCAATGGTTCGCCGGTGACATCCGCTTTGTTGCGCACCACGGTAATTGGCAACGTTTTCGGCAACCTCGCCATAAACTCCGGCCAGATAGCCGCCGGTTCTACCGCGTCGGTGGTGGTGCCGTCCACCATGAACAACACCCGGTCAGCCTGTTCAATCTCTTGCCAGGCGCGCTCGATGCCGATGCGTTCCACCTCATCGCTGGCGTCGCGCAGGCCGGCGGTGTCGATAATATGCAGTGGCATGCCGTCGATGTGGATATGCTCGCGCAGCACATCGCGGGTGGTGCCGGCGATATCGGTGACGATGGCGGCGTCGCGCCCGGCCAGCGCATTCAGCAGGCTGGATTTACCGGCATTCGGTCGACCAGCGATGACCACTTTCATGCCTTCGCGCAACAGGCTGCCCTGACGCGCTTCGGCGCGTACCGCGCCCAGATCGCCGATCACGTCGTTGAGCATGGCTTCGATTTTGCCGTCGGAGAGGAAGTCGATTTCTTCATCGGGAAAATCAATCGCGGCTTCCACATAGATTCGCAGGTGAGTAAGTGCTTCCACTAATTGGTGGATGCGGGTGGAAAATACGCCCTGCAGCGAGTTGACGGCAGAACGGGCCGCCTGCTCGGAACTGGCGTCGATCAGGTCGGCAATCGCCTCGGCCTGTGCCAGATCCAGCTTATCATTCAGAAATGCCCGTTCGGAGAATTCGCCGGGACGGGCGATGCGCACGTCAGGCAGCGTCAGTACCCGTTTGAGCAGCAGGTCGAGAATCACCGGGCCGCCGTGCCCCTGTAGCTCCAGCACGTCTTCGCCGGTAAAGGAGTTCGGACCGGGAAACCACAGGGCAATCCCCTGATCGAGCACGCTGCCGTCGGCGTCATGGAATGGCAGATAATCGGCGTAGCGCGGTTTGGGTAGCTTGCCCAGCACCGCCTGCGCCACCGCGGCGGCGGTGCGGCCGGAGATGCGCAGAATACCTACGCCGCCGCGTCCCGGCGGGGTGGCTTGGGCAACGATGGTGTCGGTATGGCTCATGGTGTTCTCTCTGCATTCTCGCCTGTTTTCAGGCGGTATTACGGGATCGTTTCGATGTAAAAAATAAGGCGGTCAGTGACCGCCTTATATTGAGATTGATTGGGCAATCAACCGGTTATTTCTTCTCGCGGCTATGCAGGCCGCGTTTTTCCAGCCCGCGATAAATCAGCTGCTGCTGGGCGATGGTCACCAGGTTGCTGACGATATAGTACAGCACCAGGCCCGACGGGAACCACAGGAAGAATACGGTGAAGATCACCGGCATGTAGGTCATGATCTTCTGCTGCATCGGGTCGGTGACGGTGGTCGGCGACATCTTCTGAATGAAGAACATGGTCAGACCCATCAGGATCGGCAGCACGTAGTACGGGTCCTGCGCCGACAGGTCATGAATCCACAGCGCGAACGGCGCGTGACGCAGCTCCACCGAGCCCATCAGCATGTAGTACAACGCCAGGAAGATCGGCATCTGGATCAGCAGCGGGAAGCAGCCGCCCAGCGGATTCACTTTCTCAGCCTTGTACAGCGCCATCATTTCCTGACTCATGCGCTGTTTATCGTCGCCGATACGCTCGCGCATCGCCTGCAGTTTCGGCTGCAGCATGCGCATTTTCGCCATCGAGGTGTACTGCGCCTTGGTCAGCGGATACATGATGCCGCGCACGATAAAGGTGATGGCGATGATCGAGAAGCCCCAGTTGCCGATAAAACCGTGCAGGAACTTCAGCAGCTTGAACAGCGGCTGGGAGATGAACCACAGCCAGCCGTAATCCACGGTCAGGTCCAGATGCGGCGCGACCGTCGCCATCTTATCCTGAATTTCCGGGCCGACCCACAAAGTGGCGTTCAGGTTCTGCTGGCTGCCCGGCTGTACGATAACCGGCGTGGCCTTAAAGCCGATGGCGGCTAAGCCATTGCCCAGGTTGGCGCTGTAGAACGTGTTATTACCTGCGGCCGCCGGTACCCAGGCGGTGGCGAAGTACTGCTGCAGCATGGCGACCCAGCCGCCCTGCGTGGCGATGTTCAGGTTCTCTTTCATATCGCTGAAACTGTATTTGCGATATTTGTCGTCGCTGGAAGAGAACGCCGCGCCGCGGTAGGTGTGAAGGGCGAAGTTATTGCTGCCGGTGTCGCGGTGCGACGGCAAATCAATGGACTGTTTCAACTGGCCGAATAGGGTCAGCTCCAGCGGCTGGGCGCTGGCGTTATTGACGCCGTATTCCACATTCAGCGCGTATTCGCCGCGTTTCAGCACGAAAGTTTTGGTGAAGCTAACGCCGTTGGCGTCGGTGTAGGTCAACGGAATCCGCAGTTCATTCTGGCCGTCGGCCAGTTCAAAGCGATCCGCCGGCGCGGTGTACAGCGGGCGTGAACCGTTGGCCGGGTTGTCCGGGCCATTTTTGCCGGTCAGGCCGCTCTGCGCTTGATAAGTAAAGGCCGGGGTGGTTTCCAGCAGTTTGAACGGCTGGTTGGAACCCAATTCTGCCGGGTAGGCCAGCAAGTCGGCTTCTTCAATGTCGCCGCCGCGAGTGTTGATGTTCAGCGACAACACGTCGGTTTTAACGGTGATCAGTTTACCCGTACCGCTGGCGGGTACGCCCTGGTTGGCTGCATCGCCTACAGCGCCATTCGCCTGTTGCGTGGTCTGGGTCGCCGCGGGTGGATTTTTGTCCGTTTCCCACTGCTGCCAGATCATGAACGTTACGAATAGCAGAGCGATGAGAAGAAGATTGCGTTGCGAATCCATCGTTAGTGTTCTCTGTTATTGTCGGGTTTTGGCGGTACGGGATCATCACCACCAGGGTTCAAAGGGTGGCATTTTAATACGCGTTTAAGCGTCAACCAACTGCCTTTTATCATGCCGAACCGGCGTATTGCTTCAATGCCATATTGGGAGCACGACGGCTGAAAGCGGCAGTGCGGTCCAAGTAGCGGACTGATAAAGCGTTGATACCCGCGTATCAGGCCAATCAGCAGGCGTGAGCCAAACGACAGTGACGGCGCCATAATTTTTCCAACGCTTCCGTTAGCGTACGGTTATCCAGTTCAGACACCCCTTTTTTGGCGATGACGATAAAGTCCATCGCGGGCAGTTCGTGCTGGCGCAAACGAAAACTTTCACGCGTCAGGCGCTTGATGCGGTTGCGTTCGTGAGCCCGTCTGACGTGCTTTTTTGCGACGGTAAGACCAATACGAGGATGCCCCAGCGTATTTGGGCGACCGAGGATGGTGATCTGCGGCGTACCGGCCCGTTGTGGCTGCTGGAAGACGAAAGAGAAATGGCTGGGAGTTAACAGACGTAACTCCCTGGGAAAAGCGAGCGTAACCACTCGAAGGGTTAGCTTTTATTACTTGGAAACAGTCAGACGAGTACGGCCTTTCGCACGACGGCGGGCCAGAACCTGACGACCATTTTTAGTGGCCATACGAGCACGGAAACCGTGGCTACGGTTACGCTTCAATACGGACGGTTGGAAAGTGCGTTTCATGGCGATTTCTACCTAAACTTGATTTAAGACTTCACGGTAAACGCGTTTGGCTACTCGGCGTGAAAAGTGACCGACGCCTCTATCGCATAATAAAGAGGCGGGATTGTAATAATTGTACAGTCCCGAGTCAATTAACATCCGCGTTTTACCCGCCTGAAACTTTCCGGTCGTCCCGGACTTTTCGTCTGCTAAGCACAAAAAATGTCCGCTCAGCACAGAAAACAGGCGCTACGCGCAGGCCGGGAATTATACGGACTCTACGACAAAGCGCAAGGATCCGCCTGCGATCCTGTCGGCGGGATCATGATCCGCATCACCGCTGATCGTCCCGATTACGTTTATGCTTAAGACCTCTTTGGGATCTACAGGCGGGTTGTGGGTAACCGCACGGACGGCCCGTACGGAAAGCCGGAGTTGGCGCATACTATAAGAAGAGCCTGTGGATAAAAAGGATCGAAACTGTGTGGAAAGGGGAGATCTCTGGCGTGGTTTAGGTTATGATCCGCCGTCCCGCTAGCGATCCCAGGATCGGGATCGTCACGGTAAAGCCGCTTTCCGCGCGGCGCACCCCGGCGCAGCCGTATCCATGCGCAGCCGGGTGCCTGAAAAATCATGAGTTACATAACTAACGTCTGTTCCTTTTCTTGATTGACCTTGTTCGAGTGGAGTCCGCCGTGTCACTTTCGCTTTGGCAGCAGTGTCTTGCCCGTTTGCAGGATGAGTTACCTGCCACAGAATTCAGTATGTGGATACGCCCGTTACAGGCGGAACTGAGTGACAACACTCTGGCGCTTTACGCCCCTAATCGCTTTGTGCTGGATTGGGTGCGCGATAAATACATAAATAATATCAATGGACTGTTGAATGATTTCTGCGGCATGGATGCGCCGTTACTGCGTTTTGAAGTCGGCAGCAAGCCGATGACGCCTGTTGTCGTTCCAGCCGGCCACCACAGCGCCGCCGTACCTGCGCCTCAGGCGCGCGCCGCTTCGCCGGTGCGCCCGAGCTGGGAAACCCCGGCGGCGCCGGCCGAGCATACCTACCGCTCCAACGTGAACCCCAAGCACACTTTTGACAATTTCGTGGAAGGTAAATCCAACCAGCTGGCCCGCGCGGCGGCGCGTCAGGTGGCGGACAACCCCGGCGGCGCTTACAACCCGCTGTTTCTGTACGGCGGCACCGGCCTGGGTAAAACCCACCTGCTGCACGCGGTGGGCAATGGCATTATGGCCCGCAAGCCGAATGCCAAGGTGGTGTACATGCATTCCGAGCGTTTTGTGCAGGATATGGTTAAGGCGCTGCAGAATAACGCTATCGAAGAATTCAAACGCTATTACCGCTCCGTGGACGCGCTGCTGATCGATGACATCCAGTTTTTTGCCAATAAAGAGCGTTCGCAGGAAGAGTTTTTCCACACTTTCAACGCATTGTTGGAAGGCAATCAACAGATCATCCTGACGTCGGATCGTTACCCTAAAGAGATAAACGGGGTGGAAGATCGTCTCAAGTCCCGCTTCGGCTGGGGGCTGACCGTCGCGATCGAACCGCCGGAGCTGGAAACCCGCGTGGCGATCCTGATGAAGAAGGCGGATGAAAACGATATTCGCCTGCCGGGCGAAGTCGCGTTTTTCATCGCCAAGCGCCTGCGCTCCAACGTGCGTGAGCTGGAAGGCGCGCTGAACCGTGTGATCGCCAACGCCAACTTTACCGGCCGGTCGATCACCATCGATTTTGTGCGCGAAGCGCTGCGCGATTTACTGGCGTTGCAGGAAAAGCTGGTCACCATCGACAATATTCAAAAGACGGTGGCGGAGTACTATAAGATTAAAGTGGCCGACCTGTTGTCCAAACGGCGTTCACGTTCGGTGGCCCGTCCGCGCCAGATGGCGATGGCGCTGGCCAAAGAGCTGACCAACCACAGCCTGCCGGAGATCGGCGACGCGTTCGGTGGCCGTGACCATACCACCGTGCTGCATGCCTGTCGCAAGATCGAGCAGTTGCGCGAAGAAAGTCACGACATCAAAGAAGATTTTTCCAATTTAATCCGAACCTTATCGTCATAACATCATGAAATTTATCGTTGAGCGTGAGCATCTGTTAAAACCGTTGCAACAGGTCAGCAGCCCGCTGGGCGGGCGACCGACGTTGCCGATTCTGGGCAACCTGTTGTTGCAGGTCAGCGAAGGCCGGTTATCGCTAACCGGTACCGATCTGGAAATGGAGATGGTGGCGCATCTGGCGCTGACGCAGCCCCATGAACCGGGCGCGACTACCGTTCCGGCCCGCAAGCTGTTCGATATTTGCCGTGGTCTGCCGGACGGCGCGGAGATTTCCGTCACTCTGGAAGGGGATCGGATGCTGGTGCGCTCCGGGCGTAGCCGTTTCTCTCTGTCCACGCTGCCGGCGGCGGACTTCCCCAATCTGGACGACTGGCAGAGCGAGGTGGAATTCACCTTGCCGCAGGCGACGCTGAAACGCCTGATCGAAGCCACCCAGTTCTCGATGGCGCATCAGGATGTGCGTTACTACCTGAACGGCATGCTGTTTGAAACCGGCGGCGAAGAACTGCGCACCGTGGCGACCGATGGTCACCGTCTGGCGGTGTGCGCTATGCCGGTCGGGCAGTCGCTGCCGTCGCATTCGGTGATCGTGCCGCGTAAAGGGGTGATGGAACTGGTGCGTCTGCTGGATGGCGGCGATACGCCGCTGCAGTTGCAGATCGGCAGTAATAATATCCGCGCCCATGTCGGCGATTTTATCTTTACCTCCAAGCTGGTGGATGGCCGCTTCCCGGATTACCGCCGCGTGCTGCCGAAAAACCCGGACAAGACGCTGGAAGCGAGCTGCGACTTGCTGCGTCAGGCGTTCTCCCGTGCGGCGATCCTGTCGAACGAGAAATTCCGCGGCGTGCGGCTGTACCTGAACCAGAACCAGTTGCGAATCACCGCCAATAATCCGGAACAGGAAGAGGCGGAAGAGATTCTGGATGTGGAATACGGCGGCACGGAGATGGAAATCGGCTTTAACGTCAGCTATGTGCTGGATGTGCTCAACGCGCTGAAATGCGAAGACGTGCGTCTGCTGCTGACCGATTCGGTGTCCAGCGTCCAGATCGAGGATGCGGCCAGTCAGGCGGCGGCCTATGTGGTCATGCCGATGCGTCTGTAATCCCGCGCGGCGGGCGTCCGCTTTTGCCCGTTTTCACACGCCGCGCCATCAGGTGCGGCGTGTTGTTATCGAGATATTGTTATCGAGATATTGTTATCGAGATATTGTTATCGGGAGTGGCGGCGTGAGCGTGCGAAAACGTCCTGAATGGGCAAGAAATCAAGCAGAATGGTTGTAACATGGCGCTGACCCGTCTTCTTATCCGCGATTTCCGTAATATCGAATCGGCCGATCTGGCGCTGATTCCCGGCTTCAATTTTCTGGTGGGCGCCAACGGCAGCGGCAAGACCAGCGTGCTGGAAGCCATCTACACGCTGGGGCACGGGCGGGCGTTTCGCAGTATTCAGGCCGCCAGGGTGATTCGCCACGAGCAGGTCGAATTTATTCTGCACGGCCGTATTGAGGGGCAGGAGCGCGAGCGTTCCGTGGGCTTGAGCAAAAACCGCGACGGCGACAGCACGGTGCGTATCGACGGCAGCGACGGCCACAAAGTGGCGGAGCTGGCGCAATTGCTGCCTATCCAACTGATCACCCCGGAAGGCTTTACCCTGCTTAACGGCGGCCCTAAATACCGTCGCGCCTTTCTGGACTGGGGCTGTTTTCACAACGAACCCGGTTTTTTCAGCGCCTGGAGCAACCTCAAGCGGCTGTTGCGCCAGCGTAACGCGGCGTTGCGTCAGGTCAGTCATTACGGGCAGCTACGCGCCTGGGATCGGGAGCTGGTGCCGTTAGCCGAGGGCATCAGCCAGTGGCGCGCCGACTACAGCGCCGCCATCGCGGCGGATATCGGTTCCACCTGCGCCCAGTTTTTACCGGAGTTTTCCCTGAGTTTTTCCTTCCAGCGCGGCTGGGACAAAGAGAGCGACTACGCTGAACTGCTGGAGCGCCATTTCGAGCGCGACAGGCAGTTGGGCTATACCGCGCTGGGGCCGCACAAGGCCGATTTTCGCATCCGTGCCGGCGGCGTGGCGGTCGAGGACATGTTGTCCCGCGGCCAGCTCAAGTTGCTGATGTGCGCGCTCAGGCTGGCGCAGGGGGAGTTCCTTACCCGGCAAAACGGCCTGAAGTGCCTGTACCTGATCGACGACTTCGCCTCCGAACTGGACAGCACCCGCCGCCGCCTGCTGGCCGAGCGGCTGAAGGCGACGCAGGCTCAGGTGTTCGTCAGCGCCATTACCGCTGAGCAGATTAGCGACATGGTGGGCGAAAATGGCAAGATGTTCCGCGTGGAACAGGGTAAAATAACCGTTCAATCACAGGACTAAATGAGCGAGAAACGTTGATGTCGAATTCTTATGACTCCTCAAGTATCAAGGTATTAAAAGGGCTGGATGCGGTCCGTAAACGCCCGGGGATGTATATCGGTGATACGGATGACGGAACCGGTCTGCACCACATGGTATTCGAGGTGGTGGACAACGCTATCGACGAAGCGCTCGCTGGCTACTGTAAAGATATTGTCGTCACCATTCATGCCGACAACTCGGTGTCGGTGCAGGACGACGGCCGTGGTATCCCTACCGGCATCCACGAAGAAGAGGGCGTGTCCGCCGCCGAAGTCATCATGACCGTGCTGCACGCGGGCGGTAAGTTTGACGATAACTCCTACAAGGTGTCCGGCGGTCTGCACGGGGTGGGGGTATCGGTGGTGAACGCCCTGTCCGAGAAGCTGGAACTGGTTATCCGCCGCGAAGGCAAGGTACATCGTCAGGAATACCGCCACGGCGAACCACAGGCGCCGCTGGGCGTGACGGGCGACGCCGACACCACCGGCACCACGGTGCGTTTCTGGCCGAGTCTGGAAACCTTCACCAACGTGGTCGAGTTTGAATATGACATTCTGGCCAAGCGTCTGCGCGAGCTGTCGTTCCTCAACTCCGGCGTGTCCATCCGCCTGCGCGACGAACGCGAAGAGAACAAGGCCGATCATTTCCACTACGAAGGCGGCATCAAAGCCTTCGTTGAGTACCTGAACCGCAACAAGACGCCGATCCACCCGCAGGTGTTCTATTTCAGCGCCGAAAAAGACGACATCGGCGTGGAAATCGCCATGCAGTGGAACGATGGTTTCCAGGAAAACATCTACTGCTTTACCAACAATATTCCGCAGCGTGACGGCGGTACTCATCTGGCCGGTTTCCGCGCCGCCATGACCCGCACGCTCAACAACTACATGGACAAGGAAGGCTACAGCAAGAAAGCCAAAGTCAGCGCCACCGGCGACGACGCGCGCGAAGGGCTGATTGCCGTGGTGTCCGTGAAAGTGCCGGACCCGAAATTCTCGTCCCAGACCAAAGACAAGCTGGTGTCGTCGGAAGTGAAATCGGCGGTGGAATCGCTGATGAACGACCGTCTGGTGGACTACCTGATGGAAAACCCCAACGACGCCAAAATCGTGGTCGGCAAGATCATCGACGCTGCCCGCGCCCGTGAAGCCGCGCGCAAGGCGCGTGAGATGACCCGCCGCAAAGGCGCGCTGGACTTGGCCGGCCTGCCGGGCAAACTGGCGGACTGTCAGGAGCGTGACCCGGCGCTGTCCGAACTCTACCTGGTGGAAGGGGACTCCGCGGGCGGCTCCGCCAAACAGGGCCGTAACCGTAAGAATCAGGCCATTCTGCCGCTGAAAGGCAAGATCCTGAACGTGGAGAAAGCGCGTTTCGACAAGATGCTGTCTTCGCAGGAAGTGGCGACGCTGATCACCGCGCTTGGCTGCGGTATCGGCCGCGACGAGTACAACCCGGACAAACTGCGTTACCACAACATCATCATCATGACCGATGCGGACGTCGACGGCTCTCACATTCGTACCCTGCTGCTGACCTTCTTCTACCGCCAGATGCCGGAAATCGTCGAGCGCGGTCATGTGTTCATCGCACAACCGCCGTTGTACAAGGTGAAGAAAGGCAAGCAGGAGCAGTACATCAAAGACGACGAGGCGATGGACCAGTACCAGATCATGCTGGCGCTGGACGGCGCCACGCTGCACACCAACGCTCACGCACCGGCGCTGGCGGGCGAGCCGCTGGAGAAACTGGTGGCGGATCACTACGGCGTGCAGAAGCTGATCGACCGTATGG
The DNA here is from genome assembly GCF_000406205.1 of Dickeya sp. NCPPB 3274. Taxonomy (NCBI): domain Bacteria; kingdom Pseudomonadati; phylum Pseudomonadota; class Gammaproteobacteria; order Enterobacterales; family Pectobacteriaceae; genus Dickeya; species Dickeya sp. NCPPB 3274. The sequence goes on along the minus strand of NZ_CM001979.1, from coordinate 4,915,058 downwards.
AGCGCCGCTATCCGCGCGCACTGCTTAATGCGCTGGTCTATCAGCCGGCTCTGACGGAAGCGATGCTGAACGATCAGGCGCAGGCTCAGCAGTGGATTGACTCGCTGATTCACTATCTCAACGAGAAAGAGCAGCACGGCAGCACTTATAGCTTCCTGCTGCGTCAGTCGAACGAGCGTCATGAACCGGTGCTGAGGGTGCGTACCCACGGCGTGGATTCGGATTATGCGCTGGATCTGGCGTTTGTGCAGGGCAATGAGTACCGCAAAATCAATCAGCTGGGCGAAAAATTGCGCGGGTTGATTGAAGATGGCGCCTACGTGGAACGCGGCGAGCGCAAACAGCCGGTCGCCAGCTTCGAGCAGGCACTGGACTGGCTGGTGAAAGAGTCACGCCGCGGTCTGGCAATTCAGCGCTATAAAGGTCTGGGCGAGATGAACCCGGAACAGCTGTGGGAAACTACGATGGACCCGGAAAGCCGCCGTATGCTGCGTGTGACGGTGAAAGACGCCATCGCTGCCGACGAGCTGTTCACCACCCTGATGGGCGACGCCGTTGAACCGCGCCGCGCCTTTATCGAAGAAAACGCCCTGAAAGCGGCGAATATTGATATCTGATCGGCGATCTTCCGCCTGATTGACCCACAGAAACCCGCGTCTGACGCGGGTTTCTGTTTTTTTAACCCCATATTTGTTACGCGGTCAGCGCCCGCTGCCGGGTGCTGTACAGTTCCTGCGCCAACGCCATCACTGCGGTAACCACCATAAAGATCACTGCCGACCAGAAAATGGCGGACGGGTGGCCCTGATCCAGCAGCCAGCCGAACACCACTGGGCCGCCGGCGCCGCCGATATTGAAACCGGTCGTGACTACGCCGAATACCCGACCTTCGGCGCCGGCCGGCGAGGCGTTACGCACCAGCATATCCCGCGACGGCGCGATAATACCGGAAAGAAAACCGGCGACGGCCAGAATCAGGATGGTCGCCAGCGAAGGTAGCGCATACATCGCCACGATGGCGACCAGCACGGCGGTGATGACCAGTGAGCCGGTTGCGACCATGCCGTGGTGACGGGTTTTGTCCGCCAGCGAACCGCCAGCCAACACGCCGAATGCGCTGGTAAACAGAAACGCGGTCAGCGCCAGGTTGGCTTCGGTCAGCGGCATATCGTAGCCATTCACCAGTGCGGTAACCGAGAAATTCTGAATCGAGTTGGTGCTGAGGTTGAGCAGCATAAACAGCACCAGCAGCGACAGAATCGGCAGGGTGAACACCGCCACCTTCGGCGCCTGGCTGTGCTTATTCTGCGCGGCGGCGGAAGGACGCGCTTCCCGTTCGCCCAGCAGCATCGGCACGGTCAGCAACCCGAATATTCCGGATAGTACAAACGCGAATTCGATGCTGGTGACGGACGCGACCGCCAGCAGCACCGCGGGGGCGACGGCGGTGCCGAGGAAACCGGAAAAAGTGTGGACCGAGAAGGCGCGCCCCATGCGGTTTTCGGCGATGCCACGCGACAGCAGCGCGTAATCGGCCGGGTGATAGACCGCGTTGGCCAGCCCCGCCAGCGCCATGGCTATCAGCATCCAGCTGTAGCTGGTAAACAGGCCGAGCGACAGGAAGGACAGGCTGCCTAGCGTCAACCCGGCGATCAGCGTGCGGCGCGGCCCGATGCGGTCGACGGCAAAACCGATCGGCGTCTGCACAATAGCGGAGACAACGTTGAATACGCCGAGTGCAACGCCGATTTCTACGTAACTGATGCCGCGCTGCGCGGAGATCAGCGGCATCAGCGCCGGCAGCACCATCATGTGAAAATGACTAACCCAGTGAGCGGCAGAGACCTGTGCCAGTAACGGTAATTTGTTTATTTTCATCGTTATTTTAATAGATTAAATGCGCGGGCGCGCAAGGATGGATTCAGTAATAAGGTTAACATATCGCCAGAACGGTTAGCCGTCTATTTTTTATGGGTGAGGGTTTTTAAATTAGCGAGGGTGCGGCAGGACGGTCGATTGCGGAAAACAGGGGGGCTGGCTGCTGCGGTTAAAAAGCGCAGCCAGAACCTGACGTTACTCCGCCAGCGGCAGATAAAAATCAAACCGGTGGCTTTTGGTTTCCAGCGCGGATTGGGCGGGTACGCCGGCCAGCGGCGGCGCGTAGTCCGGGCGTTTGACCACCACCCGCTTTTTCGCCAGGCGGCGCGCCGGCGCCAGCAGGGCATCGGCGTCATCGTCGGCGCCGACCAGCGTCTGAAATACCCGCATCTCCTTTTTCACCAGCGCGCTTTTCTGCCGATGGGGAAACATCGGGTCGAGGTAGACCACGTCCGGCGGCGGGGTAATAGCGGACAGCGCGTCGATGCTGGAGGCATGCACCAGCGTCAGGCGCTCGCGCAGCCAGCCGCCGATTTCCGGGTCCTGATAACCGCGTTGCAGGCCGTCGTCCAGCAGTGCCGCCACTACCGGATGACGTTCCACCATCCGCACCCGGCAACCGAGCGCCGCCAGCACAAAGGCGTCGCGGCCGAGGCCGGCGGTGGCGTCCACCACGTCGGGCAGGTAGTCTTTTTTAATGCCGACCGCTTTGGCGACCGCTTCGCCGCGTCCGCCGCCGAAGCGGCGACGGTGCGCCAGCGCGCCGGAGGCGAAATCCACGCAGATGGCGCCCAGCTTCGGCTCGTCGCATTTACGCAGTTCCAGCCGTTCGGGAGTGAGCACCAGCGCCAGCGATGATGCGGCGTCGTTCTCCAGCCCCCAGCGCCGGGCCAGTATCGCCAGCGTCTCGGGGTCGGCGCCGGCTTCGGTCAGTAAACCAATCCTCATTCCTGAATGCCGTAGTGCTTCAGCATGGCGTCCAGTTTAGGTTCACGACCGCGGAAGCGTTTGAACAGTTCCATCGGCTCTTCGGAACCGCCGCGGGACAGAATGTTTTCCAGGAACGACAAACCGGTGTCGCGGTTAAAAATACCTTCCTCTTCAAAACGAGAGAAGGCGTCTGCCGCCAGCACGTCGGCCCACAGGTAGCTGTAGTAACCTGCGGCGTAACCGCCGGCGAAGATGTGGCTGAAGGAGTGCGGGAAACGGTTCCATTCCGGGCTTTTCACCACGGAAACCTGCGCTTTCACCTCCGCCAACGTCTCCAGTACGCGTGCGCCTTTAGCCGGGCCATAACCGGCGTGCAGACGGAAATCGAACAGGCCGAACTCCAGCTGACGCAGGATGAACAGCGCCGCCTGATAATTCTTGGCGGCCAGCATCTTGTCCAGCATCGCCTGCGGCAACGGCTCGCCGGTTTCATAGTGACCGGAAATGAACGACAGCGCGTCCGGTTCCCAGCACCAGTTCTCCATAAATTGGCTCGGCAGCTCGACGGCGTCCCACGGCACGCCGTTGATGCCGGATACGCCGGCGGTGTCGATGCGGGTCAGCATATGGTGCAACCCGTGACCGAATTCGTGGAACAGGGTGGTGACTTCATCGTGGGTAAACAGCGCTGGTTTGCCGTTGACCGGGCGGTTGAAATTACAGGTCAGGTACGCCACCGGTTTTTGCAGCTCGCCGTCGGCTTTGCGCAGGCGGCCTACGCAGTCATCCATCCAGGCACCGCCGCGTTTGTGCTCGCGGGCGTACAGGTCAAGGTAGAAGCTGCCCAGCAATTCGCCGCTATCGTTAAACAGGTCGAAGAAGCGCACTTCCGGATGCCAGACGTCGACGCCCTGACGCTCTTTGGCGGTGATGCCGTAAATGCGTTTCACCACTTCGAACAACCCTTCCAGCACGCGCGGTTCCGGGAAGTAAGGGCGCAGCAGTTCATCGCTGATGGAATACAGGTGCTGTTTCTGCTGTTCGGCGTAGTAGGTGATGTCCCACGGGTTCAGTTCATCGACGCCGAAGTGTTCTTTGGCGAACGCGCGCAGTTGCGCCAGTTCCTGCTCCCCTTGCGGGCGGGCGCGTTTGGCCAGGTCGGTCAGGAAATCCAGTACCTGCTGCGGGTTTTCCGCCATCTTGGTGGCCAGCGATTTGTCTGCGAAGCTCGCGAAGCCCAGTAACTGCGCCAGTTCATGACGCAGCGCCAGCGTTTGTGCCATCACCTCGCTGTTGTCCCACTTACCGGCGTTCGGGCCTTGCTCGGACGCGCGGGTCACGTAGGCGCGGTACATCTCTTCGCGCAGCGCCTGATTGGAGCAGTAGGTCATCACCGGCAGGTAACTCGGGATATCCAGCGTCAGCAGCCAGCCTTGTTGCTCTTTGGCTTCCGCCAGCGCTTTGGCCGCCGCCAGCGCGCTTTCCGGCATACCGCTCAGCTCGTTGACGTCGGTTACCAGTTTGGTCCAGCCCATGGTGGCGTCCAGCACGTTGTTGCTGAACTGCGAGCCCAGTTCGGACAGACGGGAGGCGATATCGCCGTAGCGTTTCTGTTGTTCCGGCGGCAGCGCAATCCCGGACAGTTCGAAGTCGCGCAGGGCGTTATCCACCGCTTTTTTCTGCGCCACGCTCAGGTCGGCGTAATGCTTGCCGTCGTGCAGGTCGCGGTAGGCGCGGTACAACCCGGCGTGCTGACCCACCCAGGTGCTGTATTCGGACAGCAGCGGCAGGCACTGTTCGTAGGCGCTGCGCAGTTCCGGGCTGTTTTTGACCGAATTCAGGTGGCTGATCGGCGAGAAAATCCGCCCCAGCCGATCATCACTTTCCGCCAGCGGCTGACACAGGTTATCCCAGGTGAACGGACCCGGCTGCGCCACCACGCGCTCGACAGTCTGACGGCAGTCGTCCAGCGCGGCCTGCACGGCAGGGAGGATGTGTTCAATCTGAATCTGGGAGAACGGCGGCAGGGTAAAGGAGGAAAGCAATGGATTGGTCATGGCACAGTCCTGAAATGTGTTGATGATGACTTAACATGGGGGGTAATGAGGGGAAAATCAATGGCCGAGGGCACAATCACGAATACCACCAGTGCGCAACGCCGGCCGGAAAAAGCGTCATTCATCGCAGTACGGACGAAGAAGTCAGGATGACTGGTTATAACCGGCGTAAAACCACGCCACCAGCGATGGGTTGCTGACATCGGTAAAGAACTCCGCCACGATATCGCGCATCAGCCCGTAACGGCGGCACAGTTGCCCGGCTTCGAACGCGGCCTGTTGTCTGCCCCGTTGTGAGGCACGTTGGTGTGCGTAGCCGCAGACGTAGCCGCGGCGGTAGTCGTCGCAGTAATGACGGATGTCGCTCATCGATTGCGGCGTGGAGGCTTGCAACCCTGCCAGAATACCGTCGCCAAAGTGGTTTTTCATGAAGGTCGTTTCCGGGTAGTCGATATATAAATGATTATATATCGAAAAAGCTCCGTTATTGCAGTACCGGATGACGGATCGCAGTGATTGTCGGGTTATTTTGCGGCGCTAACCGTTTATACTGTGGCGATTAGCGGCAAACGCGCCCTCATTGACCGGAAATCCACACTTTATGCTGAGTTATCGCCACAGTTTTCATGCCGGCAATCATGCCGACGTGCTGAAACACACCGTCCAGAGCCTGATCATTACCGCGCTAAAAGAGAAGGACAAACCGTTCCTGTATCTGGATACGCACTCCGGCGCGGGCCGTTATCAGTTGCAGAGCGAACACGCCGAGCGCACCGGCGAATACCTCGACGGCATTGGCCGCATCTGGCAGCGGGACGATATTCCGGCGGAACTGGAGCCGTACATGCAAGTGGTGCGTTCCTATAATTCCGGCGACAAGCTGCGCTATTACCCCGGTTCGCCGCTGATTGCCCGTCAGCTGCTGCGCGAGCAGGACAAAATTCATCTGACCGAGCTGCACCCTACCGACTTTCCGCTGTTGCGTCAGGAATTTCTGCGTGACGATCGGGCGCGGGTGATGCGTGAGGACGGCTACCAGCAGCTGAAAGCCCAGTTGCCGCCGCTGTCGCGTCGCGGGCTGATTCTGATCGACCCGCCTTATGAACTGAAAACCGATTATCAGGCGGTGGTGAAAGGCATTCAGGAAGGCTATCGCCGCTTTGCCACCGGCGTGTTCGCGCTGTGGTATCCGGTGGTGCTGCGCCAGCATATCAAACGCCTGCTCAAAGACCTGGAAGACACCGGTATCCGCCGTATTCTGCAAATCGAGCTGGCGGTGCTGCCGGACAGCGATCGTCACGGTATGACCGCCTCCGGCATGATTGTCATCAATCCGCCGTGGAAACTGGAATCCCAGATGAAAAGCGTGCTGCCGTGGCTGCATCAGGCGCTGGTGCCCGGCGGTACCGGCCACACGCGCGTCGAGTGGGTGGTGCCGGAGTAACGGCCTATCCTATTAAGCTCTAAACGCCGCCCGGCGCTATACCCGAAAGGCGACGAGATCGGTTGCGACCTCGGTAGCTGGGAACAGCGTCTGACATTCCTGACGCAGCCGTTCCAGATCCTCCTGGCCGTAGCGGGCGCTGAAGTGAGTGATAATTAACCGTCTCGCGCCGGCGTCTCGCGCGGCGGCGGCGGTTTGCAGGGTGGTGGAGTGCCCGCGTTCGTTGGCGCGCTCCGCCATCGCCCCTTCCAGAGTGGCTTCGTGCACCATCACATCGACACCGGCGGCCAGTTTGAGCGCTTCCGGCGTCGGGCGGGTATCGCCGAAAATAGCCAGCGACTTGCCCGGCAGACCGGGGCCGACGTAATCCCAGCCGTTCAGCACCCGCCCGTCGTCCAGCGTCACCGTTTCCCCGCGTTTCAGTTGCTGGAAATAGGCGCCGGGTTTGACGCCCTCCGCCGCCAGTTTATCCACGTCCAGCGGGCCCGGTTTGGGGCGTTCCTCGATGCGGTATCCCACGCAATACAGGGTGTGCGACAGTTCATGCGCCGTCACCCGCAACTGATGGTCCTCGAACACCGTACCGGGAACGACCTCCACCACCTCCAGCGGATAAGTGAGCCAGGAACCGCTCAGCGTCAGCGCGGTTTCGACGAAGGTTTTCAGCCCGGCCGGGCCATAAAGCGTCAGCGGCGTCTCGATGCCCGCCATGGAACGCGAGCAGAGCAGGCCGGGCAGCCCGAACAGATGATCGCCGTGCAGATGGGTGATGAAAATCTTCTCCAGTTTACCGGGTTTGACCGGGGTGCGCAGAATCTGGTGCTGGGTGCCTTCGCCGCAGTCAAACAGCCAAAACGCCGGGCGAATTCCGTGCAGATCGAGCGCGATGCTGGTGACATTACGCTCTTTGGTCGGCACGCCCGCGTTGGTGCCGAGAAAAATCAGTTCCATGCAAGGCTCCGAAAGTTAACCTGTTTTTTTAGCATCGCGTCATTTTACCTATCGCACCGATTTTCAAAACCGTTGCGAACCGCTGCGCATTTCTTCATACAATCCCGCTTTCTGTCTTTGCCGGATACCGATCGCTGGCGTTACACTTTTCTCCAGCGTTACACTTTTCGCTGGCGTTACATTTTTTTCGCCGGCGTTACACTGTGAGTTGTATTCCGCCATCAGCGCCAGCATCGATGCGGCGGCGGGATACGGTCTATACCCAAAATAGTTCGAGTTGCAGGAAGGCGGCGACGCAGCGAATCCCCAGGAGCTTACACAAGTAAGTGACTGGGGTGAGCGAGGAAAGCCAACACACCTGCAACTTGAAGTATGACGGGTATATTTATCTTTATTGAACGTTTATCGAAAGCAAGCGTGGAGCCCTGATGACCAGACATTATGACTATCTCGCCATTGGTGGCGGCAGCGGCGGCATTGCCTCCATCAACCGTGCGGCCATGTATGGAAAGAAATGCGCGCTGATTGAAGCCAAATACCTGGGCGGTACCTGCGTCAATGTCGGATGCGTGCCGAAGAAGGTGATGTGGCATGCCGCTCAGATTGCCGAGGCCATTCACCAGTACGGGCCGGACTATGGCTTTGATGTCACCGTCAATCAGTTTAACTGGGACACGTTGCTCAAAAACCGCAGCGCCTACATTGACCGTATCCATCAGTCCTACAATAACGTGCTGGGGAAAAATCAGGTCGAGGTGATTCAGGGCTTTGCCCGTTTCGTGGATGCGAAAACGGTGGAAGTGAACGGCGAGCGCATCACCGCCGACCATATCCTGATCGCTACCGGCGGTCGTCCGACGCGCCCGGCGATTCCCGGTGCGGAATACGGCATTGATTCCGATGGTTTCTTTGCGCTGACGGCGTTGCCGAAGCGGGTAGCGGTGGTCGGCGCCGGTTATATCGCGGTGGAAATCGCCGGCGTGCTGAACGCGCTCGGCTCCGATGTTCACCTGTTTGTGCGCAAGCATGCGCCGCTGCGCCAGTTCGATCCGCTGATTGTGGACACGCTGGTGGAAGTGATGAATACCGAAGGCCCGGCGCTGCATACCGAGTCCATTCCCAAAGCGGTGGTGAAAAACGCCGACGGCAGCCTGACGCTGCAACTGGAAAGCGGGCATGAGCAAACCGTAGATTGCCTGATTTGGGCGATCGGCCGCGAACCGGCGAACGATAATATTAATCTGGACGCAGCGGGCGTGGCGCTCAACAGCAAAGGCTACATCGTGGTGGATAAGTTCCAGAACACCAGTGTGCCGGGCATTTACGCGGTGGGCGACAACACCGGCGCCGTTGAACTGACGCCGGTCGCCGTGGCGGCGGGGCGTCGTCTGTCCGAGCGGTTGTTCAACAACAAGCCGGACGAGCATCTGGATTACAGTAACATTCCGACCGTGGTGTTCAGCCACCCGCCGATCGGCACCATCGGGCTGACCGAACCGCAGGCGCGCGAGCAGTACGGCGACTCCCAGGTGAAAGTCTACCAATCCGCCTTTACCGCCATGTACACCGCGGTGACGCAGCACCGTCAGCCGTGCCGCATGAAGCTGGTGTGCGTGGGGCCGGAAGAGAAAATCGTCGGTATACACGGCATCGGCTTCGGTATGGATGAAATTCTGCAGGGCTTTGCGGTGGCGGTGAAGATGGGCGCGACCAAAAAAGACTTCGACAACACCGTGGCGATTCATCCAACGGCGGCGGAAGAGTTTGTCACCATGCGCTAACGCGCAAGACCGTGATGTGCTTACGGTGGTGACGGCGTGATAGTACAACACGACGATCGCTACAGGGTGATAACGACGCGGTTAGCACTACGCAGTGACAATCAGGGTGAGGTTATCCTCACCCTGATTCATTTAGGTCAGTAGTACTTCAATAGGTCAGTAATACCCCAGCAGATTCCACCACACCAGTCCGACCGCAAAGGTCAGCAGGACATTGACCGTCACCACGCATAAATTGATTTTGTAAAACCGCGGTCGTTCAAAATAGCCCTGGGCAAAATAAATCGGACCGGGGCCGCCGCCGTATTCGGTATTTCCCCACATCAGGTTGCTGAAAATACCAAAGCATATCGCTACCATGACGGGCGGGGCGCCCGCGGCAATCGCGGTGGCGGCAAAAGGCGCGTACAGCGCGGCGACATGGCCGGTCGCGGTGGCGAAAAGGTAATGAACGTAAATATAGATAAGGCCGAGCAGGATAAACGTGCCCATCGCGCCAAAGCCGTGAATCGCGCCGCCCATTTTAACCGTCATCCATTTGATGAAACCCAAATCGGACAGGCCGCCGGCCAGGCTGATGATCACGCTGAACCAGATGACGGTGTCCCAGGCGGCGTGGTCTTTGAGCAGGGCTTTCCAGTCAACCGCGCGTGACGCAAACAGATAGGCGGCAAGGCCCAGCCCAACGGCGGTGGCCGATAGCCCGGTAGCCAAACTGGTGCCCCAGCCAATCAGCGCCAGCAGGAATCCCAGCGCGACTTTCTTCTCGGCGGACGTCATTGTACCCAGCTCGGCGAGCGCCTGTTTTCCCATCTGTTTTGCTTCCGGGGTGCGCTTTAATTCGGGGTTTAACAGCTTGTATACCAGCAGCGGCATCAGGCAGAAACACACCATAGCCGGCACCACCGCGGCAACGAACCAGCTTCCCCAGGTGATTTCAACATTCAGTGACGATTTCGCCAGGCTGCCCACCAGCGGATTCGCCGCCATGCCGGTCAGAAAAATGGCGCCGGTTATCGGGGTGAACTGAAAGCAAACCATGATCAGGAAATCGCCGATTTTTTTCCCTGACTCGCCCGGTGTGGAACCTAATACTTCGTTGATGGAGCGCACGATGGGGAAAATAATCCCCCCTGAGCGGGCGGTAACCGATGGCATGGCGGGCGCCATAATCAGGTCGGAAACCCCTAATGAGTAGGCGATGCCCAGACTGCTGCCGCCAAATAACGACAGCATTTTATAGGCGATTCTTTTGCCGAGACCGGAGGTGACAAATCCCAGCGAAAGAATATACGCGCAAAATATTAGCCATACCGTTCCGCTGGAGAAGCCGGCCAGCGCTTTGGCTTCCGGTAATGTGTTGGTGAAAATAACAACGCATAACGCGATCAACATAACGGCGCCGGAGGGCAACGGCTGGGTTAATATTGCCGCAATGGTGGCGAGAAAAATGGCAAACATATGCCATGCCTGAGGCGTTAATCCTTCGGGTACAGGGGAAAACCAGATTATGGTTCCCAGTAACAGGGGAACCATAAAGGCGATTATCGATTTTCCCTTAGATGAATCAGATGACATGATCATCTCCTCAATCTTACGGGTTATTGATTTTCTGGGGGATTATTGCCGTTTGGCCGATTTTTCCAGTACCTGGTCGACCATTTCCGGCGCAATGCCGAGATAGTTAACCGGGTCTGTTAACCGCTCGATTAATGCCGGTTCAAGGCGACTGGATACCTGAGGCATAGCGTTCAGTACGTCGGCCAGGCGTCCTCCCTGCGTATTGACGATGCGGCAGGCGTCGTAAACCACGTCGTGCGCATCCTGTCGTCCCATGTAAGGCGCCAGACCCATCATCACGGCTTCCGCCACGATCAGCCCCTTGGTCATGTCGAGGTTTTTCGCCATCGCCTGTTCGTCGACAATCAGACCGCTGAGCATGAATTTGGCCTGATTGAGCGCGCCGGCGGCCAGCACAAAGCTTTCCGGGATCGCAATCCATTCCGCGTGCCACGGGCCGGTGGCGCGTTCCAGATCCTGCACCATCGCGTCCAGCATTAAGCCGGCGTGCTGACGTACGCCTTTGGCGCAGGCGAGCATCAGTTCGCTGGAGATCGGATTGCGTTTTTGCGGCATGGTGCTGCTGGCGCCGCGGCCTTTGACGAAGGGCTCGTACAGTTCGCCAAACTCGTTGGAGGCCAGGAGCATGACGTCATAGGCGATTTTCCCCAGCGAGCCGGTGATGACCGCCAGCAAGTTCACCGCTTCGGCGAAGCCGTCGCGCGCTACATGCCAGGTTGAGGTCGGCACGCCCAGTTTCAGCTCTGCCATCATCGCTTTCTGCACCGCCAGACCTTTGTCTCCCAGCGAAGCCAGCGTACCGGCGGCGCCGGCGAATTCGCCGACCAGAATGCGCGGGCGAGCCTGTTCAAGGCGCTCGGCGTGGCGGTCAAACATATCCAGCCAGATAGCGGCCTTGTAGCCGAAAGTGATGGGCAACGCCTGTTGCAGATGGGTTCTGCCCGCCATCGGCGTATCGCGGTAGCGTAGCGCCAGAGCGGCGAGAGTTTTGCGCAGTGATTTGATATCTGCGTCGATCAGGTCGAAGGCGTCGCGGATTTGCAATACCACCGCCGTATCCATAATGTCCTGGGTGGTCGCGCCCCAGTGCACGTAGCCGCCGGAGGCCCCGGCCTGCTTCGAGATCTGATGGACCAGCGGTAAAATCGGGTAACCGACGATTTCGGTTTCATGCCGCAGGAGGTCGAAATCAAGCGTGTCGGCGTTACAGGTTTTGGCGATCTCTTCCGCCGCTTCCTGCGGGATGACGCCGCAGCGCGCTTCGGCTTTCGCCAGCGCGATCTCTACCTCAACGTATTTGCGGATCAATTCATGATCGTCAAAGATGGCGCGCATTTCCGGCGTGCCGAACGAGTCCCTGAACAGAATAGAATCAAGAACATTCGATGCCATAGTGAACCCTCCCGGGTCTGATTTAGTGATAGACTGACCGATAGCAACGGTCTTGTTACGGTATGTCCGCGACGACCGACAATGGTGATTTAAATGTACGGACATTATTTAAATGTACGGACATTTATAGCGAGCATAAATGGCTAGCGGAAGTGTTTACTCACTGCTTTGTGATAGTGATCATTAATTTTTGAAGAATGTATCCTTATGAAAGAGTCCCTCTATAAGCGCATTGCCCGAGAGCTGGCGCAGGACATTGTTTCCGGCAAGTACCCCGCCGGCGCGCTTTTCCCGACCGAAAAGACGCTCTGCGAGGTGTATCAGGCCAGCCGGCATACCGTGCGGGAAGCGCTGCGCGAGCTGACCGAACAGGGTCTGATCTCAAGACGCAAAGGCGCCGGGACCCACGTCACCGACGCCAGAGAAGGGAACACGAACCACCCGCTGGCCAACCTGGAAGATTTGCTGGCGCTGGCCCGGAATAATTTGCGGGTGGTGAAAAAGATTGATGAGATCGTCGCCGATTATGAATTGTCGCAAATCATCGGTTGCCCGCCGGGGTCGCGTTGGCTGCATATCGCGAGTATTCGGGAAGACAGCAAGAAACCGGATGCGCCGATTTGCTGGACGGACAGCTATGCCAGCGTTGCCTACGACAAGGTCCGGCGCCTGGTGCGCAGCGACCCGTTTTCGTTGATCAGCGATTTGATCGAAAATCACTATGGCGTGAAAAGCAAGGAAGTACACCAGACCATTACCGCGGTTGGCGTGCCGGCCAAAATCGCCAAACAGCTAGGGGTGGAAGCGGGCTCGCCGGCGTTGAAAATCATACGGCGCTATGTGGATCGCAACGGCGAAACCTTTGAAACCACCATCTCCATTCACCCCGCCGGGCGATATACCTGTTCGATCGTCCTGAAACACCACGACGGGAATAGCTAGGCTTCACCCGCCCTGATAACGCCCCGGCTTATGCCAGTTCATCAGCATGGCGTTCATCGCCAGCGCGCTGAGCGCCGACCACAGCAGCAGGTGAACGGGCATGGTGATCATCGATACGGCAAACACCAGCACATCCAGCAGCATCTGGCTTTTGCCGGCGTTGATGTTGAAGCGTTTGTAGAGCCACAGGGTGACGACGCCGGTGCCGCCGACCGAGGCATTATGACGGGCCAGCGAGAGGATGCCCATGCCGAGAAAGGTGCCGCCCACCAGGGCGGAAAACAGCGGATGGATATAATTGATGCTCAACAGGTAGGGCACCGTCTGGGTGGCGGCGCTCAGGGCGATGTTGACGATCAGCGTTTTCAGCGTAAAGGCGCGCCCCATGCTGAAGTAGCAGAAAACCATGAACGGGATGTTGGCAAGGATAAACAGTACGCCGATCGACAGCGGAACAAAGTAGGAGAGCAGTAAAGCGATGCCGGCGATCCCGCCGGTGACCATACCGGACAGTTTCAGCATGTTCAGGCCGAAGGCGATAAACATCACCCCCAGCATCAGACCGTACACGTCGTCTTTCAGGGTGTGAGCCAGCCCTGGCTTCTGGCCGGTTTCCACTGTCTTGGGTAGCACGACAGACTCTTTCAGCACGGGTGTTGCCCTCATCAACGCGAACTTGTCCGATTTAGCCATAAGAAATGCATATATTTGCGACTTTCATGACTGAACATTCATTTATGGCGCTCAAGTTAACATTGATCACGGAGTGACTTTTAACTAAAAGAAAAGCCGTTTATCCATTAAATTAGGGATAACCACTCATCGTAATGGCATAAATAGAGATTTTCACTCATGAAGATCGACCGCATCGACGCACAGATTTTGAATGAGCTACAGCAGGATGCACGGCTGAAAACCACCGAGCTGGCCGAACGGGTGTGCCTGTCGGCCACGCCCTGCACCCGGCGGCTGAAGCAGCTGGAAGACGCAGGCATGATCGACCGCTATGTGACGCTGCTGGATCAGGAAAAGGCCGGGTTTCCGGTGAACGCTTACATTTCGCTGACGCTGGAGCCGAAGTCGGAAGCCACCTTCCGCAAATTCGAACAGCAGATCGCCACCTTCGACGAAGTGATGGAGTGCCACCTGATGTCCGGCAGTCACGATTTCATGCTGCGGGTGGTGGCCGCCAGCCTGTCGGATTTCGAGAAATTCTTGCAGAAGAAGCTGATCAAAATCGAAGGACTGCGTGATGTGCAGTCCTCGTTTTCACTGCGGCGGCTGATTCACAAAACCGCGCTGCCGGTTAAGGCGACGGTGTGACCTCAGGCGGCGAATTCGCCGCTGGCGACCAGAAAATCGATCAACGCGGTCAGCGTTTTCAGGTCGTCAAAGGCGATGTTGTGAAACAGCGCGATGCGTAACTGATTGCGCCCCAGCGCCCGGTAGCCTTCGATGCCGTGCGCCAGCCCTTGTTCGTCCAGATAGCGGGTCAGCTTATCCACGGAAATCGTATCCGCTACGTCGATGGCGGCGACGGTGGTGGAGCGAAACGCCGGGTCGGCCACATAGGCGGACAGATAATCCCGGTCGGCGGCCCACTGATACAGCAGCGCCGCTTTAGCGGCGGCCTGACGTTCCACCTCGGCGAAGCCCAGCGCGTTCATGCGTTTGACCTGCTCGGCGAACAGGAACAGCGTCACCACCGCCGGAGTATTGTACGTCTGTTGCTGTTCGCTGTTGCTCAACGCCAGCCGCCAGTCGGCGAACGCCGGGATATAGCGGCTGGGATCGGCGGCGATCTCGGCGATCCGCGCTTTGGCCCTCGGCGACAAAATCGCGACAAACAAACCGCCTTCGCTGGCGAACACCTTCTGCGGCGAGAAGAAGAACACATCCACGCGGGACAGGTCGCAGGCGATTTGCCCCGCGCCGCTGGTGGCGTCTACCGCCAGCAGGCAATCCTCACCGACCTCGGGCAAACGGGTGTTCATCACCCCGGTGGAGGTTTCGTTCAGCGTACAGGCCACCACGTCCGCGCCTTCCGTCACAAACGCGGTGTTTGCCTGGCCGTATTCCACCGCGGCGCTGTCCGCCTGAATCCACGGAATCCGGCGCGAGGCTTTGAACCATTTGTCGGAGAACTCACCGCAGGTGTGGTGGACGATGCGCTTTCTGACCAGCCCGAGGCCGACCATATCAAACAGCGCGGTGGCGCCGCCGTTACCCAGCACAATGCTGTAGTCATCCGGCACCGACAGGTAATCCCGCAGGCCCTGCTGAATCTCGCGGCACAGCGCGCGCACCGGCTCCTTGCGGTGGCTGGTGCCCAGCAGATGCGGCCCTTTGTCTTTCAGTTGCGTCAGATCGTCAAGCTGAATCAACGACGGGCCGCAGCCAAAACGGGGGTCGGCTGGAATCAGTGCTTCAGGAAGGGTTATCGCCACACGTCTCTCCTCTGGTTCTGTATTGTTTTCATGATGTTGTTGCTATGAGAATACGCAGGATGGAAGAAAAGCGGTACGACTATTTCAACCTGACGGCACGGCCGGCGCCGACGTTGAAAATTGCCTCGATAGGGAAATGCGATACTAAAATGTTAATTATCTGTTTGCAAAAAACGCATTTTGTTATAACAATAATAACGGTAATGTTATTGGCAGGGGCGATGGTGGTTGTCGCCAGTCGTTATATTGATTTTTTCCCAAAAAATAATGTTTTCAAAGAGAATCGCTTTTTCAAAAAGAATAAATTATTGCAAACTGAATTATTTCTCGATGCCTGATCGGTTGGCTATGTGAACGCCAGGAAAATATATTTCAATGTGAAGTATCGTCGGTCTGCTATCGTTATTTTTTCATGTAATCGTATTTTTATCTTTTCACGTTAGTCGTTCTATTATTTATTCTGATTTAATGTGACATTAAAAATACCGACTTCATCTCATGAAGAGAAATAACGATCAGCAGCCTGACGTGACTTTGCATCGCTGAAAACACGGTGATCACGGAGGCAATATGGATATATCAGTAACCGAACTGGCGTTATTCCCGGCAGAAGAGCGTTCGCGCTGGACGGACTGGCGCTGGCAGCAGAAAAACGCGATTCGGGACGAACCGTCATTACGGGCGGCCTGCGGCGGCTGGAGCGAGGAGGTGGCGCAGCACATCGTCCATAATCTCAAAGACCGCAAAATGCAGATCACGCCGTATTATGCCGATCTGATACGACAAGCCGCGTACACGGATATCGTCGATAATCCGCTGTGGCGCCAGGTGGTGCCGTTTTGGCATGATGATGGCGTAACCGGCTACGACGGCGAATCAGAAAACTGGGAATTGTCGCATGAAATGAAAACGCCGATTTGTCAGCACAAATATGACAATCGGGTTATTTTACGGATGGTCAATACCTGTAATTCCTACTGTCAGTTCTGCTTTGAAGCGCTGCGAACGTTAAAGGTCGATTCGGAAAAAGAGAATGCCGGGCGAAAAGCCTTTCAGGACTCGCTGGATTATATTCGCAATACCCCCGAGGTGGAGGAAGTTATTCTCAGCGGCGGCGATCCGATGATGCTGACGGACGCCAAACTGGATGAGTGTCTGGGGGCGATCCGTAATATCCGTGATTCCCTGTTGATTCGTATTCATTCCCGTTCGCTGACTTTCAACCCTTACCGTATTACCGATAATCTGCTGGATATTCTCCGGCGGCAC
The DNA here is from genome assembly GCF_000406205.1 of Dickeya sp. NCPPB 3274. Lineage (NCBI taxonomy): Bacteria > Pseudomonadati > Pseudomonadota > Gammaproteobacteria > Enterobacterales > Pectobacteriaceae > Dickeya > Dickeya sp. NCPPB 3274. The sequence goes on along the minus strand of NZ_CM001979.1, from coordinate 4,898,386 downwards.
CGCGTCAATGCCTTCGGGGTGCACGTTTGTCATCCGCTGGAATTGAGCGGCGCATTCCGCGATGCGGTAAAACGTATTCAGCAGGTGGTGCCGATTGTGTTTTCCAATATGCCGTTGCTGCGTGGCGTGAATGACAATGAGGAAACGCTCAAAACGCTGTTTATCGAATTATACCGCATGGGGGTCAAGCCCTATTATTTATACCACTTTATGCCGTTTTCGCCGGGCGCTTCGGAATACAAGGCATCGATTCGCGACGCCATCGCCATCATGAATCGGCTGAAACGCCGGGTATCCAATATTGCGCTGCCGGAGTACGTGCTGCCTCACGCCAAAGGGAAATTCACCGTACCGTTGCTCAGCGGCGTGGAAGAGATGCCGCAGTTTGAAGACATCGACGGAACGCGTTTTTACCGTTTCACCAACTGGCAGGGCGATGTGTGCCGCTGGCAGGACAGCTAACGGCGACACAGGGAGAACCGGCATGAAACCCGAAGCGATTTTGTTTGTTGATGTCAACGATACCGCGGTTCCCGTCTATACCTACCGCGAGCCGCACTTTGCCGCCGCGCGCCGCCGGGGGCTGGCGTGCCTGACGGCGGCGTGGCGCGGTCACCGGCAACCTCAGCGGCTGGAGGCGGACAGCGATGAGGTGTTCTGGCTGCCGACGCTCTCGGTGGCGTCGCTGGATGCGCTGCTGCGGCAACTGGCCGAGCGTTATCAGGTGCGGGCGGTGTTGTGTCACGCCGGCCACGCCTCGCCGCTGGGGCAGATGGGATGTCTGGTGGCGGAACTGTGTCAGCGTCACGGCCTGGTCTACAGTGCGGCGCAGGCGGTGGACCGGTGTAATAACAAGTTCCTGATGCGTCAGGCGCTGGCGCGGGCCGGCGTCCGGTCCGTGGCGTATGCGCTGTGCCATGATGAAGCCGAATTACAGCGCGAGGCCGAACGGGTCGGTTACCCGCTGATCGCCAAACCGCCCTACGGGGCGGCTTCCGCTTTTATCCGCAAATGCCTCGACTGGCCGCAGCTGCGGGCGTATTACCGCACCTTTCTCGAACAGTACGATCGGGCGTCCGTCGCCAGTTTCTATGGCGAATCTCACCATTTCACCGATCTTGACGGACATTCACACCACTATGTGCCCGGCCGTTCGGTGCTGCTGGAGTCCTACATCGACGGTGTTGAAGGCAGTGCGGAGTGCGTGGCGACAGCGCAGGCGGTTTTTCCGGTACTGATTAATGAAAAACTGTTGCTGACCACGCAAGACACCACCGTGCTGGAAAACCTGTTGATTACGCCGCCGGTCGCTTTCTCCGACGAGCAGCAGCAACAGATTCGGGAATACGCCGTCGCCTGCCTGCAGGCGGTGGGGCTGACTTACGCCGTGGCGCATGTCGAGTTCCGTATGACGGCATCGGGGCCGGTGGTTATCGAGGTTAATCCGCGGCTGGGCGGGCTGTACGTGAATGCGGCGTTTCAGGATATCGCCGGGCTGGACCCTTACGATCTGTACCTGTCTTTGCTGCTGGCGGACGCAGGGGTTGAGGCGTCGGTGCGTGCGGCCTGCGAGCGCGCGGCCCGTAACCGGCAGCACTATTCGATGTTCGCGATTTATCCTCCCGCCAGCGGCTATTTCAATGGTTTCGATGGTCTGCCGTGGGTCGAACGCCACCCGGCGGTACTGGCGTTTGGTCATTATCCGGTGGGGCATTACGTGGATGCCGATATCGAAGAGCATTACCTGTTCAAAGGGTGGGCCCGCGTCGCGTCGGCACAAGACGCGCAGGCGCTGTACGACGCATTGCAGCACCACCTCCGCCCCATGATCGACCCGATGCCGCCCGCCGTCGCCGACGGCATATCGCCCGCGCCTGCCGCGATGCGTTAAATCAGGAAAACCGCTATGAATACAGACAGGTACAGACAGGATTGTTGAACAACTGGCGCGGCAGGATTATTGCCATTTTGCCGCCAGCCGGGAGTGGATCGCCGTGGAGCCGGAGGAAGAAAAGACCTTCAAAGCCTACTGGGATAATCTGGCCGAGGATGAAAACTTCAAAAACTACACCTGCCGCGAACGGCGGATTTTGCGGTTTTTCCACCAGCCGGGCCGGCCGTTGCAACTGAACACCGACGCGGATTACCGTTCCACGGTGAAATACGACATCGACTACAAACCGGGGCCGAACCACCTGCAGTATGCCGAAGAGGGGTTTATCCACCACCCGCTGTTACAGCGCATCGTGGCGACGGATATCGCGATGATGCGCCCCTGGATGGCGGCCGATCGGCAGTATGCCGTCGATATTCATCAGTTCCGGGTCAGGGCGGAAAAAGGGCACAGCAGCCCGACCACCTCCGGCATTCATCAGGACGGCATGGCGTGGATTTGCATGCATTTCATTCAGAGTATGGGCACGCAGCCGGTGGTGTCTGAAATTTTCACCTCGGCGCAGGAAGCATCCCCGCCGTTGCTGGCAACGGCGATGAGCCGGTTTCTGGAGACGCTGATTGTGAATGACAAAAAGCTGTACCACCGCGCCGGGCCGGTTCGACCGGACGCGACCGCGGAATCAGCCTACCGGGATTTATTGCTGGTGACGTTTCGGCCGGCGTAGGAACGTTAACAGGGAACACCACAGGGAAAACAAAAGGTAATCCATCATGGCTGAGCATCATGATATCGACATGGGACAATCCCGGCGCAATGCCGGGTTGATCATTGCCGCGCGTTTTATTTCCGATTTTGGCGCGTTTCTGAATATGGTGGCGCTGTCCACCTACGTTTATCTGCTGAGCAACAGCGTGGTGAACGTCAGTATTTTTCTGGCCTGCCGGGTGGCGGGCGGTCTGCTGGCGAGCCTGATCGGCACGCCGTTTTTCCGCCGCTTTCAGGGGCGCGCGTCGCTGGTCGGCTTCGACCTGCTGCGAGCGGCGCTGCTTGCGCTGCTGCTGGTGTTGCCGCCGGCGTGGCAGCTGCCGTTATTGCCGGTGATCGCGCTGGGCGTGGGGGTCGGGAACGCCATGTTTGCGATTGGGCTCAACAGCCAGTTGCCCTACTGGGTAGAGAGTTCGATGCGGCTCGGCACCAACGCCTGGCTGACTTCGGTGGCGGCCAGCGGCGCGGTGCTGGGCAGCCTGGTGTCGGGCCTGCTGGTCGCCGGTTTCGGCTATCCGGTGGTGTTTGTGCTGAACGTGGCGACCTATCTGGCGGCCGCGCTGTTGATTCTGCCGCTGCGCATGGTGGAAAAGCCGCAGCCGCGGGCAAGTCAGCGCGATCGGCTCAGCGAATGGCGTCAACTGAAAGAAGGGCTGCGCGGCGCGCCGATGCTGGCAGGCATGTTAATCGTCAGTATGGCGGACACGCTTGGCAGCGCCGCGCATAACGTGGGCTTCCCGGTGTTGTCCGCACTGATTTCTCCCGACAGTGCCAGTAAGACTATGGGGTTGATGCTGGCGCTGTGGGCGGTGGGCAAATTCGCCGGCGCGCGGGTCAGCGGTTTTCTGCTCAGACAAGGGCTGCGCCGGGCGATGGAGCGGGCTTTTTTCATCGGCGTGGCGCTGATGTCCACCGGGTTTATTCTGACCTTCCAGCAGACCGGGCTGATGTGGCTGCTGGTATTTGTGGTGTGGGCGGGCATTGGCGATGGCGTGGCGGAGGTCAGCCTGATTTCCCGCGCGCAGAGCGAACCGGAATCTTTGCGTCTGCCTATTTTCAGCCTGCTGACGTTGATGCAGATGACCGGGTTCGGTATCGGCATGCTGGTGGTGGCGCCGTTTTATGTGTGGTGGACGCCCGCGGCGGTGATTGTGCTGTTCCACGGTTTGCCGCTGACCATGCTGCTCGTGGTGCAAGGGTGGGCTTATCGTTATGGGCAGCGTGCTCAGGTCGCCAAAGGCGATGTTGCGAAACAGCGCGATGCGTAACGAGTCGCGCCTCAGCGCACGTTCGCCGTCGACGCCGTGACGCCATGCGGGCTGTGTACCGACTGAACATTCCGTTGCCATGCCACCCCGACGCTGGGGAGGTGCCGGTACATGGTGATAGACGGGATGTCATGTCACCGGCATTCACCCGTCAGCGTCGGTAAGAGGTATCAAGCCATCAAATGACGTTCTTGTCGCGCAGGGACGCCACGGCTGTGCTGTCATAGCCCAGTTCACGCAGAACCTCGTCGGTATGCTCGCCGTGCAGAGGGGATCGGGTGATATCCACCGGGCTGTCGGACATTTTTATCGGCATGCCAACGGTGGTGTACCTGCCGCGCGTTGGATGATCAACCTCGACGATGGTGCCGCTGGCGCGCAGGGCATCGTCTCTGGCGATCTCTTTCATTGAAAGCACCGGGCCGCAGGGGATGTCGTAATGGTTGAGAATTTCCATCACCTCGAATTTGCTCTTGGTCATCGTCCACTGTTCGATGCGCTGGAAGATTACGTTGAGTCTTGGCAGGCGGGCGGCGGGGGTGTTGAAACGTTCGTCCTCGACCCAGCTATGTTCGCCGATCAGGTTGCATATCGCCGGCCAGACCGCCGCCTGAGCGATGAAATAGAGGTAGGCGTTGTGGTCGGTTTCCCACCCTTTGCATTTGAGGATGGAACCCGGCTGGCCTCCACCCGAAGCATTGCCTGCGCGCGGCACCGCGTCGCCAATGTGGCCATCCGGGAATGGCGGATATTCGTCCAATACGCCGGTGCGTTCCAGCCGTTGCTGGTCACGCAGTTTGACCCGGCATAGATTGAGCACGGCGTCTTGCATCGACACCGAGACTTTTTGTCCGCGCCCTGTGGTATGACGCTGGAAAAGCGCGGAGACAATACCCAGCGCCAGGTGCAAGCCTGAGCCTGAATCGCCGATCTGCGCGCCGGTAACAATCGGCGGGCCATCGTTGAAGCCGGTGGTTGACGCCGCGCCGCCAGCACATTGCGCCACGTTCTCGTAGGACTTGCAGTCCTCGTAACGACCTGGCCCGAAGCCCTTGACCGAGGCGAGGATCAGGCGTGGATTGGTGGCGTGGATGTGCTCCCAGGTCAGCCCCATGCGGTCCAGCGCGCCGGGAGCAAAGTTCTCAACCAGTACGTCACAACGCCTGATCAGGCTATCCAGTACCTGCAGGCCTTCGGGCGTCTTGGTATTGAGGGTGACGGCGCGTTTGTTGTGGTTCAGCATCGTAAAATACAAGCTGTCCACGCCGGGAATGTCGCGTAATTGCTTGCGTGTCGCGTCACCCTCGCCGACGCGTTCGATCTTGATAACGTCTGCGCCCATCCAGGCGAGTAGCTGGGTACAGCTTGGGCCAGACTGAACATGGGTAAAATCGATAATTCTGATCCCGTCTAATGCCTTGCTCATGATAATTCTCCTCGACTCTAATTCACCTCGACGCGATTCACCGCTCTTCATCCTTCCTCGGTCTGTTTGCCCTGAGCGTCAGTGGCGACGGTCAGGGCGTGTCGTCAGTCGACTTTTTAGGGCGGTTTATGTCGGTCGCTTTGCTTGCTGTTCTGCCTCAGCCAGACGCTTGCGCAACGTGCGTTCTTCGTTGAAGCGTGTCGTGTCGTCACGGATGATGGCGGCGATGGAGGCTGGCTGCCCCGCCTCCCCAGGCAGCAAGGCCAGGGTGAAGGCGATGGAAATCGTGCCGCCGTCACGCGTCAGGGCCGGTACGTGAAGTAACGAGGTGCCGTACCGGGTGGTGCCGCTGTGCATGGTCTGGTGGTAGCCAGACCAGTGCCGCTGGCGTTGCCGCTCGGGAATGATGATGTCGAGCGAGGCGCCGAGCGCCTCGTCCTGGGTGAAGCCGAACAGACGTTCGGCTGCGGGGTTCCAGGCGGTGATGATGCCGCCGGTATCGCAAATAATCACGGCATCACCCACCGCTGAGAGGAACTGCTGTAGCGTGAGCGCCATCGTGCTTACACCGCTTTAGCTGTGTGAATGAGCGCGATCTGCTCTGTCGAGTAGCCCAGTTCCGCCAGCACGTCGTCGGTGTGCTCGCCGAGCAGCGGCGAGGCGGTAATCTCTGGTTTGAGAGTCGAGAACTTGATCGGGCAGCCGACGGTCCAGTAGCTTCCGCGTACTTTGTGCGGCACTTCGACGATGGAGCCGCTTTTACGCAGCGATTCGTCGTGCAGCAGTTCCTTCATCGACATCACCGGCGCACAGGGGATGCCGAACTTACCGAAGTATTCCACCGCGTCGAATTTGTTTTTACCGGTCCTCAGAATGAAACTTTCAATGGCGCCGAAGATATCCATGATGTGCGGCTGGCGCGCCTTCGGGGTGGTATAGGCCGGGTCTTCCCGCCACTCTGGACGCTCTATCGCATCGCAAATCGGCGTCCAGACCAGGTCCTGTACCGTGAAGTAGATGTAGGCATTGGGGTCAGTCTCCCAGCCTTTGCACTTGAGGATCCAGCCGGGCTGACCACCGCCGCCGGCATTCCCGCCGCGCGGCACCACGTCGGAGAACGGTTCATGCGGATACTGCGGGTACTCTTCCAGATAGCCGACTTTGTCCAGACGCAGTTGATCGCGCATTTTGACGCGGCAGAGGTTGAGCACGGCGTCCTGCATGGCGCAGGCGACTTTCTGCCCTTTGCCGGTTTTCTGGCGACCGATATAGGCAGTCAGGATACCGATGGCTAAATGCATACCGGTATTGCTGTCACCTAACGCGGCGGCCGAAATGGTCGGCACGGCATTCTCTCCCTTCCACCAGCCGGTGGTTGAGGCTGCACCACCTGCGCATTGCGCCACGTTTTCATAGGCTCGCAGGTGTTCGTAGTGGTGGCCTTCGCTGAAGCCTTTGACCGAGGCAAGGATCATGCGAGGGTTCAGTTCCTGAATGTGCTCCCAGGTAAACCCCATGCGATCCAGCGCGCCGGGGCCGAAGTTTTCCACCATCACGTCACATTCTTTGATCAGTCGGGTCAGTACTTCCTTGCCCTCGGGCTTTTTGGTATCCAGTGTGAGTGAGCGCTTATTGCTGTTGAGCATGGTGAAATACAGGGCGTCCGCGTCCGGGATGTCGCGTAATTGGTTACGGGTGATGTCGCCTGAACCCGGACGTTCGATTTTGATCACGTCTGCGCCGAACCACGCCAGCATTTGTGTACATGCCGGGCCAGCCTGCACGTGTGTGAAATCGATGATTTTGACGCCGGCCAAAGGCAGATCTTTTTTGTTATTCATAAAATTATCTCCGTTGTTACTCATTAATTACCGTGGCGATTATTTTTTGATCGCTTTGGCGGGGTTCAGGTTGGTGATGCGGCCACTTTCGGTGCCGACTGTCTCGTCGATGACGGCATTGATAAGGGTTGGCTTACCGGAGGCAACGGCTTCATTCATGGCGCGATGCAGTTCATCCGTGGTGGTGACATGCACGCCCACGCCGCCAAAAGCCTGCATCATCATTTCGTAGCGTGCGTCTTTGACGAACACGGTGGGCGCCATGTCATCGCCGCCGGAGGCATTGGTGTCGGTCCCTTTGTAAATGCCGTTGTTGTTGAACACGACAATGCAGACGGGCAGGTGGTAACGGCAGATCGTTTCAACTTCCATGCCGCTGAAACCGAAGGCGGAATCGCCCTCAATGGCGATGACGGGTTTGCCCGTCACCACCGCGCCTGCGACGGCAAAGCCCATGCCGATGCCCATCACCCCCCAGGTGCCGACATCCAGACGTTTGCGCGGCAGGTACATGTCCACGATGCTGCGGCCAAAATCCAGCGTGTTGGCGCCTTCGCTGACGACGATGGCTTCCGGGTTGTCCTTTACGATCGCTTTCACTACGCTCAATGCGCTATGAAAGTTCATCGGCGATGGGCGGGCGGCCAACATGTCAGCCATCTTGTTGATGTTTTTGGCTCTGCGTTCTGCGATAACGCCGGTCCAGTCATTCGAGGGTTTGGCCCAGTCGTTGCCGATGCCGTTCAACAAAGCGGTGACGCAAGAGCTGACATCACCGATAAGCGGCGCATCGATAGCGACGTTGCTGTCGATTTCAGTCGGCGCGATATCGATCTGGATAAATTTCTTCGGCCCGTTTTCCTGCCCCCAGGTCTTGCCTTTACCGTGTGAGAGCAACCAGTTCAGACGAGCGCCGATCAGCAGCACCACATCCGCTTCTTTCAAAACGTAGGAGCGTGTGGCGGCGGCTGACAATTCATGCGTATCCGGCAGCAAGCCTTTAGCCATCGACATCGGCAGGTAGGGGATGCCGGTTTTTTCGACTAAGGCGCGAATCTCGGCATCGGCACGGGCGTAGGCGGCCCCTTTGCCCAGCAGAATGAGCGGTTTTTGGGCGTTTTTGAGCAGTTCAAGCGCACGGGTTACTGCATCTGGCGCGGGGAGCTGGCGAGGCGCTGGGTCTACAACCTTGATTAACGATTTGCGCCCGGCATCCAGCGGCATGGTTTGTGAGAACAGCCTGGCCGGCAGATCCAGATAGACCCCGCCGGGGCGTCCGGAGACGGCTGCACGGATGGCGCGGGCGATACCAACGCCGATGTCTTCGGCTCGCAACACGCGAAAGGCGGCCTTACACAGCGGTTTGGCGATGGCAAGCTGATCCATTTCTTCGTAATCGCCTTGCTGCAAATCGACGATTTCACGTTCGCTGGAACCACTGATCAGGATCATCGGGAAACAGTTGGTCGTCGCGTTGGCGAGAGCAGTCAGGCCGTTCAGAAAGCCCGGGGCGGAAACCGTCATACAGATACCGGGTTTGGCGGTGAGGAAACCGGCCGCCGCCGCCGCGTTACCGGCGTGCTGCTCATGCCGAAAAGAAATCACCCGCAATCCTTCCGCCTGGGCCATACGCAGCAGGTCGGTAATCGGGATGCCGGGTAAGCCGAAGAGGGTGTCGATATCGTTGAGCTTGAGTGCATCCAGAAAGAGGTGAAATCCATCAATCAGTGTTGTTTTTTCTGATACTGCCTCAGTGGTAGTATCAATTTCGGTAATAGAAGACATAAGACCTCGCTTTAATTTCCAATGTCATTAGTTTCTGTAATAAATTTAAATTGTTAGTGTGTGGTTATTAGCATTCCATTCGTTTCCTTCCAGACGGGCGGATGTTTCCAAAGTGGAATAAGAATGAGCCCGGAAAGTAACGCCATGACGGAAGAGATAATAATGGTGAAGGGGTGTCCATAGGTGGAGATTAAATAGGCGGAGAGTACACCACCATAAATCCCGCCTATTCCTTTGGCTGAGGCATACAGCATGCCGTAGTTGGAGCCGGAAGCGACTTCGCCGTAGTAATAACCCACGATTGACGCAAACAGTGAATATAATGCGCCCCAGAAGAATATCGAGATAATGCAGCTGCTGATAAATCCTGTTGCGCTGCCCGCTTCAGCAAGAAACAGCGCGATAAGAGAAAACAATCCGCACAGGATATAAAAGATAGTCATGGTCTTATCGATGCCGATTTTATCCGCAATCCAGCCGCCGACAACCCGGCTAAGACCGCTCGTAATTGCCATTCCGACGGTGACTACCGTGCCTGCCGTCAGACTAAAGTGGAACGCTGACGCAAACTTGATGCTATTTGAAATAAACGTTAAACCAGACGCAGATACCAAAACGAAAGAGGCAATTAACACCCAGAACTGCCAGGTATGCATTGCTTCTCCCATACTGTATTGCTTCTCACAAGGGCGTTTTACTACGGTATGTTTTGTTGCCGATGATGGGGTGAAATTACACCAGCCTTTCGGCGGGTCTTTCATGAGCAGACCTGTAATAATAATAACGCCGGAGATAATCGCTGCCATAATAAAAATGACATTAAAAAAGATATTATCTGGGGCATCTTCCGGAATATTTCGAATGGGAAAAATAAAAGGCAATGCTCCCCAGGAGAAAGCGGCAGAGATAAGACCTATGGTGATGTTCCTGTGATCGGGGAACCATTTGTTGCAGGTGGTTATCGCCGCGTTGTAGACAAATCCGCAGAAAAAACAGCCAATACACCAGACCGTGAGCACGATGTTATACGACAGTACCTGCCCAAATGCGCACACCAGCAGCCCGATGCCTGAAAAGATGCCGGCAACGACAGACACGGCCTTTGGCCCAAACTTGTCACGAAAAATCCCGCCGGGCAGGGTGCCGAATGCCTGAAAAATAACGAACATGCTGAACATTAGCGATATTTTTGTCGGTTCCCAGCTATATATCTTTGCAAAATGCGGCGCAATGACTGACCAGGCGTACTCATAAGGGCTAATAACGGACATCGCCAGAAAAGCCAATGCAAAAAGCCACCATCGATTAAAACCGAGTATTTCCTTATCCGTTCGATTCTGCACATCTATTCTTTCACTCATAATACTATCTCCTGACTTCGAGAATTTAAAAGTAAGAGTTGGGGTGAAACATGAAGGGGATAATGTGGCCATAACAATGGCCACTTATTCACAACATGTTTTACTTAATTTATCTGTTTATGATTGATTTTATTTGCAGGTGTGTTGATTGTCTTACTTACCTCCAGTGGTTTACTTGTTCAAACGATATGGTTTCACTCGATGGTCGTATTTATGTCGGGTGGGTTATTTTTCACCTGGCTAATTGATTCGGTTTTTAAGTATTTTTAATTTTACATATGGCTCCTGCTGGTTTTTAAAAAATCACGGTATGTTTCTGGATGCAGATGGTTACGGTTTTAAAATCGAGAATGATTAAAATCCTGCTTATACAATTCATCAAAATTACACGTTCCATCAAAATTACATAATCCATCAGAAATGGGATTCCTGTGCGATTCAATGTTGTCGACGACAAGGCAACATGAAACATTGTTGTTACCAATTAATAACTATTCATTTTTTATTTTCACTGACTGTCGCCTCTTTTAATAAACTCAGCTCGTTTCTTTGGTAATTTTGATAACTGACTCACTGTTGCCATAATAAAATTGCGCTTCGCTCTGTTTCTGGTATTTATTAATAACCACAAGGCTCTAAATGTGGAAATGTTTTTTTTTAATCTATCGATGACTTAAAATCATGAATATTTCAAATATATCGTTAAGACAGTTACGTATTTTTTTAGCGGTTGCGGAGCATCATGGCTTCAGTCGCGCAGGCAACATGATTTCCCTGACGCAATCAGCCATGAGTCACAGTATCGGTGAACTGGAAAATGAACTCGGGATCAGATTATTTAAGCGCACGACCCGCGAGGTGTTGTTGACGCAAGAGGGGGCAGAGTTGTCGGAAGAACTCCGCCGTGTGCTGGGTGAGCTGGAAACCACGCTGTGTAATGTCCAGAGCAGAGGAGAACGGCGCCGTGGGCTGGTGCATGTGGCGACCAGCCCGACGATTTCGGCAGGAATCATGCCTGATTGCATCGCGCAGATTGTTGAGAATTATCCACAGATCAATCTGATAATCCATGATCAGGTACAGCAGCAGGCAATGCAGATGGTATTGAACGGCGAAGTTGATTTTGGCGTGATTATCGAACCCTCCGTACCGTCCGACCTGTACACGGAGACATTTATGGAGGAACCATTTTGTCTGGTATTGCCTGAGAACCACCAGATTGCACGTCTGAAACAGGTGACATGGCATGATCTACAGAATCAAGAAATGGTGTTACTTGACTATGCCTCAGGTAGCCGCCCCTTAATCGACAATGCATTAATTCGTCATGGCGTCACGCCGCATGTCATTCAGGAACTTGGGCATGTCACTACAATATTTCGCATTTTACAGTCGGGTATCGGGGTTTCGGTCATCCCGCAACTGGCGCTATCTTCCCTTGAATGCTCTGGTCTGGCCGTACGTCAGTTATGGCCAATCGAGAACCGGCGATTGCAGTTGGTACGCCGCCGTAATCGTTCGCTCTCCACTGCGGCAACCGCAGTATGGACGTTAATTCAGACTCTGTGTCAGGCCTAAGTTTTACCTGCCTTAGTCAACGGGCACATGTCGTATACACAATGAAAAAAAATTGACGATGAGCAGCAGAGGCGGTTAACCCGCTTTGCCATCAGTCATTCGCTGGTCGATAATTTTCACGTTTCCAGAATAACGGATCTGACCATGTTGAGAGCCAGGAGCGAGTCAGACCGGCTATTTGCAATATTTCATTGCGCCAATATCAGGGAAGGTAAACACATCAGGCGGGTAAGCGTTTTATTCGCGAGGTCACAGGCGGCGTTGATTTCGCTGCCGGTATGACAGTTGCAGCTATTGCTGATGTGTGATGCCAGAGTGGACTTTATCGTTCTCGTCGGCGTTGTTCAGGTGAGCGGTCTGGTGGGATGATGAACCCTCATCATGATCAAAAGGAGTAACACCGTGTCAGCGCAATGGGAGAAAAAGGACTATCAGGTTTCGACGGATCCGCAGCGGCTCGATCTGGACATCATTCATGGCTATCTCACCACCTCCAGTTGGGCGGCGGGCATCGATCGGGATACGGTCGCGTTGTCTGTCGCCAACAGCCTGTGTTTTGGGCTGTATCATCAGGCGAACCAGATTGGTTTTGCCCGCATGGTGACCGATTTCGCCACCTTTGGTTATTTGTGCGATGTGTTTGTGCTGCCCACGCATCAGGGCGCCGGGCTGGGCCGTTTTCTGGTGGAGTGCACGGTCAACCACCCGCTATTGCAGCGCCTGCGCCGTCAGTTGCTGCTCACCTCTACCGCGCCGTGGCTGTACCAGAAAGTGGGCTACGAGCCCGTCAATCGTCAGGACTACGCCTGGACGTTTGTCCGCCAGGATATCTACAGCAAAGACATCTGCAACACCGGGGCCATGTCCTGATCTGACCGGATGCCGGCGTTATTCCGGCGTCGTCAGGATTCCGGTGTAGCCAGGTTGGCCTTCATTTTCTGCAATACCAGCGCGAACTGGCGGCGCTCTTCCGGCGTCACGTCGGCAAAGGCGCGCTGCAACAGGTCGGTGCGCGCGTCGGCGAACCGGCGATGTGTGTCCTCGCCTTTTTTCGTCAGCGACACCACCTGCGCCCGCCGGTCGGTCGGCGAGGGCTGACGGGTAATCAGCCCCAGCGTTTCCAGATCTTTCAGCAGACGGGCAATTTGCGCCTTGTCCCGCCCCATGTACTGCACCAGAAAATGCTGGCTTTGACCGGGGTGACGGGCTATCAGCCCCAGCGTGCGCGCCTGAAACGGGGCGAGGCCCGTCTGCGTCAGCGCGTCGCTCTCCTGCAGACGCTGTTTAACACCGTGGATCAGTTCTCCCAGCAGCTCGAAGGTCTGGGTATCAAGAGTGTCACGCATTAATTTGTTGACCTTATCAACTATTCGGATTATATGGTTGATAATATCAACCATGTGGCGACGCCCGGTCGCCCATGCAATCGCACGATTACCATCGCACAACCGCAAGGACAAAATCATGCCTTATCACTATCGTATCACGCTGGAAAATCTCACCGATAATCGCGACGAAACGCCGCAAAATCGCGCACTGACGTTTGACGTCACCAATCATGACGATATTCTGGAAATCATTGAGAAAGTTCGGTCAAAGGGGATTTTGCCGGACTCGGAGGTCGCTGCGTTCTGCACCGGGCTGAAGCTGTTTAGCGAGGTCATGATGGCTCATCGCAAAGAGGCTCTGTTTCAGGAATTGGCTCCCGCATTTCGGGACTTTATGCTGCGGCTGAAACGGGGGGAGACGGCCTGATGTGATATGTCGCGTCTCCCTGATGGCATGGACCGCCAGTGAATATGAGTGAAATTCGGGCGTGCTTGCCATCATCGGCGCGCGGTTTTCTCCGTGTGCTCAAGTACGCATGATGATATTTCAATGGGAGATCGTAATTTATGCATCAGTATGCGCTGGTAGGTGATGTCGGTGGAACCAACGCACGTCTTGCCCTTTGCGAACTGGCGAATGGGCATCTGTCACACAGTAAACAGTACGCGGTTCAGCAGCACGACAGTCTGGAAGACGCTATTCGTCTGTTTCTGACGGAACACGCGAGTCTCACTATCAAAGAAGCCTGTATTGCCATTGCCTGCCCGGTGACCGATGACTGGGTGGAGATGACCAATCATCACTGGGCGTTCTCCATTGACGCCATGCGGCAGAGCCTCGGGCTTGAGCGTCTGGCGGTGATCAACGATTTTACCGCCGTCAGCATGGCGATTCCGGTGCTGGCGCCGGAGGATGTGATTCAACTGGGCGGCGCCGATGCGGTCGTCGGTAAGCCGGTGGCGGTGTACGGCGCCGGCACCGGGCTCGGCGTGGCACACCTGCTGCCGGTGGACGGCAAATGGCTGAGCCTGCCGGGCGAGGGCGGTCACGTGGATTTCGCGCCCAATAGCGAAGAAGAGGACATCCTGTTGCAGGTGCTGCGTCAGGAACTGGGGCACGTTTCCGCCGAGCGCGTGCTGTCCGGGCCGGGGCTGGTGAATATTTATCGGGCGATCGTCAAGGCGGACGACCGGGTGCCGGAAGCGCTGACGCCGCAGGTCGTGTCCGAACGGGCGCTGGCGCACAGCGATGTTGATTGCCTGCGCGCGCTGTCGCTGTTCTGCGTACTGATGGGGCGTTTCGGCGGCAATCTGGCGCTGACGCTCGGCACCTTCGGCGGCGTCTACATCGCCGGCGGCATCGTGCCGCGTTTTCTGGAATTCTTCCGCAACTCCGGTTTTCGCAGCGCCTTTGAAGACAAAGGCCGTTTCCGCGATTACCTCGCCGACGTTCCGGTGTTTATGATCACCCATCCGCAGCCGGGGCTGCTGGGCGCGGGCGCGTATCTGCGTCAGGCGCTAGGCCAGACCCTGTAATCCCCTTATCCGGCTTCGATAACCTATTCGTCAAGTAACCTATTGGTTACTTGACGGTTTGTGTTTACTGGATGTGAGCGTGATAAGCGAGAGCTGTCGCCTGAATGTCTACGCCTCGGCATAGCTGATCAGTGCCACCACCTGACGATCGTTCTCCTGCGGCCGAAAAATACCCTGCATTTCGATGTGGATATCTATCTACCCGGCGGCCAGAACGGTTCGCCCAGCGTCAGCATCAGCCGGTTGGCCCAGGCGAAGAAAGCGGTGGACTGAATCAGGTCGAGAATCTCCAGCGTGTCCAACCCCTGTTCGCGCAGGCGCGCCAGATCCTGCGCGTTGGTCTGCGACGGCGTGGTGGACAGCCGGGCGGCAAAGGTGATGATCGCCTGCCAGCGCGCGTCCTGTCCGGCGGCGAGATCGCCGCCCGGCGGCACATCGAGCAGGCGCTGTACCGCATCGTCCTGTTTCGACAGCTGGCTGGCTTTACGGGCGTGCACCGAGGCGCAATAAATACAGCCGTTGACCTTGCTGACTACCGCGGCCGCCAGCTCCCGGTCTTTGCGCGGCAGGCCGCCGGACGTATAGAAGATGCCTT
Source organism: Dickeya sp. NCPPB 3274 (assembly GCF_000406205.1). Classification (NCBI taxonomy): domain Bacteria; kingdom Pseudomonadati; phylum Pseudomonadota; class Gammaproteobacteria; order Enterobacterales; family Pectobacteriaceae; genus Dickeya; species Dickeya sp. NCPPB 3274. Next base: position 4,883,006 of record NZ_CM001979.1, on the reverse strand, counting down.
TGTCGGTGAGGGTGCGTTGTTCCAGCACCGGCAGGTTGCGGCCCAGCAGGCGGAAGTAGTCGGAATCGGTATGGCCGAAGCGCGCCAGAATCGCCTGTTCGTCGGCGGTGAATTCCGCCAGCGGTTTGGCCGGAACCCACGGCTCCCAGCCCAGTTCGCCTTGCGTAAACGCATCCGGGGCGGTTTTGCCGCTGTGGGTCAGCGGCTGGGTGTGCCAGCGCCCGGCGACGGCCGCGGGCGCAGCGGGCGACGACTCTCCGGCATGACCGGCCAGCAGCCGGTAACCGTGCAGCAATCGGCTTTGAAAACTGACAAACGCCACCAGTTGCGACAGGGTGACGATATCATCCACCGTCCAGCCGTCCTGTTGCAGCGCCTGCAATGATTGCGGTTGCGCGGCGATGGGCTGGAACGCCAGCCGCTCGGCATGTTCCAGCGCCCGGTCCAGTGCCGCACCGGGCGTCGGGGCTGGAAAATCCGCCAGCCGTTGGGCGTAAAAGTGCTGTAACCGCGTGTTCTGATGCCAGCCGCTGACTTTTTCGGCGATGAAAAAACGCAGCGCCAGCGGCAGAGCATTGCCCGCCGTCTGGCTGAACAGCGCGTCATAGCTGCCCTGCGTATGCCGGGTCGCGGCATCGCGCGTCGCTCTGGCCTGCGCCAGCGGCGAATCCGGGGCGATCTCCGCCAGCGTATCTAAAATGTCGGATGTTGAGTGCGTCATGCGACCTCCTGCCCGGCCGGGCTGGTTTGTTTGTCTTTAGCGGGCGACCAGCCCAGCGCGGGTGCGACTCGGGTAGCGATCAGCTCCAGCGAACGCAGAATATGGGCGTGCGGCGGGTCGATGGAATGTACCTGAAACGCCAGATCGGTGGTTCGCGCCAGCGAACTGTCGGCTTGCAGCGAGGCGATGACGTCTTCCGGCGTGCCGACATGGCTGTCGAACGAGGCGATCAGCTCTTCCACCGAACCGTTGCGGGCCGGGCGGCCCAACTGGGCCAGCCGGGCGGCGGAGCGTTGCAGCCCGGTTTGCGCCAGTTGCAGCGCCAGCGCCCGGTCGTCGGCCACAAATACGCTGCGCGAACCCATGATGCGCGGCGTAACGCCGGATGGCAGCGCCTCCAGATAGGCGTCGATCATCGGATTTTGCAGGTCGGCCAGCGTGGCGTCGGGAAAACCGTCCGGGCGCGGCTGGGTACGGGACAGCATCAGCCCGTCGCCCGCCTGACCGGCGCGGATGGCACCTTCCACCGAGAACGTCGCCTGCCACACGCGGCGGTTAAGGTGCGGCGCGGCCGGGTAAAGCTGGTTGCCGTCGGCGCTCAGCGGTTCCCCTGCCCAGGCGGCGCGCACCTGCGCCAGATAGCGACCCAGAATCTCGCCGCGCTGCTCGCTGTTGTGGCCGAAGGCGGCGAACGATGACGGCGTGCCGCCGGAACCGATGCCCACTTCCAACCGGCCGTTGCTGAGCAGGTCAAGCACCGCGGTATCTTCCGCCACCCGCAGCGGCTGCTCCATCGGCAGCGTGATCACCCCGGTACCGAGGCGGATGCGGCGAGTTTGTGCGGCGACCTGCGCCAGAAACACCAGCGGCGACGGCAGGCCGCCTTCGTCGGCGTGAAAGTGATGTTGCGCCACCCAGGCGCTGTCGAAGCCCAGTTGCTCGGCTTTGATGATTTGCTCGGCGGCCAGCCGGTAACGCTGCCCGGCGGGCGCGTCATCCAGCAGCCGGGTGAAAAACCCCAGACGTTTTTGAGTCATGATTAAATCCTTGGTTTAGGCTGTGTCCCTTAAGAGACATGGCGCTGGCCGGGGATCGCGTCGATCAGTTCCCGGGTATAGCGCTCGGCCGGCTGGGCAAAAATCTGCTCTACCGGCCCGGATTCCACCTGTTTGCCGTGGTACAGCACGGAAACGGTATCGGCTATCTGTCGCACCACGGCGAGATCGTGGGAAATAAACAGATAGGTCAGCCCCAGCGAGGCCTGTAACTCTTCCAGCAAGCGTAGGATTTGCGCCTGCACCGTGACATCCAGCGCCGAGACGGCTTCGTCCAGCACCAGTACTTTCGGTTCCAGCACCAGCGCGCGGGCGATGGCGACCCGCTGACGCTGGCCGCCGGACAGTTCAAGCGGGCGGCGTTGCAGCAGCGAAGCGGGCAGCGCCACCCGCTCGAACATCTCATGCACCCGGTTGGCCCGCTCTGGCCGGGAGTAACGATTGAAATTGCGCAGCGGCTCTTCCACGATGTCGAACAGCCGTTGCGACGGGTCGAGCGAGCTAAACGGATTCTGATAAACCAGTTGGATGGTTTGGCGGAACTGGCGCAGCGCTTCGCCGCGCAGCCGGGTGATGTCGGTGCCGTCGATCAGGATGCGGCCGGCGGTCGGACGCTGGAAGCCAAGAATCATGCGCGCGGTGGTGGTTTTGCCGGAGCCGGACTCGCCGACAATGGCGTGGGTGGTGCCGGGCGCTACGCTGAACGACACCCCGTCCACCGCCCGGAACGGCGCTTTCCGGTTGCCCGCCAGCGGGAACTCCTGCACCAGTTGCTCCACCTGCACAATTGGTTGACTGGAAATCGCTTGAGCGGATGCGGCGGGGTGAACGGCGGCGCGTGATGGTCGACGGGCCGGCGCCAGCGACGGGATGTTAGCCAGTAGGGTGCGGGCGTACTGGCTTTGCGGCGCGCTCAGCACCTGCCGGGTTGGTCCCTGTTCCTGGATGTAGCCTTTCTGGAACACCAGCAACCGGTCGGCGCGTTCGGCGGCCACCCCCAGATCGTGGGTGACGAACAGAATGGCGGTGCCGTTTTCCCGGCGCAGTTCGTCCAGTAAATCGAGAATGCGTTTTTGCACCGTGACGTCCAGCGCGCTGGTGGGCTCGTCGGCGATGATCAGCGCCGGTTTCAGCGCGATGGCGATAGCAATCAGCACCCGTTGTTTCATGCCGCCGGATAGCTCGTGCGGGAACTGGCTGGCGCGCAGTTCCGGCTCTGTCAGCCCGACGCGCGTCAGCAATGCCAGCGTTTGTCGGCGCAGGCTATGGCGATCGCTGTTCTGGTGCAGCCGCAGAATTTCATCCACCTGCTCGCCGATGGTTTTCACCGGGTTGAGCGAGCTGCCGGGGTCCTGCGGCACCAGGCTGACCACGCTGCCGCGAATGCTGTCCAGCCGTTGTTGCGACCAGCGGCTGATATCGGCGCCGTTAAGGCGAATAGCGCCGCGCGCCAGACGGCCGTTATCCGCCAGCAGACCGATCACCGCCTGCGCGGTGGTGGTTTTACCGGAGCCGGATTCGCCCACCAGCGCCACCACTTCGCCGGGCTGGATGACGAAGGATACGCCTTCCACCACCGTGCGTTCGCCGTCGTCGCCGCGGTAGGCGATGGCGACGTCTTCCAGTTCCAGCACCGGCGTTGTCGTGCTGCTTTGCAAACTCAGCGTCAGGCTCATCGCGTCGGCCTCCGGATCGACTGGCTGATGCGGTTGGTCGCCAGCACCACGGCGACCACCAGCAGGCCGGGGAAGGTAGTCAGCCACCAGGCGGTGGCCAGATAGTTGCGGCCCTCGGCGATCAACAGCCCCCATTCCGGCGTCGGCGGCGGCGCGCCGTAGCCGAGGAAACTCAGGGTGGCGAGCGCCAGAATCGCGCTGCCGAACTGCAACGCGGAAAACGCCAGCACGCTGGTGAGCGAGTTGGGCAGAATATGGCGCCACAGCACGCCCCAAAAGGTACCGCCGCTGCCAAACGCCGCTTCAACGTAATCGCTGCGGCGTACGCGCAGCACTTCAGCGCGCACCAGTCGGGTGAAATTCGCCACCGAGGTTACGCCCACCGCGATAGCGGCGTTCAGATTGCCGAACCCCAGCAGGATGATGACGCTCAACGCCAGCAACAGGCCGGGGATCGCCAGCAGCACATCGACGGTACGCATCACCAGCGTATCCAGCCGACCGCCGACCGCGCCCGCCAGCAGCCCCAGCAGGCTGCCGAGCACCAGACCCAGTGACACGGCGATCACCGCGCCGGACAGCGAATGCACCGAACCGTAGACGATGCGGGTGTAGAGGTCGCGACCGAGTTGGTCGGTGCCGAGCAGGTAGTCGCCGCCCGGCGCCAGCCGTTGCGCGCCCGGCACGCCTTCAATCGGCGAAGCATGGGTAAACAGGCCGGGGAACAGCGCCCATAGCGCTACCGTCAACAGCACCAGCCAGGCGAGCACCAGGCTGGGTTGCGCGGCATAACGGCGTAAGCGGGGCGTCTTGCGCAGCAGCGGAAACGCGATTTTTTCCAGTTGAATACTCGCCATATCACACCTCCGGGGCGGTTTTCAGACGCGGATCAAGCAACGGGTAGAGCAGGTCGACCAGCAGGTTGACCGCCACGAACGCCGTCGCGGAAACCAGTACGATGGCCTGCAATACGCTGGCGTCCTGAGTGTTGACCGCTTCCTGCGTCAACTGGCCCAGCCCGCTGCGACCGAACACGGTTTCGGTAATCAGCGCGCCGGCGATCAGCTCGCCCAGCAACAGGCCCGCCAACGTCAGCGCCGGCAGCATCGCGTTGCGCGCCACGTGGCGCCACAGCACGCCGCGGCGGCTCAGGCCTTTGGCGCGCGCTACCGCCACGAACGGCTGCGCCAGTACCTGATCGATGCTACGCATCAGCACCTGGGCGATGGGGGCGGCAATCGGCACCGAGAGCGTCAGCACCGGCAGAATCAGCCCTTCCCACTCACCGGGGTTGATCACCGAAATCCACCCCAGCCGGAAGGAAAATACCTGAATCAGCACGATGCCGAGCCAGAAGGTGGGAATGGAAATCAGCAGCGACGGCACCGACTGAAACAGCTGGCGCAGCCAGGCGAACGACGTCAGCGCCGAGAGAAACGCCAGCGCGAACGCCAGCAGCAACGCCACGCCAAACCCCAGCACCGCCAGCAGCAACGTTGGCGGCAGGTTAGTCGCCAGCAAGTCGCTGACCGGCAAGCCGGCCTGTAGCGACAGCCCGAAATCGCCGTGCAGCAGGCGCGACAGCGACGCGGTGTACTGAGTCAGCAGCGGCACATCGGCGCCGTAGGCCAGCCGCAATTCGGCGATCTGGCCGGCGCTGAGCCCCAGTTCCGGACTCATGAATTTGATCAGTACCGCGTCGCCCGGCAGCGCCTGCAGCAGAATGAACGACAGGGTAAATGCCGCCCACAGCACCAGCAGCGCCTGTCCGAGGCGTGTCGCCAGATAGGTTATCCGCACGTTTTGCCCTCCGTCGCCGGTTCGCCGGTTACTTGTCCAGCCAGGTGTTGTAGAAACTGGGACGGCCCACGGCTTCGAAGCCGATTCCTTTGGTGGCGGCGCGCCCGGCGAACACCTGCGGTTCTTCAAAAATCGGAATCACATACGCCTGATCGATCAGGTAGTTCTGCACCTCGCCCACCAGCGCCAGCCGTTTGCCGCGATCGGTAGCGGAAGCGATGCCGTCCAGCAGCGTGTTGAGGCGTGTGTCTTCAAAGGTTTTCACCTTGTCGCTGGCGCCGCCTTTTTGCAGCAGCACGTTGCGCAGCGTCGGGTAATACTGGCTTTTCAGCACATCCGGGTCGGCGCGTCCCACCATGCCCGGCGATACGCCGGTTTTCAGCGGGTCGAGGCTGTCGACGGTTTTGGTGCCCGCGTCGCCCGCCAGCACGTTCAGCTTCACGCCCACTTTGGCCCACTGCTGCGCCACCAGCTGCAGCATCTCTTTGTTTTGCGGCTGCGGCGGCGATTCGTAAGCGGTCAGCGCTAGCGGCTGGCCGTCTTTCTGGCGGATGCCCTGCGCGCCTGCTTTCCAGCCCGCATCGTCCAGCAGGCGGGCGGCGGCGGTCGGGTCGAACGTCAGCTTATCGGACAGGTTGACGTAACCAGCGGCGGTTTTCGCCAGCACCGAGGTGGCCTGCGGGTAGTTATCGGAGTAGAGCGTCTGGATGATTTCTTTCGGGTTGGTAGCGTAACGGAGCGCCTGACGTACGCGGATATCCGCCACCAGCGGGTTATCGGGACGGAAGTTGACGCTGTTATTCACCCCGCGGGTAGGGGCGGCGTAAATCCGGATGCCTTCGCTCTGCACCCGTTTTTCGTCATAGGCCTGAATCTGGCGGATGAAATCCGCCTGACCGGACACCAGCGCGCCGATGCGCACGCTGTCTTCCGGCGTCACCAGATAGGTAATACCGTCCAGATAGGGGCGGCCCTGATGGGCGAATTTCACCGGCGCCCAGTTGTAATCCTTGCGCGCCGCCAGTTTCAGCTCGCGCCCCGGTTTCTCGCTGCTGACCACAAACGGACCGGAGCCGATGATGCGGGTAGCATCGCCCAACTGGTTGAAGTTGCGCGCCAGCGTGCTCAGCGACACCAGCCCGGAGCCGATGGCGGCGGTGCCTTGCAGGAAGCCGGGCGACGGTTTTTTGAAGTAGAACTTCACCGTCAGCGGGTCGATCACTTCACTGCGTTGGTAGTTGTTGATCACCTCGGATACCGGTTGGTTCAGTTCTTTGTTGCCCAGCCCGTAGGTGTCGAAATTTTTGGCGACGGCGTTGGCATCCAGCGGCGTGCCGTCAGAGAAGGTGACGCCGGGGCGCAGTTTGAACGTGTATTCGGTGCTGTCGGCGTTGATTGTCCAGGATTCGGCGATCCAGGGCTCGATGTCCAGCGTTTCCGGGTTCTGGTAGGTCAGCTTGTCGGTAATTTGGTTGAGGATGCCGCCGTTGGGGTAAAAACCGCCAGCGGGCGGATACAAATTGGTGTGTGGCTGTTGCTCCAGATAGATCAACGTACCGCCGGTTTTGGGCGAAGCGTCGGCGGCCAGCGCCTGAGCGCCATTCCCCAGCAGCGCTAATGAAACAAGCAGACCAATCCCCCGCTTCTGTCGAGCGTTCAAGAAACCAGACATGGTTTTTTCCTTTTAGTTATCAGAGTTATATCAGCCGCTGTGCAGGTGGTGTCAGGGCTGGAAAAAGGCTGTCATACGAAAGGGATACTTCCACAGGCATGGTGAAACCGCAAAGTACAATACTGGTAATGAATATCTGGTTTTGGGGTAAGTGGCGGTGGGTGAGAACTCGCCGAAATCGCGGGATTTTTATTTCATAAAATTTGAATGATATTTGCAAATAAACCCGGTTTTAACGTAACGGCAACAGGTCTATTATCACTTTCATCGAAGGCGAGAACGCCTCCAGTTAAGAGCATTAACCGAATTCAAAGTGAAGGATATTGACCATGAAAACCATCAAAAATAGTTGTTGCAGTTATCGCTCTGGCTACCATTTCTTTCGGCACTTTTCGCAGCGACCGAAGTACAGCACGCTGGCAGCCAGTCTGTTGGCACCGTGAGCGCCACCGCCGGTACGCTGGACAGCCTGCAGGCCAGCCTGTCTGAAAAAGCCAATGCCGCCGGCGCCAAATCATTCCGCATCATCTCCGCAACCGGCAACGATAACCAGCTGCGCGGCGTAGCGGAAATCTACAACTGATAATCGGTCTTCATGCCTGCACAAGCCGCCTTCGGGCGGCTTTTTTGTGTACGGAATGTTCAGATATCAGATGCCGGCTTCTTTTCGCGCCCGCTCTACCTCTTCGGCCAGAATGGCGACGCCCTGCTCGATTTTTTCCGGCTCCGGCACATAGTTCATGCGCAGGCACTGGTGGGCGTGCGGCCATTCCTGCTCCAGACCGGGGAAGAAGTAGTGGCCCGGCACCATCAGCACGCCGCGTTGTTTCAGCCGCTGGTACAGCACTTCGGTGGTGATCGGCAGGTCTTTGAACCACAGCCACAGGAAAATCGCCCCTTCCGGTTTGTGGATCAGGCACACTTCCGGCGACAGATAGCGACGAATGATGGCGATAGTCTGTTCCACCCGCTGGCGGTAAAACGGCCGCACCACATCGTTGGAGAGCCGCAGCAGGTCGCCGCGCTGAATCATCTCGTGAGCCAGCGCCGGGCCGATGGAGCCGGGCGCCAGGCTGACGATGCCGTTCATGTTGCCGAGCGCTTCGATCACCTGCTCCGAACCGATCACGATGCCGCAGCGCGAACCGGGCAGACCGAGTTTCGACAGGCTCATGCACAGGATGGTGTTCGGGTTCCACAACGGCGTGGCGTCGCTGAAAATAATGCCGGGGAACGGCACGCCGTAGGCGTTGTCGATCACCAGCGGGATCTGATGTTCGCGGGCCAGCGCATCCAGATGCTGCAACTCTTCGTCGGTCAGCACGTTGCCGGTGGGGTTGGTGGGCCGCGAGACGCAAATCATGCCGGTGTCGTCGGTAATGCGCAGCTGGTCGAAGTCGACGTGGTATTTGAATTGCCCTTCGGGCAATAGCTCAATCTGCGGGCGAATGGAAACGAACATGTCTTCATCCAGCCCGGAATCGGCGTAACCGATGTATTCCGGCGCCAGCGGGAACAGCACCCGGCGGCGCTGATCGTCGTCGGTGCGGCCGGCAAACAGGTTGAACAGGTAGAAAAACGCGCTCTGGCTGCCGTTGGTCAGTGCAATATTCTGTGGTCCAATCTCCCAGCCCAGCTGTTCGCGCAGCAGGCCGGAGAGCGAATGCAGTAGCACATCCTTGCCTTGCGGACCGTCGTAGTTGCACAGAGCATCGGTCAGTTTTCCTTGATCCAGCAGGTCGCGGCACAACTGCTGAAAATAATCGTCCATCGCCGGGATATGGGCCGGATTACCGCCGCCCAGCATGATGGCGCCGGGGGTACGCAGCCCGTCGTTCAGGTCGTCCATCAGTTGGGTAATGCCGGCGTGGCGGGTAAATTTGTTGCCGAAACGGGAAAAGTTCATAGTTTGTCAATAAAGGGTAAAACACAGGTAAACCGACACCTTAGCGCGCGTGTCGGGCAGGTGCAATCGTGACGGAAAATCCTTCTCCACTCTTTATGCTGTCTATTTTTGTTATGGCGAAATAGTTAACTGATGTGGTTGCTGTCTGCTTCAGCGCAACCCACCCACATGGCGCCAAAAGCTGAACGCGCGTCAGCTTTTGTCTGATTTCCCTCACGTTTTTTCTGCAAAATTATTAACCATGCTTATTAAAACTGTGATGAATAATCCAAATTTATCGCGAAAAAAGAGCAGTTGGTTATCTGGTGATAGCAATCACATTCTCCCGTCAGCCGGATTTGTAGTCTTTTAGCTCCGCAGGCTTAATCAATTCAGCTAGAAGGACGAATGGGATGAAAAATGTACTGGCAATAAGTATCGCTCTGGCGCTGGTTTCCTGGCAGGCATCGGCTCAGACCTTTGTGCTGACGGACGTTGAAAGCAGCACCGAGAAAGGAAATTGGCAGATCGGCAGCGACGCGCTGAAGATCAAGGATCAGCGCTTCAGCATCGAGCAGAAAGTGCTGCACGGCGGACGTCAGGAAGGCAGCAAAATTCTCACCATCACCAGCCCGAACGGGCTGCAAATCACCCTCAGTCCGACTCGCGGCATGGATTTGCTGCATGTCACCGGCAAAAATATCCGGCTGGGCTGGGATTCGCCGGTGGATGAGGTGGTGAACCCGAATACCATCACGCTTGAAAGCCGCAACGGGCTGGGCTGGCTGGAAGGTTTCAATGAGATGATGGTGCGCTGCGGCTATGAGTGGACCGGCCATCCGGTCACCAGCGACGGCATGATTTACACCCTGCACGGTCGTGCCGGTAATACGCCGGCGTCGAAAGTGATCGTGGACGTCAGCGACAAGGCGCCTTACACCATTACCGTGCGCGGTTTGCTGAAGGAAAACAGCTTCAAGAAATCCAATCTCGAAACCTGGACCGAACTGCGTTACGTGCCGGGTAGCGAGTCCTTTACCGTACACGATGTGCTGACCAACAAGTCGGATTACGCCCGCGATTATCAGATCATCTACCACAGCAATTTCGGTACGCCGATTCTGGAAGAAGGCGCGCGTTTCCTGGCGCCGGTGAAGGAGATTTCGCCGTTTAACGACTACGCCAAAGCGGGCCTGAAAAGCTGGCAGACGTATAAAGGGCCGACTAAAGACTTCGACGAAATGGTGTTTAACATGACGCCGTACGCGGATAAAGAAGGTAAAACACTGGCCGCGCTGGTGAATCGCGCCGGCGACAAAGGGGTGTCCATCGCCTTTGATACCCATCAGTTGCCGCTGCTGACGCTGTGGAAAAACACCGACACCCTGAAACAGGGCTACGTCACCGGTATCGAGCCCGGTACCAATTACGCCTACCCGGTCACCATCGAACGCCAGCAGGGAAGGGTGAAGAAGCTGCAACCCGGCCAGAGCACCACGTTTGAGCTGACCTACAGCCTGCTGAGCAGCCCGACGGCGGTACAACAAACCGAGCAGAAAGTGAAAGCGATTCAGGGCGATCGCGCCACAACGCTGACCGAAAAACCGATTGCGGTGGAGTAATCGCGTTTACCGTAGGTTAAGGTCAGGATTCATGCTGTTATTCCGCCTTCCTGAGATCAGGAGGGCGGAATATTGAATATAAAACGGAGGTAACGTGCTGAATTACTTCAGCACGTCCGGATTGACGCAGTTCTCTTTGACGTTGCCGCTCAGTGCGGCGATCAGGTTATCTACCGCGCAGGCCGACATGTTGTAGCGGGTTTCATGGGTAGCGGAGCCGATATGCGGCAGCGCGACCACGTTGGGCAACTTCAGCAGCGGCGAGTCTACCGGCAGCGGTTCCTGCTCGAACACATCCAGACCGGCGGCGTAAAGGGTGCCGTCAGTCAGCGCGTCAATTAACGCCGCTTCGTCGATAACCGGGCCGCGGCCGATGTTGATCACAATCGCGCTGGACTTCATTTTCTTCAACTGCTCACGGCCGATCAGATGATGGGTCTGCGGGGTCAGCGGCAGGGTAATGCACAGAAAATCCGACTCTGCCAGCAAGCCGTCCAGATCGCGGTAACCGGCGTTGAAGCGGGTTTCCGCTTCCTGATGATGACGGCGGGCGTGGTACAGCACCGGCATGCCGAAGCCCAGATGCGCGCGCTGCGCCACCGCCAGACCGATGCGGCCCATACCCAGAATACCGATGGTTTTGTGGTGCACGTCAATGCCAAACCAGTCTTTATCGACACTGGCTTTCCACTCCCCGGCCTTAACCCGCTCTGCCACTTCCAGCCCACGGCGGGCGGTCACCAGCATCAGCGTCAGCACCGCATCCGCCACTGTTTCCGTCAGGGCGGTCGGCGTGTGCATCAACAGCGCCCCTTTGTCGTTCAGGGTGGCGAGATCGATATTGTCGTAGCCGACAGAGATGGTTGAGACGGCGCGCAGGCGCGGTAAATGGGAGAGAAATTCCCGGCTAACCGTGGCGCTGGAGCCGATTAGCCCCTCCACCCGCTCCAGTACGGGGTGATCGACCGGCGGCAGCCCGTTGAATTCATGCACGGTGGCGTATTGCTCAAGGCGAGCGCGCAGGGCGTCAGGGATACTTCTGTAGAGGATCACTTCAGGTTTCATCAGTTCACTCCGGCTGATAGGCGATTGTCTGATTAAAACGACGGTTGTATTTAAAAGCGGTCTTTTAAAAAAGGGTTCTCTGTTAGCTTCGCATATTGATGCCCGGTCTTTGCCGTGCCATCGCCCAAAAACGATTGGAGGATTCAATAAAATGCGATGGTAAACAGTTATATATGCTTATCATCCGCGCTCCATTCACGCGCAACGACCGGATGCGAAGCGATTTGTTCTGTTGGGGAAAGCGCCGCCCGACCCGTAAGGCATCAATCGGCCCAGAGAATGCGGGTTCTGAACAGGCTGCTTCAGGCATGATGGTCGACATGGCGGGAGACTGCAAGTCAGACGCTAGTCGGGCGGCGCGCCTTCTAATGTGCCTGAAGGCGCGCTCCCGCTAAAAACCCTGGTATTGGCTGAAATCAGCGGTGTTACAAAAAAGATGAAATAATTGGCAGCCACACTCACGCCAGCGGCATGATTTGGTATGTTATAAAGTATCATTTCATGGCGGTAATGCAACCGTAGCGGGACGTCCTTCGGCTGCACCAACCTGATTCAGGACATGACGGAGGCGAGCAGCTCCTGATCCTGCCAGTGCATGATCAACAGGCGCGAGCGGGTTTCGTGCTGGTAATTTTCCTGCACGGTAATAAACCCCTGTTTGCGGTAAAAGGCGCAGGCGCGGTGGTTCTGCTGATACACTTCCAGGCTGAGCATGGGAAAGCGGTGTTGGATATGCTGCATCAGCGCTGCGCCCGCCCCCTGGCCGTACAGGTTGTGATGGACAAACAGCGCGCCGATAAAACGCTGATCCATCACGCTGATAAAACCGCCGATGCCCTGTTCGTCCTCATAAATCCAGGTCTGCGAGTGGGGGATATAGTGTCCGCGCACCAGCTCCTCGCTTTCCAGCCAATAGCGCGGCGAGATAAACGGGTGCGCTCGGGTAGTGCTTTCCAGCCATAACCGTACCAGCGGATCCAGATCCTGCGGCCGATAGGGTCGGATCACGACGCCTCCGGATGACAAAAGCATTCGGTGGTATGGTCGTTCACCAGTCCGGCGGCCTGCATAAAGGCGTAGCAGATGGTTGAGCCGATAAAGGTAAAGCCGCGTTTTTTCAGCGCCTTGGACATCGCGTCCGACACCGTTGTCTTCGCGGGCACGTCGGCCAGCGAGGCGTGTCGGTTGACAACCGGTTGGTGGTCGACGAAGGACCAGATAAAAGCAGCGAAGTCTTCCCCTTGCTGTTGCATCGCCAGCCAGGCGCGGGCATTGCGGATGATGGCTTCAATTTTGCCGCGGTGGCGGATGATGCCGGCGTCCAGCACCAGCCGATTCACGTCGTCGTCGGTCATGGCGGCGACGCGATGGGGATCAAATCCGTGGAAGCAGCGGCGGTAGTGCTCCCGTTTTTTGAGCACGGTTATCCACGATAGCCCGGCCTGCTGGCCCTCAAGACACAACAGTTCAAACAGTTCCCGGCCGTCGGTACAGGGTTTCCCCCACTCGTTGTCATGATAATCCAGGTACAACGTGTCCTGCGTGACCCAACCACAGCGCGTCATCCTCTTCTCCTTGCTCCCCGGTTGAGATTCACCGGCATTGTTGGTATTGATGATGGCCGGTTTCAGCGCATCACCCGCGTAGCATGGCGATCATCAGCCTAAGCGCGGTGCGATGCAACCCTGCGCAGATAGGGGCCGTGTGAGGCATGACGCCGGAAATAACAGAGTATAAGCGACAGGGGACAATAATGGGGATTGAGTGGGTGCTGGCCTATCTGGCGCTGGGCGCCGTGGTGGGTTTTATGGCTGGATTACTGGGCATTGGCGGGGGCGGCATCATGGTGCCGGTGCTGACGGCGCTGTTTGCCGCGCAGGGTGTGGAAACGTCGCATTTGGTACATCTGGCGCTGGGCACGTCGATGGCGGCGATTGTGATTACCGCTATCTCCAGTCTGCGTACTCATCATCAACATCAGGCGGTGCTGTGGCCGGTGGTGTGGCGCATCACGCCGGCGATTCTGGTGGGGACTTTCGCCGCCACCTGGCTGGTGGCGCTGTTGCCGACCCGCGCGCTGGCGATTTTCTTTTCCTGCTTCATGGCTTATGTCTCGTTACAGATGGTGCTGAACATCAAGCCCAAACCTCATCGGCAGTTGCCGGGCGTGCCGGGCATGTCGCTGGCCGGGCTGACCATCGGCGGTATTTCCGCGCTGGTCGCCATCGGCGGCGGGTCGCTCACCGTGCCGTTTCTGACCTGGTGCAACGTGCGCATCCAGCAGGCTATCGGCACATCGGCGGCGGTGGGCTTGCCGATTGCCTTGTCCGGCGCGCTGGGATACGTGATCAACGGCTGGTCGGCTACCGGCTTGCCCGCGTTCAGCGTGGGTTATGTCTCGCTGCCGGCGGTGGTGCTGATCTCCGTGGTCAGTTTCTTCACCGCGCCGGTGGGCGCGCGTCTGGCGCACCGGTTGCCGGTCGCCACGCTGAAAAAGGCGTTCGCCGGGTTATTGCTGCTGCTGAGCCTGAAAATGCTGCAGACCGTGTTCGCGGGCTGATTGCCGCGGGAACCGGAAGGAAAAGCCGGCTACAGAGCAATGCGGCCCAAGTTGTTGCCGCATTCTGGCTGTATATCTTGCACTCAGAGGGTATACTGGCGCCTTCATTGTAAAAACCACTTGTATCGCGTGCGAATCCAACATGCAAAAGTTTGATACCAAGACCTTTCAGGGCCTGATCCTGACGTTACAGGATTACTGGGCGCGTCAAGGCTGCACCATCGTCCAACCGCTGGACATGGAAGTCGGCGCCGGCACTTCTCACCCTATGACCTGCCTGCGCGCGCTCGGCCCGGAGCCGATCGCCGCCGCCTATGTGCAGCCGTCCCGCCGTCCTACCGACGGCCGCTACGGTGAGAACCCCAACCGTCTGCAACACTATTACCAGTTTCAGGTGATCATTAAGCCGTCGCCGGACAACATTCAGGAGCTGTACCTCGGCTCGCTGAAAGAGCTGGGTCTGGACCCGACCATTCACGACATCCGTTTTGTGGAAGATAACTGGGAAAACCCGACGCTGGGCGCCTGGGGTCTGGGCTGGGAAGTATGGCTCAACGGGATGGAAGTAACCCAGTTCACCTATTTCCAGCAGGTGGGCGGTCTGGAGTGCAAGCCGGTGACCGGCGAGATCACCTACGGTCTGGAACGTCTGGCGATGTACATTCAGGGCGTGGACAGCGTCTACGATCTGGTGTGGAGCGACGGCCCGCTGGGTAAAACCACCTACGGCGACGTGTTCCATCAGAACGAAGTGGAGCAGTCCACCTATAACTTCGAATACGCCGACGTGGATTTCCTGTTTACCTGCTTCGAGCAGTACGAAAAAGAAGCCCAGCAGTTGCTGGCGCTGGAAAAACCGCTGCCGCTGCCTGCCTACGAGCGCATTCTGAAAGCCGCCCACAGCTTCAACCTGCTGGACGCGCGCAAAGCCATTTCCGTGACCGAACGTCAGCGCTACATCCTGCGGATCCGTACCCTGACCAAAGCGGTGGCGGAAGCCTACTACGCCTCCCGCGAGGCGCTGGGCTTCCCGATGTGCAATCGAAAAGAGAGCTGAGAGGCAGCGATGACAGACAAGACGTTTCTGGTGGAAATCGGCACGGAAGAGCTGCCGCCGAAGGCTTTGCGCAATCTGGCGGAATCTTTTGCCGCTAATTTTACCGCTGAACTGGATACGGCCGGGCTGGGTTATCAGTCGGTCAACTGGTTTGCAGCACCGCGCCGTCTGGCGCTGAAAGTAGCCGGTCTGAGCGCTTCTCAGCCGGATCGTGAAGTGGAAAAACGCGGGCCGGCCATCGCGCAGGCGTTTGACGCCGAAGGCAAACCGACCAAAGCGGCCGAAGGCTGGGCGCGCGGCTGCGGCATCACCGTCGATCAGGCCGAACGCCTGACTACCGACAAGGGCGAGTGGCTGTTGTTCCGCGCTCAGGTGAAAGGTGAAGCGGCGCAGACGCTGCTGCCGGGCATGGTCAGCACCGCGCTGGCGAAGCTGCCGATCCCGAAATTGATGCACTGGGGCGATAAAGAAACCCAGTTTGTGCGTCCGGTGCACACCGTAACCCTGCTGCTGGGCGACGAATTGGTCCCCGGCACCGTGCTGGGCATCGACTCCGCCCGCACCATCCGCGGCCACCGCTTTATGGGCGAGCCGGAATTCACCATCGATAACGCCGACCAGTATCCGCAGATTCTGCTGGAGCGCGGCAAGGTGCTTGCCGACTACGAGGCGCGTAAAGCCAAAATCAAAGCGGATGCCGAAGAGGCCGCCCGTAAAATTGGCGGTAACGCCGATCTGAGCGACAGCCTGCTGGAAGAAGTCACCTCGCTGGTGGAATGGCCGGTGGTGCTGACCGCGAAGTTCGAAGAGAAATTCCTGGCGGTGCCGGCGGAAGCGCTGGTGTACACCATGAAAGGCGACCAGAAATACTTCCCGGTTTACGACAACAGCGGCAAGCTGCTGCCGAACTTCATCTTTGTCGCCAACATCGAGTCCAAAGACCCGCAGCAGATCATCGCCGGTAACGAGAAGGTGGTGCGTCCGCGTCTGGCCGACGCCGAATTCTTCTTCAATACCGACCGTAAAAAACGCCTCGAAGATCATCTGCCGCGTCTGGAAACCGTGCTGTTCCAGCAGCAGTTGGGCACGCTGCGCAACAAGACCGACCGCATCGCGGCGCTGGCGGGCTGGGTTGCCGGGCAGATCGGCGCCGATGTGAATCATGCCGAGCGCGCGGGCCTGCTGTCCAAGTGCGACCTGATGACCAACATGGTGTTCGAATTCACCGACACTCAGGGCGTGATGGGGATGCACTACGCCCGTCACGACGGTGAAGCCGAAGACGTGGCGGTGGCGCTGAACGAACAGTATCAGCCGCGCTTTGCCGGTGACGAGCTGCCGTCTTCGCCGGTAGCCTGCGCGCTGGCGATCGCCGATAAGATGGATACCCTGGCGGGGATCTTCGGCATTGGCCAGCATCCGAAAGGCGATAAGGACCCGTTCGCGCTGCGCCGCGCCGCGTTGGGCGCGTTGCGTATCATCGTGGAAAAACGCCTGCCGCTGGATCTGCAAACCCTGACCGAAGAAGCGGTGCGCCTGTACGGCGACAAGCTGAGTGCTATCAATGCAGGGAACGCCAACGTGGTGGACGATGTGATCGAGTTCATGCTGGGCCGCTTCCGCGCCTGGTATCAGGAAGAGGGTCACAGCGTGGATACCATTCAGGCGGTGCTGGCGCGCCGTCCGACTCGCCCGGCGGATTTCGACGCCCGGGTGAAAGCGGTGAGCCATTTCCGCACGCTGGAGCAAGCCGAAGCGTTGGCCGCCGCCAACAAGCGCGTGTCCAACATTCTGGCTAAATCCACCGAAACGCTGAACGACAGCGTGCAGGCGGCGTTGCTGAAAGAGAACGAAGAAATCCAGCTGGCGACCTATGTCACCGCGCTGACCAGCAAGCTGGCGCCGTGGTTTGCCGAAGGCCGTTATCAGGAAGCGCTGGGCGAGCTGGCGCAACTGCGCGAGCCGGTGGACAACTTCTTCGATAAGGTGATGGTGAACGCCGAGGACCAGCAGGTGCGTATCAATCGCCTGACGCTGCTCAACGAACTGCGCAACCTGTTCCTGAAAGTCGCGGATATCTCCGTGCTGCAGTAAGTCGGCTGCAATAAATCAGCGCGTGGATATTGCCCGTAAACAGAGAGCCTCCAGATGGAGGCTCTTTTTTTATATTATTGTTTTTTAAAAGGCTATTTCGCTTTCCGGGATACGTTACTGCCGGCGTTGGGCGCCAGACGGGCGATATCCCACAGCGCCAGCGCGGTGATCAGCGCGATGATCACGAACCCTAACCGGAAGTCGATGCCTGCCGCCGGCGGTATGCCGATGGCATCTGTAATCCAGCCGCCGGCGCGAATACTGAGCGCGCCCAGCGTAACGCCCAGACCGTTCGCCAATTGAAGCGAGGTGCTGAACAGCGTGTTGGCCGAACTCATTTCCTGCGCCGGAACATCCGCGAATGCCAGCGAACTGATGCCGGTAAATTGCATCGAACGGCTGAGTCCGCCCCAGAACAGCAGCAATAACGTGAGAATCTGCGGCGTGGTGGGGGTCAGAGCGGCACAAAGCAGCAACGACAATACGCACAGTATGCCGTTAACCATCAGCAGTTTTTTGAAGCCGAAACGACGCATCAGGGGCGTAGTGGCCGGTTTCATCGCCAGATTGCCGGCAAAGACGGCCAGCACCAGCGTCCCGGCGTGAAAGGCGTCCAGTCCGAATCCCACCTGAAACATCAGCGGCAGCATGAACGGCGCGGAGCTGATGGTGGCGCGCAGGATAAACCCGCCGCGCATGGTGATGCGAAAGGTCGGCACATTCAGTGACGTCAACCGGATCAGCGGGGCGGCAGCCCGCCGCAGATGCCGTACCGCCCACCACAGCGCCAGCAGGCCCGCTCCCATCAGGATCAGCGCGTGCGTTGAATCCAGATTCTGCTGGCTGAACATTTCCAGGCCGGCGACCAGACACAGCATGGCGGCGCCCATAGAAAGAAAACCCATAAGATCAAAAGGTTGTTTCTCATCCGGTGTTTGATTGGGCATCAGCCAGAACGACAGTGCGATCGCGATTGCGCCCAATGGAACGTTGAGGAAGAAGATCCAGTGCCAACTGGCATAGGTAGTAATGAAGCCCCCCAGCGGCGGCCCCAGAATCGGCGCCACCAGCGCGGGCCAGGTCAGGGTGGCGATGGCCTTGATCAATTGATCTTTAGGCGTATTGCGCAGAACCGCCAGCCGGCCTACCGGCACCATCATGGCGCCGCCGATGCCTTGCACAATACGCATCAAAACGAACTGTGTGACCGTCTGCGTCAGTCCGCAGAACAGCGACGATACGCTAAAAATCAGCAGCGCCAGGCTAAAGACGTTTCTGGCGCCGAAGCGCTCGGCAATCCAGCCGCTGGCCGGGATCAGGACCGCCAGCGTCAGCAGATAGGCGCTGATCCCGATGTTGAGATCGATAGCCGGAACGCCAAAAGCTTTCGCCATCTCCGGTAAGGCGGTGGCGATGACCGTCCCGTCGAGGAATTCCATAAAAAAAGCGCTGGCGACCAGCAACGCCATACCGGAGATGGGCGCCTTACGGGGTAGGGGTTGTGGAATATCGTTAGGATCGGAGAAGGCCACGGTACATCCTCTGCATCAGTGACGGCACATCTGCTTATCGGTGAAGCGGTGTGACAACTTTTTATTGATGCTATACCAAATAGGTAGTGGAAATCGACCGTATACCGCACGGTTGTGTGAGGTGATGGGTCGGCCGGGCAGATGTTCCGTATGATGGGTAGCAGCGCGGCGATGCCGCCTGAGATTTGCTCGTCGGCGCAACCTAAAGTCAAAATGTGATTTGATTCACGCTTTATGTCGCTTTATTTATCAACAGGAGCACGGATTCAGAACAATCGCGCAATCTGCGCAACTTTTTGCTCAACTATCAGCATAAATCCCTGTTTGCGCAATGTTTGCAAACGATTCGGGAAGTCTGCGCAATTTTTTGCTCAAATTTGACTTAGGGAAAACGGTGGTTCGGATTTTCCCTTTTAAAACAATGAAGTAAAAGTTGGCATAGTCATTGCTCTACGAACGGTGAAGTCAAACACATGTTCAACAACAAGGAGCAAGACTATGCCAACTCCATGCTATATCAGCATCGAAGGTAAAACTCAGGGCAATATCACTGCCGGTGCCTTCACTTCCGACTCCGTCGGCAACATCTACGTGCAGGGCCACGAAGACGAGATGCTGGTACAGGAATTCAAACACATCGTTACCGTGCCGACCGACCCGCAGTCCGGCCAGCCTTCAGGCCAGCGTGTGCACAAACCGTTCAAATTCACCGTGGCCCTGAACAAGGCCGTGCCGCTGCTGTATAACGCGCTGGCTTCCGGTGAAATGCTGCCGACCGTGACCCTGAAGTGGTTCCGCACGTCCGTGGAAGGCAAGCAGGAGCATTTCTTCACCACCACCCTGACCGACGCCACCATCGTCGACATCAACAACCAGATGCCGCATTGCCAGGACCCGTCCAAGCAGGACTACACCCAGCTGATTGAAGTGTCACTGGCCTACCGCAAGGTGGACTGGGAGCACACCGTGGCCGGGACTTCCGGCTCTGACGACTGGCGCGCGCCGATCGAAGCGTAATCACGCCGTCACCCGGACTCCAGTCCGGGTGTTGTCGTTTTCAGCCTGCCCTGAGCGATGAAAGGGGTCATCGCTGAGTGCGGACGCAGACAGGGAATAAGGAGGAAGTCAGGTGGCCAACAGTACCGGATTGCAGTTT
>NZ_CM001979.1:4779627-4863011 GCF_000406205.1 Dickeya sp. NCPPB 3274 | reverse complement strand
AAGCGGTGAGCACCGCCGAGGTGGCGCTGAAGGATTACAGCTTCAAAACCCCGGCCTACGGGCTGCTGCACAACAAGATGAGCAGCGAGCTGGACCATCAGCGCGAATCCTACCAGCACTTCGACTACCCCGGCCGCTTCAAGCAGGACCCGAGCGGCAAGGCCTTTACCGGCTACCGGCTGGACGCGCTACGCGCCGGGGCGATGACCGGCAGCGGCGAATCCAACGCCGCCGAATTGAGGCCGGGCAGTACCTTTACTCTCACCGAGCACCCGAACCCGGCGTTCAATCTCGCCTGGCAGGTGGTGGCGGTGACCCACAGCGGGCAGCAGCCGCAGGCGCTGGAAGAGGAAAGCGGCGGCGAGCCGACCACGCTCGGCAACAGTTTCGAAGTGGTAAAAGGCACCGCCACCTGGCGGGCGGCGTTGCCGTACAAACCGATGGTGGACGGCCCGCAGATTGCGACGGTGGTGGGGCCGGCAGGCGAAGAGATTTACTGCGACGAATTTGGCCGGGTGAAACTGCAATTCCCGTGGGACCGCTACGGCGCCAGCGATGACCAAAGCTCGTGCTGGGTGCGGGTCAGTCAGGGCTGGGCCGGCGGGCAGTACGGGCTGATCGCCATTCCGCGCATCGGTCATGAGGTGGTGGTGAGCTTTCTGGAGGGCGACCCGGACCAGCCGATCGTGACCGGACGGACCTTCCATGCCACCAACCCGTCGCCGTATCCGCTACCGGCCAACAAAACCCGCACCTCGCTGCGCACCAATACCCACAAGGGCGCCGGGTTCAACGAGCTGCGCTTCGAGGACCAGGCCGGGCAGGAAGAGGTGTTTATCCACGCCCAGAAGGACATGAACACCGTGGTGCTGAACAATCGCAGCACCTCGGTCAACGCCAGCCATAGCGAGAACGTGGGCGGCGACCAGACGGTGGTAGTGCAGCACAACCAGACGGTGTCGGTGAAGGAAAATCAGGTCACCGAGATTCAGGGCGAGCAGACCGTCGCCGTCACCCAAAACCGCAACACCACCGTCAACGACAACGAGTCGCTGCAGGTGAAAAACAATATCGCCATCCAGTCCCAGAGCGGCGACATCCTGATTGCCACCGCCGGCGGCTTCATCGCCATCGACAAGGACGGCAACATTTCCATTACCGGTAAAGGACTGGTGCTGAACGGTACCCGTATCGATTTGAACTAAGGGAAACGCAACGTATGTATCAGATGAATGAAGGCACCCTGGCGATACCGGCAGGCTGGCGCGACGAGTCGCTGCACGTGTTTGTGCTGCCGGGCGATACCGCCAATCTGGTGGTCAACCGCACACCGATTGAGTTCGGCCTGTCGCCGGACACCGTCTATGAGCAGACGCTGGCGCAGTTTTCCACCCATCTGAAAGGTTACGAAGAGCGCGCCGCCTGGGAGCTGACGCTGGACGGTCTGCCGGCGCGCGGGCTGGAGTACAGCTGGCGCTCGCCGGAAGGGCCGATGCATCAGGTGGTGGTGATGCAGGTGCGCGGCGAGCTGCTGCTGACCTTTACCCTCACGGCGGCCGGTGAACTGAAGAACGAACAGAAAACCGCATTGCTGGCGGTGATTGAGACGTTTAAAGCCGTACCCTGAAGGGAGTCACGATGCTGAACGATATTCTGAGCCGCGTGGCCCGGGTCGGGGCCATGCACGCCGGTAATCGACCCAATCCGCCCGCCGACCGGCCACAGCCTTGCCAGGGCAAGCCGCCGACCTCACCGGGCAAGACTATCAAGCACAAGAGTTTTAAAGGGGCCATCTTCGGGGCGATTGCCGGGGCGCTGGTGGCGGCGGCCGTGTTTGCCGTGGCAGCGGCAGCAGCGGCGGCGGTGGCGGTCGCCGTCATCGGCACCGGCGGGATGGGCGCGGCACTGGTGGTGGGGGTGGTGAAACTGGCCGCCGGATTTGGTGCGGTCAGTTTGCTGGGCGGCCTGATAGACTCGGTGTCCAGCAAGGTCTCGGCGATGGTGGACAGCGGCTCACCGTCGTTCGGGCCGGTAGCGTCCGGCTCCGGCAACGTGTTTGTCGAAAAGCAGCCGGTGGCCCGCGCCACGAAAGATACCGTCGCCTGCACCCGGCACAACAGCCCGCAACTGATTGCCCAGGGCAGCGAGTCGGTATTTGTGAATGACGCGCCGGCCGCCCGTATCGACGATAAAACCGTCTGTGGTGCCACCATCAAGGAAGGGGCCTCGACGGTATTTTTCGGCTCTGGTCAGGGCACCTATCTGGAGATCGCCGACGAATTTACCGCACTGCAACGAGCGCTGCTGATTGCGGTGGAGTTTCTGGTGCCACCCAGCCGGGGCATGTTCAGAGGGCTGGGCAAGTTGTTTACCCGCGGGCCGATGGCGGTGCTGCGGGGGATGCGTGTCGGGGCGCTGAAAACGCTGGAAGGACTGAAAAACGCGGTCAAATGCGCCAGCGAAGGGTTTCGCAACAACAAGGGGCTGACGCGTATCACGGAAGCGGTGCGCGGTTTCCTCAAAGACCCGGTTTATATCGCCAGCGGCGAGGTGATTGAATCCCGTACCGATATCGAACTGGGTCAGACGCTGCCGCTGGTGTTCGAGCGCACCTACCGCTCCGCCTCCGTGCATGTCGGGCTGCTGGGCCGCGGCTGGCACGACAGCTGGAGCGAGGTGGCGACGGTGACGCGCGACGGCCTCAACACCCACGTGGTCATCACGCTGGCGCAGGGCTACGACATCGATTTCACCTTCCATCAGGACGTGCAGGCTGTGTACTGCCCGCACTATCCGGAATTTACCCTGCACCGCCGGGGCGAGGGTTTCAGCCTGTGGCACCGCGACCAGCAGACCTGGCGCGACTTTAGCGTGATACAGGGCGAGCGCCGGTTGCTGTCGGCCATTCACGATACCCACGACAACCGCATCGAACTGGTGCGTGACCCGAAAGGCTACCTGCGCCAGGTGCGCCACAGCGACGGCATCACCCTGCTGCTGGTGTGGCGGGGCGAATTCCTGCACCAGATACAACGTATCGATGGCGGCCAGAAAACGCTGCTGGCCGGGTACCGCCAGGACGAACAGGGCAGGCTGATTGAGGCCGACGCCACCCAGGCCTATCACCTGTACTACGAGTACGACGCCGCCCACCGGCTGACCCGCTGGCACGACAACGACCAGACCTGGGCGCGCTACGAGTACGACGCGCAGGGGCGCTGCGTCTACACCACCTGCGCCGACGGCTTTCTGACCGCCCGCTTCGACTACCACCCCGACCGGGTGGTGATGACCGACGGCGACGGCCAGCGCAGCGAATTCGGTTTTAACGACCTGTACCTGATGAGCTGGGAAACATCCCCGCTCGGCCACGTCACCCGCTACGACTACGACGATTACGGCAACCTGCTGCGGGAAATCTCGCCCGCCGGGCGGGTGGTCGAGTTCGGCTATCTGGACGATACCGGGCTGGTCAGCACCTTTACCGACGGCAGCGGCCACCAGTGGCAGTACGACTATGATGAAGCGCAGCGGCTGTGCGGCGTCACCGACCCGCTGGGGCGTGAATGGGGCTGGGTGTATGACGCCGAAGGCAACCCGGAGCGGCTCACCGGTCCGGATGCCAGCGAAGTGCGATTCACCTGGAATCGCTACGGCCTGCTGACGCAGGTGAGCGACGGGGCCGGCGAGGTGCAGGCGCGGTTGCAGTATGACCACCGTCAGCGGTTGCTGAGCGCCACCGACGCCGAGAGCCGCACCCAGCAGTTGCGTTACGACATGCAGGACCGGGTGGTGCAGTGGCAGCGGGCGGACGGCGCTCGCTTTGGGCTCGGTTACCGCCGGGCCAGCTGGAAGCTGCCGGAGCAGCTGATGCGCCCGGACGACAGGGAAGAGCGGCGCCAGTACGACCGCCACAACAACCTGCTGAGCTACGTGGACGGCAACGGTGCGTTGTGGCGTCAGACCTTTGGGCCGTTCGACCTGCTGACGTCGCGCACCGATGCCGAAGGTCGCACCTGGCGCTACGAGTACGATAAGGAGAGCCAGCAGTTGATTGCGGTTATCGCGCCGGACGGCAGCCGCTGGCAGTGGTGGCTGGACGCCGACGGGCGGGTCATCCGCGAGCGCGACATGACCGGCACCGAGACCCACTACGACTACGACGAAGACGGCCTGTGCGTCGGCGTGCGTAATGGCGAAGGCGATGCCCGTCACTTCCTGTACGACGCCCGTGGGCTGCTGCTGCGTGAAACCGCGCCGGATGACAGCCTGCATTACCGCTATGACGCGGTGGGTCGGCTGACGGAGGTCACCTCGTCGGTCACCGTCCATGTGCAGCTGGACTACGACCTGCGTGACCGGGTGGTGCGTGAATGGCACAACGGCACGCTGCTCACCCGCCAGTACGATGACGCGGCTCGCACCGTTACCCGCACGCTGGCGTGGGACGGCGATGCGGACGACACCGCCAGCGCTCTTGCCCCGCTCACCAGCCTGTTCCATTACACCCGCACCGGCGAACTGCGGCAGGTGCAACTGCCGGACGGCGCGGAGCTGACGCTGACCCACGATGCGGCGGGCCGGGAGTCGCTCCGCACCGGCGGCAGCGGCTTTGTCCAGCAGCGGGAATACGACGTGATGGGCTGGCTGACGCGGGAGATGAGCGGCCAGCGCCAGGACGGCAGCCTGCTGGCGGCCCAGACGCGGGAATACCGCTACGACGGCGCCGGTAACCTGACCGGGGTGCGCCACAACCGCGAGGCCGAAGGCTACCGGCTGGACGCCAGCGGCCGGGTGCTGGAGGTACTGAGCGGCGGGGCGGGCAAAACCGTGGACACCACCGCCCGCTACCACTATACCCGCGGCGGTCTGCCGCAGGAGGCGGGACGGCTTACCGAATGGCAGGCCGGGCGGCTGGTCCAGCGCGATGACACCCACTACCAGTACGACAAGGCGGGTCGACTGGTGAAAAAACAGGTGCTGCAGCCGGGCTACCGCCCGCAGGTATGGCAGTACCGCTGGGACAGCCGCAACCAGCTCCGGGTGGTGGACACGCCGACAGGCGAGCGCTGGCTGTACCGCTACGACCCGTTCGGTCGCCGGGTGGGCAAACGCTGCGAGGCGCGCGGCGAGGACGTACGTTACCTGTGGGACGGCGACCAGATAGCCGAAGTGCGGCACTACCGCCACGGTCAGCTGGTGGCCCGTCGTCACTGGGTCTACAACGGCTGGGAGCTGGTGGTGCAACAGCGTCAGCACACCGGCGGCGACTGGGAAACGGATTTTGTGACCAGCAGCCAGAACGGCGCGCCACAGGCGCTGTTCGCACAGGACGGCGCACTGCGCTGGCAGGTGCCGAAAGCGACGCTGTGGGGACGCCGGCAGACAGAACATTCGGAAAGTCCGGACCCCGGCCTGGCCTTCGCCGGGCAGCTCCGTGACAGCGAAAGCGGGCTATGCTATAACCGCTTTCGGTACTACGACCCGGCCGGTGGGTGTTATGTGTCGCCAGACCCGATAGGGATAGAGGGTGGGGATAATAACTACGCTTACGCGCCCAACCCGATTACTTGGGTCGATCCGTTTGGGTTGGTGGCATGCGGTGCTGGCTCAGGAGGGAAAGGTCTCGGTGGGCATCAGGCTGTTGATCGTGCTGCTGGTGAGTTGGATGCGGCAATGCAAAGAGCAGCCCGTCTTCTTGATCGTGGTGGTCATATGAATACCGCATGGGGAAAAATTCACCAAAAATGGGCCAATAATTCTCATGTGCCTCAATGGCTTAAGAACGTATCGCGAGGAAATGCTATTCAGCAAATGACGGACAAATTAACTGTAGATAATAGATATCTTAAAGACGTTGTCAGAAATAAAACAGGGTCTTGGTGGGGAAATTTGCGGCCAGATTATCATTTAGAACTTCCTAGTGGAAAGGTTGCTGTATTTGATATCACAACCCCAGGTCAGGCTCCCAAAATAGGGAAATATAACGTCAATGGCGTAACGGACTGGCTAATTAATATTCTCTATTAAGCGGGGATATATGACTGGAAAGCTAAAGAAAGAACTCAGGAATAGATGGCCTGATGAATTGAACTTTGAAATTAACCGTAATCTCAAAAAGGAAGACTGGAGAGATAAAGGGGTATCCAACTCCCGTTGGAGAGCCCAACCTTTTGGATTGACGGATGAAGGGAAAGTAGATTTTAGGGGCTTTTCCTTTAGGGAACCCATTCACTATCATTTAATAAAAGACATTGATTTCTCGTACTCACAAAGTATAAGTGGAAATAAAGATGCATATGGCCCATCACGAGGAATTACGGGTTTTATTGATTCGGTTTTTGATGGTTGCAAGTTCGTTGGTTCGACGTTGCCAGCCAATTTGTCTGAGCATTTCAATAATTGTGATTTCAGTGGCTCGGTATTTGAATCAACCAGAATAAGCGCGGATTTTAATTTATGTATTTTTGTTTCTTGCAAAATGAAGGATATATTAATCCGAGGCAAAAAATTTGTTGGCTGTGATTTTTCCAAGGCTAATTTATCAAAGTCTAATTTCTATTCTTGTTACTTTGAGGATTGTATTTTTGATGATGCAAAATTCACAGGATGCAATATCTCTGGAAGTACGTTTGTCAACACAAGACTATCTGAAGCACAGATAACTAGTTGTTCTGTAGCAGATAAATTGAAATTTTTATAATAAGATGCTGTAAGTCAGATGAACGCTTGTAGGATGAATTGGTGAAGAGTAATCCGTCTTAACTATATCCAATTACCTTACATATAGTTCTGATAGGGATAGCATCACCGCTACGACCCGTTCGGCCGCCGGGTGGGCAAACGCTGCGAGGCGCGCGGCGAGGACGTACGTTACCTGTGGGACGGCGACCAGATAGCCGAAGTGCGGCACTACCGCCACGGCCAGCTGGTGGCCCGCCGTCACTGGGTGTACAACGGCCGGGTGCTGGATGTACTGCGCGGCGGTGCGGGCAAAACCGTGGACACCACCGCCCGCTACGCCCACGGCAGTCAGCCGTCACCCACTAATTATCCACCACCGCTTTTCCCTGATACCACTTCCCGCAAAACGTTACCCTGCCGTTGGCGATGTTGCATTCGCGATAGGTGCCCTCTTTTAGCACGGCTGCGCTACCCTGATACCATTTGCCGCAAAATGTCACTCTGCCGTTGGCGATGGTGCATTCCCGATACTCGCCGTGTTGCAAAACTGGGGCGGAGCCCTGAAACCACGAACCGCAGGCGGCGATTTGCCCGTTGATGATATTGCACGTACGGTAATCGGCCCATGCCGTTGGGGGGACGATAGCCAGTATCCACCACAAAATTGCTCTGACTTTCATATTTTTTATGCCGTTATCAGCCTGAATCCGGTACCTGTATGGTTACCGTCATTTCGCGTAAAAACAACCGGCTGACGCATGTCAGCCGGATAAGACGGCAAGATAACGATATCAGGCGTCAGCGGGTTCGATCACCATCAGCAACTGTCCTGCTTGCACCTGATGGCCGGGTTGACGGTGCAGCGTGTGAATAATGCCCGCGACCGGCGCGGTGATGGGAATTTCCATTTTCATCGACTCCAGAATCCCCACCAGTTGACCGGCGCTGACGGTATCGCCGGGAGCAACCAGCCACTGCCAGACGCTGCCCGCCACCTGGCTTTCCACGCCGTAACCGTGGGCCGGAACGGCATCGTCATCAACGGTAGTCTCCTGCAAGCTGCTGTCGAAAGTGAACTGACCGTCGGCGCGCCAGCGCGCCAGCTCCTCGTCAAATGCCTGCTGGCGTTGCTGCTGGAAAGCGTCGATCGCCGGTTGCCGCTCTACCAGATTCCGCTGATAGTCGGCGAGGCGGAACTCCCCTTCTTCGGTACGCAACGGATAATCTCCCCACGGAAAGCGCTCGCGGATCGCCAGCAACTCCTGTGCGGTAACCGGATAAAAGCGAATCTGATCGAAGAACCGCAGCAACCAGGGTTGGCGGAAAGCGTCGGTTTGTCGATCGCGGTTCCACATCTGCAATGTGCGGCCGATGAACTGATAGCCGCCGGGGCCTTCCATACCGTATACACACAGATAGGCGCCGCCGATGCCGACCGAGTTTTCCGCCGTCCAGGTGCGGGCCGGGTTGTATTTGGTGGTCACCAGCCGGTGACGCGGGTCGAGCGGGGTGGCGACCGGCGCGCCGAGGTAGACGTCTCCCAGTCCCATCACCAGATAACGGGCGCTGAATACGATGTCTTTGACCTGATCCACCGACTCCAGCCCGTTGATGCGACGGATGAATTCGATGTTGCTGGGGCACCAGGGGGCGCCGGGTCTGACCGACTGGGTATAGCGGGTGATGGCCTCACGGCAGGCGTCGTCGTCCCAACTGAGCGGCAGCCACACGGTGCGGGAAGGAACGGCGGCATGCTGTAGGTCGCCGAGCGCGTCGTCCGCTTGCTGCAGATGCGCCAGCAGCGCGCTGCGCGGGCATTGCAGGCTATCGAAATGGATTTGCAGCGAGCGGATACCCGGCGTCAGCTCCTGTATGCCCGGCAACGGATGCTGTTCCAGCCACTGCATCAGCGCGTGTACGCGAAAACGCAGAGCGATATCCAGCCGGTGCTCGCCATACTCCAGCAGCAGGAAACGGTCGCCTGCCGCCAGGCAGTTCACCGATGGTCGATCGTCTTGCGCCGAACGGTGATACAGCATGGGTGACGGGCAACAGGCGGCGATGGTTGGTTCTGCAACTGTGCGACCGGCGGAGATGGCGCATTCCGCTGCGCGCGCCAGTTCGTCCGCCTGCTCCAGACTTACCGGCATGAAACGAATGCTGTCGCCGGCTTTTAACTGGCCGAGTTTCCATAAATCGGCGTGGATCACCGTGGCCGGGCAGACGAACCCGCCCAGCGAGGGGCCGTCCGGTCCCAGGATGACCGGCATATCGCCGGTAAAGTCCACCGTGCCGAAGGCGTAGGCGTTGTCATGGATATTGGATGGGTGCATGCCGGCTTCGCCGCCATCGGTTCGCGCCCACTGAGGTTTAGGGCCAATCAGCCGGATGCCGGTACGGCTGGAGTTGTAATGCACCTGCCAGTCGGCGGCGAAAAAAGCCTCGATGTCCTCTGGGGTAAAGTAGTCCGGCGCGCCGTGCGGCCCGTAAATCACCCGCAATTGCCAGTGAGAGCGCCAGTCGGGCGCAGGCAGGGCGGCATCGATGACGGACGACTGAGGCGCGGCCAGATGCAGCACGTCGCCGGCGCGCAACGCCCGCCCGGCATGACCGCCGAATTTGCCGAGCGTGAAGGTGCTGCGGCTGCCCAGATACCTCGGGCAGGCCAGACCGCCGGCCAGCAACAGGTAGCTGCGGCAGCCTGCGCCCTGAATGTCGCCAAGCGTTAGCGTTTGCCCGACGCAGGCGTGATGAGTCCGCCAGCCGGCGAGCGGAGCATCATCCAGCCGGGCGTCGATGGCGGCGCCGGTGATGACGAAAGTGCAGTCGCGGTTGAAGCGCAGCGTCGGGCCTCGCAGAGTGAGCTCCAACCCGGCGGCGTCCGGCGCGTTGCCCAGCAATTGGTTACCGAGTCGGAAGGAGCGAACGTCGAATGGACCTGAAGGCGGGACGCCGACATGCCAGTAACCGGTGCGGCCGGGCGCATCCTGCACGGTGGTGAGCGTGCCGCCGCCGAGGACATCCAGCGTAGCGGGTTGCCAGACGACGCCGCCCAGCGTCGCGGTGATGATTTCTCCGCGTCTGACGGCGGGCAGGGTCAACAGGTGGCGTAGCCAGTCGAGATTGGTTTCGATGCCGTACAGCGACGTGGCGCTCAGCGCCTGCGCCATACCGTCGAGCGCGGCGTCCCGGCTGGCGCCGTGAACGAGGACTTTCGCCAGCATCGGGTCATAAAACGGTGACACCTCGCTGCCGCTGTCCAGCCAGTGGTCGATACGCAGGGTGAGGCCGGGTAGCGCGTCCGGGAAACTGACGTTGCTCAGCAACCCGGCGCAAGGCTGGAACTGTTTGGCCGGGTCTTCGGCGTACAGCCGCACCTGAATGGCGTGGCCGTGCGGCGTGGCGGCAAGTGTGTGAAGCGGCGGCAGGCAACCGGCGCCCAGCGTCACCATCCATTGCACGATGTCGACGCCGTACACCATCTCGGTCACGCCGTGTTCTACCTGCAGGCGAGTGTTGACCTCCAGGAACCAGAACCGCTTGCTGTTTTCGTCGTACACATACTCTACCGTGCCTGCGCTGCGGTAGTTCACCGCCTGACACAGCCGGATGGCGGTGGCCTGTAGTTCGGCGCGTACGTTGTCGCCAAGATTGGGGGCTGGGGTCTCCTCAATCACTTTCTGGTTGCGGCGCTGGGCGGAGCAGTCGCGTTCGCCAAGGGCGATGACGTTGCCCTGGCCGTCGCCGAATACCTGCACTTCGATGTGGCGGGCCTGGGCGATGAATTTTTCCAGAAACACGCCGTCGTCGGCGAAATTGTTGCCCGCCAGCCGTTTCACGCGGGTAAAGGCATCGACCAACTGGTCTTGGTCATTGCAGCGCTGCATGCCGATGCCGCCGCCGCCCGCGGTGCTCTTTAACATCACCGGATAACCAATGCGTCGCGCCTGTTCGCAGGCGCTGTCCAGCGAGGTGAGCAGGCCGCTGCCGGGCAGCAGCGGTACGTCATTCTGCTGCGCCAGCGCGCGCGCCTGATGCTTGAGGCCGAAAGCGGTCATCTGCGCCACGGTCGGGCCGAGAAATACCAGGCCCGCCTGCTCGCAGCGGGTGACGAAACCGGCGTTCTCGCTCAGGAAGCCGTAGCCGGGGTGAATGGCCTGTGCGCCGCTTTCTGCTGCGATGTGCAGCAATTTGTCCTGATTCAGGTAGGTATCGCGCACCGGGCCGTCGCCCAGCGACCAGGCTTCGTCCGCCTGACGCACGTGCAGCGAATGACGATCCGCTTCGGCGTAAACGACGATGGCCTTCACGCCCATTTTTTTCAGGGTGCGGATGATGCGTACCGCAATAGCGCCACGGTTGGCAATCAGTACTCGCTCAAACATGACAGAGTCTCTTACGGGCAGGCCGTCCTGCGAAGTCTCGGACGCGTGTTGCGGGTCGTCCCGCGCGTCGCTGTTCCCGATGCGTGTCGTTGCCGCCGCCTTTACCAGACGACGATATCGATCGGGGTGGGGTTGTAGCCGTTACAAGGGTTGTTCAACTGCGGACAATTGGAGATCAGCACCAGTACGTTCATTTTCGCCACCATTTCCACGTATTTCCCCGGTGCGGAGATGCCGTCGGCGAAGGTCAGTCCGCCTTCCCGCGTCACCGGCACGTTCATGAAAAAATTGATGTTGTGGGTGATGTCGCGTTTGGTCAGGTGGTATTCCGGGTGTTGCGCCACTGCCAGCATCCAGCTGTCGCGGCAGGCGTGCATGTGGCGTTTTTCCAGATCGTAGCGCACCGTGTTGCTCTCGGTGGCGCAGGCGCCGCCGAGGGTGTCGTGGCGGCCGCAGGTATCCGCCACGATTTCCAGCATCGGGCGGTCTTCGTTGGAACGCAGTATGCTGCCGGTGGTGAGAAATACGTTGCGCTGACCGCGCAGGGTATCGGTCACGCTGTAGCGCTCGGCGGTATCGTCGGCGTTGTAGAACAGGGTATCGGCGGCCTGATTGCCTTCGAGATCGGTAATACGCAGCGTCTGGCCGGCCTCGATGCGGTGCAGCCAGTAGTCGCCGGCGGGAAGGGTGGCGCGATAAACCGCCGTGGCGGGGTCGCGTTGACTGGTCTGGATCATGATCAGACTCCTTGGGGTTGTTCGGCCAGATAGTAAAGCGTGTTGTTGCGTAGTCCTCGCCGGTTCTCCGGTCGCGCCAGACAGATGTCCGGCAACGGCGCACGCTGGTGGTCCAGCGTCAGTAGGATCGGATGTCGCGGGTAGTCAGCGGCGGCGCTGAGCGGATGCGGGCAGGTATGCAGGATAACCAGCGTATCCATGGCGAAACGCAGAGTGACGCTGGCGCCGGGCTGCCCCTGCTGTTCCAGCGTCAGGTTGCCGTCGTCGTCGCTGCTCACGCGGGCGAAAAAGTTAACGCAGGCGGCCATGTCGCGCTTGCCAAGACCGTATTTCGCCAGTTCCACCAGAAAGCTGTCGTAGCCGTTCTGATGGCGGCTGTTACGGGCCTGCTGGTAGTTCAGTTCGCCGAACTGACGCGCCACCTGCTGCGCGTTGGCGCTACCGCACACGGTTTCATGCCAGCCGAAACTGTCGGTTTCGATGCCGCAGAAAATACGGCCCATATCCGAGTACAGGCAGTGGCCGGCGGTCAGGCGAAACGTATGTTGGCATTTGAGTGTGTCCGGCGCGTTGTAACGCTCCAGCGGATTTTCCGGGTTGTAGAACAGCATGCCCACGTTGGCGCCGCCTGCGACGTCGGTTATGCGCAGCGCGGTACCGCGGCGCATAACCAGCGACCAGTGCGACCCGGCGGGCAGTTCGGTCTGATAATGATCGTTCATTGTGTGACTCCTCCCATCAGGCGACGTGCCGCCGCCCGTCAATCAGTTCTCCCACCGAAGCCCGCACGCCGGCAGGCGCGCGCTCCAGCGGAAGGTCGTAGGTGATGCTGGCGCCAAAAGCGTCTGGCGCTTGCGGGTCCTGGCGCAGCTTGTCGAACACCCACAGGCGCGACCCGAGTGAAAAACCTTCTTTAAGGTCATGGGTGATCATGAAAATGGTCAGGCAATTTTCCCGCCACAACTGGCTGATCAACTGGTGCATTTCGGCGCGGATGCCGGGGTCCAGCGCGCCGAACGGCTCATCCAGCAGCAGAATGCGCGGGCGTTTGATCAACGCCTGCGCCAGCGCCAGCCGCTGCTGCATGCCGCCGGACAGCTGATGCGGGTACTTGTGGGCGGATTGTTCCAGACCTACCTGACGCAACATCTCCATTGCGCCGGCGTGCAGGGCGCGACGCCGCCGGCCCCATACCCGGCCCAGCCAGCGGGCTTCGGCGAATTCCGCACCGAGCATGACGTTCTCCGCCACGCTGAGGTGAGGGAAAACCGAATAGCGTTGGAACACCACGCCGCGGTGTTCGTCCGGCTCCTGCGGCATGGGCGCGCCGTCGAGCAGCAACTGGCCGCTGCTGGGGCTTTCAGTGCCGAGCAGCATCTTGAGAAACGTGGTCTTGCCGCAACCGGACGCACCGACGATGGAGACGAATTCGCCTTCCTCGACCGAAACGTTGAGCCGCTCCAGCACCACCTGACCGTCGTACTCTTTCCTGATGTTTTTAAGTTTTAACAACGACATAGGTTCTCCTGCATTCCGGTCAACGCTCATTTCGAGTAATACCAGGGCCAGCCGCGACGGCTGATGACCCGCAGCAGCACATCAAGCAGGAACGCCAGCGCCGCGATCCAGGCGACGTAAGGCAGAATGACGTCCATCGCCAGATAGCGGCGCATCAGGAAAATGCGGTAGCCCAGCCCCTCGGTGGCGGCGATAGCTTCGGCGGCGATCAGGAACAGCCAGGCGGAACTGAGCGACAGGCGCACCGCATCCAGCAACCGCGGCATCAATTGCGGTAAAATCACCCGCCACAGGATTTGGCCGCTGTGGCCGCCGAGGGTTTGCGCTTTGACCAGTTGCTCCTGCGGCAGGCTCTGGATGTAGAGTTGCAGGTCGCGGATGATGAACGGCGTGATGCCTACCATGATCAGCACCACTTTGGATACCTCGCCCAGCCCAAAGCAGATGAACAGGACAGGCAGCACCGCCAGCGGCGGGATCAGCGCAAACAGGGTGATCAGCGGCGACAGCGTGGCGCGCACCGCCGGCAGCGCGCCGCACAGCAGGCCGAACACCAGCGCCAGCAGCGCGCTTAACCCCACGCCGGTCAACAGCCGAAGCAGGCTGGCGGCGGTGTCGACCCACAGCAGGTATTCACCGGTGCGTTCGTTGGGCTCGAACGCCATGCGATGCATGGCGTCCGCCATCGCGCCCAGCCCCGGCAGCAGCTTGTCGGCGGCGTTCGCCGCCAGCCGGGCGTCGGACGCCATCAGGTAGACAAGCAGCAGCGCCAGTAGCGGCAGAAACCCCATCATCCCGCGTGTCAGCGGCAGCGGCTGGTAGTTGATCAATTTGCGCATCCGGCGTTCTCCCGTATTACAGCTTGTTGTCGGCCGCCAGTTTCAGAAACTCGTCGCTGAAACGCAGTTTGACGTTACCGGTGTTGCCCCACAGACCCGCAGGGGTGGATACCCCCACCACGTCTGCGCCCGGCGCGCCGTCGCCCAGCAGGCCGTGACGGAAGGAGAACTCCGCGACTGACTGCATGGTGGCTTTCAACTGGGCGTTCTGGACGAACTCCAGCGCCTGTTTCGGGGTGGCGAACAGGTGGGTGGCGGCCAGTTGTTCGTCGAATCCGGCCAGATCGGTGCCGGCGGCCTGTCCCATGAAAGTGCGGGCCTGACGGGCGGCGCTGCTGTCGCCGGACATAACGTGCAGGGTTTCATACCAGGCGCCGGTCAGGGCTTTGCCCAGTTCGGGGTGTTGCTTCAGCGTGGCGGTATTGACCACCAGCAGGTCGAGAATTTCGCCGGGGATTTGCGCGGAAGAAAACGCCAACTGGCTGCCCGGCTGTTTTTTGGCTTCCGCCAGCAACGGGTTCCAGGTGACGATGGCCTGCACCTCCGACGTACCGAAGGCGGCGACCAGATCGGCATCGGCGGTATTCACCACTTTGATGTCCTTCTCGCTCATGCCGTTCTTTTCCAGCGCCCGCGCCAGCAGGTAGTGAGAC
This sequence comes from Dickeya sp. NCPPB 3274, assembly GCF_000406205.1. NCBI lineage: Bacteria > Pseudomonadati > Pseudomonadota > Gammaproteobacteria > Enterobacterales > Pectobacteriaceae > Dickeya > Dickeya sp. NCPPB 3274. The sequence goes on along the minus strand of NZ_CM001979.1, from coordinate 4,848,195 downwards.
ACGGACAGCTGGACCAGGTTGATCGGCTTGCCTTTGAGCGCGGCCAGGCTGTTAGTGCCTTTGATCAGAATGCCGTCGTTGCCGTTTGAGTAGTCGCCGACGATAAGCGCGGTGCTGTCCACGCCGCCGGCCGCCGGAATGGTCAGGGCGTCCATGTTGGTCATGGCGCAGCCGTCAAAGCCGCCTGCGGTGTACTGGTTAACGGATTCGATGTAGTCGTTGACCTGAACAAACTGGATATCGATGCCGTATTTGTCGGCCCATTTTTTGATGATGCCTTGTTGCTGGGCGTAGTCCCACGGCATCCAGCCGGCATAAATGGACCAGCAGAGTTTGAAGGCGGGTTTGTTGGCGGCCAGCGCGCCGGCGCTGCACAGCGCCAGTGCGCAAACAAGCAGTAATCGTTGAATCGTTTTCATGGCGAATATCCTCTGACGGTGGGCGCAATCATTAGCAAAGCAGGAGGGCGGCGAGCATGTATCTCGCTGTATCCTCCCGGGCTTTTATCCCGCCGTGTAACCGCCAGAGGGCGGTCGGTGACTCTCGGACCTGCGCAGTAAAGCCGGAACCCTAGTCACCCATTTCCAAATTGTCTGGCGACACCGGTTGCCCGCTATCGCTCCTGCTGCCAGTCAGACAAAGCAAAATACTTGCCATGTTGCGTGTCGATACGAATCCGTTGCGGGCGTTTTCCTGGTTTTTTATTTATCTTTCAAATTATTAAATGTAATGCGCTATAGCGTTTGCCAGCCTGTCAGTCGGTCGGCGGTTATCTGCCGTGCATTGCCGGGATGCACTACTTATGTGCAAGATTGGTGTGCAAGATGACATGTTGTGTGCAAGATGGTGTGCAACCTGCGCGAAGCCGTGTGCACGTCGTGGTAACAGAACAGCTGTAACAGAACAGACGATTCTGCGGGTGGCATGGCGTCGATCCGGCGTAGAATAACGGTCCTTGATTGTTGAACAGGCCGTTGGGCGAAAAAAACAGGCGTGGCATGTCCCACGCGGCGGCAGGTTCGGTTACGCTTATGGCGACATGGCTCGCCGGGCGATAGAGACCGCCGGGTCACGGTGGTGAAAATAAACAGGAGTAGTAATGATGTTGGCGGATTACCGTTCGCGCTGGCTGCTGCCAGTGGTTATGTTGGTTGTGGCATTGCAACTGTCGGCCTGCGGCGACAAGGATAAGGACGCGCGTCAGGCGTTCATCACCTTCCTGCAGGGAATTTCACAGCAGGAAGGGCGCCAGTTGCCGGCGTTGTCCGAACAGCAGAAACAGAGCTTCGGGCGTTTTACCCAGGATTACGCTGTGATGACCGCTTTCAATCAGCAGCTGGATCAGGCGCTGGCAGGCAGCCTGACGCCGATGCTGGACGTGGTGTCCCGCATTCGCGTGCCGCAGGATTACATTACTCAGCGCGATAACCTGCGTCAGGCGCTGGGTGGCCTCAATATGCTGAGCCCGCAGGTGCAGAACGCCAAAACCCAGGCGGATAACGCCCACCGGGCGCTCAAGCAGCCGGAAGAATTGCAGACGGTATACGATAAAGTCTATAACCGCGCCGTTTCCCTGCCGGCCAATGCGATGGTGACGGTAGTGCCGGCCAGCACGTCGTTTGCACAGAGCGTAGTGCAGGTGGGGGATTATCTGCAGACGCAAGGCAATCAGGTGGTGTTCGGCAACAACGGCGTCCAGTTCCACACCCAGCAGCAGGTGGATCAGTACAACAGCATGATGACCGATATCGCCAATCAGCAGCAGAAACTGTTCACGACGCTCAAATCCCAGAATTTCCTGCCTCACTAAGGTGACCCCGGCACGGGCTGGTTTTCTTGCGAAGACCGGTTCGTGCTGAAAATATATTGTGACTTAACTCACACATTTCATATAAACCAAGGCCGTAAAATAGTGATATGCATCACTATTTTTTGTGACTTGATTGGTTTTTTTCTGACCATTTATCCGGTTTTATTATTTTTTTGTGAATTATGTCACTTATTTGTGGTGGGTCTGTGGCTGACTTTTGTGATTTTTATCACGATTTTGCCGCGAGTTGCGGTCTGGAAATCACGTGCTAGAGTCCGCTTGATAACGGGTTTTTGGGGGCCACGCCGGTGGCGCCCGCTATTGAGATTTTTTGTCGTCACACGATGCCGTGATCGCGATACGACAGATTCGACAATGACGACAATAGCGGTATGCGCACATTGCGGTACACGACCTCATGATTCCGACGGAAGTCATCACGCTGTCTAACAATCAATAATTACCGCGCGAACGCTTTCCGCCGCGCGTTTCAAAGGGGTGTATCTCTATGCTCTCACCAGATACCAAGGTCAAGGTGCAGAATTTTGGCCGTTTCCTGAGCAATATGGTGATGCCGAATATCGGCGCCTTTATTGCCTGGGGGATTATCACAGCACTGTTTATTCCTACCGGATGGATCCCCAACGCGACGTTGGCCAAGCTGGTCGGCCCGATGATCACCTATCTGTTGCCGTTGCTGATTGGCTTTACCGGCGGGCGTTTGGTCGGTGGAGAGCGCGGCGGCGTGGTCGGCGCCATCACCACGATGGGTGTGGTGGTCGGTTCCGATATCCCGATGTTCCTCGGCGCCATGATTGCCGGTCCGCTGGGCGGCTGGGCGATCAAACACTTTGACGCTGCGGTTGACGGTAAAATCAAAAGCGGCTTTGAGATGCTGGTCAACAACTTCTCCGCCGGTATCATCGGCATGTTGCTGGCTATTCTGTCCTTCCTGGCGATTGGTCCGCTGGTCGAAGCGCTGTCGCGCATTCTGGCCGCAGGCGTGCACCTGATGGTGCAGAACAACCTGTTGCCGCTGGCGTCGATTTTCGTTGAACCGGCGAAGATCCTGTTCCTGAATAACGCCATCAACCACGGCATCTTCTCGCCGCTGGGCATCCAGCAGGCGACGGAAGCCGGGAAATCCATCTTCTTCCTGATCGAAGCCAACCCGGGTCCGGGTATGGGCGTGCTGATGGCTTACATGCTGTTCGGCCGCGGCAACGCCAAACAGTCCGCGCCGGGCGCGGCCATCATCCACTTCCTGGGCGGGATTCATGAAATCTACTTCCCGTATGTGCTGATGAATCCGCGTCTGATTATCGCCGTTATTCTTGGCGGCATGACCGGCGTGTTCACGCTGGGCCTGCTGAACGGCGGTCTGGTGTCTCCGGCCTCGCCGGGCTCCATTCTGGCGGTGTTGGCAATGACGCCGAAAGGCGCCTACTTCGCCAATATCGTCGCGATCGCCGCCGCTTTCGCGGTCTCCTTTGTGGTGTCGTCCATCCTGCTGAAAAGCAGCAAAGTGAAGGATGACGACGAACTGGAGCAGGCGACCCGCCGTATGCAGGAAATGAAATCCGCGTCCAAAGGCCAGGCTGTCAGCGGCGTGAGCGGCGACCTTGGCACCGTGCGTAAAATCATCGTCGCCTGCGACGCCGGCATGGGCTCCAGCGCCATGGGGGCAGGGGTGCTGCGCAAGAAGGTACAGGATGCCGGTCTGCGGAGCATTTCGGTGACCAACTGCGCCATCAACAACCTGCCGGAAGACGTGGATCTGGTGATCACCCACCGTGATCTGACCGAGCGCGCCATGCGCCATGCGCCGCAGGCTCAGCACATTTCGCTGACCAACTTCCTCGACAGCAACCTGTACAACGATCTGGTTGCCCGTCTGCAGGCGGCTCAAACCGGCGAGGCCAAACCCGCTGCCGCCGCTCCGGTTGCCGAGCCGGCCGCCGCACCGCAGACGCTGTTCCAACTGACGGAGAAAAACGTCTTCCTGAACCTGCAGGCCGCCGACAAAGAACAGGCCATTCGTTTTGCCGGTGAACAACTGGTAAAAGGCGGTTATGTCGAGCCGGCGTATGTCGACGCGATGCTGGAGCGTGAGAAACTGACCTCCACCTACCTGGGCGAGTCGATCGCCGTGCCGCACGGGACGATTGAAGCCAAGGACCGGGTGCTGAAAACCGGCGTGGTGTTCTGCCAGTATCCGCAAGGGGTGCGCTTCGGCGACGATGAGGACGACGTGGCTCGTCTGGTAATCGGTATCGCGGCCCGCAACAACGAACACGTGCAGGTCATCACCAACCTCACCAGCGCGCTGGATGATGAGTCGATAATAGAGCGGCTGGCTCAGACGGAAAATGTGCAGGATGTCCTCGACCTGCTTTCCGGCAAGTCACCTGCCTGACAGATAAAAAAGTGCCGCCTTCGGGCGGCGCTTTCTTTCCCGGATTGTTAAATCTCAGTAGTAAGGTTACGCATGATGAAAGCATTACATTTTGGGGCCGGCAATATCGGCCGTGGGTTTATCGGCAAGCTGCTGGCGGACGCGAGTATTTCCCTGACGTTTGCCGATGTGAACCAGCCGTTGCTGGATGCCATCAACCAACGCGGTAGCTATCCGGTGCGGATCGTCGGCGAACAGCAGCAGGTAGAAACGGTCAGTCAGGTCAGCGCCGTACACAGCGGCAGCCCGCAGGCGGTTGAGTTGATTGCCGGGGTTGACCTGGTGACAACGGCCGTGGGTCCGCAGATTCTGGCGAAGATCGCCGGCGCCATTGCCCAGGGGCTGGTGAAGCGTCATGCCAACGGCAACACCTCGCCGCTGAATATCATCGCCTGCGAAAACATGGTGCGCGGCACCAGTCAGCTCAAACAGCACGTACTGGCGCAATTGCCGGAGAATACGCAGGCGTGGGTCGCGCAGCATGTCGGTTTCGTGGACTCGGCGGTAGACCGTATTGTGCCGCCGGCCGAAGCCGGCGAGTCCGATCCGCTGGCGGTGACGGTGGAAACCTTCAGCGAATGGATTGTGGATAAAACCCAGTTCAACGGCGAACCGCCGGCGATCGCCGGTATGGAACTCACTGATAACCTGATGGCGTTCGTTGAGCGCAAGCTGTTCACCCTGAACACCGGTCATGCCATCACCGCTTACCTCGGCCAGCGCGCCGGGCACAGCACTATCCGCGACGCCATTCTGGACCCGGCGATCCGCCGCGTGGTGCAGGGGGCGATGGAAGAGAGCGGCGCGGTGCTGATTCGTCGCTATGGTTTTGATGCCGATAAGCATCAGGCTTACATCCGCAAAATTCTTACCCGTTTTGAAAACCCGTGGCTGCACGATGAGGTGGAGCGCGTCGGCCGTCAGCCGCTGCGTAAACTCAGCGCTGGCGATCGCCTGATCAAACCGTTGCTGGGCACGCTGGAGTACAGCCTGCCGCATGACAACCTGATCCAGGGCATTGCCGCCGCGATGCATTATCGCAGCGAGCAGGACCCGCAGGCGCAGGAACTGGCGGCGTTGATCGCCTCGCAAGGGCCGAAGGTTGCGCTGGCGCAGATTTCCGGTCTGGACGTTGACAGCGAGGTTGTCGGAAAAGCGGTGAGTGTGTATAACGCCATGCAGTAATCGGCGCGTCTCGGCACAGATCAGGCTGTGTCCCTGCTTTTCAATCGAGTGCGTTGGATAGGACGGGGCGTTGAAGATGAAAAGCCATGCCCCCGTGGAGTCAGCCGCTCCAACGCGCAGGGGCAACACTGTGCGCGGAATTAACGTACGAGAAGCGACGATGGACGATACGCAGGCATTTGAAAATCGGGTACTGGAATCCCTGAACGCATCGAAAACGGTCAGAAGCTTTATGCTGATGGCCGTCGAGTTATTGGCAGAAGCCGTCAGCCTGCTGATGCTGCAGGCGTTTCGCAAAGACGATTATGCCGTGAAGTACGCCGTCGAACCCCTGTTATCCGGCAGCGGGCCGCTGGGCGAGCTGTCAGTGCGGTTGAAGCTGATTTACGGTCTGGGCATGATCAGCCGTAAAGAATACGAAGATACCGAGCTGCTGATGGCGTTGGGCGAGGAGCTGACCCACGACGAGCATGGGTACCGGTTTACCGATGATGAAATCCTCGGGCCGATCAGCGAGCTGCATTGTGTGAGCAGCCTGCCGCCGTCGCCGATGCTGCCGCCGAGCGTCGATCCCGACGACGCGTTGCTGGCGGCCATGCAACAGCAGCGTTATCAGCAGATGGTGCGCTCCACGCTGGTGCTGTCGCTGACCGAACTTATCGCCGGCATCAGCCTGAAAAAGGCGTTCTGATCCAGGGACATCAGATAACAAAGGGCAACCCGTTTGGGTTGCCCTTTTTGTATTCTCGCTTTCGCTTATCCCCTTCGCTAAAGGAGATGCGATGCGCCGTCCGGCTGCTGCCTGACGTTAGCGCTTATAAGACAGCTGCTGCTGATGGCCGGCAAACGGCAAACCGTGGCTGGCGGGCGCCAGTTCCTGCGTGGAGGAGAGACGGAAAGCCGACACGGTGTTGGAGAGCATGACCGCCTGTTCTTCCAGCGAGCTGGCGGCAGCGGAAGATTGCTGCACCAGCGCGGCGTTCTGCTGGGTGGTGCTGTCCATCTCGACGATCGCCTGATTCACCTGAGCGATACCGCGGCTTTGTTCATCGGACGCGACCGTAATTTCTCCCATGATGTCGTGTACATGCGTCACCGCCGTCACAATTTCCTGCATGGTTTTACCGGCCGAATGCACCAGATGGGCGCCTTTGGATACCTGATCGACCGAGGTGGAGATCAAGCCTTCAATCTCTTTGGCCGCCTGCGAGCTGCGTTGCGCCAGGTTGCGCACTTCGTTGGCCACTACGGCGAAACCGCGGCCTTGTTCACCGGCGCGGGCGGCTTCCACCGCGGCGTTGAGCGCCAGAATATTGGTCTGGAAGGCGATGCCGTTAATCACCGAGGTGATTTCCGCAATCCGTTTGGAACTGCCCTCGATGTCGGACATGGTTTGCACCACGTTTTCCACCAGTTTGCCGCCTTCCTGTGCGGTGTGCGTCGCATCCAGCACCAGTTTGTTGGCCTGATGCGCGTTAGCGGCGTTCTGTTTCACAGTGGAGGTCAGTTGTTCCATGCTGGCGGCGGTTTGTTCCACCGACGCAGCCTGGGATTCGGTACGGGCGGCCAGGTCATTGTTACCGGTGACGATTTCACTGGCGGCGGTGGTGATCTGGCTGACGCCCATACGGATGTCATCGATCATGTTGTGCAGATTGGCTTTCATTTTCGCCATAGCGCCAAACAACATGCCCAGTTCGTCACGGCGTGTGGTTTCAATGGCGATGGTCAGATCGCCGATGGCGATGCTTTCGGCGATAGCGACGGTGTTGTTCAGCGGCTGGGTAATCTGGCGGGAAATATACCAGGCAATCAGCGCGCCCAACAGCAGCGTAATCAGCGCGGTGATGGCAATCTGCCATTCGGCGCTGGTGATATCGCTCTGGGTGGCGGCGGTTTCCTCGGTGACCATCTTGTCGACATTGTCGAGCAGTTGATTGGCGGTCTCACCTAGCTGTTTAGCCTGATTCATCTCCACCTGATAGGCTGGAAGGTAAGCCAGTACCTGCGTCTTGTAGGTTGAAAGCGTAGAAACCACCGGCGCCATGATGGCTTGCTGTTCCGGCGTCAGCGCCTGAATAAACTGATTCAGCGCCGCCTGCGCGTCATCCAGCGAGGTAACCAGCGGTTTTTCCGCATCGCTGTTCAACGATAGCAGCAGACCGCGTACCAGATAGCGGACCGTCACCAGTTTCTGGTGCAGCGTACTTAACTGCAATTGAAGCGGTAGATTGCCGGCAACCTGTTGCTCGATCTGCTTGAGCGGTTTTTCCGAATCGGACAGGTTCCAGCTTTTTCTGACGTCATCTTTTTTGGCGATGGCGTCGGTATAGTTTTTTTGTCTTTCTTTATATTGGCTGATGAGCCTGGCGATATTGCTCAGTTTGTCGTCGTAATCGCCGCGCCAGGATTTACCCTGGATTGAAGAGATTAAATTAATAATGTTATCAATATGTTTGGTGTTTTGCTGAATGCTATCCGGATTATAACTTGTGCTATACAAAACACGATAATAACGGGCCTCATTAACTTCATCGCTGATTTGATTGCTGAAGATAACTTTTTCAAAACGCCCTTTCAGTATTTCGATGTAGTGTACGCTTACTGCAGCAATAATGACGGTCAGCAACAGAATTAAGGAAAACCCTAATCCTAACTTCCTGCCGACTTTGATATTTTCGAGTTTTATAGCCATTTTTTTCTTCCATCATTAATAGGCTGAGTGATGAAGTAAAGTGGTGAATAACCGATTTATTCGTGAATGTGAGATTGCCATGTTGGCGGCTGTGTGCAGTCTATTGCAAGAACTGCAGAATCTATCGGCGCGCCATAGTGAAACTTTATACTGCTTTTCGCGGCGATAATCCTGAAAATAAAATAAAAAAACCCGGTATAACAAATGTTATTCCGGGTTTGGTCACGTTAATTTCTGATTTAGAAATTAATTTTTACCTTTTACTTATTTGGCTTCAGCGAGACGTTTAGCCGCTTCGTCCCAGTTTACGACGTTCCAGAACGCTTTAATGTAGTCCGGACGGCGGTTCTGGTATTTCAGGTAATAAGCGTGTTCCCACACGTCCAGTGCGATCAGCGGGTAGCCGGATGCGCCGGAAATCGCTTCGCCCATCAGCGGGCTGTCCTGGTTGGCGGTGGAAACGACAGCCAGTTTGCCGTCATCTTTCAGTACCAGCCACGCCCAGCCGGAACCGAAACGGGTTGCTGCTGCCTGCTCGAATTTTTCTTTGAACGCGTCAACGCTGCCGAAATCGCGCTCAATGGCGGCTTTCAGTTCGCCTGTCAGCGTGGTGCCCAGTTTCAGGCCTTTCCAGAACAGGCTGTGGTTGGCGTGACCGCCGGCGTTGTTACGCAGAGGGCCTTTTTTGTCGGCCGGCAGTTGATCCAGTTTGGTGATCAGCTCTTCGGCGGACAGGCTGGCGAACTCAGGCAGGGATTCCAGCGCTGCGTTAGCGTTATTGACGTAAGCCTGATGGTGTTTGGAGTGATGGATTTCCATCGTCTGCTTATCGAAGTGCGGCTCCAGTGCGTCATAAGCATAAGGCAGGGATGGCAGTGAATAACTCATGTTTAGCATCTCCATTGTTGTCGTGCGCAATTTAGTTATTGGGCGGCGCTATTGCTTGTTAGCACCGCGTAAGCATTAGGTTCATTATAGTTAATTAAATGATCTTGAAAACGACTATTCGTGGCACCGACCGGTTTATCTGCGCACTTTATTCCGCGATTACAAGCGTTTATGCCGTAATCGCTCCAGCTAACAACAAATCGGTCTAAGCTCTGCCCGGCCTGACCATCAGGCCTGCAAGCGCTGCGGGTGGGTATAGATGGTGGCGCGTCCGGGGCGACAGAAGCCGACCAGCGTCAGATTGCACCGCTCGGCCACCTCTACCGCCAGCGAAGTGGCGGCTGAAACCGCAAACAGAATTTCCACCCCGCACATGGCGGATTTTTGCACCATTTCATAACTGGCGCGGCTGGATACCAGCGCCGCACCCTGCTGCCAGGGTTGGCGTGCGCGCGTTCCCAGCAGTTTGTCCAGCGCCACATGGCGGCCGACGTCCTCACAGCCGCCCAACAGTTCCCCTTCGGGAGACAACCAGGCCGCGGCGTGCGTCGAACCGGTCAGCGCGCCCGCCTGTTGCACGCTTTTCAGCGCCTGCAACGCCTGCTCCAGACGAGACAGCGAGAAGTGCTGGGTGAACGGCAACGGCGACACCGGTTTGCCGATTTCTTCCAGCTGTTCTACCCCGCAGACCCCGCAGCCGGTTCGCCCATCCATCGCCCGCCGGCGCGCTTTCAACCCGGCGAAACGGCGGCTGGACAGCTCGATCTGTACTTCGATGCCGTTGCACACCGGCACGACATCCATGCCGTAGATGTCCTGCGGCGACTGGATGATGCCTTCCGACAGGGAAAAGCCGAGCGCAAACGGCTCCAGATCTTTTGGCGACGCCATCATCACTACGTGCGAAATACCGTTATAGACCAGCGCCACCGGCACTTCTTCCGCCAGCCAGTCCTGCCGCGGTGAATCCAGTTCACCCTGATGCCAGACGGTGCGCTGGCAGGCGCCGGCTATTAATCTCTCTGCGACGCCCTGAGAATCATCACTGTTCACGGTGTTGTGCTCGTTGTTTCGTGAGTCTGTTCCAACATTATTTCACCGCCGCTGCAGGGATGCGAATTTTTATCCCGCCAGTTTCCATCCACACCTTACGGATAAAAAAGTATGGCCTGAATGTGGGAATAACAAACTGTGCGCTGCGTCGAAGAGTGGCGTTTTTCCCTGCGGTAGACCTTTTACAATCTGGTAACACTGTATACGATTTAATCATTACTTTCTGTGAGGACTTATCAGCCAGACGGGGCTTTTCATCCCTGCCGGTTTCGCCCTGGCAGGTTCTGGCTGCCGCGGCGCAGGGGGTTCCGGCATGACGCCGGGTATCCGCCTGCGATGACACCCTGTATCACCAAAGGAGACAGACATGGCCATCGATACCGCAGGAAACCGGGTGTTGCCCGGTGAATATGGACCCGCCCTCACGCTGAAAAAGCGCTACGACAACTTTATCGGCGGCGCGTGGGTGCCGCCATCCAGCAACGAATACTACGTCAACCTGACGCCGGTGACCGGCCAGCCGCTGTGTGAAGTCGCCAGTTCAAACAACCGCGACGTCGAACATGCGCTGGATGCGGCTCACAAGGCCAGCGCCGAGTGGGGGGCGTTATCCACCCGCGAACGGGCGCAGATCCTCAACCGCATCGCCGATCGCATGGAGGCCAATCTGGATCTGCTGGCCAGCGCGGAAACCTGGGACAACGGGAAACCGATCCGTGAAACGCGCAATGCCGATGTGCCGCTGGGTATCGATCACTTCCGTTACTTTGCCGCCTGCATTCGCGCGCAGGAAGGGGCGATCAGCGAGATCGACCACGATACCGTCGCCTACCATTTCCACGAGCCGCTGGGCGTGGTCGGGCAGATTATTCCGTGGAACTTCCCGCTGCTGATGGCGTGCTGGAAACTGGCGCCGGCGCTGGCGGCGGGTAACTGCATCGTGCTTAAACCCGCCAAGCTGACGCCGTTGTCGGTACTGTTGCTGATGGAACTGATTCAGGATGTGCTGCCGCCGGGCGTGCTGAATGTGGTTAACGGCGCCGGCGGGCAGATTGGCGAGTACCTGGCGACTTCGCCGCGTATCGCCAAGGTGGCTTTTACCGGCTCGACCGAAGTCGGCCAGCAGATCATGGGTTATGCGGCGCAGAACGTCATCCCGGTAACGCTGGAACTGGGCGGCAAATCGCCGAATATCTTCTTTGCCGACGTGATGGATCAGGAAGACAGCTTCTTTGACAAGGTGCTGGAAGGGTTTGCGCTGTTTGCTTTCAATCAGGGCGAGGTGTGTACCTGCCCGAGCCGGGCGTTGATTCAGGAATCGATTTACGAACGGTTCATGGAGCGCGCCATCAAACGGGTGGAATCCATCCGGGTGGGCAATCCGCTCGACAGTCAAACCATGATGGGCGCGCAGGTGTCGGCGGGGCAACTGGATACCATCCTCAATTACATCGATATCGGCAAGAAGGAAGGGGCGCAGGTGCTGACCGGCGGGCACCGCAAAGTGCTGCCGGGGGAGCTGGCGCAAGGTTACTATCTGGAGCCGACCATTCTGTTCGGCCAGAACAGCATGCGGGTGTTCCAGGAGGAGATCTTCGGGCCGGTGCTGGCGGTGACCACCTTCAAGACGCCGGAGGAAGCGCTGGCGATCGCCAACGACACCCCTTACGGTCTGGGCGCCGGGGTATGGAGCCGCAACGCCAACATCGCCTACCGCATGGGCCGCGGCATCCAGGCCGGCCGCGTCTGGACCAACTGTTACCATGCCTACCCGGCGCATGCGGCGTTCGGCGGTTATAAACAGTCCGGTATTGGGCGCGAAACCCACAAGATGATGCTGGAGCACTACCAGCAGACCAAATGCCTGCTGGTGAGCTACTCCGAGAAACCACTCGGTTTGTTCTAAGCCAGTCACTAGTCAGGAGAGGGCCGCTTTCGCGGCCCTCTCTTTTTTGCTAATACAGTAAGTTGATTAATACGTGAATTTTGACATCGGCAGGGTGGTTCGCATCAGATCATCAGCGGGCTGAGTTGCTGGTAGAGCTGGCGGAACACCGTGCGCTGTTGCGCGTACTGCGCGTGGCGCGTCGGGTCCGGCTGGTGTGTTTGTTCCAGCGGCAGAGCGGGCAGCAACTGCGCCAGCGGCGTCGCCGGATTCAGCGCAATTTGCGCCAGCCGCGCCGCACCCAGCGCCGGGCCGACGTCGCCGCCGGTACGGTACTCCAGCGTCTTGCCGCTGATGTCCGCCAGCATCTGTCGCCAGTAAGCGCTGCGGGCGCCGCCGCCGATCAGCGTTACCTGCCGGGGTTCCAGCCCGGTTGCATGCAGCGCGTCCATGCCGTCCGCCAGCGCAAACCCCACGCCTTCCAGCACCGCGCGCGCCAGCGCCGCACGGCCGTGCGAGTGGCTCAGCCCCCAGAAGGCGCCTTTGGCCTGCGGGTTGTTGTGCGGCGTACGTTCGCCGGACAGGTAGGGCAGGAACCACACCGGCGTGGCGGTTTCATCCGCGCTTGCCTGTTCGGCTTCGGCGAGCAGCGCCGCCACGCTGTCGGCATGCGTGAGCCGGGCGGCCCAGTCGAGACAGGACGCGGCGCTCAGCATGACGGACATCAGATGCCAGCTGTTGGGCAACGCATGACAAAAGCTGTGAACGGCACGTTGGGGATTGCTGAGAAAGCCGTTGCTGACCGCGAAGTAAACCCCGGAAGTGCCGAGCGACAGCATGGCCTGGCCAGCCTGATACAGCCCGACGCCGATGGCGCCGGCGGCATTGTCGCCGCCGCCTGCGACCACCGGCACCGGCGGCATGCCCCAGCGGGCGGCGATGTCGGCGCGCAGCTGTCCGGTAATCTGGTTGCCTTCGAACAGCGCAGGCATCTGATCGCGGTTTAGACCGCAGGCGGCGAGCAGAGCGTCATTCCAGTCCCGTCGGGCGACATCCATCCACAGCGTGCCCGCCGCATCGGACATGTCGCTGGCGAAATCCCCGGTCAGGCACCAGCGCAGATAATCCTTTGGCAGCAGCACCTTGTCGATTTGCCGAAAAATATCCGGCTCGTGCTGCTGTACCCACTTCAGCTTCGGCGCGGTAAAGCCGGGCATCATCAGATTGCCGGTGATGCGGCGGGCGTCCGGCACCTGTTGCTCCAGTTGCCGGCATTGCGCGGCGCTGCGCCCGTCGTTCCACAGGATAGCCGGGCGCAACACCCGCTGCTTCGCATCCAGCAGCGTCGCGCCGTGCATCTGGCCGGTCAGCCCGATGGCCCGCACGCCCTGTAACGCCTGTTGCGCGGCCAACCCGGTCAGGGCGGCATCGGTCGCCTGCCACCACGCTTGCGGATCCTGTTCCGACCACAACGGATGCGGACGTGAGACGTTCAGCGGCACGCTGTGGCTGGCCGCCACGTCGCCGTTTTCCCGTAATAAGATGGCTTTCACGCCCGATGTGCCAAGATCGATGCCGATGTACATAACGCCTCGCTGTGACTTCGTGTGCCGTTATCAGGCGGTACCCTTAATATTTGCGCCGCTGGCGCAGACGCCAAAAACCCGTTTTCCGCGCTGTTGGGCCTGCGCCAGCCTACACCCATTCAACCGAACAGGTAGCGATTAACCAGATTTTCCAGTCGTTCCTGCTGCCCGCTGTGGTGTTGCGGGTCAAGCTGATTGTGGGCGGCATAACCCGCCAGCATCTCCAGCGACGCGTTGCCCTGCAGGATCTGCTGCCCCAGTTCGCCGTTCCAGCCGGCGTAGCGGTTGGCGACGTGCTGATTCAGTTCGCCGGCTTCCAGCATACGGGCGGCCACCTTGAGCGACAGCGCCATCGTGTCCATCGCGCCGATATGGGCGTGGAACAGATCGTAGCGATCGGTGCTCTGGCGGCGGACTTTGGCGTCGAAATTGAGGCCGCCGGTGGTGAATCCGCCTGCTTTCAGGATTTCATAGAGTACCAGCGCGTTTTCCTCCACGCTGTTGGGGAACTGGTCGGTGTCCCAGCCGAGCTGTGGGTCGCCGCGATTGGTGTCCACCGAACCGAAGATGCCGAGCGCAATCGCGGTGGCGATTTCGTGGTGGAAGGTATGCCCCGCCAGCGTGGCGTGGTTGGCCTCGATATTGACCTTGATTTCTTTCTCCAGCCCGAACTGTTTGAGGAAGCCGTAGACGGTGGCGACATCGTAGTCGTACTGGTGTTTGGTCGGCTCCTGCGGTTTGGGTTCGATCAGCAGCGTGCCGTTGAAACCGATCTTGTGCTTGTGCTCCACCACCATCTGCATAAAGCGCCCAATCTGTTCGCGCTCCTGACGCAGGTCGGTATTGAGCAGGGTTTCATAGCCTTCGCGGCCACCCCACAGGACATAGTTCTCTCCGCCCAGCGTTTTGGTGGCATTCATGGCGGTGAACACTTGCGTGGCGGCCCAGGCGAACACGTCCGGGTCGGGATTGGTGGCGGCGCCGGCGGCGTAACGCGGATTAGTGAAACAGTTGGCGGTGCCCCACAGCAGCTTCACGCCGGTTTCCTGCTGTTTGGCCGCCAGAATCTCGGTCATGGCGGCAAAGTTGTTCAGGTATTCCTGCAACGAACCGCCTTCCGGCGCGACGTCGACATCGTGGAAACAGTAATAGGGCGCGCCCAGTTTGTGCAGGAACTCAAAGGCGATATCGGCTTTGCGTTTCGCCAGCGCCAGCGCGTCGCCGGACTGCTGCCAGGGCCGGGCGAAGGCGCCGGCGCCGAACATGTCGGAACCGTTCCAGCAGAAGGTATGCCAGTAACAGACCGCAAAACGCAAATGGTCGGCCATGCGCTTGCCGAGGATTACCTCGTCAGGGTTGTAATGGCGGAAGGCAAACGGATTGCGGCTGCCCTGACCTTCAAAGCGAACTTTTTCTATCTGATCAAAATAAGCGTGCATTGTTATCTCCTTGCAAACCACCGGAATGGCTGTTTTCAGCCTTGTCTCAATATTCCGTTTGCCTGCCGGTTTCCTCAATTACGTTATTTCACAGTGAAATTCAGATAATTATTAAATGTGCGCTCGATCGCAAAAAATAGCCGGAATAATCTGCAAAACCGCTCGCACCCACCGGTGTTATGAAATGGATTAACAAGATGAAAATATGACCGCTATCAAAAAATAACAATTAAACCAAAAAACGTAATTCAGAGATAAAAATCAGCAATTGCTGACCCTGACTTTTCTTGTCAACAATTTCATGCAACGTAGCCGTAAGTGAAGTGACGTTTTTATCCTGCCTTCCTGTATACCCAAAATAATTCGAGTTGCAGGAAGGCGGCGACGCAGCGAATCCCCGGGAGCTTACTCAAGTAAGTGACTGGGGTAAGCGAGGAAAGCCAACGCACCTGCAACTTGAAGTATGACGGGTATAACAAAGGTACTCTACGATGAAAATGAAACACGTATTACTGTCAGCCTGTGCCGCACTTGCCATGCTGAGTCAGCCGGGGCTTGCCAAAGAGGTTAAAATCGGCATGGCTATCGACGACCTGCGTCTCGAACGCTGGCAGAAGGATCGGGATATTTTTGTGAAGAACGCCGAAGAAAAAGGGGCGAAAGTGTTTGTGCAGTCCGCCAACGGCAATGAAGAAACCCAAATATCCCAGATAGAAAATATGATTAACCGCGGCGTCGATGTGCTGGTGATTATCCCTTATAACGGTCAGGTTTTAAGTAACGTGATTGCCGAAGCCAAGCGCGAGGGAATAAAAGTCCTGGCTTATGACCGTATGATTAATAATGCGGATATCGATTTTTACATTTCGTTTGATAATGAAAAAGTCGGAGAGCTTCAGGCACAATATCTGATCAATAAGGTGCCGCAGGGCAGTTATTTTCTGATGGGCGGTTCGCCGGTTGATAATAATGCCAAGCTGTTTCGTCAGGGCCAGATGAAAGTATTAAAACCGTTAATTGATAGCGGCAAGATCAAGGTGGCGGGCGACCAGTGGGTGGATGCCTGGCTGCCGGAAAATGCGCTGAAAATTATGGAAAACGCGCTGACCGCCAACAACAACAAGATTGATGCGGTAGTGGCCTCGAACGACGCGACCGCGGGCGGCGCGATTCAGGCGCTCTCCGCCCAGGGGCTGGCCGGCAAGGTGGCGATCTCCGGTCAGGACGCCGACCTGGCGGCGATTAAGCGGATCGTGGCCGGCACCCAGACCATGACCGTGTACAAACCCATCAGCAAACTGGCGCAGGATGCGGCCAATATCGCGGTGTCGCTGGGGCAGGGGAAAAAGCCGGAGTCCAACGCCACGCTCAATAACGGCAAGAAAGATGTGCCTGCCTTCCTGCTGACGCCGATCCCGGTCGACAAGACGAATATCGACAGCACCGTCGTCGCCGACGGATTCCACAAGAAAGCGGATATCTATTAACCAGTTCGCCCGCCGTCCGGCGAGCCGCAGATGCGGCGTCGCCGGATGTGCGGCATCAGCCAGGCGGAGGGGTTATGCCGTGTCTGTTGGAAATGAAAAACATCACCAAAGCTTTCGGGGCGGTGAAGGCGGTGGACAATGTCAGCCTGCAACTGGAGGCGGGGCAGGTGTTGTCGCTGTGCGGCGAGAACGGGTCCGGCAAGTCGACGCTGATGAAGGTGCTGTGTGCGGTGTATCCGTACGGCAGCTATGAGGGCAGCATCCGGTTCGCCGGCGATGAGCTGCGGGCCGGACATATCCGCGACACCGAGCAGAAAGGGATCGCCATCATTCATCAGGAGCTGGCGCTGGTCAAAGCGATGACGGTGCTGGAAAACATCTTTCTCGGCAATGAGCGGACGCGCTTTGGCGTGATGGATTACGACGCCATGTACCTGCGCTGTCAGACGATGCTGGCGCAGGTGCGGCTGGATATCGACCCGAACACCCGCGTTGGCGAACTGGGGTTGGGTCAACAGCAACTGGTGGAGATCGCCAAAGCGTTGAACAAGCAGGTCAGGCTGCTGATTCTCGATGAACCTACCGCGTCGCTGACCGAACGGGAAACCGGCGTGTTGCTGGATATCGTGCGCGACCTGCGCCACCACGGCATCGCCTGCATCTACATCTCCCACAAGCTCAACGAGGTCAAGGCGATTTCCGACGTGATCTGCGTGATCCGCGACGGCAAACACATTGGCACCTGCCCGGCGGACTCGCTCAGCGAAGATCAGATCATCGCCATGATGGTGGGGCGTGAACTGACGGAGCTGTATCCGAATGAACCGCATGATATCGGCGAAGAGGTGTTGCGGGTGGAGCACCTGACCGCCTGGCACCCGGTGAACCGCCATATTCGCCGGGTAGACGACGTGTCGTTCAGCCTGCGCCGCGGCGAAGTGCTGGGGATCGCCGGGCTGGTCGGCGCCGGGCGCACCGAAACGGTCCAGTGCCTGTTCGGCGCGTATCCGGGGCGATGGCAGGGCGATATCCGGGTGGAAGGCAAACCGGTCGCTATCCGGCATTGTCGGCAGGCGATGGCGTTGGGGATCGCTATGGTGCCGGAAGATCGCAAAAAGGACGGCATCATTCCGGTGATGAGCGTGGCGCAGAACATCACTCTGGCGGCGCTCGACCAGTTCGCCGGCGCGCTGTCGGTGCTGCGGGATGCCGACGAGCAGCATAGCCTACGGGAGTCGATCGCCCATCTGAAAGTGAAAACCGCATCGCCTGAGCTGGCGATCGCCCGCCTCAGCGGCGGTAACCAGCAAAAGGCCATCCTGGCGAAATGCCTGCTGCTGCGCCCGAAAATCCTGATTCTGGATGAACCGACCCGAGGGATCGACATTGGCGCAAAATACGAAATCTACAAACTGATCAACCAGTTGGTAAAGCAACAAATCGCCGTCATCGTGATTTCCTCCGAACTGCCCGAGGTGCTGGGCCTGAGCGACCGGGTGCTGGTGATGCATCAGGGGCGGCTCAAGGCGGATTTGCCTAACCGGGGCCTGACGCAGGAGCAGGTGATGGAAGCCGCATTAAGGAGTGAGCATCATGCTGAAAACCTGGCTATCTGACCGTACGCCCGCGTCGGCGGCGTCTCCCGGCGACGCGCCTCGCCGCCGTCCTTTCAATCTGCAGGTGCTGGTGATGATCGCGGCGATTGTCGCCATCATGCTGTTTTTCACCTTCATGACCGACGGCGCGTATCTCAGCGCGCGCAACATTTCCAACCTGCTGCGCCAGACCGCCATCACCGGCATTCTGGCGGTGGGCATGGTGTTTGTGATTATTTCCGCCGAAATCGACCTGTCGGTCGGCTCCATGATGGGGCTGCTGGGCGGCGTGGCGGCGATTCTGGATGTCTGGTATGGCTGGCCGTTGCCCCTGACGGTGGCGGCGACCCTGCTATTGGGGCTGTTGCTCGGCGCCTGGAACGGTTGGTGGGTGGCGTACCGGCGCGTGCCGTCGTTCATTGTGACGCTGGCGGGCATGCTGGCGTTTCGCGGCGTGCTGATCGGTATCACCAACGGGACGACGGTATCGCCAACCAGCCCGGCGATGTCGCAGATTGGCCAGAGTTATCTGCCGGAAGGCGTGGGATTTTTGTTCGGCGTCATCGGGCTGATGGTGTTTGTGGTATGGCGCTGGCGTCAGCGGTTGCGTCGTCAACGGCTGGGGCTGCCGGTGGCCGCCGCGTCCGGCGACGTCGCCCGCCAGGCGCTGATGGCGGTGTTGGTGCTGGGCGCCATCTATCTGCTCAATGATTATCGCGGGGTGCCGACGCCGGTACTGCTGCTGACGCTCATCATGCTGGGCGGCATGTTCATGGCGGTGCGCACCGCCTTCGGGCGGCGCATTTACGCCGTGGGCGGCAATATCGACGCGGCCCGCCTGTCGGGGGTGAATGTCGAGCGCACCAAGCTGGCGGTGTTCGCCATCAACGGCCTGATGGTGGCGGTGGCGGGTCTGGTGCTCAGTTCCCGACTGGGCGCCGGGTCGCCGTCAGCCGGGAATATCGCGGAGCTGGACGCCATCGCCGCTTGCGTCATCGGCGGCACCAGTCTGGCGGGCGGGGTGGGTAGCGTGGCGGGCGCCGTGATGGGGGCGTTCATTATGGCGTCGCTGGATAACGGCATGAGCATGCTCGATGTGCCCACCTTCTGGCAGTACATCGTCAAGGGCGGCATCCTGCTGCTGGCGGTGTGGATGGATACCGCCACCAAACACAAAGCCTGATCACTGTGATGGCCGGGATGGCGGTATATCTGCGGCAAAATCAGCGAGACAGTTCGCAAAGTAAGGAAATTATTTTTGGGCTAACGGTCGGCCGTGCTATTTAGGCGGAAGGCGCGCTTTCCGCGCCGAATTTCGCCCGGAGAAGGGACGACGCCCACCATCGTACTGTCCGAAGAGAACGTATCGCCATGTTTGAGAAACGCTACCGTATTACGTTGCTGTTCAACGCCAACAAAGTGTACGACCGGCAGGTGGTTGAAGGCGTAGGTGAGTACCTGCAGGCGTCTCAGTGCGACTGGGATATCTTCATCGAGGAAGATTTTCGCTGCCGCATCGAAAATATCCGCGACTGGCTGGGGGATGGCGTGATCGCGGATTTCGATGATCCGGCGATTATCGCATTGCTGTCCGGGGTGCGGGTGCCGCTGGTGGGCGTGGGCGGTTCTTATCACCATCCGCAGGACTATCCGCCGGTGCACTATATCGCCACCGATAACCACGCGCTGGTGGAGAGCGCGTTTTTGCATTTGAAGAACAAGGGGTTGAACCGGTTCGCGTTTTACGGCCTGCCGGCATCGGTGGGGAAAGGGTGGGCGCAGGAGCGGGAACACGCTTTCCGACAGTTGGTGGCGGCGGAGCAGTATCAGGGCGTGGTGTATCAGGGCATGGAGACATCGCCGGGCAACTGGCAGTACGCTCAGAACCGGCTGGCGGACTGGATTCAGACTTTGCCGCCTCAAACCGGCATCATCGCGGTGACGGATGCCCGCGCCCGCCATCTGTTGCAGGTGTGCGAGCACCTGAACATCGCGGTGCCGGAAAAGCTGTGCGTGATTGGCATCGATAATGAAGAACTGACCCGTTACCTGTCGCGTGTGGCCCTATCTTCGGTGGCGCAGGGGACGAGGCAGATGGGGTATCGGGCCGCCAAGCTGCTGCACCAGTTGTTGCTGACGCCCTACGCACTGCCGTTGCAGCGCATTCTGGTGCCGCCGCTGCGGGTGGTGGAACGCAGTTCGACCGATTACCGTTCGGTGCACGACCCGGCGGTGATTCAGGCGATGCATTTTATCCGTCATCACGCCTGTAAAGGCATCAAGGTGGAGCAGGTGCTGGACGCGGTCGGGCTGTCGCGTTCCAACCTTGAAAAACGCTTCAAGGATGAAACCGGGCAGACCATTCACGGCATGATCCACACCGAAAAACTGGAGCGGGCGAGAAATCTGCTGGTGTCTACGTCGCTGTCGATCAACGAGATTTCGTCCATGTGCGGTTATCCCTCGTTACCGTATTTTTATTCCGTGTTCCGTAAGGATTATGACCTGACGCCGCGCGAATACCGCGAACGCTATGGCGAAGGCGGCTACGGCGACAGCCGATATGACAATGAATGACGGGATGTAATCCGGGGCAATTTGAGCACGACAGGCGTGACGGCGCGGGCGCGCCGTCATAGAGCGTCCATTCAGGCGGGCACGCGCCAGTAATCGTAATAGATATGCTCGACCTGGAAGTTCACATCGTCGCGATCTTCGCTCAGTCGACTGGCAAGGGTAAACGCGAAATCAAACGCCACGCCCAGCCCTTTGCCGCTGATCAGGTTGCCGTCTTCCACCACTTTCTGGTCGACATACACGCCGTCGGTGACGTCTTTCCACAGGTCGCCGGAGCAGACATAGCGGCGGCCCTTCAGCAGCTGGTTGCCGCCCAGCACTCTGGCGGCCGCCGAGCATAGCGGGCAAATCAGCTTGCCGGCTTGGTCGTGGCGGCGGATAAACTCCGTCACCATCGGATTGGCGGCCAGATTCACCGTGCCCTGCGGACCTCCCGGAATCACCACGGCATCAAACAGCCGGTCCATATTTCTTTCCAGCAGGGCATCCGCGAACATGCGGATATTGTGGTAACTGTGCAGCTCCAGCCGGTCGTGACAGGAAAGCAGGGTGACGTCCAGTTTCGTGCGATGCAGCACATCGATCACCATAATCGCTTCCGCTTCTTCGAACCCGGGAGCCAAAAGAATGGCGACGTTCTTGGCCATGGTATCTCCAGCAATCATCAAAGGGAGGAACATCTGTGCCGCCGAGGATAGCAAAGAAATTCGTTTCAAATGAAACATCGTTTTAATATTGAGTGGTGGGTCGCGTAATCGAGGTTTGTTCATCAGCGCTGGCGATAAACAGCGCTATACTCCCTCCCTTCATGCTGCGGTCGCCGCCCGGTAGGGCAGACACTGGCGACCGGCTGCGTGGGGCAGGTTTTCAACCTACTACGTCATACAAACTACGCTATACAAGCTACTTCATATATGAACGGATCACCGTCACGATCGCTTCCAGATCGGTGGCGCGTTCCGCCGGGTCCGCTTCTTCATTCATCAGATGGTCACGGATGTGGCCTTCCAGCACCTCGCCCATCAACCCGTTCACCGCACCCCGGATGGCGGCGATCTGTTGCAGGATTTCCAGACATGAACGTCCCCCGCCGTCCAGCGCTTTTTCCAACGCTTCCGTCTGACCTTTGATGCGTCTGACGCGCGTCAGCAGTTTCTTTTTTTCGTGAATGGTATGCGGCATGGCGACTCCCGTCTTGTCTGGTCATATACTGGGGTATAGTATATTTTCATCATTTCAATTCCAGGCCGGCCTACCGACCACCTGATTCGGACGCTAACTATGACGGATTTTTCCTTACTTTTGCAGCAGGGCGTGGCTAACGCCTGGCTGTTTATTCCCAGCGCGGTGTTGTTGGGCGCGTTGCACGGCCTGGAGCCGGGGCATTCCAAGACCATGATGGCGGCGTTTATCGTGGCGATTCGCGGAACGGTGAAGCAGGCGGTGATGCTGGGAGTGGCCGCCACGTTGTCCCATACCGCCGTGGTTTGGCTGATCGCGCTGGGCGGCATGTACCTGAGCCAACAATTTACCGCCGAATCCACCGAGCCCTGGCTGCAGTTTATTTCCGGCATCATCATTCTGGGAACCGCCACCTGGATGTTCTGGCGCACCTGGCGCGACGAGCGGGCATGGGTGCAACATCAGCATAGTCATGAGCATCACCACGATCACGACCATCACGACCATCACGACCATCACGACCATGACCACCATGACCACCATGACCACCATGACCACCATGATCGTAATCACGCTCACCATCATGCCGAGCATCCGCATCACCACGAGCAGGCTCATGGTGAGTATCATCATGGTGAGTATCAGGACGCACATGAGCGGGCGCATGCTAACGAGATACGCCTGCGTTTCGCCAACCGGGCAGCCACCAACGGGCAGATTTTGCTGTTTGGCCTGACCGGCGGGCTGATTCCCTGCCCTGCCGCCATCACGGTGTTGCTGTTGTGTATTCAGGTGAAGGCTTTTACGCTGGGGGCGGCGCTGGTGGTGTGTTTCAGCATCGGGCTGGCGTTGACGCTGGTGGCTGTCGGGGTCGGCGCGGCGCTGAGCGTACAGCAGGCCAGCCGCCGCTGGCCGGGATTCGCCACGCTGGCGCGCCGGGCGCCCTATTTTTCCAGCCTGCTGATCGCGGTGGTGGGTGTGTATATGCTGCTTCATGGCTGGGCGCGTTTGCCGCTATAGCCGCGTCGTTCTCCATAAAGCCGCCGTGCCGGCTGCGTGAAAAATGGCGGCTTTTTGGCTTTTCTTTGGAGGCTTGGGCCGTCGTCGCGAATTTTTTTCCTGAAAATCCGCCTCCTCTCTTCCGGTCCGCCGGAAAAGATGTTTAAATTATCAATCATAAATTTTGCATAAATATGCATTGATGCGCGGTTGTTCATCGCAGTCGATTCTGATGGCGCCGTGTCGTGCGCGTCTCAATGCATGACCAGACATTGCGTAACCCGGCGGCAGGGCTGCTAAGCTTAACGCCATCGAAATCAAGCAGGGATTAATAGTTATGACGACGATTTTGAAACATCTTCCGGTGGGCCAGCGGATTGGGATTGCTTTCTCCGGTGGTCTGGACACCAGCGCCGCCTTGTTGTGGATGCGTCAGAAAGGCGCGGTGCCGTATGCCTATACCGCGAACCTGGGTCAGCCGGATGAAGACGACTACGACGCCATTCCGCGTCGCGCCAAAGAGTACGGCGCCGAGAATGCCCGTCTGATCGATTGCCGTAAACAGCTGGTGGCGGAAGGTATCGCCGCGATTCAGTGCGGCGCGTTCCACAACACCACCGGCGGTATGACTTACTTCAACACCACGCCGCTGGGTCGTGCGGTGACCGGCACCATGCTGGTGGCGGCGATGAAAGAAGACGGCGTTAATATCTGGGGCGACGGCAGCACCTACAAAGGCAACGACATCGAGCGTTTCTATCGCTATGGCCTGTTGACCAATGCCGAACTGAAAATCTACAAACCCTGGCTGGACACCGATTTCATCGACGAACTGGGTGGCCGTCAGGAGATGTCCGAGTTCATGACGAAGTCGGGCTTCGACTACAAAATGTCGGCGGAAAAAGCCTACTCCACCGACTCCAACATGCTGGGCGCGACCCACGAAGCGAAGGATCTGGAATTCCTGAACTCCAGCGTGAAAATCGTTAATCCGATCATGGGCGTGAAGTTCTGGGACGAAAACGTGCGCATTCCGGCGGAAGAAGTGACCGTGCGTTTCGAGCGCGGCCATCCGGTGGCGCTGAACGGCCAGACGTTCTCCGATGACGTGGAACTGTTGCTGGAAGCCAATCGCATCGGTGGTCGCCACGGTCTCGGCATGAGCGACCAGATCGAAAACCGTATCATCGAAGCGAAAAGCCGCGGCATCTATGAAGCGCCGGGGATGGCGCTGTTGCACATCGCCTACGAACGTCTGGTGACCGGCATTCATAACGAAGACACCATCGAGCAGTACCACGCTCATGGCCGCCAACTGGGCCGCCTGTTGTATCAGGGCCGTTGGTTTGACCCGCAGGCGCTGATGCTGCGTGATGCTCTGCAGCGTTGGGTCGCCAGCGAGATCACCGGCGAAGTGACGCTTGAACTGCGTCGCGGCAACGACTATTCGATCCTGAACACCGTGTCGGACAACCTGACCTACAAACCGGAACGCCTGACGATGGAAAAAGGCGAATCCGTGTTCTCGCCGGATGACCGTATCGGTCAGCTGACGATGCGTAATCTGGATATCACCGACACCCGCGAGAAGCTGTTCAACTACGTGGAAAGCGGCCTGATTTCTTCCGGCAACGCAGGTCTGCCGCAGGTTGCCAGTCCGTCGCTGCAGGACAAGTCCGCGAAATAATGGCGGCCTGAATGTAACGACAAAAGGGCATCCGTCTGGATGCCCTTTTTTAGTGCCTGCGATCCGCGGCCGTCAGCCATCAGACCGCGATGTCACCCGATCATTAGCGGTTGTTTACCAAGTGTTTTTCAACCCGCCCCAGCAGGGCGCGCAACTGCGTTTTTTCTTCTTCACTGAACGGGGAGAGAATGTCGCGTTCATTTTCCACATGCTCTTCCACCACCCGATTGATCAGAGCGAAACCTTCGTCGGTCAGTTGGATGTTGACTGAACGGCGGTCGCCCTCAATCGGCATCCGTCGCAGCCAGCCGGCCTGCTCCAGCCGGTCCAGCCGACTGGTCAGGGTGCTGTTGTTGATCATCAGCGCGTTGACGATCTGAGACGGGCTGATGGCATAAGGCGCGCCTCGTCTGCGCAGGGTCGCCAGAATGTCGAACTCGCGGGCGCTCAGTTTGTACTTGCTGAATACTTTGTCCAGAGCGCGGTCAATCAGCAGGCTGACACGGGACAGGGTGCCAATCACCAGCATGGGCTCGACATCGAGGTCGGGGCGCTCATTGCGCCATTGTTGAACAATATCTGATACTTCCAGGTAGCGTGCCATTAACTAGATATCCTTGATTAATATAAAAAACCATTCCTTTTTATTAAGGCATAGGTCAATACCATTACGCGATCAACTCTACTGTAATATTCTGGAAAGAAATATTCAATGTCAGATGTTATTGACATACTAATTACGTATGCGTATATTACGAAATCGTAATATACGGTGTTGTTTATCGGTGTCACAGGATGTGATGCGTCAAGATACGGGAAGATCGAAACAGTGAGTAAGTCAGGAGAACTGCACATGGATGTGCGCCTTCTGTACGGCCAGGGAGGCGGTACGCCTCAGGCTGAGTGGAGGTCGGTAATAGACCTCTGCTTTTTGACAGGAACAGTTTGAGGAAGGTTCATTCGTGAAATTAAAAGATTTCGCTTTTTACGCCCCCTGTGTCTGGGGAACCACCTACTTTGTCACCACCCAATTTCTGCCTGCCGACAAACCGCTATTGGCTGCCCTGATCCGGGCATTGCCGGCGGGTATTATTCTCATTTTCGGTAAAACCCTGCCGCCGGTCGGCTGGCTGTGGCGCTTGTTTGTACTGGGCGCACTCAATATCGGCGTGTTCTTTGTGATGCTGTTTTTTGCCGCCTATCGCCTGCCTGGCGGCGTGGTGGCACTGGTGGGGTCGCTTCAGCCGCTGATCGTAATCCTGCTGTCTTTCCTGTTGTTGACGCAGCCGGTGCTGAAAAAGCAGATGGCGGCGGCCGTGGCCGGCGGCATCGGCATCGCGTTGCTGATTTCGCTGCCGAAAGCGCCGCTGAACCCCGCCGGGCTGATAGCGTCGGCGTTGGCGACGGTGAGTATGGCGTCCGGTCTGGTGCTCACTAAAAAGTGGGGTCGTCCGGCTGGAATGACGATGCTGACGTTTACCGGCTGGCAGTTATTTTGCGGCGGGCTGGTGATTCTGCCGGTACAGATGCTGACGGAGCCGTTGCCGGATGTGGTGACGCTGACCAATCTTGCCGGTTATTTTTATCTGGCGATTCCCGGTTCTTTACTGGCGTATTTCATGTGGTTCTCCGGTCTTGAGGCTAATTCGCCGGTGATTATGTCGATGCTGGGTTTTCTCAGCCCGTTGGTCGCGCTGCTACTGGGATTTTTATTTCTTCAACAAGGGCTTTCCGGAGCACAATTGGTCGGAGTGGTATTCATTTTCTCGGCGATTATTATCGTGCAGGAAATTTCGTTATTTAGCAGAAGAAAAAAAGTGAAGCAGTTGGAGCAATCTGACTGTGTTGTCAAATAAATAATATTTTTGTGTTGCATATCACAAAATAATCTTGAACATGAAATATTAAAGTAATATACATATTGCCTAATAAATTCAGGTTATCAGATTAATAGTTAATATCTTGCAGACAGGAAAAGCGTTTTTTAATTTAATGAAGAGGTTATGCGCCAGCCGGTGAAAATAAGCCACTGGAGCTTAGTATGAATCGATAATAATTCAGGATGTATTATTATCGATGATATCGTGAAGCCAATGATTACTATGTCATTGATACCAGACGTGATTCATACCTGCGTCTGCGGGAACGACATCGTTTGGAGATATACCCAAAATAATTCGAGTAACGCAGCCAACGCACCTGCCACTTGAAGTATGACGGGTATAACCTGACATAATCGCCCAGGATGAGAGAATATTATGTCTAAAACGGATTTTTCGCATGAGTTACTGTGGTTTAGCGATGAGGTAAAGGAGGCGCTGCATACCGGTAAGCCGGTGGTGGCGCTGGAGTCGACCGTGATCGCCCACGGCCTGCCTTATCCTGAGAATGTGGCTACGGCCGGAAAGATTGAGGCCGCTGTGCGTGCCGAAGGGGCGATTCCTGCGACGATCGGTATCGAAAACGGCCGATTTCTGATTGGCATGTCGGATGCCGATATTGAACGGTTTGGTTCGACCAAGGGCATTCCGAAAGCCAGCAGCCGCGATATTCCGGTGATTCTGGCGCAAGGCGGCATGGGGGCGACCACCGTGGCTTCGTCGCTGGTGGCGGCGGACCTGGCCGGCATTCCTTTCTTTGCATCGGCGGGCATCGGCGGCGTGCACCGCGGCGCCGAGCGGTCGATGGATATTTCCGCCGACCTGATCCAGTTCACCCGCTCCCGGGTCGCGGTGGTGTGCGCCGGCGCCAAGAGTATTCTCGACCTTGGTTTGACGCTTGAATATCTGGAAACCCAGTGCGTCCCCATCATTTCCTATCAATCTGACGATTTTCCCGCTTTTTACTGCCGTTCCAGCGGTTTTCACAGCCCCCATCGGCTGGATGACGCCACGGTCATTGCCCGTTCCATCGAGATGCACTGGAAGCTGGGTAACCAGAGCTCGGTGCTGATTACCCATCCGATTCACGAAGACGACGCCATCGACACCGATGAAGTGGAGTCGATTATCCGTGAGGCCGCCGTTCAGGCGGAACGTGAAGGTATTCGCGGGCCGGGCGCCACGCCGTATCTGATGCGCGCCGTCGCCAAAGCCACGCAAGGGCGGACGGTCAAGGCCAATATGTCGGTGCTGATCAGCACCGCCGCGCTGGCTGGCAAACTGGCCCGCGCCCATACCGACTACCTACGGCAGCAAAACCAGGCATAAGGATATGTCTCATGAAGCCACTTGTGATTTTTGATCTGGACGGCACGCTGGTCGATACGCCGAGCGGCATTGTCAGTGCATTTGTCACGGCATTGCGCGATCTGGGGATGCCATTTGAGGACCGTCGCGCCATTCGCGCCACTATCGGTTTACCGCTGGAAAAAGCCTTTGGTCAGATTCTGGCGCTGCCGGTCGAGGATGAAAGGGTAGCCGCCGCTATCAGGCAGTATCAGGCCGTTTTCCGTGAGCAGGTGCTGCCGCAGGCGCCGGGGCTGGTCTTTCCCGGCGTGGTGGAGGGGCTAGCGCTGCTTAAAGGGCAAGGGTATACGCTGGCGGTCGCTACCAGCAAGGTATTCGCCAGTGCGAAGGCGCTGCTGGAAGCGGCCGGATTGTGGTCGTACTTCGATCTGGTGCTGGGGGCGGACATGGTGGCGCATCCCAAACCGCATCCCGAAATGGGGCTGCTGGCGATGTCCCGTTTGGGCGCTAATGCGGCGACCACCGCGATGGTGGGCGACACCACGCATGATTTACTGATGGCGAAACAGGCCGGCATGGCCGCCATTGGCGTCACCTGGGGGATTCATAACACCGACCAGCTTAAGGCGGCGGAACCGCAGGTGATCGTTGATACATTTAGCGAGGTAGTCGGGGCTGCCCACGCACTATTAAAACTGTCTTCTTCCCCGGTATCTTATTGTTGATTCTATACCCTCAATAATTCGAGTTGCGGGAAGACGGCAACCGAGTGAATCCCCAGGAGCTTACATAAGTAAGTGACTGGGGTGAGCGAGGGCAGCCAACGTACCTGCAACTTGAAGTATGACGGGTATACCTGAGTTTTCTTAGTCATTTTATTGTCCCGAAAATGGATTTGGCCCGAAGACTGGAGTCTGGGGCCAAATCCTATGCACGGCGCTTTATCCTGAAATAAAACAGTTCGATTTATTTTTATTGATTTATGCACGAGGATTGTAATGGATAACATCTCGAATCACGCATTCAATTACCCGGTATTAGTTTTAAATAAAGGATTATTACCTGATCATGACGACATCTCCCTGACTCGTTATCTTTTTTCCTCTCTGACGCTGGCGGTATCGCGTATTACCCAGAATGAAGAAATGATCGTCGGTTTTCATTTGCATCCACAGGAAATAGGCTGCTGGAAAGATGAAGAATATATTCGTCAACATATTCTCCCGCTGAATATTAGGCTCAATAGCACTACGCCGATTGCCGGTTTTACCCGCGAAATAATAACCTGGATGACGCCGGACGCTATTCGTCAGAAAAATGACGTGGGCGTCAGCGTGCTGAAGCTGGGTACGCAACATGTGCTCCACGATATCTTTGACCTGGAAATATCCTGGCAGCCGCCAGTGGAAAACGAGCCGGTTCGGGCGCTGACATGCCATGTCGCCAGCCGCGAAGAGGCGTTTGTGCTGACGCTGCGGTTTAATCCGGCTCGTTTCTGCGCGACGCAGATGCAAAAACTGCCTGAGGTATGGCATCAGATAACGACGTTCGCGGCGAAAACCGGGGCGGAAACGCTGCGTGATATCGGGTTGATTGACGACGCCGAGCGCCAACGCGTGCTGCACGTTTTTAACCAGACCGAACGGGCGTGGGATGGAGAAACGACTGTCGCCGCAAGGCTGAAAAACCGGGCGCAATACCATCCGGAACAGACCGCAGTGGTGTTCCGCGATCGATCGCTGAGTTACCGGCAACTCTACCGGCAGGCGGGCGCGCTGGCGCACTACCTGAATGCGCTGGAGACCGAGCGCGAGCGCTGCGTGGGATTGTTTGTCGAACCATCGCTGGAACTAATGACCGGCGCCTGGGGGATCTTGCTGTCCGGCAACGCCTATCTGCCGTTGTCGCCGGAGTACCCGGAAGATCGGCTGGCATATATGCTGGAGAACAGCCAAACCCGTATCATCGTTACCCAGCCTCATTTGCGCGAACGGCTGCTGGCGCTGTCGCCGCCGGGAATTCAGGTGGTGACGCCGGACGATGTCGATGCGTTTATGCGTCAGCACGCGCACCCTCTGCCCGACGCGCCGGCGAACGATATCGCACCGCATCATCTGGCCTATGTGATTTATACCTCCGGCAGCCACCGGCAAGCCGAAAGGCGTGATGATTGAACATCATAGCGTGCTGAATCAGGTGAACTGGCTGGCGCAAACTTTTGGGCTGAATGACGAGACGGTGATTCTGCAGAAAACGCCGATGAGCTTTGATGCGGCGCAGTGGGAAATTCTGTCGCCAGCCTGCGGTTGCCGGGTGGTGATGGGCGAGCCGGGCGTGTATCGGAACCCGGAGCAGTTGGTGGACATGCTGGCGGAGTATCAGGTGACTACGTTGCAGTGCGTGCCGACGCTGCTGCAGGCGCTGCTGGATACCGAACGGCTGACTGACTGCCCGGCGCTGAGGCAGATTTTCAGCGGCGGCGAAACGCTGCAAAAGCACCTGGCGCAGGCGTGTCTGGAGACGTTGCCCGATTGCGAACTCGTTAATTTGTACGGCCCGACCGAATGCACCATCAACAGTTCCGCTTTCCGGGTGGATCCCGCCGGCGTGCAGCAGGGGCCGGATACGCTGTCCATCGGCGCGCCGGTGGCGAATACCCGTTATTACATTCTGGATAACTGTCTGACGCCGGTGGCCGTCGGGCAAACCGGGGAGCTGTACATCGGCGGCGACGGGGTGGCGAGAGGCTATCTGAACCGTGATGACCTGACCGCCGAGCGTTTCATTATCGATCCGTTTGCGCCGGCCGGCTCCGGACAGCGCTTATACCAGACCGGCGATATCGCCAGCTGGAATCACGATGGCACGGTTCAGTACGCCGGTCGTGCCGACAATCAGGTCAAGCTGCGCGGTTATCGCGTCGAGCTGGATGAGATCCGCTCGGCGATCGAAACCCATGACTGGGTGAAAGCGGCGGCGGTGATCGTCAGGAACGACCCGTTCACCGGCTATCAGAACCTGATTTCGTTTATCGAACTGAATGCCCGCGAAGCGGCGCTGATGGATCAGGGCAATCACGACTCGCATCATCAGTCCAAAGCCGATAAGGCGCAGGTCATGATGCAACTGGCAAATAAAGGATGCCGGGAATTTCCGGCCGCCAGCCAGCCGTATACCCTCGATTTGCCGGGCAAACAGCCGGATGAGAAACAGCGCCTCACCGCGTTTGCCCGCAAAACCTATCGGTTTTACGACGGCGGCGCCGTCAGCCGTAACGACATCCTCTCGTTGCTGCACGAACCGCTGTTGACGGCCATTTCCCGCCAGCCGGATGCCCTGACGCTGGACGAACTGGGGCACTGGCTGCGTTATCTGGGTCAGTTCGCCAGCGCGGAACGGCTGCTGCCCAAATATACCTACGCTTCGCCGGGCGCGCTGTACGCCACCCAGGTTTTTCTGGAACTGAACGACGTGGCCGGGCTGACCGCCGGACATTATTACTACCAGCCGGTGCATCACCAGTTGATTCGGGTCAGCGAGCAGGTTTCGGTGACGCCGGGTAGCCTGCGGTTGCACTTTGTCGGTAAGAAGAGCGCCATCGAACCTATCTACAAAAATAACATTCGGGAAGTGCTGCAAATGGAGATGGGGCACATCGTCGGCATGCTGGATAACATCCTGCCGGATTACGGTTTGGGCGTGATGCTGTGCGACGCGGCGGCGCTGGACCCGGCACCGCTGGCCATGAATCCGGACGATGACTATCTGGGAGCCTGCGATGTGCTGTGCGGGCCGCGTCTGCCGGCGGATGACGATCTGGATATTTACGTGCAGACCGCCGGCGCGAACATCGCCGACCTGCCGGTGGGGACTTATCGCTACGTTCACGGCGATTTGCAGCACATTGCCGATGACGTCATTGATAAGAAACATGTTATCGCCATCAATCAGGCGGTGTATGAGCGTTCGTCGTTTGGCATCAGTATCGCCAGCCGGACCGAAGGCTGGGCCGGCTACGTGAATGTGGGGCGTAAACTGCAACGCCTGCAGATGAACCCGCTGAATTTCGGGCTGATGTCTTCCGGCTACAGCTCGGAAACCGGCAACGATCTGCCCGCCGCCCGCCGCTTCTGGCACATTCTCGGTCATCGTACCGGACCGTATTATTTCTTTATTGGCGGGCGCATCAGCGACGAGCAGAAATACAGCGAGGGCATGAGGGAAGACGCCGTGCACATGAAAGGGCCGGCGGAGATGATTCGTGACGATCTGGCGACGTTCATGCCGGATTACATGATGCCGAACAAGGTACTGATTCTCGATGAGATGCCGCTGACGGCAAACGGCAAAATCGACATGAAAGCGCTGGCGAATATTAATGTCGAGCTGAAGCACAAGACGATCGTCGCGCCCCGTAACCCGCTGGAGCATCAGATTATGGCGGTCTGGCAGGCGAAACTGAAACGCGAGGAGGTGTCGGTGGACGACAATTTCTTCGAGTCGGGCGGTAATTCGCTGATCGCCGTCAGCCTGATCAATGAGTTGAATGCGACGCTGAACGCCAGCCTGCCGCTGCAGGTGCTGTTTCAGGCGCCCACCGTTGAAAAACTGGCGGTGTGGCTGAGTCGCGCGCGTCAGGAGCCGGTATCCCGTCTGGTTCAGTTGCAACCCAAAGGGCGTCAGGCGCCGATCTACTGCTGGCCGGGGCTGGGCGGTTACTGCATGAATCTGCGGCTGCTGGCGCGTCAACTGGGCGCGGAGCGACCGTTCTTTGGCATTCAGGCGCATGGCATCAATCCGGGCGAGACGCCTTATGCCACCATCGGCGAGATGGCGGCCAGAGACATTGAACTGATTCGCCAGCACCAGCCGCACGGGCCTTATACGCTGTGGGGCTACTCTTTCGGCGCGCGCGTCGCGTTCGAAACCGCCTGGCAACTGGAGCAGGCGGGCGAGGTGGTGGACAACCTGTATCTGCTGGCGCCCGGTTCGCCGAAGCTGCGCGATGAGCGGGTGGCCGCCATGAGCCGTACGGCGGATTTTGATAATCCCGGTTATCTGACCATTCTGTTCTCGGTATTTATCGGCAGTATTACCGACCCGGCGCTGGCGCGCTGCCTGGAAACGGTGTGTGACGAAGAGAGCTTTGTGGCCTTTATCACCGGGCTCAATCCGGCGCTGGATGACGGGCTGGTACGGCGGATCACCCGCATTGTGGCGCAAACCTTCGAGTTCTCCTACACCTTCAGCGAGCTACAGCAGCGGCAACTGAACGCGCCGGTAACCATCATCAAGGCGCAGGGCGACGATTACTCGTTCATCGAGAATCACGGCGGATTCTCCGCTTTGCCGCCCACGGTGCTGGAGCTGATGGCGGACCACTACGGCATGTTGAAAGCGCCGGGGATCGCCGAACTGACGAGCGTCATTCAGTACCAACAGTCGCCTTCCAGCCTGGTGGGGTAAGACGGTCGGCATAACGCGCGCGGGGAGTCTCCCGCGCGCTTTTCTTTGTTGTCCCATTATCAAACCGATTTTTCCGCTGTTTTGCCGGCGCAATCCCATTTTTTAGCGCATTAATCCCACTTTCGAGATAAAAGCGTGCTGAAAACAAGGCGGCGGCAATTGCGGATAAAAACAAAACTCGTTTGTTGGCAAAGTGTCTGTAGATTGACTGTGTTCGATCATGGGTCATGAACGGTGTCGCTGCGACATAGCTTCACTATTAGCGTCATGAGCATTAGCGTCATGAGCGTTTGTGCGACATGGGGACGGTAGCCGTGCGAACTTCATCGGAAACCGGCATGTTTTGCCTTAATGACATTCATCATGAAGCGCCGGAACGCATCCGGCGTTTTCCCCTGGGAGAATTGGGGGATTCGCATCAGCTGCGGGAAGGGCAGCGCCGCATGATGGAAAAGCTGTATCAGCTAAAGATGGTGCCGATGCGCCCCGACAGCCATCAGGCGATGCTGGAGTCGGTGGTGGCGGGGCTGATTGAGAGCTGGCCGACGCTGCCTTCGCAGGAAGGGTTGCTGATCTATGCCAAAACGCAGACGCATAACACCTTCTTTGACCGCCCCTGGCTGGATGACATCCTGCAGCGCCAGCGGTTGGGGCACTGGGACGTCACGACGCTGGGTCTGAATCACTGCGCCAGCGCGCTGTCGGCGTTGCATCTGGTGCGGCACAGCGCGGTGCGCCGGAACACGCCGGTGCTGCTGTTGACGGGGGAGAAGGCGTTTCACCCTGAAATCAACCGCTTCACGGTCGGCGTACAGGGAGAACTGCCGGTGGCGGCGCTCTTCAATGCGGCGAACAGCCCGTGGCGGGTGACGTTTACGGCGGTCAGGCATTTAAGCCGTTTTTATAATAATCCGAGCAACATGACCCGGCAGGAAAAAGCCGAATTGAATGGTTGTCTGCTGGATGAATTGTGCCGTTTTATTGTCGATGCCGTCAGGGACAGCGGTATCGACATGGACGAGATGGACTATTTTGTTCCCTGCAATCTTAATTTCCCGTTATTACGTCAGATAGCGCAACGTCTGAATATGGGCGATCGCTTATTCAGTCAGCAGGTTTCTGACTACGGGCATCTGTATTGTTCAGACGTTTTATTTAATTTTTCTTCATTAATGAAAACTACAACCGGTCGCGCGAAGAACTATTTTTGTTTTTCGATGGGAATGGGGGTCACGCTTTCCTGCGCGCTGATACAGCAAATTGATATCTAAACAGGAGACAGACATGTCTGCGTTATTAATCACTATTCAACAGGCGTTACGCGAAGTCATGGAGAATGACGACATCAAGATCAATGAAAAAACGGATTTTGATCATGACCTCGACCTGGACTCGGTGATGTTTGTGCAATTTTTGCTGACGCTTGAAGATAACATCGACGGGCTGCTGTTCGATCCTGACCAAATCAACATGGATGCCTTCACCACCGTGGGCAGCCTGATTAACTGGCTGAACGCCAATGTGTTGCAGGAGGTGCGGCATGTCAGTTGAACGCATCAAGCAGGTCTGGGACGTTTTTCGGGAGCAGCCGTTGTCCGATGCGCTGGCCTGTCTGCTGCAACCGTCGTCGGGAGCGGCGCAATACGTTCATCCGATTGGGTATCAGATTCAGGAAATCAGCAGCCTGCCTGACGCCGACCAGCCGCAGCGCTTGTTTGACCGGGTGCTGAATCACCTCGGTCTGGATGCGGTGCGCGGTACGGATACCCTGACGCTGCCGGCCAGTTTCCCGATACTGGTGTGCGCCGCTCGTCTGGGGGTGCTGGCCCGCATGCAGACCATGAGCTGGCAGCATCTGTCCAGCCGCAACAGCTTTGGCACCAAAACTACCCGCCATCAGTTGATCAAAGCCAGTTTCGCCGACGTGGCCGGTAAGGCGGCGCTGTTGCTGGAGCAACAGTATCAGCGTTTGCAGGAGGGCGACCTGGCCGGCCTGGAGGATGATCACTACCAGATCACCCAGCTTAACAATGAAGCGGAAAAGATGATGGGCGGACACGGTTTCCTGCTGGGCAATACTCACAGCCTGTCCTATTTCTCCATGATGCTCTACAGCGTCTATGGCAAGGCGAGCTGTCTGACGGCGGCCTGAATACGGAAAAGGATAGGGACGATGAGCCTGATCTCGCGTGTGATGTCCAGAGCTGCCCCGGCTGCGAGCGGGGATATGCGGCAGATCATGGCGTTGGCCTGGCCGATGATGGTGACGGCGGTGGTGGTGTCGCTGTCTCAGAATATGCAGATTGCGATTCTGGGCAACGGTACCGAAAGCCAGACGCTGCTGACGCTCTCCTTTTTGCAGCCGTTCAATTTCCTGTTTATCGCCATTCTGGAATGTCTGGCGATCACCAATCAGGTGTTCAGCGCCCGCTCCCGTCATGACTGGCCGCGACAGCGCATCTGGCACAGTACGCTGTGGCTCGGGGGGGCCGGCGTGCTGACGACGGCGCTGGCGGCGCTGTTGTGCCGGGTGCTGGCATCGCCGCTATCCGGCTGGATGAATAGCCCTGATCTGGCGTGGATGCAGAGCGCTGCGCCCGGTTATCTGTTGTCGATGACGCCGTTTCTGGCGCTGGAAATGTGCAACGCGGCGCTGCGCGGACAGGGGCGAACCGTGCCGGCCATGACGCTGATGTGCGGCTATGTGCTGCTGAACGCTGCGGGCTGTTACCTGGGTTTTCACGTCTACCGGCTTGGTTTTGATGCCGTGCTGCTGGCAAACAGCGTTCCGGCGCTGATGCTGTTGCCGTTGGCGGTGCGGACGCTGCGCCGGGTCGCCACACCGGTGCCGGATGAGCGGCCGCAGGCATTCACGCCTCGCCTGCTGGCGTTGCTGACCAACGCCGGGTTGCCGGTAGGCTTTTCCATGCTGGTGGTGTTCCTCAGTTCGATGGTGATTTTTCCGCTGGTGGCCGCGTTGGGCGCGGGATTCTTGCCTGCGTTCCTGATTGTGATAAAGCTGCGGGCGTTCTTCATCATTCCGGCGGTGGCGACCGGTTCCGCCATCGCCATTTTGCTGAACCAGCGCCTCAAAACCCATGCCGCGCCGCTGCTGGCGAGCCTGCTGAACAATGGCGTCTGGCTTATCGTGCTGGCCTATCTGGCGTTGACCGCCGGCGTATGCTGGGTGCGCGACGGTATTCTGGCCGGGTTTTCCAATGATGAGGCGATCCGGCAATCCAGCCAGACGCTGCTGTTGCTGTTGCTGCCGACGTTCTTCCTCACCTCGCTGGTGGCGGCGTTGCAAACGCTGCTGGAACAGATGGAGCGGGGAAAACGGGTGCTGATTTTCACGCTGATGCTGGAACTGCTGATGGTGGCTGTCGCGCTGACCGCGCATCGCTACTTTAACGACGTGCAGGCGATCGCCGGCCTGATGGTGGCGTTCAGCCTGCTGTACGCCGCGGTGTTCCTGCGTGAGTACCGGTTGCTGGCCAGCGCGCTGGGAGAACGGGATGCTGCTGTATAGCCTGTGCTACCCCTTGATGTGGCTGGCGACGCTCGTCCAGTACAACTACTACCGCGTGCTGGTGAAGCTCCGGCGCCGCCCGTCGCTGCTGCTTAAAGTGCGGATCAAGCCGGAAACGCATTACATCCGGCTGTGCCGCGCGCTGCGTCTGGCGGATTTGTGGTTGCTGGAGCGCTGTTCGCTGCATCTGGCGGCGCGCTATCTGCTGCATCTATTTGAAACTACACGTTATATCTCTTACAAGCAGATGGACCACGAATATCTGGCCGGTTTTCGGCAGGAGACGGTCTGTTTTCAGCACCAGAACGTGTATGTGTTTCGCTGGGTGCCGCCGCCTGCGGATACGCCGGCAAAAAACGTCTTGCTGGTGCATGGCTGGGAGGGCCGCGGCATCATGTTTCGGCCGTTGTGCGAGGCACTAAAAGCGCAGGGATACGGCGTGGTGATGCCGGATCTGCTGGCGCACGGGCTGTCCGAGGGAAAGCGGGTATCCAATTATGAGCTGGCCAGCCTGCTTATCCGGCTGGGGCAGCGCTACGGCCCGTTCTGTGCGGTGGTCGGGCATTCCAGCGGCGGCCTGGTGTGTAGCCTGGCGCTGGCGCAGGGACTGGCGGCGGAGCGGCTGGTGTTGCTGGCCAGCCCGGACAATTTCGGCAAGATGATCGACCGGTTTCTGGCAGGCGCTTCGGTGTCGGCATCGCTGGCGGCGCCCATGAAAGCGATTTATGCGCAGCGCTTTGGTTTTCATCCCGATCAGGTCGGCGAGGCGCTCTACCGCACGCTCGACTGCCCGGCGCTGATTTGCCATGACTGGCAGGATGTTCGTGTCCATCCGGAGGTAGCGGACGAAATCCACCGGGCGTTTGCCCGCAGCGACCTGTTCTATACCCGCGGGCTGGGCCATCTGGGGATTTTACGCAGCCCTCAGGTACACCAGCGCATTCTGTCGTTTTTATCTGACGCCGGATCGGGAACTGAAAGGCAGAGACCGCCACTCATTCAGCATTCGATAATGGCTGATGGCGCGGATCCGGCGCAGTACGGTCCGATGTCGGTGGCATCAAAGCGGGCATGATATTGAAGTTGGCGCATCAGCCGAGCCCGCCATCGGTGACGGCGGGCTCTATCGGGGTTTAATTACAGAGGTTCTGGATATTATCCAGCAGCACGTGACGCGAGAACAGATGGCGCTGTTTGCCGAAAATAATATCAAAGCTCATATTTTGTAGGGTGCGCGGCTGTTCGTTTTCCCGTTCCTGCGAGACCGCTTTGCGGTACTTCAGCGGTGGAATGTTGTAGGTCTTGGTAAAACAACGGGAAAAGTGCGGCAGCGAGGAAAAACCGCAGGCATAGCAAATATCGGTGAGCGACCAGTTGGGCGAAATATGAATGATCTCTTTTGCCAGCGTCAGGCGTACACGCCAAATCCAGCGCATCGGCGTAATGTTATAGACCTGATTGAAAAGACGGCAAATATCAAATTTTGATTTACCGCTGACGTCTTCAAGATCTTCCAGCGTAATATTGTTACCGATATTGTCGATGATATAGTCAATAATTCCCGCCAGACTGGTGGCTTTATTATTGGCTGCGAGCGTTTTTCTCAAATTAGGGTGACGGCGGTACATATCCTGAATCAGGTTGTTGTTGAAAATATCATTATCCAACGTATGGGCGTAGGTGTTCTGTAAGCTCATGGTGTCATCCCAAAAAAATAGATTCCCCGTGTCTGGTCCGGCTAAATCCAAAAATCCTTACAGCGGCGAAGTCAGTGGTTAATTATTGTCCTTTGGTCAGATGTGCGAACTGTCTAACGCAAATTGTGTGCCATGTTGTTAGGGGTTGTTTTTCAAGGGAAATACTTACATCTACCTGTAACTCGTCCCATTAATGGGATTGGTCCGTGCCAAACATGGGATTTTTCGTCTCGCAAATGACAATCCGGATGCGCTACCCTGCCACGGGCCGGGGGTACGACACGCCGTGCCGATGGGAGGCCGACGTACGCATCGGTTGCCGGAGGCCCGCCGGCTGCCCGGCGAGCGCGTCGTCGGCTAAGATCAGAATGTAGTTGGTATGATTTGTGCTGTTATCAGAAGACGCGGCACCGGCGTTTGTGAAGACCGGACGCGCGTTGTCTGACGCAAATGAACGGGAAACGGCATGGAGCGCCGGTCAGTAAAAGGAAAGGGGCGTCGTCATGGACAGGTGGAGGTATTTTGGACACATTTTTAAAACCAGAGATAAAAGTGAGTGGCCTGCTGCCTGTAAGATACCCTCGGCCTCAGGAAGGCTGACTCTATTTATACACTGAGGATTTCCCATGACGGTGCTGGTTCAACTTGATAATGTGCATAAAATCTTTCTTACCGATGAAATTGAAACGCATGCCCTTAGCAAGATAAACCTTTCTATTCACTCGGGAGAATACGTCTCTATCGCGGGACCGTCCGGTTGTGGGAAATCGACGCTGCTGTCCATCATGGGGTTGCTGGACACGCCAACGGAAGGGCGCTATCGGCTGAACGGCACGGATGTTGAACGCATCGGCCGTCGGGAGATGGCTCGGCTGCGTAACCGGGAAATCGGCTTTATTTTTCAGTCGTTTAATCTGATAAGCGACCTGACCATCGCGGAAAACGTTGCGTTACCGCTCACTTACCGTAATGACTTGTCGCGATCGGAGCAGAAATCGCGGGTCATTCAGGCGCTGGAAAAAGTCAACATGTCGCATCGGGTGCGCCATTACCCGTCACAGCTTTCCGGCGGTCAGCAACAGCGGGTGGCGGTGGCGCGAGCCATTGTCGGCAAGCCGTCGTTGCTGCTGGCGGACGAACCGACCGGGAACCTGGATTCCGCCAACGCCGAAGCGGTGATGAATATTCTGGATGAACTGCATCAGGACGGCGCGACCATCTGCATCGTTACCCATGACCCGCGTTCCGCCATGCGCGCTCAGCGCACCATCGTGCTGTCTGACGGACAGGTGGTGGCCGATGGCGAAAACGGACAATTGCGTCAGGCGGTATAACACGATGAATTTATGGTTCGATATCCGTTACGCCCTGCGCCTGCTGCTCAAAAGCCCCGGATTCAGCGTGCTGACCATTACCGTGATGGCCTGCGGGCTGGGACTGGCGCTGTATATGTATTCCGTCATCAACACCATCATGTACAAAACCCTGCCGTATCCGAAGGGGGAAGGCATGGTGATGGTGACGCCGAATGTGGGTGGCGTGAGTCTTGATGATTCTGGCTTGAATTTCCTTGATTATACAGAGCTTTCTCGTCAACTGACCAAGGTAGATGATGTTGGGTATTTTTATGCCGAGTATTTGGATCTTAATGATGGAAAAAGATCTGCTAGGTATATAGGTATTCTTAGCACACCCCAGATGTTTGATTATACGGGTGTCTCGCCATTAATAGGGCGTGTTTTGAATGATGGCGATATGTTGTCTGGAGCCGTTCCTGTTACGGTAATTAGTTATGACCTATGGGAAAAATATTTTAACGGCAGAAGGGACATTCTTAACCAATCGATACAGATAAATGGTGTGCATACTTATATTGTTGGTGTTATGCCTAAAGGATTTGCATTTCCATTTTTCCATGACTTGTGGTTACCATCAAAAATAAAGTTACAATCTTTATCTCTGAGGAATCAGGCACCAGAAGTTTATGTTTATGCTCACTTAAATCCTCGATTCTCCCTGGATGAGGCTAATCAGGAAATTGCATCCGTAATGGGAAGGCTGGCTGATGAATATCCGGAAAGTAATAAAGGTATTTCAGCGATAGCACTTTCCTTTCAAGTCAGCTTTATGGGTGATGATACTGCTCAGGTGTTTCTTATTACCCTATCTGCTGTAGCATTTGTTCTATTATTAGCCTGTTGTAATGTGGGGAATTTGCTTCTAGCTCGCTCTCATCAGCGTACGAGAGAGATTGCAGTGCGTGTCGCTTTAGGTTCACCTATGATTCGATTGGTCATGCAGATGTTATGGGAGAGCTTAATTATATGTATTCTGGCTGGCATTGTCGGGGTATTGCTTGCAGCTTGGGGATTGGATTTAACAAATACGATATTCCCCCGTTTTGTTCCTAATCGTGTGCCATCCTGGTGGCATTTATCGCTTGACGGCAGCATGATTTTGAATGCGGGAATTTTAGTGATTTTCACCGCATTTATTACCGGTGCATTACCTGCCTGGAAAATCGCTAATGGTCAATTCTTTCAGGCGTTAAGGGATGGCTCCCGTGGTATACCCGGCTATCGAACCAGTAAGGCTGGACGTTCATTAGTTGTTATTGAGGTGGCACTCTCTTTTTCAATTTTATGCATTAGTATCCTATTGTTAATTCTAGTGACAAAGGCGAAAAATGCAGACTATGGGGTAGCAACTGATGGCTACCTTATATCTCGCGTCAACCTTAATAAAGATATTTATCCCAATGCACAAAGCAGGCGTGATTTTTATCTGGAATTATCTAAACAATTACATGATATACCTGATATAACTGCCGAATCTCTTACCACCAGTGCTCCGGGGGAATTTACGGCTGCTCATCAGCTTCTTATTGAAAACAGAGAAGATGGGAGTAGTGGTGATGAGCATTATCCCATGGTGAATGATGTGCAAGTCATGCCAGGAAGCCTTGCAGGGATGGGGGTCAAGGTGATTTATGGTCGTGAATTCTCAGCATTGGATAATGAAAAATCGCTTCCCGTCGCTGTAATCAGTGAATCGCTGGCCAGGAAGTATTGGCCTGATGGAAAAAGTGCGATTGGCAAACGCGTCCGTTTTAGAAACGAGGAAGAGTCTGGTTGGTATACAATAATCGGCGTTGTAACCCATGTTGTACATGGCAGGCCGTTTAGTGCGTTTAAAAATCGTTCAACAGTCTATCGCTCGCTATTACAACGGCCCACGCCCATGATGACTATCATGCTTAAGGCC
Organism: Dickeya sp. NCPPB 3274; assembly: GCF_000406205.1. Lineage (NCBI taxonomy): Bacteria > Pseudomonadati > Pseudomonadota > Gammaproteobacteria > Enterobacterales > Pectobacteriaceae > Dickeya > Dickeya sp. NCPPB 3274. The sequence goes on along the minus strand of NZ_CM001979.1, from coordinate 4,806,528 downwards.
GAGCATCTTTCTTCCCTGCCTGAGAAGCTCAAACTCGCGTTATATAACGTTGATAGCATGATGCCAGCGGCGCAGCCCCAAACGTTAAACAATGTGCTTGAAAGAAATACGCTTGGTGTCAGGTTCGTCGCTAATTTATTCATGCTATTTGGGATTATTGCAATAGTGCTTTCATCCAGCGGTATCTATGCCGTGACACAAAACGCAATCAGCCAGCGAACTCAGGAAATAGGCATCCGGCAGGTACTGGGAGCGACACCTAGCCATTTGCTTAAGATGTTGATGTTACAAGGTGTGAACCAGCTTATTGCTGGTTTGATACTGGGATTACCCTTGGCATTGCTGGCTGCTCCCGGAATTAACCGCGCTTTAGGCGATGGCAGGGGTCATTTTGTGCTGCTGTTTGTCTGTGTTGCTTTATTTATCATGCTCATCGTTGCACTCGCTACCTGGATCCCATCCCGGCGCGTCATCATGATGAAACCGGGTGATGCGATACGTTATGAATAAACCGGAGCGGGCGGTATGCTGCCAGTGGCGCCAGTGCCGGCGCTCATGTCAGGATACCGGCTGACGCTCTAGTTTCCCGCAACAGAGCCGTTAATAGTTACCACGGATCGATTATGCTGTAAGAGGCGATCGCGGCGGTAGTTTTCCTGCGGCGGCGCCTGTCAGTGTGAAATTTCAGTATGAACCAGCGTGATAAGGACCCATATGGCGGATAAGCAACATATCCTGATTGTTGATGATGACGCGCATATTCTGGCCAGCCTGCAGATGTTACTGTCCATGGAAGGCTATCAGGTCACACTCGCTTCCGCCGTTGAGCAGGTGCCCGTTCAGTTGTCCCAGCATGATTTCGATTTGATCCTGATGGATATGAACTATCAACGGGATACCACGTCCGGGCAGGAAGGGTTGGTGTTGCTGGAAGAGATAAAGCGTTACGACGAATACCTGCCGGTGGTGGCGATGACCGGCTGGGGCAGCGTCGATATTGCGGTGAGCGCCATGCAGGCGGGCGCGGTGGATTTTATTCAGAAACCCTGGGACAACGAGCGGTTGCTGAATGTGATTCGCCAGCAGATCTCCTTCAGCCTCAGCCAGCGTTCCGGCAAGCGGTTGAAAGAAGAAAACAAACTGCTGAAGCTGGAACTGGAAGACAATTTCAATGGCGAGTGGGTGGTGGAATCCGCGCCGATGAAACAATTGATGCGGGTTGTGGATCAGGTGGCCGCAACCGAGACCAACATCCTGATTCTGGGTGAGAATGGTACCGGCAAAAGCCTGTTGGCCCGGGTCATTCATCAGCTTTCTCCGCGCCGTGACGAGAACATGGTGTCGGTAAACATGGGTTGCATCAACGAAAACCTGTTTGAAAGCGAGATGTTCGGCCATGTGAAAGGCGCGTTTACCGACGCCCGGGAAAGCCGCGTCGGGCGTTTCGAACTGGCGGACAAAGGGACGCTGTTTCTGGATGAGATCGGCAACCTGCCGATGACCCAGCAAAGCAAACTGCTGCGCATTTTGGAAGAGCGTTGTTTTGAGCGGGTTGGTTCGTCACGTACGCTGAAAACCAATTGCCGTATTATTGCCGCCACCAACGCTGAACTGGATGTCAGGGTGGCGGAAGGGACGTTTCGTCAGGATCTCTATTACCGTCTCAACACCATTGAGTTACGTGTGCCGTCACTGGTGGAACGGCAGCAGGATATCATGCCGCTGGCGTTGAATTTCATTGACCGCTACGCCAGAAAATACAACAAGCCGGCGCCGGGGCTCAGCCAGTCCGGGCAGGCGGCGCTGTCGGGCTACCACTGGCCGGGTAATATCCGCGAACTGAGTCATTTGCTGGAGCGGGCGGTGTTGCTGTGCGGATCATCCCGGCTGAACAGTGACGATATTTTTCCGTCACTGCCTGGCGCGCCGCAAAAAGTGGCGAAAGCCGAGCCGGAACTGGTGGCTTCCGATGCGACGCTGGCCGATATTGAAGAACGCCTGCTGTGTCAGCGTATGGCGAAGTTTGAGGGCAACGCCATTAAGGCTGCCCGTTCGCTGGGCCTGAGCCGCAGTGCGTTTTACCGACGACTGGAAAAATACAAGATTAACCATGAGTAAACTCGACTCCTCCTTTGAGCCTCCTCACCTGTTGTCATTCAATGTCGCAGCGATTGCCGGCTTGCTGGGGTATTTCCTGCTATGGCTGTTTCCCGACCAGTCGGTGTACCTGAAGATACTGACGGTCTTCATCATTTTCCTGTGTCTGGTCTACAGCAGCTTTACTTTTTCCGAGCGACTGAACGGCAAGATCCACGTCGTGTCCAACCTGCTGGAAGCGCTGGAGCAGGAAAACTTCAGCCTGCGCGGCGTGACCAAGGACAAAGGCGCGTTTGATAACCTGATCCGTCAGATTAACCAGCTTTCCGGCACGATGGCGCGCAGCCGTCAGCAGCAAAAAGAAACCTATTATGTGCTGCACAAGGTGATCTCCAATATCAATATCAGCGTGTTCGCGCTGGATGCGGAGCGACGCATCATCTGGTGCAACGACGCGGCGGCGGCGTTGGTCAACAAACCGTTATCGCTGCTGGTGGGACAACCGGCGGCGGAGTTCGGACTGGAAGGGCTGTTGCAGCAGCCGTCCGATGCCGAACCGATCGACTGGCGTTTCCCCGGCACACGGGGCATGTTCCAGATTCGTCACGATTCCTTTATCGAAGACGGCCGGCAAAACCATCTGTTATTCATCAGCGACGTGAGCAAGCTGTTGCGTAACGAAGAGCAGAAAACCTGGCAGAATTTGCTGCGGGTGATCAGCCATGAGATCAACAACTCGCTGACGCCGATTGCCTCCATCAGCCAGACGCTGTTGCAGGTGTTTCGTAAGGATAATCAGCATCAGGCGGCGCCGGATTTGGTCAACGGCATGGAGATCATCAACAATCGCGCCCGCGAACTGATCACCTTTGTCGGCAGTTATCGTCAGTTGAACCGCCTGCCGCCGGCCAACAAACAGCCATGCGATATCGCCGGGCTGATGATGCAAATGGCGATGCTGTTCCCACAGCGCAAACTGGTCCTTTCCGGGGACGCGCCGCAGCAGGCGATGGTCGATGCCAATCAAATGCAGCAGATGTTCATCAACTTACTGAAAAACGCCGATGAAGCGATGGAACCCGGTCTGGGTGAGATCGTGCTGCGCTGGAAAGTGATTGCCCGACAACTGCATATCGAGATTATCGATCAAGGCAAAGGGGTGGCGAATATCGAAAACCTGTTCGTGCCGTTTTATACCACCAAAACGCATGGCAGCGGCATCGGGCTGATTCTGTGCCGGCAGATTGTCGAAGGCCATGACGGGCACCTGACGCTGGAGAACCGTAAGGATGCAGAAGGCTGTGTCGTCAATATCTTCCTGCCGCTGGGATGACCTGACGGCGAGAGCATGGCCGTATCCCCACTGCGTTGTGGTGCCGCGTGCGCAACTGGCGAGTCCGGTAATCGTCGCCCAGGCCCGTCAGGCCTGCGGCGTGCCGCCGGATACGGCGTTGGCGTCCCGCCAACTGGCGGAAGGAATATTGCGTCATCTGCTGGCGCCGCTGTGTCAGCAGGAGGCCGCCGCATTACGCGTTGAGCGCACCCCGCATGGCAAACCGTTTTTACCGCAGCACCCGACCGTTCAGTTCAACCTGTCTCATACCCATAGCGCCTTTGCCTTCGCTTTTGCGCGCCACAGCCCGGTGGGCGTGGATGTGGAAAGCTGCCAGGGTCATGCGAGCCGTAAGCGGTCGATAGCCAGACGTTTCTTTCACCCTGACGAAATCCGCTGGCTGGATTCGCTTGATGACGCGCAATTCCTGCCGGCGTTCACCTGCTTGTGGAGCCGCAAAGAAGCCTATATCAAAGCGTTGGGATTAGGGTTGCGCAAATCGCTGGCGTCGTTCAGTTGCCTGGCCGACAGTCAGGGGGCTATCCAGGTGGCGGATGACGGGCGGATTAGCGATTGCTGGCTGGATGAGGCGTGGATTGCGGGGGCGCCGTCCGTAGCGCTCAGCTACTGCCTGTTCCCCGTGAAATCGGTCGTGCCGGATGCGTGGCGCTTGCTGATACTGCAGGACGAGACGCCGGGAAACAGCGCATCGCTTCAGCAGCCGTGATGGTCTATCAGGCTGGCTACGCCGTTGCTGGTATGAACCAGCGTATCCGGCGCTACCCGAACTCTGGCGCCGGTGGTGATGGTTCCGCTCAATTGCCGCACGTGACATAACCGCGCGTCTACGCCCATAGCGATATTCACAACGGCCTCTTGCGCCGAAAAAGCCGGTTCACGGGTATTGAAAGATGAGCCCATCGCCAGCGACAGGTCGAGCTGACGTGTGTTGCCCGCGACATTGATCTCCGCGCCCATACTGCCGTCGACCCTGAATGTATCGGGCGAAACCGCGCAGGCGGGAACGGTCATGGTGACGCCTGACTGTGCCTTGATCGTATTAATCGGCGCACTGATGGTGACGGTGATCGCAGCGCCGTGATCGCGCAGGATACTGTCATCGCTGGAATGGTTTTCGATTACCAGGCTCTGTCCCTGAGGGCGGATGACCAGCTTCTCCAGAACATCCTGTCTGGCGCTGGCCTCCACGCGGTATCCATTACCGCAAACCAAAGTGACGCTCAGGCCACGGCTGACATCCAATGTCGTAAAGGAGGGCACTTCCACGTTTTGCTGATTCGCCGGGGAACAGGCCGCCATCAATGGCAGCAGCGCCAGCGCGGAACAAAGCAACGCTTTCATTCCTTCCCCCTCTCCGTTGCTATCCCTGCCATGCCTGCCTGACGTCCGCTATCAGGAGGGAACCCGCGGCCAGCTCATCCTTGTCTGGCCGATACCCGTCTGATCATTCATCCGTCGTTCAGTCGGGACGGTTCAGTTACATCCTTGTCTCTTATCGCCGGCGAGCCAGCGAAAGCTTTCCCTGATTGCTATTATGCATAGCGGAATTATCCATTTTTGTCTGAAATTGAGAACTGTTCTGATAAATGCGGCTAAATAGTGCGGCAAGGCCGCGGAGAGTCAAATCGGCGCGTCAGCGTATCGGATTCGGCAACTGCCGATCCAGGCGCCGAGGCCGACGGACAGCATGACGTGGGGCTTGCCGGACTGAATGGCAGGCAACGCAGCGGGTAGCAACAACAGCGGATCGACGGTGTAGCAGTGTCCGATATCCGGCATCAGACCGAGCGCAATGTTTTCCAGCGGATGTTGATGACGGCGGGAATAATTGAGCCAGCTTAACCGATTGACGTTGTGCGGTAAGAGATGGGTATGTGCCTGGTTGCCTGACTTTGTATTTTGTAGCGCATCGAAAATCAGCTCATCATGAGCTTGATAAAATGCCTTTTTGGCGTGCTCGCTACCATGAATGCCTTCATGAAACTCTGGTCGCTGTCCGGTATAGACTGGTTCTATTTGGAAGCCGGATGGCTGATTTTCCAGTAGTAGAGCTGCGAAGGCATCACCTACCATAGTACAGCCGGGAAAATATCGCTCCTGCATCGCAAATGCAGACAAAGTATCGCCGGCAATGATCGCCACCCGCTTCGCTCGTTGCTGCGACAGCAGCCGTTGGGCCAGCGCCAGCGCCCAAAAGAGCGTGGCGCAGTTTTGCTGGTCGAGTTCGTAGCAGGGGGCGCTATCGCGAATAAACGGATGCTCACGGCCAAGCTGAGCCAGCCAGGGTTGTCGTTCCGCCGCCTGCACCGGCATGCCGTGGGCGTAGATCAGCACATCAGCCGGGCGATCGGGGTGTGGCGATCGGCGCTGCAGCTCACTGAGCAGCCGGTGGAACACCGAGGCCAGCGGCACGTCGCTATCCAGCGCCGCCACCTGTCGAAAGCCGAACAGTTGCGAGAAAACCCGCGCTTCCGATGCGCTGGCGCCCGCGGCGCGAATAATCTCGCTGGCGTTCAGTCTCTGCTCCGGCACCCAGGTCACAAAGCGGGTCAGACGCACTGTTACTTCACCCCCTGCAATTATTCTACCCCCAGCAATTACTCCATCCCCTGCAATGCGACGGCGCTGAGCTTGTCCTGATAATGAATCAGCAGCAGGTAGTCGCAGCCTGGCTGGTAATTTTCCGCCAGCGCCACAAACGGCGCGGCGCACACCAGATGCGGATTGGTGGCGATACCGGTCAGCGCCGGCGGCAGCGCCGACAACAGCAGCGGTTCCGCCACCACGCATAAGCGGTTTTGCCGCAGCGTAAAGCGTTGGCATAACTGGGCTACGGTTTGCGCCAGGGTGTCGGCAGCGGGCTGAGGGTGGCGACAGAAACCCTGATAGCGCAGCGGCTGCTCATGGCAACTGACGGAAAACAGGCAGGCGTTGTTTTCCGGGGCGAGCGATTCAAGCAGGGTAGAGTGATACGGCAGGTTGCTCTGATCGGCGATCAGCAATAGCGAATCATGGTCGTCTTCCTGCTGGCAATTGGCGATGCTGGAGAGCGCGAACAGCGCCGCGTCCGGCCCGCGATCGCTGATGGTCAGCGCCAGACAGGCCGGCAGCCTGAGCGATTCGATCACATAGTTGATCACCGAACTGCCAAGATGTAAGTCCGGCGTCCAGTGCGCCATCAGCACGCTGTCGATATGCGACAGATCGTTTCTGGCCCGATAAACGGGCAGCAACTGACCGATCATGTTGATGAACGATGTCAGGTCGCTGGTCCGGCTGCCGCATTGCAGGTTGGCCATCCTCTCATGCCAGTCAAGACCGTTGCTGTCGAAGAACCGGGTGGCGTAGCTGTGCCAGTAATACTCCTGCGCCGGGCTGATCGCCTGCCGCGGCATGCTGGCGGGCGACGCAAAGCGGCGGTGCAGTATCGACCGTGGGTCAAGATACGTGGGCACAGACGCCTCCCCTGGCTGTGTAGCAACGGAAACTGTTCATCAGATGGATATTGGCGGTGCCTTCCATGTATTCGAACGCCAGCGCGTCGCGACAGCGGCGGCGTAACGGCGCGTCTTCCAGCCACGCCTGCTCGCCCAGCAGATGCGGCATACGGTGCGCTACTGTTTCCACAAACAGGGTACAGCGCCGTTTCAACTGGCTGGTGGTGTGGTATTGCGGCTGACCGGACTGGTAGCGCCCGGCGATTTCCGACAGTTGCTGTCGCAACAGATGGTAAGTGCGCCACTGCTGGGCGCGCCAGCGTTGCTGTTCAGCGTTGAGTGCGGTGTCGTCCAGCACGCGCAGCAGCCCGTAGGCGGTGCCGAGCGCCATCGCGCTGACCATCGGGCGATGGCGTTCAAACACTTCTCCCAGCGCGGTCAGCCCCTGATTCAGTCCTTTACGGTCATAACCCAGAATGCGATCCGGCGTGATCGGCAGCCCGTTGATCTCGATTTCCGTCAGGTTAGAACCCTGCAGCCCGAACTGCTCAAGCGGCGTGATCGTCATATGAGCGCTGTCCTGTTCCGGCTCCACCATCACCAGCCGCTGGAGGTTGCCTTCGCGGGCGAAAACCAGCCCGACGGACGCCAGTTGCGCGCCGCCGATGAATTTCTTGCGGGCATTCAGCACGTAGCCGTTATCGGTCGGCGTCAGCGAGGAGGCGATAGATTGCGTATCGGAACCGACTTCAGGCTCGGTGACGGCAAAAAACGCCCAGCAAGGCGGCTGGTTAAAGCGGGAGAAGAAGAACGCCTGCTGTTCCGGCGTGCCCAGCACCGTGACCGCTCGTGCCGACAGCGATGCGCCGGGCAACATCATCAGGCCGCTGGCGTCAAAGCGGCTAAGGTACTCCAGCATGTCGATGTGATCGCTATAGTGGCAGGCCTGATAGTCCCAGCCCCGGAACGGAATGAATTCGGGCGGAATGCCAATGTAGGCGATGGTATAAAGCAACTCATCCTCAAGACAGGATAACGCCCGGCTACGATCGGATTCTACCTGACTGGCCGCCTGCCGTAATTTTTCGCCCAGTGCATCCAATTCTTTTAATACATTACTGAACGTAAGAGCCTTCATGTTCTGTCCTGTTAGTCGAGTCGCAAAAAATACCATTCGCACGATAATTATGTACCTTATCGGGAATAGCAGTGGTGTATTGCCCGATATTGCGTTTTGGTTAAATCTTGATCAGTAACGATGAGTAGGTCGCGCCCAGCCCCACGCTGACCAGCAGCACGATATCGCCTTTGCGTAGCCGCTGTTGTTGCTGCAACTGGCGTAGGTTGATAAACGGGTCGGCGCCAAAGCAATGACCATAGCGCGGGACGTTTTCCAGAAAGATTTTCTCCCGTGGAAAATTCATCAACTGCGCCAGACGATGCCACGACGAGAGATTGACGTTATGAGGTGCGATCCAGTCAATACAATCAATGGTTACGCCGGCTTTGTCCAGCGCTGCCTGCAGGTGTCGGCAGGTAAAATCAATATAATGCTGCCCGAAGTCGGAGGCTTCGTGCTCGTCGACGCCTTTCTGAATACTGAAGCGTCCGTCCTGACCGGTGTAACGGCTGAGGATCGCCGGGCCGTCGCCCTGACGGCTCAACAGCACCGCGCAGGCGGCTTCGCCCATCAGGGTGGTGTCTTTGATTAGCCTTACTCTGGGGTGAAAGGCTTTCTCGCCGATCAGTATCAGGCCGAAGCCGTCGGGCGAAAGTTGCTTCAGCAACCATTCCGCCGCGGTGAGCGGGGTGGCGCAGTGGCCCATGGTCAGGCTGGCGAATTCGGTCTGGGGTGAAAAGCGATCCAGCCAGGACGGCGTCTGGCTCACGGTTTCGAACACCCGCACGCAAGGTACGGTATGGCAGTGCACGACATGGCTGATGGCGGCGAAAGCCTGCGGTTGGCTGTGCTGCATTTGGTCGACAACCGGCGTCAGCAGTTCGTCCAGCGTGCCGGGGCCGCCGTGAAAACGGCGTAACCCGTAAAAACGGTCAAACATGCGTACATCAAGCCGGGTCAGGCCGACTTCCTGCGCGACCTCGTCCAGTGATTGTATTTCGGGCGGAAACGCGACTTCTATCGCCTCAAGGTGTCCTAGCACAAGCGCACTCCTGGCGGTTAGCGGGGTGAAAAAGGGCGAACAGCGTGTCCGGCGTCATGATATGGAGCGTGTCATGGTAGCGGCGCGGCGGCGCTAGCGCGGGTAAAGCCGGCAGTAACGGTAGACGACCGGCTCGGCGTCGGCGCACGGGCTGATGCGGCGCAGCGGGTCGCTCAGATAAAGCACGGCGCCGTCGTGGTCCAGCAGCGTACCGGCCAAATCACGCTCGGCCTGTATCCGCCCTTGCGACTTGATCCCCAGACTGTGATGAAAACCCGGCGCGGCATAGAGCAGGCTTTGCAGCAGCGGCGTGCGAAACTGGAGCGGCGCGCCGTAATACTCGTACAGCAGGACGCTGTTGGCATGGCTGGCGTAAAAATGGCGGCAGAGCGCGATGACGTTGGCGGCATGCAGGCCGAATTCGTCGCTGTGGACGGGCTCATGCAGAAACCAGGGAATAGCGGGATCGGCATGATTGAGGGCAAACCACGGAGACAGCAGGGCATGCTGTTCCGCCGTCAACGGGGTGGCGCGGGTTTCCACCGCCAGACTACCGGTCTCCTGCACTATCGGACGGCTAACGGGGGCCAACGCCGGGTATGCCATGCTACGCCCCCCGATAACCGTGATTAATCAGGTGGATGAAGGTGGTGCCTTCGGTGTATTCAAAGGCTTTCACGTCACGCCAGGCTTTCGCCAGACGCGGATATTCGCCCAGCGCAGCGGGCGGCGCATGATGAATGACCGCCATGACCACCTGCTCGGCCACCCGGGTGGCGGTGATTTTCGCCAGCCCGGCGTCGCGCCCGCAGGTTTCCCCCTGTTCGAAACGTTTGCAGACCATCCGGGCCTGCGACATGGCTGCCTGCAACTGCCGCCGGGCTTTCAGCAACCAGGAGGAGCGGGGCGTGGCCCAGCGCTGCTGCAGGGCGAGGTCGAGCGTGGAGCGGGCGACGCCGAGCGCAATCGCGCCGACGCAAGGGCGCAGCGAGTCGAAGGTTACCATCGCGGAGCGGGCAAAACGCTCGGTCGGTCTCAGGTGCTGCCCCAGCAGCGCGCTGTCCGGTACGAACAGATCCCGGAACGTCAGATGCGACACGTTGCAGCCCGGTACGCCGTTGATCGGGATACGCTCGGCGAACACGCCATCCTGATGGCGCGGCGCAAAGGTGAAAACATTGATGCCGAGCGGGCCGGATGCGGTGCGGGCAAACAGCACGCCGGTGTCGGCGATGACGCCATTGCCGATCAGATATTTCTCGCCGTTGATCAGCCAGCCGCCATCCACCTTGATGGCGCTGGTCTGGATTTGCTGCGCATCGCTGCCCACTTCCGGCTCGGTCATGGCAAAGCAGCTCCAGGTCAGCTCGCGGCTAAACTGGGAGAAGAACGCCTCCCGCTGTTCCTGGCTGCCCATGTTTTCCACCACCAGCGCCGCCATACCGGGCCCCGGCGCGGCGAACAGCAGGTTGGGGTCAATGTAGCCAAACGATTCGTAGGCTTCGCACCGTAGCGGCAACGGCAGCGTTCGCAGGGCGACGCCATCGTCCTCCAGCCAGCAGGTCGGCCGGTAGTCGGCCGGCACGCCCAGCGTATTGAGCATCGGCGCCAGCGAATACTGCGCGGTAAGGCGCGCTTTCTCCGGGGCGATATCTATTTGCCCGCCAAGGTGACGCCCCTCGGGCAGGGTGCCTTCAATCAGGCGCTTTAGAGGCTCAAGGAAAAGGGCGTAATCATTCACGCGGTTTCTCCTTGTGCGATCAGACTGGTGCTACCGGACATGATCTCCATGATGCCCGCCTCCGGTTTATACAAGTGGCTGGCCAGCGGTCCCTGCGGATAGGCATGAAACGGGCGCGTCAGCGCCAGCCAGCCATCGTCGCGCAACTGCTGATATTTTTTATCGAAATCATCCACTTCAAAGCAGATGTGGTAGGGCAGGCAATCTTTGTTTTCCTTGTCCAGCATGCCGCTCAGCAGCCGGTTTTCCGGCAGCGGTTCCACCAGTTCAATCTGCATATCGTGGCGGGTTGTGTTCATGAAGGTGACGTAAATCTGCTGCGCGCTGACTTTCTTGCGGTGCACGGTGATATGCGGGAAAAAAGTCGCCATTGCCGCAATAGTGGTCTCACTATTTCTGACGATGTATCCAAGATGGCTGAATTTCATGACTTTTCCCCCGTCAATACCGTTTGTATCAGACTACCGGCGACAGCGGTTTTTTTTTATGCCTGCTTGCAGGTCGTACCGCTATTTTGGCGACGTGTTACTTCGGTAGGGTTTCCGCGTCGGTTTCGAATCGCCGCATTAGCGCCTGGCGATCGGTCTTGCCGTGCAGCGTCAGTGGAAACGGACCGGTGAACCGGATGATGCGCGGCACCATGTAAGCGGGCAGCCGCTGCGCCAGCTCGCGTCGCAGGCTGGCGCGCCGCTCGTTGGTGTCGATGCTCAAATGGACGCATAACACCAGTTCAGTTACGACGTTATTGTTTTTTTCGATGATCACCGCTGATTGTTTTACCTGATCGCATTGGCTGGCGGCTTTCTCGATTTCGGCCAGATCGATTCGATTACCGCGCCATTTGATTTGGCTGTCATTGCGCCCCTGAATAAATAATTGCCCCTGCTCGTCCAGATAGCCGATATCGCCGGTACGGTAATATCGTTCATTATCCTGATAACCAAATGCCTGATTAGCAGGTAGATCATTTGGTAAATAACCTGCCCCGACCTGAGGGCCCAGAATGACGATTTCGCCATGGCGACCAGCTGGAAGTGGTTTTTTCCACTCATCACAGATCACAATGTGGTTTTTGCCCTGTGGTCGCCCTAATGGCAAGGCACCTATCGTTTTGGCGTCAACAATGGGGGGTAAACATAAGGCGTGGGTGACGCAGGTAGTTTCGGTGGGACCATATGCGTGCCGTACCTCTGCCTGAGGAAACCGGGTTTGCAATGTTTGCACCAATGAGGGAGAAACTGGCTCGCCACCAACGAAAATAACGCGTAGTTCAGGCAGACTTTTGGCGTTGAATTGGCGATCCATACACATAATGTCTAAAAAGCTGGGCGTGGAAAACCAACTGCTGGCTTTTACTGCGGATTCGGTGAGCAACTGCAGGTTCTTACGGGGGCGGATATTATTAGCGTGATTGAGCATCAAGACCGGCTTGCCTGCAGCCAGCGAAGGGAAAAGATCCATAACACCCATATCAAAAGACAGACAGGCATGATTAACGTGACTGCCGGGGAAGCGTTCTGCTTCAAGACTGGGAATGTACCAGTCAGAAAATGCAGCAAAATTCCCATAACTGATTTTCACCCCCTTCGGTTCGCCGGTGCTGCCAGAGGTGGTCAGGATATAAAAGAGTTGTTCTGACGCCGGTATAACCGCCGGGAGTAGAGGGCTAACGTCCGCCAGACTGGTCGTGAGGATAATCGGCGCTGACAATGAGGGAAATGAGGTGCGCGGTTCACACGTCAGCAGGACCAGATCTACCTGAACCATCGCAGCGATACGTTCGATACGGGCGGCCGGGTTGGCGATATCGGCAAAGGTGAAGGGAATGGCTTCAAACGCGCAGGCCAGCATGGCGGCGGCGGCGTCCAGCTGCTTGTGGCCGTAAATCATCACGCAGCGCGGCGTGTGCCGGCGCAGCGCCTGACGAATGCCTTCCACCCGACGTCCCAGTTGCGCAAAGGTATAGCTGCCGCTGTCGTTGACGAGAGCGAGATGCTGCGGGTGTTCCCGCATCTGTGTCCGAATCGGATTAAGAACTGACGAAAACATAGCGTTTGCCTTTGTCGAGCGCCTGCCGGGCGACGCGCTGGCGATCCAGCTTGCTGTTGTGGTTGAGCGTGGCGTCGTCCACCGGATACCAGAATTTGGGCACCATATAGAGTGGGAAATAGCGGCGCAGATAAGCCGCCAGCGCCGGGAAAATATCCGTCTGGCCGGACAGGATAAACGCCTGCAGTCCCTGAGGCGTGTCGTGCAATAGCCAGGGGGTGACGATCGCGTCCTGTACCTGTGGGTGTTCCCGCAGCGCATTTTCGATGTCGCTAAGGACGATGCGGTGGCCCTGAATTTTCAGTTCGCTGTCTTCCCGGCCGTGAAAGTAGAGCAGGTTATTTTGCAGCGAACCGATGTCGCCGGTGCGGTAACTACGGGTACCGTCGGGCTCGATGACGAAACGCGCCTGCTGGACGGGCGGCGCGTTCAGGTAGCCTTCGCCGACCGCCGGGCCAGCGATGATGATTTCCCCGCGTTCGCTGTTCGCCGGGGCATTGATGCGCAGTTCGACGCCGGGGCGCACATAGCCCAGCGGCAGCGGCGCGTCGTCATCCAGCATGCCGGGGGTAATGTCGCAGGCGGTGACGGCGACCGTGCACTCCGTCGGGCCGTAGGTATTGACGATGCGACAGCCGGGAAACGCTTGCCACAGGGCGCTGACTGTCTCTTTCGTCAGCACCTCGCCGCAAAAGATAAAGGTGTTCAGCCGCGGCAGGTTGTCCTGACGGAACTCCCGGTCTTTCAGATAATTACGGGTCAGCGCCGGGGTGCTGACCCAGGTTTGCACCCCGGCGTCGGCATGGCGGGCGATCATCTTGCGGGTATTGATGAAGTCGCGGTAGTCCAGCACCGAAAGCGGCTGAAGATAATGCCACGCCAGCCACAGCTCATACTGGGAGACGTCGAAGCAGTAGCGAATGTTGCCGCTGATCGGGCCGGGGGCGGGAAATGCGTCCGCCGCCCAGCGAACGAAATGCGCCAGATTGGCGTAGCTCACCCGGATGCCTTTAGGCGCGCCGGTGGTGCCGGAAGAAAACATGATGTAGGCAACGCCGCCGATCGCGTCCCGGCCGAACGCCAGCCCCATCTGGCGGCAGTGCTCGGCCAGTCGGGCGGCGGGCATATCGCATAATGCCGTTGAAACCGCCAGCGCGGGAATGCCGATATCTGGCGCCGCCTGCCCGGTGGCGTTGAGCAACAACCCAGCCTGAATGCTGCCGGCGATAAAGCGCAGGCGCTCGTCGGTGTTGTCGGTTTCCACCGGTACGACCGGATGACCGGCCAGCAGACAGGCCCACCAGACGATCAGGCAGGTTGGGTGTTTGTGGCCGTACAGCAGCACCGGCGCGCGCTGGCGATGCCCGCCGGCTTCATGCAACGCCTGCAACCGCTCCGCCAGCGCCAGTGCGCCCTGATAAAGCTGGTGATAGGTCAGGTCGCCTTCGGTGTGATGACAGGCGGGGGTGTGTACGCCGTCAAAGCGGGCGAACACGGTGGTCAGGTACTGCCACGACGCGATCATGCACAAGGGACGCCGTGCTCCAGTTGCGAGTGAATGAAACGGCCGAGCGAGTCGATGGTGCTGATCTGCTGGCTGTCCAGCGTCACCGGGTCGATGGACAAGCCTTCGATCATCTCTTCCAGATACATCATCAGTTCGATGAAGATGCCGCTTTCGAACCCTAAATCCCGTTCCAGATCGGTGTGCGGGTGCAGTTCCGACAGGTCGTCGGTTTCCAGCACCATGCCGATCGCCGTGACGATCTTCTGGTAGTAAAAATCCGGGCTGTAGCCGGTTTTGGGCGCGTAGTCCGTATTGAATGACATCGACGTTACTCCATCAGACCGGGTTGCGGGCAAACCTGAGCCGTTGCGCCCGCCGTCAGTTGTTCCTGCAGCAGCGAACGGTTGATTTTGCCGTTATGGTTCAGGGGCAACTGCGACATCAGCCGGAAGCGGCGCGGCACCATGTGCGATTCCATCTGGGTTTTACTCCAGCGCAACAGCGCCTTTTCATTGAGGTCGCCGCGGGTCACCACGCAGGCGATGATTTCGTCGCCGTAAATCGGGTGCGGTACGCCGAGCACCACCGCCTGTACCACCTGCGGATGGCGGTTGAGCACCGCTTCCACCTCTTTCGGCGCCACTTTTTCGCCGCAGCTTTTCAGCATTTCGTCCCGGCGGCCGACAAAATAGAGCAACCCCTGTTCATCCAGCCGACAGATATCGCCGGTGTACAGCACCCGTTCGCCCGGCAGCAGACCGGGGCGCAGCTTTTCGGCACTCTTCTCTTCATTGCGCCAGTAGCCGCACATGACGGTCGCGCCGCGGATCACCAGCTCGCCGGTGGCGTTGCGGGTATGGCGCTGGCCGTTGTCGTCCACCACCCACAGTTCGGTGTTGGGAATGGCGATGCCGACGCTCTGCGGGTGGGTGGCGAGGTATTCCGGCGGCAGGTAAGTGCAGCGGTGGCACTCGGTCAGCCCGTACATCGAGTAGATGCGCGCCTGCGGAAAAATGGTATGCAACTGATCGATATCACCGGCATGCAGCGCGGCGGCGGTGTTGGTCACGGTGCGGATGGCGCCGAAGTTATAGCGGGACGCCAGCGGCGCGATCAGCCGCAGCATGGTCGGCACGATCGGCAATACGGTGGCGCACAGGGTGACCATGCGCTGCAACGACAGTAGCGGACGCCGGAAATCCGGCTCTACGATCAGCGTACACTGCGCCAGCGCCGACATGATCACCTGATACAGACCGTAGTCGAAGCTCATCGGGATCATCGACATGATGCGGTCGTCACCGCGCAGTTGCAGGTAACCGGCCACCGAGCCGGCGGCGGTAATCATATTGCGTCGGCTAAGCATCACCCCTTTGGGCTGGCCGGTAGAGCCGGATGTATAGATGATGCAGGCCAGATCGAGGTCGATGCCCGCCACCTGCCGATCGCGTTCAACGGAGATGCGGTACGGTTCTTCCGCCAGCACCGCCGCTATATCGTTGCTGAAGCAGACGCGGGTGTGGCGATTGTATTGCTGCCAATGCTCGCCTGCCTGAGCGATGCCGATTTCCTCTTTCAGGGTGCGATCGGCAATCAGCAACCGGCAACCGGCGTTGTCCACCAGCCAGCTCAGTTTGCTGGCTTTGGTGTCCGGACTCAGCGGAATAAAGATCGCCCCCAGATACTGTAGCGCCCAGAAATAGAGCACGAACGTCAGTGAGTTCGGCATGCAGACGATCACCCGGTCGCCTTTTTCCACCCCGTTTTCACGCAGGTGGTCCGCCAATTGCCGGGCCTGCAGGCGCAGCATAAACCAGCTGACTTCGCGGTCGGTGTCGATGACCGCGGTTTTGTTGGCGGCTTCTTTGGCTGCCCGATCAAGCCAGGTGGTCAGGTGGGTAATGTTGGTCATGGAGCATCCTTATCAGGTACGGGAAGGGCGGGTGAACGGCCCGTCGTGGCAAGGTTGGTAGCGCAACACACCGGCGGTCAGGTGACGGGGTTCCGGCACCGCCAGCAGATAACGCCGGCCCGGCTGCGCATGGTGTTTCAGGTAGACGAACGGGGCGGCGCACAGTAACGATTCCGCCACGGCCGCAGTCTGGTGTTCGGGGAATGCGCTCTGCAACGCCGCCGTCAGCGACGGGGTGCCCAGCAGCGTCAGCGTGTCTGCCGCGGGCAGGCGCGAAAGCAATTGCCGCATGGTGTCGATCGGGTCGCCGTTTTCGACGTAAGGCTGGCGATAATACCCTTCAAATATCAGCCCGTTGGCCTGCTGGGGCGGGCGTTTTTCTATCCGCATCAGGCAACAGTTCTTTTGGGGACGCAACTGCGCCAGTCGCTCGCTGGGATAAGGCGCTACATCCTGATCGGCGATCATCAGCAACGCCTCGCGCCGGTTTTCATCACTGGCCAGATAGTCGTCGATGGCGCACAGTGCGAACAGCGGCGCCGCCAGCCCGCGATCCGACACCGCCAGCCCGAATGCCTGCCGGGCGTCGCAGGCGTGGATCAGCGCGTTAGATACCGCGCAGCCGAGGTCGCTGTCCGGCGTCCAGTGGGCGAACATCACCAGATCAAGCCGTTGCAACGTATGACGCGCCTGCAATTCGGGCAGCAAAGCCTGCATCATCGCGGTAAAAGTATGACGGCTGTTGAGCCAACGGGTCAGCAGGGCGTCGTCCGGCTCCTGCGTTTCGTCGTGGGAACGGAAAAAAGCACGCAGGTAATCCGCCATCAATGCCTGACTGGGATGCGGGGCCAGTAACGCGGCCTCGCTCTCGGGCGCAAAAGCGCGCCATACCAGGTCATCCGGCTGGATACACAACGTCATGGCGTATCCCCGCGCCAGATCTCGACCGGCTGTTGCCGGGCCAGCAGCTGTTCGGTGGTTTCCGGCTGGCGAATCAGGGTGAGGCGGCGACCGTCCACCATCACTTCCGCCGGGTAACCGAAGCTAAGGAACGAGCCCGGCGATGCGGTCAGCCCGTAAGCGCCGGAGTGGGTGATGGCGATCAGATCGTCGACCGCCAGCGTCGGCAACAGCACGTTGTCGCCCAGCAGATCGGTGGGCGTGCAAAGCGGCCCGCTGACCTGATAAGGCTGTAACGGCCGCTCCAGATTGTCGCCCAGCCGCAGCAACGGAAAGTTTTTGCGCAGCATGCTGTTCAGGCCGGCCGCCGCACTGTGACAATTAGCCCCGCCATCGCAGATGGCGAACGTTTTCCCGCCGGCGGTTTTCAGGGTGTTGACCCGGGTGACGAACAGGCCGGCTTCCGCCACCAGATAACGCCCCAGTTCGATGATGATCTGCGTGGCGGCGGCCTGGCTGCGGAAGTCAGCCACGATTGACGCGATGGCCTCGCCTAACGCCGGCAGATCCAACGGCGTTTCCTTCGCAAAATAGGGGACGCCGAAACCGCCGCCGACATCGACAAAATCCAGCGTTAACTGGTGCGTATCGCGCAGATTTAGCGCCAGTTGCAGGATGTTACGGGTGTTGTCGGCGATAGATTGGGCGTTGAGGATCCGGGTGCCCAGATAAACATGAAAACCGCGCAGAGAAACGGAGGGCCAACGGTGCAGGCTGGTCAGCACGGTATGCAAGGTATCCAGCGTCATGCCGAACTGGGTGGGTTTGCCGCTCATCACCAGCCGGGCGTGCTCGCTGCTGAAATCCGGATTGATGCGTAGCGCCACCGTCTGCATGGTATTGGCCTGTGCGGCCAGCCGATTGAGGTTATCCAGCTCCGCTACCGATTCCACCACAATCGCCCGGATGCCGCAGTCAATGGCGAGTTTCAGCGCAGGCAGGGATTTGCCCGGCCCGACATACAGGATGTGCTGCGGCGAGACGCCCGCCGCCAGCGCGGTTTTCAGCTCGGCAGGCGAGCAGACCTCACACCCCGCTCCCTGTTCCGCCAGCACGCTAACCACCGAAAGATTGGGATTGGCTTTCAGAGAATAGTAAATCGCGGTTCCGGTTGGCAGTTGCTGGCGGAGTCGCTGGAACTGGCCGCGCAACTGACGGGCGCTATAAACATAGAAAGGCGTACCGATGCGGTCGGCAATATCGGCGACCGGCACCTCTTCTATATAGCCGTCGGCGAACAGCGCATCAGCCTCGGAACGGGTAACGGGATGGGCGGGGTCAGCCATGATGAAGCCGCTCGCGCAGGAAGCGCGTCAGACTGGTCAGATTCTGGAAGGCGTCAAAAACGCGGTCGTTCGTCAGGTCGAACAGATCGCCGCTCAGATTGTAGGCTGCTTCGCAGTGGTCGCTGAGCACGGCAATCAGAGTAACGATGTTGATGGAATCCAGCCGTCCTTCTTCGCCGAACAGGGGGGCTCCCTGAAAGATCTCGGCGATACGGCCTTGATCGACGCCAATCGCGGTGAGTTTGTCACGCAGGAGGGTATGCAAGGTGTCATCATCATGATGAGTCATTACCGGATAATCCATTCTACTCCCCTTATCTGTCTCTTTGACGGGAGTATAACCAGCGTTATTCAGGCGTTTTGTTTGAAATTGCACGCTCGCTGATATGAAAGGATTAATGTCGTCAGATCGGCGGTAAAATCGGTATAATTTATTCTGATAGCTACGTTATTGCGTTTTTTGTCCGAATGTTTCCATCATCGATATTTTACGGGCAGCGCGTGCGGGATATAACGGGATGCGGTCGGGCATTCCGTCAGACATCGACAGGCAGAAGGGATAGTCGGGGCAATATCGGGATACAGAGTGAAAATAAAGAGAGGGGGGAAAATGACCTTTCTCTCTCCTGCGAGCCTTGTGGGATAACAAGAGAGAGAAGGGCTAACAATATAGCGTTATTGCCTGCCATACTCCGGATTACAGATAGGTGACCGCCTGCATTCATCCCCGTCGCCGACTCATGTCAGTTTCCGGTGATTCACTGGGTTGCCGCCTTCCCGTCGCCCGAATTATTTAGGGCATATACCCGTCATACTTCAAGTTGCAGGTGTGTTGGCTGCGTTACTCGGCCCATTTCATGGGCCTCGCCCCTTCGGGGCCGCTGCCAGCAGCGTTCAAATCGGCTTACGCCAATTTGTCACTCACCCCTGTCACTTACTTATGTAAGCTCCTGGGGATTTACTCGGTTGCCGCCTTCCTGCAACTCGAATTATTTAGGGTATAGAATTAATAAACTAACGGATATTTCCCTGGTGTGCGCCAATTTGGCTTTCCGATCTTTAAAGCGGATCAGATGTTTTTATTTTTGTACTTGATGTTATTTTTTGAAAATTCTAAGGATTCTGTACCGGGAAAGATAGTTAGACTTAGGTATAGGTTGATACTATACTTTCGTGCCGTTATGGTCAGGCTGGGCTGTCGCACGCGATTTTGGGAGAGTTGGATGTCTATATCATTCTCTAACGTTGACTTCATCAATAGCACAATACAAACCTATCTTAACAGAAAGTTAAAAAGCTATGGCGACCCCAAGTACGCCTATTTGATCATGAACAAGAAGAAACCGACGGATGTTGTGATCATCTCCAACTATCCGACGGAATGGGTTGATATTTACAAAAATAACAACTATCAGCATATTGACCCGGTAATCCTGACCGCCATCAACAAGATTTCCCCTTTTTCCTGGGATGATGATCTGGTCATCAGTTCAAAGTTGAAATTTTCCAGAATATTCAATCTCTCCAAAGAATACGACATTGTTAATGGCTATACCTTTGTGTTGCACGACCCGGGCAACAATTTGGCCGCCTTGTCTTTTATGATTGAAGAGCATCGCAGCGAAGAACTGGAAGCAATTATTCAGAATAATAAAGATAAATTGCAAATGCTGTTGATTTCGGCTCATGAAAAACTCACCTCTCTTTACAGAGAGATGAGCAGAAACAGAAACAACAGCAAGTCGCAGGAAGCCGATCTTTTCTCACAAAGAGAAAACGAAATTCTCTACTGGGCAAGCATGGGGAAAACCTATCAGGAGATTGCGCTTATTCTTGGTATCACCACCAGTACAGTAAAATTTCATATCGGCAACGTTGTAAAAAAACTGGGTGTGCTGAATGCCAAGCATGCAATCAGGCTCGGCGTTGAAATGAATCTGATCAAGCCAGTGGGACCAGCAAAGGCAAGGTCTTAAGCTGCTCGGATTCGGCCGTTGTTATCTGCGTAATGCGTTCGATCAGCGCGTATCGGCTCTCATCGTCTGTGGGCAGGTGCAGCAGATAAATTTTCTCCTGTTTTTCCGATAACCCTTGCTGAATGATGGAAATGCGCCAGCCTGAACGTTTTAACAAGGTCAGCATAGGGTGGCTGACAATCGTGAGTATCCCGTCATAATGGCATTTTCTGGCGTAATTGATCATGGCAAGAAATAACGTCAGGCAAGCTGGGTTACGGGTGCCAATCAAATTTCTTACGCGGTCACGGTCGACGAAAAACCGGCTGGACTCAATGTAATTTCCTTTGGGGATGTTGAGACCGTCGAAATAAGAGAAGAACGTGCCAGTAATCATGTTGGGATATTTCATTTCTATAAATCTGACACTGCAAATGATTTTTCCTTCCTTGACGCCTAGCAAGTAGGTCGTGTGTTCATTATCGTACTCGTCAAATTCCATCCCGTTAATACAGTTGACGGTCCAGTCCAGACGGTCCTTAAATGTCTCTTTGCGTAGTGTAAATACCTCATCCAGCTTATTATTTGACATTAAGCTAAAACTCACATCAAATATTTCTAACATATTTCCCCCTGTCATCACTTTTATGTCTTTTTACGCAAAAACTCACCTGGTGGGGATATATGTTAACGTTTTTACCGCTTGCTTTTCCAGCGTGATTATTTGCATCCATTTAAGGAAAGTTTATTTTCATTAGTTGACATATTATTTCCTTTTCTATCCTCATTGTGGCATCTGCCAGCTGGACAATCTCCCCCTTGTTGTCGTGACAAAGCTCGTCTGGACTGACAGGTGGTCCGATGTGGTTAACGGTTATGCACTGTCTGGTCGGTGTTTTTCGGACATAGAAGGGCGATAAGATTAATTGGCGGGCAGGTCCGTCATTAATGCCGATGCTAGTCCGACAGATGCTAGTCCGACAAGGGGAAATGATGTGTCGTAATCCCGGTTTTCCGGCCTGCTGTTTCCATCTGATGGAGGGCGACTGAGGGTGTTTAGATGATGTACGGGAAGGCGATACAAAAAAAGTATCAATAGTGACGAGAAGCTGTGCTTAATTAATGGAAATAATAGCGTGGTAATGATGTATGGTCCGTCACTGCCATCTGATATGGCTACACGGATGATCATAAACTGAAAAAAGGGACTGACATATGCAGAAAAACACAACGTTCAGGTTGGCGTGGCTGGTTGCGCTGGCTCTGACGGCCACAACGGCAAGCCATACGGCTGCTGCCGCGGAAAGTTCGGGTTCAGGAACCGCTTCGTCATCGGCCGCGACCATTGCGGTGGGGACGATTGATCAGGTCTCGTTTGGCGACAGCGCATCGGAGAAAAGCCATAGCCTGATAGCAAATAACAGCCAGACGCTCTCCGGCGGGCTGGGCGAATCTGCCCGCAGATTACTGCCGCTCAGCCCGGCAGGCGTTTATGGCGGTAGCCTGACGGTGACCCTGCGGGTAGATCCGCTGCGCCGTAACTACGTTTCCGTCAAGCTGTGGGGAGAGGATGACGGCAACTATGATACCGGCCGTCTTTATCTGTACATCGTCAAAGATGGTGTTGAATATCAGGTTGGCTACCGTCACGAAGGCGACTATGCGCCGCTCAGCGTCACCCATTGGAATAAACCGTTGCCCGGGCGTTTCTTCTACTCGACCACCTTGTTGCCTTACGCGATGACCAAAGGCAGCAGTACCGTTACCCTGAAAATCGTTTCCACCGGCCGTCTCTATCCGTTCGGCAGCGGCGGTCCGGATGCCAGTAATCCGTATCAGTACGCGATGAACGTGCCGAGTCGCGGGATTTACCGGGCTTATACCCATGTCGATCCGTTCCTCGACGTTTCGGGCGAAAGGCAGGGCAGTGCGCCGGCGGTCACCACCCGTCCTGCTCCGGGCGATGAGATTCTGGGCGCGAATGGCTCGTTCCGCGTCGCCATCAATAACCGAATCGCCAGCCTGCTTGGCAAGGCGCCTTCCACCGATGCGCTGTCTGGCGGCGATCTTCGCTATCTGGCGCGCGCCTGGTCCGTTGCAGAACTGAGCAGTTATCAGAACCCGACGGTGGTTGCCAGAGTGGTGGCGGCGCTGGATGCCTATGCCGCCAGATACTACGACAGCCCTGATTTCGCGAAGAGCAACTGGGGAGGCAACTTCGGCACTCTCGGTCAGGCGATGTATTACCTGCGTGACGCGCTGACGCCGGCGATCCTCGACGCCTCAATCAGCTATGGCGCCGCAGGTACGAAAACACGCCGTACCGCCTGGGCTGATATGCTGTTCGCCAGTCGGGAATTCGGTCGCCTGCAGGATCGCCGGACCCTGACCAATCAGTCGCTGATCGCCAGTACCAGTATTTATTTCGCCAACAAAGGCATGCTGGTGCTGAAAGACGCCCGCGCCTTCCCGGAGGGTATCGCGCAGCGCTACATCAAGGAGGCTGCCGGTCTGTTGCCCTGGACAGGCAACGACCTTGCGGACAATAACGGCAACGGCTTGCCGGACGACGGTGGCCGTATTCCCTACGGCGATAGCTATTATCAGATCACCGATAAAGGTCAGACCCGTGAGTGGGGCTATGTCGGCGCAGGTTATGGCGAAGTGCAGTCGTATCTTGCCGAATTCTACCGGGTTACCGGTAATGAGGATTTTCGCAAGCAGATGGTGAAAATGACCAAAGCGCGTGCGCCGTTCCGCCGCCCGGCGGTTGAAATCAGCAATGGCGCCAACTACCGTTCGATGGAAGCGATTGGCCTGCTGGCCTGGCGAGGCGCGCATGAAAGCGACGGTAACTTCGCCGGCTATATCGCTTATGCCGACGCGGTGAATACGAACGAACGCGCTAAGGCGTTGCGTGTCGCCGCCGCCAGCAAGGACGCGGC
The DNA here is from genome assembly GCF_000406205.1 of Dickeya sp. NCPPB 3274. NCBI lineage: Bacteria > Pseudomonadati > Pseudomonadota > Gammaproteobacteria > Enterobacterales > Pectobacteriaceae > Dickeya > Dickeya sp. NCPPB 3274. The sequence goes on along the minus strand of NZ_CM001979.1, from coordinate 4,783,123 downwards.
GCTTATTGGTTACGCCAGACAAATGCTGGAAGACAATCAATTCTTCGCCAACCTGGCCGGTGCGGAGTCCGCGTTTGAGGCGCTGGACGTGTTCGCCGATTATCGGACGGTCAAAACAGCGAGCGATAACGGTGTCCGTCTGCCGATGACCGACGGACAGCCTGACTTTGCCTGGGTGGATGAAGAGAACGCCATCGCGGCGATCAAAAAAGGGGACGAACGCCTGTGGCTGAGCGCTTACTGGGAGGCTAAGGCGGGAACGGGCATCAATGGTCTGGCGCGTTTCCACTTTAGTACTTCCGGCTATGACCAATACGGCATACTGGAAACCACGCCGATCTTCCGATCCACCACGGTGTATGCGCGTCCCAACCTGATCGATATGCCGGAGAAGACCCCTTACACGCCGCCTAATCCGCCGGGCAACGCCTATGCCGGAGAGCTGCTGCCGCTGGGTCCGGTGCCTGCCGATGCGTCCAGCGACGATCCATTCCGGGGTAAGGCCGATTTTTACGCCTTGCGCTTCGGCCGCTATCTGATGGGGATTAACGCCAGCATTAGCAACAGTTATGCGCTGAAAACGCCGGTTGGCTTCAACGCGGCGGAAGACCTGGTGTCACAGCGAACGCAATCGGGCGGTGTGACCGTGGGGCCACGCGCCAGCGTGGTGCTCTATCTGGATGGAACCCGTGATGCCAAACCGGTACCCGGCACGCCGCTGTACCTGAAAGCGCAGCGCAGCAATGATGTAACCGGGCTATCCTGGACGGCGGCATCCGGCGCCGAGCGCTACAAAATACTGCGTGCCGCCAGTGAAAACGGTGATTACCAGACGGTCGCCACCGTTACCGCCAACGCCTACAGCGACAGTTCAAAAGTACCGACCGGCGGCTACTACTACCGGGTCGTCGCCGTGAACGGCAATGGCGAAAGTTATCCGTCCATGTGGAGCCACCCCTGATAGGACGGCGCCGGCGACGGCTACCTGACGGGGTTTGACCTCCTCGCCACACGTGTCTGGTCTGACGGCCAGCGCGTGTGGCGTTTTACTTTTTTCGCCGGCTCATCCTGCATACTCATGCGTATCCCGCTGATTTCCTTCACTTCCCGGCGTATTTCATAAGCTGGATGATTTTGCTGGATGGTTTTCCTGCGCAGACTTCTTCGTGATACCGCGCAGAATGCGCCTGCCGACCCACCTAAAAAAGTTCGTGATAGTGAAAGTTGGTAATCCGTTGAATGCCTTGTTTTTTCATATTCATGACATAAGAGTGTGATATGGATCGCACTTTTTGTGAAGTGGGGTATAGTTACTATAGTGATAATTGACTTGTCATTTACGAACATCATCAACAACGAAAACGTAAAAAAGGAAGCAATCATGAATATGAAAACTGTCTTTACCGCCATCGCACTGAGCACACTGTCTGTCGGCGCTTTTGCTGCAACGGAAATCCAGTACCCGCAGGGTCAGGAAATCGGCAGCATCTCCGCCAGTGCCAACACGCTTGATAGCCTGCAGGCTAAACTGGCCGCCAAAGCGGATGCCGCCGGTGCAAAAACGTTCCAGATCACGTCCGTTCAGGGTGACGACACGCTGCACGGCAACGCTGTTCTGTTCAAATAAAATCAATCAATGAGGCAGGGGAGCGTACCCCTCTCCCATCCCTGACATCATTGATAACCCTCCCTTTGTGTCTGTCTTGATACCTCTTTTAACCGGGCTTGCGCCCGGTTTTTTTATGTCGTGTGAATGACTGATGGATACTATTCAACCCGGAATACCTGGGGATATTTATCGCTGGCGGCTTCGTGAAATATATCGTCCAGCCAGACAGGGATTTCCTCTTCCGTCGCATCGTCTGGTATAACAACGCCGTGAAGCGGAGAGTGCTTTCGTTCATTCAGATCGATGCGGAATACCAGCCACTGCTGCTGGTGTCGTTTTACGCCGATAATCTTGCCAAATACGTTATAAATCAGCACAAGCTTCTCCTTTGAGAGGATTGATTCAAAGAGCGATAAGTTCGTGTTGTACTGGTGATATTTTTAACAAGGAGAACCGGGTAATGAAAGGAATGGCGATTATTTTGTTTTCATGTGTCTCATTTTCATGTTTTGCGAGAAGTGATTATGACATGACGATGTGCCGCAATGGCGCGTTTCCCGGTTATCCCGGCCAATATTCTGTCGCCAGAATCAACGCGCCTAATGGCGATAAAGTGCATTTTTACGATGATGACAGTGACAAAGGATGCCCGGAGAATCAGGCGCTTTGCCAGCAGAAAGCCTATCTGATTAGTGGTGACGGCGTGATAGTGGCGCAGGAAAAAAGCGGCTGGTCTTGTGTGTGGTATTTTGGCCGGAAGTCTGAATTTGTCGGCTGGCTGCAATCGACTTATCTTGAAAAACAGGCCATCGAAACGGTTGGAGTCAACGCCTGGATCGGTTCATGGAGTGATGGTTACAGTAAGATAAATATTACCCGCGGGAAAAATAGCACGCTTCATATAAAAGGTAATGCCACCTGGAATGGCGGGGCATCCGGTTATGGCGAACCGATTGTTCATATCGGTAGTATTTCTGCCTCGGCGACACCGAACGGTAATACGCTTCAATGGGGTGATACGCGTGAAGAGTTTGAATGTAGTGGTGTGATGCAGTTAATTAACGGTAATTTGATCGTTGAAGATAATGGCGAATGTGGTGGAGCAAATGTCAGTTTCAGCAGTATTTATCGTTTGAAAAAATAATGCGCTGGCTAATATATCATTGCTTTAGTCACTGGACTATACAAAGTCAGTTAATCCGACAGGAAATATTTGCTCGTGCTGCCAAAGGGAATATTATGGCCGAACCGATGTGTTGGAACGCATTTTAGATTGGATATTATTCAATCAAATGAAGTAAGGAGAGCGGTATGCCAGGAGCGGCTCGCTTAAATGATATTGGAAGCGGACATGAGTGCTTTCCAGATACCCCGATAATAGAAGGCAGTTCTGACGTAGTGATTAATGGCCTGCCGGCGGCACGGGTTGGCGACACGGTTCAGATGCACGGATGCCCTTGTCCCCAGGCGCCTCATGGCGCGCATGGTAGAAAAATATCGTCAGGGTCCGCTACGGTATTGGTTAATGGGAAGTCCGCCGCGCGGATTGGTGATGATATTGACTGCGGCGGCCTGATTGTTTCAGGCAGCGGCAATGTGATTATTGGTGATACGCCCTATCGATCTCCGGTACAACATTGTGTGGAAGCGGCGGTAAAAAGACGCGATCCGTTGATCTCTTTTTCGGATATCATGAAAAACATGACTCCTCTACCCCGATGGAGTCGATAGTTGATTAAAGATAGTTGATTAAATAAAGTCCCTGATACAGGTGGCATCAGGGACTATCAGATGGTCATCCATGTAGAAAATAGTGACATTTAATCGTAGACAGGCTTGAGTCGATGGATAATATCAGATTACTTATCATCTAATGAGAAATCATCT
>NZ_CM001979.1:4776844-4779527 GCF_000406205.1 Dickeya sp. NCPPB 3274 | reverse complement strand
AATCATCAGAGTTAATCCATGCTGTTAAGCCCTTACCTGATTTCATTTGGTAGCTTATTTTATAAAATTCGCCGTTATCACTCATATCTAGAAGCTTAAAATGATCGCCAGCAATCAGGTATATGAGATAAAGAAGAATAAGACTAAAACAGTTCTCTTTAACGTGGCTGATTCTCCCTTGGAAATAACTAATTATTAATCTAGAAGTATAACTTCTACAATGTTAGTGCTGAGCAGAGCATATTACCCTCTGTCTTTTTGTTTTTTTCCGAAACATACCTGACTTGACACCATTTATCATCATCCTGAATTGACAGTAAGGTAATGTCATCCCCCTTTATTAGGTAAGATTTTTGGGGGCTCTTGTTTTCATCATAGAAAAAAGACTTTTCTGATTTTATCTTAAATGTTGGATATTTTTCACAATCATTAGATTTTTTTCCATTTTCTACCATGATAGGTGTCAATGATATTTTATCATCTTTGTTTACTTCTGCTTTGATATGAACGTTGTCTGCTGCTTTGGAGCTATATTCCAGCCACGTATTTTTATTATATGAACGACATTGTCCATTCTTGTCAGTGAGTAATATTTGGTACTCATCGCTTAGCATGGCATTTTTGTTTTTATAAATCTTATAAATTAAATTATCTTTCCCACGAAAGAGAATTAATGGAATGTAAGTTGTTTTTCCATTTAAAAAATAGGATGTATCTACCGTGTCAATATTATTTGATACATCATTAATCTGTTTTTCAACAAGATCCATGTAATCATCTGAAACCGGCGTGTTTAACCCGCACAAGCCTTCTTTCGAAGCAACGCCGTTTTGTTTACTCTTTATATCAAAATATAGACAGTCTGTATAAAATTCACCGTTTTTAAATTGCAATGTCATATAAACGGTATAGTCATGCAAAGAACGGGCTGAAACAATAATTGATGGTTGATTATTAAAGAATCCAAACGAAACAGCAGGGTTACCGGTATAGTCTTCTTCAAAACTAAAGAATCCCTTTTCTGCTCCACTCATCGCATAAATTTCTCCTTTACTTTTATCATAGCCGTAAGTAATTTTAGATTCGTCAGCTATTGCTGCATGGACTATTAGTAAAGATAACAAGCATGTTGTTTTTATTTTCATGATTAACGTTCGTTGAAAATTAGCATATCTATACTGGTGTTTACTAGGACTTCTTCATACCTTATCGATAAACTATGGAAGTATATCGTCAAAGTATTTCATTTCATCCAGATAATTTCTGACGAGAAAATTGTTTACTTCAGCTATTTCTGCGTCAGTTCCTTTAGACTCGAAAGTCTCAAGTCGGCATTTTTTTCAATTGTTAAATCCCATGGCTTCCTCAGATCTATAATTAAATTTTCTTTTTCTGGGTTGTCTTCAATGGCTTTTTTGATCGATTTATCTGATTTTTTATAGCAATAATTTTATCGTTTTTTGCTTTGATGTTTATTTTTATCAATTCATTACTTTCCTTTTCAGAAAAAGTGGAAAACCGTGAGGTGCATAAATAAATAACAAAATTATTATGGCGCGGAATCTTATGCATTTTTTATTTATGTTGTAATTCATCTTATAGATTCCCCTAAAAATTATTTTGCTTCTTGGACTAAATTTTATTTCCACTTAGATGATAAGTTTAGTCTTTTAATGGCTGGTTACCATGATTATGGTACAAGTCTTGAAATGAAGTCATGTAATAAATGAAGATATGTTAATAACAGGTTGTAATAAAAAAGTAGATGGCATAGTGTAAAGATAAAAACTATCTGATGCAATATAATTGCATTGAAAACTGATTGCTGTAAATGATGTAGGTAATCAGTTATCATATTCCATATTTTTATATTTAAAGTGATCTTTATAAAAGGAATTTATTATGAAAAAAGCAATAATGGCAATATTGATTTTAATATCGGGTAACTCAATCGCGGAAGAACTAAGTCATGATATTAAACCTACCCATTAAGTAAGATCAATAAAAAAGACAGTGAGTATAGTGGTATTTGTTTATATTTAAGTGGGAAATGCAACAATGGCTCGGCTGAAGTATGGAAAGGAGAAAAAATAGTGATACTTACTATCTTATTGATAAATCACCACAAGGCATAAAAATAATAAAGGATGGTAATTCATATAAAATTAATGGTGAATGGTCGTTCAGGAGTTATCATCATAGCAATGAAAAAAAGACAACAGTGATGATATATTATCTCCAGCTGGCGTTATTGTTTATCCTGCTATATATCTCATCAACAAAAATAAAGCTGTCGTTAGCTTTGGTTTATAAATGGGAAACAAGTTGTTCTGGTGGCGGAAAAGAAGATAACTATGCTGATTTCATCATGATTAACAATCATTATTTATATAAATTGGCATTCTACAATATCCCATCCTTATCAAAAGAAAGTATAAAAGCATGTTTTAAAGAAGATGATTATAAGAAAAAATCACATTGCTATGACGAAAACTGGAGCGTGTTGTCTATAAAATATCACGATACAGGAAAGGATTATTACGAATGGGAGTTTGTAACTAAATATTGTTCATGGCCGGCTTTTGATGATAAATAAAAAGTGAAGGTTGCAGTTAATAAAGAAAAAAGATATGCATTTGAGTAGTAAGTCTGTTTGCGATGCACTACTAGTAATCGAATCATC
>NZ_CM001979.1:4683745-4776744 GCF_000406205.1 Dickeya sp. NCPPB 3274 | reverse complement strand
AAATCATCTCGCAAACAGACTAAATTCTATTTATATCCCTAATAACTTTTCTTCAAGTATTCCTTTATTGTCTCAGCGTTTTTGTATTTATATACAAAGTGATTGTCATTTTTCACTCCATCAAAACCTGATAGGTTATTATCTTTTAATAGCCTTTCATTGATTTTTAGTCTACCGTTTAGATAACGATAACCTTTAATCTCATATAATACCCCATCAATTCCAAGGCTTGGGTGGTATTGTTTCCATGATATAAGGACAATGACATTTCTTATTTTTTCTAACTTTGTAAAGAAAACTGTTTCAATTTGAGCTTTTTCTCCCTCGGGTTCATAAGTATCTATGATATCCAGTCGGTTCTTTTCGCTTTTAATAAATAAAACATTTTCATCTTTTCTTTGGAATGAAATGGCTGAACCATTATCTAGATGAAATGGTCCTTGAATAATATCTGATGCAAAAGAAAAAAATGAAATAAAAAATAATAAAAAAACGGATATTGTTTTCATTTCCCCTCCTTTATTGCTTTTGATACTCTGGAATGTCGTTCATCTCTGTCGTTATAGCCATTCTTTCCGCCATTTACTACTAATGTGACATCCAAAACACTGCCTGTTTTTGCAATATCTCTTAATGACTTACCATTCTTATCTTTTTTATTACACCAGAAAAAGAAAGCTGATTCTACCGCATATTCAATTTCTGTAAGTAAATCAGGGTTATTGACAAAATCTCTCATGTCATCAGGATTGTTCGCATTATGTTGAATCGTGAAATCACGATAATTATCTTTTCCAGTTAACTGTATCATTCCCCTTCCTCTATATTTATATCCGTCACCGCTATCCTCATTGCCATTTCCTAATCGTTTAGCATAAACATAGTTTCCAAGATTGACTGGATTTCTTGCATAGTACGTCTCATGAGTCCACAATTTTTCTCGTAATCGCCCGATTACACATTCGTCACGAGAGTCATCATACTTTCCCTCTTTGCATCCGAAAAACTCTCTCATTCTTTTTGCACTATATGAAAGTCCTTCTTCTAACGGTTTAAATTGACTTTCATGGCCAATTTGAGAAAGAAAATGTGCAATTTCAACATCATCATTAATTTTATATCTAATTGCATATTTGTTCATATATGGTAGAACAATATCACATTGATTTTTATTCATTCCAAGATTTGCTGCTAATACCATGTTAATTGTTATTGGTCCATCTGTTGAACTAATATAATCCAAAAACTCCACCGGATGAAAATGCCAAACAGGTTTGCCCGATTTAAACTCGGGAACCTCACTCATCCACGCCATATCATCCCGCCACTTTTTCAGATACGGCATCATCTCGGGGTAACTGTCGTTGTTAAGGAAAGATTGCCAGTGTTTATGTTTGCTGTCGCCAAACCATTCGCTGTCATGTTTGACTATCAGCCGACGTACCAGGTCAGGTACGTTATTTTCTCCGGAATGTAAATTTTCGAAGATACGTTTTTCAAATGCAGCCAGTTCGTACTGTGATAAATTCCCGTCATTGTTCTGGTCTATGACTTTCACCAGCTTTTTATACGTTTCGGATCCCTGTTGGCATTCGAACTCGGTCTCTCCCCGCAGGGATTTTGATACCCAGTCAAAAATGCCTTTGAGAAAATTTTCTTTTAGCAGAGAACCGAAATCGTCCGTCGATGTTTCTTCCAGCGTAATAAAGCCCAGTTCAGACAAATCATGTTGGCTTAACTCATCCACATCTTCGCGTTTCACCCAGTTATCCGGCGCGATCTGAAACCACGTTGTTCCCTGCGCGTCTATCGGGCTGGCTTTATCTCGAGGCAGAATTCTTCCATCATCCGTACCCTTGGTCACCGTATTTGTTGGCGTAAATGTTGTGTCGTCACCTTCACCGGATTTCTGATATAACGGCTTTCCTGCTTTTATCTTCACAAAGGCCCGACCGGTTTTAATCTGTTTGGGATTAGAGAGAAAACCGGGCATATTGGTATCGACGCTGATGACTTCAATGTGCGAATAAAAGTCTATATCCACACCACCAGAACCGGATTTGGCGGGAGCATTATCTTCTGCTAAAAAGCCGACTGCGTCTCCGGCGTTGATCGTCAATTTCTCTTCGGGGATGACCACAGCATCATATTTTCCATGCTCAACAGCTTTAGTCATCCATTCCGGTATACGGTGGTAGCGAGGGGTAACCGGCTCGACAAATCGATTCTCCAGGGAAACCCAGAATTTTTTTTCATTCACACTCCCATCTTTCAGGAGTTGGGCCAACCCGAAAACACCGTTAGTACTTTCGTGCCCTACTTTGAATGTTTCCTGTTTTGAAACCACCAGTAAATCATTTTCTTTGAGTGTGATATTTCCCGCTTTAGGCAATTTTTGCCCGCTGATTTCCCGGCCGTTGTATTCGCTTGTCGATAAGTTATTTATATTGGGTTTGACACGGTAACAATTCGTTAGCGTTGGGTAAGAAGAAACTGGAACGAGGTGCATATACAGCGTGTAAAACGTCAGCCATGTGCTCTGGTCGTCCGGATTCGGTTGATGTTCCGAGCGCACCAGCAGAAACGTGCTGGAATAGCGCAACTGATATTTGTCATACGGCGCGGTGCAGTAGTTTTTATTGATGCGCCATGCCGCCACTTCCCCGCTGGCGATACACTGAAGTGGAACCGCTCTGTCGGCGTTCGTTGAGGTCAGCACTGATTCCGGGGCGCTACGACGGCTGATGTGGATGCCGCCATGCCACTGTCGGTTACTGCTAGCCAGCCACCAGCCGTCCGGTTCATTCCGCAAAACGTTCAGTAACGTATCCAGACTGTCGTAATCCTTTCCATCCGCTTTCCGTATCGGATAACGCGTGTCCATCCTGTTCTCCCTTGCACCGCTAGAGCGATCGGCCTGATCGTAAACGGTTTTTCCCTGAATACAGACGGTAACATACGCTTTATCCGCACATCATGCCAGATGATTGCGGCGTTGGCTGGGGTTCCTGAATAGCTGATGGTAAGTGTGATCCTATCCCTGTCAGTGTAGAAAAACTGAGCGCTGACTTACTACCCAACCGTTTTCACTAACGCCAAAATCTCTGCCCGTTTCTCTGGTGACAGCCCCAAAAACACCAGCATCAATTCTGCCAATTCATCATTTGCGGTATAGAAGAACGCCAGCGGGACATCCAGCGCGCCCGCGAGTTGTTGAGCGGTGTCAATGCTGGCTTCGTGCACGCCCTTTTCATAACGGTTAATGCGGGTGCTTGCCACAAATTCATCGATCCCGGCAGCGATGTCGAGTTTTTTCTGTGACAGGCCTTTCGCGAGCCGGGCTTGCTTAAGTCGTTGACAGAAAACGTCATGGTAGTTTGGTCTTGATTTCATAACTACGATATTCGTAGTCATGATGGGCTTTAGATACTACGATTATCGTAGTTATGGTCGACATTGCTGTTTAGTGTCGAGGCGATCAGGCGGAAAACGGAGTATAGTGAGCGACAAAAAACGCCCTGAAAACAGGGCGTTGTAATAGTCAGTCGCGCAGTACGGAAATCACTCGATATTCTGGATCTGTTCCCGCATCTGCTCAATCAGCACTTTCAGTTCGATGGCGGAGGCGGTGACGTCGGCGTTGATGGATTTGGAACCCAGCGTGTTCGATTCGCGGTTGAATTCCTGCATCATGAAGTCCAGACGGCGGCCGACGGCTTCCTGCTTGTTGAGGATTTTGTAGGTTTCCCGCACGTGGGCTTCCAGCCGGTCGAGTTCTTCGGCCACGTCGATGCGCTGCGCCAGCAGCACCAGTTCCTGCTCCAGCCGGTTGCCGTCGAGCTGCACCTGCGCTTCATCCAACTTGCTTTGCAGTTTTTCCCGCTGCCATTGCAGAATGTTCGGCATGTGGGCGCGAACCTTGGCGACTTCGGCGCTGACGCCTACCAGCCGCTGTTCAATCAGCGCCTTGAGCGCGTTGCCTTCGCTTTCGCGGGCGAGGATGAAGTCGTCCAGCGCGGCTTCCAGCGCCTGCATCAGTTCGGCGCTGATGGCGTCCAGATCCTGCTCCTGCGCCGACATCACCCCCGGCCAGCGCAGGATGTCGAGCGGGTTGACTTCGCCTTCGTCGCTCTGCATTTTCACCCAGTTCGCCGCCACCACCAGCTGTTTGGCCAGTTGCTCGTTGAGGATGAGTTGCCCTTGTGCGCGCGGGTCCAGTTCAAAACGCAGGCCGCACTCGATTTTGCCGCGGGTCAGGCGGTTGCGGATGCGTTCGCGGATTACCGGCTCTAAGCTGCGGAACTGCTCGGGTAAACGGATGTAGGTTTCCAGATAACGCTGGTTTACGGAGCGAAGCTCCCAGGCGGCGCTGCCCCAGTCACCCTTGATTTCTCGCCGGGCGTAAGCGGTCATGCTACGAATCATCGGTGCATACCTGTTAAGAAGTGATGGGGTAATTATAACGGGCGACCGGCTAAAAGCGACAGCGGTAACGGACTGACAAATCACGGCTTCCGGCCAAACCGCGCGATGGCCGAAAGCGTACGGCAGTGGTTACGCCGCTTCCAGCAGCGGCAGGCACTGGCTGGCGAGTTCGCGGCACTTGCTTTTCAGCACCTGTTTAAGCTGCAGGATCTCGCGGGATTGCGGGATGTCGCGGCGGCTGATCAGCATCACCTCAAACGGCAGCGGTTGGCTGATGGGCACGATTTTGAGCTGATCGGCATAACGGCGCGCGGTGAACAGGTCGACGATGCCGGTGCCGCCGCCCGCCAGCACCATATCGGCGATCACCGAGTAGGTCTTGATGTACAGCGAAGCCGCCGGTTTGAGGCGACGATCGCGCAGCGCGCGATGGACGACCTGGCCCAGCGGGTCCTGCTGCTGCATCATCAGCAGGTTGTTGTGGCACAGCCATTCCAGCGACACCGGCCCCTGCTGCGGGCTGTCTTTCGGCAGAATCGCCACCATACGCGACTGGCACAGCGGTTCGGCCAGCAAATCCGGCGGCACCTGTTGGCCGAACACCAGCGCCAGGTCGAGCTGATGCTGCTGAATGTTCTGACACAGGGTGCTGAAGTGCTCGGTGACCAGCTCCATATTCACCAGCGGCGCCTGTTGCTGAAACTCCACCATCGCCGGGGCGACAATCATCTGGCCAAAGGCATGCGCCGCACCGAGCCGCACCGCCTCGCGCTGGCCTTTGCGGATCTGTTCGGTCAGGCGGGAAATACCCTGCAACTGGCTATAGAGCTGTTCGATTTCCGGCATCAGCCGCTGCCCTTCCACCGTTGGCACCAATCCCTGCGAACGGCGTTCAAACAGCGCGAAACCCAGTTGCTGTTCGGCGTGATTCAGCACCCGGCTGACGTTGGGCTGGGAAACGTTGAGTAACCGCGCCGCGCCGCTGATGGTGCCGGCCTGAACGATCGCCTGAAAGACTTCGATGTGGCGTAAACGCATAACCTGAGTCCTGTTGTGTGATGTGTGCCCGACCGGCCCGATGGAGCACGATCCAACACATAAACAAGCAAGATCCACGCCATGTTATTGAAAAACGCGGCCGGATGGCGGCAGGCCGCGTCCGTTGGCTATTCGCCCCAGGTGGCTTCCAGTACCCGCAGCCAGTTGCCGTAACAGATTTTCTCCAACAGGGTGCGTGAGTAGCCGCGATCGGCCAGCGCTTGCACCAAAATGGGGAAACCCGCCACATCCTTCAGGTCGCCCGGGATGGTGGTGCCGTCCAGATCGGAACCGAAGCCGACGCCATTTTCGCCCAGTTTTTCCAGTAGATACTCCACATGGCGCACGATCTCCTGCACCGTGGCGGACGGGTCTTTCTGGCCGTCGGCGCGCAGGAAGGAGGTACCGAAATTGACGCCGACAAAGCCGTCGCGCTCGCGGATCGCCGCCAACTGGCGGTCGGTGAGGTTGCGCGACTGGGCGCACAGCGCATGGGCGTTGGAGTGGCTGGCCACCAGCGGCGCGTCGGAAACTTCCGCCGTCTGCCAGAAGCCTTTTTCATCCATGTGGGAGAGGTCCACCAGAATACGTTTGGCGTTGCAGGCGCGCACCAGTCGCAGCCCGGCGTCGGTCAGGCCATCGCCGGTGTCGGGCGAGGAAGGGAAGCGGAACGGCACCCCCTGACCGAAGATGTTCGGCCGGCTCCATAGCGGCCCCAGGCTGCGCAACCCGGCGGCGTAGAGAATATCCAGCAGGTCCAGGGAGGCGTCCAGCATCTCGGCGCCTTCAATGTGCATTACCGCCGCCACCACGCCGTCCGCCATGCAGCGGCGGATATCGGCCGCACTGCGGCACACCCGCAGTTGCCCGGCGGATGCCGCCTCAAGGCGCAGTAGGGTGGCGAGCATCCAGAAGCTGACGTCGCGCGCCTGCGCCATGGACGGAGTGGTTAATGAAACGTTGCTATCTGGTATGGATGTTGCATCACTCCGGTTCGAGGGAACGTAGGTGGCGAACAGGCCGCCGGCGAATCCGCCCTGCCGGATCCGGGGCAGGTCAATATGACCCTGCGACGGCCCGTTCAGAAAGGCATCGGTTGGATTATCGCGATGAAGTCGCCACAGGCGTGACAGCACGTCGTTGTGGCCATCGAAGACAGGGAGATTATGTACAAGCGGCTTGTCTGACATGGGCGAATCTGACATGGAAGAAAGTACCGATACTGGATTGAAAGAAAAATGATTTTCTGAAATGGAACCTGATCTGCACCATGCTGGTGCGGTTCATTCAGGCGGAGAAATTTTGTTCACCGCACCACCATTTAAGCCAGCGCCTGTGATATCTGTCAAGCCGCAGACAGAAAAAATATATTTTATTTTATTTTAAAATCAGACACTTGGGGGATTAATGGTCACCAGAAGACGTTTTCTTGCCGGTTGCGCTACCGTGCCTTTCCTGTCCTGGCTCAATCTGAACACCGCGTTTGCTGATACGCCGCCGTCGATGCTGGTGATGGCGATGCAGCTCGATAATATGACCAGTCTCGACCCGCAGGAAGGGTTTGAGGCGGTGGGGACCGAAATCATCGGCAACCTGTACCAGCGTCTGGTGATGCCAAATCCGGCCAATCCGCAAGAAGTGATTGGCGATCTGGCCGTCAGCTGGGAGGTTGGCAACGACAGCAAAACCTTCACCTTCCACCTCAATCCGAAAGCCAAATTCGCCGACGGTTCGCCGGTTACCGCCGACGACGCCGCCTTCTCGCTGCAGCGCGCGGTCAAGCTGGACAAGAGCCCGGCGTTCATCATCAACCAGTTCGGCTTTACCAAAGACAACGTGGAACAGCACATCACCGCGCCGGATGAAAAAACGCTGGTGATAAGCCTGGATAAGCCGGCGGCGGAAACCTTCCTGCTGTACTGCCTGTCCGCGCCGGTGGGCAGCATCGTGCAGAAAAAGGCGGCGCTGGCCAACCAGCAGAACAACGATCTGGGCAACCAATGGCTGAAACAGAACAGCGCCGGCTCCGGCCCGTTCTCGCTGGTGAGCTGGAAAGCCAGCGAAAGCATCATCCTGCAGAAAAACGATCACTTCCCGACCGACAACGCCTTTAAGCGCGTCCTGCTCAAACACATCGTCGACCCGTCCGCCCAGTTGCTGATGCTGCAGAAAGGGGACGTGGATATCGCCCGCAACCTGACCACCGAGCAGATTCGCCCGCTGGTGAACGACAGCAACTACCATCTGGTGCGCCAGAGCATCGCCAGCGTGATGCTGCTGTCCTGCAACACCGCCAACGAATTCCTGAAAAAACCGCAGGTGTGGCAGGCCGTCAAATGGGCGCTGGACTACGACAGCATCCAGAAAAACATTCTGCCGCTGACGCACAAGGTGCATCAGAGCTTCCTGCCGGGCGGCTTTCCGGCGGCGCTGGACGACACCCCGTTCCATCTGGATGTCGCCAAAGCCAAAGCGTTGCTGAAAGACGCCGGTTATCCGGACGGCTTTGAGATCACGCTGGATCACTACTCCGCCCAGCCGTACCCGGATATCGCGCAGGCGATCCAGACCCAGCTTGGCGCCATCGGCATCAAGGTGAAGCTGATCGCGGCGGAAAACCGTCAGGTGCTGACCAAGATGCGCGCCCGCCAGCAGCAACTGGCGTTAACGGCGTGGGGCGCGGATTACTTTGACCCGAACTCCAACGCCGAAGCCTTCTGCGTCAACACCGACAACAGCGACGGCGCCCGCAATCGCACGCTGGCCTGGCGTTGCGGCTGGTCGGATGAAAAGTTCAACCAGTTGACCGAACAGGCGCTGCATGAGCAGGATCCGGCCAAACGCATCGCGCTGTACGAAACCCTGCAACGCAACCACCGCGAGCTGAGCCCGTTCACGCTGATGATGCAGGATGAGAAAACGCTGGCCTGCCGTAAGAACCTCAGCGGCGTCACCATGACGGTATTGAGCAAAGTGCCTTACCAGCAGGTGAAGAAAGCCTGATGCAGATACTGATCCGTTTTTGCAGTACGCTCGGCAGCCTGTTGTTGACCCTGCTGGGGTTATCGGTGCTGACCTTCTTCATCGGTCGTATCATGCCGACCGACCCGGTGCTCGCCGCCGTCGGGGACAATGCGCCCCAGGCGGTGGTGGAGCGGGTACGTCAGGAAATGGGGCTGGATCAGCCCCTGTGGATGCAGTACGGCCACTACCTGAACCAACTGCTGCACGGCGATCTGGGTCGCTCGGTACTGACCTCCAATCCGGTGACCACCGATATCGCCCGCTACTTCCCCGCCACTCTGGAACTGGCGACCGCTGCGATCATCGTTGCGGCGTTGGTCGGCATTCCGCTCGGGGTGTGGGCGGCGGTGCGACAAGGGCGCTGGGTGGATCAAACCATCCGCGTCGTCTGTCTGGCCGGGCATTCGCTGCCGGTGTTTGTGCTGGCGCTGCTGAGCCTGCTGATTTTCTACGCGGTGCTGGGCATTGCGCCGGGGCCGGGGCGGCAGGACATCATCTTTCAGGACATGGTGCCGCACGTCACCGGGCTGCTGACGGTGGACTCGCTGCTGGCGGGCGACTATGACGCGTTGCGCGATGCGCTGGCGCACATGGTGCAGCCGGTGCTGATTCTGGCGTATTTCAGTATGGCCTACATCACCCGCATGACCCGTACTTTCATGCTCAATGCGCTCGGCGGCGAGTTCGTGATCACCGCCCGCGCTAAAGGGCTGTCGTCCCGTCGGGTGGTCTGGCGGCATGCTTTCCCCACGGTGGCGGTGCAACTGGTGACGGTGCTGGCGCTGACCTACGCCGGGCTGCTGGAAGGCGCGGTGGTGACGGAAAACGTCTTCTCCTGGCCGGGACTGGGCCAGTACCTCACTACCGCGCTGCTCAATGCCGACATGAACCCGGTGGTGGGCGCCACATTGCTGGTGGGCGCGACCTACGTGCTGCTGAACCTGCTGGCTGACATTCTCTATCGACTTTTGGATCCCCGCGTAACATGAGTTTTCTTGTCTCACGAGCCTGGTTGCTCGACGAAACGCCCAGCACACGCCGTCAGGCGGTGTGGGGGCAGCGTTACCGCCTGTGGCTGGGGTTTCGCACCAATCCGATGGCGATGCTGGGGTTGATCATCATCGCCGCAGTCATGCTGTTGTCGCTGGCCGCGCCCTGGCTGACGCCGTACGACCCCGGTTTTCAGAACTTGTCCAACCGGCTGGCGGCGCCGTCCGCTGCGCATTGGCTGGGTACTGATGAACTGGGGCGCGATGTATTCAGCCGTATTTTATATGGCGGTCGCACCACGCTGGGTATGGTGATCGCGGTGGTGGCGTTGACCGCGCCGATCGGCCTGCTGGTCGGCTGTATCGCCGGTTACGCCGGTGGGTTGCTTGATAAAATCCTGATGCGGCTGACCGATATCTTTCTGGCGTTTCCACGGCTGGTGCTGGCGCTGGCGTTTGTGGCGGCGCTGAAACCGGGGGTGGAAAGCGCCATTCTGGCGATCGCGCTCACCGCCTGGCCGCCGTATGCGCGGCTGGCGCGGGCGGAAACATTGCAGTTTCGCCACACCGATTTTATCGCCGCTTGCCGCCTGACCGGCGCCGCGCCGCTGCGTATTATTCTGCGCCACATCATGCCGCTGTGCGTGCCGAGCCTGATTGTGCGGGTGACGCTGGACATGAGCTCGATCATCATCACCGCCGCCAGCCTTGGCTTCCTCGGCATGGGCGCGCAGCCGCCGTCGCCGGAATGGGGCACGATGATCGCTACCGCGCGCCGTTTCCTGTTCAACGCCTGGTGGGTGCCGCTGGTGCCCTGTATCGCTATTTTCCTCACCTCGCTGGCCTTCAACTTTCTCGGCGACGGCCTGCGCGATCTGCTGGACCCGAAGGAGCGCTAAATGCTGGTGGAAATTGAGAACCTCCGTATCGCGTTCGCCAACCGGACGGAAACTTTTGAGGCGGTGCGCGGCGTCAGCTTCAGCGTCGGCAAGGAGAAGTTCGCCATCGTCGGCGAAAGCGGCTCCGGCAAGTCGTTGACCGCCCGCAGCCTGATGCAGTTGCTGCCGGGCAGTGCCCGCATTCAGGCCGACAAACTGAGTTTTGACGGCATCGACCTGCGCGGCGCCAGCGAGAAAACGTTACGCCAGATTCGCGGCAAGCGGGTCGGCTTTATCCTGCAAGACCCGAAGTACTCGCTGAACCCGGTGATGACCATCGGCCAGCAGGTGGCGGAAGCCTGGCGCGAGCACAAAGGCGGCAGCCGCCGCGCGGCGATGGACGCCGCCATTGACCTGCTGAATCAGGTGCGCATTCGCGATCCGCAGCGGGTGGCGAAGTGTTACCCGCACGAAGTGTCGGGCGGCATGGGGCAACGGGTGATGATCGCCATGATGCTGGCGCCCGACCCGGAACTGCTGATCGCCGATGAACCGACGTCGGCGCTGGACGCCACAGTGCAGGCGGAGATCCTGTGCCTGATCGACGATCTGGTATCGCAGCGCGGCATGGGATTGATCCTGATCAGCCACGATCTGCCGCTGGTGTCGCACTTCTGCGATCGGGTGGCGGTGATGTACGCCGGGCGGATCGTCGAGATGCTGCAGGCCAGCGAACTGTTACAGGCGCAGCACCCTTATACCCAGGGGTTACTGGCCTGCCTGCCGTCGTTGAAACATCCGCGCGATCGACTGCCGGTGTTGCAGCGCGACCCGGCCTGGAGAAACGCATGATGGGTGCAATGCATGATGACGGGTGTAACGCATGATTAAAGTAGAAAACCTGCGCATCGCCTTCGGCAGCGTCGAGGTGGTAAAAGGGGTGTCCTTCGCGCTGGAAAGCGGCGACAGCTTCGGCATGGTCGGCGAAAGCGGCTCCGGCAAGTCCACCATTTTGCGCGCGCTGGCCGGGTTAAATACCCAGTGGCGCGGACGTATCGAGTTTGGCGGCATGGCGCAACTGGCGCGGCGGGATCGCAGCTTTTTCCGTCAGGTGCAGATGGTGTTTCAGGATCCGTACGGATCGCTGCATCCGCGCCAGACCATCGATCGTATTTTGCATGAGCCGCTGCTGGTGCACCGCTTCGATCGCGCCGAGCAGCGTATTAGCCGGGCGCTGGAAGAGGTGGGCCTGCCCGCCGCGGCGCGTTTTCGTTTTCCCCACCAGCTCTCCGGCGGCCAGCGCCAGCGGGTGGCGATTGCCCGCGCGCTGATCGCCGAGCCGGAAGTGCTGCTGCTGGATGAACCGACCTCGGCGCTGGATGTGTCGGTGCAGGCGGAAATCCTCAATCTGCTGACAGACCTGCGTCAGGAGCGTAGGCTCACCTACATCATGGTCAGCCATAATCTGGCGGTGGTGTCCCATCTGTGTCAGCGCGTCGGCGTGATGCAGCATGGCGAGATGGTGGAACAGCTCAGCGTGGAGCATTTGCGCTCGCGCAACCTGCATCATCCGCACACGGCGGAGCTGTATGATTTAAGCATGACGCTGGAGGAACCGGCATGAGATTACACTGGCAGCGTGCCGTTGATGAGGCGCACGCAATCACCCAGTCCTGGAATCAGCCCGGCCAGCCGGGCGGCGCCATCACTCTGTTCGACGGCGAGCAGATTCGCGCCGCCTGCTGCGGCGGGCTGGCGGATCTGGCGCAGCAAACGCCGTTCACCACCCAGAGCGTGGTGCGTTTCGCCTCGGTCACCAAGCATCTGTTCGCCTCGCTGGTGACAGGGGCCGCCAGCTCGCAGCTTGCGCTGACCGACCCGCTCAGCCGGCATCTGCCGCAACTGACCGGCGAGAACGGTAAGGTGACGGTCGGGCAGGCGCTGGACATGACCTCCGGCCTGCCGGATGTGCGTGAAAGCCTGTCGCTGCTGGGGTTGTCGGTGTACAACGCCACCTCGGCCGACAGTCTGCTGGCGTTTCTGGCGGACAACGGCTGTCTGAATTACCCGGCAGGCAGCGAGATCTCCTACACCAACACCGGCTACCGGCTGGTGGAGGAAGCGCTGAAAGCCAAAGGCCTCTATTTTGCCGACCTGCTGCGCCGGCACATCAACCAGCCGCTGGGGATTGCGCTAAGCGCGCCGGAAACCTGGTTTGATATCGTGCCCGGACTGGTGCCGGGCTACTGGCAATCGCCGCAGGGCTGGCAGTTGTCCTGCGCCGGGCTGCACCTGTCTACTTCCGGTTGCGTTACCGGCAGCGTGCGCGATTTAACGGTCTGGCTGCAGTCGTTGCTGATGAATCAGGGGCCGGGCGAAGGCGTGCTGGCGCGCCTGTCTCAGCCGCGTTGCCTGAGCGACGGCCGCGTCACCGGTTACGGGCTGGGCGTGGCGCACAGCCGCATCGGCGATGCGTTGCTGGTGGGGCATGGCGGTTCTCACGCGGGTTATAAGAGTTATTTCCTGCTCGACCCGGTATTGCAGGTCGGGGTGGCGCTGGTCGCCAACCGGGAAGATGTCGCCACCTACGACAGCGTGCTGCGGGTGATGTCCACGTTGCTGGACCAGCCGCTGCCAACGCGCGGCCACGACCTGACGCCGGGGCTGTACGCGGCGGAGCAGGGCGGCCACTGGCTGGAGGTGAAAGGTCCGGGCGCTTGCTGGTTGGGCGCGACCGAAACGCTGTATCGCAGTGAAACGCCGGGTGTGGTGGTGTCGCTGTCCAGCCATCTGCCGATGAAGCTGCGGCAGCACGGCATGGCGATCGAAGGAGAAATCGGTCACGCTCCGTGCCGCTTTCTGCCGGTGGAGGCCGACAACAACGTGGCGCAACTGCAAGGCCGCTGGTACTGGCCGGACACTCGCAGCGAACTGGTGATTGACGGCGATAGTATCGTGATGGGACTCGGCCCGGCGGCGATCGCTGGCTCTTTGCAATCGCTCGGCAACGGCCGCGCGCTCGCCACGGTACAGGACGGCCCGTGGGAAAAACGCTTCTCGCTGCTGGTACAAGACGGCTATCTGACTCTACTGCTTAATCGCAGCCGGGTGGTGCGGTATCAGCGCGGGTGAGGTTGACCTATTTATCCACTGGCACCAGAAAGGAAAGCAGATTCTCCTTTCTGGTGTGATTCATCGACGGGTGTTTAATCCCGATAAATCCCCACTACCGCGTCTTCGCCGACGTAACCGTAACCGCGGTACATGCCTTCGCTGTTGAACGGCAGCGCGATGTTGCCCTGATGGTCGACGGCGATCAGCCCGCCGCTGCCGCCCAGCGCCAGCACTTTTTCCATAACGACTTTGTCGGCGGCCTGCGACAGCGGCAGGTTGCCGTATTCCATCAACGCCGAGACATCGTAGGCGGCGACGGTGCGCATGAACACTTCGCCGGTGCCGGTGCAGGAGACGGCGACGGTGCGGTTGTTGGCGTAACAGCCTGCGCCGACGATCGGCGAGTCGCCGACACGCCCGGCGCGTTTGTTGGTCATGCCGCCGGTGGAGGTCGCCGCCGCCAGGTTACCGGCCGCGTCCAGCGCTACCGCACCAACGGTGCCGAATTTGCGATCCGGATCGAGCGGATCGGCGCCCTGCGCCTGGCGTTCGCCGTCGTGATCCAGCAGGATCTTGCCGTCGCCCGCCTGCGCTTTCAGCAACTGCTGGTAACGTTCGTCGGTGGAGAAAAAGTCCGGTTCGACCATCTCCAGCCCCTGCTCGCGGGCAAAGGCTTCGGCGCCGTCGGCAGTAAACATCACGTGCGGGCTGCGTTCCAGCACCGCGCGGGCCGCCAGCACCGGGTTGCGGATATGGTTAACACCGGCAATGGCGCCTGCTTCCAGTGAACGGCCGTCCATGATGCTGGCGTCCAGTTCGTGGGTGCCGAGATGGGTAAACACCGCCCCTTTACCCGCATTGAACAGCGGGCACTCTTCCAGCATACGCACCGCTTCGGTGACCGCATCCAGCGCGCTGCCGTTGGCGGCCAGAATTTCCTGCCCGCGGTTCACAATGGCCTGCAACGCGGCGCGATAGCGCTGTTCTTTCTCGCTGTCCATCGCCGTGCGGCTTAACGCGCCTGCGCCGCCATGAATCACAATGACCGGTTTCATCTTTTCTTCCTTTAGTGCACTGAGCGCTTAGTTTTGCGTGGTCGCCAGATAGGAAAACGCTCCCAGCAGGCTGACGATCGGCGCGATGGTGGGGGATTGATAGCCCACGGTGATCGCGTCTTTGCGGACGACGCCTGGAATCAGGCAGAACAGGTCCGCCAGCACCGGTTTGGCGACCATCAGCTCCAGCTCATACGGCGGTTGCAAGCGGGTGGTTGTCTCTTTATGCGCTTTTTGCACCGCCTGAGTCGCCGCCAGCCGGATGGCGTTGCGGGCCGCTTCCGGACTCAGCGACTCCGCCGCCGTCTGGGAAATGGCGCGTTTGACGCAGGCGTAGTCCGCCGCCGGGTAGTAATGATTGATCCATGTTTGCAGCGTATCGTCGCCGCTCACCAGCCACAGCGGGGTGTTCAGCTCCGCGCCGGCGGCGGCGTAGATATCGCTTTCGCCCATCACTTCGCCGTTGATGCGCACCCGGTAAAACGCCCGGCCGTTGATGGTGTGCGCCAGCACGCCGTGTTCTCCGGCGGCGCTGTGGTAGCCGATGAACATCAGTCCATCGAACTGTTGCTGCTGCAAGCCTTCCACCATCGACAAGCCGCGTGGTTTGCCCTGCACCAGCCGGGCGCGCGGGTCGATATTCTCGGCGCGCAGGTTGGTCATGGCGGCGTGGCTGTCGGCCACTACCACCTCGCTGGCGCCGCCGGCGAAGGCGCCTTCAATGGCGGCGTTCACTTCCTGCTCCATCAGCCCGCGGGCTAACTGGTATTCCGGTGTGCCGGGGCTACACTGTTCCGGGCGCATCACGCCCGCGATGCCTTCGATATCCGCAGAAATAAATACTTTCATGTCAGCGTCCTTAGCGCCTGTTTCATCAGGCGGTTATGCGGGGAAATCCTGTGCCAGACGGTCCAGCACCTGTGTCAGGGCCGGGCGATGGTGGCCGCGAAAACCGGTGACGGCCTCTGCCTGCAGCAGGGCATCCAGCACCGCGTGTTCGGTGGCGTCGGCCGCCGCATTGAGCAGCGGTTCCAACTGTGCGTCTTCCGGCGGTTGGGGTGTCGGTTGGGTGGAAAAGGCCACCGCGATATCGCCGGAGCCGTGCCCCCAGTAGCTGCCGAGCCGCCCAAGACCGGCGCCGGCGCGACGGGCGATGCGGGTCAACTGACGGGCATCCAGCGCGGCGTCGGTGGCCATAACAATGATGATGGAACCGGCGTCGCGCTGGGGCGCCAGTTCCGGCAGCAGCGGCGCGATCGCCTCGCCGACCTGCACGCCGTCCAGCGTCAGGGCGGAGAGGGTGCCGAAATTGGCCAGCACTAGCACGCCGAGGGTAGCGTTCAGTTCCGGAATCAGCCGGGAGGCGGTGCCGATGCCGCCTTTGAGCGCAAAGCAGCTCATGCCGCGCCCGGCGCCGACGCTGCCGCGGGCAAAATCGGCCGTGGCGCTATCCAGCGCCGCGCGCGCCATCTCTTCGCTTACCGCCAGCGCCTGAATATCGTTAAGCCAGCCGTCGTTGCACTCCAGCGCCAGCGGGTTAACGGTCGGCAGGCTACGGCCCAGTTCCGGATTGCGGCCAATGGCGTCGCGCACCAGCGTGGTAAACAACGTGCCGACCGACAGGGTGTTGCTGAGCAGGATAGGCGTCTGCAATCGTCCCAGCTCTTCGATCTGCACCAGCCCCACCGGTTTGGCGAAGCCGTTGAGCACCGCGGCGCCGCAGGGCAACGGGTGTGTAAACAGGTTATCGCCGGGCGGCACGATGGCGGTGACGCCGGTTTGAATCTCGCCCTGCGCCAGCGTATGGTGGCCGACCCGCACGCCGGGCACGTCGCTCAGGCGGTTATGCGGGCCGAGCGGCGTACGCGGCGTGCCGAGCTGTCGTTCCGAGCGCCAGCGTTGCAGCAGCGGCGCCAGTCGTGCCTGTTGGTAACATGTCATGGTGTGTTTGCTCAGCTTTTCAGTTTCGGGTCCAACGTATCGCGCAGCGCGTCGCCCAGCAGGTTGAACGCCAGCACGGTGCAGAAGATAGCCAGACCGGGGAACACGCTGACGTGCCATTGTCCCGCCATCATCATGCTGCGGCTCATCGCCAGAATGTTGCCCCACTCGGGCACGTCCGGCTCTGGCCCCAGGCCGATGAAACTCAGGCCGGCCGCGGTCAGGATACTGGTGCCGATGCGCATGGTGAAATAAACGATCACGTTCGACAGCGTGCCCGGCAGAATATGACGCAGCAGAATCACCCGGTCCGGCGCGCCGGCGCAGCGCACCGCTTCGACATAGGCCGCCTGCTTGAGCGACAGCGTGGAGGCGCGCACGATACGGGCGAATACCGGCACGCTGAACACCGCCACCGCGATAATCACGTTATTGAGGCCAGGGCCAAGGATCGCCACCACCGCGATCGCCAGCAGCATGCCGGGAAAGGCGAACAGTACGTCGCAACCGCGCATGATCAGCATGTCGATGCTGCGGCCATAATAGCCCGCCAGCAAACCGAGGGCGATGCCCGCCAGCATGCCGAGCGTAACCGAGACGATGCCGATGTAGAGCGAAATGCGCGCGCCGTAAATAATGCGGCTCATCACGTCGCGGCCCAGATCGTCGGTGCCCATCCAGTGGCTGGTGGTCGGCGCCGCGCCGAGCGCCATCCAGTCCGGATCCATCGGATTCCAGGGCGCCAGCCAGGGGGCGAACACCGCCACCAGCACCAGCAGCAGCACAAAACCGCCGGAAGCCAACGCCATCGGGTTGCGGACGAACGCATGCAGAAAATCGCGCCACGGTGAACGAATCGCGCTGTCGTTCAGGGCGGATGGGGTCGCCACGGTCGGCTCTTGAGAAGTGTTCATCGCAGCTCCTAACGTAGACGAATGGCCGGGTTCACCACCGCGTACAGCAGGTCGACCAGCAGATTAATCAGGATAAATTCAAACACGAACAGCATCACCAGCGCCTGAATCACCGGCTGATCCTGCGTCTTGATGGATTCGATCAACAGCCAGCCGAGCCCCGGCCAGTTGAACACGCTTTCCACCACAATGGAGCCGCCCAGCAGAAAGCCGAACTGCAACCCGAGCATGGTGATAACCGGAATCAGCGCGTTGCGCATCACGTGTTTCCAGACGATCAGCCGTTGGCGTAGCCCTTTGGCGCGGGCGGTGCGTACATAATCTTCCTGCATCACTTCCAGGAAAGCGGAACGGGTAAAGCGCGCCATCACGGCGGCCACCGAGGCGCCCAGCGTCAGCGCGGGCAGAATAATGTCGGCCGGTTTGTTGTAGCCGCTGACCGAGAATACGCCGAACGGCATGGCGACGAACTGGATCAGCAGCAGGCCGAGCCAGAACGGCGGCATCGAGATACCGCCCACCGCCAGACTCATCAGCGACCAATCCTGCCACTTGCCGCGTTTAAGCGCGGCAAACACGCCGATCAGCAGGCCGAGGATCACCGACCAGGCGAAACCGGCCAGCGCCAGCCATAGCGTCGGCATAAAACTTTTCTGGATGACCGTCAGCACCGGCTGTTGGGTGCGGTAGGTGATGCCGAGATCGCCGTGCACCAGCCCATCCAGCCAGTTGAGGTACTGCTGCGGCAACGGATCGTTCAACCCCAGACGCTCACGGGCGGCTTCCACCGCCTCGATGGGGGCGTCGGGGCCGGCGTAGATCCGCGCCGGGTCACCCGGTAACAGCTTGATAAAACCGAACACCAACAGGGAGATCACCAGCAAGACCGGGATCATTTCCAGCAAACGTCGGACGATATAAGCAAACATGGCGATCCCCTGTGCGATTACTTGAACTCAGCCTGATCGAAGATCAGCGAACCGTCAGCCAGCATGTAAACGCCGGACAGATTTTTCACTTTGCCCACCAGGTTGTCCGGCACGCCCAGGAACACCACCGGCGCGTCTTTCCAGATCAGCTTCTGAGCATCGGCGTAAGCGGCGGCGCGTTTGTCGTTATCCGGGGTCGCCAGACCGGCCATGATGGCTTTGTCCACATCCGGGTTGCTGTAGTAAGAGACGTTGTAGGCTTTCGGCACCCAGGACTCGGTAGCGAACAGCGGACGCAGCGCCCAGTCGGCATCGCCGGTGGACGGCGACCAGCCGCCGTAGTACAGGTCAAACTCGGCCTGTTTCGGGTCTTTCACGCCCCACAGTTTTTCGTTGCGCGCGCCGGAATCCATCGGGGTGACGGTCGCCTTGATGCCGACTTGTTCCAGCTGCTGTTTGAAGAACTGGGCGCTACGCACCGCGGCGGTGGTGTTGGTGGTCCACAGTTTCAGCTCCAGCCCTTTTTCGTAGCCGGCTTCTTTCAGCAGTTCTTTGGCCTTGGCCGGGCTGTAGGTGTAGTTCGGTTCGCTCTGGCTGTTGAAGAACTGTACGCGCGGCGCCATGGCGGACGCGGCGGGCAGGCCCATGCCGGCAAAGCCGACTTTCAGCCAGATGGTACGGTTGATGGCGTAGTTCAGCGCCTGACGTACACGCACGTCGTTCAACGGCGCGTGCTGGGTGTTGATCGCCATGTAGTACAGATAGATGCTGGGGTCGCGCTGGATAGCCAGCTTGGCGTCATCTTCAACGGTTTTTACCAGATCGGACGGCAGCGGGTAGATGGCGTCGGACTGGCCGGATTTCAGCGCCGCGACGCGGGTGGCGTCTTCCGGCGACGGGTAGAAGGTCACGCTATCGACTTTCGGCCAGCCTTTCTGCCAGTAGTTGTCGTATTTCACCAGCTTGACGTCTTTACCCTGCTGCCATTCGGAGAACTTGAACGGGCCGGTGCCGACCGGGTGCACGCGCAGTTGGGTTTCGTCCGGATACTGTTTCAGCGCCGCCGGGCTGTGCATCACCGCCGACGGGTGGGCCAGCGTGTTGACGAAGGCGCCGAACGATTTGTTCAGCTCGATTTTCACCTGCGTCGGCGACAGTACCGTCACGCTTTTGATCATGTTGAACAGGCTGTTGCGCTTGAGCCCTTTGGTCTGATCGGCCAGACGGTCAAGGTTGGCTTTCACCGCATCGGCGTTGAACGGCGTGCCGTCCTGGAAGGTGACGCCTTCGCGCAGGGTGATGGTGAATTCGGTGGCGTCGGCGTTGCCGGTGTAACCGGTGGCCAGCCGCGGTACCAGTTTCATCTGGTTGTCGAACTGGAACAGACGCTCGAAAATTCCGCTCTGGATGGAGTAGCTCAGGGTGTCCGAGGTATCGTGCGGGTCCAGCCCGGTAATATCGGCATACATGGAAATGCGCAGATCCTGTGCCTGAGCCGCAGCGGCCAGACACAATGACAGCCCAAGAGCGACAGCGGAACGGCGTGAAGTTACTGCGGATAGTAACGGTTTCATGGTGTCTCCTGTAAATGGTGTGTGTTGCTGGTTGTGATTGCTGCTTTTATTAACTTTTTGTTTTTTTTGATTTAATCAACCGTTCGTGTATGACGGCTTGTTATCGCTCACGGTGACGTGAGGTGTCCCTGGTGTTGGACGGTACTGCTGTTTATCACTGACAAACTGACAACGGTTTACTGCTGCCCGAGCCCGGCTTCGCTCACCCAATGGTGCGGGGCGACTTCGCGGTAACGGGCTTTTTCCACCACCTCGTTCGCCTTGCGCAGCGGCGAGGGGATTTCGCTGTCGTCCAGCTCGCGCGCATAGCGGCGGCCGGGGTCGGCGATCGGCACCGAAGCCAGCAGGCGTCGGGTATACGGATGCTGCGGATTGTTGAATACCGACTGACGCGGGCCGATTTCCACGATCTGACCGAGGTACATCACCGCCACGCGGTTGGCGATGCGTTCCACCACCGCCATGTCGTGGGAGATGAAAATCCACGACACGCCGGTTTTCTGCTGTAAATCCATCATCAGGTTGACCACTTGCGCCTGAATCGACACGTCCAGCGCCGACACCGCCTCATCGGCGATGATCACCTGCGGTTGCAGCGCCATAGCGCGGGCGATGGCGATACGCTGGCGCTGGCCGCCGGAAAATTCGTGCGGATAGCGCTGGGCGTGTTCCGGTTGCAGGCCGACGCTTTTCAGCAGCGCCTGTACCTGCGGCGTGGCGTCTTCCAGCGATTTCACCAGCCCGTGCAGCAGCAGCGGCTCGGCGATGGTGAAACCGACGGTCAGACGCGGGTTGAGCGAGGCGTACGGGTCCTGAAACACCATCTGCATTTTGCGACGCAGCGGCTGGAAGTCGCGGTCGCGCAGGCTGGCGATTTCCTGCCCGTCGAACAGCAGGCTGTCGGTCTGGCTTTCCACCAGACGCAGCAAAGCCCGTCCGGTAGTGGATTTGCCGCAGCCGGATTCGCCGACAATCGCCAGCGTTTCGCCCGGCCAGACGGCGAAATCGATCTGTTCCACCGCATGTACCCGGTGGGTGACGGAGGAGAGAATGCCGCTGCGTATCGGGTAATAGACTTTCAGGCCGCGGATATCGAGCAGCGGCGGCGCGTCATAACGCGCGGTGGTATGGTCCTGTTCGGGCGCGGCGTTTTGCTGCCCCAGCAGCGGGAAACGGCGGGGCCAGGCGCGGTCGCGCATGTCGCCCAGCCGCGGCACTGCCGCCAGCAGCGCTTTGGTGTAGTCGTGCTGCGGGCGGTTGAAAATGGCGTCCACCGTTCCCTGTTCCACCACCTCGCCGCGGTACATCACCACCACGCGGTCGGCGATTTCCGCCACCACGCCCATGTCGTGGGTGATGAACAACACCGACATGTTGCTCTGGCGTTGCAGGTCGCGCAGGATTTGCAGGATGCGCGCCTGCACCGTCACATCCAGCGCGGTAGTCGGTTCGTCGGCGATCAGCAACTGCGGGTCGCAGGCCAGTGCCTGAGCGATCATCACCCGCTGACGCATGCCGCCGGACAGCGAGTGCGGGTAGCTGTTCATCACCCGATCGATGTCGGCGATGCGTACCTTGCGCAGCAGCTCGCGCGCTTTGCGCTCGGCGCTGGCGGCGTCGCACATCTGGTGGTCCAGCAACGCTTCGGTGAGCTGGTCGCCCACTTTCAGCACCGGGTTGAGCGAGGTCATCGGTTCCTGAAAGATCATCGCCATATCGCGGCCGCGCAGCCGACGGCGGGCGTCGTCCTTCATGCTCAGCAGGTCGTGGCGTCGTCCGGTGCTATCGATAAAGCGGATGCCGCCGCGTTCAATGCGGGCGGAAGCGGCCAGCAGCCCCATTACCGTCAGAGAGGTGACCGACTTGCCGGAGCCACTCTCGCCGACCACGGCCACCACTTCCCCTTTGTTGAGGCTGAAAGAGACGCCCTTGAGCGCCAGATGGGTGCCGGAGCGGCCGCTGAAGCTAACGCTCAGGTCATCGATCTCCAGCACCGGTTGCGACGCCGGGTCGGACGCGATCGCAGCAGGGATTGCGGTTGGGGTGGTATCCGTCATCGTCACTCCGGTAGGTTCTGTCACAGCCAGATGCGGCCGAGGTTATACGTCAGGTACGGCGAACTGTCCGCCGCCAGCCAGATCGGGCCGTCCAGATCCACGTGTTCGGCGGCCAGCGCCGCCGGCATGGCGGCTTCCATCGCCAGCGAGGAGCCAAGCATGCAGCCCACCATGATGCGCAGGTCGTACTGGCGCGCTTCCGCCACCATCGCCAGCGCTTCGGTTAGCCCGCCGCACTTGTCCAGCTTGATGTTGATCATTTCGTAGCGGTCGCGCAGGGCGGCGATGTCGCCGCGGTGATGGCAGCTTTCGTCGGCGCACACCGGAATGGCGTGTTCAAACGTCGCCAGCGCGCTGTCCTGCCCGGCGGGCAACGGCTGCTCCACCATCGCGATGCGATGCGCGGCAAGCTGGCGCAGCAGCGGCTCCAGCTCTAGCCCGCCCCAGGCTTCGTTGGCGTCCACAATCAGCGTCACGTTGGGCGCGGACTGGCGAATCGCCGCCACTTTTTCCAGAATCTGTTCCCGGTCGAGCTTGATTTTCAGCAACAGCGCGCCGCGGGAGACCGCGTCTTTGGCGGCGTTCGCCATGTTTTCCACGCTATCGAGACTCAGGGTCTCGGCGGTGATGATCGACTGCGGCGGCGCAATGGCGAGGTGCTGCCACAGCGTTTGTCTGGCAAGCGCGGCGTTCAGCCGCCATAAGGCGCAGTCCAGCGCGTTGCGGGCGGAGCCCGGCGGCAACGACTGCTGCAATGCTTCCAGATCGATGCCGTTTTCCACCGCCTGACGCACGGTTTCCAACTGGCGGGTCACGCTGTCGGCGGTTTCCTGATAGTGCGCGGTGGGGGTGCATTCTCCCCGACCGATAAAGCCGCGCTCTTCCAGTGTGACGCGCACTACCGTGACGGCGGTGCGGGTGCCGCGGGAGATGGCGAAAGGACGAGCCAGCGGCAGTTCCACGGTTTCGATTTGCATCTGTCGCATGGGCTTACCCCCGGGTTTTCAGCAGCGTCGCAATGTCATCGATACCGAAACGGATCGGGTCGGTGGCCGGCACGCCAAAGCGTTCGCTCAGGTCACGGCAGTAATCGCGCGCTTCCTGTTCGCCATAGTTGGAGGTGTTGATGGCGAAACCGGCCAACTGCACGTCCGGATTGGTGACGCGGGCGGCGCGCAGGTTGGCGTCCACGCAGTCGCCCAGTTCCACCATCGGCTGATGGGGCAGGTGGCGCATGTGCGGGCGACCCATTTCGTGGCACATCACCAGCCAGTGCGGCTGCGCGCCGTGGATAAGACCGGTGGTCACCCCGGCGTAGGACGGATGAAACAGCGAGCCCTGGCCTTCGACGATATCCCAGTGGTCGTCGTCGTTGGCCGGAGACAGCGCTTCCGCCGCGCCAGCGATGAAGTCGGCGATCACCGCGTCAATGGCGATGCCGTCGCCGGCGACCAGCACCCCGGTCTGGCCGGTGGCGCGAAAATCGGCTTTCAGACCCTGCGCGCGCATGGCGGATTCCAGCGCCAGCGAGGTGTACATTTTACCGACCGAACAGTCGGTACCGACGGTCAGCACACGCTTGCCGCTGCGTTTTTTGCCGCTGCCGACGGTCAGTTCCGGGCGCAGGTGGCGAATATCGAACAGCTGTACCTGATGCTGTTCCGCCAGCGCCTGCAAACCGGGGACGTCGATCAGGCGCTGATGCAGGCCGTTGGCGACGTTCATGCCGGCTTCGATAGCGGCGCGCACGGTATCCAGCCAGTGCGGCGGCAGAAAACCGCCGGCGTTGGCGGTACCCAGCACCAGCGTTTTGGCGCCGCGCGCCACGGCGGACGGAATATCCAGATCATCGAGCCCCAGCGACACCGTGCTGCCCGGCAGGCGCAGCTGTCCTACGCACTGTTCGGGGCGCCAGGTGTGAATGCCGCGCGCCGTTTTCACCGCCAGCGGGTCGGTCACGTCGCCAAGAAAAAGCAGGTAAGGTTGTGGAATCAGCATGATGTCTTATCCGTGGTTGCATAGTGGTTGCATAAAGGTGATGTCTAAGACTATTCCACGATGCTTTTTTTCTGACGAATGCTTGTTTATGGGTGGGGTATAACCTGACGTTATAGGGTTGGTTTTATATAATTTATTGTTATTTAAGGATTAATGTTTGCAAATGCCGGCAGGGTATAGCGGTGGGTTATGCCGAAACAGGCAGATCAAAATCTTTTGTATCAGTGGGGAAAACGGCGGCGGGACGGTTCAGGAGACCGCCAGCCCGAGCAGCAGACTCAGCGCGGTTGCCATCACCGTCAGCATCAGTAGCCGCATCATCCACATCGATTGCCGGATACAGGGGTAGCCGCTGCGTAGCAGGGCGCGCAACCGCAGGCGCGACCAGATATAGGTCATCAGCGTCATCAATAGCAGAAACAGCCCGACAACCAGCATCAGCGGCTGGCTTTTCATCGATCCGGCTTTCAACAGCAGTACGCTGTTGACCAGCAGCACAAAAGCGGTCCGCGACCAGGCAAGCCGCGTGCGTTCCGGCTGCAGGCCCGGATCGCGCGGCGGGTTATCGGCAGAGGGAGTCATGGCGGCTACAGCAGCAGGATAACCAAAGCCAGCGCGACGGAAATGGCGCTCACGCAGCTGGCGATGATAATCAGCAGACGGGTATAAGGCAGCGCTTGCCCGGTGCGCATCGCCCGCTCGTTGTCGGCCCAGCGTCGATAAGCCATCCACGCCAGCAGCGCCGCCGCCAGCGACAGAAACGCGGCTATACCGTCCCGGACGGCGGGCGGCGCCAGCGTGGGCGCAAACTGGTCAATGGCGACGGCACCCGCCAGAAACGCCAGCGCGGTGCGGATCCAGGCCAGAAAAGTACGCTCGTTGGCCAGCGAAAAGCGGTAATCCGGCGTCGAGCCCTGCTGCTGCCAGGGGATTTTCTTGTCGGGCGACGTCGGTGAAGAGGCTGGGTCACTCATGGGCATCAACGGCCAGCGGATGGACAATGCCCGCATTCTACATGGCCGGGCGGCGGCTCTCCAGCCAATGAGGCGGATGGCGGCGGAAAAGTTGATGAAATTTTAATCGCGACTGGCGGTAGGCAGGGCAGGGGGAAGACCGTATAATGCGCGCCAGTTTAATGAACCTGCCCGGAGACGATCCATGCGCCCAACAGGCCGAAATGCCCAGCAAATTCGCCCTCTCACATTAACCCGTAGCTACACCAAACATGCCGAAGGATCGGTGCTGGTTGAGTTTGGCGATACCAAGGTGTTGTGCAACGCCACAGTGGAAGAAGGGGTACCGCGTTTTCTGAAAGGTCAGGGACAAGGCTGGATTACCGCTGAATACGGTATGCTGCCGCGTTCTACCCACAGCCGTAACGCCCGCGAAGCGGCGAAAGGCAAGCAGGGTGGCCGTACGCTGGAAATCCAGCGCCTGATCGCCCGTTCGCTGCGCGCCGCGGTCGATCTGAACAAACTGGGTGAATTCACCATCACGCTGGATTGCGATGTGCTGCAGGCCGATGGCGGCACTCGTACCGCGTCCATCACCGGCGCCTGTGTGGCCCTGGCCGATGCGCTGAATGGCATGGTGGCCAGCGG
The DNA here is from genome assembly GCF_000406205.1 of Dickeya sp. NCPPB 3274. Taxonomy (NCBI): domain Bacteria; kingdom Pseudomonadati; phylum Pseudomonadota; class Gammaproteobacteria; order Enterobacterales; family Pectobacteriaceae; genus Dickeya; species Dickeya sp. NCPPB 3274. The sequence goes on along the minus strand of NZ_CM001979.1, from coordinate 4,751,207 downwards.
CAAGCTGAAAACCAGCCCGCTGAAAGGCATGGTGGCGGCGGTATCGGTCGGGATCGTCAACGGTGAAGCGGTGTGCGACCTGGAATACGTGGAAGACTCCGCGGCGGAAACCGACATGAACGTGGTGATGACCGAAGATGGCCGTATGATCGAGGTGCAGGGCACCGCCGAGGGCGAGCCATTCAGCCATGACGAGTTGTTGTCGTTGCTGGCGCTGGCGCGCCGAGGCATCGAAGATATTGTCAAAGCGCAGAAGGCCGCACTGGCCGACTGATTTTTCAAAGCGACCCCAGTGGTCGCTTTTTTATGCCATCATTTTTTTATGCTATGTCGTCAGGGCGGCGGGGTGCCCCGCCATCCGCCGTCGTTACAGGAGAGGGAGTCATGAAAGCCTACCAGCGCCAGTTTATCGAATTCGCACTCAGCAAGCAGGTATTGAAGTTCGGCGAATTTACCCTGAAATCCGGGCGTATCAGTCCCTATTTCTTTAATGCCGGGCTGTTCAACACCGGGCGCGATCTGGCGTTGTTGGGGCGCTTTTATGCCGAGGCGCTGGTGGACGCCGCCGTCGAATTCGACGTCTTGTTCGGGCCGGCCTACAAGGGCATTCCGATTGCCACCACCACCGCGGTGGCGCTGGCGGAGCACCACGACCGCGACGTGCCGTACTGCTTCAACCGTAAGGAAGCCAAGGATCATGGCGAGGGCGGCAATCTGGTCGGCAGCCCGCTGAAAGGCCGTATCATGCTGGTGGACGATGTGATTACCGCCGGCACCGCTATCCGCGAGTCGATGGAAATCATCGCCGCGCAGGGGGCGACGCTGGCGGGCGTGTTGATCGCGCTGGACCGTCAGGAACGCGGCCGCGGCGAACTGTCCGCCATTCAGGAAGTGGAACGCGACTACCAGTGCAAGGTTACGTCGATCATCACCCTGGGGGGTCTGATTACCTATCTGGCTGAAAAACCGGAGATGGCCGCGCATCTGGAGGCGGTGAAAGCCTATCGCGCGCAGTTCGGCGTGTGAAATTCAGGGTGTGCAATAAGCGGCGTGGCGATTTGCCACGCGGTGCGGTTACTGAAGCTGGGCAGCCAGCAGCGGCCAGCGGGTATCGAAATCCTGCGTGGGTAGGGTGCGGAACTCGGAACGGGTAAAGCGCGACAGCATACCTTCGCAGAAAGCCAGCAACTGGCTGGCCAGCAGCGTTTCGTCATGGCGGAACGCTTCGCCGCTGCGCAGCTTGTGTTCGCGCAGCACCTGACGCAACTGGGATTCGATTCGGTCAAACAGCTGGTTGATACGGCCCTGCAACCGATCCTGCTCGAACATCAGCGCATGACCGGTGAGAATGCGCGTCAGGCCGGGGTTTTTCTCCGCAAAGCCAAGAATCAGCAACAAAATCAGCCGCAGCCGGTTAAAGGTGTCTTTTTCATCCTGCAGAATCAGGTTGATGCGAGTGGTCAGGCTGTCTTCAATAAATTCGATCAGGCTGTCAAACATCCGCGTTTTGCTGGGAAAGTGTCGGTAAAGCGCGGCTTCTGAAACGCCGACGGTGGCGGCCAGCTTGGCGGTGGTAATGCGTTGACTGCCGTCGCTGGATTCCAGCATCTGCGCCAGTGCCTGCAGAATTTCTTCGCGACGATTCCTTTTCGTATTTTCTTTCTCTGCCATGTCAGAAAAGACCCTTGATAAAAATGTGACGGACAAACACCAGATAGCGCCACAGTCGCATTAACGCTGTGGCTTTATAGTTTTCCTGGGAGGCAGGGATGTGGCGTATCAGTGACGGCCGGAATGGCCGAAACCACCCTCTCCCCGTTCGCTGCCGACAAAATCGTTAACCAGATTGAATTCGGCCTGCACTACCGGCACGAATACCATCTGGGCAATGCGTTCACCGGGTTCGATGGTGAAAGACTGACTGCCGCGGTTCCAGACCGACACCATCAGCTGACCCTGGTAGTCGGAATCGATCAGGCCTACCAGGTTGCCCAGCACCACGCCATGTTTGTGGCCGAGACCCGAACGAGGCAGGATCACCGCAGCCAGCGACGGGTCGGCGATGTGGATAGCCAGACCGGTCGGCACCAGCGTGGTTGCGCCAGCCGCCAGTTCCACCGCGCTGTCCAGACAGGCACGCAAGTCCAGCCCGGCGGAACCCGGCGTTGCATAGGTCGGCAACGGGAACTGTTGCCCGATACGCGCATCAAGAATTTTTACGTCGATTTTTTTCATCATAACGGCTGACAATCTCGTCGATTAACTGTTGGCCCAGCAGGTGTTTGCTGCCGTGCGGCAGGCGCTTATCCCCGCCCGGCCAGAAAAGATGCAATGCATTGTTTTCCGAATTAAACCCTTGATCGGAAAGGGATACATCATTCGCGCAAATCAGGTCCAGCTGTTTGCGGGCCAGTTTCTGGCGCGCGTATTCTTCCACATTACTGGTTTCGGCGGCAAACCCGACAACATAAGGACGGTTTTCGCTCATGGCGGCCACATCGGCGATGATATCCGGATTTTTGACCAAAGTGACACTGATTTCATCGCCCTGTTTTTTGATCTTTTCATCGGCGATCGCCTGCGCCCGGTAGTCCGCCACGGCGGCGCAGCCCACCACGATATTCTGCTGCGGCGCTTCACGCATCACGGCCTGATGCATTTCCTGCGCGCTGATGACATCAATACGGGTGACGTTATCAGGCGTCGGTAAATTAACCGGGCCTGCCACCAGCGTCACGCGAGCCCCGCGCGCGGCGGCGGCGGCGGCGATGGCGAATCCCATTTTCCCGGAACTGTGATTGCTGATGAAGCGCACCGGATCCAGCGCTTCACGCGTCGGCCCTGCCGTAACCATAACACTGAGGTGTTGCAGATCATTGACATGAGCGAAGTGCGCGTCAGCGTTCGCCACAATCTCCAGCGGATCAATCATCCGGCCGGGGCCGACATCGCCACAGGCCTGACTGCCGCTGTCCGGACCCCAGATCAACGCGCCTCGGGCAGCCAATACGCCCAGATTGTGCTGTGTGGCGGCGGCCCGGTACATCTGCTGGTTCATGGCCGGTGCGATGGCGACAGGCGCCGCCGTCGCCAGACAGACGGTAGTCAGCAGATCGTTGGCCATGCCTGCCGCCATCCGGGCGATCAGGTCTGCTGACGCAGGAGCCAGAATCACCAGGTCCGCCCATTTCCCCAGCTCGATATGGCCCATGGCGGCCTCGGCGGCGGGATCCAGCAGATCGGTCGATACCGGATGACCGGACACTGCCTGCAGCGTTAAAGGCGTGATAAACGCGCTGGCAGCGGGCGTCATCACCACGCGCACCTCGGCGCCTCTGTCGCGCAGGCGTCGAACCAGTTCCGGGCATTTGTAGGCGGCGATGCCGCCGCTGATGCCCAGTACGATATGTTTTCCTGCAAGCCGTTTTTCCGCAAGCAGCGTGCCGGAAAGCCCGTGCAGACTGGAAGAATCTGTCATCGTTATATCCGTTTGTCAGCCGAAAAGAGGCTGCATTTTATCATAAGCTGCCGCAGGTCGAAGAATGTTAGGTATCGCATTTCCTGATGCAGAAAAAATTGCGGAACGCCTCGCAACCCGCGCACCGGCCTGTCGTCCCTTTGGCGGACGCATGGGATGATAGGCCACCGTTCGGGAAGGAGAGTGGCAATGGCATGGAATGACGGGTGTGCGCCGCGTGAAAAACTGATGACGCTGGGCGCCGGGGCACTGAGCGATACGGAACTGTTGGCGATCTTTCTGCGTACCGGCATCGCAGGTACGCATGTGATGCAACTGGCGGAAAGTCTGCTGGTGCAATTTGGGTCGTTGTATCATCTCATGATGGCGGACAAGGACACCTTTTGCACCGCACGGGGCGTGGGGGTGTCCAAATATACGCAGTTGCAGGCGGTGGCGGAACTGGCCCGGCGGCTGTTTTCTTCCCACCTGGCGCGGGAGGACGCCATGCTTAACCCGGAAGTGACGCAGCAGTATCTGCAATTGCTGCTGGCGCATCATGAACGGGAGATCTTTCTGGTGATGTTTCTGGATAACCAGCATCGGGTGATTCGTCATCAGGAAATGTTCGCCGGCACGATCAGCAGCGTGGAGGTGCATCCGCGTGAAATTGTGCGCGAGGCTCTCAAAGCCAACGCCGCCGCGCTGATTCTGGCGCATAACCATCCGTCCGGTCGGGCGGAGCCCAGTCAGGCCGACCGTTCCATCACCGGAAAAATCGTGCAGGCCTGCCAGTTGCTGGAAATTCGGGTGCTCGACCACCTGGTTATCGGGCGCGGCGAGTACGTTTCTTTTGCCGAGCGAGGGTGGATTTGAAAGATATTTCCGCGATCCTGGGGGATCTTTAGTTGTTCGGGACTTGAGCGCATACGCTTCAAAGCGTATACTACGCCACCTTTGAGAATCTTGGGTGTGGCGTTAAGAGCCTATCTCAGCAGGTTTACCCTGATGACAGAGTCTTTTCAGTGAAGTTGCTGAGATGGGCTCTAAAGCCTGACGAGGCGGCCGACACCCTCTACGAAGCTCGAGCTGATTTGATTTTTGGAGAATAGACATGTCCCGAGTCTGCCAAGTTACTGGCAAGCGTCCGGTGACCGGTAATAACCGTTCCCACGCAATGAATGCGACTAAACGCCGTTTTCTGCCAAACCTGCATTCCCATCGTTTTTGGGTTGAAGGTGAGAAGCGTTTTGTAACGCTGCGCGTATCTGCTAAAGGTATGCGTGTTATCGATAAAAAGGGTATCGAAGCGGTTCTGGCCGATCTGCGTGCCCGTGGTGAAAAGTATTAAGGAACTGAATCATGGCTAAAGGTGTTCGCGAGAAGATCAAGCTGGTTTCTTCTGCTGGTACTGGTCACTACTATACCACTACGAAGAACAAACGTACGATGCCGGAAAAACTGGAACTGAAAAAATTCGATCCAGTCGTTCGTCAGCACGTCGTCTACAAAGAAGCTAAAATCAAGTAATTTTAGTGGACCTGAAAAACCCGGCTTCGGCCGGGTTTTTTTATCGCTTCAGCAGGACGTTTCACCGGAGGACGCATGCCAGAATTACCCGAAGTGGAAACCAGCCGCCGCGGCATTTCACCCTGGCTGGTCGGTCATACCATTTTGTATGCCGAGGTGCGTAACGCGCGCCTGCGCTGGCCCGTCTCTCCTGAAATTCTGTCGCTGAGCGATACGCCGGTGCTGAGTGTGCAGCGGCGCGCCAAATACCTGCTGATTGAACTGCCGACCGGCTGGATAATCGTCCATCTTGGCATGTCCGGCAGTTTGCGGGTATTGCCGCAATACAGCGAGCCGGATAAGCATGACCACGTCGATCTGGTGATGGACAGCGGCAAGGTGCTGCGCTATACCGACCCGCGTCGTTTCGGCGCCTGGCTGTGGTGCGATGATCCAACGACCAGCTCGGTACTGGCGCATCTGGGGCCAGAACCGCTGAGCGACGACTTTTCCAGTCGCTATCTGTTCACCCAATCCCGCGGCCGTAAAACGCCGGTCAAGCTGTGGATTATGGACAACAAGCTGGTGGTGGGCGTAGGCAACATCTACGCCAGCGAGTCGCTGTTTAACGCCGGTATTCTGCCGAACCGGTCGGCGGGTTCGTTGTCTGAGGTTGAAGCGGACCAACTGGTACGTTCCATCAAACAGGTATTGCAACGCTCGATTGAGCAGGGCGGCACCACGCTGCGGGATTTCCTGCAGTCTGACGGCAAACCGGGTTATTTTGCGCAGGAGTTACAGGTCTATGGCCGTAGCGGCGAGCCCTGCCACCATTGCGGCACGCCGATTGAGAGCATCAAGCAGGGCCAGCGCAGTACTTTTTTTTGTAAATGTTGCCAGCGTTAACAACGCATGGGGAATCGAATGGGTCATATAGATATAAGCATTATCGTGCCAGTTTTTAATTGTGAAAAATATCTGGATGTCTTATTTCCATGTTTACTCCAGCAGGATGATATTTCTTTTGAGATCATTGCTGTTAACGACGGCTCAACTGATAACAGCCTGGCAATATTGAAGAATTTTGCACAGCAGGATTCGCGGATAATAATCGTTGACCAGCCAAATCAAGGATTGTCTGCTGCTCGTAATGCGGGGTTAAAACAGGCCCAGGGAGAATATATCGGATTTGTTGACGGTGATGATTGGGTCTCACCGAATATGTTCTCTCACTGGGTGGCAGAAGCCAAAAACCAGAATGTCGATGTTTTAATCGGGAATGCCTTCACCTTTAAGGATGATCCTATTCAGGAATCTGGGAAGACATTACTCACGAAACAGCCCTGGGGAGATCTCATTTCAGGTGAGGAATGGATTGTTCATTGTGTTAACAACAAAGAATGGCCCCATTTTGCATGGTTGCAGCTGATTCGTAGAGAAATCATCTTAGAGGGAGAACTCTCGTTTATTCGCGGTATGTTACATGAGGATATCTTATGGACAACTCTGCTGGCGCTGTCGGTAAAACGTATTGGTTTTTGTGAAAAACCGATTTATGGATACCGTCGTGGAAATGTAAACTCAATCACCCGATCTGTTTCTTTCGAAAAAATTCATTCAAGAACAAATAGTTATATTGATATTATTTCTTGTCTTACCCGTATAGCTAAAACCAGAAAAGATGACAGAGATTTATATATTGCCTTGTTGAGCCATGCTCAGTCTGAAAGCCGAAATTTATTTGGATTGATCAGAAAAGGTGTTTCCCAGTCGCCTCTTCGTCGAGAGCTCTCTCGCCGTGTAATAAAAGAAAATATCTGTCATTTGTTATACATGCATCCGAAAAGCCTATCTGAACTCTGGTATGCATTAAGATTTACTATGACGATGTATATTTATTCCCGGCTCTGAATATTAATAACAAATACGTCATGCCAGCTTCTGCTGCAGCGCCAGAGCAATGGGGGCGGGCAAAAAGTGTGAAACGTCGCCGCCGTGACGGGCAACTTCTTTAACCAGAGACGATGAGATGAAAGACCACTGCTCCGATGGCATCAGAAATATGCTTTCCAGCGTCGGCATCAGGTGGTGGTTCATTTTGGCCAGTTGCAGTTCGTATTCGAAGTCAGACACGGCGCGTAACCCCCGCACCAGAATCGTCGCCTGCTGCTGCCGGGCGAAATTAGCCATCAGATCGGTAAACCCAACCACCTCGACGTTCGACAGATGCCGCGTGGCTTCTTTAGCCAGCGCCACTCGTTCTTCCAGCGTAAACAGCGTTTTTTTGCCAGGGCTGGCGGCAATAGCCAGAATCAGGTGATCGAACATGCGCGTCGCGCGTGTCAACAGGTCCAGATGGCCGTTGGTCAGCGGGTCAAAGGTGCCGGGATAGATGGCTCTAGTCTTCATGGTGCTGATGTTCCTGGTGAGTGTCGCGCCGGTTATTCAGGGCCCATAGACCAGTATATTTGTTAAACGTGTACTGTGCATTCACGATGGCCAGCAGCAGTCCTTGTTTGCCGTCCAGAAAGCCGGCCCGTAACAGCCAGGTTTTGACAAACGCTCCCAGCGTGTGCAGTACGATGGCGGCGAAACCGCAACGTTTGCCCTGACGAAAGCGCTCTATCGCCCAGCTTTCCGCGTAGGCGAACTGCTTTTGCTGGAAACTGAAAAAGTCCCGGCAGGTCAGATGCTTCAGGTCGCCGTCCAGCGAAATCACCCGGGCGGCGCCATAATCGAGGGATTCGTGCACCGCGTTGTCGTTGTAACGGTAGCGGTTGGGATACAGGCGGATAACTTCATCCGGATACCAGCCGCTGTGGCGCATGAAGCGCCCCAGAAACAGATTGCGGCGCGCACAGCGGTAGACGGCATCGCTTTCCGGGGATTCGAGCGTCGCCTCGATGGACTGCCGCAGCGCCGGCGTGACCCGCTCGTCGGTATCGATCATGAAGATGTAATCGCCGCTGGCGTACTGTTGCGCCAGTTGGCGCTGTTTGCCGAAACCGGGCCAGTCGGTGTGCTGATAAACCTGTGCGCCGTGGCGGCGGGCGACATCCAGCGTGCCGTCGCCGCTACCGGAATCCAGCACGATAATCTCGTCGGCCCAGTCGACCGACGCCAGACAGTCGGGCAGCAGCTCCGCCGCGTTATGGCTGATAAGAACGACGGACAGGCGTTTCCGGCTCATTACTGACTCCGTGGCGGCAGATAGGGCTCCAGCAGAGCCAGCAGACTTTGCAGCGCGCCCTGATTTTTGTGCAGTACGTCCACGGCATGGTGGCCGTGATAACGGCGATAATCATCGTCAGACAGTAGGGTGGTGACCTGTTCCACCAGCGATGCGGTATCCCGCACGGTGATCAGCCCATCGGATTCCTGCAGGCGGGCGCAGATATCTTTGAAGTTGAAGGTATGCGGCCCCATCAGCACCGGTATGGCGTGCGCGGCCGGTTCCAGCGGATTATGTCCGCCTCGCTCAATCAGGCTGCCGCCGACAAACGCCAGGTCGGCAATGCCGTACAGCAGCATCAGTTCACCCATGGTATCGCCAATCACCACATGAGACGAGGCGGGGGGCACGGTGCCCGCGCTGCGCAGGGTATATTCCAGCCCGGCCTTGCGGACGATTGCTTTGGCGTCGTCGAAACGGTCGGGATGGCGCGGCACCAGAATCAGCAACAGCGTGGGGAAGGCTTTCAGCAACTCGGTGTGGGCATCGACGATGATCTTTTCTTCGCCTTCATGAGTACTGGCGGCGATCCACACCGGGCGCTGCGGCGCCCACTGACGACGCAGCGTCACGGCGCGCGCGGCCAGTTCCGGCGTGACGGAGATATCGAATTTCAGGCTGCCGGTCACGTTCAACTGGGTGCGTTTTAGCCCCAGATTGATAAAGCGCTCGCCATCTTCTTCATTTTGCACCGCGATGAGGGTGATGCGACGCAGCAGCGTACGCATAAAGCGGCCGAGTTTGCGGTAGCCGTTGGCGGAACGTTCGGACAGACGGGCGTTGGCGATGATCAGCGGGATCTTGCGCTGGTGTAGCGCCGTGATCAGGTTAGGCCACAGCTCGGTTTCCATGATGATTACCAGACGCGGCTGCACATGATCGAGAAAGCGCGCCATGGCGCCGGGCAGATCGTAGGGCAGGTAGACATGGTAGACATCTTTGCCGAATGCGGATAAAGCGCGCTCGGAGCCGGTCGGCGTCATGGTGGTGACGGTTATCGGCAGGGATGGATAGCGGTGGCGCAAGGCGCGGACCAGCGGCACCGCGGCCAGCGTCTCTCCGACGGAGACGGAATGCAGCAGTATGCCTTCGGGTTTTACCTGATTCTTGTAGAAGCCGTAGCGCTCCCCCCAACGTTTGCGGTAAGCGGGGATTTTGCGGCCCCGGAGCCAGAGGCGCAGCCAGATAAGCGGCTGGATCATGTAAAACAGAAAGGTGTACAGCGTTTGTAACATAATCATCGGTATTATAGTCGGCGATAGCGAATTCTATATATTTATAGCGGCTAAATCTATCATTTTAACCGGGTTCGGCCGGTGTTCTCCTTTCTACCGGAGAAACAGGGAATTAGCGCTGGAAATTGCACCGTTACACGTTGGATTAATGATTGATGACAAACAGGATTATTGGTCTGAGGAAACATCGATCAGAGAAAAAATGAGGTGTAATAATTAAAATAAAAAGACAAGGTAAATAAATATTTACTCTGTTTTTAACCAGTGAGGGAAATATATTCATCAATTCATAAAGTGAATTATCAAATAATATTTAATGATGTGGTGGTTTATTTCAAAATGTGTTTATACCGTGGGCGGAGGGCGATGACGCTATCGAAAAATGGCAGAAAGTTGAACAGCCTGGCGACATTCCGTTTTACGATTCCGATCTTAAATCAATCCTCTCTTTAACGTATGACGAACGCATTTTGTACAGGATTCTTCGCTGGCCTTCATGTATTATAGGCGGTTTATGATTTAAGGCTTATCTGATATAGGTATAAAAAGATGTTAGACACATCTTTAAATATATTACATACCGAGTCCTCTTGTGGTTGGGGCGGGCAGGAAATTCGTATTCTTACGGAGTCTCAGGGGATGATGAAGCGTGGCCATAAGGTCACTATTCTGTGTTGTCCGCACTCCAATATTTATCGCGAAGCGCAGGCGCGGGGCATTGCCGTGGTTGGGCTGCCGATCGAGAAAAAACGGTTGTCGTCCCTGCTGGCGTTGGTCGGTTGGCTGCGTCAGCACGGCTGCGCGTTCGATATTATCAATACGCACAGCTCCACCGATGCCTGGCTGGTAGCGGTCGCCGGGCTGATGCTGGGAAAACGGGTGCCGCCGATGGTGCGTACCCGCCATGTTTCCACCGACATCAACCGCTCGCTGACCACCCGCTGGCTGTACATGACCGCAACCCGCCACATCGCCACCACCGGCGAACGGCTGCGTCAGCAGTTGCATCGCGACAATCGCTATCCGTTGTCGCATATGACCTCGGTGCCGACCGGCATCGACCTGAATTTTTATCGTCAGGCTGCCCGACAGAGCGCCCGTCAAACCATCGGCGTGCCGGATCGGCCGACGCTGGGTATTCTTGCGACCATGCGGTCCTGGAAAGGGCACACCTATCTGCTGGAGGCCTGGCAGACGCTGGCGAAGGATTTTCCGGACTGGCAGTTGCTGATGGTGGGTGACGGGCCGCAGCGTCAGGCGCTGGAACAGCAGGTAGCATCGATGGGGCTGGCCGATCGGGTCATTTTTCTGGGCAACCGCGACGATGTACCGGACTGCCTGAACAGCATGGATCTGTTTGTGCTGCCCTCCTACGGCAACGAAGGCGTACCGCAAAGCATCATGCAGGCGATGGCCTGCGGCTTGCCGGTGGTGTCGACCACGGTCGGCGCGATTGACGAAGCGGTGGTCAATGAACAGACCGGCTATCTGATTACGCCCAAAGACACCGCGTTGCTGGAACAGAAATTGCGTCAACTGATGGGCGACGATGCGTTGCGCGCCCAGTTTGGCGAAGCGGCGCTCAAACGCGCGTCCGAGCAGTTTGGCGCGGATATCATGCTCGACAGAATGACCACCATTTTCCGGAATAGCCTGCGGTCGACTCGTTCATGAGTAAATTTTCCGCCCGGCTGCGGATTTTTCCGCGCGGTCTGCCGCAGTTGCTGAAAAAGCCCTGGCGTCGCGCGCCGACAGCGGTGAAACGCATTCTGGTCGCCCACAATCTGTTGCTGGGCGATACCGTGATGCTGACGCCGTTGCTGGCCAAGCTGCGGCGTAATTACCCGCAGGCGGAAATCGTGCTGCTGTGCAAGCCGCCGTTTGTCGAGGTTTATCGCCTGAATCCCTACGGCGTAGTGCCGATGCCTTATCAACCCGCTTCGGCGGCGTCGGTGTCGGCGATTGTCAACAGCGGGCCCTATGATCTGGCGTTGATTCCAGGCGACAACCGCTATAGCTGGCTGGCGCTGGCGGCGGGCAGTCGTTGGATCGTTGCGCATCGGCCTGCGCTGCACAACGCCAAGAGCTGGCCGGTTAATGAATACCGTGACTATCCGGTCGAACCGATGGCGTGGGGTGACGCAATGGCCGCTCTGACGGACGGCGAGTTGCCTGCGCCTCAGCGCTGGTCTGCGCCAGCGTGCGATTTTTCCCCGCCGAAGTCGCCTTTTGTCGTACTGCATGTCGGCGCCAGCAATCCGGTGCGTTTCTGGCCGCCGGAGCGCTGGCTGGCGTTGGCGGATTGGCTGGCGGCGCAAGGTTACACCCCGGTATGGAGCGGCGGCGGCAATGAACGGTATATCGTTGACGCGATTGACCCAGAGCGGCGTTATCGCAGTTTTGCCGGTGAGTTGTCTTTGTCGCAACTGCTGACACTGCTGGCGGGCGCGAAAGCGCTGATCTGCGCCGACACCGGCGTGGCGCATCTGGCGAAATGGGTCAATACCCCGACCATGACGCTGTATGGTCCGGGTAATCCAGTCGCGTTTGGCCCCGGCCGCTTCTGGCAGAATAACCCTATTATCAACATCGGTTTCCATCCGATTCCCTGTCGCGACCAGCACACGCTATTTGGCCGCGAATTGTCCTGGCTTGAACGGTGCAATCGGAATGAAACGCGCTGCCTGCAGTTCTGTGACGGGCAGGCCGCGTGTATGCAACAGATTTCCCTCCCTGAGATTCAGACGGCTTTTACCCATTTGTTGAGAAAGATTTAATGACAACTCAGTTATCGTTTAGCACCCGACGTACCGATAATCGCGGCCTGTATTTTCTCAGTGCGCTGGCTATTTTTGTTAACCCGCTGGCCGAAGCGCCTAAAAACATCGTCATGGCGCTGTTGCTGCTGTGGGTGATCGTTCAGGCGGTCATGAATAAAAAAGCGCGCCAGTGGTCAGGATGGGATCTGTTTTTTGCCCTTTACATACTCTCGTATCTGGTTGGTCTGCCTTTTTCCGCTTATCACACTGAGGTGCGTTCTCTGACCGATGTGGCCCGCTATATGTTGTTCGGTTGGGTGATTTATCGCGCCAGTTTCAGCGAAAAGCAGAAAATCGGTCTGGTGTTCTGGGCCACGTTGGGGACGTTCGTCGGCCTGATTTATGGCGCGTGGGAACACTTTTACCTCGCCAGGGAATCGTACTGGACGCTCAACTCGGTGGGGCATGTGAATCACGCCGCCATCTATAACGCCATTATTTGCGGGATGGTGCTGGCTGTTCTGTTCAGTTACTGGTCGACGTTGAGCGTTGGCAAACGACTGATGTGGATTGCCATGCTGGCGCTGTCTCTGGTCTATGTGGCGTTTGGTGAAAGCCGGGCGACCTTTGGGGCGATGATGGCGGTAGTGGCGATACTCTGCCTGGGGTTCGCCAAAAGAAATAAACGCCTTATTTACCTGCCGGTGCTGTTTATCATCGGCCTGATCGGTATCGCTCTGCTCAGCAATGCTCGCGTGGTGGTCAAGCAGGAGCAAAATGAGGCGGCCAATAACGTACTGAGTTATCGCGATGTCATCTGGCGTTCGGCGCTAACCGAAATCAAGCAGCATCCGCTGTTTGGCGTCGGCAAGGAAAACTTCCAGAAAGTGGACATTGTGAATCCGGGCAACGTGATCAGCCATATTTCCCATTCGCACAATATCTATCTCAACGTACTGGCGGAAAACGGTATCTGGGGAGCTTTTTGGGTCTTCAGTCTGTTTGGCGCGATGGGTGTGACGCTGGTGCGTTATATACCGAAGAAAAATGCGTTGCCGGTTTCCTGGCTGTCGTGGGGAACGGCCTGCTCGGCATTGGTGGTCACGCTGGTGGTCGGGCTGGTTAACACCACTTTCCATCATGAACATGCCAATCTGAGCATGCTCTGTTTTGCACTGTGGCTGAGCCAGTATCGCTACGATCGTCAGCGCTTTATCTGATCTGACTGCCGGGTCATGGACGTAACGTCGGTCATGACCCGGCTTCTTTTACCGAAAGGCAGGCGCCGAAAAGCGCGGCGCGCCCGGTATAGCATCAAATCAACTGTTCATAGAGTTTGAGCATGTTATCGCTCAGAAAGCGCAGGTCGTAGCGTTCCACTTTGGCTCTCGCCTGTTCGCCAAATCCGTCGAACCCGGTTTCGCAAGCCTGTCGTACCGACTGGCGCAGACCGTCATAGTCCAGCGAATCGCAAACAAACCCGTTCAAACCTGGCTGGATAAACTCTTTGCCGCCGCACTGTTGTGACGTAATCACCCCCAATCCGCTGGCCATCGCTTCCAGCACCACATTCGGGAACGGGTCGTACAGCGTCGGCAGCAGCAACATATCCGCCGCGCCGTAATAGGGGCGGGTATCCGGCTGCATACCGACGAAATGAACCCGATCGGCGACGCCGAGTCGCCGGGCCAGACGCTGGTAACGGCGGCTGTGCTTATCCTTCCCCACCACGATCAGGTGCGGATGCTGAGGAACGCCGCTGATAGCGTGAATCGCGCCCGCCAGCCCTTTGCGCTCGAAACCGGAACCGACAAACAGCATCACCGGCGCGTCGTGCGGTACACCCAGTTGCTGACGCAGCGCGTGGCGGTAGGTCGCGCGCAGGTTGGGGGTAAAGGTGTCGGTGTTTACCCCGTTGTAAATCAGATGAATTTTATCGGCAGGCACGCCAAAGTAGTGGCGGATTTCATCCGCTACCATCTGCGAGTTGCAGATCACGGCTTTCAGCGATGGATGTTGATACATCGCCTTTTCCTGTGCCATCACATAGCGGTGAAAACCGGACCACCACAGTAGACGCCGCTGCAGCGGGTTGAGAATTCGCGAGCGCTGGGTAAGCCAGGACTGATGAACGCCGTCGCCGGCGCGGTAAATATGACAGCCTGGAATACGTTCGTGGCTCTGCACCAGATCGAACGCGGCGAAGTGCTGCTGAGCGGCCTGTGCGAACGCGCTTTCACGCTGGACCCGGCCGGTAATGCGTGGGTTACAGATGATAACGTTGCGATTGGCTTGCTCCGCGCCTTCCCAACCGCGGGTGATAACGCTGACATCCAGTGAACGGTGGTTGCTGAGTGCGTCGAGCGCTCTGGAAACGAAGCGCTCCGCCCCGCCGTCCGGGCGGTATTTCTGCCGCACGATAGCCAGTTTCATCCCTGTGCCTCCAGCAGTGCTGAATCAACCGCCAGCAACACCTGCTGAACGCTGATTTGTTGCAGACAGTCGCTAACCTTGCTGCCGCCGCAGCCGTCTTTGCCGCAAGGGCGGCAGGGATGGCGGTCGGAGACTATCACCCGGTTGATGGTCATCCAAGGCGCCCATTCGGTTTCTCCGCTGGGGCCGAACAGCGCCACCACCGGCGTTTGCATCGCAGACGCGATATGCATCGGCACCGAGTCCACGCCCAGCAACAGTTGCGCTTTGCCGATCAGGCTCGCCAGCTGTTTGAGCGTCAACTGGCCGGCCAGATCCAGCACCGGATGGGTCAGGCGCGACTTGATGTCGGCGATCATCGCCATTTCGCTTTCCGCCGGCGAAGCGCTCAGCACGATGGTGTGGCCGCGTTCGCACAGGGTGTTGATGGCTTCCGCCATGGCGCTGCTCTTCCAGCATTTGAACAGCCAGCGCGATGTTGGATGAACCACGATGAAGGGTTGCCCCTGCCATTGCTGGGCCCGCAGTTTCTGGTCTACCGCCCGATCGGCCTCTTCGCCGGCGATCAGTTGTAACCGACGCGCTTCCGGTTCTGGCTGGATCCCCAGCACTCGCAGGGTATCCAGATGGGATTCCACCGTGTGGCGGCGCGCAATGCGCGGTACGCGATACTGAAACGTCTTCTTCCAGAACGACAGTTTGTCGCGTGAGCTGTTGCGAAAGGTGACGCCGAGCGGGATGCCCGCCAGACGTGCGATCCATAAACCGCGCATACTCTCGGTCAGGTGAATGATGGCGTCATAACGTTGCGCCCGCAGTGTTTTCAGCAACGCCCACTCTTTCGCCAGATGACCGAACGCCCCGAGTTTTTTCCATTTTTTGTCGACGGTATAAAGCTGGTCAATCGCCGGATGCAGCGACAGCATTTCCGCCGTGTCGGCAAACACCAGCGCGTCGATTTGAGCGTCCGGATAACGCTGACGCAGAATGGAAAATAGCGGCGATGTCAGCAGCACATCGCCATGATGGCGGAATTTGGTAATAAGGATTCGCCGGAGTTCAACCTTACGCGGTGAGGTCACAGTAAAACCGCCTTATTCAGTCAATAGAGAAGCACAGTGCTGCCACACATCGGCGGCGCGGAGATCCGCCAGATCGCGGCTGCCTGCCGGACGGCAGACATGCTGGTTTTGGCCATAGCCGCCAATCAATCCCGGGTCGGTCGGGCCGTACAGCGTGATGTTGGGGCGGTCGAGCGCGGCGGCGAGGTGACTGAGCCCGGTATCCACCGAGACCACGGCTTGTGCGCCCGCCAGCACGCCTGCGACTTGTTCCAGAGTAAGCCGGGGCAGCACGTCCACGTGAGAAAACCCGGCTGCCAGTCGCTGCGCCCGCTGGTGCTCGTGCTCCGCCCCCCAGGGCAATTTGATGCGCAGTCCGCGAGGTTCGGCCAGCGCAATCAGTTCGCGCCAGTGCGACTCCGGCCAGTGTTTTTCATCCCGGGTGGTAGCATGCAGAAACACCAGATACGGCTGGTTGTCGGCGGGTTGTACCGACAGAAAACGCGCCGCAATGGCATAATCGCCCTGCTCCGTCGGTTTGCGGTAGTTCAGGCTGACGGAAAACAGTTCCCGGATGCGTTCTACCGCGTGCTGCTGGCGATCGATCGGATGTCGATACTGATAAAACCAACTGGCCAGCGGCTCGCGGGCGCTTTTCCAGTCCAGCCCATGCTTGTTGCCGAGGGCCAGACGGGTTACCAGCACCGCGCTTTTCAGCAGCCCCTGCGCGTCGATGACCGCATCATAGCGTTTTTCCCGCAGCAGTGTTTTGAACGCGGCCCGCTCTGCGCGGGTTTCACGGCTGAACCAGCTTTTGCGCCAGCGGCGGATTGCCACCGAAATAACGCGGTCAACCGCCGGGTGCCAGCCGGGGATCTGGGCAAAACCTTCTTCCACCACCCAGTCGAACTGGATGCCGTGAATCACCTGCATCGCATCGGTGAGTGCGGGCAGGGTGTGCAGCACGTCGCCCATGGAAGACGTTTTGACGATCAATACCCTCATGCAGGCTCCCCTTTGGCGGGCAGATAGCGTGACAGGGCATCCAGCACCTGTTGCGGCTGAATATCGATCAGGCTCTGATGATACCCCTGTTCGGTATCGCCCTTGCGCACCCGGTGATAACCGGTGATCAGGCGGATGACTTCGGCCTGGTGGGAGAGCGGCGGAGTGAAGTCCGGGCTGCTGGGGCCGTACAGCGCCACCAGCGGGCGGTTGAGCGCCGCTGCCACGTGCATCAGACCCGAGTCGTTGCTGACGATCGCCTGACAGGCGGCGATCAACACCACCGCCTGATCCAGCACAGTCTGCCCGGCCAGATTAAGACAATGTTCGCGGTCATCGGCACTCAGGGTTTGACGGATGTCCTCACCCGCTTGACGGTCATTGTTCGAGCCGAACAAAACGACCTGATAACCTTGTTCAATCAGCGCTTGTGCCAGCGAACCGTAGTGGTAATGCGGCCAGCGTTTGGCCGGGCCGAACTCGGCGCCGGGGCAGAAACCAATCAGCGGCCGGGCGTCGGTCAAATTAAAGGCGGCGGTGATATCCGCAATTTCGGCGTCATTCACCGCCAGCTGCGGCCACAGTAAAGGCTGAGGCAAATCAGCAGCGGTATGAATGCGGGCTCGGTCATAGGCCAGCGCGACATAGCGCTGCACCATCAGCGGGAAAGCGGCTTTGTCCAGAACCCGTAGGTCATTGAGCAGACCGTAGCGCATTTCACCGCGCCAGCCGGTGCGACGCGGAATGCCGGCAAAAAAAGGCACCAGCGCCGATTTGAAGGAATTGGGTAGCACATAGGCGCGATCGTATCGCTGCTCGCGCAGCGATACGCCCAGTCGCCGACGTTCGCCGAGCGCCAGCATGCCGTGTCCCAGCGGCATGGGTAATGCCTGATGTACTTCGGGCATGCGCGCCAGCAGCGGGCGACACCAGGCCGGCGCCATCACATCGATGATGGCGTCCGGGTGTTCGGCCTTCAGGGTGCGGTAAAGACTGTGCGACATCATCATGTCGCCCACCCAGGAAGGACCGATAACCAGAATTTTCATACCGTTCGTGTTTCCTTACGGCAAAGCGAATCAGGCGTTGCGGTTCAGCCAGGTCAGGTAGTCGGCGACCCCTTCCGCTACGGTTTTGAACGGCTTTTCATAACCAGCGGCGCGCAGGTTGGTGAGGTCTGCCTGCGTGTAGGCCTGATAGCGGCCTTTCAGTTTTTCCGGGAAGGGGATGTACTCCACGCCGTCTTGCTGGTGATAAGCCAGTACGGCATCCGCCACGGCCTGGAAGGATTCGGCACGGCCGGTGCCGCAGTTGAAGATGCCGGAAACTTCGTGTTGCCAGAACCACAGGTTCACCGCCGCCACGTCGCCGACATAGATGAAATCGCGTTTGAAATTTTCGCTGCCGGCGAACAGTTTTGGTTTTTCACCCTGATTGATCTGGTTATTCAGGTGGAACGCCACGCTGGCCATGCTGCCTTTGTGGCCTTCGCGCGGCCCGTAGACGTTGAAGTAGCGAAAACCGCAAATCTGTGAGTTGGTTTGCGGCAGAATTTCACGCACATACTGGTCGAACAGGAACTTGGAATAGCCGTAGACGTTCAGCGGCTGCTCATATTGACGGTCTTCCACGAAGTTGTCGGTACGGCCGCCGTAGGTAGCGGCAGAAGAGGCATACAGGAATGGAATTCCGCGCTCCAGGCAGTAGTGCAGCACGTCTTTGGAGTACTGATAGTTATTATCCATCATGTACTTGCCATCCCACTCGGTGGTGGAGGAACAGGCGCCTTCGTGGAAAATAACGTCGATATCGCCCAGATCGTCACCGGCAACGATGCTGGCGAGGAAATCTTCCTTATCCATGTAATCGGCGATGTCCAGATCGACCAGATTGGCGAACTTGGTGCCATCCTTAAGGTTGTCGACCACCAGAATATCCCGATACCCGTCATCATTCAGCGCTTTCACGATATTGCTGCCGATGAAACCAGCGCCGCCAGTTACGATAATCATGGGAGTTACCTGCTATCTTGCTGGTGGAGCACCGTGCTCCACACCTATTGACCGCTATAATAGCATTTCGACGCATCACAGACATCCTGTGCGGATTTTCCCGCCGCGTCTTGCCAACCGCTTCGCATTTCCGGCGTGATCGCTGTGGCATTTTGTGGCTGACCCGTCAGCCCGGCTCGCATTTCTCCACTACCTTTACCTCCATAAGACCTACCGCCGCTTGGCGGTAATTCCGATGAAGGACGAAAAGGAGAGCCGCGCCATGCCTGATGCGTTTTATCACCAATTGACCGCCCAGCTTGCCTCGCTGCGCGACGAGGGGCTGTTTAAGGATGAACGGCCGATCACCACGGCGCAGCAGGCGCAAATCACGGTGGCGGACGGCGGTGAGCTGATTAACTTATGCGCGAACAACTATCTGGGGCTGGCCAACTACCCGGCGGTGATCGACGCGGCTAAAGCCGGGCTGGATAGCCACGGCTTCGGCATGGCGTCGGTACGTTTTATCTGCGGTACGCAGGATATTCACCAGACGCTGGAGCGCCGGCTGGCGGCGTTTCTCGGCATGGAGGACGCTATTCTCTACTCCTCCTGCTTTGACGCCAACGGCGGGTTGTTCGAAACCCTGATGGGGGAAAACGACGCGATTGTGTCCGATGCGCTCAATCATGCGTCGATCATCGACGGCATTCGCCTGTCAAAAGCGCGCCGTTATCGTTACGACAATAACGATATGCATCAGTTGGAGGCACGGCTGAAACAGGCCCGGGCGGAAGGGGCGCGTAATCTGATGGTTGCCACCGACGGCGTGTTTTCGATGGATGGCGTGATCGCCAATCTGCGCGGTATTTGCGATCTGGCGGAGCGCTACGACGCGCTGGTGATGGTGGACGACTCCCACGCAGTGGGATTTGTCGGCGAACAGGGACGCGGCACCCATGAATACAGCCAGGTGATGGGGCGGGTGGACATTATTACCGGCACGCTGGGCAAAGCGCTGGGCGGTGCGTCCGGCGGTTATACCGCCGCCCGGCGGGAGGTGGTGGAGTGGCTGCGTCAGCGCTCCCGGCCGTACTTATTCTCCAATTCGCTGGCGCCGTCGATTGTGGCGGCGTCGATCAAGGTATTGGACCTGTTACAGGATGGGCAGATGCTGCGTCAGCGCCTGTGGCATAACGCCAGTCTGTTTCGTCAGCGGATGACTGAAGCGGGGTTTACGCTCGCGGGCGCGGATCACGCCATTATTCCGGTGATGCTGGGCGACGCCCGGCTGGCGCAGACATTTGCGGCGGCGTTGCGACAGGAAGGCATCTATGTCACCGGTTTTTTCTACCCGGTGGTGCCGCACGGGCAGGCGCGCATTCGTACCCAGATGTCGGCGGCGCATACGCCGGAACAGATTGAACGGGCGGTAGCGGCGTTTATCCGGGTCGGCCGTCGGTTGGGCGTGGTGAAGTGAGGTGAAAATGATGAAAGCGCTGGCGAAACTGCGCCCGGAACCGGGCATCTGGCTGACTGACATTCCCGCGCCGGAGCCGGGCCACAACGATGTGATGATCAAAATCCACAAAACCGCCATTTGCGGCACCGACGTGCATATCTACAACTGGGATGCGTGGTCGCAGAAAACCATCCCGGTGCCGATGGTGGTCGGGCATGAGTATGTCGGTGAGATCGTGGCGATAGGGCAGGAAGTGGAAGGGTTCAGGATTGGCGATCGGGTTTCGGGCGAAGGGCATATTACCTGCGGCTATTGCCGTAACTGCCGTGCCGGACGCCGGCATCTGTGCCGCAATACCTCCGGCGTCGGCGTCAACCGGCCGGGGGCTTTCGCCGAATATCTGGTGATTCCGGCGTATAACGCGTTCCGTATCCCGGCGGCGATTCCCGATGACATCGCTGCTATTTTCGACCCGTTCGGTAACGCGGTGCATACGGCGCTGGCGTTTGATCTGGTGGGCGAAGACGTGCTGGTAAACGGCGCGGGGCCGATTGGCGTCATGGCGGCGGCGGTTTGCCGCCATGTCGGCGCCCGTCATGTGGTGATTACCGACGTCAATGACTACCGGCTGGCGCTGGCGCGGCGGATGGGCGTTACCCGGGCGGTGAATGTGTCGCGGGAATCGCTGACCGACGTGATGCGGGAACTGGGCATGACCGAAGGGTTTGACGTCGGGCTGGAAATGTCCGGCGCGCCGGCGGCTTTACGCACGCTGCTGTCGGTGATGAACCACGGCGGTCGCATCGCCATGCTGGGTATCCCGCCGGAAGCCATGTTGGTGGACTGGAGTGAAATCATTTTCAAGGGGCTGGTGATTAAAGGCATTTACGGCCGTGAGATGTTTGAAACCTGGTACAAGATGGCGGCATTGATCCAGTCCGGACTGGATCTGTCGCCGATCATCACCCATCGCTACGCCATTGACGATTTCCAAAACGGGTTTGATGTGATGCGCTCCGGCCAGTCCGGCAAGGTGGTGCTGAGCTGGTAACCGGCCGCGCCGCCGATAGACGACGCAGCTCGCCGTATTACCCCAGCCAGGTTCGCCAGTGCTGTTTCAGGTAGCTGACGGCGGGACTGGTCGCCAGATTACGTCCAAGCTGCCGCCACAGATCCGACTGAGAGATCGCCGGCAGCGGCTGTTTGATCGCGCAGACCTGGATGGGGCGCAGCCGTTTTTGCGCCGGTGCGGTCGGTTGCGACGCGAGGTACGTCGGCACCGGCGCATAGCGCGGCTCCGGTTCGTTCAGCAATTGACTGGGGCGCACCAGTACGATATCGGCCGGCAGCGTGGGCAACATCTGCTGCAACACCTGAATGGTGGTGGGGTGAGGGTGACCGATAGCGATGGCGTATCCGCTGCGTTGTGCGATCTCCACCGCCCGGCTGAACTGACGCCGAATGTCGGCGACGTTCTGGGTGTCGTCCAGGAAGACCTTGCGTTTGAGTACCTTGATGCCGGTGCCGGCCGCCGCCCGGCTGGCCTGACTGCTGCCGATGGTCATGCTGTCGAGGAAATAGAGGCGGTAGGCGGTCATCGCCTGCATCACCTTCTGCATGCCCGGCAGGCTGGCGGTCATGGCGCTGCCCATGTGGTTGTTCAGCCCGACGGCGTAAGGCACCTTGTTGACCGCATCGCGCAGGATGCGCGCGATTTCCTCGCTGCTCATGTCCGGGCGCAGCGTGTCACGCTCCAGCGGCTGCTTGCTCATCGGCGCCATCGGCAGGTGAATCAACACTTCTCTGCCTTGCGCATGGGCCTTGGTCGCCATGTCGCGGGCGTATGGCGCATTGGGCAACACGGCCACGGAAATGGCGGTGGGCATCGCCAGCACCTGATTTTCGTTATGCGGGCGGTAGCCGAAATCATCGATCACCAGCGCCAGTTTTCCTGCCCAGACGGGAAGGACCAGCAGCGTGCTGGTGAGCGTCATGCCGGTGATAGCCAGCAAGCGGGAA
This sequence comes from Dickeya sp. NCPPB 3274, assembly GCF_000406205.1. Lineage (NCBI taxonomy): Bacteria > Pseudomonadati > Pseudomonadota > Gammaproteobacteria > Enterobacterales > Pectobacteriaceae > Dickeya > Dickeya sp. NCPPB 3274. Next base: position 4,729,044 of record NZ_CM001979.1, on the reverse strand, counting down.
ATGAATGGACGCAAACCTACCTTCCTAGCCAGGGTAAGGGGTTGACCGCCTGTCCCTGACGTCGAATTTCAAAATAGAGAGCGGGCTGATTCTGCCCGCCGCTGCTGCCGACCAGCGCCACCGGCTGACCGGCTTTCACCTGCGCGCCTACCGACACCAGCGCGCTCTGGTTATAGCCATACAGGCTCATGTCGCCCTTACCGTGTTCCAGTACCACCACCTGACCATAGCCCTGCAGCCAGTCGGCCATCAGCACGGTGCCGTCGGCGATGGCGCGCACCTCGGTGCCTTCGGATGCGCCGATCACCAGCCCCTTCCAGCGCAGTTCGCCCTGCAACGGTTCGCCGAAACGGTGCAACGTACGGCCGCGCACCGGCCACACGTACTGGCCGGCCGGCTGACCCAGACCGCCGGTACGCGCCATCAGCGAACGCTCTTGCTCAGTGGGTTTGTAACTGGCGCCGCTGCGTTTGGCCTGTTCTTCTTTTTCACGTAGTTTGGCTGCTTCGCGGGCTTCTCGCTCCGCTCGCGCCTTGGCTTCCCGTTCCGCACGCGCAATCTGGTCGCGCAAACGGGTTTCGTTCTGGCGCAGCTCCGTCAGTTGTTGCTGGTCTTTTTCCAATGCGTTTTCCAGCGCGCCCAGCGTCTTTTGACGTTCGCTCTGCGCCTGCTCCAGCGTTTTCTGCTGCTGCTGTTGGTCGCCGAGCAGGCGTTTTTGCTGCGCCTGTTTCTGCTCCAGTTGCTGCTTCTGGCTGGCAAGCTGCGTACGGGTTTGCTGTAACGCGGTGATGGATTGCTCACGCGCCTGATTCAGGTAATTGAAGTAGGCGAGGATGCGTTCGCGACGCTGACTTTCCTCACCGCTGAGGATCAGTTGCAGGGCGCCATGCTGGCCCTGACGGAACGCGGCATCCAGCTGTTTCGCCAGCAGGGTTTCCTGCGTTTTCTGTTGGGTTTGCAGTTTGGCGATGGAGGTGTTCAGGCTGCCGACATCCTGACTCAGGCGTTCAAGGGTGGCGCGGGTGTCGCGTAGTTGACGGGTGGATTGAGCGATCGACTGTTCCTGCTTTTTCAGTTGCTCAAGCAGGGCGCTGCGGCGTTGCTGCTGTTCCCGGACGCTTTTTTCCTTCTCTGCGATGTCTTGCTGCAGGGATTTTAACTGTTGCTGGCCGTCGTCGCTCCAGCCGGGGCATGGCAACAGCAGCACGCCGACACAAAGCACACTGGCGCACCGGATTAACAGTTTGTCACGACCCGTCGGCAACGGTACAGAGAACGCTTTTTTGCTCATGGCGAAAGATTATTCCACGATGAACAGCGCCTTACCAGTTGTCTCGTCAGGGATTTCTATTTCCATCCATGACAGCGGCCGGCCTTGGATCCCGCGGATAAATGCAATCCGCCGCGCATAATCATGATGCGATGTTGGCTTACAGGCTGTAATTGCGGTATCGCACAGGTATACTCAGACACCCTGTATTTGAATTGCTTAACTGATTTCGGAGTCGTTACACCCCATGCAAGAGATTATGCCATTCATCAGCCGACACCCGATTCTGAGCGTGGCCTGGATTGCCCTGCTGGTCGCGGTCATTGTGCTTACGGTGAAGAGTAAACTGTCCAAGGTAAAAGAAGTGGCTCGTGGTGAAGCGATCCAACTGATTAATAAAGAAGATGCGGTGGTGGTAGACACCCGTAATCGTGATGATTACCGTCGTGGACATATCGCCGGCGCCGTCAACCTGTTGCCGAACGACATCAAAAACGGCAGCCTGAGCGAGCTGGAAAAACACAAGGCGCAGCCGGTGATTGTGGTGTGCGCCAACGGCATGGCATCGCGTGAATCGGCAGAGAACCTGTTCAAAGCCGGGTTTGAGCGCGTCGTGATCCTGAAAGACGGGCTGGCTGGCTGGAGCGGCGAGAACCTCCCGCTGGTGCGCGGTAAATAATGCGACGCCCCGTCAGAGGGGAGTCTGTTTGTGTTATGGCGTGTCCTTCCTGGCGAAGGGAAGCGCGCAAGGAAATCTAACGAAAGGGTATTATTCAACATGTCTGAACAAAACAACGGCGAACTGACTTTCCAGATCCAGCGTATCTACACCAAGGATATTTCTTTCGAAGCGCCGAACGCGCCGCAGGTGTTCCAGCAGGAATGGAACCCGGAAGTCAAACTGGACCTGGATACCGCATCCACCCAGTTGGCTGACGATGTGTACGAAGTCGTGCTGCGCGTGACCGTGACCTCCACCCTCGGCGAAGAAACCGCGTTCCTGTGTGAAGTGCAGCAGGCGGGTATCTTCACCGTCTCCGGCATCGAAGGCACCCAGCTGGCCCACTGCCTGGGCGCTTACTGCCCGAACGTGCTGTTCCCGTACGCGCGCGAGTGCATCACCAGCCTGGTGTCCCGCGGCACCTTCCCGCAGCTGAACCTGGCTCCGGTTAACTTTGACGCTCTGTTCATGAACTATCTGGAACAGCAGGCAGGCCAGGACGGCGACGCTCAGACGCTGGATGCCTGATGAACCCGTCTGATGCAGCAATGACGGTGATCGGTGCCGGATCTTACGGCACCGCGCTGGCGATCACGGTGGCCCGCAACGGCCACCGTGTGGTGCTCTGGGGCCATGACCCCGCTCATATTCAGGCGTTGCAGGCCGCACGGTGCAATCAGGCGTTCCTGCCCGACGTACCGTTCCCGGATACCCTGCAACTGGAAGCTGACCTGTCGCAGGCGCTGGCCGCCAGCCGCAACATTCTGGTGGTGGTACCGAGCCATGTGTTTGGCGATGTGCTGCGCCAGCTCAAGCCCCATCTGCGGGCGGACGCGCGACTGGTGTGGGCCACCAAAGGGCTGGAAGCGGAAACCGGCCGTCTGTTGCAGGACGTCGCCCGCGAAGCGCTGGGTAACACGATCCCGCTGGCGGTGCTCTCCGGGCCGACTTTCGCCAAAGAGCTGGCGGCCGGGCTGCCTACCGCGATCGCGCTGGCATCGACCGATCAGCCGTTTTCCGACGATTTGCAACATCTGCTGCATTGCGGCAAAAGTTTTCGCGTCTACAGCAACCCTGATTTTATCGGGGTGCAGCTGGGAGGCGCCGTGAAGAACGTGATCGCCATCGGCGCCGGCATGTCTGACGGCATGGGGTTCGGCGCCAATGCGCGTACTGCGCTTATCACCCGCGGTCTGGCCGAGATGACGCGGCTGGGCGTGGCGCTGGGGGCCGACCCGACCACGTTTATGGGCATGGCGGGCCTGGGCGATCTGGTGCTGACCTGCACCGACAACCAGTCACGCAACCGCCGTTTCGGCATGATGCTGGGGCAGGGGATGGAAGTGGTCAGCGCCCAGAACCAGATTGGTCAGGTGGTGGAAGGCTACCGTAATACCAAGGAAGTGATGGCGCTGGCGCAGCGCTACGGTGTGGAAATGCCGATCACCGAGCAGCTTTGGCAAGTGCTGTATTGTGGTAAAGACGCGCGTGAAGCAGCCTTGAGCCTGCTGGGTCGGGCGCGCAAAGACGAAAGCACCAGCCTGTGACGGCAGGGCATTGATCGGGCTTCCCTCGGGAGGCCCGTTGTTGTTTTATTCTGATAGAGCGTTGTGTAGTCGTGCATTGTGCAGTAGTAAGCGGTGAAGCGGTGGGTTGACGGTTTTTCAAAGAGGTGTCGCGATGTCGAATGATGAGCTGGAACTGGTTTGGAAAAACATTAAGGAAGAGGCGCGCAGTCTGGCGGAATGCGAACCGATGCTGGCCAGTTTCTTTCACGCGACGCTGCTGAAACATGAGAATCTGGGCAGCGCATTGAGCTACATGCTGGCGAATAAGCTGGCTAACGCCATCATGCCGGCGATTGCTATCCGTGAAGTGGTGGAAGAGGCCTACCGCGCCGAACCGCAGATGATTGCGTCCGCTGCCCGCGATATTCTGGCGGTGCGCCTGCGCGACCCGGCGGTGGATAAATACTCGACGCCGCTGCTCTATCTGAAAGGATTTCATGCTCTGCAGGCTTACCGTATCGGCCACTGGCTGTGGCGGCAGGAACGGCAGGCGCTGGCGATTTACCTGCAGAACCAGATTTCAGTGTCATTTGGGGTGGATATCCACCCGGCGGCGCGCATCGGTTGCGGCATCATGCTGGACCATGCCACCGGTATCGTGATCGGTGAAACCGCCGTCGTGGAAAACGACGTTTCCATCCTGCAATCGGTCACCCTGGGCGGGACCGGCAAGACCAACGGCGACCGTCATCCCAAGATTCGGGAAGGGGTGATGATCGGCGCGGGCGCCAAGATCCTGGGTAATATCGAAGTGGGATGCGGCGCCAAGATTGGCGCGGGTTCGGTGGTGTTGCAGCCGGTGCCGCCGCATACCACGGCCGCCGGCGTACCGGCGCGAATTGTCGGCCGCCCGGAAAGCGATAAACCCTCGCTGGATATGGACCAGTACTTCAACGGCTCGTTGCGCGGTTTTGAAGACGGCGACGGCATCTGATATTTTTTCCGGCCTGTCTGCCCGGCAAGCCGGATAACCGGATTTTTTCACCCTAGCCTCTGCGGGCCCCTCTCTTTTTCTATCTATCTGCTGGCAACGTCGGCGCTGTCGCTTTTAAGAACACATTAGTACCGCTGGAATATTCTGTTGCCTGCGCGTTATCCCTCTTATTGTGACAAGTCGCCTGATTTGGTTGTTTCTTATACACTTTACCTAGGAAGTCTCTCAAAATCGCCGGATCGGCCCGGTGGTTTGGCTTTAGTTGTATTTAATATCGCAAAAATCATTATATATCGGTGGTCGGATCATAAACCTCTGGAAATAAACGCCAGACCACCCGGCCTGCCGGTTATTGGCAATTCGCTCTGGACATGTTTTTTATGCAATTAAAATTGACATCACACACCTGCCTCTTTGCACTGTCTTCCCTATTTTTTACCCCGGCATTTGCTGCCGCGCCGTCTGGCGAAAATACGGCGTCTGATGCCGTTGAAAGCGGCTCGGGGCCGGGAATCTGGCAGCGCGCCGGCGATAATCTGTCGGAGACCTGGCATCACTGGCAGTCTCAGGATCTGTATGTGCCGGTCATGACCTGGCATAACCGCTGGACTTACGACAAGACGAAGACCGACAGGTACAACGAACGACCCTGGGGAGCGGGCTATGGCGTATCCCGGCTGGATCGCGATGGCGATTGGCACAGCCTGTACCTGATGGCGTTCAAGGACTCTTTTAACAAGTGGGAGCCTATCGGCGGTTATGGCTATGAAAAACGCTGGCGGCCGCTGGAAAATCAGGATTTTCAGTTGGGGCTGGGCTTTACCGCCGGGGCAACCATGCGGGACAACTGGAAATACATCCCGATCCCGGTGCTGCTGCCGTTGGCGTCGGTCAGTTATCAGCGCCTGTCTCTTCAGGCTACTTACATTCCCGGCACGCATAATAATGGCAACGTGTTCTTCGCCTGGCTGCGCTGGCAATTCTGACAAATCGATTGGTTATATTTTGTTCTTATGTAAACCAAGTTGAGGAAAATACGGCCACGTAACTCGACTACAATGCTCTTCCTGTTAACAGCGATAGAGTGAGTTACGCCGTGCCGTTATTGATCATCACCACGATTTTGTGGTCGTTTTCCTTCAGCCTGATTGGCGAATACCTGGCCGGCCAGGTCGACAGCTGGTTCTCAGCCATGTTCCGGTTGGTGCTGGCGGCGCTGGTGTTTCTGCCTTTCCTGCGCTGGCGCGGCTATTCCCCCAAAGTGTTGGGGCTGTATCTGCTGGTGGGCGTTTTCCAGCTTGGCGTCATGTATCTGTTCCTGTTCCGCAGTTACCTGTACCTCAATGTGCCGACGATTCTGCTGTTTTCGGTAATGACGCCGCTGTACGTCACGCTGATTTACGACCTGCTCAGCGGGCATCGCCTGCGCTGGGGCTATGTATTCAGCGCCTTGCTGGCCGTTCTGGGCGCGGCTGTGATCCACTATCACGGCGTGAGCGAACATTTCTGGTGGGGACTGCTGCTGGTGCAGGCGGCCAATATCTGTTTTGCCGTGGGGCAAGTAGGATATAAACGGCTGATGGAAGTGCATCCGATGCCGCAGCACAGCGCCTTTTCCTGGTTCTACCTCGGTGCCGCGCTGGTGACGCTGGTGGCCTGGGCGCTATTCGGTAATCTGACCAAACTGCCCACCGCACCGGTACAGTGGGGGGTGCTGGCGTTCCTTGGCGTGGTGGTGTCGGGCCTTGGCTATTTCATGTGGAACTACGGCGCGACTCAGGTGGACGCCGGCACGTTGAGTATCATGAACAACTTTCACGTCCCGGCCGGGTTGCTGGTCAATTTCGCGTTCTGGCAGAAAACGCCGAACTGGACCAGCTTTCTCATCGGTTCCGCGATTATTGCGGTGGCCTTGTGGGTGCACCAGCGTTGGGTCGTGAAGCGTCCCGCACAAACGGCAGATGCTCGCAGGCATGCTGGCGCGCGGAACGAATAAACGCTTCGATAACCGGCTGACGCTGCTCGCCATCGCGCACGGCGGCGTATAGCCGGCTCCACAAGCCTTCTCCCAGGGTTTTGGTGACGACCAGCCCCTGACGTTCAAAGCTCTCAACCACCCAGTGCGGCAGCGCGGCGATGCCCATGCGCGCCGCCACCATCTGGATCAACAGCAAGGTATTGTCTACGCTTTTTAGCGACGGGCTGACCCCCGCTGGTTGCAGAAAGTGGCGCCACACATCCAGCCGCTGACGCTGCACCGGATAAATCATCAGCGTTTCCTGCGCCAGATCTTCAGGTGCAATTATGGCTTTGGCGGCTAGCGGATGATCCGGCGACAGCACCAGCCGTACCTCAAAGTCGAACATCGGCGAGTAGTGCAGGCCGCTGCGCGGCAGAATGTCGGAGGTCATCACCAGGTCCAGCTCGCCTTGTTGCAGCGCAGGTTGCGGGTCGAAAGTGACGCCGGATTTGAAATCCATCACCACTTGCGGCCAGCTTTGGTGGAAGTTCTCCAGTGCCGGCGTCAGCCACTGAATACAACTGTGACACTCGATCGCCAGCCGCAAGGTGGTCTGATGCGGCTCGTTGCATGCCTGCAGCGCCTGCTGTATCTGCGGCAGGATCTGTTCGGCCAGCTGCAGCAGAATTTCTCCCTGCGGCGTAAAGCGCAGCGGCTGGCTCTTACGGACGAACAAACGGAATCCCAGCCGTTGTTCCAGATCGCTGAACTGATGCGACAGGGCGGATTGCGTTTGATGGAGCTGTGCGGCGGCGGCGGCTAACGATCCCGTGTTGCGCAGCGCCTGCAGCGTCCGTAAGTGTTTAAGTTCGATCATGAGAGTCCTTCACAGTGACAGTGAATAAATTGCGCTTGTACTTACTACACTACCTGCGGATTATGGATGTGTAAACATCTGGACGGCTAAATGGGAATTCAAGCATGGCAATTTTAAATCACACTCTCGGTTTTCCGCGCGTCGGTCTGCGTCGTGAACTGAAAAAAGCACAGGAAAGCTATTGGGCAGGGAACAGCACGCAGGAAGCGCTGCTGACCGTGGGCCGTGAGTTGCGTGCCCGTCACTGGCAACAGCAGAAAGACGCCGGCGTGGAATTGCTGCCGGTAGGCGATTTTGCCTGGTACGACCATGTGCTGACCACCAGCCTGCTGCTGGGGAACGTACCTGCCCGTCACCAGAACGCGGATGGCTCCGTGAGTCTGGATACCCTGTTCCGTATCGGCCGTGGCCGCGCACCGACCGGTGAGCCGGCCGCCGCCGCTGAAATGACCAAATGGTTCAACACCAACTATCACTACATGGTGCCGGAATTCACCAAAGGCCAGCAGTTCAAGCTGACCTGGACGCAACTGCTGGATGAAGTGGACGAAGCGCTGGCGCTGGGCCACAAGGTGAAGCCGGTGCTGCTGGGTCCGGTGACCTACCTGTGGCTGGGCAAAGTCAAAGGCGAAGCCTTCAACCGTCTGGATCTGCTGAACGCGGTGCTGCCGGTGTACCAGCAGGTGCTGGCCGAACTGGCTAAACGCGGCATCGAGTGGGTGCAGATTGACGAGCCACTGCTGGCGCTGGAACTGGACGCCGAATGGAAAGCCGCTTTCAAACCGGCTTACGATGCGCTGCAAGGGCAGGTGAAACTGCTGCTGACCACCTATTTCGACAGCATCGGCCAGAATCTGGACGTGATCAAAGCGCTGCCGGTACAGGGTCTGCATGTCGATCTGGTGCACGGCAAAGACGACGCCGCGGCGCTGAACGCGCAGCTGCCGGCTGACTGGGTGCTGTCGCTGGGCGTGATCAACGGCCGTAACGTGTGGCGCGCCGACCTGGCGAGCTGGTTCGAACGCCTGCAACCGTTGCTGGGCAAACGCGCTCTGTGGCTGGGCAGTTCCTGCTCCCTGCTGCACAGCCCGATCGATCTCAGCGTCGAAACCCGTCTGGACGAGGAAGTGAAGAGCTGGTTCGCCTTTGCGATTCAGAAGTGTCAGGAACTGGCGCTGCTGACCCGCGCGCTCAACAGCGGCAACGGCGACGAACTGGTGGCTTACAGCGCGCCGATCCGCGCCCGTCGCACGTCTACTCGCGTTAACAACCCGGAGGTGGCGAAGCGTCTGGCGGCGATCACCGCGCAGGACAGTCTGCGTCAGAATCCGTACCCGGTACGCGCCGACGCACAGCGTGCGCGTTTCAATCTGCCGGCCTGGCCGACCACCACTATCGGTTCGTTCCCGCAGACCACCGAAATCCGCAGCCTGCGTCTGGACTTCAAACAGGGTCGTCTGGATGGTCAGAACTACCGTATCGGCATCGCCGAGCACATCAAACAGGCGATTGTGGAACAGGAACGTCTGGAGCTGGACGTACTGGTGCACGGTGAAGCCGAACGTAACGACATGGTGGAGTATTTTGGCGAGCATCTGGACGGCTTCGTGTTCACCCAAAACGGCTGGGTACAGAGCTACGGTTCCCGTTGCGTGAAACCACCGGTGGTGATTGGCGACATCAGCCGTCCGGAACCGATCACGGTTGAGTGGGCGAAATATGCCCAGTCGCTGACCGACAAGCCGGTGAAAGGCATGCTGACTGGTCCGGTCACCATTCTGTGCTGGTCCTTCCCGCGTGAAGACGTCACCCGTGAAACCATCGCCAGGCAGATTGCGTTGGCGCTGCGCGACGAAGTGGCGGATCTGGAACAGGCCGGCATCGGCATCATCCAGATTGACGAACCGGCGCTGCGTGAAGGCTTGCCGCTGCACCGCTCCGACTGGGCTGCTTATCTGGAGTGGGCGGTCGATGCGTTCCGCCTGAATGCGGCGGTAGCGAAAGACGACACCCAGATCCACACCCACATGTGCTACTGCGAATTCAACGACATCATGGATTCCATCGCGGCACTGGATGCGGACGTGATCACCATCGAAACCTCGCGTTCCGATATGGAGTTGCTGGAATCGTTCGAAGAGTTCGAGTACCCGAATGAAATCGGCCCAGGCGTGTACGACATTCACTCGCCGAACGTACCGAGCGTAGAGTGGATTGAAGCGCTGCTGCGCAAAGCGGCCCAGCGTATTCCGTCCGAACGCCTGTGGGTGAATCCGGACTGCGGCCTGAAAACCCGTGGCTGGCCGGAAACCCGTCAGTCGCTGGCGAACATGGTGCAGGCAGCGAAACGTCTGCGCGAAACCGCCGAGTAAGTTAGCGAAAGCAGTCAGTAACCGAAAACGGTGATGAGGAATGGCGCAAAGGATGACAGGACGCGCGTGAACCACAGGATGTGACGCACAAGGCTGGGACGTTCCGCATCACCGCCTGACATATGACAAGGGAGACGATAGCGTCTCCCTTTTTACATTTGTTGCGGGGTTACACCACGCCGTAGCGGGCGAACCACTCCAGCATGCGTTGCCAGCCGTCTTTGGCCGAGGCTTCGTGGTAAGAAGCGCGGTAATCGGCATGGAAAGCATGATCCGCTTCCGGGTAGACCACGATCTCCGCATCGGCATTGACCGCCCGTAGCGCCTGACGCATGGTTTCCACCTGCTCCAGCGAAATGCCTTTATCCTGTCCGCCGTACAGGCCCAGCACCGGCGCGCTCAGGTCTTTCGCCACGTCCACCGGATGTTGAGGCGAGGTCAGCGTTTTTTCCGCGACCAGTTTGCCGTACCAGGCGACGGCGGCTTTTAACTGCGGATTGTGCGCAGCATACAGCCAACTGATGCGGCCGCCCCAGCAGAAACCGGTGATCGCCAGCCGACTGGCGTCGCCGCCCTGGCGCACCGCCCAGTGCGCGGTGTGGTCGAGGTCAGACAGCACCTGATTATCCGGCACCTTGCTGACCAGTTCGCTCAGCAGTGTGGGAATGTCGCTGTACTGTTGCGGGTCGCCCTGACGGAAATAGAGTTCCGGCGCGATCGCCAGATAGCCTTGTTTTGCCAGTCGCCGGCATACATCGCGGATGTGCTCATGCACGCCAAAGATTTCCTGCACCACCAGCACGATCGGCAGCGGGCCGTCGGCTTTTTCCGGTTTGGCAATATACGCGGGCAGGTTGTCGCCCTGCGAAGGGATGGTGGTCTCGCCGGCAACCAGCCCAGCGGCGTCAGTAGTAATCGCGGAAGAAGCCAGCGGCATGACGGCTGGCGAAAATGCCCGTGTGGTCTCTCTGAGTGTCAGTAGCTCATCGGTTTTCATTGCCTTTCCTTTATCAAGACTGGAATCTGCCAGCGGGAGAATGCCGCCCCCGCGTTAAGCAAGTGTAGGAACTTTGTAGTGTATTGCGAATACCGACAACCCGATAAGGCAATCGGTGCCACATTGCGTGACGCAACATCGGGTGATTACAGTCTGAATTGTGATTAATATCACAATATTAATGTAAATGGATGTTTGTTACTTTCCAATCAGCGACGCACTTCACTTAACGGCCGCAGTGTGTGCGCTAAGATCGTTCCGTACCTGACCGTTGTCTGGAGGCGTTTATGTCCGATGTATTTCATCTCGGTTTAACAAAGCAGGATTTACAAGGTGCCACGCTGGCGATTGTGCCCGGCGACCCGGCTCGGGTGGAGAAAATCGCCCGGCTGATGGAGAACCCGGTGTTTCTGGCATCGCATCGGGAGTTCACTTCCTGGCGCGCGGAACTGGCGGGCAAGCCGGTGATTGTCTGTTCCACCGGTATTGGCGGCCCGTCTACGTCGATTGCGGTAGAAGAGCTGGCGCAACTGGGCGTGCGCACGTTTCTGCGCGTCGGCACCACCGGCGCCATCCAGCCGCATATTGCGGTGGGCGATGTGCTGGTGACCACGGCGGCGGTTCGTCTGGACGGTGCAAGCCTGCATTTTGCGCCGCTGGAATTCCCGGCGGTGGCGGATTTCGCCTGTACATCCGCGCTGGCGGAAGCGGCGCGTGAAGCAGGGGCGACGCTGCATGTCGGCGTTACTGCTTCTTCGGATACCTTCTATCCGGGCCAGGAGCGTTACGACACCTATTCCGGCCGCGTAGTGAGCCGTTTCCAGGGGTCAATGGCGGAGTGGCAGAGCATGGGCGTGCTGAACTATGAAATGGAGTCCGCTACGCTGCTGACCATGTGCGCCAGTCAGGGGCTGCGCGCCGGAATGGTGGCGGGCGTGATTGTGAACCGTACCCAGCAGGAAATCCCCGATACCGCTACGATGCAGAAAGCGGAACACGCGTCCGTCAACGTGGTGCTGTCGGCGGCCCGCAAACTGCTGAGCGCCTGAGTGCGATTCAATCGCCGGGCGATATGTTCGGCGCGAGCGGTACGATATGGCCGAGCCTTCGTACCGCTTTTTCAGTTTCCGCGCGGATTTCCCACGCGCGGTTCATCTGTTTGCCCGCCTTCATGCTAATTTAATTGTCAGGTCTGATAATACGAACCGGTTTCCATCATCCGACGGTGAGTCAACCGTAATCATTCGGCAGTGATAACTCAGTATTAATAACTCGGTATCGATAACTCGGTATCGATAACTACAGGGAAAAACATGACGTTAACCTCATTATTGCATCCCTCGTTGCTTCCGCTTGACGGTGGCGTCAATTTCCGTGATCTGGGTGGGATCCGCGTGGCGGACGGGCGGCAAGTCCGGCGCGGCAGACTGTTTCGCTCCGGCGCGCTGGACATGCTGAGTGAACGTGACATTGACCATCTCGCCAGCGTGCCGGTGGCGCACGTGGTGGACTATCGCGATCAGGATGAAGCCTCGTTGCGGCCCGACCGGTTATGGTCCGGCGCCCGCTATCATCAGGTTCCCGCCAATCCGCTACGGCATGAAGTGACCGCCAGCCTGGAAACGCTGGGTTCGGAAAAACTCGAAGCGTTCGATTCCCGCGCTTTTATGCTGGAACTGTACCGCCGCCTGCCATTCGGCAATCCGGCCTACCAACATTTGGTGGCGTTGCTGCGCCAGCCTGACGATGGCGCGCTGGTGCAACATTGCGCGGTGGGCAAGGATCGTACCGGCATTGGTTCCGCGCTGGTGCTGTTCGCGCTGGGCGCGGATGAGCAAACGGTAATGGAAGATTATCTGGTCACCGAATCCACCCTGATTCCGTTCCGTCGCCAACTGCTGGAAGATTTGGCGTCGAGCCTGAGCGAAAAGGCGCTGAAGCGCTTTGATTTCGTGCTTTCCGCCCGCGAAGAGTTTCTGGTGACCGCGCTGCATACTATCCGTGAGCGACATGGCTCAGTGGATAACTGGCTGGAGCAGGATTACGCACTGGATGCGTCGGCGCGGGAAGGGCTGCGGGAGAAGTATCTGGCGTGACGCCGGTTTTTTAATGTGGGGCCGGGGAGGTCTTTCTGACCGGGCTGTTGTCACAATACAACATCAGAAACGGCGGATTAGCCCGCCTGTGCCGCTTCAGCCAGCAGCCAGTCGCGGAAACATCGGTTGGTGCGCGACAGCAGGGCGGAGGCGTCGTACACCAGATAATACGCCAGCGGCGAGTCGACGTTAACCTGCAGCGGCGAAACCAACTTTCCTTCCGCCAGTTCCCGGCCGATCAGCGATTGCCTGACCAGCGCCACCCCCGCGCCTGCGATAGCGGCTTCGATGACGCCATTCGAATCAACAAACACCGGACCCTGGTCGGTCTGCGCATTTTCAACCCCGATAGCCCGGAACCATAATGCCCAGTCCGTCCGGTGTTCGTCATGCAGCAACACGGCGTTCAGTATTTCCTGCGGCGATGCCAACCGCGCGTGGCCATTAAGCCACGACGGGCTGCACACGGGGATCAACCCGTCGCCAAGCAGACGGTCCGCGATTAAGTCGGGGTAGCGGCCGTTGCCGTGACGAACGGCGAACGTAATGCCCTCAGCCGCCAGATCCACCAGCCGATGGGTGGTGTTGATGCGTACTTCACAGTCCGGATATCGCGCTTCAAAGGCGGGCAAGCGTGGCAGCAGCCATTGGGTGGTAAAGCCTGAGGTGCAACTCAGGGTGATGACGTGGTGATGATCCGCCGCCGTCAGGCGTTCGGTCGCCAGCGCGATACGGCTAAAAGCCGGCATGATGGACTGAAGATAGAGCTGGCCCTGCGGCGTGAGGGTCAGAGAACGTACACCACGGACAAATAGCTGGCGTTCCAGCTTATTTTCCAGACTGGTGATTTGTTGGCTGATGGCGCCGGGCGTGACGTGAAGCTCTTCTGCAGCTTTTTTCATGCTCAGCAGCCGGCCGGCGGCTTCAAAGCACATCAGCGCGTGTAGCGGCGGCAGTTTCATCCCGGTTCCTCAATGGATCAGAAAAACTAAATTGTCACTAAATTCCTGATTTGTACAGGTGGGATGGGCGTGATGTGATTGGTGGGAAGCCGGGAACGGCGCTATTTGTGCCAGTCGGCCGCTAACCTCATCAGGAGTGGATCATGAAGTATGCTGACGTTATGCGTCTTTTTTCGCTGGCGGCCATCTGGGGCGCGAGCTTTTTGTTTATGCGGGTGGCGTCGCCAGCGATTGGCGCGATAAATACTGCGTTTTTTCGTGTACTGCTGGGATTTATGGGGCTGTCGCTGCTTCTTGGTTTGTTGGGAACCAGACCCGACTTTCGCGGCAAACTGGGCACGCTGTTGCTGCTGGGGGTGATCAATTCAGGAGTGCCGTTTCTGATGTATTGCCTGGCTGCTCTGTCTCTGCCTGCGGGCTATTCCGCTATTCTCAATGCGACCACGCCGCTGATGGGAGCTTGCGTCGGCTTTCTGTTTTTCAGTGAGCCGATCACCGCCAGAAAGCTGCTGGGCGCGTTTCTTGGTCTGGCCGGCGTGATGTTGATGACCACCACCGGCAGCGCGAATTCGGTCATTCGGCTGATCCCCGGCATGGCGGCCTGCCTGATGGCGACGGCATGTTACGCCGTCGCCGGCTTTCTGACGAAACGCTGGATTACCGATCGCGGTGGGCTTGCTCCGATGTTGGTGGCTACCGGCAGCCAATTGGGCGCGACCCTGTTTTTACTGCCTTTCTTTATTTACTCCGTTATGACGGTGCCGATAAGCGGCTGGCAGCCGCCTGCATTGTGGATAAGCATACTGGCGTTGGGGCTGGTGTGTACCGCGCTGGCGTATGTGCTTTATTTCCGCCTGATTGCCGATATCGGCCCGTTGAAATCGCTGAGCGTCACTTTCCTGATTCCCCCTTTCGGCATTCTGTGGGGATGGGCCGGGCTGGGTGAGCAACTTTCCACCGATGTGATTACCGGCGGAATAATGATAGTCATTGCCGTGTGGCTGGTGTTGCATTCGCCGGCATCGCAGCGCAGAACGTGAAAGGGAAAATACGCGGGTAATGTGATACGCGGATAATGCGGTTTACCGGTGAACACGCGGGGCCGTGGCCGACCCCGCGCATGATCGTCCCGTCGGGTTAGCCGGTATTGCGCATCCCGGCGGCGACGCCGGCGATGGTGACCATCAGCGCCTGCTCTACCTGCGGGTCCGGCGTGTCCTGCTGGCGCGAGCGGTGCAACAGTTCCGCCTGCAACACGTTGAGCGGGTCGGTGTAGACGTTACGCAGCGCGATGGATTCGGCGATCCACGGCAGATCAGCCATCAGATGGTCGTCGTTGGAGATGGTCAGCACCGCCTTGATGTCTTTTTCCAACTGCTCGCGCAGCTGTTTGCCGAGCGACCACAGTTTCTCTTCCACCAGCCGTTGATCGTAGTATTCCGCCAGCCACAGGTCGGCCTTGGCGAACACCATCTCCAGCATACCGATGCGGGTGGAGAAGAACGGCCAGTCGCGGCACATGGCTTCCAGCTGGTTCTGGTGACCGTCGTCGATCACTTTTTGCAGCGCGGCGCCGGCGCCCAGCCAGGCGGGCAGCATCAGGCGGTTCTGGGTCCAGGCGAAAATCCACGGGATGGCGCGCAGGCTTTCAACGCCGCCGTTCGGCCGGCGTTTAGCCGGGCGCGACCCCAGCGGCAGTTTACCCAGTTCCAGTTCCGGCGTGGCGGCGCGGAAGTAAGGCACGAAGTCCGGGTTTTCCCGCACGTAGCCGCGGTACATGTCGCAGGAAATGCGCGACAGCTCGTTCATGATGTGATGCCATTCCTGCTTCGGTTCCGGCGGCGGCAGCAGGTTGGCTTCCAGAATGGCGGACGTGTAGAGCGACAGGCTGCTGATGGTGACTTCCGGCAGACCGAACTTGAAGCGGATCATCTCGCCCTGTTCGGTAACGCGCAGGCCGCCTTTCAGGCTGCCCGGCGGTTGGGAGAGCAGCGCGGCATGGGCCGGCGCGCCGCCGCGGCCGATGGAGCCGCCGCGACCGTGGAACAGCGTCAGCGCGATGCCGTATTTCTCGCAGGTCTTGATCAGCGCGTCCTGCGCGCGGTACTGCGCCCAGGACGCGGCCATCACCCCGGCGTCTTTGGCGGAGTCGGAATAGCCGATCATCACCATCTGTTTGCCCTGAATGAAACCGCGATACCAGTCGATGTTAAGCAACTGGATCATCACGCTATCGGCGTTATTCAGGTCGTCCAGCGTTTCGAACAGCGGCGCCACTGGCAGCGCGTACGGGCAGCCGGCTTCCTTCAGCAGCAGATGCACCGCCAGCACGTCGGACGGGGTGCGCGCCATCGAGATCACGTAGGCGGCGATGGAATCGCGCGGGGTTTCGGCG
Organism: Dickeya sp. NCPPB 3274; assembly: GCF_000406205.1. NCBI lineage: Bacteria > Pseudomonadati > Pseudomonadota > Gammaproteobacteria > Enterobacterales > Pectobacteriaceae > Dickeya > Dickeya sp. NCPPB 3274. The sequence continues at coordinate 4,712,892 of NZ_CM001979.1, read as the reverse complement.
ATCACCCGGCAGGTTTCCAGCACTTCCTGCGTGTCGGCGCTGGGTTCCCACTGACGCGGCAGCAGCGGGCGCTTGGAGTTAAGCTCGCGGATCAGGAACGCCTGTTTGTCGGATTCCGACCAGCTTTCATAGTCTCCCAGCCCCAGATAGCGGGTGATTTCCGCCAACGCGTCGGTGTGACGGGTGCTCTCCTGCCGTACGTCGATACGCACCAGCGGCACGCCAAAGCAGCGTACCCGGCGCAGGGTGTCGAGCAACTGACCGTCGGCGATGATGCCCATGCCGCAGGCATGCAGCGACTGGTAACAGGCATACAGCGGATCCCACAACTGCTCGTTGGTGACCAGCAGATCTTTGGGCGCGACCAGTTGCTCGCCTTTCAGACGCGCGTCCAGATAGTTCAGGGTGGCGGTCAGCTGCGCGCGCAGCGTTTTCATCAGCTCGCGGTAAGGTTCCTGCACTTCGTCGCCGCCCGCCAGTTGTTGCAGCTCCGGGGTACAGGTGGTCATCGACAGTTCGGACACCAGTACCTGCACATCGCGCAGGAACAGATCGGCGGCTTTCCAGCGGCTTAACAGCAGTACGCGGCGGGTGACTTCAGCGGTCACGTTCGGGTTGCCGTCGCGGTCGCCGCCCATCCAGGAGGTGAAGCGTACCGGCACCGAATCCACCGGCAGACGATAGCCAAGTTCCTTGTCCATCTGTTCGTCGAGTTCGCGCAGGAACGCCGGCACCCCTTCCCACAGGCTGTTTTCCACCACCGCGAAGCCCCACTTGGCTTCGTCCACCGGCGTCGGGCGGATTTTGCGGATTTCATCGGTATGCCAGTACTGGGCGATCAGCTGGCGCAGACGGCGCATGATCTGATGGCGTTCATAGTCGGCCAGATCGTCGTGGTCGAGCTGCTTGAGGCAGGTATTCACTTCAACCAGTTTGTGGATCAGCGTGCGGCGGGTGATTTCGGTCGGGTGCGCGGTCAGCACCAGCTCGATGGAGAGCGATTCCACCGCGTCGCGGATATCCTTGTCGCTCAAATTGTCACGGCTTTTCAGGCTGCGAAACACCGTCGCCAGCGCTTCCGGGTTACTGGCCGCCTCGCCGTGCGGAGAAATGCTGTGGTACTGCTCCGCCGTGTTGGTCAGGTTAAGGAACTGGCTGAACGCGCGGGCGACCGGCAGCAGCTCCTCGTTGGACAGGTTCTGCAGTGTGGTCAGCAGTTCCTGACGGTGTGTTTCGCTGCCGGCTCGCGAGGCTTTGGACAGCTTGCGGATTGTTTCAACACGCTCAAGGATATTGGCGCCCAGCGCATCCTTGATGGTGTCGCCGAGCAATTTACCCAGCATGCTGACATTGCTCCGCATGGCGGAATATTGTTCATTCATAGTTACCCTGACCCATCTCTTGATTTTGTAAATTTATTACACACAGAAATTGTGTGGTTACTGTCTGTTATCTAGCCACGTTCGCCATTGTTCGTCAATGAACGTCCTTTAATCCCTACAGTTGTACCTGTTTAACCGGTGCAAAGGCAATTTGTGAAATTTAATTACAAAAGCTTGCCGATAAGTGACGCTTATCTTATGGCGGTGGCGAAAGTAAGAACGGCAATGAAGAAGGCGGCAAGAAGGCAATAAAAAAGAGGTGGATAGCTGGTTGGCTGCGTGTGGAGTTTTTTTCGGCGGTAATGACAATGTTGCCCGGCGCTCACCGCCGGGCAACGTCAGTACACGAAATCAGCGCTGACAGATCAGTGCTGACAGAAGTGATGCACCAACTGGGTAATCAACGTGCGCGTCGGTTTGATGAACGACATGTCGATAAATTCATCCGGCTGATGCGCCTGATTGATGGAGCCGGGGCCAAGCACCAGCGTCGGGCACAGTTCCTGAATGAACGGCGCTTCGGTGCAGTAATTCACCACATCGGTCGGCTGCCCCACCAGTTGTTCCACCACCTGCGCCAGATGATGATCCGCCGGGCACTCGTAACCCGGAATCGGCGGATGCAGTTCGCTGATGGTGAGACGGCCGGGCCAGCGTTCGCTGACCGGCGCCAGCGCTTCGCTCATAAGACCGTTGAGATCGCTCAGCGTCATGCCCGGCAGCGGGCGGATATCCATGTGCAGGTCGCAGCAGGCGCAGATGCGGTTGGCGGCGTCGCCGCCATGAATGTGACCAAAGTTCATGGTCGGATAAGGGATATGGAACGCCGGGTTGTGATAGCGCTCTTGCAGCGTGTTGCGTAGCACCATCAGCTCGGAAATGGCTTCGTGCATCAGTTCGATGGCGTTGACGCCGCGCGACGGGTCGCTGGAATGGCCGGACTGGCCCTGAATACGCACGACGTTCGACATGTGGCCCTTGTGGGCGCGCACCGGCTGCAATGACGTCGGCTCGCCGATAATGGCGCAGTCCGGGCGAATGCCGGTCGATTCGGAGAAATACTTGGCGCCCGCCATCGTCGTTTCTTCATCCGCGGTCGCCAGAATGTACAGCGGTTTGGTCAGCTTACCGGCATCCACATCGCGCAGCGCATCGAGAATAAAGGCGAAAAAGCCTTTCATGTCGGCGGTGCCGAGCCCGTAGAGTTTGTTGTCGTGCTCGGTCAGGGTGAACGGGTCGCGCGTCCAGCGGCCGTCGTCGAACGGCACCGTGTCGGTATGACCGGCCAGCAGCAGGCCGCCGCTGCCTTCTCCCAGGCGGGCCAGCAGGTTGAATTTATTAAAGGTGCCGGGCACCGGCTGCACGTCGATATGAAAACCCAGATCGCTAAACCATCCCGCCAACAGGTTGATTAAGGTCTCATTGCTTTGATCCAGGGCGCGCTCGGTGGCGCTGATGGACGGAGTGGCGATCAATGCCCGGTACAGCTCCATAAAAGGGGGTAAATTCATCTTCACTGTTGACAGCCTCTGGGTTAGGATAGTATCAATATTCATGCATTTATTGTGAATAAAAATACAATAATGCCGGACGAAATGAAATCATAAGCTGTGCGACGATACGAGATTGTCGCATAATCGTTTCTTCTGGCTTTTGTGGGTGAACGGCGTGGCTGCGCTGATGAGCCTGCTCCCTGTTCCACCTATCTGGCAATAAAGGTATACCGAACTCATGCTGAATACGTTGATCGTTGGTGCAAGTGGCTATACCGGCGCTGAGCTGGCCCTGTACCTGAACCGTCACCCGCAGATGAACATAACCGCTTTGGCGGTTTCCGCGCAAAGTGTTGATGCGGGAAAACGCATTTCCGACCTGCATCCCCAGCTTAAAGGCATTATTGACTTGCCGGTGCAGCCGCTGACCGACGTGGCCGACGCCGCCAAAGGCGTGGACGTGGTGTTTCTGGCCACCGACCACAAGGTGAGCCACGATTTGGCGCCGCAGTTCCTGAAAGCCGGCTGCACCGTGTTCGATCTTTCCGGCGCGTTTCGCGTACAGGATCCCGAATTCTACACCCGTTACTACGGCTTCGAGCATCAGCATACCGACTGGCTGGCGCAGGCGGTGTACGGTCTGGCGGAATGGCAGGCGGACAGCATCAAGCAGGCGCAGCTGATTGCGGTGCCGGGTTGCTACCCGACCGCGTCCCAGCTGGCATTGAAACCGCTGGTGGAAGGCGGCTTGCTGAACCCGAACCAGTGGCCGGTGATCGACGCCACCAGCGGCGTCAGCGGCGCTGGCCGTAAAGCGAGCATGACCAACAGCTTCTGTGAAGTCAGCCTGCAGCCGTATGGCATTTTCAACCATCGCCATCATCCGGAGATCGCCACCCATCTAGGCATTCCGGTGATTTTTACCCCGCATCTGGGCAATTTCCCGCGCGGCATTCTGGCGACCATCACCTGCCGCCTGCAGCCGGGCGTTACCGCGCAGGACGTGGCGGAAGCCTACCACAACGCCTACCATGACAAACCGCTGGTGCGGTTGTATGAGAAAGGCGTGCCGGCGCTGAAATCGGTGGTCGGTCTGCCGTTCTGCGACATCGGCTTCGCGGTGCAGGACGAGCACCTGATCGTGGTCGCCACCGAAGATAACCTGCTCAAAGGCGCGGCGGCGCAGGCTGTGCAGTGCATGAACATTCGCTTCGGTTTCCCTGAAACCCAATCCTTACTCTGATGACACCCTGAGGCGCAAAGACCGATGAATCCGTTAATTATCAAATTAGGCGGCGTATTACTGGATAGCGAAGAGGCGCTGGAGCGCCTGTTCACCGCGCTGGTGACCTACCGTCAGCAGCATCAGCGCCCGCTGGTGATCGTGCATGGTGGCGGCTGTCTGGTGGACGACCTGATGAAGAAACTGTCGCTGCCGGTGGTCAAGAAGAACGGCCTGCGCGTGACGCCTGCCGATCAGATCGACATCATTACCGGCGCGCTGGCCGGTTCCGCCAACAAAACCCTGCTGGCCTGGTCGATTCGTCACGGCATCAACGCCGTGGGCCTGAGTCTGGCGGATGGCGGCAGCACGGTGGTCACGCAACTGAACGACGAACTGGGGCACGTGGGTAAAGCCGAAGTCGGCTCTCCGGCGCTGCTCAACACCCTGCTGAATGCCGGTTATCTGCCGGTCATTAGCTCCATCGGCATCACTGCCGGCGGCGAACTGATGAACGTCAACGCCGATCAGGCCGCCACCGCGCTGGCGCAGACGCTGGGCGCCGACCTGATCCTGCTGTCCGATGTCAGCGGCATTCTGGACGGCAAAGGTCAGCGCATCGCGGAAATGACCGCCGGCAAAGCGGAAGAACTGATCGCGCAGGGCATTATTACCGACGGCATGATCGTCAAGGTTAATGCGGCGCTGGACGCGGCGCGCGCGCTGGGACGTCCGGTGGATATCGCCAGCTGGCGTCACGCCGAGCAGTTGCCGGCGTTGTTCAACGGCGTGTCCATCGGCACCCGTATTCTGGCGTAAGCCGCGAGCATCAATCACGTTTTCTCCCGGCGACAGCCGCCGGAGAAATACGAGCAGTTCAACGGCGGGGCGGACAGGAGTCGGCCCGCCTTTATCAGAGATACCGGGAGTGTAGTTATGGCTTTGTGGGGCGGACGGTTCACGCAGGCGGCAGATCAACGTTTTAAACAGTTCAACGATTCACTGCGGTTTGATTACCGTCTGGCGGAGCAGGACATCATCGGATCCATCGGCTGGTCCAAGGCGCTGGTGACGGTGAACGTACTGAGCGCTCAGGAACAGCAGCAACTGGAGCAGGCGCTCAACGCACTGCTGAAAGAGGTGCAGGCGGATCCCGACGCTATCCTGCAAAGCGACGCGGAAGACATCCACAGCTGGGTGGAGCAGAAACTGATCGAGAAAGTCGGCGATCTGGGCAAGAAACTGCACACCGGGCGCAGCCGTAACGATCAGGTTGCTACCGACCTGAAACTGTGGTGCAAGGCGCAGGTGAGCGAACTGGCGCAGGCGATCCGTCATCTGCGCGCCGCGCTGGTCGCTACCGCCGAGGCTAATCAGGATGCGGTGATGCCGGGGTATACCCATTTGCAGCGCGCGCAGCCGGTAACGTTCGCCCACTGGTGTCTGGCTTATCATGAAATGCTCGCGCGTGACGAGAGTCGTCTGGAAGATACGCTCAAGCGTCTGGACGTCAGCCCGCTGGGTTGCGGCGCGCTGGCTGGCACCGCCTATCCTATCGACCGCGAGCAACTGGCCGGCTGGCTGGGTTTTGCCTCGGCGACGCGCAACAGTCTGGATACGGTATCCGATCGCGATCACGTGCTGGAACTGCTGTCTGACGCCTCCATCGGCATGGTGCATCTGTCGCGCTTCGCTGAAGATTTGATCTTCTTCAACAGCGGTGAAGCGGCGTTTGTCGAACTGTCCGACCGCGTGACCTCCGGCTCTTCGCTGATGCCGCAGAAAAAGAACCCGGACGCGCTGGAGCTGATCCGCGGTAAATGCGGACGGGTGCAGGGCGCGCTGGCCGGTATGCTGGTGACGCTGAAAGGCCTGCCGCTGGCGTACAACAAAGATATGCAGGAAGACAAGGAAGGGTTGTTCGACGCGCTGGACACCTGGCACGACTGCCTGATGATGGCGGCGCTGGTGCTGGAAGGCATCCAGGTGAAACGTCCGCGTTGTCAGGACGCGGCGCAGCAGGGCTACGCCAACGCCACCGAACTGGCCGATTATCTGGTCGCCAAAGGCGTGCCGTTCCGTGAAGCGCACCACATCGTCGGCGAAGCGGTGGTGGAGGCTATTCGGCAGGGCAAAGCGCTGGAAGCGTTGTCGCTGGCGGATCTCAAACAGTTCAGCGCCGTGATCGAAGACGATGTGTATCCGGTGCTGTCGTTGCAATCCTGTCTGGACAAACGCGCCGCGCAGGGCGGGGTGTCGCCGCAACAGGTCGCGCGCGCCATCGCCGACGCAAAACAGCGTCTGGCGTAATCTCTGCGATAAGTTCCAAAACCGGCTCAAGGGCCGGTTTTGTTTTTTCTGCCGCCGCTTTCTGAAGTCGGCTCGCATTTTCTCGTTTGACAGCGGCTTTTTCGGCCGATTTCTCGCGTCACCTCTGGACATATATACAGCCTCATTTTACCTTGGCGGGCAGTGGTACTCATAACCCGGAGGCGGTGTGGAGATCTCCTTGTTTTATGGCGTCGGCGGCGGCGTGGTCGGCCTGCTGCTGGGTTGGCTGGCCGCCAGCCTGTGGCAGCAGCAGCGTCAGGCGCGGCATGACACCGAATTACAGTTGCAACAGCAGGCGCTGGAACAGACGCGCCAACAACTGGTTGAAAGCCAGCAGATGCGACGGCAGGACCAACAGCGGCTGGATCAGCAGACGCAGGAACTGCGTACGCTGCACGGCCAACTGGCGGCTGGCGAGGAAAAATTGCGGCAACTGGCGGAGCTGCGGGAAGAGTGCGTTCAGCTTAATCAGGAACTGCGTGCGCTGCGTGAAGTCAACGGCGCGCAGGAAGCGGAACTGCGCGAAGTGACGATCCGCCTTGAAGAAACTCGGCTGGCGGCGGAAGAAAAGCAGCGGTTGTTGATGAACAGCGAACAGCGGTTGTCCGCCCAGTTTGAAAACCTTGCCAATCGCATCTTTGAACAGAACGGGCACAAAGTAGACCAGCAAAATCAGCAGAGCATGGAAAAACTGCTGACGCCGCTGCGCGAACAGCTGGACGGTTTTCGCCGTCAGGTGCAGGAGAGCTTTGGCGCCGAATCGAAGGAGCGACATACGCTGGCTCATGAAATCCGTAACCTGCAACAGCTTAACGCCCGCATGGCGCAGGAAGCCATCAACCTCACCAATGCGTTGAAAGGGGACAATAAAACCCAGGGCAACTGGGGAGAGGTGGTGTTAAGCCGGGTGCTGGAAAGCTCCGGGCTGCGCGAGGGGCATGAATATGACACCCAGGTCAGCGTACAAACCGGCAGCAACAGTCGCCTGCAACCGGATGTGATCGTCCGGCTGCCGCACGGCAAGGATGTGGTCATCGACGCCAAAATGTCGTTGGTGGCCTATGAGCGTTATTTCAACAGCGACAACGAGGTCGAGCGTGCGGCGGCGCTCAACGAGCATCTGCTGTCTATCCGCAATCATATCCGGCTGCTGGGCGGCAAAGATTACCAGCAACTGCCGGGGTTGCGTTCGCTCGACTATGTACTGATGTTCATCCCGGTCGAGCCGGCGTTTCTGGTGGCAATCGACCGTCAGCCTGATCTGATTACCGAGGCATTGCGTCATAATATTATGCTGGTCAGCCCCACGACTTTGCTGGTAGCGTTACGGACAATTAACAATCTCTGGCGTTACGAGCAGCAAAGCCGCAATGCGCAGCTGATCGCCGAACGGGCGTCCCGGTTGTATGACAAACTGCGTTTGTTCGTTGACGACATGGCCACGCTGGGGCAAGGGCTGGACAAGGCGCAGGCCGGTTACCGTCAGGCGATGAAAAAGCTGGCGTCCGGGCGTGGCAACCTTATCGGCCAGGCCGAAGGGTTTCGTGCGCTGGGGGTGGAGATTAAGCGGCCGGTCAATGTGCCCGTAATGCAAGACGAACCGTTGGCGTATGATGAGCTGCCCGCGCTGTCGCAGGATCTGGATGACGATGCGGCTGAACGTGGTACGGATGATGTGCAGAACGGCACGGCGGTATGATGTTGATCAGGTTCGATGTATAGGGTGAAAAGAAGGGCGGTCGCTTTCGGGCGGGGTCTGTTACACTCTCTACCCATTAATGGGTAACAAGATCCTGAAGTTGAAAAAGCAGGCGGATAACATGGTAGACGATTCGGAAAAAACGACACATTTTGGTTTTCGCACGGTAGCTAAAGACGATAAGGAAGCCATGGTCGCGGGTGTTTTTCATTCTGTGGCGGCCAAATATGACCTGATGAACGATCTGATGTCGTTTGGCATTCACCGCGTCTGGAAACGGTTTACCATCGAATGCAGCGGTGTGCGCCGCGGCCAGCGCGTGCTGGACTTGGCTGGCGGCACCGGCGACCTGACCGCTAAATTCTCCCGTCTGGTGGGGGATGAAGGCGAAGTGGTGCTGGCGGATATCAACGCGTCGATGCTGAAAGTAGGACGCGAGAAACTGCGCAACCACGGTGTGGTGGGCAATGTCAGCTATGTTCAGGCCAACGCCGAAGCCCTGCCGTTTCCGGATAACTTTTTCGACTGCATCACTATTTCGTTCGGGTTGCGTAACGTAACCGAAAAAGAGAAGGCGCTGCGTTCCATGTATCGGGTGTTGAAGCCCGGTGGTCGCCTGCTGGTACTGGAGTTTTCGAAGCCAACCGTGAAAGCGTTAAGCAAGGTATACGATGCTTACTCTTTCCATGTGCTGCCCCGCATTGGCGAAATGATAGCCAGCGATGCCGGCAGTTACCGCTATCTGGCGGAGTCTATCCGTATGCACCCGGATCAGGAAACCCTGAAAGGGATGATGGTCGATGCCGGTTTTGACAGTGTGGATTACTTCAATCTGACCAGCGGTATTGTGGCGTTGCATCGCGGATTTAAATTCTGAGTTGGATACTCCCATGTTGATAATGCCTGTGTTGACGGCGGCACTGGAAACAGCGCTCAACCAGCTGTTGTTCCGCGACCGGAGCATGAAGGCCGCCCGTCAGCGTTTGCACGGAAAAACGTTGCGAGTTGAAGTGGCGGAGCTGGATACGCCGCTGGTATTGGTTTTCTCCGAGTACCGTCTCGATGTCATGAGTCAGTGGTCGGCGCAGCCGGATTGCCTATTGCAGACCCGCCTGTCGGCGTTGGTGAAACTGCGCGACCGGCAGCAATTGTCCGCGCTGATGCGCAGTGGCGAGCTGGTGCTGGAAGGCGACATTCAGGTTGCGCAGCAGTTCGTCACCTTGCTGGATCTGGCGGAGTTTGACCCGGCAGAGTGGCTGTCGCCCTGGCTGGGCGATGTGGTGGCGGAAGGGCTGAGTCAGGCGGTCGGCAACGTGACTGGGGCGCTAATGCGCTCGGTATGTCGCCAGCAGCAGGCGTTGTCGGAAACCGTGACCGAAGAGTGGCGTCTGGCGCCGGGCAAACTGGAAGGGCTGTGGTTTGCCGATGAAGTGGACGCTCTGGCGCAGTCGGCGGAAACCCTGTCCGGCCGACTGGCAAAACTGGAGGGATCGCCATGACGCCGGGAGAATTGCTGCGGCTGTACCGGATTATCGGGGTGCTGCTGAGTTATGGTCTGGATGAACTGATTCCGCGTATTCCTCTGACGACGCCGTTGCGTCTTTGGCGTTGCCTGTGGTTCTGGCTGCCGAATCGCCACAAGGACAAACCATTGGGCGAGCGTTTGCGTCTGGCGCTGCAGGAACTGGGTCCGGTATGGATCAAGTTCGGCCAGATGATGTCGACCCGCCGTGACTTGTTTCCCCCCGCTATCGCCGACCAACTGGCGATGCTGCAGGATCAGGTGGAACCGTTTGACGGCGAGCTGGCCCGCCGGCAGATTGAGATGTCGATGGGCGGAAAGCTGGAAACCTGGTTCGATGATTTTGACGCCAAACCGCTGGCGTCGGCGTCGATTGCCCAGGTGCACACCGCCAGGCTGAAAACTACCGGCAAGAACATCGTCATCAAAGTCATTCGTCCGGATATTCTGCCGGTCATCAAGGCGGACATGCGGTTGATGAATCGTCTGGCCGGCTGGTTGCCGATTCTGCTGCCGGACGGGCGTCGTCTGCGGCCGCGCGAAGTGGTGCGTGAGTATGAAAAAACGCTGCTGGATGAACTGAACCTGCTGCGTGAAGCCGCCAACGCTATTCAGTTGCGGCGCAATTTTGAAAATAGCCCGATGCTGTACGTGCCGGAAATCTATTCTGACTATTGTAACGAACAGGTACTGGTGATGGAGCGTATTTACGGTATTCCGGTGTCGGATATCGAGGCGCTCAAGCGGCACGGCATCAATATGCCGCTGCTGGCCGAGCGCGGCGTGCAAGTCTTTTTCACCCAGGTGTTCCGCGACAGTTTTTTCCATGCCGACATGCATCCCGGCAATATCTTCATCAGCTACGAGCATCCGGAAGACCCGCAATATATCGGCATTGACTGCGGCATTGTCGGTTCGCTGAATAAAAACGATAAGCGCTATCTGGCGGAGAACTTTATTGCCTTTTTCAACCGCGATTACCGCCGCGTCGCCGAGCTGCATGTAGACTCCGGTTGGGTTCCGCAAGACACCAATGTAGAAGAGTTCGAATTCGCTATCCGTACCGTGTGCGAGCCAATATTTGAAAAGCCGTTAGCAGAAATTTCTTTCGGTCATGTATTATTGAACCTCTTTAATACGGCGCGTCGCTTCAATATGGAAGTGCAGCCCCAATTGGTGCTGCTACAGAAGACGTTACTGTACATTGAGGGAGTGGGGCGCCAGCTCTACCCGCAGCTGGATTTGTGGAAGACGGCTAAGCCTTTTCTGGAAACCTGGCTGAAGGATCAGGTTGGATTGCCCGCCATGTTGCGCGCATTTAAAGAGAAAGCGCCGTTTTGGGTGGAGAAACTGCCTGAGATTCCCGAATTGTTCTATGACGGTTTACGCCAGCATAAGATGCTAAAGCAGAACATGGAGCTGTTGACCAGCGAGCTGCGGACACAACGCACCCGCCATGGTCGGGCCCGTTATATGCTGGGTGTCGGGGCGACGCTGCTGTTGAGCGGGACGATACTGTTGGTCAGTAAGGTAGAGGCCGATATCGTACCGGCTGGCCTGATCGCCGCCGGTTTTGTGGCCTGGATTGTCGGCTGGCGTAGTACTCGTTGAACAATTGCACTCGTTGAACAATTGTATTCGTTGAACAGCTGCACCGGTTGAGCAAGCGCCTCATCAGGAGCCTGACGGCACCGGATGAACGTGTCACATGAATTCCTTTTGAGTAAAGAGGTAAACACAGTATGGGCGGTATTAGTATCTGGAATCTGTTGGTTATCGCGGTAATCGTGGTACTGCTGTTCGGAACCAACAAGCTGAGAACCCTGGGCTCCGACCTGGGTGCGTCAATTAAGGGCTTCAAGAAAGCGATGAGCGACGATCAGCCCGCTGCCAACGACGACAAACAACAGGACGCTGACTTTGCGACCAAATCCATTTCGGAGCAGAAGCCGCAGGCCAGTCAGGAAGAGAAAAGCCAGCATAAAGAGCAGGTGTAATCGGTGTTTGATATCGGGTTTAGTGAACTGCTGCTGGTGATGGTGATCGGTCTGGTAGTGCTGGGGCCTGAACGTCTGCCGGTAGCGGTAAGAACCGTGGCGGGATGGATTCGCGCGCTGCGCTCGCTGGCATCGACGGTGCAGAATGAACTGGCGCAGGAGATGAAACTGCAGGAATTGCAGGAAAGCCTGAAGAAAGTGGAACAGGCCAGCCAGTTGCAGAATTTGTCGCCGGAGCTCAAAGCGTCGATGGATGAACTGAAAGAGGCTGCCGAAGCGATGAAGCGCCCGGTCAGCATCAAACCTGAAGGGAGCGAACTGCCGGAACACGTGCCGCTTGCCGATCCGGAAGCAGCTCATGATGGCGTGCTGGAAGCCGAGCGCAATGTCGGACCGGCGCCAGCGGTTACCTCGACTCCCGTTGCGGAACCGGTCATGCGCGGCGATGCAATGACGGTCGTGCCGTCGATAGCGTCGGTGCCTGCAGATGCGGCGTCCGCCAGCCATGCTGAAAGCAAGACCAAATCTGAACAGGCGACGTCAGCGTCTTCCTCCCAACCTTCTGGTGATCGTTAACCTATGGCTGTTGATCAAACCCAACCGCTGATCAGCCATCTGATCGAACTGCGTAAGCGGTTGTTGAATAGTATTATCAGCGTGCTGGTGGTGTTTCTGGCACTGGTCTATTTCGCTAATGACATCTATCAGATTGTTTCCGCGCCGCTGATCAAGCAGTTGCCGGCCGGCGCCAGCATGATTGCGACCGACGTGGCTTCGCCGTTTTTTACCCCGATCAAGCTGACGCTGATCGTGTCGGTCTTTTTGTCCGCGCCGCTGGTGCTATATCAGATCTGGGCGTTTGTGGCCCCGGCGTTGTACAAACATGAGCGGCGGCTGATGATGCCGTTGCTGGTGTCCAGCAGCCTGTTGTTCTACATGGGGATGGCGTTCGCCTATTTCGTCGTCTTCCCGCTGGCGTTCAGCTTCTTTGCTCAGACCGCGCCGAAAGGGGTGCTGATCGCCACCGATATCAACAACTACCTCGATTTCGTTATGGCGTTGTTCATGGCGTTCGGCGTGTCGTTCGAAGTGCCGGTGGCGATCGTGCTGCTGTGCTGGAGCGGGGTGGTGACGCCGGAGAGCCTGAAACAGAAGCGGCCCTACGTTCTGGTGGGCGCGTTTGTGGTTGGCATGTTGCTGACGCCGCCGGATGTGTTCTCCCAGACTCTGCTGGCGATTCCGATGTATTTACTGTTTGAAATCGGGGTGTTTTTCGCCCGGTTCTACGTCGGTAAACGGCGCCGGACAGACGAAGAAGAAGACGCGGACGAGTCTGCGCCCTCTTCCTGAGTGGCGTCTCGCCGTGAACCGGCGGTCTTCTTACTGCAACACCTCTTTCGGGAGGTGTTGTTTTTTGGGGTTATCCCGAGGGATAACCATGATGGATTTTTGGATATCTGTGCATGTTCGACATTGGCGTTAACCTGACCAGTTCGCAATTTCGGTCAGATCGGGAACAGGTTGTGGCGCGCGCTCGTCAGGCTGGCGTGACCGGTCTATTGCTGACGGGGACCAGCGCCGAAGAGAGCGAGCAGGCATGTCTGCTTGCCGCGCAATATCCCGATTACTGTTGGTCGACCGCCGGGGTTCATCCGCATGACGCCAGCGGCTGGAATGACGATACCGCCGGGCTGATTCATCAACTGGCAGGAAGTGAGCCGGTGCTGGCGATTGGCGAGTGCGGGTTGGATTTCAACCGTAACTTTTCCACTCCACAGGAGCAGGAGCAGGCATTCAGCGCACAGTTGGCGATTGCCGCTGAACGCGCGATGCCGGTCTTTCTGCACTGCCGCGACGCGCATGCGCGTTTTATGGCGCTGTTGACGCCGTGGCTCGATAAGCTGCCGGCCGCGGTACTGCACTGTTTCACCGGTTCCGGCGATGAGCTGGACGACAGTTTGCGCGCCGGGTTGATGATCGGTATTACCGGCTGGGTGTGCGATGAGCGTCGTGGGCTGGCGTTGCGCGCGCTGTTGCCCCGTATTCCGGACGATCGGTTGCTGCTGGAAACCGACGCGCCCTACCTGTTACCCCGGGATTTACATCCTAAACCTGCATCCCGCCGTAACGAACCCTGTTTTCTGCCGCATATTGTCCGTCAGGTCGCGGCCTGGCGCGGGCAGGATGCCGAATGGCTTGGCAGAAACGTGGATGAAAACGCTCGCCGGGTTTTCCGGCCGGGCCAGAAAGGAGAATAATTATGAGTCATGCTTTTCCCGGTACGTTTCCCGGACGGCGCATGCGTCGCCTGCGCCGTCATGATTTCAGCCGCCGTCTGGTGGCGGAACATCAGGTTACGGTTAACGACCTCATCTACCCGGTGTTTGTCATGGAAGGCAAACAGGGACGTCAGGAAGTGCCCTCTATGCCGGGCGTGTATCGTCTGACGATCGATGAGCTGGTCAGGGAAGCGGAAATCATCGCTAAATTGGGCATCCCGGTGTTGTCGCTGTTCCCGGTGATTGAAGCGGACAAAAAATCGTTGCTGGCCGAAGAAGCCTACAACCCGGACGGGCTGGTGCAGCGTACCGTGCGTGCGTTGAAAGACGCGGTGCCGGAGCTGGGGCTGCTGACGGATGTCGCGCTGGACCCTTACACCACACACGGTCAGGACGGCGTGATCGATGAAGACGGTTATGTGGTCAATGACATCACCAAAGAGATTCTGGTGCGCCAGGCATTGTCCCACGCTGAAGCCGGCGCGGAGATCGTCGCGCCCAGCGATATGATGGACGGACGTATCGGCGCTATCCGCGATCGGCTGGAAGATCAAGGGCTGGTGAACACTCAAATCATGGCTTACTCAGCCAAGTACGCATCCTGTTACTACGGTCCGTTCCGCGATGCGCTCGGTTCATCGGGCAACCTGAAAGGCGGCAACAAGAAAACCTATCAGATGGATCCAGCCAACACCAATGAGGCGCTGCAGGAGATCGCGCAGGATCTGCAGGAAGGGGCCGACATGGTGATGGTGAAACCGGGGATGCCGTATCTGGACGTGGTGCGCCGCGTGAAAGACACCTTTGGCGTACCGACTTTCGCCTATCAGGTGTCCGGCGAATACGCGATGCAGATGGCGGCGATCCAGAATGGTTGGCTGCAGGAACAGCCGCTGGTGATGGAGTCGTTGCTGTGCTTCAAACGCGCCGGTGCGGATGGGGTGCTGACCTATTTCGCCAAACGCGTGGCCGAATGGCTGCGGGACGAGGCGTTGCGTCGTTGATGATAAACCGTCAGGGCTGCGCCCTGGCGGTTTACGCTTTTCGGAACTGGCGGTTGTCGATGCTTTGCCGCACCTGCTTGTTCAGCAGATTGAGCAGCAGCATGGAGCGCGCTTCGCCATCCGGTTCGGTGTAGATGGCCTGCAGGCCGCTGAACACCCCTTCGGTAATGGTCACCTCGTCGCCGGGTTGCGGCGTTTCCGGGTCGATATGCGTAGAGCACGGATGCTGCTGCAAATCGTCAACCACCTGTTGAGGCACCAGGGCCGGCAGGTTGCCGAAACGGACAAAATGACTCACGCCGCGCGTTGAGCTGATGGTGGTGGTGTGTATGTGCTCCGGGTCGAACTCGACGAACAGATAATTGGGGAACAGCGGCTCGCTGACCTCGGTTCGTTTCCCTCGTACGATTTTCTCCAGCGCGATCATCGGGCTCAGGCAGACCACTTCCTGACGTTCCAGGTGTTCTTTTGCCCGTAACAGTTGGCCGCGCTTGCAATAAAGTAGGTACCAGGCTCGCATAATTTCACTTTTCTGTGGCTCTCACAGCGGGAGAGGATAACAAAAGCGTTACGCCTTGCGGGATAAAAATTTCCGGCAGAAACGTGTAATCGCGCGTGGCGTTGGCCGCAGGTACAAGCTAGCCGCCGCCAGAAATAGCGCGGTCGGGAAGCGACAGCATGACCAAGAGTCTCTATAATAGCCCCACCACTGACCTTTCTGATGATTCAGCATGAAATACCGTGACTTACGTGAATTTCTCGCTCAACTCGAAGCGAGAGGCGAGCTCAAACGTATCCACCAGCCGATTGACCCCTATCTGGAAATGACCGAAATCGCCGATCGCACTTTGCGTGCCGGAGGCCCGGCCCTGCTGTTTGAAAATCCCAAAGGTTACGGTATGCCTGTGCTGTGCAACCTGTTCGGCACGCCCAAGCGTGTGGCGCTGGGCATGGGTCAGGAAGAGGTCAGCGCGTTGCGTGATGTTGGCCGCTTGCTGGCGTTTTTGAAAGAGCCGGAGCCGCCACGCGGTTTCCGCGATCTGGTAGACAAGCTGCCTAAATTCCGTCAGGTGCTCAACATGCCGACCAAGCGGCTGTCGAGTGCGCCTTGCCAGGAACAGGTGTGGGAAGGCGACGAGGTGGATCTGGGGCGGATTCCGATTATGCACTGCTGGCCGGGCGATGCCGCGCCGCTGGTCACCTGGGGATTGACGGTGACGCGCGGACCGTTCAAGGAGCGCCAGAATCTGGGTATTTACCGCCAGCAGTTAATCGGCCGCAACAAGCTGATTATGCGCTGGTTGTCGCATCGGGGCGGCGCGCTGGATTTTCAGGAATGGCGCCAGCAGCATCCCGGCGAGCGTTTCCCGGTGGCGGTGGCGCTGGGCGCCGACCCCGCCACGATTCTGGGCGCGGTGACGCCGGTGCCGGATACCTTGTCCGAATATGCCTTCGCCGGATTGCTGCGTGGTCACAAGACCGAAGTAGTGAAATGCCTGTCCAGCGATCTGGAAGTGCCGGCCAGCGCCGAAATCGTGCTGGAAGGGTATATAGACCCGGATGAAATGGCGCCGGAAGGCCCTTATGGCGATCACACCGGTTATTACAATGAAGTCGATCATTTCCCGGTCTTTACCGTCACCCATATCACCCAGCGGCGCGATGCGATTTACCATTCCACCTATACCGGACGGCCGCCTGATGAGCCGGCGGTGCTTGGCGTGGCGCTGAACGAGGTATTCGTGCCGCTGCTGCAAAAGCAGTTTCCGGAAATCGTCGACTTTTATCTGCCGCCGGAAGGCTGTTCTTACCGCCTGGCGGTGGTTACTATGAAAAAACAGTATGCCGGGCATGCCAAACGGGTGATGATGGGCGTCTGGTCCTTTTTACGCCAGTTCATGTATACCAAATTCGTTATCGTTTGCGATGATGATATTAATGCCCGCGACTGGAAAGATGTGATTTGGGCGATCACCACGCGTATGGATCCGGCGCGCGATACGGTGCTGGTGGAAAATACGCCGATCGATTATCTGGATTTTGCCTCGCCGGTTTCCGGGCTCGGCTCCAAAATGGGGCTGGATGCCACCAACAAGTGGCCGGGCGAGACGCAGCGAGAATGGGGTCACCCGATTACCAAGGACCCATCGGTTGTCGCCCGTGTGGATGCCATGTGGGACGAGTTAGCCATATTGAATGACAGCGATAAGCCGCGCTGACGGCGCTTATCCTGTTCCCCGTTTTGTTTGACCCTACAGAGGGATCGCATGACAACGTTGAGCTGTACAGTAACGTCGGTGGAAGCCATCACCGATACGGTTTACCGGGTGCGCTTATTGCCATCGGCGCCTTTTTCCTTCCGTGCCGGGCAATATCTGATGGTGGTGATGGACGAGCGCGACAAGCGCCCGTTCTCCGTGGCCTCCACGCCGATTGAACAAGGGTCTATCGAACTGCATATCGGGGCCTCCGAGATGAATCTGTATGCGATGGCGGTGATGGATCGCATTCTGAAAGAAAAGTCGCTGGTGGTGGACATCCCCCACGGCGAGGCCTGGCTGCGTGAAGACAGTGAACGGCCGCTGATCCTGATTGCCGGCGGCACTGGGTTTTCCTACGTGCGTTCCATTCTGTTGACGGTGCTGGCAAACCAGCCTACGCGTCCGGTCTCCGTGTATTGGGGCGGGCGCGAACTGAGCCACCTGTACGATCTGGGGGAACTGCAGTCGCTGGCGCAGGCGCATTCCAATCTGAACGTGATCCCGGTGGTCGAGCAGCCGGATGAACAGTGGCATGGCCGCTCCGGCACGGTGCTGAGCGCGGTGCTGCAGGATTTCGGTTCGCTGGCGGCGCACGATATTTATATTGCGGGCCGTTTCGAGATGGCGAAAATCGCCCGCGAGCGTTTCTGCAACGAACGTGGCGCGCAGCTTGCGCACATGTATAGCGACGCTTTTTCTTTCATCTGATCATTTCTGCGTTGTTCTGTCGCGGCCGGGATTGATGCCCGGCCGCACTGTTTTCACTGTCTGCGATTTTTCAACTGCCGCCGCTTTTCAACCGCTACAACTCTCCAGCTTGCCTACTGCGCTACGGATGCCCGATAGGTTATAAAACCGCCGGACAGATTGCGGGCGCGAAAGCCCCGCTGAATCAGCAGACGGTAGGCCACATGACCGCGCAGGCCGGACTGACAGCCAATCAGAATTTCTTTGTCGGCGGGCAGTTCTTGTAAACGCTGGCGCAGCGTATCCAGCGGAATGTGCAGCGCATTCGGGTATTCGCCATGAAGGCGCAGCTCTTGTGCGCTGCGGATGTCCAGCAGGCATTGGGTTGCCGGGTCGAGGTTGATGATAGCTTCAGGATGGCAAATGGCCGTATCGCCCTGAAGCACGTTGCCGGCCTGCATTCCTGCCTGATTGACCACATCCCGGGCGCTGTTGAACGGCGGTGCATAAGTCAGCTCAAGATCCTCCAGATCCCGCACCGTCAACCCGGCTCGCTGAGCGACGGCAATCACGTCGATGCGTTTGTCGACGCCGGCTTTCCCTACCGCCTGCGCGCCGAGAATCGCCCCGGTATCGGGGGCGAACAGCAGCTTCAGTGAGATGATGCTGGCGCCGGGGTAATAACTGGCGTGATCCGCCGCGTGGACATACACCTTCTGGTAACGGGTTCCCGAACGTTGCAGTGCTTTTTCGTTCATGCCGACGCATCCGACGGTGTGGTCGAATACCTTGCAGATGGCGGTGCCCTGAGTGCGGGTGTAATGGTGTTCCCGGCCCAGCATGTTGTCAGCGGCGATGCGTCCTTGACGATTGGCAGGACCGGCCAGCGGGAACGGCGCCGGTGCGGCACTCACCCAGTCCGGGGTTTCCACCGCATCGCCGACCGCGTAGATATGTTCATTCGAGGTTTGCATCCGCTGATTGACCTGAATACCGCCGCGTACGCCCAGACACAGTCCGGCTGCCTGCGCCAGCTGCGTTTCGGGTTTGACGCCGATCGCCATCAGCAGCATACCGGTGACCCGTTGCTGGCCGTCAGCCAGCGTCAGCGCCAGTTCGTGGTTGCCGCCTGGCGCGTGATTACTGCATGGCGCGATGGCGCGTAGTCCCGCATTCAGCAGCAGTTCGACGCCATGCTGCCGTATCAACTGGTGCAGCGGCGCCGCCATTTCCGGATCGACCGGCGCCATCACCTGCGAATCGCGCTCCAGCAGCGTCACCGACAGGCCGCGATTCACCAGCGCTTCGGCGACTTCCAGCCCAATGAAACCGCCGCCGGCGACCGTGACCTGCCGGATATCGTGTTGTTGCAGATGGGCCAGAATCCGGTCCATGTCCGGGATGGTGCGCAGGGTAAATACGCCGGGCAGGTCGATGCCCGGCAACGGCGGCACTATCGGGCTGGCGCCCGGACTCAACAACAGCTTGTCGTAGTGTTCGGTGTAGACCCGGTTATCCGCCAGATTGGCGACTTGCAGAGTGCGGGCGGCAGGATCGATGCTCAACACCTCGTGCCGCACCCGCACGTCAATATTGAAGCGGTCGGCGAAGTCCGCCGGGGTTTTCAGCACCAGAGCTGAACGGTTGGGAATATCGCCGCCGATATGATACGGCAGCCCGCAATTGGCGAATGACACGTAAGGGCCGCGCTCCAGCATGATGATGTCTGCCGATTCCGACAGCCGCCGGGCTCTGACGGCGGCCGACGCGCCGCCTGCCACACCACCGACAATAATGATTCTGGTCATGAACGCTCTCCTCAAAACGTAAGGGCGGGAGAGTCCCGGCGGTGATGTCGGGGGTCCCGTGGTTGGCTTGACTACGATATACAATAATATATTATATAAAATTGTATATTATATTTTGCAAGCAGGAAAAGGTGGCTTTATGGCGGCGACAGACCCGGAAATCACGCAACAGATGATGCGCGAGGCCGCACATGGCGCGGCGGATGTACTGCGGGCGCTGGCGAATGACGACCGACTGATGCTGATGTGCTTTTTGAGCCAGGGCGAGGCGTCGGTCGGGCAGTTGGAACAGGCGCTGGGCATTCACCAGCCGACGCTGTCGCAGCAGCTTGCCGTAATGCGGCGCTTAAAACTGGTGGCGACGCGCCGCGAGGGCAAACAGATTTTCTACCGTATTGAGGACCCACGCATCCTGACGCTGCTCAGTACGCTGTATACGCTGTATTGTCCCAAATAGGTATTGTCCCAAATAGTCGTATTTCTGAAACCGGCCGCTGAAGGAGCCGATCATGACGATTGATATACAGGCATTCACCCCGTTGATGAGTCTGACGGGCGGTATGGTGATTGGCGCGGCGGTGGTGATGCTGGCGCTGTTCTGCGGGCGTATCGCCGGCATCAGCGGCATTCTCGGCGGCCTGTTGGGGCGAACATGGCAGGATAAGGGATGGCGGCTGGCGTTTGTGCTGGGGATGCTCGCCGCGCCCTGGCTCTATCGACTGGCGGCGCCGCTGCCGGAAAGCGCGATAGCCACGCCGATGCCCTGGCTGGTGGCGTCGGGCCTGTTGGTGGGATTCGGTACCCGTTACGGGTCGGGCTGTACCAGCGGGCATGGCGTGTGCGGCTTGTCCCGTTTGTCGCTGCGCTCGCTGGTAGCGACGCTGACCTTTATGGGCGCGGCGTTCGTCACCGTCTGGGCGCTGGGCGCGTTCCGTTGAGCATAGCGCGATGACGCACGTTAAGGAGCGGAAATGAATAACCTGTTTTCTTTTCTGGCCGGGTTGGTTTTCGGCCTCGGGCTACTGATCAGTGGGATGGCGAACCCGCAGAAAGTGCTGGATTTTCTGGATATTACCCGGCAGTGGGACCCTTCGCTGGCGCTGGTGATGGGTGGCGCGTTGATAGTCGGGTTGATGGGTTTTCGCGTTGTCGGCCGGATGTCAAAGCCGCTGTGCGTGGCGTCGTTCTCCCTGCCGCTAAAAAAAGCGGTCGATAAACCGCTGGTGGCGGGCAGCCTGCTGTTCGGCATCGGCTGGGGAATGGCCGGTATTTGCCCCGGCCCGGCCCTGGTGTTGCTGTCGTATGGCACCGTGAAAGGCTGGGTGTTCTTTGCTTCCATGCTCGCAGGCATGGGGCTGTATGAGTGGTTTGTCGCCCGTAAACGGGCGACTGTTCCCTGATACTGGCGTCCGCCGATACCACTAAAATGTATCGGCGGAAGCGGCGTTAGACCCGCTCAAGTACGGTGGCGATGCCCTGACCCAAACCGATGCACATGGTTGCCACGCCGAATTCCACATTTCGCTGTTCCATCAGATTGGTAAGCGTAGCGGTGATACGCGCGCCGGAACATCCCAGCGGATGACCGAGCGCGATGGCGCCGCCGTTCAGGTTGACCTTATCGTCCAGGCTGTCCATCAGCCCCAGCGCCTTGATGCAGGGCAGCGTCTGGGCGGCGAAAGCCTCATTCAGTTCAAACAGACCGATATCGCTCAGCGAAAGCCCCGCCCGTTGCAACGCTTTTTGGGTGGCGGGCACCGGGCCGTATCCCATCACTGACGGATCGCACCCGACTACCGCCATGGCGCGGATGCGTACCCGAGGCGTCAGCCCCAGCGCCAGAGCGCGGGACTCGCTCATCACCAGCAGCGCTGCCGCGCCGTCCGACAGCGCCGATGAACTGCCGGCGGTGACGGTGCCATTGACCGGATCAAACGCCGGTCGCAGCGCCGCCAACGTATCGACGCTGGTTTCCGCCCTGACCACCTCGTCGTAGTCAAACGGTTGCAGCGCGCCATCGGCGTTATGACCGGTTGTGGGGATAATTTCGCGGCGAAAGGCGCCGGACTGGGTGGCGGCCCAGGCGCGCTGGTGCGAACGGGCGGCGAAAGCGTCCTGCATCTCTCGGCTGATGTGGTGCTGGCGCGCCAGCAGTTCCGTCGTCAGCCCCATCATCGCCGCCGCTTTAGCGATGCTCTTGCCGAGTCCGGGGTGAAAATCGACGCCGTGGGTCATCGGCACATGCCCCATGTGCTCAACGCCGCCGACCAGACAAACCGCGGCGTCACCCACCATGATGGCGCGCGCCGCGTCGTGCAGCGCCTGCATGGACGAGCCGCACAGGCGGTTGACGGTCACGGCGGGCACCGAATGGGGGATTTCGGCCAGCAGCGCCGCGTTGCGCGCCACGTTGAAGCCTTGTTCCAGCGTCTGTTGCACGCAACCCCAGTAGATATCGTCAATCTGGTCTGCTTCCAGCGCCGGGTTGCGGCTCAACAGACTGCGCATCAGGTGAGCGGACAGGGTTTCCGCCCGCACCTGGCGAAACGCGCCGCCTTTGGAGCGTCCCATCGGGGTGCGCACCGCATCAACAATCACTGCGTTTTCCATCGTCGTGCGTCCTTATGCCGGTTGGTGAAGAGAAAGATCGGCGTGAGGTTTAACCGCCGGGTAATAACGCTGCTGGCGCTGCGCCATCTGCAACAGGCTGTCCGGTATGGCGTAAAGCGGCCCCAACGACGCCAGCGACTGGGCGATTTCCACATAGCGTTGGCTGCCCAGCGTATCCAGATAACGGCAAGCGCCGCCGTGGAACGGCGGGAAGCCCAGACCGTAAAGCAGCGCCATGTCGGCTTCCGCCGGGGTGGCGACGATGCCTTCTTCCAGACAACGCGCGACTTCGTTGAGCATCGGTACCATCAGGCGATGGATAATCTCCTGCGCGCTGAAGGTGCGCTTCGGCTCGCAGACCGCATCCAGCAAGATATCGGTCTGCTCGTCCTGTTCCCGGCGCGGTTTGCCTTTGGCGTCCGGGTAGTAACGGTAGAAACCCGCGCCGCTCTTCTGGCCGAAACGCTGATGCTCCACCAGCACATCGACTGCGTCGCGATAGGTTTTTGCCATGCGTTGCGGAAAGCCTGCCGACATGACCGCCTGAGCGTGGTGAGCGGTATCCAATCCGACCACATCGAGCAGATAAGCCGGCCCCATCGGCCAGCCGAACTGTTTTTCCATCACGGCGTCCACGTCGCGGAAATCCGCACCGTCGCGCATCAACAGGTTGAAGGCGGCGATGTAGGGAAACAGCACGCGGTTGACGAAAAATCCCGGGCAATCGTTCACCACGATCGGCGTTTTGCCGATCTTGCTGGCGTAGGCCACCACGCGGGCCAGCGTTTTCTCATCGGTTTGGGGACCGCGAATCACTTCAACCAGCGGCATGCGATGCACCGGATTGAAAAAGTGCATACCGCAGAAGTTTTGCGGCCGCTGCAACGAGGCGGCTAATTGTCCGATGGGAATCGTCGAGGTATTGGAGACGATCAGCGTTTGCTCACTGACGCAGGCTTCCACATCAGCCAGCACCCTGGCTTTGACCTGCGGGTTTTCCACCACCGCTTCGATGATCAGATCTGCCTGTTCAAGCCCGTTGTTGTTCAGCGTCGGGTGGATGCGGGCCAGCACCCCCGCCATGGTCATGGCGTCCAGTTTGCCGCGTTCCAGCTGTGCGTTGAGCAATTTGGCTGCTTCTTCCATCCCCAGCGTCAGCGCTTTTTCACTGATGTCTTTCATCCACACCGGCACCCCTTTGCGTGCCGACTGGCAGGCGATGCCGCCGCCCATGATCCCGGCGCCGAGCACGGCAACACGAGCCGGCGGCGTGGCATCGCCGGCCCATTTTTTGGCGGCGCTTTTTACGGACTGCTCGTTAAGGAAGACGCCGACCAGAGCATGCGCCGCCGTCGTTTGGGTTAGCTCGACGAAATTGTCGGTTTCGACCTTCAGCGCCGCGTCGCGGTGGAGTCCGGCGGCGGCTTCGATGGTTTTGAGCGCCATCATCGGCGCGGGGTAGTGGCGGCCCGCCGCCTGTTGCACCAACGCGTTGGCGGTAGCGAAACTCATGGTGGCTTCGATACGGTTAAGCCGTAGCGGCGATTGTTTCTGACGGCGGCGGTCACGCCAGTCGAGCCGGTCCGTCATCGCCAGGCGCAGCATATGCACGGCGGCGGGCAGCAGTTTGTCGCTGTCCGCCACCGCATCAACCAGCCCGACTTTCAGGGCCTCGCCGGCAGGCAAATCTTTACCGGCGGTGATGATCTCCAGCGCGCCGTCCGCGCCCAGCAGCCGCGGCAGCCGGACTGTGCCGCCAAATCCCGGCATGATCCCCAGTTTGACTTCCGGCAACCCGATGCGGACGTCAGGCGTCGCAATGCGGAAATCGGTCGCCAGCGCGCATTCGCATCCCCCGCCCAGCGCATAGCCATTGATGGCGGATAGCGTCGGGACCGGCAAATCCTCCAGTTGGCTGAAAATAGCGTTGGCTTCGGTCAGCCACTGGTGCAGCGTTTCCGGCGGGGCGGCAAACAGCGACAGGAATTCGGTGATGTCCGCTCCGGCAATGAAGGCGCTTTTATCCGAGCGCAGCAGCAGGGCGCGTAACGACGGTTGGCGTTTCAGGTGATTTAGCGCCTCGCCAAGGCTGGCAACGGTGCGGGTATCCAGTTTGTTGACGCTGCCGGGCGCGGCAAAAACCAGTTCGGCAATGCCGTCTTCCAGCCAGTTGAGGTACAGCGTGTCGCCTTGATAGATCATGGTGTTCTCCACTGTTATCCGTGATCTGGTACGACCAGGTGATGGAAATTGTGGGTTTGATGTTAATGAAATGCAAACAACACGTGAGGGATTTGCCGGGAGGATCACAGGGCGAGCAACGCTGCCGTCACCGGGGCGCTGTGTTACACTGGGAAACAGGCTGTTATCAATGGGGATTGTGATGGAAACGCTGACTTCTTTGTATCATCAACATGTGGCGACCCTGCAGCAACGCACGCAGGCGGTTCTGGCGCGGCATAATCTGGATGCCTTATTGATCCACTCCGGTGAGTTGATGATGGCGTTTCTGGACGATCATGCCTATCCGTTCAAGGTCAATCCGCAGTTCAAGGCCTGGCTGCCGGTGACGCAGGTGCCGAACTGCTGGCTGTGGGTGGATGGGGTCACTACGCCGAAGCTGTGGTTCTACTCCCCCGTTGATTACTGGCATAACGTGGCGCCGGTGCCGGACAGTTTCTGGACCAAATCGCTGGATGTTCAGGTGCTGCGCAAAGCCGATGATATCGGCCAGCAGTTGCCGGTTCAGCGCCAGCGGGTCGCCTATATCGGTTCCGCACCGCAGCGCGCGCTGAATCTGGGCGTTGCGCCGGAACACATCAACCCGAAAGGCGTGCTGGATTATCTGCATTACCACCGCGCCTACAAAACGGATTACGAACTGGCTTGCATGCGCGAAGCGCAGAAAACGGCGGTGGTTGGTCACCGCGCCGCTTATGAAGCGTTCCAGTCCGGCATGAGCGAGTTCGATATCAATCTGGCGTACCTGACCGCCACCGGCCACCGCGATACCGATGTGCCTTACGGCAATATCGTCGCCCTCAACGAACATGCGGCGGTACTGCATTACACCCAGCTTGAACACAGGGTGCCGGCGGAAATGCGTAGCTTCCTGCTGGATGCCGGCGCGGAATATAACGGCTATGCGGCGGATATTACCCGCACCTATGCCGCGCAGGACGACAACGAGTATGCCGCGCTGGTAAACGATCTGAACCGCGAGCAACTGGCGTTGATCGATACCCTAAAGGCCGGCGTGCGTTATACCGATTACCATTTGCAGATGCATCACCGGGTGGCGGTGCTGCTTAAACGTCATCAGTTGGTGACCGGACTGAGCGAAGAAGCGATGGTGGAGCAGGGCGTTACCTCGCCTTTCCTGCCGCACGGTCTGGGTCATCCGCTCGGCTTGCAGGTGCATGACGTCGGCGGGTTCATGCAGGACGACACCGGTACGACGCTAGCCGCGCCATCCGCACATCCTTACCTGCGTTGTACCCGGATTCTGGAGCCGCGCATGGTGCTGACTATCGAACCGGGCATCTACTTTATCGATTCTCTGCTCGAACCCTGGCGCCAGGGCGAACTGCGCCAGCACTTCAACTGGCAGAAGCTGGATGAGTTGCGCCCGTTCGGCGGTATTCGTATTGAAGACAATATCGTGGTGCACGACAAACGCATTGAAAACCTGACCCGTGCGCTTGATCTGGCCTGATGCAGTCATATCCGGTTCCTGCTGCGTCTGTCAGCGTTCACGAAGAGATTAAAAAGAGCCGTTTTATCACGCTGCTTGGCCCGGCCAGCGGCGTGGATACGGCCCGAGGCGTGATTCAGCAGATCCGCGAACAACATCCCTCGGCGGCTCACCATTGCTGGGCCTATGTCGCGGGCGCGCCGGACGATTCGCAACAGCTCGGTTTTTCCGATGACGGCGAACCGTCGGGAACCGCAGGCAAACCGATGCTGGCGCAACTGATGGGTAGCGGCATCGGCGAGGTGGTGGCGGTGGTGGTGCGTTATTATGGCGGCGTCAGGCTCGGTACCGGCGGGCTGGTCAAAGCTTACGGCGGCGGCGTGCAGCAGGCGCTGAAACAACTGCCGCTGCAGCAGAAAGTAATGCAACGGATGTATCGATTACAGTGCGACTATGCCCTGTTGCCCCAGGTTGAAACCGTGGTGATGGCGCTGCAAGGGCAAGTCGTCTCGACGGAGTACGCCAGCGAAGTCTCGCTCCAACTGGCGTTTCCGGTAACGGCCGTAGAAGACGCGACGCGGCGGCTGCGCGATATTAGCCGCGGCGCGTTGCATTTGCAGCCAATTTCACAATAATCCCAGCGCGTAATCTTGAACCATTTAAGGAAGGCTCCCTGATGCACTTGCGTGCCATAACCCGCATTGTCGGACTGCTGGTCATCCTGTTTTCCGGCACCATGTTCATTCCCGGCATGGTGGCGTTGATCTACCGTGATGGCGCCGGTCGGGCATTTATCCAGACGTTCATCGTGGCGCTGGTTATGGGGCTATTGCTGTGGCTACCCAACCGTAAACACCGGCATGAACTGAAGGCCCGCGAAGGGTTTCTGATCGTGGTGCTGTTCTGGACGGTGCTGGGCAGCGTCGGGGCCCTGCCGTTTCTGTTTGTCGAGCGTCCCAACCTGTCGGTGACGGATGCGTTTTTCGAGTCCTTTTCCGGTCTGACCACAACCGGCGCGACCACGTTAGTCGGGCTGGATTCGCTGCCGAAAGCCATCCTGTTCTACCGGCAGATGCTGCAATGGATGGGCGGTATGGGAATCATCGTGCTGGCGGTGGCTATTCTGCCGATTCTGGGCGTCGGGGGGATGCAGCTTTATCGCGCTGAAATGCCGGGGCCGCTGAAGGACCATAAAATGCGGCCCCGTATCGCGGAAACCGCCAAAACCCTGTGGTTAATCTATGTGTTGCTGACCGTGCTCTGCGCGCTCTCGCTATGGCTGGCGGGTATGTCGGTGTTCGATGCCATCAGCCACAGTTTTTCCACCATCGCCATCGGCGGGTTCTCGACTCACGACGCCAGCATCGGTTATTTCAATAGTCCCGCCATCAACACCATTATCGCGGTATTTCTGCTGATTTCCGGCTGTAATTTTGGTTTGCACTTTGCGGTACTGAGCGGACGCAGCCTACGGGTGTACTGGCGTGACCCCGAATTCCGGATGTTCATTGTCGTTCAGATGTCGCTGGTTGTGATTTGCACCCTCGTTTTGTGGGGGCACGGTGTGTACAAGAGTGGTATGGAGACCCTGAATCAGGCGTTCTTTCAGGTGGTATCCATGGCGACTACCGCGGGGTTCACCACCGACAGCATTGCCTCCTGGCCGTTGTTTTTGCCGGTATTGCTGCTGTGTTCCGCGTTTATTGGCGGTTGCGCCGGTTCAACCGGCGGCGGCCTGAAAGTGATTCGCATCCTGTTACTGTTCTTACAGGGTTCTCGCGAACTGAAGCGATTGGTTCATCCGAATGCGGTCTATACCATTAAGCTCGGTCAGCGCGCTTTACCGGAGCGGATACTGGAAGCGGTGTGGGGATTTTTCTCGGCTTATGCGTTGGTGTTTATCGTCAGCATGCTGGCCGTGATTGCGACAGGGGTCGACAACTTCTCTGCTTTTGCAGCGGTGGCCGCTACGCTGAACAATCTCGGACCGGGGCTTGGGACGGTGGCTGACAATTTCACCTCCATGAATGACGCCGCCAAATGGATTCTGATTGTTACCATGCTGTTTGGGCGTCTGGAAGTGTTCACCATGCTGGTGCTATTTACTCCCACTTTTTGGCGGGAATGACGGATAAGGGAAGGTGCTATGAAAGCATTGATATTGTTTTCCAGTCGGGATGGTCAAACGCGTGCGATAGCGTCTTACATCGCCAATAACCTCAAGGGAACGTTGGAATGTGATGTCGTCAATATTCTGAACGCTCATGAGGTTGACCTCGACAAGTACGACAAAATCATGATCGGTGCGTCAGTGCGCTACGGGCATTTTCATCCGGCGGTGGAAAAATTCATCCGCCAGCATCTTGCCTTGTTGCAACAAAAACCCAGCGCCTTCTTTTCTGTCAACCTGACCGCCCGCAAGCCGGAAAAGCGTTCGCTGCAAACCAACGCGTATACCCGTAAATTTCTGCTGCGTTCTCCCTGGCAGCCGGATTTAGGCGCGGTCTTCGCCGGTGCGCTGCGTTACCCGCGCTACCGCTGGTTCGACCGTGTCATGATTCAGTTCATTATGCGTATGACCGGTGGCGAAACCGACAGCACCAAAGAAATTGAGTATACCGACTGGGAACAGGTGGCGCGTTTCGCCCAGTCGTTTGGTCAGCTTGCCCAGAAAAAGGCGGTGTAATGCGGCTTGCCGCCGTGCTGTGGCGAAAAAAGAGACATTCGGAAACTTTTTTGAAATTAGTGCTTGTCAGCGACTGAGAAGTCCCTATAATGCGCCTCCACTGACACGGCAACGGCAACAAGCCGAAGCGGTTTCAGTAAGAAATCAGGCGCATATCGCTTGACTTCTTTTCGGGAAAGCATAATATATGCGACCCGCGACCACGGTAAGTGGTCCTGCTCTTTAACAATCAATCAGACAATCTGTGTGGGCACTCGCAGGACGCTTCACTAAAATATTTGTGAAAAGTCTTGAAGAGTGACAACAGTTAATTCATACGAACTAACAGTAAATTCTTTGAGCACCGTTTTCTTCGGAAAACACATCAAACTTTAAATTGAAGAGTTTGATCATGGCTCAGATTGAACGCTGGCGGCAGGCCTAACACATGCAAGTCGAGCGGCAGCGGGGGAAGCTTGCTTCCCGCCGGCGA
>NZ_CM001979.1:4459797-4683645 GCF_000406205.1 Dickeya sp. NCPPB 3274 | reverse complement strand
CTGGTGTTCGGGTTGTGATGCCAATTGCATTGCCCGGTAGCTAAGTGCGGAAGAGATAACCGCTGAAAGCATCTAAGCGGGAAACTTGCCCCGAGATGAGTCTTCCCTGGGCCCTTGAGGCCCCTGAAGGGACGTTCGAGACGAGGACGTTGATAGGCTGGGTGTGTAAGCGTAGCGATACGTTGAGCTAACCAGTACTAATGACCCGAGAGGCTTAACCTTACAACACCGAAGGTGTTTTGGTGAGAGAGACGCGAATTTAGCTTGTTCGATGGATTGGTTCCGATGGTTGTGCGACGCGAAAGTGTGGGCATAACGGTTGGAATGAAAAGAATTTGCCTGGCGGCGAGAGCGCGGTGGTCCCACCTGACCCCATGCCGAACTCAGAAGTGAAACGCCGTAGCGCCGATGGTAGTGTGGGGTCTCCCCATGCGAGAGTAGGGAACTGCCAGGCATCAAATTGTGGTGTAAGAAGACACCGGTTATCGGATTGACTCCTCTGATAACGTACAGAATCGGTGGTGCGGTAGTTCAGTCGGTTAGAATACCGGCCTGTCACGCCGGGGGTCGCGGGTTCGAGTCCCGTCCGCACCGCCACCCTATTTAGGGGCGTAGTTCAATTGGTAGAGCACCGGTCTCCAAAACCGGGTGTTGGGAGTTCGAGCCTCTCCGCCCCTGCCAAACCAAAAATAGCCCTTCACGGTAGCGTGAAGGGTTTTTTTTCGTCCGTTAGTTTTCATCTCATATGTTCCCCTTCTGACAAGCATGCCGATGATGTGCTTTAGCGCCTACTTGCGACAAGGATGTGCGTTTGGCTTGCCTCCCGTGAGGGTCTACACCGCAATAATAGAATCGCTGTCATCCTTCATGATTCATGATGGCGCATGTCTTAATAAAATCTGGAGTGTGTAACGGCCCTTCACTGGCAGGTATATCTGCGAAGAATAATGCCTGGTTAATGAGGTCTATCGATCTTCCGAAAGCCCGTAGGACTTTCAGGCAGATCGCATAGTGCATTGATAATGGTTTAAGAAGCTATATTCAGTGGGGTTTTCAGTAACTGTTTAATCAGCTCCTGTTGATCGCTGTTTCCAAGCCAGACAGCATAACAGGGTCGAACCACGATATTGGCCTCAGGAATCGGGTGCAGTTCAGGATAGTGCTGTGACCAGTCGCTGGGGAGAAATGCACAGCCACCGATGGTTGACATCAACTGCCGCGTCAGGTGTGCGGAAGACGTGGTGAGTGATGGTACCTGATCACCCGGCAGCCAGTGATTCTCGTACTGATGGAAATCTGCCCCCCATTCCAGCCTGATATAGGGTCGTTCCTCTGCTGATGCATTATCGGTAGTAAACAGAGATAAAGAGAAATTGCCCAATAACTGACAAGAAAGTTCGTCCATCTTCGGCGATTCGGTAGTAATCAGTAAATCCAACTGACGTTCATGGAGTTGCTTAATCAGCGTTTGTCGCAGTGCGATTCTTGCCTCTAGCTGCAACAGTGGGCGTTGCTGATAGAGTTCATTTAACCAGGGTGTCAGGAACGCCTCCCAGAGCGAAGCCGTAGCGCCTATGGAAAGCTGGCTGTGTTGCTGGGAACGAGCGACCTCTTTTTTGGCTATTTGCCAGGTACCGATCAGGTTTTCCGCATAAGGCAGCAGACGTTCGCCGGCGGGCGTCAGTCGAATATTGTTACGGTGCCGGGTGAACAAATTGGCGCCCAGTTGATTTTCAAGTTGCCTGATACGAAAGCTCACCGCTGACTGCGTCAGATACAATGATTCGGCCGCCCGGCCGAAGTGTCTTGTCCGGCTGACTTCCAGAAAGGTTTTCAGTAAGTCGGTATCCATGCTTTCCTCCAAAATTTTTTGTCGTCATGATTTAAATGTTTTGTTTTACAGGAAGTCAAGCCTATCTAATACTCCGCGCCATAAACGGCACGACCATATGAGAATTAGGAGCGTGTAAGATGGCGGAAAGCTTCTCAACAACCAGTCGTTTTTTTGATAACAAATTCTATCCACGTGGTTTTTCCCGGCATGGTGACTTTACGATTAAAGAAGCTCAACTGCTGGAGCGTCATGGACAGGCATTTAACGAACTTGATTCGGGCAAACGTCATCCGGTGACAGAGGAAGAGAGCCAGTTTGTCGCTGTATGCCGCGGTGAGCGCGCAGCACAGACCGAATTGGAAAAAATCTGGGCGAAGTACGTCAGCCGTATTCGTCGTCCTAAACGTTTCCATACGCTGTCTGGCGGCAAGCCGCAAATGGACACCGTGGAAGAGTACACAGAAAGCGATGATTAATCTGAATGGGGCTCCGGCCCCATTTTTATTTCTGCTGCTGATTAACTGATGCAGGCTTGGGTTCATGCCAGACTCTTGTGCAACTGAATTAGCAGGCGATCCATACAACGATAGCTGAGCGCTTCCGACAAATGAGTACGATGAATCTGATCTTCTCCTCCCAGATCGGCAATCGTACGCGAGACTTTCAGTATCCGATGCCAGGCTCTGACCGACAGTCCTAATTTGCTCATCACCTCTTCCAGATACGCCGCATCCTCGCTTTTCAATCGGCAGTGACAGGCGATGTCATCCGATTTCATGTGTGCGTTGATTCTGCCGATGCGGGCTAGCTGCCGCTTTCTGGCTTCAAATACCCGCTCCCGTACGGTTGCACTGTCTTCGCCAATGCGTGTTTGCTGGCGAAGAATACCGGGGGGCAGCAATGGCACCTCAATGGATAAATCAAAGCGATCCAGAAATGGGCCGGATAGCCGGTTGAGGTAACGCAGAATTTGCTGTGCCGGCATGCGATTGTGGATGCCCTGATAGTGGCCTGATGGGCTGGGGTTCATGGCGGCCACCAACTGAAAACGGGCAGGATAACAGACTTTGGCGCGAGTACGGGAAATTACAATTTCGCCTGATTCCAGCGGTTCCCGCAGCGAGTCCAGTACCCGTCGTTCAAATTCCGGCAATTCATCCAGAAACAACACACCATTGTGCGCCAATGAGATCTCACCAGGTTTGGGCAGTACGCCGCCACCGACCAGCGCAGTAATGGATGCAGTATGGTGAGGCGAACGAAACGGCCGGCTACGCCATTGCGACAGGCTGGGCTGAATATCAATCAGGCTGTTGATGGCGGCGCTTTCCAGTGCCTCCTCGTCATCAAGCGGCGGCAACAAACCAGGCAGACGGCTGGCCAGCATGGTTTTCCCGGTGCCCGGCGGACCGAGCAACAGCAGGTTATGTCCTCCCGCCGCCGCAATTTCCAGCGCGCGTTTGGCTTGTTCCTGACCGATGATGTCCTTCAGGTCCGCTATCGGCGTATGGGCTGGCGTTTCAGGCGTAATATCATTGCCGTGCAGCAGCGGCGTTTCGCCTTGCAGAAAGGCGCAGACCTGCAACAGGTGATTAGCCAGCAACGTATCGCCATGTGGAACCAGAGTGATTTCCATTTTGTTGTCTTCCGGCAGAATCAGCCCCCGGCCTGCTTTTTGCGCCTCCATCGCCGCCGGAATAGCGCCATGAACGCCTCTCAGGCTGCCTGACAGCCCGAGTTCGCCAAGGAACTCATACTGAGCAAGTTTCTCGCCGGCAATCTGTTCTGAGGCTGCCAGAATGGCTAGGGCGATGGGGAGATCATATCGTCCCCCTTCTTTCGGTAGGTCCGCAGGCGCCAGATTGACGGTAATCCGCTTGGCGGGAAAGGTGAAGCCACAGTTGATCAGAGCGCTGCGCACCCGATCTCGAGCCTCCTTGACCGTGGTTTCCGGTAAACCGACCAGTGTCAGTGCGGGCAGGCCATTACTGATATGCACTTCAATCGAAACTTCCGGTGCCTGCATACCGATGGTGGCTCGCGTGTAGGTCACAGCCAGTGTCATTGCTCGTTCCTCCCTGTGAGGCGGGCATCATGCCGGTCCGGCCGCTTTGTGACATCGTAGTTATGACCACTTTGCGAGGCGTCGCCATAAAACAATCTGCTATTTCAGGCGGGATTCATAAAATTGTGTGCGTGCTTCCTACCGTCGTTAATAAAAAGTTACAAGGTGGCCGTATTCGCAACAGATTCATACCGAACACAGCATTGCCCGATTGTCATGAGAAGCGTATTTAACAAATATTTAAAATATCATCTGCGATTTTCACATCGCCTCATCGACTGCGGCATCGTTTGCCGTTCAGCCTGTTAATGACGTGAAGCTGTCTCACTATCAGGATAAAAATTATGTTTGGTTGGACTGCCCTGCAACGTAATGCAGCGATTGCCAGCTTTTTGAGCTGGGCGCTGGATGCATTTGATTTTTTCATTCTGGTTTTTCTGCTTAGCGAACTCGCCCATGCCTTTTCTGTCAGCATGGAACAGGTGACGCTGGCCATTCTGCTGACGCTGGCCGTTCGTCCTATCGGCGCGCTGCTGTTGGGACGGCTGGCGGAGAAGTTTGGCCGCAAGCCGATTTTGATGCTGAACATCGTGCTGTTCTCGGTGTTTGAGCTGTTATCCGCCGCGGCGCCGAGTATTACGGTATTCCTGCTGTTGAGAGTGCTGTATGGCGTGGCGATGGGGGGAATTTGGGGTGTGGCGTCCTCGCTGGCGATGGAGACCATTCCGGACCGTTCCCGTGGGTTGATGTCAGGCATTTTTCAGGCCGGTTATCCGTTTGGTTACTTACTGGCGGCGGTGGTTTATGGATTGTTGTTTGATCAGATCGGCTGGCGCGGCATGTTTATCATTGGCGCGATTCCTATTTTGCTGCTGCCGTTTATTTATTTTTGTGTAGAAGAATCGCCGGTATGGCGGGCTGCCAGGGTACGCAAGGAAAGCACGGCGTTATTGCCGGTGTTAAAGACGCACTGGAAACTTTGCCTTTATCTGGTGGTGCTGATGGCATCGTTCAATTTCTTTAGCCACGGCACGCAGGACCTGTATCCGGCATTTCTGAAAATCCAGCATGGTTTTGACGCGAAAACCGTCAGTATGATCGCCATCGGCTACAATATTGCTTCGATCATCGGCGGCATCTTTTTCGGTACGCTGTCGGAACGCATTGGTCGGAAGAAAGCGATTATGGCGGCCGCGTTGCTGGCGTTGCCGGTGATCCCGCTGTGGGCGTTCTCGCACGGCCCCTGGGCGCTGGGGTTGGGCGCGTTTTTGATGCAGTTCATGGTGCAGGGCGCCTGGGGCGTGATTCCGACCTTCCTGAATGAGCTGGTGCCGAGCAACACGCGGGCGGTGCTCCCCGGTTTTGTCTACCAGCTCGGCAACCTGATTGCATCGGTTAATGCCACGCTGCAGGCGAGCATTGCCGAAGCCCACAACCATAACTATGCGCTCGCTATGGCGATGGTCGCCGGAGTGGTGGCGATCATGATTGCCGTGCTGGCGGCGTTTTCCGAACGAAAGTGGGCGACAAAAAGCACAATGTCGCATGCGGCGGGTTAATGCATGAATAATAAGCCGTTTTGTGATGCTTATCGGTTGGTTAACCCAATGGTCGCGGAAAAAAAGAGTTGTCATAGCGGGGCTTGCTGTGATAACTCTGTAGGTATTCGTTCGACAGTAGATTAATGAACAACCTGAAATGAAAGCCTTCAACCTGGTGATTAGCCTAGTCGTGATTAGCGTGGTGGTGATTATTATCCCACCGTGCGGGGCTGCACTTGGACGAAGAATGGCTTAGAAATCAAGGCCGAATTCAAGAAAACCCCCGCACCGAAAGGTCGGGGGTTTTTTTATGGGCCGACAATCGCAACAAGGGAGCAGACAATGTCGATTAGCATAAAATCCTGTTTCCCCCAGGTAGAGTCGGGGAAATAACTATGAATGGTGCGCAGTGGGTGGTACAAGCGTTGCGGGCGCAGGGAGTGGAGACCGTATTCGGTTATCCAGGTGGCGCGATTATGCCGGTCTATGATGCGTTGTACGACGGCGGCGTGGAACACCTGCTCTGCCGCCATGAGCAGGGGGCAGCCATGGCCGCCATCGGTTATGCCCGTTCTACCGGCAACGTTGGGGTTTGTATTGCGACGTCCGGCCCCGGTGCGACCAATCTGATTACCGGTTTGGCGGATGCGTTGCTGGATTCAGTACCGATTGTGGCGATTACCGGCCAGGTTGGCTCAGCCCTGATCGGGACCGACGCCTTTCAGGAGATCGATGTACTCGGCCTCTCGCTGGCCTGCACCAAGCACAGTTTTCTGGTTGACTCCATCGCGTCGTTGCCGGAAATCATGGCCGAAGCTTTCGCCGTGGCCCGTAGTGGGCGCCCCGGCCCGGTGTTGATTGATATTCCTAAGGATATTCAATTGGCGGAAGGAGATTTCTCTCCGTGTTTCATGCCGGTGGATGACGTTATGCCCTTCTCGACCCATCAGGCCGCGGAAGCGCGGGCGATGCTGGCGAAGGCGAAAAAACCGGTGCTGTATGTGGGGGGCGGCGTAGGCATGGCGCAGGCGGTTCCGGCGCTGCGCGCATTTATCGAAACGTCCGGGATTCCCGCCGTGGCGACCCTGAAAGGGTTGGGCGCGGTGGAGAAAGACTACCCGTACTATCTCGGGATGATCGGCATGCACGGCACCCGCGCCGCTAACCTGCTGGTGCAAGAGTGCGACTTGCTGGTCGCCGTCGGCGCGCGCTTTGATGACCGGGTGACCGGTAAACTGAGCGCGTTTGCGCCGCATGCCAACGTGATCCACATGGATATCGACCCGGCGGAGCTGAATAAACTGCGGCAGGCGCATGTGGCGCTGTGCGGTGATCTGAATCAACTGCTGCCAGCGTTGCAACAACCGCTGGACATCGCTGACTGGCGTCAGCAGGCGGCGATGATGAAGGCCGAATACGAGTGGCGCTATGATCATCCGGGTGAGGCCATTTATGCCCCGGCGCTGCTCCGCACTCTGGCGGACCGCATGCCGGCCGACACAGTGATCACCACCGATGTCGGGCAGCATCAGATGTGGGCCGCCCAACATATGCGCTTCACCCGCCCGGAAAATTTCATCACCTCAAGCGGTCTGGGCACCATGGGATTCGGCGTGCCGGCTGCGGTCGGCGCTCAGGTGGCGCGCCCCGACGATACCGTGATCTGTATTTCCGGTGACGGCTCTTTCATGATGAATGTGCAGGAGCTCGGCACCATCAAGCGAAAACGTCTGCCGCTGAAAATCGTGTTGCTGGACAATCAGCGGCTGGGCATGGTGCGACAATGGCAACAACTGTTTTTCGACGAACGCTACAGTGAAACCAACCTCTCCGATAACCCCGATTTCCTGATGCTGGCCAGCGCCTTCGGCATTCCCGGCCAGCAAATCACCCATAAAGACCAGATTGATTCCGCCCTGGATGCGCTGCTGAACAGCGAAGGTCCTTACCTGCTGCATGTTTCCATCGACGAGAATGAGAATGTCTGGCCGCTGGTGCCGCCTGGCGCCGGTAATGAAACGATGCTGGATAAAACAGAATAATGGCAGGAGATTTTCCCATGACACATCATCAGCTTTCCATTCAGGCCCGTTATCGTCCGGAAGTTCTGGAGCGCGTGTTGCGCGTGACCCGTCACCGCGGCTTTCAGGTCTGCGCCATGAACATGACGCAGGCGAATAATGACGATCAGGTACAGATTGAAATGACCGTTGCCAGCCACAGACCGGTGGATTTATTGTCAACCCAATTAAGCAAACTGCTGGACATTGCCTGTGTGGAGATCCAGCCGCTCACATCACAACAAATACGTGCCTGACGGCATCGGTAAGGAAAATCAACAATGACTAAAAAAGCAGACTATATCTGGTTCAACGGCGAAATGATTCCCTGGGCGGATGCCAAAGTTCACGTGATGTCCCACGCGCTGCATTACGGCACGTCGGTGTTTGAGGGCGTGCGGTGCTATAGTTCTCACAAAGGGCCGGCGGTGTTCCGTCATCGTGAACACATGCAGCGCCTGCATGATTCAGCCAAAATTTACCGTATGCCGATTTCCTACAGCGTTGATGAACTGATGGAAGCCTGCCGTGAAACGCTGCGTCGGAACAAACTGACCAGCGCGTATATCCGCCCGCTGGTATTCGTTGGCGATGTCGGCATGGGGGTTAACCCGCCGGCCGGCTACAACACCGATGTGATTATCGCGGCGTTCCCGTGGGGCGCGTATCTGGGAGAAGAAGCGCTGGATCAGGGGATCGACGCCATGGTGTCGTCCTGGAACCGCGTCGCCGCCAATACCATTCCGACCGCGGCCAAAGCCGGCGGCAACTATCTGTCTTCCCTGTTGGTGGGCAGCGAAGCGCGCCGTCATGGCTATCAGGAAGGGATCGCGCTGGATGTGAACGGTTACGTATCCGAAGGCGCGGGCGAAAACCTGTTTGAAGTAAAAGACGGCGTGATTTTCACCCCGCCGTTCACTTCCGCCGCACTGCCGGGCATCACCCGCGACGCCATCATCAAGCTGGCGAAAGACAAAGGTTTTGAGGTGCGTGAGCAGGTGCTGTCGCGCGAATCTCTGTATCTGGCGGATGAAGTGTTCATGTCCGGCACGGCGGCGGAGATCACCCCGGTTCGCAGCGTGGACGGCATTCAGGTCGGCATCGGCAAGTGCGGCCCGGTCACCAAACAGCTGCAACAGGCGTTTTTCGGCCTGTTCACCGGCGAGACGGAAGACAAATGGGGCTGGCTGGACCCGGTAAATCGTTAATTGAAGAAAGACTTTTTCCGGTGGCGTTAATCGCCGCCGGCTACCTGTTTAAACTGGAGTAATCAGAGTATGCCTAAGTACCGTTCAGCCACCACCACGCATGGTCGTAATATGGCTGGAGCGCGAGCCCTGTGGCGCGCCACAGGGATGACCGACGCCGATTTCGGCAAGCCCATCATCGCCGTGGTGAACTCGTTCACGCAATTCGTACCCGGACACGTTCACCTGCGCGATCTGGGCAAACTGGTCGCCGAGCAGATTGAAGCCGCCGGCGGCGTCGCCAAAGAATTCAATACCATCGCGGTGGATGACGGTATCGCCATGGGGCACGGCGGTATGCTTTACTCGCTGCCTTCCCGCGAGTTGATCGCCGACTCGGTGGAGTACATGGTCAACGCCCACTGTGCGGATGCGATGGTGTGCATCTCCAACTGCGACAAAATCACGCCGGGGATGCTG
Organism: Dickeya sp. NCPPB 3274; assembly: GCF_000406205.1. Lineage (NCBI taxonomy): Bacteria > Pseudomonadati > Pseudomonadota > Gammaproteobacteria > Enterobacterales > Pectobacteriaceae > Dickeya > Dickeya sp. NCPPB 3274. Next base: position 4,674,478 of record NZ_CM001979.1, on the reverse strand, counting down.
ATGGCCTCGCTGCGCCTGAACATTCCGGTGATCTTCGTCTCCGGCGGCCCGATGGAAGCCGGGAAAACCAAACTCTCCAACCAGTTGATCAAGCTGGATCTGGTGGACGCCATGATCCAGGGCGCCAACCCCAACGTCAGCGACGCTGACAGCGATCAGATTGAGCGTTCCGCCTGTCCGACCTGCGGATCCTGTTCCGGCATGTTCACCGCCAATTCGATGAACTGCCTGACCGAAGCGTTGGGTCTGTCTCAGCCGGGCAACGGCTCGTTGCTGGCGACTCACGCCGACCGCAAACAGCTGTTCCTCAACGCGGGCAAACGCATCGTTGAACTGACCAAGCGTTACTACGAGCAGGATGACGTCAGCGCGTTGCCGCGCAATATCGCCACCAAGGCGGCGTTTGAAAACGCCATGACGCTGGACATCGCTATGGGCGGTTCCACCAACACCGTACTGCATCTGCTGGCGTCGGCGCAGGAAGCGGAAGTGGACTTCACCATGGACGACATCGATCGCCTGTCGCGTAAGGTGCCGCAGCTGTGCAAGGTGGCGCCGAGCACCCAGAAATACCACATGGAAGACGTGCATCGCGCCGGCGGCGTTATCGGCATTCTGGGCGAGCTGGATCGCGCCGGGCTGCTGAATAAGAACGTGAAAAACGTGCTGGGTCTGACCCTGCCGGAAACGCTGTCCGCTTATGACGTCATGTTGACGCAGGATGAGGCGGTGAAAAAAATGTTTGCCGCCGGCCCGGCGGGCATCCGCACCACGCAGGCGTTCTCGCAGGACTGCCGCTGGGACTCGCTGGATACCGATCGTCAGGAAGGCTGTATCCGTTCCCGCGAACACGCCTACAGTCAGGATGGCGGTCTGGCGGTGCTGTACGGCAATCTGGCCGAAGACGGCTGTATCGTGAAAACCGCCGGCGTGGACGAAGGCAGCCTGGTGTTCCGCGGTCCGGCCAAAGTGTATGAAAGCCAGGATGACGCGGTAGAGGCGATTCTGGGCGGTCGCGTGCAGGCCGGCGACGTGGTGGTGATTCGCTACGAAGGCCCGAAAGGCGGCCCCGGCATGCAGGAAATGCTCTATCCGACCAGCTTCCTGAAATCGATGGGCTTGGGCAAAGCCTGCGCGTTGATCACCGACGGTCGTTTCTCCGGCGGCACCTCCGGCCTGTCCATCGGTCACGCATCGCCGGAAGCGGCCAACGGCGGCACTATCGGTCTGGTGCAGGACGGCGACATGATTGCTATCGACATTCCCAAACGCGGTATCGCGCTGGAAGTGAGCGACGACGAGCTGGCTCGCCGCCGCGAGCAGGAACTGGCGCGCGGCGATGCCGCCTGGACGCCGAAAAACCGTAACCGTCAGGTTTCTTTTGCGCTGCGCGCTTACGCCAGCCTGGCTACCAGCGCCGACAAAGGCGCGGTCCGAGACAAGAGCAAGCTGGGAGGCTAAACGCCATGGCTGTTTCTCTACCTCTTCCCGCCGAACCCGGCGGAGCGGAGTACCTGCGCGCGGTGTTGCGCGCGCCGGTATACGAAGTGGCGCAGGTCACGCCGCTGGAACGGATGGATAAACTTTCCTCACGGCTTGGCAATGTCATTCTGGTGAAGCGCGAGGATCGTCAGCCGGTGCACAGCTTCAAGCTGCGCGGCGCTTACGCCATGATGGCGAGCCTCAGCGACGAGCAGAAATCGCACGGCGTGGTGACGGCTTCGGCCGGCAACCATGCGCAAGGCGTGGCGCTGTCCGCCAGCCGTCTCGGTATTCGCGCGTTGATCGTGATGCCGGTCGCCACGGCGGACATCAAGGTGGATGCGGTGCGTGATTTTGGCGGCGAAGTACTGCTGCACGGCGCCAACTTTGATGAAGCCAAAGCCAAGGCGATCGAACTGTCGCAACAGCAGCACATGACCTTTGTGCCGCCGTTCGACCACCCGGCGGTGATCGCCGGGCAGGGGACGCTGGCGATGGAACTGCTGCAGCAGGACGCCCATCTGGACCGCGTGTTCGTGCCGGTCGGCGGCGGCGGTCTGGCGTCTGGCGTCGCGGTGCTGATCAAGCAACTGATGCCGCAGATTCAGGTGATCGGCGTGGAAGCGGAAGACTCCGCCTGCCTGCGGGCGGCGCTGGACGCCGGCCAGCCGGTGGATTTGCCGCGCGTCGGGCTGTTCGCCGAAGGGGTGGCGGTGAAACGCATCGGTAACGAAACCTTCCGCCTGTGCCGGGAGTATCTGGACGATGTCATCACCGTCGACAGCGATGCCATCTGCGCGGCGGTCAAGGATCTGTTCGAGGATGTGCGCGCGATTGCCGAGCCGTCCGGGGCGCTGGCGCTGGCCGGGATGAAGAAATACATCCAGCAGCACAATATCCAGGGCGAACGGCTGGCGCATATTCTGTCCGGCGCCAACGTCAACTTCCACGGGCTGCGTTACGTGTCCGAACGCTGCGAACTGGGCGAACAGCGCGAAGCGCTGATGGCGGTGACCATTCCCGAACAGAAGGGTAGTTTCCTCAAGTTCTGCCAGTTGCTGGGCGGGCGTTCCGTCACCGAGTTCAACTACCGTTACGCCGATGCCGACAACGCCTGTATTTTTGTCGGCGTGCGACTGACGCGCGGCAACGCCGAGCGCCACGAGATTCTGACGGAATTGCAGGCGGGCGGTTACCAGGTGGTGGACCTGTCCGACGACGAGATGGCGAAACTGCATGTGCGTTACATGGTCGGCGGGCGGCCGTCCAAGCCGTTGAAGGAACGGCTGTACAGCTTCGAATTCCCGGAGTCGCCGGGCGCGTTGCTGAAGTTCCTCAATACGCTGGGAACGTACTGGAATATCTCGTTGTTCCATTACCGCAGCCACGGTACCGACTTTGGTCGCGTGCTGGCGGCCTTTGAACGTACAGAGCATGACCCGGCGTTCGAGCAGCATCTGCAGGCGCTGGGGTATGAGTGCCACGATGAGACGCAGAATCCCGCGTTCCGTTTCTTCCTGCAAGGCTAGTCCGTTAGCTTTTCCGAATGCGCCCGACGGTTTTACGCCGCCGGGCGCATTTTATTTTATGGCGTGCTGCGGTAGGCTTGACGTCTCACCAGTCAGTCAGGGACACCACATCATGGCAACGGGATTCAACGGGTTTTCGCCGCAGACGCTGACGTTTTTGCAGCAGGTACGCCAGCAGGACAGCAAAGAATGGTTTGAAGAGCACCGGCAGGAGTATGACGACCGGCTGCTGACCCCCTTTCGGGCGCTGGTGGAGTCGCTATCTATCGCCATGCTGCAGATTGACGACCATTTTGAAACCAAGCCGGCGGTGGGCAAAACGTTATCCCGCATTCACCGTGACACCCGCTTTTCTCACGACAAGTCCCGCTATCGCGACAAAATGTGGTTCACCTTCAAACGTACCCATAAAGACTGGACCGATGCGCCGGTCTACTTTTTCGAACTGACGCCGTATGACTGGAGCTACGGGCTGGGGTACTACAGCGCCAGCCGCACTACCATGGAGCTGTTCCGGCAGACGCTGCGCGATAATCCGCAGGGCTTTCTGGACGTCGCGGCCTGTCTGGGTCGTGAGTTTGAGCTGGTGGGCGAGAGTTATAAACGGCCGCTGATTAAGGATCAGGAGCCAGAACTGGCGCACTGGTACAACCGTAAATCGTTTGCGGTCATGACCACCCGTCAGGATCAGGAACCTCTGTTTAGCGGTGAATTGGCGTCGGTGCTGGCGAAAGGCTTTACCCGGCTGGAGCCGTTGTATCGCTATCTGATGAAGATTGAAGCGATGAAGAAAGCGGCGGAGCCAGAAAAAGTCAGCCCCGCCTTTCTGGATGAGAAGTGGTTTAGTCGCTGAGGGTTACTTGCCCTTCACCATCAAATAATCAAACAGATAGCTTTCACCGGCGGCGTCAAACACCGTGATTTGTACCTGCCGGTTATCAACGCAGGTCAACAGCAGCTTTTTCTGCCCGCCGAAGCTGCTTTCCGTCTGGCCGATGGCCTGAGTGTCGGTCATCTGGCGGGCGCTGAGCGTGATGTCATCGAGCTTGTTGGCATAGCGGAACGCCACCGAACCGGTGCCGGTGATGTCGCCGTCTTCGGTATTCAGCGTCAGGTTGACCAGGTGGTACGGCGCTTTCTGGTCGTACATTTCCTTGAAGTAATCGCTCAGTTCGGCGTACTCCTGGGAGGACAACTGCAGGTAATACTCGTAGCTGTAGTCGCCGTCAAAGCAGCTGCCGCGGCGTGGCCGGGTTATCGGATCCGGCATCGTGTGCTGGGTGACATCGTTCAGGTAGCGCAAGCGGTTAAGCTGTTGCTGGTAGCTCTGGCGCAGGCACTCTTCATCCCGACAGGTATTGCGGCTGGACAGCCAGTTGCGCTGGAACTGGGTCAGATTTTTGTCCTGCGCAACGCGTTCGGGGTTGCCGGTGAGAAACGCACGTGATTTCTGCCACTCTTTTGCCAGCTCGTCATCCAGTTGGCTGAGCGCCGGCGTCTGGCAAATCAGTTTCTCCTGCGCCGAGGCGGCCTGCTGGCAGGGAAAACTGGCGGCCAGCGCCGGGAGCGCACTGCAACCCACAGCCAGTGGCAGCAGTAACGTAGCAAGCGATCGTTTCATCATTTTTCCTGTAGGGTTTCCCAAAATGCCGCTATCAACGGGTCGTTCAGGCGCTTTTTCTGCACGCAGACGCCCAACTCGAACGGTTCCATGGCTTGCGCTTCCAATATCGACACACGATTACGCACCGGTTCCGGACTGTTTTCAAGTACCACGTCAGGAATCAGAGCGATACCGCAGCCCAACGCCACCATCGAGACCATCGCTTCATGGCCGGACACCGTGGCATAGATGGGAGGATTGGTAATGTGCTGACGGCGGAACCAGACGTCAATTCTTTTCCGCACCGGTCCGTGTTCCGGCAGGATGAACGGAATCTGCGACCAGTCCGGATGCGGCAGCAATGCCTGCGCCTGCACCGGGCAGGGCAGCGCCGGAATGATCAGCACCAGCGGCACCTTGCCGATCGGCATAAAGTCCACGCTGGCTGGCAGCGTTTCCGGATGTCCGGCGATGCCGAGATCGGCGTCATTGGATTGCACCTTGTCCACCGCATCAGCCGCGTCGCCGGTAGTGAGCTTGATTTCCACCAGCGGATACCGCGCGCGGAAGCGATCCAGAATCGGCGGCAGGTGGCTGTAAGCGGCGGTCACCGAACAGAACAGCCGCAGCTCGCCGCAGAGCGACTGGCCGCGTTGTTGCAGAATCAGGCGTAACTGCTGGTATTGCAGCAGGGTCTGCTGGGCGAAGGTTTTGAGATGCTCGCCGGCGTCGGTCAGGCGTACGGTGCGGTTGTCGCGCAAAAACAGCGCCTGTCCGATGTCCTCCTCCAGCCGTTGGATCTGGCGCGACAGCGTGGAGGGACTGATATGCATCGCCTTGGCGGTGCGGCCGAAGTGGCGGCTCTCCACCAGATGCAAAAAAAGTTTCAGATCCCGTAAGTCCATGCGCGCCGTGTCTCGTTTTAATGTTGCAATTCTTGCAATATGACGTTGTTAATATATCAATTTAAGCAATGTATTTCCTGTCATATCATAATGACATTCTGACGGCGGTGGTTAACGCCGTCCCGAACATAAAGCAAACACAAACACAATATCAGATGGAGCACGCCTCATGGCCAATTACTTCAATACACTGAACCTGCGTCAGCAGCTGGCGCAACTGGGCAAGTGCCGTTTCATGGGCCGCGATGAATTCGCCGATGAAGCCAGCTATCTGAAAGGCAAAAAAGTGGTCATCGTGGGATGCGGCGCTCAGGGTTTGAACCAGGGTCTGAACATGCGCGATTCCGGTCTGGATATCGCCTACGCCCTGCGTGCCGAAGCTATCGCCGAAAAACGCGCGTCATGGCGCAAGGCTACCGAAAACGGCTTTAAAGTCGGCACCTATGAAGAACTGATTCCGCAGGCGGACCTGGTGGTTAACCTGACGCCGGACAAACAGCACTCCGCTGTGGTACAGGCTGTGCAGCCGCTGATGAAACAGGGCGCGGCGCTGGGTTACTCCCACGGCTTCAACATCGTCGAAGTGGGCGAGCAGGTTCGTAAAGACATCACCGTAGTGATGGTGGCGCCGAAGTGCCCGGGCACCGAAGTGCGTGAAGAGTACAAACGTGGTTTCGGCGTGCCGACGCTTGTCGCCGTTCACCCGGAAAACGACCCGAAAGGCGAAGGCATGGCGATCGCCAAAGCCTGGGCCGCTGCGACCGGTGGTCACCGTGCGGGCGTGCTGGAGTCATCTTTCGTGGCGGAAGTGAAATCCGACCTGATGGGTGAGCAGACCATTCTGTGCGGCATGCTGCAGGCCGGTTCGCTGCTGAGCTTCGACAAGCTGGTTGCAGAAGGCGTTGACCCGGCTTACGCGGAAAAACTGATTCAGTTCGGCTGGGAAACCATCACCGAAGCGCTGAAGCAGGGCGGCATCACCCTGATGATGGACCGTCTGTCCAACCCGGCTAAACTGCGCGCTTTCGCCCTGTCTGAACAACTGAAAGGCATCATGGCGCCGCTGTTCCAGAAACACATGGACGACATCATTTCCGGCGCGTTCTCCAGCGGTATGATGGCCGACTGGGCCAACGACGACGTGAAACTGCTGACCTGGCGTGAAGAAACCGGCAAAACCGCGTTTGAAAACGCGCCGCAGTTTGACGGCAAAATCGGCGAGCAGGAATACTTCGACAACGGCGTACTGATGATCGCGATGGTAAAAGCCGGCGTGGAACTGGCGTTCGAAACCATGGTTAGCTCCGGCATTATCGAAGAGTCGGCTTACTACGAGTCGCTGCACGAACTGCCGCTGATCGCCAACACCATCGCCCGTAAGCGTCTGTATGAAATGAACGTGGTGATCTCCGATACCGCTGAATACGGTAACTACCTGTTCGCCAACGCTGCTGTTCCGTTGCTGAAAGGCGCGTTCATGGACAGCCTGCAGCCGGGCGACCTGGGCAAACCGGTAGCCGCGACCAGCGTGGATAACGCCCAGCTGCGTGACGTGAACGACGCTATCCGCAACCACCCGATCGAAGTCATCGGTAAGAAACTGCGTGGCTACATGACCGACATGAAACGCATTGCGGTGGCTGGCTAAGGCCATTAACACCTATCGCATAGCAGAACGGGGCGCAGATGGCGCCCCGTTTTTTTATGCATCCGAGCGTCGGTTAATCAGCCGCATACGTCAAAGGCGAGTTATGCGAACAACAAAGGTGAGTAAGGCGTTTTCTTTCTCGTCGCCGCGGCTGACGGTCGCTGCCGCCGCTTTGATCGTGGTGTTTTTGGCTTTTCTCTATTGGTCGGATGATGACTACAGTCTGGTGCGGCAATACCAGCTTGAAGATAACGTCACGGTAAATATTCTCCAGCTCGACAGCGGCGGGGCGACAGTGGGGTTTATCTATCGGTATACCGTCAGCGTGAACGGCGGGGAAGCGAGGGACGTGCTCAAGACTAACAGCCGCGACGCGGATATCCGTATGCAGGATGGCGTACTGGTGATTAACGTGACCGGCGATGTGTATCGGTTGGATAACCGCATTCGGCTTCACGGCGGTTACGAAACATTGAAAACCCGCATTACCGTGACTCACCGATAATACGGCCCGATGGTTCGGGCCGTGTTGTCGTCAGGGGATCAGGCATCCGCCGGCGCAGATTTAAATTCCCGTTCGGCCTGATGGAAACGCTCGGTCACCGTGGCGGACGGCGCGCGGCCCAGCAGGCTGACGACCACAATCGCGGCGCAAGACAGCAGGAAACCGGGGATGATTTCATACAGATTCAGCCAGCCGTACTGTTTCCAGATGATGACCGTGGCGGCGCCGACCAGCATACCGACCAGCGCGCCATTGCGGGTCATACGCGGCCACAGCAGGGAAATCAGAATCACCGGACCGAACGCGGCGCCAAATCCTGCCCAGGCGTAGCTGACCAGCCCCAGTACCCGATTTTCCGGGTTCACCGCCAGCGCAATGGCGATCACCGACACCAGCAGCACCATCGCGCGGCCGACCCACACCAACTCTTTCTGGCTGGCGTTTTTGCGCAGGAACGGTTTGTACAGATCTTCGGTGATGGCGCTGGAACAGACCAGTAACTGGCAGCTCAGCGTGCTCATCACCGCCGCCAAAATGGCCGACAGCAGCACGCCGGCGATCCACGGATTGAACAGCAGGCGCGCCAGTTCGATAAACACCCGCTCGCCATTTTGGCTGACATTGCCTGCCTGATCGGGATTACCGGTGAAGTAGGCGATACCGAAGAAACCGACGGTGACGGCGCCGGCCAGACAGAGCACCATCCAGGTCATACTGATACGACGGGCATTGCGGATAGTGTGGTGTGAGTCCGCCGCCATGAAACGCGCCAGAATATGCGGCTGACCGAAGTAGCCCAGCCCCCAGCCCAGCAGCGACAGAATAGCGACGGTGTCCAGCCCCTTGAACATATCCAGATTGGCCGGGTTCTTGCCTTCGATTACCGCCAGCGACGGCGTGATGCCGCCCACCGACAGAATGACGATCACCGGCGTGAGAATCAGCGCGAAAATCATCAGGCTGGCCTGTACGGTGTCGGTCCAACTGACCGCCAGGTAGCCGCCGATAAAGGTGTAGGCGATGGTGGCCACGGCGCCGGCCCACAGCGCAGTGTCGTAGCTCATGCCGAAGGTGCTTTCGAACAGGCGGGCGCCCGCCACGATGCCGGAAGCGCAATAAATGGTGAAAAACACCAGAATCACCAGCGCTGAAATCACCCGCAGCAATTTGCTTTTATCTTCAAAGCGATGGCTGAAATAGTCCGGCAGCGTCAGGGCGTTATGGTTCACTTCGGTGTGCACCCGCAGGCGCCCGGCTACCCAGGTCCAGTTCAGGTAGGCGCCGATGGTCAGGCCGATAGCAATCCAGCTTTCAGAAATGCCGGACAGAAACACCGCGCCCGGCAGCCCCATCAGCAGCCAGCCGCTCATGTCGGACGCGCCGGCGGACAACGCGGTGACCACGCTCCCCATGCGGCGGCCACCCAGAATATAGTCGCCGAAGTTGTTGGTGGCGCGATAGGCCATCAGGCCGATCAACACCATCCCGAAGATGTACACCAGAAAGGTGACCAGCAAGGGTGTGCTCATCGTCGTCATTGTGTTCTCCATTGTGATGAGATCCGTCAGTCCTGCGCACCGGTGGCCGGGAACGATTCGGCCTGCCAGCGCGGTTGCGGATTCGGTTTAGTAACTACAGGTTGCACCTTTCATCTGACAGTTGGGCAACGGCAAGGATCAACCTTACCTGTTTTGCCGGAACAACGGACGATCCGATCAGAAAAACGGGCTGCGATATGATGAAAAGCGTATTTTTTAACAAGGTTGCACAAAGTTGCAACCTGCCTGATAGTGGTCCTGCTTTCCAACATAACTTTCTTATAACAGGAGCGGATATGGGCACCACCACCATGGGCGTCAAGCTCGATGAGGCCACGCGCGAGCGTCTCAAAGCCGCGGCGCAGCGTATTGATCGCACGCCGCACTGGCTGATTAAACAGGCCATTTTCAGCTATCTCGACCGCCTTGAAAGTGGTGCGGACACCCCTGAAATTCCTTCCCCGATCGGACTGGACCCGATTGAGGCGGCAGAGATTATGCCGCAATCGCCGCAAGAAGAAACCCATCAACCGTTTTTGGACTTCGCTGAACAGGTGTTGCCGCAGTCGGTGCTGCGCTCCGCGATCACCGCCGCGTACCGACGGCCGGAGTCGGAAATGGTGCCGATGCTGCTGGAACAGGCGCGGATGCCGGAGGCCATGTCGCACGCCGCCAGCACGCTGGCGGCCGGGCTGGCAGAAAAATTACGCGGACAGAAAAACAGCGGCGGACGCGCCGGCATGGTGCAAAGTCTGCTGCAGGAATTTTCGCTGTCGTCGCAGGAAGGGGTGGCGTTGATGTGTCTGGCGGAAGCGCTGCTGCGCATTCCGGACAAACCCACGCGGGATGCGTTGATTCGCGACAAAATCAGTAACGGCAACTGGCAGTCGCACGTCGGGCGCAGCGCCTCGTTGTTCGTCAACGCCGCTGCCTGGGGGTTGCTGGTCACCGGTAAGCTGGTTGCCACTCACAACGAATCCCATCTGTCCGGCGCGCTTAACCGTATCATCAGCAAAAGCGGCGAACCGCTGGTGCGCAAGGGCGTGGACATGGCGATGCGGCTGATGGGCGAGCAGTTCGTGACCGGGGAAACTATCGCCGAGGCGCTGGCGAATGCCCGCAAGCTGGAAGAGCGTGGTTTCCGCTATTCCTACGATATGCTGGGCGAGGCGGCGCTGACCGCCGATGACGCCGAGGCGTATTTAACCTCCTACCAGCAGGCGATTCACGCCATCGGCAAAGCCGCCAGCGGGCGCGGAATTTATGAAGGGCCGGGTATCTCCATCAAACTGTCGGCGCTGCATCCGCGTTACGGCCGGGCGCAGTACGAACGGGTGATGGACGAGCTTTATCCGCGCCTGCTGTCGCTGACGCTGCTGGCGCGGCAATACGACATCGGCATCAACATCGATGCCGAAGAGGCCGACCGGCTGGAACTGTCCCTCGATTTACTGGAACGTCTGTGTTTCGAACCCCGATTGGCGGGATGGAACGGCATCGGTTTTGTGATTCAGGCTTATCAGAAACGCTGTCCGTTCGTGATTGACGCGCTGATCGATCTGGCGCGCCGCAGCCAGCGACGGTTGATGATTCGGCTGGTTAAAGGCGCCTACTGGGACAGCGAAATCAAGCGCGCACAGATGGACGGGCTGGAAGGCTATCCGGTGTACACCCGCAAGTTGTACACCGATGTTTCCTATCTGGCCTGCGCTCGCCGCCTGCTGGCGGCACCGAACCTGATCTACCCGCAGTTCGCCACCCACAACGCCCATACGCTCAGCGCTATCTACCATCTGGCGGGTAACAACTACTATCCGGGTCAGTATGAATTTCAGTGCCTGCACGGCATGGGCGAACCCCTGTATGAGCAGGTGGTGGGCAAGGTGTCGGACGGTAAACTGAACCGCCCGTGCCGGATTTATGCGCCGGTCGGCACCCATGAAACGCTGCTGGCCTATCTGGTGCGCCGTTTGCTGGAAAACGGCGCCAACACCTCGTTTGTCAATCGGATTGCCGATCCGTCGGTGGCGCTGGAAACGTTGGTGGCCGACCCGGTAAGCGAAACGGAAGCGCTGGCGGCGCGTGAAGAGCGGGTCGGACAGCCGCATCCGCGCATTCCGTTGCCGCGCGCGTTGTATGGCAAGGGGCGGCGTAATGCCAGCGGGCTGGATTTGTCCAGCGAGCACCGGCTGGCGTCGCTGTCCAGCGCACTACTGACCAGCGCCGCCCGCTCGTGGCAGGCGCAACCGATGCTGGCCGTAGACGATGATACCGGCGGCGATAGCAGACCGGTGATCAACCCGGCTGAACCGCGCGACGTGGTGGGGCATGTGCGCGAGGCACAACCACAGGCGATTGCGCTAGCGCTGGAGCAGGCGGTCAGCGCCGGCGATATCTGGTTCGCCACGCCGGCGGCCGAGCGGGCGGCGATTCTGTCGCGCGCCGCCGATCTGCTGGAAAGCCAGCAGCAGCACCTGCTGGGGTTGCTGATGCGCGAGGCGGGTAAGACGCTGGCGAACGCGGTGGCGGAGGTGCGCGAAGCGGTGGATTTCCTGCGTTACTACGCGGCTCAGGTCAGCGAGACGTTTAACAATCATGACTATCGCCCGCTGGGCCCGGTGGTGTGCATCAGCCCGTGGAACTTCCCACTGGCGATTTTTACCGGTCAGATAGCGGCGGCGCTGGCGGCCGGCAACAGCGTGCTGGCCAAACCGGCGGAGCAAACTCCGCTGATTGCCGCGCAGGCGGTGCAGATTCTGCACGATGCCGGGGTGCCGGTCGGCGCGCTGCAATTGCTGCCGGGCGCCGGCGAAACCGTGGGCGCGGCGCTGGTCGGCGACGAACGGGTGCGGGGCGTGATGTTTACCGGGTCTACCGCCGTTGCCGCACAGTTGCAGCGAACGCTGGCCGGTCGGCTCGACCCGCAGGGGCGCACCACGCCGCTTATCGCCGAAACCGGCGGCATGAACGCGATGATTGTCGATTCTTCAGCGCTCACCGAGCAGGTGGTGACGGATGTGGTGACCTCGGCGTTCGACAGCGCCGGTCAGCGCTGCTCCGCTCTGCGGCTGCTGTGCGTGCAGGAAGAGGTGGCGGAGAAAACGCTGACGATGTTGCGCGGTGCGATGGCGGAGTGCCGCATGGGCAACCCGGAGCGGCTTTCCACCGACATCGGGCCGCTGATTGACGCCGAGGCGAAACAGCGGATTGAGCGCCACATTCAGACTCTGCGAGCGAAGGGGCGGCCGGTGTTTCAGGCGGCGTGGCCGAACGGCCAGGACGAGCAGGAGTGGACGCGCGGGCATTTCATCCCGCCGACGTTGATCGAACTGGAGAGCGTGGAGGAGCTGCGGCAGGAAGTGTTCGGCCCAGTGCTGCATGTGGTGCGTTACTCCCGTAATCAGCTGGATGCGCTTATCGGGCAAATCAACGCCGCCGGTTATGGGCTCACGCTCGGCCTGCATACCCGTATCGACGAGACGATTAACCGGGTAACCAGCCAGGCGAAGGTCGGCAATCTGTACGTGAACCGTAATATGGTCGGGGCGGTGGTCGGCGTGCAGCCGTTCGGCGGCGAAGGGCTGTCCGGCACCGGGCCGAAAGCGGGCGGGCCGCTCTATCTCTGTCGGCTGCTGTCGCACCGTCCGGATGACGCGGCGATACAGGCGCTGGCCCGTCAGGACAGCGAGCGCCCGGCGGATGTCGCCGCGCGCCAGCCGCTGCTGAAGGGATTGCAGACGCTGGAAGCCTGGGCGCGGCAAACCCAGCGTGACGCGCTGGTTTCATGCTGCCGGCGTTATGCCGAGCTGACGCAGAGCGGCACTGTGCGGGTGTTGCCCGGTCCCACCGGCGAGCGTGATACCTATACGCTGTTGCCGCGTGAGCAGGTGCTGTGCGTGGCGGATAACGACGATGACGCGCTGGTGCAACTGGCGGCGGTGCTGGCGGCAGGCAGCCGGGCGCTGTGGATCGATACGCCCGAACGGCGGTCGCTGCATCGTCAATTGCCTGCCGAGGTTCAGGCGCGAGTGGCGTTCTGCCGTGACGGGGCGACGGACGACAGCCGGTTTGACGCCGCGATTTTTCACGGCGATGCCGATCAGTTGCGTCATTTGAGCGAACAACTGGCGCAGCGCGACGGTACGATTGTCGGTATTCAGGGGCTGGCGCGAGGGGAAACCGGTATTACGCTGGAACGGCTGCTGATCGAGCGATCGCTGAGCATCAACACCGCCGCGGCCGGCGGCAATGCCAGCCTGATGACTATTGGATAATGTCTAAAAAGGCGGCATTCGCCGCCTTTTCTCAGTTACGGTATAGCACCTTGATAATGTGGTAGCCGAACTGGGTTTTGACCGGGCCGAAGGGTTTGAGCAGTTCGCAGGAAAACACCGCTTTATCAAAATCCGGCACCATGTCGCCTTTGCGGAATTCTCCCAAATCGCCGCCGTTACGTTTTGACGGGCAGGTTGAATGTTTTTTTGCCAACTGCTGAAAATCCGCTCCCTTTTCCAGTTGAGCCAGAAGATCGGTGGCCTGTTGTTCAGTCTCCACCAGAATGTGCAATGCTGCCGCGGTATTTGCCATAGTACGCTCCTTGAGCAAAGGGAAAGCTGATGTTACAAGGCACAGCCTAGCACCCCCTCATCAGGAAAGGAAATGCGTGGCGCGTTCAGAAGCGGGCTAACGGATCCTCGCCCTGGCCCTGACTTTTGCTACAATCCTCTTCTGTTATCATCCCTTTCCGTTTGAACGTCGAGCACCAAACACCATGCGCATGAATCCCAGCCAACAACACGCCGTTGAATTTGTGACCGGTCCCTGTCTGGTACTGGCCGGGGCGGGATCCGGCAAAACCCGGGTGATTACCCAGAAAATCGCGCACCTGATCCGCGGCTGCGGTTATCAGGCGCGCCATATCGCCGCGGTGACTTTTACCAACAAGGCCGCGCGGGAGATGAAGGAGCGTGTGGCGCAGACGCTGGGGCGTCAGGAAACCCGCGGTCTGTTGATCGCCACCTTCCATACGTTGGGGCTGGAGATCATCAAGCGCGAATACGCCGCGCTGGGCATGAAATCCAACTTTTCGCTGTTTGACGATCAGGATCAGATGGCGCTGCTGAAAGAACTGACCGAGCTATGGCTGCAGAATGACAAAGACTTGCTGCAACAGCTGGTATCCGCCCTGTCCAACTGGAAAAACGACCTGATTGACCCGGCACAGGCGGCGGCGCTGGCGCGCTCGGAACGGGACCGCTTGTTCGCGCATTGCTACCGCCTGTATGACGAGCATCTGCGCGCCTGCAACGTGCTGGACTTTGATGACCTGATCCTGTTGCCGACGTTGCTGCTCAAACGTAATGAAGAGGTGCGTGAACGCTGGCAGAACCGCCTGCGCTATCTGCTGGTGGACGAGTATCAGGACACCAACACCAGTCAGTACGAGCTGGTGAAGCTGCTGGTGGGCAGCCGGGCGCGTTTTACCGTGGTGGGCGATGACGACCAGTCGATTTACTCCTGGCGCGGCGCCCGCCCGCAGAACCTGTCGCTGTTGCAGCAGGATTTCCCGCAGTTGCAGGTCATTAAGCTGGAGCAGAATTACCGTTCTTCCGGCCGTATTCTCAAGGCCGCCAATATCCTCATCGCCAACAACCCGCACGTGTTCGAAAAGCGGCTTTACTCCGAACTGGGCTATGGCGAAGAGCTGAAAATCATCACCGCCAATAACGAAGACCACGAAGCCGAGCGGGTGGTGGGGGAACTGATTGCCCATCACTTCATCCGGAAAACCCAGTACGGCGACTACGCTATTCTCTATCGCGGCAACCATCAGTCACGGTTGTTTGAAAAAGTGCTGATGCAAAACCGCATTCCTTATCGCATTTCCGGCGGTACGTCGTTTTTCTCCCGACCGGAAATCAAGGATTTGCTGGCTTATTTGCGCGTGCTGACCAACCCGGAAGACGACAGCGCGTTTTTGCGCATCGTAAATACGCCGAAGCGCGAAATCGGCCCGGCGACGCTACAGAAGCTGGGCGAATGGGCCAATCAGCGTAATCGCAGCCTGTTTAACGCCAGCTTCGACATGGGGTTGAGCCAGACCCTGAGCGGGCGCGGGCTGGAGTCATTGCAGCGTTTCACCCAGTGGATAGGCGAGATAGCCCGACTGGCGGAGCAGGAGCCGGTGAAGGCGGTGCGCGATCTGATCCACGGTCTGGATTACGAAAGCTGGTTGTACGAAACCTCGCCGAGCCCGAAAGCGGCGGAAATGCGCATGAAAAACGTCAATACATTGTTTACCTGGATGACGGAAATGCTGGAAGGCAGCGACCTTGACGAACCGATGACGCTGACTCAGGTGGTGACCCGGTTTACCCTGCGCGACATGATGGAACGCAACGAAGCTGAAGAAGAGCTGGATCAGGTGCAATTGATGACGCTGCACGCTTCCAAGGGGCTAGAGTTCCCGTATGTGTATCTGGTGGGGATGGAGGAAGGGCTACTGCCGCATCAGACCAGCATCGACGAGGATAATGTCGACGAGGAACGGCGTCTGGCTTACGTGGGCATTACCCGCGCGCAGAAAGAGCTGACCTTCACCCTGTGCCGCGAGCGGCGGCAGTACGGTGAGTTGATTCGCCCGGAGCCGAGCCGTTTTCTGCTGGAGTTGCCGCAGGACGATGTGATGTGGGAAAGCGAACGCAAGGTCGCCAGCCCGCAGGAGCGGATGCAGAAAGGGCAGAACCATCTGGCTAACCTGCGCGCCCAGTTGGCGAAGGCCAGAGACAAAGAGTGAGGAAGGAAAATACGCCGGGCGCGGCGGCCCGGCGTAAGGATCGCTACTGGTCAGGGCGTAACGATTTTGCCATCCACGGTGACATTCTTCACCGTGCCGAATTTCCACGGCGAGGAGCCGCTGCGCAGATTACTGAACGTTAGGTTGTTGAACTGGCTGTCGCTCAGATCGTTTATCGCGGTGGGCATCACGCCGCTGAGTTTTATGTTGCTGAACGCAAACTGGCTGTGCCAGATCCCTTTGCTGCTGTCACCGGTGATTTCAATAGACGGGCTCTTGCCGGTGCTGTCCTGCACGGTGACGTTTTTGACGGTAAAGTCATAGAAACGGGCAGGCACTTTGGCCGGTGTATAGTCGATGGTGCCGTTGCTGTCCGTGTAGCTTAAGGTCACGATCACTGCCTGTTTAGCCAGATTTTTTATCGCGCTGTTGCGGAAAACGATGCCATGCGCGCCGCCGCCGATGACAGGGGCGCTCTTGGCGCGCAGGCCGACGTCGTTCTGGCTTATCACGTTGTTTTCAGCCAGCACGTCGACGATACCCGCGCCGGTATGGCTGCCTAATACCACCGCGCCATGACCATGGCGGAAGTAGTTATTGAACAACCAGGCGTTTTGCGACGGTTCCTGATTCTGGGCCGCTTGCCCCATGCCGGCGGCAAAATTGATGCTGTCGTCCCCGGTATCGAACACGCTGTTAAACACCATGATGTTCTGGCTGTTGCCGAATTCGACGCCGTCGCCGTTGTTGGCGTCAAAGGTCTGATGGATGACGCCGTTTTCAACCACATTGTGGTTTTCCAGGAACATGATGCCGTGGTTGGCCGGATTGCGGATGGTGACGTCGGCGACATAGACGTTTTGGACGCCGCGTAGGGTGATCAGGCTGGAGCGGCGCTGGCTGTAGGCGGTTTTGGTGTCCATGCCGTTGGCGACGGCGGCCGCCACCTGGTTTTTCGCCAGAATGCCGTCTTTGCTGACTTTGCTATTATCGCTCTTCACGTACTGCGGCAGGCTATTGCCCAGTTCATCTTTGGCGTCAGCGCTACGTTTCCAGCCGTTACCGTCGATGGTGCCTTTGCCGACGATACGGATGTTTTTAAACGTCCCGACGGCGGAGTTGGTTTTATCAATGGCGTTGATCAACGAGGCCGGGCGCATCTGAGACGAATAGCTGTAAATCTGGTAGGCGTCAGGGTAATCCGCCGCATTGTCGGAGCCGAGCAATGTCGCACCCTGTAACAGATTCAGCGTCATGTCGCTTTTCAGCCACAGCGCGCCAGTCTTGAATACCCCCGCCGGAACGTCAATGCGGCAGCCGACCTGGCAGGCGTTAATGGCTTTCTGGATGGCGTTGGTATTGAGCGTGGAGCCGTCGCCTTTGGCGCCATACTGGGTGATGTTGATCACCTGCGGTGTAGCCGTAGTGGTGACGGTAACCGCGTTGCTGTCGGCTGACGTCGTGCCATCGGCATAGACCGCCCGGACAGTAAACTGGTAGTCGGTCTTGGCTTTCAGACCGTCGATTTTGGCGTTTTGCACGACAATCCGGTGGTGAAAATTGCTGGTGTCATTTTTGTAAAACGCGCTGATGTATGGTTTGGCCGGTGAGTTCTTGTCATTATTCTGGCTGGCGAGCCCGACAAGCTGGCCGTTCTGATAAATCTGGTAATCGGTGATGGCGGATGTGTCTTCCGGCGCGTCCCAGACCAGCGCTACGCTATGGTCGTCATAAGACAGCGTGGGGACCTGGAGTTTTTGCGGCGCCTGCGTCGTTGCCGCCAGCGCAGATGTACTCATTAGACATGCTGCTACCATCGATGCCAGAACAGATCGACGTGAAAATGTGATGGCTTCCATCCTTGTTCCTTAGTTCTCTTTTAAATTGATTAATGTGTTTTATCCGGACGAGATACGGTTTGTTTTCGAAACAGTGTTTTATAAAAATACATGTCGTATTTTTTTTCCCCGGAAGCGATCACATATTGGCAAAGGAAATTTGATAACGAAGTTACCAATTGTTACCTGTGTCGTACCTCAATGGCGTTTTTTTACGATACCGCCGGGGTATATAGCCTGCGTCGGGGATTGTGGTCGCGGACGTTTTCATCCATAGCGGGGGAACACGGAGGTATGGCGTTAAAAAGACAACCCCGTGTTAACGGTCAAAGAAAAACGCCGGGCTTGTTCACCCGGCGTGACGTATTTTCGTTTTTTAGCATTAAGGCGTTGGCGTAACGATCTGACCATCTACGGTCACGTTTTCCACCGCACCGAACTTCCAGGGTGAATCCCCTGCACGCAGGTTGCTGAAGGTCAGGTTATTGAATTGACTGTCTTTCAGATAGCTGATCGCCGTTGGCATAACACCGTCAAGCTTCATATCGCAGAAATTAAATTGACTGTTCCAGACCGTCCTGGCGTCGCTGCCCTCAATCTGAATTGACGGACTGGTGCTGGCGCCGTCGATATTTTTGACCGTAATGTTTTTGACGTTAAAGCCGTAAAAGTGCGCAGGCTCGCTGGCTGGGGTATAGGTTGACGTGCTGTTAGGGTCCACGTAATTCAGCGTGACGATAATTGCCTGTATCGCCAGGTTTTCCATTGCGTTATTCCGAAATACGATGTCGTGCGCGCCGCCGCCGATATCTGGCGAACTTTTGGCTCGCAGGCCGATATTGGTCTGGTTCATCACGTTGTTTTCCGCCGTGACGTTGGCAATGCCGGCACCGGTATGGCTGCCCATCACAACCGCGCCGTGACCATGTCGGAAGTAGTTGTTGAACAGCCAGGCATTTTGGGTCGGCTGTTGTTTACTGGCTGCTTGTCCGATGCCCGCCGCGAAGTTGATGCAGTCATCGCCAGTATCGAACACGCTGTTGAGCACCATGATGTTTTGACTGTTGCTGAACTCCACCCCATCGCCGTTATCAGCGTTAAACGTCTGGTGAATGACGCCGTTCTCGGTGACATTCTGGCTTTTCATGAACACGATGCCGTGGTTTGCCGGGTTGCGGATGGTGATATCAGCGATATAGACGTTATTGGCGTCGCGTAGCGAGATCAAACTGGAACGATACTGACTGTAGGCGGCTTTGCGGTCGATACCTTTTGCCAGCGCCGCCTCTACCTGATTTTTCGCCAGAATGCCGTCCTGACTGACTTTCGTATTATCGCTATATATGTACTGCGGCAGCGTGTTGCCGAGTTCATCACTGGTATCCGCGCCACGTTTCCAACCGTTGCCATCAATCATGCCTTTGCCGACAATGCGGATGTTTTCAAATGCTCCGGCTTTGGAACTGGTTTTATCAGTGACATTCAGCAGTGAAGCTGGCCGCATTTCTGTGGAGTTTTTGCCAATGGTGTAGGTGCCGGGATAATCCGCGGCATTTTCGGAGCCGAGTAACGTGGCGCCCTGTTCCAGATCCAGCGTCATATCACTCTTTAGCCACAACGCGCCGGTTTTGAAGACGCCGGCCGGCACGTCAACTTTGCCGCCTGGCGGGCAGGCGTTAATGGCTTGCTGGATAGCGCTGGTGTTCAACGTCGTACCATCCCCTTTGGCTCCGTACTGAGTGATATCAATCACCTGCGGCGTCGCGGTGGTGGACACGTTTACGGTGTTGCTGTCGGCTGACGTACTACCGTCGACATAGTTGGCCCGTACCGTAAACGAGTAATGGGTGCTAGGTTGAAGCCCGCTGATTTTCGCGCTTTGTATCACGATTCGGTGATGAAAATTGCTGGTATCGTTTTTATAGAACGTGTTGATATAGGGGGTCGCTGGTGAGTTCTGTGCGTTATTTTCACTGGCTAGCCCGATGGATTGACCATTTTGATAAACCTGATAATCGGAAATCGCGGACGTCTCTTCCGGCGCATCCCACACCAGTACTACGCTGTGATCGTCGCTGGAAGGTATAATTGCTTGTAGGGTCGGGGGGGATTGATTGGCTACCGGCATTGCTGGAGCCTTGCCGATCATCAGGCACGCTGAAAGCGGTAACGCCAGAGCGTATCGCCGCGAAAATCTGAGCTTTTTCATCTGTTTCCCTTAATGTGATCGATACCGGGTTGTGGTGAGAGTAGTCCATCCGGGAAAACGTCTTTTTAAGAAATGCGGTTTGATAACAATGCGGATGCGTTTCTTTTTCCCAGAATCGATCAAAAAATAGCCACAGAAACGAAGGTCAGGGGTAAGCAATTGTTACCCCTTTTTGCGTTATACGCCCAAAATAATTCGAGTTTCAGGACAAAACATTGGTGTTTTGAACAATGCAGTGCGTTGGTCCTTCAGGACAAGGCTCATACGAGCCTTGCAACGCGGCAACTGAGCCAATCCGGGTAAGCGGCTGGAACGTGAGAACTGCTAATGCGCCTGCCATTTTAAGTATGCCAGGTATACCATTTTTATGATCAGCGCTCAGACAGTATGTTCTTCGATGATGAGTGGCCAGTGAACATAGCTCTGCCACAGGCTTTCCTGCGACAGGGTCTCGGTTCTCAGAGGATGCTGGTCAAGCCAGCCGGCGGGCAGAATGACGCGCAGACTTTCCCCTTCCACCCGCAGCCTGACTGCCGGCAGCGTGTCGTCGCGGCGGCGGCTGGCAAAGATAATCGCCAGGCGCAGCAGGCGGCAAAGCCGTTGCGCCAGATTGACCGGCAGGGCGTTTTGTTGGGTCAGCGGGATGGGGTCGATAGTGTTGCTCTGGTTTTGCAGGAGTGTCGCCAGTAACTTTTTCTGGGCGGGCGTGAAGCCGGGAAGATCGCTGTTGCGGACCAGATAGGCCGCATGCAACGGCGCCTGACGAAAATCGACGCTCAGGCCGATTTCATGGATCAGACAGGCGCTGCCCAGTAACTCCCGACATCGGCCATCCAACTGCCAGTCGCGCGCCACCTGTTGCAGAAAGTTGTCCGCCAGCAGCCTGACCCGCTGAGCCTGTTCGCTATCCAGCAGGTAGCGGCGTTGCAGGTTTTGCAGCGTGCGGTAACGAATGTCCTGCTCAATCGGCAGATGCAGCATGCCGTAGACCAGCCCTTCCCGCAGCGCGCCGCCCGCCAGCGTCATGGAACCGATCTCCAGTTCCTGAAAGACAGCCAGCAGAATCGACAGGCCGCTGGGAAACACCAGCGCCCGCTCCAGCGTCAGCCCTTCGATTTCCAGCTCTTCCAGCTTGCTGCACTGAATCGCGCGTTGTTGCAGTTGGCGCAGTTTGCCGAGGGTGATGTATTCATCCATCCCCTGCGCCACCATGATTTCCTGTAGCGCCTGCACCGTGCCGGATGCGCCGACGCAAATCTGCCAGCCTTGCTGGCGCAGGATGTCCTTCACCGGGCGCAACATTTCGCGGGCGGCCTGTTCGGCCCGATCAAAATGCGCCTGGGTCAGATCGCGGTCGGTAAAATAGCGTTCCAGCCAGGTGACGCAACCCATCGGCAGGCTGAACAGTTGGGTATGGTGGGCGCCGGTGCCGGTCGCCAGCTCGGTGCTGCCGCCGCCGATATCCACCACCAGCCGTTGCTCCGGCCCGCCGGTGGTATGGGCGACGCCTTGATAGATAAGCCGTGCTTCTTCTTCGCCGCTGATGACCTGGATCGGCAGGCCCAGAATTTGCCGGGCCCGTTCAAGGAATTCGTCCGCGTTGGTCGCCAGCCTTAGCGTTGCCGTCGCGACGACGCGTACCTGCTGCGGCGGAATATCCTGCAATCGTTCGGAAAACAGCGCCAGACATTGCCAGCCGCGCTGCATCGCTTCCGGCGAAAGGCGGTTGCTGGCATCCAGCCCGGCCGCCAGCCGGACTTTGCGCTTGATGCGCGCCAGCGTCTGTACGCTGCCGGCCACTTCACGCACGACCAGCATGTGAAAGCTGTTAGACCCTAAATCGATCGCGGCATAAAGAGAAGAAGAGCTCGGCATCAGCAACTTAACCCGGTCGTTTACGGTTGTTACGGGGCGCGCCGCTGCGGCGAGGCGCGCCAGGGCGACGCGGGCCGCCGGCGGAACGTGGGCGACTCAGTCGCTTCGGTTCCGGCAGGTCGGTCAACAGCGCTTCACTGTTGTATTTGCTCACCGGGATACGATGGCCGATATAGTCTTCAATCGCCGGCAAATTCAGCGCGTACTCTTCACAAGCCAGACTGATGGAGTAACCGCTGGCGCCGGCGCGACCGGTACGGCCGATACGGTGTACGTAATCTTCGCAATCGTCGGGCAGATCGTAGTTGAATACGTGGGTTACGGACGGAATATGCAGACCCCGCGCCGCCACATCGGTCGCCACCAGAATGTCCAGGTTGCCCTGGGTGAAATCTTCCAGAATGCGCAGCCGTTTTTTCTGCGCCACGTCGCCGGTCAGCAGGCCGACGCGATGACCGTCTGCGGCCAGATGACCCCAGATATCTTCACAGCGGTGCTTGGTGTTGGCGAAGATGATGCAGCGATCCGGCCACTCTTCCTCGATAAGCGTTTGCATCAGACGCATCTTTTCTTCATTGGAAGGGTAGAACAGCTCTTCCTTGATGCGATGGCCGGTTTTCTGCTCTGGTTCCACTTCGACGTATTCGGCGTTGTTCATCTGTTCGAACGCCAGTTCACGCACGCGGTAAGATAAGGTGGCGGAGAACAACATGTTCAGGCGCTGATTGGCCGGCGGCATACGACGGAACAGCCAGCGGATGTCCTTGATAAAGCCGAGATCGTACATGCGATCGGCTTCGTCCAGCACCACCACCTGAATGGCGCCCATATTAACGTGGTTCTGCTTGGTGTAATCGATTAAACGACCGGTGGTGCCGATCAGAATATCGACGCCGTCTTCCAGCACTTTCAGCTGTTTATCGTAGCCGTCGCCACCGTACGCCAACCCCAGCCGCAGACCGGTCGCCTTCGCCAGCGCTTCGGCATCGGTATGGATCTGCACCGCCAGCTCACGGGTCGGCGCCATGATCAGGGCGCGAGGTTGATTGGTCTGACGTTCGGCAGGAGCGGGGTGGGTCAGCAAATAATGAAATGTAGACGCCAGAAACGCCAGCGTCTTGCCTGTTCCTGTTTGCGCCTGGCCCGCCACGTCACGCCCTGACAGCGTCAGCGGCAACGCCAGCGCCTGAATGGGCGTACAGTTATGAAAGCCTTTATTTTCAAGAGCTTCAATAACCTGCGGATGCAGTGCGAAGTCGGAAAACTTCTGTTCGGTTAAGTGTGTTTTGCTCATAGCGTGGTAGAATATCAGTTAACTATTGCTTTACGAAAGCGTATCCAGTGAAATAAAGTCAACCTAATAGTTGGTTAATGCTACACCAACTGGGTAGAGATAATCCTGCGGAGTAAAACATGAGCGATAAAATTATTCATCTGACAGACGACAGTTTCGAGACGGACGTATTGCAGTCTGAACATGTGACACTGGTTGATTTTTGGGCTGACTGGTGTGGTCCCTGTAAAATGATTGCTCCGATTCTGGATGAGATCGCCGATGAGTTCGACGGTAAGCTGACGGTCGCCAAGCTCAACATTGATGAAAACCCGGCTACTGCGCCGAAATACGGCATCCGCGGTATCCCGACTCTGCTGTTGTTCAAGAATGGCGAAGTTGCCGCCACCAAAGTGGGCGCGCTGTCCAAAGGCCAGTTGAAAGAGTTCCTGAACGCCAATCTGTAATCTGTCACACACTCGAGTTCCCGGGCGACAGCGGACGATGAGATTTTCTCATTCTGACCGCTGGACGCCCACCGGGAAGCGTGCTAGATTCGTCAATACTGCATATCGTACTTACCTTATAGTTTGAGCCCTTAGGCTTGAGCCTGAAGTTAGAATCTAAAGCTTTATCCCGTGTCAGGGTCGGAAATCATTACGCTACAGCACGTTAGTATGTCTCCGGGCCGGCAATCTGATAGTTTTACATTAATTGGTTTTAAGGTGTCTTCGATCTCTTGCCGTGTGTATGCGTAGAGTCAGCGCGATTCAGCCTGAGCAACACGGATGTCTGGTGATTGAAGGCTGTTAAGCGGCATGGATGTTCCTGCCATACCATTCACGTTAATAGTTCGAGATTTACCCCGAGTTTAAGAACCCACCATTATGAATCTTACCGAATTAAAAAATACGCCAGTGTCTGAGTTAATTACTCTTGGCGAAAATATGGGGCTAGAGAATCTGGCTCGCATGCGTAAACAGGATATTATTTTCGCTATCCTCAAGCAGCACGCGAAAAGTGGTGAAGACATCTTTGGCGATGGCGTGCTGGAAATATTGCAGGATGGTTTTGGTTTCCTCCGCTCCGCAGACAGCTCCTACCTCGCCGGCCCTGATGACATCTACGTTTCTCCCAGCCAAATCCGACGCTTCAACCTCCGCACTGGCGACACCATTTCCGGTAAGATTCGTCCGCCGAAAGAAGGTGAACGCTATTTCGCGCTGTTGAAGGTCAACGAAGTCAACTACGACAAGCCGGAAAACGCCCGCAGCAAAATTCTGTTTGAAAACCTGACGCCGCTGCACGCTAATTCGCGCCTGCGTATGGAGCGCGGCAACGGTTCCACCGAAGACCTGACGGCTCGGGTACTGGATCTGGCCTCGCCGATCGGCCGTGGTCAGCGTGGCTTGATCGTGGCGCCGCCGAAAGCCGGTAAGACCATGCTGCTGCAGAACATCGCCCAGAGCATCGCTTACAACCATCCTGACTGCGTGCTGATGGTGCTGCTGATTGACGAACGTCCGGAAGAAGTGACGGAAATGCAGCGTCTGGTGAAAGGGGAAGTGGTGGCGTCGACCTTCGACGAACCGGCCTCCCGTCACGTTCAGGTCGCCGAAATGGTGATCGAGAAAGCCAAGCGCCTGGTCGAGCACAAGAAAGACGTGATTATCCTGCTGGATTCCATCACCCGTCTGGCGCGTGCTTACAACACCGTGGTGCCGGCCTCCGGCAAGGTGCTGACCGGTGGTGTCGACGCCAACGCCCTGCATCGTCCGAAACGCTTCTTCGGCGCGGCCCGTAACGTTGAGGAAGGCGGCAGCCTGACGATCATCGCCACGGCCTTGATCGATACCGGTTCGAAGATGGACGAAGTGATTTACGAAGAGTTCAAGGGCACCGGCAACATGGAACTGCACCTGTCTCGTAAGATTGCCGAGAAGCGCGTGTTCCCGGCCATCGACTACAACCGCTCCGGTACCCGTAAGGAAGAGCTGTTGACCACCTCCGAGGAACTGCAGAAAATGTGGATCCTACGCAAAATCATCCACCCGATGGGCGAGATCGATGCGATGGAGTTCCTGATCAACAAGCTGGCGATGACCAAAACCAACGACGAATTCTTCGATATGATGAAACGGTCGTAACCGGTTGAGTCTCTAAAGAAAACGCCACGACATCGTGGCGTTTTTTGTTTCTGTTTTGTGCGTTGTATCCTGCGCTTTCGATCTTTGGCGATGTCGGGGCCGGACAACATCATGTTTTGTTACCCGAACGCGCAGGAACTTTCTGAAAAATTTGGTAAATTAACACCGGCTGGCGTGATTCCCGGTAGTATTCTCAGGCACTGTTAAGCGTGAATAAATCATGATGAGTGCTCAATTGGTCGCCGTATTTTTGTGCTCTTTCTTCTCTCTGTTGCTGGCACGCAACGTGGCGAGAAAAACCGGTCTGGTTGACCGGCCAAACTATCGCAAACATCATCATGGCGCGGTACCGCTGGTTGGCGGTATTTCTGTTTACATTGGCGTCTGTCTGCTGCCTGTTCTCATTTCCGAACCGATTCCCCATTTCCCGATTTACCTGATGTGTTCGGGTATGCTGGTGCTGATTGGCGCGCTGGATGATCGCTTTGATATCAGCATTGGCGTGCGGGCGGCGGTACAGGCGGTCGTGGCTATCCTGATGATGGCGCTGGCCGGCCTCATGCTACAGCGTCTGGGATTTATCTTCGGGCCGCTCTGGGATATCGGGCTGGGGCCGGTGCGTTATCTCATGACGCTGTTTGTGGTGTGGACGGCCATCAATGCCTTTAACATGGTGGACGGCATTGATGGTTTGCTGGGCGGGCTGTCCTGCGTGCTGTTCGCCGGATTAGGCATCCTGCTGTATCACCACGGTAGTCTGGCGCTGGCATTGTGGAGTTTCGCCATGATTGCCGCCATTTTGCCGTACATTCTGTTGAATCTTGAGCTCATGGGGCGGCGTTATAAAGTCTTCATGGGGGATGCGGGCAGCACCATGATCGGCTTTACTGCGATCTGGTTGCTGTTGCAGAGCTCTCAGGGCCCGGTTGATGCCATCAGGCCGGTGACGGCGTTGTGGGTTATCGCTATTCCGCTGATGGATATGGTGGCGATTGTCTATCGTCGGCTGCATAAAGGCACAGGCCTGTTCTCGCCGGATCGCCAGCATATCCATCATCTGCTCATGCGGGCAGGGTTGACTTCCCGCCAGGCTTGTCTGCTGATTACATTGGTCGCCGCGCTGCTGGCGGCGATAGGGATAGCCGGCGAATTTCTGGCGGTGCCTGAGTACGTGATGCTGGCGCTGTTTTTGCTGGTGTTCGGCGGTTACGGCTACTGCATCAAACGCGCGTGGCGGGTGGCGCGCGTTGTCCGGCGCATTCAGCGTTATTGGCGCAGCCATCGTTATTGTGGGTAAACCGGGTGGTGTGGGTAAGCCGAGTTGTGGGTAAATCGAGTTGTGGGTAAATCGAATTGTGAATAAACCGAATCAGGGAGCGCAATGAAACGGGAAACCTCCCCTCAGTCGTCGCCGGATAATGAACTGGATATTCGCCAGCTCTGTCTGACGCTGTGGCAAGGCAAGATCTGGATTGTCGGTTCGGCGGCGCTGTTTGCTCTGCTGGCGTTGATTTATTCCTGGCTGGCGCAGCCGGTATGGCGCACCACCGCGGTGACCGATAAACCAACGGCCGCTATGCTGTCGACGTTCTTCGAGCAGCAGCAGTGGTTACGTTCGCTGGATGCGCCGGCGGCGATGGTACCGGACGGCAACGCCATCATGGCCGATGCCTATGCCGAATTCACGATGCAGGCCGCCGCCTACGATACCCGGCGTGAATTCTGGTTGCAGTCCCCTTATTACCGCGAGCGTCAGAAAGGCGACGACAAGGCGGATGCCGTTCTGCTGGACGCGCTGATCAACGATATTCAGTTTATGCCGCGCGATGACGCCAAAAAAACCAACGATACCCTCAAATTGGGCGCGGATAACGCGCGAGACGCCAGCAATCTGTTGCGGCAATATGTGCAGTTCGCCAACCAGCGGGCCGTTACTCATCTGAATCAGAGTCTGGCCGGAAGCTGGGCGGCGCGCATCCGGTTTGAGCGCGCCTGGCTGCAACGCGAGGATACGGTGGCGCGAGCCGTCTATGACCGGACAGTTCAGCGTTTGACGCAGGCGCTCGTTATTGCGCGCCAGCAGGGGATCGTACAGCCGAAAAGCGAGGCGTCGCTGCTGCAGCCCGATTCGGAATGGTTTTTACAGGGTACCGCGCAGTTGCAGGCGCGTCTGGACATGCTGAAGGCCAGCGGGCCGACGTTCGACGCCGATTATGAGCCGCGGCGGGCGGCGCTGGCGATGCTTGAGAACGGACCTGCGCTGGCGGACCGGTTTCAGACTTACCGCTATCTGCATACGCCGGAAGAGCCGGTTCAGCGCGACAGCCCGCGCCGCGGTTTTCTGCTGCTGATGTGGGGCAGCATCGGCCTGTTGGTCGGCGCCGGGGTGGCGCTGGCGCGGCGTTCCCGCTAAGTGGTCGATGACGGCGCATACTGTATTGATATGAATAAGTTTTTTTACCGTGGCGGTAAACCGGAATAAAGAGAGTCATCAGTGAAAGAGAGTCATCAGTGAAAGTCTTGACGGTTTTTGGCACTCGCCCTGAAGCGATAAAAATGGCGCCGGTGATACGGGCGATGGCTCAGGATGCTTTCTTCGAATCTAAAGTCTGTGTGACGGCGCAGCACCGTGACATGCTTGATCAGGTGCTGCGTCTGTTTGAGATTGTGCCGGACTACGATCTCAATGTGATGCAGCCGGATCAGGGGCTGGTGGAGATTTCCGCCCGTATCCTCTCTGGATTGGGGCCGGTGCTGAGCCAGTTCCGGCCTGACCTGATGCTAGTGCACGGTGATACCACCACGACCCTGATGACCAGTCTGGCGGCGTTCTACCACCGTATTCCGGTAGCGCATGTCGAAGCCGGCCTGCGTACCGGCAATCTGGCGGCGCCCTGGCCGGAGGAAGCGAATCGCCTGCTGACCGGCCGTCTGGCGACCTATCATTTTGCGCCGACGATCAATGCGCGACAGAACCTGCGGCGGGAGCAGGTCCCGCCGTCCCGTATCTGGGTGACGGGCAATTCGGTGATTGACGCATTATTCTGGGTTCGGGATTTGATCGCCCGCGATGCGGTATTGCATGGTCAGTTGCAGGAAAAATATGCCTTTCTGGATCAGGAGCGAAAAATGATTCTGGTCACCAGTCATCGGCGGGAAAGCTTTGGCGACGGGATGGAGCGAATTTGTAATGCGCTGGCGGCGCTTGCCCGCCATCACCCGGATATTCAGATTGTTTATCCGGTACACCGCAATCCCAACGTACTGGAGCCGGTTCAGCGTATTCTCAGCGGCATTGATAACGTGTTTCTGATAACGCCGCAGGACTATTTGCCCTTCGTCTATCTGATGAACCGCGCCTGGCTGATCCTGACGGACTCGGGGGGGATTCAGGAAGAAGCGCCTTCGCTTGGAAAACCCGTGCTGGTGATGCGGGAGACGACCGAAAGGCCGGAAGCGCTGGCCGCCGGCACCGTGCGGCTGGTGGGAACCGATACCGCGACGATTATCCGCGAAGTCTCCCAACTGCTGGCGGATGCTTCCGTTTATCAGGCGATGAGCTATGCGCATAACCCTTATGGCGACGGGTTAGCCAGCCAGCGAATTCTCTCCGTTTTGAAACAACACCGGGTGACCGCATGAGTTTTAATCGCATTTGTGTGCTGGGCCTGGGGTATATCGGCCTGCCGACCGCTACGCTTTTGGCCTCGCGGCAACAGTCTGTTTTTGGTGTGGATGTGAACCCGCACGTGGTGGAGAGCATCAACCGGGGCCATACTCATATTGCGGAGCCGGGATTGGCGCCGGCGGTGCAGGCGGCGGTGGCGCAAGGGTATTTACAGGCCGGCAGCCATCCGGTGTCGGCGGAGGCCTTTCTCATCGCGGTGCCGACCCCGTTAAAGGCGGGCCATCAGCCTGACGTCTCGTTGGTGGAAGCCGCCGCTCTGTCGCTGGCGCCGGTGCTGAAACCGGGGGATCTGGTGATTCTGGAGTCGACGTCGCCGGTCGGCACCACGGAGCAGATGGCGGGCTGGCTGGCGCTGGCGCGGCCGGATCTGAGCTTTCCCCAGCAGGCCGGCGAGGCGTCGGATATTCGCATTGCCTATTGTCCGGAGCGGGTACTGCCCGGCCGCATCATGGAAGAATTGCTCAGCCAGGAGCGGGTGATTGGCGGGATGACGCCGCGTTGTGCGGCGCGGGCAAGCGAGCTGTATCGCTTCTTCCTGCTTGACGGCGGGTGTGCGATGACGGACTCGCGAACCGCTGAAATGTGCAAACTGACGGAAAACAGCTTTAGGGACGTGAATATCGCGTTCGCCAATGAGTTGTCGTTGATTTGCGCCGAACAGCAAATCGATGTGTGGGCGCTGATTCGTCTGGCTAATCGCCATCCACGCGTCAATATTTTGCAACCGGGGCCGGGCGTGGGCGGTCACTGCATCGCGGTCGACCCCTGGTTTATCGTATCGCAGCACCCGCAGCTGGCGCGTCTGATTCGCACCGCCCGCGAGGTGAATGACGATAAACCCCGCTGGGTGGTGGAGCAGGTGAAAATTATGGTGGCGGATGCGCTGGCGCAGGGCAATAAACGGGCCTGCGATTTGCGCATCGCCTGTCTGGGGCTGGCGTTCAAGCCCGATGTGGAAGACCTTCGCGAGAGTCCGGCGCTGGCGATAGCCGGGCAGGTAGCCGAATGGCATGCCGGGACGACCTGGGTGGTCGAGCCTCATATCCGGCAGTTACCGCCCGGTTTGCAGGGAAAGGCCGAGCAGGTGGAGATTACGCGGGCGCTGAGCGACGCGGATGTCCTGGTGCTGCTGGTGGATCACCGGCAGTTCAGGGCGATTTCCCCTGAACAGGTGACGCAACGCTGGGTGGTGGACACCAAAGGCGTCTGGCGGTGAAGGCGGCGTGGCGACGGCTGTGGATTCTGCGTTAACCGGAGTGACCTATGCCTGTTTGTGCTGAGATTGAACCTCTGGTCTGGGAAAGCGATTTTTTTCAGCGTATCAGCGGACGGTTGAGTTTCCAGGATACCGCACCGCCGTTAACCATCGCCGATCTGGATCGCTATGAGTTATGCCAGGCCAAGCTGGCGGCCAGCGATCTGGCGACGGCGGATGCGTTGTCGGCGCTGGGGTTTCGGCTGGCGGAAGGCGAGGTGGATTTCAGTATGCCGGTCGTACCTGCCGCCCGGGCCATGTTCGCCGTTGGCGTGCGCGAGGCGGAGCCGGGGGATATTGCGGCGCTGCGCGCGGCGGCGACAAAAAGTTTTGTACTAAGCCGGTTTCGGGCGCCGTGGTATGGTCCGGACGATTGCGGCCGTTTCTATGCGCGGTGGGTGGAAAAAGCGGTGTATGGCACCTTTGACGACGCCTGTCTGGTGATGGGCGGTCAGGGCGCGCCGTTGCAGGGGTTCGTGACGTTACGCCAGACTTCGCCCAGCACCGCGCGTATCGGCGTGTTGTCCGCCTGGCCTGGCATGACCGGGCAAGGGATTGGTCAGCGGCTGATGCAGGTGGCGCGGGTCTGGTGTCAGCAGCGCGGCATTCGTCGGCTGACGGTGGCGACCCAGACCAGCAACCTGGCGGCATTACGGCTCTACCTGCGCAGCGGCGCACGGGTGGAGAGCACCGCCTACTGGTTTTATCGATGATGGTTCTACCGATGATGTTTCTGCAGGTGACGACATGATTCCTTTTAACTCGCCGCCGGTGGTGGGATCAGAACTGGAGTATATGCAGGCGGCGATGCGCAGCGGCAAGCTCAGCGGCGATGGCGCGTTTACCCGTCGCTGTCAGCAGTGGCTGGAACATTATTCGGGCAGTTGCAAGGTATTGCTGACGCCTTCCTGCACCGCGTCGCTGGAAATGGCGGCGTTGTTGCTGAACATCCAGCCCGGCGACGAAGTCATCATGCCGAGTTACACCTTTGTCTCCACTGCCAACGCCTTCGTGCTGCGCGGCGCCACCATCGTGTTTGTCGACATCCGGCCGGATACCCTCAATCTTGACGAAAATCTTCTCGAAGCCGCGATTACCAGGAAGACCCGCGCCATTGTGGTGGTGCATTACGCCGGGGTGGGCTGCGATATGAACGCGGTCATGGCGCTGGCGCAGCAATACGGGCTGTTGGTGGTGGAAGATGCGGCGCAGGGGATGATGTCGCACTATCAGGACCGGCCGCTGGGCGCAATCGGCCATATCGGTTGTTTCAGTTTCCACGAAACCAAGAATTACACCGCGGGCGGCGAAGGCGGCGCTACGCTGATCAACGACCCTGAACTGGCGGAGAGAGCCGAGATTATCCGCGAGAAAGGCACCAACCGCAGCCAGTTCTTTCGCGGTCAGGCGGATAAGTACACCTGGCGCGACATCGGCTCCAGTTATCTGATGGCGGATATTCAGGCGGCTTACCTGTGGGGACAACTGGAAGCGGCGCAGCGTATTCATGAGCGGCGCCTGAAATTATGGCAACACTATGCGCGCGCGTTCGCGCCGCTGGCGGCATCTGGCCGGGCGACGTTGCCGGTGATTCCGGCGGACTGCCGTCACAACGGCCACCTGTTTTTCCTGCGCCTGCGGGATGAAGCGGAGCGTTCGGCGTTTATCCGCCATATGAAAGAAGCGGAGATCCTGACGGTGTTCCACTATATTCCTTTGCATTCCAGCCCGGCCGGCCGGCAATTTGGCCGTTTTGTCGGCGCAGACCGTCACACGACGCGGGAAAGCGAGCGCTTGGTACGCCTGCCGCTGTTCTACAACCTGTCTGACCTTAACCAGCGTACCGTAATCAATTCGGCGCTGAGTTTCTTTTCCTGATGTCGCTGGCGCGTGCATCGTTATGGACGGCGGCTTCCACGCTGGTCAAAATCGGCGCGGGGCTGGCGGTCATCAAACTGCTGGCGGTGACGTTCGGCCCGGAAGGCGTCGGGCTGGCCGGTAACTACCGCCAGTTGATCACCGTGCTGGGCGTGATGGCCGGAGCGGGCATCGCCAACGGCGTGACCCGTGCGGTGGCCGCCGCGCCGCCGGATGCCGACCGTCCCAGTCCGTTGCTGGGGACGGCGGTATCGCTGTCGATGGGCTGCTCGCTGTTGCTGACGCTGGCATTGTGGCTGCTGTCTGCGCCGTTGTCGCGCCTGCTGTTTGGCGATGACGCCTACCAGCCTGCCATCCGTGCGCTGGCCTGGCTGCAATTGGGCATTGCGGGCGCCAGCCTGCTGCTGGCGATCCTGAAAGGTTATCAGGATGCGCGGGGCAACGCGCTGGCCGTCATGGCAGGCAGTCTGCTGGGGGCCGTGGCGTATGGCGTCAGCGTTTGGCTTGGGGCGTATACCGGCGCGCTGGTGGGATTGGCGCTGATGCCGGCGCTGGCGTGCGTACCCGCGCTGGTGCTGTTGCTCCGACGAACGCCATTAGGTTTGCGAGCGCTCACACCTGACTGGTCATGGCCGCTGGCTGGTCAGTTAACCCGCTTCAGTCTGATGACGTTGATCACCGCCGTCACGCTGCCGGTGGGCTACGTGATGATGCGAAACCAACTGGCGACCCATTACACCTGGCAGGAAGTGGGGGTGTGGCAGGGGGTTACCACCATTTCCGATGCCTGGCTGCAGTTCATTACCGCGTCATTCACGGTTTATTTGTTGCCTGCGCTGGCGCGCCTGCAGGATAAACGCGCGGTCCGGCATGAGATTCTCAGCGCGTTGCGGTTTGTGTTGCCGGTGGCTGCCGCGGCGGGTGTGGCTATCTGGCTGTTGCGCGATGTGGCGATTCACTTACTGTTTTCCAGCGCGTTTTCGGCGATGCGTGACCTGTTTGCATGGCAGTTGGCAGGTGATGTATTGAAAGTAGGCGCTTACGTTTTTGGTTATCTGGTGGTCGCCAGAGCCTCGCTGCGGTTCTATTTGCTGGCTGAACTCGGCCAGTTCCTGCTGCTGACCGGATTTGCCCGTTGGTTGATTCCATTGCATGGCGCGCTGGGCGCGTCGCAGGCGTATCTGGCAACCTATGCGGTCTATTTTCTGTTGTGTTGCGGCGTTTTCATTCTGTACTGCAGGCGAGTATGACCACACTTATTCATGTCCTGGGGGCGGATATTCCCCACCATAACCAGACGGTGCTGCGTTTTTTTAACGATACGCTGGCGCCGGCGCTGCCGCCGCATCAGGTCCGGCGGTTCATGGTTGTTTCGGCGGCTGATCTCGTTGAGCAAACCTATCCGGCGTTGCAGATAGCGTGTTTTGCCGACCAGAAAGCGCTGGCGCGCGCCGTGGTGGCGCTGGCGCGTGAGGATCGGTCGGCTCGTTTCTTTTTTCACGGCCAGTTTAATCCCTGGCTGTGGCTGGCGTTGCTGTGCGGCGGTATCCGCACGACTCAGGCTTACTGGCACATCTGGGGGGCCGATTTGTATGAGGAAGCCCGCGGCTGGCGCTACCGCTGGTTT
Organism: Dickeya sp. NCPPB 3274; assembly: GCF_000406205.1. NCBI lineage: Bacteria > Pseudomonadati > Pseudomonadota > Gammaproteobacteria > Enterobacterales > Pectobacteriaceae > Dickeya > Dickeya sp. NCPPB 3274. Next base: position 4,640,682 of record NZ_CM001979.1, on the reverse strand, counting down.
TACCGGCTGCGGCGACTGGCGCAGCGACGGGTTGCGCGGGTGTTCGCCACCCGCGGCGATATCGACTATTTCCGGCGGCGTTATCCGGCGGCGGCGACGTCGCTGCTCTATTTCCCCACCCGTATGAGCCCGCACGCGGCGGGCCCGCATGAAAAAGCGCCGGACGCGCCGTTGACCATTCTGGTCGGCAACTCCGGCGATCGCAGCAACCGCCATCTGGCGGCGCTTGACGCCATTCATCGTCAGTTTGGCGCGCAGGTGCGGGTGATCGTGCCGATGGGTTATCCGGCTGGCAACCATGATTACATTGAGCAGGTGGCACGGCACGGGCTGGGGTTGCTTGGCGCTGAGCGCTGCCGGGTCTTGCGCGAGTCACTGGCGTTCGACGACTATCTGGCGTTGTTGCGCACCTGCGATCTCGGCTACTTCCTGTTTCACCGCCAGCAGGGGATTGGCACGCTGTGTTTGTTGATTCAACTGGGCGTGCCGTTCGTTATCAGTCGTCATAACCCGTTCCGACAGGATTTGGCGGAACAGCGCCTGCCGGTGTTGCTTGGCGAGGAGACGCTGAACGAGGCGATGGTGCGCGACGCACGCGAGCAACTGGCGCGAATAGATACCCAGCAGGTAGCGTTCTTCAGCCCCGGTTATGAGCAAGGGTGGCAGCAGGCGTTGTCACTGGCGGCGGGAGACGGCGATGACTGAGTGGGCGTTTTTCGGGTTGTGGCTGGTCTGGCTGGGTGGCGGCGGCGTGGTGTTGTGGCTGAGCGGGCGTGAGTTCCGCCGGTGGCGTTTCAACTTTAACGTGCTGTTTTCCTTGCTGTATCTGCTGACATTCTATTTTGGCTTTCCGTTGACCGCCTTACTGACATTTCGCTTTGGGGTGGAGACGGCCTCGCCGCTGAACCTGCTGCTGGCGCTGCTGTCCGCCACGGCGTTTTACGTCATTTATTATGTCAGTTATAAAACCCGGCTACGGTCTATGCCGTCTGTACCGCGCTCGTTGCCGTTGACCATGACGCGGCTGGAAGCGCTTCTTACCTGTGGGTTGCTGGCGCTGGTGGCGCTGGTGACCGCAGCGGTGTTCTTCGCCAACAATGGCCTGCTGCTGTTCAAACTCAGTTCCTATAGCCAGATTTTCTCTCGCGACGTCGCCGGCGTCGCCCTGAAGCGCTTCTTCTATTTCTTTATTCCCGCCATGTTGATGTGGTATTTCCTGCACCAGACCCGGCGAGCCTGGCTGATTTTCTTGCTGACGACCGTCGCGTTTGGCGGGCTGACCTACCTGCTGGTGGGCGGCACCCGCGCCAATATCATTATCGCTTTCGCCCTGTTTCTATTTATTGGCCTGCAACGCGGTTGGATCGCCTGGTGGATGCTGGCGGCGGCAGGCTGCGCCGGTATCGTGGCGATGTTCTGGCTGGCGCTCAAACGCTACGGTCTGGACGTCAAGGGCGAAGAGGCGTTCTACACCTTTTTGTACCTGACGCGGGATACCTTTTCGCCGTGGGAAAATCTGGCCATGCTATGGCAACATCTCGACCAGATCACGCTACAGGGACTGGCACCCATCGTGCGGGATTTTTATGTCTTTATTCCTTCCTGGCTGTGGCCGGAACGACCCGCGCTGGTGCTGAACAGCGCTAACTATTTCACCTGGGAAGTGCTGAATTATCATGCCGGGCTGGCGATATCGCCGACCTTGCTCGGTTCGCTATTGATTATGGGCGGGCCGCTGTTGATTCCGGCTGGCGCGGTCGCGGTCGGGTTGCTCATCAAGGGGTTTGACGGCCTTTACCGCTACGGGCGGCAGGCGGAAAACCGCTATCTGTCCGCCGTGTTGCAGGCGTTCTGCTTTGGCACGGTGTTTAACCTGATCGTGCTGGTGCGTGAAGGGCTGGATGCGTTTGTCTCGCGGGTGGTGTTTTTCTGTCTGGTTTTCGCTGCCTGCCTGCTGGCGGCCAAATTGTTGTACTGGCTGTTGTTGCGCGCCGGTGCGGTTGCCGTTCGCGCGTCATCACAAGGAGAAACGGAATGAATGATGCACGGCCGCAGTACCCTATTCCGCAGTACCGTATTCGCGGCATCCCGGTGCAGGGTTTTCGGGATATGGAGCAGTGTGTGTCGGCGCTGTTTGCGGGCGGCGCGCCGCATCCGGGAACGCTGATTGCCATCAATGCCGAAAAGGTGATGGCTGCCGATCGCGATGCGACGCTGCGTGAACTGATGCTGCAGGAGGGCAACTGCAACTATGCCGATGGCATCAGCGTGGTGTGTTCCATTCGCCGCAAATATCCGGGCGCCCAGGTGGAGCGTATCGCCGGCGCCGATCTGTGGGAGGCGCTGATGCAGCGCGCCGGGCAACGGGGAACGCCGGTATTTCTGCTCGGCGGCAAGCCGTCGGTGCTGGCGGAGACCGAACGCAAGCTGCGTGAACAGTGGCAGGTCAACATTGTGGGCACGCAGGACGGTTATTTTGCGCCGGAACAGCGTCAGGCGGTATTGGAGTGCGTGCGCGACAGCGGCGCGCAACTGGTGACGGTGGCGCTGGGGTCGCCGCGGCAGGAATTATTGATGCGCGATTGTCGCCGGCTGTATCCCGCCGCGCTCTACATGGGCGTAGGCGGCACGTACGATGTGTTTACCGGACAGGTCAAACGCGCTCCGCCGGCGTGGCGGCGCTACGGGGTGGAATGGTTGTACCGCTTGTTGACGCAGCCCAGCCGTTTTCGCCGTCAGTTCAAACTGTTGCGCTATCTGGCCTGGCATTTCGGCGGCAGACTCTAGACGCGTTTCAACACGGCGTCACCTCGCATGACGGCGGCGGCTCGGCCCGCGCTTGCTGCTCGTCGTACCACTTTTTTATCGCTTTATCGTTGTGATCAAGGTCTGTCTGCGCTGTTTATTTCATCATGTCCGGGTACAGGAAGGGTAGGAATCCGGTTTGCATTGCGGTATCTTCTCGGCCGTTTTTCCGGTCGGGGAACGGTAATGCCTTGCCGGGAGAGAGCCGGTATACCTATGTGAAGCATGGCGGGTATAAAACAATAACGCTTTTGATGCCGGCGTAAAAAGGATCTATTGAAGACAGAGGTTATATGGCAAATACAGAAAAACAGGACAAGCTCCACCGTGGGCTGGAAGCGCGACATATCGAGCTTATCGCGCTGGGCGGCACCATCGGCGTGGGCTTGTTCATGGGGGCGGCCAGCGCCCTGAAATGGGCCGGGCCGTCCGTGCTGCTGGCCTATATCGTGGCAGGCATTTTTGTGTTCTTCATCATGCGGTCGATGGGGGAAATGCTGTTTTTGGAGCCGGTGACCGGTTCGTTCGCGGTTTACGCCCACAATTACCTGAGTCCGTTCTTCGGCTATCTCACGGCGTGGGGTTACTGGTTCATGTGGATGGCGGTCGGCATTTCGGAAATTACCGCCATCGGCGTGTATGTGCAGTACTGGTTCCCGACCTTGCCGCAGTGGATTCCGGCGATCGGCGCGGTTGCGCTGGTGGCGGCGGCCAATCTGGCGGCGGTACGGCTGTATGGTGAAATTGAGTTCTGGTTCTCGATGATCAAGATAACCACCATTGTGGTGATGATTGTGGTGGGCGTCGGCATCATTTTCTTCGGCATCGGCAACCACGGTCAGGCCACCGGTTTTGTTAACCTGACCGAACATGGCGGTTTCCTGGCCGGCGGCTGGAAAGGGCTGCTGTTTGCGCTCTGTCTGGTCGTGGCCTCCTATCAGGGGGTGGAGCTGGTCGGCATTACCGCCGGTGAAGCCCGCAATCCGCAGGTGACGCTGAAACGGGCGATCAACAACATCCTGTGGCGTATCCTGATTTTCTATGTCGGCGCCATTTTCGTGATTGTGACCATTTTCCCGTGGAATGAGATTGGTACGTCCGGCAGCCCGTTCGTGCTGACTTTCGCCAAAATCGGCATTACCGCGGCGGCGGGCATCATCAACTTCGTGGTGCTGACGGCGGCGCTGTCTGGTTGCAACAGCGGTATGTACAGCTGCGGGCGTATGCTCTATTCGCTGGCCAACAACCGCCAGTTGCCGGCGGCGCTGGGCCGGGTGACGGCGGGCGGCGTGCCGGCTGTTGGGGTGACGGTGTCCATCCTGTGTTTGGTGGCCGGTTCGGCGCTGAATTACATTATCCCCAATCCGGAAAAAGTGTTCGTGTACGTGTATAGCGCCAGCGTACTGCCGGGTATGATTCCCTGGTTTGTGGTGCTGATAAGCCAGCTGCGTTTCCGTCAGCAGCATCAGGCGGCGCTCGCCAGTCATCCGTTTAAGTCGATCCTGTTCCCGTGGGTGAACTACCTGACGATGGCGTTTCTGGTCTGCGTGCTGGTCGGGATGTACATCAACGAAGACACGCGCATGTCGCTGGTGGTCGGCGGTATTTTCCTGGCTGCGGTCAGCCTGTTTTACGTTGTGCTGGGGCTAGGTAAAAAACAGCCGGAAATGCAAACGGAAACCGAGTAATCGCGGCTAACTGCGGGTGGTGACGGCGGATTGAACCGGGTTTTGACCGCAAATGAGCAAAGCATAAGCAAACGCATCATTTCTGTGAAAAAGCACTGGACAGGCCTATATTAAATCCGTACTATCCCCACCCGCAACGGCGCTACGCGCCCGTAGCTCAGCTGGATAGAGCGCTGCCCTCCGGAGGCAGAGGTCTCAGGTTCGAATCCTGTCGGGCGCGCCATTAAATTGGGCGCGGGAGCTGCGGAGGTACTTATTACCCCGTAAATTGAGTACCGGAATACGTAGTAAAGCAGTGGTATATGGTGGCTATAGCTCAGTTGGTAGAGCCCTGGATTGTGATTCCAGTTGTCGTGGGTTCGAGTCCCATTAGCCACCCCAAATTTTAAAGTTTGTGATATGCGAAGGTGGCGGAATTGGTAGACGCGCTAGCTTCAGGTGTTAGTGTCCTTCGGACGTGAGGGTTCAAGTCCCTCTCTTCGCACCACACAAACAATGGTAGTTGTGTACGTGTTCTAAATCGGGATCGGCGAGTAGCGCAGCTTGGTAGCGCAACTGGTTTGGGACCAGTGGGTCGGAGGTTCGAATCCTCTCTCGCCGACCATCCTATTCTTAAGAAGCGGCAGTCCAAATGGACTGCCGTTTTTTTTATGGCTTTTCCCGCCTGATTTGCTTTCTACACCCGACTGGTGTATCTCCTTAATTGAATTTTTATTCGTTTTATTTGCATTTAAATGGAGATTTAATATGTCGGTCATCGATCCGGTTGAAAAACAGTTTGCCGCCTACAACGCCCACGATCTGGACGCCTTTGCCGCCTGTTTCCATGAGGATTTCCGGGCTTACCGCATGCCATCCGAAACACCGGCCATGCTGGGCAAAGCCGCGCTGGAAACCTTCTATCGCGACCATCGGTTCAATAACCCGGCGTTGCGTGCCGAACTGGTATCCCGCACGGTGTTGGGCAACCATGTTTTTGATCATGAAAAGATTTACGGCATTGAACCCGAACCGATCGAAAGTATTGCGGTGTTTGAAGTCAAAGACGGATTGATTACGACGGCATGGTTCTATTTTGCGTAATTATGCGAATACGGCGGTGGTGACCGCGTATAAACAAAGAACAGACCGCTGAGGCGGTCTTTTTTACCGTAGCCATCCGCCGGAACCACGGCCCTATACCGTGCCGTATGCGAGTGACGCAGTTTGTACATCTGCATTGGGTACAAGACAGCCTAAATAGTAACCCGACAGAAATTAGACGGATTGCATCGTTTCGGATGAAGTAATTGTGAGCGAAATCATAAAACAATAAAGAATATCTTAGATCGATCGGGTATATAGGCGGGAATATCGCCAGTGATATAGTCGCCAACAAACAACAGCGTCGTCTTGACCCGCCTCTCTTTCCCCCATTATTACAATGTAAACGAGTGAGTTATGGCATCACATCTGATTGATTTTCTTCTTATTGGAAATAACTTTGGCACACCAGAAATGCGCACCGTATGGTCAGAGCAGAATCGCCTGACCCGCCAGGTTGACGTGGAAATCGCGTTGGCGCTGGCAGAAGGCGATCTGGGTGTCATCCCGCAGGACGCGGCCAGCACCATTGCTTCCCACGCCAACGCCAGCGCACTGAATATTGAAGAGATCGCCCAGGATGCGGTGCGCATGAAGCATTCCCTGATGCCGACCATCGCCGCCATCCAGAAACAGTGCGGCGAAGCCGGCGAATACATCCATTATGGCGTGACCACGCAGGATGTGGTGGATACCGCCACGGTATTGCAGCTGCGTCAGGCATTCGACATTGTGGTGCGCGACACCCGTCTGGTGGCTATCGAACTGAAACGACTGGCGAAGAAACACCAGCATACGCTGATGACCGGTCGTACCCACGGCATGCAGGCGTTACCGACCACCTTTGGTTTCAAGCTGGCGGTATGGCTGGATGAGTTCGTGCGCCACCTGCAACGCCTGAATGAAATCCGCGACCGGGTGCTGGTAGGCAACATCAACGGCGCCATCGGCACCTACGCCTCTTTTGGCGAGCTGGGGCCGGAAATCGAACGCCACACCCTGACCCGTCTGGGTCTGAATACCCCGAATATCGGCTGGCAGTCCGCCCGCGACCGTTTCTCGGAATACGCGTCGGTGACGGTGCTGATCAGCGGTACGCTCGGTAAAATCGGCAACGAGCTGTACAACCTGATGCGTACCGAAATCAACGAAATCGAGGAACCGTTTTCCGAAGGGAAGATCGGTTCCACCACCATGCCGCACAAACGTAATCCGGCCGCGCTGGAAGGGCTGGCCAGCCTGACGGCGCCGCTGTTCAAGAGTGCGTCGTTGATCCATGAATCGATGAAAGTCGAACACGAGCGTGACGCCATGAGCTGGCGTGCGGAGTGGATCGCGCTGCCGGAAATCAACATCTATCTGTCGGCACAGTTGCAGAACGCGCTTGGCATCCTGCGCGGCATGTCGGTGAACGAAAAGCAGATGCGCGCCAATCTGGATTTGCAAAACGGCCTGCTGCTGTCGGAAAAGGTGATGTTTGAAATCGGCAAGCTGCTCGGCAAGCAGACGGCCCACCACCTGGTGTACGAGTGCTCAATGGCGGCATTTGAGCAGAACCGCGAGTTCAAAGCGTTGCTGCTGGAGCATCCGGTTCTGACGCAGCACCTGACGGCGGATGCGCTGGATGCCTGGCTGGATCCGGCGAACTACGTCGGCAGCGCGCCGCAGAAAGTCGATGAGGTTATCCGGTACGCGGATGACACCGGCCTGCTGGCTGAGTGACGGTGACGCCATGAGTACCGTATTTCGCCAGGCTACCTCTGCGGACGATGAAGCGTTTCTGGCGCTGGCGCTGGCCGCTTATGCGCCGGTGCGCGAGCTGGGCATCAAGTTTGACGCCGCCTACGCCGACATCGACATGGTGCGCCGTCATCTGCGCAGCAACGGCGTGTATGTGATGGAGAAAGACGGGTGTCTGGCCGCGTCGGTCACCATTCGTTATCCGTGGGGGCCGAATCCCGGTCCGTACGGGTTACCGCACATCGGCTGGTTCGCCACCCATCCGGACTTCAAACAACAGGGTCTGGGCAAACAGATGCTGGACTGGCTGGAACAGGCGGTGCTGCAAGAGCAGCTAAAAGCGCCCGCCGTGACGCTGGGCACCGCTAAACAGCATCCCTGGTTGCTGGATATGTACCGAAAATATGGCTTTCAGGAAGTCGGCCAGGCGGATTTAGGGAAAGGACATCTCACTATTTACATGCGAAAAGTCCTGGATCAGGACCTTTATCATCACTGGGAAAAGAAACACCCCTAAGAGGCGTTATTCGATGACTATGAAAAAAATTATCCTCCCTGTATTAGCTTTGTCTGCGGTCATTCTGGCGGCAGGTTGCGATTCTCAGAACAACGGTGAGAAGGTGCTGCGCATCGGCGCCACCGGGCAGAGCTACCCGAGTTCATTCAAGCAGGACAACAAGCTGGTCGGGTTTGATGTGGAAGTGGCGGAAACCATCGCCAAAGATCTGAATTATAAAGTCGAATGGGTGACGGCGGATTTCAGCGGCCTGATGGGGCAGTTGGAAGCCAGCAAGCTGGACACCATCGCCAACGTGGTGGCGATTACCCCGGCGCGCCAGGAGAAATACAGTTTCTCCCAGCCGTACAGCTACTACGGCAGCCAGATCGTCACGCATAAAGACAACGCCAACATCAATACGCTGGATGACCTGAAAGGCAAAACCGTGGCGGGCGTGCTGGGTTCCAACCACGTCAACAACCTGAAAAAAGCCTTTGCCGACGGCAGCGTCAACATTCGTACCTATGAAACCCGCGATGGCGCCATGAGCGATGCGCTGGCCAAACGCGTTGAAGGTTACATCAACTCCCGTCCGATCCTGCTGGCGGAAATCAACAAGCGCAACCTGCCGTTCAAGCTGGTGGGTGAGCCGCTGGTGGTGGAGCAGGTTGGGTTCCCGTTCCATAAAGATCAGAAAGGCGACGAACTGCGTAAGAAGTTTGATGACGAATTGAACAAAATGCGCAGTGATGGCCGACTGAAAGCCCTGTCCGTCAAATATTTCGGCGAGGACATCACGGCGGGAAAATAACCCTGCCTGCTCGCTCAACTCCTGTGACGCCAGCCTGATTCGCGGCTGGCGTCAGTGTTAATGGTATGGCCCATGAATATCGATCTTTCCTACCTGCTGAAAGTTTTTCCCCAGGTGTTGATGTACTTGCCCACCACGCTGTTGCTGGCGGTGGTGTCGATGCTGTTTGCCATCGTGCTGGGACTGATGCTGGCGCTGGTCCGCGAGAGCCGGTTCGTTGTGGTGGCGAAACTGGTGGAACTCTACATCTCGCTGTTTCGCGGTATTCCGTCGCTGGTTCAGTTGTTCATCATCTATTTCGGATTGCCGCAGCTGTTTCCGTCGCTTAACGGCCTGTCCGCCATGACGGCGGCGATTATCGGCTTCAGCCTGAAAAACTCGGCTTATATGGCGGAGATTTTCCGCGCGGCGCTGGCGTCGGTGGATTTCGGGCAAACGGAAGCCGGCCTGTCGGTAGGGATGAACAAGGCGCAGATTTACCGCCGCATCGTGTTGCCGCAGGCGATGCTCAATGCGTTGCCTGCTACCGGCAACACCTTTATTTCGTTGATCAAAGACACCTCGGTAGCCTTTGCGCTCGGCGTCTCGGAACTGTTTGCCGAAGGCAAGATGATCGCCGCCGAATCGCTGCGTTTCTTCGAAACCTTCCTGGTGGTGGGGCTGATTTACTGGCTGCTCATCATGGTTTACTCCTGGCTGCAGTCGCAACTGGAGAAGAAACTGAGCCATTCACGGCAGCGTTAAGGAGCGGACATGATTAGCGTAAAAAATCTGACTAAACGTTTTGGCGACCAGGTGGTGCTGAACAATATCAGTCTGGATATCGCCCAGGGCGAGGTGGTGGCGATCATCGGGCCGTCCGGCTCAGGCAAGTCCACCCTGTTGCGTTGCCTGAATCTGCTGGAAAGGCCAGAGTCCGGCATCATTACCATCGGCGATCAGTCGCTGGATACCAGCCGCTATACCGGCAAGGAAGAGTATGCGCTCAGACGTCAGACGGCGATGGTGTTCCAGAATTACAACCTGTTCAAGAACAAGACCGCGCTGGAAAACATCACCGAAGCCCTGATTGTGGTGAAGAAGATGCCGAAAAAGCAGGCGGACGAGATTGGGCTGTCGCTGCTGGAGCTGGTGGGGTTGCTGCCGCAGGCGCATCAGTACCCGGTGACGTTGTCCGGCGGCCAACAGCAGCGCGTCAGTATCGCCCGTGCGCTGGCGGTGGATCCGAAGGCGATCCTGTTTGATGAGCCGACCTCGGCGCTTGACCCGGAGCGCGTGCATGAAGTGCTGCAGGTTATCCAGAAACTGGCGGGGCAAAACACCACCATGGTGATCGTGACCCATGAGATGCAGTTCGCCAAAGAAGTGGCGGATCGGGTGATCTTCATGGCCGACGGACACATCGTGGAACAAGGGCCGGCGGAGAAAGTGATCAGTTTCTCCGACAACCCGCAGACCCGCCGCTTCCTGCGACAGCTGACTAACATTCAGGAACCATCAGAGTTCGATATCTGATCGATAACGTATTCACCTGCAGGCTCGATTTGTCGGGCCGCCCTGCCAGACAGGGCTGAAAAAAAGAGGAGTGACCTTACATGAAAGTGCATGCCCAGCATGAGCCATTGGCGCAGTTTATTCAGGCGTTCCGGCACGATCTGCATCAGCATCCCGAGCTGTCTAATCAGGAATTTGAAACCACGCGGAAAATTCGCGCCGTGCTGGAAAAAGAGGGGATTCGCATCCTTGAACTGCCGCTGAAAACCGGTCTGGTGGCGGAAGTGGGCGGTCTGCAGGACGGCCCGCTGGTGGTGGTGCGTTCCGACATCGACGCTCTGCCGATTGAAGAAGAGTCGGGCGTCGAATTCAGTTCGAAAAATGCCGGCGTGATGCACGCCTGCGGGCATGATTTCCATTCTTCGGCGGCGCTGGGCGCGGCGATTCTGCTCAAACGTATCGAACCGGAACTGAAAGGCACCGTGCGTATTCTGTTTCAGGCGGCTGAAGAGACCGGGCTGGGCGCGCCGGAGGTGATCGCAGTCGGCGCGCTGGACGGTGCGACCGCCATTTTTGGCATTCATAACGACCCAACGCTGCCGGTCGGCGTGATTGGCGGCAAAGACGGCGCGCTGACCGCCGGGGTGGACCGTTTCGAAATCAAGATTGCCGCCAAAGGCTGTCACGCCGCCAAGCCGCACGAAGGCAATGATCCGATCATTATTCTGGGGCAGTTGATTTCCGCGGTGCAGACCATTATTAGCCGTACCGTGCCGTCCGATAACAATGCGGTGGTGTCGATCACCCAGGTGCACAGCGGTAGCACCTGGAACGTGATTCCGGATACCGCCTACGTAGAAGGAACGGTGCGTACCTTCAGTCAGGCGGTGCGCGACCTGATTGAACAGCGTTTCCGTCAGATTGTGGCCGGTATCGCCGGCGCCTTTGGCGCGGAAATCGAGTTTATCTGGCACGCCGGGCCGCCATCGGTAGTGAACACGCCGCGTTGGGTGGACTTCGCGCTGCAGGTTGCTGATGACGAAGGGTTTGAGGCGCGTCGCGTCGAAGCCAGCCCCATCGGCGAAGACTTTGCGTTCTACCAGCAGAAGCTGCCGGGCACCTTTATGATGGTGGGTTCTGGCGGCCCTTACGCGCTGCATCACCCCAAATTCCGGGTGGATGATAGTGCGCTGTTCCCCACTGCGCACTATCTGTATCAGCTGGCGAAGCAGAGCCTGGAACAGCTGTCGCAGACCGCCTGATTACCCGTCAGCACCTTATCCATGACAACGGCCACGGTTATCCGTGGCCGTTTGCTTTGAATCGTCAGCGAAAGGCGATTTGTGGCTTTTCGGCGACAGTTCGGGGGTATTTGTGTCGTCAAAAAGAGACATATAACTAATTGAATTTTAAAGAATATAGATGGCGGTGTTGGTGGCGTCTCTGATTAGCGACAGTATCGGTGAGGAATGCCTGACTTTTCAGCAGGTTAGTTATGCCGGAATCAAACGGTGCTTTATGTTTAATTCTTTATTTATCAATGGTTAATATTTTTATTTCTGGTTTTTTGTGAAGTTGGCATCATTCATGCTTTATTGGAGATGTAGATGCTCATTCCACCTTCTATGTTTGCTTCGGCTTCATAAACCTGGGAATGACGCAGAGCCATTTACGGTGCCTAACGTCCGATTATTGATGAAGTGCTGCTTCATCACTGTTGGACGTAACGTTGAGTGGGGCACCTTAAAGTTGTCTTTCAGACCTGATTTTTATTGCACGCTTGTCGCTGGTCGGCAAGCGTTTTTTTTCGCCATTATCCAGCCAAATCATAGCGTTATCAGATAGTGTCATCAGGGAGAGGAAGACCGGCGCTGGAGCGCGCCGGTCCGAACCGGTCAGGCGTCGTGGGGCGGTTGCAGCGTCAATAACAAACCATCACGCCGCATGCGGGCCGCGTCTTCGGGGCGCTTCAGCCGATCAAACGCGTCGGCGCACCAGGCGTAGTCATAGGCGTCTGGTCGCAGCGCCAGTGCGGCGGCGAAGGCATCGCTGGCCTGTTGCCATTCGCCATGCTTAGCCAGTAACTGCCCCAGCGTACTGTGCAGCAGCGCGTCATCGCTGTGCTGTTTCAGACGCTGACGCAACAGTTTTTCCAGCGGTTCCGGCTGACCGGCATTGAGCCGGGGGATCAACTGCACCAGCCGGTAGTCAAACTGCTGCTTCAGCCCGTCGACAATGATGTCCTGTGCGGTGATGTGGTCGTCGCACACAATCAGCCGTTCGGCCATTGCCACCTGCATCGGCAGCGCCTGACGAACTTTACGCGGCTGATTTTTCCACCACTGTTTCAACCCTTCGCTACCGCCTTCCGCCATCGCCTGATCCATCAGGCCGATGGTGGCGCGCTGTTGCAATTCATCCAGATGGGATTCGTCATGCAGCCGGGTTTTACGCATGGCGGGCAGGATATCCAGCAACGCACTGTAGGCGTGGGTACGCAGGAAGGCCTGTTCCGCCAGACGCAGGACTTCCGGGTGGCGCGGCGCCACTTCCAGCAAACGGTCTACGCCGTGGCGGGCGGCGTGGTCTTCGTTACGGGCCAGTTGAATGCGCACGCGGGTGATATCCACCGGCAGTTGATGAGTGTCGGCGATTTCCGCCGCCCGCTCCAGATATTGCCGGGTACGGAACTCGTCGCCGCGCTGCTGGGCTGCTTCCGCCGCCAGCAGGTAGTTCACCACCGGCTGCTCCGCGTGGTCGGCATTGCGGGTCAGCAGTTTTTCTACCTGCAGATAGTCGCCTTCGGTCAGTTTCAACAGCGCTGCTTTGGTCTGCTGACGCGCCCGGGTGCGTTTACGGCCGATGAACCAGCCGCGGGTGCGGGCGCCGGTGCGGAACACTCGCCGTAGCAGCCATTCCACTGCCAGAAACGCCAGCAGAAACAACACCAGCATGATCACCAGCCCGGTGACGCTGGTTTCAATGTTGTAATTGTCGGTCTGAATCAGCACGTAACCCTGATGGCCGGCCAGCATCGGCCCCACCACAATGCCGGCGATCAGCACCACAAACAGCAGAAATACCTTCAGCATGTTCAGCCCTCCTGTGGTTTGGCGGATGGCTGCGCCAGCAGGTTGCGGACTCGGGTTTGCATCAGTTTGTCCAGCAGCGGCTGGCTTTGCAGTTCATTCGGTACATCCATCGCTACCGACTGCTGGCTCAGTGCGTCCAACTGGTCCAGAAACGCCTTGGTGGTCGGATCGCTTTCGTCAAAGTAGGCGCGTACCCAGGTCGCCGCTGTTTCCAGCGATTGCCGGTAAGTTTCGTTCTGGTGACGCGGCACCGCCTGCGCGGCGACCAGCAGGCGCGAGCGGATGTTTTCGCGCAGATACACATCCTGATTCGGCGCCAGCAGCGGTTCTGCGCTGTCGTCGCGGCGACGAATGGTGATGAAATCCGACAGGAAGTTGTGCCAGCTCTTGCTCAGGTTCTGCCGCCATTCGCTCAGTGAGGCCGACAGCGTCGAGTCGCTTTCTTCCATCGGCGCTTCGTCGGTGTCGGTATCGGCCAGCCGCAGGTTGTCCACCTGATCCGCCAACTGGTTCACTTTAAGGATGATACCGTCGAAATCGATCTGACTGACGCCAGCCAGCATGCCGATATCGTGGGTGATGGCCCGGCGCACGTCGATCAGGCTGGGGTCGTTCATGTCCGCCAGACTGGCGTCGGCGCTTTTGAGCAAGGCGCCGGCGGTGGTGACGTCTTTATCGCTCCACAGCTTGCGTCCGGCCTGTTTTACCAGAAAATCAGCCTGCGCCAGCAACCAGGTTTTGGAGTCGCTGTTGGCGAGCGTAGCCAGTTTTTCCTGCATTTCACCAGCCTGACGGGTCAGGGTCGCCAGCCGTTGCTCATCGGCGCTCAGGGCTTTGGCCTGCTGGTCCAGCGTCTGTTGCCACTGCTGCTGCGCCTGTGATTGCTGTTTTTGCAGCGCAGCGAGTTGTTCCTGCAATTGGGCCAGGGCGGTACTCTGACGCGTCATCTGCTGGTGGGCGTAATAGTAGACGCCGCCGCTCAGCGCCAGCGAAACCACGATAGCGATGGCGCCCAGCACAAGACCGTGGCGCGCCGCGCCGGAAGAGGGCGGCGATTTTTGCGGAGGCGTGGGTGCAGCCCGTTCGACCACCTCTTCGGAGGGCGTTGAGGAGGTAATGTGTTCCGTCATATGAGTACATCCTATGATCAGGGTAATGGTAATTGTCCGGGTGACTATCTGGTTAGTTTACTATCTGGTTAGTTGTGTAACGGTATCAGTTGCGTAACGACATCCGCTGCGTTATCGCAGCGCCCGCATCAGCGCATCGTTATCCGCATTATCGGCGATCCGAATATCACGCCAGCCCAGCTCGCGGGCCATTTCGGCCAGACGCTCGCTGACGACGACGACCCGGCAACCCGGTAGCCAGGTAGTTCGATAATAATCAGGCACTAAAGTATAGAACTGTTGCAGCATTTCTCCGCTGGTGATCACCAGCGTATCGATGCCGAGATGTTGCCAGCGCTGGCATTGTTCCGCGCCGTCGTAAACCACTGGGTTGCGTTGATAGCATTCGCAGTAACGCACCTGCGCGCCGCGTTGCTGCAAGGTATCGCCCAGCAGTTCCCGGCCGCCGTTGCCGCGCAACAGCAACGCCTGTTTGCCCGCTACCTGCTGTAGCGTCGGCGACTGCAATAATGTTTCGCTGGTCGCGCGTTCCGGCGGGTAGTGCACTGGCAAACCGCTGACGGTATGCAGCGCCAGTCCGGTAGAGCGCCCCACCGCAAAATAGGTGAGCGTTTTGGGCCAACCGGTTCCGGCGCGTGATAGCGCTGGATCTGCGTATTCCACAACCTGCTGCGACAGAGCGAATACCAGATCGCCGGGGCGCAGCGCTTGCAGCATGGCGGGCAGTTGCGGCAACTCGCTGCCCGGAGAAAATTCGATTAATGGACTGTGGTAGGCCTGCTGGCCTGCCATTCTGAGACGGGCTACCAACTGCTCACCCGCAGGAGAGGGACGGGTAACCAGAATCGTCATGACGAGGCTTCTCCATAAACGGATTGCAGAATGTCGCGTGCGCCGCGTTCAAGCAGTTCGTCCGCCAGGGCGATGCCAAGCTGTTCGGCATCCTGACGCAGCCCACGGCGTTCCGCGTAAATAATGCGGCTGCCGTCCGGCGCGCCCACCAGCGCCCGCAGCCACAGCGTGTCGCCGTCCTGCAGTTCGGCGTAGCTGCCGATAGGAACCTGACAACCGCCTTCCAGCCGGGTATTCATGGCGCGCTCGGCCAGTACGCGTGTTGCGGTATCATCATGGTTAAGCGGCGCCAGCAGCGCGCGGGTTCGGGCATCGTCCAGGCGGCACTCCACGCCGACCGCGCCCTGACCGACCGCCGGTAGCGATTGCTCCGGACTAAGCGCGGTACGGATACGATCTTCCAGACCAAGGCGTTTTAGCCCCGCGACCGCCAGAATGATGGCGTCGTAGTCGCCGTTATCCAGTTTGGACAGGCGGGTGCCGACGTTGCCGCGCAGATCGCGGACCACCAGATCCGGACGGTGGGCGCGCAACTGGCACTGGCGGCGCAGGCTGGAGGTGCCAACGCAGGCGCCTCCAGGCAGCTCATCCAGCGTGGCGTAATGATTGGAGACAAAGGCATCGCGCGGGTCGTCGCGCTCGCAGATGGTGACCAGCCCCAGACCTTCGGGGAATTCGACCGGTACATCCTTCATTGAGTGCACCGCGATATCGGCACGGTTTTCCAGCAGCGCCAGTTCCAGTTCTTTGACAAACAATCCTTTGCCGCCCACTTTGGCCAGTGGCGTATCCAGCAGCACATCGCCGCGGGTGACCATCGGTACCAGTTCCACCCGCAAACCGGGGTGGCAGGCTTCGAGTCGTTGCTGAACAAAATGGGCCTGCCACAGCGCAAGCGGGCTCTGTCGGGTGGCAATTCTTAGAATAGTGTCTACCATGCTTGATACCGTTCTGATCCTTTCTTTCCATCGTACCATTGAAGGCGAGCCGGTGTCAGTTGCCCGGCCGTCGTGATGAGGGAAGGGAACGACAAAACCCCGTCGGGGGATAGCCGGGGGCGGTAAAAGCGGCGATAATATGTTCAACGCTGAAGCATCAATAAACAAATCTGACTTTCTTTAGTTTCTTTACGCCCTTTCAGCAAGGTGTTAAATTGATCACGTTTCCAGCAATAATCTGCCCGCCATTCTTCTAATATCTATTCTGGACAGATTGGGGAAACAACGGCTTCTTTATAGGCACTGGGATAAGCAGGCGAAACGTCTTGTACTTCTACATCGAGACACTGAAGCAAAGACTGGATGCGATCAACCAACTGCGTGTGGATCGTGCTCTGGAAGCAATGAAACCCGCTTTTCAGCAGGTTTACAGTCTTTTGCCAGTTTTATTACATCATCATCACCCGCTGATGCCTGGCTATCTGGAAGGCAAGGTTCCGCACGGCATTTGTCTTTTCTCCCCCGATGAAAAACAACAGCACTACCTCGACGGCGTGGAATTGCGCTGGGGCGAGCTGTCTGTGCCGGATCGCAAGGGCGAACTGCCGATCACCGGCGTCTATTCCATGGGCAGCACCTCGTCCATCGGGCAGAGCTGCAGTTCCGATCTCGACATCTGGGTCTGCCACCAATCCTGGCTGGACAGCGAAGAGCGCCAGCGGCTGCAGCAGAAATGCTCGCTGTTGGAAAAATGGGCGGCCGGGCAAGGCGTAGACGTCAGTTTCTTCCTGATGGATGAAAACCGTTTCCGCCATAACGAGAGCGGCAGCCTCGGCGGCGAGGATTGCGGCTCCACTCAGCATATCCTGTTGCTGGACGAATTTTACCGCACCGCGGTGCGCATGGCGGGCAAGCGCATTCTGTGGAACATGGTGCCGGTGGAAGAGGAAGCCAATTATGATGAATTCGTGCTTTCTCTGTATGCCCGCGGCGCGCTGGCGCCGAACGAATGGCTGGATTTGGGCGGTCTGAGCGCGCTGTCGGCGGAAGAGTACTTTGGCGCCAGCCTGTGGCAGCTATATAAAAGCATCGACTCGCCCTACAAGGCGGTGCTGAAAACCCTGTTGCTGGAAGCCTACTCCTGGGAATATCCCAATACCCGCCTGCTGTCGAGCGAGATCAAAGCGCGCCTGCATAAAGGCGAGATCGTGTCCTTCGGGTTGGACCCTTATTGCATGATGCTGGAGCGCGTGACCCAGTATCTGAACGCGATCAATGACCAGACCCGGCTGGATCTGGTGCGTCGCTGTTTCTACCTCAAAGTGTGTGAAAAACTCTCCCGCGAGCGCGCCTGTACCGCCTGGCGCCGCCAAATCCTGACGCAGCTGGTGCAGTCGTGGGGATGGAGCGATGAACGGCTGGTGATGCTGGACAACCGCGCCAACTGGAAAATTGGGCAGGTGCGCGAAGCGCATAACGAGCTGCTGGATGCGATGATGCAGAGCTATCGCAACCTGATCCGTTTCGCTCGCCGCAACAATCTGAGCGTCAGCGCCAGCCCGCAGGATATCGGGGTGCTGACCCGCAAACTGTATGCCGCTTTCGAGGCGTTGCCGGGCAAGGTTACGTTGGTTAACCCGCAGATTTCGCCCGATCTGTCAGAAACTAATCTGACCTTTATTTATGTGCCGGCTGGACGCGCTAATCGATCCGGCTGGTATCTGTACAATCAGGCGCCGTCGATGGACGCCATCATCAGCCATCAACCGCTGGAATATAACCGCTATCTCAACAAGCTGGTGGCCTGGGCCTATTTCAACGGCCTGCTGACGTCGTCCACCCGCCTGCATATCAAAGGGCATGAGTTGTGCGATATCGCCCGGCTGCAGGAACTGGTGTCGGATGTGTCCAGCCACTTCCCGTTGCGGGTGGTGGCTCCGACGCCGAAAGCGCTGTATAGCCCGTGCGAGATTCGTCATCTGGCGATTATCGTCAATCTGGAGCATGACCCGACGGCGACGTTCCGCAATCAGGTTGTGCACTTTGACTTCCGTCAGTTGGACGTCTTTAGCTTCGGCCAGCAGCAGCAGTGTCTGGTCGGCAGTATCGATTTGTTGTACCGCAATTCCTGGAATGAAGTGCGTACCCTGCATTTCAGCGGCGAGCAGGCGATGCTGGAAGCGCTGAAAACCATTCTTGGCAAAATGCATCAGGACGCCGCGTTGCCGGAGTCGCTGGAAGTGTTCTGCTACAGCCAACATCTGCGCGGGTTGATCCGGACCCGGGTGCAGCAACTGGTATCCGAATGTATTGAACTGCGTCTGTCCAGCACCCGTCAGGAACCCGGCCGCTTCAAGGCGGTGAAAGTCGCGGGCGAGACCTGGGGATTATTCTTCGAACGCCTGAGCGTGTCGGCCCAGAAACTGGAAAATGCGGTGGAGTTCTACGGCGCGATTTCCAACAACAAGCTGCAGGGGCTGCCGGTTCAGGTGGAAACCAACCATATCCATCTGCCTCCGGTGGTGGACGGCGTCGCCAGCGAGGGAATTATCCAGTTCTTCTTTGAGGATCAACAGGATAATCAGGGGTTCAATATCTATATTCTGGACGAGTCGAACCGGGTGGAAGTCTATCACCATTGCGAAGGCAGCAAGGAAGAGCTGGTGCGCGACGTCAGCCGCTTCTATTCCTCGTCGCACGACCGCTTTACCTACGGCTCCAGCTTCATCAATTTCAATCTGCCGCAGTTCTATCAGATTGTTCAGTTGGACGGCCGCACGCAGGTAATCCCGTTCCGCAGCAGCGCGCTGTCTCATCTGTGCGTCACGCCATCGTCTGAAGACAAGAAAAATCTGGTGCTGAGCCAGCGCTTGCAGATGCTCTGATTCCAGAGCGGGAAATCCAGGATGAATGACAGTTGGGGCTAACGGCCCCAATCTGCTTTATTCGAAATGCCAGTCTGTTTTAATCGAAATAAACGTCTTCGCCGCTCTGTTCCGAGCAGGCCTGCGCCAACAGCGCCATGAAATCGCTGCCGCTGCGGTCGCAAATCCAGCGGCCATTCTGATAGTCGAAGTGATAGCCGCCGCCTTTAGTCGCCAGCCACACCTGATGCATCGGCTCCTGCCGGTTAATCACGATCTTGCTGCCGTTCTCAAAACTCAGCGTCATTACGCCGCCATTGGTTTCGTAATCGATATCCGCATCGCCATCAAATCGATCCAGCGTTTCTTCCACCTTCAGCATCAGCGCGTCGGCCAATTGATGAAACTCGCTATCGTTCATATTCGATTCCTATTGATTTTCATGATCCACCTGCGATTATAGAGAGCATAGGTATCTGAATGACAGGTTTTAACGAAATGAAAACACTTTTTCGTCAGGGCGCGCTGGCATTGCTGGTGATGTCACTGGCTGGTTGTGGTTTGAAAGGCCCGCTTTATTTTCCGCCAGAGCAACCGGCTCCGGTTAAAAAAACGCAGCAGCAAAATACCCAGGCTCCGCAAGCATCGTCCGCCCGGCAGTAGCCGCCGCGGTACGCAGGGTGATTGAGGGTAATCTCGCGGGTCGCGACAGGATCTCTGCCGCACCCGTTTAACGCAGCGGGGTCAGGAAATGCAGTTCTCCAAAATGCACGGTCTGGGCAATGATTTCATGGTTGTCGATGCCGTGACGCAGAATGTCTACTTTTCACCGGAGCTGATCCGTC
This sequence comes from Dickeya sp. NCPPB 3274, assembly GCF_000406205.1. Classification (NCBI taxonomy): domain Bacteria; kingdom Pseudomonadati; phylum Pseudomonadota; class Gammaproteobacteria; order Enterobacterales; family Pectobacteriaceae; genus Dickeya; species Dickeya sp. NCPPB 3274. The sequence continues at coordinate 4,620,841 of NZ_CM001979.1, read as the reverse complement.
GCCTGTCGGACCGGCATTGCGGGGTGGGGTTCGATCAGTTATTGATCGTTGAACCGCCCTACGATCCCGAACTGGATTTTCATTACCGAATTTTCAATGCGGACGGCAGCGAAGTGGCACAGTGTGGTAATGGCGCTCGCTGCTTTGCCCGTTTCGTACGCCTGAAAGGGTTGACCAACAAGCGTGAGATCAACGTCAGCACCCATAACGGCCGTATGGTGCTGTCGGTGACGGAAGACGAGCTGGTGCGGGTGAATATGGGCGAACCTAACTTCGAACCGCAGCAGGTGCCGTTCCGCGCCACTAAGCCGGAAAAAACCTATATCTTTCGTGCCGACGAACACACGGTGCTGTGCGGCGTGGTGTCGATGGGCAACCCGCATTGCGTGATTCAGGTGGACGATGTGGATACTGCGCCGGTAGAGACGCTCGGGCCGCTGCTGGAAAGCCACGAACGTTTTCCGGAACGCGCCAATGTCGGTTTTATGCAGGTGGTTAACTCCGGCCTGATCCGGTTGCGGGTGTTCGAGCGCGGCGCGGGTGAAACCCAGGCCTGCGGCAGCGGCGCCTGCGGCGCGGTGGCGGTGGGGATTCAGCAGGGGCTGCTGGCGGCGGATGTCAAAGTACAACTGCCGGGCGGCGAACTTGAGATTCACTGGGACGGTCCCGGTCACCCGCTGTTTATGACCGGCCCGGCTACGCATGTTTATGATGGGTTTATGCATCTATGAAGAACGTGGAAGAGCAGGCTGAACGTCAGGCGCTGACTGACGATCTGGTGTTGCAGTACCTGCGCCAGCACCCTGACTTTTTCATTCGCCATTCCCACCAGACCGAAACCATGCGTATTCCGCATCCGGTGCGTGGCAGCGTGTCGCTGGTGGAGTGGCAACTCGCTCGCCAGCGCAACCGCATTCAGTATCTGGAAGAAGAGATCGCCTTGCTGACGGAACAGGCTACCCGCAATGAGGAACTGTTCAGCCAGCTATTGCAATTGCAAATGGCGCTCTCTACCGCCTCGTCGTTGCAGGAACTGCTCGACAGGCTGCACCGCTGGGCGCGCAAACTGGGGCTGTCGGGCGCGGCTATCCGCCTGTTTACCGATCGCTGGCGCATCGGCGCGCCTTCCGATTTTACCCATCTGGCGCTTAACCGTACGGTGTTTGAGCCGCTGCGTATCCAGCGGCTGGGCGAACGGCATCATTATCTTGGGACGCTGAACGGCCCCGAACTGTTGCTATTGTTGCCGCAGGCGCGCCATGTCGGCTCGGTGGCGTTGTCGCTGATGGGAAAAAACGGCGATCTGGGATTGCTGATTTTCAGCAGCCGCGACAGCCACCACTATCAGGACGGCATGGGCACCGATCTGTTGCAACATCTGGCGACGATTATTCCGGTATTGCTGGAGCGATGGATTGAACGCCTATGAACCCCGATTCCCCCCTGTCGGCGCCGGCCGAAGCCTTTCTGCGTTACCTGCGGGTTGAGCGGCAACTGAGTCCGCTGACGCAAAGCAGCTATGCCCATCAGTTACAGGTGATTATCGACATGTTGTCGGCGTCCGGCATTGCCGACTGGCAGGCGCTGGATGCTGCCGGCGTGCGAGCGGTGGTGGCGCGCAGCAAGCGCGACGGGTTGAACGCCGCCAGTCTGGCGCAGCGTCTGTCGGCGTTACGCAGCTTTCTTGACTGGCTGGTTGGCCGTGGCGAGCTCAAGGCCAACCCTGCCCGCGGCGTGCCGGCGCCGAAAGCGGGTCGACATCTGCCCAAAAACATGGATGTGGATGAAATGAGCCGCCTGCTGGATATCGACCTCGGCGATCCGCTGGCGGTGCGCGATCGCGCCATGCTGGAAGTGATGTACGGCGCCGGGCTGCGTCTGGCGGAACTGGTCGGGCTGGACTGCGGTCACGTCGATCTGGACAGCGGCGAAGTCTGGGTGATGGGGAAAGGCAGTAAAGAGCGCAAGCTGCCGATCGGCGCGACCGCCGTTACCTGGCTGCGGCACTGGCTGGCGGTGCGGGATATTTACGCGCCGGAAGACGACGCGATATTCATCTCCAGCCTCGGCAAGCGCATTTCAATGCGCAACGTACAGAAGCGCTTTGCCGAATGGGGCGTCAAACAGGGCGTGAACAGCCATGTTCATCCGCACAAGTTGCGGCACTCGTTTGCCACCCACATGCTGGAGTCCAGCGGCGACCTGCGCGCGGTGCAGGAACTGCTGGGCCATGCTAACCTCTCCACCACCCAGATCTATACCCATCTGGACTTTCAACATCTGGCATCGGTGTACGATGCCGCGCACCCACGCGCCAGACGAGGTAAATCCTGATGTATTTTTATCGCCCGCTCGGTCGGATTGAGGCCATCACGTTCGATTTGGACGATACCCTGTACGACAACTATGAGGTTATCCGGCGAACGGAGCTGGAGTCGTTGCGGTTTTTACAGAACTATCACCCTGGATTGCGGGCGTTCACCAGCGAAGGTTTGCGCCAGCTACGACAGGAACTGCTGACGCAAGAGCCGGAGATTTATCACGACGTCACGCACTGGCGTTGGCGTTCCGTACATCTGGCGATGACTCGGGTGGGGATGTTGCCGGACGACGCAGCCGCCGGCGCGGATGCGGTGATGGCGGAATTCGCCCGCTGGCGTAGCCGCATCACCATACCGCAGGAAACTCACGACACATTGCGCGCGCTGGGGCAACGCTGGCCGCTGGTGGCGATCACCAACGGCAACGCCGATCCGCACGCCTGCGGCCTCGGCGATTATTTCCGGTTTATTTTGCGCGCCGGCCCGGATGGCCGCTCAAAGCCCTGGCATGATATGTATCAACTGGCCGCCGAACGGCTGAATTTACCGTTGCACAACCTGCTGCATGTGGGGGATGATCTGACCACCGACGTGGCCGGCGCCATTCGCAGCGGCGTACAATCCTGCTGGATTAATCTGCGTGACGGCAACCTGATGCAGATTCACGATTCCCGGCTGCTGCCGCATGTGGAAATTTTCAGCTTGGCATCGCTCACCACGTTGCTATAATTCTGCTATTTTTACTGTATAGATAACCAGTGGAATTTGTCTCCGATCCGGAGGCCGGGTTCCTCTTTGACGGATAACCGACGCCTATGGACGTATCTGACCTGCTCGACAGTCTGAATGATAAACAGCGTGACGCCGTGGCGGCGGCGCGCAGCAACATGCTGGTACTGGCTGGCGCAGGCAGCGGCAAAACCCGCGTGCTGGTTCATCGCATCGCCTGGTTGCTGACGGTGGAAAACTGTTCGCCTTATTCAATCATGGCGGTGACCTTCACCAACAAGGCGGCGGCGGAAATGCGCCACCGTATCGATCAACTGCTCGGCACCAGTCAGGGCGGGATGTGGATCGGCACGTTCCACGGGTTGGCGCATCGCCTGCTGCGCGCGCACCATCTGGATGCCGGCTTGCCGCAGGATTTCCAGATTCTGGACAGCGAAGATCAGTTGCGGCTGCTCAAACGTCTGATCAAGGCGCTGAATCTGGATGAGAAGCAGTGGCCGCCCCGTCAGGCGATGTGGTACATCAACGGCAAGAAAGACGAAGGGCTGCGGCCGCAGCACATCGACAGCTACGGCAACCCGGTGGAGCAGACCTGGCTGCGCATCTATCAGGCTTATCAGGAAGCGTGCGATCGCGCCGGGCTGGTGGATTTCGCCGAGCTGCTGCTGCGCGCCCACGAATTGTGGCTCAACAAACCGCATATCCTGCAGCATTACCGCGACCGTTTTAACAACATTCTGGTGGACGAGTTTCAGGATACCAACCGCATCCAGTACGCCTGGATTCGCCTGCTGGCCGGCGACAGCGCCAAAGTGATGATCGTAGGCGACGATGACCAGTCGATCTACGGCTGGCGTGGCGCGCAGGTGGAGAACATCCAGCACTTCCTGCGCGATTTCAGCGATGTAGCCACCATCCGTCTGGAGCAGAATTACCGCTCCACCGCCAATATCCTCAATGCCGCCAACGCGCTGATTGCCCACAACGGCGATCGGCTGGGCAAAAACCTGTGGACCGACGGCATCGAGGGCGAACCGATTTCGCTGTATTGCGCCTTTAACGAACTGGACGAAGCGCGCTTTGTGGTTAGCCGCATCAAGGTGTGGCAGGAAGCGGGCGGCGCGCTCAGCGAATGCGCCATTCTTTATCGCAGCAACGCCCAGTCGCGCGTACTGGAAGAGGCGTTGTTGCAGCAAAGCCTGCCGTACCGGATTTATGGCGGCATGCGCTTCTTCGAACGGCAGGAAATCAAGGATGCGCTGTCTTATCTGCGGTTGATGGCCAACCGCAACGATGACGCCGCTTTTGAGCGTGTGGTCAACACGCCGACGCGCGGCATCGGCGATCGCACGCTGGATGTGGTGCGCCAGACGGCGCGCGACCGCCAGTTGACGCTGTGGCAGGCCACGCGCGCGTTGTTGCAGGAAAAAGTACTGGCTGGGCGCGCCGCCGCCGCGCTGCAACGTTTTCTGGAACTGGTGGATGCGCTCGCCAGCGATACTGCCGATTTACCGCTGCATGTGCAGACCGACCGGGTGATTCGCGATTCCGGATTGTGGAGCATGTACGAGCAGGAAAAAGGCGAGAAGGGTCAGGCGCGGGTGGAAAACCTGGAAGAACTGGTGACGGCGACCCGCCAGTTCAGCTATCAGGACGAAGATCAGGACTTGCTGCCGTTGCAGGCGTTTTTGTCTCATGCCGCGCTGGAAGCCGGCGACGGGCAGGCGGACGCCTATCAGGACGCGGTGCAACTGATGACACTGCACTCCGCCAAAGGGCTGGAGTTCCCGCAGGTATTCGTCGTCGGCATGGAAGAGGGGATGTTCCCCAGTCAGATGTCGCTGGATGAAGGCGGCCGTCTGGAAGAAGAACGCCGGCTGGCCTACGTTGGCGTGACGCGCGCTATGCAGAAACTGACGCTGACTTATGCCGAAAGCCGCCGTCTGTACGGTAAGGAAACCTATCACCGCCCGTCGCGTTTTATCGGCGAACTACCGCCGGAGTGCGTGGAAGAGGTGCGGCTGCGCGCCAGCGTCTCACGCCCGGTCAATCATCAGCGACTGGGTACGCCAATAAGCCAGAGCGATACCGGTTATAAGCTGGGGCAACGGGTGCGCCACGCCAAATTCGGCGAAGGCACCATTGTTAATGTGGAAGGCAGCGGCGATCACTGTCGGATCCAGGTGGCGTTTGCCGGTCAGGGCATCAAATGGCTGGTGGCCGCTTATGCCCGTCTGGATACGGTATAGCGCGATTATGCCGTGATGGGAGCGGTGTTCAGTCTGAGTTCACTGGATGTTACGGTTGGACACAGACTAATCATCTGTTTGTCTGTTGACAGCCTTTTTCATCTCGGCGTAACATGCGCGCATCATTATTCCCGGAGGACCCACGCCTTGGACACACCCAGTCGATACTGGCTCAATAACCTACTGATTAGGTACCACTTCTAAGGCTATCTTCCCTGTGCTGATAGCCTTCGAGGTTGTCAGCGATATTGTTTGTCGCATCGAGTCAGCACCGTCTCACGGCCTGAAACCTGATGGTGACTTTTCCACCCTGTTTCTGTGTTTCAATCGCGTTTTGTCCCTCTTTGTTACATTTTGGGAGCATGGCCTATGCTGAGCGCATTCAAACTCGATAACTGCCGTTTAACTCGCCTGGAACTGGATGAAAGCAACGACCTGACCACCTCGCTATGGGTGGATTTGGTCGAGCCGGACGTCGAAGAGCGAGATTTGGTGCAGAATCAGCTGGGGCAAAGCCTGGCGACCCGACCGGAACTGGAAGACATTGAGGCATCGGCCCGTTTTTTCGAAGATGAAGACGGCCTGCACATTCACTCCTTTTTCTTTTATGAAGACGCGGACGACCACGCCGGCAACTCCACGGTGGCGTTCACCATTCGCGATGGCCGCTTGTATACGTTGCGCGAGCGCGAACTGCCGGCTTTCCGTCTCTACCGCATGCGTGCCCGCGCTCAGACGCTGGTGGACGGCAACGCCTACGAACTGCTGCTCGATCTGTTTGAAACCAAAATCGAGCAACTGGCGGACGAAATCGAAAACATCTATAGCGATCTGGAATCCTTAAGCCGGGTGATCATGGACGGCCGTCAGGGCGACGAATATGACGACGCGCTATCGACGCTGGCGGAGCAGGAAGATATCGGCTGGAAAGTGCGGCTGTGTCTGATGGATACCCAGCGCGCGCTTAACTTCCTGGTGCGTCGCGCCCGGTTGCCGAGCAGTCAACTGGAACAGGCGCGCGAGATCCTGCGCGACATCGAATCCCTGTTGCCGCACAACGAATCGCTGTTCCAGAAGGTTAACTTCCTGATGCAGGCGGCGATGGGTTTCATCAACATCGAACAGAACCGCATTATCAAAATTTTCTCGGTGGTATCGGTGGTGTTCCTGCCGCCGACGCTGGTGGCGTCCAGCTATGGCATGAACTTCGAATTCATGCCGGAACTGAAATGGGCCTACGGCTATCCGGGCGCGATGCTGTTGATGCTGCTGGCCGGTCTGGCCCCGTACCTGTATTTCAAACGCCGCAACTGGCTGTAACGCCAGCGCCCTTCTCTCTGACAGGCGACTCGTTGCCCGTAAGGCCAACGAGTCCCTGCCCGATTTCCTCCGACAATTTTTGATAACGGACAGACTTCGCACGGATAGATGTCCGTCTGACGGGCTTCCGGGGTAGAATCGCCTCTCTGCTTTGATGTTGTAACAGGTGCTGTGCATGGAGAAGTTTCCCGCGTCGACACAATGGTTCATGCTGCTGGCGGTTTCGTTGGTGTTGGGTTTTGGTCTGCAGATTTACCATGTTCCGGCGGCGCTGCTGCTGGGGCCGATGTTGGTAGGGGTGGTGATGGGCCTGAACGGCGCCACTATCCGTATTCCCCGTCCGCTGTTTTTCGCCAGTAATGCCGTGCTGGGCTGTCTGGTGGCGCAAAGTCTCTCCCTGTCCATCCTGACGCCGCTGGTGAAAGAGTGGCCGCTGGTACTGTTTATCCTGTTGTCGACGCTGGTTGCCAGCGGGCTGTCGGGCTGGTTGCTGATGCGCTACAGCGAGCTGCCGGGCACGACCGGCACCTGGGGCGCGTCTCCGGGCGGCGCGTCGGCGATGGTGGCGATGGCGGGGGATTTTGGCGCCGATGTGCGACTGGTGGCGTTCATGCAGTACCTGCGGGTGCTGATGGTGACCGCGGCGGCGGCGTTTGTGGCGCGTGCCAGTCTCGGGCAAGGCGCGGAAGCCAATAGCGCGCTGCTGGTCTGGTTCCCCTCGCTGGACTGGCGTTTTCCGGCCACGCTGGCGGTGGCGTTTAGCGGCGCCTGGATTGGACGACGGCTGCGCATTCCTTCCGGCCAACTGCTGGGGCCGATGATCATCGGTTCCATGCTTCATTCCACCGGCACGCTGGCATTACAGACGCCGGAATGGCTGCTGGCGCTGGCCTATGCCTTGATTGGCTGGAGCGTCGGCCTGTCGTTTACCCGCCCCGTTTTTCTGCTGGCGCTGCGCACCCTGCCGAAAATGATGATGTCGATTGTCACGCTGATGTTGCTGTGCGGCGGAATGGCGCTAATGCTGACGCATCTACTGTCGGTGGATATCCTGACCGCCTATCTGGCGACCAGCCCCGGCGGGCTGGACTCCATCGCTATTATCGCCGCTGGTAGTCGGGTGGATATCGCGTTCGTCATCGCCATGCAGACGTTGCGCCTGTTCTCCACCCTGATTTTCAGCCCGATTTTGTCACGTTACATCTCGCGCCGCGCTGTGGCTGGCGCGGCGTAGCCGTCGCTGGGTATAGAGCGCGTCGAGCGTGAACACCGCCAGCGCCAGCCAGATGAAGGCGAAGGTGACTAATCGGTCCGACGTGATGGTTTCGCCGTACACCAGCACCGCCAGCAGGAAAGTCAGCGTCGGCGCCAGATACTGAAAGAAGCCCAGCGTAGACAACCGCAGACGCATGGCGGCCGAGGTAAACAACAGCAGCGGCACCGTGGTGACGATGCCTGCCGCCATCAGCAGCACATTCAGCGACATCGCGTTTTGGCTGAGGTGGCTGGTGGGCGAATCGGCCAGCCATTCCAGATAGACCAGCGCGGCGGGCAGCAGCCACAGGGTTTCGAACAGCATGCCGGTCTGGCCGTCGATAGCGATCTTTTTACGCAGCAGACCGTAAAATCCGAAACTGAAGGCCAGCGTGAGCGCGATGACCGGCAACGAGCCGAGCGTCCACAACTGCACCAGTACGCCGCACACCGCCAGCAGCATCGCCAGCCATTGCGTCGGGCGGAACCGTTCCCCGAGAAACAGCATCCCCAGCAGCACGCTGACCAGCGGGTTGATGAAGTAACCCAGGCTGGCTTCCAGCATATGGTTATGGTTGACCGCCCAGATGTAAATCAGCCAGTTACAGGCCACCAGCGTGGCGGTGATCGCCAGCAGCAATAGCTGGCGCGGCTGGCGGCAGGCGTTGCGCACCACTCCCCATTTACGGCTGAGGCTCAGCAGCAATAGCATGAAAAAGAACGACCAGATGATACGGTGGCTGAGAATTTCATCAGCCGGCACCTGCACGAGTTGTTTGAAATAAACCGGGGCAATCCCCCAGATGATATAAGCGCCGAGGGCGAACAGTACCCCCTGGCGGTGTTGTGGCATACTCATTGATAATAAACCAGATAAACCGCAGATGAGCATCCAGTGTACCGGACCACGGCGCGGGTGTCTTGACGCTGCGTGTCGAGAAATCCCCGTTCGATGTTCCCTTTAGCCGACGATGTAGGTAGCGATGGCGCTGGCGATATGCGACTGTTTTTCGTTGTGTAATTCGGCCCGCGCCACGGCGATTTTATTGCCGCCGCGCAGCAGTTGGCTGGTCAGGATAAAGCGTTCGCCGCGGCCGGGGCGCAGATAATCCACCCGCAGGTCGATGGTGCCCATACGCGACAGCCGCTGGTGAAGCTCCTGCTCGCTCAATGTGTCATGACGCAGCAGCGCGCTGCCCACGCACACCAGCCCGGCAGCCACGTCCAGACCGGCGGCGATCACGCCGCCGTGCAGGATCTGTTGCAACGCATTGCCCACCAGCTTGTTCTGGTGGTGGAAACTCAGCGTGACCGCATCCGGCGAGAACGCCTCCAGCGTGAGTCCCAGTTCCTGATTGAATGGCATCTGATAAATGAAAATATCGCTGACGCGCTGACGCAGCGTGTCCTGAGTGAGCGGTGTCGTAAGCATGTGTGAGCCTCTTTTCGCGCCTGTAGGGGGAGGTGGTTAATTTTTATGTGTTTATAGGTTAATGAGTTGTTATTTTAGGCGCCGTTATGCTTTCTTGCTACCGCTGGTCGATATAACAACAGGAAAACTGCGCGAAGCGGGTGACCTGTGTACACTATCCGCCATTATTTCAGTTCGTTATCCAATACACATAACTATCTTGACCCTTTGGGAGAATTCGCACATGTATAAATCAGGTGGGATGGTTGTTGCGCTGATGCTGGCGGCGACCGCCCAGGCGCAGGAAGCCCGCGTTCAGGAAATCCATGACGCTCCGGCCGTACCGGGCAGTATTATCGCCGGGCTGCTGCAGAAACATGACACGCCGTTCATACTCTACCCCTATGAAAGCAATTACCTGCTTTACACCTACAGCAGCAATATCAATAAACAGGCGATTGATAGTTATAGCTGGTCCGAACATGCCCGCAAAGATGAAGTGAACTTCCAGATCAGCCTCGGTTTTCCGCTGTGGCGCGGCATTGCCGGGGAAAATTCGCTGTTGGGCGCGTCTTATACCCAGCGCTCCTGGTGGCAGATGTCCAACAAGAGCGAGTCTACTCCGTTTCGTGAAACCAACTACGAACCGCAGCTCTTTCTTGGCTGGGCGACGGATTACCGTTTTGCCGGCTGGACGTTGCGCGATGTGGAGATGGGATTCAATCATCAGTCTAACGGGCGCGCCGATCCGACCTCGCGCAGCTGGAACCGGGTCTATGCCCGTCTGATGGCGCAGAACGGCAACTGGCAGGTAGAAGTGAAACCCTGGGTTCGTTTGAGCGACAGCGATGACGACAATCCGGATATTACCCGGTATATGGGGCACTATCGGGTGCGGGTCGGCTACCACTGGGGAGACAGCATTTTCAGCGCCGAAGGACGTTATAACTGGAATTCCGGTTACGGCGGCGGCGAGCTGGGATGGAGTTACCCGATCAGCGATCATGTCCGTTTTTACACCAAGGTATTCAGCGGTTACGGCGAGTCGCTGATTGACTACAATCACCGCCAGACCCGCTACGGCATTGGCGTGACGCTTAACGATATGTTCTAGCACTGGCCGCAGGACTGCGGGCCGTCGCAGAAAACCCGGCGACAGACGTTGCAGTTTTGGCGGGCGGCGCTGAAAATAGCGGCTGTTTGCTTTTTTCGAAAGCGGTGAATAACTTTTTCAGGGCAGTGAATAACGTGAAATCGGTGAAGGCGTGTCTACGGCAGAAGTATTGAATAAAGAAACGCTGGCGATGCAGGTGCTGCGTGAAACCTTCGGTTACCAGCAATTCCGGCCGGGTCAGCAGGCAATTATCAATGCCGTCATTAGCGGGCGCGACTGCCTGGTGATCATGCCGACCGGCGGGGGCAAATCCCTGTGTTATCAGATCCCGGCGCTGGTGCTGGAAGGGCTGACGCTGGTAGTGTCGCCGCTCATCTCCCTGATGAAGGATCAGGTCGATCAGTTGCAGGCTTATGGCGTGGCGGCGGCCTGCCTCAATTCCACCCAGACCCGTGAGCAGCAGCAGGAGGTGTTCAGCGCCTGCCGCCGCGGCGAACTGAAGCTGCTGTACATCGCGCCGGAACGCCTCACCACCGACGGGTTTCTGGAGCAACTGACGCACTGGAATACGACGCTTATCGCCATCGACGAAGCGCACTGCATTTCCCAGTGGGGGCACGATTTTCGCCCGGAATACCGCGCGCTGGGGCAGATCAAACAGCAATTTCCCGCTCTGCCGATTGTGGCGCTAACCGCCACCGCCGATGAAACCACTCGTCAGGATATCGCCCGTCTGCTGGATTTGCGCGACCCGCTGATCAATATCAGCAGTTTTGACCGCCCCAACATCCGCTACACGCTGGTGGAAAAATTCAAACCGCTCGATCAACTGTGGCTGTTTGTGCAAGGACAGCGCGGCAAGAGCGGCATCGTGTACTGCAACAGCCGGGCCAAGGTGGAAGACCTGTGCGCCCGGTTGCAGAACCGCGGGCTGAGCGTCGGCGCTTATCACGCCGGGCTGGAAAACGACCGTCGCGCTCAGGTGCAGGAGGCGTTTCTGCGCGACGACCTGCAGGTGGTGGTCGCCACGGTGGCGTTCGGCATGGGCATCAACAAACCGAACGTGCGCTTTGTGGTGCATTTCGACATTCCGCGTAACATCGAATCCTACTATCAGGAAACCGGCCGCGCCGGGCGCGACGGCCTTCCCGCCGAAGCGGCGCTGTTCTACGACCCGGCGGATATGGCCTGGCTGCGCCGCTGTCTGGAAGAAAAACCGGCCGGTATGCAGTTGGATATCGAGCGGCACAAACTGAATGCGATGGGGGCGTTTGCCGAAGCGCAGACCTGCCGCCGTCTGGTGTTGCTCAACTACTTTGGCGAAAACCGTCAGCAAGCGTGCGGCAACTGTGATGTTTGCCTCGATCCGCCCCGACGCTACGATGGGCTGGTGGACGCGCAGAAAGCGCTGTCCTGCGTCTACCGCGTCGGGCAGCGGTTCGGCATCGGTTACATCGCCGAAGTGCTGCGCGGCGCCAATAACCAGCGCATTCGCGAATTCGGTCACGACAAACTGCCGGTATACGGCCTGGGTAAGGATAAAACGCAGGAGCAGTGGGTCAGCATCCTGCGTCAGTTGATCCACCTGGGGCTGCTGGCGCAGAACATCGCCCACCATTCCGCGTTGCAACTGACCGAGTCGGCACGGCCGGTGCTGCGCGGCGAAGTGCCGTTGCAACTGGCGGTGCCGCGCGTCATCAGCCTGAGCAAGCCGCGCGCCAGCCAGAAAACCTACGGCGGCAATTACGACCGTAAACTGTTCGCCAAACTGCGCAAACTGCGTAAATCCATCGCTGACGAAGACAATATTCCGCCGTACGTGGTGTTCAGCGACGCCACGCTGCTGGAAATGGCCGAACTGTTGCCGGTCACCGCCAGCGAGTTGCTGGCGGTCAATGGCGTCGGCCAGCGGAAACTGGAGCGATTTGGCGCCCCCTTTATGACGTTGATCCGCGATCATTTGGATAATGGTGACGACTGAGACGGCTTAGTCTGCTGGCCGGGTCTTCGCCTGTTCTGGCACGTAAAAATAAGGAATGAATATGTTGATGTTGTTTCTCACGGTAGCGCTGGTACACCTGATTGCGCTGATGAGTCCGGGGCCGGATTTCTTTTTCGTCTCCCAGACGGCGGCCAGCCGTTCCCGTCGTGAAGCGCTGATGGGCGTCCTGGGGATCACGCTGGGCGTGCTGGTATGGGCCGCTATCGCGCTGATGGGGCTGCATCTGCTGCTGGAACGCATGGCGTGGCTGCACCGTCTGGTTATGATCGGCGGCGGTCTGTATCTGTGCTGGATGGGCTGGCAGATGCTGCGTTCGGCTTTGCGTAAGCGTGAACAGCAGGAAGGCGACGTGACGGTGGCGTTGCCGCAGCGAGGCAAAACCTTCATGCGTGGTTTTCTGACTAACCTGTCGAACCCCAAGGCGTTGATCTATTTCGGCAGCGTGTTCTCGCTGTTTGTCGGTGACGATGTGGGCGCGGCGGCGCGCTGGGGACTGTTTGCCCTGATTTCGCTGGAAACGTTGCTGTGGTTCAGCCTGGTGGCGCTGGTGTTCGCGTTGCCGGTGATGCGTCGCGGTTATCAGCGGCTGGCAAAATGGGTGGACGGCCTGGCAGGCGTGTTGTTCACCGGGTTCGGCATCCACCTGATTATCTCGCGTTAACGGAACGGTACCCCGCCTGTGCGCAAACGGCACGCGCACAGGCGGCTTGTCAGCTTGCCGGGTTCAGGCCGCATTCGGTCAGTGGTCGGCGGGAAGTCAGTGCGGTGAGATATTCCGGCGGGGAGGTGGTAAGACTGCGGTCGAAAAAAACCATCGGTACCGCTCGCCGTGCCGCCGCGAGCAGTAACATCCTCAAATTCAGGCTTTGCGGGCCGTTGCCAGCAGCGCGCCGACCAGCATGAACAGCGAACCGAAGGTCCGGTTCAGCTGTTTGAGCTGGCGCGGACCTTTCAGCCACAGCGCGATGCGCCGCGCCAGCGTGGCGTAGCCAATCATCACGATGATGTCGACCACGACGGTGGTGACGCCCAGCACCAGATACTGCATCGCCTGGGGCTGATGCGGGATAATAAACTGCGGGAACAGCGCGGCCAGAAACACGATGCTTTTCGGGTTGGTCAGGTTGACCAGAATCGCCCGTTTGAACAAACGGCGACGCGGCATACTGTTCGCCAGCGTTTGCAGATCCAGCGAACCGGCGCTGCGCCACTGCTGGATGCCAAGCCAGATCAGGTAAGCGGCGCCGAACCATTTCAGCAAATCAAACGCCAGCACCGACTGAGATAACAACGCCCCCAGACCGATCCCCACCAGTACGATATGAATAGCCAGGCCCAGTTGCAGTCCGGCGATGGAGGCTATTGCGCCGCGGTAACCGTGGCTGATGCTGGTACTCATGGTGTTGATGGCGCCGGAGCCGGGCGACAGGCTTAGAATTAATGTGGTGACGAGGTAGGTTAACCACCAGTCCTGGGTCATGGCTGAATGCTCCCTGATTGCGGTTTTTTATGCCACAATACGCCAATGCCCGTCTTTGTGCCATAGCTCACAAAAATCAATCCGTTCGGCATGATTTACCTCGGGAGAGCCTGATGAATCCGTATCCGGAGTGCCTGCTGACAAGGGAATGGCAGTACGCCGCATTCGCTACCGGGCCGTTGTTGGATTTCTGGCGACAGCGTCAGGAAGGGATGTTCATCGGCGTGGACGACGTGCCGATTCGTTTCGTGCGTTTTACCTCACCGTCGCACTCGCATCTGGTGGTGGTGCTGCCCGGCCGCACCGACAGTTACGTAAAATATGCCGAGGCGGCCTACGACCTGTTTCAGTGCGGTTACGATGTGCTGATGATGGACCACCGTGGGCAAGGGCGCTCCGGCCGATTGCTGAAAGACAGCCATCGGGGGCATGTTAAGCGCTTTGGCGATTATGTGGACGACGTGGCGACGCTATGGCAACAGCAGGCGGCGGCGGGACACTATACCAAACGGTTCGCGCTGGCCCATTCGATGGGCGGCGCGATTATGGCGCAGTTTCTGGCGCGTCAGCCGCAGACGTTCGATGCGGTCGCGCTCTGTGCGCCGATGTGCGGCATTCTGCTGCCGATGCCGCGCTGGCTGGCCTGGCGTATTCTGGACTGGGCCGAACGTTACCCGGCGATACGGGACTATTACGCCATCGGCACCAGCCAGTGGCGTCCGTTGCCGTTTATGGTCAATGTGCTGACCCACAGCCATGCGCGTTATCGTCGCCACGTGCGTTTTTATGCCGACGACCCGGATTTGCGCATCGGCGGCCCGACCTATCACTGGGTGCGGGAGGCGCTACAGGTGGAAACACAACTGCTGCAACAGGCGCCGGCGATCACGACGCCGCTGCTGCTGCTGCAGGCGGAAGAGGAGCGGGTGGTGGACAATGGCTGTCAGGACGCTTTTTGTCAGGCGCTGGCGGCAGCCGGTCACCCGTGTGCGGATGGTCGTCCTTACGTCATTCGCGGCGCCCGCCACGACATTCTGTCGGAAAAGGATGCGATGCGGGCCGAAGCCTTCGGGCGGATTTTGCGACACTTCAACGATTATCATTAATACGTCTGTGCGGCCAGGCCGCCCGGCACCAGCGGAGGTTGGATTTCAACGTATGTACCCGATTGTTGCTTCCGATTTGGATGGCACCCTGCTGTCACCCGATCACACCCTGTCACCCTATGCCAAAGAAACCCTGCGTCTGATGACGGAACAGGGCGTCCATTTTGTGTTCGCCACCGGGCGTCACCATATGGATGTGGCGCAGATCCGCGATAATCTGGCGATCAGCGCCTACATGATTACGTCTAACGGCGCGCGGGTGCATAACACCGACGGCGAGCTGATTTTCAGTCACAATCTGGACCGTGACATCGCCCACGATCTGTTCGGCATGGTGTATCACCACCCGGAAATCATGACCCACGTTTATCGCGGCGACGAGTGGTTCCTGTGCCGCTCCCGCCCCGAGGAAGAGCGCTTTTTTACCGAGACGGTGTTCCGCTACAAACTGTTCGACCCGGAAACGCTGGGTACGGACGGCGTCGGCAAAGTGTTTTTCACCTGTGAAGATCACGACAAGCTGCTGCCGCTGGAAGACGCGCTCAACGCGCGCTGGGGCGACCGGGTGAACGTCAGTTTCTCCACCCTGAGCTGTCTGGAAGTGATGGCGGGCGGCGTATCCAAAGGCCACGCGCTGGAGCAGGTCGCCAAAATCCTCGGTCATACCATCAAAGACTGCATCGCCTTCGGCGACGGCATGAACGACTATGAAATGCTGTCGATGGCGGGCAAAGGCTGCATCATGAGCAATGCCCACCAGCGACTGAAGGATATGCTGCCGGACAACGAGGTGATTGGCACCAACATCGATCAGGCGGTGCCAAAATACCTGCGTCGTCTTTATCTCTGAGACGGCCGGGAATCCTGCGGTGAATGCAGGAACGTCACGGCTTTGTCGGGGAAGTCGGTGAACAGGCCGTCGACATCGGCCTGACGGTAGAGCAGCGCATAGAGCGCGTTCACGTCGGCGGCGTACTTCGGCAACCGGTCAGCCCGCACCGTGTAGGGGTGCACCACCATGCCGCTGGCGTGCGCCTCTTTCACCAGCGGACTGACGGCGACCTTGCCCGCTTCGCCGTTGAGCAGCATGTGATAGTCGGGGCCGACGCCGTCGGCGTAGCGGGCGATTTTCTGCATCGCGCCCGGTTTGAGCATCCAGTCGTAATCATAGTTGACCCAGCGGCCGTCGGGTTGTTGCTGCTGGGTTTCCTGCCAGTGGGTTTCGGCGATCAGTTGCACCAGTTTCAGGTTCATCCCCAGCGCCGGCTCCAGTTCGGTTTTGATGCGTTGTAGCTCGTTGGCGTCAAAGCACTGCAGGTAGACGCGGTCGCTTTTTTGGCTGTAGCCGTACTGTTTGAGTACCTCCAGCACCGCGCGGGAAATATCTTTGCCCTCCTGACGGTGGAACCACGGCGCCTTGATTTCCGGGTAAATGCCGATGTTTTTGCCGGTCGAGTGGTTCAGCCCCTGAATGAATTCGATTTCATCCTGAAAGGTGTGAATGCGAAAGTCCGATTTGCCCATCGGGAAGCGATTCGGGTAGCTCTGCACCGGCTTGCCGTCCTTCAGGTCAAACCCTTCGGTGAATTTAAGCGAGCGGATTTCCGAAAGCGTAAAGTCGATGGCGTAGTAACGGCCGTCAGCCCGCGCCCGGCCGGGGAAACGCTCGGCGACGTCGGTGACGCGGTCAAGGTAGTGATCGTGCAGCACCACCAGTGCGTTGTCTTTGGTCATGACCAGATCCTGCTCCAGATAGTCCGCGCCCTGCGCGTACGCCATCGCTTTGGCGGGCAGGGTATGTTCCGGCAGGTAGCCGCTGGCGCCCCGGTGGGCAATCACGATTTTATCGCCGGTCTGCGCCAGCACGGAGAGGGACATCGCCAGCGTCATGCCGGCCAGTAAAGGCTTGAACAGAGGATTCATGTCAGCGTCCTTTTTCAGTGGGAGAAAGAAAAGCTGTGTAAGTCGATGCGTTGAAAATGGCAGTAACGTTGATAACTCCCCGCCGGCCCGGCACGGTCCGGCGGGGATAAAGCGCATGGTTTCGTCGTCAGTAAACCACGGCTGGATGACGGAATCAGGCGCGTTGCGCCAGTTCTTGCTTGTGTTTCTTCTCGTTGATCATGGTCAGGATCAGCAACAGTACCGCCAGTACGCTACCGCCGATCATCACCAGGAAGCCGCCGTTCCAGCCGAAGAAGTCTACGGTGTAGCCGACGATGGCGCTGGCTGCCACCGAGCCGCCCAGATAACCGAACAGGCCGGTGAAGCCAGCGGCGGTGCCGGCGGCTTTCTTCGGCGCCAGTTCCAGCGCATGCAGGCCGATCAACATCACCGGGCCGTAGATCAAAAAGCCGATGACGATCATGCAGAGCATGTCCACGCCGGGGTTGCCCGCCGGGTTCAGCCAGTACACGATAGTGGCGATGGTCACCAGACTCATGAAGAACACGCCGGTGGCGCCGCGGTTGCCTTTGAACACCTTGTCGGACATCCAGCCGCACAGCAGCGTGCCTGGAATACCGGCGTATTCATACAGGAAATAGGCCAGCGAAGATTTATCCAGCGCAAAGTGCTTCACTTCTTTGAGATAGGTCGGCGACCAGTCGAGAATTCCGTAACGCAGCAGGTAAACGAACACGTTGGCAAAGGCGATGTACCACAACAGTTTGTTGGGGAACACGTACTGCATGAAGATTTCTTTGGCGGTCAGTTCCTGTTCGTCTTTATCGCTGTAGTCCACCGGATAATCGTTTTTGTATTCTTCGATCGGCGGCAGACCGCAGGACTGCGGCGTGTCGCGCATCATGGCGAAGGCGAACAGCGCCACCAGAATGGCGGCGAACGCCGGCATGTAGAGAGCGGCTTTCCAGTCATGGAACCAGGCCATCCCCAGCAGGAACAGCAGCGGCGGAATGCCGCCGCCCACGTTGTGGGCACAGTTCCAGACAGAGACGATGCCGCCGCGTTCTTTCTGCGACCACCAGTGCACCATGGTACGGCCGCACGGCGGCCAGCCCATGCCCTGGAACCAGCCGCAGATGAACAGCAACACGAACATCACCATGATGCTGGAAGTCGCCCACGGCACGAAGCCCATAAACAGCATCACCGCCGCCGCCAGAATCAGGCCGGCGGGCAGGAAGACGCGCGGGTTGGAACGGTCGGACACCGAACCCATGATGAATTTGGAAAACCCGTAGGCGATGGAAATGCCGGATAGCGCGAAACCCAGATCACCCTTTGAGAACCCCTGCTCGACCAGATAAGGCATCGCCAGCGCGAAGTTCTTTCTGACCAGATAGTAGGCGGCGTAGCCGAAAAAGATCCCCAGAAAAATTTGCCAGCGCAGACGGCGGTAGAGCGGATCCACCAGATGTTCCTCTACGCGCGGACGATGTGCCGCAGGCTTGAAAATACTCAGCATAAATAAACGATCCCCGATAGTTATGTTCTATAACGCTCGCCAGCGTAGCGAATGCGCGTGGCGTTCAGTGTGAGTAAACGCGCAATTGTTACACTTTTATGACGAGGTGGGTCATTTTGAGCGGTGAGTAACACAAATGAAATAACCATTTTTCATTTCTGAGTGATTTGAATCACATATTCGCTGTCTCACCGGTGATTAATTTTCGTTTTTTGAGTGTTTTTGTTCTTTATCAATCATTGCAGCGACGGTTTATGTCCCACTACACACAGACATGATCCGGATTGAGGTGGGACGGTAATGGCAAACAACGGTTTGCGGCGTGAAACGGATGTGGTGATTATCGGCGGCGGCGCCACCGGCGCGGGGACCGCCCGCGACTGCGCGCTGCGCGGCTTGCGGTGCCTGCTGCTGGAACGGCACGACATCGCCACCGGCGCCACCGGTCGTAATCATGGGTTGTTGCACAGCGGGGCGCGCTATGCGGTCACCGATGCGGAGTCCGCTCGTGAATGCATTGAAGAAAACCAGATATTGCGACGCATCGCCCGCCACTGCATTGAGCCGACCGACGGCCTGTTTCTGACGTTACCGCAGGATGACCTCGACTATCAGGCGCGGTTTGTCGCCGCCTGCCGGCAGGCGGGGATCCCGGCGCAGGCGATCGATCCGCAGGAGGCGCTGCGGCTGGAGCCGGCCGCCAATCCGGCCTTGATCGGCGCAGTCAAGGTGCCGGACGGTACCGTGGATCCGTTCCGGCTGACCGCCGCCAATATGATCGACGCCTGCGAACATGGCGCGGAAGTGCTGACCTACCACGAAGTGATCGGGTTGATTCGCCAGGGCGATCGTGTCACCGGCGTGCGCGTTTTCGACCACAAACGCCATGTCGCCAGCGAAATTTATGCGCAGGTGGTGGTGAACGCGGGCGGCATCTGGGGGCAGCGCATCGCTGAGTACGCCGATCTGACTGTGCGCATGTTTCCAGCCAAGGGTGCGCTGCTGATTCTGGGGCACCGTATCAACAACCGGGTGATCAACCGCTGCCGTAAACCGGCGGATGCCGACATTCTGGTGCCGGGCGACACCATTTCGCTGATTGGCACCACCTCGACCCGCATCGACTATGACCAAATAGACCACATGACCGTTACCCCGGCGGAAGTCGATACCCTGATCCGCGAAGGCAGCCTGCTGGCGCCGCAACTGGCGCAAACCCGCATTCTGCGTGCCTACGCCGGGGTGCGGCCGCTGGTGGCGAGCGACAACGACCCGTCCGGGCGCAGCGTCAGCCGCGGCATTGTGCTGCTGGACCACGCCAGTCGGGACGGGCTGGAAGGGTTTGTCACCATCACCGGCGGCAAGCTGATGACCTACCGGCTTATGGCGGAATGGGTGACGGACAAAGTATGCGAAAAGCTCGGCCACCGGGCCGAATGCGCCACCGCGTCACGGCCGTTGCCGGGGTCGGAAACGCCGAATCCGGACACGCCGCAGGCCGCATCGACGCTGTCGGCGCCGTTGCGCGGTTCTGCGATTTATCGCCACGGGCATCGCGCCGCGCCGCTGGTGTCCGGCCAGCGGGTGGACAGCAGTCTGGTGTGCGAATGCGAAGCGGTGACGGCGGGCGAGGTGCGTTATGCGGTGGAGTCGCTGCAGGTCAACAACCTGACTGACCTGCGCCGCCGTACCCGCGTCGGCATGGGCACCTGTCAGGGGGAACTGTGCGCCTGTCGCGCGGCCGGTCTGTTGTGCCGGCTGGGACAGTCCACGCCGCATCAGGCGGTGTCGCAACTGAGCCAGTTTCTCAACGAGCGCTGGAAAGGCATGCGCCCCATCGCGTGGGGGCACACGCTGCGGGAAAGCGAATTTACCAGCTGGATTTATCAGGGGCTGTGCGGGCTGACCGAAAGCCGGGAGCAGGAGAATAGCGATGCGTTATGACGTGGTGATAATTGGCGGCGGGCTGGCCGGGTTAGCCTGCGGCATTCGCCTGCAGGAGCAGGGTAAACGCTGCGCCGTGGTCAGCGTCGGGCAAAGCGCGCTGACCTTTGCGTCCGGCGCGCTGGATCTGCTGGCGACGCTGCCGGACGGCACGGCGGTCGACCAGCCGTTGGCGGCGCTGGATGCGCTGGCGGCGCAGGCGCCGCATCATCCTTATACCCTGATGGGTAAGGCGCGCGTAAGCCAGCTGGCGCCGGACGCCGAAGCGCTGCTGGCGCGCTGCGGGCTGTGGCTGCGGGGAGGAAGTGAGGGCAATCATCAGCGTCTTACGCCGTTGGGCAAATGGCACCCATGCTGGCTGAGCCCGTCGGATAGCGTGACGCGCGGCTTGCCGGGGTCGCCGGCGTGGCGTCAGCCGCTGGTCGCCGGTATCGACGGTTTTATGGATTTTCAATCCCGGCTGGTGGCCGGGGAACTGCAAGCGCAGGGGATTGCCGCCCGCGCCGACGATCTGCACTTGCCGTTGCTGGATACGTTGCGGCAAAACCCCAGCGAGTTTCGCTCGCTGAATCTTGCCCGGGTGCTGGATACCCCGGCGGGCGTGGCGGCGCTGGCGGAAGAGCTGCTGACGCGATCGAACGGTAATGACGCGGTGATACTACCCGCTTGTATCGGGCCGGACGCGCAGGCGCGGCTAAATGCCGCGCTGGGTAAACCGGTGGGACTGCTGGCGACGTTGCCGCCGTCGTTGCCGGGCATGCAGTTGCATCAGGCGCTGTTGGGCCGCTTTCGTCAGACCGGCGGCACCGTGATGCCGGGGGACCGGGTGTTGTCAGCACAGCCGCAAGAAGACGGCGTGGCGCTGTATACCCGCAGCCACGGCGAGATACCGCTGCGTGCCGGTCACGTGGTGCTGGCAAGCGGCAGTTTTTTCAGTAACGGTCTGGTGGCCGAGCGCGATCGGGTGGTGGAACCGGTGTTCGGGCTGGACGTGGATTTCCTGCCCGCGCATGAGGACTGGAGCCGGCCGAATCTGTTCGCCGCTCAGCCGTACCTGCAATTCGGGGTAATCGTGGATGAATGCCTGCACCCGGCTATCAGCGGCCGTGTCCAGCCCCGTTTGTACGCGATTGGTTCGGTATTACGCGGGTATGACCCGTTGCGTCAGGGGTGCGGCGGCGGGGTGTCGCTGCTGACCGCGTTGTACGCCGCCGAGATGATCGTAAGGGAGAATTCGTGATGAGCCGGTCTGACACCAGTTTCGAAAACTGCATCAAATGCACCGTCTGCACCACCGCCTGCCCGGTGGCGCGCGTCAATCCGCTCTATCCGGGGCCGAAACAGGCAGGACCGGATGGCGAACGGCTGCGGCGTAAAGACCCGGCGTTGTTTGATGAAGCGCTGAAGTATTGCACCAACTGCAAGCGGTGCGAGGTGGCCTGCCCGTCGGATGTTCACATCGGCGACATCATCCAGCGCGCCAAAGCCAGCCATAGCCAGCATCGCCCGACGCTGCGCGACGCCATTCTCAGCCACACGGATCTGATGGGCTCCGTCGCCACGCCGTTTGCACCGCTGGTGAACACCCTCACCGGGTTAAAACCGATGCGCCAACTGCTGGATAAGGCGTTGAAAATCGAC
This sequence comes from Dickeya sp. NCPPB 3274, assembly GCF_000406205.1. Classification (NCBI taxonomy): domain Bacteria; kingdom Pseudomonadati; phylum Pseudomonadota; class Gammaproteobacteria; order Enterobacterales; family Pectobacteriaceae; genus Dickeya; species Dickeya sp. NCPPB 3274. Next base: position 4,598,843 of record NZ_CM001979.1, on the reverse strand, counting down.
CATCGCCGCCAGTTGCCGCGCTATTCCCACGGCACTTTTCGTCGCTGGTATCGCCAGCAGGCGGCGCATCAGTTGCAATTTGCCGAACAGGTAGCCTATTTCCACGGCTGCTACGTCAACTACAACCACCCGCAGCTGGGGCGCGATCTGATTCGTGTGTTTAACGCGATGGGGGTCGGGGTGCAGTTGCTGACCAAAGAGAAGTGCTGCGGCGTGGCGCTGATCGCCAACCGTTTTCTCGACAAGGCGCGCAAGCAGGCGCGTTTCAACCTGGCTTCGCTGGATGACGCCATCAACAGCCGGGGGCTGCCGGTCATCGCCACCTCGTCCAGTTGCACTTTTACGCTGCGCGATGAATATCCCCATCTGCTGGGGCTGGACAATCACCATGTGCGCGACGGCATCGAACTGGCGACCCGTCACCTTTATCGCTTGCTGGAGCAGGGTCGGACGCTGCCGTTGCAGCCTTTGCCGCTGCGGGTGGTGTATCACACCCCTTGCCATCTGGAGCGTATGGGGTGGACCGCGTATACCCTCGAACTGCTGCGGCGGATTCCAGGGCTGGAGTTGCAGGTGCTGGATTCCCAGTGTTGCGGCATCGCCGGGACCTATGGTTTCAAGAAGGAAAACTACGATACCGCGCAGGGGATTGGCGCGCCGTTGTTCCGGCAGATTGACGCGAGCGGCGCCGATCTGGTGATCACGGATTGCGAAACCTGCAAATGGCAGATTGAAATGTCCACCGGCAAACCCTGCGAACATCCCTTCAGCTTACTGGCTAAAGCGCTGCCGGCGTAAATGGTTCTAGTGGGTCCGCCCTCTCTGTTTTTTTCCGGGAGAGGGCGGCCGTTTTTCTATTCCCGCGCATTACACATGGTTAAATGTTAACCATTTGATTCTGAAAAAATAATCTTGTATGCCTGTGGTGAAATGCACGGAATGTCAGGCGGGCTGGCCTTCTCAGGCATGATTTTTCTTTGAGTTGAACAAAAAAACGCTTTACAGATGCAAATGATAATGATTATTATTGCCATGCGTTCCGGGAAAGCCTAATGAATCCATCCTTGTGACTCATCGCGGTTTTGCTGTGAAGGCACGACATTGCTCACATTGCTTCCAGTATTACTTAGCCAGCTCGGGTGCTGGCTTTTTTTTATCCTGAATTTTTAGGAGCCTGGTTTCCAATTTTTTTGTCGTTGTGCGACGTTGAAATTTCTCCCGGAAATTTTTTATGGCGGGCCATCCCTGGCCGCCACCCTTCGGGCCGTCGTTGCACGACGTTAAAAATTTCTCCCGGAAATTTTTTGAACAGAGCGGTGAGTTTTTTCGGCTTTCTTATTCTCCGGCGGCCGCTAGACTGAAAAAAAACGTTGGAGGAACGTCACATGATTTATTTACGCAAAGCACAAGATCGCGGTCATGCTAACCACGGCTGGCTCGACAGCTGGCATACTTTTTCATTCGCTGATTACTACGACCCTGATTTCATGGGCTTCTCCGCGCTGCGGGTGATCAATGAAGACCGTATTGAGGGCGGCCAGGGTTTTGGAACCCACCCGCACCGGGATATGGAAATTCTCACCTATGTGCTGGAAGGTACGGTGGAACATCAGGACAGCATGGGCAACAAAGAGCAGATCCCGGCGGGCGAGTTCCAGATCATGAGCGCCGGCACCGGGATCCGTCACTCGGAGTACAACGCCAGTCAGGACAAATTGCTGCACCTGTACCAGATCTGGGTGATCCCGGAAAAAACCGGCCTGACGCCGCGTTACGAGCAGCGCCGTTTTGATGCGCCGCAGGGCCGCCAATTGGTGTTGTCGCCGGATGCCCGCGACGGGTCGCTGAAGGTGTTTCAGGACATGACGCTGTGGCGCTGGGCGCTGAAGTCGCAGGAAGCGTCGAGCTATCAGGCCCAGCAGGGGCGCCACCTGTGGATTCAGGTAGTGCGCGGCGCCATTGAGATCAACGGTCAACTGGCCAACGCCAGCGACGCGCTGGCTATCTGGGATGAGGATTCCATCACCGTGCGCGCCAGCGAAGATAGCGAAATCCTGCTGTTTGACCTGCCGCCGGTAAAATGACGGCGGCGGCGTTTACCAAGGCGATCCCATGCCGGATCGCCTTGGTTTGCCACAATTCGCCCCAGCTCGCATAGTACAACGGAGGCCCAGCCTCCGCGACCAAACCGCCTGTGGTTGAGGCAGCCCGATCTGCTGATGGCCTTATGCTCCTGATAGTTAATTAATCGGTGTTCCCTTACGCGCCAGCTGTTGCCGCCAGTTGTTGTCCCAGTTTTTCTGATGGACATCATTCGCCGAGCCGTCACGAGGGGCGTAACGGGCACGATTTCTGCTCAGGAGTTCTGCGCCGATATCGATGGTTTGGGCGTAGTTGTCCCGGTTAAAGGAGATCACGGCGTTAGGACTTTCAGCCTCGAAGAGCGCGATTTGGGCATCGGCCAGTTTATTCGCCTGATCCACCAGCTCACGGGATGAATTAAGCGCCTGTTCCAACCGCTGAATCTGTTCCTGGTTCAGCCCTTGTGCGCCGGTCACTACGATCCTGTTGTACTTACTCACGCTGAAACCGAAAGTGGCTCCCTTTAAATCCGGGTTATCTTTGCCGAGTTGTTCCAGAAAAGACATATACGTCGGCTCAATCTGAGCAGCCGCCGAACGCAGGTTGAGCGTCGCCTGGTCCACTATTTTCATCCGCTCGGCCCAGGTATCCGTCGGCGTCATCAACTTGGTATATTCTTCCTCGCTGAGCGCATCAGGCACCTGAAGCGCGATTCCTTCCGAGATAGTCACCTGATTAGACGTCGCGTCACCCGATTTTCGCGCGTCAATATATGCCTGATATTTACTGAGGGCTTCTGCGCTGATATTGACATCCTGACGTTCAATTTTTACTTCGTCCGCGACAGCCCCGCTATTATCGACCTGTTGTTCCGCCGTGCTGTGCGTCACCCGCCAACTCTGTCCTGATTGTGGATCTGCCACCGTGTACGATCCAATTGTAGGAATATTATTCATACTCTTTGCTCCTGTGCGTCAGGCGTTTGCGCTGTGCAACAACGTCTGCCTGTAACTCGAATTATTTTGGGTATATACAGGTATTTGGTTTGTAGAACGTTTAATTAATTGAAGACGCTAATTCAAAAACAGTGCTGACTACTATGTGAAGGTGAAGCATCAGGAGCCGGTGCCGCCCGATAATTCTCTCTTTATACCCGTCATACTTCAAGTTGCCGGTGCGTTGGCTGCGTTACTCGGCCCATCCTTGGGCCTCGCCCCTTCGGGGCCGCTGCCAGCAGCGTTCAACTCTGCTCCCGGCAGAGTTGTCGTTCACCCCAGTCACTTGCTTGAGTAAGCTCCTGGGGATTCACTCGGTTGCCGCCTTTCTGCAACTCGAATTATTTAGGGTATATACCCATAAATGAAATAATACGGTAGACCTTTTATCGCAGAAGACGAGTGTTGCGCTCTTTTCAGCCCGCCGTCCCGAAGGCACGGTTCTGAAATAGCCCGTCTCTGCATGAAATTATGGAACATTTCCAGCTTGCTTTTATGACGTGGACAAGAATGTAACATTAATGTGCGAGGCTATTTATAATAAAAAATCATTTATTGCCGGTTTTTTATTAATATAGAAGTCGTCATTTATTAGCGATATACCCATCATACTTCAAGTTGCAGGTGCGTTGGCTGCGTTACTCGGCCCATTTCATGGGTCTCTGTTTTGGGTATATATATTCATTGTTATTTGTAATTAATAACCAACAAACAATAAAAATCAAAATAATATGATGGGTGTTATTTACGCGATCGCACCGTGCCCGATTTTATAACCTGTGTTCAAGTACATATTCTGCTAACCATTTCTTTAGTACAATCGGCGTTTTCAGCCACGGGGATGTCAACGGATGATAAAGAAAAAAAGGCCGGTACTTCAGGATGTCGCCGACCGGGTCGGGGTGACCAAAATGACGGTCAGCCGCTATTTGCGCAACCCCGAGCAGGTGTCCGCGGCGCTGAGAGGCAAAATCGCCGCCGTACTGGATGAACTGGGGTACATTCCCAACCGAACGCCGCACATTCTCGCCAATTCCACCAGCCGGGCGATCGGCGTGCTGTTGCCGTCGCTTACCAACCAGGTGTTCGCCGAGGTGTTGCGCGGCATCGAAAAAGTGGCGGAAGCGCAAGGATATCAAACCATGCTGGCGCATTACGGCTATCAGCCGGAAATGGAAGAGCGACGTTTGATGTCGCTGCTGGCCTACAACATTGACGGGCTGATCCTTGCCGAGCGCAATCATACCGCTCGGACCCGTCAGATGATCGCCGTGGCCGGGATCCCGGTAGTGGAGTTGATGGATTCCGTGTCGCCCTGTCTCGATATGGCGGTGGGGTTCGATAACGTGGACGCCGCGCGCCAGATGACGCGCTACATGATCGCGCGCGGCCGCCGCCACGTGGTGTATCTCGGCGCGCGTCAGGACGAGCGCACGCTGATGAAACAGCAAGGTTACGCGCAGGCGATGGCCGAAGCCGGCCTTGCCAGCTACAGCGTGATGAGCGAAAGCCCGTCGTCCTATACGCTGGGCGGAGAGCTGTTGCGCCGGGCGCAGGCGGAATACCCGCAGGTGGACAGCCTGTTCTGCACCAACGATGACCTGGCTATCGGCGCCATGTTCGAGTGCCAGCGGCAAGGGGTGCGCGTTCCCGAACAGATGGGCATCGCCGGTTTCCACGGTCACGATATCGGCCAGACCACGGTGCCGCGGCTGACCAGCGTACTGACGCCGCGTAAGCGCATTGGCGAAGTCGGCGCCGCGCAGCTGCTGGCGCGTCTGCATGGGGAAACGTTGCCGACGGCCAGCGTGGACGTCGGCTTTACCCTGCAGGTGGGAGAGAGCGTCTAGGCCGGTGCTTTCAGCGTGATGGGTGCGCGCGTAACGCCGCGGCGCACCGCTCCACGACCTGATCCATCGGGCCGTTGATATCGACGGTGATGACATCGGTTTCCGTCTCGCCCGGTTCTTCCAGCGCATCAAACTGGCTTTGCAGCAATCCGGTCGGCATAAAATGCCCGGCGCGCGCCTGATGACGCTGCAGAATCACCTCGAAACTGCCTTTCAGATACAGGAACACCATGCCGTCGTTGCCTTCGCGCAGCCGATCACGGTAGCGCTTTTTCAGCGCGGAACAGACGATAATGCCGGTTTCATTTTTATGCAGCAGGCTGTAGGCGGCGTCGTTCAGGCGCTCCAGCCAGGGGGCGCGGTCGTCGTCGTTGAGCGGCTGACCGCTGGCCATTTTCTGGATGTTGGCTCTGGGATGCAGATCGTCGCCGTCGATGAATTTGGCGTTGATTTCCCGTGCCAGCCGGGCGCCCACGCTGGATTTCCCGCTGCCGGAAACCCCCATCAGAATAATACTTTGTCCTGACATAATTTGATCTCTATCCCAAACTGTAAATTAAATGCTTCGTACCGGTTTCAGACTTTAACATGTTACCGGTATCATGATACCGGTAACATCGTGCGTTGTGATGTATATCACACGGGTTAAGCGCTACCCGAACGCCTGACTCTACTGTAGCGAAGGCACGCCCGAAACACCGGGAGAATTCGCAAAACACAAGAAAATCCCCCCTGTCGTTGCCCGACTCGCGCAGGCAGGGGTTGCCGGAGATCGTTATGCCACTCGTGATTGTCGCTGTGGGTGTCGCACTGCTGTTGGTGCTGATGATCCGCTTTAAACTGAACGGCTTTATTGCACTGATTCTGGTTGCCCTGGCCGTGGGCATCATGCAGGGAATGCCGGTGCAGAAGGTGATGACGTCCATCAAGAACGGGGTGGGCGGCACGCTGGGCACGCTGGCCTTGATCATGGGCTTTGGCGCTATGCTGGGGAAACTGCTGGCGGACTGCGGCGGCGCGCAGCGTATCGCCACCACGCTGATTAATCGCTTCGGTCGCAAGCATATCCAGTGGGCGATTGTGCTGACCGGCTTTACCGTCGGTTTCGCGCTGTTCTACGAAGTGGGTTTCGTGCTGCTGTTGCCGCTGGTGTTCAGCATCGTGGCGTCGGCCCGTATTCCGCTGCTGTATGCCGGCGTGCCGATGGCGGCGGCGTTGTCCGTCACCCACGGCTTCCTGCCGCCGCATCCGGGGCCGACCGCGATTGCTTCGCTGTTCCACGCCGACATGGGCAAAACCCTGCTGTACGGCACACTGCTGGGGATCCCGACGGTGATTCTGGCCGGTCCGGTTTACGCCCGTTTCCTGAAGAAAATCGACAAGCCGATTCCGGAAGGGCTGTATAACCCGAAGCAGTTCACCGAGCAGGAGATGCCGAGCTTTGTCGTCAGCGTGATGACCGCGCTGGTGCCGGTGATTCTGATGGCGCTGCGCGCCGTGGCGGAAATGGTATTACCGAAGGGACACGCGTTGTTGCCGTATGCCGAGTTCTTCGGCGATCCGGTGATGGCGACCCTGATTGCGGTGCTGATCGCTATTTTCACCTTCGGCCTGAACCGTGGCCGCAGCATGGATGAGGTGATGGGCACCATTACCGACTCGATTAAAATCATCGCCATGATGTTGCTGATCCTCGGCGGCGGCGGCGCGTTTAAACAGGTGCTGGTCGACAGCGGCGTAGACAAATACATCGCCGGGATGATGCACGGTAGCAGCGTGTCGCCGCTGCTGCTGGGTTGGCTTATCGCCGCCGTGCTGCGCCTGGCGCTGGGGTCCGCTACGGTGGCCGCGCTGACCGCGGGCGGGATTGTGGCGCCGATTATTGCCACCAGCGGCGTCAGCCCGGAACTGATGGTGATCGCGGTCGGTTCCGGCAGCGTGATTTTCTCCCACGTTAACGACCCCGGTTTCTGGCTGTTCAAAGAGTATTTCAACCTGAGCATTCCGGAAACGCTCAAGTCGTGGTCGGCGCTGGAAACCATTATCGCGGTGTGCGGTTTGGTAGGCACTCTGTTGCTGAGTTACGTGGTGTGATGAACGTAGGTTGGATGTAGCGGTTTGCTCTCAGTCTCCGCTTCGGCAGGGAGACTGAGAGAATCTGCGGTTACAGTTTCAGATAGGCCCGAATGCCATCAAGGAACATTTGGGTGGAAAGCATGACCAGCACCAATCCCATCAACCGTTCCAGCGCGTTGACGCCCTTGTCGCCCAACAGGCGCAGGAACAGGTTCGACAGCAGCAGCACGACCACCGTGATACCCCAGGCGATGAACAGCGCCAGCGTCAGGTGCGGCATTTGATTCGGGTACTGGTGCGAGAGCAGCATCAGCGCGGCCAGAATCGACGGCCCGGCCACCATCGGGATAGCCAGCGGCACCAGAAACGGCTCGTCGCCGGCGGGCAGACCGCTGGTAAAGCCTTCCTGCGTCGGGAAAATCATGCGGATGGCGATCAAAAACAGCACGATACCGCCGGAAATGGAGACGGTTTCCGTGCGCAGGTTCAATATCGCCAGAATCTTCTCGCCGGCGAACAGGAATACCAGCATCACCCCCAGCGCGATGATCATTTCCCTAATCAGCACCACGCGCCGCCGTTTGGGATCCAGGTGCTTCAATACGGACATGAACACCGGCAGATTGCCGAGCGGATCCATAATTAACAGCAACAGTACGGTTGCCGAGATCATTTCAGTCATGGTGGCGGTAAGCTCCTCTCATCCCCAGCCTTCTGTCAGACACATTAGGCGTGTTGCTGAAAACGCCTGAGTCATCGAATAAATTCACTTGCGACTTCTGATACATTTTGTAAGGTTGACAGTCATCACTTTAAACTTATGCTCCCTGCCTGAACGGCAGTCGGATTGCTTTTTGTCACCCCCAGGCAGGACGGTTACCATGAAAAATGTTGGTTTTATTGGCTGGCGCGGTATGGTCGGTTCGGTACTCATGCAGCGCATGGTGGAAGAACGCGACTTTGATTTAATCCGCCCGGTATTCTTCTCTACCTCTCAGCACGGCCAACCGGCGCCGGCGCTGGGCGGCCAGCAGGGTGTCCTGCAGGATGCCTACAATCTGGAAGCGCTGCGCGCGCTGGATATCATCATCACCTGTCAGGGCGGCGATTATACCAACGAAATCTATCCAAAGCTGCGTGAAAGTGGCTGGCAAGGATACTGGATCGACGCAGCATCGTCTCTGCGAATGAAAGATGACGCGATTATTATCCTGGACCCGGTCAACCACGGCGTGATCAAGTCCGGTCTGGATAAAGGCATCAAAACCTTCGTCGGCGGCAACTGTACCGTCAGCCTGATGCTGATGTCGCTGGGCGGCCTGTTCGCCAACGATCTGGTGGAGTGGGCGTCTGTCGCCACTTATCAGGCGGCATCCGGCGCGGGCGCGCGCAACATGCGCGAACTGCTGGTGCAGATGGGCCAACTGAACGCCGAAGTGGCTGCTGAACTGCGCGACCCGGCTTCCGCCATTCTGGATATCGAGCGCAAAGTGACGGCGCTGTCGCGCGGCGGTCTGGATGTGGAAAACTTCGGCGTGCCGCTGGCCGGCAGCCTGATTCCGTGGATCGACAAACAGCTGGAAAACGGCCAAAGCCGCGAAGAGTGGAAAGGTCAGGCGGAAACCAACAAGATTCTGAACACCGCCAGCACTATTCCGGTGGACGGTCTGTGCGTGCGTATCGGCGCGTTGCGCTGCCACAGCCAGGCTTTCACGCTGAAACTGAAGAAAGATGTGTCGATTCCGGAAATCGAGCAGATGCTGGCAACCCACAATGACTGGGTGAAAGTGGTGCCGAACGACCGCGAGATCACCATGCGCGAGCTGACCCCGGCCGCCGTGACCGGTACGCTGTCCACGCCGGTGGGCCGTCTGCGCAAACTGAACATGGGCCCGCAGTACCTGTCCGCCTTTACCGTCGGCGACCAACTGTTGTGGGGCGCTGCCGAACCGCTGCGCCGCATGCTGCGCATCCTGCTGTAATCATTGCCATACGAGGCGCGCCAGCACGGCGCGCCTCGCCTTGGCGTCTGCTTTTCTCCACCATCTCGCCCGTTGCGCTCTGTAGATTCATGCGCCATATTGCGCTGCGTCACGATCACCGTTGCGGCGCGCGGCATAATGAGGGCGACCCGCGCGGCACCGTCGCCGGGGATTTTTTTCGCTTTTCTGTGAGGCCGACATGCAACGACTGACGATTTCTCTGGATGACCCGCTGGCCGAAGCGCTGGATGCGCTGATGCTGCGTAAAGGCTATGCCAACCGGTCGGAAGCGTTTCGTGACATGCTGCGGCGTGAGCTGGGCGAAATGACGGTGGCGCAGGATAAAAACGCGGAGTGTGTGGCGGTGCTGAGCTATGTGTACGACCATCATGAGCGTCAACTGTCGAGCCGGCTGGCCGGCATGCAGCATGAACATCATCACCTCACCGTATCCACCATGCATACCCACCTGAGCCATGACGAGTGCGTGGAAACCGTGATTCTGCGCGGGCCGACCGAGCGGGTGGAACAGTTCGCCGCGTCGGTCATCGCCCAGACCGGCGTGCGTCACGGCCGATTGAACCTGATTCCGATGGATAATGCCGCCAATGGGGCGGAACCGGCAAAGCACAAATAATCAGCGATCTGGTGGGGTTTAGCCGCAGGTTGTGGCGTGGCGTTGGCAGAACATCCTGCGCTTTAGCTTCTGCCTTGAAGCCGGCGGCGCTGAAGAAATAACCTATCGGGATTCATTAACTTCATGAATTATAATAAATATAAAATATTTACATCTCGCGATAATACATAACGCTTGCATTCGTTCCGGATGAATGCGTTAATGACGCCACGGTTTGTTAGTCAGACCTATTTATGCAAAGCATTTTACTAAAGCAGTCCTCAGTCCAAGCGTTATCCTCGATATCACTTCCCCTGAATCTCTTTTTTTCTTGCTCATAAGTATTTCCTGCAATGCAGACCTATATTGCCCTCTAACGGGCTGGAAAAAATTACGAGGTAATATAATGTCTAATAAAATGACTGGTTCAGTAAAATGGTTTAACGAAACTAAAGGTTTTGGCTTCATCACTCCGGCTGACGGCAGCAAAGACGTGTTCGTTCACTTCTCCGCCATTCAGAGCGATAGCTTCAAGACTCTGTACGAAGGCCAGAAAGTTGAATTCGTTATCGGCAACGGCCCGAAAGGTCCTTCCGCTGAAAACGTTGTAGGGCTGTAATTCCCCGGGTAATCATCGCTTACGATAGCGAGGATGGCGTTAGCCGGAGCAGTTAAGTTGATGTGATACCCAGGTTTGCCTGAGAGCGGCTTCCCCCACAAGGGAAGCCGTTTTTTATTGGCACCTATACCCGTCATACTTCAAGTTGCAGGTGCGTTGGCGCGCATTACATCGGCCTCGCCAATTCATGGACCTCGCCCCTTCGGGGCCGCTGCTCGCAGCGTTCAAATTGGCTTTGCCAATTTGTCACTCACCCCTGTCACTTACTTATGTAAGCTCCTGGGGATTCACTCGGTTGCCGCCTTCCTGCAACTCGAATTATTTAGGGTATAAACCGCTACGCTATAGCGACCACAACCCGACTCGTCGCGAATTTATCCCACCCGCAGCGGCACTCGTACCCGCACGCGGGTAAAGCGTTCCGGCTCGCTGGTGACGGTGATGCCGTAGTGATGGCCGTAACGCGCTTTGATGCGCCGATCCACCAGATTCATACCCAGACCGTCGCCGCCGTTGCGCGGGTGATAGGTGCCGGCGTTATCCTCCACCGTCAGCTCCAGCATGTTGGCGTGGGTGCGAGCGTTAATGCGCAGATGGCCGTTGTCCAGCATTTGGGAAATGCCATGCTTGATGGCGTTTTCCACCAATGGTTGCAGGGAAAAGGCCGGTAGCCTGGCGGCCCTGAGCGACGGCGGAATGGCGATGTCCACCGTCAGCAGGTTGGCGAAACGCGCCTTTTCGATTTCAAGGTAGGCGCCGACATGCTCCAGCTCATCGCTGAGAGCCACTTCGTCGCTGCTGCGCTTGAGGTTTTTGCGAAAGAAGGTGGATAGCGATAGCACCAACTGACGCGCCTGATCCGGGTTGCGGCGAATAATCGCCGACAGGGTATTAAGGGCGTTGAACAGGAAGTGCGGGTTGACCTGCGCGTGCAGCAGCTTGATTTCGGACTGCGCGAGCAGTTGTTTCTGTTGCTCGAAGCGGCCGGCAAAAATCTGGGCCGACAGCAGGTGACCGATGCCTTCTCCCAGCGTCCGGTTGATGCTGGAGAACAGCTTGTTTTTCGGTTCATACAGCTTGATGGTGCCGATCACCCGCTGCTCTTCGCCGCGCAGCGGGATCACCAGCGTGGACCCAAGCTTACAGTGCGGCGAGATGGAACAGTTGAAGGGCGCTTCGTTGCCGTCGGCGTACACCACCTGATTGTGGTCGATGGCCTGATGGGTGAACGGCGAGGTGATCAGCGAACCGGCCGTGTGGTGATCGTCGCCGGTACCGACGAACGCCAGCAATTTTTCCCGATCGGTGATGGCGACCGCGCCGACGCCCAACTCTTCATACAGTATGCGCGCCACCCGCATGCTGGTTCTCGGATTAAACCCTTCCCGCAGCGCCCCTTCGGCGCGGGCGGCAATCTGCAACGCTCGGGCGGAAAACGCCGACGTGTATTTCTCGAACATTGCCCGTCGGTCCAGCAGAATGCGCATGAACATCGCCGCTCCGACGCTGTTGGTGATGATCATCGGCAGCGCGATGCTTTTGACCAACGTCAGCGCGTCGCCAAATGGCCGCGACAACAGCAGGATGATGCTCATCTGCAACACTTCCACCAGCAGGGTGACGGCGGCGATGACCAGCGGCTGGAACAGCAGATCGACGCGATGGCGGCGGGTCAGGTAGCGGTGCAGCAGGCCGCCGGCCAGCCCTTCCGCGATGGTGGAAACCATACAGGCCAGCGCGGTCATGCCGCCGAGGGAATAGCGATGCAAACCGCCGGTCAACCCGACCAGCACGCCCACCGACGGCCCGCCCAGTACGCCGCCCAGCAGCGCGCCGATGGCGCGGGTATTGGCGATGGAGTCGTCGATATGCAGGCCAAAATAGGTGCCGAGGATGCAGAACATCGAGAAGGTCAGGTAGCAGATCAGTTTATGCGGCAGGCGGATGGTGACCTGCGTCAGCGGAATAAACAGCGGAGTTTTGCTCAATAGATAGGCAATGACCAGATAGACGCATGTTTGTTGCAGCAATGACAGAATCAGATCGATTTGGCTTATCATAAGCAGTACACCTCCCTGTTGATGCATCCGATTTTACCCGTCGCGGTCGAACAATCTCCGGACAGGATCAACATTCGCTAACACTATGATTAATTATTTTTTCTTATAAGTCTTTGGCGCAAAAATTTATCCATAATCTCAAATGTTTTCTCTTTTCTTGACTAAGCTGAATCTTAGGTTTGTCTGAAAAATGCTTCGCAGGCTCAGCGAGTGCCGCGAGGTATTTTCTGTTCAGGTGAGTTTTCTTTTTTATGGGGTCAGGCTGGTTCCTTTTCTGTTATTGACGCAGGGCATTTCCTTATCCGCAAGAATGCCGAAGAAATGATCTGTCTCTTTAACATGCTTAACTTATTCAGATGGTTAATTCAGAGGATGGATGCCATGTCAGGGTTTTCTGATCAGAACATTATTAATCTCCTTTTTTCCGGCCATTACGCCGATCCTTTTGCGGTATTGGGTATGCACGACACCGCCTCGGGGCTGGAAGTGCGCGCGCTGCTTCCCGATGCCAGCGATGTGCACGTGGTGGACGCACACAGCGGACGTAAAGTGGCGGACCTGCAATGCCGGGACCCGCGCGGTTTTTTCTCGTCGGTGCTGCCCCGCCGCAAAAAGCCGTTCAGCTATCGGCTGGCGGTGACCTGGCAGCAGGATACGCAGGTTATCGATGACCCTTATCGTTTTGGCACGCTGTTGCAGGAGCTGGATATCTGGCTGCTGGCGGAAGGGCGCCATTTGCGGCCGTTTGAAACGCTGGGCGCGCATCCGGCTACGCTGGATGGCGTCGATGGCACCTGTTTTGCCGTCTGGGCGCCGAATGCCCAGCGGGTGTCGGTGGTGGGCGATTTCAATTTCTGGGACGGCCGCCGCCATCCGATGCGTCTGCGGCGTGAAAACGGCGTGTGGGAGCTGTTTGTGCCGGGCGTTGGGCCGGGTCAGCTGTACAAGTTCGAGATTATCGACTGTTACGGCAACGTGCTGGTGAAATCCGACCCCTATGCGTTCGAGTCTCAGATGCGCCCGGATACCGCGTCGGTGGTCAGCCGTCTGCCGCCCACGTTGCCGGTGGATGAAGCGCGGCAACACGCCAACGATCTGCAATCGCCGATTTCCATTTACGAGGTGCATTTAGGGTCATGGCGGCGGCACACCGACAATAATTTCTGGCTCAGCTACCGCGAACTGGCGGACCAACTGGTGCCGTACGTGAAAGAAATGGGATTTACCCACGTTGAACTGATGCCGGTGCATGAGCACCCGTTTGACGGCAGCTGGGGCTACCAGCCGCTGGGGCTATACGCGCCCACCCGTCGTTTCGGTTCGCCGGACGACTTCCGTTATCTGGTGTCGGCCTTTCATGAGGCGGGCATCAATGTGCTGTTGGACTGGGTATCCGGCCATTTCCCGGCGGACAGCTACGGCCTGGCGCGTTTTGACGGCACCGCGCTGTACGAATACGCCGACCCGAAAGAAGGCTACCACCAGGACTGGAACACGCTGATTTATAACTTTGATCGCCACGAAGTTCGCAACTATCTGGCGGGCAACGCGCTGTACTGGACGGAACGCTTTGGCGTCGACGGGCTGCGGGTAGACGCGGTGGCCTCGATGATTTACCGCGATTACAGCCGCCGCGACGGGGAATGGGTGCCGAACTACTTCGGCGGCAAGGAGAATCTGGAGGCGATCGGCTTCCTGCGCTACACCAATCAGATGCTGGGGCAGCATCATGCCGGCGCGGTCACCATCGCCGAAGAATCCACCGATTACGCCGGGGTGACGCTGCCGCCGGAGCATGGCGGGCTGGGTTTCCATTACAAGTGGAACATGGGCTGGATGCATGACTCGCTGGCCTACATGCAACTGGACCCGGTACACCGCAAATACCACCACGACCTGTTGACCTTCGGCATGTTGTACGCCTATAGCGAAAACTTCGTGCTGCCGCTGTCGCATGACGAGGTCGTGCACGGCAAGCGTTCGCTGCTGGACCGGATGCCCGGCGACGCCTGGCAGAAGTTCGCCAACCTGCGCGCCTACTACGGTTTCATGTGGGCGTACCCCGGCAAGAAACTGCTGTTCATGGGCAGTGAATTTGCGCAGGGGCGGGAGTGGAACCATGACACCAGTCTGGACTGGCATCTGCTGGATGAGACGGAAGGCTGGCACGCCGGGGTGCAGCAACTGGTGCGCGACCTCAACCACTGTTACCGCCAGCATCCGCCGCTCTATCAGTGCGACTACCTGCATCAGGGCTTCGAATGGGTGGTGGTGGACGACCGGGAAAACTCGGTGTTCGCCTTTATCCGGCGTGATGCCGACGGCAACGAAATGCTGATTATCAGCAACTTTACGCCGGTGCCTCGGGACGGATATCGCGTCGGCATCAATCAGCCGGGGTCCTGGCGCGAGGTGCTTAATACCGACTCCTGGCATTACCACGGCAGTAACCTTGGCAATCAGGGACTGGTGTGCAGCGAAACGGTGGGTAGCCATTCCCGGCCGCAGTCGCTGGTGCTGACGCTGCCGCCGCTCTCCACCTTATATCTGGTGAAGGAGGCGTAATGGCTGAACTGCTGGCGGGCCGCCCGCGACCATTAGGCTCTCATTTCGATGGCGAAGGCGTGAATTTCGCTTTGTTCTCATCCGGGGCGTCGCGGGTGGAATTGTGTATTTTTGACGGCCTGCGGGAGCAGCGTTTGCCGCTGACGGCCCGCACTGGCGATATCTGGCACGGTTATCTGCCGGACGCCCAGCCGGGCTTGTGCTACGGCTATCGCGTCGATGGCGCGTTCGAGCCTCAGCGCGGGCTGCGTTTCAACGCCAATAAGCTGTTGCTTGACCCTTGCGCCCGGCAGATGGACGGCTGGGTGGTGGATGACGAGCGGTTGCACGGCGGCTACGACCAGCCCGACCTTTCCGACACCGCCGAGGTGATGCCGCGCAGCGTGGTGGTGGACGAAGATTACGACTGGCAGGGCGACCGGTTGCCGCGCATCCCCTGGGGGCAAACGGTGCTGTACGAAGCCCACGTGCGCGGCTTGACCCGGCGACACCCCGGCATTCCGGCGGCGATACGCGGCACCTATGCCGCGCTGGCTCACCCGGTGATGCTGGATTATCTGACGCAACTGGGCGTGACCGCGCTGGAGCTGATGCCTATCCAGCAGCATGCCGACGAGCCGCGTCTGCAATCAATGGGACTGCGTAATTACTGGGGCTACAACACGCTGTTGCCGTTTGCGGTGGACAGCAGCCTGGCGGCGAGCGACGACCCGCTCAACGAGTTCCGCGACGCGGTGCGTGCGTTGCATCAGGCCGGCATCGAGGTGATTCTGGATGTGGTGTTCAACCATAGCGCGGAGCTGGATGTGGACGGCCCGACCCTGACGCTGCGCGGTATTGATAACGTCAGCTACTACTGGCTGACGGAGCGTGGCGATTATCACAACTGGGCGGGGTGCGGCAACGTGCTGCGGCTTGAGCACCCGGCGGTGCTGCATTGGGTGATTGAGTGCCTGACGTTCTGGCACGAGGTCTGCCATGTGGATGGTTTTCGTTTTGATCTGGCGACGATTCTGGGACGCCTGCCGGATTTTTCCTCTACCGCCCCGTTCTTTACGGCGCTGCGCAATCACCGCTCGCTGCGCGACTGCAAACTGATTGCCGAACCCTGGGACATCGGCCCCGGCGGTTACCAACTGGGGCAATTCCCGGCGCCGTTCGCGGAATGGAACGACCGTTTCCGCGACGATATGCGCCGTTTCTGGCTGCATGGCGATCTCCCCGTCGGGGTGCTGGCCCGCCGTTTCGCCGCCTCCAGCGAGGTGTTTGAGCGCGGCAGCCGGCAGCCGTGGGCGTCGGTCAACATGCTGACCTCTCATGACGGTTTCACCCTGCGCGATCTGGTGTGTTTCAACCACAAGCACAACGACGCCAACGGGGAGCAAAACCGGGACGGCACCAACAGCAATTTCAGTTTCAACCACGGGACCGAGGGGCTGGAGGCGGATGAGGCGACGCAGGCGCGGCGGCGCGTCAGTCAGCAGGCGTTGCTGACCACGCTGCTGCTGTCGCTGGGCACGCCGATGCTGCTGGCGGGCGATGAATTCGGCAACAGCCAGCAGGGCAACAACAACGCCTACTGTCAGGACAACGCGCTGGCCTGGCTGCATTGGGATCAGGCGGATGACGCGTTGCTCGCTTTTACTTCCGGGCTGATCCGTCTGCGCCGGTCTATCCCTGCGTTGCAGCGGGGGCGCTGGTGGCGCGACGGCGAGGACGACGTGCGGTGGCTGAATGCGCAGGGAGAGGCATTAACGCCGTACGAATGGGAACAGGGAGCACACCAGTTGCAAATCCAGCTTTCCGAACGCTGGCTACTGTTGATCAATGCCACGCCGCAGGAATGTGATTTCTCCCTGCCGGAAGGGGAATGGCGGGTTGAGCCGCCGTTTAGCGCGGCCGACCATCCACTCGACGGGCGGGCCTGGCGCGGGCAGGCGAATGCAGTGTGTGTACTGGTAAAACAATAATAAGGAGCCTGACATGGTGAGTACTGACAAACACGATCCTCTGATGCTGGCCAGACAATTGCCCCTGAAATCCGTTGCGCTGATTCTGGCGGGCGGGCGAGGTACCCGACTGAAAGATTTGACCGCATACCGCGCCAAGCCGGCCGTACACTTTGGCGGTAAGTACCGGATTATCGATTTTGCTCTTTCCAACTGCCTGAATTCCGGTATCCGCCGGATTGGCGTTATCACCCAGTATCAGTCGCACACGCTGGTGCAGCACATCCAGCGCGGCTGGTCGTTCCTGAATACCGAAATGAACGAATTTGTCGATTTGCTGCCGGCGCAGCAACGACACGATGAAAACGACCACTGGTATCGCGGCACCGCCGACGCCGTGTGCCATAACCTGGATATTATCCGGCGCTATCGGGCGGAATACGTGGTGATTCTGGCCGGCGACCACATCTACAAGATGGATTATTCCCGTATGCTGCTGGACCACGTGGAGAACGGCGCCGAGTGCTCGGTGGCCTGTATTCCGGTTCCCATCGGGGAAGCGCACGCGTTTGGCGTGATGAGCGTGGATAAAGACAACCGCATTATCAGTTTTGACGAAAAACCCGCCAAACCGACGCCGATGCCGGATAACCCGGACATGGCGCTGGCCAGCATGGGGATCTACGTGTTCAACGCCGACTATCTCTACCGGCGGCTGGAAGAAGACGTGTGCACCTCGGACTCCAGCCACGATTTCGGCAAGGACCTGATCCCGAAAATCGTAGCGCAAGGACATGCCTGGGCGCACCCCTTCACACTCTCCTGTGTCACCTCTTCGGACAACGCGCCGCCTTACTGGCGGGACGTGGGAACGTTGGAGGCTTACTGGCGCGCCAACCTCGATCTGGCTTCGGTCATGCCGGAGCTGGACATGTACGACCATAACTGGCCGATTCGCTCGGCGATGGCGGCATTGCCGCCCGCCAAATTCGTGCAGGACCGCTCCGGCAGCCACGGGCTGACCATGAATTCGCTGGTTTCCGGCGGGTGCATCGTCTCCGGCTCGGTGGTAACGCACTCGGTGCTGTTTCCGCGGGTGCGCATCAACTCCTTCTGCAGCATCGATTCGTCGGTGCTGCTGCCGGATGTCAAAGTGGGGCGCTCATGCCGTCTGCATCGCTGCATTGTCGATCGCGCCTGCGAAATTCCGGAAGGCATGGTGATCGGCGAGAACGCCGAGGATGACAACCGTCGCTTTTATCGTTCCGAAGAAGGGATTGTGCTGGTGACGCGCGCCATGCTGGCCAAACTCAAACCTTAGCCGTGATACCCGGCCGAGGGCGCCGGGGGATTGATGCCGCCATGCCTGAGACGAGGCGGCTGAACGGGAGACAAGATGCGGGTATTACATGTGTGTTCAGAGCTGTTCCCCCTGCTGAAAACCGGGGGACTGGCGGATGTGGTGGGGGCATTGCCCAGCGCGCAGATCGCCGCGGGGATGGATGTGCGGGTGCTGCTGCCGGCGTTCCCCGACCTGAAAAAAGGCATCCCGGATGCGCAGGTGGTGCGGGAGCTGGATACGTTTGGCGGTCGTGTCACGCTGCGCTACGGTCATTACAACGGCGTGGGCATCTACCTGATCGATGTTCCCCACCTGTATGAGCGGGCGGGCAGCCCGTATCACGACACCTCTTTGTTTGCCTATTCGGATAATTTTCTACGCTTCGGTCTGCTGGGCTGGATGGGGGCGGAAATGGCCAGCGGCGTCGATCCGTTCTGGCAGCCGGACATCGTGCACGCCCACGACTGGCACGCCGGGCTGGCCTGCGCTTACCTGGCGGCGAAAGGTCGACCGGCAAAATCGGTATTTACCGTCCATAATCTGGCTTATCAGGGATTATTTGATGCTCGTCACATGTCGGAGCTGCGGTTGCCGCCGGAGTACTTCAGCATGTACGGGCTGGAGTTCTACGGTCAGATCTCGTACCTCAAGGCCGGGCTGTACTATGCGGATCACATCACCACCGTCAGCCCGACCTATGCGCATGAGATCACTCAGCCGGAATACGGCTACGGGCTGGAAGGGTTGCTGAAGTCGCGGGAGGACGCCGGCCGTCTGTCCGGCATCCTCAACGGCGTGGATGACGAGATCTGGAACCCGGCGCACGATTCGCTGCTGACCGCCACCTATAGCCGCGATGAGCTGGCGCGCAAGGCGGACAACAAACGGCATCTGCAAACGGCGATGGGGTTGAAGGTGGATGACCGGGTGCCGGTGTTCGCCATCGTCAGCCGCCTTACCAGCCAGAAGGGGTTGGATATCGCGTTGCAGGCCGTGCCGGGTTTGCTGGAGCAAGGCGGGCAACTGGTGGTGCTGGGGGCGGGCGACGCCACCCTGCAGGAAGGTTTTTTGGCGGCGGCGGCGGAGTATCACGGCCGTGTCGGCGTGCAGATCGGTTATCACGAAGCGTTCTCGCACCGCATTATTGGCGGGGCGGATGTGATTATGGTTCCTAGTCGGTTCGAACCCTGTGGTTTGACTCAGCTGTACGGCCTGAAATACGGCACGTTACCGCTGGTCAGGCGCACCGGCGGGCTGGCGGATACAGTGGCAGATTGCTCGCTGGAAAATCTGGCCGATGGCCTGGCGAGCGGTTTTGTGTTCAGCGATTGCAATACAGCGTCGCTGTCGCGGGCGATTCGTCGGGTCTTTGTGTTGTGGTCACGCCCTTCGCTCTGGCGTTATGTACAGCGTCAGGCAATGGCGATGGATTTTAGTTGGCAGGTTGCTGCCCAGGCCTATCGTGCGCTTTATCAACGTCTGTGGTAGTACGCATCAGTGGGAATGACATATGAACTCTCCGTTTATCTACAACTCACCTACGCTTAGCGTAGACGCGCTGAAACACTCCATCGCTTACAAGTTGATGTTTACCGTAGGCAAGGATCCCAGCATCGCCAGTAAACATGACTGGCTAAATGCCGCGGTGTTGGCCGTGCGGGATCGCATGGTAGAGCGCTGGCTGCGTTCCAATCGCGCGCAGTTATCGCAGGATGTCCGGCAGGTTTACTACCTGTCGATGGAATTCCTGCTGGGACGTACGCTGTCCAACGCGCTGCTGGCGATGGGCATGTTTGACGATCTGAGGGACGCGCTGGAAGCGATGGGCCTGGATCTGAACGAACTGCTGGAAGAAGAGGACGATCCGGCGCTGGGCAACGGCGGCCTCGGACGGCTGGCGGCCTGCTTCCTCGACTCGCTCGCCACTATGGCGCTGCCGGGGCGCGGTTATGGCATCCGTTACGAGTACGGTATGTTCCGGCAGAACATCGTCGACGGCAGGCAGGCGGAGTCGCCGGATTACTGGCTGGAATACGGCAACCCGTGGGAATTCGTCCGCCACAGCACCCGTTACAAAGTGCGTTTCGGCGGTCGTATCCAGCATGAGGGCAATAAAACCCGCTGGCTGGAAACCGAGGAGATCATCGCTTGCGCCTATGATCAAATCATCCCCGGCTTTGATACCGACGCCACCAACACCCTGCGGCTGTGGGCGGCGCAGGCCAGTAACGAAATCAACCTCGGTAAATTCAATCAGGGCGACTATTTCGCGGCGGTGGAGGATAAAAACCACTCCGAAAACGTGTCGCGCGTGCTGTATCCCGACGATTCCACCTATTCCGGCCGCGAGCTGCGTTTACGTCAGGAGTACTTTCTGGTCTCCGCCACGGTGCAGGATATCCTCAGCCGCCACTGGATGATGCACAAAACCTACGCCAATCTGGCGGAAAAATTCGCTATCCACCTCAACGACACCCACCCGGTGCTGGCGATTCCGGAACTGATGCGCCTGTTGATCGACGAGCATAAGTTCAAGTGGGACGCCGCCTGGGAAGTGGTCACCAAGGTATTCTCCTACACCAACCACACCCTGATGGGTGAGGCGCTGGAGACCTGGCCGGTCGACATGATGGGCAAAATTCTGCCGCGCCATCTGCAACTGATTTTCGAAATCAACGACCGTTTTCTGGACGACGTGCAGGAACGTTTCCCGAACGACAACGATTTGCTGACGCGGGTGTCGATCGTGGATGAAACCCACGGACGCAAAGTGCGCATGGCATGGCTGGCGGTGATCTGCAGTCATCAGGTGAACGGGGTGTCCCAACTGCATACCGACCTGATGGTGCAGTCGCTGTTCGCCGACTTCGCCCGGCTCTATCCGGACCGTTTCTGTAATAAAACCAACGGTGTCACTCCCCGCCGCTGGCTGGCGTTGGCGAACCCGTCGCTATCGAAAGTGCTGGATGACACCATCGGCAAAACCTGGCGCACCGACCTGAGCCAACTGGCGGATCTGAAGCCGCACATTGATTTTCCGGCCTTCCTGCAGAAAGTGCGCAAGGCCAAACAGGAAAACAAAAAGCGGCTGGCGATCTACATCGCCCAGCACCTGGACGTGGTGGTGGATCCCAGCGCGTTGTTTGATGTGCAGATCAAGCGCATTCATGAGTACAAACGTCAGCTGCTCAACGTGTTGCACCTGATTACGCTTTATAACCGCATCAAGGATGACCCGAATCTGGATCGCGTACCGCGCGTCGCCATCTTTGCCGGCAAGGCGGCATCCGCCTACTACATGGCTAAACACATCATTCACCTGATCAACGATGTGGCCAGCGTGGTGAACAACGACCCGGAGGTGAAAGACAAACTGAAGATCGTTTTCATCCCCAACTACGGCGTCAGCCTGGCGCAAATCATCATTCCGGCGGCCGACCTGTCGGAACAGATTTCGCTGGCGGGCACCGAGGCTTCCGGCACCAGCAACATGAAGTTTGCCCTGAACGGCGCGCTGACCATCGGCACGCTGGACGGCGCCAACGTCGAAATGCGTGAGCGGGTGGGGGACGAGAATATCTTCATTTTCGGCAACACCACGGAACAGGTGGAAGAACTGCGGCGCAACGGTTACAACCCGCGTGAATTCTACAATCAGGACGAGGAGTTGCACCGGGTGCTGACGCAGATCGCCACCGGCGTGTTCAGCCCGGATGAACCGAGCCGCTATGCCGACCTGTTCGATTCGTTGGTCAATTTCGGCGATCACTACCAGTTGCTGGCGGATTACCGCAGTTATGTGGATAGCCACGACAAGGTGGACGATGTGTACCGCGACGAGGACGAATGGACGCGGCGTACCCTGCACAACATCGCCAATATGGGCTATTTCTCCGCCGATCGCACCATTCAGGAATACGCCGACGACATCTGGCATATCAAGCCGATACGGTTGTAGGTAGGTTTTCTGAGAGGGGTAAACGGCTTCCCTGGCGGAAGCCGTTTTTTATGCGCGGTTAACCTGCTTTCGCTAACTGACTGCGGTAGTCCGCCAGCCATTCACTAATACGCTGCTGTTGGGCGTCATCCAGCCACATGCCCAGTTTGGTACGGCGCCAGATGGCGTCTTCCAGCGACACCACCCATTCGTGCTCCACCAGATAACGCAGCTCGGCTTCGTACAAGGTATGGCCGAAATGTTCACCCAGATCGCTCAGCGCCTGCGCGTTGCCGAGTATTTTCTCGCTCTGGGTGCCGTAGGTGCGGCTGTAGCGACGCGCCAGCGCTTCCGGCAGATTGTAGCGGCGGCGCAGCAGGGCGGCGTAGTCTTCGCGGCTGCCGCTGATATCGCCGCCGGGCAGAATGGCGCGATTAGTCCACGCCTGGCCCGCCTGCGGGTAGTATTTCGCCAGCTTGTCCATTGCGTGTTCCGCCAGTTTCCGGTAGGTGGTCAGCTTGCCGCCGAACACCGACAGCAGCGGCGCCTTACCGCTTTCATCCGCCACTGACAGCGTGTAATCGCGGGTGATGGCCTGCGGAGAATCCGATTCGTCGTCGCACAACGGACGCACGCCCGAGTAGCTCCAGACGATGTCGTCGCGCGTCAGCTGTTTTTTGAAGTGGTCGTTGTATACATCCAGCAGGTAACGAATTTCGTTGTCGTCAATCTTCACCTGATGCGGATCGCCGTGGTATTCCACATCGGTAGTGCCGATGATGGAAAACTCATCCTGCCACGGGATCACAAACACGATGCGGTGGTCTTTATTCTGCAGAATGTAGGCCTGCTCTTCCTGATGCACGCGCGGAACGACGATATGGCTGCCTTTAATCAGACGGATGCCGTACGGCGACGGCAGCGCCAGACCATCGTCAAAGAACTGGCGTACCCACGGGCCGGTTGCATTGACCAGGCCTTTCGCCTGCCAGCGATGCGTCTCGCCGCTTAGCGCGTCTTCGGCTTCCACCACCCACAGGCCGTTTTCGCGGCGGGCGCGGGTGACGGTCATGCGCGTTTTCACCTCGCCGCCGCGACGTACCACTTCCTGCGCGTTCAGCACCACCAGACGGGCGTCGTCCACCCAGCAGTCGGAATATTCGAAACCGCGCGTCAGTTCCGGTTTCAGCACCGATTCACGGCCGAATCGCAGCCCGTGGCTGGACGGCAGGCTGACGCGCTTGCCCAGATGGTCGTACATGAACAGACCGGCGCGAATCATCCAGGCCGGACGCAGGTGCGGCTGGTGCGGCAGGCGAAAACGCATCGGGAAAATGATGTGCGGCGCCATTTTCAGCAGCACTTCGCGTTCCGACAGCGCTTCCCCCACCAGCCGGAACTCATAGTGTTCCAGATAGCGCAGGCCGCCATGAATCAGCTTTGAGCTGGCGGAAGAGGTGGCGCAGGCCAGATCCTGCGCTTCCAGCAACAGAACGGACAGTCCGCGCCCGGCGGCATCCGCCGCGATGCCGGTACCGTTAATGCCTCCGCCGATCACGATCAGATCTTTGGTTTCCACGTTTTCTCCTCCGCCACGTCAAAAGCCGTCATATTCGTTAAAAGCTATAATGTCGTTAAAAGTAACAATGTTCGTTTTCGCTCACGATATTAATCGAAAACAAACATGTTAGCCAAGCGTTAACCAATTAAAAACATTTACGCGTGATGTAGCTAACAGTTTCGCGCCTGATTTAATTAAAGATAACCTGTTCAGCCTGGGTGAGCCGGGTGTTTTCCCCGTAGCGCACGCCCGACTGTTCACGATATCCCTGTAGTTTGTCCGGTCTATCGGCGCGATGAGTGGGTTACAATGCGCGCAATGCAAGGCATACCATTTGGTAACCATCCCCCTTTATCAGGCAACATGAGGCAGGCAATGGAGCAGTTTGAGGCAATCGATATTGAGCAGGCGCATCAGCGCTGGCAGCAAGGCAATGTGCTGGTGGATATTCGCGATCCGCAGAGCTTTGGCGCCGCACACGTGCCTGGCTCAACCCACCTGACCAACGAAACCCTGTCGGATTTTGTGCGCGGCGCCGATTTCGAACAGCCGGTGATGGTGATGTGCTATCACGGCATCAGCAGCCGTAACGCGGCGAATTACCTGATCAGCCTCGGTTTTGAGGCCGTATATAGCGTGGATGGCGGTTTCGACGCCTGGCAAACGCGCTTTCCGCAGGATGTGGCGGCGCAATGACGGTGAACCGGTATGGCGCGTCAGGCGCCATACCGACGGTCAGTTAGCGGTTTTCGATAAACTGAATAATGTCATGGCAGGCCTCCCGGAGGCGCGTTTTGTCGCGATCGCTCAGTTCGGCCAGTTGGTTAACGTCGATTTTTATGCGCTTCAACCGGGTTGCTAAAAAACCGAATTCCTGTGAGCTTAACGCCTGTATCTTCTGTTGATACAGATAGTGATTCATGCTGGCGACCAGATGAAGGTAGTTGATGATATTCGTTTCGCTCAGCAATAAATCGATGGCGTCTTTCGGTGTCATATCCGCAGGTGTATGCATGTTTTCCCCGGTGTGATAAATAAAATAGCGCCATGCTGAATCATCAGCATGGTGGATAAGATATTTTTAGAATGCGGTGGTCGCGCTGGCGGCGATATTACCGTCGATAAGTATGAATAAATGCGGTCAATTGATCGGCCGTAATCGGTCTGGAAATCAGAAACCCCTGTATTCTGTCGCACTGCAAGGCCGTCAGGGTGCGAAGTTGCTGTTCGGTTTCGACCCCTTCCACCGTGACGGAGAGAGTCATTTCGTGCATCGTTCGAATTAACGACTCAACCAGCAGGCCATTTTTCTTATTGGTGCAAATCTGTGTAATAAGGCTTTTATCGATTTTCACCTTATCGAATTCATACTGGTAAAGGTAATGAATATCGGCGTAGCCCGCCCCAAAGTCATCCAACGACACCGTGATGCCCTGTTCGCGTAATTGATAAATATGTTTTCTGGCGTGAGTGGTATTCTTCAGTCGATGATTTTCCGTTATTTCGATTTCAATTTTTTCGCTGTCGCAGCCGGCGTTATTCAGCGTGGTTATCACGCTGTCAGCAAATCCTTCCTGCTCCAGTTGCAGGGGGGAAATATTGACTGAGAAGGTGCAATCCGGGTTTGCTTTATGCTGACGACAGACTTCGCTGAGCACCCAGATTCCCAGCTTATTGATCAGGCCGGCTTGCTCGGCCAGCGGAATAATACGGGTTGGGGAAAGCGGGCCGAAGTCCCGATGATGCCAGCGCAGCAGGGCTTCGGCACCGTCTATTCGCCCTGTCCTGACGTTGAGGATGGGCTGGTAGCAGAGCGATAGCCCATTATTTTCCCTGATGGCCGCGTCGAGTTCGGCAGCGGTGATAGTCATGTGGCCTGCGAATGCTCCCTGATTGTGGCGTGGTCATGGACGGGTCAGGCCGGGTCGTGGAGGACGCAGCGCATGATCGTCCGTGGTCAGAATAATGGTGTTCCACAATTCGCCCTGCATACCGTAAAACATGTCGGCTGAAAATTTACTGTGAAGCTCGTAATTATCGATTCCGGTGAGTATTGCGCCATCGCTCCATGTATTGACATCATCCAGCACTTTACGAAAGAAGTTCATGTTTCCGTATCGCAACATAAAATCTTTGTTGATTTTAATGTGCTCAAACGGCATTTTCTTTAACGACGTTAAACTGGTATTACCGGTGCCGAAGTTATTGATCCATATTTTCGATATTGCCGATAGCTCTTTTAATGAACGATAATCTTCATGGTTGTTGATGATGTCCATATTAGCATCAACAATAAACCGCACGTTTTTAATAAAGGCGATAGTGTCTTTTATTTCTTTGTTGTTTAAAATAAAAGCCAGCAGTTCTCTGTCCAGTTCAATGGTTATTTTTTGGTCCGGCGACGATGAAAATAAAGAAGCCGTACGAATATAATTCAGTTTCATGGAAAAAAGCTGAAATTTATCCATCAGCCATGATGCGTTTTTCGCGTGTCCCCTGGCGCCGGGGCTGACAGGTATTTCCTGGTTTAATAAAAGGTCAAAAGCAAAAATTCTTTTTTCTCTCGTCAATACCGGAATCAGGCGTATCACGAATAATTCATTCATCGCATGAATAATCACCGCTATCAGTGCTGTTATTTTCTACAGATTAATTTAACGCCTGTGCATCCAATATGAAAATCGTTTAAAACGATCGGTCACTACCTTTCAATTTATAAAATCTATCATTTTAATAAAATTGATCTGTTTAAGTGATATAAAATATGTACCCACATGAATTACACGGCCATCAATACGATAGTGGTAAATATAATTTCAATAATAATCAATTGGTTGATGTTTGTCCCGCTTCCCGCTTTCACGAAAACATAGCTAACTGGCGTCGCGTGGGGGATGTACAGCAGAAGATGTACAGCAGAAGAGGTTGGTCGCCGCCACCAACAATCGTTGGCGGAGATATCCCTCAGTCCATAGATGTGAAAGCCATCACATCCAAACGGAAATAGCAGGGGTTATGAACGGTTATTGCGCTGCGCTCCGGGCAGTAAATGTTTTAGAATCGAAGACATAAATTCATTGGCGGGAAGCGTTGGGCTATTGTCATGATCCGAATTGTTGCGTTATCCAATCCGCGTCTGGCGCAGGCGTTTGTCGACTATATGCACACGCACCAGGTGCGACTGGTTGTCCGCATCAACGGCAGCGAGGTGGATATCTGGCTGCCGGATGAAAGCCAGCAGGAGCGGGTGAAGCAGGAACTGGCGCGCTTTCTGCAGGAGCCCTGGCATGAGCGCTATCAGGCGGCCAGCTGGCAGAACGGCACCACCGACAGCGGGCTGCGTTATCCGTCGTTTTCCTACCTGCAGACGCTGCGCCAGCGTGCGGGGCCGTTGACGCTGGCCGTGCTGGTGGTCGCCATCGCCGTCTACCTGCTGATGCAGGCCTACGGCGTCGAGCGCATGATGGTGCTGTTAGCCTTTCCGGACAGCACGCAGACCCTGCAGCTCTGGCGCTGGTTCAGTCACGCGCTGCTGCATTTCTCGCTGTTGCATCTCCTGTTCAACCTGATGTGGTGGTGGTATCTCGGCGGCCCGGTGGAGCGCGTGCTCGGCACCCGGCGGTTGTGCGTCATTCTGTTATTGTCATCCGCGCTCAGCGGTTGGGTGCAGTCCTGGTTCAGCGGTGTCTATTTCGGCGGCCTGTCCGGCGTGGTGTATGCCCTGATGGGGTACGTCTGGCTGCGCGGCGAGCGTGAGCCGGATGGCTCGCTGCATCTTCAGCGTGGTTTGATGGCGTTTGCGCTGGTGTG
Organism: Dickeya sp. NCPPB 3274; assembly: GCF_000406205.1. Taxonomy (NCBI): domain Bacteria; kingdom Pseudomonadati; phylum Pseudomonadota; class Gammaproteobacteria; order Enterobacterales; family Pectobacteriaceae; genus Dickeya; species Dickeya sp. NCPPB 3274. The sequence goes on along the minus strand of NZ_CM001979.1, from coordinate 4,571,399 downwards.
GCTGGTGGCGGGCTATTTCGATATTTTGGGCATGTCGATCGCCAATGCGGCGCATGTCGCGGGGCTGGTCATCGGCTTGCTGATGGCATGGTGGGATACACGCAACAGACACCGCTAATGCCATCATACCGTTTACCGAAATCCGAATGAGTGGCAGAAAGGCACGCAGTGGCTACTGCATGGCCGTGCGTTGTTTTGCCTGCGAGGCGCGGTTTGTTAATTGGCCGGCATGACGGCATGCCGGTGTTTGAGGGGATCAATGTGAAGCAAACACAGCGGCACGACGCCATTATCGACCTGGTGCGTCGGCAGGGATACGTCAGTACCGAGGAGCTGGTGGAGCATTTTGCGGTCAGCCCGCAGACCATTCGCCGCGATCTGAACGATCTGGCGGAACAGAACAAGATCCATCGTCATCATGGCGGAGCGGCGTTGCCCTCCAGTTCGGTCAATACCGCCTATCACGATCGCAAAATGATGTGGTCTGATGAAAAAGCCAGGATTGCGAGGCAGGTCGCCAGCCAGATTCCGGATGGTGCTACGCTTTTTATTGATATCGGTACCACGCCGGAAGCGGTGGCCCACGCGCTGATGAACCATAAAGATTTGCGGGTGGTCACCAACAACCTGAATGTGGCAACGCTGCTGACCGCCAAAGAAGATTTCCGCCTGATTCTGGCGGGCGGCGAGGTGCGTAGCCGGGACGGCGGCATCATCGGCGAGGCCACGCTGGATTTCATCTCTCAATTCAGGCTCGATTTCGGCATTTTGGGAATCAGCGGTATTGATATGGACGGCTCGTTGCTGGAGTTTGATTACCACGAGGTACGCACCAAGCGGGCGATTATCGAAAACTCCCGCTGCGTGATGCTGGTGACGGACCATTCGAAGTTCGGCCGTAACGCTATGGTCAATTTGGGTAACATGGATTTGATCGACTATCTTTTTACCGATCAGTTACCACCGCCCAGTGTGCTGAAAATCATCGAACAACATAAGGTACAGTTGGAGTTGTGCTGATCCCGACGTGCCTTTTTCCATCACTGATAGAGGAGAGAGGCACGATGTCACCATCATTCAATCCTTCCCGGTTCGCCGCCGCCCTGCAGCGTCAGTTGCAGGCGTGCGCTCAACCGTCCTTGCAGGCGCTGTCGTTGCGTCAGTGCTGGCAACTGGTGAGCGCTGCGCTGACGGAGCAACTGGATGTGTTGACGTCTGCCGACTTGCTCCCGCCCGACGCCGCGTCTGCGGCGGCGCGGCATGTCAATTACCTGTCGATGGAGTTCCTGCCCGGCCGCCTGACCGGCAACAACCTGCTCAATCTGGGCTGGTATGACGCGGTGGCGGAGGTGCTGGCGCAACAAGGGCTGGCGCTGAGCGATGTGCTGGAACAGGAAACCGACCCGGCGCTCGGCAACGGTGGGCTGGGACGGCTGGCGTCCTGTTATCTGGACGCGATGGCAACGGTCGGCCAGCCGGCGACAGGCTATGGTCTGCATTATCAGTACGGTTTGTTTCGCCAGCATTTTGACGCGGGCTTTCAGCGGGAAACGCCGGACGACTGGCTGCGCGACAGCTACCCCTGGGCGCGTCCGCGTCCGGAGTTGGCGGTGGAGGTCGGCTTCGGCGGCGAACTGGCGATACAGGCGGATGGCAGCGAGCGTTGGATACCGGAGCAGGTTATCGTCGGCGAGGCCACCGATATCCCGGTTATCGGCTATCGCAACGGCAGGGTACAACCGCTGCGGTTGTGGCAGGCCACTCACAGCGACCCGTTTGATCTTGAGCAGTTCAACGCCGGTCATTACCTGAAAGCCGAGCAGCAGGGCATCGCCGCCGCCAGTCTGACCAAGGTGCTTTACCCGAACGATAATCACGCGGCAGGTAAAAAACTGCGCCTGATGCAGCAGTATTTTCAGTGCGCCTGCGCCGTGGCGGACATCTTCCGGCGGCATGAGCGCGTAGGAAGGTCTCTGGAGACGTTGCCCGACTATGAAGTGGTGCAGTTGAACGATACCCATCCGACGCTGGCGATCCCCGAAACCCTGCGTCTGTTGCTGGACGAGCACGAAATGCCGTGGGAACAGGCCTGGCAGCTTACCGGGCGCCTGTTTGCCTACACCAATCATACCCTGATGCCGGAGGCGCTGGAGTGCTGGGACGAACGGCTGTTCGGCCGGCTGCTGCCGCGTCATCTGTCGATTATCAAAACGATTAATGAGCGCCTGCGCCAGCAGGTGGAGGCGCGCTGGCCGGGCGACAGGCACGTCTGGGCGCGGCTGGCGGTGGTGCATCGCCGTCAGGTGAGAATGGCGAATCTGTGCGTAGTGGCCTGCTTTGCGGTCAATGGGGTGGCGCAGATGCACTCTGATCTGGTGGTGCGCGACCTGTTTCCGGAATATCACCAGCTGTGGCCGACGAAGTTTCACAATGTCACCAACGGCATTACGCCGCGCCGCTGGCTGAAACAGTGCAACCCGGCGCTCTCTTCGCTGATTGACGATACCCTGCGTACCGAATGGGGCAACCGGCTGACGCTGCTGGACGGGTTGGCGCCCTATGCGCAGGACAGCGCGTTCCGGGCGCGCTACCGGCGCATCAAGCAGGACAACAAAACGCAACTGACGCAATTTTTGCAGCGCGAATACGGCATTCGTATCGATCCGGCCTCGTTGTTTGATGTGCAAATCAAACGGTTGCACGAATACAAACGGCAGCATCTGAATCTGCTGCACATTTTATCGCTGTATAAGCGATTGCTTGCCGACCCCGGATTGGATATCGTGCCGCGCCTTTTTCTGTTTGGCGCCAAGGCTGCGCCGGGGTACGTGCTGGCAAAAAACATTATTTACGCCATCAACTGCGTGGCGGAGCACATTAACCGGGACAAGCGGGTGAATGATCGCCTGAAAGTGGTCTTTTTGCCGGATTACCGTGTTTCGCTGGCGGAGCGGATTATCCCGGCCGCTGACGTATCGGAGCAGATTTCCACGGCGGGCAAGGAGGCGTCCGGCACCGGCAACATGAAGCTGGCGTTGAACGGCGCGCTGACGGTGGGCACCCTGGACGGCGCCAATGTGGAGATGGCGCAGGAAGTGGGCGCGGAGAATCTGTTCATCTTTGGGCATACCGTCGAACAGGTGAAAGCGCTGACCGCCGACGGCTATAAACCCGCTCGCTACATTGCCGCGAATCCATTGCTCAAGGAAATCCTCGCCGAACTGGCCGATGGAACCTTCAGTCACGGGGATAAAACGGCGTTCGCCCCTCTGCTGGATAGCCTGCTGAAGCTGGGGGACCCCTATCTGGTGCTGGCCGATTTCGCACCTTACTGCCAGGCTCAACAGCGTGTGGATGAGCTGTATCGTGAACCTGATGAATGGACGCGTCGCTGCATTCTGAATACCGCCCGTATGGGGATGTTCAGTGCCGATCGGGCAATTCATGATTATCAGAAACGCATCTGGACGATGCGTGATTAAGGAATCAATACCATGGCGTTGAAAGCAAAAAAATCTGTACCCCAACATCCGGGGATCGCTGATACCTATAAAGATGCTTACGGTAATGAACAGGCGATAGACCAGGAAACCCGCGCGAAACTGCTGCAACTGCTTGATGTGGCGGCTCCGACGATAGCGCCGTTGCCTTCGGTGTGCGTATTCCGGCAGGGGCAACAGCATAGGTTGCCGCTGCGCGATGAAGGCGAGTATGGCTGGACGCTCACCTATGAGAAAGGCGGCATTATCGAAGGGCGTTCGGCCGGGCAGGCGGCGCTGGCGTTGCCGGACAACCTGCCGCTCGGCTACCACCAACTCATTCTGACGCAGGGCGAGCAGCAGTGGTCATGCCGGGTGATAGTGGCGCCGGCGCGGTGTTATGAGCCGGAAGCGCTGACGCAGGGAAAACGCTGGTGGGGCGTCACGGTGCAGCTTTATACCCTGCGTTCGTCGGATAACTGGGGGATCGGCGATTTCGGCGACCTGAAAACGCTGGTGGAGCAGGTAGCGCGCCGGGGCGGCGCTTTTGTCGGCCTTAATCCGTTGCACGCGCTTTATCCGGCCGAACCGGAAGCCGCCAGCCCGTACAGCCCGTCATCGCGCAACTGGCTGAATATTATCTATATCGATGTGAATCAGGTGGATGATTTTCATCAGAGCGACGCCGCCTGCGAGTGGTGGAAGCAGGATGACGTCCAGCGACGGCTGACGGCCGCCCGCGCCAGCCGATGGGTGGATTACGCCGCGGTCACCAGCCTGAAACTGACGGCGCTGCGGCTGGCGTTCAACCATTTCAATCGCCGCAACGCGCTGGACCCGCGCAAAACCGCCTTCCAGCAATTTCTGAAAACCCACGATGAAAGCCTGTTGCAGCAGGCGACTTATGACGCGTTGCAGGCGTGGCTGAAGAAGCAGGACGAACCGGCCGCCGATTGGTTACAGTGGCCGCGGGAATACCATGACGCGCGTAGCGACGCCTCGCTGCGATTCCGACAGGAACACGCCGATGATGTGCAGTTTTATTGCTGGCTGCAGTGGCTGGCGCATGAACAGCTGGCGACCTGTTTTTCCCACAGCAAACAACTGGGCATGCCGATCGGTCTGTATCGCGATCTGGCGGTGGGGGTGGCGCAGGGCGGCGTGGATACCTGGGGCGATCAGCAATTGCACTGCATGTCGGTGACGCTTGGCGCGCCGCCGGATCCGCTGGGGCCGGGCGGACAGAACTGGAACCTGACGCCGATGCACCCGATTCTGCTGCGCCAGCGCGGCTATCAGCCGTTTATCGATTTGTTGCGCAGCAACATGGCGCACAGCGGCGCGCTGCGTATCGACCATGTGATGGGGCTGCTGCGGCTGTGGTGGATTCTGAGCGGTAGCACCGCAACCCACGGCGCTTATGTGCTTTATCCGGTGGATGATCTGCTGGGGATTCTGGCGCTGGAAAGCCATCGTCATCGCTGTCTGGTGATCGGCGAAGATCTGGGGACGGTGCCGGATGAGATCGTCAACAAACTGCGCGACAACAGCATCTATTCCTATAAGGTACTGTTTTTTGAAAAGGATCAGCACGATCGTTTTCGCGCGCCGGACGAGTATCCGCCTCGCTCAATGGCCACGATCACCACCCACGACCTGGCGACGCTGCGTGGCTACTGGCAGGGCGTCGATCTGACGCTGGGCAAGGATCTCGGGCTGTATCCCACCGACGCATTGCTGCAACAGCAGCACGACGCGCGGGAAAGCGCCAAGCAGGGGCTGCTTGACGCCCTGCATGAACAGGGACTGCTGCCGCAGCGGGTTGGGCGTAATGCATCGCTCACGACCATGAGCGCCCAGCTTAACCGCGGAGTGCAGCGTTATCTGGCCGACAGCGCCAGCGCGCTGCTGGGATTGCAGCTTGAAGACTGGTTGGATATGGCGACGCCGGTGAATGTGCCGGGCACCCATCAGGAATACCCCAACTGGCGGCGCAAGCTGAGCCGTTCGCTGGATTCCATTTTTACCGACCGCTATCTGGAACGGTTGATTCGGGATATCGATTTGCGTCGTGGCGGACCGGTACCGTCGCGGACCAGAAAGACGGCGAAGCCGGCAGGTAACGAGCAGCAGGAAGAAACAAAAAAGGAGAGACAAAAAAGAAAGAAACGAAAAAGAAAGAACGAAAAAAGCCTGAGCGGCGGCGAGTAAGCGGCGCCGGGAAAAACGACGGGCGGCCAGGTGACTGGCCGCCCGTGATAATCAAAACCGGCTCGATGGGGCCGGTCGTCAGCATCGCATCCGATCAGCACTGCATCGTATCCATCTGATAAGAATGACTATCCCAAGCGACATCCTGTCAGAATGACATCCTATCAATAGTAGGAGTGTTCGCCGCGCTGATGCTCGGTGAGGTCACGCACCCCTTTCAGTTCCGGGAATTTCTGCAACAGCTCTTTTTCGATGCCTTCCTTCAGGGTGTAATCCACCATGGAACAGCCGTTGCAGCCGCCGCCGAACTGCAGAATGGCGTAACCTTCCCCAGTAATTTCCATCAGCGTGACGCGGCCGCCGTGACCGGCCAACTGCGGGTTGATCTGGGATTGCAGCACATACTCCACGCGCTCCATCAGCGGAGCATCGTCGCCGACTTTGCGCATCTTGGCGTTCGGCGCTTTTAACGTCAGCTGGGAACCTAACTGGTCGGTCACGAAGTCGATTTCGGCGTCTTCCAGATACGGCGTGCTGAGTTCATCCACGTAGGCGGACAGTTTCTCAAATTTCAGCTCGGTATCGTTCGGCTCGACGGCATCGGGCGGGCAGTAGGACACCCCGCACTCGGCGTTCGGGGTACCGGGATTGATGACGAAGACACGGATCTGGGTGCCTTCCTCCTGTTTGGCCAGCAGCTTGGCAAAGTGCTCCTGAGCAGCGTCGGTAATACGAATCATAATGTTAACTCAATAGTTGACTACGCCAGTTGGTTATAATACGCCCATCCCGGCGGTTACGACAAGGTGCGGCATAGACACCACACCTGAACCTGCCGCGCGCCGGCATGGCGCAATACCCGGCTGACTTCCGCCGCGGTGCTGCCGGTGGTCACCACATCGTCCAGCAGCACTAACCGTTTACCGTCGACGTCATGCCGACACTCGAACGCGCCGCGCAGGTTGCGGCGACGGGAATGCGCGCCCAGCGTCTGCTGGGGAACGGTAGAACGCACACGGATCAGCGCGGCGGGGTGATACGCGCAGCCCAGCCAGCGCGCCAGCAGACGCGCGAGCAGGTCGGTCTGGTTGAAGCCGCGCCGCCAGTGACGCCGTCGGTGCAGAGGAACGGTGACGATGGCGTCAGGCCGCGGATACGCGGCGGGCAGGCTCAGGGCGGTGTCCTGGCGGCGCGCCAACCATTGCAGCAGCATCAGCCGCGCCAACGCCGGCGCCAGCTCGGTGCGCCCCTGAAATTTGACGCGTTTGAGCAGCGTGCTCAGCGGCGGCCGATAATCGCTGACAAACAGCAACGACTGCCACGGCGGCGGCTGTTGCAGGCACCGTCCGCACGGCAGCGTGTCGGACGCCGAAGGCAGGCCGCAGCGCGGACAGCTGGTGACCGGCAGCGGCAGATGACGGCGACAGTGACTGCAAATCCCGTGATGACTATGATAGAGCGGCTGCTGGCAGAGCCAGCACTGTGCCATGATCGTCAACATCGCATTTCCCTGAGTCATCAGGCATGCCGGGCGGCGTGGCCTGAATTATTCCATTTCTGACGGAGGACAACATAACCCATGGGAGCACTGCACTGGCAAACGGAAGGGGAAGGAACATGCGAACTTGTGATGCTGCATGGCTGGGGAATGAATTCGCAGGTATGGAACAACATCGTCATGCGACTGGCCCCGCATTTCAGGCTGCATCGGGTGGACCTGCCGGGTTATGGTCAGAGTCAGGGATTCGGGGTGATGTCGCTTGCCGACATGGCGCAGCAGGTGCTGGCGCAGGCGCCGGAGCGGGCGGTATGGCTGGGCTGGTCGCTGGGCGGGCTGGTAGCCAGTCAGGCGGCGCTGAGCGCGCCGGAACGGGTCAATGCGCTGATTACGCTGGCGTCGTCCCCGTGCTTTGAAGCGCGCGGCGACTGGCCGGGCATCCGCCCACAGGTGTTGTCCGGTTTCCAGCAAATGCTGAGTGAAGATTTCTTCGGCACCATCGAGCGCTTTCTGGCGTTGCAGACGCTGGGTACCGAAAGCGCCAGAAAAGACGCCCGCTTGCTGAAAGTGGCGCTGTCCGGTCAACCGACGCCTACTACCGAAGTGCTGAACGCCGGGTTGGAGATCCTGCGCCACGCCGATCTGCGTGAACCGCTGACCACACTGACCGTGCCGTTCCTGCGTCTGTACGGCGCGCTGGACGGGTTGGTGCCGCGCAAAGTCGCCGCGCTGATGGACGCACAGTACCCGCACTCCACCTCCGTAGTGATGCCGAAAGCCGCCCACGCGCCGTTTATTTCCCATCCGGAAGCGTTTGTGGAGCATGTGGTGGGGTTTGTGGGGGAAAATCTATAGGTGCAGTAGATTAATGGGAATGGTTTATCGAAATACGAGGATTGTGATACAAGGATCTCTGCGATTCGGTTGCTGTATTTAAATCAGCTCGATGTAATTTTTGTAATGCCAGTTTTAAAAGAAAGTATCACACGTGGATGACTGAATAGAAAAAAGGATGTAAAAATGTCATATCTTATTTATCTAACTTTGGAAGGCGATCAGCAGGGATTAATTTCTTCTGGCTGTTCTACTATAGATTCTATCGGTAATCGTTATCAGTCTGGACATGAAGATCAGATACAGGTATTAGGATTGAACCATACGATAACACGAGATGATAATGTGGCTCATCATCCGATACAGTTAGTAAAGCCTATCGATAAATCTTCTCCGCTGTTAGGCGTATCCATTACTTCAAATGAAAAGTTAACGGCAAATTTTTTCTTCTATAGAACGAATTCAGCTGGGAAGTTGGAAGTTTTTTATGAATTAACATTGGCTGATGCCAGAGTAGTATCTGTATCTTCATCGTATCCGCACTCTATAAATAATATAGAGTCAATCCCTTATGAAGAGATTATGCTTAAATATAAAAGCATATCTTGGTCGCATAAAGCTGCCGGCACTTCTGGTTATAGTATCTGGCATGATGGAGTATAACGAAGAGATTAATTATTATTTTTAATAACCTCCGAAGTATATACCCTAAACTAAGATTTGATGTGTGACGGGTATAGTATGCACTTCGGAGGTCAGTCGTAAAGCCAACGTCCTAATCTTGCAGATTCTATAAGCATCGCTACAGATAATATTTTTAATTCTGGTTTTTCTATCTTTTTAAAAGGGTTTAAAAGAGAGAGAAAACTATGTTCTGAATAATCATAATAATAATTTTTTATATTAAAACCATCTGGGGTGACATTTAGTTCTTTAAAGAAATCAGACATCAATGCCTGTATTTCATCATCATCAAAATCAAAGTCTGAGTTTATTATAGTTTCCTCTGTTATTTCTTTTTGATATGGAGTTATTGAAATTCCAGCGTGTCTCTCTACCAGATCTATTACTTTCTTCTTATTAATTTCCATATAATTTATCCTCTCCTCTGGCTATCTGATTGTAGTGTCGTACAGTATTATAGGATATGGTGCTTACATCGCAAATTAATATGGCCCAACCTAAAACAGGTATTGTTCTGCCAACGAATGTCCCTAGGTTCCTGACAAACCTTATCTTTAATCCTTGGATTGGACCGCCAATAATCGTTGGTAATGATATTCCCAGCGGGATTTTTGTTTTTTTGAATATTCGTCTTGAGTATATGCTAGATAATGACGTTCCTTTTATTGCACCGGACGGTTTTCTTCTTGTGTCTTGATCATTTCTCCCTAAAAGAATCATGCTCATCGCGAGTGCATCATCAATGCCAAAGTGTTTCATGGTTTCATCAACCATAACCCAGAAGAATAATTCACCTGCGCTTAAATTTATCATCCCATTATAAAAGTATGTTCCACCTATTTCTTCCACTGTATCCATGTGTAATTTCCTTTTGAGGCACTTGAAATAATTTTTATGTAGTTAATCTGATGAGGATTGTTGTCTTTTGCATATGCATATCATTCGGGCATGATACGCCCGTCACCGCTCCTGAATAAAGGGTTCAGGCTCGATAGCCTGAACCCTGGCAGAGATATCACCGTTTCTTAAACGCTGCCGCCAGCGCGTCGCTCATGGCGCTGTTGCCTGCCGGCGTGCTGCTCTGGCGCGGACGGGCCTTGTTCCCTGCTTGCGACGGGCGCGGCGCATTATTGCCGTTGTCGCGCTCGCGTCCGCCGCCGCCGCGACGGCTGTTGCCCTCGCCCGGCTGTTCGTCCAGCCGCATGGTCAGCGCGATGCGTTTGCGTTGCAGGTCCACTTCCAGCACCTTCACCTTGACGATGTCGCCGGCTTTCACCACCTGATGCGGGTCTTCCACGAAGCGATCCGACAGTGAGGAGATGTGCACCAGCCCGTCCTGGTGTACGCCGATATCCACAAACGCGCCGAAGTTGGTGACGTTGGTGACGGCGCCTTCCAGAATCATGCCCGGCATCAGATCGTTGAGGGTTTCCACCCCGTCGGCAAAGCTGGCGGTCTTGAATTCAGGCCGCGGATCGCGCCCCGGTTTTTCCAGCTCTTTGATGATGTCGGTGACGGTAGGCACCCCGAAGCGATCATCGGTAAAGCTGGCCGGTTTCAGGGTGCGCAGCGCACTGGAATTGCCCATCAGGTCCTGCAGTTTCTGCTCGGTGGCGGCCAGAATACGCTCCACCACCGGGTAGGCTTCCGGGTGGACGGTGGAGGCGTCAAGCGGGTTGTCGCCGTGGTTGATACGCAGGAAGCCGGCGCACTGCTCAAAGGCTTTCGGACCGAGACGGCTGACTTTCAGCAGTTGGTCGCGGTTGTTGAAGCGCCCGTTTTCGTCGCGCCAACTGACGATGTTCTGCGCCATCAGCCGGGTGAGGCCGGCCACGCGGGTCAGCAGCGGCACCGAGGCGGTGTTGAGGTCGACGCCGACGGCGTTCACACAGTCTTCCACCACCGCGTCCAGTTTCTTCGCCAGTTGCGTCTGGCTGACGTCATGCTGGTACTGGCCGACGCCGATGGATTTGGGGTCGATCTTGACCAATTCGGACAGCGGGTCCTGCAGGCGGCGGGCGATGGACACCGCGCCGCGCAGCGACACGTCCAGATCCGGGAACTCCAGCGCCGCCAGTTCGGAGGCGGAATACACCGACGCGCCCGCTTCGCTGACGATCACCTTCTGAGCTCGGATGTCCGGGAACTGTTTCTGGGTATCGAGGAAGAAACGCTCGGTTTCGCGCGAGGCGGTACCGTTGCCGATGGCGACCAGCTCCACCTGATGCTTGATGCACAGCGCCGCTACCACGGTAGCCGCTTTGGCGGCCTGACCGGTGTGCGGATAGATGGTGTCGGTCGCCACCAGTTTGCCGGTGGCGTCCACCACCGCCACTTTCACGCCGGTGCGCAGGCCCGGGTCCAGCCCCATCGTCGCGCGCATGCCGGCGGGCGCCGCCATCAGCAGGTCGTGCAGGTTGCGGGCAAACACGTTGATGGCTTCGTCTTCGGCTTTTTCACGCACGCTGCCCATCAGCTCGGTTTCCAGGTGCAGCAGTACCTTGATGCGCCAGGTCCAGTTCACCACCGCGCGCCGCCAGCCGTCCGCCGGCGCGTTGCCGAGACGCAATCCCAGATGGTCGACGATGATTTGCTCGCAGTGGCTCTCTTTCGGCGGTTCGTCAAACTGCGGATCGGCGTTAAGCGCCAGTTGCAGCACACCTTCGTTACGGCCGCGGAACATCGCCAGCGCCCGGTGCGACGGCACCTGCGACAGCGGTTCGTGATGGTCGAAGTAGTCGCGGAATTTCGCGCCGTCTTCCTCTTTGCCTTCCACCACGCGGGACACCAGATGGGCGTTTTTCCACAGGTAATCACGCACCTTAGCCAGCAGTGCGGCGTCTTCGGCGAAACGCTCCATCAGAATATAGCGCGCGCCGTCCAGCGCGGCCTTGACGTCGGCCACGCCGTTATCGGCATTGACGTAAGCGTCGGCCACGTGTTCCGGCGTCTGGCTCGGGTCGTTCCACAGGTTGTCCGCCAGCGGCTCTAGTCCGGCTTCGATGGCGATTTGCCCGCGCGTGCGGCGTTTGGGCTTGTAAGGCAGGTAGAGGTCTTCCAGCTCGGTCTTGCTGAGCGTGGTGTTGATCGACGTCGCCAGCGCGTCGGTCAGCTTGCCTTGTTCCTCAATGGATTTGAGGATGGTCTGGCGGCGTTCTTCCAGCTCGCGCAGGTAAGACAGGCGGCTTTCCAACTGACGCAGTTGGGTGTCATCCAGCCCGCCGGTGACTTCTTTACGGTAACGGGCGATAAAAGGAACCGTGTTGCCTTCATCCAGCAGTTGAATGGCCGCACTGACCTGTTCGGTTCGTGCCTGCAGTTCGCTGGCAATAATCTGGCTTAATGCATTCGTCATAGTGTTATCAGTAAGATAGTTTTATTAGCGAGATAATGAACGTTGAAAGGATAAACGACTGGGGGACAGTTATACGGATTGACGGCGCAAAATGCCAGTCAGACAAACGGAGGGTTTTGGCGGCAAGCCGCCTTGGTCAGTTCTGGCGAAAGGGCGCAAAGTAACGTTGATAGCGGGAGGCTTTCATCTGTTGAATATCTACCAGTATCAGCCCGTCTACACTGTTGCCAAAATCCGGGTCGATGCCGAAATCCATGAATTGCACGCCGCCAGGTTCGCATAGCTCAGAATACTGCTTGTAGAGTGTTGGAATGGAACATCCCATGTTGCCCAGCATACTTTTTAGCCGGGTCAGATCTTGCTGATAGTCATTGCCGTCAAACTGTCGTAGCGCGTCCGGTAAGGAAGTAGGATAAGGTCGTCGGGAGTGAGCGAAGGGATGTCGGGCCGAAAAATACAGCCGGTAGAATGCCACCATCAAGTCTTTCGCCGTCAGAGGCATAGTACCGAAAGAGACGATACCGAACAGGTAACGGCAGTGTGGATAACGCGCCTGATAAGCGCCGATTCCAAGCCACAGGTAGTCCAGACCACGCTTACCCCAGTATTTAGGCTGGATAAAGCTGCGGCCCAACTCGATTCCCTGAGATAAAATTGGGTTCATCTCTTCGCCATACTGAAAAAGGCTGTGGCTGAATAAGGCGGAAAGACCTTTTTCCGCTACGAGTTCTGCGGTGGGAATGAAACGATAGGCTCCCACAATTTCCAGCTCGCGGTCATCCCACAAAATCAGGTGTTGGTAGTCGTCATCAAAGCGGTCCAGATCCCGGCGTTTACCTGTGCCGGAACCGACGGCGCGAAAGGCGATTTCGCGTAGGCGGCCCAGCTCGCGCAGGATCGGCACGTAATCTTCGCTGCCGCGACGATAGAGATAGATTTTTTTGCCGTCCGGCGTGGTACCGAGTGCTTCGCAGGTTTCCAGCGCCCGTTTCAGCAACGCGCGTTCTTCCGGCAGCGCAATCGGCTTGTCGCCGTTAAAACAGCCGGGTTTGCCTTGCCCCAGCCGGTAGACATGGCGGCGGAAGCGGGCGGCCAGATCGTTGGGCTGCCATTCGCCCTGACTCCAGGTTGAGTGAGGGATCTGCGCGCCGATACGAAAGCGCAGCCGGTTGCCATGCTGGCGGAACATTTCCCGCACCAGCAACAGGGTGGACAGCGGGCGATAAATCAGCGACGACAGGTAGAACAGATTGCTGTTACGTCCGCTGATATGAATCGGCACAATCGGCGCGCGCGCTTTGGCCGCCATGCGGATAAAGCCGCTATGCCAGTGGCCGTCCCGGATGCCTTTCAGGCTCATGCGGGAGACTTCGCCGGCGGGGAATATAATGATCGCGCCATCGCCGGCCAGATGTTCCTGGATGGCGGCGAGCTGGTGGCGCCGGGTGCGGTTGCTAAAGTTGTCCACCGAAAAAAACAGGTTTTTCAGGGGTTCGATATAGGAAAGTAATTGGCTGGCGACGATACGCACATCCGGGCGCACGCTGGCGACGGTACGTAGCAACGCCAGGCCGTCCAGCGAACCGATCGGGTGGTTGGCGACCAGTACCACCGGTCCATGACTAGGGATGTTTTCCAGATCGCCTTCCACCATTTCACAATTGAGGCTGAAGTAATCCAGAACCTGTTCCACCAAATCCAGTCCTTTGAGGTGGGGGTAACGCCGGGAAAATTGCTGGAATTCATTCTCGAACAACAGACTACGCAGCAGTGAACGCTGCCAGGTTGGAGTGGAACGATGCGGAGCAAGTTCTTGTAATAGGTTATCCAGGCTAAACATAAACGGGCCCTCCATAATCACCGTTGCCACGGTAAGGGAGGGAAATGACATCTTTATGTCAAAGTGAGAACAAATATGTGAAGGTAAGATTTAATATGTCTAAAAAAAAGAATAAGAATGACTAATAGCAACGCATTTTGATATTTGTGTGCCGGAACAGCGGACAAGGCGGGCGCTGCCGGAAAAACGCCCGCCGGAATGACGGGGTTCGGGCAGGTCAGTCGATAGGGTTGCGATAGTCGATTTTATTGACGTACCAGACCTTTGGGCCGGTTGGCGTATTAACCACCGCTTCTTCATCCACCGCTTTTTTCAGCAGCGCGCGCGCCATTGGGGCGTCAATTGAGATGTAATCCTTGCGGCCGTAAATTTCATCCGGCCCGACGATCCGAAAGCGTTTCACGTCGCCGTCTTCGTTTTCCACCTCGACCCAGGCGCCGAAAAACACCTTGCCGTCTTGCTGGGGGGAGTAATCCACCACGCGCACGACCTGCAGGCGTTTGCGCAGATAGCGCACCCGGCGGTCGATTTCACGCAACAGGCGTTTGTTGTAGAGGTAATCGGCGTTTTCGCTGCGATCGCCCAGGCTGGCGGCCCAGGCTACCTTCTCCGTGATTTCCGGGCGGCGTTCCTTCCACAGATAGTTGAGTTCCTGATGCAGGGCTTCATAGCCTTCGCGCGTGATCAGATCGGTTTTCATACGCTTTTCTGAAATGTGAGGATCATAAAATCGTTATAATCGTTGGCTGTGAGATAACATAGCGGATAAATCGTCATTTGTGGCGTGATTTGCAGTGCCCGGTGATGGGAACGGCTTGATTACAACGTATTTTTATACCCTTTGTAACAATTTTGCCTAGAATATATACCAGAAACGACTGTCAGTTCATTGCCGGTTTCTGAACAATATCAGATGGTGTTTCGTAATAAAGCCAAGCGCTGGCGGCTATCACGTCTTTGGAGAAGAGAGATGCAAGAGAATTATAAAATTCTGGTTGTGGATGACGATATGCGCCTGCGTGCGTTGCTGGAACGCTATCTGACCGAACAGGGTTTTCAGGTCCGTAGCGTCGCTAACGCCGAACAGATGGATCGCCTGCTGACGCGCGAATCCTTCCATCTGATGGTGCTGGACCTGATGTTGCCGGGGGAAGATGGTCTGTCCATCTGTCGCCGTCTGCGCAGCCAAAGTAACCCGATGCCGATCATTATGGTGACGGCGAAAGGCGAAGAAGTGGACCGGATCGTGGGGCTGGAAATCGGTGCGGACGACTACATTCCCAAACCGTTTAACCCGCGCGAACTGCTGGCCCGTATCCGTGCGGTTTTGCGCCGTCAGGCCAACGAATTGCCGGGCGCGCCGTCGCAGGAAGAGGCGATTATCGCGTTCGGCAAGTTCAAACTGAATCTGGGCACGCGCGAAATGTTCCGCGACGACGAGCCGATGCCGCTGACCAGCGGCGAGTTCGCCGTACTCAAGGCGCTGGTCAGCCATCCGCGCGAGCCGTTGTCCCGCGATAAACTGATGAACCTGGCTCGCGGCCGTGAGTACAGCGCCATGGAACGCTCGATTGATGTGCAGATTTCCCGTCTGCGCCGCATGGTAGAGGAAGACCCGGCACATCCGCGTTACATCCAGACCGTGTGGGGGCTGGGTTACGTGTTTGTGCCGGACGGCAGTAAAGCATGATTCGATGGCGCTTCTCTCCGCGCAGCGCCTTCGCCCGTACGCTGTTGCTGATTGTTACTCTGCTGTTCGTCAGTCTGGTCACCACCTATCTGGTGGTGCTTAACTTCGCGATTCTGCCCAGCCTGCAGCAGTTCAACAAGGTTCTGGCCTACGAGGTCAGAATGTTGATGACCGACAAGCTGCAACTGGAAGACGGTTCCACGCTGGACGTGCCCCCCGCGTTCCGGCGTGAGATTTACCGCGAACTGGGCATCTCGCTCTACACCAACGCCGCGGCGGAGGAGAGCGGGCTGCGCTGGGCGCAACACTACAAGTTTCTGAGTCAGCAGATGGCGCAGCAACTGGGCGGGCCGACCGAAGTGCGGGTGGAAGTGAGCAAGAATACCCCGGTGGTGTGGCTGAAAACCTGGTTGTCGCCGGATATCTGGGTGCGGGTGCCGCTGACGGAAATCCATCAGGGCGATTTCTCGCCGCTGTTCCGTTATACCCTGGCGATTATGCTGCTGGTGATCGGCGGCGCCTGGCTATTTATCCGGGTGCAGAACCGACCGCTAGTGGAGCTGGAGCACGCCGCCATTCAGGTGGGGAAAGGCATTATTCCGCCGCCGCTGCGCGAGTACGGCGCGTCGGAAGTCCGTTCGGTGACGCGCGCTTTCAATCAGATGGCGTCCGGGGTCAAGCTGCTGGCGGATGACCGCACGCTGCTGATGGCCGGCGTCAGCCACGACCTGCGCACGCCGCTGACCCGTATTCGTCTGGCGACGGAGATGATGGGCCAGGAAGATGAATATCTGGCGGAGTCGATTAATAAGGATATCGAAGAGTGCAACGCCATCATTGAGCAGTTCATCGACTATCTGCGCACCGGTCAGGAAATGCAGATGGAGGTGGCCGACCTCAACGCGATTCTGGGGGAAGTGGTGGCGTCGGAAAGCGGTTACGAGCGCGAGATCGACAGCGAACTTGCTCTGGGCGAGTTGCAAATGAAGGTTAGCCCGTTGTCCATCAAGCGGGCGGTGGCGAATCTGGTGGTGAACGCGGCCCGTTACGGCAACGGCTGGATTCGCGTCAGCAGCGGCCGTGAGTTGCAGCGCGCCTGGTTCCAGGTGGAAGACGACGGCCCCGGCATCGAACCGTCGCAGCTTGCGCACCTGTTCCAGCCGTTTGTGCGTGGCGATAGCGCCCGCAGCACCAGCGGCACTGGTCTGGGGTTGGCGATTGTGCAGCGTATCATTGATGCGCACAACGGATCGCTGGATGTCGGCGTCAGTGAGCGCGGCGGACTGCGGGTGAGAGCCTATCTGCCGTTAACCTTCCCGAATCAATCCGGCGGCACGCCGGCGCGTGATGGCAACCGGCGGCATCGGCCCCTGTAAGCGGCAGAAAGAAATAGAACAAGCAGCGGCGTACGCTGCCAGAAAAACGACGAAAACGGTAAAGAAAAAGGCGCGATGAACGCGCCTTTTTGCTGTCGGTGGCTGCCGGGTAACGGCTGCGCGTTACCGTCGTTATTGCTTCGGCCCGGCGGAAACCAGCGCCGCACCGGCAGGGGTGTCGGTGTACTTGTCGAAATTGGTGATAAAGCGCTGCGCCAGATCGTGCGCCTTCTCCTCCCACTGCGCCGGGGAGGCGTAGGTGTCGCGCGGATCCAGAATCGCCGGATCCACGCCCGGCAGCGCGGTCGGGATCGACAGATCGAAGATCGGCAGCGTCTGGGTTTCGGCGTCGTCGATGCTGCCATTGAGGATCGCGTCGATAATGCCGCGGGTGTCCTTGATGGAGATTCGCTTGCCGGTGCCGTTCCAGCCGGTGTTCACCAGATAGGCTTTGGCGCCCGCCGCCTGCATGCGTTTCACCAGCACTTCGGCGTACTGCGTCGGGTGCAGCGCCAGGAACGCCGCGCCAAAGCAGGCGGAGAAGGTGGGCGTCGGTTCAGTCACGCCGCGCTCGGTGCCTGCCAGTTTGGCGGTAAAGCCGGACAGGAAGTGGTACTGGGTCTGGTCCGCGGTCAGGCGGGAAACCGGCGGCAGTACGCCGAAGGCATCGGCGGTCAGGAAAATCACCTTGGTGGCGTGCCCGGCTTTGGATACCGGCTTGACGATGTTATCGATGTGATAGATCGGGTAGGACACGCGGGTGTTTTCGGTTTTTGAGCCGTCGCTAAAATCCACGCTGCCGTCCGCCAGCACGGTCACGTTTTCCAACAGCGCGTCGCGGCGGATGGCGTGATAAATATCCGGCTCCGCTGCAGCGGACAGATTGATGGTTTTCGCGTAGCAACCGCCTTCAAAGTTGAACACGCCGTCGTCGTCCCAGCCGTGCTCGTCATCGCCGATCAACTGCCGTTTCGGGTCGGTGGACAGCGTGGTTTTGCCGGTGCCGGACAGGCCGAAGAACACCGCCACATCACCTTTTTCGCCCACGTTGGCCGAACAGTGCATGGAGGCGATGCCTTTGAGCGGCAACAGGTAGTTCATGATGGAGAACAGACCTTTCTTCATTTCGCCGCCGTACCAGGTGCCGCCGATGAGCTGGATGCGCTCAGTCAGGTTGAAGGCCACGAAGTTTTCCGAGTTCAGCCCTTGTTCCTGCCACTGCGGGTTGGTGCATTTCGCGCCGTTCATCACGATGAAATCCGGCTCGAAACCCTGCAACTCCTCATCGCTGGGGCGGATAAACATGTTTTTCACGAAGTGAGCCTGCCAGGCGACTTCGGTGATGAAACGAACTTTAAGGCGCGTGTCGGCGTTGGCGCCGCAGAAAGCATCAACGACAAACACGCGTTTGCCTGATAACTGGCTGGTGACCAGCTGTTTCAGGTGTTGCCAGTTTTCCTGGCTGAGCGGATGGTTGTCGTTTTTGCCTTTGCCCTGATCGGACCACCAGACGGTGTCGCGGGTCACATCGTCGCGGACGATGTACTTATCCTTCGGGGAGCGGCCGGTGAAAATGCCGGTATCAACGGCAACGGCGCCCAACTGGGTTTCGATACCGCGTTCATAGCCTTGTAGGGTAGGGGATGTTTCTTCAGTAAAAAGTAAATCGTAGCTTGGGTTGTAGACAATTTCGCGGACATCATGAATGCCATAAGCCGTCAGTGCTTCTGGCGTAATGCCTTTTATCTGCATGTTGCTACTCCTAGATCGTTATAGTCGTACTGTTAGTAAGTCTAGAAGGCGAGCTTATTTTAACCGCGATAACAATCAAAAAATTAAATAAATTCATTAATAACTTTGCTTATACATGTGAATGAAAAGTAAGCAAGGGGTTGTTGTGTAAGCGAAATAACCGGGTGAGAGCGCGGGCGGTTTTTTGTAGTCCGAACGCTGTAAAAGTGGTTTGGTGGTTGTGAAACGGGAGAAACGGCCCGCAGGCGGGCCGCTAAAACGAGGAATCAGTGCAGGGTCGGCTCGGCGCCGGACTGACGGAGGTCGGCAATATCCTGCGGGCTGAACAGATAATGGCTGCCGCAGTAGTCGCAGTGCATATCGATCTGTCCGTCCTGCGCCAGAATGTCGTTGACCTCGTCCGCCGACAGGGTCATCAGCGCGTCAGCGCAGCGTTCCCGCGAACAGTGGCAGTGGAACGCCACCGGCTGCGGTTCATACAGCGTGACGTTTTCCTGATGGTACAGACGATAAAGCACCTCTTCGGCTGGCAGACCGAACAGCTCTTCGCTCTTGACGGTGGCGGTCAACTGGGTCAGGTGGTCGAAGTCTTCGCGGTTGCCGTGCTGTGCGGGCAGAACCTGCAGCAGCATCCCGGCGGCGCACTGGCGGCCATCATGTTCGCCGGTGCGGATGAACAGGCGCGTCGGCAACTGCTCGGACTGCTGGAAGTAGTTTTCCAGACAGGCGGCCACGTTGTCGCCGTCCAGCCCCACTACGCCCTGATAGCGCTCGCCCTCGGTCGGGGTAATGGTGATCACCAGATAGCCGTTGCCCACCATGTCGTGCAGCGAGCTGTCGGCGGCGATGTCGCCTTGCAGGCGGGCGACGCCGCGCATCTGCTGCTGGTGGTTGCCGTTGATCACCGCCAGTTTCAGCGGGCCGTCGCCCTGCAACTGCACGGTGATATCGCCGCTGAATTTCAGCGTAGCGGTCAGCAGGCTGGTGGCGACCAGCATTTCACCCAGCAGATTTTTTACCGGCGTGGGGTAGTCGTGATTGGCCAGCATCTGCTGGAAGGTGTCGCTTACTGTTACCAGTTCGCCGCGAACGGCATGATTTTCGAACAGATAACGATGCAATTGGTCATGATTGGCCATAATGTTCTCTCGTGGTGATGACGGCTTAGAGCCTGGCCCACCAGGGCTATTTTACTTGTCATTTTGGCCCTGGGCAGTGCTCGAAATCCTCACGTACTAGGTGTACGCTCCGGTTTTTCCGCGCTGTCCGTGTCCAAACTGGCTGCGCCAATAACGCCTGATGGGCCAGGCTCTTATTCCGCGTCACTGTATTTGAATTTGATTAAATCCCGGCGCTCTTTTTTATCCGGCCGCCGGTCCGGATGCGGCATCGACAGGGCGTTGAGCTTTCTGGCCTGCGCCAGTTTTTCCCGCTTTTCAATGCTCTGCGGCGTTTCTTCATACAGCACCTGCGCTTGCGCCGCCGGGCGCCGTTGAGCGCTGATGGCGCGGACAATCACCGTGCGCGCGTCGTTGCCCTGACGCAGCGTGATTTCGGCATCCAGTTCCACCAGCTTGCCGGGTTTGCTGCGCTGGCCGTTATAGTGCACTTTGCCGCCGTCGATCATCTCGCGCGCCAGTGAGCGGGTTTTGTAAAAACGCGCCGCCCACAGCCACTTGTCCAACCGGACCGCATTGTCATCGTCATGCTGGCTGTCTTTGCTCATGAACACTCCTGATTGCCGACGGAAACCGACTGGTGGATGCCCGGGAGCAACGCCAGATAGTCATTCATCGACGGATGCTGCCGAAAGCGGTTTTCCTGCCGGCAAGTCGAGTCAGGATTACTGACGCCCAGACAATAACGGATGCCAAACGTTCTGGCGGCATCCAGTATGGGTTCGCTGTCATCCACAAACAGCGTGCGCGCCGGATTAAACCCGGTTTCCGCCTGAACGGCTCGCCATAACCGTTGATCCTCTTTGGGATACCCATAAGTATGGGTGGAAAGTAATAAATCAAGGTGCCGATCGAGCCCGGTGTGGGCTATCTTGACCGACAGGCTGTGCGGATGGGCGTTGGTCAGCAAAATAGTCCGGCGGCCGCTTTCGCGCAGCGCATGCAGAAACGGCGTGGTATCGTCGCGCAGGCGGGCGCGGTGGCCGATATCGCTGGTCATCTGGTAGATATCCAGCCCCAGCCGGTCGCTCCAGTAATCAAAGCAGTACCAGTTCAGGGTATGGCGCACCGCCTGATATTCCGCCGTGATCAATTGCTGAGCCTGATCCAGGCTGATATTGCGCTGGCGGCTCAGGGATTCCGGCACCAGTTGCAGCCAAAAATAGCTGTCAAACGCCAGGTCGAGCAGCGTGCCGTCCATATCCAGCAGGACGGTATCGATCTCATTCCAGTTCAGTTCGGGATTCATGCATACTCCGGGACATACGCCCCGTTTCCGGTTGGGCTGGAGGCGGGGCGGTCGATGTTATCAGCGTAGCATAACCGCTAAACGCGGCCGATCGCACTCGTCGATTGCAGTAACCGGCCGATTGTGCCGGCCGGTTACCTTATCTGGGGGGAGTCCGTTGAACTGGAAGCGAAGTGCATTATCCGTACATGGCGGTAGCGGCGGGCGCTTCCGGCACCAGATGGCGAGCGTAGTATTGCTGAATGTTGGCGATACGCTGCTGACTGCGGCGACGCTTCACCAGCAGCAACACCAGATTCAGAATCAGAATGACGCTGAAGGCCAGCAACAGCAGGCAGGCGCCCAGCGAACGCCACATGGTGACCGCGTCAGGTTCGCTGTGCAGCGAAATATGACGGGTGCCGTTGGCATCGATGCTCAGTTGAGTAATCACGCCGTTGGACTCAAACGGCGTGTGCAGCAGCAGGGATGACAAACGTTGCAGTTCCTGCCATTGCTCCTGCGGCGGGAAATCGCGCAGCGGCGTGGCGGGCATCTGATGATTGACGAACTGGCGGCCTTCGTCGCTGCGAATCAGAAAACCGCCCGGCGGCGGACTGTTCAGCGAATTGGACGCCGTGATGATTTCGCGGCTATAGAACTCGTCGGTGGCGTTTTTCACCAGCGAATCCAGCGACTCGGCGCTCACCGGGCGCAGCACCACGCTCATGCCCTTCAGTGCGCCGGAACGCGCCCGCTTAACCAGCAGATCCCAGTTCTTGGCGTTGCCCAGATTGATCAGCGCGTTTTTGAGCCGGGTGCAATCTTCTTCTTTTTCACACAGCGCATCGGTTTTCAGCACGATATCCGAGAAATTATTCAGCAGAATCATGCCGGATTTCTGGATGGCGTCCGCCAACTGCGAACTGACCTGATTGTCGCTGGCGGCCGGGTGCAACTGCTCGTTGACCGTCTTTTGCAGCGCGGCGGTTTTCTCAATGGTGTCCGACTCGGGCAACGGCAAAGGCGCGGCCTTGTTCCAGTAAATGGCCGCGCAATCAAATGGCGCAAAAGCGGAGGCTCGCGAGGAAGTCGGGTTAAGGTTGATCGGCGGCACATAGCACATGCCGGTCCCGCGGATCTGCAGTTTGTCGCCGATGTGCAGCGGCATGCGCTCCAGTTCTTCTACCTGAGTCACCTTGATGCTGCTTGCGCCCTGCATCCAGGCCAGACTGAGTTTCAACGGCAGATCAAGCGGCACCGAGGTCAACAGCAGGATCAGACTTAACAGCGCGCCAACCGCCAGTACGGCGTTTTTGCCCCATTGCTGTAGCGGGAAAAATTTGACTTCGTTGTGTAATGACAGGTAGTGACCCTGACGCACCACCTGACGGGTCAGGTAGATATCCACATCGGTTTTTCTGCCGAGATCGTAGCCGATATAAGGCTGCCAGTGAGGGGGATAGATGAGATCAATATTGCCGAGAGAGACATTGCCGATCTGGCTTTGACTGGCGTCGCTGAACAGCCCCATGCATTGTGGCGTGCCGTGCAGGCAATGCACCTCGCGGAGCTCTTTCTGCGAGGGCGGGCGGAACAACTGCCAGCATCCCCAGGCGGCCATGAGGCAGGCGGCGCCGGCCAGCCAGGGCAACAGCGCCAGCGGGCTGGTCAGGCTGAACACCAGCAGCAAAAACGCCAGGCTCAGCACCCCGGTTTCGCGCAGGCCGCGTGAGCGGTGCACGGCGTGCTCTTCCAGTGTTTCCCGGCGAATCGCCACCAGCTCGGTGTGTTCATGGACTTCCGGTCGAATCGACGCCTGTTCGCCGGAGATATCGGCGCCGGTGCTGGAATCCATCTCATTGACGAATTCCGTCAGCGAATGACCGTTGAGTGAGACCACCAGCGGAATCGAACGGGTTTTGATCAGCTCGATCTCATTGTTCTGGGTGATGTATTGCTCCCAGCGCGCGGGCAGGTGAATCTCCTGAGTGTCGATGTAGTAGCGCCATTTGTTGGGCGCATCGGTACTCAGCCCATAG
This sequence comes from Dickeya sp. NCPPB 3274, assembly GCF_000406205.1. NCBI lineage: Bacteria > Pseudomonadati > Pseudomonadota > Gammaproteobacteria > Enterobacterales > Pectobacteriaceae > Dickeya > Dickeya sp. NCPPB 3274. The sequence continues at coordinate 4,548,232 of NZ_CM001979.1, read as the reverse complement.
CGGGTGATGCTATGAGTAATGGGATACACCCGGTTGCCCGGCAGCAGACGAGGCAGACGCGGCGACGCGACCGAAACGGACGACGAAACCGGGCCGTCCAGATGGGACATGGCCAGATAGCGTTCGATGGCAATACGTTCCGACGCCGTCAGCTGACGATGTCCCGACGGTGTAACTGGCAAACGTTTGGCGAATAGAAGACGACGATACATGAGATAGCCAATGATCCCCCCTACCGCAATCAGACAGGCAAACAATACAGCCAATATGATGAGTATTGTGCGCATATTATCTCCAGCCAACAGCGTAAGGTTCCCTCTGTTATTTCCGGATAGTAACAAAACTACACGAACAATGTTAACCCACGTCGCATGGTTAATGACTGAATTAACCGACTATTAGTTGTTTAACAGCGTATGTTAGCAAGCGGGAGATAATGCCGAAATGAGGAAAGTCTGAATTTTTTCTGATGAGTCATCAATAACCGGCCATGCGCACGCCATGATTTTTGTATAAAAAAAATTAATGTGTATGCGGTGTTGCTAATATGTAAAGTCGCCATGATAGAGTTGCAGCAACTGTTAATGTTAACGCACAATGTGACTCACTGAATATTCTGTAGGAAACTGTGGCTCTACCGGTTTTTTGTTCCGTGCCGACCATTGGCCTGAACAGGGAAAGCCTGTTGATGTTTCCTTATAGAGGCCACGATGAATAATAACCTGCAAAAACCCAAAATCCTCAAGGTTGAGACCGTAGCCCGTTCACGTCTGTTCAATGTGGAATCCGTTGATTTGGAATTTAGCAACGGCGAGCGCCGCGTTTACGAGCGTATGCGTCCATCGGGCCGCGAAGCGGTGATGATTGTACCGGTGAGCGGCGACGAGTTGCTGTTGATTCGTGAGTACGCGGTAGGGATTGAGCAGTATGAACTGGGGTTTCCCAAGGGGCTGATAGACCCGGGTGAGACGGTGTTTGAAGCGGCTAACCGTGAACTGATGGAAGAGGCCGGGTTTGGCGCGGAGCAGTTTGAATTGTTATCCACCCTGACGATGGCGCCGTCCTATTTTTCCAGCAGTATGAATGTGGTGGTGGCGAACGGCTTGTACCCGCAACGCCTGCAGGGCGACGAACCGGAACCGCTGCAACTGGTGCGCTGGCCGCTGGCGGACATGATGTCGCTGCTGAAAGAGCCGGATTTTCGCGAAGCGCGCAACGTCAGCGCGCTGTTTCTGGCGCAACAGTGGCTGGGCCGGCAATAACCGACAGCGACCTGTCAGAACGACCGATAACCAAAGAAAAAGGCGCGATATTCGCGCCTTTTTACTATTTTAATTAGAAAACTATCTCAATCAGAAACCTATCGCCGCCGGGATCAGAACAGCTCTTCCGCCTGACCGCTGCTGGTATTGAACAGCGTGGTGCCGGCGTCATGCACTGCCCGTTCGGTCGGCTGCGTGCCATCAATGAAGTATTCCTGACGGCTGTTCGCGCCGCCATCCGACAGCTTGCCGCTGCTGCGATCGATGGTTACGGTCACGATGCCTGGCGGCGGCGGGGTTTTCTGTTCCGGTACGCCCGCCAGCGCCACCTTCATGAAGTCATCCCAGGCAGGTTCTGCAGTCTTCGCGCCGCCTTCGTAACCGGAAATCTGGTCGCGAATCACGCCGGATGCCGATGACCGGCCAAGGTCACGGCGGTGATCGTCAAAACCAATCCACACGGAAGCGACGATATTGGGGCCATAACCCGAGAACCAGGCATCTTTCGAGTTGTTGGTGGTACCGGTTTTACCGCCGATATCGCGGCGTTGCAACACCTTGCCCGCGCGCCAACCCGTTCCCATCCAGCCCGGTTCGCCGAACACATTACTGTTCAGCGCATCCTTGATCAGGAAAGACAGCGGCGTGCTGATGACATGCGGCGCATAAGGCTGCGTCGCCGCTTGTCTGGCGACTTCCGACGGCGTGGCCGGGTCAGCCTGCGGGGCGGCTTGCACCGGGTTTTCCTGCGAGGTCGCCACGTTCTCCATGCTGTCGTCCGACAGAACGGCGGAACGTTGGGTATCCCCGTAGATCACCGGCAGATTGCAGGTATCGCACACCACTTTCGGGGTGGCGGTGAATACGGTGCTACCGCTGGCGTTGTCGATTTTGGTGATGAAGTAAGGGTCGACCAGATAACCGCCGTTGGTCATCACCGCGTAACCGCGCACCACCTGCAGCGGCGTAAAGGACGCCGAGCCCAGCGCCAGCGATTCGGTATGCACGATGTTCTGTTCCGGGAAGCCGAAGCGCTCCAGATAATCGGCGGCGTAATCCACGCCCATCGCGCGCATCGCGCGTACCATCACCACGTTTTTCGACTGCCCCAACCCCTGACGCAGACGGATCGGGCCGTCATACACCGGAGGCGAGTTTTTCGGGCTCCAGTCGGAACCGGCACCCGGATCCCAGCGCGTAATCGGGGCGTCGTTGAGAATGGTGGCCAGAGTCAACCCTTTGTCCATCGCCGCGGTATACAGGAACGGTTTGATGTTCGAGCCGACCTGACGCAGCGCCTGCGTGGCGCGGTTGAATTTGCTCTGGTTGAAGTCGAAACCCCCTACCAGCGCCAGTACGGCGCCGTCTTTCGGATTGAGCGACACCAGCGCGGAGTTGACGTCCGGCACTTGCGCCAGCCACCAGTCGTTATCGACTTTACGCACCCAGATTTGCTGGCCGGCCTCCAGCACGTCCGTCACACGTTTCGGCGTGGGGCCCTGCTGGTCATCCGAACGGTAGGCGCGCGCCCAGCGCACCCCTGCCAGCGGCAGTTCGATTTTGTCGCCGTTGGCCATCATGGCATGGGCTTTGTCGGCGCCGGCGTCAATCACCACCGCCGGGAACAGTGGCCCGTAAACCGGCAGCTTTTTCAATGCCTCGACGATTTTATCCTGCGTCAGGGCCGGGGTGCCGACTTTCCACAGCACCTGCTCCGGCCCACGGTAGCCGTGACGCATGTCATAAGCGATGACGTTGTTATGCACCGCGTCTTCCGCCGCCAACTGCAACTTGCGGGTGATGGTGGTGTAGACCTGATAACCGTCGTTATACGCATCTTCGCCATAACGCTTCACCATTTCCTGACGAACCATTTCGGCCAGATAAGGCGCGGAGAAGGCGATTTCCGGCGCGTGATAATCCGCCACCAGCTTTTCATTGCGGGCCTGCTCGTATTGCGTCTGCGTAATGTAGTTTTCGTCCAGCATACGGGACAGCACCACATTGCGGCGAGCGACGGCGCGATCGTAGGAGTAGAGCGGGTTGAAGGTGGACGGCGCTTTCGGCAGACCGGCGATCATCGCCATCTGCGCCAGCGTCAACTGGTCCACCGGACGGCCGAAATAGACCTGCGCCGCCGCACCGACGCCATAGGCGCGGTAACCCAGATAGATCTTGTTCAGGTACAGCTCAAGAATTTCTTCTTTGGTCAGCGTTTGCTCGATGCGAATCGCCAGAAACACTTCCTTGATTTTACGCAACAGCGTGCGCTCGGGGCTCAGAAAGAAGTTTCGCGCCAGCTGCTGGGTGATGGTACTCGCCCCTTGCGAGGCGTGGCCGGACGTCAGAGCGATCACCGCCGCACGGATAATCCCCTGCGGGTCAACGCCATGATGTTCGAAGAAACGGCTGTCTTCCGTGGCGATAAACGCGTTCACCAGCGTGGGGGGAATCTGATCCAGCTTCAGCGGGATACGACGCTTTTCGCCAAACTGGGCGATCAGTTCGCCGTCGGCGCTGTAAACCTGCATCGGAGTCTGCAGGCGAACGTCTTTCAGCGTGGCGACATCGGGTAACTGCGGCTCGATATAGCGATAGAGGCCATAGAGCGAAGCGGCTCCCAGCAGAATGCAACTCACTGCAAGGATGAATAGGTACTTTACGAACTTCACCGGAGATTTTCCATTCAGTAGCAATTGAATAGTTTATAAACAGACGGGCGCTAGTATAAAGGGAAGCCAGCAAGGTGGATATACCCGTCATCTTTCAGGTTACAGACGCGTTGGCCGCCCTCTGTACCCGGCCCTTCTCTGGACCTCGCCCCGCCTGGGGGCGCTGTAAACCGGGGCCGAATCAGCCCGGCAGATTGGTCACCCTGCCGCTACCGGGTTCAGTTCCTGGGGATTCACCCGGTCGGTGGCCGCCTTATCTGCACCTCGACATCCATCGGGTATCTGTTCTGTTATGAAACGATAAGGAGATCGAACACTCATGGCTTATCCCATCTGGCAGGTTGGACTGGATATCCAGGACGGTTTTATGCGTGCTCTGGCCGTACAACGCCGCAGGCATGGCTGGCAATTGCGCCACTGGTGGCAGTTGCCGTTGCCGGGCGGAACATTAAGCGGCGGTAGTCTACATCATCCCACCGCGCTTTGTACGGTTCTTCGTCAATGGCGGCAGGAATTGCCACGATTTGTTTCATTGCGGTTGGGATTTCCCGCCTCGCGGGTACTGCAGCAACGGCTGGCGCTGCCTGACCGTCGTTTGCGTGAGCCGCGGCGCGGCGAATATATCGGAAAGATGGCGGCAAAGGCGTTGCCGGTCAGCGGCGACGATCTGGCGCTGGATTATCGTCCCGACCCGCAAACGCCGAATACGCTGCTGGTCACCGCGGCGCGACAAACCGAATTGAACATCTGGCTGCATTGCCTGCGCGATGCCGGCCTGCAGCCCGACGCTGTGGATATTACGCCCTGCGCTTTGCGTTGCATGGCCGCTCAGGCCGGGCTGGCGACCGATCGCCTGTTGCTGCACCGCTTTGACGATCACTGGCTGTGGGCTGCGCCGCTGAGGGAACCGCTGGCATTCGGTACTTTTTATCCCGACGACATTCATTCAGATGACATGTCGAGCCGTTCGGATAGCGTTGCGAAGCCGGCTGATGTACTGAAGTATGTAAGTACTTGCTATCAAAATAACGCTTCTCCTCAGGCCTATCTCAGCGCATCCGCGCCGGAGTATCTGCAACAGCTTCCCGCTACGTTGATCCCCTGGTCCCCCCTGAGCGCGTTTGAGCGGCAGCAACCTCCGTTGCCGGCGTTTCCCGCCGCCTTTGCCATTGCCGGCGGTCTGGCGATGCGCCCGGAGGATACACCATGTTGACGGTTAATCTTCTGGCGTGGCGCCAGCGCCTGTTATATCGGCGTATGCGGTTGAGCCTGCTGGCGCTGGGTTTCTCGCTGTCTGGCATCGGTTGCGCGGCGGCCGTGGTCGGCGGGTACTGGCAGCAACAACTGGCGGAACTGCGGCTGCGCCTTGATCAAACGCAGTCGCAACAATCGCAGTATGAACAGCTCTACCGCCAGACGCGGGATGCCTGGCAGGCGCGGAAAGCGCGACTGGCGCAGCAGGCGGCGCAGGAACGAGGACGGCAGCAGAATCTGCGCTATCAGGCGCTGCTTGAACAGCTGCCGACGCTGGTGCCCGATTCGCTCTGGCTGACGGAAATCGGCGATAACGGCGCGCATCTCCAGATATCCGGAGTGGGTAATCACTATTCGGCTATCGTTACTCTGGCGAAGGCGATGTCGACGTTACCGCAGATAGAACACGCCAGCGTACAACAGACGCAGCGCGACACGCAGGATAGTACGAGGCTGAGTTTCTCGTTGCGCCTGTATTGGCAGGCGTTGGCTGAGACGGGAGACAACGGATGATGGCGTGGCTTTACCCCATGACTGCCCGCTGGCTGGCGACGCCGTTGTGGCTGTTGTTACTGGCGCCATCAGCGCTGGTGATACTGGTGGCGCTTATTGTCGGCGGGGTATGGATTTCGGCAGAACGGCAGTTGCTGTTGCAACTTGAGCAGCAGCATCGGGACAGTGCACTGGTCATGGCGCAGTGGCGGGAGAAAATTACCCGGATGCCAGCCTTGCACCCGCTTCAGCGCTGGCTGGCTGACCAGCCGCCCTTGGCGGCGGACTGGTCGTCGAATCGCGTGGCATCGTGGCTGGAAGCGCCGCTACGAGATAGCGGCGTACATCTGGTGACGTGGCGTCCGGTGCAGACGGAAGACATAAGCACGACATCGCCTGCCTGGCTGCTGGTTTTCAGCGCGGAGTATGCCGCGACCCTGAATTTTCTGACGCGTTTCAGGACGCTCCCGGTGGTGCTGCGCATTGATCATCTGACGATCCGAAAAACGCCGGCCGGGCTGCGCATCGAACTGCGGCTGTCGTTGCCGCAGCCAGTGGAGACGGCGCGATGAGCGAATGGCGAAGCATCGTACTGTGGCTCGTTTGGCTGCCGGGAATGGCGGGGGCGGAGACGATGCGCGATCCGTTTCAACCGCGGCTGGACGTATCGTGCGGGAACCGAACGTTACCGGATGAATGGCGGCTGAAAGGAATGGTGGGGTCGTCATCGCAATGGGTCGGATGGCTGGCGCAGACGTCAAGCGGCTGGCTGCGAGTCCGCGATGGTGACGTTATCCCGCCCGGCGACTGGCGGATTACGCGGCTGGATCGCACTGGCGCCACGTTGCGCCCGGCAGACGAGACGGCGCGCTGTGGGGTGGCGGAGGTTCATCTGGGCTCGCCCTTTCATCACAAAAAGGAATGACGCATGAAGACAGGATGTTTTCCCGGCGGACGGTTACCCCGGTATGGCTGGCTGATCTGGCTGATGATGTTGTTTAGCTGTGTGTTAGCCGAAGCCCGCGGCGACGAGCCGGTTTCGCTGGCGTTCGATGACGTGCCGGTTCAGCGCGTCTTGCAGGCGCTGGCCGATCACCAGCAGCTGAATCTGGTGGTGGCGCCGGGTGTGACGGGCAACGTCAGCCTGAATTTGCAGCAGGTTCCCTGGCAGCAGGCGCTTGATATCATTCTGCGCATGGGGCAGTTGACGATTGAGCGGCAGGACAGCGTCATGATGGTCTACCCCGATACCTATATGAAAGACCGGCAGCGGCAGCAGGAGGAGCTGGCGGCCAAACAACGCCAGCAACTGCCGTTGCAGAATCTGTCCGTCACCTTGCAGTACGCGGAAGCCGCCGACGTGGTAGCGAGTCTGCAGAGTCAGCGCGGCACCTTACTGACCGAGCGTGGCAGCGTAACGGTGGACAAGCGCACCAATACGCTGCTGGTGAGGGATGTAGTTTCAGCGCTGGAGCAAATTCGCCCCTGGATTGGGGAACTGGACAAGCCGCTGGCGCAGGTGCAACTGGCGGCGCATATCGTGACCATCAGCAGCGAGCATCTTAAGGCGCTGGGCGTCAACTGGGGGCTGGGCGATGCCGCGACGACGGGGCAGGCGCTGCAAATGAACAATTTCAGCGTCAGCCTGCCGGTGGAGTCGCCCGCCGTCAACGCCGGGTTTCATCTGGCGAAGCTGAACGGGCGGCTGCTGGATCTGGAATTGATGGCGCTGGAACAGGAAAATGAAGTGGAGATCATCGCCAGTCCGCGCCTGTTTACCGCACATCAGCAGACGGCCAGCATCAAGCAGGGCACGGAGATTCCGTATCAGGTGTCCAGCGGCGCCAGTGGCTCAACGTCGATTGAGTTCAAAGAAGCGGTGCTGGGAATGGAAGTCACGCCCAGGATTCTGCATGGCGGGCAGATTACGCTCAATCTGTTGATTAGCCAGAATATGCCGGGACGCGCCATCAAACAGGGAGAGGGAGGAGAGATACTGGCGATCGATAAACAGGAAATCCAGACACAGGTGACGGTTCAGGATGGTGAAACCATTGTGCTGGGCGGCATTTTCCAGCAGCAGAAGAATCAGGGCGAGCGGCAGGTTCCGGGGCTGGGCGCGTTGCCGGGTATAGGGCAATGGTTCCGCAGCGGTAATCAGCAGCACACGCGCCGCGAGCTGGTCATCTTTATTACCCCGACGCTGATTCAGTCGGCCAGACGCACTCCGGCGGCCTGAAGGCGGGCAGGCGGACGAGCAGAGCCGCCTGTCTTGTGGGTCCGCTTTGTTAAAATAGTGCCTTTCATCGTTTGACGATACCCGCGTTTTAGCATACAAGGATAGCGGCTTGAGCACGGAAGTGGTGTTACATCAGCGGCGCACACCCCAAATAATTCAAGTTGCAGGGCAAAACGCTCGCGTTTTAAACAGCGCTGCCGGGAGTAGCGTTTAACGCGGCGTGCTGCGGCCCGGAAGGGCGCGGCCCATGAATGTCCGGGTAATAACGCCAACGCACCTGCAACTTGAAGTATGACGGGTATAGATAAAACGCACGGTTTATCGCTGCCTGATTCGTGTGGCATTTTATTCGGTTGCCAAACTACCCTGAGTATTGAGATAATTTTTTGTCTGATTCTCGCACTATCGCTCATGAGGTTTCAGTTTAGGTTCCGCCGCAGGTTACATGGCGGGGCGGGTTATCATTAACGAATTTCTTAGTAATACCAAAAAAATGGCAGAGAAACGCAATATCTTTCTGGTTGGGCCTATGGGTGCCGGCAAAAGCACTATTGGCCGTCAGTTAGCTCAGCAGCTCAATATGGAATTCTTCGACTCCGATCAAGAAATTGAGCGACGTACCGGGGCTGATGTGGGCTGGGTATTTGATGTGGAAGGCGAGGAAGGCTTCCGCGATCGCGAAGAGAAAGTCATTAATGAATTGACGGAAAAGCAGGGCATTGTACTGGCAACAGGCGGCGGTTCGGTGAAATCACGCGAAACCCGCAATCGTCTGTCCGCACGTGGCGTGGTGGTGTATCTGGAAACCACCATTGAAAAACAGTTGGCCCGTACTCAGCGAGATAAAAAACGTCCGTTGCTTCAGGTTGAAACCCCACCACGCGAAGTGCTGGAGGCATTGGCGAAAGAGCGTAATCCGCTGTATGAAGAAATCGCCGATGTCACGATTCGCACTGATGAACAAAGCGCCAAGGTCGTTGCCAACCAGATCATCAGCATGCTGGAAAGCAACTGATTTTGTGTAATCTCCTGCACACCGCAGGCTTCTGACAGATCAATGGAACGCGCATGGAAAGAGTCACCGTAACCCTCGGGGAACGCAGTTACCCCATTACGATCGCCGCCGGTCTTTTCAACGATGCGGCTTCTTTTATGCCGCTGAAGGCTGGCGATCAGGTCATGCTGGTGACCAATGAGACGTTGGCGCCGCTTTATCTGGATGCGTTGCGTGATCTGTTGGAGAAAAGCGGCGTGCGGGTTGATCAGGTGATTCTGCCTGATGGCGAACAGTTCAAGTCTTTAGCTGTGCTGGAACAGGTGTTTTCCGCCTTGCTGGCTCGGCCGCATGGGCGCGACACCACGCTGGTCGCGTTGGGGGGCGGCGTTATCGGCGACCTGACCGGCTTTGCCGCCGCCTGTTATCAGCGCGGCGTTCGCTTCATTCAGGTTCCGACTACGCTGCTGGCGCAGGTTGATTCTTCCGTCGGCGGGAAAACCGCCGTCAACCATCCGCTAGGCAAAAATATGATTGGCGCGTTCTACCAGCCTGCTTCGGTGGTGGTCGATCTGGATTGCCTTAAAACGCTGCCCGCACGTGAGCTCTCTTCCGGTCTGGCCGAAGTGATCAAGTATGGCATCATCCTTGATCGCGCGTTTTTCGAATGGCTGGAAGAGCATATTGACGCTGTGCGCAGCCTGCAGGATGAACCGCTGGCTTACTGTATCCGCCGTTGTTGCGAACTGAAGGCGGAAGTGGTAGCGGCGGATGAACGTGAATCCGGACTGCGCGCCTTGCTGAATTTGGGCCACACTTATGGACATGCCATTGAAGCGGAAATGGGTTACGGCAACTGGCTGCATGGCGAAGCCGTAGCGGCGGGCATGGTCATGGCGGCCGAGGCCGCACGCCGTCTCGGGCAGTTTAGCGCTGACGATGTCGAGCGCATCAGGGCGCTGTTGCTGCGGGCCGGATTGCCTGTCACCGGGCCGCGTGAAATGGCTCCGCAAGCGTATCTGCCGCACATGATGCGGGACAAGAAGGTTCTGGCGGGGGAACTGCGTCTGGTTCTGCCCACGGCGATAGGTCAGTCGGAAGTCCGGGCTGGCGTATCGCACGAACTGGTGCTGGCATCCATTGCCGATTGCCTTCCCTGAACGCATCCTCTGACTGGCTGAATAGCCAGCAGCTGGAGTCGCGGTAGTTTACGTTTAAAATACAATGCCTTATGATTTAGACTTTCGCAGTGTCAGATGTCCGCGGAAGCTAGCCTTTCAGTTGGAGGGTATAAATGGATGAGTTCAATCCGGAAGAAGAATTGAAGCCGGATACCAGCGATCGACGCCCTGCGCGCCAGCAGAGACGAAGCAAAGGCTTCTCTGCCCCCAGTGTCTCGCTATCCAGACAACACACCATGATTGGTATCGGTATTGTGGTACTGGTGCTGCTGATCATCGGCATTGGTTCTGCTCTGCAATCTCCCAGCCAGAATAAGTCTTCGGCTCCGTCGCAACCAGCAGGCTCTGACAGGAATATCGATCTGTCATCGTCCATGTCTTCCAGTCAGGAATCGGGAACGACGCCACCGGTGGCATCTCAACTATCTTCTCCGGCACCGGTCGCCGCCCAGAGTGCGGGCGCAGGTTCTGCGCAGACGTTGAGCGGTCAACCTGTTTCCGGTACGCCCACGCAGGCGCCGTTGCCTTCGCAGAATAGCAACCAGCAGCGTATTGAATTGCCTGGCAATATTACCGATGCGCTGTCTCAGCCCCAGCAACAGGACCGGGTGAACGCGCTGTCTTCCGGGCTGCCGACCGAACCGGCGACCGTGTTGGCGCCGACAACCAAAGGCGGACGTGTTCAGCCTGTGGAGAAATCGCCTTCCCATGTTCAGGCGGAAAAACAGCCCTCGTCGGCATCTCATAAAACCGCCGCTGAGGCGAAAGAGAGCGCCAAACCTGCTGCGAATGCGCATCGGGCACCCACGACGGCCTTGACGCCCGCACCGGCCAGCAAACCGGCAGCGGCGGCCAAACCGGCGACGTCAGCCGGAAGCCAGAGCGGTACGTCTATCCAGAGTGCCCCGGCCGGCCACTTTACTTTGCAACTCAGTAGCGCCTCCCGCGAGGATTCCCTCAAAGCGTATGCCCGGGAACAGCGGCTGGCGAATTACTGGGTATATGAAACGAAACGTGACGGGCGGCCCTGGTATGTTCTGGTGAATGGTGTTTACGCCTCGCCGGAGGATGCCAAACGCGCCATTGCGTCCTTGCCTGCTGATGTTCAGGCGAAAAAACCATGGGTCAGGCCGATCCGTCAGGTGAAGCAGGACTTGACCAAGTAAGACCAATTGGCCCTGATGTGCTGTCTAAACAGAGTACAATCCGTGGCTCTGAACTGTGTGAGTAATTAACGACGGCATGAAGAAAAACCGCGCGTTCTTAAAATGGGCCGGTGGGAAGTATCCGCTGGTGGAAGAGATTCGCCGATATCTGCCAGCGGGAGAGCGATTAATCGAGCCTTTCGTGGGCGCGGGTTCCGTATTTCTCAATACTGACTACGACAGCTATATTCTGGCGGATATCAACAGCGATCTGATTAATCTCTATAAAATTGTCAAAACCGAAACCGATGCTTTCATCCGTGATGCCCGCGAGCTGTTTATCGATGAAGTGAATACCTCGGATGTTTTTTACCGGTTGAGAGAGGAGTTCAATCTCTGTACCGATGATTATCGTCGGGCGCTGCTGTTTCTGTATCTGAACCGTCATTGTTATAACGGCCTGTGCCGCTATAACATGCGTGGCGAGTTCAATGTGCCGTTCGGGCGCTATAAGAAACCCTATTTTCCGGAAGAAGAGCTTTACTGGTTTGCGGAAAAGGCGCAGAACGCTACGTTCGTGTGCGAGCATTATCAGCAGACGCTGACTAACGCCTCCCCAGGCTCGGTGGTGTATTGCGACCCGCCTTACGCGCCGCTGTCGGCTACGGCCAATTTTACGGCGTACCACACCAACAACTTTAATAATCGGGACCAACAGAATCTGGCGCAGCTGGCGCAGCAGTTGTCGTCGCAAAGCCAGATCCCGGTACTGATTTCCAATCACGATACGGTACTGACTCGTGAATGGTACCGTGACGCTTCGTCGTTGTATGTGGTCAAGGCGCGTCGCACCATCAGCCGCAATATTTCGGGCCGCAGTAAGGTCAATGAGTTGCTGGCGTTGTATTGTCAGGCGGCGTTCTGAGCGTGATAGCGCGCTGCGGGCGGATGGGCGATGTGAGGAAGTAAAGGGTTGTTCCCCTACAGAGTGGCTGCGCAGGTGTGAGATTAATCCATAGCGCCCGGCAGCGAAATGCAGACTTGATGGTTTGGAGAAACGCATGAAACCGTTTTTAATCGCCCCGTCTATTTTGTCGGCTGACTTTGCCCGTCTTGGCGAGGACACGGCGCAAGCCCTGGCGGCCGGGGCGGATGTGGTCCACTTTGACGTGATGGACAATCACTATGTTCCCAATCTGACTATCGGTCCGCTGGTGCTGAAATCTCTGCGCAACTATGGCATCACCGCACCGGTGGATGTGCATCTGATGGTAAAACCGGTGGATCGGCTGATCCCCGATTTTGCCGAAGCCGGCGCCAGTTTCATCACGTTTCATCCTGAAGCGTCCGAACATGTCGACCGCACCCTGCAATTGATCAAGGATCACGGCTGTAAGGCCGGTCTGGTGTTTAACCCCGCCACTTCGCTGAGTTATCTCGATTACGTGATGGATAAGCTGGACATCATTCTGCTGATGTCCGTCAATCCGGGCTTTGGCGGTCAGTCTTTCATTCCGTCCACGCTGGATAAGCTGCGTCAGGTACGTAAGCGGATTGATGAAAGCGGCTACGATATTCGCCTGGAAGTGGATGGCGGCGTTAAAGTCGAGAACATCGCGCAGATTGCGGCGGCCGGGGCGGACATGTTTGTCGCCGGTTCGGCGATTTTCGGCCAGCCGGATTACCGGGCGGTGATTGAGCGTATGCGACAGGAACTGGAGACGGCACGTCATGACTGATTTCTCTGCGATTCGCGGGCTGGCGTTCGACCTTGACGGCACGCTGATCAACAGTGCGCCGGGGCTGGCCGAAGCGGTCGATATGACACTGGGTGCGTTGTCGCTGCCTCGCGCGGGCGAAGCGCTGGTGTCCACCTGGATTGGCAACGGCGCCGATGTGCTGGTAGAGCGCGCATTGCGCTGGGCTGGTATGGAACCGACGGCACGGCAGATTCATGACGCCCGTTCGCTGTTCGACAAGTATTATGCCCGCACGGTGGACAGCGGTAGCCTGCTGTTTCCGGGCGTGCAGGAAACGCTGGCGCAGTTGGCCGCCCGCGGTTTTCGCATGGCGGTAGTCACCAATAAACCGACGCCGTTTGTCGCGCCGTTGCTGGAGATGCTGGGGATCGGCAACGATTTCTCGCTGATTCTGGGCGGCGATGACGTGACCGAGAAGAAACCGCATCCGGCACCGCTGTATATGGTGCTGGGCAAGCTCGGTCTGCGGGCGAACGAGTTGCTGTTCGTCGGCGATTCGCGCAATGATATACAGGCGGCGCGGGCCGCCGGATGCCCGTGCGTCGGCATGACGTACGGTTATAACTATGGCGAGGCGATCGCCCTGAGCCACCCTGACGTGGTGCTGGATCGCTTTGCAGATTTATTGACCCTTGCCGGGTTACCCCTTTCAAACGATCAGGAAGCATGACATGAGTAAGCCCATTGTATTTAGCGGCGCACAGCCGTCAGGCGAGTTGACCATTGGTAACTACATGGGTGCGTTACGTCAGTGGGTCAATATGCAGGATGATTTTGACTGCGTCTATTGCATCGTGGATCAGCATGCGATCACCGTACGCCAGGATCCGCAGCAATTGCGTAAAGCGACGCTGGACACGCTGGCGCTCTATCTGGCCTGCGGCATCGACCCGCAGAAGAGCACGATTTTCGTTCAGTCGCATGTGCCGGAGCACGCACAACTGGGCTGGCTGCTGAACTGCTACACCTATTTCGGCGAACTGAGCCGCATGACCCAGTTCAAGGACAAGTCCGCCCGTTATGAAGAAAACATCAACGCGGGTCTGTTCGATTATCCGGTGCTGATGGCGGCCGATATCCTGCTGTACCAGACTAATCAGGTGCCGGTCGGGGAAGACCAGAAACAGCATCTGGAACTGAGCCGTGATATCGCTCAGCGTTTCAACACTATTTACGGCGAAACGTTCCGTATTCCGGAGCCGTTCATTCCTAAATCCGGCGCGCGAGTGATGTCGCTGCTGGAGCCGACCAGGAAAATGTCCAAGTCGGATGACAACCGCAATAACGTCATCGGCCTGCTGGAAGACCCGAAATCGGTAGTGAAGAAGATTAAACGCGCGGTAACGGATTCCGACGAGCCGCCGGTGGTGCGCTACGACCTGCAAAACAAGGCCGGCGTATCCAACCTGCTGGATATCCTTTCCGGGGTGACGGGAAAATCCATTCCCGAACTGGAGCAGGAGTTTGACGGCCAGATGTATGGTCACCTGAAAGGCGCGGTGGCGGACGCCGTCTCCGGCATGCTGATCGAGTTGCAGGAGCGTTATCACCGCTTCCGCGATGATGAAGCCTTCCTGCAGCAGGTGATGCGTGACGGCGCGCAGAAAGCCAGCGCCCGCGCGCAGGAAACGCTGCGCAAGGTGTATGACGTGGTTGGATTCGTGGCTCGCCCGTAATCTGATTTTCACCAGACCGCTTCAGACAGCGCCGTTTCCCATCAGGAACGGCGCTTTTTTTATGCCCTGATGGACAGACACTTGTAAATAGGGCAATTGCATAATCATCGGGTGGATAATTTTCACAAATGTTATAAATTGCCTAATGACCTCACGGCAGACTTCCTCAATAATCGATAAAAATAAAACGCAATTTTATTAAATCAGCACTGTGTTTTTATTCTCTCTCCATTCTTCTTATGATTATAAGAGCCCGTGCTGGCAGGCGCTTCACCTTCAGGCAGGTAATCAACGTGAAAATTGAATCGATCGACGTCACCGTCTTCACTTATCCCACTCGTCGCGTCTCCGACAGCGCCGGACATTCCCATCCGGGCGATGAGCATCAGGCCAGTATGGCGATGCTGACCATCACCGCCGACAGCGGCCACAAAGGCTATGCGTTTGCGCCGCCGGAAGTGATCCGCCCGTATGTGGTGAACAGCTTTTTCCGCAAGGTGTTGATTGGGCAGGATCCGTTTGATCGCGAGCGGCTGTGGCAGGATCTGGTGCACTGGCAACGCGGCAGCGCCAACCAACTGACCGACCGGGCGCTGGCGATCGCCGAGCAGGCGCTGTGGGATCTGGCCGGGCGCGCGCTGAACCTGCCGGTGTACAAACTGCTGGGCGGCTACCGCGATAAAGTGCCGGCCTACGGCAGCACCATGTGCGGCGACGAGCTGACAGGCGGCCTGTCCACGCCGGAAGAGTACGGCCAGTTCGCTGAAAAGCTGGTGAAGCGCGGTTACAAAGCCATCAAGCTGCATACCTGGATGCCGCCGGTGTCGTTCGCGCCCAGTCCGCAAATGGACGTCAAAGCCTGCGCGGCGGTGCGCGAGGCGGTGGGGCCGGATATCTGCCTGATGCTGGACGGCTACCACTGGTACAGCCGCAGCGAGGCGCTGTATATCGGCCGTGAACTGCAAAAACTGAACTTCACCTGGTTCGAAGAGCCGATGGAAGAGCAGAGCATGGCGTCCTACAGCTGGCTGAACAAGAATCTGGACATTGACGTCATCGGGCCGGAAAGCCTGGGCGGAAAACACTTCAGCCGCGCCGACTGGGTAAAAGAAGGCGCCTGCGACATTCTGCGCGCCGGGGTGCAGGGCGTGGGCGGGATTTCGCCGTGCCTTAAGGTGGCGCATCTGGCGGAAGCCTTCGGCATGGATTGCGAAATTCACGGCAACGGCGCGCCGAATCTGGCGGTGGTGGGGGCGATTAAAAACTGCCGCTGGTACGAACGCGGCCTGCTGCATCCGTTCCTGAACTACGATGAGCCGGCGGCCTACCTGAATACGCTGGTCGACCCGATGGACGAAGAAGGGTATGTCCATTTGTCGCAGCGTCCCGGTTTGGGCGAGGACATTAATTTTGACTGGATTGATGCCCATACGTTGAGCAAGCACTGATAAGACGTTTCACGTCTTCCTTTTGACGGTTTTTACCTCCCCCGGCAGCGGGAATCCGGCGCCGGGGGAGCGCGATTGTCGCCATCGCGTGTCATGTGGGGGTTTAAGAGCACAAATAGTGCTCTTTTTATCGCCAATGGGTGGCTGGGATCGCGTAAAAAAAGGTAAATGGGTAGCGCAGAAAGGTGTGGCTATTTAAAATCGGTACGCTTTCTGTCGTTGATCCTCAAAAGGAATTCTTCATGTCAAAACGTATATTGGCAGCGGTAGTCACTGTACTCTCCCTGACCGCTTTTTCACCGGCTTTTGCCGCTACCACCTCTACCCATGTGTTGCTGACAACCTCTGCGGGTAACATTGAACTGGCTCTGGATGACCAAAAAGCGCCGGTTTCCGTGAAAAACTTTGTTGATTATGTCAACAGCGGGTTTTACAACGGCACCATTTTCCACCGGGTAATTCCGGGATTCATGGTGCAGGGCGGCGGTTTCGGCAGCGATATGAAGCAGAAATCCACCAATCCGCCGATCAAGAATGAAGCGGACAATGGCCTGCGTAACCTGCGCGGCACCATTTCTATGGCGCGCACCAGCGAAAAAGACAGCGCCACCAGCCAGTTTTTCATCAACGTCGCTGACAACGCTTTTCTGGATCACGGCCAGCGTGATTTTGGCTACGCCGTATTCGGTAAAGTAGTGAAAGGCATGGAAGTGGCTGACAAGATTTCTCAGGTCCAGACAGAAAATGTGGGGCCGTACCAGAACGTGCCTTCCAAACCGATTGTGATTCAGTCAGCGAAAATCATTAAGAAATAATCACTTACTGACCTGACATGTCCTGATGAGAGGTTAACGCTGTCCCCTTGCCGTTGAACGGTAAGGGGATTTTTTATTTCAACCGGCGCTAAGCGCCCGCTTCCTGTCTTTAATCAGTGCAGGCTGATAAAGAGACTTCTTTGGCTATCAGACAACGCTGCCCCATCAATAAAATGTTAAATGCCAGCCACTTAGCGTGACTGGCATTCGTCGGTAAGGTTTTATTTCAATGAACGGATAAAAGCCGGCGTTATTCCAGCTCTTTGGCCATTTGCTGCAGCCAGGCGTCCACACCGCTACTCGGGACTGTCAGAGTACGTTGGGTCGCCGCTGCGGTCGGGTAGCCGCCCACTTCGCTCTGGCTGTTGACGAAGGTGCCGCTGCGTTTCTGGAAATCGCTGACGATGCGTTTATCCACCGCGTCGCGATCTTTCGGGCGAGCGCCGGCGTGCTGCGTCACCTGATTGACCACCGACGAGGAACTGCTCGCGGTCAGCCCGGTGGGCCATACCGGCGCCGATTTCAACAGGTTGATGCCGGTGCCGGAGGTTTGCGCCACGGCCTTGCCTGATTTGTCGAAGGCCAGGTTGTCGCTCATCCAGACATCGCCGCCGGTGGTGTTGCTGCCGACCAGCGACAGACCGGACTTGGTGTTGGCGCCGTGATACATCACGTTACCGGCGATCGCCACTTTGGCGTTCACCGGCAGGGAGCGGCCTTCCCATTCGCTCTGCACCGCACCGACACGAATACCCCAGATGCCAGGGTTGTAGATCAGGTTGTTGACCACCACGCCGGTAGTCGCGCCCTTGAACCAGGGGTTACGCTCGTTGTTGTGGGCGTACAGGTTGCCGATGATCGCCGCGTTGGTCACGTTATCGTGCACCAGCGTGCCCATCGAGTGAATGCCTTTGGAGTGGCTGGAGTCGTACAGGCCTTCCGCAATGATGTTATTGGAGAAGGTGACGTTATGAGCCGTGCCGGACTGGCCGTCGTAACGCGGCCCGGAAACCGACAGGTTTTCGTCTGTGCCCCAGGCAAAGCTACAGTGGTCCACCACCACGTTGTAGGCGTTCGGCCCGTAGAGTGATACATCTTTTTCAAAGCCGCTCTTCTTGGCGTGGCCGTTATCGCCGATGCGGAAACGGATATGTTGCACCAGTACGTCATGGGTGGTGATCATCATGCCGCCCTTGACCAGCGTGATGCCCGGTGACGGTGCGGTCTGGCCGGCAATGGTGACGTAGGGCTCGGCGAGCCGGATGTCTTTTTCGTCCAGATCGATCACGCCGCCCACTTCAAACACGATAATGCGCGGGCCTTTGGTGGCCAGCGCTTCGCGCAGCGAGCCGGCGCCGCCGGAGGCCAGCGTAGTCACGCGGATGATTTTGCCGCCGCTGCCGGCTACCGTCTCGGTTCCGAATCCTTTCAGGTCGGGGGCGGCGGTGCTGGCGGCCTGAACGGTCAGGACGCTGGTGCTGAACAGTAAAGCAAACAGAAGGGTATGTTTCATAATGGCTTGCTCCGTATGCCAGGCCGTGTCCTGTCTGATGGGGGACACGGCTAGATAAAAAAAGCGGGCGAGCGAATGTCGCTCCCCCGCTCCATAGTGGCTCCGCTATCCGCCCGGGCTTGCCGGGCGGATGGGGTTCCGTGCATCAGCGTGGCTGATGGGAACCGATTATTTACAGGCTGAGCTGGTCAGCTCGGCCAGGTTTTTACCGACACCAGCGTAGTTAGCCAGTTTGTCCTTCACGCACTGTGCGCTGACCGGGCTGTAGCTGTAGGTCACAGTCGGGTAAGTGCCGGTGGAGGTCCAGCTGTCTGCGTTTTTATAAGCTTTGGTATCTGCGGTCCAGGTGATGTTGTAGGTAGCGAAATCAGCTGGTTTGGCGATGTTGTTGTTTTTCAGCACCCAGGTGCCGAAATTGCTGCCGTCGTAACGAGAGGTCACCGGGTTCACCGCGTTTTCGAACCAGTTGCTTTCGATCAGCGCCTTGCCGTTCTGACGTACGTTCAGACCGGAGCTGGTGATGTTGGTGTACAGGTTGTTGTAGGCGTGTACGTTGCCGCCGCGCTGCAACGGCAGACGAGCGTTGACGTCATTGTAGATGTTGTGGTGGTAAGTGATGTTGCGTTCGGCGCTGTCAGAGGCGCTGAACCCTGCCAGACCCACTTTCTTCACGCCGTGGATGTAGTTGTAGGAAATGGTGACGTAAGTAGCGCCCTTCTTGATGTCGAAGGCGGATTCGAACGTGGTGTCGCCGTCTTTGGTGCCATCACACTCGTGGTTGGCGGCAAACAGTTCGTTGTGGTCCAGCCAGACGTTCGGCGAGTTGTCGATACGGAACATATCGCCGTCCTGAGCGCCGCCCGGCAGGTAGCCGATACGCATGTTGCGTACGACTACGTCGGAGGAGTTCACGATCCAGAAACCGAAGTTGGCGGAAGAGCCGTTGGCGCCGATGATGGTGATGCCTTTGGTGAAGTCTTTGATTTCCACGCCGCGGGCGTCTTTGCTCCACTGGCCGCAGATATTGGCGGCAGCGGCGTTGATCAGCGAATCTTCGTTACCGGTATAGGTGATGACCAGCGGGTACGCGCCGCCTTTCACCTTTTTGCCTTTGGAATCGACTTTGGCGGCATCGATGATATCGATGATGTCCTGCATGGATGCTGCCGTTTTGCTGACAGCCCCTGTCACGTCGCCCCCGGAAGTGGTGGCGTAACCGCCCGTCGCAGCCAGACTGGATTGACTGAAGGCCAGCAGCAGACCGGCGGCAATCGGGGCAATGAATGATTTCATGAGTAGTATTCCTGTTTTTGAAAAATGTGAGATGGGCATTTATCGTTCCACATGCCCTTTATGGGTTGGTGCGGCAGGGGTATCCCGGTCATGTTTCAGGTTACGAACGCGCTGACGACCCTCGCTCACCCCAGTCATTTGTTTCTGTCGCTGGGATTCGCCGGTTGCCGTCTGCCTGCAACCCGAATTATTTAGGAGATAGATAAGTAAACCGAATCGCACGAATCAACCCGTGCTCAGTTTTAGCTCAAAAGGGGGACATTTCAATAGTTGGAACAGCGGTTCATTATTAGTGGTGATTATGTTTTTGCAAACTTTGACAGGCGTCACTTTTGGCGGACGGAGTTCTGACCACTTAGTTATAACGTTTGATAATTAAAAGATGGTTAATTATCAAATTAGCGTGAAAAGCGGCATAAGGCAACTCGCATAGCCGGTAGCATTCCGCATCGGAGTCATGGTGACGAGGTGTGATAGCGGCCTGTCTGCGAGTCGAAGAAGAAGAAAAAGAGCGGGCGTGTGGCCCGCTCGGTGATGGGCGTCAGCCGGGCGTTTTTCATGCCCGGCCTTCGCGGTCGGATTATTTACAGGCTGCGCTGGTCAGCGTCGCCAGGTTTTTGCTCACGCCGGCGTAGTTAGCCAGTTTGTCCTTCACGCACTGTGCGCTGACCGGGCTGTAGCTGTAGGTCACCGTCGGGAACGTACCGGTGGAGGTCCAGCTATCCGCGTTGACGTAAGCCTTGGTGTCTGCCGTCCAGGTGATGCTGTAGGTAGCGAAGTCGGCCGGTTTGGTGATGTTGTTGTTTTTCAACACCCAGGTGCCGAAGTTCTTACCGTCATAACGGGACGTCACCGGGTTCACCGCGTTTTCGAACCAGTTGCTTTCGATCAGCGCCTGACCGTTCTGGCGCACGTTCAGGCCGGAACTGGTTACGTTGCTGTACAGGTTGTTGTAAGCGTGTACCAGGCCGCCGCGCTGCAACGGCAGGCGGGCGTTGACGTCGTTGTAGCGGTTATGGTGATAGGTGATGTTGCGGCCGGTGTCGCTGCTGCTGGAACCGTCCAGACCGACTTTCTTCACGCCGTGGATGTAGTTGTAGGACACGGTGACATAATCCGACGCTCCCTTGATATCTACCGCAGACTCAAAGGTGGTGTCGCCGTCCGGCGTGCCGTCGCATTCATGGTTGGCGGCGAACAGCTCGTTGTGGTCAACCCAGACGTTCGGCGAATCGTCAACGCGGATCATGTCGCCATCTTTGGCCCCGCCCGGCAGGTAGCCGATACGCATGTTTTGCACCACCACGTCGGAGGATTTCTTAATCCAGATACCGAAGTTGGCGGAAGAGCCGTTGGCGCCGATGATAGTGATGCCTTTGGTGAACTCCTTGATTTCCACACCGCGGGCGTCTTTGCTCCACTGGCCGCAGATATTGGCGGCAGCGGCGTTGATCAGCGAATCTTCGTTACCGGTATAAGTGATGACCAGCGGGTACGCGCCGCCTTTCACCTTTTTGCCGTTAGCATCCAGACGGGCCGCGGCGATGATATCGACGATATCCTGCATCGACGTCGCCGTTTTGCTGACGGCGCCTGTCGTGTTGCCGCCTGCTGTA
This sequence comes from Dickeya sp. NCPPB 3274, assembly GCF_000406205.1. Lineage (NCBI taxonomy): Bacteria > Pseudomonadati > Pseudomonadota > Gammaproteobacteria > Enterobacterales > Pectobacteriaceae > Dickeya > Dickeya sp. NCPPB 3274. Next base: position 4,526,872 of record NZ_CM001979.1, on the reverse strand, counting down.
ACGGCGTAACCGCCGGTGTCGGTGGCGGCCAGCAATGGTTGACTGAGTGCCAGCAGCAGTCCAGCGGTAATCGGGGTAATGAGTGATTTCATAGCGTGTGTTCCTTTTCTCTAAACCATAAATATGTTGTGGGCATGTGTTATTCCCTTCGCCCGTATTGAGGGTGGAGTCGGCATACACTGGTAAGAAAAATCAAAGTATGACGGCCGCCAGACTCATTTTTAGTGTAAAAATCGCACAATTCAATAATTGAAATGCCATTTCATTATCTGGATCGAAGAGATCTTTTAATAGTTTTGAGCAGGCTCACGCTAACGTGTTCTCATAACGGAAGGGGGAATGACTGTTTAGCCATGCTCATGATTTTGGTTTGGAGTGAACTGTGAAATCGGTCACTGGCGCTCTGGATGGCTCGCCGGTTGACCTTGTTGCTGACGCCCGCTTCTTCTCTCCCGCATTTCGCCGTATTTCCACGCTGAACAGCCGCGCTCGCTAACCGGGCGATTCCTTACCCTGCTTTTATCGCTGAAATGAGCAGACGGAGAGGATATGCAACCGATTGATGAATTAACGATTTTGGCCGAAGGGATGCACGATGTGGTGCGAAGGCGAATTTTGCGGACCTACACCGCGCGCATGGAGGAGCAGCGGCGACATTTCGCCGGGTTTCAGACTAACCAACAGGGAGAGTTCGACGCCGGATTGCGCCCGTTGCTGGACATGAATCTGCTGAATCTGGGAGACAGCATGGAGCCCGGCGCCTATCAGGTTAACAGCAAGCGTTTTGAACGGGCGGTGCTGGATTATTACGCCCGGCTGTGGAACCTGCCGTCGCCGTACTGGGGATATCTGACCGCGATGGGGTCGACCGAAGGCAACCTGTTCGCGCTGTGGAATGCGCGCGATTTTCTGTGTGGCGCGGCCACCACGCACTGGCCGGCCATGACGCATGCGCGTTACGCGCCGGTGGTGCTGTATTCCGAACGCAGCCACTATTCGTTGGCTAAAGCCTGCCGGGTGTTGCAACTGGCGACGCCCGCTGAAGCCGGGCCGCCGCTGGGGCGTTGCCCAATCAACGCCGGCGTGTGGCCGCGAGCGGTGCCGTGCGACGACGCCGGGCGAATCGATGTGGAGAGTCTGCTGCAACTGGTGATGTTTTTTCATCGCTACCGGCGGCCGGTGATTGTCTGCCTGACCAGCGGCACCACCTTCAGCGGTTCCTGCGACGACTGGCCGCAGATTACGGCGCAACTACGCCAGCGGCTACCGCCCAATACGCCGCAGCAGCGCAGTTACTGGGTACATGTGGATGGCGCGCTGTCGTCCAGTTATCTGCCGTTTTGGCCGGAACCGGAAGGGCGCCAACTGGCGATTGATGCGCAGGCGGCGTCGCTGCACTCCATCTGCGCCAGCCCGTACAAATGGCTGAGCATGCCGTGGCCGTGCGGCGTCGTGATGCTGTCGGCGCCGTATCGCGCGGTGGCGCTCAGTCGCCCGAACTATATCGGCAGCGGAGACTCGACCTTATCCGGTTCGCGCCCCGGCCTGTCCGCGGTGGTGTTGTGGAATCAACTGTGTCGCCTCGGCGAACAGGGGCAGCGGGAGATGATCCGCCGCTGTCACGACATACAGCGCTACGCTCACCAGCAACTCCGGTACCTATTTGAACGGCTCGATCCGGGCCGGGAACGATTGTTTCTGCAACCGTTACTCAGCGGCTCGCTGATGGTGCAGTTCAGCGCGCCCAGTCCGTCCATCATCGAGCGTTTTTCGTTGTCCAGCGAACAACTGATAGTACAGGGAAAGCCTGCGCTCTTCTGCCATCTGGTGCTGCTGCCGCATTGCCATCGGGCGCTGGTGGACAACCTGTTGTGGGCGCTTGGTCAGTCAGGCGCTTTTCCGTCGGTCGGGGAGGTGTGAGATGCGGATTCTGTGGTCATGCTGCGGGCTTGTTTTGTTGCTGCTGGGGGGCCCGGCGTGGTCCGCGCCGGCGGATAGCGCGGCGGATGCCCGCCCGGTGGATGTGAGTGTGAGCATTTTTATCAACAAGATCTATGGCGTGAACACGCTGGAGCAGACCTACAAGGTCGATGGCTACATCGTGGCGCAATGGACCGGCAAACCGCGCAAAACGCCGGGCGATAAGCCATTGATTGTCGAAAATAACCAGATTGAGCGGTGGATCAATAACGGATTATGGGTGCCGGCGCTGGAATTCATCAACGTGGTAGGCAGCCCGGACACCGGCAATAAACGCCTGATGCTGTTTCCCGACGGGCGGGTTATTTATAACGCCCGCTTTCTGGGCTCGTTCAGCAATGACATGGACTTCCGGCTGTTTCCGTTTGATCGTCAACAGTTCGTGCTGGAGCTGGAGCCTTTTTCCTATAACAACCAGCAACTGCGGTTTAGCGATATACAGGTCTACACCGAAAATATTGATAACGAAGAGATCGATGAATGGTGGATCCGGGGCAAAGCCTCTACCCACATCAGCGATATTCGTTACGACCACCTGAGCAGCGTACAGCCCAATCAGAACGAGTTCTCCCGCATTACGGTACAGATAGACGCCGTTCGCAACCCATCGTACTACCTGTGGAGTTTTATTCTGCCGCTGGGGCTGATTATTGCGGCGTCCTGGAGCGTGTTCTGGCTGGAGTCTTTCTCCGAGCGACTGCAAACCTCGTTCACCCTGATGCTGACGGTAGTGGCCTATGCGTTTTACACCAGCAATATTCTGCCGCGCCTGCCTTACACCACGGTCATCGATCAGATGATCATCGCCGGGTATGGCAGCATTTTCGCGGCGATCCTGCTGATTATTTTCGCCCACCACCGTCAGGCGAACGGCGTGGAGGACGATCTGTTGATACACCGCTGCCGCCTGGCCTTTCCTCTTGGGTTCCTGGCGATTGGCGGCGTGCTGATTATACGGGGGATTACGCTATGAGCGCTTCACCTTCACGGGCGGCGCTGGCGGAAGCGCTGTTCGCCAGCCTGATCTTTATCGGACTACTGGGGTTTTCTACCTACATGGTCTACCACAAGTCGATCAGTGCGCTGGAACAGGAGATCAAGATCGGGTTGATGTCGAACGTGCGGGCGGCGGCTTCCACCCTGTCCGGCGATCGGCATCAGGACATTACCGCGCGCACCGGGCGCGATGATCCGGTTTATCAGCAACTGGCGGTGCAACTGGAACGCATTCGTCAGGCATCGCAGGATGTGCGCTACATCTATACCACGGTGCTGGATCAGGACAAGGTGCGGTTTGTGGTAAACCCCAGCCCGCAGAATGACAACGATGGCGACGGCCTGCCGGACCTGCCTCCGGCGTTGATGCAGGTGTATGACAATGCGCCGTCGGAACTGGTGGACGCATTGCGGCAGCACAAAGCCGCGGTGTCGGACCAGCCGTATCGGGACGAGTGGGGCTCATTCATCAGCGCCTACGCGCCTTTTTATGATCAGCAAGGCGAGTTTCGCGGCGTACTGGCGATGGATCTGGAGCTATCGAGTTTTTATCAGCGGCTGGAGGCGCTCAATCAGGTATTTCGCAAGGCGATCAGCACCATTCTGTTTCTCGGGCTGGTCGGCGGGCTGGCGGTGTGGTGGATGCGGCGCAGCAGCCAGCAGGTACGGGTGCAACTGGCAAGCCGCGACCAGGCTTATAACGCGCTGCTGCACGCCACGTCGCCTTCGCAACTGGAACGGTTGTATGACTGGCCGCTGCCGTTGCTGTTCCTGCGCGGCGGCGACCATGATCGGCCGCCGGCGTATCTGGCGGCAACGGCTGCCGATCCTTGGCTATCGGGAGGCGATCAGGCACAGCAGGCAAGCCTGAGCGAGTGGTGGCGAAACGCGGCGCCGTCGCTGCTTCCCTGCCCGGATTCGGTGTTGGCGATTGCGCCGACCGACGCGCTGGAGGCGCATTTTTCGCCAGACTATTGCCACCGTTTCTGGCTGCAGAGCTTTCAACTGTGGCGGCAGCTGGCGCAGCAGCCGCTGACGATCGAGGTCAGCCAGAGGGAAGAGGCGTTGCTGCATTGGGTGCTGGATATCCGGCTGACGCGATGCGGCGAGCCGGACGGCGCTGGGGCTGAGGAGCCGGACTGGTGGCGGCGCTTTCTACGCTGGCAGGCGGAGGCGGAATCCGCGCAGGTGACGATCCGTCAGGTGACTCGCGGCCAGTTGTTGCTGAGCTGGCGGGTGCCTAAATATCCGGAGGCGCTATGATGTCGCGTTTACTACCGATACTGTTAATCATGCAGACCTTCCTGATCCAACTGGTTTCCGGCATCAATTACGTCACCATTCCGGTGCTGATGAACCTGCAGGGCCATAATAATCTGTGGATCGGCGTGGCGATGGCCTGCGAAATCATCGGCGTGTTGCTGTTCCACCAGCGCTTAAGCCGCATCATCCAGCGGATGGGGTTGATGTGGTCAACGCTGCTGCTGGTGCTATTGCGCGCCAGCCTGTGCGTCAGTATGGCGTGGCAGCAATTCTACCCCGGTTGGCTGGTCAGCATTCTGGGATACGGTCTGTGCACCGGGATGCAGCTGATCCTGTTGCAAACCTGGCTGAATCAACTGCCGTTGCGACGGCGCGGCATCATCATGGGATTGTTTTCCGCCGCGCTGTCGCTGGGGGTGGCGCTGGGACCGGTATTGCTGCAACTGACGCAGGTCTCCATGTCGCAGCGGTTCTGGCTGACCGCGCTGCTTAGCCTGAGCGCGCTGCTGCTGGTGTGGATCGCCCACATCAATCCACTGTCGGGGACGGTGTCCGCGGTGCGTTTTCGCTTTGTCTGCCGTCATGCCCGCGCCATTCTGGTGTCCGCGCTGGTCGGCGGCGTCAGCTTCTACGGCCTGCCCAACTTCCTGACGCTATATGGCATCAGCGACGGGCTGACGGAGGAGCGGGCCTCGTTGCTGATGACCATGTTCATGCTGGGCAGCGTCACGCTCGGGATGCTGGTCAGCCTGCTGTCGGACTGGGTGAACCGGCAGTGGATCGTGGTGTTCTGCATTTTCTGCTCGGTGGTTTGCGCGGTATTTCTGGCGCTGGCGGTATATGCCGATTACGGCGCCACGCTGGTGCTGCTGTATATCTGGGGCGGTAGTATGGGCGGCGTTTACAGCATCGGCCTGTCGCTGATCGGCGATCGTTTTCACCCACAGCAGCAGATGTCCGCCAACATGAGCTACACCATGATGGATTCCCTTGGCGGCATCGTCGGTCTGATTGGCATCGGCTTCATGATGGACCGTATGGGGCCGGAAGGCATGACGATGGTGCTGGTAGTGGTAGGCTGTGCGTTTCTCTGCTATCTGGTGTGGGAACTGGTCGAACACCAGACGCCTTTTCAATAAACATTTCTTCTCAATGTACCTGCACCGCACGGGCATGACCCGCGGTGTTTCTCTTCCCGGTCCCCGGCGTATTGCCGGGGGCTGGCTCATCATGTCCTTATTTTCTCCGGGTTTGCTGCATGTTCCCCTGTTTTTTGCCGATGTTTGCCCAAGAGAGGGAGCGTGTTTCCTCTGCAAACTGACTGCGTCAAGCAATTGAGGAGGAAACCCGATGACTCTCGAAATCAGCCAGGAAAAATTAAAAAAGGTAATGACGGCGGCCAGCGCGGACGACCTCGCGCTGTTCCAGCCTGCGTTGCAGCAGGAATGCAATGCGGCGGAGATCAACACCCCGCTACGTTTCGCGCACTTTGTCGCCCAGATCGCGCATGAAAGTAATGAACTGCGTGCGCGGGTGGAGAATCTGAACTACAGCGCCAAAGGGCTGCGTTCGGTGTTTGGGCGTTATTTCACCACCGATGAGATGGCCGCGCAGTGTGAACGCAAACCGGAGTCGATCGCCAACATTGTTTACGCCAACCGGCTGGGCAATGGCGCGACGGAAACGGGAGACGGCTGGAAGTACCGCGGCCGGGGGCTGATTCAGCTGACGGGGCGTGACAATTACCGCACCTGCGGGAGCGCCATCGGCCAGGATTTGGTGACCAACCCGGATTTGATCAGTCAGAACCCGTCGGTGTCGGTGGCGGCGGCGATCTGGTTCTGGAAAAAGAACGGGCTGAACGCGCTGGCCGATCAGGATGACGTCAATGGCATTACCCGTCGGATTAATGGCGGCCTTAATGGTCTGGCGGACCGTAAGGACTATCTGGCGAAAGCCAAACGCGCTTTTGGCTGAGAAGCGGCAGGCGGTTCCAGCCTGATAAGCGGGAAATACCGGGGTTGCAGGCAGCTCCGGTTTTATCAGGAACAGGTATTCGCCGCGCCGGGACGAATAATTATCCGTTTTAAAAAGGAGAGGGTCATTCAATAAACGTTCAGTATTTTATTTATCAGTTCTATGTAACCTATTGAGCCACATAGAACTGATAAAACTGATACTAAAGTGATACCAAAATATTTTTTAAGTAAGGCTACTATGAATTTATTAGCCTAAGATAAATGATCAACTTGTCAGGACGTTTTTAAACAATAAGACGATGACGAGCATTTATTGAGAAATGCCGTATTTGCTGTGTGAATGTTCTGCGCCAGTTCCAGAGTGAAAGAAAATATAACCGGAATGATTGCTGATAACTTGTGCGATAATCACGGTTGTTATTCTCTTGCAAACGGAATGGTATACAAACACCGGGGATTTTAAATTCCATATTCAGGAAAGAGAATGATGATGCACCCGTCGAACACTCATAATGCATTATTGAATAACCCACTTTCTGATTTACAGCAATTGGGGATAAATGGAGAAGGAATAAAAATCGGTATTATTGATGGCGCCATTGATTGCCAGCATCCGATATTAAATCATTTAAATATTGAATGCCTTTCTACGCAGGAAAATAAAAGTACCTCACACGGTACGGCTGTGGGCAGTATTATCGGTGGAAAGGGCGTTGGCATCGCACCGGCGGCAACCATTTTGAGTATTCCCGTCTTTCATGAAGACGAGTGGGGAAATATTCATGGCTGCTCTGAGCGTACGCTGGCAAAAGCCATTCGTGATGCTCGTTTAAAAGGGTGCCATATTATCAACGTCAGCGGCGCGTCATTATCGGTTAATGGCCAGGGAACGGATGAATTACGTAAAGCCGTCGGCGATTGTGAAAAAGAAGGCGTATTGGTTATCGCAGCTGTCGGTAATGAAGGCCGTAATAGTGAATCATTACCGGCGTCGATGGATTTTGTTCTGGCCGTCGGCGCTTGTGATAAAGAGGGATTGCCCGCCTCATTTAATAATTACGGGGTGAAGCTGAGAAAGAAAATGTTGCTGGCATCTGGTGTATCAATCCCTGTTGCTACGCCGAATTATGATCTGTCTGTTGTATCTGGTAGCAGTTTTTCTGCCCCGGTGGTGTCGGCGGTCTCGGCATTAATCATGAGGGCGATGAATGTAGCAAACGATCGTCGTGCGTCAAAAATGATTCGGGACGTGCTGTTTAATACGGCCACCCCACTCGTGTTGTCAACGGCAGGTAATCGGGAGTCTGTTGTATACCGATTAAATATTCAGAAATTATTCCGGCAAATAGCACAGGAATTCTATCACCAACCACCAAAAAGGATCACCACCATGTCAACTGAAGAGAAAATGGTTGAACCCGCCGCCGTGGAGCTGCTGGTTCCCTCGATTATCGACGCCCAACAGGACATTCAGGATGTCGAGCTGGATGACGATGAGGTGCTGGCGCCTTCCAGCCTGAGCCCGGAAGCGAGCGCCCCGTCGCGCGCCGCCGGCCTGTCGTTATCGAAAATCAGCGATCCGGCAGCCAATCACTATGTCCATGCGCCGGCCCGGCGGGTTATGCCGCAATCCTCGCTGCTGGATGCGCGCACGGTCCGCGATCAGGAAAAGATCTTTGTCATCGGCCAGGTCGGCTATGACTTCGGTACCGAAGCGCGGCTGGATTATTTTACCCAGGTGATGGGAAATAAGAGCGGCTATCCGTTTGACCCGGTGCAAATGGCTGAGCACTTGAATACCGGTGATAATGCGGAACAATCCAACGCGCTCATCTGGACGCTGAAAATTGACGGCATTCCGGTTTATGCCATTAAACCGGATGCACAGTTCGCGGTGCTGGAATATGCCCGTTTGGTCGAGTTCCTGTACGAACAGGAAACCAAAGGCGTGGAGCGCGTTTCCATCGCCGGGATTATCAGCGGCGAAACCCGCTTGTTCAACGGCCAGGTGATCCCCACCATCAGCCCGGTATTGCGCGGCATGTTCAACTGGGAATCCCAGGATATTTCCAAGATGCTGATGGGGGAAAGCGCCGTCGGCACGCCGAAATCCAAGGAACTGGTCAACTTCATCAACCGCATTTATTACGAACTGCGTAACCGGGGTTACGAGTCGAATGAGCGCGCCATTAACTATGCGGCCACCAACGCTTATCAGATGAAGGAAATCTTCGACGACGCTTTCGCCGAAGGGTTATTCCTGAACAAGATCGGCGCGGAACGCAGCCCGGTCAGCCGCCCGGAATCCGATTGCTGGGACGTGGTGCTGGAATTCTTCAACCCGAAAGAACGCCTCACCGCCGCACGCAAACTGTATCGCTACACCATTGACGTCAGCGATGTCATGCCGGTCACCATCGGCACGCTGCGCAGCTGGCATGCCTATTAATGTCGGTCTGCCGAACCATACCGTTTTTCAGCTTTGCCGCCAGTCGGTGGCATTAACCTGGGGATATCCCCAAAAACGTAATGCAAATACACTCAAGGAGAAATAACCATGAAACTTCCAACCCAAGCACAGAATGTTAATCGCGCTAACCGTGTTGCCGAAGCCAAAGCGTCCGGCGTTAACCCGGCCTTCTGGGGCCAGGCGCTGAATCTGCTGAAAAAAGCAGGCCAGGGCGCGCTGTCCGGCGTACTGAGCTAATCAGTCATGGTGCATGACCAAATGGTCATGCACCATTTATTTATAATAAAAATAAATAATTAAATGTAGTCTGGTGTTAATTGTGTTGTCAAAATCAGGGGATATTAGGTTAGGTGAATTTACATCATAACTAATTGGTATGCTTTATTGTGGTTGGTGTGCATAAATATCAACCTGCCGAGAGTGTAGTCTGGTATTTGGAAATGAAACCATGAAAAGGTGTATTGATTTTGATTGCAGAGGGGAATGTATGTCTAACAACGGATTTATGGTGAACACAGCAGTGATCAAAGACCTCAAGGTTAAAAAAAAATTAAGTCAGGAGGAACTGTCAGAACAAAGCCTTGAATCAAAGTGTTATATCTCTATCTCTACAATAAAAAGAGCGGAGTTAGGCAAGCCTATCTCCAGACAAACGTTGTATAAATTTGCAAAGTTCTTTGATGTCACCGAGGAGAATCTCGTGTTGCAATCACATGTTCACGCATCCTGTGATTCTAATTCTGATGAGTATAAATATATCGCATTTTTGTTTGCTGATTTATATCAGATGCTGGTTTTACGTGATGCGAATAAAATCTGATTGTGGATATAGAAAATAATATTTTAATAGTTTTAAGAATGAAATTATTTTTATCATTGTGATGAAAGTGATTGCATAAGAATAATGATGGCCTATTCAGCGATACAACCGCGTTGAATATTTATTCGGCTGAGTTTAATGCCGGCAGGGAATGCATTTATTTTTATCCCAATACAACGGTGATAATGAGTAAAAAATCAGTAAAGGGATTTACATTATTTTTACCAGGGTTTTTCCAGAGAGTCTGTCGACAGAATCCACGGATTCATTTTGATTGTCGAAATAGCGGTTTGAATGAGAAGGGCGTGTTGCAGAAATCACGCCATTTCTTATGAAGGGGTGCATTTTATTACCTCAACTAATTCGATTGCAGGAAAACCAACGCGCCTGCAGCTTGAAGCATGACGGGGATATTGTGAAATGTGCACTGGCAGGAGTTGAATAAAGGATTTTCCCGTGAAAACAGAAAATATACTACCTGGTAAATTAAAAAGTATTCCTGCCGAAAAAATACCCCTCACGGGCTATTCGGTGGGGCGACATATCCCGGAATTTATCTTTTTGCCTTCGGTACTGCGTGACCGGATCGATCGGTTGATGTTATCCGGCAGACCCATTCTGCTTTCTGGCGAGCCGGGCGCAGACCTGTCTGAGATTACCGGCTATATTCGCGCCAGACTTCAGGCGTTGCAGGGGCGCTATGTCGAACTGAGCGGCGAGGGCAACCCAACGCAACGTCTGGAGGAGGCGCTCGCTGCCATTCCCGACGATCGTCGGCTGACCTTGTGCATTCCTGGTTTTGATACGCTGACCGAACAGCAGCAGCAGAAGGCTCTGGCGTTGCTTCAGGTGGAACATGCCAGGCGGAGCGAGCTACGTCTGGTGTTCGGGCTGATTGCCACGCCGGCAGAGCACTGCGCGTCGCCGGCGCAGCCCGCAGCACAACTGGTGTCGGCATTTGGCTGTCAGTCGCTGTCGGTACCGGCCCTGAAAGGCAGAACGCAGGATATCGCCGAACTGGTTCATGCCGCCTGGCAGGCGTACCGTCAGTCAGCCCGGCAGACATTGCATCCTGAGGTGCTGTTTCACCTGCATCATTACGACTGGCCCGGCAATGTGCGACAACTGTGGCACAGTGTCGCCCGGCTGTTGATGCTCAGCGACGACGCCGAGATCGACCTGGCGCAGGCCAGCAGCATTCTGCCGCAAATCGTGGCCCGAACGGGGCAGTCGCCGTCAGGCGAGCGGCAGCGGATTAACCGTTCATTATGCGATGCGGTGCTCAGCCGCGATCAGGACGCCCTGCAACAGTTTCACCCGTCGGTGATCAAGGCGCTGCTGTATCTGGGCGAGCATTTCCAGCAGGAGGTGACGCTGATTGAGCTGGCGGAAAATTCCCACATCAGCCCGTCGCATCTCTCCTATCTGCTCAAGCACAGCCTTAGGCTGTCGTTTAAGCAGATTCTGAATCAGAGCCGCATTTTCTATGCCTGCCAGCGGCTGGAGTGCCATCCCATGAGCCGGATCACCAATCTCTACCTGGATTGCGGCTATGGCGACCTGAGTCATTTTGAGAAGATGTTCAAACGCTATACCGGCGTTACGCCCATCGAGTTTCGGAAAAAATTCAACCCGGTGGTGCTGCGTGATGAAACCGGGTGACAGCCGACGCCCTTTCTTAAACGTCCCCGGTCATGGCATGGCCGGGTTTTCCGACGACCGCCAGTGTTGGCGTCCCTTACCCTGTTTTAACGTTATTAATCCCGCGATCTATTTTTTTAGAATCGATGATAAGAATACTGCGGCTCAATAAATGCTTCGGCTAAGGCTTACATCAACACCTTTAACCCATGCTTTTGCACCACGGTAAGCAGCTTCAGCGATAACCCGCTAGGACGTTTTGCGCCGCTTTCCCATTTCTGCACTGTCGAAACACTGGTGTTTAGATAGCGGGCAAACACGGGTTGGCTGACGTTCAGTTTCTCGCGCAGTGCTTTAATTTCAAGTGGTTGAATAGACTCCACGCTGTTGATGCACGCTTTGTCAAAGTTGCGCATGGTTTCCTGTGGGATAGCATCCACGCTGAATAATCCAGAAGCCGCGCTGTGGATGGCCTCAAGTGCAGGACTCTTGAATTTACTTTTTGCAGTCATGGCAAATCTCCACCAGTTCTTTACGCTTAATCAGTGCCGTAATCTTTTCATCGGCAAGATTGGCATAGTGCTTCGCCAGCTCGCGGAATCCGGCCAGTTCACGATCATCGATGTTCGTCATATCCTGCTTGGCATACAGGAACGTGTAAAACCAATGCTCCCCACCTTTCGCCAGTATGATGGCGCGATCACGGTTTTGGTTCAGGCGCTTCTTGTAAACGCCGCCGCCGAGATCGTCAGCTTTCCCTTGTGTCACCGCCTCAATGGCCTGACATAACTCACTGTCTCTGATGGCATGGGACTTCGCTGCCTTAGTGAACCATTTGGTTTTGAATACTCGCATCAGGCTGGCATCCTGCCCTTAACTATAGCACCTGGTGCTAGATTACTCTTTTTCCCTGAATATTTGAACCGCCTGAAATCAGCCAAAAGCCGTCATAATTCTGGCTACAGCTTCACACTGTCGATAACCGTCACCAATGTTTGATGAATATCAAGCATCTACTGGACGCGGTGCTTACCGCAATCGCGCTGTTTCAGGCGTCCGTCTGAACATTCTCTCTTAATACCGATCATGGCTGACGTTAATGTTGATATCACCCGCTTGCCATCAGATACGAGTACAATGGCCCAAATCATCTCTCCGGTATCAGAAAGAATTGCGGGTATCACGGGTGGTTTCTGTATCACTTATTATTAAGTATCAATAGATTAACTTGATTATGCTGCTACTTATCGATAACTACGACTCCTTTACCTACAACCTGTACCAGTATTTTTGCGATTGGGGGCGGAGGTGCTGGTCAGACGTAATGACGCGCTGACTTTGGCGGACATCGAGCGGTTATCGCCGCAACGGCTGGTGATTTCCCCCGGCCCCTGTACGCCGGATGACGCCGGGATTTCGCTGGCGGCTATCCGCCATTTTGCCGGCGCGCTGCCGATTCTGGGGGTGTGTCTGGGGCATCAGGCGCTGGGGCAGGCGTTTGGCGCGCGAGTGGTGCGCGCCCGTCAGGTGATGCATGGCAAAACCTCGCCGGTGCGGCACACCGGCCGCGGCGTGTTCGCCGGGCTGGCAAACCCGCTGACCGTCACCCGTTATCACTCGCTGATTCTGGCAAAGGATTCGCTGCCTGAGTGTTTTGAAGTGACCGCCTGGACCGAGAGCGACGCCGGAATGGACGAGATCATGGGGGTGCGCCACCGCTCGCTGCCGCTGGAAGGCGTGCAGTTCCACCCGGAAAGCATTCTCAGCCAGCAGGGGCATCAGCTACTGAAAAATTTCCTTGATTTATAGATGGATAGCGGGCGCAAATCCGGCTTTATACCCGTCATGCTTCACGTGGCAGGTGTGTCGGCGTTATTACAGGCCCCTCCTATTTAGGGTATGTCGGATTAATGATTGCGTATTTTTGATTTTTTATGCATATTTACTGACTATATTTTCACTTGAAAACCACGGATATCACAACGGGGCAGCAAATGGCGACAGAGAAAGCAGCAGTAACACGGGATACTTACGATAAGGTAATTCTTCCGGTTTATGCACCCGCGCAGTTTGTGCCGGTAAAAGGCAAAGGGAGCCGTGTCTGGGATCAGCAGGGCAAGGAATATATCGATTTCTCCGGCGGCATCGCGGTAACGGCGCTGGGGCACTGCCATCCGGCGCTGGTGGCGGCGTTGAAGGAGCAGGGCGAAACCCTGTGGCACACCAGCAACGTGTTCACCAACGAGCCAGCGCTGCGTTTGGCCACCAAACTGATTAATGCGACCTTTGCCGACCGCGTCTTTTTCGCCAACTCCGGTGCGGAAGCCAACGAAGCGGCATTCAAGCTGGCTCGTCATTACGCCATTACCCGCCACAGTCCGTACAAAACCAAGATCATTTCGTTTTATCAGTCGTTCCACGGCCGTACGCTGTTCACCGTTTCTGTCGGCGGCCAGCCGAAATACGCCGATGGTTTCGGCCCGAAACCGGCGGACATCGTGCACGTGCCGTTTAACGATCTGGACGCGGTAAAAGCGGTGATGGATGACCACACCTGCGCGGTGGTGCTGGAGCCGATTCAGGGTGAAGGCGGCATCACGCCCGCCACGCCGGCGTTCCTCAAAGGGGTCCGCGAGCTGTGCGACCAGTATCAGGCGCTGCTGGTGTTCGATGAAGTGCAGTGCGGCATGGGCCGCAGCGGCAAACTGTTCTCCTATATGCATTACGGCATCACGCCGGACATTCTGACCACCGCCAAAGCGCTGGGCGGCGGTTTCCCGATTAGCGCGATGCTGACCACGGAAGAGATTGCGTCGGTAATGGCGGTCGGCACCCACGGCACGACTTACGGCGGCAATCCATTGGCTTGCGCAGTGGCGGAAGCGGCGCTGGATGTGATCAATACGCCGGAAGTGTTGTCCGGAGTGGTGGATCGCCATGCGCGCTTTGTGTCCGCGCTGGAGAGTATCAACGCGCAGTACGATATTTTCGACGAAATCCGCGGCATGGGGCTGCTGCTGGGTGCGCAGCTGAAACCAGCCTGGCATGGCCGCGCCCGGGATTTCCTGGCGGCATCGGCGGATCTGGGGTTGATGATTCTGGTGGCGGGGCCGGACGTGATTCGTTTCGTACCGTCGCTGGTGATTACCCCGGAAGAGATCGATCAAGGCATGGCGCTGTTCGGAAAAGCGGTGGAGCAGGTGGTGAAAGGCGCGTAAGCCGCGGTTTTTCTCTCCACGAAAACGACAAGAGCGTGCCTGGACACGCTCTTTTTGATCCGGCTGATGTTGATCCGGTTGATGATAATCAGCGGGTGCCGTACACCACGATGGTTTTACCGTGGGCGGAAATCAGGTTCTGATCTTCCAGCATCTTCAGGATACGGCCGACGGTTTCGCGGGAACAGCCGACAATCTGGCCGATCTCCTGTCGGGTGATCTTGATTTGCATGCCGTCCGGGTGGGTCATGGCGTCCGGCTGCTTGGCCAGGTTGAGCAGGGTTTGCGCGATACGGCCGGTAACGTCGAGGAACGCCAGGTTGCCGACTTTCTGCGAAGTCACCTGCAGGCGGCGCGCCATCTGCGAGGACAACCGCATCAGAATATCCGGGTTGACCTGAATTAGCTGGCGGAATTTTTTATAGGAAATCTCAGCGACTTCGCAGGCAGTTTTCGCCCGGACCCACGCACTGCGTTCCTGCCCATCTTCGAACAAGCCAAGTTCGCCAATAAAATCGCCCTGATTCAGATAAGAAAGAATCATTTCCTTGCCTTCTTCATCCTTGATCAGCACGGCAACCGAGCCTTTCACGATGTAGTAAAGCGTCTCTGCTTTTTCACCCTGATGAATCAGAGTGCTCTTCGATGGGTACTTGTGAATGTGGCAATGAGAAAGGAACCATTCGAGAGTCGGGTCTGTTTGCGGTTTGCCGAGAACCATTCGCTGTTATCCTCTGTTGTAATTCACTGCGCAAATCACAGGGCTCAGAGTTCCCTGTACGGCGTGATAACATAGTTATAATTCAATTCCGTCCTGGCGGAATGACGTCAGGGAATATACTGAGGCTGTCTATACTCGTCATACTTCAAGTTGCAGGTGCGTTGGCTTTCCTCGCTCACCCCGGTCACTTACTTGAGTAGGCTCCCTGGGATTCGCTGCGTCGCCGCCTTCTCGCAACTCGAATTATTTAGGGTATATCGGATGACGCCAGTAAGCCGGCGGCTGGTTAGGAAAAGGCTCAACACATACCGGTTTACTTCTTCGTTTGTAACACAGGTTGAGTGTAGTGTCTTGTGTTGTCTCGCTTCAGCATGATTAAGCTCTGATTATCAGGCTTTTTTGTACATAAGCGGTGTAAAATTTCAAAAATAATTGATTGAGGGCAAACTTATGCAGGCTCGGGTGAAATGGGTTGAAGGGTTAACGTTTCTTGGCGAATCCGCGTCCGGGCATCAGTTGCTGATGGACGGTAACGCCGGCGATAAAGCCCCCAGCCCGATGGAAATGGTGCTGATGGCGGCAGGCGGGTGCAGCGCCATTGATGTGGTGTCTATCCTGCAGAAAGGCCGCCATGATGTGGCGGACTGCGAAGTACGTCTGACTTCTGAACGTCGTGCGGAAGCGCCGCGCCTGTTCACCGCCATCAACCTGCACTTTATCGTTACCGGCAAAGGGTTGAACGACAAGGCCGTGGAGCGCGCGGTGTCGTTGTCGGCGGAGAAATACTGCTCCGTGGCGCTGATGCTGGAAAAGGCGGTGACGATCACCCACAGCCATGAAGTGATCGCGCTCGACTGAATTGCCTGCACGCGGCGGTTAACTTCACCGCCCGCCGCGTCGCTTAATCAATATGCTTGCCTTCGACTAACCGCTGCACCAGCGGCATCATGATCAACTCCATCGCCAGCCCCATTTTGCCGCCCGGCACCACCAGCGTGTTGATGTGGGAAATGAACGAGCCCTGCAGCATCGCCAGCAGGTAGGGATAATCAATGTGGTCCAGCCCCTGAAAGTGGATGACCACAAAACTTTCGTCCATCGACGGAATGGCTTTGGCGGCAAACGGGTTAGAGGTGTCCACCGTCGGCACGCGCTGAAAGTTGATATGAGTGCGGGAAAACTGCGGAGTGATGTGGGTAATGTAATCCTCCATCGAACGCACGACGGAATCCATGACCGCCTCGCGGGAGTGACCGCGCTCGTTGATATCGCGCACCAGCTTTTGAATCCACTCCAGGTTGACGATCGGCACTACGCCGACCAGCAGGTCGACATGCTGCGCCACATCGTGCTGGTCGGTGACTACGCCGCCGTGCAGCCCCTCGTAGAACAACAGGTCGGTCGGTTCCGGCATCGGCTCCCAGGGGGTGAAGGTGCCCGGCACCTGATTGTAGGGAATCGCCTCGTCGTAAGTGTGCAGGTATTTACGGGTCTGGCCGGTGCCGCTATGGCCGTATTCGATAAAGGTGTGTTCCAACTGGCAGAAGTCGTTCGCTTCCGGCCCGAAATAGCTGATGTGGCGGCCCAAATCCCGCGCCTTGCGGATCGCCATATCCATTTCCGGCCGGGTGTAACGGTGATAGCTGTCGCCATCCACCAGCGCGGCGCGAAGATTCAGTTGCTGGAAAATCTTGCGAAACGCCAGACTGGTGGTGGTGGTCCCCGCACCGCTGGAGCCGGTGACCGCGATAATCGGATGCTGGTGCGACATGGTGTGCAACCTCCGGTGAATGGTGCCAACTCCGGTCAGAGATATCTGATAATTGTTAGCATGTTTATACCGCGGTGACACGCCAATTTACGTTTTTAAGCGATTGATTCAGGGCTGATACCGTTCACCGCTGCTGAGCTGGTTGCGGGGCATGATATTGACGGTTTCATGCAGTTCAGACCACACCAGCACCACGTCGCCCTGCGCCAGTTGCTGGCGTACATCGGCCACTTTTTCGTCCAGCGTTCGCTCCTGCTCGCCGTAGTCGGTCCCTTCGCGCAGGACGAACGATTCAATCAGATTTTGCAGCGTTTCCTGCGCCAGCTCTTGCCAGGGGATGATCATGCCTTCTGCTCCAGATAAGGGGTAAACCAGTCGGGAATACGGTGTTCCAGCCACAGTTCGGGTCTGCGCCACGACCCGCCGACAAAGCCGACATGGCCGCCGCATTCCGTCAGTTGATAGTCGATGTTGGTCGGCAATTGCGTTGTATCGGGGATCACGGCCGGCGTCATGAACGGGTCGTCTTTGGCCTGAATGATCAACAACGGCTGGCGGATGTGCGATAACCGCGGCAGCGCGCTGCTGCGCCGGTAGTAGTCCGTCGCGCCGGCAAACCCATGCAGCTGTGACGTCACCAGGTCGTCAAACTCCCGCAGGCGATGTACCTGACGTAGCCGTTCGGCGGAAATCGGCAGGCTACCGGGGTAGGCGGAAAGCTTGCGCAAGGCGCTGCGGCGCAACAGATTAAGCAGATACGATTGGTACAGCCGGGAAAAGCCGTGCTCCAGACGGTGGCTGCACGGCTCCAGCATCAACGGCGCGGAGACGATCGCCGCGGCGTTCAGCGTGCCGGGCGCGTCCTGACCGCTCAGCAGGCAGGCCAGCATGTTGCCGCCCAGGGATACTCCGACCGCCGCCGTGGGCGCGGCGCCCAGCGTTTGGTTCAGCCAGTGCAGAAAATAGCGGGCGTCTTCGGTTTCGCCGGCGTGATAGGCGCGCGGCAGACGGTTGGGCTGCCCGCCGCAACCGCGAAAGTGCATCACCACCGCCAGCCAGCCGCGTCGCTGGCAGGCGGTCATCAGCCCGTGGGCGTAAGGACTGTGGAAACTGCCCTCCAGCCCATGAAACAGCACCACGCGAGGTTTGTGTTTTGCCTGAGCCGGCGTTTCGCTCCAGGCGAGATCGACAAAATCCCCGTCCGGCATAGTCAATGTCTGCCAGACCGGTTTCAGGTCCGGATGGCGCCGAAGCAGGCGCGGCAGCAGAGTCTGCAGGTGGGGATTGCGCACGCCCGGCAAGGGCTGAAAACACTCGCTACGGTGAGAAGAATTATTCATAACCAGAAAGCCATGATGAAAAGGTGTCGTGATGCCCGCGGCGGCGATGCCTGTAGCGGCATAGTGAAAAGCTTGTCTGCATCACACCACGCTGCTAGCTTGTGACGTCTTTTCCGTTACAGGATTGTCGTTTCATGGAGCACTTCAGTCTGTTTCTTTCAATGCTCGGTTTCTTGTGGGTCGCAGCCATTACGCCCGGCCCCAATAATATGCTACTTACCGCCTCCGCCGCCAATTTTGGCGTATTGCGCTCCATACCGCTGATGCTGGGCATCATGGTCGGCATGCAAAGCATGTTGCTACTGGTGGCGCTGGGGCTGGGGAGTTTGATCCTGCTCTATCCGTCGTTGCATCTGGCGTTGAAGGTGCTGGGCAGTGTCTATCTGCTGTGGTTGTCGTGGAAGATCGCCACCGCGGCGTATGAAAAGCTGGATACCGACGCTGCGCCGTCGGCGCCGATACCGCTGTATCAGGGCGGGCTGCTGCAATTCCTCAATCCGAAGGCCTGGCTGATGGCGCTGGGCGCGGTGGCCGGGTTTAGTCTGGCCGGGGAAGGTTATGTCGGGTCGGTGCTGGCTATCAGCATTGCGATGGTGTGCGTCAATTTTGTGGCCGGGGTTCTCTGGCTGGGATTCGGCGCGATGATCGGCCGCTTGTTGCGCAGCCCGCGCGCCTGGAAGATTTTCAATCTTGCTATGGGGTTGCTGACGGCGACCTGCGTGCTGATGATCTGGCATTGATGGGATAACGGCGGGCCGCACGTTGCCCGCCGTTTGGACGTGAAGCTTTACCCCTGGCTTTCCGCGTCGCGCAGCAACTGTTCCAGTTGCTCCTGCGCATCCAGCCAGGCCATTTCGGCGTTTTCCAGATCCGCTTTCGTCGCGCTTTGTTTTTGCAGGCACTCGGTCAGTTCGCTTTTACGGCTGACGTCATAGAGTTCGCTGTCGGCCAGGCGTTCCTCCACCGCGGTCAGCGCGGTTTGCAGTTTCTCCATCTGCTGTTCCAGTTGGGTAATCTGCTTACGCAGCGGTTGGGTCAGCGTGCGTAGCTCGGCGTCGCGCCGTTTCTGATCCTTTCTCGACTGAGCGCTGTTGGCGGCGTTGTCTCTGGATGCGGATTCCGTTGCGTTATCCTGCTTCTGCGCATCCAGCAGCCATTGCTGGTAATCCTCCAGGTCGCCGTCAAACGGTTCGACCTTGCGGTCGTGCACCAGATAGAGATCGTCAGTGGTGGATCGGATCAGGTGACGATCGTGAGACACCACCACCAGCGCGCCTTCGAAGTCGATCAACGCTTCGGTCAGCGCCTGACGCATGTCGAGATCCAGGTGGTTGGTCGGTTCGTCGAGCAGCAGCAGGTTGGGCCGCTGCCAGACGATCAGCGCCAGCACCAGCCGCGCTTTCTCGCCGCCGGAAAAGCGCTCGGTAGGCTCGGTCACCTTGTCGCCCCGGAAATCAAAACCACCGAGGTAGTCGCGCAACTGCTGCTCGGTTTCCCGTTCCGCCAGCCGGACAAGGTGCTGCAACGGCGACTCGTCGGGACGCAGGAACTCCAGCTGATGCTGGGCGAAATAGCCGAGACGCACGCCTTTGGCCAGGCCGATGTCGCCGCTGAACGGCTGAATCTCGCCGGCCAGCAGCTTGATGAGCGTCGATTTCCCGGCGCCGTTGTGGCCGAGCAACCCGATGCGCGAACCGGGCACCAGATTGAGTTTGATGGAGTCCAGAATCAAACGGTCGCCGTAGCCCGCGCTGACTTTTTCCATTCGCAGCAGCGGGTTAGGCAGCGCTTCCGGTGCCCGGAAACTGAAACGAAATGGGTTGTCGACGTGGGCCGGGGCGATCAGCTCCATGCGTTCCAGCATCTTGATACGGCTTTGCGCCTGCTTGGCCTTGGTGGCTTGGGCACGGAAACGGTCGATGTAATGCTGCAGGTGGGCGACCCGCTCCTGCTGATGCTGGTACATCGCCTGCTGCTGAGACAGGCGGGTAGCGCGCTGCTGCTCGAACGAGGTGTAGTTGCCGGTGTATTCAAACAGGGTTTCCTGCTCGATATGCAGAATCCGGTTGGCTATCGGGTCGAGAAAATCCCGATCGTGGGAGATCAGCACCAGCGTGCCGGGATAGTTCTTCAGCCACTTCTCCAGCCAGATCACCGCGTCCAGATCCAGATGGTTAGTCGGTTCGTCGAGTAACAGGAGATCGGAACGACAAATCAGCGCCTGCGCCAGATTCAGGCGCATACGCCAGCCGCCGGAGAAGTCGCTGACGGGCTGTTGCAACTGTTCCTGCTGAAAGCCGAGCCCGTTGAGCAGGCTGGCGGCGCGGGCCTGAATCGACCAGGCCTGAACGGCGTCCAGCTTGCCGTGCAGGGTGGCGATGGCGTTGCCGTCGTTGCGGGCATTCGCCGCGTCCAGCTCGGCTTCCAACTCGCGGAACTCGCGGTCGCCGTCGATCACGTAATCAATCGCCGATCGTGCCAGCGCCGGGGTTTCCTGATTGACCCACGCTAGCGCCCAGTTTTGCGGAAAGGTTACGCTGCCGCCGTCGGCGCTGATTTCCCCTTTCAGCAATGACAACAGGGTTGATTTGCCACAGCCGTTTTTACCGACCAGGCCGACTTTTTGGCCGGGATTGACGGTAGCGGTGGCGTTGTCCAGCAGTACCCGGGTACCGCGTCGAATTTGCAAGGAGGAGAAAACAATCATAACGCGCCAAATGTTCAAATATGTTAAATTACCGATCGGGTATCAGGACTGCCGTGTCCTGTTGTATTGCTGCGCAGCATGGTAGCCGAAAATACCTGCAATGACGACGCTTTGGAGGGGAATGATGTCGCAGCCACCAAAAATTTTGCTGCTGTTTGCCCATCCGGAATCCCAGGATTCGGTCGCGAATAAGCTGTTATTACAATCAGCCCGCCAGCTCGGGCATGTCACTGTGCACGATCTTTACGCGCACTATCCTGATTTTTTTATCGATATTCATCATGAGCAGCAGTTGCTGCGTGAGCATCAGCTGATCGTGTTTCAGCATCCGCTTTATACCTACAGTTGCCCGGCTTTGTTGAAAGAGTGGCTGGATCGGGTGCTGACCCGCGGCTTTGCCAACGGGGTCGGCGGTAATGCGCTGGCCGGAAAATACTGGCGATCGGTGGTGACGACCGGCGAGCAGCAAGACGCTTACCGGTCTTCGGGTGTGAATCGTTACACGATGGATGACGTATTGAGACCGTTTGAAATGACGGCGACCATGTGCCACATGCACTGGCTGTCGCCGCTGGTGATTTACTGGGCCCGGCGCCTGCCGCCGGATGTATTGCAAGAACATGCCAGAGCCTACGGCGATTGGCTGGCGTCGCCATTTCCGCGTGGAGAATCCTAGCACATGGAAACCTCTTCTTTGCTGAATGCCGGCGTGCTGTTTCTGTTTGTTGCCGTGCTGATGGTGCCGATTGCCGCCCGTTTGGGAATCGGCGCGGTGCTGGGGTATTTGCTGGCCGGTATCGCCATCGGTCCGTGGGGGCTGGGCTTCATTCGTGATGTGGAAGCCATCCTGCATTTTTCCGAGCTGGGCGTGGTGTTCCTGATGTTTATCATCGGCCTGGAACTGGACCCGGCCAAGCTGTGGCGGCTGCGGCGCTCTATTTTCGGCACCGGCGCGGCGCAGGTGCTGTTGAGCGCCGCGCTGCTGGGCGGCGTGCTGTATCTGAGCCAGTTTTCCTGGCAGGCGGCGCTGATTGGCGGTATTGGACTGGCGATGTCTTCCACCGCCATCGCGTTGCAACTGATGCGCGAAAAAGGCATGAACCGCAACGAGTCCGGCCAGCTCGGTTTCTCTGTGCTGCTGTTTCAGGACCTGGCGGTGATCCCGGCGTTGGCGCTGATTCCGGTGATGGCGGGCGTGCAGGGAGAGCTGGATGACTGGCGTCAGGTCGTGCTGAAGGTGGTGGCGTTCGGCGGCATGCTGATTGGCGGCCGTTATCTGGTGCGTCCGCTGTTCCGCTTTATCGCCGCCTCGGGCGTGCGGGAAGTGTTTACCGCCGCCGCGCTGTTGCTGGTGCTGGGCTCCGCGCTGTTCATGGACGCGCTGGGGCTGTCGATGGCGCTCGGTACCTTTATTGCCGGCGTCTTGCTGGCGGAAAGCGAATACCGCCATGAGTTGGAAATCTCCATTGAGCCATTCAAGGGGCTGTTGCTGGGGCTGTTCTTCATTTCGGTAGGGATGTCGCTCAATCTCGGCGTGTTGTACGCCAATATCCTGATGGTGTTGGCGGGCGTGGCGATTCTGGTGGTGGCGAAAGGCTTGATCCTGTACCTGCTGGCGCGGTTGTACGGGCTGCGTTCCTCCGAGCGCCTGCAGTTCGCCGGGGTGTTGAGTCAGGGCGGGGAGTTCGCCTTTGTGCTGTTTTCCTCCGCCGCCACCCACAAAGTGCTGAAGGGGGCGCAGTTGCCGCTGCTGCTGGTGACGGTGACCCTGTCGATGATGGTGACGCCGATCCTGATGCAGTTGATCGACCGTATTCTGGTGCGCCGTTTCAATGCGCAGGAAGAGCCGGACGAAACGCCGTACGTGGAAAACGATGAACCGCAGGTGATCGTGGTGGGATTCGGTCGTTTCGGGCAGGTGATTGCCCGTTTGCTGATGGCCAACAAAATGCGCATCACCGTGCTGGAGCGCGATATCAGCGCCGTCAGCCTGATGCGCAGCTACGGCTACAAGGTCTATTACGGCGACGCCACCGAGCTGGAGTTGCTGCGAGCCGCCGGCGCGGCACAGGCTCAGTCCATCGTGATTACGTGTAATGAGCCGGAAGACGCGATGACCATCGTGCATCTGTGCCAGCAGCATTTCCCTCAACTGGAGATTCTGGCCCGTGCGCGCGGCCGTGTGGAGGCGCACGAGTTTTTGCAGGTCGGCGTGACGCAGTTCTCGCGCGAAACCTTCTCCAGTGCGCTGGAACTGGGCCGCAAGACGCTGATCTCATTAGGGATGCATCCCCATCAGGCTTACCGGGCGCAACAGCATTTCCGGCGGCTCGATATGCGCATGCTGCGTGAGCTGATGCCGCAGCGCAAAGGCGATGTGGCGCAGATTTCCCGCGTCAAGGAAGCCCGCCGCGAGCTGGAGGATATCTTCGAGCGCGAAATGCTGCGTGAGCGACGTCGACCGGACGACTGGGACGAACACTAGGCGCGTTTGCGGCGTACCGCGGTATGCCGCGAATGCAGACCATCAAGAGAGGGAGCCGGAGGGCAACCATGCGGAAACGTTTTATTGCCGGGGCGGTGTGCCCGAAGTGCCACTCGCAGGATACGCTGGCGGTGGGGCGCGAGGGCGACGATGAGGTGGTGGTGTGCGTGCACTGCGGTTATCAGCAGAGCCAGTCGGAAACGCCGCCCAAAGCCGCCACCCCGCCTGCCGGCGAAATCATCGGTATGTTTCGCCCGGAATAGGGCGACAGAAGCCTGACGTCATTGCTGCCGGCCAGCGTTGCCGGGATAGTTTATCGCGGACAGTTTTTTTATCCCGGACAGTACATGGGGACGTTTTTCCGCTACAATTTGCGCAAAATCGATTTCCAACGCTAGGAGATATCATGAAAGTAGCAAAAGACCTGGTGGTCAGCCTGGCCTATCAGGTACGTACGGAAGATGGTGTATTGGTTGATGAGTCTCCGGTGAGCGCACCGCTGGACTATCTGCATGGTCACGGCTCGCTGATTTCCGGTCTGGAAAAAGCGCTGGAAGGCCGCGATGTGGGCGAGCGTTTTGACGTCAGCGTCGGCGCTAACGATGCCTACGGCGAATATGATGACAATCTGGTTCAGCGCGTGCCGAAAGACGTGTTTGTCGGCGTGGACGAGCTGCAGGTCGGCATGCGTTTCCTGGCCGATACCGATCAGGGGCCGGTGCCGGTAGAAATCACCGAAGTGCAGGACGATCACGTCGTGGTTGACGGCAACCACATGCTGGCGGGTCAGAACCTGAAGTTCAACGTGGAAGTGGTCGCTATCCGCGAAGCGACGGAAGAAGAACTGGCGCACGGCCATGTACACGGCGCGCACGATCATGACCACGATCACGACGGTTGCTGCGGCGGCCATGATCACGACCACGATCATGACCACGGTAAAGGCGGTTGCGGCGGTAACGGCGGCTGCGGTTGCCACCACTGATTTGCCCTTCCCCGAAAAGGCCGCGTTTGCGGCCTTTTTCTTTTGTGTGACAGGGGGTTATCAGGGCACGATCGGCGCTTTGGTTTTTTGCAGCGAACGCATGAACGTGTCGTTCAGATGCAGGTGCTGCTCCACCAGTGTGGGCGGCGTGAGCGCCAGCCATTGATTCAGGGAAATGTCCGCGTAGTGGTCGCTCTTGAACAGTTCCAGAAAGCGTAGTGGCGTGGTGCCGGTGTTCTCCACATAGTGCCCCATAGCGAACGGCACATAACCGACGTCGCCGGCCCGAAAATCGAACGTTCGTGCCTGCCCGGACGAGGCAAATACCCCCATCCGTCCTTCCCCTTCGAGATAGTATTGCCATTCGTCATTGTTGGGGTGCCAGTGCAGCTCCCGCATCGCGCCGGGCTCCAGCTCCACCAGTGCGGCGGCGATGGTTTTGGACACCTTGAACACCGAAGAGTCGGTGATGCGTACCGTGCCACCCTTCATCTTGATGGGGGTTTGCGCCAGCATGCGGTGACTGAATGGGGTGGCAACCTGACTGGCGCCGCCAAATGCGCCTTTGTCGATCGACCCCGGCACCGGCGCGGCAAAAATATACTCTTCGGACGGGCTGGGCAGATGGCTGAAGGTGTCTACCGGTACGCCGAAGTTTTTTGCCAGCACCTCCGGCGGTACATGTTTGAACCAGTCGCTAAGTAAAAAGGTACTGTCTTCGTCGAAGTTACCGCTGTCAAACGCCAGCAGAAATTCACAGCCGTCCGGACCCAGCCCCTGAATCGAGTGCGGTACGCCCGGCGGGAAGTACCATAAGTCGCCGACGCCCAGATCGTCGACAAACCAGCGTCCCTCGGCGTCGATGGCGGTGATGCGGGCGTTGCCGTACAGCATATAAGCCCATTCGCCTTCTTTGTGCCAGTGCAGTTCACGGATGCCGCCGGCGTTGAGGCGCATATCAACGCCGGCGATGGTGGTGGAGATTCCCAGTTCTCGCTGCGTCACCTGGCGCGTCCAGCCGCCGCTGCCTTTGCGTATGTGTGCGTCGCTAAAAGAAAAACGCAGGTTAGGCAGGGTACCGTTGTCGGTCAACGGCGGGTTGACCAGGTCCGGGTTCTGCGCTTGCCGCAGCGGGTTTTGCGGGCCGGGGTCATTGCCGCCCTGGCCGTTGCCGGTCCACGGAATGGCGTTGTCTTGCGCATGTAGCTTACCGGCGGCCAGCGCGACGGTTCCACCGACAGTAAACGCCATAAAGTTTCGACGAGTTAATGCATTCATTAGCGACTCCCTTGCTGAGTGATGGTGGTGTCATGATTGATGTGAGCATCATCCGAATGTGTTTTTCCGTGTGGGCACATCGCTACCCACAGTCGGTTACAGTTAAGTGTTATTTATTCTTGTGGTGGAGGGATGTCGTTGCATCCCTTTTTGGAAGGCGAGTTGTAAGGATGTGTTGGCAATAAATATAAATATAATTTATGTGTTTGCGGTGAGTAATGGTGAAAAAACAGGCTGGTTGATTTTTTGTTTAATTAATGTGTCTTTTTTGTTTTGCGAAGAGCACGTTCTGATAAAAACAGCCTGGGTAGGTGGGTTGGGCGGATAAATCAGGCCGGTGCGGTTCAGTCATACTCGTTTACACGTTGTGTACCCGTCAGGGCAAAGCAGTCCATCATAAAAACTAAATAATCATGAAAACCAAATCATCGTGAAAACCAAACGCCCCCCGGTCGGGAGGCGTTGAAACGGTATCAGTCAGCGAAGCCGGTCACTCTTTTCCCATCAGCATCGCATCCTGCGGGGCATTGTCGCGCTGGGCGCGCGTCATCAGGAAATAGCTGTAGCCCGTCAGCATCAGCACGATGAACAAGCCGCCAATCACCGGGTTAAACCACAGCATGGCTATCAGGCACACCACGGACAGCGCCAGCGCGATTGCCGGGATGATTGGATAGCCCGGCGCATGGAAAGTCCGATGCAGGCCCGGTTCGGTACGACGCAGGCGGAACAGACTCAGCATACTCATCATGTACATCACGTTGGCGCCGAACACCGCCATGGTGATCATCGCGGCGGTCAGGCTCATCCCCTGCAGGTTGATCCAGCTGTCGCTAAAGATAGTGGCGATGCCAATCACGCCGCCGGTCAGAATGGCGCGGTGCGGCGTCTGAAAACGGGACAGCTTCGCCAGACCGGCGGGCAGGTAACCGGCGCGGGCCAGCGCGAAGAACTGGCGGGAATAGCCGAGGATGATGCCGTGGAAACTGGCGATTAGCCCGAACAGCCCGATCCACACCAGCATGTGCATCCAGCCGGAGTTTTCACCCACCACGGCTTTCATCGCCTGCGGCAATGGGTCGTTGATGTTGGACAGGGTGCGCCAGTCGCCCACGCCGCCAGCCATAATCATGACCCCGAGCGCCAGCACCACCAGCGTGATGATGCCGCTGATGTAGGCTTTGGGGATGGTGCGCTGCGGGTCTTTGGCTTCCTCGGCGGCCATGGCGGCGCCTTCAATCGCCAGAAAGAACCAGATAGCGAAAGGAATGGCGGCGAAGATGCCGGAGATAGCCGGGCTGCCGAAATTATCGCTGCCGGCCCAGCCGTTGGCGACAAAGTGGCTGATGCTGAAACCCGGCGCCACCACGCCCATGAACACCAGTAGCTCAATGACCGCCAACACGGTGACGAACAGTTCGAACATCGCCGCCAGTTTCACGCCCAGAATATTCAGCGTCATGAAGATTAGATAAGCCCCGGTGGCCGCGTAGCGCGGATCCAGCGACGGATACTGCACGTTGAGGTAAGCGCCGATAGCCATCGCGATCGACGGCGGGGCGAAGACGAACTCGATCAGGGTCGCCATGCCGGCAATCAGGCCGCCGGTTTCGCCAAAGGCGCGACGGCTGTAAGCGAACGGGCCGCCGGCGTGAGGAATGGCGGTGGTCAGCTCGGTAAAACTGAAAATAAAGCAGGTATACATGGCGGCGATAATCAGGGTGGTGACGAGAAAGCCCAGCGTTCCCGCCACGCCCCAGCCGTAGCTCCAGCCAAAGTACTCGCCGGAAATCACCAGGCCGACGGCAATACCCCACAGATGAAGCGTACCCAGGGTGGGTTTTAACTGCATTGTCATGACGCTCTCCCCTACAAGACGCGGGATGAAAACAGCCGGTTTTCATCACCCCTATTTATAAGAATCAGTTAGTTATAAAAACCATCGGGTTGTAACAACCTTTGCTCTTGTCTGCGACGGGCACGCCCGCTAGGTCCGCATGTTTCGATAATGCCGCTGACGGTCAGCCGGCGACTTGACATCCGCACGGAGATTTTTGCGCTCTGCGGTCAAACCGGGGGAATTCGACCGGGCGGTGTCGCGTACGGTCAATTTGCGGCATTGCGACGTCAAGCATCGTAACGGGAGTGATCACATCCTGAGAGCCGGGCGACGCCCTATCGCTCGGACATCACCCGGTCTGGCCCTCTTTGGATGAGATAACACGTATGGCAGAACAGGACATGGCAGAACAGTACGATACCCTTGATAACACCACCCTGGACCAACTGGCCGCGCTGGCCATGACACGTTACCCGCTTGCATTGCAGGGGCAGCTCACCCTGCTGTGCCGTTCGGAAAACGCCACCTATCGGCTGGTCGCGGGCGGTAAACGTTACGCGATGCGCATTCATCGGCCTGGCTATCATCAGCGCGAGGATATTGCCGGCGAACTGGCCTGGCTGGATGCGTTGCGGGAAGAAGGGATCACGGTGCCGCAGGCGCTGACCGGGCTGGATGGCGAAACGGTGCAAACGGTGACGATGGCGGATGGCACGGTGCGCAATGTCGTGCTGTTTCACTGGATTGAAGGCGAGATGCCGACCACGGCAGTTGATGCCGCCGCCTTTGAACAACTGGGCGTGATCACTGCCCGGTTGCATCAGCATAGTCGCCGCTGGTCGCGCCCGACCGGCTTTCGTCGTCTGGTCTGGGACCACGACACCATGGTGGGGGCGCACGGTCACTGGGGGCGTTGGCAGGACGCGCCCAACCTGAAAGTGGAAGATCACGGCATCATCGAGGAAACGTTGGCGCAGGTGCGCGACGCGTTAACGCACTACGGCAAAGACAGCCAGCGTTATGGCCTGATTCACGCGGATTTGCGCCTGACCAACCTGCTGTTGCTGAACGGCGAAACCCGGGTGATCGATTTTGACGATTGCGGCTTCAGCTGGTATCTGCACGATTTAGCGGCGGCGATCAGTTTCGTGGAGCATCACCCCAGCGCGCCCGCGTGGGTAGAAGGCTGGCTTAGCGGCTATCAGCGCGTATGCCCGCTTAGTGAGGCGGATCGGGCGGTGATCCCGTCGCTGTTGATCCAGCGCCGTATCCAGTTGATGGCTTGGGCGGGCTCCCATAGCCAAACCGAGCAGGCGATCGGCCTGGGAGCGGACTGGAGCGATCACACCGTGCGGTTGTGTCGTCGCTATCTGGACAACGAAGCGCTGCCGGTCGGCGCCTGAGCCGATCGTCGCGGCAACTGCACCACAACAGCGCACCGTGGGATCGCCGTGGTGCCGCTCTGTCTTACGACACCAGCTAAATCAGTGGCTTGTGAATGGTATGGAAATTGCAGGTCTATGATATTTCGTCGGTTGTGTGTGAGGCAGGAATCATGGAAACCACGTCTTTTCGGCTGCCGCCGGTCGCCGGGTTGCCTATCGGGCACCGGGGCGTTCTGGCCGCCGCCGCATCGGGCCTGACCGATTTTATCGGTGAAAAAGGCGGTGATGCGGACCGCATTCTGGGCATCAGCGGCATCAACCCTGAACTGCTGGCGTGCCCGACGCTCAGTGTCGGGCTGGTGAATTACTGCCGGGTGCTGGAGGAGGCCGCCCGCTATTCGGATTGCGATAATTTCGGGTTGCATTACGGCCGGCAGTTCAAGCCGCAGTCGCTGGGGTTGATAGGCTATGTTGGGTTATGCAGTGCCACTCTGGAGCAGGCATTGCATAACGTAGTCAATGCCTTCCCCTTTCATCAGCACGATACGTTGATCCGGCTGGTGGACAAGGGCGATTGCTGGCGCTTCGACTATCAGGTGCGTCATGGCGCCATCCTGCACTGCCGTCAGGATGCGGAACTGACGCTGGGGATGATGTTGAACCTGATTCGTCATGCGGCGGGCAAAAACTGGGCGCCGCGGGAAGTGCACTTTGAGCATCCTCGCCCTGAACAGTGGCATGAGCACTGCAAGGCGTTCGACGCGCCGGTTTACTTCGATCAACCGTTCAATTCCCTGCTGATCCCCAAACGTGACCTGATGCGAGCCATGCCGGATCATGATCCGCTGTTGCTGCTGGTGGTGCAGGATTCCCTGCGCCGACTGAACAGCGACGTTCCCCAGCAGAGCGTGGTGGATATGGCGCGCGCCCGGTTGCGTCAGGTGTTGCCGCAGGGCGAGCCGTCGCTGGAAGAGGTAGCGGAAAATATCGGTCTATCGAGCTGGTCGTTGCAGCGGCGGCTGAAAGACGAAGGCATTACTTTCACCCAGTTGGTGGAGAAGGTGCGGTGCGAGATGGCGACCCACTATCTGCAGCAGCGCCAGCTGTCGATTTCCGAGATGGCGTTCCTGCTGGGTTACTCTGAGGTCAGTGCTTTTTCCCGCGCGTTCCGTCGCTGGTTCGGCATCAGCCCGCGGCAGTGGCGCAAGGCATAGTTTGTCGCGATCGGCGGGTCACGATGGCCGGGGTACGCGATGACTGGGTTCGGTCAGGCGACGACTGGGTTAGACGACTGGGTTAATAATGCGGCGGCGGCGTTTCTTCCGACTGCGATGCAATCATCGATGGCGATGTCGCCCGCAGTTTTTCGGTCATTAGCCGCAGCTGTTCGCGCAGCCTGACCATTTCCAGTTCGTGCTGCACGACGGTCTGGTTCAATTCCTCAATGGTGACCTCCTGAAAAGCCAGACGACTTTCCAGTAATTCGAGCCGTTGTTCCAGTGCTGACAGTGACATCTTTATTTCCTCCCGTGCAGTGTGCGCAGAGTGTGTCAGAAAGCGGAAAGTTCTGGTAGCAAAACCATGCGCCGTCGGGCGTAAATCCTGGCATTCAGAATTTTTCGCTATCCGGTGCGGCGCGTCGTTGTATTGTCTTTGCGCGCAACGTTATAGTAGCTGGCGAAATGTTAATGTTGCCGGGGCATGGTGCTCCGAATGTTGGAGAGATGGATGAAATCACTGTTTAAAGTCACACTGCTGACGGCAGCCATGGGACTGGCGCTGAGTACGGGTGTTATGGCGGCGGACGCGGCCAAGACCACTGATGCCGCGGCGGCAACCTCTGCCCCAGCGGCAGCGGACGCAGCGAAAGCGGCGGCGGGCAAATTCAAGAGCGATGAAGAAGCCGCAGCATACGCACTGGGTGCGTCGCTGGGTCGCTACATGGACAACTCCCTGAAAGAGCAGGAAAAACTGGGCATCAAACTGGACAAGCAACAGCTGATTCAGGGTGTGCAGGACGCGTTTGCCGACAAGAGCAAGTTGTCTGACGAAGAGATCGAGAAAACCCTGCAGTCGTTTGAAGGCCGGGTGAAAGAAGCCGCTCAGGCCAAAATGCAGCAGGACGCCAAAGACAACGCGGATAAAGGCACCAAATTCCGTGATGCCTTCGTCAAAGAAAAAGGCGTGAAGAAAACTGAGTCCGGCCTGCTCTATCAGGTAGAGAAGGAAGGGACCGGCGCGGCGCCGAAAGACAGCGATACCGTAGTAGTGAACTACAAAGGTTCGCTGGTTGACGGTTCCGAGTTCGACAACTCCTACAAACGCGGCGAACCGCTGTCTTTCCGTCTGGACGGCGTAATTCCGGGTTGGACCGAAGGCCTCAAGCATGTGAAGAAAGGCGGCAAGATCAAGCTGGTCATCCCGCCGGCACTGGCTTACGGCGAAGCGGGCGTTCCGGGGATCCCGGCTAACTCCACGCTGGTATTCGAAGTCGAACTGCTGGACATCAAATCAGATGCCGACGCTAAAGGCGCTGCGCCGAAAGCGGAAAAACCGGCTGACGACAAGGCTAAGAAAGCCGCTCAGTAATCGACTGACCGCCGCCGGTGGTGGCGTCAGCGCGATGGTGATACCGCCTGCTCATCAGAGCCGGCGGTATTTTTTTGCCCTGAAGGCGGTGGCGATGGTATTGCGTATGCCCGGCAACTGCATGTTGCGGGCGAACTACGGGCGAACAGGAACGAACCGGTCAGCCGGCGCCGTCCTCGTAGCAGATGATGCCATTGCTGTGGCGCTTGAACACGACGCGGGCCTGCGTCCCGGTGCGGTCACGCCGGTTTTCCAGAAAGAACTCGCCGTGGTGCAACTGCACGATGCGGGTCACGATGCTCAACCCGAGCCCGATACCGCCGTAGCGGGTATCCATGCGTACAAACGCTTTGGTCAGTTCTCCCACCTGGGACTCGTTGATTCCCGGTCCCTCGTCCGCGACGACCAGTTCACAGCCGCCGTTGGAATAGTCGGTGATCCTGACGGTAATGGTGCTGTTTTCCGGGCTGTATCGGTAGGCGTTTTCCACCAGATTGCGCAGCAGCAACTGCAGTAGCGTAGCATTGCCCGGTACGGTTCCGGTTTGCGCGTCCGACTGCCAGTCGAGCTGCTGGTGACGTAGGGTCGCCATTTCTTCCAGCTCTTCCTGTTTTGGGGTAATCACATCGTCAACCAGAGACACTGACTCGTAGTGGCCGGCGGCGAGTTCGTTCCCGACCCGAGCCAGCAACAGCAACTGTTCGATGGTTTTAGTCAGATGGTCGACGCGTTTGATTAATGGCTGGCAGTCGATATGGTGCACTTGCTCGTGCAATTCCAGGCTTAGCCGGATGCCGGCCAGCGGGGTGCGCAACTCATGCGCGACATTCGAGGCGAAGAGCCGGTCGCGGCGCAGCGATTCGCTAAAACGCGTAAACAGCTGGTTCATGCTGGCGATGACGGCCGCGACTTCGGTGAGATTGCTTTGTTGCTGGAGCGGCTCCAGATTTTCGGCGCTCCGATTTTGCAACTCCTGCTGTAGCTCGGTAAGTGGGCGAGTAAGACGACTGATGGCCTGTGCGCATATTAATAAGGTGGCGGTAACCATGACCAGACCCGGCAGACTGAGCGCGGCTATCGCCTCATAAATCTCGAACTGGATATCATCTTCGTGTGATTGTGCGGTCAGCGCCTGATTAACCAGCAGCTGAATTTGTTCTTTGCTCTCGAACCATAACCAAAACACGCTGATAAGCTGGCAAATTAACAGGATGCAACCGAGTGTCAGAACCAGCTGTTTCCTGATGCTGGTGGTGCGATCCGCAAGGTTTCGGGGGATGAGCCTCATGTCTGGTCCCCTTTGGTCAGCAGATAGCCGAAACCGCGCAGGGTCTTAATCCGATTTTTGCCGATCTTCTGCCGCAGGTTGTGGATATGCACTTCCAGCGAATTGGAGGAGGGGTCGTCGTCCCAGCTGTAAAGGTCCTGGTGCAGCACTTCGCGGTGTACCTGTGAACCGGCCTTGAGGATCAGCCGGGACAGAATGGCGAACTCTTTGGGGGTCAGGACGATGGGTTTATCGTCCAGCATGACCTGTTGATTGTTGAGATCGAGCGTGATGTTGTCTACCCGGATCCAGCTGTCGCTGGATCCCTGATGGCGGCGGATCAGCGCGCGGACCCGCGCCTGAAATTCGCTCAGCGCAAAGGGTTTTATCATGTAATCGTCTGCGCCGACGTCCAGCCCGGTAACGCGATCGTCCACGGTGTCGCGGGCGGTCAGGATTAACACTGGTTGCTGGTAGCGGTTCCGCCGCCAGCGGTTTAGCAGGGTAAGGCCGTCTTCATCCGGCAACCCCAAATCCAGCACCACCAGGCTGTAGTGGGCGCTGGTGATCAGGGCATCCGCTTCTTTGGCGGTGGAAGCGCAATCGCAGACATACCCTTCGTTGCGCATCGCCTGCAATAATCCTTCCTGTAACAACGTATCATCTTCAACAATCAAAAGTTTCATGAAGTGCCCCGACACGGTTGAAGAATATCAAGCGGCGCCTGATATTCCGCTGTCGCAATGTTAAACATACCCAGAACGGTATGGAACAGATTGTCCTGGGAAAAACGTTGCTGACCGGCCTGCTTGCGCATGCAACTGTCGTCGATGGAAAACTGTTGCTGATAGCCGCCGGAAAGCCACATCAGCATCGGGATATGAGTTTGTTGTGTGGGCGCGACCGCGTACGGCATGCTGTGCAGGTAAATCCCGTCTTCGCCCAGTGACTCACCGTGGTCGGAAAGATAAACCAAAGCGGTGTTAAATTTATCCTGATGCTCTTTCAAGACATTAATTGCCTTATCAACAATATAGTCTACGTAGAGAATCGTATTATCGTAAGTATTGATTAATGATTCTCGCGAGCATGTCTGGATCTGATTGGTATCGCAGGTTGGGGTGAATTTTCGAAAGGCGTCGGGATAGCGCTGGTAATAGGCTGGCCCGTGGCTGCCCATCGTATGCAGTACAATGATGCCGTCGTTGTTCAACTGATTGATGTAATCTTCGACGCCGCTGAACAATGCCTCGTCATGGCATTCCCCATCAATGCACTGACCGGGCAGATTCAGCGCGGTGATATCCGTGCTCGGCACGCGATCGCAGGCGCCTTTGCAGCCGCCGTCGTTCTCCTGCCAGCGAACGTTGACGCCGGCGTGCTGCAGCACATCCAGCAATCCTTCCTGATGGGCGGCCAGTTGTTCATCGTAGCCGGCGCGCGGCATGTTGGAGAACATACAGGGAACGGAAACCCCGGTGGAGGTGCCGCAGGACGCCGTCTGACTGAAGTAGACCACATTATCGTTGGCCAGCCGCGGGTTGGTGGGTTTGCTGTAGCCGCCGAGTGAAAAGTTCTCGGCACGGGAGGTTTCCCCCACCACCAGAATCACCAGATTCTTTTTGGCATCGCCATTCGGCAGCGGCTTTTTATGCGCATCCAGCCCAATTTGCACCAGCGGTAAATTGGCTTGCGCGTGATGACGGTAATAAGAGATGTTGGCGAAAATAATATTGCTGGGGGTCAGCGATTTCACCAGCTCCTTATTATTTCGCATCAGCGAGGCGTAATCCTTATAGAAAAAGGTGGCGACCAGCAGAATAGCGACAATCGACATCAGGATGCTGAAGCAGCGGGAGCCAATCGCTATCCAGCTTAACGGCGTCGGTTTGATTTTAACCCACAGCGCGCCCAGCGCGGGAACAAGGCCCAGCAGCGTCAACCAGAGCAGGTACTGCGGCGTCACCAGCGCCATCGATTCCGCCATGTTGGTTTCGAACACGTTCTGCATCATGGTGCGGTCGATGATGATGCCGTAGTTGATCATGAAATATTGTACCGCCGCACCGCCCACCAGCAGCAGGGCGATCACGCCCTGACGCAGCCAGGAAATCGCCAGCAGGGTGAACAGGATATTCAGTACCGCGAAAATGACGACGGGCATGGTGGCCAGGAATAATCCATCCCGCCAGGTATTGATAGCGACCAGATGCGAAACCTGGCGGTAGTAGGCGATATTCTGTATCAGGGTAATGAAGGCCGCGAACACCAGATTATAGGTAAAGCTGCTCCAGACGGGGCGGGAGAGGCGAGACATTTTAAACATTGCGGATAGCCATCCATGCGGGGAAATATGATGTGTCGCACTCTAAACCGCGTAAATTAAATCAACCTTAAGACAGGTGTCGCTGGTCCGTCCATGAAATACAAAGGACGACGCAAGGGTTATTTGATAGACTGATAATCCTGTCAATACGATGATAAATGACGTTGAGGGTGGTGCCTGCCATGTCTACTTCGCTTGTTACTGGCGAATCCAATGACCTTGATTTGCTGGACCAGCGTCCGTTCACGCAGACGGATTATGAAATCCTGAAATCGTATGAAGCTGTGGTCGACGGTCTGGCAATGCTGATCGGCGATCATTGCGAGATCGTGCTGCACTCGCTGGACGACCTGAAGTGCTCGGCGGTCCGTATCGCCAATGGCGAGCACACCGGACGGAAAATCGGCTCACCCATTACCGATCTGGCGTTGCGTATGCTGCACGATATGGCAGGTGAAGACAGCAGCGTTTCCCGAGCGTATTTCACCCGCGCCAAAAGCGGCGTATTGATGAAGTCGGTAACCATCGCTATCCGCAACCGCGAACAGCGCGTGATCGGGCTTTTGTGCATCAATATGAATCTCGACGTCCCCTTCTCGCAGATCATGCAAACCTTCATGCCGCCTGAAATCAAGGAAGTGGCATCTTCCGTCAACTTTGCGTCTTCGGTGGATGAGCTGGTGGCGCAGACGCTGGAGTTCACCATCGAAGAGGTGAACGCCGATCGCAACGTCTCCAACAATGCCAAGAACCGCCAGATTGTGCTCAATCTCTATGAGAAAGGCATCTTTGATATCAAGGACGCCATCAATCAGGTAGCCGACCGGCTGAATATTTCCAAGCACACCGTCTACCTCTATATCCGTCAGTTCAAGAGCGGCGACTTCAGCGGGCACGATCGTTAATGCTGAGTTACTGCCTGCTGGTGACCGGGCCCGCCTACGGCACGCAGCAAGCCAGCAGCGCGTTTCAGTTCGCGCAGGCTTTGCTGGCGCAAGGGTATCGGCTGCAGAGCGTTTTCTTCTATCGTGAAGGGGTGTTGAACGCCAACCAGCTTACCGCGCCGGCCAGCGACGAGTTTGATCTGGTCCGGGCCTGGCGGCAACTGGCGCAGACCCATCAGGTGGAGCTCAATGTGTGCGTGGCGGCGGCGCTGCGTCGCGGCGTGACTGACGCGCAGCAGGCGGAACAGTTGCAACTGGCGGGGGCGAATCTCCAGCCGGGGTTTACCCTGAGCGGATTAGGCGAACTGTCGCAGTCGGTACTGCGCTGCGATCGCGTCGTTCAGTTTTAGCCGAAGGGAAATAAGATGAAGCGAGTTGCTTTCGTATTTACCCAGGCGCCTCATGGTTCGTCTGCTGGTCGGGAAGGGCTGGACGCCTTGCTGGCGATGTCGGCGCTGACCGAGGATATCGGGGTTTTCTTTATCGCTGACGGCGTGTTCCAGCTTCTCCCAAACCAGCGGCCGGATCTGATCCTGATGCGTAACTATATCGCCACCTTCGGAGTACTGCCGTTGTATGACGTTGAACGCTGCTATGTCTGCGAGGCATCGCTGCGTCAGCGCGGGCTCCCGGCGGAAACCTGCTGGGTGCTGGATGTGGAGCCGCTGGCGGCCGATGCGCTACGCGCTGCGCTGAACACTTACGATACCGTCCTGACCTTTTGATCGGTGACCCCATGCTGCATACTCTGGCCCACTCACCTTACCATACCGACCTGGATGCGCTGCTGCGCAACGTCGGCGATGGCGACGCCATTCTGCTGCTGCAGGACGGCGTGATTGCCGCGCTGGCTGGCGCGCCCGGCGGCGAACGTCTGTTATCCTCCGGCGCGACAGTGCATGCCCTGAAAGAGGATGTTGAGGCTCGGGGGTTGATTGCGCAAATTTCCACCACAATTGTGTTGATTGACTATACTGAATTTGTGCAATTAACTGCCCTGCATTCCCGGCAACTGGCCTGGTAATTTCGCCTTTTTGTATATTTCTTGACTCCTTACCCGGCCAGCCCTAAAATTCTGCGTCCTCATACTTTGCCTCTGTGTTGGTATGGGGTGATTTATTACGTGTTTACGAAGCAAAAACCAGGAGCTTTTTGAATGGCAACAATTAACCAGCTGGTACGCAAACCGCGCTCCCTGAAGGTTGCTAAAAGCAACGTTCCGGCGCTGGAAGCCTGCCCGCAGAAACGTGGCGTATGTACTCGTGTATATACCACCACCCCGAAAAAACCGAACTCCGCACTGCGTAAAGTATGTCGTGTTCGTTTAACTAACGGTTTTGAAGTTACCTCCTATATCGGTGGTGAAGGTCATAACCTGCAGGAACACTCCGTGATCCTGATCCGTGGCGGTCGTGTTAAAGACCTGCCAGGTGTGCGTTACCACACCGTACGCGGCGCGCTGGACTGCTCTGGTGTTAAAGACCGTAAGCAATCCCGTTCCAAATACGGCGTGAAGAAGCCCAAGGCTTAATGGTTCTCCGTTAAGTAAGGCCAAACGTTTTAACTTTAATGTCAAACTAAACTCGTAGAGTTTTGGACAATCCTGAATTAACAACGGAGTATTTCCATGCCACGTCGTCGCGTCATTGGTCAGCGTAAAATTCTGCCGGATCCGAAGTTCGGATCAGAACTGCTGGCTAAATTTGTCAATATCCTGATGGTAGATGGTAAAAAATCTACTGCAGAAGCAATCGTCTATACCGCGCTGGAGACCCTGGCTCAGCGTTCTGGTAAAGACCATCTGGAAGCCTTTGAAGCAGCACTGGACAACGTGCGCCCGACTGTCGAAGTTAAGTCGCGCCGTGTTGGTGGTTCTACTTATCAGGTTCCAGTTGAAGTTCGTCCGGTTCGTCGCAATGCTCTGGCTATGCGTTGGATCGTTGAAGCTGCTCGTAAACGCGGTGATAAATCCATGGCTTTGCGCCTGGCGAACGAACTTTCTGATGCAGCAGACAACAAAGGTACTGCTGTGAAGAAACGTGAAGACGTTCACCGTATGGCTGAAGCCAACAAGGCGTTCGCTCACTACCGCTGGTAATCCCTGCGTAGACGTTAATAACCCGGCGGGCGCTTCAAAGGCTGACCTGCCCGGGTTTACTACTTTGAACGCCCTAGGAATAGAGGAAACAAATGGCTCGTACAACACCCATTGCGCGCTATCGTAACATCGGTATCAGCGCACACATCGACGCCGGTAAGACCACTACTACTGAACGTATTCTGTTCTACACCGGTGTGAACCACAAAATCGGTGAAGTTCATGATGGCGCCGCCACCATGGACTGGATGGAGCAGGAACAGGAGCGTGGTATCACTATTACCTCCGCTGCGACCACTGCCTTCTGGTCCGGTATGGCTAAGCAGTATGAACCGCACCGTATCAACATCATCGACACCCCGGGGCACGTTGACTTCACTATCGAAGTAGAACGTTCCATGCGTGTTCTGGATGGCGCAGTCATGGTTTACTGTGCGGTAGGTGGTGTTCAGCCGCAGTCTGAAACCGTATGGCGTCAGGCAAACAAATATAAAGTTCCGCGTATCGCGTTCGTTAACAAAATGGACCGTATGGGCGCGAACTTCCTGAAAGTTGTTGACCAGATTAAAGCGCGTCTGGGTGCGAACCCGGTTCCGCTGCAGCTGGCTATCGGCGCAGAAGAAAACTTCACCGGTGTTGTTGACCTGGTGAAAATGAAAGCCATCAACTGGAACGAAGCAGACCAAGGCGTTACCTTCGTTTACGAAGATATTCCGGCCGACATGCAGGATCTGGCTGACGAATGGCATCAGAACCTGATCGAGTCTGCAGCAGAAGCGTCTGAAGAGCTGATGGAAAAATACCTGGGCGGCGAAGAGCTGACCGAGGAAGAAATCAAGAAAGCATTGCGTCAGCGTGTACTGAACAACGAAATCATTCTGGTTACCTGTGGTTCCGCGTTCAAGAACAAGGGCGTACAGGCAATGCTGGATGCCGTTATCGATTATCTGCCGGCTCCGACTGACGTACCGGCAATCAACGGTATGCTGGACGACGGTAAAGATACGCCGGCTGAGCGTCACGCTAGCGATGATGAGCCGTTCTCTGCACTGGCGTTCAAAATCGCAACCGACCCGTTTGTGGGTAACCTGACGTTCTTCCGCGTGTACTCCGGTGTGGTTAACTCCGGCGACACCGTGCTGAACTCAGTAAAATCTGAGCGTGAGCGTTTTGGTCGTATCGTTCAGATGCACGCCAACAAACGTGAAGAGATCAAAGAAGTTCGCGCGGGCGACATCGCAGCTGCGATCGGTCTGAAAGACGTGATCACCGGTGACACCCTGTGTGACCCGGAAAACCCGATCATTCTGGAGCGTATGGAATTCCCGGAACCGGTTATCTCCATCGCGGTAGAACCGAAAACCAAAGCCGACCAGGAAAAAATGGGTCTGGCTCTGGGCCGTCTGGCGAAGGAAGACCCGTCTTTCCGCGTATGGACTGACGAAGAATCCAACCAGACCATCATCGCTGGTATGGGTGAACTGCACCTCGACATCATCGTTGACCGTATGAAGCGTGAATTCAACGTGGAAGCGAATGTTGGTAAACCGCAGGTTGCTTACCGCGAAGCGATTCGCGCTAAAGTTACCGATGTTGAAGGTAAACACGCCAAGCAGTCTGGTGGTCGTGGTCAGTACGGTCATGTTGTTATCGACATGTACCCGCTGGAGCCGGGCTCGAATCCGAAAGGCTACGAGTTCGTCAACGATATCAAAGGTGGTGTGATTCCTGGCGAATACATCCCGGCCGTTGATAAAGGCATCCAGGAACAGCTGAAAGCCGGTCCGCTGGCTGGCTTCCCGGTAGTTGATCTCGGCGTGCGTCTGCACTTCGGTTCTTACCATGACGTTGACTCCTCCGAGCTGGCGTTTAAACTGGCCGCTTCTATCGCCTTTAAGGCTGCGTTCAGTAAAGCGAAACCTGTTCTGCTTGAGCCGATCATGAAGGTTGAAGTAGAAACGCCGGAAGAGAACACTGGTGACGTCATCGGTGACCTGAGCCGTCGTCGTGGTATGCTGCGTGGTCAAGAATCCAACGTTACTGGCGTTGTGATTCACGCTGAAGTTCCGCTGTCTGAAATGTTCGGATACGCAACCCAGCTGCGTTCTCTGACCAAAGGTCGTGCTTCTTACTCTATGGAGTTCCTGAAGTACGATGATGCGCCGAACAATGTTGCCCAGGCCGTTATTGAAGCCCGTGGTAAGTAATTCGGGTTTAACAACACATTGATCCCGTGCTCTCTCCGTCAGGGGAGAGCATTTGAGTAAGGAATATAGCCGTGTCTAAAGAAAAATTTGAACGTACAAAACCGCACGTTAACGTCGGTACTATCGGCCACGTTGACCATGGTAAAACCACTCTGACCGCTGCCATCACTACCGTTCTGGCGAAAACCTACGGTGGCCAGGCTCGTGCATTCGACCAGATCGATAACGCGCCGGAAGAAAAAGCGCGTGGTATCACCATCAACACCTCTCACGTTGAATACGATACCCCGACTCGTCACTACGCGCACGTTGACTGCCCGGGACACGCCGACTACGTGAAAAACATGATCACCGGTGCTGCCCAGATGGACGGCGCGATCCTGGTAGTTGCTGCGACTGACGGCCCGATGCCGCAGACTCGTGAGCACATCCTGCTGGGTCGTCAGGTAGGCGTTCCGTACATCATCGTGTTCCTGAACAAATGCGACATGGTTGATGACGAAGAGCTGCTGGAACTGGTTGAGATGGAAGTGCGCGAGCTGCTGTCTCAGTACGACTTCCCGGGCGACGACACGCCGGTTATCCGCGGTTCCGCGCTGAAAGCGCTGGAAGGCGATGCCGAGTGGGAAGCGAAAATCATCGAACTGGCCGAAGCACTGGACAGCTACATTCCGGAACCGGAGCGTGCGATTGACAAGCCGTTCCTGCTGCCGATCGAAGACGTATTCTCCATCTCCGGCCGTGGTACCGTAGTAACCGGTCGTGTAGAGCGCGGCATCATCAAAGTGGGTGAAGAAGTTGAAATCGTGGGTATCAAAGACACCACGAAAACCACCTGTACTGGTGTTGAAATGTTCCGCAAACTGCTGGACGAAGGCCGTGCGGGCGAGAACGTGGGTGTTCTGCTGCGTGGTACCAAGCGTGATGAAGTTGAGCGTGGTCAGGTTCTGGCCAAACCGGGCTCAATCAAGCCGCACACTCAGTTCGAATCTGAAGTGTATATCCTGAGCAAAGACGAAGGTGGCCGTCACACGCCGTTCTTCAAAGGCTACCGTCCGCAGTTCTACTTCCGTACAACTGACGTGACAGGCACCATCGAACTGCCGGAAGGCGTAGAAATGGTAATGCCGGGCGACAACATCAAGATGGTCGTAAACCTGATCGCGCCGATCGCGATGGACGACGGTCTGCGTTTCGCTATCCGTGAAGGCGGCCGTACTGTAGGCGCCGGCGTGGTTGCCAAAGTTATCGCTTAATTGCCGATAGCTAAAATGAAGAAAAAGGGTACTTCGGTACCCTTTTTTTATTCTCTAGAGAAGAATTGAAATACAAACTATTCTTATTTACAATGCGTGTAATTGGTTAAAAAATGAGTTATTCGCATATGTATGTCTGTCTGTGCAATGCCGTTTCCGACAAAGTCATTCGACAGGTCGTTCGTCAGCATCAGCCCCAGTCGCTGAAGCAATTGAAGCAATTTGTGCCGGTTGGGACGGAGTGTGGTAAATGCATCCGTCAGGCCAGGTTGATCCTGGAAGAAGAAACAGCAAAAAATGCGGAATTGTATAAAGTCGCATAAGTGATAAGGGCATTCTTTTGACTCTGTGTTGGCCGCTTCTACACTTTTTAGTACTGGAGCGGAGGAGCAGAGTCATGAAAGGCGATAAGAAAGTCATTGCACATCTGAACAAACTGTTGGGTAACGAACTGGTTGCAATCAACCAGTATTTCCTTCATGCCCGCATGTTCAAAAACTGGGGACTCAAACGTCTTAACGATCATGAGTATCATGAGTCGATTGACGAAATGAAACACGCGGATCGTTATATCGAGCGTATCCTTTTTCTGGAAGGTGTCCCTAATCTGCAGGATCTTGGCAAACTCAATATCGGCGAAGACATCGAAGAGATGCTGCGTTCAGACCTGGCGCTGGAACTTGAAGGCGCAAGGGATTTACGCGAGGCTATCTCCTATGCCGACTCGGTGAGGGATTATGTCAGTCGTGATCTGATGATTGAGGTGCTCGCTGATGAAGAAGAGCACATTGACTGGCTGGAAACCGAACTGGAGCTGATTGCGCGTCTGGGTATCCAAAACTACCTGCAAACGCAATTGAAAGAAGAGTGATTTTCCCCCACCCGACATTCGCTGCGATACGACCGTTGTCCAGTCGTTAGCTGGTGAATAAAGCATCACCTCGAACTTTCGATTGCTTCCTGAGCAAATTTACGTATAATGCGCGGGCTTACCTGAGATGGTAAGCCCGATTCGTATGAATCTGAGGCAGGTACCTGATACCCGCCGAACAATACTCCCGATATGGGGGTTATGTACTGGACGATTACACTCCCCCATCAATCGTAATGGGTGTGAGGAGTAATTATTTCCGTTT
This sequence comes from Dickeya sp. NCPPB 3274, assembly GCF_000406205.1. Classification (NCBI taxonomy): domain Bacteria; kingdom Pseudomonadati; phylum Pseudomonadota; class Gammaproteobacteria; order Enterobacterales; family Pectobacteriaceae; genus Dickeya; species Dickeya sp. NCPPB 3274. Next base: position 4,484,170 of record NZ_CM001979.1, on the reverse strand, counting down.
ATAAAATAATTGGAGCTCTGGTCTCATGCAGAACCAAAGAATCCGTATCCGCCTGAAAGCGTTTGATCATCGTCTGATCGATCAATCAACCGCGGAAATCGTCGAGACTGCCAAGCGCACTGGTGCGCAGGTCCGTGGTCCGATCCCGCTGCCGACCCGCAAAGAGCGCTTTACCGTTCTGATCTCCCCGCACGTTAACAAAGACGCGCGCGATCAGTACGAAATCCGCACTCACAAGCGTCTGGTTGACATCGTTGAGCCAACCGAGAAAACCGTTGATGCTCTGATGCGTCTGGATCTGGCTGCCGGTGTAGACGTGCAGATCAGCCTGGGTTAATCAGGTCATTGAGCGATTGAGAGGTTGAAACAATGATTGGTTTAGTCGGTAAAAAAGTGGGAATGACCCGCATCTTCACTGAAGACGGCGTTTCTATCCCCGTAACCGTAATCGAAATTGAAGCAAACCGCGTGACTCAGGTGAAAAACCTGGAGAACGACGGATACAGTGCTGTCCAGGTCACCACCGGCGCTAAAAAAGCTAACCGTGTAACCAAACCGGAAGCAGGTCACTTCGCTAAGGCTGGCGTAGAAGCTGGTCGCGTTCTGCGTGAATTCCGTCTGGCTGACGGTGAAGAATTCGCTGTAGGACAGGACATTAGCGTTGAAATTTTCGCTGACGTTAAGAAAGTAGACGTTACCGGTACTTCTAAAGGTAAAGGCTTCGCCGGTACCGTTAAGCGCTGGAACTTCCGCACTCAGGACGCTACCCACGGTAACTCCTTGTCTCACCGTGTTCCGGGTTCTATCGGTCAGAACCAGACTCCGGGCAAAGTGTTTAAAGGCAAGAAAATGGCAGGCCAGCTGGGTAATGAGCGCGTAACCGTTCAGAGCCTGGACGTAGTACGTGTTGACGCTGAGCGCAACCTGCTGCTGGTTAAAGGTGCGGTCCCGGGTGCAACCGGTAGCGACCTGATCGTTAAACCGGCTGTGAAGGCGTGAGGAGATAGCAATGGAATTAGTATTGAAAGACGCGCAAAGCGCGCTGACTGTTTCCGAAACTACCTTCGGTCGTGATTTCAACGAAGCGCTGGTTCACCAGGTTGTTGTTGCTTATGCAGCAGGTGCCCGTCAAGGTACTCGCGCTCAGAAGACCCGTGCTGAAGTAACTGGTTCCGGTAAAAAACCGTGGCGTCAGAAAGGCACCGGCCGTGCGCGTTCTGGTTCTATCAAGAGCCCGATCTGGCGTTCCGGTGGCGTGACCTTCGCGGCCAAGCCTCAGGATCACAGCCAGAAAGTAAACAAAAAGATGTACCGCGGCGCGCTGAAAAGCATCCTGTCCGAACTGGTACGTCAGGATCGTCTGATCGTTGTCGAGAAGTTCTCTGTTGAAGCACCGAAAACCAAGCTGCTGGCTCAGAAACTGAAAGAACTGGCGCTGGATGACGTGCTGATCATCACTGGTGAACTGGATGAGAACCTGTTCCTGGCCGCCCGTAACCTGTTCAAGGTTGACGTGCGTGACGTGGCAGGCATCGACCCGGTAAGCCTGATCGCCTTCGACAAAGTGGTTATGACTGCTGATGCTGTTAAGCAAGTTGAGGAGATGCTGGCATGATTCGTGAAGAACGTCTGCTGAAGGTGCTGCGTGCACCGCACGTTTCTGAAAAAGCGTCTACTGCGATGGAAAAAAATAACACCATCGTGCTCAAAGTTGCTAAAGACGCGACTAAAGCAGAAATCAAAGCTGCAGTACAGAAACTGTTTGAAGTCGAAGTCAATGACGTCCGCACCCTGGTTGTTAAAGGGAAAGTAAAACGTCACGGACAGCGTATCGGTCGTCGTAGCGACTGGAAAAAAGCTTACGTCACCCTGAAAGAAGGCCAGAATCTGGACTTCATCGGCGGCGCAGAGTAAGTCGGAGGAGTAAAAACAATGGCAGTTGTTAAGTGTAAACCGACATCTCCGGGTCGTCGCCACGTTGTTAAAGTGGTTAACCCTGAGCTGCACAAGGGCAAACCGTATGCCCCGTTGCTGGAAAAAAACAGCAAAAGCGGTGGCCGTAACAACAATGGCCGTATCACCACTCGTCACATCGGTGGTGGTCACAAACAGCAGTACCGTATTGTTGACTTCAAACGTAACAAAGACGGTATTCCGGCTGTGGTCGAGCGTCTGGAGTACGATCCGAACCGTTCCGCGAACATCGCGCTGGTTCTGTACAAAGACGGCGAACGCCGTTATATCCTGGCGCCGAAAGGCCTGAAAGCAGGTGACCAGATTCAGTCTGGTGTTGATGCTGCAATCAAAACCGGTAACACCCTGCCGATGCGTAACATCCCGGTGGGTTCAACGGTTCACAACGTAGAAATGAAACCGGGTAAAGGCGGCCAGCTGGCTCGCTCCGCCGGTGCCTACGTTCAGATCGTTGCCCGTGAAGGTGCTTACGTTACCCTGCGTCTGCGTTCCGGCGAAATGCGTAAAGTCGAATCCGACTGCCGCGCAACGCTGGGCGAAGTCGGCAACGCCGAGCACATGCTGCGCGTTCTGGGTAAAGCTGGTGCTGCTCGCTGGCGTGGCGTTCGTCCGACCGTTCGCGGTACGGCGATGAACCCGGTTGACCACCCGCACGGTGGTGGTGAAGGTCGTAACTTTGGTAAGCACCCGGTTACTCCGTGGGGCATTCAGACCAAAGGTAAGAAGACCCGCAGCAACAAACGTACTGATAAATTTATCGTACGCCGCCGTACTAAATAATTTTAGAGGATAAACCATGCCACGTTCTCTCAAGAAAGGTCCATTTATCGACCTGCACTTGCTGAAGAAGGTAGAGAAAGCGGTGGAAAGCGGTGACAAGAAGCCCCTGCGCACCTGGTCCCGTCGCTCAACGATCTTTCCAAACATGATCGGTTTGACCATCGCTGTCCATAATGGTCGTCAGCACGTTCCGGTATTCATCTCTGACGAGATGGTCGGACACAAGCTGGGTGAATTCGCGCCGACTCGTACTTACCGCGGCCACGCGGCTGATAAAAAAGCCAAGAAGAAATAAGGTAGGAGGAAGAGATGGAAACTATCGCTAAACATCTTCATGCTCGTTCTTCTGCTCAAAAGGTTCGCCTGGTGGCTGACCTGATTCGCGGTAAGAAAGTGTCGCAAGCTCTGGATATTCTGACCTACACCAACAAGAAAGCTGCTGGTCTGGTCAAAAAAGTACTGGAGTCTGCCATTGCTAACGCAGAACACAACGATGGCGCTGACATTGACGATCTGAAAGTTGCGAAAATCTTCGTAGACGAAGGCCCGAGCATGAAACGCATTATGCCGCGTGCTAAAGGTCGTGCGGATCGCATCCTGAAGCGTACCAGCCACATTACTGTGGTTGTGTCCGATCGCTGAGACTCTGGAGACTAGCAATGGGTCAGAAAGTACATCCTAATGGTATTCGCCTGGGTATTGTCAAAACTTGGAACTCTACCTGGTATGCAAATACCAAAGAATTCGCTGACAACCTGGACAGCGATTTTAAAGTTCGCCAGTACCTGAACAAGGAACTGGAGAAAGCCTCCGTTTCTCGCATCGTTATCGAGCGTCCGGCTAAAAGCATTCGTGTGACCATTCACACTGCTCGCCCGGGCATCGTTATCGGCAAGAAAGGTGAAGACGTTGAAAAACTGCGTAAGGGCGTAGCGGATATCGCTGGCGTACCGGCGCAGATCAACATCGCTGAAGTTCGTAAGCCTGAACTGGACGCAAAATTGGTTGCCGACAGCATCACTTCTCAGCTGGAGCGTCGTGTGATGTTCCGCCGCGCGATGAAGCGTGCTGTTCAGAACGCCATGCGTCTGGGCGCTAAAGGTATCAAAGTTGAAGTCAGCGGTCGTCTGGGCGGCGCTGAAATCGCACGTACCGAATGGTACCGCGAAGGTCGTGTTCCGCTGCACACGCTGCGTGCTGACATTGACTACAACACCTCCGAAGCGCACACCACTTACGGTGTCATCGGTGTGAAAGTGTGGATCTTCAAAGGTGAGATCCTGGGTGGTATGGCTGCCGTTGAACAACCGGAAAAACCGGCTGCTCAACCGAAAAAGCAGCAGCGTAAAGGCCGCAAGTAAGGAGAGTCGCTGAATGTTACAACCAAAGCGTACAAAATTCCGTAAAGTGCACAAAGGCCGCAACCGTGGTCTGGCTGCTGGTACGGATGTGAGCTTCGGCACTTTCGGTCTGAAAGCTGTTGGCCGCGGTCGCCTGACTGCTCGTCAAATCGAAGCTGCTCGTCGTGCTATGACTCGTGCTGTTAAGCGTCAAGGTAAGATCTGGATCCGTGTATTCCCGGACAAACCGATCACCGAGAAACCGCTTGAAGTGCGTATGGGTAAAGGTAAAGGTAACGTGGAGTATTGGGTTGCCTTGATTCAGCCAGGTAAAGTCCTGTACGAAATGGACGGGGTGCCGGAAGAGTTAGCCCGTGAGGCATTCGAACTGGCAGCAGCGAAACTGCCGATCAAAACCACCTTTGTAACTAAGACGGTGATGTAATGAAAGCAAAAGAGCTGCGTGAAAAGAGCGTTGAAGAGCTGAATACCGAACTGCTCGGACTGCTGCGTGAACAGTTCAATCTGCGCATGCAGGCTGCCAGCGGTCAGCTGCAACAAACTCACCTGTTGAAGCAAGTGCGTCGTAATGTCGCACGCGTTAAGACTTTACTGACTGAGAAGGCGGGTGCGTAATGACCGATAAAATCCGTACTCTGCAAGGTCGTGTCGTTAGTGACAAAATGCAGAAATCTGCTGTTGTCGCTATTGAGCGTTTCGTGAAACACCCGATCTACGGTAAATTCATCAAACGCACGACCAAGCTGCACGTGCATGACGAGAACAACGAATGTGGAATTGGCGACGTGGTTGAAATCCGCGAATGCCGTCCGCTGTCCAAGACCAAATCCTGGACCTTGGTTCGCGTTGTAGAGAAAGCGATTCTGTAATAGAGTATTGCTCTTCTCTTGATAATAAACGGCTCTGTAAAGGGCCGTTTATTTTTTCTACCCACAGTCGATAAGTGGTGTTATAATGCTGCGCCCTCGATTCTGGGGTATTAATGACCCGCAAGGGTTCGAAAAGTAGTAGTTGACATTAGCGGAGCACTAAACATGATCCAAGAACAGACTATGCTGAATGTGGCCGATAACTCCGGTGCACGTCGCGTAATGTGTATCAAGGTTCTGGGTGGCTCGCACCGTCGCTACGCAGGCGTCGGCGACATCATCAAAATTACCATTAAGGAAGCAATTCCCCGCGGTAAGGTGAAAAAAGGCGATGTACTGAAGGCGGTAGTGGTGCGCACCAAGAAGGGTGTTCGTCGCCCTGACGGTTCTGTCGTTCGCTTCGATGGTAATGCATGCGTTATTCTGAACAATAACAGCGAGCAACCTATCGGTACGCGTATTTTTGGGCCGGTAACTCGTGAACTGCGTACTGAAAAGTTCATGAAAATTATCTCTCTGGCACCAGAAGTACTCTAAGGAGCGAATCATGGCAGCGAAAATCCGTCGTGATGACGAAGTTATCGTGCTGACCGGCAAAGATAAAGGTAAGCGCGGTAAAGTTAAGAACGTCCTGACTTCTGGTAAGGTCGTTGTTGAAGGTATCAACCTGGTTAAAAAACATCAGAAGCCGGTTCCGGCGCTGAATCAACCAGGCGGAATCGTTGAAAAAGAAGCTGCTATCCAGGTTTCTAACGTTGCAATCTTCAATGCGGCCACCGGCAAGGCGGATCGTGTAGGCTTTAGATTCGAAGACGGCAAAAAAGTCCGTTTCTTCAAGTCTAACAGCGAAATTATCAAGTAATTTGGAGTAGTACGATGGCGAAACTGCATGATTACTACAAAGACGAAGTGGTTAGCAAACTGATGACTCAGTTCAGCTACAATTCTGTCATGCAAGTCCCTCGGGTCGAGAAGATCACCCTGAACATGGGTGTTGGTGAAGCGATCGCTGACAAGAAGCTGCTGGATAACGCCGCAGCTGATCTGACAGCTATCTCCGGTCAAAAACCGTTGATCACCAAAGCACGCAAATCTGTTGCAGGCTTCAAAATCCGCCAGGGCTATCCGATCGGCTGTAAAGTAACTCTGCGTGGCGAACGCATGTGGGAGTTCTTTGAGCGTCTGATTACCATTGCTGTACCGCGTATCCGCGACTTCCGCGGTCTGTCTTCGAAATCATTCGATGGACGTGGTAACTACAGCATGGGTGTGCGTGAGCAGATCATCTTCCCGGAAATCGACTATGACAAGGTCGATCGCGTTCGTGGTTTGGACATTACCATTACCACCACTGCGAAAACCGATGATGAAGGCCGTGCGCTGTTGGCCGCCTTTAACTTCCCGTTCCGCAAGTAAGGTAGGGTTACTAATGGCTAAGCAATCCATGAAAGCACGCGAAGTTAAACGCGTGAAATTAGCTGATAAATTCTTCGCCAAGCGCGTTGAGCTGAAAGCTATCATCTCCAATGTGAACTCATCCGACGAAGATCGTTGGGATGCTGTTCTCAAGCTGCAGACTCTGCCGCGTGATTCCAGCCCGTCCCGTCAGCGTAACCGCTGCCGCCAGACAGGTCGTCCGCACGCTTTCCTGCGGAAGTTCGGGTTGAGCCGTATCAAGGTCCGTGAAGCCGCCATGCGCGGTGAAATTCCGGGTCTGAAAAAGGCTAGCTGGTAATTGTCACCAATTGAATCACGGGAGTAAAGACAGATGAGCATGCAAGATCCGATCGCGGATATGCTGACCCGTATCCGTAACGGTCAAGCCGCGAACAAAGTTGCGGTCACCATGCCTTCCTCCAAGCTGAAAGTGGCAATTGCCAACGTGCTGAAGGAAGAAGGTTTTATTGAAGATTTTAAAGTTGAAGGCGACACCAAGCCTGAACTGGAACTGACTCTTAAGTATTTCCAGGGTAAGGCAGTGGTAGAGAGCATTCAGCGTATCAGCCGTCCTGGTCTGCGCATCTATAAACGCAAAGATGAGCTGCCGAAAGTTATGGCCGGTTTAGGTATCGCAGTTGTTTCTACCTCTAAAGGTGTGATGACTGATCGTGCAGCTCGCCAGGCTGGTCTTGGTGGCGAGATTATCTGCTACGTAGCTTAATCGGGAGGGAAGAATGTCTCGTGTTGCAAAAGCACCCGTCGTCATTCCTGCCGGCGTAGAGGTAAAACTCAACGGTCAGGATATTTCGATCAAGGGTAAAAACGGCGAGTTGGTTCGTGAGATCAATGCCGCTGTCGAAGTTAAACAAGCTGATAACGTGCTGACTTTCGCCCCGCGCGAAGGTTTTGCCGATGGCTGGGCTCAGGCCGGGACTACTCGCGCTCTGTTGAACAGCATGGTTATCGGTGTTACCGAAGGCTTCACCAAAAAGCTGCAATTGGTAGGTGTAGGTTATCGTGCAGCCGTGAAAGGTAATGTGGTGAATTTGGCCCTGGGCTTCTCTCACCCGATCGATCACGAACTGCCTGCAGGCATTACTGCTGAATGTCCGTCTCAGACTGAAATCGTACTGAAAGGTGCGGATAAACAGCTGATCGGTCAGGTAGCGGCTGACCTGCGTGCTTACCGTCGTCCTGAGCCTTACAAAGGCAAAGGTGTCCGTTACGCCGATGAAGTCGTGCGTACCAAAGAGGCTAAGAAGAAGTAAGGTAACACTATGGATAAGAAATCAGCTCGTATCCGTCGTGCAACCCGCGCACGTCGCAAAATCCGTGAATTGGGTGCGACTCGTCTGGTGGTACATCGTACCCCCCGCCATATTTATGCGCAGGTTATCGCACCGAACGGTTCTGAAGTCCTGGTAGCCGCTTCTACTGTAGAAAAAGCTATCGCTGAGCAACTGAAGTATACCGGTAACAAAGACGCGGCCGCAGCTGTTGGTAAAGCTGTTGCTGAACGCGCTCTGGAAAAAGGCATCAAGGGTGTGGCCTTTGACCGTTCCGGGTTCCAATATCATGGTCGAGTCCAGGCACTGGCAGATGCTGCCCGTGAAGCTGGCCTTCAGTTCTAAGGTAGAGGTGTAAGATGGCTCACATCGAAAAACAAGCTGGCGAACTGCAGGAAAAGCTGATCGCGGTAAATCGCGTATCTAAAACCGTTAAGGGTGGTCGTATTTTCTCCTTCACAGCACTGACTGTGGTAGGTGATGGTAACGGTCGCGTAGGTTTTGGTTACGGTAAAGCTCGCGAAGTTCCGGCAGCGATCCAGAAAGCGATGGAAAAAGCCCGTCGCAATATGATGAATGTCGCGCTGGACAACGGCACTCTGCAGCACCCGGTAAAAGGTGCTCACACGGGTTCTCGTGTGTTCATGCAGCCAGCTTCCGAAGGTACCGGTATCATCGCCGGTGGTGCAATGCGCGCCGTTCTGGAAGTTGCTGGGGTTCACAACGTATTGGCTAAAGCCTATGGTTCCACTAACCCGATCAACGTGGTTCGTGCAACTATCGATGGCTTGGCCAACATGAAGTCCCCAGAAATGGTCGCTGCCAAGCGTGGTAAATCCGTTGAAGACATTCTGGGGTAATTGACCATGGCAAAGACTATTAAAATTACTCAAACCCGTAGTGCAATCGGTCGTCTGCCGAAACACAAGGCAACGCTGCTTGGCCTGGGTCTGCGTCGTATTGGTCATACCGTTGAGCGTGAAGACACGCCGGCAGTTCGCGGTATGGTCAACGCGGTTTCCTATATGGTTAAAGTGGAGGAGTAACAGATGCGTTTGAATACTCTGTCTCCGGCCGAAGGCGCCAAACACGCGCCGAAGCGCGTAGGTCGCGGTATCGGTTCCGGCCTAGGTAAGACTGGTGGTCGCGGCGTCAAAGGTCAGAACTCTCGTTCTGGCGGTGGTGTACGTCGTGGTTTCGAAGGCGGTCAAATGCCTTTGTACCGTCGTCTGCCGAAGTTCGGCTTCACTTCCCGCAAAGCTATGGTAACAGCGGAAATCCGTCTGTCTGACCTGGCTCGCGTGGAAGGCGATGTTGTTGATCTGAATACGCTGAAAGCTGCTAACGTCATCGGCGTTCAGATTGAATTCGCGAAAGTGATTCTGTCTGGCGAAGTTGCACGTCCGGTAACGATTCGTGGTCTGCGCGTCACTAAAGGCGCTCGTGCTGCTATCGAAGCTGCTGGCGGCAAAATTGAGGAATAAGTAGCAGATGGCTAAACAACCAGGATTAGATTTTCAAAGTGCTAAAGGCGGAGTTGGCGAACTGAAACGCAGACTATTGTTTGTTATCGGTGCGTTGATTGTTTTCCGTATTGGCTCTTTTATTCCGATCCCTGGTATTGATGCCACTGTGCTTGCCAAATTGCTCGAACAACAGCGTGGCACCATCATTGAAATGTTTAACATGTTCTCTGGTGGTGCTCTCAGCCGTGCTTCAATTTTCGCTCTGGGGATCATGCCGTATATTTCGGCATCCATCATCATTCAGTTGTTGACGGTGGTTCACCCGACTCTGGCGGAAATTAAGAAGGAAGGGGAGGCTGGCCGACGTAAAATCAGTCAGTACACCCGTTACGGCACCTTGGTGTTGGCAATATTTCAGTCAATCGGTATTGCTACCGGTTTGCCGAATATGCCTGGAATGCAAGGTCTAGTGATGACTCCGGGCTTTGCGTTTTATTTCACCGCTGTTGTCAGTCTGGTTACCGGGACAATGTTCCTGATGTGGCTGGGCGAGCAGATTACTGAACGGGGTATCGGTAACGGTATCTCGATTATAATCTTTGCCGGTATTGTTGCGGGATTACCGCCGGCCATTGGCCATACTATCGAGCAAGCGCGGCAAGGCGATCTGCACTTCCTCCTGTTGCTGTTGGTTGCAGTGCTGGTATTCGCAGTAACGTTTTTTGTGGTGTTTATTGAGCGTGGTCAACGTCGTATCGTTGTTAACTACGCTAAACGTCAGCAAGGACGTCGCGTATACGCAGCACAGAGTACGCATTTACCGCTGAAAGTGAATATGGCAGGGGTTATCCCGGCTATCTTTGCCTCCAGCATTATCCTGTTCCCTGCAACCATTGCATCTTGGTTCGGGGGCGGTACTGGTTGGAACTGGCTGACAACTATTTCGCTGTACCTGCAGCCTGGGCAACCGCTTTATGTGTTACTCTATGCATCTGCAATCATCTTCTTCTGTTTCTTCTATACTGCGTTGGTGTTCAACCCGCGTGAAACAGCAGATAACCTGAAGAAGTCCGGTGCATTCGTGCCAGGAATTCGTCCGGGAGAGCAAACGGCGAAGTATATTGATAAAGTGATGACTCGCCTGACTCTGGTCGGTGCGATGTACATTACTTTTATCTGCCTCATCCCGGAGTTCATGCGTGACGCAATGAAAGTGCCGTTCTACTTTGGTGGTACGTCATTACTGATCGTTGTTGTTGTGATCATGGACTTTATGGCTCAAGTGCAAACCTTGCTGATGTCAAGTCAGTACGAGTCTGCATTGAAGAAGGCAAACCTGAAAGGCTATAGCCGCTAATTGGGTTTAGCTTGAGAAGTTACGGAGAGTAAAAATGAAAGTTCGTGCTTCCGTCAAGAAATTATGTCGTAACTGTAAGATCGTTAAGCGTAACGGCATCGTTCGCGTCATCTGCAGCGCCGAACCGAAGCATAAACAGCGCCAAGGCTGATTATCTCGCATATTTTTCTTGCAAAGTTGGATTGAGCTGGCTAGATTAGCCAGCCAATCTTTTGTATGTAACTGCAATATCCATTTGAGTATCCTGAAAACGGGCTTTTCAGTATGGTATTGCTTTATAAAATTGTAGGAGTGCATAGTGGCCCGTATAGCAGGCATTAACATTCCTGATCATAAACATACCGTAATTGCATTAACTGCTATTTACGGCGTCGGTAAAACCCGTTCCAAATCCATCTGTGCTGCAACGGGTATTGCTGAAGATGTTAAGATCAGTGAGCTGTCTGAAGAGCAAATCGATAAGCTGCGTGACGAAGTAGCCAAGTTTGTTGTAGAAGGCGATCTGCGTCGTGAGATCACCCTGAGCATCAAGCGTCTGATGGACCTTGGTACTTATCGTGGTTTGCGTCACCGTCGTGGTCTGCCGGTTCGCGGTCAGCGTACCAAGACTAACGCCCGTACCCGTAAGGGTCCGCGCAAACCGATCAAGAAATAATCGGGGTGATTGAATAATGGCAAAGGCACCTATTCGTGCACGTAAGCGTGTAAGAAAGCAAGTCTCTGACGGTGTGGCTCATATCCATGCTTCTTTCAACAACACCATCGTTACCATTACCGATCGTCAGGGTAATGCGTTGGGTTGGGCAACTGCCGGTGGTTCCGGTTTCCGTGGTTCTCGTAAATCCACTCCGTTCGCCGCTCAGGTAGCAGCAGAGCGCTGCGCTGAAGCTGTGAAAGAGTACGGTATCAAGAATCTGGAAGTTATGGTTAAAGGACCTGGTCCGGGCCGTGAGTCTACTATCCGCGCACTGAACGCGGCTGGTTTCCGCATCACTAACATTACTGATGTGACTCCGATCCCTCATAACGGTTGTCGTCCGCCGAAAAAGCGTCGCGTGTAACGCCGCTTTTAGGATTGCTGGAGAAAGAAAATGGCAAGATATTTGGGTCCTAAGCTCAAGCTGAGCCGTCGTGAAGGCACCGACCTGTTTCTAAAGTCTGGTGTTCGCGCGATCGATTCCAAGTGTAAAATTGAACAAGCTCCTGGTCAGCACGGTGCACGTAAACCGCGTCTGTCTGACTATGGTGTGCAGTTGCGTGAAAAGCAGAAAGTTCGCCGTATCTACGGTGTTCTGGAGCGTCAGTTCCGTAACTACTACAAAGAAGCCGCTCGCCTGAAAGGCAATACAGGTGCAAACCTGTTGCAGTTGCTGGAAGGTCGTCTGGACAACGTTGTTTACCGTATGGGCTTCGGCGCTACTCGTGCAGAATCTCGCCAGCTGGTAAGTCACAAGGCTGTCATGGTAAATGGTCGCGTTGTTAACATCGCTTCTTATCAGGTATCTCCGAATGACGTAGTCAGCATCCGCGAGAAAGCGAAAAAGCAGTCTCGTGTTAAGGCCGCTCTGGAGCTGGCTGAACAGCGTGAAAAGCCAACTTGGCTGGAAGTTGATGCTGCCAAGATGGAAGGTGTGTTCAAGCGTATTCCTGAACGTACCGATCTGTCTGCGGACATTAATGAACACCTGATCGTCGAGCTTTACTCCAAGTAAAGCTTAGTACCAAAGAGAGGACACAATGCAGGGTTCTGTGACAGAGTTTCTAAAACCGCGCCTGGTAGATATCGAGCAAGTCAGTTCGACGCACGCCAAGGTGACCCTTGAGCCGTTAGAGCGGGGCTTCGGCCATACTCTTGGTAACGCACTGCGCCGTATTCTGCTTTCATCCATGCCTGGTTGCGCGGTGACCGAGGTTGAGATTGATGGTGTACTGCACGAGTACAGCACCAAAGAAGGCGTACAGGAAGATATCCTGGAAATCCTGCTCAACCTGAAAGGGCTGGCGGTGAGAGTTCAAGGCAAAGATGAAGTTATTCTTACCCTGAATAAATCTGGCATTGGCCCTGTGACTGCAGCCGACATCACCCACGACGGTGATGTCGAAATCGTCAAGCCACAGCATGTGATCTGCCATCTGACCGATGAGAACGCATCTATCAATATGCGTATCAAAGTTCAGCGTGGTCGCGGTTATGTGCCGGCGTCTGCCCGTATTCATACGGAAGAAGATGAGCGCCCGATCGGTCGCCTGTTAGTCGACGCTTGCTACAGCCCTGTTGAGCGTATCGCTTACAATGTTGAAGCAGCTCGTGTTGAACAGCGTACCGACCTGGACAAGCTGGTTATCGAGATGGAAACCAATGGTACGATCGATCCTGAAGAGGCGATCCGCCGTGCGGCGACCATTCTGGCTGAACAATTGGAAGCTTTCGTTGACTTGCGTGATGTACGTCAGCCGGAAGTGAAAGAAGAGAAACCAGAATTCGATCCGATCCTGCTGCGCCCTGTTGACGATCTTGAATTGACTGTCCGCTCTGCTAACTGCCTTAAGGCAGAAGCTATCCACTACATCGGTGATCTGGTACAGCGTACCGAGGTTGAACTGCTTAAAACGCCTAACCTGGGTAAGAAATCTCTTACTGAGATTAAAGACGTGCTGGCTTCTCGTGGTCTGTCTCTGGGCATGCGCCTGGAAAACTGGCCGCCGGCAAGCATTGCTGATGAGTAACCGGATCACAGGTTAAGGTTTTACTGAGAAGGATAAGGTCATGCGCCATCGTAAGAGTGGTCGTCAACTGAACCGTAACAGCAGCCATCGCCAGGCTATGTTCCGCAACATGGCTGGTTCTTTGGTTCGTCATGAGATTATCAAGACGACCCTGCCGAAAGCGAAAGAGCTGCGTCGTGTTGTTGAACCGCTGATTACTCTTGCCAAGACCGACAGCGTTGCTAATCGTCGTCTGGCATTCGCCCGTACTCGTGATAACGAGATCGTGGCTAAACTGTTTAATGAACTGGGCCCGCGTTTCGCGAGCCGTGCTGGTGGTTACACTCGTATTCTGAAGTGTGGCTTCCGTGCTGGTGACAATGCGCCGATGGCATACATCGAGCTCGTTGATCGCGCAGTTTCTCAGACAGAAGAAGTTGCTGCTGCAGAGTAATTTGCACTAGCGTAAAAAAGCCGGGGAAACCCGGTTTTTTTACGCCCTCATTAAACCTCGCCTTGTCGCTGTTCGAACTCTCTTCAATTGACTATCATGTGGGTAAAAATTGTGCGGGAGGCCGTTTTATGTTTCCTATTGATGAATGGGCCGAGCGTCATATCATCGAGGCGCAAAAGCGTGGAGAGTTAGACCATTTGCCAGGAAGCGGTAAGCCGCTTCAGTTGGATGACAATAGCGCTGTTCCTGCTGAACTACGCAGCGCATACCATCTGATGAAGAATGGCGGTTTTTTGCCGCCGGAACTGTCCGATCGCAAAGAAGCGCTGACCTTGGTAAATTTACTGCGCGTGGCTGACCCAGCATCAGCTGACTATGTTGATTTATCCCGGCGACTCAAGGTACTTGAGTTACGCCTGCAACTGTCAGGAATGAATACTGATTTTCTGAAAGGGTCTTATCAGCATGCATTAGGCCGCAGGCTGGAGAAGAATATTTCCGTTAAAGATGACTGAACCGCTTGCTATAAAAGGCAATTTGCTTTGAATGTTATATCCATCAAATGAGGTAGATTTATGTCACATTATCGCCATAGCAAAGGGCAGATAAAAGATAACGCGCTTGAGGCGCTGCTCCATGACCCTCTGTTTCGCCAGCGTGTTGAGCAGAATGCGAAAGGTAAAGGGAGCTATCGCCGGAAAGAGAAACATCAAAAAGCACAGAGTAAGAACTGGGAGGCCAGTGGTAAGAAAACAATGCTTTTACCACTGGCCTTCTGGCATGTTGGTTCTGTCGTTAAAGCAATTATGCGTTTTTGGAATGGTTATCGGCCTGTTGTTTGAGTAAATCACGGATCTCTGTCAGTAATTTTTCCTCCGCGCTGATCTTGGGCGGCGTATTGGGTTCTTCCTGTTGGGTCCGGCGTAATTTATTCATTAGCTTAATTGCCATAAAAATGGCAAATGCAACGATGATAAAATCAAAAATATTCTGAATGAATACGCCGTAATTAATACTGACGGCGGCTATATTGCCTTGCGCCTCTCGCAGAACCCAATGAAACTGTTTGAAATCGACGCCGCCGATCAATAGTCCCAGCGGTGGCATGATAATGTCCGATACCAACGACGATACGATTTTCCCGAACGCGGCGCCGATAATGACCCCGACGGCCAGGTCAACCACGTTGCCGCGCATAGCGAATTCACGAAACTCTTTTATAAAGCTCATAACACTCTCCCCGATAAAACCTTTTTTAATTTTAACAAGCGATGGAAAATTTACCAAAAAGGGATATCTCAGGGCGTGCAGGATAAAAACGCCCTGAGGAAAGGTTAGAGGAAGAATGGGCTGGGCTGGAATAAACGCTCGACGTCGGACACATATTTCTTGTCAGTCAAAAACATGATGACATGGTCACCCTGTTCTATCTGCAAATTGTTATTGGCAATGATGACGTCATCGCCGCGCACAATCGCCCCGATAATTGTTCCTGGCGGCAGTTTGATATCGGCGATCATGCGGCCGACTACTTTCGATGTGCCTTCATCACCATGCGCAATTGCTTCAATCGCTTCTGCTACACCGCGTCGCAGCGACGATACACTGACGATATCCGCTTTACGCACATGTCCCAGCAATGCGGAAATAGTGGCCTGCTGTGGCGAAATGGCAACATCAATGACACTACCCTGCACCAGATCGACATAGGCCCGGCGCTGGATCAGGACCATCGCTTTTTTGGCCCCCATCCGTTTTGCCAGCATGGCTGACATGATATTCGCTTCATCATCGTTGGTGATGGCGATGAATACATCAATCTGTTCAACGTGCTCCTGAGCCAGCAATTCCTGGTCAGAAGCATCGCCGTGAAAGACGATAGTGTGTTGCAGGCGCTCCGCTAACTCTGCTGCCCGCAACGCGTCGCGCTCTATTAGCTTGACGCTATAATCCTTTTCGAGCCTGAGGGCCAGACCTGCCCCCACATTTCCGCCCCCAACAATCATGATGCGCTTATAGGGCTTCTCCAGCCGCTGCATCTCACTCATTACCGCCCGAATATGCTGTGAGGCGGCGATAAAGAACACTTCATCGCCGGCTTCAATCACGGTTGAGCCTTGAGGGCGAATCGGCCGGTCATGGCGGAAAATTGCTGCGACCCGCGTTTCTATATGAGGCATATGATCGCGCATCGTTGCAATCGCATTACCCACCAAAGGCCCGCCATAGTACGCATTTACCGCAGCAATACTGACTTTTCCTTCAGCAAAATTGACTACCTGCAATGCGCCCGGATACTCGATCAATTTATAAATATTGTCGATAACCAGTTGTTCCGGCGAAATAAGGTGATCAATCGGGACGGCTTCCGCCTGAAATAACTGCTCAGATTCACGGATATACTCCGATGAACGGATACGCGCGATGCGATTAGGAGTATTGAACAGGGAGTAAGCGACCTGACAGGCGATCATGTTGGTTTCGTCGGAATTGGTTACGGCGATCAACATATCCGCATCTTCAGCGCCGGCTTCGCGCAATACGCGCGGATGAGAGGCGTAGCCGGTCACCACGCGCAGATCGAATTTGTCCTGAAGCTGGCGTAGCCGGGTCGTATTGGTGTCCACAACGGTAATGTCATTGTTTTCGCCTGACAGATTTTCTGCCAGCGTTCCGCCAACCTGACCTGCACCAAGAATAATTATCTTCATCGTGATTTCTGCCGTGTCTGTTTCTGTCGGGGCTTATCAACCGGTTAGAGCTATTGCCCGTTTTTTACCAGCTTCGCATAAAAGAAACCATCGCCATCTTCCGCCGCGGGTAATTTCTGAATCCCAGGGTGCTCCGGGCTGCCGGTATCAACCAATGCGGCATCGGGATGGCGTTGCAGAAATGCGGCCACTTGCTGCTGGTTTTCCTCCGGTAGTATAGAGCAGGTGGCGTACACCAGCGTGCCGCCACTTTTCAGCCGTGGCCAGATAGCCTCCAGAATTGCCTGCTGCATAGCAGCCAGTTCGGCAATGTCGCTATCGCGGCGCAACCATTTGATATCCGGGTGACGGCGAATGACGCCGGTCGCGGAGCAAGGCGCATCAAGCAAAATACGATCAAAGAGCTTGTCTCCACACCATTCTGTTGGTGTTCGGCCATCTCCGCATTTGACCTCGGCGTGCTGACCAAGGCGTTGCAAATTCTCTCTGACCCGCTTCAGCCGTTGTTCATCCACGTCGACGGCGAGTACATGAGCATGGGGAGCGGCTTCAAGTATGTGGGTTGCCTTTCCGCCAGGCGCCGCGCACAGATCGAGAATATCTTCGTGGTCTTGCGGCGACAGCCAGTGGATACAGCCTTGCGCCGACGCGTCCTGTACGGTGACCCAGCCCTGCTCGAATCCCGGTAGCTGATTGACGGCGCAGGGCGTCCCCAGTCGAATGGCATCCTCATAGAAAGGGTGAGGATAAGCTTCTATCTCTTTTTCCTGCAGTAATGTCAGATAGGCTGCCCGGGTATGATGCTGCCGGTTGACCCGTAACCACATGGGCGGATGCTGATTGTTCGCCTCGACGATGCGCTCCCATTGCTCGGGGTAGGCCTTTTTCAGTCGTTGCAGCAGCCAGTCGGGGTGCGCATAGCGCGCTGGATTGTTCTGCAGCCGTTGCTGCAACTCGTCCTGCTGACGCTGGAACTGGCGCAATACGCCATTGATCAACCCTTTCAACTGAGGCCGTTTTAGGGCAACTGCGCCGTTAACCGTTTCCGCTAATGCGGCATGGGGAGGAATGCGAGTGTGGATGAGCTGATAGAGACCTACCATCAACAGATAATGCAGAACCTTCTGCTTGCCGGTAAGCGGTTTGGCCATCAATTGGCGGAGATGCCACTCCAGCTGTGGTAATACGCGTAATACGCCAAAGCAGATCTCCTGCAGCAGGCCGCGATCCTTCTCACTGATGTCCCGTTGGAGCGCAGGGAGCAGGTGGCTGAGTGATTGCCCTTGTTCGACAACCTGAACAAGAGCCGTGGCGGCGATGCTACGAAGATTATATGTGCTTTTCATCGGTTCAGAACGGGTAGGAGAATGTCAGTGGTACCGACATATAAGGTCGGTACCGTGGTATCAGGCCAGTGTGTGGCCCGGGATGAACCATTCGCGGCGAGAGTTAAGCAAATCCTGCGCTGACATGGCTTTTTTGCCCGACGGTTGCAGAATCTGAATATTTAATACGCCGTCAGCGGTAGCAATCCGGATGCCGTCTTTATCGGCAGCAAGTATGGTTCCCGGCTGTTGCTGATGCGAAGCGTCCAGCGCCTCGGCTTTCCAGACTTTTACCGGCTGTTCCTCAATCAGAAAATAGCTGACTGGCCACGGATTGAAAGCACGGATGCAGCGTTCCAGCTGTTTTGCCGACAATTGCCAGTCCAGACGTGCCTCTTCCTTGCTCAGTTTTTCTGCATAGGTTGCCAGGCTGTCGTCCTGTGCTTCGGCGGTCACCTGAGAAGCGGACAATTGCGCCAGTGTATCCATCAATCCCTGGGGACCCAACTTTGCCAGCTTGTCATACAGTGTGGCGCTGGTGTCGTCCGGCAGAATCGGGCATGCGATTTTGTGAAGCATGGCGCCCGTATCCAGCCCGGCGTCCATCTGCATGATCGTCACTCCCGTCTGTTTATCGCCAGCCCAGAGCGCGCGCTGTATCGGCGCCGCTCCACGCCAGCGCGGCAACAGCGATCCATGCACATTGATGCATCCCAGACGGGGCATATCCAGTACGGCTTGCGGCAGGATGAGGCCATAGGCAACCACAACCATTACATCAGCGCCCAGTTCCGCCACCAGTTGTTGATTCTCAACAGGGCGCAATGATTTGGGTTGGAATACCGGAATACCATGCTGTTCAGCCAGCACTTTAACCGGGCTGGGCGTCAGCTTGTTGCCGCGGCCTGCCGGGCGGTCCGGTTGGGTGAAAACGCCGACAACCTCATGCTCTGACGATAGCAGCGCTGCAAGATGCTGTGCGGCGAAATCAGGCGTTCCTGCGAAAATAATGCGTAATGACACGTGGTTTCCTGCCTGGAGATAGGTTTACGAGACTATTTATGCCTTGCCGTTTTGTCTGGCCAATTTTTCCAGCTTCTGGCGAATGCGTTGGCGCTTCAGCGGCGACAGGTAGTCGATAAACAGTTTGCCGACCAGGTGATCCATTTCATGCTGAATGCAAATCGCCAGCAAGCCGTCGGCTTCCAGTTCAAACGGGTTACCTTCGCGATCCAGCGCGCGTACGTTGACGTGTTCTGCCCGCGGAACCAGCGCGCGAGTTTCAGGAATGGACAAACAGCCTTCTTCAATTCCGGTATCACCGGATTTCTCCAGCAGTTCCGGGTTGATCAAGACCAGTCGTTGATCCCGTTCTTCTGAAACATCGATCACGATGATGCGCTGATGGATATCAACTTGCGTGGCCGCGAGGCCAATGCCTTCTTCCTCGTACATGGTATCGAACATATCGTCCACGATACGCTGAATCTCTGCATTAACTTCTTTTACCGGCTGCGCCTTAATGCGAAGCCGCTCATCGGGGAAATGTAATACTTGCAACACTGACATATATGTTTAGATCTGTATTCAGGTGGTTAGAACGCTCCAGCCTTTATTGTAGACATTTCCGAGGGTGATTGACAGCATCACGGCCATGGCACAGCAGGATGCGGAGTGGGATATGACGGATATGGAAATCTGGTTGCGTCTGGCGTCGGTTAAGGGCCTTGGTGCCAAACGGTGCGCGGGATTGTTCGGTCAATTGCAGGCCGAAAACTTGTATCCGGCGGGATATCTGAAATCGCTCGGACTAACGGAAAGTCAGACCGAGCAGTTTCTCGCTCTGAGCGATCTGGATATCCAGAACACGGTGCGCTGGCTGGAAAAGCCGGATCATCACCTGGTGACATTCAACAGCGCCGATTATCCCCCTTTGCTCAGTAACATCGTTTCTCCCCCAGTATGTTTGTATGTCGCCGGCGATGTTGGCGTACTGTCATCTCCGCAGATCGCGGTGATTGGCAGTCGCAACAATAGCGCTTACGGCGAGCAGTGGGGGCATGTCTTCAGCCAGCAACTTAGCCTGAATCATCTGACCATAACCAGCGGACTTGCCGTGGGGATCGATGGTATTGCCCATCAGGCCGCTCTGCAGGCGGGCGGGAAAACCATTGCGGTATTGGGGAGCGGATTAAACCAGCTTTATCCGCGCCGGCATCTGACGCTGGCGGATGCAATCGTGCAACAGGGTGGGGCTCTGGTGTCGGAGTTTCCCCTGAATACCCGGCCGTTGCCGGTGAATTTCCCACGTCGCAATCGCATCATCAGCGGATTAAGCTTGGGCGTTCTGGTGGTGGAAGCGTCGATGCGTAGTGGCTCGCTGGTGACGGCGCGTTATGCATTGGAGCAAAACCGCGAGGTATTCGCTCTGCCCGGTCCGATTGGTAATCCGATGACGGAAGGTAACCACTGGCTAATACAGCAAGGGGCCAGCCTGGTTACCCAGCCTCAGGACATTTTTGAACAACTCCATAATGGACTGCGTTGGTTTGCCGATATTCCTGGTGAGGGCGTTCCGGAAATTATTTGTGCGACGGAAGGTGAACTGGAATTGCCATTTGCTGATGTGTTGGCTACCGTAGGAGATGAGGTTACACCTGTTGACGTTGTCGCTGAACGTGCCGGCCAACCTGTGCCAGAGGTGGTGAGTAAGTTACTGGATCTGGAGTTAGCAGGGTGGATCGCAGCTGTACCCGGCGGCTATGTCCGTATAAGGAGGGCAGGCCATGTTCGACGTACTCATGTACTTGTTTGAAACTTACATCCACAATGAAACCGAAATGCGTGTCGATCAAGATACGTTGACTGATGACCTCACCCGCGCGGGATTTGATCGTGACGATATCTACAGCGCGTTGGACTGGCTGGAAAAACTGGCCGACTTGCAGGAAGGGCAAACCCCGCCACTGGCGTTGGCCAGCGACTCTCTGGCGTTGCGCATTTACACCGCTGAAGAGGAACAACGTCTGGATGTGGATTGTCGCGGCTTTCTGCTGTTTCTTGAGCAGATTAAAGTGCTCAATCTCGAAACCCGTGAGATGGTCATTGATCGGGTGATGGCGCTTGAAACGCAGGATTTTGACCTGGAAGATCTAAAATGGGTCATTCTGATGGTGCTGTTCAATGTGCCAGGTTGCGAAAATGCCTATCAGCAAATGGAAGATTTACTCTTTGAAGCCAATGAAGGGTATTTGCAGTAGTCGGGAATCAAAGTAAATCATGGCCAAAACCATACTTATTGCTGAAAAGCCTCAGCAGGTGTGTCCTGAATGTGGGGCCGTGTTGGTTATCCGTTCCGGGCAGCACGGCCCGTTTCTTGGTTGTTCCCGTTATCCTGAATGCCATTATATTCGACCACTTAAAGCCTATGCTGATGGGCATGTGGTGAAGGTGCTGGATGGGCAACATTGCCCTCGTTGCCAGTCGGCGCTGGTGCTGCGTCAGGGGCGTTATGGCATGTTCATCTGTTGCAGTAACTATCCTGAATGCGAGCATACGGAAGCCATCGATCGCCCGGATGAAACGACCCTGACATGTCCTCAGTGCCATGAAGGCCGATTGCTTCAGCGTAAATCTCGTTATGGCAAGACGTTTCACGCCTGCGAACGTTATCCTGCCTGTCAATTCACGCTGAATCACAAGCCGATCGAGGGGGAATGCGAATATTGCCATTACCCGTTATTGATAGAGAAGAAAACTGCGCAGGGCGTAAAACGCTTTTGTGCCAGTAAATTGTGTGGAAAGCCGGTATCGGCTGAAGAAAGTCATTGTGATGAGTAATGTAAATTCTGAAGATTTAGCACCGTTGTTACAGCAACTGCGGGAAGAAAATGTGATCGCCTACCCAACGGAGGCTGTATTTGGGCTTGGGTGCGATCCCGACAGTGAAACGGCGGTAGAACGTTTGTTGGCGTTGAAACAACGCCCGCGCGAAAAAGGGCTGATCCTGATTGCAGCGGATTTTCAGCAACTGGAACCTTATGTCGACATGTCGGCCTTGTCGGACATTCAGCGCCAGACCATCTTTACCTCCTGGCCTGGGCCGGTTACCTGGGTGCTTCCGGCCAAAACGGTGACGCCGGATTGGCTGACCGGGCGGTTCACTTCACTGGCGGTGCGAGTTAGCGATCACCCGCTGGTGAAACGGCTGTGTCTGGCATTCGGAAAGCCGCTGGTTTCTACCAGTGCTAATCTGAGCGGCCAGCCGCCGTGCCGTACAGTCAAGGAAGTGGTGGAGCAGTTTGGCGAGAGTTTTCCTGTCCTGAATGGAGAGGTTGGCGGTCGTCTGAATCCATCGGAAATTCGTGATGCCTTGACGGGAGAGATGTTGCGTCAGGGGTAGCAAGTATTGGAGAACAAGGTGTCCGTGAGTCAATCTTTTGCGGTTTTTGGTCACCCTATTGCGCACAGCAAATCGCCGCGCATTCATGAGCTGTTTGCCGAGCAGATAGGGATCTCGCTGACCTACGAGCGAATACTGGCGCCGTTGGATGGCTTTGAGGACAGCCTGAAAGCGTTTTTTCAACATGGAGCATGCGGCGCCAATGTGACGGCTCCGTTCAAGGAACGCGCATGCGCGGCTATGGATGAGTTGAGCGAGCGCGCTCGTTCCGCTGGCGCCGTCAACACGATCCAAAGGAAAGGCGATGGCTCGCTTTATGGCGACAATACTGACGGTATTGGTCTGCTGAGCGATTTGCAGCAACATGAATTTATCCAGCCTCATCATCGGGTGTTGCTGGTGGGGGCGGGTGGCGCAGCACGCGGTGTTATTCAGCCTTTGCTGGCGTACGGGTGCGAGTTAATTATCGCTAACCGCACATTCGCCAGAGCTGACGCACTGGCTGAACATTTCAGCCGCTATGGTCAGGTGAGCGCGTTGCCGATGGAAAATGTGGGCAGTCATCATTTTGATTTGATTATCAATGCTACCTCATCGGGTGTAGCGGGCGATGTTCCTGATTTGCCGGCTTCTCTAATTTCTTCAGATGTGTGCTGTTATGACATGTTTTATCAGTCGGAACCGACTCCTTTTTTGAAGTGGTGCATCCAGCAGGGGGCACAACGCTATGTTGACGGAATGGGGATGCTGGTCTGGCAGGCGGCGCATGCGTTCAATTTGTGGCATGGCGTCATGCCGGATGCCGCGCCGGTAATTCATAAAATGAAGCAGGAACTGGGAACATGAATCAGGCGATTCAGTTTCCAGATCGGGAAAGGTGGAGTGATCACGATGCGGCGATCATTTTTCCGGTACTGGTAGGCGGGTTCCAGCGCGAGTGTGTGATTAGACGATATGTTTTGCTGGAACGTTATGGTGAGGCGCAGCCGGAACAGTGGCTGTCACTGTTCCGTGAACATCGCTGGGATTGGGAAGAGGAGTTTGAACGCTTGATCCGTGATGATGAATACGACGAGCAGGGGCGCTTTCTATTTAGTGATGAAATTCATTGATGGAAAGCGCCGATTGCTTCACTGGTGTGATTGGTTTAGATATTCGTCTTTCCAGCACACATAGTTATTGGATGAATAAAGCAGCCCTTCCAGTTCCTGCTCTGTCAGTGGGCGAACCTTTTTAGCTGGACTACCAAGATAAAGGTAACCTTTCTCCAGCGTTTTTCCCGGCGAAACCAGACTACCTGCACCAATGATGACGTCATCTTCAACGATGACGCCATCAAGAAGAATTGAACCCATGCCCACCAGGACACGATTGCCGATCGTGCAACCATGCAGCATGGCCTTGTGCCCGACGGTAACGTCTTCCCCGATAATTAATGGATTTCCATTCGCGTTTCTTTCCGAACGGTGGGTTACGTGCAAGACGCTGCCATCCTGAATATTGGTGCGCGAACCAATCCGGATGAAGTTGACATCGCCCCGGATGACCACTAATGGCCAAATACTCACATCATCCGCCAGCGTGACCTCTCCGATAACTACACTGGAAGGATCCACCATGACGTTTTTACCGATAACCGGCAGCGTTCCTTTAAACGGGCGTAATGCCTCGGACATATGCCGCAGTCTCCTAAAGTTAATATTACGGATCCCGGATCCTTGGTTGGATCCGGCTTTATTGCTCAGAAAATAGCGTTGCCTGCACAATAACTCAACGTAAGGGTGGAAAAATGCGCGAACGGAAAAAAAGATCGAGAAAGTGGTTGTGTAACCCGTTCGGATCCCTATAATGCGCATCCACTGACACGGCAACGGCGATGAGCCAGCGCGGTGTGAGGCGGAGAAAACGAGAAAAAAGTCGTTGACTCTGAATGAGGAAGGCGTAGTATACGCCACCTCGCGACAGCAGGCTGTAAGCCGGTCGCACTGCTCTTTAACAATCAATCAGACAATCTGTGTGGGCACTCGCAGGACGCTTCACTAAAATATTTGTGAAAAGTCTTGAAGAGTGACAACAGTTAATTCATACGAACTAACAGTAAATTCTTTGAGCACCGTTTTCTTCGGAAAACACATCAAACTTTAAATTGAAGAGTTTGATCATGGCTCAGATTGAACGCTGGCGGCAGGCCTAACACATGCAAGTCGAGCGGCAGCGGGGGAAGCTTGCTTCCCGCCGGCGA
>NZ_CM001979.1:4417660-4459697 GCF_000406205.1 Dickeya sp. NCPPB 3274 | reverse complement strand
TGGTGGGACTGGTCTGTCAGGACAGGCGGATACGGCCGGCGGCGCAGTGGCTCACGGTCTGGTCCGGTTCTGTCTTCCGGCGTTGTGTGGCTCTTCCTCTGTGTACCCGTCCCCTTTTTTGTGCCTGCCGGCAGAGAAAACATCCCTCAATAATCCCTCAGAATCAGTTAGACTATGCCTAACTTTCTGCAATATCTTCCCTTTATCTCTCCCTCTCCGTGGTTCCCATTTTACTCTGCATCAGCAGAAGGATCGTCTCGCTTTGCGTCATACTGTGTAATTCTTATGCTAAAAATGGATATATAAATCTGATTTCTGATGAAAGATTTTCAACCAGACGGTTATGTACTCGACATTGCTCTGGAAAGTCGTTATCTTCGGCAGCCTAGAAGGCTAAACGTATAAACGTATAAACGTATGCAGTGAGGTGTAAGGTTATGCCAATCCGGGTTCCTGATGAGTTGCCAGCTGTCAGCTTCTTGCGCAATGAAAACGTCTTTGTAATGCCGTCTTCCCGAGCCAGAACGCAGGAAATTCGTCCGTTGAAGGTGTTGGTGCTTAACCTGATGCCAAAGAAAATCGAAACGGAGAATCAGTTCCTGCGGCTCCTGTCGAATTCGCCACTGCAGGTGGATATTCAGTTGTTGCGCATCGATAGCCGGGAATCGAAGAACACGCCTACGGAGCACCTCAATAACTTCTACTGTGACTTTGAAGATATCGAGCACGAAAACTTTGACGGTTTGATCGTGACCGGCGCGCCGCTGGGGCTGGTGGATTTTTGCGATGTGGTGTACTGGCCGCAGATCGAGCGGGTGGTTAACTGGGCCAAAGAGCATGTCACTTCTACACTGTTTGTGTGTTGGGCGGTTCAGGCGGCGTTAAATGTGCTGTACGGCATCCCCAAGCTGACCCGCGATGTGAAATTATCTGGTGTGTATTCACACCATACGTTGCAACCGCACGCCCTATTGACGCGCGGTTTTGACGAAACCTTTCTGGCTCCACATTCCCGCTATGCGGATTTTCCTTCCGATGTGATTCGTGAACACACCGATCTGGATATTCTGGTGGAGTCTGAGGAAGCCGGCGCCTACCTGTTTGCCAGCAAGGATAAGCGGCTGGCGTTTGTGACCGGGCACCCGGAGTACGATGCGCTGACATTATCGAGCGAGTATTTCCGTGACTGCGATGCCGGCCTTAACCCAGTGATCCCGGTGAACTACTTTCCGGGGGATAACCCCCAGAAAACACCGCGAGCGACCTGGCGTAGCCACGGTCATCTGCTGTTTTCCAACTGGCTGAATTACTATGTTTACCAGATCACACCGTTCGATTTGCGTCATATGAATCCCACGCTGGACTGATTCTTCTCTCTTACTCTATCCCGTCAGGCGCCTCATGGCGCCTTTTCTTTTTCCTGCTCAAGCGATCTCCGACTTCCTCCCCTTGCTGGTCATGGAATGCATTTCTCTATTACGCATAACTTTAATTTTAAACTAATCATATGGTTGAGTTTAATTTAAATTAAAAATGGAAATTGTTTTTGATTTTTAATTTTGTTGGATTAGGCTTAGTTCTGTTGGCTGAAAAATGTTCGGGATGAGTTCACTGATTGAGCGACCGATAAGGCGAAGACAGCGGAATAGGAACGACGACATGACACAACAGACGATAAGCAGGGAACTGGTGTTCACCACCGCATTTGGTGAGGCAGAGCGGCAGATTCTGACGGCAGAGGCGGTGGATTTTCTCACGGCGTTGGTCAGCCGGTTTACACCGCAGCGTAATCGCTTACTGGCGGAACGTCAGGCGGTACAGGCAAAAATTGATAGCGGCGTGTTGCCTGGTTTTATTTCGGAAATGGATTCCATAAGAAAATCAGACTGGAAGATTCGTGGTATTCCCGCTGACCTGCTGGATCGCCGGGTGGAGATTACCGGCCCGGTGGAACGAAAAATGGTGATTAACGCCCTGAATGCCAACGTGAAAGTCTTTATGGCGGACTTTGAAGATTCGCTGGCGCCCAGTTGGTCGAAAGTGATTGAAGGGCAAATCAATTTACGGGATGCGGTGCGCGGCACCATCACCTACACCAGCGAGGCAGGAAAAATTTATCAGCTCAAGCCTGACCCGGCGGTGCTGATTTGTCGGGTGCGTGGTCTGCACCTGCCGGAAAAACACGTGTTGTGGAATGATGAACCCATCCCCGGCAGTCTGTTCGATTTTGCGCTCTATTTTTTCCATAACTACCGCCAGCTGCTGGCAAAAGGCAGCGGCCCCTATTTCTACCTACCGAAAACCCAGTCCTGGCAGGAAGCCGCCTGGTGGAGCGAGGTGTTCAGCTATACCGAAGAACGTTTTGGCCTGACGCGCGGCACCATCAAAGCCACCATCTTGATTGAAACCCTGCCCGCCGTGTTCCAGATGGACGAAATTCTCTATCACCTGCGTGACCATATTGTCGGGCTGAACTGCGGTCGTTGGGACTACATTTTCAGCTACATCAAAACGTTGAAAAATCATCCGGACCGGGTATTGCCGGACCGGCAATCAGTAACGATGGACAAACCATTCCTGAATGCTTATTCGCGCTTGCTGATCAAAATCTGTCACCGGCGCGGCGCGTTTGCGATGGGTGGTATGGCCGCGTTCATTCCCAGCAAAGACGCGGAGCGCAACGCGTGGGTGCAGGAAAAAGTCAGGCAGGACAAGGAGCTGGAGGCCAACAATGGTCATGACGGCACTTGGGTAGCCCACCCCGGTCTGGCCGACACGGTGATGCCAGTGTTCGATCGCCTGCTGGGCGATCGTCCCAATCAACTGGATGTGCTGCGTGAAGACGATGCGCCGGTGACCGCCGACGAATTGCTGGCGCCTTGTCCTGGGGAGCGTACCGAAGCCGGCATGCGCGCCAATATCCGCGTCGCGGTGCAATACATCGAAGCCTGGATTTCCGGCAACGGCTGTGTGCCGATTTACGGGCTGATGGAGGATGCCGCCACCGCTGAGATCTCCCGCACCTCCATCTGGCAGTGGATTCACCACGGCAAAACTCTCAGTGACGGCAGGGTGGTGACTAAGCCGTTGTTTCGCCAGATGCTGGCGGAAGAGATGCAGGTTATCCGCGGTGAGCTGGGCGACGCTCGTTTCGACGGCGGCCGTTTCGATGACGCCGCCCGTTTAATGGAACGCATCACCACGCAGGACGCATTAATCGATTTTCTCACCTTACCCGGTTACGACTTACTTGATTAATCCTGTTTAAAAAAGGAATCGCTATGAGCACCTCTCGTACCCAACAAATCGAGCAACTGGAACAAGAGTGGAACACGCCGCGCTGGAAAGGCATTACCCGCCCGTACCGCGCCGAGGATGTGGTGAATCTGCGCGGGTCGGTGAACCCCGCCTGCACGCTGGCGCAACTGGGCGCGGAAAAGCTGTGGAAGCTGTTGAACGGTAAGTCGCGTAAAGGCTACGTCAACTGCCTCGGCGCGTTAACCGGCGGGCAGGCGTTGCAGCAGGCGAAAGCCGGGCTGGAGGCGATATATCTGTCCGGCTGGCAGGTGGCGGCGGATGCCAATCTGGCCGCCAGCATGTACCCGGACCAGTCGCTCTACCCGTCCAACTCGGTGCCGTCGGTGGTGCAGCGTATCAACAACACTTTCCGGCGCGCGGATCAAATCCAGTGGGCCAACGGCATCGGGCAGGATGACCCGCGTTATACCGACTACTTTTTGCCGATCGTCGCCGATGCGGAAGCCGGTTTCGGTGGGGTACTGAACGCGTTTGAACTGATGAAATCGATGATTGAAGCGGGTGCCGCCGCGGTTCATTTTGAAGACCAACTGGCGTCGGTGAAGAAGTGCGGCCATATGGGCGGCAAGGTGCTGGTGCCGACGCAGGAAGCGGTGCAGAAACTGGTGGCGGCCCGGCTGGCGGCGGATGTGCTGGGCGTGCCGACATTGCTGGTGGCGCGTACCGACGCCGACGCGGCCGATTTGCTGACCTCGGATTGTGATGATTACGACCGGGATTTCGTCACCGGCGAGCGTACGGTGGAAGGGTTTTACCGTACCCGCGCCGGGGTGGAGCAGGCGATCAGCCGTGGGCTGGCGTATGCCCCCTACGCCGATCTGGTGTGGTGCGAAACCTCAACGCCCGACCTGGCGCTGGCGCGGCGTTTCGCCGAAGCGATTCATGCCCGTTTTCCCGGCAAACTGTTGGCCTACAACTGTTCGCCGTCGTTCAACTGGAAGAAGAATCTGGACGATCGCACCATCGCCCGTTTTCAGGATGAACTGTCGGAGATGGGCTACAAATACCAGTTCATCACGCTGGCGGGTATCCACAGCATGTGGTTCAACATGTTCGACCTGGCGCATGCCTATGCGCAGGGCGAAGGCATGAAGCACTACGTGGAGAAAGTGCAGCAACCGGAATTCGCGGCCATTAAAGAAGGTTACACCTTCTCGTCCCACCAGCAGGAAGTGGGCACCGGTTATTTCGACAAGGTGACTACCCTGATTCAGGGCGGCGCGTCGTCTGTCACCGCGCTGACCGGTTCGACGGAAGAACAGCAGTTCTGAACCGGAATATCGCACCATCGCGGCCAGCCTGATGCTGGCCGCGTGTCGTTACATCGATGGCGTCAGAGGAGAGGTGGATGAGTCGAGGTCGGGAACAACTGGTGGCGCAGACCATTCTGCAAGGGTTCGATGCGCAGTATGGCCGGTTTCTGGAAGTGACTGCCGGCGCACAGCAGCGCTTCGAGCAGGCGGACTGGCATGCGGTGCAGCAGGCGATGAAGCAGCGTATCCAGCTCTATGACCATCATGTCGGGCTGGTGGTGGAGCAACTGGGCTGCATCACCGACCGGCAGTGTTACGACGCGGCGTTCGTCGCGCGGGTCAAACAGATTTATACCGCGCTGTTGCCGGACTATCCGCGCTTCGAGATTGCGGAGAGCTTTTTCAACTCAGTGTATTGCCGGCTGTTTCATCACCGGGAACTGACGCCGGACAAACTGTTTGTGTTCAGTTCGCAGCCGGCGCGACGTTTTCAGGAAATCCCGCGTCCGCTGGCTCGTACTTACCAGCCCGACAGTGGCTGGCCCGCGATGCTGGAGGCGGTGCTGACCGCCTTGCCGCTGCGGTTGCAGTGGGAAGACCTGACGCGAGACATCGGCTATGTGCTGCGGTCGCTGCGGGAAGCGTTCCCGGCGGCGTCGCTGGCGAACGCTTCGCTACAGGTGGCGAACGAGCTGTTTTACCGCAACAAAGCGGCCTGGCTGGTGGGGAAACTGCGTTTGCCTGGCGGCGTGTTCCCGTTTTTGCTGCCGATTCATCACGACGAGCGCGGCGCGCTGTTTATCGATACCTGCCTGACCCGCCATGCGGACGCCAGTATTGTGTTTGGCTTCGCCCGTTCCTACTTCATGGTTTACGCGCCGCTGCCGTCGGCGCTGGTCGCCTGGCTGCGGGAGATTTTGCCGGGTAAAACCACCGCGGAGTTGTATCTGGCGATCGGCTGTCAGAAACACAGCAAGACCGAATATTACCGGGAGTACCTCGATTTCATCGCCAGTACGCAGGAGCCGTTCATTACCGCGCCGGGGGTGAAAGGGATGGTGATGCTGGTGTTCACGCTGCCGACGTTTGACCGGGTGTTCAAGGTGATCAAAGATCGGTTTGCGCCGCAAAAAGAGGTCAGCGAGGCGCGAGTGCGAGAGTGCTACCGGCTGGTGAAGGAGCACGACCGCGTCGGACGCATGGCGGACACCCAGGAGTATGAAAATTTCGTGCTGGAGAAAGCGCGCATCAGCCCGGAATTGCTGGCGGAGCTATGGCGGGAAGTGCCGGATAAACTGGAAGACCTTGGCGACCGGCTGGTGATTCGTCATCTGTACATGGAGCGTCGCATGACGCCGCTAAATCTTTACCTGGAACAGGTTAACGGTCAGGCGCTGCGCGATGTGATTGAAGAGTACGGCAACGCCATCCGGCAACTGGCGGCGGCCAATATCTTTCCCGGCGATATGCTGTTCAAGAACTTCGGCGTCACCCGCCACGGCCGGGTGGTGTTTTATGACTACGACGAAATCTGCTACATGACCGAGGTGAATTTCCGCGACATTCCGCCGCCCCGCGATCCGGCGGACGAACTGGCGGCCGAACCCTGGTACAGCGTCGGGCCGAATGATGTGTTTCCGGAAGAGTTTCGCCAGTTTCTGTGCAGCGACCGCCGCTTGCTGCCGCTGTTTGAAGAGCTGCACGGCGATCTGTTTCGGGCTGAATACTGGCGGGCGTTGCAGCAGCGGATTCGCGACGGTCACATCGAAGATGTCTACGCTTACCGGCGCAGAAAACGCTTCAGCTTACGTTATGCCGACCCGGTAACGTCAGCGGACGCGCTGACGTCATAACGCCGGTCAGCGCGCGCCGCCGTACTGATAGGTTACCTCTTTCGCCGCCTTGATCACCAGCGCGCCCAGTTCGGTGATGCGATCGTCGGTGATACGGGATACCGGTCCGGAAATGGAGATGGCGGCAAACGCCTCGTGGTGTTCGTCCAGAATGCAGGCGGCGACGCAGCGCAGGCCCAGCGCGTGTTCCTCATCGTCCAGCGCGTAGCCCTGGCGGCGAATGCTGGTCAGGTTTTCCTTCAGCGTCTGGGCGCTGAGGGTGTGCGGGGTATAGCTGTGCAGCCCTTTGCGGTGCAGCAGTTGGGTGATGTTGTCGTCCGGCAGCATGGCGAGGAACGCTTTGCCGGCGCCGGATGCGTGCATCGGCAGTTTGCCGCCGATCGGCGCGGACATGCGCATCAGCGCGGTACACTGCACCTGATCGATGATAATGGCCTGATAATCACTCTGATCCAGCACCGCCAGATTCACCGTTTCACCAGAACTCTCCATCAACTGACGCAGCATCGGGTGCACCAGACTGAGCAGATTACGGCTTTGCAGAAAGCTGCTGCCGACGATAAACGCATGGGTGCCGATGGTCCACAATCCCAAATCGCCGACCTGGCGCACAAATCCCTGCTGCTGCATGGTGGTCAACAACCGATGGGTCGTGGAATTGGGCAGGCCCGCCTGCTGGGCCAGATCGGTCAGCGCGATGCTGCCGTTGGCTTTGGCGATGTATTCCAGCAGCGTCAGTCCGCGGGTCAACGACTGGACTTGTCCAGCAGGCTGAGTGGGGCTGGCGGCGGCAGCGCGGGGTTTTTTGCCGCGTTTGGCGGGTTCGGGTGGCGTCATCGTCGATTTCCTTTTTCATATCATGGAATCGATTTTCGTTTTTTTAGCGCAGAATGCAACCGTCTTGTCAGGCGGTTTTATCAACAGGGTACTGCGCTGGCGCGGCGGGCTGTTGTGCTAGGATAAGGATTCGCACAGACGAGGGTGATAACGAGAATAACATGATGGCAAATCGGTTACAGGCATTACAGCGGCAACTGGCGCAACGCATTATGATTCTGGACGGCGGCATGGGCACCATGATCCAGAGCTACCGTCTGCAGGAAGAGGATTACCGCGGCGAACGCTTTGCCGACTGGCACTGCGACCTGAAAGGTAATAACGACCTGCTGGTGCTGAGTAAACCGGAGGTGATCACCGCCATTCATAACGATTATCTGGCGGCGGGCGCGGATATTCTGGAAACCAACACCTTCAACG
This sequence comes from Dickeya sp. NCPPB 3274, assembly GCF_000406205.1. Taxonomy (NCBI): domain Bacteria; kingdom Pseudomonadati; phylum Pseudomonadota; class Gammaproteobacteria; order Enterobacterales; family Pectobacteriaceae; genus Dickeya; species Dickeya sp. NCPPB 3274. The sequence continues at coordinate 4,452,016 of NZ_CM001979.1, read as the reverse complement.
CCACCCGCATCGCCATGGCTGACTACGAGATGGAAGCGCTGTCGGCGGAAATCAATACCGTCGCCGCCCGGCTGGCGCGCGCCTGCGCCGACGAGTGGACGGCGCGTACGCCGGAGCGGCCGCGCTATGTCGCCGGAGTGCTGGGGCCAACCAACCGCACCGCGTCGATCTCGCCGGACGTCAATGACCCGGCGTACCGCAATGTTAGCTTCGACCAACTGGTGGACGCGTACCGTGAATCGACCCGCGCGCTGGTTGAAGGCGGCGTTGATATCATCCTGATCGAAACCATTTTCGACACCCTGAACGCTAAAGCCGCCATTTTTGCGGTAGAAACCGAATTCGAAGCGCTGGGCGTCACGCTGCCGGTGATGATCTCCGGCACCATTACCGATGCCTCCGGCCGTACCTTGTCCGGGCAGACTACCGAGGCGTTTTATAACTCGCTGCGCCACGCCCGGCCGCTGTCGTTCGGTCTTAACTGCGCGTTGGGGCCGGACGAGCTGCGTCAGTACGTGGCGGAACTGTCGCGCATCGCCGAGTGCTACGTGACGGCGCACCCCAACGCCGGCTTGCCGAACGCCTTCGGAGAATACGATCTGGATGCGGACGAGATGGCGCGCCAGATCGGCGAGTGGGCGCAATCCGGCTTCCTGAACATTATCGGCGGATGCTGCGGCACCACGCCTGAGCACATCGCCGCGATGGTGAAAGCCGTGGATGGCGTAGCGCCGCGCGCGTTGCCGACGCTGCCGGTAGCTTGCCGCCTGTCCGGGCTGGAGCCGCTGAATATCGGCGACGACACGCTGTTCGTTAACGTCGGCGAACGTACCAACGTTACCGGTTCCGCTAAATTTAAACGTCTGATTAAAGAAGAAAAGTACAACGAAGCGTTGGACGTGGCGCGTCAACAGGTGGAAAGCGGCGCGCAGATCATCGACATCAACATGGACGAGGGCATGCTCAACGCCGAAGCGGCGATGGTGCGTTTCCTCAACCTGATCGCCGGCGAGCCGGATATCGCCCGGGTGCCGATCATGATCGACTCCTCCAAGTGGGAGGTGGTGGAAGCCGGGCTGAAGTGCATTCAGGGCAAGGGCATCGTCAACTCGATTTCGATGAAAGAAGGCGTGGAGGCCTTTGTGCATCACGCCCGGCTGGTGCGCCGTTACGGCGCCGCCGTGGTGGTGATGGCGTTTGACGAAGTGGGGCAGGCGGATACCCGCGCACGCAAGATTGAGATTTGCCGCCGTGCTTACCACATCCTGACCGAAGAGGTCGGTTTCCCGCCGGAAGACATCATTTTCGACCCGAACATTTTTGCCGTCGCTACCGGCATTGATGAGCACAACAATTATGCGGTGGACTTTATCGAGGCCTGCGTCGACATCAAAGCCCAACTGCCGCACGCACTGATTTCCGGCGGCGTGTCCAACGTGTCGTTCTCGTTTCGCGGCAACGAGCCGGTGCGTGAGGCGATTCACGCCGTGTTCCTGTATTACGCCATCCGCAACGGCATGGACATGGGTATCGTCAACGCCGGTCAGCTGGCGATCTACGATGATTTACCCGCCGAGCTGCGCGATGCGGTGGAGGACGTGATTCTCAACCGGCGCGACGACGGCACCGAACGGCTGCTGGCGATTGCCGAGAAGTATCGCGGCAGCAAATCCGATGACGACAGCAACAAAGGCGCGGCCGAATGGCGCGGCTGGCCGGTGAGAAAACGGCTGGAATACGCGCTGGTCAAAGGCATCACCGAGTTTATCGAGCCGGACACCGAGGAAGCGCGGGCGCAGTCGACTCGCCCTATCGAAGTGATCGAAGGGCCGCTGATGGACGGCATGAACGTGGTCGGCGACCTGTTCGGCGCCGGCAAAATGTTCCTGCCGCAGGTAGTGAAGTCGGCGCGAGTGATGAAGCAGGCGGTGGCGTATCTGGAACCGTTCATTCAGGCCAGCAAAGAGCAGGGCTCAAGCGCCGGCAAGATTCTGCTGGCGACGGTGAAGGGCGACGTACACGATATCGGCAAGAACATCGTCGGCGTGGTATTGCAGTGCAACAACTATGAAATTATCGATCTGGGCGTGATGGTACCGACCGACAAGATCCTCAAGACCGCGCGCGAGGAGAATGTCGATATCATCGGCCTGTCGGGGTTGATTACCCCGTCGCTGGATGAAATGGTCAACGTCGCCAAAGAGATGGAGCGCCAGGGTTTTACGCTGCCGTTGCTGATCGGCGGCGCCACCACGTCCAAGGCGCACACCGCGGTGAAGATCGAGCAGAATTACAGCGGCCCGACGGTATACGTGCAGAATGCGTCGCGCTCGGTGGGTGTGGTGTCGGCGCTGCTGTCGGACAGTCAGCGCGGCGACTTTGTAGCGCGTATCCGCAAAGAATACGAAACGGTGCGCATCCAGCACGGTCGCAAAAAACCGCGCACGCCGCCGGTAGCGCTGGGCGTGGCGCGCGACAACGCCATGCCGATCGACTGGGAAAACTATACGCCGCCGGTGGCGCATCGCCTCGGCGTGCAGCCGGTTTCCGCCGGCATCGAGACATTGCGTAACTACATCGACTGGACGCCGTTCTTTATGACCTGGTCGCTGGCGGGCAAATACCCCAATATTCTTGAAGACGAGGTGGTGGGCGAGGAGGCTAAGCGTCTGTTTGCCGATGCCAACGCCATGCTGGATACCCTGTCGGCCAGCGGCACGTTGAACCCGCGCGGGGTGGTGGGGCTGTTCCCGGCCAACCGGGTGGGCGATGACATCGAAATCTATACCGACGAGCGTCGTACCGAGGTGCTGACCGTCAGCCATCATCTGCGCCAGCAAACCGAAAAGACCGATTTTCCCAACTACTGTCTGGCGGATTTTGTCGCGCCGAAAACCAGCGGCAAGCCGGATTATTTCGGCGCGTTCGCGGTGACCGGCGGGCTGGAAGAGGACGAGCTGGCGGCGCAGTGGGAAGCGCAGCACGACGACTACAACAAGATCATGCTCAAAGCGCTGGCGGACCGGCTGGCGGAAGCGTTCGCCGAATACCTGCACGAGCGGGTGCGCAAGGTCCACTGGGGCTATGCGCCGAACGAGAACCTCGGCAATGACGAGCTGATCCGCGAGAACTATCAGGGCATCCGACCGGCGCCGGGTTACCCGGCCTGTCCGGACCACACCGAAAAAGCGACCATCTGGCAATTGCTGGACGTGGACAATACCGTCGGCATGAAGCTCACCGAGTCCTACGCCATGTGGCCGGGCGCGTCGGTGTCCGGCTGGTACTTCAGCCACCCGGACAGCAAGTATTTCGCCGTGGCGCAAATTCAGCGCGACCAGGTGGAAGATTACGCCGTTCGTAAATCGTTGCCGATCGACGAGGTGGAGCGCTGGCTGGCGCCGAATCTGGGGTATGATGCGGATTGATTAGCTGGACGATGAAAAACACAGGCCGGGTTACCCCGGCCTGTGTTTTTTGATACCTGAATCGGCTTAGTAAAGCCCGATCACCTTCCACCACAACAGACCGGCGGACATGAAGATCGCCTGATTGATCAGGCTGATGACAAAGCCGGTGCGCCACCAAACGGCGGTGGGCACGTAACCGGCGCCGAACAGAATCGGGCCGCGGGCGTGGGTGTACTGGGTCAGCGAGCAGTACAGGCTGCTGGTGAACGCCAGCATCAGCGCCATCGGCGCCGCCGGGATGTGCAGGTTAATGCCCACGCCGAGGAACACCGCGTACAACGCCGCGATTTGGGCATTGCCGCTGGCGAAGAAGTAGTGAGTGTAGAAGTAGGCGGCGTTGAGCAACAGCAACACTAGCACCCAACTGGTGTCCTGCATCAGGTGACCGATGCTGCTGCCGATCAGGTCGCCAAACCAGGTAGTGAAGCCCAGTTTCTTCAACTGGTTAGCCATCATTAGCAGCGCGGCGAACCAGATCAGCGTATCCCATGCGCCTTTCTCGCTCTTGATGTCTTCCCAGCTTAATACCCCGGTCAGCAGCAGGAAGGAGAGGCCGACAAAAGAGGCGGTGGTGGCGTCGACGCCCAGCAGATCGCCGAAAATCCACAACACCAGCAGAATGACCACGGTGGCCGCCATCAGCCATTCGCCGCGCGACATGCGCCCCATTTTTTCCAGTTCGGTGATCGCCAGTTTCGGCGCGTCCGGCGTATGACGGATTTCCGGTTTCGCCAGCATGTAAACGCACAGCGGCACCAGCAGCAGCGAAATCACGCAAGGTACGACCGCTGCGACAAACCAACTGCCCCAGGTGATGGTGACGCCGGCGTTGGCCGCCAGTTTCACCGCCAGCAGGTTACCGGTGTAGCCGGTCATGAACAGCGCGGCGGTGACGTCGTTGACGTTGCCGATACAGGTCACCAGAAAGGTGCCGATCTTGCTGCGGGAAGCGTCTTCCGGCTTGGAGTCAAAGCTGCGCGCCAGCGAGTCGGCAATCGGGTAAATTACCCCGCCGCAGCGGGCGGTGTTGCTGGGCATGGCGGGCGACAGCACCAGGTCGGCGAACGCCAGACCGTAAGCCAGCCCTAGCGTGCGTTTGCCCAGCAGGCGGATCATTTGTAAGGCGATGCGACGGCCCAACCCGGTTTTGATAAAACCGCGGGCAATCATGAATGCGACTACGATCAACCAGATCAGCGAGCTGTTGAGGTCGCTCAACGCGGTCTGGATCGAGGCGCTGGCGCTGGTGTCGCCGGCGGCGTAGGTGAGGGCGAACAGTGTAATGCTGATGATACCGATGGCGCCGATCGGCAGCACGTTCGCCACGATGCTGATGATGGTGGCGACAAACAGTACGGCGGAGTGCCAGGCGGCGGGTTTCAGCCCGGCAGGGGGCGTCAATTGCCAGAAAAAGGCGGTCACAATCATGATGATGAGCAGCGCCAGCCAGTTCAGGCCATATGCGGTTTTGGTCTTCATCCGTATATCCTTAGCTCAGGTCTGAAGAGGATGCCGTCGCCGGTGTCGGGCGAAGCGGCTGATGGAAGAAGCATAACGCCAGAAACGTGCCGCGTGGGGGGAAATACGCCCGGTTATTGATTTAGGCCGTGATTTTAAAAAAATTACGCTTATTTACACCCGCTGAACCACTCAAGAACGGATAAGATGTCAGTAAGATGTCAGAATTAAGACCGTGCGCAAGTGGGGTGCACACCGGGTTTGTGGGCGGGAATGCCACTTTTTCCATAACTATTTTTAACTATTTTTGACTGAGGGAGGCCCAGTTCCGTGTTGACGCTGCTGCATTTATTGTCCGCCATCGCGCTGCTGGTCTGGGGGACGCATATTGTTCGTACCGGGATTATGCGGGTGTACGGCGCCCGCCTGCGGCGAACGATCAGCGATAGCGTGAGCCGTAAGCCGCTGGCCTTTCTTGCCGGCATCGGCGTGACCGCGCTGGTGCAGAGCAGCAACGCCACCGCGCTGCTCACGATCTCTTTTGTCTCGCAGGGGTTGATTGCGCTGGCGCCGGCGCTGGTGATTATTCTGGGGGCGGATGTCGGCACCGCGCTGATGGTGCGGCTGCTGACGTTTGATCTCTCCTGGCTGTCGCCATTGCTGATTTTCCTCGGGGTCATCTTTTTCCTCAGTTGCAAGCAGACCCGCGCCGGACAGCAAGGGCGGATTGCCATCGGTCTGGGGCTGATCCTGCTGGCGCTGGAGTTGATTGTGGAATCGGCGACGCCGATCACCCAGACCGCTGGGGTTAAGGTGCTGTTTTCCTCGCTGACTGGCGATGTGATGCTGGATGCGCTGGTTGGGGCGGTGTTCGCCATTGTGAGTTATTCCAGTCTGGCGGCGGTGCTGTTGACCGCCACCCTGACCGCCAGCCATGTGATTTCCCTGGATGTGGCGTTGTGTCTGGTGATCGGCGCCAATCTGGGCAGCGGCATTCTGGCGCTGGCGAATGCCAGCGCGCAAGGTCCGGCGGCGCGGCAGGTGGCGTTGGGAAGCATGTTCTTCAAACTGATTGGCTGTATGCCGGCGCTGCCGGCGATCGGTTATCTGGCGGATTGGATGGAGTCGGTGCCGTTGCCGGATGAGGAACGGGTGATTTATTTCCACCTGTTTTACAACCTGGTGCGCTGCCTGCTGCTGTTGCCATTTGCCGGACGAATGGCGGAGCTGTGCGGCAATCTGGTGCGGGTTGAGCCGGATCTCGATCCGCGGTTGCGCCCCCGTCATCTGGATGTCAGCGCGCTGGATACACCGACGCTGGCGCTGGCTAACGCGGCGCGGGAAACGCTGCGCATCGGCGACGTTATCGAACAGATGCTGAAAATGTTTCAGGGCGCGCTGCGGGGCGAGCGCCAGCAGGTGCGAGAGATCCGTAAACTGGATGACGACGTGGACGTGCTCTACAACGCCATCAAGCTCTATCTGGCGCAGATTGAAAAGGCCGGACTGCATGAACGCGATTCCCGGCGCTGGGCGGAGGTGATTGAGATGGCGCTCAATCTGGAACAGGCCGGCGATATCATCGAGCGGGTGGTTTGCGATCTTGACGCGCATGCGCCAGATGGGCTGCGCGGTTTTTCGACCGCCGGGCGCGACGAGCTTAATGCGTTGTACGAACAACTGATGAGCAACCTGCGGCTGGGGATGTCGGTGTTCCTGTCGTCGGACGTTACCAGCGCCAGACGGCTGCGCCGCGCCAAACACCGTTTTCGTATTCTGAACCGGCGCTACTCCCACGCGCATGTCGACAGGTTGCATCATCAGAATGTGCAGAGTCTGGAAACCAGTTCGCTGCATCTCGGGTTGCTGGGCGATATGAACCGACTGAATTCGTTGTTTTGCGCGGTAGCCTACAACGTGCTGATGGTGACGGAAGAAGAGGACGAAGGGCGGGAGGAGTCCTCGGTTTCCATGTAAGCCACGCAAACCATACTAAGAGCCGGGCGGCTGCGATGGGTTTCGCCGCTGCCCGGCGGTTCATACCTACACGTCCGTTCGCTGTTCGATCACGCCGTACCAGCCCAGGCCCTGATAGCTTTCATAGCCCGGCGTCAGCGCGAAAGACAGGGTTCGTCCGTCGGTTTTATAGTACCCGGACGCCTTTCCTTCAGTCCGTAACGGAAAGTGTTCTCCCAGCGGGGTTGCGTCATCGGAACTGGCGATGACGCGCGACGCGGAATCCACAATCAGGCAGCGTGTATGCCGCCACTCCTGAGCCGTCAGGCGCACATTTCGAACCACCGTTGTGGCCTGCGGCGCCCAGTCGAAGAAAATCAGCAGCACGCCAACCGGGCGGCCATGTTCGTCGCCGTTCTCACGAATCGCCGTGGCGTAGGTCGCGACCGCCGCATTACGTAACAGCGCGATTTTCTGGATATCCGCCGCCGCATAGTCCGTGCCGTTTTTCGTCGCTTTCGCCTGCCGGAAAATGGGCAGGTCGGAGACGTTGCGGCCGGTGACGTCGTAATCCCGCCCGCGTCCGTTCGCCAGCACCGTACCGTTCAGGTCGGTAATCCACAGATCCAGATAAACGGTATAGCTCGACAGAATGACCGATAGCCGATGCGAGGCGTACTGCTTCTCGGCCTGCCCTGGATGAGCGGCGCAGGCGACCACCGCGGTGTCCGTCGCCCACCAGCGCACGTCGCAGGAGCGCTCGTACAGGTTGCGATCGATAATGTCGATCATGTTCAGCGCCTGATCGACATGGCGCCCGTTTTCATGCTCATGCAACCGGGAAATCATGCTGTCGCCCAGTTCAGTCAGCTTTGACAGCGGTCCCGCCAGTTCCTGATTGAGGTCGGTGGTGATGTGGTTAATCAGCGACGCTACGTGTTTAACCTGGCTGGCGACCACCGCAAATCCTCTTCCCGCTTCTCCGGCGCGTGCCGCCTCAATCAAGGCATTCAGGGCGAGAAATGTGGTTTCCCGGTTGATGTGGTCGATATCGGCAATCTTGTTATTGGCGATTTTTCGTATGTGATGACTGAGCTCTACAATTTCACGAGGATTTGCCATGCGTTCACCGTGCTTCCTTTTCCATCCCGCCTTGATGTTTAAACATCGTGTTTTCCGCTGCGGCAGGCTCTGTCGTTTATCCTTTTTTATTGGCTGGGATCATGGAGGCGGCGGCGCTGGCGGACCGCAGGCATAAAAAAATCCGAAACCCGTTTGGGGTTTCGGATTTGCCTGCCGTGATGGTTCGTTGCCGGTTTCATCCCGGCGGGCCATTTATATCGCGTTATTCGAACAGATTGCGGTGCAGCGTCTGGACCACCTGTTCGGCATCGCTGGACGGCACCAGGAAGCACAGGTTATGGCTGCTGGCGCCGTAACAGATGAGGCGGATGTTGAACGGTTCCAGTACCCCGAACACCTCTTTACCGACGCCGCAAGCCTGCGACAGCTTGTTGCCGATCAGCGCCACCAGCGACATGTTCTCTTCCACTTCCACCCGGCACAGCGAGGACAGTTCGGTCAGCAGCGCGCTGGACAGCAGGCTGTCGCCGGTCGAGGTAGAGCCGGTGGTGTCCAGCGTCAGCGCTACGTTGACTTCAGAGGTGGTGATCAGGTCCACCGAGATATTGTGGCGGGCCAGAATGCTGAACACTTCCGCCAGAAAGCCGCGCGCGTGCAGCATGTTGAGGCTGTGCAGGGTCAGCAGCGTCTGTTTGCGACGCAGCGCCAGCGCGCGGAACAGCGGCGGATTGTCGGTCTTGTTGCACACCAATGTGCCGCCGGCCGCCGGGTCTTTGCTGGAGCCGACGAACACCGGAATGTCGCTGCGCACGGCAGGCAACAGCGTGGCCGGGTGCAGCACCTTGGCGCCGAAGGTGGCCATTTCGGCCGCTTCTTCAAAGGTAATCTGGTCGATGCGGTGTGCGGACGGCACCACGCGCGGGTCGGTGGTGTAGATGCCGGGAACGTCGGTCCAGATGTCGATGCGGCCGGCGTTCAGCGCTTCGCCCAGCAGGGCGGCGGTGTAATCGCTGCCGCCGCGGCCCAGCGTGGTGGTGCGGCCTTTGGCTTCGCTGCCGATGAAGCCCTGGGTGATGACAAGCCCCTGCGCCAGACGCGGCGCAAGCTGGCTGCGGGTCAGTTCGCCCAGCGCGTCGCAGTCCGGTTCGGCGCGACCGAAGCGGTCGTTGGTGCGCATGATTTTACGCACGTCGAACCACTCGGCGGCGACGCTGCGTTCGCGCAGAATTTCCACAAACAGCAAGGTGGACATCAGTTCGCCGTGGCTGACCAGTTCATCGGTCAGGGCGTTGGACGTCGCCAGCGCCGCCGCTTCCGACAGGCGGGCCACGTTGTCCAGCATGCGGTCGATCTCTTCACGGATGACGGCCGGCTGGCCCAGCCGGTTGAGGATGGCGTGTTGGATCTGGCGGATTTTTTCCAAATGTTCGGCGCGTTCGACCGGCGGCAAACCTTCCGCCAGCGCCACCAGCAGGTTGGTCACGCCGGCGGAGGCGGACAGCACCACCACCCGGACCTGTGAGTCGGACAGCACGATGTCGGCGCTGCGGTTCATGGCGTCGAAATCAGCGACGCTGGTGCCGCCGAATTTGGCGATAATCAGTGAGTTCTCAGTGTTAGCAGACATTCAAAAACCTCGTGTCAGGGGCGTCATTGTCGTCGTCGACAACAGCATTCCATCGTTAAGCCTTGGCACAAGGGAAGAGCGGTAAGCAGGGGGCAAGCGTAGGAACTGGCTACGGCACACCCAGAAGCGCTCCACCTTGCTGATCGTTCCGCCTTGCGGAGCGATGCGGGTGACAACCCAGGGGATTCAGCCCCTGCGGTCGACAGCGCAAACACCGTACGTTACGTCTGCCTCGGCGCCGCTCCCCCTCAGGTATCTTCGTTGGATACGGTTCCTCCGATACCTTGCCTGGGCGGCGCTCCTCTTCTGGCTTGCGCAACGGGTGCGCAAGTAGGCTTTTACAAATAGCGGGTAACGCGGCGGCTGTCAATCAACATTGGACCGAGGCGCGGCATTTCGCAAGAAAAGGGCTTCCCCGTAAGGCGTTAAGGGATACAATCGGGAAAAAGCGGGCTGGATTTCCCGCCCGGCGACCGACTTGTTCTCAAACCGAAGAGTAGTGTGATGAAAAATATCAACCCGATGCAGACTGCCGCCTGGCAGGCATTGCAGCAGCATTTTGCCGCGATGAAAGAGGTGCAGATCAGCGATCTGTTCGCGCAGGATCCCGAGCGTTTCTCTCACTTTTCCGCCACGTTCGGCGACCTGATGCTGGTGGATTATTCCAAGAACCGCATCACCGCCGACACGCTGGAAAAACTGCAGGCGCTGGCGCGTGAAACCGATCTGCCCGCTGCCATCAAGTCGATGTTTTCCGGCGAGAAGATCAACCGCACCGAAGAGCGCGCCGTACTGCATGTCGCGTTGCGCAACCGCAGCAACACGCCGATCGTGGTCGACGGCAAGGATGTGATGCCGGAAGTGAACGCCGTGCTGCAAAAGATGAAGCAGTTCAGCGAACGTGTGATCGGCGGCGAGTGGAAAGGCTATACCGGCAAGGCGATCACCGACGTGGTGAACATCGGCATCGGCGGGTCCGACCTGGGGCCGTTCATGGTGACCGAGGCGCTGCGCCCGTATAAAAATCACCTCAATATGCACTTCGTTTCCAACGTCGACGGCACCCACATCGCCGAAACCCTCAAACGCGTCAACCCGGAAACCACGCTGTTCCTGGTGGCCTCCAAGACGTTCACCACGCAGGAAACCATGACCAACGCCCACAGCGCGCGCGACTGGTTCCTGAAGGCGGCCGGCGATGAAAAACATGTCGCCAAACACTTCGCGGCGCTGTCCACCAATGCCAAAGCCGTCGGCGAATTCGGTATCGACACCGACAACATGTTCGAATTCTGGGATTGGGTCGGCGGCCGTTATTCGCTGTGGTCCGCCATCGGCCTGTCGATTGTGCTGTCTATCGGCTTCGACAACTTTGAACAGCTGCTGAGCGGCGCGCACGCTATGGACCAGCATTTCGCCACCACCCCGGCTGAGAAAAACCTGCCGGTGCTGTTGGCGCTGATCGGCATCTGGTACAACAACTTTTTTGGCGCGGAAACTGAAGCGATTCTGCCGTACGACCAGTACATGCATCGCTTTGCGGCCTACTTCCAGCAGGGCAACATGGAGTCCAACGGTAAGTACGTCGATCGCAACGGCAACCCGGTGGATTACCAGACCGGGCCGATCATCTGGGGCGAACCGGGCACCAACGGTCAGCACGCGTTTTACCAGTTGATCCATCAGGGCACCAAGCTGGTTCCGTGCGACTTCATCGCGCCGGCGCTCACCCATAACGCACTGAGCGACCACCACAACAAGCTGCTGTCGAACTTCTTCGCTCAGACCGAGGCGCTGGCATTCGGCAAATCCCGCGAGGTGGTGGAAGCGGAGTTTGCGGCGGCCGGTAAGTCCGCCAAAGATGTCGAGCACGTGGCGCCGTTCAAAGTGTTTGAAGGCAACCGCCCGACCAACTCCATCCTGCTGCGGGAAATCACCCCGTACAGCCTGGGGGCGCTGATCGCGCTTTACGAGCACAAGATCTTCACCCAGGGCGCGATCCTGAACATCTTCACCTTCGACCAGTGGGGCGTGGAGCTGGGCAAACAGCTGGCTAATCGCATCCTGCCGGAACTGCAGAATGACAGCGCGGTCAGCAGCCACGATAGCTCCACCAACGGGTTGATTAACCGTTTCAAACAGTGGCGCGCGTAATTACGGCGCAGGCGCTCCAATAAAAACAGGCCCCGATTTCGGGGCCTGTTTTTTTATAACATTGGTGATAACATTGGTTTTTATAACATTGGCTTTTTATCGCATCAGTTGGCTTCGACAATCGGCGTCAACTGGCTGCCGCTCCAGATGCCGCCGCGGTTAACGACGCTACTGTCGTTGTAGGCGGCGGAGGCATTCAGATTTTTCACCGGACTCCATACGTTATTCCAGGGCAGGAAGTAGACGGTTTTGGGGAAATTGCTTTTGATGACGCTGACCAGACGGGCGTAATCAAACTGCTGGTTGGTGGTGGACGGGCCGACCTCGGTTAAGGCGAACGGTTTGTTCAACCGCAGCATCTCGTCGTAACCGCTGAGATTGGCCGGGTTGTCCAGATACATGTCCAGCCCGGCGATATCTACGTAAGCGTCGCCGGGGTAGAACCCGGTCTTGTCCTGGCGGTTGGCGTCCGGCGCGTACACCCACAGCAGATTATTCAGCCCTTTGGTCTGGGTGAAATAGGTGTAGATGTCGCGGTACAGACGGATATACAGGTTCATGCGCGTGGTGTCATGGGTGTTGTAGCCGGTGGCGCCCCACCAGAACCACTCGCCGTTCATTTCATGCAGCGGGCGGTACAGCACCACCACGCCTTGCTGTTGCAACTGCATGAGCCCGGCCGCCACCTTGTCCAGAATAGCCAGCCAGCGGGTGCGTTCCGGCGTTCCTGATTGCAGCACGGCGGCCAGTTGCTCGTTGCTGACCGCTTTTTTCAGCCCGCCTTCGCCGGTGCCGGGATCGTTGCCGGCAAATACCGGGTTGGGCAGATGATGGCTGATTTGCACCAGACCGCCTTTTTTCCAGTAATCGATAAGCGTGCTGTTGCAACTGTAATCCACCAGATCCGCCTCGTTACCTGCGGAGGTTCGGTCCCAGCCGCGCGCGTAGTCGCAGGCGTAGATAGCCGGATACTGACCGGTGCGGGCGGCGATGTTCTCCGCTTCGGCTAGCGAGAAGGCGTCATCGCCGCCGATATTGGCGTAGCCGCCAAACGCGCCGGAGAGCAGTCGGGAATCGCTGCGATTCGGCAGGTGCGCCATCCAGTTATACATGGTGCGGGTCGTGTTCATGGCGTTGGCGGTAACGGGCGTCACCGTATGGGCGCCGGCCTGGCCGACGGTTGCAGCGAACAGGCCGGCTGCAACGGAGAGTGTGCGAAACATGCGATACAGCGTTTCCTGTCGAGAGTGTGTTTGCAAGTGAGCTATCCTTTTTTAATTTGAAGAGAAAAGGTTATTGATAAACATATGCCGATACTGATGCGGCATGTGCCAGCCAGGACCGATGGTACGAATCAGGGCGTGATCACAGTCATGGCAACAGAAATTGTTGTCGTTTATCCGGTAATTGCCAACCTGATAGTGGTAACATGAGCCTGTTTTGGCATAAGTTTTCGATTGTCGGGTCGGGGTAGCCCGGCTTCGACCAGTGTATCGACTATCACGGAGAGAAGCATGCGGACTCGTATTCTGATGGGATTGGCTGCCGTCACCTTGCTGGCGGGATGCAGCACCACCAACGAACTCAGTGCTGCCGGTCAGGCGGTGCGTTTTACTGACAGTAAGCCGGCGGCGCAATGCCAGCTGCTGGGCAATATTACTGGCACGCAATCCAACTGGTTGTCGGGCGGCGGTAATGAAGGCAGCTCAATGCGCGGCGCGGCGAACGACCTGCGCAACAGGGCGGCGGAGATGGGCGGCAACGTGATTTACGGCGCGACTACGCCGAGCCAGACGTTCCTGTCCAGCTTCGCGCCGCTGGACAGCAAGATGCAGGGCCAGGTTTACAAGTGCCCCTGATGTCGAAAGCCGCCGGCGTTGCGTGACGCCGGCGGCGTCTCAGTCCTGATTTTCCTGTTGTTGCGGCATACCGATATCCAGCAGCGTCTTGCTGGCTTCGCCGCCGATTTCCCGCGTCAGGCTTGGCACCAGATAGCCTGATACCCGCGTCATCAATTCTCTGATCAAGGTTCGCGCTTCGTCGTCCGGCACCAAAAAGTGCGCCGCACCCTGTACTTTGTCCAGCACATGCAGGTAATAGGGCAGGATACCGGCGTCGAACAATGCGTTGCTGAGCGCCGCCAGCGTGTCGGCGTTATCGTTGACGCCACGCAACAGTACGCTTTGGTTGAGCAGCGTCACGCTCGCCCGGCGCAAACGTGCCATACTGTCGGTGAATTCCGCGTCGATTTCGTTGGCGTGGTTGATGTGGGTCACCAGCACCACGCGCAGCGACGAGCGCGCCAGCCGCTGGCAGAGTTCGTGGGTGATGCGCGCCGGGATCACCACCGGCAGGCGGGTGTGGATACGCAGCCGTTTCAGGTGGGGAATCTGTTCCAGTTCGGTCAGCAGCCAGTCCAGTTCGTGATCCTTGGCCATCAGCGGGTCGCCGCCGGAAAAGATGATTTCGTCCAGTTGCGGATGCTGACGGATGTAGGACAGCGCCTGACGCCAGTTGGCCTTGTTGCCCTGATTATCCTGGTAGGGAAAATGGCGGCGGAAACAGTAACGGCAGTTGACCGCGCATCCGCCTTTCACCAGCAGCAGCGCGCGATTGCGGTATTTGTGCAGCAGCCCGGGCACCACGCTGTGCTGTTCATCCAGCGGGTCGTGGCTGAAGCCGGGGGTGGTGATGAACTCGTCCTGCGCGGTCAGCACCTGCAACAGCAGCGGATCGCGCGCGTCGCCGGGCCGCATGCGCGCGGCAAACGCGCGCGGCACCCGCAGCGGGAACAGTTTGCGGGCATCGCGCCCGGCGGTCAGTTGCGGATGGTTATCCAGCGCCAGAAGTCGCAGCAATTCATCAGGATCGGTAATAACGTCGGTGAGTTGCTGCAACCAATCTTCTCGGGAAGGTATATTTAGGGTTACAATGTGTGCCATTTTTTTGGCTAAGTACCAGTATTAATGTAGAGGGCCATTATGGCGACTTATTTTAGCAACGATTTCCGCTCCGGTCTTAAAATCATGTTCGAAGGCGAGCCGTATGCCATCGAATCCAGTGAATTTGTGAAACCGGGTAAAGGCCAGGCTTTTGCTCGCGTCAAAATGCGTCGTCTGTTGACGGGGTCCCGCGTTGAGAAAACCTTCAAGTCTACCGACTCGGCTGAAGGCGCTGACGTGATGGATACCAACATGAACTACCTGTATAACGACGGCGAGTTCTTCCATTTCATGCATCCTGAAACCTTTGAACAGCATCAGGTTGAAGCGAAAACCGTGGGTGATTCTGCCAAGTGGTTGCAGGATAACGCCGAATGTATCGTTACCCTGTGGGACGGTCGTCCGATCGCCGTTCAGCCGCCGAACTTTATCGAAGCTGAAATCACCGAAACCGATCCGGGCCTGAAAGGCGATACCGCCGGTACTGGCGGCAAGCCGGCTACCCTGTCCACCGGCGCCGTGGTAAAAGTGCCGTTGTTCGTGCAGATCGGTGAAGTGATCAAGGTTGACACTCGCTCCGGCGAATACGTCTCCCGCGTGAAGTAATCTTCCCGGCGCGTAAACTGCCCGTCGGGCGGTTTACGCGTTGCAATGCCTTTGATATCCCGCCTGAAAAATTCTCTCACACACGCCGAACGTTGCCTGATGGTATTTTGCGCCGCCTGACGTAATAATGCCGCGTCTTGGTTAAGGAGAGTCTCTATGTCACCACTGATTATCACCGTTTTCATGCTGACCCTCAGTAATGTATTCATGACCTTTGCCTGGTATGGGCATCTTCGCTATTTCAGCGGTCGCACCTGGATGGTGGCGGCGCTGGTCAGTTGGGGAATCGCACTGTTTGAATACCTGTTGCAGGTGCCGGCCAACCGTATCGGTTATCAGGTGGCGTCTGCCGGGCAACTGAAAATTCTGCAGGAAGTGATCAGCCTGTCGGTATTTATTCCCTTTTCGATAATTATTCTCAAAGAGCCATTCCGTACCGACTATATTTGGGCCGGGCTGTGTCTACTGGGTGCGGTATTCTTTATGTTCCGCGACAAAATTATGGGTTGACCCATCGCGTAACGATATTTCGTAAAAACAGCCGGCGCGATCGTCGGCTGAAAATAAGCCGGGCGAATCGGCTGGCTATCGCAGGAAATAACAATATCAAAACGCTGTTTTATTTATTTCCTGCGCTGTTTTGGTCAGCCTGATTATTTCTCTAAATCGGCGAATGGGTTAACCCAGAGAATGGATTAACCCAGATTACGTTGTCCGTCTGGAACCCATTACGTTGAGCGGTCGCCAGCAGCGCCTGCCTGACGAGCGGATGGAGTCCAGGCGAGCGGGACAGAATCCACAGATAATCGCGGTTTGGACCGTATACCAATGCGTAGCGATAGTCGCTGTCCAGCGCAATCACATTGTAGCCGCCGTAAAACGGGCCGAAGAACGGCACTTTCAGCGCGGCGCAATAAAAAACGGCCCGCATGGTGCGGGCCGTGAGACATGGCGAGGCGGTGGTTTTACAGCGTAACCACACCGATGATAGTGACGACCGACAGGATCGCCGCCAGACCGTAGAACACCCAATTGCCGGCCGGCACATGGATTTTCAGGTCATGCATGGCGTGATGGATACGGTGCAGGCCGCACCACAGCGGCAGCACGATCATCAGCAGCAGGAACGCGCGGCCAATCAGGCTGTGGCTGAACGCGGCGATGCGATCGTAGGTCAGCGCCTGCGGGAACAGACCGAGCGGCAGCAGAACGCCCACCAGCAGGATGATAACCGGCGCGAACATGGCGCTCCACATGCCGCCGGCGCCGAACAGGCCCCAGAACGGCGGTTCGTCGGAACGTTTGGGTTGTTGATTAATCACGAAATTCCTCCTGTTCAGAACAGCAAGGCGATGGCCAGCACCGCCAGCGTGATGACCACAGTGGCCGCCCACAGTCCTTTGACGATCGGCTCTGGCCCCATTTTTTCATCTTTAACGATGATAATGCTGGCCTTGGGCGCCAGATCGAACCAGGTCTTGGTGTGCAACACCGCCGCCAGCAAGGCGATGATGTTGAGCAACAGTACCAGCGGGTTTTGCAGGAAGCTGACAAACTGGCTCCAGCCTTCCGGACCGGCTTTGAGCGAAAACACGCCATGCAGCAGCACGATGCTGAACCAGACGGCGGGTACCGCGGTGCCTTCGCGCAGCATGTAGAAACGGTAGAAACCGAGCTTCTGCCACCAGGTGGGCGTCATGCCACGGACATACGCTTTACGTTTGGTGATCATTTGTTGCCTCCCTTATTGTGGTCTCAGCATGGCGATCATGAAGTCTTTGGCGCTTTCCACCTTACCTTGCTGGATAGCCGCCGCCGGATCGACGTGCTTCGGACACACTCCGGAGCAGTAACCCACGAAAGTACAGGACCAGACGCCATTGTCGCTGTTCAGTTGCGCCATACGCTCTTTCTTGCCGTGGTCGCGGTTGTCCAGGTTGTAGCGGTGCGCCAGCGTGATGGCGGCGGGACCGATGAACTCCGGATTCAAGCCGAACTGCGGACAGGCGGCGTAGCACAGCCCGCAGTTGATGCAGCCGGAGAACTGGTGGTATTTCGCCATCTGGGCCGGCGTCTGCTTGTTCGGCCCCTGGTCCGGCGTGCGGTTGTTGCCGATGATGTACGGCTTGATCGCCTCCAGACTTTCGATGAAGTGGGTCATGTCCACCACCAGATCGCGTTCGATCGGGAAGTTGCCCAGCGCTTCGACCTTCATGCCGCCGGTGTAC
This sequence comes from Dickeya sp. NCPPB 3274, assembly GCF_000406205.1. Classification (NCBI taxonomy): domain Bacteria; kingdom Pseudomonadati; phylum Pseudomonadota; class Gammaproteobacteria; order Enterobacterales; family Pectobacteriaceae; genus Dickeya; species Dickeya sp. NCPPB 3274. Next base: position 4,434,492 of record NZ_CM001979.1, on the reverse strand, counting down.
TCACGCAGGAAGGTTTTACAGGCCAGCTTCGGCACGTTGTTGACCATCATGCCGCAGGAGCCGCAAATCGCCATGCGGCAGGACCAGCGGTAGGACAGGTCCGGCGCCAGGTTGTCCTTGATGTAGCCCAGCGCGTCCAGCAGCGAGGTTTCGCGGGTATACGGCACCTCGTAGGTTGCGAAGTGCGGGGCGTTGTCCTGCTCCGGGTTATAGCGCATGACTTCCATTTTCAGGGTTTGCATATCAGCCATTCGCTTGCTCCTTCTTGTTTTTCTCCTGAGCTTCCGCTTCGGCGCCGTAAACACGTTTCGCCGGTGGCAGCTTGGTGATCTTCACATCGCTGTATTCCAGGCGGGGCGCGCCTTCCGGGTTATAAAACGCCAGCGTGTGCTTCAGGAAGTTGACGTCGTCACGCTCGGTGCAGCCTTCATCCAGACGTTGGTGCGCGCCGCGGGACTCTTTGCGGTTGATGGCGGAGTGCGCCATACACTCGGCAACGTCCAGGCTGTGGCCCAGTTCGATGGTGTAGAGCAGATCGGTGTTGAACACGCTGGAGTGGTCGGTGATCTTCACGCGCTTGAAGCGTTCTTTCAGTTCCGCCAGTTTGTCGACGGTTTTCTGCATCAGGTCGGTGGTGCGGTAGATGCCGCAGCCTTCTTCCATCGACAGCCCCATTTCGTCGCGGATTTTGGCCCAGCTTTCGGTGCCTTCCTGCTTCATCAACGCGTGCAGCCGCTGTTCCACGTCTTTGGCCTGCGCATCCAGCGCGCTGGCGTTGGCCGGCGCTGCCGTCTGCGAGCGTTCCACCGCTTTTTCACCGGCGACGCGGCCGAATACCACCAGTTCCGCCAGTGAGTTGGAACCGAGACGGTTGGCGCCGTGCAGACCGACGGACGAGCATTCGCCGACGGCGAACAGACCCTGAATACGGGTTTCACACTGCTGGTCGGTTTCGATGCCGCCCATGGTGTAATGCGCGGTGGGGCGAATCGGAATCGGCTCTTTCACCGGGTCGACGCCGACGTAGGCTTTCGCCAGTTCGCAAATGAACGGCAGGCGTTCTTTCAGTTTCTTCTCGCCCAGATGACGCAGGTCGAGGTAGACCACATCGCCCAGCGGCGTGGGCACGGTGCGTCCGGCGCGCCATTCGTGCCAGAAGGCTTGCGAAACTTTGTCGCGCGGACCCAGTTCCATGTATTTGTTTTTCGGCTCGCCCAGCGGCGTTTCCGGCCCGAGGCCGTAATCCTGCAGGTAGCGGTAGCCGTCTTTGTTGACCATGATGCCGCCTTCGCCGCGGCAGCCCTCGGTCATCAGGATCCCGGAGCCCGGCAGGCCGGTGGGGTGGTACTGTACGAATTCCATGTCGCGCAACGGCACGCCGTGACGGAAGGCCATGCCCATGCCGTCGCCGGTAACGATGCCGCCGTTGGTGTTGTAGCGATAGACGCGGCCGGCGCCGCCGGTAGCCATCACGATGGCGTTGGCGCGAATCTGAATCAGCGACCCTTCCATCATGTTGATGGCGACGACCCCACGGGCCTGCCCGTCATCCACCAGGATATCCAGCACGAAGTGCTCGTCGAAGCGCTGAATCTGCGGGTATTTCAGCGAAGTCTGGAACAGGGTGTGCAGCATGTGGAAGCCGGTTTTATCCGCGGCGAACCAGGTACGTTCGATCTTCATTCCGCCGAAGCGGCGTACGTTGACCGAACCGTCCGGTTTGCGGCTCCACGGGCAGCCCCACTGCTCAAGCTGGGTCATTTCACGCGGGCAATGCTGCACGAAGTGATCCACCACGTCCTGTTCACACAACCAGTCTCCCCCGGCCACGGTGTCGTGGAAGTGGAAGTCGAAGCTATCGTGATCTTGTGTGACCGCCGCAGATCCCCCCTCGGCGGCCACGGTGTGGCTGCGCATCGGGTAGACTTTGGAAATCAGCGCAATCTTGAGTTGGGGATTTGCTTGTGCAGCGGCAATCGCTGCCCGTAAACCTGCTCCCCCGGCCCCGATAATGGCCAAATCGGCATTAAAGGTTTGCACTGCATGCCTCCAGTTACTTAAGTTAAATAAATTAAATTAAGAAAATAATATGAAATTAAGTTTAGTCACTTATTTCCCGTTTTAATTTCCAAGACATTAAATCGAGTGAAAAAATATCCGGTCAAACAGTACAGAGAGATTAAATCACCCTTTTTTTGTATGGAAATGATTATAGCGATTTGTAGATGACTGAAATTTGATGTGATCCAGCATTTTGCTGTTTTTTAATATCTATACGGACATATTCCGGAAAATGTGATTTATCCGCAAATAGCACTTTCGTACCCCAAATAATTCGAGTTGCAGGAAGACGGCAACCGGGTGAATCTCCGGGATCGTAGATTAGGCGGTACCTGGTAATTATGAATATAGGTAAGCCAAATAGAGGAAAACCCTTCGCGGGATAAATTTGTCTGGCTGTGGTGATGCGGGTAGACTGCACCTCCAGTTTGAGTTTGGAGTGGAAATCATGAGCGAAACGGCAAGTTGGCAGCCCAGCGCCCCTGTCGCCAATCTGTTGAAGCGGGCGTCGATAATGAAAGAAATCCGGCGTTTCTTCTCAGACCGCGGCGTGCTGGAAGTGGAAACGCCGGCCATGAGCCAGGCGACGGTGACGGATGTGCATCTGTTCCCGTTCCAGACCCACTTTGTCGGCCCCGGCGCCGCCGATGGCATGGCGCTGTATCTGATGACCAGCCCGGAATACCACATGAAACGCCTGCTGGCGGCGGGCAGTGGGCCGATTTACCAACTGTGCCGCAGTTTCCGCAACGAAGAATCCGGCCGTTATCACAACCCTGAATTCACCATGCTGGAGTGGTATCGCCCGCACTATGACATGTACCGGCTGATGAACGAAATGGATGACCTGCTGCAACAGGTGCTGGAGTGCGATAGCGCGGAGATGCTTTCCTATCAGCAGGCGTTCCAGCGTCATCTGGAAGTGGATCCGTTGTCGGCGGACAAGGCGCAACTGCGTGAGGCGGCGGAGAAAATCGGCGTGGGGGATGTCGCCAACCGGGAAGAAGATCGCGATACCCTGCTGCAACTGCTGTTCGCGTTTGGCGTGGAGCCGCAAATCGGCCGCGACAAACCGGCGTTTGTCTACCATTTCCCGGCAACGCAGGCGGCGCTGGCTGAAATCAGCACCGAGGATCACCGGGTGGCGGAGCGTTTTGAGGTCTATTACAAAGGCATCGAACTGGCTAACGGTTTTTGCGAACTGACCGACAGCAAAGAGCAGCGTCAGCGTTTCGAGCAGGATAACCGCAAACGCGCGGCGCGCGGCCTGCCGGTGCAGCCGATCGATGAAAACCTGCTGGCGGCGCTGGAAGCCGGCATCCCACCGTGTTCCGGCGTGGCGCTGGGCGTTGATCGTCTGGTGATGATGGCGCTGAATGCCGAGTCTATCGGCGAAGTGATGGCGTTTACGGTGGATCGCGCCTGAGGCTGCTTGCTCTATTATTCGTCTGACTGAAAACCACGGAAGCCATCGCTTACCGTGGTTTTCTTTTTGCAGAGGGGTTACAGCCCGCCAGCAGTGCGGGTTGAGGTGGCGGAGTTACGTCCGACGATTTGCACCGAATCCATCTGTACCTGGAACGGCGGGAACGGCATCACCAGATGGTGTTCGCGGTAGCTTTCCAGAATCAACTGGTGCAGTTCGTGGCGCAGCGGCATGCGGTGGCCCATTTCCGCGGCGAAGATACGCAGTTCAAAAATCTGGATGCCCTGACGCAGGTCCACCAGAAACACTTCCGGCGGCGGGTTATCCAGCACCAGCGAGCAGCGTTTCACCGCGTCCAGCAGCAGCGTGGTGACCTCCTGCGTACTGGCGTCGGCGGGCGCCGGGATGGTCAGCACCACGCGGGTGACCGAATCGGACAGCGACCAGTTGATGAACTGCTCGGTGATGAACGCCTTGTTGGGCACGATGATCTCTTTGCGGTCCCAGTCGGAAATCGTGGTGGCGCGGGTATTGATGCGCATCACGCTGCCGGTCAGATCGCGGATGGTCACGGTATCGCCGATGCGGATCGGTTTTTCGAACAAAATAATCAGGCCGGAGATGAAGTTGGCGAAGATCTCCTGTAAGCCGAACCCCAATCCCACGCCGAGTGCCGCCACCAGCCACTGTAATTTTGACCATTCGATGCCGATCAGCGAGAACCCCATCAGCCCGCCCACCAGCATCAGCAGGTATTTGCTGACGGTGATAATGGCGTAGCCGGTGCCGGGCGACAGTTCGATATGCTGCAATACCGCCAACTCCAGTAGCGCGGGCAGATTGCGCATCAGTTGCGCGGTGATGACAAACACCAGCAGCGCGATCAGCACCGCGCCGAGGGTAATCGGCTGCACGCTCTCCACGCCTTTCACCGTGCTGGTGACGTCCCACAGGCTGATGTTTTCCATAAATGCGAAAGCGGAATGGATTTCCGACCACAGCGCAATCACCGACACCAGTGCGATCAGCGTTAGAATAGAACGCACCAGTTTCAGCGAGCGGGCGCTGATGGCATCCAGATCCACCACCGGTTCTTCCACCACGTCGACGCCGGCTTCGTGCGACGACGGGTTGGTGTCTTCCTCGCCGCGGGCGCGTTGCGCCAGCATGTCCGCCCGGCGCTGTCTGGCGCGGTCAAAGGCGATGCGGCGGCGCTGAATCCACATCCAGCGGCGGATGATGTGATAAATCACCAGCAGGAAGAACCAGATGGCGACCGAGGTTTCCAGCCGCGCCAGCAGCGCCTGCGAGGTGGTCAGATAGCCCAGACAGGATGCCAGCGCGGCAATCAGCGGGATGCAGATCATCAGATTCCACATCGCGCGATTCACCGGGTTTTCGCCGGAACCTTCCTTATCCAGATACAACGGAATACCGGCGCGTTTCAGGCTGGTGGTCACCAGACTGAGCGCCATACACAGCAGAATAAAGCACAACCGCCCCAGCGTGCTGGAAAACTCCCGGTCGTTGAGGTTGTCGAAGGTGATCAGCGCCATCACCAGCGGCACGATAAAGCCGATGGACAGACGGTAGTAGCGCATGGCGCGCGCCACCTGTTTCGGCGACCAGCCGAAATGCACGATGAACAGCCCCTGTCGGTGGGAAAACGCGGCGCAGACCATCACCACCCACATCAGCGGCACCGTGGCAGTCACGCTGTCGCCGATCGCCACCGCCACCGGGTAGGGCCAGGCGTTTTGCAGGCCATAACCGAGCGCGGCCCACAACACCGGCAGCGGCATCGCCACCATCACCGACCAGAACACGGTACGCAGCGTCAGCATGAAATAGTCGAGGGTGACTTTGCCCACCCGACTGCTGGCGCGCTCCAGAAAAGCATGATAATGACGACGCGAGCTGATGCTGAGCCCGACCAGCAGCAACGCGCCCAGCAGCGGCAACAGCGTGCTCTGGCTGGTCGCCATCATCAGCATCGCGCCGCTAAGTTGGGTAAAGGTATCCAGCGACAGCAGGCGCGACAGGTCGCGCAGCAGGTTGAGCGGGTAGGCGAAACCGATCGGGTCGACATCCGCCACCCAGAACAGATAGCGATGCGCCGCGTCGCGGATCTCGGTCAGCGCGTCCTCCAGCTGGCTGCTGGCGACTTTCAGCTTGGTCAGTTCCAGAATTTGGGTGTCGCAACCGGAAATCAGCGACGTGAGCAGATCGCGCTGGGTGCGTTGCTGATCGTTGACGATCTTTTGCTGGGCGGCGGTTAACGGGGTGCCGTCGTCCTGCCGGGCGGGTTCGCCGGCCGCCGACAGTTTGTTGAGCAGGTCTTCGTAATGCAGGCGCTGGGCGCGCAGTTGCGCCATGTCGCCGTCCAGTTGCTGAGGCTTGGGCATTTCCGGCAGGCGCGCCACCTGCGCGCGCAGGGTTTCCCCCAACGCCGGCGACGAGCCAAGCCACTGCGCCTGTTCGCGCAGCGTGCTCAGCGCCTGGCGTACCTGTAGCGTTTGGGCGGCGGTCTGGCGCTGACGGGCGGCAATCTGATCCATGCGCTGCGCTTGCTGGTTGAGCGCCACGGAGAGTTCGCGGTTGGTTTGCAGCAGTCCGGCGACCGCCGCAGGCAGTTGGCCTTCCTGTTCCGCCAGTTGCTCGGTACGCTCCAGCGCCTGCTCCGCCTCGCGCTGGCGCAAGGTGTTCAGGGTGCTGCGCAACAATTGCAGCTGATTGTCCAGCCGGTCGCGCCGCTTTTTGTAGACATCCGCCTGCAGGCGCGACAGTTCCTGACGGTTGCTGGCGGAAAGTTGCGCCAGCTCCAGCTCTTCCACCCGGCTTTTACGCAGCGCCGCTTCGGCCTGCAATGCGGCCAGCTGTGCCTGTCCGAGCGCGGTGGTCGGGTTGCCCAGCGCCTGTAGACGCCGTTCGACTTCGCTCAGCGCGCGGTTGGCTTCGGTTTGCTGTTGCGGCAGTTGAGCCAGCGAATCGCTGATTTCCCGCTGGCGGTCCTGTTCCTGCTGCAACTGGCGGCCTTGCTCCAGCAACTGGCTGCTGAACTGGACAATCTGTTGTTCCAGCTCGTTGACCGATGTCGCTTTCGGCGGCGCGGCCGGTTTGGCGTTTTCGGCATCCAGCTGCTGGCGCAGCTCGCGGGTCAATTTGGGAAAGTCGTCAATCGCGCGCTGGTACTGGTCGGCGCGCTGGCGGGCGTCCCGGCGTTCGTCCAGCAGCCGTAGAGCCGACTGTAGCTCTTTGACGACATCGGCCTGCGCCGGGGTGTTCTTGTTGGCTTCCGCCTGTTGCAGATCCTGCTTCAGTTGCGTTTCGTCAGGCAACTGGGCGGCCAGCGACGTGGTTGATAACAGGCATCCCAACAGGAAAATCAGAATCAGACGCACGGCTGGCCTCCTCAGGCGTATTGATGGGGTCAGGGGGTATCGCTGTCGTTGGCGGCATTCATGCGCGCCAGAACGTCCTCATCCAGCGCTTCGGCCATAGCCTCACCCATGCGAGTGGCGCTTTGGCTGGCTAGTCCGGGCATCAATTGCACCCGATCTTTCGCAAACAGGTTAATCACCGTGGAACCGAGTTTGAAGCGGCCCATCTCGTCGCCTTTCTCCAGAATTACCGCGCCTTCGCCTTCCATCGGATAGGCCCAGCGTTTGATGATGCCTTCGCGCGGCGGCGTTACCACGCCCGCCCAGACGGTTTCGATGCTGCCGACGATGGTGGCGCCGACCAGAATCTGCACCATCGGCCCGAATGGCGTATCGAACAGGCAGATCACGCGTTCGTTGCGGGCAAACAGATTCGGTACGTTGGCGGCGGTCAGCGGATTGACCGAAAACAGGTCGCCCGGCACGTAAATCATATCGCGCAAAATACCGTCGCACGGCATGTGGACGCGATGGTAATCGCGCGGGGAGAGATACGTGGTGACAAACAGACCGTCACGAAACAGGTCGGCGATAATGTAGTTGCCGGCCAGCAGCGCTTCCAGCGTGTAGTCGTGCTGTTTGGCCTGCAGGATCCGCTCGTCGTCAATGGTGCCCAGTTGAGAGATGGCGCCGTCGGCAGGGAACACCAGCCGGTTCGGCAGCGGGTCCACCGGGCGGATGCCGGGTTTCAGCGGGCGCACAAAGAAGTCGTTGAACGAGCGGTAGGATGCGGTATCCGGTTGCTGCGCTTCCTGCATGTTGACTTTGTAGATGCGGGCAAACAGGTCAATCACCAGTTTGGTGAGCATGCCGGCCTGACGGTCGGCTCCCCAACCAGCCAGTTGCGTCAGCCAGACCTTCGGGAGCAGATGTTGTAGAGCAATCTTGATTCTGTCCAGCACAGTGAGCCTCGTCGTTTTTTTAAGGGTACGCCGTAAAAAGGGACGCATTGTAGCGGTGGATACGATAAATGTCAGTTATCCGGAGCAGAAAAGGATTTACGCGTTTTTACCTGCGCCATGCTCTCAAGGATACGGTGATAATTGTCGAAACGCTCTGGTGCTATCTCCCCGCGCTCCAGCGCGGCGCGAATGGCGCAGCCGGGGTCGGTGTCGTGTTTGCAGTCGCGGAATTTGCAGCTGCCCAGGTATTCGCGGAACTCGATAAAACCGCGCGTTACCTGTTCCGGCTCCAGATGCCACAGCCCGAATTCGCGCACGCCCGGCGAGTCGATGACATCGCCGCCGTGCGGGAAATGGTACAGACGAGCGGCGGTGGTGGTGTGCTGGCCCAGTCCGGAAGCGTCGGATACGTCGTTGACCAGAATTTGGGCGTCGTCAGGGTAGAGCAGTGCGTTGAGCAGGCTCGATTTACCGACGCCGGACTGCCCGGCAAAGATGCTGACGCGGCCGGTCAGCGCGGCTTCCAGCTCGGCGACGCCCTGCTGGGTGTGGCTGGACATCATCAACACCCGGTAGTGCAGCGCGCGATAGATATCCATCACCTCTTCCACAAACGCCCGGCCTTCGTCATCCAGCAGATCGGTTTTGTTGAGCACGATCAGCGGCTCGATTTCCAGCGTTTCGCAGGCCACCAGATAACGATCGATAATATTGAGCGACAGCTCCGGCAGAATGGCGGAGACAATCACAATCTGATCGATGTTGGCGGCAATGGGTTTGAGACCGTCATAGTAGTCCGGGCGGGTCAACACCGACTGACGCGGATGCACCGCCTCGACGATGCCGCTGATGCCGGCCAGCGTTTCGTTGCCGGCGCGCCAGACCACCCGATCGCCGGTGACCAGCGAGTGGATGGTGCGGCGAATGTTGCAGCGGTGCAGCTCGCCGTTCGGCGCTTCCACATCGGCGTGCATGCCGAAACGGCTGATGATGATGCCTTCCTGCGGTTCGCTCAGTTGGCTGTCATCCCACTCGACCTTGCTGTCGGCATGTTTCAGGCGGCGCTGATGGTTGGCGCTGACCCGCCGTTGCTGACCTTTTGACAGTTTCTTTTTACTCACGCAGTCTCTCTTGGTTCGGCGCTTATCGCCGGTGGCGATGGAAGCGACTATAATACACGCTATTTTATTTTAATTAACCGCCGCCAGCGGGCCTGTCAGCCTGCCGTCGGCGAAATTTTTATAGCAACGGCGACACGGGAAAGGCGACGATGGTAAATGAAAACAACCTGATCTGGATCGATTTGGAAATGACGGGGCTGGATCCCGAACGGGACCGGATCATCGAGATCGCAACACTGGTGACCGATGCCAACCTGAACGTACTGGCGGAAGGCCCGACGCTGGCGGTGCATCAGCCGGACAGCCAACTGGCGCTGATGGATGACTGGAACGTGCGCACCCACACCGCCAGCGGGCTGGTGGATCGGGTCAAGGCCAGCGCTTTTGACGAAGGCGCCGCGGAACGGGAAACCATCGCATTCCTGCAGCAGTGGGTGCCGGCGGGCAAATCGCCGATTTGCGGCAACAGCATCGGGCAGGATCGCCGTTTTCTGTTTCGTTACATGCCGGAACTGGAAGCCTACTTCCACTATCGCTATCTGGACGTCAGCACGCTTAAGGAACTGGCGCGCCGCTGGAAGCCGGAGATGCTGGCCGGCTTCAAAAAGCGCAACACCCATCAGGCGCTGGACGATATCCGCGAATCGGTAGCGGAACTGGCTTACTACCGCGAGCACTTTATCCAGCTGTAACGGCATCCTCCGCAAGGAAACCAGGAAAATCGCCCGTTTCTGCGGGCATTTTCAGCGTGTTGGTGATTTTGTCGGCACTTGAACGACATTTTTCGTCAGGGGGGTTGCGGGAAAAAACGTTTCTCGTATAATGCGCTCCCCGTAACGACAGAAAGTAGTGCGACGTTACGCCACACCCTGCGGGAATAGCTCAGTTGGTAGAGCACGACCTTGCCAAGGTCGGGGTCGCGAGTTCGAGTCTCGTTTCCCGCTCCAAATTCAGTTGTGCAGATGAATGTCTGCATGATGCAGAAAACCACCGAAAGGTGGTTTTTTTGTTTCTGCCGTTCGTTATAGCAAACCCGCCGACTGATTCTTGCCAACACGATGTTCCCACCGCTTTTTCCCACGAGCGGGCTCTCCCCTGATTCCTATCCTTGCCCTCACTGCAAGCGGTGTGTCAGCAGCGTGCCTGATGGGCAAGCCCCGACATCCGCGTTCTTCCCCTTATCCGCTTACACCGCTTCGATAAGAAAACCATTGCGAACTGACAGGATGCGGTCTGACGCGCCTGACGTCAGGCGGCTCGATTAACAGCGTATAAAAATGACTTCTTAATAAAAAAATCAGCATATAAAAAACGCTTGTTCGTTTTAGTGGTATTGTATAGTCTTTAAAAAAACAAATGTGATGCCAATGTGAACGAAAAGGAGGATGGTGTGAACGCTAAGCCCTCATCCACGCAGCCGAGAAGGACACTCTTGGGGTGCTTTCTGGCAGCGGCGGAAAAGTATCCCGACCGCATCGCCGTCAAAGATCGCGAAACACGTCTCACCTACCAGGCCATGAAGGGCTTGATCCTCAATATCGCCAGCGCGTTGCGTGAATTGAAGGTGGAGCCGGGCAACCGCGTCGCCGTCGAACTCACCCCTTCCGGAGAGCTGATCGCGGCATTGCTCGCCGTGCAATATGTCGGGGCTGCTTATGTTCCTCTGGATAAGAAGGCGCCGCTGGAAAGAAACCAGTTGATCGTGAATGACGCCAGGCCCGCTTTGATTATTTCCGATAGCGACATTGCTCCTCATCGGGATGTCAAAAATGTGCACATACAGGCTTTGACGTCTGCTTCTGCTTCATCCGACATGTACGATCAGTCACGGCTCGAAAACACGGCTTATATCATCTACACCTCAGGCACCACAGGGAAACCCAAAGGTGTGCCGATTACCCACGGCAATCTTGAAGCATTATTCTCCGCCACCGCCGCTATTTATAATTTCAACCAACAAGACGCAACGCTGTTGTATCACTCCTATGCATTTGACTTTTCAGTATGGGAAATATGGTCGGTTCTGGGGTATGGCGGAAAATTGGTTATACCTGACGATGAAACCAGAATCGTTCCGGATGCCCTGGCCAGACTAATTAAAGAAGAAAATATTACATTATTAAATCAAACACCCACCGCATTCTCTGTGAATGCCGATAAACTCTGCCAATTTAAGCCGGAAGAGCTCTCGCTACGTTGCATTATATTTGGTGGGGAGCGATTGAATTTCCAAACGCTGAAACGTTGGCACAATCATTTTGGATTACATTCACCTATGTTGGTGAATATGTATGGCATTACCGAAACGACGGTGCATACCAGTTGGCATATTGTCAGCGATACGGATTTAATCAACCCCGATTCCAATATTGGGCGAGTGCTGCCAGATTTCCATTACATTATTAGACCTATCGGAAACGAGTCTTCCGCAGAGGAAGGTGGTGAGCTTCTATTATCCGGCCCACAGGTTACTCATGGATACCTGAATATAAACAACGACGAAAGCCGAAAATTTATCTGGCTGGAAACAGAGGGTGTATCGCGAAGATATTATTGTTCCGGTGACGTGGTAAAGCATAACAATGACGGTGAACTGCTCTATCTTGGTCGATGCGACGACCAGGTGAAAATCAATGGATTCAGGATTGAAACTGGCGAAATCGAATCTGTCCTGGCTCAAATAGACGAAATTGGCGACATCTCCGTGCTGGCGGCAAAGACTGAAATGCATGGCCATCACTTGATCTGTTTCTTTACCACTTCATCGAAGATTGCAGAAGTAGATGTAAAGGAGAAGTTGAAGTCTCTGGCCAGACTCGCTTTGCCTGTATATATGCGCCCGATGCGTTACAGGCGAGTCGACGTGATGCCAAAAACGGTAAACGGAAAGGTTGATAAAAAATTAATTTTGCATTCAATGGAGTAAATCATGACTGTCACTGATGCTTTAAATTCCCAAGACCATGTCCAGAATAAAACAGCCCAGAAGGAAAAAGCACTAGAGCAATATTTACTGTGGCTGAGCGATATCCTGGAGCAGCCGGTTAAACCCGGCGATAACTTTCTCGACGCAGGCGGTCACTCGATGATTGCTATTTCGTTAAACGAAAGGGTCAAAAAGGAATTCGGACTTGCGCTATCAATGGAGCGTTTATATAACACGACATTAAAAGACGTTTTCTTTGCAGCCAAATAGTTCCCTAACAGAGGATATGTAAAATGAGTAAGACATTACACCTGACAGAAGAACAATTAGATGGCTTTCATCGCAACGGTTATATCGGCCCGATAACTATTTATACTCCGGATGAAATGAATGAAATCTGGAATAAAGTGCGTCGTCAGTTGCCTGACCGGAGTAATGCCGCCTATCCATCCGACTCCTACAGCGCGGCGACAAACATCTCCAATTATGATCGTCATCTGGATGTTGAACTACTTAGCCAGCATATTACCAATCCACGTATCGTCGCCCCTGTTTCCGACATTCTGGGCAAGGATGTGCTGTGCTGGCGGACCGAGTTTTTCCCAAAATATCCGGGGGATGAGGGGACTGACTGGCATCAGGCCGACACCTTCGCCAACGCCAGCGGCAAGCCGCAGATTCTATGGCCCGGAGAAACGGAAGATCGCTTCGGCAAGGGAACGCTTACCGTCTGGACGGCCTTTACCGACGCCACGATTGAAAATGGCTGTCTTGAAATCATGCCCGGCACGCACCACAAGATGAATTACGACGAAACCAAGTCGATGGCATATCAGACAGATATTATCAATAACCGCGCGAAAGAGGGTAAAAGCCGGGGCTTCTTTGGCTATGACTACCGCGAACTGCAAATCGAGCCGGACTGGAAACCAGACGAAAGCAAAGCGGTGCCATTGGTGATGAAGGCGGGCCAATGCGTGATCTTCTGGTCCACGCTGATGCACGCTTCCTATCCCAACTCGTCCAAAAAAGATTTCCGTATGGGGTTTGCCACGCGCTATGCGCCAAGCGTTGTCGATATCTATCCCGATACCGACGTCGTGCAGGAGTACGGCGGCAGTATTCCGCTCGATAAGTTTGGGTGCGTTATTGTTTCAGGCCGGAGCCTCAACGGAAGAAACCGTATCGCTTCAAATAACCTGCTCGGGCAACCCTTCACTCCCCTGATTGAAACCCTATAAAAAGGAGCCCCCAAATGATTCAAATTCAACGCTATCTGGATGATACCTACTGCTTTTCTGCAACAAGCGAGGTCATTGCCGCCGGCACTGATGAGTTTGGAACATGGCTAGCCCTGAAGGAGAACATTTTTCACCCGCAGGGCGGGGGGCAGCCCGCAGATACTGGGTGGGTAAATGACATCCCCGTTAGCGTCCGCAAAGATGCGTCCGGTCTGGTGGTCGTTTATCCGCAATCTCCACTCAAGTCCGCTGAGGCGGACCTGTTGGCGTCCAGGTTATCCGCGTCCGAACGTATGCGAAATGCTGCGTTGCATACCGCCGGGCATTTGCTGAACTGGGAAATGCGTCGGTATGGATGGATGGCGACTGCCGGGCATCATTTCCCCGGGGAGTCTCGCGTCGTCTTTTCCCCCATGGGTTCCAGCGCAGTACTGGTTGATCGCTTGCCGCTTGAGGATATCGAAGCCGGCATCAGCGCACGTCTGAGGGATGGCGGTGAGGTCAAGATATGGCTGGAGGGAGATACCCGCTACTCTCTGATCCACGATACCGAAGCGATGCCTTGTGGCGGAACGCACGTGGATAACCTCAGTAAGATCGCCGATTTCTCAATCAAATCGGCCAAATTCAAGAAAAACCAGCTGCGTATCAGTTATGACGCAAACCATACCGCCCCGAGGAATGACAATGTCTAATGAGACGACCCTGCAACTTTCACGCTCACGACTGTATCTGGTGGATTTGGGATTACTGGCGGTCGCCCTGTCATGGGGCGCAAGTTACTCATTGATGCAGATGATCATTCATGCGGGGGTGGCTGTTCCTTTGTTCCTGATGCTGCGCTTTGCCCTGGCGGTTCCTTTTATGTTCATTGGCACTCGCATCCGCTTGCGCGATTTTACACGCGGCGAAGTCGTTAATGGTGTGATTTTCGGTGCCTTGCTTTACGCCATTTTGACGCTTGAAACGCTCGGCGTGAAGCACACTACCGCTGCCAATGCGGGTTTTCTGATTGCACTGTCGGTGGTTCTGGTTCCTTTTTATGAACGGGTGCTGGGCAAGCGCAGGCAGAGCAAGCTCATCTATTTTACCTGTTTCCTGTCATTGGCTGGCGGCGGGTTGATAAGCTTTTCCAATGGCGGACAGGTCGGCTTCAACCTCGGTGACTGGCTTGTGTTGCTGGCGGCATTAATTCGCGGATTCCAGATATTCATGTTTGGCAGGCAGACGGCCGGCAAACCCTATTCGCTGATCAATATCACGCTGGTTGAGCTGCTGACCGTCGCCGTGCTTGGCTTGTCGTTCGTCTATGTTTCCGATCCGGAGTCTATGCGTACTATCCCCAGTATTTCCCTTGATATCTGGGGCTATATCCTCTTTCTGAGCCTGCTGGCGACGGCATTTGCATTCCTGATGCAACTCTATGCGGCGAAGCTCACCAGTCCGACTCGGGTTGGGCTCATTTTGTCGCTGGAGCCCGCTTTTGCGGCATTTTTTGCTGTCTCCATTATGGGCGAGGTGATTGGGGTCTGGCAGGGCATCGGTGGCGCCGTCATCGTTTTTGCTGCGCTGGTAGGGCGTGTACTCGAGGGTAAGCGCTATGAATGAACCCCAGCATCACATGGTTCTGTTTCATCATGCTGGCGGTAACGCCTCGGCTATGAACGCGATAGCCCGGCGTTTTTCGCCACAGTTCGACACCATGCTGATGGAAATGCCGGGGCGCGGCCGGCGCCGTCAGGAAGAACTGATGCGTGACGCCGGGCGTATCGTGGATGACTTTGCCTCGCGCATTCCCACTCAAGGCCGGCTCATCCTGGTTGGTCACAGCCTGGGCGCCTATATGGCCTATTTGCTGGCCGGCTACTGCCGGAGCAGAACGCCGGATCGGGATATCGTGCTGGTGGCGATGTCTAACGATCCTATCCATTGCCGCAGGCATTTCCCCTGGCTGGAGCTTAACCTGGAGTCGCAACAAGCGATATGGCGCTTTGCGACCCAACTCGGGGAGCTTCCTGACTGGTTGATGCAGGATGATGTGCTGCGCCAGCAGTTCATTCAGGTGCTGGCTGCCGATTTGGACGTTGCCAATTCCATTCAGCCCGAAAGCACTTGTCCGCTGGAGGATGTGCCGTTGTTAGTGATCTACGGAGAGAACGACCCGTATCTTCCCTTTGCTCCTTCTCGCTGGCGTGAATGTACCAGCGGTATCTATCGTATGGAGAGTGTGCCGGGAGGGCATTTTATTCAATCGGAGCAGGAGCAAGACATTTACGACATCATTCTTCGCTTTATTTCAGATGTCGATGTGAATAGAAAGGATAATTATACCCTAAATAATTCGAGTTGCAGGAAGGCGGCAACCGAGTGAATCCTTAGACGCTTACATCAGTAAGTGACTGGGGTGAGTGAGGAAAGCCAACGCACCTGCAACTTGAAGTATGACGGGTATAAAGGATATATATCAGTTTGGGGCTTTGTTGCCCCATTGGGTTAAACCTGAATGGAGTTGGACATGACCACTGTCGCACTAACTGCATTGTCAGTACATATATAAGAGTGAGATACGTTTCCGGAAAAACAATAAAAGTCGCCCGCTTTAAGCACGATACTTTCGTCATCGGCAAGTTTGAGCATTAATGAACCTGAATGCACCAGAATATGTTCATGTGTTCCAGATGCGTGTGGCGGGCTATTGATAATGACGCCGGGATTCATTTGCAAATGCCATATTTCGGCGATATTGCCCAGCCCGATGCGGAATTTCATCTTTTGGGAGTATTCCCCTTGCATTGGAATATTTTTTTCCATGTAAGGGTAGGTGCTGGTGTTAACGGCAAGCAGATCGCTTAAGGGAACTCGCAGGGCGCTGGCAATGGCATCCAATGTGTCGACACGTGGATTTGAGTTGCCAGACTCCAGCTTGGATAAGGCTGCTTTCGACACGCCTGATAATTTGGAAAGATCATTAAGAGAGATATTTCTGGTCATTCTTAATCGTTTGATTTTGTTTCCAATGTTAATGGATGTTGTCTCTGCTTTATCGTGATGCTGGGAGGTGTTCATCAACAAACCAAATTAGTTATCAGACAAGGCGTCCAGTCTAGCAGATCCAGATAGAAAGGTGGCGGTTTTGTTTAGGGAACAGACCATACCCAAAATAATTCGAGTTGCAGGACAAAACGTTTTGCGTTTCGAACAACGCGAAGCGTTGGCCCTTCAGGGCAAGGCTTATTTGAGCCTTGTAACGCGGCAACCGAGTGAATCCCTGAGAACTGACATAAGTAAGTGATCGGGGTGAGCGAAGGTTGCCAATACACCTGCAACTTGAAGTATGACGGGCATATATTGAGATGCCGATCTCGGAACAATACCAGACCAAACGCTATTGGCTTTAATTGAGGTGATATCAATATGATTCATGAAAATGAATACATAAAAGTTATATTCTATATTGCATTGTTTCTGAGCATTCCGGGGCCGACCAACACCTTGCTTCTTTGTTCCGGTTATACCCAAGGTTTTATTAAAAGCATAAAACTGATTTTATCAGAATGGCTCGGATATCTATTGGCAGTCACTGCATGGGGGCTGTTGTTTACTTATCTGGCACAACATGGAAATCTGATGCTGAGCGTCATTAAATTGTTCTCGGCCTGTTATGTCGTCTATTTGGCGATAAAAGTGTGGCGGTTTTCACTTCATCAAATTAGCT
>NZ_CM001979.1:4238620-4417560 GCF_000406205.1 Dickeya sp. NCPPB 3274 | reverse complement strand
ACCAACTGGTTCAACGTCGGCACGGTATCCAGCTCGTCGGCGCTGCTGCTCAGTTCGACGGCGCAGATCCGCTATATGCCGGACAGCGCCAATGGCGAAACCGCCACCTTCAGTTTCAGAGCCTGGGATCAAACCAGTGGCACAGCGACGTCAGGCGCGAGCAGGGGGCTGGCGGATGCCTCGACTTCCGGCGGCGGCAGCGCGTTCTCCGCCAACAGTGCGCAGGCGTCGCTGGCAGTGAGCAACGTCAACGATGCGCCGACCTTATCCAGCGGCGCCACGGTGACGCTGACCTCGACGACGGAAGACGTAACTTCGTCGTCCACGTTGGTATCGTCGTTGCTGAGCACTTCCGGTTACGGCGATGTGGACAGCGGTGCCGTCAGCGGCATCGCCGTTACCGCGCTGACGGGGAATGGTACATGGCAATACTCCACCGACAGCGGGGCCAACTGGTTCAATGTCGGCACGGTATCGGGTTCATCGGCTCTGTTGCTTGGTTCGACGGCGCAGATTCGCTATGTGCCGGACAACGCTAACGGCGAAACCGCAACGTTGGGTTTCAGAGCGTGGGATCAAACCAGCGGTACGGCGACAGCGGGGGCCAGCAAGGGCCTGGCGGATACCTCGACCTCCGGCGGCAGCAGCGCGTTCTCTACCAATAGCGCGCAGGCGTCGCTGGCGGTGAGCGGCGTGAATGATGCGCCCACGGTCGGCGGCACTGTCAGTGGTCAAAGTGCAACGAAAGATGCGGTGTTCAGTTTCACGGTGCCAGCCGGTACGTTTGTTGACGTAGACAGCGGCGACACGCTGACGCTGAACGCGACGCTGGCAGATGGTTCACCGCTGCCGGGCTGGCTGGCTTTCAACCCGTCGACGCGCACCTTCTCAGGCACGCCGGGCAGCAGCGATGTGGGCAACCTGACCATTCGGATAACCGCGACCGACAGCGGCAATGCCTCGGTCAGCACCACCTTCGGGCTGACGGTTAACAACAGTAATCTTCCGCCGGTCGTTTCCATACCGGTGGCCGACCAGACCATCGCGCAAAACGGCAGCTTCAGCTTTATCGTACCGGCTGGCACCTTTACCGATCCCGATATCGGCGACACGCTGACGTTGAGAGCGGCGCAGGCGGATGGTTCGGCGCTGCCGGGCTGGTTGAGCTTTAATCCTTCAACCCGCACTTTCTCGGGCACGCCGGGTAACGGTGATGTGGGCAATCTGACCATTCGGGTGACGGCGACCGACAGCGGCAATGCGTCGGTCAGCACCACTTTCGGGCTGACCGTCACCAACGTCAACGATGCGCCCGTGGTGTCCGGCTCGCTGAATGCCCAAACGGCGACACAAAACGGTGGTTTCAGCTTTACCGTACCGGCCGGTATTTTCACCGATCCCGATACCGGCGACACGCTGACGTTGAGCGCGGCGCAGGCGGATGGTTCGGCGCTGCCGGGCTGGCTGGCTTTCAATCCGTCGACGCGCACCTTCTCAGGCACGCCGGGCAACAGCGATGTGGGCAACCTGACCATTCGGGTAACGGCGACCGACAGCGGCAATGCCTCGGTCAGCACCACCTTTGGGCTTGCCGTCACCGGCAGCAGTGTGGATAACAGCAATAATGTGGATAACGGCAACCCGGAATTCAGGGTTAACGGCGCGGGTCCGACGTCGCCTAACGTTGCGCCAGCACCGATGATTACGGTGGCAAATAATGCACCGGTCACGTTAGGCGCATTATTTGCCCCGACGCCGCTCGGCTCCCTGAATACTGGTGGAGCGGCCGATAACACGACGGCAACGACAACGATCTTTCAGGCTGCCCAGAATACGCCGCAAACCGGTAGTGCGCCGGTCAGTCAGATCGCCGGTGCCTTCGGGCAGGTCGCTGCTTCCGGCGGCGCCAGCCGGTTTGACAGTTCGCTGGGGTCATTCCCAAGTTTCAATAACGGCGGCGCGATGGGCGGAAGCTCTTCGCTGGCAGGCGTGTTTTCAGGGATCAACCTGCCTTCCTTGTCGCCGATGGCGGTGTTCTCCGGCGGTAGCTGGCGTGACATCAGCGTCAACGCAGACAACACCGGAAATGAGGCGCGGCTTACGACGTCATCCGGCGGCATGGCGATGGAGTTCGCCCCCGGCCTGGAGCGGCAGTTGCGGCACATTGGGGACATGGAATCACAACGTTTGGCCGCCATTGAACAGGCGTTGCTGGATATGGGGCAGTTCAATAGCGCTCAGGCCGATCGCGGTCAGAGCAACAGCGATAGACAGCAAGGATAAACGCGGTCTTGGGACAAGGCATTCATAGCGATAGCAGTAGTGATGACAATAGCAGCCGAAAAATAACAACAAAGGTCAGGAGTGGAATCGTGTCAAAGGGTCGGAAACTTTTCAGTCTCAGCCTCATCGTCATGGCGATGAGCGGTTGTGCCGTCACCAGTCAGCCTATTTCGAAAGAGCAAAGCGAGCAGCGTATCCAGCAGGATAAAGTGGCCATGTTCAGCAAACAGGAACCGGTAACGGCGCCTATTACGCTGTACGATGCGATGGCGAGAGCGCTTAAATACAACCTGGAAGCCCGGCTTAAGGTGATGGAACAGGCGTTGTCGCAACAGCAACTGGAGCTGGCGCGCTATGACATGCTGCCCCAGATGGCGATGTCGGCGGGCTATGTCGGGCGCAGCAATACCAGTGCGTCCAGTAGCCGCAGCATCGAAACCGGGCGGCAGTCGCTGGAGCCGTCCACCTCGCTGGACCGCAACCGCGACGTTGCCGACCTGACGATGGTGTGGAACGTGCTGGATTTCGGCGTCAGCTATGTCAGCGCCAAACAAAAGGCCGATCAGCGCTGGATCGCCGACGAGCGTAAGCGCAAGGTCGTCCATACCATTATTCAGGACGTGCGCTCGGCGTACTGGCGGGCGGTAGCGGCAGAGCGCCTGCTGGGGCGGATTGATAGCCTGATCGATCGGGTGAATCAGGCGCGCGAAGCCAGTGAGCACATGAGTACGCAGCAGGTTGGCGATCCGGTTGAAGCGCTCAGTTATCGCCGCGCGCTGATCGACGCGGTACGCCAGTTGGAAGAACAACGCCGGGCATTGTCGCTGGCGAAGACCGAACTGGCGACGTTGATGAATCTGCCGCTGGATACCCCGTATTCGCTGGCGTTGCCGAACAGTAACGACATGCCGGTGCCGCAATTAAACGTCGACTTCAATACGCTGGAACAGACCGCGTTGCTCAGCCGTCCGGAACTGAAGGAACAGGATTATCAGGTGCGCGTTCACGCAGCGGAAACCCGTAAATCTCTGCTGCGCATGTTGCCGGGGCTGGAGGTCAGCGCGGGCGGTCACTACGACAGCAACTCGTTCATGGTTAACCAGAGCTGGGCGGACGTCGGCGTGAAGGTGACCTGGAACCTGTTTAATCTGCTGTCTGGGCCGGCGGCGTATAAGACGGCTCAGGCCAATGAAAAAGTGTCGGAAGTTCAGCGTCAGGCGATGTCGCTGGCCGTTATGGCGCAGCTGTATATCGCCCGCGCCAACTTCAACGAAGCGGTGCGCCAGTATAAAACCAGTGTGGAACTGCGCGATCTCGACGGCCAGATTGCCGAACAACTGCGCAATCGCTATAAAGCCAACAGTATCGGCGAACTGCAATTGATTCAGGGAGAACTGAACGCTCTGAATGCTAATCTGCGTCAGGATCTGGCCTACGCGGAACTGCGCAATACCTACGGCCAAATTCTCTCGACCGTTGGGTTGGATTTGCTGCCGAAAACGCTGCCTTCCGACCGGTTGGCGGATATCAGTCAGGCGCTGCGCCAGTCGGAAACCAACTGGCAGCAAGGGAAGATCGGCGCGTTGCAGTCATTCTGATTCCCCGGTGATTAAGATGGCGCCTGCAACGCAGGCGCCAGAGCAGCGGCTATCCTTGCCTGACAATCATAGGCGCCGGCAGCATTACCCCTCCGCCAGACGTTTGTACCGCTCGAAACGCTCTCTGGCGTCCTGTTCGGTTTTGGCGAACAACTGGCTCGCCTGCTCCGGGTACTGGCGCCGTAACGCGCTATAGCGCACTTCTCCCATCAAAAAGTCCTGGAAATCGGCTTCCGGTTCGTCGGAATCCAGCGTGAACGGGTTTTTGCCCGCCGCCTGCAACTGCGGGTTGAAGCGGTACAGGTTCCAGTATCCCGCTTCCACCGCCTTCTTGGTTTCACGCTGGCTGCATCCCATGCCGGCTTTCAGGCCGTGGTTGATGCAGGCGGCGTAGGCGATGACCAGCGACGGGCCGGGGTGGGCTTCCGCTTCGGCGATGGCGCGCAGCGTTTGTGCCTTGTCCGCCCCCATCGCTACCTGCGCCACGTACACGTAGCCGTAACTCATCGCCATCAGGCCGAGGTCTTTCTTGCGGGTGCGTTTGCCTTCGGCGGCGAATTTCGCCATCGCCGCCGCCGGGGTGGATTTGGACGACTGGCCGCCGGTGTTGGAATACACCTCGGTGTCGAACACCAGCACGTTGATGTCTTCGCCGGAGGCCAGCACGTGGTCCAGCCCGCCGAAGCCGATGTCATAGGCCCAGCCGTCGCCGCCGAAAATCCATTGCGACCGCTTGGCGAGGTAATCCCGGTTCTGATAGAGACGGTTGAGCACCGGGTCGTCGCCTTTTTCATGCTCCAGCAGGGTGATTAATCGATCGGCCCGCTCGCGGGTGTCGTCGCCGCGGTCTTTCAGTTCCAGCCACAGGTTGAGCGCGTCGGCCAGCGCCGGGCTAAGCGGTTGCATCAACGCCGTCGCGGCGTCGCCGGCCAACTGTTCGCGGATGGCGTTGCCGCCCAGCAGCATCCCCAATCCGAATTCGGCGTTGTCTTCAAACAGCGAGTTGGCCCAGGCGGGGCCGTGTCCGCGGTGGTTGGCGGTGTAAGGGATGGACGGCGCGCTGGCGCCCCAGATGGAGGAGCAGCCGGTGGCGTTGGCGATCAGCATACGGTCGCCAAACAGCTGGGTAATCAAGCGGGCGTATGGGGTTTCGCCGCATCCGGCGCAGGCGCCGGAGAACTCCAGCAGCGGCGTCTCGAACTGGCTGCCCTTGACGGTGGTTTTGCTGAACGGGTTGGCTTTGGGCGGCAGGCCGAGCACCTGTTCCCACAGCGCGATTTTGGGCTGCTGCGACGTCAGCGGCTGCATGGTCAACGATTTACCGCGCGACGGGCAGATATCCACGCAGTTGCCGCAGCCGGAGCAGTCCAGCGGCGACACCGCCAGATGGTAGTGCAGCGTTTTGGCGCCGGTGGCCGGTTTACTGAGCAGGGTGTCGGGCGCCCGCGCCCGCTCTTCTTCGGTCAGCAGAGCCGGGCGGATGGCGGCGTGGGGGCAGATAAATGCGCACTGGTTGCACTGGGTGCAGCCTTCCGGTTGCCAGGCGGGCACGCTGATGGCGATGCCGCGTTTCTCAAACGCCGCGGTGCCGAGCGGAAAGGTGCCGTCTTCCATGCCGGTAAAGGCGCTGACCGGCAAGTTATCGCCCTCCTGCCGGTTCATCGGCGTCAGGATGCGCCGGATAAAATCGGGCTGGGCGCCGTCGAGGGTCGCAACGGGTTCCGGCAGGTCGGCCCAGTCGGCCGGGATGCGCACCTGAACCGGCGCCTGCATGCCCTGATCGATGGCGGCCTGATTCATCTCCACCACGCTCTGGCCTTTCTTGCCGTAGGACAGGGCGACCGCGCTTTTCAGGTAATCGGCGGCGGTATCGGCAGGAATAATCCCGGTCAGTTTGAAGAATGCCGCCTGCATGATCATGTTGAAGCGGCCGCCCAGCCCGAGCTGTCGGGCGATGTCCACCGCGTTGACCACATAAAAGCGAATCTGGTTGCGCGCCAGATAGCGTTTCATCGCCGCCGGCAACGCCGCTTCCAGCTCCGTCGGGTTCCAGTTGCAATTGAGCAGGAAAATGCCGCCGGGTTTCAGCCCCGCCAGCAGGTCGTATTTATCGACGTAGGATTGCTGCGAACAGGCGATGAAATCGGCGTTGCGGATCAGGTACGGCGAGGTAATCGGCTGGGCGCCGAAGCGCAGGTGCGACACGGTAATCCCGCCGGATTTTTTCGAGTCGTAGGAGAAATAGGCCTGCGCGTACATCGGCGTCTGGTCGCCGATGATCTTGATGGCGCTTTTATTGGCGCCGACCGTACCGTCGGAACCGAGCCCCCAGAACTTGCAGGCGGTGGTGCCCGCAGGCGCGGTATCGATATCATCGACCGGCAACGGCAGCGAGCTGTGGGTAACATCGTCTACGATGCCGACGGTAAAACCATCCTGCGGCATGGGCTGCAGCAGGTTATTGAATACCGCGGCGATGTGCGCCGGTGCGATATCTTTGCCGCCTAGCGCATAGCGGCCGCCGACGATCAGCGGCCGGTCATCGTGATTGTAGAAGGCGTTTTTTACGTCCAGATACAGCGGTTCGGCCTGCGCGCCCGGCTCCTTGGTGCGGTCCAGCACCGCGATGCGCTGCACCGTGGGCGGGATGGCGGCAAAAAAATGCGTCAGCGAGAACGGGCGGTACAGGTGCACGGTCAGCAGCCCGACCTGTTCGCCGCGCTGGTTGAGGTAATCGACGGTTTCCTGAATGGTTTCGCACACCGAACCCATCGCGATAATCAGGCGTTCGGCGTCCGGCGCGCCGTAATAGTTGAACAGATGGTATTCGCGGCCGGTGAGCCGGCTGATGTGCGCCATCGTTTCTTCCACCAGTTCCGGCAGCGCCTGATAGAAACGGTTAACCGATTCCCGCTCCTGAAAGTAGATATCCGGGTTTTGCGCGGTGCCGCGCGCTACCGGATGGTCCGGGTGCAGGGCGCCGCGGCGAAAGCGATCCACCGCCTGCCGGTCCAGCAGCGTAGCCAGTTCGTCGTACTCCAGCAGTTCGATCTTCTGGATCTCGTGGGAGGTGCGAAAGCCGTCGAAGAAGTTGATGAACGGCACCCGGCCTTTGATCGCCGCCAGATGCGCCACGGCGGACAGGTCCATCACCTGTTGTACGCTGCTCTCCGCCAGCATGGCGCAGCCGGTTTGCCGCACCGCCATCACGTCCTGGTGGTCGCCGAAAATATTGAGCGAGCTGGTGGCCAGCGCGCGAGCGCTGACGTGGAATACCGCCGGCAATAGCTCGCCGGCGATTTTGTAGAGGTTGGGGATCATCAGCAACAACCCCTGCGACGCGGTATAGGTGGTAGTGAGCGCGCCGGCCTGCAACGAACCGTGCACCGCCGCCGCCGCTCCGGCTTCCGACTGCATTTCCACCATTCTGACCGGCTGGCCGAACAGATTCTTTTTGCCCTGCGCCGCCCATTCATCCACGTTTTCAGCCATCGGCGTGGAGGGGGTGATGGGATAGATAGCCGCCACCTCGGTAAAGGCGTACGAGATATACGCCGCCGCGGCGTTGCCATCCATTGTTTTCATCTTTCTTGCCATGTACGGGTTCCTCTCTGTGGTGTCGAAGGTCGCCAGCTACGCTTTGCCGGCTGGCGCACCGTCATGGGCTGACCTAGCACGGCTTATGCCAGTTAGCGCCTGATCCAGGAAAGGCAGAAGATTGAATGGGTTACGATGGTCGCTGCCGCGGCTGTGGAAATGTGGCGTCGGTGTGATTGAGCGGAACAAGACACGGACTGCGACATCCTGTCGGCCTGCCAACAAAGTGTTGTGCCGGTTCCCACTCTCGTGGCTACTGTTGCCGGGCGTCAGACGAGGGCGGCGCGCATAACGGAGCCGCCGCCATCAAAATTTGTGGCCTGATAATAAGAACTACGCTTTTGAATTATTTTATTCTAAATAATATGCGTAGATGTTTTAAAAACACCCTATATATCAATGAGGATGGGGAATGCAGTGAATTAATTAATTCAATTGGCATTAATGGATTAGTATTGACGAAAATATCATATTCTATTTTCTTGAGAGGGGAATATTCACTGCCTACAGTTATCAGACGGCGGTGATATTGCCGCTTCAACTCCAATATATTATTTATTAAGAGGAACGGAATATGGCTATTGCAGTCGAAACCCTGAATGCGGTGCAGTTGAAATCAAGTATTAGTGATGGCAGCCGTACGACATTAGGTACGGGGGATGCCGTGACATTCACTAATTTACCCAATCAGCCGGTTGCCATTGTGGCGTATAACAATACCGGGAATACAACCAGTTTTAATGTGGCTTATAACAATCAGGCACCGACCAATTATCAGATTGATTCCGTGCAGGCTCAGGGCTTTTCTCTCGGGCTGGCTTACCTCATCAACCCCGGTGTAACCCATGCCAGCGAGATCACGGTTTCCGTACCGAAAACGGAACAGCAGGGATCGTCCATTGATGTCTACGCGGTCAGTCTCTATTTTCCGCTGGGTAAAATCCAGAATCAGGAAATCCCGCTGGATGGGCGTGCCGTACACTTTAACGGTTATTCCCGCTCGTACGCCACCCCGCCGCTGGCCTGGTATGCACTGACCGTTCAATCCGGCAATACCGGGCAGGTAGGGTTGTATTTCTCCGGTAGTCATGTTGATGTCATTGCGGTTAATACGCCGAATGAAATCAAGGAATTATTAAGCACCAAAGTGATTGCCACCTCCGGCAGCGGTATCGCCAGCACGGATTTTGATATTTTGGTAAATCCGGGAAATTCTTATACCAAGAATTTTTACGGTGTTTCGAGCCAGCTGGTTTATTCGCCGATATCCGCGGCTAATACCACCCAGGATGGTTCTATCTCTATACAAAAAATTTCATAACGATGGTTTTCTTCTGAAAAGATAATTCAGAATCATAGATAAAATATGTGTAAATGTATTCTTCAATAATAACCACGTTTGGATAACATACGTGGTTTTTTTATTTTTCTTTTCATTCATCTTCTTTATCGCGTCGGTCATTTCTTTATCGCATCGGCTATGGCGGCGTTTAAGAAAACGTACCGTATTCCGGCTGCATGCCGGTTGGCGGCGCTGCCGGCCGCAGACCGCATTCAGACGCTATCCTGATTGTCCCTTTTCCAACAATTGGTCTGCCGATTGTCTTGTCTCTGTGCCGCCGTGGCGGCTGACGTTTTCTCAAAATCAAATTAAATCAATAAATTGATGGATATGGCCCGGCTGGTACGTTCCCTGCACTCCTCATGGGGTGTGCAACAAGCATTCAACCCGAACAGGAGAAGCAATTATGGCAATGCGTCAATGTGCCATCTATGGCAAAGGCGGTATTGGTAAATCCACCACCACCCAGAATCTGGTCGCCGCGCTGGCGGAGATGGGCAAGAAAGTGATGATCGTCGGCTGCGACCCGAAGGCGGACTCCACCCGTCTGATCCTGCACGCCAAGGCCCAGAACACCATTATGGAAATGGCGGCGGAAGTCGGCTCGGTGGAAGACCTCGAACTGGAAGATGTGCTGCAAATCGGCTACGGCGGCGTGCGTTGCGCCGAGTCCGGCGGCCCGGAGCCGGGCGTGGGCTGCGCCGGTCGCGGCGTCATCACCGCCATCAACTTCCTTGAAGAGGAAGGCGCGTATGAAGAGGACATCGACTTCGTGTTCTACGACGTGCTGGGCGACGTGGTGTGCGGCGGCTTCGCCATGCCGATCCGCGAAAACAAGGCGCAGGAAATCTACATCGTCTGCTCCGGCGAGATGATGGCGATGTACGCCGCCAACAACATCTCCAAAGGCATCGTCAAATACGCCAAATCCGGCAAGGTGCGCCTGGGCGGGCTGATTTGCAATTCCCGTCAGACCGATCGGGAAGATGAGTTGATCATCGCGCTGGCGGAAAAACTCGGCACCCAGATGATTCACTTCGTGCCGCGCGACAACATCGTGCAGCGCGCCGAAATCCGCCGCATGACGGTGATCGAATACGACCCCAAATGCAAACAGGCCGATGAGTACCGCACGCTGGCAGGCAAGATCGTCAACAACACCAAAATGGTGGTGCCCACGCCGGTGACGATGGACGAACTGGAAGCGTTGCTGATGGAGTTCGGCATCATGGAAGAAGAAGACACCAGCATCATCGGCAAGACCGCCGCCGAAGAGAATGCCGCCTGATGAACCCTGTGCCGGCGGCCGCGGGGGCGGGCGTCTGGCGATGAATAAAGGAAAGCCGGAATGACAAACGCAACGAGTGAACGCAATCAGGCGATCATCCAGGAAGTGCTGGAGGTCTTCCCTGAAAAAGCGCGCAAAGAGCGCAAAAAACACATGATGGTGACCGACCCGGCGATGGAAAGCGTGGGCAAATGCATCGTGTCCAACCGCAAATCCCAGCCGGGGGTGATGACCGTTCGCGGCTGCGCTTATGCCGGTTCCAAAGGCGTAGTGTTCGGCCCGATCAAGGACATGGCCCATATTTCCCACGGGCCGATCGGCTGCGGACAGTATTCCCGCGCCGGACGCCGCAATTACTACACCGGCGTCAGCGGCGTGAACAGTTTCGGTACCCTGAATTTCACCTCTGATTTTCAGGAAAAAGACATCGTGTTCGGCGGCGATAAAAAACTCACCAAACTGATTGAGGAACTGGAACTGCTGTTCCCGCTGACCAAGGGCATTTCCATTCAGTCGGAGTGCCCGGTGGGGCTGATTGGCGACGACATCGAAGCGGTCGCCAACGCCAGCCGCAAAGCCATCGGCAAACCGGTGGTGCCGGTACGCTGTGAAGGGTTTCGCGGCGTGTCGCAATCGCTCGGGCACCACATCGCCAACGACGTGATCCGCGACTGGGTGCTGGATAACCGCGACGGCAAACCGTTCGAATCCACGCCGTACGACGTGGCGATTATCGGCGACTACAACATCGGCGGCGACGCCTGGGCCTCGCGCATTCTGCTGGAAGAGATGGGGCTGCGGGTGGTGGCGCAGTGGTCCGGCGACGGTACGCTGGTGGAGATGGAAAACACGCCGCATGTGAAGCTGAATCTGGTGCATTGCTACCGGTCGATGAACTACATCTCGCGCCACATGGAGGAAAAACACGGTATTCCGTGGATGGAATACAACTTCTTCGGTCCCACCAAAATCGCCGAGTCGCTGCGCAAAATCGCCGCGCAGTTCGATGAAACCATCCAGAAAAACGCCGAGGCGGTGATCGCCCGCTATCAGGCACAGACCGACGCGGTAATCGCCAAATACCGCCCGCGGCTGGAAGGGCGCAAGGTGCTGCTGTACCTCGGCGGGCTGCGGCCGCGTCACATCATCGGCGCGTATGAAGACCTCGGTATGGAGATCATCGGCACCGGTTATGAATTCGGTCATAACGACGATTACGACCGCACCTTGCCGGAGCTGAAGGAAGGCACGCTGATGTTCGACGACGCCAGCAGCTACGAGCTGGAAGCCTTCGTCAAGGCGCTGAAGCCGGACCTGATCGGCTCCGGCATCAAGGAGAAGTACATCTTCCAGAAAATGGGGGTGCCGTTCCGTCAGATGCACTCCTGGGATTACTCCGGTCCGTACCACGGCTATGACGGCTTCGCCATCTTCGCCCGCGATATGGACATGACGCTCAATAACCCCAGTTGGAGCGAATTAACCGCCCCGTGGCTGAAGTCCGCCTGATGATGATTATTTATCAACGATGACTATTTATAAAACCATCCTGATATCCCGTCAGTTCACCGATTAGTGGCGCGGGAGGAGAACACCATGAGTCAAACTGCTGAAAAAACCCAGCCCTGCTACCCGTTGTTCGAGCAGGAAGAATACCAGACGCTGTTTCGCAACAAGCGCGGTATGGAGGAAGCCCACGACGAACAGCGCGTGCGCGATGTCTTCGAGTGGACCACCACCCAAGAGTACCAGCAACTGAATTTCCAGCGCGAAGCGCTGACCATCGACCCGGCGAAAGCCTGCCAGCCGCTGGGTGCGGTGCTGTGCGCGCTCGGGTTTGCCAACACCCTGCCTTACGTACACGGTTCGCAGGGGTGCGTGGCCTATTTCCGCACCTATTTCAATCGCCACTTTAAAGAGCCGATCGCCTGCGTTTCCGACTCGATGACCGAAGATGCCGCGGTATTCGGCGGCAATAACAATATGAACAGCGGCTTGCAGAACGCCAGCGCGTTGTACCAGCCGGAGATGATCGCCGTCTCCACCACCTGCATGGCGGAGGTGATCGGCGATGACTTGCAGGCCTTTATCGCCAACGCCAAGAAAGATGGATTTGTCGCTGCGGACATGCCGATTCCGTACGCCCACACCCCGAGTTTTATCGGCAGCCACATCACCGGCTGGGACAACATGTTCGAAGGCTTCGCCCGCACCTTCACCACCGGCGAAGGGAAAAACCATCAGCCCGGCTCGCTGGCGCGGCTGAATCTGGTTACCGGGTTTGAAACCTACCTCGGTAACTACCGGGTGATAAAACGGATGATGGCGCAGATGGAGGTGCCGTGCAGCCTGTTGTCGGATCCGTCCGAGGTGCTGGATACCCCGGCCGACGGCCACTACCGTATGTACGCCGGCGGCACCAGCCAGCAGGAGATGCGCGAGGCGCCGAACGCCATCGATACGCTGCTGCTGCAACCGTGGCATCTGGTGAAGACCAAAAAAATGGTGCAGGACGAATGGGGCCAGCCCGCCACCGAGGTACCGGTGCCGATCGGCCTGGCCGCCACCGACAAACTGCTGATGACGGTCAGCGCACTGACCGGTAAACCGATTGGCGAGGCGCTGACGCTGGAGCGCGGCCGGCTAGTGGACATGATGCTCGACTCCCACACCTGGCTGCACGGCAAGCGCTTCGGCCTGTACGGCGATCCGGATTTTGTCATGGGGTTAACCCAGTTTCTACTGGAGCTGGGCTGCGAACCGACGGTGATCCTGTGTCACAACGGCAGCAAACGCTGGCACAAGGCGATGAAGAAATTACTGGAAGCGTCGCCCTATGGTCAGGACAGCGAGGTATACATCAACTGCGACCTGTGGCACTTCCGCTCGCTGATGTTCACCAACAAACCGGATTTCATGATCGGCAACTCCTACGGCAAGTTCATTCAGCGTGACACGCTGGCGAAGGGTGAACAGTTTGAAGTGCCGTTGATCCGGCTCGGCTTCCCGCTGTTCGACCGCCACCACCTGCATCGCCAGACCACCTGGGGTTACGAGGGGGCGATGTCGATCCTCACCACGCTGGTGAATGCGGTGCTGGAGAAGCTGGATCACGACACCATGACGCTCGGCAAGACCGATTACAACTTCGATCTGATCCGCTGAGGTGGCGGCGTTTCCCTGCGCGCAGGGAGCGCTGCAACCTTCTTCCACTCTCAGGCGCCCGGCGTTGTCCGGGCTGCCTGGTTTCGCTAAGGAGAAACCGATGCCGGTGGTGATTTTTCGTGAGCGCAATACACAACTGTACTGCTACATCGCCAAGCTGGACCTGGAAGCCAAAGTAACGGGCATGGAGTTTGATCGGCACGATTACTGGGGCGGACGCGTCGAGCTGGAAGGCGGCAAGTGTTATTACGTCAATCCTCAGGACGCGAAGCCGGTGTTCCCGGTCAGCTTGCGTGCCAGCCGTGCTGAGCTCGGATAAGGAGAAAGGAGCATGTCTGATGATGATGTGTTGTTCTGGCGCCTGTTCGCGCTGATCCAGTGCCTGCCGGAGCTGCCGCCGCCACGGCTGCTGGGCTGGCTCGGCGACGGCGATGAAGCGTCGCTGGATGCGGACCGGCTGGCGTCGCTGACGCAAGCGGAACTGGCGGCGCGTTTCCCGATTGATGCCGACGGCATGACCCCGGCGCGCTGGCGCACGGTGATGGACTGCCTGCGCGGCGCGCTGCCGCCGCATCTGGCTGTCGCGGCGCCTTCCCGCCGCAGGCCGCAACTGCTGGCGGCGTTCGCCTCGCAGGATGGGCTGACCATTAACGGCCACTTCGGTCAGTGTCGGCTGTTTTTTATCTACGCGTTCGATCAGGACGGTTCCTGGCTGCACGACCTGCGCCGCTATCAACCGGCCGGAGGCGAGCAGGAAGGCAATGAAGTGCGTTCGGCGCTGCTGAACGACTGCCACTTGCTGTTCTGCGAGGCGATTGGCGGCCCGGCGGCGGCGCGCATCATTCGCCACAACATCCACCCGGTCAAGGTCGCGCCCGGCACCCGGATTCAACCCCAGCGCGACGCGCTGCAAACCCTGCTGGCCGGCACGCTGCCGCCGTGGCTCGCCAAGCGGCTGGAAAAGGGCAACCCGCTGGAGGATAGGGTGTTTTGATATCCTAAAAGCATACCAGTGCGTTGGTATGCTTTCCCTGATGGCTGGCGTCCGCTGTTCTGCATCGTGTCGCTGTTGACGGCGCCATCATCGTTAACGGTTGATACCTGTTTTTTGATAAATGTTAGCCATATGGCTAACTTTTTACATTTTATTTTTCTTGTTAGCTATATGGCTAACTTTTTCGGTGATATTCTTTTGATAGGCGATGGCATCACGTTGACGGCGGCGAACATGGCAAGCAGAGAGAATATGGGGAAAACGATAGCCAGTACCCGTAAGGCGCGCGGGCTAACACAAAAACAATTGGCGGAGCAAACAGGGATTAACAAAACCACGCTATCCGAGATTGAGAACGGCCGGTTTACTGGCTCGCTGGATATTTTTGAACGATATCTGGATGCGGTCGGTTTACAGCTTGAGTTGGCGACGAAGCAGCATCGGCTGCCAGGCTGGGATGAGGTCGACAAGCTTTTTGCGGAGGATGAGTAATGGTGCTGGAGCAACTACCCGGAAAAATCGATAAGATTACCGTGTGTTCGTCAGGCCAGCCATTGGGCGTGCTGACGCACGGTTCGGTTCATCATTACCAGCCCATTCAGGTTCAGCGCCATGTATCGTTAACCATGACCAACTCTACGCTGGATGGCTATGTATCCGGCGCCCTACATCCTGTTTTCGCGCAGAACTTGCCTGAGGGATTTAACCGACGCTACATCGCGGAAAAACTGGCCCGTTATGCGCGGGTCAATGATATGTATCTACTTGCATTACAGGGCGAACATGGTATCGGCATGCTGGATTACCAAAGCGATTTGCATTTTCCTGAAACTGAAAATATCTCGTTATCCGAGATTTTGCATTATCAGGGAGCGGAGCCGTTGTTTCCCCAATTGCTGGAAAAATATTATTTACGTAATACGCTGGCTGGCGTGCAGCCCAAGGTCAGCTTGCCTGAAACAGGCAGGACGGTGGAACAGAAAGCGCTTATCGTTAAATCGTTTGACGAGCTATTTCCATTACTGACGGTTAATGAGTTTGTATGTATGGGCGCGGCGAGGTATTGCGGTCTGGAACCGCCTGAAACCTGGTTGTCGGAGAATCTCGAAACCTTCATCGTCGCGCGTTTCGACAAACCAGAAGGGCAGCGATTGGGGTATGAAGATTTCACCACATTGTTGAAGAAACCCAACAATCCTGATGCGAAATATAGCGGCAGCTATGAGACATTGTTGAAAGCAACGTATCTTTACACCGGTAGTTATGATGAAGTATCCAGAATGTATCGGTACATTGTGTTTAATTGTCTGATCGGTAATGGCGATGCGCATCTGAAAAATTTTGCTTTGCAATATACGCCCGACATGAAACGGATATTTGTTTCTCCACCGTTTGATATCACCCACACCCTGATTTATGACACCATTGATAATAAGATGGCGCTCAAGATGGCAAACAGTAAGGTGTTTCCGGATAAGGCCTGCCTGCTGAAACTGGCGGAGTCGTCTACTTTTCGTATTCGTGACGCCCAAACTATTATTGAGTCCCTGGCTCAGGGGATCAGTGATTACCTGGATATTTCAAATGAAATCAGCGTGTTTAAGGGATTAAAAGCGTCAATTAAACACGCGGTATCGACAGTCATGACGCCGACTTACAGCGCGAAGCCGTATCGTCATGATAAAAAGAAAAAATTCAATTAAGTTCCGTGTTATCACTCCACCGTTATGCTCTCTCCGTCCTGATGCGTGATCCGCAGTCGGGTGCCGGTAATCGCCGTTTGCACCGCCTGACGGATGGTCATCGTGCCGATAACCGGGTGAGGGCGCACCGCGCCGGTTTTGCTGGTGTCGGTGATGATGCCGCAGCCGGTGGCGTGGGCGATCTGCTGGGCGGTTTCGTCGAAGCGATCGAAACGGATGTTGTAGGTGCCGATTTTGTCGCATTGGTTGTAGGGCACCGGCTGGTTGGCTGGGCCGCTATCAGGCCATTCTGACGTTCGGGGGCAACCGGACAACAGCAACGTACCGCATAACAAAAATGTGCCGGATAACAACGATCTCATAGGGATAATGCCGGTTCGGACAGGCTTGAGCGCCATGATGCCTCCTGATAAAGCCGTTGCGGGTAAGAGGTCGCCTTCTTCAACGTTGGGCGGTGTCACGCCTCATTGCGATACACCGTCTATTATCGTCGCTGGATGTAAAAGATCGCGTGCCGGGTGTAACAAGCGCGCTGATTGGTGTGAGCGGCTGTTTCTGCCCGCGCAATATTGGGAAAAATCAGCCCGCCGCTGATGGCGGCGGGCTGACAACGGGGCGGCGGTTGCGGCCGGAAAGCATCAACGCGGCGCGGCGATAGCCAGCGGGCTATTGTCGTTCAGATTGAAAAACGTCATGGTGTCGTCCAGATTTTTCGCCTGTTCGTGCAGCGAGGAACTGGCGGAGGCGGACTCTTCGACCAGCGCCGCGTTTTGCTGGGAGGCTTGCTCAAGCAGGGTGATGGCGGTGTTAACCTGCTCGATGCCTTTGGCTTGTTCTGATGAGGCCATCGAGATATCCGCCATGAATTCATTCACGCGTTTGATCTCGTCCATCAGCCGCGCCATGTCCTGGGTGGAGAGCGACGCGACTTTTTCGCCCTGGGTGATTTCATTGGCCGTTTTTTCGATCAACTCTTTGATTTCGCGTGCCGACCCGGCGCTGCGCTGTGCCAGACTGCGCACTTCAGACGCCACGACCGCAAAGCCTTTACCGGCTTCGCCCGCGCGGGCGGCTTCCACCGCCGCGTTAAGCGCCAGAATGTTGGTCTGGAAGGCGATGCCGTCCATGATGCTGATGATATCGTTGATCTTGTTGGAGCTGTCGGCGATGTGCTGGATGCGTTCGATCATCTGGCTAAAGTTGCTGGCGTTCTTTTCCGCCAGCGCCGCCACGGAGTTGGTCAGTGTCATGGCTTTGCCGGTGTTGGCGGTGTTTTCCTGCACGGACGCGGTGATCTGCTCCATGCTGGCGGCGGTTTGTTCGACGGATGACGCCTGCGCTTCGGTACGGGCGGCGAAATCCCGGTTGGCGGCGGAGATTTGTT
Source organism: Dickeya sp. NCPPB 3274 (assembly GCF_000406205.1). Lineage (NCBI taxonomy): Bacteria > Pseudomonadati > Pseudomonadota > Gammaproteobacteria > Enterobacterales > Pectobacteriaceae > Dickeya > Dickeya sp. NCPPB 3274. The sequence continues at coordinate 4,400,206 of NZ_CM001979.1, read as the reverse complement.
CCGCGCCGGCCGCCACGGAACCGGCCGAGTCTCTGACATCCAGCACGATTTTGCGGAACGCCTGCTGCATGTCTTTCAGCGAAACCATCAGCCCGCCCATCTCGGTATTGTGCTGAGGAGGAATATCCAGCGTCAGCACGCCTTGTTCCATCATGCCGAAGTAGGTTCTGACTTTCTGCATCGGCGTCAGCACCACGGTGCGAATGAATTTCAGCGTGAACAGACTGATGAACAGCACCACTAGCAGTGTGGAAATCAGGATAGTTAATGTTTGCTGATAGAAACCGTCCGCATGCGCGATCTCTTCATGCCCGATACCTTTGGCGAAGGTGACAAACTGCGTCAGTTTCTGGCGGAAGGTCGCGCCTTTTTCCAGCGCCTCGGGCACCAGCGTCGTGTAGAACCGATCAACGTTTCGGTCGCGCAGCGCCGTGAGCATCGGAGCGACGGCGTTGTTCATGTAGTCATTGAAGGCGTCGTCGATTTCACCGCGCAGCGCCCGGCCTTGCGACGTCAGCGCCGGAATACCGTGCAGTTCCTCCATGGTGCTGTTGGCGGAAGCGATGTAGCCGTTCAGCCGTTCCAGACCGGCCTGAATGGTGGCGTCATCCTTTTTGTCCTGAATAGCCAGCGCAACATTGATGCCGGCCAGCCTGGCGTTCAGCATTTCCGAATAGGCGGAATAAAGGGGGATAAGCTGTTCTCCTTCGATGCTGCTGACCTTGCGGATAGACAGGTTGCTTTGCATGGAGGAATACAGACTGAACGTGCAAACAGAAAGTAATAGCAGCACAAATACCGCGATCACGCAGTAAAGCCCATTTTTTATTTTGATTTTTTCTAACATTCCCTATCTCCTTTAAACGACGGGTTTTCCCTGCCTGCCGCTATGGTTTCTGATGTCTTGCTGACATGAAGTCAATATCGGTAAGGCGACTATTAAGCTGTGTTTTTCATCAGACGTGGCGTGCCGGCCCGATAGGGGGGACAGCCTAATAGTTTTATAACGAAGGGTTGTTGATGTAGGTCAGGCTGTGCCCCGCAATGATTCGCGTCCCCCTGTGCTGTTCATCTCCGCCAATTGTCTGCTTTGTCGTAAACCTCACACCACTTTTTCCTTATAAATCAAATTATCAGCGCTGGCCTGCGTTTTGCACCGCATGAGGAATATCAACAAACGCGGCGAGGGTGAGATGAAGGGAAGTGAAATTCTGGCGTTGTTCGACGAGCCAGCCTGTGAACATAACCACAAGCAAAAGTCGGGGTGCAGCGCGCCCAAACCCGGCGCCACCGCAGGCGGCTGCGCGTTTGACGGCGCGCAGATCACGTTACTGCCGCTGGCGGACGTCGCCCATCTGGTACATGGGCCGATTGGCTGCACCGGCAGTTCCTGGGATAACCGCGGTAGCCAAAGCTCCGGCCCGACGCTCAACCGGCTTGGTTTCACCACCGATCTCAATGAGCAGGACGTGATCATGGGGCGTGGCGAACGGCGGCTGTTCCATGCGGTGCGGCATATCGTCAACCGCTACCGCCCGGCGGCGGTGTTTATCTACAACACCTGCGTACCGGCGATGGAGGGCGACGACATTGAAGCGGTATGTCAGGCGGCATCGGCGGCGGTGGGTGTGCCGGTGATCGCCATCGACGCCGCCGGTTTTTACGGCAGCAAGAATTTCGGCAACCGGCTGGCGGGCGAGGTGATGGTGAAAAAGGTGATGGGTCAGCGGGAACCGGCGCCCTGGCCGCAGGACACCCCATTCGCTCCCGAACACCGGCACGATATCGGCCTGATTGGCGAGTTCAACATCGCCGGCGAGTTCTGGAACGTGCTGCCGCTGCTGGATGAACTGGGTATCCGGGTGCTGGGCAGCCTGTCCGGCGATGCCCGCTTCGCTGAAATCCAAACGATGCACCGGGCCGAAGCGAACATGCTGGTGTGCTCGCGGGCGCTGATCAATGTCGCCCGGCAACTGGAGCAGCGCTACGGCACTCCGTGGTTTGAAGGCAGCTTCTACGGCGTACGGGCGATGTCCGACGCGCTGCGGCAACTGGCGGCGATGACCGGCGATGCGGACCTGATGACCCGCACCGACGCGCTGATCGCCCGCGAAGAAGTCGCCGTGACGCAGGCGCTGGCGCCGTACCGCGAACGTTTGCAGGGGCGTAAAGTCCTGTTGTACACCGGCGGCGTCAAGTCCTGGTCGGTGGTGTCGGCGTTGCAGGATCTGGGCATCACCGTGGTCGCCACCGGCACCCGTAAATCCACCGAGGAGGACAAGCAGCGCATCCGCGAGCTGATGGGCGACGACGCGCTGATGCTGGAAGAAGGCAATGCCCGCACGCTGCTGGATGTGGTTTACCGTTACGGCGCAGACATGATGATCGCTGGCGGGCGCAACATGTATACCGCGTACAAGGCGCGGCTGCCGTTTCTGGATATCAATCAGGAGCGCGAGCACGCTTTCGCCGGATATCGCGGGCTGGTGGCGCTGGCGCAGCAGCTGTGCCTGACGCTCGATAGCCCCATCTGGCGGCAAACTCATCAACGAGCCCCGTGGCACTAAGGAGCAGCGATGGCACAGGTGATTCGCAGTAAAAAACCGCTGGCGACCAGCCCGATTAAAAGCGGCCAGCCGCTGGGGGCGATTCTGGCCGCTCAGGGCATCGAACACAGCATCCCGCTGGTACATGGCGCGCAGGGGTGCAGCGCGTTCGCCAAGGTGTTTTTCATCCAGCATTTTCACGAGCCGATTCCGTTGCAGTCCACCGCGATGGACCCGACCACCACCATCATGGGGGCGGACGACAACATCTTCACCGCGCTCGCTACGCTGTGCCAGCGCAACACGCCGAAAGCGATCGTGCTGGTCAGCACCGGGCTGTCCGAGGCGCAAGGCAGCGATATGGCGCGGGCGGTGCGGCAGTTCCGCGACGACTATCCACGCTTTAAATCGGTGGCGATCCTGACGGTCAACACGCCGGATTTCTACGGATCGCTGGAGAATGGCTTCAGCGCGGTGGTGGAGAGCATTATCCAGCAGTGGGTGCCGGACAAACCGCCGGTGGGGATGCGCAATCGGCGCGTCAACCTGCTGCTTAGCCACCTGTTTAATCCCGGCGATGTCGAGCTGATCCGCAGCTACGTCGAAGCGTTCGGGCTACAGCCGGTGATCCTGCCGGATCTGTCGCAATCGCTGGACGGGCACCTCGCCGGCGGCGATTTTCAAGCGGTGACGCAGGGCGGCACGCCGCTGCGCGGCATCGAGCAGATGGGGCAAAGCCTGAGTACCGTCGCCATCGGCGTGTCGTTGAGCCGCGCCGCCAGTTTGCTGGCGATGCGCAGCCGCGGTCAGTCGCTCAGCCTGCCGCATCTGATGACGCTGGAGCACATGGACTGCTTTATCCGGCATCTGCAACAGCTGGCCGGGCGCGACGTACCGGCGTGGATCGACCGCCAGCGCGGCCAGTTGCAGGACGCGATGATCGACTGCCATATGTGGCTGCAAGGTCGGCGTATGGCGCTGGCGGCGGAGGGCGATCTGCTGGCGGGCTGGTGCGACTTCGCCCTCAGTCAGGGCATCACACCGGGCCCGGTGGTGGCGCCGGTCAACCAGCAAAGTCTGGCGGCGTTGCCGGTGGAGCAGGTGGTGATCGGCGATCTGGAAGATTTGCAGGATCTCCTGTGCGACAGCCCGGCCGACCTGTTGCTGTCCAATTCCCATGCCGTCGATCTGGCGGAACAGTTCGGCATTCCGCTGATCCGCGCCGGATTTCCGATCTTCGATAAGATCGGCGAGTTTCGCCGCCCGCGTCAGGGCTATGCCGGTATGCGCGACACCCTGTTCGAACTGGCGAACCTGATGCTGGCGGGCCATCATCATCAGCCGGTTTACCACTCGCCGCTCAAGCAGCAGTTTGCGCCGCCGCGGCGTCAGGAGGCGGACCATGCAGCATGTTAACCGGCATCTCAGCGCCATCAGCGCCGGCGTCTGGTCAATGAAGGTGGCGTTCGCCAGTTCTGACTATCACCATGTCGATCAACACTTTGGCGCCACGCCCCGGCTGGTGATCTACGGCGTGAAAGAAGATCAGGTCACGCTGCTGAAAGTGGTGGACTTCAACGTGCGTTACGGTCATCAGGAGGACAAACTCACCTGTCGCATCGACGCGCTGGAGGATTGCGTCACGTTGTATTGCGTGGCGATTGGCGACGCCGTATTCCGCCAGTTGTTGCAGGTGGGGGTACGGGCGGTGCGCGTACCGGCCGATACGCCGATCGCCCAACTGCTGCAGCAGATCCAGCAATGCTGGCATGACGGCGAGCCGCGCGTCGCCCGCCGTCAGCGCGACCCTAACCGTTTCGAACGGCTGATCGCCGAACAGGAATGGAGCGAGGAGGATGATGTGTTGTGAGTGATATTTATGTAACCTTCCGGGGATTCACGCGGTTGCCGCGTGACAAGCTTTTCCTGTTGTTTGACAGGCTGATCCGCTCGTTGAACGCCGCGACTGGGGCGGTTAGCGGGTATCTCCGTGCATTCACATGTACATCTCTGCTCCTGCCGTTTAGTGTCACCTCTCTGACAAAACCGACATAAACCGCGACATTCGTCGCGGTTTTCTTAGCGGCAATCACTTTCAGTACTGACATTATCATCCTGATGAAGTTCTATTACCTGCTATATCGGAAGATCATAATGATTAATGAAGTATTATTATAACTGTTTGTTAAGCAATGATATTATTTTGAATGAATATTAATTACCTACTATTCTAAAATTTATTTAGATAACTAGTATAGTATCCCAATTGGATAACTACCCAAGGGATTATATATTTACTTATCAATTTAATTTCTTTGTTGAATGTTATTGATGTATTATTCGTGCACACTATCAATGCAGTTTTTTATACTATTTTTCACAAGGATGGTAATCAATGTCACATGTTATTTATCTGACTCTGGAAGGTAATCAGCAAGGGCTGATTTCTTCGGGGTGTTCAACATTTGATTCTATTGGTAATCGTTATCAGAAAGGACATGAAGACCAAATACAGGTACTGGGGTTAAATCATACGATAACCCGAGAGGAGAATGTGGCTCATCACCCTATACAGTTAATTAAACCGATAGATAAATCTTCTCCTTTGCTTGGTGTTTCTGTTACATCAAATGAGTCGCTTACTGCTACTTTTTTCTTTTATCGGACAAACCAAGCTGGGCAACTAGAAGTTTTTTATGAATTAAAACTTACTGACGCCAGAGTTGTTGAGGTATCAGCGACCTATCCACATTCATTAAATGATAGTGACTCTCTGCCATATGAAGTTATCATGCTCAGATATAACACTATAGCATGGACCCATAAGACTGCAGGTACATCAGGGTATAGTATATGGAATGATGGTCAATTTTGATTTAAATTAATATTTATTTTTTAGTAAAAGCCTGTAATGACAGGCTTTTACGGCAGAGTAATTATCCTTGTTATTTCCCCATATTTTCTAATCAGAGACTCTTCCTTTTTCTCTGAAGATAGGCTTGTCACCATTATCTGTTGCTTTATAGACATCCAGGAACCATATGCTGTCATCATAATTATCTGCTTCTGGAGAGGGGGTGAGTGTATAAGTATATGATCCGTTTTTAAATATATATCCCCTGAAGTCTTTTGATGGTCCAATATTTAATGTCTTTCCTTTTATATTTAGCTCGCTTTTATTTTTTTTGTTTAATTTGAATGATATGTTATATCACTGCACTCGATCTCATGCTGAGAGCAATTACCATAGGATAGATAAATATCATATGTTTTTCCTTCAAAAAATGGGAGAGTTTCTTCTTTAGAAAATGCATTGAAGGAAATAATGACTGCGATTATAGATATAATTATATTTTTCATAATTTTACATAGATACCTTTGTGATATACATTGAGTTCGCTTCTTCTTCTATTAACCAACCCTCGCATTTGGTGTCCCTGAGATATTGTATATCTCATCCATGCGTTATCTATGTTCTCGGATGATTCACCATTTATTATTTTTAATACGGTTGAGTAATATAGCCCCCTGTGTCTCTGTCTATCTTTTATTCCAATATTAAAGGACAGCATGACGATTGCGTCAAATTCATTTTGAGTTATATCGACTTTAACAAAATTTCTAACCGCGAGTATGAATCTGTTAAGATCCTGAGAGAATAACATGTCCGCTTCTGAAATAGCTATTCCTTGCTTATATCTTTCAAATTCATTTTCGCTAATTAAATGTCCGTAGCCTATTGTAGCACCTACCTTCCAATATGTTGTTTCTCTTCCTGTTTGATCATCATAGGGTTTGGTTTTTAGTTTTTCATATTGCTTCATTAAATGAATGCATTGAGAGCTGGGAGACATCAGGGATGCTCTTTTCCTTTCGCCTCTAGGGTTTATTCCGGTTGAACCATGAGGATTAGGTAAAGAGTCTTCATGAGATTCTGATGTAAGGTTTTCAATAGTTTTTCCGCCAGGATTTATAATTCCATAGGGAGAAAAATGAAAGTGTTTTTGGTACGCAATAATTGCTCTTTTTGTGTTTCTTCCACAAATCCCATCCACGCGTAAATATGGGAAACCACTTTTCTTCAGTAATAGTTGTACGGTGGTAACATCATTTTTTCTATTTATACCACCAAGGCCAACTGATGACTCAATAGTATCCATACCATCTCCTTATGAAAAAATTCATTTCTCCTTCATCATCTAATTAGATGATCTTATATCATAAATAATATTTTTTGAAATTAAAATGGTTAAATAATTTTCCAATTCGAATATACATTAGCGTGAATCTATTTACCTGCTGTCAGGCTTCCGTGCCGTAAGGATCGCCTTTGACTAATGTCACCTCTCTGACAAAACCGACATAAACCGCGACATTCGTCGCGGTTTTCTTAGCAGCTATCGCCGCTATCTCGTTGATCTGCATTTGTTTCTGTGACTGGCATCACATTTGCTCTGACTTTGCTTACTCAGATCACGCAACGCGGGTGAGCGCCGGGCGGCTGGGTGCCCGGTGTTTTCACCCATTCAGTAGGGAGCAGAGCAGATGTGGAACTATTCCGAGAAAGTGAAAGACCATTTTTTTAATCCCCGCAACGCACGGGTGGTGGCGGAGGCCAACGCCGTGGGTGACGTCGGTTCGCTCAGCTGCGGCGATGCCCTGCGGCTGATGCTGCGCGTCGATCCGGACAGCGAGACCATCCTCGACGCCGGGTTTCAGACCTTCGGCTGCGGCAGCGCCATCGCGTCGTCTTCGGCGCTGACGGAGCTGATCATCGGCCGCACCCTGCGGGAAGCGGAGCAGGTAACCAACCAGCAGATCGCCGACTATCTGGACGGCCTGCCGCCGGAAAAAATGCACTGCTCGGTGATGGGTCAGGAAGCGCTACGGGTGGCGATCGCCAACTACCGTGGCGAAACGCTGGAGGACGATCACGAGGAAGGGGCGCTGATCTGTAAATGCTTTGCGGTGGATGAAGGGCAGATCCGCCGCGCGGTGGTGGCCAACGGCCTGACGACGCTGCAGGAAGTGATCAACTACACCAAAGCGGGCGGCGGTTGCAGCGCCTGTCATGAAAAGATCGAACTGGCGCTGGCGCAGATCCTGAGCGAGCACGAGGCGACGCCGGCGGCGGCGACGATGGTAGTGAAGGATGCGCGCTGGCAACAGGTGGCGGAGGCGGTGGCGGAGCTGCGGCCGCACATTCAGGCCGACGGCGGCGATATGTCGCTGGTGAATGTCAGCGAGCGTCAGGTCACAGTCAGCCTGTCCGGCAGTTGCAGCGGTTGCATGATGACCGACATGACGCTGGCCTGGCTGCAGCAGAAGCTGGTGGAACGCACCGGGCAGTATATGGACGTGGTGGCGGCATAACCGTCAGACAGACAGGCATGAGGAACACAACCATGAACAACGTTTATCCGGACAAAAAAAGCGCTCCAGACAAAAAAATCTATCTGGACAATAACGCCACCACCCGGCTTGACCCGATGGTGCTGGAAGCGATGCTGCCGTTTCTGACCGAACACTACGGCAACCCGTCGTCGATTCACGATTTCGGCACGCCGTGCCGCGGCGCGCTGGAACGGGCGCGCCAACAGGTCGCCAGCCTGCTGGGCGCGCGCTATGACAGCGAGATCCTGTTTACCTCCTGCGCCACCGAAGCCACCTCCACCGCGATTTATTCCGCGGTGAATCTGGCGCCGGAACGGCGCGAAATCATCACCACCGCGGTGGAGCATCCGGCCACGCTGGAGGTGTGCGAGCATCTGGCGCGGCAGGGCTATACCATCCATCGGCTGGCGGTGTCGCCGCAGGGCGCGCTGGATCTGGCGGAATACCGTCGTTTGCTGAGCGATCGCGTCGCGCTGGTCAGCGTGATGTGGGCCAACAATGAAACCGGGGTGCTGTTCCCGGTGCCGGAGATGGCGGCGCTGGCGCATGAGCACGGCGTATTGTTCCACTGCGACGCGGTGCAGGCGGTGGGCAAGATCCCGATCGTGCTGTCCGCCACCGATATCGACATGCTCTCGTGCTCGGCGCACAAGATCCACGGCCCGAAAGGCGTGGGCTGCTTGTATCTGCGCCGCAACACCCGCTTTCGCCCGCTGCTGCGCGGCGGGCATCAGGAGCGCGGCCGTCGAGCCGGTACGGAAAATATCGCCGGTATTGTCGGCATGGGCAGCGCCTGCGAACTGGCGGAGGTGCATTTGCCGATGATGACGGCGGCCGTGGCGCCGCTGCGCGACACCTTGCAGCATGAACTGGCCCGCCGTATTCCCAGCGTGATGGTGATGGGCGACGGGCAGCCGCGCACTCCCAATACCCTCAATATGGCGTTCGAATTCATCGAAGGGGAAGCGATCCTGTTGCTGATGAACCATGTCGGCATCGCCGCGTCCAGCGGCAGCGCCTGCACTTCCGGCTCGCTGGAGCCGTCGCATGTGATGCGGGCGATGGACATTCCCTATACCGCCGCCCACGGCAGCATCCGTTTCTCGCTGTCGCGCTATACCCGCGAAAAAGAGATCGACTATGTGATTGAACAACTGCCGCCGATTATCGCCCGGCTGAGAACGCTGTCGCCTTACTGGCAGCAGGACAAACCGGCGGCGCTGGCCGGGACGGCGTTCGCGCCGACCTACGGTTAAGGAGCGCCGACGATGGAGCAGGTGATCATCAACGACACCACGCTGCGCGACGGCGAGCAGAGCCCCGGTGTGGCATTTCGCGCCAGCGAAAAGCTGGCGATTGCCGAGGCGCTGGCGGAGGCGGGGGTGCCGGAGCTGGAGGTCGGCACGCCGGCGATGGGGGCGGAAGAACGTTCACGTATGGCGCTGGTCAGACGGCGGCTGCCGGGCATCGTGATGATGGCCTGGTGCCGGATGAACGAGGACGAAATTCGTCAGAGCGCCGATCTGGGCATGGACTGGGTGGATATTTCGGTGCCGTCGTCCGACAGGCTGCGACAGCAGAAACTGCGCCAGCCGCTGTCCGTGCTGTTGCCCCGGCTGGCGGCGTTGATTGCGTTGGCGCGTCAATGCGGGCTGCGGGTGAGCATCGGGTGTGAAGACGCCTCGCGCGCCGGCGACGAGGCGTTGCGCCAGCTGGCGCAGACGGCGCAGGTCGCGGGCGCGGAGCGGCTACGTTTCGCCGATACGCTGGGAGTGCTGGATCCGTTCGCCACCTATGACCGGATTCAGGCGCTGCGTCAGTGCTGGCCCGGCGAGATCGAGATGCATGCCCATAACGATCTGGGGCTGGCGACCGCCAACACGCTGGCGGCGGTACGGGCGGGGGCCACCCACGTCAACACCACGGTGCTGGGGCTGGGCGAGCGGGCGGGCAACGCGGCGCTGGAGCCAGTGGCGCTGGGGTTGCAGCGCTGCCTCGGGCGCTCAAGCGGCATCCGCTTCGCGCAGTTGCCGGCGTTGTGCCACCTGGTGGCGAACGCCGCGCAGCGCGCCATTGATGTACAGCAACCGCTGGTGGGAGAGCAGGTGTTTACCCATGAGTCCGGGGTGCATGTGGCGGCGTTGCTGCACGATCGGGAAAGTTATCAGGGCATCGATCCGCACCTGATGGGGCGGGAGTTCCGGCTGGTGCTGGGCAAGCATTCCGGCCGTCAGGCGGTGGGCGGCGTGTTCGCCCGTCTGGGCTATGGGCTGGACGCGCAGCAGGTCGACACGTTGCTCGACGCGGTGCGGGTGTTCGCGGAAAACGGCAAACGTAACCCGCGGGATACCGAATTGCACCAGATCTATCAGGATCTGTTTGGCGACGATCGGGCGTTGCGCTGTCAGGGGGGATAAGGCGATGGAGTGGTTCTACCGTTTGCCGGGAGTACAGGCGTTACAGGGCGCCGACGCTTTTTTTGCCTTTTTTGAGGTACCGTACGACGCCGACCGGTTGAGCCGGTGCCAGGTGCCGGTGCTGCGTGAGTTTCACCGTCGGCTGACGACAGCGGTGCCGCTGCGCAACGCGCTGGACGATGCGCCGAATGCTGACTGGCAGTTAGCGCGGCGGCTGCTGGCGGAGAGCTATCAACACTGGGTGAATGGAGGCCGCGATGACGCCGAGGTTTGAATGCGGCGATGCCGTGCGGGTAGTGCGCGCGCTGCGCAACGACGGCACGTTCGTCGGACGGGCGCGCGGCGAACTGCTGGTACGGCGCGGCAGTGTCGGCTATGTACGCGAGTGGGGGGTATTCCTGCAGGATCAGATAGTCTATCAGGTGCATTTTCTCGATCGGGATCGGGTCGTCGGCTGCCGCGAGTCAGAACTGATCGACGCGGATCAGCCCTGGCTGGCGGGCGATTTTCAGTACGGCGATCGGGTGTGCAGCACGCAGCCGCTGGCGATCAATGGCGACATCGTCGTGGCGATGGGCCAGCAGGGCGAGGTGCTGGCGACGGCGCAGGGCGAACGGGGAGACAGCTGCATCGTACTGTTCGGCGAGCGGCAGTTTCAGGTGCCGATATCGGCGTTGCATAACCTGGAGGCGGCCCCGAATGACGCAACCGGCCTGGCAGCGCTTTAGCCGCCTGCGGCTGGCGCAGACCCATTGGCATTGTCTGCCGGAGCAACTGCCTGAGCCGGAACGGCCGCGCTTTGAGCGTCAGTTGCTGCGCCAGTTGGCGCTGGAGCACGCGGTGGTGACGGCGGCCCGTCGACAGTCGCTGGCGGCGACAAGCGCGCAGTTGCAGCAGGTGGCGCAGCAACTGGTGGAGGAACTGACCCGCGCCGGTTTTTCCACCGACGAGCAACAGACCATCGTGTTGCATCACGCAGTGATGGAACTGCAACTGGCGAGCATTGGCGCGCAGGCCGGCGAACCGGAGCAGGCCGAGATTCGGCGCTGGTACCGACAACACGCCGGGCGGTTTTTTCGCCCGGAGCAGCGGCTGACCCGCCACCTGTTGTTGACCGTCGACGATAATCGCCCGGCAGTCGGGCAGCAGATGGTCGCGCTGTTGCGCCAGCTGCGCGCCGATCCGGAGCGTTTCGAGTCGCTGGCGCGGCGGCATTCTCACTGCCCAACCGCGCTGGACGGCGGGTTGATGGGCTGGGTCAGCCAGGGCTTACTGTTTCCGGCGCTCGACCGCTGCCTGTTTGCGCTGGCGGCGGGAACGCTGAGCGAGCCGGTGGAAACCGAACTGGGCTTGCACCTGCTGCGCTGCGAGGCGATTCGCCCGGCCGCGCCGCTGCCGGAGGCGGAGGCGCTGGCTAAAGCGGGCGATTATCTGCGGGCACAGCGCCAGCGTCAGCACCAGCGCCAATGGTTGCAGACGTTGTTGCCGTGCTGACGGCATAACGCCGTTCGTGCTCCAGCAGCCACTGCTTGGTCGCCAGCCCGCCCGCGTAACCGGTCAGCGCGCCGGAGGTGGCGATCACCCGATGGCAGGGCACGATGATGGATATCTGGTTTTTGGACGACGCCATGCCTACCGCCCGCGACCCGTTGGGATTGCCGACGGCGGCGGCGATTTGCTGGTAGGTACGGGTAACGCCGTAGCCTATGTCCAGCAGCCGGGCGTAGACCTGCTGGCGGAACGGCGTGGCGTCCTGATGCAGCGGCAGGTCGAAGGTGGCGCGCTGCCCGGCGAAATACGCCTGCAACTGCTGGCAGCAGGCTTGGGTGACGGCATCCGGCCGGGTGGGTTTTTGCTCGTTGCTGAACAGAACGCTGGTCACGCAGCCGTTTGCCGCGGTGACGTCGGCGTAGCGCCAGGGAAAGCTGCCTGGGCAGTCCAGTTGTTGCGTCGCCATTTTCACACGATTTTCCTCCACAGAATATTTTTTCACCACATGTTGCATGTTTACAGCGTGTTCCACAGATGAAGTGTCAGGTAGCTTTTCCACGGCGCCGCCCGTTGCGGGTCGATCTCTCCCAACTGACGCACGGCGTTGCGGATGCCCAGATCGCCGCCCAGCCAGATATCGGGATCGTTGAGCGATCGCAGTTTCAGATAGTCGAGCGTCCAGCGACCGATGCCTTTAACCTCGGTGAGTCGATCGATGTCGCTGATGTCGTGGCGGCAGAACCAGTCAGCGACGTTCACCAGCGTGGTTTTTTTCGACCGCATGCTGCGCAACTGCTCAACAATTTCCGGGGTGATGCGGTCCGGCGTAGGGAAGTAACGCTGGCCGTCTTCCTCGATGGCGCAGAGCGACACCAGTTGGTTCAGCAGTGTAGTCGCGGCACCGACGCTCACCTGTTGACCGCAAACGGCGCGGATGGCGGCTTCAAACGGCGAGAACACGCCGGGAATGCGGATGCCGGAGGCGATCGGCAATGCCGGATAAGCCTGACGCAACTGGTCCTCGATCGCGTCGATATTGACGTTAAGATCGAACATGTTGCGGATCCGCTCCAGCACCTGAGACAACAGCGTCAGGCGGCTTAGCGCGATCGTCACGTCAAACCCGCCGGTCGCCGGACGTATCTGAAACGATCCCTTCTCGCCGTTGAGGATAAAGCGGCGGCCGTAAGTCGCGCCCTCGATCCATTCCACGCCGTCGATCAACCGCCGGGACTGAAAAGCCAGAAAATAATCCCAGTGGTAGCGGCCGCCGACCGGGAGGCGCAGCCTGATGTGTTCCGCCTTATCCCGGCTGTCCGATGGCGACAGCATCATCCGTTTGGGCGTGGTTTTCAGGTACTTGTCGATAAGCTGATAAAACCCGCTCAGGCCGTTAAACCCGCACGAGGCGGCGATGTCGGTGATGCTGAGGCTGGAACTCTGGAACAGCTTTTTGGCGAAAAAAATCTTCGCGATGTTCTGGTATTCCTTCACCGAACAGCCGTAATGCTCCCGGAACAGCCGGTTCAGGTAGCGGCTGGAGAGATGGTGGGCCGCGGCAATCTGCTCCACCTTCGACAGCAGATGTTCGCCGCTGTCGATGGCGGCGGCGATGCGCACCGGCAGTTGTTGCTTGCGGTCCAGTTCGGCGAAACGCGGCGCGTATTCCGGCTTGCAGCGCAGGCAGGGGCGAAAACCGGCCTGAATCGCCTCGGTGCGGGTGCGGTAGTAAACGACGTTTTTCTCCAGCGGCAACGGCGCCGGGCAGATGGGGCGGCAGAAGATACCGGTGGATTTGACGGCGACGAAAAAGGTGCCGTCAAAACGCGGATCGCGGCTGATTCTCGCCTGTTGCCATGTGGTCAGCACGGTATCGTTCATGTGGTTCTCCCCTGAATTCCGGCCTTCAGTAAACCGCAAAAGCGTTCCCCAATCTTCCGCGTTTCGGAACAGGATAGTGGTCTTGGTAATAAAATGTGATTTATGTCACAAAAAAATCAAAGTGGATATTTTTTGATTTTAAAAATCAAATGATTAGTGATTTTTTGGTCGGATGCACCCGACCTTTTCTCCGATGCGCGGGAAAGGCCGGGTGGTTATTGGGCGGGGAATAGAATGGGCGTTACAGGATGGCGAGCTTGATTTGCGCCAGCCAACTGTCGAGGCGCTGTTCCGTCAGGTCGTGCTGGTTGTCCTGATCCAGCACCAGGCCGACAAAGCGGTCTTCCTGTAGTGCGGCGGACGTATTGAATTCGTAGCCGTCGCTCGGCCAGTCGCCCACCACGCGCGCGCCCAGATCGGTCACCACGTCGTAGAGCGGTTTCAGCCCGCTGGCGAAATTGTCCGGGTAGCCCTGCTGATCCCCCAGCCCGAACAGCGCGACGATTTTGCCTTTCAGATCGGTGCCGGCCAGTTCATCGGCAAATTCCAGCCAGGACGGATTTTCACAACCGGCGTCGATACCGGGTAGCTGACCGTCGCCCAGCGTCGGGGTGCCCAGCAGCAGTACCGGGTAGGACAGAAAGGTTTCCAGCGAGGTGCGGTTGATGTTGACCGGCGCGTCCGCCGCCTCGCCCAGTTTCTGATGAATCAGTTTGGCGATCTTGCGGGTTTTGCCGGTATCGGTGCCAAAGAAAATGCCAATGTTCGCCATAGCGGTGCTCCTGATTACGTGATGAAAACAAAAGACAGGTGATGAAAACAAAAACAGCCCTCCGTGAAGGATGCATCAGGCCGTTCATTCACTTGCCATTTGCGAATCTCGTGCCAGTTTTGGTCGGCGTGCAATATGGATTTTTCTGCACATTGATGGCGCACTGCTGCACTTTTATTGTGCTTTTTTTGTACTGACAAACCGGCGGTTTTTCATGGGCAGGGCGCATGGCAACAGGGATTGACGGTTTTGGGCGGCAAAACAGGGATCCGGATCAATGTTTAGTCCGCTTAATCAATAAAAGGTGCATTGTTTGCATGGTTATTCTCCGTTATTCGCCAGCCGGACGGGGTGTCGCAGCCTGCGACAAATTGTCGACAAGCCGACATCCCCGCCGCCACACTGTAAGGGAGCCACCCCATGTCCATGCATTTGATGACGGAATCTTTTCCGCTGGGCGAAATCGCCAGCCATTTGTCCCGACAGCATCCGTCGCTGTTTTCCACCGTGGTGGAACAGTCGTCGGTGGCGATCTCCCTGACTGACCCGCACGCTAATATCGTGTACACCAACCCGGCGTTTTGCCGCCTGACCGGCTACGGCCTGCCGCAGTTGCTCGGGCAGAATCACCGCATTCTCGCCAGCCAGCAGACCCCGACCGAGGTGTATCAGACGCTGTGGCAGACGTTGCTGCAAGGGCGCGCCTGGCGCGGTCAGCTGATTAACCGCCGCCGCGACGGCAGCCTGTATCTGGCGGAAATCGACATCACGCCGATTTTCAATTCCCACGGCGAGGTGGAGCACTACCTCGGCATGCATAAAGACATCAGCGCCGGTTATGCGCTGGAACAGCGGCTGCGCAACCACATGACCATGATCACTGCGGTGCTGAACAATATCCCGGCGGCAGTGGTAGTCGTGGACGAGCAGGATCGGGTGATCATGGATAACCTGGCCTACAAGACGCTGTGCGCCGACTGCGGCGGCCGCGAACTGCTGGCGGTGCTGGATTACCCGGCCAATAAGGCGGCGTTGCAGCAGGGAACGGCGCTGCCGGTCACCATTCGCGGCGCGGTGCGCTGGCTGACGCTCGGCTACTGGGCGCTGCCCGGCGTCAATGAGGAAGCCAGCCGCTATTTCACCGACACCGCGCTGCCGCGCACGCTGATCGTCATCAGCGACTGCACCGAACAGCAGCAGCAACAACAGCAGGGACGGCTCGATCGCCTCAAACAGCAGATGACCAACGGCAAGCTGCTGGCGGCGATCCGCGAGTCGCTGGATGCGGCGCTGATTCAGCTCAATTGCCCGCTCAACATGCTGGCGGCCGCCCGTCGGCTTAACGGCGCGGACCGCAGCAACGTGGCGCTGGAATCCGCCTGGCGTGAAGGCGAGGAGGCGGTGGCGCGGTTGCAGGCCTGCCGCCCGTCGCTGGATTTCGAACCGGCGGCGGACTGGCCGCTCGGCGTGCTGGCCGAGGATCTGGCCGCGCTGTATCACACCCGTTTTACCGACGGCGACCAGCTGCGCTGCGAACTGGACACGCCGCAGTTGACCGGGTTCGGGCAGCGTACCCAGATTCTGGCCTGCCTCAGTCTGTGGCTGGACCGCACGCTGGCGCTGGCGGGAGAAATCCGGCCTTTCGCGCTTTCGGTGCATCTGTTCGCCCGTCAGGACGGCGACTGGCTGGCGCTGTATCTGGAAGACAATGTGCCGCTGGAGCAGGTGCGCTACGTCAGTACTCAGACCGCGCTCACCACGCCGGGCAAAGGGATGGAATTGCGTTTGATCCAGACGCTGGTGGCGCATCATCAGGGGGCGATAGACCTGACTTCCCGCCCAGGCGGCGGTACCTGTCTGGCGCTGCGTTTCCCTCTATCTGCTTCACTAACGGAACTCTCCGCTCCATTAACCAGACTCTCCACTTCACTGACAGGAGGCTCAAAATGACACAGGCACCCGATACGGGGAACGTCGTATGGCGTTTTGATTTGTCTCAGCAGTTTACGGCGGTGCAGCGTATTAGCGCGGCGCTGAGCCGGGCCACCGACGTCGGGCAGGCGTTACAGGCGGTGTTGCGGGTGCTGCATGATGATGCCTTCATGCAGCACGGCATGATTTGCCTGTATGACCCGCAGCGCGGCGGGCTGAGAGTGGAAGCGCTGTACTGCGAGGATGAGCGGGTACTGTCCAGCAGCAGCCAGGTGTGTTACCGGCCGGGCGAAGGGCTGGTGGGCACGGTGATGACCCAGCGTCAGCCGCTGGCGCTGCCGCGCGTGGCGGACGATCAGCGTTTTCTCGACCGGCTTAATCTGTATGACTACGAGCTGCCGTTTATCGGCGTGCCGTTGTTGGGCATTGAACAACAGCCGATCGGCGTGCTGGCGGCCCAGCCGATGGCGCGTTACGAGGAACGCCTGCCGGCCAGCACCCGTTTTCTGGAAACGGTAGCCAGCCTGATCGTGCAGACGGTGCGGCTGATGCGCGCCCCCCGACACGACGGCGAATCGCCGTCGGCAGCGAGCCGTCCGGCCGCCTGTAAAACGCCGCGGCCGTTCGGTTTTGACAGCATGGTGGGGAAAAGCGCGGCGATGCGCCAGACGATGGAGATCATCCGTCAGGTGTCACGCTGGGACACCACGGTGCTGGTGCGCGGCGAGAGCGGGACCGGTAAAGAACTGGTGGCGAACGCCATCCACTACAATTCGCCGCGCGCGGCGGCGCCGTTCGTGAAGTTCAACTGCGCGGCGCTGCCGGATAACCTGCTGGAAAGCGAACTGTTCGGCCATGAAAAAGGCGCCTTCACCGGTGCGGTACGTCAGCGTAAAGGGCGCTTCGAACTGGCGGACGGCGGCACGCTGTTTCTGGATGAAATCGGCGAAAGCAGCGCCTCGTTTCAAGCCAAGCTGCTGCGTATCCTGCAGGAAGGGGAGATGGAGCGGGTGGGCGGCGACGAAACCCTGCGCGTCAATGTGCGGATTATCGCCGCCACCAACCGCCATCTGGAGGAGGAGGTGCGCGCCGGTCATTTCCGTGAAGATCTCTACTACCGGCTGAACGTGATGCCGGTGTCGCTGCCGCCGCTGCGGGAACGGCAGGAGGATATCGTCGAGCTGGCGCAGTTTCTGGTGAAGAAGATCGCCGCGCATCAGGGCCGGTCGCTGCGTATCAGCGACGGCGCCATCCGCCTGCTGATGGGGTACAACTGGCCGGGCAACGTGCGCGAGCTGGAAAACTGTCTGGAGCGGGCGGCGGTGATGACCGACACCGGGTTGATCGACCGCGACGTCATCCTGTTTAACCACCACGACGCGGCGCCGATGATGAACAAACCGACGCCGCCGGCCGCCGCCGAAGAGGGCTGGCTTGATCAGAATCTGGATGAACGCCAGCGGCTGATCGCCGCGCTGGAGAAAACCGGCTGGGTACAGGCCAAGGCGGCGCGGCTACTGGGGATGACGCCGCGGCAGGTGGCCTATCGCATCCAGATTATGGACATCAATATGCACCGTCTGTAACCGGACGATGGGATTGTGGCATGTGGCACATTGTCGGCCGAATGCCGCAATCCCGACAAACCGCTTCGGCGGTTTTCTTTATTATCACTTTGTTTTTCAAGTAATAAATTTTTTGGCTATACGGTATGGCGCTTGCACTCTCCGGGTATGACTCCATCCTTTGATAGGCCATAACCATGACATCCTGCTCTTCCGCATCCGGCTGCCGTTCCGACCAGACCGACCGTTTTACCCCATTGCAAGCCAGCAAGGTGGCGCATCACCCCTGCTACTCGGTGAGCGGGCACCATCACTACGCCCGCATGCATCTGGCGGTGGCGCCCGCCTGTAACCTGCAATGCCATTACTGCAACCGCAAGTACGATTGCAGCAACGAATCCCGCCCCGGCGTGGTGTCCGAATTGCTGACGCCGGAGCAGGCGGTGGCGAAAGCGCATCAGGTGGCGGCGGTCATTCCACAACTGTCGGTGGTCGGCATCGCCGGGCCGGGCGACCCGCTGGCGAATCTCGCCCGCACCTTTCGCACCCTGACGCTGCTGCGCGAACAGTTGCCGGATCTCAAACTGTGCCTGTCCACCAACGGCCTGATGCTGCCGGAGGCGGTGGATCGGCTGCTGGATGTCGGCGTCGATCACGTCACGGTGACGGTCAACGCGCTCGATCCGGATATCGCGGCGCGGATCTACGCCTGGCTGTGGCTGGACGGCGATCGCTATACCGGGCGCGAGGCGGGGGCGATCCTGCTGGAACGCCAGCAGGAGGGGATCCGGCGGCTGACGGAAAACGGCGTGCTGGTGAAGATCAACTCGGTGCTGATCCCCGGCATCAACGATCGGCATTTGTTTGAGGTCAGCCAGCAGGCGCGGCGCTGGGGGGCGTTTTTGCACAACATCATGCCGCTGATCGCCCGGCCGGAACACGGCACGGTATTCGGCCTCAACGGTCAGCCGGAGCCGGACGCCGAGGCGCTGGCGGCGGCGCGCACGCAGTGCGGCGCGGCGATGCCGCAAATGGCGCACTGCCAGCAGTGCCGGGCCGACGCTATCGGTATGCTGGGCGAAGACCGCAGCCAGCAGTTTCGGCTGTCGTCGCTGCCTGCCGAGCCGCAGCCTTACCTGCCGTTGCTGCACCAGCGCGCGCAGGTGCACGCCAGTATCGCCTCGCGCGGCGAGTCCGAAGAGCCGGACGCCTGTCTGGTGGCGGTGGCGTCGTCCGGCGGCGAGGTGATCGACTGCCATTTCGGCCATGCCGATCGCTTCCAAATTTACAGCCTGTCGGCCGCGGGGGTGATTCTGGTTAACGAACGTTTTGCACCCAAATATTGCCGCGGCAGCGATGACTGCGAACCTGCCGACAGCGAGGATCGCATGGCGGCGATGCTGGCGTTGCTGGCGGACGTGGAGGCGGTGTTCTGCGCCCGCATCGGCTACGCGCCGTGGCAGAAGCTGGAACAGCAGGGTATCCAGCCCTGCGTGGAAGGCGCCTGGCAGAATATCGCCGAGGTGCTGGGTCGCTGGTGGCGGGAGCGCCGGCAAGCGCAACCCGTCGGGGAACGTGCGCAGGGAGCGGCCTGATGGCTGGGGCGGAGTACTGGCTGCGGCGGCTGCTGGCGTTACATGACACCGGCGCGGCCTGTTTCCCCCGGCAAATGGGGTTGGATAACGCCGCCTGGCTGGCGCTGCGACAGCGGCTGAACGGGCCCGCGCCGGGGGAGAACGCCGCGCGGGATCAGCGTCAGTCGCTGATGAGCGAACTGCAACAGACCCGGCGGGAAGAGCGGGCGCAACTGGCCGGCTGGTTGTACGGCTATCTGGCGGCGGACGGCGCGCCGATGCATCAGATCATCGCCAGCGCCTCGCTGGGCTTCAATCACCTGTGGCAGGATCTGGGGCTGGATTCCCGCGCTGAGCTGCGTCTGCTGATGAGCGATTGCTTCCCGGAACTGGTGGCGCTGAACCATCAAAACATGCGCTGGAAAAAATTCTTCTACCGTCAGCGTTGCCTGCATCAGGACGGTGAACTGGTGTGCCGCTCCCCCAGTTGCGACGACTGCTGCGAATGGTCGCTGTGCTTTGCGCCGGAATAGCTTCATGGCGTCGGAATAACTTCATTGCGCCGGAATAACTTCATTGGACGATGTCCCGCCATGAGGCGTAAATGATGCCTGATAGCTGCGCGCTATTTTATTGAACATGGTGCTGGCGTTACTGGCGGCCTCATCTTGAGGCGCGTAGACGACAACCGGTCCTACGGAAGGTTTCCTGCCGTTTCCTGTTTTATTCTCTTTCGTTTCTCCCGCGTTTAAAAATATATTTATTTTAAATATCTTTCTTACTTATCATTTTCGAGTCGTCGATTAAATAAAAAGGCAGCATGGCCGATATAGCAGGCATCTCTGCTGCGATAACAGGAGGCTGATAACAATTAATTAAAATGAGAACGAATCAATAGCCATAAAACCAATAATCAATCGCATGTTCGAGAGGTATTAAATGAGTTTTATTTGTAACGTCAGGGTTAAAATTATGATGCTGGCTATCCTGATCATATTTACCTTGTTATGGGGCGGGGTGTCAGTTTTCTCTCTGTATTCACTGAATAGTCTGACCGGCGAGATTGGTCTGACGAATGTGCAGCAAACTAACGGCGATATTATTAATGGCGCCAGCGATCGTTACTACAAAGTTAAATTGTCGATGGACGAAGCCGTCATTGCTGGAAATAACAGTGAACGCGCTCGCACATTGCTCAACGACGCCACCGCGGACGTGGATTTTCTGAAAGGCGGGCTGGCGCAGTTCAAAGTGACCGACCACGCCAATATCAGCAGCAACACCATTGATGATATTTACAATAGCTCCTATCAACTGTTCAGCGAAGCGATTGTGCCGATGTTGGATGCGGTCAAACAGAATAACCACGATGTCTATGACAAACTCGTCAGGGAGAAATACAACCCGTTGCGAGTAAAATTCACCGCTGCCATCAACGAATATAATCAGATTATTAAAAATCTGAAAATAGAAGCGCAGGCCCGCATTTCAGCCTGGGTATACTGGTGTAAGGTTACGCTGATCGTCGCCATGATTGTTGGGTTGTGCGTGGTGATATTAACCGACCGCTATCTCGCTATTCAGATGGGCCGCCCGCTGGAGAAGGTGAAAGCGCATCTGCAAATCCTGTCGAACGGGCAACTGGATTCGACAATCGGCGAGATGGGGCGCAATGAGATTGGGCAGTTAATTCCGTTTGTTCACACCATGCAGAATAACTGGATAAAGACGGTGACCGATATTCGCCGCAGCGCCAGCGAGATTTATCACGGCAGCAGCGAGATCGCCGCCGGCAACAGTGATCTGTCCTCTCGTACCGAAGAGCAGGCCGCCGCCCTGAGTGAGACCGCCGCCAGTATGGAACAACTGAGCGCGGTGGTGAAACAGAACGCGGATAACGCCCACCAGGCCAGCTCGCTGGCGCGGGATGCGTCAAAAGCGGCCGACAACGGCGGCGACGTGGTGAAAGCGGTAAGCAACAGCATGCAGAACATCACCCACAGTTCGCAGAAAATCGTCGACATCATCAATGTGATCGACAGTATCGCCTTCCAGACCAATATTCTGGCGCTGAATGCGGCGGTGGAAGCGGCGCGCGCCGGAGAAGCCGGTCGCGGGTTCGCGGTGGTGGCGAGCGAGGTCAGAAATCTGGCCCAGCGCAGCGCTCAGGCGGCGAAGGAAATCAAAACCCTGATCGACGAGTCGGTGGACAACGTCAAAAACGGCTACGAGCAGGTGTCGCTGGCCAGCAAATCGATGGAGGATATCCTGAAGTCGGTCACCAATGTGACGGATATCATGGGGGAAATCGCCTCGGCGTCCAGCGAGCAGAGCAAGGGCATTTCCCAGGTGGGAACCGCCATCACGCAAATGGACAGCGTGACGCAGCAGAACGCGGCGCTGGTTGAACAGTCTTCGGCAACCTCGTCTTCGCTGGAAGAACAGGCGCATCAATTGAACGAGATTGTCTCGGTATTCAAACTGCCGGGCGTGGCCGGCGCAACGGCGGCGCGTCGGGAACTCAAACCGGCCGGGAGGGTAGCCGCGCTGGCGAATCTGAGCCCGGCATCCCGACAGGAGAAGGCCGGCGACGACTGGACGTCGTTCTGATCCCGTTGGCGTCAGACTTCACGCGGCGCTTTTAGCGCGAGCCTCACAGCGGCGGCGGCCTGCGGGTTGTCGCCGCTTTTTTGCATCAGCGACGTGTTAAGTCATCGACGTGTTAAACCAGGAATCTGTTCCGCCATGTGGTCTGGCGAAAAACATGAGCCAGCGCGTATGGCGCCGATTACCGGCAATAGCGCCGAAACAGTTTGGCTAATTGAGCGCCCATCGGCGACAGCATGGTGTCCTTACGCTGAATCAGATAGAAGGTGGCTTTGGGCAGCGGCTGGTCCAGCTCCAGCACCCGCAGGCGTTCGCCGAGGATCGGGTCGCGGATGACGTCCCGCGACAGGATGCTGACGAAGTCGGTTTTGGCGACCAGACTGACGCTGGACATCAGGGTTTCACAGGTGACGCTGACCCGGGGCGTGACCGGCAGCGTGGCGAACAGGTCAAACAGCTGTTTGTAGTAACTGCCGCGCGGGGTGGGCATGGTCCACTCGTAGTCCAGCAAATCCTCCAGCGAATGCGCCCGTTGAATCGGGTGGTCGCGCCGCACCACCACGCAGTATTCCTTTTCCATCAGTTTTTCGTATAACAGTTCGTTATCATAGGACGATCCGGAGTAGGTATTGACGGTGAAGTCCAGCTCTCCTTGCCGCAGCTCGTGGATCATCGCCACCAGTTGCCCTTCGGTGATGCGCAGTTTGACCTGCGGATAAAGCCGGTGAAAACGGTTGACGATCTCCGGCATCACCGTGTGGGCGATGCTGGCGCCGACCCCGATATTGACCCGTCCGCTGGCCTGCCCAAGCCGCTGCTGGATGTCTTCGCGCGCCACGCGCAACTCTTCCATAATCAGGCTGGCGTGGCGGAAATAGGCTTCGCCGCAGTCGGTCAGCGCCATCCCCTGGCGGTGGCGCAGAAACAGGCGTGCGCCCAGACAGGCTTCCAGCTCCTGAATGGATTTGGTCAGCGCCGGTTGCGACAGATTCAGTTGCCGCGACGCGGCCCGAATGCTGCCGTGGCGCGCCACTTCTACGAATGATTGCAACTGATGCAGCTTTACGTTCTGAGTCATCTCGTTCTCTGATCGCCGTTCTGGTGATAACTGTGATTTATCACGCCAAAGATCCTGACATCTTATTCACACTGGTGGGTTTGTGTACATTTTTTTCAATTACGTGACAGCCCGTTGCACGGGCGTCATCGATCAGGACACCACCAGAGAAAACAGGCTTATGCACTCAGACGTTCTTTATTCCGATTTGTCACAACGCGTGGAAAAACTCATTCCGTGGCTGCGGGAAACGCGCCGCGATTTGCATAAATATGCGGAATCCGGCTGGCTGGAGTTTCGTACCGCCACGCGGGTCGCCGAGGCGCTGCACCAACTGGGTTATCCGCTTAAGCTTGGGCGGGACGTCATCAACGCCGACGCCCGCATGGGGTTGCCGCCGGACGAGGTATTGCAGGCGCAGGAACAACGGGCGCTGGCGCAGGGCGCGCTGCCGCAATGGCTGCCCTATTTCTCCGGCGGTTTTACCGGCATCGTGGCGACGCTGGACACCGGACGCCCCGGCCCGGTCATCGGCTATCGCGTCGATATGGACGCGCTCGATCTTAACGAACAACTGGCGGACGATCACCGCCCGTTCCGCGACGGGTTCGCTTCCTGCAACGCCGGCATGATGCATGCCTGCGGTCATGACGGCCACACCACTATCGGGCTGGGACTGGCGCAGGTATTGATGGCGATGCGCGAGCACCTGTGCGGCACCATCAAAATTCTGTTTCAGCCGGCGGAGGAGGGCACCCGCGGCGGTAAATCAATGGCGGAAGCGGGCGTGGTGGACGACGTGGACTATTTCACCGCCATTCATATCGGCACCGGTATTCCGAACGGGCATCTGGTGTGCGGTAACGACACCTTCATGGCGACCACCAAGCTGGACGTTGCCTACCGCGGCGTGGCGTCTCACGCCGGCGGTCGACCGGAAGAAGGCCGCAACGCCCTGCTGGCGGCGGCGCAGGCCACGCTGGGGCTGCATGCCATTCCTCGCCACAGCGGCGGCAGCTCGCGTATCAACGTCGGCGTGTTGCAGGCCGGCACCGGGCGCAACGTGGTGCCGTCGCACGCCGTGATGAAAGTGGAAACCCGCGGCGCCACCAACGAGGTCAACGAGTTTATTTATCAGCAGGCGCTGAAGGTGATCGACGGCGCGGCCGCCATGCACGGCGTTGAGGTGGATATCGCGTTGATGGGCGCGGCGCAGTGCAGCCAGCCCAGCCCGGAATGGGTGGCGTTCATTCGCCGTCAGGCGGAGCAGGTGCGGGAACTGACCCACATTATCGACCGCAAAGACGGCGCGGCCGGTTCTGAAGACGCCACCTACCTGATGGAGCGGGTGAAAGCGCACGGCGGTCTGGCGTCTTACGCGGTGTTCGGCACCGAACTCAGCGCCGGGCATCACAACGAGAAGTTCGATTTTGACGAAAGCGTGATGGCGGTGGCGGTGAAAACGCTGGCGCTGCTGGCGCTCAATATCCGCGAGTTTGGGGAGGCGCAATGACCCAGGCCATCGTCGGATTTGTTAACCACACGCTGGCCGCCCGCGCGCAACAGCTGGCCGCCATCGCGGATGATATCTGGGATCACCCGGAAACCCGCTTTACCGAGCATTACTCGGCCGAACGGCTGGCTGGTGCGCTGGAGGCGGAGGGTTTTTGCGTGCAGCGCGGCATCGCCGGCATCGATACCGCGTTCGTCGCCAGTTTTGGCAGCGGCCAGCCGGTGGTAGCGCTGCTGGGCGAGTTCGACGCGCTGGCCGGGTTGAGCCAGCAGGCCGGTTGCGCGGCGCCGTCGCCGCTGGCGGCGGGCGGCAACGGCCACGGTTGCGGCCACAATCTGCTCGGCACCGCCGGGCTGGGCGGGGTGCTGGCGGTGAAAGCCTGGCTGGAACAACACCCGCAGGCCGGCACTATTCGCTTTTACGGCTGCCCGGGGGAAGAGGGCGGCTCCGGTAAAACCTTCATGGCGCGCGAGGGCGTGTTCGATGACGTGGACGCGGCGCTGACCTGGCACCCGGAAACCTTCAGCGGCATGTTCTGTACCCCGACGCTGGCCAACATTCAGGCCGCCTTTCGTTTCAAAGGCGTGGCGGCGCACGCGGCGGCCGCGCCGCATCTGGGGCGCAGCGCGCTGGATGCGGTAACGCTGATGAACACCGGCGCTAATTTCCTGCGCGAGCACATCATTCCCGACGCACGGCTGCATTACGCCGTGACCGACACCGGCGGCCATTCGCCCAATGTGGTGCAGGCGGACGCCGAAGTGCTGTATCTGGTGCGCGCGCCGCAGATCGATCAGGCGCAAGCCATCTACGAGCGGGTGGTGAATATCGCCCGCGGCGCGGCGCTGATGACCGACACCACCCTGACGGTGCGCTTCGACAAGGCTTGTTCCAACTATGTGCCCAACCGGACGCTGGAACAGGCGATGTACGGCTTTGTCGCGGCGTTTGGCGTGCCGGCATACAGCGGGCAGGAGCAGGAGTACGCCGCTGAGATAGCCCGGACGCTGAGCGCCGAGGATATCGCCAGCAATCTGGCGACCATCGCCCGCACCGGCGGCGCGGCCGGTCAGGCGTTCAGCCGCACGCTGAAAGGCCAGGCGCTGACCTCGCAGGTCGCGCCCTATGCGCCGACCGAATCGTTGCTGTCCGGCTCCACCGACGTCGGGGATGTCAGTTGGCTGGTGCCGACCGCCCAGTGCTTCAGCCCCTGCTACGCGCTCGGCACGCCGCTGCATACCTGGCAGGCGGTGGCGCAGGGCCGCACTTCGCTGGCGCACAAGGGCATGCTGCTGGCGGCGAAAGTGATGTCGGCCACCGCGCTGGCGCTGTTGACCGACAGTGCGTTGTTGCAAGCCTGTCGGCAGGAGTGGCGGCAGCAACGGCAGGAAACGCCGTACCGCTGCCCGATCCCGGCCGGTATCCAGCCATCGCCGTTGCAAGGCTAATGCTCCCGGTTTGTTGACCGTAGTCCGGCAATCGTTTGCTGTCGTTGCGTCGTTCCCGCAACCGCCGCAAACGTGGCGGAGAAACCGAGCAGGGGAAGGTCGCTATTACCCGACGGCAGGGTTTGGGGGCGAGTCAACGATGTGTTCAGAGAGATACACGTGAATCACCGCCCGATACCTGACCGTGTTTTACCTATAAATCACAACAAAACAACCACATAAAAATTCAGTACAGAGGGGAAAACCATGAGTGTGACAGCGGAAAGCAGTCAGCCGCAGCCGGGCGGGCTATTTCAGTGGGTAGAGCGGGTGGGGAACAAAATCCCCAATCCGTTTCTGTTGTTTGTATACCTGATTGCCGCGCTGATGGTGACCAGCGCGCTGTTTTCCTGGTTTGGCATTACCGCCACCAACCCGGCCAACGGCGAGGTGGTGCGGGTGAAAAACCTGCTCAGCGTAGAAGGGCTGCAATGGATTTTGCCCAACGTCATCAGGAATTTCAGCGCCTTTACCCCGCTGGGCGCCATTCTGGCGCTGGTGTTGGGCGCCGGGCTGGCGGAGCGCGTCGGCCTGCTGCAAACGCTGATGTACAAGATGGCCTCGCGCGTCAGCGCCCGCTACGCCAGCTACATGGTGCTGTTTATCGCGTTTTTCAGCCACATCTCGTCGGACGCCGCGCTGGTGGTGATGCCGCCGCTGGGGGCGCTGATTTTTCTGGCGGTCGGCCGTCATCCGGTGGCCGGTCTGCTGGCGGCGATCGCCGGCGTCGGTTCCGGTTTTACCGCCAACCTGCTGATCGTCACCACCGATGTGCTGTTGTCCGGGTTGAGTACCGAATCGGCCAAGGTCATCAATCCGGCGGTACATGTCAGCGTGATTGATAACTGGTTTTTCATGGCGGCGTCGGTGGTCGTGTTGACCATTGCCGGGGCGCTGCTGACCGACAAATTCATCGAGCCGCGTCTGCCGCCTTATCAGGGTGAACGCAACGAGCATCTGTCGCGGTTGACGCCGGAGCAAAATCGCGGCCTGCGCGCCAGCGGTATCGCCGGGCTGGCGTTCATCGCTATCGTCGCGTTGCTGGTGGTGCCGGAATGGGGGCCGCTGCGCGATCCGGTCAAGCATACCGTGATGCCGTCGCCGTTTATTCAGGGCATTGTGCCGCTGATCATTCTGTTTTTCTTTGTGGTGTCGATTCCTTACGGCATGGTCACCGGCCAAATCAAATCCCAGAACGATCTGCCGCAGTTGATGGTGGACCCGATGAAGGGCATGGCCGGTTTCATCGTCATGGTGTTTCCGCTGTCGCAGTTCGTGGCGTTTTTCAACTGGAGCAACATGGGCAAGTTCATCGCCATCGGGTTGACCGACTTGCTGGAATCGCTGGGCATGACCGGGATACCGGCGTTTGTCGGGCTGATCTTCCTGTCGGCGTTCCTGTGCATGTTTATCGCCAGCGGTTCGGCCATCTGGTCGATTCTGGCGCCGATTTTCGTGCCGATGTTCATGTTGCTGGGCTTTCATCCGGCCTTTGCCCAGATCGTGTTCCGGGTGGCGGATTCGTCGGTGATCCCGCTGGCGCCAGTGTCGCCGTTCATTCCGCTATTCCTCGGATTCCTGCAGCGCTATAACAAAACGGCGCGGCTGGGCACCTATTACTCGCTGGTGTTGCCGTATCCGCTGGTGTTTTTTACCGTCTGGCTGGCGCTGTTGCTGGTGTGGTATCTGCTGGGGCTGCCGATCGGACCGGGTGTTTATCCGCATTTATAATCGCCATACGGCATAGCGTTGGCTGTAACCAGCGCTGCCTGTAACCATAACTGACGGTAAACCGGCGGTGCTATTCGCCGGTTTTTATTTATTATCAATGCATTAGAATTTTCTCTTCGGGTTTTGTCATTTTTTAATCTAAATCGTTTGCTATTTAATTTTGAGCGATGTAGAGTGGCGACCATGAACAGAAAAGATACCGACACCAAACCGACACTGAGTGATGACGCCCTCCGGCTGGACGGCCAACTCTGCTTTGCGCTCTACTCGGCGAATCTGGCGATGAACAAGTTGTATCGCCGCTTGCTGACCGAGCTGAACCTCACCTATCCCCAGTATCTGGTGATGCTGGTGTTGTGGGAGCGCGACGGGGTAACGGTATCTGAACTGGGCGAACGTCTGTTTCTGGATTCCGCCACCCTGACGCCGCTGCTCAAGCGCCTGCAAACCGCAGGGCTGGTGACGCGCCGCCGCGGTACTGAAGACGAACGTCAGGTGCTGATTGAGCTGACCGATGACGGTCGTGAATTGCAGAATCAGGCGAAGGCGGTGCCGGAAGGCGTGTTCTGCGCGGCGGAATGCAACATCGAGCAGTTACGCGCCATCAAGACGGATCTGGAAACGCTGCGCGCCAGCCTCATCAGGCATATTTGATGATTGATGTCGTGGGATGCGCGTTTGTTGATTATGTTTTTTTATATCCAATTAAGTAGTGTGCGATTTAATTTTTATCGATTTAAATCGCCAACCCAATCCACTCAAAAGGAGTCACACCATGTCTATTGAAAAAGTTCTCTATGTTGCTCATGCCCAGGCTAACGGCGGTCGTGACGGACGTGCGGTCTCTTCCGACCAGCAACTGGATGTCAAACTGACTACCCCGCGCGAGCTGGGCGGCGCCGGCGGTGAAGGCACCAATCCGGAGCAACTGTTTGCTGCCGGTTACTCCGCCTGTTTCCTGGGGGCGCTGAAGTTCGTCGGCGCACGCGACAAAGTATCGATTCCGGCGGCGACCACCATCAATGGCAGCGTGGGGATCGGCGTGATTCCGAACGGTTTCGGCATCGAAGTCGAACTGAAAATCTCTCTGCCGGGTTTGGAGCGTGCGGTAGCGGAAGACCTGGTACAGAAAGCGCACATCGTTTGCCCGTACTCCAACGCGACGCGCGGCAACATCGATGTAAAACTGACCGTTATCTGAGTCAGTGAGAAATAAGGTGAATAAATAAATAAAAAATAAACTCTTTTTCACTTAACACCAGGGTAATTCATCATGAGAAAATGTCTTGTCGCGGCCTTGCTGGCCGCTGTAACGGGAAATGCCGCCGCAGCGGATAACAACGCGCCGTATGCCGAACGTCATGTGCAGGCGTTTCTGGATAAACTGAACGCGGGCGGCGGCAAGCCGATCGAACAGCTGTCGCCGGCGGAAGCGCGCGAAGTGCTGGTGGCGGCGCAGGCGGGTGCGAAACTGCCGGCGGCCGACGTCACCCAGAAAACCATTACCGTCGACGGCCAGAAAATCCCGCTGATCATCGTTAAACCAGCGGGCAGCACCGGGGTTCTGCCGGCGTTCATGTTCTTCCACGGCGGCGGCTGGATTCTGGGGGATTACCAGACGCATGAGCGTTTCGTACGGGATCTGGTGGTACAGTCCGGCGCGGCGGCGGTGTTCGTCGATTATTCTCCATCGCCGGAAGTGCACTATCCGGTGGCGATTCGTCAGGCGTATGCCGCGACCCGCTGGGTGGCGGAGCATGGCAAAGACATTGGCGTTGATGGTTCACGACTGGCGCTGGCGGGCAACAGCGTGGGCGGCAACATGGTGGCGGCGGTGGCGCAGCAGGCCAAACAGGCGGGTACGCCGCGTATTCGTTATCAGGTGCTGTTCTGGCCGGTGACCGACGCCAACTTCAACACCGCGTCTTACCGGCAGTTCCAGAATGGTTACTTCCTGAGCCGCAACATGATGGAATGGTTCTGGGATGCCTACACCACCGACAGCAAGCAGCGCCGCGATATTCTGGCCTCGCCGCTGCAGGCGACCCGCGAACAGCTGACCGGCTTGCCGCCGGCGCTGATTCAAACCGCCGAACTGGACGTACTGCGCGACGAGGGCGAAGCCTACGGCCGTAAGCTGGACGCCGCCGGGGTGGATGTTACCGTCACGCGCTATAACGGCATGATCCATGACTTCGGTCTGCTCAATGCGTTGAGCGACGTGCCGGCCACCCGCGCCGCACTGTTGCAGGCGTCCACCGAATTGCGTGAACGACTGAAATAACCCTCTCTCCCCGGCGTCAGCCGGGGAATCGGGACACAATCTATAGCACCTTGTTTAAAGCTAGAGCACCTTGTTTAAAAAGCTGGCGGTGCGCGGATGGGCCGGATGGTTCAGCACCTGATGCGCGTCGCCGCTTTCCACGATTTTGCCGTCCACCATAAACACCACCCGATCCGCCACTTCGCGCGCGAAGCCGATCTCATGGGTAACGATCACCATCGTGACGCCCGATCGTGCCAGATCCTTGATCACGTCCAGCACTTCGCCCACCAGTTCCGGGTCCAGCGCCGAGGTCGGTTCGTCAAACAGCATCACCTTGGGGTTCAGCGCCAGCGCGCGGGCGATGGCGATACGTTGCTGCTGCCCGCCGGACAGGTGGCGCGGGTAAGCATTCGCCTTGTGGCGTAATCCGACCCGGTCCAGCAGCGCCAGCGCCACGCTCTGCGCCTGCGCGCGGCGATACAACCGATGCACCCGCGGCGCTTCGATAATGTTCTCCAGCACCGTCAGGTGCGGGAACAGGTTGAAGTTCTGGAATACGTAGCCGACCCCGAGGCGCTGGCGCAGGATCTCCCGTTCTTTCAGTTCGTACAGCGTATCGCCTTCACGGCGGTAGCCGATGTAGTCGCCGTCGATGCGGATGGTGCCTTCGTCCACCCGTTCCAGGTGGTTGATGGCGCGCAGCAAGGTGGACTTGCCGGAACCGGACGGCCCGATAATCACCGTGACCGAACCGGGCGGCAGCGTCAGGCTGATGTTATCCAGCGCCCGGTGCGCGCCGAACCACTTGCCGACCCCCTGAATATCGATCCGGCCTTGTTCGGTCACGGCGCGGGGCGCGGTACGCGGGATGGAATAGAGATCAATGGCTTCAGACATGTTGCTTCTCCCTGAAAATCAGTGTCGGCGGCGCGCGCTCAGGCGCCGGAATAACCGCCGCAGCGGATGAGGCGTTATTTCCCGCACCGCGCCGCGGGCGACGTAGCGCTCCACGAAATATTGCAGCACCGACAGCACGCTGGTGATCACCAGATACCAGACGGTGGCGACCATCAGCAGCGGAATCACCTGCTGGGTGCGGTTGTAAATCACCTGCACGGTGTAAAACAGCTCCGGCAGCGCCAGCACGTATACCACCGAGGTGCCTTTAGCCAGACTGATGATTTCGTTGAAACCGGTCGGCAGAATCGAACGCAGCGCCTGCGGCAAAATAATCCGCCAGGTGCGGCGGTAGCCCGGCAGGCCGAGCGCGGCGGCGGCTTCAAATTGTCCGGCGTCGACGCCGAGGATGCCGCCGCGGATGATTTCGGCGGTATAGGCCGATTGCACCAGCGTCAGCCCCAGCACCGCCACGGAGAACGGGCCGAGCACATCAATGGTCGGGTAGCGGAAAAACTCGATGGACGTGAAGGGGATGCCCAGCGCCAGCGCGTCGTACAGGTACGAAAAGTTGTAGAGGATAATCAGCACCAGAATCAGCGGCAGCGATCGGAACAGCCAGATGTACAGCCAGGCCAGCGTGCTGAGTAACGTGGACGACGACAGCCGCGCCAGCGCCAGTCCGGTGCCGGCGATAATGCTGAACAGGGTGCCGAGCAGCGTCAGCAGCAGCGTGCGCCCCAGCCCTTCCAGTATCACCGGATTAAAGAAATAGCTGGCGAACACCGGCCATTCCCAGCGGCTGTTGAGCGCTACCGACTCGGCGATGCCGGCGAAAATAAACAGCGAAAACAGTGCGCCTGCGATACGCAGCGGATAACGCGCCGGCACCACGCGCAACGGTGCGGCAGGGACATCGGCCGGATTCTGGGGCAGTGAAGGATGGATGGATTGCGTCATGAGCTTATACCTTTACCCGTTGCTGTTGCGCCGCCCGGTTAGGCGCCGAGCCATACAATGGTTTGTGAAACGGCCATACAATGGTTTGCGAAACGGCAAGCGGCCATCGTGCGGCGGCAGGCTGTAGTATTCCGGGTCGACCTGGGTATCGAACTGCGGCTGATAGCCTTCGCTCAGATACAGGCCGACCGCTTCCGGCTGACGAAAACCGGTGGTCAGGAATAAATCCCGGTAGCCCAGTCGGCGGGCGTGCTGTTCCAGCTCACGCAGTACCCGTTTGGCCAGCCCCTGACGGCGCAAGGTTCTGTCGGTCCAGATCCGTTTGAGTTCAGCGGTGGTGGCGTCGTAGCGTTTGAGTGCGCCGGTGGCGATCGGCCGCTCATCGCGCAGCAGCACAATGAAGATGCCGTCCGGCTGCAGATAGAGACCTTCCGGCTCCGGATCCCGATGGGCGAAGTAATCGCCGTAGCGCTGGCGGTATTCGGCGAACAGGCCGTCCAGCACCGGCGCAATGCGGGCGTCTTCCGGGTAGGTGATAATAAAGCGTTCTTCAGACATGGTGTCCTCCCTGTTCAGCCGGATGCGAATTACAGCGGCGCGTCGCCCAGGCCCGGCGGGTTGATCTCCGAACGGCTGATGCGTTCCACGCTTTCTCCCCAGCGGTTCAGCACCCGGTCGTACTCGCCGCCCTGAATCACGCCGTTGAGCGCGGTATTGAGGGCGCTCACCAACCCGTTGCCTTTACGGGTGGTCACCGCGATGTGCGCCACCTGCGGCCAGCCGCCGTTGACCGTGCCCACCAGCCGGGTTTGGCCGTTCAGCGCCGCTTTGTACGCGCCGGTGACGTTCGGGCCGAATGTGGCGTCGGCGCGGCCGGACTGAATGCTCAGGTTGGCTGCGGCGGCATCGGTGACGTAGACCGGCTGAAACGGCGGCAGGCCGGCGGCGTGGTTTTGCTTGTCCCAGTCGAGCAGGATAGCCTCCTGATTGGTGCCGGAGCCGACGATGATCCGCAGCCCGGCGATGTCTTTAGCGCTTTGGATCGATTGGATCTTGCTGCTGGATTTCACGTAGAAGCCCAGCGTATCGGCGCGGTAGGTGGCAAAGTCAAAACGCTCTTTGCGCGCTTTGGTCACCGTCACGTTGGTGATGGCGACATCGTACTTGCCGGAAGCGACGCCCAGCGGCCAGTCTTCCCACGACGTCGATACCAGCTTCAGTTCCAGCCCGAGGCTGTCGGCCACCAACCGGGCGATGTCCGGCTCGCTGCCGATGACGCTTTTGTTGTCATCCGCCAGAAAGGCCAGCGGCGGCGAGGAACCCAATGCCGCGACCGCGACGGTGAGTTTGCCCGGTTCGACAAAGGTAAATCCGGCCGGAATCTGGGCGATGGCCTGCGGGTTTTTGGGCGCATGGATCGGTTGCTGATTAGCTTGGAGGTCGATGCCGGCGGCCTGTGCGCTGCCGAGCAACAGCCAGCCGCCGAGCAGCGTGGCGACCAGACGGTAAAACGAACGAACGGCGAGAGTCTGCATAGCGTATTCCTTGAACATAAAAAATCGACGGTCGGTGCGAGCCGGGTTATTCGTCCAGACCGCGTGGATTGACGTCGGAGCGTGTGACTTTTTCGTCATTCTCGCCCCAGCGATCCAGCACCTGCGCGTACTGCCCGCCGGCGATGACGCCGTTGATCGCGGTGCTGATCGGCTGCGCCAGCCCGTTGCCTTTACGGGTGGTGACCGCCACCGGCGCGACGGTGGGGCCGATGCCCACCATCCGCGTCTGGCCGGTCAACGCCGCTTTGTACGCCCCGATGGAATGCGGGCCGAAAAAGGCATCCACCCGGCCGGACTGAATACTCAGGTTGGCGGCGGCATCGTCGGTCACGTAGATCGGCTGTACCGGCGGCAAACCCTGAGCGCGATTCCGGCGATCCCAGCCCAGCAGGATGTTTTCCTGATTTGTGCCGGAACCGACAATCACTTTCAGCCCCGCCACATCCGCCGGCCCGCGAATCGCCTGAATCCGGCTGGTGGATTTGACGTAAAAACCCAGCGTATCCACGCGGTAGGTGGCGAAATCGAATCGCTCCTTGCGCGCTTTGGTCACCGCGATATTGATGATGGCGGCGTCATAGCGGCCGGAGGCGATACCCAACGGCCAGTCTTCCCAGGCAGTCGGCACCAGCTTGAGCTTCAGCCCCAGCGCGTCGGCAAGCAGCCGGGCGATGTCCGGATCGCTGCCGATGCGCGTCTTGTTGTCATCCGCCAGCAACGCCAGCGGCGGGGAACTGTGGTTGGAGATCGCCACCGTCAGCGTGCCGGGTTCGGCAAAGGTAAACCCGGCCGGGATCTCGGCGATGGCCTGCGGGTTGCCCGGCGCGCGCACCGGCAACTGATTGGCCTTCAGGTCGATGCGCCCGACGGTGGCGGGCTCGGCGTGCCCGCCAGCGCTGAACAGCAGTGCGGCAAGCAGCAGCGGCGTGGCGTGGCGCGCGTTCACGGTGCCGTTTCCTCTGCCGGTTGGCGGGTGGCGGCGTAGCGATTGGTCGGATAATCCAACGCCAGGCTTTCCCGCAGCGTGTAGCCGGGGTACTCCCGGCGGAACAGGCCGCGCTGTTGCAGCAACGGTACTACCTGATCGACAAACCGGGTGAAGTTATCCGGCGTGGCGCTCTGGATGATGAAGCCATCGGCGGCGCGCTGTTCAAACCACAATTGCAACCCGTCCGCCACCTGTTGCGGCGTGCCGCTGAACAGCGGACGCGGGGTGGTGGCTTCCAGCGCCGCCTGACGCAGCGTCAGTCCGCGCTCGCGGGCGTTGCGCTTGATTTCATCAGTGGTACTGCGAAAACTGTTCTGGCCCAGCGCGCCGATATCCGGGAACGGTTCATCCAGCGGGTGCTGCGAAAAGTCGTAGTGTTCGAAGTAGCGGCCGAGGTAATTCAGCGCGTCTTCTATAGTGACCAGCGCGGCGGTGTTCTGATACTGGCGTTCCACGTCTTCCGCGTTGTCGCCCACCAGTACGCTGACGCCCTGAAAGATGTGCAACTGGTCTTCGCGCCGCCCTTGTTCCACCAGTTGTTGCTTGACGTCGTGGTAAAACGCCTGCGCTTCCGCCAGCGTGTGCTGGTGGGTGAAAATGGCATCGGCGTGGCTGGCGGCCAGTTTCTTGCCGTCATCCGACGCGCCGGCCTGAAAGATAATCGGGCGGCCCTGCGGCGTGCGGCCGATGTTCAGCGGTCCGGCGACCGAGAAAAATTCCCCCTGATGATTCAGGGTATGCAGTTTCTGCGGGTCGAAGAAGCGGCCGCTGGCTTTGTCGCGGATAAACGCATCGTCTTCCCAGGAGTCCCACAGCCCTTTCACCACCTGCAGAAATTCATCGGCGATGCGATAGCGCAGGGCGTGTTCCGGGTGCTGGGCGCGCGAGAAGTTTTTCGCCGATCCTTCCAGCGGCGAGGTCACCACGTTCCAGCCGGCGCGACCGTGGCTCAAATGGTCGAGGCTGGCGAACTGCCGCGCGGTGGTGAACGGCTCGCTATAGGAGGTGGACAGGGTGCCGACCAGGCCGATGTGATGGGTTGACGCCGCCAGCGCCGACAACAGCGTCAGCGGTTCGAACCGGTTGAGAAAGTGGGGAATGGACTTCTCGTTGATGTACAGGCCGTCAGCCACGAAGGCGAAGTCGAATTTCCCCTGTTCGGCTTTTTTCACGGTATCCAGCACAAACCCGAAGTTGATGCTGGCGTCCGGCACCACATTGCCGTGCCGCCAGGCCGACATGTTTCCGGCCGCGCCCTGCAATATCACGCCCAGCCTCAGCTGACGCTGGTCAGGACTCGTCTTTTGTCGGGGAATCGTTTTTTCACTCATCAGCATGCTCCCTACAGCGAAATTTGGCGAAAAGAAACCCGTCTCCGGCACGGATAAGGTGCCGGAGAAACCTCATGTTCAGGTGGTTAATAGAGGGTTAACAAAACTGAAAAATACTATTGATGAGAGGATACAGGATGTAAAACAACAAAATTGAATATGACAAAGCAAAAAAATGTCTCAGGGGGTTTTGTGATTTGTTTATTCAGGAATTGAAATTGATGCTTATGGCGTGCGCCTATTTTTCGAACATGAGCAGAATGAAAATTAAGTTAGGAAAGTATGCAGTTCACTACGCTGATTATTGTGATTCTCATTTTATTTATAGTGCGGATTTGTACTAACCAAACCCTGTTTTGTTATTTATGGATTTTTCCAGGCTATGAAAACATGCGGGAAATTTAGGCTGGATCACAGAAGGGAAATATATGAGTTATCGTCTTGGCTTATTGGATCAAAGCCCGATTGCGGAGGGGATGACCGCCGCCGATGCGCTGGCCCGGACCGTCGAGCTGGCTGGCCTCGCCGAAGCGTCGGGGTATTCCCGTTTCTGGGTGTCTGAACACCACAACTCCGATGCACTGGCGGGATCGTCGCCGGAAGTGTTGATTGCCTGGCTGCTGGCCCATACCCGTCATATCCGGATTGGCTCCGGCGGGGTGATGTTGCAACACTACAGCCCTTATAAGGTAGCGGAGAATTTCCATGTACTGTCGTCGCTGGCGCCGGATCGGGTCGATCTGGGCGTCGGCAAGGCGCCGGGCGGTTTTCCCCTGTCGACCCGTGCGCTGCAACAGGAGGTTGACCCGGCGCGCCAGGTGTCGTTTGCCGATAAACTGCGGCAATTGCATGAGCTGCTGGAGCCGGGAGCGGCACCGGATGCCGACCTGCGCGCTACGCCGTCGCCACCGGCGGCGCCGGCGCGTTTTCTGCTGGGCGCCAGTGCGGAAAGCGCGCGTCTGGCGGCGTCGCTGGGCTGGAATTTTGTGTTCGCCGGGTTTATCCAGCCCAGTGAAACCCTGTTGACGGAAGCATTGTTGACCTGGCGCGAGTATCAGCCTGAGCAGGCACAGGCGCTGTTATCGCTATCGGTGATCGTGGCGGACAGCCATGACGAGGCGAAAGCGCTGGCGGGCGAGCGGTATAACTACAAGGTATATATCGGGGACCGGGCGCCGCTGAACGTGCTGTCGCAGGAACAGGCGGACACGTTGGTGCGGCAGTCCGGCAGCACGCAGTTTCGTATCGAGAAGCAGGCGCAGAATATCCTGTATGGCACGGCGGCGGAGGTCCACCGCCAGTTGCAGCACTATCACCAGCGCTTTGGCGTCGGCGAGTTCATCATTCATACCCCGGTTAACGACCCGGCCGCGCGGCTGACGTCGATCAGAGGGCTGGCCGCCGGGCTTAGGGCGCAGGATTGACGGTAGACGGCGACATTTCCCGTCTGGGGCTGTCCTGCCGGATGGCAAGCAGCATTTCCAGTAGGCTTGGGTAATCGGCCAGACCGGAAAAGTCGAAGGGGTGAGCCCCGTCGCGGTGAGGCAGCAGGTGGCATTGCAATTCCCGTTCGTAGTAACGCGGGTATTGCGCTTTTTCAATCGCCGACAGCGCCCGATAATTTTTCAGGACCTCGGTAAAAAAGCGTATTTGCCACTGAGGATGTCGGTAGTTTAGGCGAGCCTGCGTAACGATGTGCTGTCGCCAGGCTTGATCCTGGGCGTAGGCTTCGCTCCAGGCGGCCCGGCGTTCATTCAGGGTAAACACGCCGCTTTCATCGTAGACAATCAGCGATAGTTGCTGGTAAGTCAGGCAGTTGAACGGGTTTGCGCCGTGGTCGTTGACAAAAGCGGAGGCCTGCCGGGCGCGCGCCAGCCGTTCAGGGGCATCGTCAGCGGGTTGCCCGGAGCGGTCATCCTGATAGCTATCGTCGTTGTCTATACCGGTGAGCTGGTCGAGCAGCGCACGGGCTTTTTGATGCAATTCCTGACGGCTCAACGCTGCCGCCCGGGCACTGGCGCGCCCGGCGGCATCATGTAATTGCCGTTCGAGCAGGGAAGAAAAAAATATATTGATATCTGGCATACGCGTACTCTCCAGAAATGAGCCAGCAACCTGCTTCTCAAAAGCCTGCATAA
The DNA here is from genome assembly GCF_000406205.1 of Dickeya sp. NCPPB 3274. Lineage (NCBI taxonomy): Bacteria > Pseudomonadati > Pseudomonadota > Gammaproteobacteria > Enterobacterales > Pectobacteriaceae > Dickeya > Dickeya sp. NCPPB 3274. The sequence continues at coordinate 4,362,103 of NZ_CM001979.1, read as the reverse complement.
AGAAGAATGAAATAGTGGTTGTGGTGTTGTCGAGTAATAACGCTATGTGAAATTAACGGCTTTATTTTTAATTCATGACATCAACAGTGATTGATGCGCCATTGGATGTCGATTTAATTTGCCAGAATGCCCGCGCGTGCTCAATCAGATTTTATATCTACCGCATCTTATTTATTTCACTCGCCGGATATTACCGATAAACGCGCGTGATGACGAGCGTTCTAAAATGACAATTATTCCACGGCGATATTATGACGTTGCGCGATAGATGATAATGATTGGAGCAAAAACTAAATACGGGAGAGTCGTGGCGCTAAATAGCCATCTTGTCCGACAAATGGAAACAGGGAAGGCGCTGGCGTGGCCTCGGCTGCTTCGGTGTATCCTGAACGACGTCGATGGCGGGAAAAGGCGCGGGGCGGCATTGCCGCGCTGTATCGCCAGCCGGGGGATGTACAGTAACGGATTGTCGATATTATAAACAAACGAAACTAAAGGCACGAAAAAGCACTTGCCATAGTGGGCGAACCAGTCCATAATCAGCGCCATTCCAAACGCCTTAAAGTGTTAAAGCCTTTTTAATCAATTGGTTACAAAGAATTAGATGCTTCAAGGCGCTTTGAATAACCATCCTACGCGGGAATAGCTCAGTTGGTAGAGCACGACCTTGCCAAGGTCGGGGTCGCGAGTTCGAGTCTCGTTTCCCGCTCCAAGTTTTCTCTCTGTTTTTTCTTGTTTTCTTATCGTTTCCCAAACAGTCTCAGTCATAAGCCACTGCTATTTGGCGCTATCTCGATTTCATATATTATCGTCGCATGTGTTTTCCATAGACGACGAACATGACATCCATTCTGCTGTTGGACTCCCGTGCGGATGAGCTACGAGACGTGCTGCGTGAAGCGGCGCCGGACTTACCGTTGCTGATCGGCTCCGGTGAGGTTGCTCAGGCTGCTGCCTGTGATATCTGGGTGGGCGAGCCGGATAAGGCTGCTCCACTACTGGCTCAGGGGGCGAAACCTCGTTGGTTACAATCGACCTGGGCCGGCTATAAACCTTTACTGGCAGCGGGGTTGCCGCGTGATTATCGGCTGAGCCGGGCTGTCGGGGTGTTTGGGCAGCCTATTGCTGAATACGTGCTGGCCTACTTGTTGCAGCATGAGCTTCATTTATCACAACGGTTGCGGAGTCAGCAAAGCGGCGAGTGGAAAAAGATATTGCCGGGGTCGCTGTTCGGGCGTCGGGTGCTGATTGTCGGCGCGGGGGATATTGGCCGGGAGGTGGCGGCTTTTTTGCAGCCTTTTGGCGTGGAGCTGTTCGGGGTTGCTTATTCACCGCGTGAGATGCCGATGTTTGTACGGGTAGAAGGGTTGTCATCGCTTGAGCAGGCGGTAGCGTCTGCGGATTACGTCATCAACATTTTGCCGGATACGCCAGCCACAACGGATATCTATCACGCCGGCGTGTTTGCAGCGATGAAGCCTTCGGCGTTGTTTATCAACGTTGGCCGTGGCACCGCGGTGGTGGATACGGATTTGTGCGCAGCCTTGCACGAGGGGCAGATTGCCGGGGCGGTGCTGGATGTGTTTCGGCAGGAGCCTCTGCCGGGCGATCATCCGTTCTGGCGGACACTGAACCTCACCATCACGGCGCATGTCGCCGGGCCGCTGGTACCTGCTCGGCTGGGGAAACTGTTCCTGGACAACCTGCCGCGCTTTAGACAAGGGCAGGCGTTAGCTGGAGAGGTGGATTTCTATAGAAGTTACTGATAGCGGGAAATCAGGCATCCTTGCCGCCGGAAGAGGGGATGACTATACGTGCTCTCTATGCAGAAGCTTTTTGTAAAGATTGACGTAGTCATTCACCATTTTTTCAGCCGTGAATAGCTCATGGAATCGTTTTTGGGCGTTTTGGCCCATTTCCTGCGCTTTTTCCGGATTCATCCACAAATATTCCATCGCTTCACGCAGTTTTGCCGGATCCGATGGCGGCACGACAAGCCCGGTCTGACCATCAATGTTAATAAAAGATGTGCCGGTGCCAATTTCACAGGAGATCAGCGGTTTACCATGCATTGCCCCTTCCAGCAGGGTGATCCCAAATGCCTCTGTTCTTAATTGAGATGGAAAAACAATGCCGGAGCAAAGCTCAAGTAATGTGGTTTTATCGTTGTCAGGCAGTGCACCAAGAAAATAGACATTTTCAATGTTTTTTCTTGCGACCTGTTCTTTTAGCTGTTTTTCCTGAGGCCCGGATCCAATAATAACAATATTTATTTCCGGATTATTCTCTATGGCAGCTAATAGCGTGCCCAGCCCTTTGTAATACCTTAGATTTCCGATAAAAAGCAGAAAGCGCTCGGGCAGGGTTTTTTGCCATTTCAGCTTATTGTCATTATCAATAACCTGGTGAGAGCGGGTATCCAGCCCAATAGGAATCACCGAGGTTTTATGGCTGAATTTTTGCAGCGTCTCACTTGTAGCCAGATAGTTTGGCGACGTTGCCACAATTGATGTCACCGACTCCAAAAAATTGTACATCAGCGGTTTATACAATTTCAGCAGATATTTTTGTTTCAGGATATCAGAGTGATAGCTGACGACCGTCGGCTTTTTAATTTTGCAGATAAAATGCAGCATATCAGCAAAAGGATAAGGAAAGTGGTAGTGAATGATATCTGCGGATTCGGCCAGCTTTTTGAATTTTCTTATCGATGATAAGGAAAACGGGGTAGAAGATATTTCGAAAAATTTATGGTCGCAGGTAACGTTATGGTGGTGAAACTTTTCTATATCGCTGTCTTTGGGAGCAATATATTCAACCGTTGAGTTAACGCCATGATGGGCCGCACCCTCACAAAGCTGAAATATAACCTGCTCAATTCCACCATAAGTATAGGGGTAGTAAGTTTTATAAAAATGCAGAACGTTAATCATGTTTTTCCCAGAAGATAACGAGCCGCCTCATAAAGAGACGGCTCTTTCGCTTTATTCTGTTGACAGTTTGATATAAAGCTCAGCCTGAGACCGCAGAGTATATTTTTTCTCTCCGGATGATGCTTGTTTGGGTTTGGCAGGAATAAAGCGTGTTGTTTTAGTCGCCAGTTCCAAATAGTTACCGATATCGAATCGAGAATAGTTACTGTAATCTGGAATCAGACGGAACAATTCATCAAATGCAAATGACGAAGAGCACAGCACTTGTTTGGATACGTCCATACAAATGGAGGCGATACCGGAACCATCCTGACCGTTTTCTACGTATGGCAGCCAAACGTAGTCAACCGATCCTGCAAGGTTGATAAAATCTTCGTTATCGTATTCACCCATGAAGAAGACGCGGTCCGCGACTTTATCACAATGAATTTGATGCTGAAGTGATGAAATGTAATGGTTAACCAGTTCGTTATTCTTGATCGTCTGAGGGTGCTGTCTGCCAAAGATCATTAATTTATAACCTTTCGGCATGCAGGATAACGTCTTGATCGCCATTGAGTGGCCTTTGTATTCATTCACAAAGCCAAACATACCGATGATTTTATCATTCTCACGGAATTTATATTTTACTCTAATCGCCTTCAGGAGGTCCGGCGATGTTTCATGTGATTCATCCACGATTTTCAACGGATGTACATGAACGTTGTCGTAATTAAAGAATAATTCAATCTGTTCCTTCGCTCTTAAAGTATGAGCGATGATATTGATTCTTCTCTTGATCAAGTTCTTGATAATGGTCGCGTTCAGTCGGGTCGATACATTACGTCTGAGTTCGGCGAAATACATCCTGATAGCTGTTTTGATACGCAGCTTGAGAGCCTGTTTAATGGCTTCACGCTGTGACGCGCTATCGCTAACCAGTCTTGGGCTATGCAGCGTCACACTGGTGTGCGGGTTGGCGGAAACCAGCTTTAATGTGCGCTTGATGATATCGGACGGGATGGTGCCATAAAGTCCGGCTTCAAACTGAATATTCACACCGTCAAACTGTTTGAGTTTTTCACACAGATCGTCGATATGTTTGTCGGCTTTCTTTCTGACCTCAGGGTTAACAGATTGAGTTAACAACAAGTTTAAACTGAGACACTCAACTTGAACACCAGCATCTGTCATGGAGTCCATTAAAATTTTTGTAAAATAAGCGTTGCCACAGCTTTCGGAGAAGCTGGAAATTATAGCTATTTTTTTCATTTTCTTATCCTGGAAACATTGTTCTCATACCAAGAAATTGTATCTGAGATTTGCAGGTTTAAATCAAACTCTGGCTGAAAGCCTGAATCATTCAAGCGTTTTATTGATACACTTCTTTTCGGAATTCCGATCGGAGCGTCCGCGTCCCACACTGCCGTTATCTTGTTATCATAATAACGGGCAATCGCGTTAACGATATCTCCCATTGACGTTTCTACGCCGCTGGCAATATTGACCACACCGCTCAGGTTATTCATGACGTGTAGCGCTGCCAGACCAGCTTGCTTATTATATAAGAAATCTCGTGTCGTTTCCGGTCTACCCCACACTGTCAGTTGATTATCACCGCGTTGCAAGCTGTTGTATGTTTTATCGATCAATGAAGGAATGACATGTCCATTGATTGGATCAAACTTATCGTTTGCGCCAAACAGGTTGGTGAACAGGGCATAACAATAATCAACATTATGATACTGGTTCAATATTTTGAGATAGGCCAGAGCATGCCGTTTTGACATGGCATACCCATACTCGCCTCCATGAGGCTCGCCCAACATCAAGTCGTCTTCATCCAATGGTAGCTGAACATACGGGAAAGGATAAGAGGCGACGGTACCAGCAAAGAAGATTTTCTTTACGTTAAACTTATGGCAAGCCAGAATAACGTTCTGGTTGATAATGGTATTGTTGGATATCGATTTTAGCTGGTTATCCAGATTTCCTTTCAAACCGAATACAAGCGATGCCAGATGGAAAACATAATCAGGTTGGTGCTGATTGAAGTAATCATCAACACTTTCCTGACTCAGGCAGTTCATCTCATTTCTATTTGGTGTGAGTACATTGTCATAACCATTTTTCGCCAGCGCATCGATCAAGCCATATCCTAAGACACCGCCTGCGCCAGTGATTAAAATCTTGCTCTTCCTTTCCATTTATTCACCATTATAGATAATTATCTATATCAGAGAGTGCCAATTCTGTAATAGTTCCATTCTGTAGTAAGAGGAACCTATTACAGTATTTCTTGATAATATCTTTAGAGTGAGAGGCCAGTACCAGAACAGATGTATTGTTGATCATCTCTTCCAGTTTTTTCCCCATTTTTTCTCTGAAATAGGTATCGCCAACGGTCAGCCATTCATCCATCAACAGAACACTGGGCTTCAGGATCGAGATGATAGAGAAAGCAAGTCGTAACAGCATACCGCTGGAATAGGTTCTGACGGGGAGATTGATATAATCACCGAGTTCACTGAATTCGATAATGTAATCGATATGCTTGGCGATTTCTTTTCTTCTCAAACCAAGCAGGATCCCTCGTATATAAATATTCTGGTATCCCGTCGCTTCACTGTCCATTCCCATTGCCATATCGATGAGGGAGACAACCTCCCCTGCAATATTGATAGCGCCGGAAGAAGGGTGATAGACACCGGCCAGAACACGTAACAGCGTAGTTTTCCCTGCGCCGTTATGCCCTATCAGCGCGACCCGCTCGCCTTCATGTACATCAAAGGAGACATTATTCAGGGCCTTAACCGTGACATAACTTGTGCTATCGTTGAATCCACCCCCGACGGTGCGCTTGAAAAGCATTTTTTTCAGGCTTCGCTGGGATGATGAATATATCGGAAACTCAACGCTAACGTTTACCGCCTCAATTATTTTCTTCATATATTAAAGCCAGTACGCAATCTTGGTTTTAGTCTTATTGAGAGTTATCATTGACAGTATAAACAGAACAATGGTTATTGCAGTTGCAATAATTAATGAGTTCTGGTCTGGCAGATGACCAAGCATGGGCTCACGGATGATGTTAAAGAAATGAACTAATGGATTGAATTGTACCCAATAAAGCCATTGCTCATTCAGTTGATCTGTTTTCCACATAATTGGAGTAAAGTAGAAACTGACTAGCAAAATGTTTTGAATAATCATCTGCATATCTCTGAATCGGGTACATATGACACCTAAGATCAGAGAGCTTGAGACTAATGCTACTGATAGCAATACAAACCCTATAATAGATAACAGGGCGGTAACCGTCCATCCCGGACCGACAAAAGTAATAACAAAAATAATAATGATGAAGTTATGAAGGAAAACAATAATGTTTCTACTTAATATTCTTAACATTATTGATGTGAAAGATATTTTCGACTGGCGAATTATATAATCAAACTGAATAAAACCGTTGCTGGCTTCCGTCAGTTGGGTAGAAATATATGTCCAGAATACCTGACCTATACAGAAAAAGGGAAGGTAATCTTTTACATCCAACTTAAAGAGAGTTGACCACAATAAGCTCAACATCCCTACCAGAATAGCAGTACTGATCGTTACCCAAAAAGGGCCTAGCGTTGAGCGTTTATATCTCTGCTTAATATCATACCAGGATAAAACTACCCACGACTCCGGGTTCTTTAACGCTGATTTTAAGTCATTTAACATGTAGAAAATGCCCAAATTAATAAAAGAGCTGATTAATACAGCTCTTTTAATTTGTTGTATCGAATTATTCTACGCTTACGCTTACATCGTAACCGTTGGATTTCAGCAAAGCGAATTGCTTGGCTTTTTCCAGGTCATAAGCGACCATTTCATCGATCATTTCTTCCAGTGTTGTTTCCGGTACCCAGCCCAGTTTGTTTTTGGCTTTGCTCGGATCACCCAGCAGCGTATCTACTTCAGCAGGGCGGAAGTAACGCGGGTCGACAGCCACGATCACATCGCCTACTTTCAGTGCCGGCGCATTATTGCCGGTGATTTTGGATACTACTGCTTTTTCGTTGACGCCAGTACCGGTGAATTCCAGTTCGATGCCCAGTTTAGCCGCAGACATTCTGATGAAGTCACGTACGCTATACTGAACGCCGGTCGCGATGACGAAGTCTTCCGGTTTTTCCTGCTGCAGCATCATCCACTGCATTCTGACGTAGTCACGAGCATGACCCCAGTCGCGCAGAGAATCGAGGTTGCCCATGTAAATGCATTTTTCCAGGCCCTGTGCAATGTTGGACAGGCCGCGTGTGATTTTACGAGTCACAAACGTTTCGCCGCGACGCGGAGATTCATGGTTGAAGAGGATACCGTTACAGGCGTACATGCCATAGGATTCTCTGTAGTTTACTGTAATCCAGTAAGCGTACATTTTAGCTACGGCGTACGGGCTTCTCGGGTAGAACGGCGTGGTTTCTTTCTGCGGGATTTCCTGCACCAGACCATACAGTTCGGAGGTGGATGCCTGATAGAAACGGGTCTTTTCGGCCAGGCCCAGGAAACGGATGGATTCCAGCAGGCGAAGTGTACCGATAGCATCAACATCCGCAGTGTATTCCGGGGATTCGAAGCTGACTGCAACGTGTGACTGGGCGCCCAGGTTGTAAATTTCGTCAGGCTGAACTTCAGCAATAATACGAGTCAGGTTGGAAGTATCAGTCAGATCGCCATAATGAAGGTTGAATTTTACGTTCTCTTCATGAGGATCCTGATACAAATGGTCAACACGCTGTGTATTAAAGAGTGATGAACGGCGCTTAATACCGTGAACTTCGTAACCTTTTTCCAAAAGGAACTCAGCAAGATAAGAACCATCCTGCCCTGTTACACCGGAAATCAAAGCAACTTTCTTCATCTATAATTCTCCAATATTATTTTACTGTCTTGATATTAAGATTTAATAATTTTATCTAGCTTCTCAACTTCGGCACGCAGTAACTCGCTGCTGTTGTTGGTTTCTACATTCAGTCTCAGAAGCGGTTCGGTGTTGGAAACTCGGACATTGAACCTAAAATCCTCGTATTCAATACTCACTCCATCAACATATTCTGCGCGCTTGGCATTACCCACATAGACTTCTTCAATCCGGGCCAGGACTTCTTTTGAATTCTCAACGCGATAATTTATTTCTCCGCTGCACGGGAATAAATTCACTCTTTCATTCAGGGTGTCTGAAAGCGTGGTTTTTTTAATACACAGTAACTCTGCAACCAACAACCAGGGGATCATGCCGCTATCGCAGTAGGCGAAATCCCTGAAGTAGTGGTGTGCGCTCATTTCGCCGCCATAAATGGCGTTTTCGCTGCGCATCCGTTCTTTGATGAACGCATGGCCGGTTTTTGACATGACGGGAACACCGCCGGCTTTCTTAACGATATCAATCGTATTCCAGGTCAGGCGTGGGTCATGGATGATTTTTGCGCCAGATTCTTTCTGCAGAAAGGCTTCGGCGAGCAAACCGACAATGTAGTAACCCTCGATAAACTCGGCATGATTATCATAAAGGAAGCAGCGATCAAAATCTCCGTCGAACGCGACACCCATATCCGCATTATGCTTGAGCATGGCATCAGACGTATCTTTGCGGCATTCAGGCAGAAGAGGGTTCGGGATACCATTAGGGAAATTACCATCCGCCTGATGGTGTACCTTGATAAATTCAACCGGAGCGTTGGCTTGTTTGAACCGTTTCTCGATCTCATCGATAACGTGGCCTGCAGCGCCGTTGCCAGAGTTGATGACCAGCTTGAGCGGTTGCGTGAAATTGTTGAGGTCGATATAGCTCATTAGATGATCGACATACGCATTCAGTATGTTGATCTTCTTATAAGAACCACGCTTTTGCGGATCAGCCGCAGGGAACGTGTTTTCTTCCGCAAGCCGCTGAATATCGCGTAACCCAGTGTCGCCGCTGATCGGTTTTGCATTATCCCGGACTAACTTCATGCCGTTGTAATTCATCGGGTTATGGCTGGCTGTGACCTCAATGCCGCCGTCAAGGTTCAGGTGGAAAGTGGTGAAATACACTTCTTCCGTGCCGCTTAACCCGATATCCAGCACATCGGTGCCAGAGTCCATCAACCCGTTTGCCAGCGCCATTTTCAGGGATTCGCTGGTGAGACGAACATCGCCGCCTACGACAACCGTTTTGGGTGAAAGGAATTGCCCGTAGGCACGGCCGATGCGATAAGCGATATCCTCATTCAACTCTTTGCCTAATTCACCGCGAATATCGTAGGCTTTGAAACACGTTAATGCTGACATATATCCCTTCTGAAATTTTGATTATCAGTTTATTTCAATAAAATCATCATCACCCAAATAGGATCCAGACTGGATTTCCAGCATTTCCAGCGGGATCTTCCCAGGATTCTCAAGCTTATGCATAGCGCCGATTGGGATAAAAGTGGATTGATTTTCAGTTAATAACTGGGTTTTGTCCTGAATGGTAACCTTGGCTGTCCCAGACAGAATGACCCAATGCTCGGTGCGGTGATAATGCATCTGCAGTGGGAATGATTCGCCGGGTTTTACGGTAATGCGGTTAACGTTAAATCTGTCGGTGCGTACAATCAGGTCGCAGCGTCCCCAGGGCCAGTAAGTTTCCCGGTGACGGCGGTATTCGCGGCGGCATTTTTCTTTCAGGAATTCAACCACCCGTTTTACATCCTGAACCTGGTCTTTCTGGACGACCAGCACGGCATCCTTGGTATTTACAATTACCAGGTTATCAACGCCGATTGCGGCAACCAGTTGGTCATCGGTATTGATATAACAGTTCTTGGTGTTATGCAGGAAGGTATCGCCTTTCAGGGAGTTGCCGTCGTCGTCTTTTTCATTAACTTCCCATAGCGCCGACCAGGAGCCGACATCGCTCCATCCTGCGTCCAAAGGAACAACAACGGCGTCTTCCGTTTTTTCCATTACAGCGTAATCGATGGACTCATCCGGGCAGGTAATAAAGTGCTCGGTCTGGACATTAATAAAGTCCCCTTGCTGACTAACGCCATCAATAGATAATTGGCACGCTTTCAAAATATCGGGGCGGAATTTTTCCAGTTCCTGCAAATAACGTTTGGCGCGGAACATGAACATACCGCTATTCCAGTAATATTCGCCCGATTGCAAATATTCCTCAGCAATCTCAAGGCTTGGTTTTTCAACAAACCGTAAAACCTTATGAGGCGCAAATTCGTCACCGGGTAATTTTTCGCCGCGCTGAATATATCCGTAGCCGGTCTCGGGGCCGGTAGGGACGATACCAAACGTGACCAAACTCCCTTTCTGGGCGTAAGCGATGGCTTTTTTGATGGAGGAGTGAAATGCGGCTTTATTTTCAATGATGTGGTCGGCGGCCAGCACCAGGAGGAGAGGGTCTTCCCCTTGTCTGATCGCGTTCAGTGCGGCTAGCGCGATCGCCGGAGCGGTATTACGCCCCGCAGGTTCCAGAATGATATTGTTGGATAGCTGGTTAATTTGTCTCAACTGCTCTGCAACCAGGAAGCGGTGTTCTTCGTTACAGATAACTACAGGCGCTCGTGTTTCAATACCACTCAGGCGGTTAACCGTTTCCTGCAGCATGGAATTCTGACCGTGGAGACAAATGAACTGCTTGGGATAGAGTTCACGTGAAAGCGGCCACAGGCGACTACCTGTACCACCAGCCATGATTACGGGGAGTAACATCTTGTAATAACCTTGATTGTTTTCTGTTCGAAAAAGGGTTTTTCGAATCGCTTGGGGATATATTAATTCAGACAAGCTACCGCCCTTGGCTCACAGTTGCCAAAGTTCTGAATTGTATGGGTTTTATATATATCAAGCAGATGCGCCTGCATCGTCTATGTTCAGTACCTATGTTTTACTGTCCCGATTTTACAGGTTAAGTCACTATTTTACAGCAATGACAGACTTTTTTTAGTGGTGATTTTCCTATTTGCCATGTTCGATAATAAGAATTTTTATCGTTTACCCTTTATAGTAGAATGTTTTGAAATAGGACAGAGCTTCCTTATTTCAAAAGTAAGGCTGAATAAGTTTTTACGTCATCGGCAGAGTGCGGAGCGGCGGCGATGGTTGGCGGATAAAACCATTTACCGGGGTGTCCGTGCGGCGCAAAGAAAATTGTTTGCCCCCCCTTGCCAGAATGGGCGGATTGGTTCATAATGCTGCCCTCTTCGCGATATAGCTTTCAAAATACAGTTAAATCAATAAGTTAGCTGTGATTTCATAAAAGTAGCGCGAAATGTGATCACGTCAGTTTGCGTTTGGCGGAAAAGCGTCAATACTTAAGCGTTGCGTGTGCGGGAATAGCTCAGTTGGTAGAGCACGACCTTGCCAAGGTCGGGGTCGCGAGTTCGAGTCTCGTTTCCCGCTCCAGTTTTACACTTCTTCATATCTTCTCCGTTGTCATACAATTTTTCTGCATATGTTCATACTTTTCTGAACAGACTTATCCACAGCCTGAAAATGGGTCGCGTACGTCTGTCTGGAAATGTCATGAAAAAGATATGATTTCAAGATATTGAAATAAAAAGATAAATTTATGATAAAAAACGCTATCCAGATCACTTGTACTTTTTGTGATGATTGATTGACAACGCTTTTTTAAAATTATCCACAGATGGATGGTTCAGGATCGTCAAACAATCGCAACGCAAAATTTCAGGCGTCTCGCGGCAAACCTTTCTCTATCGCACGGATTAACCGTTTTTTTTGCGGCGGCTGAACATCAATAGGCTGAGCGTCAATCGATTGTTGACTGCGTCGGGTTAGCTGTTGGTCGATGGCCCAGTGAATATGTTCGTCCAGCAGGGCACTTTCTCCCAGTCGGCCCTGCAGCGCCGGGATGATCCTACCGTCGTAGGGCGCGTTGCCCAGTGCGACGGCGATATTACGCAGCCAGCGCCCGTGGCCGATGCGCCGGATAGCGGAACCTTCAGTTACCCGCAAAAAACGGGTTTCATCCCAACTAAACAACGCCAGTAACTCCGGTGCATGCAACGCCGCCCGCGGGCTGAAATCGGGTTCGTCGGTAAGTTGCGAGAAGCGATTCCAGGGGCAAATCAACTGGCAATCGTCACAGCCGTAGATGCGGTTTCCCATCAACGGACGCAGAGGTTCCGGAATCGCGCCTTCCAGCTCAATGGTCAGGTAGGAAATACAGCGGCGGGCATCAATAGTGTAAGGCTCGACGATTGCGCCGGTAGGGCAGGTCGTCATACAGGCTACGCATTTACCACACTGTTCTTCAACCGGTTGATCTACCGGTAAAGGCAGGTCGATAAGCAGTTCCCCCAAAAAGAACCAGGAACCCGCTTCCCGGTTCAACACCAGTGAGTGCTTGCCAACCCATCCAAGCCCGGCTTTAGCGGCTAGAGGCCGTTCCATGATCGGTGCTGAATCGACAAAGGGGCGAAACTGCAACTCGCCGCAGTGCTCCTGAATTCGGTCGCCCAGCTTTTTCAGCCGTTGACGCAGTAACTTATGATAGTCACGCCCCAGGGCGTAACGGCTAACATACCCAAGGTGCGGGTTTTTCAGCGTACTGGCAAACGCGGCTTTGGCCGGCAGATAATTCATGCGTACGCTGATGACGCGTAACGTTCCGGGCAACAGTTCATGCGGGCGGGCTCGCATCATGCCGTGGCGCGCCATCCATTCCATTTCGCCGTGATACTGCTTGTCGAGCCACGCCTGAAGGCGGGGTTCTTCATGAGACAAATCAGTGTCGCAAATCCCCACTTGCTGGAAACCCAATTCAAGCCCCCATTGCTTGATGAGCTGTGCGAGTTCGTTGAGATCGTAGGGGTATGTCATGCGTAACCATCGAGAAGAAACTGGGCGTCTGATTTTATCACATTGTCCTGGCGTCGTTCGCGGCGAGTCGGTGATGGGTGGGTAACAAACAGACATATTTATTAATATTTTCGCACAAGATGTCGATAACTTGAGCGAATTGACAATTTTCTTTATGGCTCTGGGAGGAAATGAAGTGGAAACAGTCGCGCTTTCGGCCTACCGGCTGGTGAATCGGGATCTGAATTTGCATATTGACCCCAATCAGCCACAGGAGGCGACTCTGGCGTATGTGACTCCTGCGGAGAAACCGACGGTTGAATACGTCCAAATCAGCAATGAGGGGCGCCAACTGGCAGAGGGAGATATTGTGGCGTCGCCGGCCCGGTATTATTTTTCTTCGCAGATCGATAATGGGGTGTCGGCGGCGCTGGTCGATCAGCCGGAACAGGTTTCGCAAGCCATTTACCGCCTAATTGACGACAACTTCGTGAATGCGGCTGAGCTGGACGACGAGCAGCGTCAACTGGCGCTGGAGCTTGGTTTGTCTCAGGCCGGCTATTTCGCCGAGCGCTATTTGAGTGGCAATAAGAAAACGGCGTTTATGGAAAGCATGAACCTGCTGGCATCGGTAGTGAAAACACGTCAGGTCGATGACAACGGCAACATTTCTTATCTTACCCTGCCTGAGCGTGTTCCCGGCACGAACGAGTATAAAGTGGATGTCGCCGAACTGATGAAGGAAAAAGATCCCGGCCGCTATCAGGCATATCTGGGCGCGCTGGAAAGCGGTGGCGACTGGTTTGCGCCTTATCTCGATTTTGTGAAGCAACTTCCCCAACACCCCGAATGGATTAGTGAATATCAGGAAAATGCCGGGAAATTGTTCCAGTCGATTGCCGGCGACCAGCTAGCGAACCGTTTTGCCTCGGCGGATCTGTCTTCGTCGGCGACATTGATTAACGATGTGCGTGAAACGTTGCTGATGAGCTACGACGAACAAACCGTGCAGACGCATGTACAAGCATTAAGACAGTTTGTCGACGTGCTGGAAGGATCGCTACGCTGAATGGCGTTCAGCGTATTGTTATCCTTATTTCCGTTTCTCCGCATATGGCGCTTCCCGGCAGACCTTGCTAAGTTGAGGCGCACTATCCTGCTACCGACGGAGGGATGACATGCAGCAAGATCATCGCGTGTATCAGCCCGGCGGATCATTACCCGACCTGCCTCATACTGTTTTTTTACCCGACTGGCTGCGCCGTGAGGAGCCTCATGCGGCAGGCTATGTCGGCGTCTCATTAAATACGCTTATGCAGCGTGCGGGCGATGCCGCTTTTCGTATAGCGCAACGGCAATACCCTACCGCCCGGCACTGGCTGATTCTGTGCGGACATGGCAACAACGGCGGCGACGGGTATGTGGTCGCCGCTCTGGCGCGCGCCGCAGGAATTGCGGTCACGGTGGTTGCGGCGATCGGCGATCGGCCGCTGCCGGCAGAAGCGCATCTGGCGCGTCAGGCATGGTTTGATGTCGGGGGACGCGAGCAGCATATCGATGCGCCGTGGCCTGATGATATCGATCTGATCATTGACGGCCTGCTGGGAACCGGGCTGTCGTCCGCTCCCCGCGCGCCTTATGACGCCCTGATCGCTAAGGCCAACCGCCATTCGGCGCCGATTGTCGCGCTGGATATTCCTTCCGGATTGAATGCGCAAACCGGCGTCTGCGCAGGGGCTGCGATCCACGCCGCGCACACGGTGACGTTTATTGCGCTGAAGCCCGGTTTATTAACCGGCCAGGCACGGGATGTCGTCGGGCAGCTTCATCACCATGCTTTGGGGCTCGGCGACTGGCTGGCGCAACAATCGGCGCCGATCGCGCGTTTGACCGCGGCGTCGCTGACGCAATGGCTGAAACCACGGCGTCCGGGCGCGCATAAAGGCGAGCACGGCCGTTTGTTGATTATCGGCGGCGACGAAGGCACCGGCGGTGCGATTTTCATGGCAGGAGAGGCGGCGCTACGCGGTGGCGCAGGGCTGGTGCGAGTGCTTACTCACAAAAGCTATCTGGCCGCCTTGCTGGTGGCTCGTCCGGAACTGATGGTGCAGGAACTGACCACCGATTCGGTCAAGGCCGGCGTCGAATGGGCGGATGTAGTGGTGATCGGGCCGGGGCTGGGGCAGCGCGAATGGGGAAAAAACGCACTGCGGATCGCAGAAAATTGTAACAAATCCATGTTATGGGATGCCGATGCGCTCAACCTGCTGGCAATCAGCCCGCATAAACGTCAGAATCGCGTTTTAACGCCTCATCCCGGCGAAGCCGCCCGTCTGTTGAACTGCCGGATTGCCGATATTGAAAGTGATCGCTTACTTGCTGCACAACGCCTGGTGAAACGCTATGGCGGCGTGGTAGTGCTAAAAGGCGCCGGTACGGTGCTGGCTGGCGAGCAGGGCGAATTGGCGATCGCCGATGTGGGAAATCCCGGCATGGCGACCGGCGGTATGGGGGACGTGCTGGCAGGCATGATTGGGGCGATGCTGGCGCAAGGGCTGTCGTTGTACGACGCCGCCTGCGCCGGTTGTGTAGCCCACGGAGCGGCAGCGGACTGGCTGGCGCAGCGGCAGGGCACACGCGGGATGTTGGCAACCGATTTGATGGCGGTATTGCCGCAGTATGTAAATCCTGAGCGGATATCCTTAGAAAACACAGAATGAAGACGCTTTTGTTACCTTTGCCGGACGAGGCAGCCACCATTGCGCTGGGAGCGGCGTTAGCCCGAGCCTGCGAGCGCGCCACCATTATTTATCTGCTGGGCGATCTGGGGGCGGGTAAAACCACGCTGAGCCGCGGATTCCTGCAGGCGTTGGGTCATCAGGGCAATGTGAAAAGCCCGACTTATACGCTGGTAGAGCCCTATGCGCTGCTGCCGCGTCCGGTGTATCACTTCGACCTTTATCGACTGGCGGATCCTGAAGAACTGGAGTTCATGGGCATTCGTGACTATTTGTCGCAGGATGCTATCTGCCTGATTGAGTGGCCGCAACAAGGCGCAGGCTTCTTGCCGCAAGCCGATGTTGAATTACATCTTGGCTATCAGGCTGCGGGCCGACAGGCGGAGATCAAGGCCCGTACGCCGCAGGGCGAGCAGATCGTAGCGGCGCTGGCCGCCTGGCCGGAGCAGGAAGCGCCATGACCGTGCGGTTGATGAAGGCCCTGCTGGGGCTATTGCTGATGTTGTCATGGCCGCTGTGGGCGAGCAGCCTGACCGATATCCGGGTGAACAACGCTGCCGGCGAGGCGGTCGTTACGCTGAGTTTTAGCGGTCAGCCGGTGTATGAATACTTTTCGCTGAATAATCCAAACCGGGTGGTTATCGATATCAGCCAATCCGGCGTGATGAAAGGACTGCCGCTAGCGTTTAACGGCCAGAATCTGATTGCCCGCATTCGCACCAGCAACGCTAAGGACCCGAAAAGCCTGCGTCTGGTGCTGGACCTGACCCAAAAGGTACAGGTTCGGGCCGTGAAAGAAGGCAATGGCGCCGTCTTTACCCTGACTGGCGAGCGCAAAACGGCGGCCCGCAAACCTGTGGCCCAGCCCGTGCAACCGTCGTCGCAGGTCGGACGTAATCCTCTGGTTCCTCAGACATCGGCTGCGGCGGTAGCGGCTGCGCCGACCCGGGTATCGGGGCGGGCGGGCAGCGGCGAGAAAATCATTGTCGCGATTGACGCCGGCCACGGCGGTGAGGATCCGGGCGCCACCGGGCCGGGCGGGCTACATGAAAAAAATGTCACCATTTCGATAGCCCGTAAACTGCGCGCCATCATGAGCGCCGATCCGGCGTTTAAACCGGTGCTGACCCGCGACGGCGACTATTTTATTTCGGTGATGGGGCGTTCCGACGTGGCGCGCAAGCAAGGGGCTAACCTGCTGGTGTCCATTCACGCGGACGCGGCGCCTAACCGCGGCGCGACCGGCGCATCAGTATGGGTACTGTCCAACCGGCGCGCCAACAGTGAAATGGCCAACTGGCTGGAACAGCATGAAAAACAGTCTGAATTGCTGGGGGGCGCGGGCGATCTGCTGGCCAACAGCGCGGCCGATCCGTACCTGAGTCAGGCGGTGCTGGATCTGCAGTTCGGGCATTCACAGCGGGTGGGGTATGATGTGGCGGTGAAAGTGCTGCGCGAACTGCAGCGTGTCGGTAGCCTGCATAAGCGCCGGCCGGAACACGCCAGTCTGGGCGTATTGCGTTCACCGGATATTCCGTCTTTGCTGGTGGAAACCGGGTTCATTTCTAATCCGAGCGAGGAGCGGCTGCTGGGCAGCAACGAGTATCAGGAAAAAATTGCCAACGCCATCTATCAGGGGTTGCGCAGCTATTTCCAGACTCATCCGTTACAAAATATCCCAAAGCAGGAAAACCGTCCGCTCGGCTCGCAGACGGTGAAAAACGCAGCAGCCCCTGAGCCAGCTCAGATCGCAACAGGAGCAACGGTACGCCATACTGTTGCGACCGGAGAAACATTATCGGGGATCGCCGCGCATTACGGCGTCAGTATGGACGCTATTCGTGAAGCAAACCGCCTGAAAAAAGACGTGGTCTGGGTGGGGCAACGGCTGAGGATCCCGTCCGGCGCCGCCTCATCGGCGGTTAAAACGGCTTCGGCGACGAAGAGCAAACCCGTTGCGGCCGCGTCGTCTTCGAGCGCGAAGAAAAGCGCAACCGTGATAAAACATAAAGTGTCGCGGGGCGATACGCTGAGTGCCATCGCCAGCCGGTATGGCGTGAGCATGAAAGCGATCCAGCAGGCGAACAACATGTCTTCCGGAACCGTGCAGTTGGGGCAGACGCTGATTATCCCTTCTGCCTGATCCGGGTGATAAAACGAGGAGAGTCCATGCCGATTCAGGTGCTGCCGCCCCAGTTGGCGAACCAGATCGCTGCCGGCGAGGTGGTGGAGCGGCCTGCTTCCGTCGTCAAGGAACTGGTGGAAAACAGCCTGGACGCCGGAGCGACGCGGATCGATATCGAAATCGAACGCGGCGGCGCGAAGCTGATTCGCATTCGGGATAACGGCTGTGGCATCGGTAAGGCGGATCTGGCGCTGGCGCTGGCTCGTCACGCCACCAGTAAGATCGCCACGCTTGACGATTTGGAAGCGATCGTCAGCCTGGGGTTTCGCGGCGAAGCGCTGGCCAGTATCAGTTCGGTCTCCCGCCTGACGCTGACCTCCCGTACCGACGCGCAGGCGGAAGCGTGGCAGGCCTACGCCGAAGGGCGAGAGATGGCGGTGACCGTCAAACCGGCGGCGCACCCGGTTGGCACTACGCTGGAAGTCCTGGATCTGTTTTACAATACCCCGGCCAGGCGCAAGTTTCTGCGTACCGAAAAAACGGAATTTATGCACATCGATGAAGTGGTGCGGCGCATTGCGCTGGCGCGCTTCGATGTGGCGATCACGTTGCATCACAACGGTAAGTTGATCCGGCAATATCGCGCGGTGTCGGAGTCTGCCCAGCGCGAGAGGCGGCTTGGCAGCATCTGTGGCGCGGCGTTTCTGCAGCATGCGCTGGCGGTTTCCTGGCAACATGGCGATCTGAAAATTCACGGCTGGGTGGCGGATCCGGCTGGGTCGCGCCAGTTGCCGGAAATGCAGTATTGCTACGTCAATCAGCGCATGATGCGTGACCGCTTAATCAATCATGCGATTCGTCAGGCGTATCAGGATCAGTTGCGCGATGAACAACAGCCGGCTTATGTGCTGTATCTGGAGGTCGACCCTCATCAGGTGGATGTCAATGTGCACCCGGCCAAGCATGAGGTTCGCTTCCATCAGGCCCGTCTGGTGCATGACTTTATCTATCAGGCGGTGATAACGGTATTACAGCAGGCGGCGGCGCCGGGGTTGAGCGGCGTCGGCGATACGCAGACGCCGGCGACGACATGGCAGCCGGAAAACCGGACTGCCGCAGGTGAAAACCAGTTTGCCCGGCCGGCAGAACCCACGCCGGAGACGCCGAGAGCGGCATCGTCGGGTAGCGCGGGGCGCCACGTGGAGAGTCACCATGCTCGTGAGCGCCAGTCCGCCCGGACCGAGACGGCCGGTTATCAAAAGAAACAGGGCGAGCTGTACCAGCAGTTGCTGCATACTGAGTCATCGCGGCAGCAAACGGTCGCCCGGGAGATGCCGCCGGTTAGGGATGTGCCCGCGGCGCAGCGCGATGTGACGGTAAAGGCAGCGGTAGAAGCACCGCTGGAGAGCCATGCATTGGGGCTAGGGCGCGTGCTGACGGTGTATCCTCCCAGCTACGCGCTGGTGGAATATCAGCAAGGTCTGGCGTTGTTGTCGCTGACCGTGGCGGAACGTTACCTCCGGCAGGCGCAGTTGACGCCGTTGGAGGCCGGCGAGGGATTACGGCCGCAGCCGTTGCTGATTCCGCAACGGCTGACGCTGAGCCCGTCCGAGCTGGCGGTCATGCAGCAGCAACAGCCGCTAATGACCCGTATGGGAATAGAGGTGGAACTGGCGCCGCCGCGCGCTACGCTGCGGGCGGTACCTTTACCATTGAGACAACAAAATTTACAAAACTTGATTTCTGACCTGCTAGGCTATCTTGCTGATTCTCATGACGCGAAGCCTGATGCGGTAGCGGCGTGGATAGCCCGGCGACTTGGCAGCGAGCGTGAAAACTGGACGCTTGCTCAGGCCGTACAACTGCTGTCCGACGTAGAGCGTTTATGTCCTTTGCACGTGAAAACGCCGCCGTCAGAATTGTTATATGTGATGGATATTGAATCCGCCATCAGGGCGTTGAAGAAGCATGAATGAGTTTGAAACGGCGCAGCATCCGCCGGCTATTTTTATCATGGGGCCGACGGCGTCCGGGAAAACCGCGCTGGCGATGGCATTGCGCGAGCAACTTCCCGTTGAGTTGATTAGTGTGGATTCGGCGCTGATTTATCGCGGTATGGATATCGGTACCGCCAAGCCTGGTCCGGAAGAGCTGGCGCGAGCCCCGCATCGCCTGCTCGATATTCTTGATCCGGCCGAAGCCTATTCCGCCGCGGATTTTCGGCGCGATGCGCTGCAGGCGATGGCGGAGATCACCGCCGCCGGGCGCATTCCGCTGCTGGTGGGCGGCACCATGCTGTATTTCAAGGCGCTGCTGGAAGGGTTGTCGCCGCTGCCGTCGGCGGATGCGCAGGTACGGCGGGAAATCGAAGAGCGCGCGCGGACCGAGGGATGGGAAGCGTTGCATCGTCAGTTGAGTGCCATCGATCCGGTGTCGGCGGCTCGGATTCATCCAAATGATCCGCAGAGACTGTCTCGGGCACTGGAAGTTTTTTTCGTTTCAGGTAACACTTTAACCGAGTTGACAAAGACATCCGGTGAAGCGTTGCCCTATCGTGTTCATCAGTTTGCGATTGCTCCGGCAACGCGCGAGTTGTTGCATGAGCGGATAGCGTTGCGTTTCCGGCAGATGTTGGAATCAGGTTTTGAAACAGAGGCTCGGGCGCTGTTCGCCCGGCCGGATTTGAATCCTGCGTTGCCGTCAATCCGTTGTGTCGGATATCGCCAGATGTGGTCATATTTGTCGGGCGAGATCGATTACGATGAGATGGTGTATCGTGGCATCTGCGCCACCCGGCAGCTGGCGAAGCGCCAGATGACCTGGTTGCGTGGCTGGGAAGAAGTTTGCTGGCTTGACAGCGACCGGCCCGGAGAGGCGTTACGCAAGGTGATTCAGGTTGTTAGTGCATAGGTTAGACGATTGTGTACAATTGCCTGTGTCTACAATTGACTGATTCTCGGCACAAAATTTTTATAACGTTATTTTAGGGCCGCAGGGTTCTTTGTTACAAATAACAAGCAAATAAGGAAAATATAGAATGGCTAAGGGGCAATCTTTGCAAGATCCGTTCTTGAACGCTTTGCGTCGTGAACGTGTTCCGGTTTCGATTTATTTGGTTAATGGCATCAAACTGCAAGGTCAGATTGAATCTTTCGATCAGTTTGTGATTCTGCTGAAAAACACGGTTAGCCAGATGGTGTACAAACACGCCATTTCTACGGTAGTTCCGTCTCGCCCGGTGTCGCATCATAGCAATAATCCCGGCTCAAATAACTACCATGCCAATAACCAGTCTGCGCAGCAACAGCCGCAGCAGGAAAGTGATGACGCTGAATAACGCGTCCTTACCAGTTTACCACGGCGGGAAAAGCGCTGATTGCAGCGACTTTCACTGCCGTGGTCGCTTTTTTCTGAGAGGGTGCCCGGTTGTTTGACCGTTATGAAGCCGGTGAACAGGCCATACTAGTTCATATTTACTTTTCGCAAGAGAAAGATACTGAGGATTTGCTGGAGTTCGAATCTCTGGTGTCTTCAGCCGGAATAGACGCGTTGCAGGTGATTACCGGCAGCCGTAAGGCGCCGCACTCCAAATATTTTGTCGGCGAAGGCAAGGCGGAGGAGATCGCTCAAGCGGTCAAAGCGACCGGCGCCTTTGTCGTGTTGTTCAATCATGCGTTGACGCCCGCGCAGGAGCGTAATCTGGAACGGCTGTGCGAATGCCGGGTTATCGACCGAACCGGGTTGATTCTGGATATCTTCGCTCAGCGCGCCCGCACCCATGAGGGGAAGCTGCAGGTTGAGCTGGCGCAGTTGCGCCACCTGGCGACGCGCCTGGTGCGCGGCTGGACCCACCTTGAAAGACAGAAGGGCGGGATTGGTTTGCGCGGGCCGGGTGAAACCCAGTTGGAAACCGACCGGCGCTTGCTGCGTAACCGTATCAGTCAGATCTTGTCCCGCCTTGAAAGGGTGGAAAAGCAGCGTGAACAGGGGCGTCGGGCGCGAACCCGAGCCGAAGTGCCGACGGTTTCGCTGGTGGGGTACACCAACGCCGGCAAATCGACCCTGTTCAACCGCATGACATCGGCGGATGTCTATGCCGCCGACCAACTGTTTGCCACGCTGGATCCGACCTTGCGACGCATCAATGTGGATGACGTCGGGGATACCGTGCTGGCGGATACCGTCGGCTTTATCCGTGAGTTGCCGCATGACCTGGTGGCGGCGTTCAAAGCGACGCTGCAGGAAACCCGGGAAGCGACCTTGCTGTTGCATGTGGTTGATGCTTCTGACGCTCGCATCGATGAAAACATTGATGCGGTGAATGAGGTATTGGCTGAAATCGAAGCGGACGATATTCCGTTTCTGCTGGTCATGAACAAGATCGACCGGCTGGAAAACATTGAACCGCGTATCGACCGTGATGAAGAGAACCGACCGATCAGGGTATGGCTTTCTGCCCAGACCGGAGAAGGGATTCCATTATTATTCCAGGCGTTGACTGAACGGCTTTCCGGAGAAATTGCGCATTATTCTCTGCATCTTCCTCCGCAGGCCGGGCGTCTGCGAAGCCGTTTCTACCAGCTTCAGGCAATAGAAAAAGAATGGATTGAGGAAGACGGCAGCGTAGGGTTGGTGGTCAGAATGCCCATTATCGACTGGCGGCGCCTGTGCAAGCAGGAGCAGAAATTGCAGGATTATATTGTCTGAGCGACACAGACAGTCTCATAACTCTGGGACATTGACCCCGAAAAATACCTATCATAATGAATGGAGCTAAACATGGCGTGGAATCAGCCCGGTAACAACGGACAGGACCGCGACCCGTGGGGGAGCAGCAATAACAATAGCGGCAACTCTGGCGGAAACAATAAAGGTGGACGGGATCAGGGACCGCCTGACCTCGACGATATCTTCCGTAAGTTGAGCAAAAAGCTCGGCGAACTGGGTGGCAAGTCGTCTGGTTCCGGTACCGGTTCTCAGGGGGGCGGCGGCAACGGCGGCCGTATTCTGGGGCTGGTCGTGGCGGCTGCCGTGGTGGTCTGGGGCGTCAGCGGTTTCTATACCATCAAGGAAGCCGAGCGCGGCGTGGTCACCCGTTTTGGCAAATTCAGCCATCTGGTTGGTCCGGGCCTGAACTGGAAACCGACCTTTGTTGATTCGGTGCGTGCCGTAAACGTTGAGTCCGTGCGCGAACTGGCGACGTCCGGCGTTATGCTGACGTCCGACGAAAATGTGGTGCGGGTGGAGATGAACGTCCAGTACCGCGTCACCCAGCCGGACAAGTATCTGTTTAGCGTCACCAATGCCGATGACAGCCTGCGTCAGGCCACCGACAGCGCGCTGCGCGGGGTGATCGGCAAATACACCATGGATAAAATCCTGACCGAAGGGCGCACCATTGTGCGTACGGATACCCAGCGTGTGCTGGAGGAAACCGTGCGTCCTTATGATATGGGTATTACCCTGCTGGACGTGAACTTCCAGACCGCTCGTCCGCCGGAGGAAGTCAAAGCCGCGTTCGACGATGCGATCGCCGCTCGTGAAAACGAGCAGCAGTACATTCGTGAGGCGGAAGCCTACGCCAACGAAGTCCAGCCGCGCGCCAATGGTCAGGCGCAGCGTATTCTGGAGGAATCCCGCGCTTATAAAGACCGCACCGTGCTGGAAGCTCAGGGTGAAGTTTCCCGCTTCTCGCGTCTGTTGCCGGAGTATAAAGCCGCACCAGAAATTACCCGTGAGCGTCTTTACATAGAGACGATGGAGCGCGTGCTGAGCCACACCAACAAGGTGCTGGTGAGCGACAAGAGCAACAATCTGATGGTCCTGCCGCTTGATCAAATTATGCGTGGTCAGGGGGGCGTTTCGACCGGTGCGCCGACGAGCGGCAATGCCGCCAATCAGGCGCCGTTGCGTCTGCCGTCAACCTCATCAAACAGTAGTGGTGTCGGCTATGCGCCGCGTTCTTCCGGCAACAACGGCAACATTATGGATCAACGCCGCGCCAACGCGCAGCGCGACGAGAACATTCGCGTAGGGAGAGAATAATCAATGCGTAAGTCAGTCCTCTTTATTCTTGTCCTGTTACTGCTGGTGGTCTATGCCTCGCTGTTTGTGGTGCAGGAAGGCCAGCGCGGTATCGTGATGCGCTTTGGCAAAGTCCTGCGCGACAACGAAAACAAACCGCTGGTGTATTTGCCTGGTCTGCATGTGAAGATTCCGTTCCTGGAGTCGGTAAAAATGCTGGATGCCCGTATCCAGACCATGGAAAACCAGGCCGATCGCTTCATTACCAAAGAGCAGAAAGACCTGATCGTCGACTCTTATATCAAATGGCGTATCAGCGATTTCAGCCGTTACTACCTGGCTACCGGCGGTGGCGATGTGTCTCAGGCGGAAGTCCTGCTGAAGCGTAAGTTCAGCGACCGTCTGCGTTCTGAAATCGGTCGTCTGGATGTGAAAGGCATCGTGACCGATTCCCGCGGCCAACTGATGTCCGATGTGCGTGAAGCACTGAACGCCGGTACCGGCGAAACCACGGAAGCGGATAACGCCATTGCCTCGGCGGCGGCGCGTGTGGAGCGCGAGACCTCCAGCGGTGGTCCGCGGGTTAACCCTAACAGTATGGCGGCGCTCGGGATCGAGGTGATCGACGTACGTATCAAGCAGATCAACCTGCCAACTGAAGTATCGGACGCGATCTTCCAACGTATGCGTGCGGAGCGTGAAGCGGTTGCTCGCCGTCATCGTTCTCAGGGTCAGGAGCAGGCCGAGAAAATCAAGGCGGCGGCCGACTACGAGGTCACTCGTACACTGGCGGAAGCTGAGCGTCAGGGGCGAATCCTGCGCGGTGAAGGGGATGCCGACGCGGCTAAACTGTTCGCCGGCGCGTTTAGTCAGGATCCGGCTTTTTATGGTTTTATTCGTAGCCTGCGAGCCTATGAGAATAGCTTTAACAGCACCAATCAGGATGTGTTGGTGTTGAGTCCCGATAGTGATTTCTTCCGTTATATGAAATCGCCTGAGAAAAGCCTCTCTACTCGTTAAGGTTATTTAACCGCCACTATCAAGCCCGTGTTTACGGGCTTTTTTCTGTCTGGAGTTTTTTTATGAATGTGAGCATCTGGCTGGCGCTGGGGTTGGTGCTAATCATGGAAGGGTTGGGGCCGTTGCTGTTTCCTCGTATCTGGCGGCGGATGATCCTGACCATGGCACAGTTGCCCGATAATATTTTACGCCGGTTTGGCGGGGGTATTGTGGTCGCCGGCTGTGTGATCTACTACATGTTGCGTAGCCGGGCAGGCGGCTGAAATTTCCGCTAAAAATGTGCGCAAACGTGTGCTAAAAGTACTGAAAGCCGCAAGATGAGATGCTAGAATCCTTTTTTAACCAATCTGGTGATTCTTGAGATGGGTAAGAACGTTGTCGTACTGGGCACCCAATGGGGTGACGAAGGTAAAGGCAAGGTCGTAGACCTGCTGACTGAACGGGCCAAATATGTTGTGCGCTACCAGGGTGGTCACAATGCTGGTCACACGCTGGTTATCAACGGTGAAAAAACCGTTCTTCATTTAATTCCCTCAGGTATTCTGCGCGAAAATGTCATCAGCATCATCGGTAACGGTGTGGTGCTGGCGCCGGATGCGCTTCTGAAAGAAATGACCGCACTCGAAGCACGTGGCGTGCCGGTGCGTGAGCGTCTGTTGCTTTCCGAAGCCTGCCCGTTGATTCTGCCGTACCATGTGGCGCTGGATAATGCCCGTGAAAAAGCGCGCGGCGCTAAAGCAATCGGCACCACCGGTCGTGGTATCGGGCCTGCGTATGAAGACAAGGTTGCGCGTCGCGGTCTGCGCGTCGGCGATCTGTTCGATCGGGAAAACTTTGCCGTCAAGCTGAAAGAAATTATGGAATACCATAATTTCCAGCTGGTGCACTACTACAAAGCAGATGCGGTGGATTACCAGAAAACGCTGGACGACGTGCTGGCGGTTGCCGACATCCTGACCGCGATGGTTGTGGATGTTTCCGATCTGCTGCACAAAGCGCATCAGCGTGGCGATCTGGTGATGTTCGAAGGCGCGCAGGGCACGCTGCTGGACATCGACCACGGTACTTATCCGTATGTAACCTCTTCCAACACCACCGCTGGCGGCGTGGCGACCGGTTCCGGTCTGGGGCCGCGTTATGTGGATTACGTGCTGGGTATCGTTAAAGCCTATTCCACCCGCGTTGGCGCCGGTCCGTTCCCGACCGAGCTGTTCGATGACGTTGGCGAGCATCTGTCGCAGAAGGGCAACGAGTTTGGCGCAACGACTGGCCGTCGCCGTCGTACCGGCTGGCTGGATGCGGTCGCGGTGCGTCGCGCGGTGCAGATTAACTCTCTGTCCGGCTTCTGCCTGACCAAGCTGGACGTTCTGGATGGCCTGAAAGAAGTGAAAATCTGCGTCGGCTACCGTATGCCGGATGGCAACGAAGTGGATGTGACCCCGCTGGCTGCTGAAGGCTGGGAAGGCATTGAGCCGATTTATGAAACGCTGCCGGGCTGGTCTGAAAGCACCTTTGGCGTGAAAGAGTACAGCAAATTGCCGCAGGCTGCGCTGAACTACATTAAACGCATCGAAGAAGTGACCGGTGTGCCGGTGGATATCATTTCCACAGGTCCGGACCGTGAAGAAACCATGATTCTGCGCGACCCTTTCGACGCGTAATCGCAATGGTGGCTGCATGAAAAAGGACGGGCTTGCCCGTCCTTTTTGCTATCTGCTTGCCGGCAAACATGTTGCCGGCGGTGCTCGCAGTCTGCGAGAAACCCGTCAGTCTTCGTTGTCCGTCGCCTGCGCTTTGGCGTTCAGCACATCCAGCAGTTTGTTGTGAATATTGCCGAAGCCGCCGTTGCTCATTACCAGAATATGATCGCCAGGCTGAGCGGTTTTGCTGATCATCTCCACCAACGTGTCGATATCCGCGCTCCAGTAGGCTGGCTGAACGCAGGCGTCAGCCACTTCAGCCACCTGCCAGGGAATATGCTGAGGCTGGAACAGGAAGACACCGTCAGCGCGGCCCAGCGCCGGTGCTAACTCGTTTTTGCAATGACCCATTTTCATGGTGTTGGAGCGAGGCTCCAGCACGGCGAGAATCCGCGCGGTGCCTCCCACCTTGCTGCGCAGGGCGGCCAGCGTGGCGAGGATCGCGGTCGGGTGATGGGCAAAATCGTCATAGACCGACACGCCGTGCGCGGTGCCGCGCAGTTCCAGCCGGCGGTGGGCGTTAATGAAACCACCCAGCGCTCGACAGGCTTCTTCCGGCGGGACGCCGACATGACGCGCCGCGGCGATCGCCATCAGGCCGTTATGCATGTTGTGTTCGCCCACCAGATTCCAGGTGACTTCCCCGACCAGTTGGTCATTGAGGTACACCTGAAACACGCTGGCGTCGGTGGTGACCTTTTTCGCTTTCCAGATGCCTTCCTCTCCCACCAGCTCCTGCTCGCTCCAGCACCCCATGCCCATTACCTGTTTCAAATGCAGGTCGTGAGAAGGAACGATGATGCGGCCCTTGCCCGGAACCAGACGCACCAGATGGTGGAACTGTTTCTGGATGGCCTTGAGGTCGTCGAAGATATCCGCGTGGTCAAATTCCAGATTATTCAGAATTAGCGTGCGCGGGCTGTAGTGCACGAACTTGGAACGCTTGTCGAAGAAGGCGCAGTCATACTCGTCCGCTTCCACCACGAAGAACGGGCTTTCGCCCAGGCGGGCGGAGACGGTGAAGTTGCCCGGCACGCCGCCGATGACGAATCCCGGCTGGTAGCCGCAGTCTTCCAGAATCCAGGTCACCATGCCGGCGGTGGTGGTTTTGCCGTGGGTGCCGGCGACGGCGATAACCCAGCGTTCGCGCAGCACGTGATCATGAAGCCATTGCGGACCGGACATATAAGGGATATTTTGTTCCAGCACCGCCTCAACGCAGGGATTGCCACGGGTCATGGCATTGCCAATGATGACCAGATCCGGAGCCGGGTCCAACTGCGCAGGGTCGTATCCCTGGATAAGGGTAATCCCTTGTTCTTCCAGTAAGGTACTCATTGGCGGATAGACGTTAGCATCCGAACCGGTTACCTGATGCCCTTGTGATCGGGCCAGCAACGCCAGTCCTCCCATGAAGGTGCCACAGATTCCTAAAATATGAATACGCATACGTTTTCCATCTATATTCAGAGAGTCTGCCGTCCATTCTAACGCCTGGAATACGTCATAAGAAATGGATTTGCTAGGTACTCGCTTTCTCTTTGGGCTACACTGCAGACGCAAACGCTGGCGGTACAAAAATGAAACCGCTTTTCATTCGTAGATTCTGGAATAGTGTTATGAAAACGTTAGGCGAATTTATCGTCGAAAAACAGCACGATTTCTCTCACGCCACTGGTGAGCTGACTGCGCTGCTGTCGGCCATCAAACTGGGTGCGAAGATTATCCACCGCGACATCAACAAAGCTGGTCTGGTGGATATTCTGGGCACCAGCGGCGTTTCCAACGTTCAGGGCGAAGTGCAGATGAAGCTCGATCTGTACGCCAATGAAAAGCTGAAAGCGGCGCTGAAAGCACGTGGCGAGGTGGCAGGGATTGCTTCCGAAGAAGAAGACGAGATCGTTATCTTCGACGGTGAGCGCGCCGAAAACGCCAAATACGTGGTATTGATGGACCCTCTGGACGGTTCTTCCAATATTGACGTTAACGTCTCTGTCGGAACCATTTTCTCTATTTACCGCCGTATCACCCCGCTGGGTATGCCGGTGCGCGAAGAGGATTTCCTCCAGCCCGGCCACAAGCAGGTGGCTGCCGGTTATATCGTGTATGGCTCTTCCACCATGCTGGTGTACACCACCGGTCATGGCGTGCATGCCTTCACTTATGACCCGTCGCTGGGGGTATTCTGCCTGTCTCACGAACGTGTGTGTTTCCCGGAGAAAGGCAACATGTACTCCATCAACGAAGGGAACTACATTAAATTCCCGCAGGGTGTGAAGAAGTACATCAAATACTGTCAGGAGCAGGATGAGGCGACTCAGCGCCCGTATACCACCCGTTATATCGGTTCGCTGGTGGCGGATTTCCACCGTAACCTGTTGAAAGGCGGTATTTATCTCTATCCGAGCACGGCCAGCTACCCGGAAGGGAAACTGCGTTTGCTGTACGAATGCAACCCGATGGCGTTCCTGGCGGAACAGGCGGGCGGCAAAGCCAGCGATGGCAAGAATCGTATTCTGGACATCACGCCGAAGAAACTGCATCAGCGTGCGCCGTTCTTCGTCGGCAACACGTCGATGGTGGAAGATCTGGAAGGGTTCCTGCGCGACTATCCGGACGCGTAAGTTCACGCCAGTCATGTCATTCAGGCCCGCAAATGCGGGCCTGAGTCGTTTATGGTGTTGATAGTATAGGGAAAGAGCGTGGTGTGAGCCACCGAGCCTGATTTACTGCGGTCTGTCGAATTGCTGCTCGAACCAGCTTTCCAGAATAATCACGGCGGAGGCGGCATCCACGCTGCCTTTGTCCAATGCCCGGAACCCGCCGCGCTCGAACAGATCCGCCCGGGCTTCCACCGTGCTGAGCCGCTCGTCGTGCAGCTCAACTTTGACGCCGAAACGGCCATGCAGGCGCTGGGAAAATTTGCGCGCCCGCGCGGTCAGCGGCTGCTCGGTGCCGTCCATGTTCAGCGGCAGGCCGACGATAACCAGCGCGGGCTGCCACTCGTTGAGCAACTTTTCCACTTTCTGCCAGTCGGGTACGCCGTCTTGCGCTTTCAGCGACGTTAGCGGGCGGGCGGTGCCGGTGATCTCCTGGCCGATGGCGACGCCAATGCTGCGGGTGCCGAAGTCGAAGGCCAGCAAAGTACGATTTCCCATCAGGCGTGCCCCGCTTCGGCGGCGATATTATGAATGTCCACGCCCAGTTTTTTCGCGGCGGCGCGCCAGCGCTCGGCAATCGGGGTGTGGAACAACAGATGATGGTCCGCCTGCACCGTCAGCCAGGCATTGTCCAGCAGTTCGTTTTCCAACTGACCGCTTTCCCAGGCGGAATAACCCAGCGCCACCAGCGTATTGCGCGGTTGTTCCGGCGTCCCAAGCGTTTCCAGCACATCTTTTGAGGTGGTAATCATGGTTTCGTCGGAAATGCTGATGCTGGACGCGAAGCCGGGGAGCGGCGTATGCAGGATAAAACCACGATCGTCCGCCAGCGGGCCGCCGGAAAAGACCGGTTTGTCGAGGCGAATCGTCGTATCGCGCGGGTTAGGCGTGATTTTCAGCTTTTTGAGGATATTTTCGACGGTGAACTGTTCCATTGGCTTGTTGATGATAAGGCCCATGGCGCCGTCCTCATTGTGCTCGCAGATGTAAATCACCGTCCGCCTGAACACGGGGTCCAGCAGAGAGGGCATCGCAATCAGAAAATGGTGCTGTAAATTCATCGTCTTATTATCGCTTCTCTGTCGGAGTGGATGTTTCCGGTTCGCCGCCGGGCAGCAAACCGGGCAGGGATACATCACCGACCGGGATACGGTCCGTGTATCGTTAACGCTGAGCCAGCCGGCGTTCAATGGCGTCCATCAGCATGCCGGTAATAGAGACATCCGAATAAGCCGCTTCGATTTCACGCACGCAGGTCGGGCTGGTGACGTTGATTTCAGTCAGGCGGTCGCCAATGATGTCCAGTCCGACGAAGATCAGTCCCTTCTGTTTCAGCACCGGCGCTACGGTACGGGCAATCTGCCAGTCGCTTTCGCTGAGCGGGCGGGCTTCGCCGCGGCCGCCGGCCGCCAGGTTGCCGCGGGTTTCACCGCTTTTGGGGATTCGGGCCAGACAGTAGGGCACCGGCTCGCCGTCCACCACCAGCACGCGCTTGTCGCCGTCTTTGATGGCGGGCAGGTAATTCTGCGCCATGCAGTAACGGCTGCCGTGTTCGGTCAGGGTTTCGATGATCACTGATACGTTGGCGTCTTCCGGTTTCAGACGGAAAATCGACGCGCCGCCCATGCCGTCGAGCGGCTTGAGGATCACGTCGCTATGCTGCTGATGGAAGGCGCGCAGTCGGTCGGCGTTGCGGGTCACCAATGTGTCCGGCGTTAGTTGCGGGAACCAGGCGGTGAACAGTTTCTCGTTGCAGTCGCGCAGGCTCTGCGGTTTATTGACGATTAGCGTCCCTTTCTCTTCCGCACGCTCCAGAATATAGGTGGCGTAGATGAATTCGGTGTCGAACGGCGGGTCTTTACGCATCAGCACCACGTCCAGTTCATGCAGGGCGATGTCCTGCGTCGCGCCGAAGTCGTACCAACCGTTGTAGTCGTACTGAACGCTCAGAATACGGGTCGTGGCGCGCGCTTCACCCGCATGCAGGTAGAGATCGCCCATTTCCATATAGTGCAGTTCCCAGCCGCGACGCTGCGCTTCCTGCAACATCGCAAAGCTGGTGTCTTTCTTGATATTGATGGACGAGATTGGGTCCATCACGATACCGAGTTTAATCATAGTTATCTCCTTTACCCCAGATCGCCGAATCGTACCTGCAGCGCGGTGATTGCGGTGAGCGCGGTGGTTTCTGTTCGCAGAACGCGAGGCCCCAGCAGAATATCAGTAAAACCCTGGGTTGCGGTCATGGCGATTTCGTCCGCCGACAACCCGCCTTCCGGGCCAATCAGCAGCCGGATGCGCGATACCGGCAACGGCAGCGTGTTGATACTGTGCGCCGCCCGCGGATGCAGATTCAGTTTTAACCCATTGTCCGGTTCCGCGCACCAGCTTTCCAGCGTCTGGACGGGGCGAATTTCCGGCACGCGGTTTCTGCCGCATTGTTCACAGGCGGCAATGGCGATTTTCTGCCACTGAGCGATTTTCTTCTCCAGCCGTTCGCCGTCCAGTTTGACGCCGCAGCGTTCGGAGAGCAGCGGGGTGATGACATTAACCCCCAGCTCAATGGATTTTTGGATGGTGAACTCCATTTTCTCGCCGCGCGACATCACCTGGCCCAGATGCAGGTGCAACGGCGATTCCCGATCTTCGGTCTGCCCGGCGGCATAACGAACCCGCACGCTTTTTTTCCCTGCCTGCAAAATCTCGGCGTCAAATACCTGGTTGCTGTCGTCGAACAGTTGCAGCGCCTGCCCGACGTTCATGCGGAGCACCCGGCCTACATGGTTGGCGGCGTCTTCGCTCAAATCCGTCTCTCCCCCCTGCGGGGCAAGCGTATCGGGATGAAAAATGCGCGGTATTCGCATGAATAATCTGGCCTTACGTGGTTATCAGTCGGGTGGGCGAATAGCCCGGCGGACGTCAGCCACCGTGCGGCGACGGTGGCGACAGCGGCAGGCAATCATTATAAGAGACAAGCCGTTATAGTAGGGAGCGGCGTCAGGGCTGGCAAGCCTGTTGCACGTACGGGTTATGGTTGCCCTGTACGGCGGCGATGCGTTTTTCGCGGGTGCACTCCCACGCGGTGACCGGATACTGCTTGTTCCAGGCGTCAAACAACTGGGTTTGCTGGCGAGACAGGTTCAGGTTGTAACGGTCGCGCATATAGAAGTAGGTGCGGGCGATCGCGCCGCGGGCGCGTTCGGGCGGCTCCGCCAACTGATTTTTAAAATCAGTCTTCATCTCGCACTGGCCGTACTGGCGTTCGCCGCCATTCCACTGGCTGTACATAAAGTTGCCGCGATCGCCGTTCACTTCGCCAATCGCCGGCTGCAGGTTGTGCAGGTCGGTTTCTATCTGGCGGTAAACATCGTCTTTGGCGCAGTTTTTGCGGCCGCCGTCCTGCCAGCATTGGCGCTGGTGGCCAAACTGCCACGCCGGCACCACGTGCTCCCACTCGATGCGGCTGGCGCGGTTGGCGTCTTTACGCACCTGATA
The DNA here is from genome assembly GCF_000406205.1 of Dickeya sp. NCPPB 3274. Taxonomy (NCBI): domain Bacteria; kingdom Pseudomonadati; phylum Pseudomonadota; class Gammaproteobacteria; order Enterobacterales; family Pectobacteriaceae; genus Dickeya; species Dickeya sp. NCPPB 3274. The sequence continues at coordinate 4,329,577 of NZ_CM001979.1, read as the reverse complement.
ACCGCAGGAAGCCAGGTCCGGCGTCCCTTTTTTGCCCTGCCAGTTGATCTTACAGCCACAATAGAAGGTGCCGGGCGCATCCTGATGGATTTTGGCGGCGGCGGCCTTGGCCTGCGTAAAATTGTTGATGTTCTGACCGGCGGCGGCCAGCGTCGTCAGGCCGGCGCCTAACACAGCGAAAATGACAAGATTGCGAAGCATATTCCAGAATCACCAGCAGGGTTGAAAGTGGGCAGCGTACCTGAAGAACACCATGCAGGCAAACGCAAAAAAGACAGCATGAAACGCTGGATTTCTGGTTTAAACAGAGTTTGTTACGAGGGCGCGTAACCGCTCGCCGCAAGACCGGCAACGGTATTCCGACTCGCCCCGAACGACACGGTTATGGCGACGCAGCGTCAGTTCATGCCGGCGGCAGGCGCACTGATAAGGGAAGGTTTTGCCCTGCACCGAGGCGAGCGCAAACTGGTGGGTCCGGCGGGCGGGCACGTTTAGTACGTTTTCCATCATCCAGCGCCATTCCCGGCCATGCGGCGCGGTTTTGCCGAAACGGGCGTATACCAGCAGATGCGCCAGCTCATGCGGGACCACTTCATCAATAAACGCCTGCTGGTTTTCCTGCAGCAATACCGGATTAAGGCGGATTTCCCACGTTTTTAGCCAGGCGCTGCCGGCGGTGGAGCCGCGTTGCTGATAGTTGATGACGGGCTCGGGGTAATCACAGCCCAATGCCGTGTTGGCCTGCTGGAGTTTTTCCCGCAAACAGCGCATCACCGCTTGCTGCAGGGCGATAGGGAGTCGTGGCGTGTTCATGCTGGCAGCTTACGGTCTGAGCCGGCTGGATGCAATAACGCCCGCCAGCGGCCCGGCAATAAAAAACGGCGAAGCAGAAGCTTCGCCGTTTGGCATAACAGCGCGGGTCGATTATTTCAGGCCGGCGGCGTCACGCAGTTTTTCTGCCACGTCGGTTTTTTCCCACGGGAATTCCGCACGGCCGAAGTGGCCGTAGGCCGCGGTTTGCTGGTAGATCGGGTGCAGCAGGTCCAGCATCTGGATCAGGCCGTACGGGCGCAGATCGAAGAACTGGCGGACCAAATCGACCAGACGGTCGCTGGACACTTTCTCGGTGCCGAAGGTTTCCACCATGATGGAAGTCGGCTCCGCTACGCCGATAGCGTAGGACACCTGGATTTCACAGCGATCCGCCAGACCGGCGGCAACGATGTTTTTCGCCACATAACGGGCGGCGTAAGCAGCGGAACGGTCCACTTTGGACGGGTCCTTGCCGGAGAACGCGCCACCGCCGTGACGCGCTGCGCCGCCGTAGGTATCGACGATGATTTTACGACCGGTCAGGCCGCAGTCGCCCATCGGGCCGCCGATCACGAAACGGCCGGTCGGGTTGATGAAGTATTTGGTATTGGCGGAGAGCCACTCAGACGGCAGAACCGGCTTGATGATCTCTTCCATCACCGCTTCCTGCAGATCTTTCTGCGCGATGGATTCCGAATGCTGGGTAGACAGCACTACCGCATCGATACCGACGATCTTGCCGTTGTCGTACGCGAAGGTCACCTGGCTCTTGGCGTCCGGGCGCAGCCACGGCAGGGTGCCGTTTTTACGCACTTCGGACTGACGCTGTACCAGGCGGTGCGCGTAAGTGATCGGCGCCGGCATCAGCACGTCGGTTTCGTTGGTCGCGTAACCGAACATCAGGCCCTGGTCGCCTGCGCCTTGTTCCAGCGGGTCTTTACGGTCAACGCCCTGATTAATATCCGGAGATTGTTTGCCAATCGCGCTCAGTACGGCGCAGGAGTTGGCGTCAAAACCCATCTCGGAGTTGACATAACCAATTTCGCGGACGGTGCGGCGCGTGATTTCTTCGATATCAACCCAGGCGCTGGTGGTAATTTCGCCACCAACTAACACCATACCGGTTTTTACGTAAGTTTCGCAGGCAACCCGCGCTTTGGGGTCCTGCTCCAGAATCGCGTCAAGGACGGCGTCGGAAATCTGGTCAGCGATTTTATCAGGATGTCCTTCGGAGACCGACTCGGACGTAAAAAGGTGTTTAGCCATGAGTTTCTTTACCTTATAAGCTAAAGCCGTTAAGCAATATATACCGTCATACTTCAAGTCGCAGGTGCGTTGGCTTTCCTACAACTCGAATTATTTTGGGTATTAAGTTAATCAGTATAGATGGATTAACATCTGGATGGCTATTCTAGGTCACACTGTAGCCCCATGCCAGCAGTTTTTATGCCGCGCGGGCCGCTTGAAGATGTTCATCGGCATCTTTTGCAGAAATGATAGGGTTTTTTACCATTTTCATTTTGCTTTTCCGGGGCCGGATAGGTATAAACGGCGGGCGGTTTTGTTGTCCGTAATTCGGGCGGTTCCGGCGCGCTGCGCGACGCTTATCCAGGGTGATACGTGAGCGGTGACGACGGGGTTCGGCCCGATACTGTCTGACCATTTTCCTGATGGTTTTTCGTGATAGCCTGACCGCATCATCTGCGGCGAGCGTGGAGGTGATAGGATTAATGATCCGTTGTTTATTGAGTGAGTTGCGCTCGCTGCGCTTTTCTTCTGACGCCGTCGCGTCACTGACTCAATCCTTTCCGACATTTGCCCGAAGTTGCCTGTCCCGCAGCGCAACGCAGGACTCCCGAGCTGGCTAACCTGCTTTTTTCTCCGCGCCAGTGAATGCGATTGCATTCTTCCTGGTGATGTTTTCCCTGGTTTTCAACGACCCGAACCTCGGAGTCTGACATCGTGTTTTACACTAATAAGAGTCATAAAACGGCGGCATACTACTGCCCGTCGGGTTTTTCACTGCCGACGTTGCGCGCTTTTGCCGTGCCGCCGGTGTTTGTTGCGGGAAAAAATGTGAGTATTCATCAAGAAGTGGAAGAAGGGGATCGCCATGTCTGACGATATGATTCAACCGTACTCGTCAGCGGCGGGTAAACACGATCATCTGCGCTCCATGCAGGAGGTAGCCATGAATGACCGCGACGCCAGCGAGATGCTGAGAACCTATAACATTGCCTGGTGGGGTAACAACTATTACGACGTCAACGAGCTGGGGCACATCAGCGTGTGCCCGGATCCGGATGTGCCGGAAGCGCGCGTTGACCTGGCCAAGCTGGTGAAAACCCGTCAACAGGGCAATCAGCGTCTGCCGGCGTTATTCTGCTTTCCGCAGATTCTGCAGCACCGTCTGCGCTCCATCAACGCGGCGTTTAAACGCGCGCGTGAGTCCTTCGGCTATGAAGGCGGCTATTTCCTGGTATATCCCATCAAAGTTAACCAGCATCGCCGCGTGATTGAATCGTTGATCAATTCCGGCGAGCCGCTGGGGCTGGAGGCGGGTTCCAAAGCCGAACTGATGGCGGTGCTGGGTCACGCCGGTATGACCCGCTCCGTAATCGTCTGCAACGGCTATAAAGATCGCGAGTACATCCGTCTGGCGCTGATCGGTGAAAAACTGGGCCACAAGGTGTATCTGGTCATCGAAAAGATGTCGGAAATCAACATGGTGCTGGAAGAAGCCGAGCGGCTGAACGTGGTGCCGCGTTTGGGCGTGCGCGCTCGTCTGGCATCGCAGGGCTCCGGCAAATGGCAGTCGAGCGGCGGCGAAAAATCCAAGTTCGGTCTGGCGGCGACGCAGGTACTGCAACTGGTGGAACTGCTGCGCAAGGCCAATCGTCTCGACAGCCTGCAACTGCTGCACTTCCACCTCGGCTCACAGTTGGCGAACATCCGCGATATCGCGACCGGCGTGCGTGAATCGGCGCGTTTCTACGTCGAATTGCACAAGCTGGGCGTCAACATCCAGTGCTTTGACGTGGGCGGCGGGCTGGGCGTCGATTATGAAGGAACCCGTTCGCAGTCCGACTGTTCGGTCAACTACGGCCTGAACGAATACGCCAACAACGTCATCTGGGGTATCGGCGACGCTTGTAACGAATACGGCCTGCCGCACCCGACGGTGATCACCGAATCCGGACGCGCCGTCACCGCGCATCACACCGTACTGGTGTCCAACATCATCGGGGTGGAGCGCAACGAATTCAGCGAACCGGTGGCGCCGGATGAAGACGCGCCGCGCGCGCTGGAAAGCCTGTGGAATACCTGGCAGGAAATCAAGGAGCCGGGCAACCGTCGCTCTCTGCGCGAGTGGCTGCACGACAGCCAGATGGACCTGCACGACATCCACACGCAATACACCCACGGCATGCTGGATTTGACCCAACGCGCGCAGGCGGAGCAACTGTATCTCAATATCTGTCAGCAGATTCAGCAGCAGCTTGATCCGAGCAACCGTGCCCACCGGCCGATTATCGATGAACTGCAGGAGCGTATGGCGGACAAGCTGTACGTCAACTTCTCGCTGTTCCAGTCGATGCCGGATGCCTGGGGGATCGACCAGTTGTTCCCGGTGCTGCCGCTGGAAGGGCTGGACAAGCCGCCGCAGCGTCGCGCGGTGCTGCTGGATATCACCTGTGATTCCGATGGCGCCATCGACCACTATGTCGACGGCGACGGCGTCGCCACCACCATGCCGATGCCGCCGTATGACCCGGAAAACCCGCCGCTGCTGGGCTTTTTCATGGTCGGCGCTTATCAGGAAATTCTCGGCAACATGCATAACCTGTTCGGCGACACCTCCACTGTGGACGTGTTCGTGTTCCAGGACGGCACCGTCGAACTGGAAGAGTCGGATGAAGGCAACACCGTGGCCGATATGCTGGAATATGTGCAGTTGGACCCGGACGTGCTGATGTCCCGCTTCCGCGATCAGGTCAAGGAAACCGATCTGGCGCCGGAACTGCAAGCACAATTCCTTGAAGAATTTGAAACCGGCTTGTACGGTTATACGTATCTGGAAGACGAATAATATTTCGTACGGAAAGGTTGAGTACTGATGAGGTACTCAACCTTTTTCTTTTTCAGGGTGGCGGAATGCCTGATCCGGTAGTGAGGCATGCTGCGGAGTCAGAATAATTGGTTGGCAATACCTTAATCATTGCGGCCAAATAAATACTCTGATTGTGGGTTGCGCGTTATTTCGATATTAAATTCAGTATCGGGGTGGCGTTTTTCACGTTTATGACAGGAATGATATATGTCTGATCTCAATCGTCAGCGGCTGTTTTTTACCAGTTGCTTTTCTTACGCGTTGACCGGTGCGCTGGTTATCGTGACCGGTATGGTCATGGGTGATATCGCCCAGTATTTCAATGTTCCGATAGCCAATATGAGCAATACCTTTACGTTTCTGAACGCCGGTATTTTGCTGTCCATTTTCCTCAATGTGTGGCTGATGGATATCTTCCCGCTGAAAAAACAGCTGGTCTTCGGTTTTGTCCTGATCGTACTGTCGATCATCGGGCTGTTCGTGGGTAAATCGCTGGCTGTCTTTTCCGTCTGTATGTTTACGCTGGGCGTGGTCAGCGGCATTACCATGTCGATCGGCACCTTCCTGATTACGCAGCTGTATTCCGGCCGCCAGCGCGGCGCTCGTCTGCTGTTCACCGACTCGTTTTTCAGTATGGCCGGCATGATTTTCCCGATTGTGGCCGCGGCGTTACTGTCCCGCCATTTCGGCTGGTACTGGATTTACGCCTGCATCGGGCTGCTGTACGTGGCGATTCTGGTACTGACGCTGTTGTCTGACTTCCCCGCCATCGGCACGGATAAAGCCAGCGCTCAGACGACGGCTGTCGAGACGGAAAAATGGGGCATGGGCGTGGTATTTCTGTCGATTGCGGCGCTGTGCTACATCCTGGGACAACTGGCGTTTATCCAGTGGGTGCCGGAGTATGTGACCAAATCCTTTGGCATGAGCATCGGCGACGCCGGTGAACTGGTCAGCAGTTTCTGGACGTCATACATGATTGGCATGTGGGTCTTTAGCTTTGTGCTCAAGTTCTTTGATTTGCAGCGCGTCGTTACCGTACTGGCTATTCTGGCCGCCGGGGCGATGTACCTGTTCGTGAGCAGCGATCAGCCCCAACTGCTGAAATACTTCATCTTTGGTCTGGGCTTCATTTCCAGCGCTATCTACACCACGCTGATTACTCTGGGTTCCCAGCAGACTAAAGTACCGTCGCCGAAACTGGTGAACTTCATTCTGACCTGCGGAACGGTCGGGACCATGCTGACCTTTATCGTCACCGGGCCGATCGTGCAGCACTTTGGCGTGCATGCCGCACTGGTGACCGCCAACGGTCTGTATTTTGTGGTGTTCGTGATGTGCTTCCTGCTGGGGCTGGTGACCCGTCACCGTCTGCACGGGCATGAAGCCGCCGCCCATTAATCGGAGATAAACTCCGGCCAGTAACACCAAAAAGGCATCCCTGGGATGCTTTTTTATCTATCTTTCTGATGGATGCCGGGTGATTATTTAGCAGACGCGCTCATCCGCGCGCCAGACGATCCGTCGCCCCGGTGAGCGCAGCAATCATATCCGCTCAAAATCATACCGCCCAAAATGTAATGAAAAACCGACAGGCGTAAACAGGCAAAGCTGCTACATCGTGTGAGCTGGAACGAATAAAACCGCGCTGATAAAGCGAAACGCCTGCTATCCGGCCTGCATGTCAGCAGATTCGTGCGTTTTTTCCGCTTGCTGTTCCATGTGCAATCGGCCGGGTTTTCATGTACATTTGTGAATATCTTTTCTTTGCCTTTTTGAGCTAACACATTGATTAATATGTTTTATGTTCGACAGGCAACTGTTCAATCCGATCTGGAGTAAAGCATGTCCTCTCGTAAAGAACTTGCCAATGCTATCCGTGCGTTGAGTATGGATGGCGTGCAGAAGGCCAAATCTGGTCATCCGGGCGCACCGATGGGTATGGCGGATATCGCCGAAGTCCTGTGGCGTGACCATTTGAACCACAACCCGGCCAACCCGCACTGGGCCAACCGCGACCGCTTCGTGCTGTCCAACGGCCACGCATCCATGCTGATCTACAGCCTGCTGCACCTGACCGGTTACGATCTGCCGATTGAAGAACTGAAAAACTTCCGCCAGCTGCACTCCAGAACGCCGGGCCACCCGGAAGTGGGTTATACGCCGGGCGTGGAAACCACCACCGGTCCGTTGGGCCAGGGGATCGCCAACGCAGTCGGTATGGCGATTGCCGAGCGCACGCTGGCGGCGCAGTTCAACCGTCCGGGTCATGACATCGTTGACCATTACACCTATGTGTTCCTGGGTGACGGTTGCATGATGGAAGGGATTTCCCATGAAGTCTGTTCGCTGGCCGGGACCCTGAAACTGGGCAAACTGGTCGCCTTCTACGACGACAACGGCATCTCCATCGACGGCCACATCGATGGCTGGTTTACCGATGACACCGCCGCCCGTTTCGAATCCTACGGCTGGCATGTGGTACGCGGTATTGACGGCCACGACGCCGACGCTATCCAGCGCGCCATCAAAGAAGCGCAGAGCGTGACCGACAAACCGTCGCTGCTGCTGTGCAAAACCGTGATCGGTTTCGGTTCGCCGAACAAAGCCGGCACCCACGATTCCCACGGCGCGCCGCTGGGCGACGCTGAAGTGGCCGCCACCCGCGAACAGCTGGGCTGGAAATACGGTCCGTTTGAAATCCCGGCTGATATCTACGCCGCCTGGGATGCCCGCCAAGCCGGTCAGAACAAAGAAGCGGCCTGGCAACAGGCGTTTAACGCTTACGCCAGCGCTTATCCGGAACTGGCTGCCGAATTCACCCGTCGCGTTAGCGGCGAACTGCCGGCTAGCTGGCAGGCGGAATCGGCCAAGGTGATCGAACAGTTGCAGGCCAACCCGGCCAAGATCGCCAGTCGTAAAGCCTCGCAAAACGCGCTGGAAGCCTATGGTAAGCTGCTGCCGGAATTCCTGGGCGGTTCCGCCGACCTGGCGCCGAGCAACCTGACCATTTGGTCCGGTTCCAAAGCGTTGAATGAAGACCCGGCAGGCAACTACATCCACTACGGCGTGCGCGAATTCGGCATGACCGCTATCGCCAACGGTATCTCGCTGCACGGCGGTTTCGTGCCGTACACCGCGACCTTCCTGATGTTCGTTGAATATGCCCGTAACGCGGTGCGTATGGCGGCGCTGATGAAAGTGCGCAGCATCTATGTCTACACCCATGACTCTATCGGTCTGGGCGAAGACGGCCCGACCCACCAGCCGGTGGAACAGCTGGCCAGCCTGCGCGTGACGCCGAACATGAGCACCTGGCGCCCGGCGGATCAGGTAGAAACCGCGGTGGCCTGGAAATACGCCATTGAGCGTAAAGACGGCCCGACGGCGCTGATCCTGTCTCGTCAGAACCTGGCGCAGCAGGAGCGTACCGCTCAGCAACTGGCGGACGTCGCCAAAGGCGCCTATGTGCTGAAAGACAGCGGCGGCCAGCCGCAATTGATTCTGATCGCGACCGGTTCCGAAGTGGAACTGGCGGTTGCCGCCTGGCAGAAACTGACCGACGAAGGCGTTAAGGCGCGCGTGGTGTCCATGCCGTCTACCGATGCGTTCGACAAACAGGATGCTGCCTACCGTGAAGCGGTGCTGCCGTCTGCTGTGGCTGCCCGTGTGGCGATCGAAGCCGGTATCGCTGACTACTGGTACAAATATGTCGGTCTGAATGGCGCGATTGTCGGTATGGAAAGCTTTGGCGAATCCGCGCCGGCAGAAAAACTGTTCGACGTATTTGGCTTCACCACCGACAACGTGGTAGCGAAGGCGAAAGCGCTGCTGAAATAAGCACATCGCTTCGTTAGCCTCTCTTTCAAGGCCGGGATCGTCTCCCGGCCTTTTTTGATCCCGTCAGTTTTTTGGTAGCAAACCGTGCGGTAATTTTTTGACGCAGATCACTCTTCTGGCATCCACCCTGTCGCCATATTTCCTTTGACCGGCAATTCGTTTATGCTAGCTGAAGCGTTTCAGTTGTTGGTGTGACAGCATTTGGCAGTCGGGATCCCAATAGGATCCGGTTCGCAGCCCACCGCGCGCAACAAGCGGTTTATTCCTGACGACGTACTGATTATTCTATGATGCGCGATGCTTTTATCACTACACAGGGAATTTCATGACAATCCGTATTGCGATAAACGGTTTTGGTCGCATAGGTCGTAGCGTACTGCGCGCGTTGTATGAGTCCGGTCGGCGGGCCGAGATTGCGGTGGTGGCGATTAACGAACTGGCCAACGCCGAAGGGATTGCCCACCTGCTTAAATACGACAGCAGTCATGGCCGCTTTTCGTGGGATGTGCGTCAGGAATGCGATCGCTTGTCGGTAGGGGATGACACTATCCGCCTGTTGCATGAGCCGGACCTTCGTTCCCTGCCGTGGGGGGAGCTTGGCGTCGATATCGTGCTGGATTGCAGCGGGGTATACGGCAGTCGCGCCGATGGCGAAGCCCATCTGGCGGCGGGGGCTAAGAAAGTGTTGTTCTCCCATCCCGGCGCGCCGGATCTCGACGCCACCATCGTATACGGCGTCAACCATCCGGATTTGCAGCCGGTTCACCGTCTGGTGTCCAACGCGTCCTGCACCACCAACTGTATTATTCCGATTATCAAGCTGCTGGACGATGCGTACGGCATCGAGAGCGGCACCGTCACCACGATCCATGCATCGATGAACGACCAGCCGGTGATTGACGCTTATCACCATGACCTGAGACGCACCCGCGCGGCCAGTCAGTCGATCATTCCGGTGGACACCAAACTGGCGGTAGGTATTACCCGTTTCTTTCCGAAATTTGAAGACCGTTTTGAGGCGATTTCGGTGCGGGTGCCGACCATCAATGTGACGGCCATTGACCTGAGCGTCAGTGTGAAAAACTCGGTAAACGTAAGTGAAATCAATACGCTGTTTCGCCAATCAGCGCAGAATACATTTCGTGGTATAGTTGACTATACCGATTTGCCGTTGGTCTCCGTGGATTTCAACCATGACCCGCATAGCGCGATTGTGGATGGAACGCAAACCCGGGTCAGCGGAGGGCATCTGATCAAGACGCTGGTCTGGTGCGATAACGAATGGGGCTTTGCCAACCGAATGTTGGATACAACTCGGGCGATGGCGGCCTGCGGTTTCTGATAGGCGGCGCCGGGAGACCGACGCCTCACTCAAGCAACTTTAAAGAGAATCAACAAGAGGATTCACCATGGCTGTAATTAAGATGACCGACCTGGATCTGGCTGGCAAACGCGTGCTGATCCGTGCGGATCTGAACGTGCCGGTTAAAGATGGCAAAGTGACGTCTGACGCCCGTATCCGCGCATCCCTGCCGACCATTGAAATCGCCCTGAAGCAGGGGGCTCGCGTGATGGTGACATCCCACCTGGGCCGTCCGACCGAAGGCGAGTACAACGAAGAATTCTCCCTGCTGCCGGTCGTGAACTACCTGAAAGATCGCCTGTCTTCACCGGTGCGTCTGGCGAAAGACTATCTGGACGGCGTTGACGTGTCGGAAGGTGAACTGGTGGTGCTGGAAAACGTCCGCTTCAACAAAGGCGAGAAGAAAGACGACGAAGTACTGTCCAAAAAATATGCCGCGTTGTGCGACGTGTTCGTGATGGATGCGTTCGGTACCGCGCACCGCGCCCAGGCTTCCACCCACGGCGTGGGCAAATTCGCGCCGATCGCCTGTGCCGGCCCGCTGCTGTCCGACGAACTGGAAGCGCTGGGCAAAGCGCTGGGTAACCCGGCCCGTCCGATGGTAGCTATCGTGGGCGGTTCTAAAGTTTCCACCAAACTGACCGTGCTGGACTCGCTGTCCAAAATCGCTGACCAGCTGATCGTCGGCGGCGGTATCGCCAATACCTTCGTAGCCGCTCAGGGCCATAACGTCGGTAAATCGCTGTATGAAGCAGAACTGATTCCGGAAGCGAAGAAACTGCTGGAAACCTGTGATATTCCGGTACCAAGCGACGTTCGCGTTGCTACGGAATTCTCCGAAACTGCCACGGCGACATTGAAATCCGTTGCCGCCATTAAAGATGATGAACAGATTCTGGACCTGGGCGATGTGTCCGCAGAGCGTCTGGCTGAAATTCTGAAAAACGCCAAAACCATTCTGTGGAATGGCCCGGTCGGCGTATTCGAATTCCCGAACTTCCGTAAAGGTACGGAAATTATCGCCAATGCCATCGCCAACAGCGACGCGTTCTCCATCGCAGGCGGCGGCGATACGCTGGCGGCGATCGATCTGTTCGGCATTGCCGACAAGATCTCCTATATTTCTACCGGTGGCGGCGCTTTCCTGGAGTTCGTTGAAGGTAAAAAACTGCCGGCGGTGGTAATGCTTGAAGAGCGCGCTCGTCAGTAAGCAGTTTTAATCCGTTATCCGAAGCGGGCGTATTTCCCGCTTCCGGTTGCCCGGTCACCGGTCGGGCAACCAGCAAGTAAATCGTGCAGTAAATCGTAATGATGCCGGCACAATCGCGGTTATGTCGGTAGTGTAGTAACAGACAAATCTCTAACCCTCCACGGCCAACGAAACAGGACACGTGACATGTCTAAAATCTTTGATTTCGTAAAACCTGGTGTCATCACGGGTGATGACGTTCAGAAAGTATTCGCAATTGCCAAAGAAAACCACTTTGCATTGCCGGCGGTTAACTGTGTCGGTACCGACTCTATTAACGCCGTTCTGGAAGCCGCAGCCAAAGTGCGCGCGCCGGTAATCGTTCAGTTCTCCAACGGCGGCGCTGTGTTTACCGCTGGTAAAGGTCTGAAAGCTGAAGGTCAGCAGGCGGCAATTCTGGGTGCGATTTCTGGCGCTCACCATGTACATCAGTTGGCTGAGCATTATGGCGTGCCGGTGATTCTGCACACTGACCACTGCGCGAAGAAACTGCTGCCGTGGCTGGACGGCCTGCTGGACGCCGGCGAGAAGCACTATGCCGCCACTGGTAAACCGCTGTTCTCTTCCCACATGATCGACCTGTCTGAAGAATCTCTGGAAGAAAACATCGAGATTTGCAGCAAGTATCTGGCGCGCATGGCCAAACTGGACATGACCCTGGAAATCGAACTGGGTTGCACCGGCGGCGAAGAAGACGGCGTGGACAACAGCCACCTGGACAACTCTGCGCTGTATACTCAGCCGGAAGACGTGGCTTACGCCTACGAAAAACTGAACGCCATCAGCCCGCGTTTCACCATCGCGGCGTCCTTCGGCAACGTACACGGCGTGTACAAGCCGGGTAACGTTCAGCTGACGCCGAAAATCCTGCGCAACTCTCAGGAATTCGTGTCCAAGAAATTCAACCTGCCGCACAACAGCCTGGACTTCGTATTCCACGGCGGTTCCGGTTCTTCTGCGGAAGAAATCGCCGAAGCGGTCAGCTACGGCGTGGTGAAGATGAACATCGACACCGACACCCAGTGGGCGACCTGGGAAGGCATCCTGAACTACTACAAGAAAAACGAAGGCTATCTGCAGGGCCAGCTGGGCAACCCTGAAGGCAGCGACAAGCCGAACAAGAAATACTATGACCCGCGTGTCTGGCTGCGTGCCGGTCAGGCGAGCATGGTAGCTCGTCTGGAAAAAGCGTTTAAAGAACTGAACGCGATCGACGTGCTGTAATTTTCTCAGTATGGTTTGACTAAGGCTCCTACGGGAGCCTTAATTTTATCTGCGCACAGATGACGCTAATAACGCTAACAGGAGCGAACAGATGGAAGAACTCAACGTAGCCGAAAGCATGGGTCGCCTGCAGTCATGGCTGGTGAACAACCAACATATCTTGCTGCAGTACGCGGTGAATATTGTCGCCTCGCTGGTGATCCTGTGCATCGGGATGCTTATCGCCCGCATTATGTCGAACACGATAAACCGGTTGATGGTGGCTCGCGGCATCGACGTCACGGTGGCGGATTTTCTGTCCGCGCTGGTGCGCTACGGCATTATCGCTTTCACGCTAATCGCGGCGTTAAGCCGGGTCGGGGTACAGACCGCGTCGGTCATTGCCGTACTGGGCGCCGCCGGCCTGGCGGTTGGTCTGGCGTTGCAAGGCTCACTGTCGAACTTTGCCGCCGGGGTGCTGCTGGTGGTGTTCCGGCCGTTTCGTACCGGCGAGTCGGTAGATCTGGGCGGGGTCGCCGGTACGGTGACGCAGGTGCAGATTTTTTCCACCACGTTGCTGACCGCCGACGGCAAAGTCATCGTGGTGCCGAATGGCAAGATTATCGCCGGCAATATCACCAACAGTTCCCGTGAGCCGGATCGCCGCACCGAAATTATTGTCGGCGTGGCCTATGACGCTGACATCGATGTGGTGAAAAAGGTGCTGGGCGACATTGTGGCGGCGGATACGCGCATCCTGCAGGATAAGGGCGTCACCATTCGTTTGAATGAAATGGGCGCGTCCGCGCTCAATTTCGTGGTTCGGGTATGGACCACCAACGGCGATGCGGCGGCGGTGTACTGGGACCTGCTGGAAAGCTTCAAACGCGCGTTGGATGAACACCGCATTGGTATTCCTTACCCGCAGATGGACGTGCACCTGCATCATGCCGCTTCTTCGGTGCAGACTGGCTCCCAGGGCGCGCCTACGCTGTAACAACACACCTCCGGCCGGCACCTGATGACGGCGCGGAGGCGGTTTCCTCTATTGCATCACATAAAATGCTGTTTCATGATGGTCCCCGTCCCGTCAGAGGTTGATGTCCTGACGGGCGTTATGATGAGGAAGATCAGACGTGATAAATGAACATAGCATTGATGAAGAGGGGAAGGCGGAAAAGCCGCTGGGTAGCCAAAGCCTGTTTCGCGGTTTGCAGTTGATCGAAATACTGAGCGATTACCCCAACGGGTGCCCACTGGCGCGGATTGCCGAGTTGTCCGGCATGAACAAAAGCACCGTCCACCGCTTGTTGCAAGGACTGGCCGGGTGCGGCTATGTCGCGCCGGCACGCCAGCCGGGCAGCTATCGCCTGACCACCAAGTTCATCGCTATCGGCCAGAAGGCGCTCTCGTCGCTGAATGTGTTGCATGTGGCGGCGCCGCACCTTGAAGAGCTCAACCTGACGGTGGGAGAGACCGTCAATTTTTCAACGCGTGAAGACGACCACGCGATCCTGATTTACAAGCTGGAACCCACCACCGGCATGATGCGAACCCGTGCTTATATCGGCCAGCATATGTCTCTGCACAGTTCGGCGATGGGCAAGATTTTCATGGCTTATGGCGCAGATGACTATCCGGCCGAATACTGGCATACCCATCAGGACAGCATTCGTCCGCTGACCGACCATACCATCATCGAACTACCCGACATGGAGCGGGAGCTGGCGGAGATTCGTCGCCAGGGTCTGGCAATGGATCGGGAAGAGAATGAACTTGGCGTTTCCTGCATTTCCGCGCCGGTGTTTGATATTCAGCACCGGGTGGTTTATGCCGTTTCCATTTCGCTGTCGATGGCGCGTTTGCAGCAGATCGGCATCGACGCGCTGGTCGCGCCGTTGCAGGAAACCGCCCGGAACATTTCCCACGAGCTAGGCTTTACGCCGTCGGCGTAAGCGCCTTCGTCCGGTTTTCATGCGGTTACGTCATGCTTAACCGGTATTCGGACATTCGCCTATATTGAATGGAGCCTGCCCGGGGTAGGCTTTGTCATTCACTCATATGCAAAGGGGATAACGTGAAGCTGAAAGTTCTGGCACTGACCACTCTGCTTGGTATTGGTCTGTCGTCGATGACGGTTCAGGCCGGCAATGAATTACCCAGCGGGCCGCACATCGTGACTTCCGGCACCGCCAGCGTCGATGCGACGCCGGATATCGCCCGGCTGGCGATAGAAGTCAGCGTTTCATCCAAGGATGTGGCCGACGCCAAAAAGCAGGTGGATGAACGGGTCGCGCAATACTTTGCTTTTCTTGATAAAAGCGGTATCGATAAGAAAGATATTAACGCCGCCAACCTGCGCACGCAGCCGGAGTACGACTACCTGAAAAACGGCGGTTCGGTGCTGAAAGGTTACCGGGCGGTGCGCCAGGTGGAGGTGACATTGCGCCAGTTGGACAAACTCAACGAACTGCTGGACGGTGCGCTCAAGTCCGGTCTTAACGAGATTCGGGCGGTGGATCTGGGCGTCTCCAATCCGGACGCCTACCGCGAACAGGCGCGCAAAAAGGCGATAGAACAGGCAACGCAGCAGGCGCAGTCGCTGGCTACCGGGTTTAACGCCGCGCTGGGGCCGGTCTACAGCATCCGCTATCACGTCGCCAACTATCAGCCGATGCCGGTCGCCCGCATGTTCAAAACCGCCGACATGGTGGCGCAAAGCGAAGTCTCTCAGACCTACGAACAACAGACCATTCACTTTGACGATCAGGTGGATGTGGTGTTTGAACTGCAACGCGCGCCCTGAAAAAGACTGAGCAGGGCGGCGGTTTTTAACGTCAGGACTGGCGCAGAACCTGATGCCCATGCGTGAGCAGGGCGTCAGTGACCTGCCGCATCATCCTGCTTTCCGGCGCAAAACGATGCCAGTACAGCATGCGGCGCTGGAACAGTCCCGGCGTCAGGTCGATCAGCTCGCCGTTGGCCAGTTCTCTCTCGATTTGCAAATGGGGGATCATACAGCAGGTGGTGCCCTGACGAGCGAGCTGAACGAAGGCTTCGGACGAGTTAACGATGTGGCAGGGTACGCTGCCGGGCGGCAGGTCGAAGTTCTGCTGCAAAAACGCCTGATGCATGTCATCCAGATGGTCGAACGCCACTACCGGCGCACGCAGCAACGCGGAGCGGGTCACGCCGTTCGGGAAGTAACGGTTGGCGAATCCCGGCGATGCGACGAACAGATAGTCCAGCGCGCCCAGTTTATCCACCAGACAGCTTGGCAACGGCTGAGGCTGAATACTCACCGCGCCCACCACTTCGCCCCGGCGCAGGCGCTCTTGGGTGCGGGTTTCATCTTCCACCTGCAGATTCAGCCGGATCGGCGAATCCACCAGCACCGGTTGCAGCGCGGGCAGCAGCCAGGTTGCCAGGCTGTCGGCGTTGACCGCCAGCGACAGCAACAGCGGTGTTTCGCTGCTATTTTCGTTGCCCAGCCACTCTTCTTCCAGCAATTCCACCTGATGCAACAGCGCCAGCAGCTTCTGCCCTTGCTCGGTCGGACGCGGCGGAATCGTTCTCACCAGCAGCGGCTGGCCGAATAGGTTCTCCAGCTGTTTGATGCGCTGCGAGACGGCGGACTGTGTAATACAGAGTTTTTGTGCGGCGCGTTCAAAGCCTCGCTCACGGATCACGGCGTCCAGCGCCTGAAGGGTGCGATAGTCCGGGCGTTTCATGAAGGTGAAGATTCCTTTGCGTAAAAACCATTTCGGCAATATGCCACATTTTTGTGATGCACCGCCGAAAAAAATCGCCTGACTCTGCGCGCGAAGACTGAAATATTGCCGCGCTCAGGGCACAACCCTCTGCTTTTGAGCAGGTCATGCCCTATAATACGCACACGTTTTCGTAGCTACAGGCACAAGCACACCATGACGCAGGATGAACTGAAAAAAGCCGTTGGCTGGGCCGCACTCGACTATGTTCGCCCCGGTACTATTGTTGGCGTGGGCACCGGCTCCACCGCCGCCCACTTTATTGATGCGCTGGGGTCGATCAAGCATCAGATCGAAGGCGCCGTTTCCAGCTCGGACGCTTCCACCGCCAAACTCAAAAGTCTGGGGATCCCGGTATTTGACTGTAATGACGTGGATGTGCTCGATGTTTACGTGGATGGCGCGGATGAAATCAACCCGCACATGCAGATGATCAAGGGCGGCGGCGCGGCGCTGACCCGGGAAAAAATCGTGGCGGCGATCGCTCGCCAGTTCGTGTGCATTGTCGATGCGTCCAAACAGGTGGATGTGCTGGGGCGTTTTCCGCTGCCGGTGGAAGTGATTCCGATGGCGCGCGCCTACGTGGCTCGCGAACTGGTCAAGCTGGGCGGGCAGCCGGTATACCGCGACGGCGTGGTTACCGACAACGGCAACATCATTCTGGATGTGCACAACATGGATCTGTCCGATGCGGTGGCGATGGAAAACCGTATCAATGGGCTGGCCGGCGTGGTGACGGTAGGGCTGTTCGCCAATCGCGGCGCGGATGTCGCGCTGGTGGGCACGTCCGACGGGGTGAAAACGGTTCGCCTGAAATAAATCGTTGTTGTTTCTTGCCAACATCCGGTGACGCTAACGGCGGCCGGATTTTTTTATCTAAAAAATCCGGCTATTGTTAACGGCTCATTTTTGGTACTTAATATCAGTTTTTCTTATTTCGCATCATCCCTGTGTGGTCCGGCTGGTGGTTGGCAGTATTTTTTGCCATGAAACCGTCTGAGCGAGGCGGCGCGAAAAAACGGGTAGGCAATCGTTTGTATTGCCGCTTGCGTATTTTTTGTTATGTTTGCAGAGACCGGTTTGCAAACCGTCATATCTGAAGTCTGAAAATAAGGTCGGGAAATGGCAAAGGTATCACTGGAAAAAGACAAGATTAAGTTTCTGCTGCTGGAGGGGGTACACCCGAATGCGCTGGAGAATCTGCGCGCCGCAGGTTACACCAATATTGAATACCATAAGGGGGCGCTTGACCCGGAAGCGCTGAAAGCATCGATTCGCGATGCACACTTTGTGGGGATTCGATCGCGCACGCATCTGACGGAAGAGATTTTCGCCGCTGCCGAGAAACTGGTGGCCGTTGGGTGTTTCTGCATCGGCACCAATCAGGTTGAACTGTCGGCCGCGACCAAACGCGGTATTCCGGTCTTCAACGCGCCTTTTTCCAATACCCGTTCCGTGGCCGAACTGGTGATCGGCGAATTGCTGCTGCTGCTGCGCGGCATTCCGACCGCCAACGCCAAAGCTCACCGTGGTATCTGGCACAAACAGGCGGTTGGCTGCTTTGAAGCGCGCGGCAAGAAACTGGGCATTATTGGTTACGGTCACATCGGTACCCAGTTGGGTATTCTGGCCGAAAGCCTGGGAATGCACGTTTATTTCTACGATATCGAAAGCAAATTGCCGCTGGGCAACGCCCAACAGGTCCGTCACTTGTCCGATCTGCTGAACATGAGCGATGTGGTCAGCCTGCATGTGCCGGAAACCGACAGCACCCAGAATATGATCGGCGCCGACGAACTGGCGCTGATGAAGCCGGGTTCTATCCTGATCAACGCGTCACGCGGCACGGTGGTGGACATTCCGGCGCTGAGCAATGCGCTTGCCAGCAAGCACCTCTCCGGCGCGGCTATCGACGTGTTCCCGCAGGAACCGGCGACCAATAGCGATCCGTTCCTGTCGCCGCTGTGCGAGTTCGATAACGTGCTCCTGACGCCGCACATCGGCGGCTCTACTGAAGAAGCACAGGAGAACATTGGTGATGAAGTCGCCGGTAAGCTGGTGAAGTATTCCGACAATGGCTCCACGTTGTCTGCCGTCAACTTCCCGGAAGTGTCGCTGCCGACGCATAGCGACCGTGCCAGCCGTCTGCTGCACATTCATGAAAACCGTCCGGGTATCATGACGCAGATTAACCACATTTTTGCCGAGCAGGGCATTAACATTGCGGCGCAGTATCTGCAGACTAGCCCGGAAATCGGTTATGTGGTGATCGATGTGGAAACCGACGGCGCCGACACCGCACTGCAACTGATGAAATCCATCCCTGGCACCATTCGCGCCCGTTTGCTGTACTAAGTGCGAGAGCAGGCCGGTTGTAAGCGATAATTCGGCTTAATAATGAGGAAGCCAGCCCACCGGGCTGGCTTTTTTTATACTGGTTTGGCGCTACAGCGTGATCACGACCTTGCCGCGCATATGACCGGCCAGTACGGCATCATGCGCTTGTTTCAGCGTTGTCGTCGTCAGTCCGTTAAACGTCTGGCTGAGGGTGCCCTGCAATTCGCCGCTATCCACCCGTTGCGCCACCTCGCGCAGGATTTCGCCCTGACGCGCGATGTCCGGCGTAGTGAACATGCTGCGGGTAAACATGAATTCCCAGTGCAGCGCCGCGCTTTTCAGCTTAAGTTGATTCAGGTCCAACGGCCGGGTGTTTTCCACGATAGTGCAGATGTGTCCCATCGGGGCGATTAGCCGGCTGATGGCATCCCAATGGCCGTCGGTATCATTCAGGCAGAAAATGTAATCGACCTGCTCAATATTCTGCTTTTTCAATTCATCCACCAGATGGCGATAATCCACCACCAGATGCGCGCCCCGGTCGCGGCACCATTGTGCGGAGTCGGGACGGGAAGCGGTAGCGATGATCGTCGCCTCGCTGCGCTGCGCCGCCAGAGGAATAGCCAGCGAACCGACGCCGCCGGCGCCGCCGATAATCAGCAGCGTTTTGCCTTTAGCCGCATCCTGAATTTTCAGATGTTCGAATAATCCTTCCCAGGCGGTCAGGGCCGTCAGCGGCAGGGCGGCGGCTTCAGCCCAGCCCAGCGTGGCGGGTTTATGCGCGGCGATACGCGCATCGATCAGTTGGTGCGTGCTGTTGCTGCCGGGGCGCGTGATATCGCCCGCATACCAGACTTCGTCCCCTGGTTTAAAACCGCTTACCGCTGAGCCGGTTTCGATAACTACGCCGCTGGCGTCCCACCCGAGAATGCGCGGATGTTGCAGGCCGTCCCGACGCAACCCGGCATGAACTTTGGTATCTACCGGGTTAACCGATACCGCTTTTACGGCTACCAGCAGGTCGTGTTCGCCGGGTTGCGGTAATTCGGCGGTGATTTCTACGAAGTTATCGGGTTGTCTGGGGTCAACGGCGATGGCTTTTACTGTCATGATGAGTTCTTCCATTGTTACGTGTTGGACTGCATAACAGTGTAGAACCTGTCGATAGTGCTGATAAGATGGACAATTACTAACGAAGTGTTCGGCTATGAAGAACAATCATGTTCAAACAATTACAGGATATGGCGCTATTTACGCTGGTGGCGGAATGCGGCAGTTTTACCGAAGCCGCCAGGCAGGCGGGTATGGCCAAGTCGAGCCTTAGCCTGCGAATCAGTCAGTTGGAGCAGTCGCTGGGGTTGCGGCTGTTTAACCGCACTACCCGCAAGCTCA
Source organism: Dickeya sp. NCPPB 3274 (assembly GCF_000406205.1). Taxonomy (NCBI): domain Bacteria; kingdom Pseudomonadati; phylum Pseudomonadota; class Gammaproteobacteria; order Enterobacterales; family Pectobacteriaceae; genus Dickeya; species Dickeya sp. NCPPB 3274. Next base: position 4,309,499 of record NZ_CM001979.1, on the reverse strand, counting down.
ACCTGACCTTTGCCGGCGAACGCTATCTGGTGCATTGCCGGGAGATGCGGCAAGCCAGCGAACGCGCCGAGATGGCGATGCAGCATTTGCGCGATAACCCCAGCGGACGTTTGCGGATCACCAGTCCGGCCGGATTGGGGGCCACCTTGCTGGCGCGCCTGACCGCGGAGTTTCAGTCGCGCTTTCCGGCGGTTTCGCTGGATATCGTTGTTGCCGACCGGGTCATCGATCTGGTGGAGGAAGGATTTGACGCCGCGTTGCGCACCGGCAAGCCGCAGGATTCTTCCCTGATCGGCCGCTCGCTGGGGCAGGTGCCGCATTATCTGGTCGCGTCGGCCGGGTATCTGGCTGGCTCCGCGCCGATCGCGCATCCGCGTGAATTGCAGTCGCACCGCTGCATTGCGCATCGAGCCTGGCCGGAGTGGGGGTTTCACCATGAAGCGGAGTATTTTCTCTGGCGGCTGCCGCAGTCGCATATTACCGATAATTTGCTGTATGCCCGAGCCTGCGCGCTGGCCGGCGGCGGCATTACGCTGTTGCCGGAGTTCCTGTGCCGGGAGCAGTTGGACAACGGCGAGCTGGTCTGCCTGCTGCCTGGGTGGCGGGCGGATACCAACGATCTGTATCTGATTTATCCCGGACGTAAACTGAACTCGCCCGCCCTCAACTGCTTTATTGATTTTGCCCTGAGTTTTGAGTCATTGTGTGATTATTCTGCTCGTTAAGCTGTACCTCGTTCTCCACGGAGCCGGAGATCTGATCGCGCGTGATTACACGCCGCCGTCCGCCTCGTCAGAGAACGTTATTGCTTGCCTCAATCGCTGCAAACGTTAATGGCTTCGAGCCTTAATAGTTTTAAGCATTAATGGTTTAGCTATTAATGGTTTTAATCCTTGTCGTTTTCTGGCTGCAAACACGGTTTTTTCGGTTTATATCCCTGCCATGCACGGATGATTCAGCCAGAAAAAGGAACCTGACCGTTTCTGTTGACCACTTATCCGCAGAGCATGCTACAGTCATCACGGTTTTTCTTTTTTAAAGAAACAACAATGCAATTAAATTAAAATGTTGTTTTGTTTTCCTGCTCCTGTGTGACGTCTGTTGCCTTGCCGGGCGCTTATGTGGCTGTGGTCGGTGTTTGTCAGGAAATTAGTGAATGGCGCAAAGCTATATGTGCTTCTGCTGTTGACGCGGCGGAAGTGATCAGCATCTTGTAGTGAAAGTGAGAAATCGGAATGGCAGAACAAAAAGGGAATATCTCTTCCATAAACAACATTCGTCTTGTGACGCTCTTTATCACGCTGTTAACCATTATTCTGATTCTGTTTGCCCTCTCAATTGGCTCTGCCAGTTATTTCCTCAAACAGAGTAACGCTTCTCTGGAGCGGGCTAATCTGGTGTCCGAGATCCGTGCCGGGATCAGCAGCAGCATGGACAATTTCCGCGTTTCCCGTCAGTTGCTGGTGCAGGCGGTAGCGGCGTCGCGTATTGGTGATAAAGACTCCTACAATCAGGCGTTTAATGAAGGTATGGAACGCATCAAAAGCTCGCAGAAGCGCTTTGATGATTATATGGCCCGTAGCGATAAGTCGGATATAGAGAAGGCGCTGGATGCTGACCTGACCACCAATTACACCGCCTATCGGGATAAAGTGATGGTGCCGATGGTGGAGTTTGTGCGTAACGGCGAATTCGAAAGCACTATTGAGCTGGAAACCTCGCTGGCGCGCCAGCTGGATACCAGTTATGCCATGCAGGTACGAAAAGAAGTGAAATACCTGACGGATCATGCGAACAATATTAATACGCTGGCTTCTGATAATGCTCGTCTGGGGAATATCCTGATGGGCGTGTCGTTCATTCTGGCGATTCTGCTGGCGGCGTTGACTTATCTGGTGATCCGCCGGGCGATTCTGGTGCCGGTCAATGTGCTGATCACCCGTATCCAAAGAATTGCGCAGGGCGACCTGACGCAGCCGGCAGAAAACCTGGGTCGCAATGAAATCGGTATTCTGGGCCAAAACCTGCAGCATATGCAGGAGTCGTTGACCAACACCGTGACGGTGGTTCGTGAAGGCGCTGACTCTATTTATCAGGGCGCTTCCGAAATCAGCGCCGGCAACGTCGATCTTTCTTCCCGCACTGAACAACAGGCGGCGGCGCTGGAGCAGACGGCGGCCAGTATGGAGGAACTGACCTCTACGGTGAAACAGAACTCGGATAACGCCAACCATGCCAGCCAGCTGGCGCGCAATGCTTCCGGCAAGGCGGAGTTGGGCGGAAATATCGTTCAGGATGTGGTGAAAACCATGGGGGATATTTCGTCCAGTTCGAAGAAAATTTCCGAAATCACCAGTGTTATCAATAGTATTGCTTTCCAGACCAATATTCTGGCATTGAACGCCGCCGTAGAGGCTGCCCGCGCTGGCGAGCAGGGTCGGGGCTTCGCGGTGGTTGCCGGAGAGGTACGTAGTCTGGCGCAGCGTAGTGCGCAGGCGGCGAAAGAAATCGAATCTCTGATTGGCGAATCCGGTCGGCTGGTGGATGCCGGTTCGGAACTGGTTGCCAAAGCTGGGAGTACGATGGAAGAGATTGTGAAAGCGGTGGTCAGCGTGACGGATATTATGGGGGAAATTGCTTCAGCATCTGATGAGCAAAGCCGGGGTATCGGTCAAGTGAATCAGGCTGTGCTGGAGATGGAAGGCACAACCCAGCAGAACGCCGCGTTGGTGCAGGAGGCTTCGGCCGCCGCCGTCTCGCTGGAATCACAGGCTGAACGTTTGACTCAGGCGGTGGCGGTCTTCAAGTTGAACCATCGCAAGGAAAGCGAGCCGGTGCGTGCCTCGCTGCCATCCCGGCCGGTCTTACAGCCGGTCCCGGCGGTAGCCGCTATTGGTGCAGGCAGAGCGGGTCGTAACGACCAGAACTGGGAAACGTTCTGATTGCTGTAATGTGTGGCGGTATCAGGCCACACATCTGATTGAATCAAATGCGATCGAGTTAAATGGTCAAAACAGTTACCACCTCCCAGGAGATGGTTTCACGCTGACAATGAAAAAGCCCGCCGGTTGGCGGGCTTTTGCTGTCACGGCGAAGACGCCGTGACACGGTAGGCAGACGCAATATCACGCCATTTTCTTGTACTTGATACGATGCGGCTCCAGCGCTTCCGCACCCAAAGTCCGTTTCTTGTACTCTTCGTATTCTGTGAAGTTGCCTTCGAAGAATTCCACCTTGCCTTCATCCTGATAGTCGATGATGTGGGTGGCGATACGGTCCAGGAACCAGCGGTCATGGGAAATCACCATGGCGCAACCGGGGAATTCCAGCAGGGCGTTTTCCAGCGCGCGCAGGGTTTCGATATCCAGGTCGTTGGTCGGTTCGTCAAGCAGCAGCATGTTGCCGCCAACCTGCAGTAGTTTTGCCAGATGCACGCGACCACGTTCGCCGCCGGAGAGTTCCCCGATACGTTTGCCCTGATCGACGCCTTTGAAGTTGAAACGGCCGACATAGGCGCGGCTCGGGATCTCGAAATTACCGATACGCATGATGTCCTGACCGCCTGAGACTTCTTCCCATACGGTCTTGCTGCCGTCCATCTTGTCGCGGAACTGATCAACCGACGCCAGTTGCACCGTTTCGCCCAGCGATATCGTGCCGGAGTCCGGTTGTTCCTGCGCGGACAACATACGGAACAGGGTCGATTTACCGGCGCCGTTGGGGCCGATAATCCCGACGATGGAGCCTTTCGGAATGGCGAACGACAGGTTATCAATCAGCACCCGGTCACCGTAGGATTTGGTGAGGTTCTGTACTTCCAGCACTTTGTCGCCAAGGCGCGGGCCAGGCGGAATGAACAGCTCGCTGGTTTCGTTGCGTTTCTGGTATTCGACGCTGTTGAGTTCGTCGAAACGAGCCAGACGCGCCTTGCCTTTGGCCTGACGGCCCTTCGGATTCTGACGCACCCACTCCAGCTCTTTCTCGATGGATTTGCGACGAGCGGCTTCGGTGGAGGCTTCCTGTGCCAGACGCTGGTCTTTCTGTTCCAGCCAGGACGAGTAGTTGCCTTCCCACGGAATCCCTTCGCCGCGGTCCAGCTCCAGAATCCAGCCGGCAACGTTATCGAGGAAGTAACGGTCATGGGTGATGGCAACCACGGTGCCTTCGTAGTCGTGCAGGAAACGCTCCAGCCAGGCGACCGATTCCGCATCCAGGTGGTTGGTGGGTTCGTCGAGCAGCAGCATGTCCGGTTTTTCCAGCAACAGGCGGCAGATAGCGACGCGGCGGCGTTCGCCCCCGGAGAGGTTGGCGATTTTCGCTTCCCACGGCGGCAGGCGCAGCGCGTCGGCGGCTCGCTCAAGCTGGTTATCAAGATTGTGGCCGTCGTGAGCCTGAATAATCGATTCCAGCTCGCCCTGTTCTTTCGCCAGCTTATCGAAGTCGGCATCCGGGTCGGCATAGGCGGCATAGACTTCGTCCAGCCGGGTCAGCGCGCGTTTCACTTCGCTGACAGCCTCTTCAACCGCTTCACGGACGGTATGTTCCAGATTTAGCTGGGGCTCCTGAGGCAGGTAGCCAATTTTGATACCTGGCTGCGGGCGGGCTTCGCCTTCGATGTCTTTATCAATTCCCGCCATGATGCGCAGCAGGGTGGATTTACCCGCCCCGTTCAGACCCAGCACACCGATTTTGGCGCCTGGGAAAAAACTGAGGGAAATATTTTTCAGGATATGACGCTTCGGCGGAACAACCTTGCCGACGCGGTGCATGGTGTAAACGTATTGAGCCACGTTGCTCTGAGCCTCTTTCTGTCCAGTTTAGCGTTATGCCATTAAAGCATGGCGCCTGTAGGGGCATGATGCCGGAAGCGCGCTGACGCCCCGCCGGCAAAAGGAATTTACTGTTGACGGAGTTTAGCTGTTTTCGCCGCATGATCCCAGCCATCCCGTCATCGTGTTGTGGACTCTGCGAGGCAGATTCCACCCATGATGGAACCATTGAGGCGAATGCCAGCCGAAACTGCGGGCGCTCTGGTAAAAGGATGTTAACGCTGCGAATTTCGTTCTGTTTTAAGCTGCTTTCGGCGTATCGTTGCCGGGCAGGATATGCCACACTGATTTAGTTTGAAAAAACCAACGTCAGTCAAGGCACTGCAGCTGTCATGGGTATGGGCGATTGCCGTGAACATTAATGACGGCGATTAATGACGGCGTTCGGCGGTAATGGCGGAAACGATAACGAGTGAGGTCAGGGCAGTTATGTTCAAATTAGGGTATTGGCGATATGTGGCCGCCGCGCTGTGTCTCATTGGGGTATCGTGCCAGGCGCTGGCGGACTCTCTGGATGAGCAGCGGCAGCGTTATCAGCAAATAAAGTCCGCGTGGGATAATAACCAGATGGATGTGGTTTCCCAATTAATGCCGACGCTACGTGATTACCCGCTTTACCCTTATCTGGAATACCGGGCGCTGACGCAGGATTTATCGACCGTCAGCGAGGCTCAGGTCAAACAGTTTATGGCTTCGCACCCGACACTGCCTGCGGTGCGTACGCTCAATAACAGTTTTATCAATGAACTGGCTCGTCGTCAGGACTGGAATGGACTGCTGGTGTTCAGCCCGGAACAACCCAAGCCGGTCGCTTCTCTCTGCAATTATCTGTATGCCAAAGTCATGGTGGGGCAACCGCAAGGCGTCTGGGAGCAGACCCGCGAAATCTGGTTGACCGGCCGCTCATTGCCGCCGACCTGTGACAAGTTATTTTCAGCCTGGCAGCAGCAAGGAGGATTGACGTCGTTAATGGTTCTTGAACGGATGCGACTGGCGATGGATGCAGGCAGCGCAGGTCTGGTGAATCATCTTTCCAGACAATTGCCGGCGGATTACAAGACCATCACCGACGCGTTGCTGAGATTGCAAAGCAATCCTAAAACGATCGAGCGCTTCGCCCGCTCTGTCGGCCCGACGGATTTTACCCGAAGAGCAGTATTATCGGCGTTCAGCCGCATTGCCCGTCAGGATCCGGATGAGGCGCGGGCGTTGCTGCCACAGCTGATTCGCCTGCAGAAAATGCGCCCGCAGGAACGTCAGAGCATGGAAGATGACATCGCCTGGCGCCTGATGAGCAGCGATGCCACCGAGGAGCAGGCGCTTTGGCGTGATGCCGTCATTCTGCGCAGCGCCTCGGCGCCGCTGCTGGAACGACGCGTCCGTATGGCGCTGGGGCAGGGGGATCGGCCCGGGCTGAAGCAGTGGATGGCGCGCTTGCCGGCCGACGTGCAGCAAAAGGATGAGTGGCGCTACTGGCGAGCAATACTGCTGATAGAACAAGGGCAAAAGCAGGAAGGCGAGAACCAACTGCGCGAACTGATGACGATTCGCGGTTTTTACCCGATGGCCGCCGCGCAAAAGCTCAATGTGAACTATCCGTTGACCATTATGATTGCCGCCAAACCGGAGCGCTCGATTGGGCAGTTACCGGAAGTGGCGCGGGTACGCGAGCTGATGTTCTGGGGACTGGAAAGCCTGGCTCGTTCTGAATGGGCGGGGCTGGTGGCTAGCCGGGATCGTCCGCAGCAGGAAGCGCTGGCGCGTTTTGCGTTCGAACAGCATTGGTATGACCTGAGTGTTCAGGCCACGATTGTGGCGAAACTCTGGGACAATCTGGAGGAACGTTTCCCGCTGGCATGGAATGACGATTTCCGTCGGGCGACGCAAGGTAAGGGCATCAGCCAGAGTTATGCCATGGCGATTGCCCGTCAGGAAAGCGCCTGGAACCCGCAAGCGCGTTCCGCCGTGGGTGCGGCCGGCCTGATGCAACTGATGCCTGCCACCGCGCAGCACACTGCCGAAATGTTTAATATCGCCAGCTATACCAACAGCAGTCAGTTACTGGATCCGCAGATGAATATCCAGCTTGGCACCAGCTATCTGGATTATGTTTATCAATCGTTCGGTCAGAACCGCATTCTGGCATCCGCTGCCTACAATGCCGGGCCATCGCGGGTGAGCAACTGGTTGAAAGATAGCGACGGCCGGGTTGACGCCATCGCGTTTGTGGAAAGTATTCCGTTTTCCGAGACGCGGGGATACGTCAAAAATGTACTGGCCTATGACGTTTTCTACCGTAGCCTGATGCAACAGCGCCCGACTACGTTGCTGATGGACAACGAATGGCAGCGGCGTTACTGACCGTTAGCGGGGATTGCCTGACATGCGCATTCCCCGTCTTACGCAGGACGCAGGTGAAGAAAGAGCCATTATGCCGGTAGTCATTACCTCACGCCCGTCTCGCTAAGGCGGGCGTTTATCCTATTTGCTACGCTTTTTTTCATTATGAAGAGTATGTTATGCTGATGTACTAGTTAAATAGTATGGCGGCCGTTATGACATCACCTTCACTTCATGATCCGGTATTTTCCGAACAAGACGATGAAAACTGGCAGGCGTTTGTCAGTCTGTTCCAACAGGCGATGGCGGAAGGGCTGGAGCAACCGCTGCTGCAACTGCTGTTAACGCCGGATGAGCGAACCGCGCTGGGAACCCGGGTTCGTATTATTCAGGAATTGATGCGCGGCGAGATGAGCCAGCGTGAGCTGAAAAATGAGCTGGGTGCGGGCATTGCGACCATCACCCGAGGTTCCAACAGCCTCAAATCCGCCCCGGCCAGGCTGAAAGTCTGGCTGGAGGAACAATTGCTACCAGAGAAGAAGGGTTAGCGCTCGGGAAGCGATTAAATGGACGGCGCATGAATCGGGTGCTGATAAACCGGATTATGAAACGGCACCAGCGCCAGCAGCAACGCCTGATAATACACGCTGGTTCTGGACAGTTTGCCATCCGTGAAGACGCCAATCGCGCCCCCCTGACGTTTGATATCCTGAATGCCGGTCAGGCGGGCCATTTCATCGCCCAGTTCGCGGCCTTCGCCAATCCCCTGCAGAATGCTTTCCGGCAATACCAGACTGGCTGAACGGGATTCGCCGCGGATGACCGCATTTTCAATCACCATCCAGGCGAACGTCATGCTTTCTTCGATGCCGGCTTCCACACCTACCCAGAAATCAGCTTCCGGACGGACCTGCCGCGCTCTCATCACACGATTCCTGGCGCCTGTTCGGGTTTCGACAGAACCTAACGGTTGACTGGGAACTCCACTATCTACATCAACCCCTTCGATGCGGCAATTATCCACACCAAAAACGTCGGCAAATGCTAAAGTTATGGCGTTAATCTTGGCCGGGTTGGTCGTAGAAGCGACAACATGGTACATAATGTTTCCCTACCTTGTAGTTAATTTGACGCAGTATAACGGAAAAAAATCATGTTACAGGTATATCTTGTTCGCCATGGTGAAACAGAGTGGAACGTGGCGCGGCGAATTCAAGGGCAGTCGGACAGTCCGCTGACCTCAGGTGGCGAGCATCAGGCCCGGCTGGTTGCTGCAAGGGTCAGGAAACTGGGGATTACCCATATCTTTACCAGCGATCTGGGGCGGACCCAGCGCACTGCCGACATTATCTCGCAGGCTTGCGGCGACTGCCCGGTGATCATGGAGCCAGCTCTGAGAGAGCTGAACATGGGCGTGCTGGAGGAAAGGCTGATTGATTCGCTGAGCCCCGAGGAAGAGCGCTGGCGTAAACAGTTGGTGGATGGCACCCGCGATGGCCGTATTCCCAACGGCGAGTCCATGTCGGAATTGGCTCTGCGTATGCAGAGCGTGCTGGCAAAGTGCCTGGCGTTGCCGGAAGGCAGCCGCCCGCTGCTGGTGAGTCACGGTATTGCGCTGGGCTGCCTGCTGAGTACGTTGCTGGGATTACCGGCCTGGGCGGAGCGTCGCTTGCGGCTGCGCAACTGTTCATTGTCTCGCGTTGATTATCAGCAGAGCCCCTGGCTGGCGCCTGGGTGGATAGTGGAAACCGCCGGAGACGTCTCCCATCTTGACGCTCCGGCGTTGGATGAATTGCAGCGTTAACGTTGAATTGGAATCAGATATTCGCAGCGGATGATTTTGGGCGGCTCAGCTTCCTTGTGGCCTTTGGGGTAAAAGCGTTCAGCATCAAAACCTTTGCGGCGGGTCAGTTTATAAGTTGGCAGGCAGGTGTCGTATAGGGTGATGATGAAATCCTGCAAATCATCCGCCGGGCCTTCGTAAATAAACATGGCATAGTCACCGCTCGGTAATACCACCGGTTCGCCGGGATGCACGCCCTCTGGAACATGATGTGGTTCCAGCGCGGTGGTATACAGCACTTCATGTTCATCATCCTTCTCCTTGCTTGGACGAGAATGATGCAGACCGTACAGCACCGGCGGGACCTGTTTGACTTCTCCCAAATACTGCCGCCAGAAATGGACGCGTATTTCGGTACGAAAACAGGTAATTTGCTCCAGATTACAGGTATAGCTCTGGGTCAGACCAACCAACTGCGTTTCCGGCAAGGTGACGAAGTGCGGTTGCGGCATGGTAAACGCGCCGAGACGAATCGGTGGATGGATACCGAAAGTATTCCAGTCATCCGACCGACGATAGGACGCCGGCGTCTGGGCAAACTGCTTTTTGAACGCCCGGGTGAACGTCTGTTGTGAATCGAAACGGTACTGCAAGGCGATATCAAGAATCGGGCGACTGGTCAGACACAGTGCGACAGCCGCTTTGGTGAGCCGACGGGCACGAATGTATGAACCGATGGCATGACCCGTTACGTCCTTGAACATTCTCTGCAAATGCCACTTGGAATAGCCGGCCTTGGCTGCGACATTATCCAGCGATAAAGGCTGGTCAAGATGACCCTCCAGCCAGTTGAGCAGGTCACGTATGATACTGGCTTGATCCATAGATCGTCCTCATAGAACACACCGAGAGCTAAGCGTATAAGCCCGGCATAATAGCAACTTTTTCCCTGGGGCACTTACCAAGATTTTTGTGCCTTATGAATAAAGAATCTGATTAACATAGGCTGCTAAAGAAATCTATCCGACAAACGGTCTTTGAACCACAGAAACTACGCCATGGCGGCGACAAAGTGAGAGAAAGGCAATGATGAAAAGACGAATTGTGTTGATGGCTGCGGCCCTGCTCTGCGGTGTAACGTCAGTCTGGGCTGAGGAAATCGGATCGGTGGATACGGTCTTTAAGCTGCTGGGACCAGACCACAAAATCATCGTGGAAGCGTTTGACGATCCGGATGTGGCAAACGTGACCTGTTATCTGAGCAGAGCCAAAACCGGCGGCATCAAAGGGGGACTTGGCCTGGCGGAGGATACGTCGGATGCCGCCATTTCCTGTCAGCAAGTGGGGCCGATTACCCTGAGCGATAAGATCACCAGCAACAAGGGAAAAGGCAACGTGGTGTTTCAGCAGCGCACGTCGCTGATTTTCAAGAAACTGCAAGTGGTGCGTTTTTACGATGCAAAACGTAATGCGCTGGTTTATCTGACCTATTCCGATCGTATAGTGGAAGGGTCGCCGAAAAACGCGCTCAGCGCGGTGCCGATTCTGCCCTGGAGCAAGTAACGGCTATCTATCCCGGAAATAAACAACATCTCAGAAATAAAAAAGCCGGGGCAGACCCGGCTTTTTACATACTGGCGCGTGATGTACGCGCCGGGAATCAGTCTTCCAGATCGCCGCAGAAGCGATAACCTTCGCCGTGAATGGTGGCGATGATCTCCGGCGTATCGGCGGTGGATTCGAAATGTTTGCGGATCCGGCGGATGGTGACGTCTACCGTACGGTCATGCGGCTTCAGCTCGCGGCCGGTCATTTTCTTCAGCAGTTCGGCACGGGACTGGATTTTTCCCGGATTCTCGCAGAAATGCAGCATGGCGCGGAATTCGCTACGCGGCAGTTTGTACTGCTCGCCGTTCGGGCTGACCAGCGAACGACTGTTGATATCCAGCTCCCAACCATTGAAGCGGTAGCTTTCCACCAGACGACGCTCTTCGGTGCCGCCGCCCAGATTCATGGTGCGGGACAGCAGATTGCGTGCGCGGATGGTCAGTTCTCGCGGGTTGAACGGCTTGGTGATGTAGTCGTCTGCGCCGATTTCCAGGCCTAGAATCTTGTCGACTTCATTATCGCGCCCGGTCAGGAACATCAGCGCTACGCTTGCCTGCTCGCGCAGTTCACGCGCCAGCAGCAAGCCATTCTTGCCCGGCAGGTTAATATCCATAATGACCAGATTGATGTCATGTTCGGACAGGATGTTATGCATCTCGGCGCCGTCGGTGGCTTCGTGAACAACGTATCCCTCGGCCTCAAAAATGCTTTTGAGGGTGTTACGAGTTACCAACTCGTCTTCGACAATAAGAATGTGGGGGGTCTGCATGTTTGCTACCTAAAATTGCCAACTAATATAGAGATTCGAAAGTACAGAAGTCCTGGTTCTCTCGGGCGCTTTGGGAAATCGTGTTCACCGTTTTTTCGCCGACTGACTCAAGTACGTAAATACGTTTTGAAGCACTTGTTTCCACCCGACGCGAGCCTGATAACAGGTGGCGATGAGGTTTTTCAACAGAGCCTATTGTGGCGCACAGTTTAACCTTATTAACAGCAACATAACAGTGAGCACTGATTTCGCCGACTGGCAAATCTACGGTTCCATTGACATATATCAAATTTCATTGTAGCACGTTAGCAATTTGTGGAAAACGCACCACGAATACCGCTATCTATCACAATTTAACATTTTTATATTCACCACGGCATAATAAATGCTGATAGCTGAAGCGTTTCCATTTCCGTCGCGCTATCCGGCGGCGTGTCAATACGGCTACGATTTCAGGCCATCTGGCGGGATGCGTCAAATCCCGGTATGGACTTATTTTCCAGCGTAAATCATCGCTACATTTTATTCGTCAGCGCACCTGCCAGGTGCGGGCTGGGAGGTTGTGTGCAGTTTTATATCATTTTGGTGGCGCCCGCCCGGGCCGAAAACGTCGGTGCGGCGGCGCGCGCCATGAAAACCATGGGGTTTGGCCGGTTGCGGATTGTCGACAGCACAGCGCATCTTGAGCCAGCGGCGCGTTGGGTGGCGCATGGCTCCGGCGATATTCTTGACGGGGTCGACGTTTTCCCGACGCTGGCCGACGCGCTGGCGGATGTTGAGTTTACGGTGGCGACCACCGCTCGCAGCCGCGCCCGTTTTCATTACTACTGTGAACCAGCGCAGTTGTTGAACGTGCTGGAGGAAAAGCGGCACTGGGTCGGTTCGGCGGCGCTGGTGTTTGGCCGCGAAGATTCCGGGCTGACCAATGAGGAGCTGGCGCTGGCGGACATCCTGACCGGCGTGCCGATGGCGGCGGATTATCCGTCATTGAATCTGGGGCAGGCGGTGATGGTGTATTGTTATCAACTGGCGTCGTTGATGCAGGTGACCGCGGCCGAGCCGACGCAGGCTGAATCCGGACAACTGGCGGCGTTGCGCGAGCGGTTTGCGCGTTTGCTGGTTCGGGTCGGCGCGCAGCAGGATGAAAAACTGCGCGACTGGCTGCAACAGCGGCTCGGATTACTGGAGCAACGTGACAGCGCCATGCTGCATAGGCTACTGCATGATGTGGAAAAAGCGCTATCGGCAGAAGATCAGGGAAAATGAGGATTCTCTGGCGAATCATCACGACAGGCCGCTTTTTCTGAATCATTGTTTGGGTTTTTTGTTTTTCCATAGTGACTTTATCCGCCGTCACTGGCGTAAAGTGGAGGGAGGAATGAAGAAATCCGTTGACTTAGCAGGGCGATTGCCCTAACTAATAGAGCAGATAATTTTTCGATCTACGAGAACGTTACGCAATGCATCACATCAGCCTGGTTACCACCACCATTATTATTACCACCGGTACGACGAGTAACGGTGCGGGCTGACGCGTACAGATGAATCCAGAAAAAGCCCGCACTTCACAGTGCGGGTCTTTTTTTTTTACCGTTATCGCGGGTTTATTGCTGCCCGCCAACCTTATAAGGCCGTTGCAAATGGCTTTCAAAAACGCTCCCGGCGTTTTTGGCAACTGAAAATTCAGGAGAATAGACAAAAATGCGAGTGTTGAAATTTGGCGGGACCTCGGTAGCCAACGCGGAACGATTTGCGCGTGTTGCCGATATCATCGAAAGCAATGCACGTCAGGGACAGGTCGCTACGGTGCTGTCGGCACCGGCGAAAATCACCAATCACTTGGTGGCCATGATTGAAAAAACCGTGGCTAAACAGGATATCCAGCCAAATATCACCGAAGCGGAAGTCATTTTTGCCGATTTGCTGCAGGGACTGGCGCAATCCCAGCCCGGTTTTGCCCATGACCGGCTGAAAGCGCGGGTGGATGAAGAGTTTTCCCAGCTCAAGCAGGTGCTGCATGGCATCGCCTTGCTGGGGCAGTGCCCGGACAGCGTCAACGCCGCCATTATCTGCCGGGGCGAAAAACTTTCCATCGCCATCATGGAAGCCGTATTTCAGGCGCGCGGCTATCAGGTATCGATCATCGACCCGGTGCGCAGCCTGCTGGCGCAGGGCCATTATCTGGAATCCACGGTAGATATCGCTGAATCCACCCGCCGCATTGATGAGCAGGCGATCCCCGCTGACCATGTGATCCTGATGGCGGGCTTTACCGCCGGCAATGATAAAGGCGAACTGGTGGTGCTGGGCCGCAACGGTTCTGACTATTCGGCGGCGGTGCTGGCCGCGTGTCTGCGGGCCGACTGTTGTGAGATCTGGACTGACGTCGACGGCGTGTACACCTGCGACCCGCGTCAGGTGCCGGATGCGCGGTTGCTGAAGTCGATGTCCTATCAGGAAGCGATGGAATTGTCCTACTTCGGCGCCAAAGTTCTCCACCCCCGCACTATCGCTCCCATCGCCCAGTTCCAGATTCCCTGCCTTATCAAGAACACCGAAAATCCCCAGGCGCCCGGTACGCTGATCGGGCTGGAAAGCAACGATAACCAGTATCCGGTCAAAGGCATCACCAACCTGAACAACATGGCGATGATCAACGTTTCCGGCCCCGGTATGAAAGGGATGGTTGGGATGGCGGCGCGCGTGTTCGCCGCCATGTCCCGCGCCGGTATCTCGGTGGTGCTTATCACCCAGTCCTCTTCCGAATACAGCATCAGCTTCTGCGTGTCTCAGAATGAGTTACCGCGCGCGCGCAAAACGCTGGAAGACGAATTCTATCTGGAGCTGAAAGAAGGCGTACTGGAGCCTTTGGACGTGGTGCAACGGCTGGCGATCATTTCCGTGGTGGGCGACGGCATGCGCACGCTGCGCGGCCTGTCTGCCCGTCTGTTCACCGCGCTGGCCAGCGCCAATATCAATATCGTGGCGATCGCTCAGGGTTCGTCCGAGCGCTCGATTTCGGTGGTGGTGAACAATGACGTGGCGACCACCGGCGTGCGGGTAGCGCATCAGATGCTGTTCAACACCAATCAGGCGCTGGACGTGTTCGTGATTGGCGTCGGCGGCGTCGGCGGCGCATTGCTGGAGCAGATTCAGCGCCAGCAGCCGTGGCTGAAACAAAAACACATCGACGTGCGGGTATGCGGCATCGCCAACTCCAAAGCGATGCTGACCAACGTGCACGGCATTCCAATGGATCGCTGGCGCGACGAGCTGGCGCGGGCGCGTGAGCCGTTTAGCCCGGCCGCGCTCAGCCGTCTGGTGAAAGAGTATCACTTGCTGAACCCGGTAATCATCGACTGTACCTCCAGTCAGGTGGTCGCCGATCAATACGCTGATTTCCTGGCGGACGGCTTCCATGTCGTCACGCCTAACAAGAAAGCCAACACCGGCACGCTGCGTTATTACCACCAGTTGCGTCAGGCGGCGGCCAAATCCCGTCGCAAGTTCCTGTACGACACCAACGTCGGCGCCGGCCTGCCGGTGATTGAGAACCTGCAAAATCTGCTGAATGCCGGCGATGAGCTGATTCGCTTCAACGGTATTCTGTCCGGTTCGCTGTCCTTTATCTTCGGTAAGCTGGATGAAGGCATGTCGTTGTCCGCCGCTACGCTGTTGGCGAAAGAAAAAGGCTTTACCGAGCCGGATCCGCGCGACGATCTGTCCGGTATGGACGTGGCGCGTAAGCTGCTGATTCTGGCGCGTGAAGCGGGTTATGAACTGGAACTGGACGACATTCAGGTCGATTCCGTGCTGCCGCCGGAATATGCGCAGGGCGATGTCGCCAGCTTCCTGGCGCGCCTGCCTGAGCTGGACGCCGAATTTGCCCGCCGGGTTGAAGCGGCGCGGGCGGAAGGTAAAGTGTTACGCTACGTCGGTAAGATCGACGACGGCAAGTGCCAGGTGACGATCAGCGTGGTGGGCGGCAACGATCCGCTATTCAAGGTGAAGGACGGCGAGAACGCGCTGGCGTTTTACAGCCGCTATTACCAGCCGCTGCCGCTGGTGTTGCGGGGTTACGGGGCGGGCAATGATGTGACGGCGGCCGGGGTGTTTGCAGACCTGTTGCGTACGCTGTCGTGGAAGGTGGGAGTGTGAGAATGGTGAGGATTTATGCCCCGGCATCCATCGGGAATGTGAGCGTGGGGTTTGACGTGCTGGGCGCGGCGGTATCGCCGGTGGACGGCACCCTGTTGGGCGATTGCGTCACCGTGCGGGAAGCCGAACTGTTTAGCCTGCACAACGAAGGGCGTTTTGTCAGCAAGCTGCCGGACAACCCGAAAGAAAACATCGTATATCAGTGCTGGGAACGTTTCTGTCAGGAGATCGGCAAGACCGTGCCGGTGGCGATGACGCTGGAAAAAAACATGCCGATTGGTTCCGGGCTGGGGTCCAGCGCCTGTTCGGTGGTTGCCGGCCTGATGGCGATGAACGAATTCTGCGGCAAACCGCTGGACGATACCCGCCTGCTGACGCTGATGGGCGAACTGGAAGGGCGCATTTCCGGCAGCGTGCATTACGACAACGTGGCGCCGTGCTTCCTGGGCGGTATCCAACTGATGGTGGAAGAGATGGGCATCGTCAGTCAGCCGGTGCCGGGATTTGACGACTGGCTGTGGGTGATGGCCTATCCGGGCATCAAGGTGTCCACGGTTGAAGCGCGGGCGATTCTGCCGGCGCAGTACCGTCGTCAGGATTGCATCAGCCACGGCCGTTATCTGGCGGGCTTTATCCACGCCTGCCATACCGGCCAGGCGGCGCTGGCGGCGACCCTGATGAAAGACGTCATCGCCGAGCCTTACCGCACGCGTCTGTTGCCCGGTTTTGCCGAAGCGCGTCAGGCGGCCAACGAGTTGGGCGCGCTGGCCTGCGGCATTTCCGGTTCCGGGCCGACGCTGTTCTCCGTGTGCAACAACATGGGCTCGGCAGAGCGTCTGGCAAGCTGGCTGCGGGAAAACTATCTGCAGAACGACGAAGGTTTTGTTCATATTTGCCGTCTGGATACCGCAGGCGCGCGACAATTGGGATAACGCATGAAACTGTACAATCTGAAAGATCACAATGAACAGGTGAATTTCGCCGAAGCGATCCGCAAAGGGCTGGGGAGCAATCAGGGCCTGTTTTTCCCGCTGGAACTGCCGGAATTCGACCGCACGACGATTGATGAACTGCTGGAACAGGATTTTGTCACCCGCAGCAGCCGCATTCTGTCGGCGTTCATTGGTGATGAGATGTCCGATGAAACCGTCTACCAGCGCGTTAAAGCGGCTTTCCGCTTCCCGGCGCCGGTAGTGCCGGTGAGCGAAGACATCGCCGCGCTGGAGCTGTTTCACGGCCCGACGCTGGCATTCAAGGACTTCGGCGGCCGCCTGATGGCGCAAATGCTGGCGGAAGTCGCGGGCGATCAGCAAATCACGATTCTGACCGCCACTTCGGGCGATACCGGCGCGGCGGTTGCGCATGCGTTTTACGGCCTGAAGAACGTGCGGGTGGTGATACTGTATCCGAACGGCAAGATCAGTCCGCTGCAGGAAAAATTGTTCTGTACGCTGGGCGGCAACATTCACACCATCGCCGTCGACAGCGATTTCGATGCTTGTCAGGCGCTGGTGAAGCAGGCGTTTGATGATGAAGAGCTGAAACGTGCGATAGGGCTGAATTCCGCCAACTCCATCAACATCAGCCGTCTGCTGGCGCAGATCAGCTACTATTTTGAAGCGGTGGCGCAGTTGCCGCAGGAAGCACGCAATCAACTGGTGGTATCGGTGCCGAGCGGCAACTTCGGCGACCTGACCGCCGGCCTGCTGGCGAAATCGCTGGGCCTGCCGGTGAAACGCTTTATCGCCGCCACCAACGCCAACGACACGGTGCCGCGTTTTCTGCAAAACGGCGCCTGGCAGCCGAATCCGACCGTGGCGACGTTGTCCAATGCGATGGATGTGAGTCAGCCGAACAACTGGCCGCGTGTGGAAGAACTGTTCCGTCGCAAGAACTGGCAACTGAAAGAGCTGGCGTTCGGCGCGGTGAGCGATGAGACCACCAAAGCCACCATGCTGGAACTGGAGGCGCTGGGCTACACGTCCGAGCCGCACGCGGCGATCGCTTACCGTCTGCTGCGCGATCAGTTGCAGCCGGGCGAATACGGTCTGTTCCTGGGTACCGCCCATCCGGCGAAGTTCAAGGAGAGCGTCGAGGCGATTCTCGCTAAGACATTGTCGCTGCCGGTGGCGCTGGCCGAACGCGCCGATTTGGCGCTGCTGTCGCACCACTTCGCGCCGGACTTCGCGCAGTTGCGTAAATTCCTGATGGAACTGCCGCACTAATTCGGCAACGTATTACTTCCGCAACGTATTACTTCTGCACGCATTACGGCCGGAAAGAGGGAAACCGCTTTCCGGCCGTGTTCGTTTATGGAACGGGTAACCCGTTTTGTCAGGCGTCGCGCTCGCGGCGCTTGAAGATCAGTTCGTCTGCCGAGGAGTCGGCGGCGTCAAAGTAATAGCCTTCGCTGCCGAAGTCTTTCAGTTGCTCCGGCGTGGTCAGGCGGTTCTGAATGATGAAGCGGCTCATCAAGCCACGCGCTTTCTTGGCGTAGAAGCTGATCACCTTAAACTTGCCATTCTTCTCATCGAGAAAAACCGGTTTTATCAGCCGCGCCTTGAGTCTGGCCGGTTTGACGGATTTGAAGTATTCGTCGGATGCCAGATTGATCAGAATATCGTCGTTCTGCGCTTTCAGCGCCTGATTGAGCGTGTCGGTGATGGTATCGCCCCAGAACTGATACAGGTCGTTGCCCGCGTCGTTTTTCAGCCGGATACCCATTTCCAGCCGGTAAGGCTGCATCAGGTCCAGCGGCCGCAGCACGCCGTACAGGCCGGACAGAATACGCAGATGCTGCTGGGCGAAATCGAAATCCGCCTCGTTGAAATCCTCCGCCGCCAGCCCGGTATAGACATCGCCTTTGAACGCCAGCAATGCCTGACGCGCGTTATCCAGCGAAAATTCTGGGTGCCATTCCTGAAAACGGGCCGCATTCAGGTCCGCCAGCTTATCGCTGATGCCCATCAGCGAAGCAATCTGCGCCGGGGTCAGCTGTTTGCAGTGCCGCATCAACTGCAGGGAATACTCCAGCAGAGCGGGTTGCGTGTAGCGTTGTGTGGGCAGCGGGCTGGTGTAATCCAGCGTTTTGGCAGGTGAAAGGGTGATCAGCATAAACGTATCCCGTTGGTGTCTTGAATGGCCTTACTGTAGCAAAAGCCGGTAAAAAAGGGGCGATGGCTGTGACAGGCGCGATAAATCAGCGTGGTTTAGGCTTCCGTGTGATTTTTCATCAAACATAGAGAGAAAAGAAAAATGAATGACTCTTATTTTGTTGATTTTTAATTGAAAAAAGGTGCTGTTTCCTGCGTGCGGTTTTTTTCTGGTCCGCTTGCGCGGGCTTGGGCGCGTGTTATTATCAGGCTCTGGCGACAGTTCCTGCCACCAGTTCATGCACAAACAATGAGAAAGGCCAACATGACGGATAAACTGACTTCCCTACGCCAATTCACCACTGTGGTGGCGGATACCGGCGATATCGCGGCAATGAAGCTTTACCAGCCGCAGGACGCCACCACCAACCCTTCCCTGATTCTGAATGCCGCGCAAATCCCGGAATACCGTGCGCTGATTGATGACGCTGTGGCCTGGGCCCGCGCGCAGAGCAACAAACGCGAGCAGCAGGTTGTCGATGCGACGGACAAACTGGCGGTCAATATCGGTCTGGAAATTCTCAAGTTGATTCCGGGGCGCATCTCCACCGAAGTGGACGCCCGTCTTTCCTATGACACCGCAGCCAGCGTCGCCAAAGCGAAACGCCTGATCAAACTGTACAACGATGCCGGCATCAGCAATGACCGTATTCTGATCAAACTGGCGTCCACCTGGCAGGGTATCTGCGCCGCCGAGCAACTGGAAAAAGAAGGCATCAACTGTAACCTGACCCTGCTGTTCTCGTTTGCTCAGGCGCGTGCCTGCGCCGAAGCGGGCGTGTTCCTGATTTCCCCGTTCGTGGGTCGTATTCTGGACTGGTACAAAGCCAACGGCGACAAGAAAGAGTTCGCGCCGCACGAAGATCCGGGCGTCATCTCCGTTACCGACATCTACAAATATTACAAACAGCACGGTTATGAAACGGTGGTGATGGGCGCCAGCTTCCGCAATGTCGGCGAGATTCTGGAACTGGCTGGTTGCGATCGCCTGACCATCGCGCCGGCGCTGCTCAAAGAACTGGCGGAAAGCCAGGGCGACGTGGCGCACAAACTGTCTTACAGCGGCGAGGTGAAAGCGCGCCCGGCCAGACTGACCGAGTCCGAATTCTACTGGCAGCATAATCAGGATCCGATGGCGGTGGACAAGCTGGCCGACGGTATCCGTAAGTTTGCGGTAGACCAGGAAAAACTGGAAAAAATGATCGCCGCGCTGTTGTAAGACGCGACGTCTCGTTAGTGTGGAAAACGGTCAGCTGGCGCTGGCCGTTTTTGTTTCTGCGTCGCCCTGGCGCAGAGGCTGTGCGAGCGGGGTGGTGATCGTGCAGTTGCGGGTTCTTTTCGCCAGATACAGGTTAACGTCGGCACGGCGGATGATGTCATCCAGCCTTTCGTCCGGCGACTCGACGGTCACCAGCCCGATGCTGACGGTAATTCCCGGCGACATTGAGGTCGAGGCGTGGCCAAGCTCATGGATTCCCTCTCTGACGCGCTCCGCCACGCGCACGGCGTTTTCCTGCAAGATGTTGGGCAGTACGACGGCAAACTCGTCGCCGCCCAGACGGCAAAGAATGTCATGACGACGAAACGAATGCCGAATGACGTCCGCCACCGCTTTCAGCGCTTCGTCGCCTGCCGCGTGCCCCAGCGTGTCGTTCACCTGCTTGAAGTGATCGATATCAATCAGCATGGCGCACAGCGGCTTGTTTTCATGACGCGCAGCTTTCAACGCGCGGTTGGCTGACTGGTAAAACGCATCCCGACGCAGAAAGCCGGTCAGGTCGTCGTAACGAGCCGTGGTCGGCAGTTCAATCAGATATTTTTTTGCGACCAGCGACAGCAGGCTACCCATAACGGCAATCATCAGGCTGATGCAGGCCAGCGTGATGATTTCCGCCGAAGAGGTGGCAATGTTGCCAAAGCCGGGCGAGGAACCCAGCGTGGTGACGCGTACACGTAAGCCGATCAGTTTGTCGGTGGGTGAGAGAATCGGCATGACGGTGGTGAGCTGCTCCTTTTCCGGCGGGTTACCGGCGGACGGCAGCAGATTCTGGCATACCCGGATGATCGCCATGTCGTTAAGGGAAAGATTCAGTTCTGACAGGCGGTTGATGCATTCATGACTGACGTCGCGGGTGTTGAACGCCATAATCCGCACCCGGGAAAACATCGAGTTGCCGACCTTGTAGAAATGGTCGCTTTCGGCGATTTCGCCGCCGGTGTTATAGGATTCGTACAGGCGGATGATGCTGTCGAAATTGCGCTTTTCCTCCTGCCAGTCTTTCTGGCGGGAATTCAGCAACAACAGGCTGGTTAGAGCAACCGAGAACAGGCCAAACAAGACAAAAGCGGAAACCGGATTGGCAAGCAACCTGACAATGTGATTTTTAATAAAATTCATTCACTTTTCCTGCATTTCCCGGTGATGCGCCGTTGCCCGGCAATCGGTCTTACTTACAGAGTCTGCTCCGCTCGGGGATTTCCTTTACCGGGTTGAACCGAATGGTGCCCGGAATTCGCACCGTCGTGATTAACGTTGTGGTTTCCGTTCACTTTCCTTGTTCAATCTGGCTGCGACAATCACGCTGGCTGAGGTAGACTCTTAATTATTGTTATTGTCAGAAACATTAATCGATGAGCGAGAATTAACTCGTTGAATCGTTAGATATTGTGCACGGTCGTAGCGCATTTTCTGGTGCAACCGCGCAGATTTCGAACATTGTCGCATTAGCGAGCGGATTTTTGAATGGATTTAACGCATCGGATAATTAATCAGACTGATAGAATAAATTTTTTGATAAACAAGAGGTGCTTATGAACAGTCTATGTGTTGGTTTGGTATCGATTTCTGATCGCGCATCCAGCGGTGTCTATCAGGATGAAGGCATTCCGGCTCTGCAGGCATGGCTGGCGGAAGCACTGACCACTCCCTTCGACGTGCAAACTCGTCTGGTGCCGGATGAACAACCGCTGATTGAACAGACGCTGTGTGAACTGGTGGATGAGTGCGGCTGCCATCTGGTGCTGACCACCGGCGGCACCGGCCCGGCGCGTCGGGATGTGACGCCGGACGCCACGCTGGCGGTGGCCGATCGGGAAATGCCGGGATTCGGCGAGCAGATGCGGCAGATCAGCCTGCGTTTTGTTCCCACCGCCATTCTGTCGCGCCAGGTTGGCGTAATCCGTAAACAGGCGCTGATCCTCAACCTGCCGGGGCAGCCGAAATCCATCCGCGAGACCCTGACCGGCCTGAAAGATGCGTCCGGCCAGGTCATCGTGCCGGGGATTTTCGCCAGTGTTCCCTACTGCATCCAACTGCTGGAAGGACCTTATATCGAAACCAATCCGGACGTAGTAGCAGCTTTTCGCCCCAAGAGTGCGATACGCGATATAAAAAGCTGAAGTTGACGCATTTTGTTGATAACCGTCGCCCGGTGCTGGTGTGTCAAAAAACTGCCGCTATAGTAAGGTTTCATTTACACAGCGATTTGAAATTATTTTCTTATTGTACTGGCATTGTGCGGTGATTTATGGCTGGCGAACAACACCGTCGATTGAATCGACACGATTATCAAACCCTTTCATTGGCGGCGCTGGGCGGCGCGCTGGAGTTTTACGACTTCATCATCTTCGTCTTTTTTGCCGCTGTTATCGGCGATCTGTTTTTCCCGTCGGATATTCCCGAATGGCTGCGGCAGGTTCAAACCTTTGGCATCTTTGCCGCCGGCTATCTGGCTCGCCCGCTGGGCGGTATCGTGATGGCGCATTTTGGCGATCGGGTCGGTCGCAAAAAAATGTTCAGCCTGAGCATATTACTGATGGCGCTGCCCACGCTGGGAATGGGTATGTTGCCGACCTATGCCTCCATCGGCATCGCGGCCCCTTTGCTGCTGCTGTTGATGCGGGTGTTGCAGGGCGCGGCGATCGGCGGTGAAGTGCCGGGCGCCTGGGTGTTCGTCGCGGAGCACGTTCCCCGCTCCCGTATCGGCCTCGCCTGCGGCACGCTGACCGCCGGGCTGACGCTGGGGATTTTGTTCGGGTCGATGATCGCCACGTTGCTCAATACCTTGCTGCCGCCCGCGCAGATCGTCGCCGGTGGCTGGCGTATCCCATTCTTTATTGGCGGTATCTTCGGACTTATCGCGCTGTATTTGCGCCGCTGGTTGCAGGAAACGCCGATTTTCCGCGAGATGCAGGCGCACAAAGCGCTGGCGGAGGAACTGCCGCTCAAGACCATCGTGTTGCGTCATAAGAAAGCGATACTGGTCAGCATGTTGCTGACCTGGATGTTGTCCGCCGGGATTGTGGTGGTGATTCTGATGGCGCCGGTGTATTTGCAAAAATTGCATGGCATCCCGGCGGCGTTGACATTACAGGCCAACAGTCTGGCCACCGTCGCGTTGATGGTCGGCTGTATCGTCGCCGGGCTGGCGGCGGACCGCATTGGCGTGGGTCGTACCTTCATCATCGGCAGTCTGTTGTTTGCGACGTGCAGCTGGTTGTTTTACTCCCATGCCGCGCAGAGCCATAGCCTGCTGTTTGTCAGCTATGCGCTGGCGGGATTGAGCGTCGGGGTGGTGGGCGCGGTGCCCTACGTGATGGTGCGGGCGTTCCCGGCGGCGGTGCGTTTCTCCGGTATTTCCTTCTCGTATAACGTGGCTTACGCCATTTTTGGCGGCATGACGCCCATTTTCGTCACGCTGATGATGAAGTGGACGCCGCTGGCGCCGGCCTTCTATGTGCTGGCGTTGTGCGCGTTGGGGCTGGTGCTGGGCGTTTATCTGCAAAGCCAGACTCACCGCGAGGTGGAAGCGCAGGCTGAACAGGTCGGTTCTCCGGCCGGGGTGTAGACTCGCGCGGACATCCGGACAAAAAAGAGAGGCGCCTGATGCGCCTCTCTTTTTTGCGTTGATTTGCGTGGGTGCCGCTCTAAACGGTTTTCCGTCAGTGCGCGCCGCGAGCGCCAATCGGCAGTACGGTACGGCCGTACTGTTCGTTGAGCACTTCGGCCATCGCCAGATAGATGGCGCTGGCGCCGCAGATAATGCCTTCATAACCGGCGAAGGTCAGCAGTGCGTGGTTGCCGGTGATGTTGCCGATCGCCAGCAGGGCGAACAGCACGGTCAGGCTGGCGAACACGAACTGCAGTGCGCGGTTGGCGCCCAGGGTGCCGAAGAACATGAACAGGGTGAAGATACCCCACAGCGCCAGGAACACGCCGAGGAACTGCGCATCGGCCGCTTCCGCCAGACCCATTTTCGGCAGCATGATGATGGCGACCAGAGTCAGCCAGAACGCGCCGTAGGAGGTAAAGGCAGTCACGCCAAAGGTATTGCCTTTCTTATATTCCAGCAGACCGGCCAGAATCTGGGCGATGCCGCCGTAGAAGATTCCCATGCTCAGAATAATGGAAGTCAGTGGGAAAAAGCCTGCGTTGTGCAGGTTTAACAGAATGGTGGTCATCCCGAAGCCCATCAGTCCCAGTGGGCCCGGATTCGCCAACGTTTTCGCGTGCATACATCCTCTGCAATAACAAAATGGTCAATGTGTTGTTGTGTCTCAAGGTTTGCCCGGCGGGCGTTCCCATGAGGTAAACGGAGCGTCGCCGGTACCCGCTGTCAGGCCGGGTCAATCCCTTTTCTGCGGCGAGCGCGGCATCATAGCGGGCGGGAATGGGCGATACAACCAGATAGGATGCGAATACTTTGATCAAAAACCGGGAAGATGCAGTTTTTTTTGGTTAGTGCCCCTTGATGCAGGAATTGTCGTCCCCATCTTAGAGTCATCAAGCGGTTTGACCGAAAAGACAAAGACGATTTCGGGGTGTTGAAAAGCAGTATTTCGCCCGCATAGTAGGTTAAACCACCACACCGGATATGACTTTTAAGTGGAGATGTTTAGATGGGTAAGATTATTGGTATCGACTTGGGTACAACCAACTCTTGTGTAGCGATTATGGACGGTACGCAGGTTAAGGTACTGGAAAACAGCGAAGGCGATCGCACCACGCCTTCCATTATTGCCTATACGCAAGATGGTGAAACTCTGGTTGGCCAACCGGCTAAACGTCAGGCGGTGACTAACCCGAAAAATACGCTGTTCGCCATCAAGCGTCTGATTGGTCGTCGTTTCCAGGATGAAGAAGTACAGCGTGACACCAACATCATGCCGTACAGAATCCTTCCGGCCGACAACGGCGACGCCTGGGTGGAAGTGAAAGACCAGAAACTGGCTCCGCCGCAGATTTCCGCTGAAGTGCTGAAAAAAATGAAGAAGACGGCGGAAGATTATCTGGGTGAAACCATCACCGAAGCGGTCATCACCGTACCGGCTTACTTCAACGACGCTCAGCGTCAGGCGACCAAAGACGCCGGCCGTATCGCCGGTCTGGAAGTCAAACGTATCATCAACGAACCGACGGCGGCTGCGCTGGCTTACGGCCTGGACAAAGGCGTCGGCAACCGCACTATCGCCGTATACGACCTGGGCGGCGGTACGTTCGATATCTCCATCATTGAAATCGATGATGTCGACGGCGAGAAAACCTTCGAAGTGCTGGCGACCAACGGTGATACCCACCTGGGCGGCGAAGACTTCGACAGCCGTATGATCAACTACCTGGTTGACGAATTCAAAAAAGAGCAGGGCTTTGACCTGCGTAACGACCCGCTGGCGATGCAGCGTCTGAAAGAAGCGGCGGAAAAAGCGAAGATCGAACTGTCTTCCGCTCAGCAGACCGATGTTAACCTGCCGTACATCACGGCGGACGCCACCGGCCCGAAACACCTGAACATCAAGGTAACGCGCGCCAAACTGGAATCGCTGGTCGAAGATCTGGTGACCCGTTCTCTGGAGCCGCTGAAAGTGGCGTTGCAGGATGCCGGGCTGTCGGTTTCCGAAATCCAAGACGTGATTCTGGTCGGCGGTCAGACCCGTATGCCGCTGGTGCAGAAGAAAGTCGCCGATTTCTTCGGTAAAGAACCGCGTAAAGACGTGAACCCGGACGAAGCGGTGGCGATTGGCGCCGCGGTGCAGGGCGGCGTGCTGGCTGGCGACGTGAAAGACGTGCTGCTGCTGGACGTCACTCCGCTGTCTCTGGGTATCGAAACCATGGGCGGCGTGATGACTCCGCTGATTACCAAGAACACCACTATCCCGACCAAGCACAGCCAGGTGTTCTCGACGGCGGAAGACAACCAGTCCGCGGTGACTATCCACGTACTGCAGGGTGAGCGTAAGCGCGCCCACGATAACAAGTCGCTGGGTCAGTTCAACCTGGACGGTATTCAGCCGGCGCCGCGCGGTATGCCGCAGATCGAAGTTACCTTCGATATCGATGCCGACGGTATCCTGCACGTTTCCGCCAAAGACAAGAACAGCGGCCGCGAGCAGAACATCACCATCAAGGCGTCTTCCGGCCTGAACGAGGACGAAATCCAGAAGATGGTGCGTGAAGCCGAAGCCAACGCCGAATCGGATCGTAAGTTTGAAGAGCTGGTGCAGGCGCGCAACCAGGGCGACCACCTGCTGCACAGCACCCGCAAACAGCTGGAAGAAACCGGCGACAAACTGGCCGCTGCTGACAAGACCGCTATCGAAGAGGCGCTGAAAGCGCTGGAAACCGCGCTGAAAGGCGAAGACAAGGCGGACATCGAAGCGAAGATCCAGAAGCTGGCGGAAGCGTCTACCAAACTGCTGGAAGCCGCTCAGCAGCAACAGGCTCAGGCCGGTGCTGCCGGTGCCGACAATGCGGCCCGTCAGGATGATGATGTCGTTGACGCCGAGTTCGAAGAAGTCAAAGACAAGAAATAATCGCCCTTAGGCGGGCGCAGTAGCGGTAGCTCATACTGTTGCTGGCAACCAGCACGGGCGTCGGGGAAACTCTGCGCCCGTGCACGCATGTTGAGGGCAGGAAAAAAGAATGGCGAAGCAAGACTACTACGAGATTCTGGGCGTTGCGAAAGACGCGGATGAGCGTGAAATCAAAAAGGCTTACAAACGGCTGGCGATGAAATATCACCCGGATCGCAATCCGGGCGACAAAGACGCCGAGGCCAAATTCAAGGAAGTCAAAGAAGCCTATGAGATTTTGACCGATGCTCAGAAACGCGCGGCCTACGATCAGTATGGACATGCCGCGTTTGAGCAGGGCGGTATGGGCGGCGGCGGTGCTGGTGGTTTCGGCGGCGCTGATTTCGGCGATATTTTCGGCGACGTTTTCGGTGATATCTTTGGCGGCGGTCGCCGTCAGCGTGCGAGCCGCGGCTCTGATTTACGCTACACCATGGAGCTGACGCTGGAAGAAGCGGTACGCGGCGTCACCAAAGAGATCCGTATCCCGACGTTGCAGGAATGCGACGTTTGTCATGGCAGCGGCGCCAGACCGGGCAGCAATGCGGTGACCTGTCCAACCTGTCACGGCAACGGACAGGTGCAGATGCGTCAGGGGTTCTTCACCGTGCAGCAGACCTGTCCGCACTGTCATGGCCGCGGCAAGATCATCAAAGATCCTTGCACGAAGTGTCACGGTCACGGGCGCGTTGAGAAAAGCAAAACGCTGTCGGTCAAGATTCCGGCCGGCGTTGACACTGGCGATCGCATCCGCCTGGCGGGTGAAGGGGAAGCGGGGGAATTTGGCGCCCCGGCTGGCGATCTGTACGTACAGGTGCAGGTGCGCGAGCACCCGATCTTCCAGCGCGAAGACAACAACCTCTACTGCGAAGTGCCGATCAACTTCGCTATGGCGGCGTTGGGCGGTGAAATTGAAGTGCCGACGCTGGATGGGCGCGTGATGCTGAAAGTACCGGCGGAAACGCAGACCGGCAAACTGTTCCGCATGCGCGGCAAAGGCGTGAAATCGGTACGCGGCGGCATTCAGGGCGATCTGCTGTGCCGGGTGGTGGTGGAAACCCCGGTCAATCTGAGCGATCGTCAAAAACAGCTGTTGCAGGAATTGCAGGAGAGCTTTGGCGGCCCGACAGGCGAAAGCAACAGCCCGCGTTCCAAAAGTTTCTTCGACGGCGTGAAGAAATTCTTTGACGACCTGACGCGCTGATCCTGAGCACCACAGTAGCACTGTGATAAAAACCGGCTGGACTAATCCTGGCCGGTTTTTTTATTGCCATCATTCACTGATTCGGTTTTTACGAGTATTAATCCAATTTAAAACTGCTTTTAACGATGAGTACTGTGGCTTAACCTTGCTATCCATTATCGGGCTGTGATGTCCGCCGATACTGTAAGGGAGAATAAATATGATAAAGCTGTTCCGCTATCTGACCGGGCTGGAAGCGGCCGCCGGCATGATTTTGATTGCCGCGACTTTACTGGCGCTGCTAGTCGCCAACATACCGGCCACATTGCCGTGGTATCAGTCCTTTCTGGAGATATCGGTGGTGATGGGCATTGGCGCGCTGGAAATCAACAAGCCGCTGCTGTTGTGGATCAATGACGGCCTGATGGCGCTGTTTTTCCTGCAGGTCGGTCTGGAAGTGAAACGCGAACTGGTGGTCGGCGCGCTGGCGAGCCGGCAGCAGGCGATACTGCCGGTGGTGGCGGCCTTTGGCGGGATGCTGGTTCCCGCGCTGTTTTTCCTGCTGTTTAACGCCGCTGAAGCGGAAACCCGTTCAGGCTGGGCGATTCCCACCGCGACGGATATCGCTTTTGCGGTCGGTATTCTGGTGTTGTTGGGCAAGCGAGTGCCGATCGGGCTGAAAGTGTTTTTGCTGGCGTTGGCGATTATCGATGATCTTGGGGCCATCATAATTATCGCGCTGTTCTATACCCAGCAACTGCACTGGGGAGCATTGTCGGGTGCGCTGGCGGCGATTGCTTTATTGGCGTACATGAATCGCCAGCAGGTGATGAAAACGTCTGCTTATCTGCTGGTCGGGATTGTGTTGTGGGTCTGCATTCTTAAATCCGGCGTGCATGCCACGCTGGCCGGCGTGATTGTCGGCTTCTTTATTCCGCTGCGCGTTCCGGCGGGCAACCCCTCGCCCGCCAGTACGCTGGAACATGGGCTGGCAAGCTGGATCGCGTTTCTGGTGATCCCGCTGTTTGCTTTCGCCAATGCCGGCATTACGCTGCAGGGCGTTACCGCGGACCATTTGCTGTCGCCATTGGCGCTGGGCATCGCCAGCGGGTTATTGCTGGGTAAACCGATTGGCGTGTCGTTGTTTAGCTGGCTGGTGATCCGCCTTGGGCTGGGAAAATTGCCGGGCGGCGTGGATTTCCGTCAGGTGATGGCGGTGTCGGTGCTGTGCGGCATCGGGTTCACCATGTCTATTTTCATTACGTTGCTGGCGTTTAGCGACGTATCCGCAGAGGACATTCTGTATGCCAAATTGGCGATCTTGCTGACGTCGCTCACGACGGCGGTGCTGGGCTACCTGACGTTGCGTTCGGTATTGCCTGCCGCGCAACGCTGAGGTGTGCACGAGAGTAGAGAAGGGGATCGATCGCATGTCGCATATCAATTTCAATCATCTCTATTATTTCTGGCAGGTGTGCAAGACCGGTTCGGTGGCGGGTGCCGCCGAACGGTTGTTCCTGACGCCGCAGACGATTACCGGGCAGATCAAATCGCTGGAAGAACGTTTGCAGGGCAAGCTGTTCAAACGCAGAGGACGCGGCCTGGAGCCGACTGAACTGGGGCAACTGGTGTTTCGCTATGCGGACAAGATGTTTGCGTTGAGCCAGGAAATGCTGGATATCGTGAATTACCGCAAGGAGTCCAGCCTGCTGTTTGATGTCGGCGTCGCGGATGCCTTGTCCAAACGGTTGGTGAGCCGGGTGCTGGAAACGGTGGTAAATGAACAGACGCCGATTCATCTGCGCTGCTTCGAGTCTACCCATGAGATGCTGATCGAGCAGTTGAGTCAGCATAAGCTGGACATGATTCTGTCGGATTGCCCGGTCGATTCCGGCCAGCAGGCGGGGCTGTTTTCCCGCAAGCTCGGCGAGTGCGACGTGAGTTTTTACTGTCGCCGGCCGGGGCCGAGTCTGCCTTTTCCCGCCTGTCTGTCGCAGCGTAAATTATTGATTCCGGCACGTCGCACCATGCTGGGCCGCAAGTTACTCAACTGGTTCAGCGAGCAGAATCTGCCGGTGGACATTATGGGCGAGTTTGATGACGCGGCGCTGATGACCGCTTTCGGTATGAACCATGACGCGGTTTTCGTCGCGCCGTCGCTGCATGCCCGCGAGATGGCCGCGCAAGACGACATTATGGAAATCGGCCGCCTCGACAACATTCAGGACGAGTATTACGTCATCTTCGCGGAACGTATGATTCAGCATCCGGCGGTGCAGCGCGTCTGCAATGCGGATTTCTCTTCCCTGTTTTGCGAGTGAAACCATTTCACTGGCGAGCAGGCACAAAAAAACCGGCCTGAGCCGGTTTTTTCAGCGATTCATCACGTAAACGTGATTACTGCATCGCGTTGATCTGCGCAGTCAGATTAGATTTATGACGAGCAGCTTTGTTTTTGTGGATCAGACCTTTGCTGGCCTGACGATCCACGATCGGTTGCATGTCATTAAATGCTTTCTGTGCAGCTTCTTTATCGCCACCGGCGATGGCCGCATACACTTTCTTGATGAAAGTACGCATCATGGAGCGACGGCTTGCATTGTGCTTGCGGCGCTTCTCAGACTGTACGGCGCGTTTCTTAGCTGATTTGATATTAGCCAAGGTCCAACTCCCAAATATATTCTATCGAGGACAATTCAAAGGCCGAGGAATATGCCCTTTTAGCCTTCTTTTGTCAATGGATTTGTGCAAATAAGCGCCGTTTGTACGCCAGCGCTTGTTACGTTGTGATGGCGCGGGATTTTAACAGCTTAAGCGCCGGGAATACAGCCTTTCGCGTCATAAATTCACCGTTTGCCGCCTTTGTGGCGTCAAGCGTTTGATTACGGGTCAAAAGCCGCGCACCCGGCGATGCGCCCGATTTTCGGTATATGAAAAATTCTCATCGAAGCGGGACGCTGAAATCCGCCGGGCCGGCACAAAAGGCATGAATCGCGGGTTAACCTTGCTCGCTGTACAAGGTATAATCCGCCGATTTCCACTGTTTTGAGCCAGTTATGCAGCTAATTCGCGGTATACACAATCTTCAGGCCTGCCATTACGGCTGTGTGCTAACTATTGGTAACTTTGACGGTGTCCACCGCGGACATCAGGCACTGCTTGAACGCCTGAAGCAGGAAGGGCAGGCACGCGGGTTGCCGGTGATGGTGATGATTTTCGAACCTCAGCCGCTGGAGCTGTTTGCCGCCGAGAAAGCGCCGGCACGGCTGACCCGCCTGCGCGACAAGGTGAAATATCTGGCGCAGGCCGGCGTGGATTACCTGCTGTGCGTGACGTTTGACGCCAGCTTTGCCGCTAATCATGCCAATACCTTTATCTCCAGTCTGCTGGTGGAAAAGCTGGGAGTGAAGTTTCTGGTGGTGGGGGATGACTTCCGCTTCGGGGCTGGCCGGGAAGGGGATTTCCTGTTATTACAGAAAGCTGGCGCCGAACAGAATTTCGAGGTGATCAGCACCACCACTTTCTGCAGCAGCGGCAAGCGGGTCAGCAGCACCGCGGTACGCGAAGCGCTGGTACAGGACGATCTGATCCTGGCGGAGGAACTGCTGGGACACCCGTTCAGTATTTCTGGTCGGGTGGTACACGGCAATGAACTGGGGCGCACCATCGGTTTTCCAACAGCCAACCTGCCTCTCAAGCGCCAGGTATCGCCGGTCAGCGGCGTGTATGCGGTTCAGGTGTACGGATTGGGCGACGCGCCGTTGCCCGGCGTGGCCAACATCGGCACTCGTCCGACCGTGACCGGAGACAAACGCCAGCAACTGGAAGTGCATCTGCTGGATGTGACACTGGATCTGTATGGACGACATATAGATGTAGTGATGTGTAAAAAATTACGTAGTGAGCAGCGGTTTGCTTCGCTGGATGCGCTGAAGCAGCAAATCGCCAACGATGTGGTGGCCGCCCGTGAGTTCTTCGGGTTGAAGGCACCGGTTTAATTTTTCTCTAGCCGAAAACGAAATCGAGAAGCGAATGAGTGACTATAAAACTACCCTGAATTTGCCGGAAACAGGGTTCCCGATGCGTGGCGATTTGGCCAAGCGCGAACCTGACATGCTGAAACGTTGGTATGAGCAGGATTTGTACGGGATTATTCGTGGCGCCAAGAAGGGTAAAAAAACCTTTATCCTTCACGATGGCCCGCCGTATGCGAACGGCAACATTCACATTGGTCACTCGGTTAACAAGATTCTCAAAGACATTATTATCAAGTCCAAAGGGCTGTCCGGCTATGATTCGCCGTACGTGCCGGGCTGGGACTGTCACGGTCTGCCGATCGAACTGAAAGTAGAACAACTGGTGGGCAAACCGGGCGAGAAAGTCAGCGCCGCGCAGTTCCGTGAAGAGTGCCGCAAGTATGCCGCCGAGCAGGTTGCCGGGCAGAAGAAAGACTTCATCCGTCTGGGCGTGCTGGGCGACTGGGATCGTCCCTACCTGACGATGGATTTCAAGACCGAAGCCAACATTATTCGTGCGCTGGGCCGCATCATCGAGAACGGCCATCTGCACAAGGGCGCCAAGCCGGTGCACTGGTGCGCCGACTGCGGCTCCGCACTGGCGGAAGCTGAGGTCGAGTATTACGACAAAACTTCTCCGGCGATTGATGTGACGTTTAACGCGGTCGATCGCGCTGCGGTGCTGGCGAAATTCGGCCTGACCGCCGATGCGGTAAACGGCGATGTGTCGTTGGTTATCTGGACCACCACCCCCTGGACGCTGCCAGCCAACCGTGCGATTGCCCTGAATGCTGAATTTGACTATGTACTGATTCAGGTGGCAGGGAGAAATATCATTGTGGCTGACGGGCTGGCTATTGCTGTCGCTCAGAGAATCGCAGGGAATGCTAGCGGGGAAGTGAGCTTCATTGAGTTAACGCCTAATAAAGTCAAGGGTAGCGATCTGGAACTGCTGCGTTTCCGTCATCCCTTCCTGGATTTCGATGTCCCGGCGATTCTGGGTGATCACGTCACGCTGGATGCCGGTACCGGTGCGGTACACACTGCCGGTGGTCACGGCCCGGACGACTACGTTATCAGCCAGAAATACCAGTTGGAAATCGCCAACCCGGTTGGGCCGAACGGCTGTTACCTGTCGGGCACCTTCCCAGGGCTGGACGGTCTGTTTGTGTTCAAGGCCAACGACAAGATTGTTGAACTGCTGCGTGAGCGCGGCGCGCTGCTGCACCATGAAAAATTGCAGCACAGCTACCCATGCTGCTGGCGTCATAAATCGCCGATTCTGTTCCGTGCTACGCCGCAGTGGTTTGTGAGCATGGACCAGAAGGGCCTGCGTAAGCAGTCGCTGTCTGAAATCAAAGGTGTGCAGTGGATCCCGGATTGGGGGCAGGCGCGCATTGAATCCATGGTGGCGAACCGTCCTGACTGGTGTATCTCCCGTCAGCGTACCTGGGGCGTGCCGATGTCGCTGTTTGTCCACAAAGAAACGCAGGCGCTGCATCCGCGTACCGCAGAGCTGATCGAAGCGGTGGCAAAACGCGTCGAACAGGACGGTATTCAGGCATGGTGGGATTTGAACCCGGCCGACCTGCTGGGCGCGGACGCCGCCGATTATGAAAAAGTGCCGGATACGCTGGATGTCTGGTTCGATTCCGGATCGACCCACGCTTCGGTGGTGGATGTGCGTCCGGAATTCAGCGGCCATGCGGCGGATATGTATCTGGAAGGTTCCGACCAGCATCGCGGCTGGTTCATGTCCTCGCTGATGATTTCTACCGCTATCAAAGGCAAGGCGCCGTACCGTCAGGTACTGACCCACGGCTTCACCGTGGACGGTCAGGGCCGCAAGATGTCGAAATCCATCGGCAACACCGTTAGCCCGCAGGACGTGATGGATAAGCTGGGTGCCGATATTCTGCGTCTGTGGATCGGTTCTACCGACTATTCCGGCGAGATCGCGGTGTCCGACGAGATCCTCAAGCGTTCCGCCGACGCCTACCGCCGTATCCGTAACACCGCGCGTTTCCTGCTGGCCAACCTGAATGGTTTCGATCCGGCGCAGCATACGGTGAAACCGGAAGACATGGTGGTGCTGGATCGCTGGGCGGTGGGCTGCGCCAAAGCCGCGCAGGACGAAATTGTCGAAGCCTATGAGAGCTACGATTTCCACCGTGTGGTGCAGCGTTTGATGCAGTTCTGCTCCATCGAAATGGGGTCGTTCTATCTGGATATCATCAAGGACCGCCAGTACACCGCTAAGCACGACAGCGTGGCGCGCCGCAGTTGCCAGACCGCGCTGTTCCATATTGCCGAAGCGCTGGTACGCTGGATGGCGCCGATCCTCTCCTTTACCGCGGATGAGATCTGGGCGTATCTGCCGGGCGAGCGCGCGCAGTTTGTCTTCACCGAAGAGTGGTATGACGGTTTGTTCGGGCTGGCCGACAGCGAGCCGATGAACGATGCCTTCTGGGCCGACATGCTGAACGTGCGCGGCGAAGTGAACAAGGTGATCGAGCAGGCGCGTAACGACAAGCGCATCGGTGGTTCATTGGAAGCCGCGGTGACGCTATATGCCGACGACGCGCTGTTTACGCAGCTCAACAGCCTGCAAGGCGAACTGCACTTTGCCTTGTTAACCTCCAAAGCGCGTCTGGAACATTACGAAAATGCGCCGGCGGATGCCCAGCAGAGTGAATTACCCGGCCTGAAAGTTGTCCTTAGTAAGGCCGACGGGGAGAAATGCCCGCGTTGTTGGCACTATGAAACGGATATCGGCAGCGATGCCGCGCATCCAGAGGTGTGTGGTCGCTGTGCGACCAATGTTGGCGGCAATGGCGAAGAGCGTAAATTTGTCTGATGAGTAAATCTATTGGAGCAACGGGTCTGCGCTGGCTGTGGCTGGCCGCACTGGTACTGGTGGTCGATTTGGGCAGCAAACAGTGGGTGATGACCCACTTTCAGCTGGGCGAATCGGTACCGCTGGTGCCATTCTTCAATTTTACCTACGCCCATAACTATGGCGCGGCGTTCAGCTTCCTGGCAGACAAGGGCGGCTGGCAACGCTGGCTGTTTGCCGTGATCGCGTTGGTGATTATTGTGGCGTTGCTGGCGATGATGCATCGTTCCAGCGCCAGCCAGAAGCTGAATAATATTGCGTATTCGCTGATTATCGGCGGCGCGATCGGCAATCTGGCCGATCGACTGGTACATGGTTATGTGATCGATTTTCTGGATTTTTATGTCGGCAACTGGCATTACCCGACGTTTAATCTGGCGGATAGCGCGATTGTGGTCGGCGCACTGCTGATTGTGCTGGAGGGGTTTTTGGCTTCTCCGCAAAAAAAGCAGGCGGAAGGTAAATAACGCATGGCGGAATTCGTGACAAACGGCTGTGAAGTGCTGGTGCATTTTGCGCTGATGCTGGAAGACGGTTCCGTGGCGGAGGCGACGCGCGAAAGCGGTAAGCCGGCGATGTTCCGGCTGGGCGACGGCAGCCTGTCGGCAGCGCTGGAGGCTCAGTTGCTGGACCTGCGCGTCGGCGACCGGCGCCAGTTCAGTCTGGTGCCGGAGTCGGCGTTCGGTCCCTCGAATCCGGACCTGATCCAGTTCTTCCTGCGTCGCGACTTTGCGCAGACCGGGGTGCCCGAAGTGGGCACCATCATGCTGTTCAGCGGCATGGCCGGTAACGATATGCCGGGCATCATCCGCGACGTGGCGGAAGAGTCGGTAACGGTGGACTTCAACCATCCGCTGGCCGGGCACACCATCACGTTTGACGTAGAAGTACTGGAGATTCATCCCCTTCAGACGGAGGCAACGCATGAAAATCCTGCTGGCTAATCCCCGTGGATTTTGCGCTGGCGTCGATCGCGCCATCAGCATTGTCGAGCGGGCGCTGGAAGTCTACGGCGCGCCGATTTACGTCCGTCATGAAGTGGTGCATAACCGCTATGTGGTGGAAGGACTGCGTGAGCGCGGCGCCATCTTCATTGAGCAAATCGAAGACGTGCCGGATGGCGCCATTCTGATTTTTTCCGCTCATGGCGTATCACAGGCGGTGAGGACGGAGGCCAAAAGCCGCGAACTAACCGTTTTTGATGCTACCTGCCCGCTGGTGACCAAGGTGCATATGGAAGTGGCGCGCGCCAGCCGTAAAGGAACGGAAGCGATCCTGATCGGCCATGCCGGGCACCCCGAAGTGGAAGGCACCATGGGCCAGTACAACAACCCGAACGGCGGCATGTATCTGGTGGAAGGCCCCGATGATGTCTGGGCGTTGCAGGTGAAAGACGAATCCAACCTCTGTTTCATGACCCAGACTACTTTGTCGGTAGATGATACCTCGGCGGTGATCGATGCGCTGCGGGCGCGTTTCCCGCAGATTGTCGGGCCGCGTAAGGACGATATTTGCTACGCCACCACCAACCGTCAGGAAGCGGTGCGTAATCTGGCGGCGGAAGCCAGCGTGGTGCTGGTGGTCGGCTCGAAAAACTCCTCCAACTCCAATCGTTTGGCCGAGCTGGCGCAGCGCGTCGGTAAACCGTCTTACCTGATTGACTCCGCTGATGATATTCAGGAAGAGTGGCTGAAAAATGTCGCCTGCGTCGGGGTCACGGCCGGGGCTTCCGCGCCGGATGTGCTGGTTCAGCAGGTGATCAAACGCTTGCAGAACATGGGCGGACAGATCGCGATGGAGATGCAGGGGCGCGAAGAGAACATCGTGTTCGAAGTGCCGAAGGAACTGCGTATGGATGTTCGTGAAGTGGAATAACACGTTCGCCTTATCATTATGAGAAGATGCCAGACGATGAAAATCGCCTGGCATTTTTTTGGGAGCAAGCTCATGAACCGAATCCCCATTATTCTGGATACCGACCCGGGCATTGACGATGCCGTTGCTATCGCCGCCGCCTTGTTTGCTCCTGAACTGGAGCTGAAGCTCGTCACCACGGTGGCGGGAAATGTGGATGTGGAAAAAACCACCCGCAATGCGCTGCAACTGCTGCATTTTTGGGGCTCGACGGTGCCGGTCGCACGAGGCGCGGCGACGCCGCTGACGCGCGCGTTGCGTGATGCGGCCTACGTCCACGGCGAGTCCGGGATGGCGGGGTACGACTTTGTGGCGCATGACCGGGTAGCGCTGGAAAAGCCCGCCGTGCAGGCGATGTATGAATGCCTGAGCAGCAGCGCCGAACCGGTGACGCTGGTCACCATCGGGCCGCTCACCAATGTCGCACTGCTGCTGACCCAATACCCGCAATGTAAAAACAACATCAAGCGTCTGGTGATGATGGGCGGTTCATCAGGGCGCGGCAACTTTACGCCGAATGCGGAATTCAATATCGCGATTGACCCGGAGGCGGCAGGGCGGGTGTTCGACAGCGGAATCGACATCGTGATGTGCGGTCTGGACGTCACCAATAACGCGGTACTGGCGCCGGATTATCTGGAAGCGTTGCCGGGGCTTAACCGAACGGGCGCCATGCTTCATGCGTTATTCAGTCACTATCGCAGCGGCAGCATGGCGACCGGTTTGCGGATGCATGATCTATGCGCTATTGCTTATCTGGTGAAACCGGCGTTGTTTACCCTGAAAC
This sequence comes from Dickeya sp. NCPPB 3274, assembly GCF_000406205.1. NCBI lineage: Bacteria > Pseudomonadati > Pseudomonadota > Gammaproteobacteria > Enterobacterales > Pectobacteriaceae > Dickeya > Dickeya sp. NCPPB 3274. Next base: position 4,272,216 of record NZ_CM001979.1, on the reverse strand, counting down.
ACTGTTTTGTGGCGGTGGAAACCCGGGGCGAGTACACCGCGGGCACCACGGTGGTGGATCTCCAACATCGGCTGAATCGTCCGGCCAACGCACAGGTGGCGTTAGCGCTGGATGTGGACGGTTTTCGCGCCTGGGTGGCGCAGGTGTTGGCGCTGGCTCCCTAAGCGGTCTCGTAACGATGCGCCGTCGGCCAGCCTCATGAATAGGCGCTGGCGGTATGAATATTTGCGGGGGTCGGTCTACTCGCTGGCGGCGGATAACCGCGGCGGCCGGGGGGCTATGGCTAATCGATAGCTTTTACTGATATCCCCGCTGTTTTGTCATAAATTTCTAATTATTGGCGTTTTCGGCTGGCAGCCCTTGGCCGGGCTGGTTAACCTGATAACGTTTTCTCATTCATCAACAGATAAAGAGTACGAATATGCGTGATGCACAAATCCGCGTCGCCATCGCGGGAGCGGGTGGCCGCATGGGACGGCAGTTGATTCAGGCTGCGTTGCAGATGGATGGCGTAGTGCTGGGCGCTGCGCTGGAACGTGAAGGTTCGTCCCTGCTGGGCAGCGATGCGGGAGAACTGGCCGGCGCAGGTAAAACGGATGTCACCGTACAAAGCAGCCTTGAGGCGGTCGTTGACGATTTCGATGTATTTATCGATTTCACCCGTCCGGAAGGCACGCTGAGCCACCTGGCTTTTTGTCGTCAACACGGTAAAGGGATGGTGATTGGCACCACGGGGTTTGACGATCAGGGCAAAGCCGCGATCCAGCAGGCCGCCGCCGACATTGGGATTGTCTTTGCCGCCAACTTTAGCGTTGGGGTGAACGTGTTGCTCAAGCTGCTGGAAAAAGCGGCCAAAGTGATGGGCGATTACACGGACATTGAAATCATTGAAGCGCACCACCGCCACAAAGTCGATGCGCCGTCGGGCACCGCGCTGGCGATGGGCGAAGCGATCGCCGGGGCGCTGGGCCGCGATCTGAAGCAATGCGCGGTTTATGCACGTGAAGGCTATACCGGCGAACGGGAGCCGAAAAGCATTGGTTTTGCCACCATTCGGGCCGGCGATATCGTGGGTGAACATACCGCTATGTTTGCAGATATCGGTGAGCGTATAGAGATAACGCACAAGGCTTCCAGCCGAATGACGTTTGCAAATGGCGCAGTCAGGTCTGCATTGTGGGTAAGCTCTCGTAATCATGGTCTTTTTGATATGAGAGATGTGTTGGGGCTTGATGATATATAACGGGTGAAAATTTTCCTGTCTTTAATCTATTGATTTTAATGGCGCTAAATTTGGCGCCATTGTTTTTTATATGAAAATATTGGTTTTGAACTTAATTTTTATCAAAACTGATTTTTATTGCAGTTATCTGTCTTTTTCTCTGGTGTGCGTTAGCCATTTACGATTCCGTTTGCCGTTTTTGGCGCGATTTTAATCATTCCATCACTCATTGGCGCTGGCAACCGTTTACTTCCGATAGTTGATGTGTGTTTTTGCGGGTATGACCGCACATTACCTCCTGAAGCCATAAAATAGTGAAAAAAAATCCGGTTTGGCTAGACAACGGTCAGGGGCCTCATTAAAATGCGCGCAATTTGCCAAAAATTTGCCTTACAGGTGGTTTTTGCATTGATTTAGTACGTCAAATCTGAATTAATATGCAAATAACGTGATTTTTTATTCCTTGGAGGGTGTTTTGATTAAGTCAGCGCTATTGGTTCTGGAAGACGGAACCCAATTCCACGGTCGGGCCATTGGGGCAGAGGGAACGGCAGTGGGGGAAGTGGTTTTCAATACGTCAATGACCGGTTATCAAGAAATCCTCACTGATCCTTCCTATTCCCGCCAGATTGTCACTCTTACTTATCCCCATATCGGTAATGTCGGCGCCAATAAAGCCGATGAAGAATCCCCCGCCGTTCATGCTCAGGGCCTGGTCATCCGCGATTTACCCCTGATTGCCAGCAACTACCGCAGCGAAGAAAGCCTGTCTGATTACCTCAAGCGCAACAACATCGTGGCGATTGCTGATATCGACACCCGCAAACTGACGCGATTGCTGCGTGAAAAAGGCGCGCAGAACGGCTGCATCATCGCGGGCGATGCGCCGGATGCGGCGCTGGCGCTGGAAAAAGCCAAAGCCTTCCCCGGCCTGAAAGGTATGGATCTGGCGAAAGAAGTCACCACCCGTTCCAGCTATAGCTGGCTACAGGGCAGTTGGACGCTGGAAGGCGAGCTGCCGGCGGCGAAAGAAGAGAGTGAACTGCCGTACCACGTGGTGGCGTACGATTACGGCGTGAAACGCAATATCCTGCGTATGTTGGTGGATCGCGGCTGCCGTCTGACCGTCGTGCCGGCGCAAACCCCGGCGGAAGACGTGCTGAAACTGAATCCGGACGGCATTTTCCTGTCCAACGGCCCTGGCGACCCGGAGCCGTGCGATTACGCCATCAACGCGATCAAAACCTTCCTGGAAACCGAGATTCCGGTGTTCGGCATCTGTCTGGGCCACCAGTTGCTGGCGCTGGCCAGCGGCGCGAAAACCATCAAAATGAAATTCGGCCACCACGGCGGCAACCATCCGGTCAACGATCTGGACGGCAATCGGGTGATGATCACCGCGCAAAACCACGGCTTTGCGGTAGACGAAACGTCTTTGCCCGCCACGCTGCGCGCGACGCACAAGTCGCTGTTCGACGGTTCGCTGCAGGGCATTCACCGCACCGATAAAGCGGCGTTCAGCTTCCAGGGTCACCCGGAAGCCAGCCCCGGCCCGCATGACGCCGCGCCGCTGTTCGATCACTTCATCGAGCTGATTGAGTCTTATACCCAAAATAATTCGAGTCGCAGGAAGGCGGCAACCGAGTGAATCCCCAGGAGCTTACATAAGTAAGTGACTGGGGTGAGCAAGGGCAGCCAACACACCTGCAACTTGAAGTATGACGGGTATACCGTAACACCAAATAATCAGAATCCGTTTAGTCACGCTGCGATAAAAGTACAGGGCGAGAACGCCGGCGCGGCGGTGAGTAAACGGGTTCGCAGGAGCGAAAAATGCCAAAACGTACAGACATAAAAAGTATCCTGATTCTCGGTGCCGGCCCGATCGTGATCGGTCAGGCGTGCGAGTTTGACTACTCCGGCGCTCAGGCGTGTAAAGCGCTGCGCGAAGAAGGCTACCGCGTGATTCTGGTGAACTCCAACCCGGCCACTATCATGACCGACCCGGAGATGGCCGACGCCACCTATATTGAACCGATCCACTGGGAAGTGGTGCGCAAAATTATCGAAAAAGAGCGTCCGGATGCGGTGCTGCCAACCATGGGCGGCCAGACGGCGCTGAACTGCGCGCTGGAGCTGGAGCGTCAGGGCGTGCTGGAAGAATTCGGCGTGACCATGATCGGCGCTACCGCCGATGCCATCGATAAAGCGGAAGATCGTCGCCGTTTCGACATTGCAATGAAGAAAATCGGCCTGGAAACCGCTCGTTCCGGCATCGCGCACACGATGGAAGAAGCACTGGCGGTGGCGGCGGACGTGGGCTATCCCTGCATTATCCGCCCGTCCTTCACTATGGGCGGCACCGGCGGCGGCATCGCTTACAACCGTGAAGAGTTCGAAGAGATTTGCACCCGTGGTCTGGATCTGTCGCCGACCAAGGAACTGCTGATCGACGAATCGCTGATCGGCTGGAAAGAGTATGAAATGGAAGTGGTGCGGGATAAAAACGATAACTGCATTATCGTCTGCTCCATCGAAAACCTCGATGCCATGGGGATCCACACCGGTGACTCCATCACCGTGGCGCCGGCGCAAACCCTGACCGACAAGGAATATCAGATCATGCGTAACGCCTCGATGGCGGTACTGCGTGAAATCGGGGTGGAAACCGGCGGTTCCAACGTGCAGTTCGCGGTTAATCCGAAAACCGGCCGTCTGATCGTCATCGAAATGAACCCGCGCGTGTCCCGCTCTTCGGCGCTGGCCTCCAAAGCTACCGGCTTCCCGATCGCCAAGATCGCCGCCAAGCTGGCGGTCGGCTATACGCTGGATGAGCTGATGAACGACATCACCGGCGGCCGTACCCCGGCGTCGTTCGAGCCGTCCATCGACTACGTAGTCACCAAGATCCCGCGCTTCAACTTTGAAAAATTCGCCGGCGCCAACGATCGCCTGACCACGCAGATGAAATCCGTGGGCGAAGTGATGGCGATTGGCCGCACCCAGCAGGAATCACTGCAGAAAGCGCTGCGCGGTCTGGAAGTAGGCGCCACTGGTTTCGATCCGAAAGTGGATCTGGACGACCCGGAAGCGCTGACCAAAATCCGCCGCGAGCTGAAAGACGCCGGCGGCGACCGTATCTGGTATCTGGCGGATGCGTTCCGCGCCGGGATGTCGGTTGACGGCGTATTCAACCTGACCAACATCGACCGCTGGTTCCTGGTGCAGATCGAAGAGCTGGTGCGTCTGGAAGAGCAGGTAGCCGAGCAGGGCGCCAACGGTCTGACGAAGGAATTCCTGCGTCTGCTGAAACGCAAAGGCTTTGCCGACGCCCGTCTGGCGAAGCTGGCCGGCGTGTCTGAAGGTGAAATCCGCAAACTGCGTTACAAATACGACCTGCACCCGGTTTACAAGCGCGTGGATACCTGCGCCGCCGAGTTCGCCACCGATACCGCCTACATGTACTCCACCTATGACGAGGAGTGCGAAGCCAACCCGAATCAGGATCGCGACAAGATCATGGTGCTGGGCGGCGGTCCGAACCGTATCGGTCAGGGCATCGAGTTCGATTACTGCTGCGTGCACGCGGCGCTGGCGCTGCGCGAAGACGGCTATGAAACCATCATGGTCAACTGCAACCCGGAAACCGTGTCCACCGATTACGACACCTCCGATCGCCTGTACTTCGAGCCGGTAACGTTGGAAGACGTGCTGGAGATCGTACGCATCGAGCAGCCGAAAGGGGTGATCGTGCAGTACGGCGGTCAGACTCCGCTGAAACTGGCGCGTCAGCTTGAAGCCGCCGGCGTGCCGGTGATCGGCACCAGCCCGGACGCCATCGACCGCGCGGAAGACCGTGAGCGCTTCCAGCAGGCGGTCAACCGTCTTGGTCTGAAGCAGCCGGCTAACGCCACCGTCAGCACCATCGATCAGGCGGTGGAAAAAGCGGTCGGCATCGGCTATCCGCTGGTGGTGCGTCCGTCTTATGTACTGGGCGGCCGGGCGATGGAAATCGTTTACGATGAAGTCGATTTGCGCCGTTACTTCCAGACCGCGGTCAGCGTGTCCAACGATGCGCCGGTACTGCTGGACCGTTTCCTGGACGACGCGGTGGAAGTGGACGTTGATGCTATCTGCGACGGCGAGCGCGTGCTGATTGGCGGCATCATGGAACACATCGAGCAGGCGGGCGTGCACTCCGGCGACTCTGCCTGTTCGCTGCCGGCCTACACCCTGAGCAAAGATATTCAGGACGTGATGCGCCGTCAGGTAGAAAAACTGGCGTTCGAACTCTCCGTGCGCGGCCTGATGAACGTGCAGTTCGCGGTGAAGAACAACGAAGTGTACCTGATTGAGGTTAACCCGCGCGCCGCCCGTACCGTACCGTTCGTTTCCAAGGCGACCGGCGTGCCGCTGGCGAAAGTGGCGGCCCGCGTGATGGTTGGGCAGACGCTGGCGCAGCAGGGCGTCACCAAAGAGGTGATCCCGCCGTACTACTCCGTCAAGGAAGTGGTGTTGCCGTTCAACAAGTTCCCGGGCGTAGACCCGATCCTCGGGCCGGAAATGCGCTCCACCGGTGAGGTGATGGGTGTGGGCCGTACCTTCGCCGAAGCGTTTGCCAAAGCGATGCTGGGCAGCAACTCGCCGATGAAGAAGACCGGCCGTGCGTTGCTGTCGGTGCGTGAAGGCGACAAGGCGCGCGTGGTGGATCTGGCCGCCAAACTGCTCAAGCACGGTTTTGAACTGGACGCGACCCACGGCACCGCCGTGGTGCTGGGCGAAGCCGGTATCAACCCCCGTTTGGTGAACAAGGTGCATGAAGGCCGTCCGCACATTCAGGATCGCATCAAGAATGGCGAATACACCTACATCGTCAACACCACGGCCGGCCGTCAGGCGATTGAGGATTCCAAACTGATTCGCCGCAGCGCGCTGCAGTATAAGGTGCATTACGACACCACCATGAACGGCGGTTTCGCCACGGCGATGTCGCTGAATGCCGACCCGACCGAGCAGGTGATTTCCGTTCAGGAAATGCATGCCCGTATTCAGGGATAACGGGTAAAAAAAACCGTGCCGGTTCCGGCACGGTTCTGTGAAAGAGAAAACCGGTCAGTTGCATTTGACCGGTTTTTTTTCGTCCGTATACAGGGGGAGCGTTTAGCTTAAGGCGACTTTGATACCGAGGGTGATCAACACGCCGCCGAGCAGTTTGTCGATCAGTTTCTGGGCTTTGGTCAGGCCGCGACGTACCGGCTCGCTCTGGATCAGGATAACCAGCAGCGGCCACCAAATCAGCGTCAGTCCCCAGATGATCCCGGCGTACCACAGTTTTTCGCCAAAGCTGGAATTCAGGTTCAGCACCTGGGTAAACACCGCCAGGAAAAACAGCGTGGCTTTCGGGTTCAACAGGTTGCAGAGGTAGCCCTGAATAAAGGCTTTCCATAGCCCGACGCGCTGCGGCGCCAGACCGGACAGGTCCAGCTTGTTGCCGCCGCGCGAGCGTAGCGCCTGAATGCCCAGCCAAATCAGGTAGGCGGCGCCGACGTATTTCAACAGGTTAAACAGCCAGGGCGTGGTGGTGATGACGACCGCCAGCCCGGCGACGCAGTACGCCATGTGGGTGGCGACGCCGGCGATCACGCCGACGGCGGTCATCATGGCGGCCAGCCGCGGGTAGCGAACCGCGTTTTTGATCACCAAAAAGAAGTCCGGACCGGGGGAGATCATCCCCAGCGCGGCGATGGTCGCAACAAATAAAGAAGTTTCAAGCATGATGGATTACGAATGACAATCAAGGATCCGACTGGAAAATGTGGGCATAATACCGCCGGTGGCATTTTTTCGCACTCTCAATCATCGATTTGAAATGTTAATAAACTTATAAAAACCGCGCTTATAGTGGTTGTATTCAGGCAGGGGACGGAAAGTAACATGGTAAATGAAACCACACAGCAGCGGGATATCACCCGGTTGTGTATTCAGTGCGCGCTGTTGCTGTTGCAGCATGGCGCGGAAAGTATGTTGGTCGAGCAGCTGTCGTCGCGGCTCGGCGTTGCGCTGGGGATGGACAGTGTGGAAAGCTCGATTTCGGCTAACGCGATTGTGCTGACCACCATCATGCAGGGGCATTGCCTGACATCTACCCGTAAAAATGTGGATCGCGGCATCAATATGCACGTGGTGACCGAGGTGCAGCATGTAGTGATCATGGCTGAACATAAGCTGCTGGATGTGGACGGGGTGGCAAAGCGCTTTAGTCATATCAAACCGCTGCGTTATCCGCGCTGGTTGATGGTGACGATCGTGGCGCTGTCGTGCGGCTGCTTCAGCCGTCTTAACGGCGGCGGCTGGGATGCGTTTCTGGTCACGCTGCTTGCCAGCGGCATGGCGATGTATGTGCGGCAGGTGCTGACCGGCCGGCATCTCAATCCGTTGATTAACTTCTGTATTACCGCTTTTGTAGCGACGTCGGCGTCCGGGTTGCTGATGCGAGTTCCTGGTCTGGAACACAGTTCCTCCGTGGCGATGGCCGCCAGCGTGTTGCTGCTGGTGCCCGGCTTCCCGCTGATCAATGCGGTAGCGGATATGTTCAAAGGTCATGTCAACACCGGGTTGGCGCGCTGGACGATGGCCAGCCTGCTGACGCTGGCGACCTGTATTGGCGTGGTAACGGCAATGGCGGTATGGGGGCTGCACGGATGGTCATTGAATTGATTTGGGCGCTGGTTCAGGACATGGTGCTGGCCGCGGTACCGGCGGTGGGGTTCGCCATGGTATTTAACGTGCCGGTGAAGGCATTGCCTTACTGCGCGTTGCTGGGCGGGCTGGGGCACGGCGCGCGTTTTCTGATGATTCACTTCGGCATCCCCATCGAATGGGCGACATTCGTGGCATCGATCATGGTGGGCATCATCGGTATTCGCTGGTCCCGCTGGTTTCTGGCGCATCCCAAAGTGTTTACCGTCGCGGCCGTGATCCCGATGTTCCCCGGCATCTCAGCCTATACCGCGATGATTTCAGTGGTGCAGCTTTCCCATCAGGGGTACAGCGAAGCGTTGATGCAAATGCTGATTACCAACTTCCTGAAGGCCAGTTTTATCGTCGGCGCGCTCTCCATCGGACTGTCGTTGCCGGGGATCTGGATTTATCGTAAACGGCCGGGAGTATAAGGATTCGGTGTTCTCTTAAATATTGGGCGGCGACCCGGTAATCATATCGACGCATGAACGGGCTTTCCGTATAGTGGCACCAATTTTGTAGCCTGCAGGGTTTTACCATGGTGATTAGTTTGATTGCCGCACTGGCAGTGGATCGTGTGATCGGTATGGAGAACGCCATGCCGTGGCATTTGCCGGCCGATCTGGCGTGGTTTAAGCGCAATACACTCAGCAAACCCGTGATTATGGGGCGCAACACGTTCCGCTCCATCGGTCGGCCGTTGCCGGAGCGGCTGAATATTGTGGTGAGCACTCAACCGGGCGACGATGACCGTGTGACCTGGGTGGCTTCGCTGGAAGCGGCGCTGGCGGCCGCCGGCGACGTGGACGAGGTGATGGTGATCGGCGGCGGCAGTATCTATCAGCAGATGTTGTCGCAAGCCAGCCGTCTCTATCTGACCCACATTGACGCCGAGGTGGAAGGCGATACCCATTTCCCGGATTACGAGCCGGATGAGTGGGTTTCCACCTTCAGCGAGTTCCATGACGCGGACGAACAAAACTCCCACAGCTATTGCTTCGAGATCCTCGAACGCCGCTGATTGCCGCTGATTTTCCCATCTCAAGCCCGCTCACCGAGCGGGTTTTTCTTTTGTTATCTTAATGTATCCATATGTAACCATTTAGTCACAATCATTGCGTAGTATTTGCTTTTGTTTTTCATCATCGCCTCAGCACCGGACGGTAACGGCGCTGGAACCAGAACGAAAGCAAGAGGACGTAGTCGAACATGACCGACAAGATTGAGCACCTGAGTACTGATGAGCTGAATGTCGACCGCCTGAGCAATCCTGCCCGCCGCAAACTGCTGGGCAATGCGGGGGCACTGGGGCTGGCCGGTTTCCTCGGCGGCGGTATCTGGTCTTTTCCGGCAACGGGGCTGGCGGAAGGTCAGCCGACAGGCAGCAAACTGTTGGGTTTCAAGGGTATTGCCGCCTCCGTCGATGATCATATCGCCATCGCTCCCGGCTACCGGGCCGAGGTGCTGATTTCCTGGGGCGACCCGTTGGTGGACGGCGCGCCGGCGTTTCATGCCGAAGGCAAGAACAGCGCCATCGATCAGGAAAAGCAGTTTGGCGACAACAACGACGGCATGAGTTTTTTCCCGATTGATGACCGTCACGGCGTGATGGCGATCAACAACGAATATGTGAACGAGCCATACCTGTTTGCGCACGGCGGCGCCAAAGCAGCCAGCCTGGAAGATGTGCGCAAGTCTCAGGCGGCGCACGGCGTGTCGGTAGTGGCGGTGAAACGCGTAGCCGATTCGACGCGCTGGGAAGTGGAGCGCCCTGCACGTTACAACCGTCGCATTACCGCCAATACGGTTATGACCTTCAGCGGCCCGGCGGCGGGCCATGCGTTGTTGAAAACGGCGGCTGATCCGCAGGGCATGAAAGTGCTGGGCACCTTCGGTAACTGCGCCAACGGCAAAACGCCGTGGGGCACCTATCTGACCTGCGAAGAGAATTTCGATACCTATTTCGGCACCCGGCAGGCCGATTACCAAACCACGCCGGAACAGAAGCGCTATACGTTGAAAGTGCATGAACCGGAACGCAACTGGGTGGATTTTGACGAGCGTTTCGATGTGGCGAAGCACCCCAATGAATTCAACCGGCATGGCTGGATTGTGGAAATCGACCCGCTGAATCCGGCATCGACCCCGGTAAAACGTACCGCGCTGGGGCGTTTCAAGCATGAGAACGCCGCGGTGACGGTGGCGAAGAACGGGCATCTGGTGGTGTACATGGGGGATGATGAGCGCGGCGAGTTCATCTACAAATACGTTTCCAACGGCAAGGTGGATCACGCTAATCCCTCGGCCAACGCACGTCTGCTGGATGACGGCGTACTATATGTGGCGCAGTTTGACGGCGATGCGGGCGGCACGCCGCTGAAAGGCAAAGGGCGCTGGGTAGCGCTGGAGTTCGGCAAGAACGGGCTGACGCCGGAAAACGGGTTCCGCGATCAGGCGGAGGTGCTGGTCTTTGCCCGCAAAGCCGCCTCGCAGGTGAACGCGACGCGGATGGATCGCCCGGAGTGGATTGCGGTCAACCCGCATGACGGCCGTGCCTATTGTACCCTGACCAATAACAGCAAGCGCGGCGAGGACGGTATGCCGATCAATGCGGCCAATCCGCGGCCGAATAACGTCTACGGCCAGATCATTCGCTGGAACGAAAACGGCGATGCGACGGCGGACGTATTCGACTGGGACATGTACGCGCTGTGCGGCAATCCGGTGGCGCATCCGGATGGCATTAATCGCGGTACGCCGAACATTACGGCGGAAAACAGTTTCAACAGCCCGGATGGATTGGGGTTCGATCACGACGGGCGTCTGTGGATCCTGACCGACGGCAATTACAGCAACAAGGGCGATTTTGCCGGGCAGGGAAATAACCAGATGCTGGCGGGCGACCCGACCAGCGGCGAGATCCGTCGGTTTATGGTCGGCCCGAAATCCTGCGAACTCACCGGCATTGCGTTCACGTCCGACTACCGCACGATGTTCGTCAATGTGCAGCATCCCGGAGAAAAGGGGGATTCGCATTTCCCGAATAACAGTGTGCGGCCCCGTTCCTCAGTCATCATGATCACCCGTGAAGACGGCGGCGTGATCGGGGCGTAACGGCGCGAGATACACGCGAGAGGCAATATGACCGGCGGCAGAACCGCCGGTTACATCAGATGGCGAAGGCTTCCGTATCCGGCGCCATCAGCGACGGTTGGGTGAAGTAGCGTTGGTCTTCCCAGCGCAGGCAGGTGAGAACGCCGCCCCAGCAACAGCCGGTATCCAGCGCGTAGATGCCTTCCGGTGTGCCTTTTCCTTCCAGCGACGCCCAGTGGCCGAACGCAATCGCGTATTCGGCCGTTACCGGTCCCGGCAGGTCAAACCAGGGTTTCAGCAACGACGGCGCCTGTGTCGGCGGCTCCTTGCACAGCATGTCGAGCTGACCGCCGGAGAAGCAGTAACGCATGCGGGTAAATACGTTGGTGCTGAATCGCAGACGCGCCAGCCCGCTCAGTTCCGGGCTCCAGTGGTTCGGCATATCGCCGTACATTGCGTCCAGAAACAGCGGGTAACTGTCGCTGCTGAGGATCGCTTCCACTTCCCGCGCGCACATTTTAGCGGTGTCCAGATCCCACTGCGGCGTGATGCCGGCATGAGACATCACCAGTTTGCGCTCGTCGTCCACCTGTAACAGCGGCTGACGACGCAGCCAGTTGATCAGGTCGTCGGCATCCGGCGCCGACAATAGCGCGTCCAGACGATCTTTGGGTTTGTTGCGGCTGATGCCGGCGTATACCGCCAGCAGATGTAAATCGTGGTTGCCGAGCACCATGCGCACCGCATCGCCCAGCGAACGGACATAGCGCAGCACGTCCAGCGAATCGGGGCCGCGGGCGACCAGATCGCCGGTCAGCCACAACGTGTCATACTCGGGGTCAAAGGCGACTTGCGCCAACAGCGCCTTGAGTTCGACGGCGCAGCCGTGAACGTCGCCAATAAGATAGGTAGCCATAGTCTTTCAGTGTATCAGTGAGGGAATGGCCAGGCGGAATACCGTAATGGGGACCTGAAATGTTTCACCCTGATGGTCAATCATCTGGTAATGGCCTTCCATGGTGCCCATCGGCGTTTCCAGAATGGCGCCGCTGGTGTACTGGAATTCATTGCCCGGTTGAATCACGGGCTGCAGGCCGATCACGCCTTCGCCCTGTACTTCGGTTTGTTTGCCGTTGCCGTTGGTAATCATCCAGTAACGGCTGAGCAGTTTGACGTCATGACGACCCAGATTGCGGATAGTGATGGTGTAAGCGAACACGAAGCGCCCTTCCTCTGGCTGGGACTGCGCTTCTACATAGAAGCTCTGAACCTGTATACACACTCGGGGCGCGTTCATCATGACGACAACTCCAGCTTATTCCTGCGATGTGGGGTGCGCGGTCAGCCATTCGGCCAGACGGCAGTATTGCGCAATAGTGACGTTTTCCGCCCGGTCGTTCGGGTCCACCTCCAGCGCGGTCAATTGCTCCGGCGTGAACAGGTTGCCCAGGCTGTTGCGCAGCGTTTTGCGTCGCTGATTAAAGGCTTCCGTGGTAATCCGGCCCAACATACGGGTATCCACTACCGGATAAGGCGATGTGGTATGCGGCACCAGGCGAACCACTGCGGAATCCACTTTCGGGGCTGGTTTAAACGCGGTCGGCGGCACTTCAAGCACCGGAATCACCTGACAATAGTACTGCGCCATCACGCTCAGTCGACCATAAGCCTTGCTGTCCGGCCCCGCCACCAGCCGGTTTACCACCTCTTTCTGCAACATGAAGTGCATGTCGCGAATAGCCTGAGTATAGCTGAACAGGTGGAACATCAGCGGTGTCGAAATATTATACGGCAGGTTACCAAAAACCCGCAGCGGTTGTCCCGCCTGTTGTGACAGGGCGGCGAAATCCACCGTCATCGCATCCTGCTGGATGATGGTCAGCTTGTCCCTGAGCGTCGGGTGAACCTCCAGCCGGGCGGCCAGATCGCGGTCCAGTTCCACCACGGTAAAGCGGTCGATACGCTCGCCGACCGGAATGGTGAGCGCCCCCAGACCGGGGCCGATTTCCACTATTGCCTGACCCGGCTGCGGGTGGATGGCGGAAACAATACTGTCGATCACAAACTGATCGTTGAGAAAATTTTGGCCGAAACGCTTACGGGCGAAGTGACCTTGATGGACGCGATTATTCATTACGGTTAGCAATCATGTGGATAGCGAGATTCAATGCGGTGCGGAAGCTGCCCGGATCGGCCTGACCGCTGGCGGCAAGCTCCAGTGCGGTGCCGTGGTCGACGGAAGTACGGATAAACGGCAGCCCCAGCGTGATGTTGACGGCCCGGCCGAAGCCCTGATATTTCAGCACCGGCAGGCCCTGATCGTGATACATCGCCAGTACGGCGTCGGCGTGTTCAAGATATTTGGGTTGGAACAAGGTATCGGCCGGCAGCGGGCCGACCAACTGGATACCGGACTGACGCAGTTCATCCAGCGCCGGAATAATGACATCCAGTTCTTCACGCCCCATGTGGCCGCCTTCGCCGGCGTGCGGATTCAGGCCGCAGACGTAGATGACCGGTTGGGCGAGGCCGAACTTGCGCTGCAAGTCCTGATGCAGAATGGTGACTACTTCATGCAGGCTGTCGCGGGTGACGGCGTCCGCGACGTCTTTTAACGGCAGATGCGTGGTCGCCAGCGCGACGCGCAGCTCCTCGGTCGCCAGCATCATCACCACGCGCTGGCAGTGGCTGCGCTCGGCAAAAAACTCCGTGTGGCCGGAAAACGGAATACCGGACTCGTTGATGATGCCCTTGTGCACCGGCCCGGTGATCAGCGCGGCGAAGTCGCCATTCAGGCAACCGTCGCAGGCGCGGGTCAGCGTATCCAGCACATAGCGGCTGTTCGCCACGTTCAGTTGCCCCGGCACCACGGCGGCGTCGGCGGCGACCGGCAGCAGCGTCAGCGTCCCGGCAGCCTGCGCCTGCGCATTCTGATGCGGCTGGTACTCACGCAATGTCAGCGGCAGTTTCAGCGCCAGCGCGCGGCTCAACAGCAGCTCTGCGTCAGCGCATACCACCAGTTCCACCGGCCAGTTTTGCTGGGCCAGCGCCACCACCAGGTCAGGACCAATCCCGGCGGGTTCGCCGGGCGTGATCACCACTCGCTGCACCAGAGCTTCAGTCGGCATCAGTTCTGCCCATTCAGGATTTTCACGTAAGCCGCGGCGCGTTTTTCCTGCATCCAGGTTTGCGCTTCCTCGGCGAATTTACGGTTAAACAGCATGCGATAGGCGCGATCTTTCTGGGCGGCGTCGGTCTTGTCCACCTGACGGGTATCCAGCAACTGAATCAGATGCCAGCCGAAGGAGGAATGCACCGGCGCGCTGATTTCGCCTTTCTTCAATTGGGTCAACGCGTCACGGAATGAGGGGTCATACATGTCCGGCGATGACCAACCCAGATCGCCGCCCTGATTGGCGGTGCCCGGATCCTGAGACAGCTGTTTGGCGGCGTTGGCGAAGCTTAACTTGCCGCTTTTGATCTGGTTTGCGATGTCTTCCAGTCTGGCTCTGGCCTGCGCATCGTTCATTACCACCGAGGTACGCAGCAGAATATGGCGGGCGTGTGCTTCGGTCACCGATACGGACTGATCGCCGCCGCGGGTGTCGTTTACGCGCAGAATATGGAAACCGACGCCGGAGCGGATCGGCCCGATAACCTGGCCTTTCTGCGGATTGGTCAGCCGTTCGGCGAACAGCGACGGCAATTCCTGCGGACGGCCCCAGCCCATTTGCCCGCCTTTCAGCGCCTGTGGATCGGCGGAGTAGGTGATAGCCAGTTTGCCGAAGTCGGCGCCCTGCGAGGCTTCTTTCACCAGACGATTAGCCAGGCTTTCCGCCTTGTCGACCTGATCCTGCGTCGGGTTTTCCGGCAGCGGGATCAGAATCTGGCTCAGGTTAACCTCGGGGCCGCTCGCTCCCTGGCTGGCAATCTGCTGGGCCAGCGAATCCACTTCCTGCGGCAGCACGGTGACGCGACGGCGCACTTCGCTGTTGCGCACTTCGGCAATGACCATGTCTTTGCGAATCTGGTTGCGGTAGGTATCAAAGCTGACGCCTTCGGCCGCCAGGCGGCTGCGCAACTGGTCCACGCTCATGCGGTTCTGCGCGGCGATGTTGGTGATGGAACGATCCAGTTGCTCGTCGGTTACCTGAACGCCCATCTTCTGCGCCATCTGCAGGATGATGTTATCCATGATCAAGCGCTCCAGAATCTGGTGACGGAGCGTGGCGTCGTCCGGCAACTGTTGACCGGCTTCTTGCGCGTTCAGCTTGACGGACTGCAGCAGGCTATTGATATCGCTTTCCAGAACCACACTGTTGTCGACGACCGCGGCGATCTTGTTGACCTCCTGCGGCGCCGCAAACGCCATGTTGGCACTCAGTGCCAGTCCCAGAACAAGCGCTCTCCAGTTCTTCATACCTTTCCCGTTAATTTTATCCGCCAGGGCGGGTTAAATGTTTAATCGCTACCGGTCATTAGACGTTTATTGCCGCCAGAGTTCCCGGCGTTACCTCATCAGAACGCGCGCTGGTAAGGCAAAATACCGTTTTTCAGCATTTTTTCCGTACCCAGACCGTAATTGCTGCTCAGGCCGCGCAGTTCAAAGCTGAAGCCAATCTTGTTGTCGTAAACGCTTTGATTGGTGTTGCTATCCCACTTGGTGATTTTGCGCTCATAGCCGACGTTCACCGCCCAGCAGCAGGTATTGTATTGCAGGCCCAGCAACTGGTCGGCCGGTTGGTTGGCCTTGGTGTCGTAGTAGTAAGCGCCCACGATAGCCCAGCGATCCGTCAACGGCCAACTGGCGGTGGCGCCAATCTGGGAAATGCCTTGCTGATATGCAGGGAGAACGAAACTTGAGTTTTTGCTGCTCTCTGCAAGGACTGACTGGATATATTCTTTGCTGGCAAAACGATAGTTCAATTGGAGCAATTTTTCACCGCCGCCACGGTATTCCAGTATTGCGTCGCCCAAAGTGAAGTTGTTAATTCGTTTATCATATTGTGCACCGCCGCGAAGCCCCCAGTTGTCGGCAAACTTCCAGTAAGCGTCACCGGCCCAAGCCAGACTACCGCTATCATCATTCTGGTCAATGGTGGAATTTGCGCCGGTACGCGGGCGCTCAAAGTAATAAATCTGGCCGAGAGAGGCGTTGAAACGTTCTTCAAGGGCGCTATCGTACAACCGGGTGGTAACGCCGCTGGACACCTGATTGGCAGAGGCGATACGATCTAAACCACCGAAAGTTTTATCACGGAACAGGCCGGCATAGTCGGCTTGCAACAGGGTGGAGTCGTAGGTGCGAATGGATGACTGATCCCTGTATGGGATGTACAGATACTGCACACGTGGTTCCAGCGTCTGGGTGTAACCTTTGGCCCAATCCATGTCGCGTTCAAACACCATCTTGCCGTCGGTTTTGAACTGCGGCATGACGCGATTCACACTGCCTTTCAACAATGTTGCATCGGTATTGTCGGCGTGGTTGGCCAGATACGTATCCAGATTATCCTGCTGATAGTGGGTGGCCATCAGCTTGGCTTCGGTACTCAGACTGGCCCAGCCGTTGGAAAGCGGCAGCGACAGCGTCGGCTCGATATGGAGCCGGGTTGCATCCGGGTAAGTGGGGTTGACGTTAGTGAACTTCGCCGCCTGACCGTAAAGGTATAAGTCAAAGGGGCCGATATCATTCTTGGCGAAGTTGATATCCAACTGCGGCATGGCCCGGTACACGTCCCGATTAGCCAGGTTGCTGAAGATCTGATACTGGCGGGTCGACAGCGTGGCGTCCCAGTTGCGGGTGGCGTAACCCAGGCTGAACTTCTGGGTGGCGTAGCCGTCGGTGGTGTTGCCGTAGACCGAGTCCAGGTCGGTGAAATAGTTCTGATCGCTGACCTTGGTGTAGTCGACGTTGATACGCCAGACCTGATCGACAACGCCGCTGTGCATCCAGTGGAACAGCCAACGGGTGTAATTATCATCAGCCGCGTAGCCTGACTTTCCGGACAGCACATCGCTTTTATACTGTCTGTCGTTTTGCAGCCAGTCGAATTCGACCACGCTGAAACCGAAGCGGGACAGATTACGGAACTCGTTCTGCCACTGGATGCCGCGGTTGGTCTGCACATGCGGCGTGATGGTGGCATCGTAGTTGGGGGCGATGTTCCAGTAGTAAGGAGTGATCAGTTCAAAACCATTACGGTTACCGTATTTGGCATTGGGGATCAGGAAACCGGAACGGCGCTTATCGCCGATAGGCAGTTGCATGTAAGGGCTGTAGAACACAGGTACGCCGGCGATGTGGAAGCGAGCGTTCCAGATTTCAGCCACTTCTTCCTGCCGGTCCTGGATCACTTCCGAACCGACTACACTCCAGCTATCATCACCGGGCAAACAGGATGTAAACGAACCGTTATCCAGAATGGTGTAACGGTTATTTTCACGCTGTTTCATCTTGTCGGCATCGCCGCGCCCCTGACGACCCACCATCAGATAGTCGCCGTTTTCCACGTCGGTATCTTTGGTGTTGAGGTTGGACCAGGCTCGCGGGCCTTTCAGGATGACCTGGTTGTCATCGTAATGCACGTTGCCGATAGCGGTGACGGTGCGGATAGGATCAGTCTGACCGGGTTGCTGCTTCTGATGCAGCTGTACCTGGTCGGCGGTGAGCACGCGGTTACCCTGCTCGACGTTGACGTTACCGGTAAAAACGGCGCTATCCGGGTAATTAGCCTGTGACTGATCGGCTTTGATGTGCACCGGCAACTGGCTGGTGTCGCCATTAACCAGCGGACGATTATATACGGGAACGCCCGACATACACTGAGAGGCGAGATCGGCCAGCGCGTGCTGGCTGTACAGCGCCGACCAAATTAATGAGGCCAGCAGGGTTGGAAAACTTTTTTTCATACGCGGTATCTGGTGTTCCGTCATCAAGGGCATCATGCCGGCAAACGGTCAGAGACTATATCAGCCACCGGCGTGGCGCCAGTGCAAAATCCCCGCCATTTTCTATGCGTTGCCGTTAGGAGCAAAGATAAATGACGGGTATGATAAAGCAATTTTTGGCCGACGGCATGGGGATTTGAGGAGTATATGCGGTATTGGGGAAAGTTGCTGGGGCTAGCGCTGGGGATTGCGTCCAGCGCCGGTGTCGGCGGGTTGATAATCGGACTGTTGTTGGGTCATTTGCTTGACAGAGCCCGTGCATCCCGTCAGCGCGACTTTTTTTCCGCGCAAGCCACCCGCCAGGCGCTGTTTTGTCTGACAACCTTTCAGGCGATGGGGCACCTGGCCAAGTCGAAAGGCCGGGTGACGGAGTCCGATATCCGTATCGCCACCACCATGATGGACCGGCTGGAGCTGCATGGCGAGGCGCGCAATGCCGCGCAACAGGCGTTTCGGGAAGGTAAAGCCAGCCAGTTTCCGGTACGCAACAAACTGCGCAAATTGCGCGACGCCTGTATCGGCCGCTTTGATTTGATCCGGATGTTTCTGGAGATTCAGCTACAGGTGGCGTTTGTGGACGGCGCATTGCACCCTAGCGAGCGGCGGTTGCTGTACCTGTTCGCCGATGAACTGGGCGTGACCCGCGAACAGTTCGAGTTGTTCATGCGGAATATGGAACGCGGCAACCACCAATCATCAAAGCAGAACAACAGCAGCGGTTACCAGTCGCGGCAGGGCAGCCATCAGTCGCGGCAGAACAGCAATTACCAGTCACGGCAGAACAACTATCAGTCCCGACAAAACAGCAATCAGTCATCGCGTCAGGGCAACAAATCTTACCAGCGGCGAAACCAGTCGTATGGCGGCGGGCAGTCTTACGGCCAGCGGCCGCCTGTGTCGTCGCACGGGCCGACGGTTGAGAGCGCCTGCCGCACGTTGGGAGTGCGCAGCAGCGATGACGCCGCCACGGTGAAACGGGCTTATCGTAAACTGATGAGCGAACACCACCCCGATAAGATGATGGGTAAAGGCCTGTCGCCGCGCATGATTGAAATGGCCAAGCGCAAAGCGCAGGATATTCAGGCCGCCTATGAGTTTCTCAAAATCAACAAGTTTTCCCGCTGATTCTCTTCCCTTTGTCCTCTGACCGTCTCCTGTTAGCGTTTGTTTTTCAGGAATAGTCGTTTGCTGCGAACCCGATTTAGCGCCCGGGCACGTGCGCTAGAAATCCGCTTCGCAGCGAAAATGCATCGGCGTGTTAAAAGCCGGATGGGTGATCGCCAGTTCCTGCGCGTGCAGCAGCAAGCGGGGCGCCATGGCTTTTGCCTGCGGGTGGGCGTAGAAGCCGTCGCCGAGAATCGGGTGGCCCAGCGCCAGCATGTGGACGCGTAACTGGTGCGAGCGGCCGGTGATCGGCATCAGTTTCACGCGGGTGGTGCCGTCGCCGTCCCGTGATAACACGGCATAACCGGTCTGGGCCGGTTTACCCTGTTCAAAACAGACTTTCTGTTTTGGGCGGTTCGGCCAGTCGCAAATCAACGGCAAATCCACCAGTCCGTCATCCGACGCCAGATGGCCCCAGACGCGGGCGATGTAGGATTTCTTCGGTTCCCGTTCGCGGAACTGGCGTTTCAGTTCCCGTTCCGCCGCTTTGGTCAGCGCCACCACCATCACGCCGCTGGTCGCCATGTCCAGACGATGGACGGATTCGGCGGCGGGAAAGTCGGCCTGAATGCGGGTCATGATGCTGTCCTTGTGTTCCTCGGCGCGGCCGGGGACGGAGAGCAGTCCGCTGGGTTTGTTCACCACCATGATGTGCTGATCCTGATACAGGATGTGCAGCCAGGGATCGCGGGGCGGGTTGTAGGGTTCCATGCATGGCTCCGGCATCGCGGCAAGAACAGATCTTGCCGCGACGTGTATATAGACAGAAGTATATAGACAACCGATGGGGCTTACTGGTGCGCCACCACCACCAGACGGATGGCATCCAGACGCCAGTTGGCCTGCTGCAGGTTGAGCAGCACCTGCTCGCGCTGTTCTTCCAGCGCCTCCAGTTCGTCGTCACGGATGTTCGGGTTGACCGCCTTGAGCGCTTCCAGCCGCTCCTGTTCGCGGCGCAACTGCGTTTCGGCGTTGCGTTGCGCTTCGGCGATCAGCGCTTGCGCCTGTTCTTCCACCAGCGGTTGGGCTTTCTGCAGCATGTCATGCACATCGTCCTGCACCGCATTCACCAGTTTGCTGGAAGTGTGGCGATTGACCGAACTCAGTTGGCGGTTGAAGCTCTCGAATTCCACCTGTGCCGCCAGATTGGTGCCTTTGCGGTCCAGCAGCACGCGAATCGGCGTTGGCGGCAGGAAGCGAGTCAACTGCAATTTCTTCGGCGCCTGCGCTTCCACCACGTATACCAGTTCCGCCAACAGGGTGCCGACCGGCAGCGCCTTGTTTTTCAGCAGCGACACGGCGCAACTGCCGGTGTCGCCGGACAGGATCAGATCCAGACCGTTGCGGATCAGCGGGTGTTCCCAACTGACGAACTGAGCGTCCTCGCGGGACAGCGCCTGATCGCGGTCGAAGGTGATGGTGCAACCGTCCTGCGGCAGGCCGGGGAAATCCGGCACCAGCATATGGTCGGACGGCGTCAGCACGATCAGGTTATCGCTGCGGTCATCCTGATGAATACCGATGATGTCGAACAGGTTGAGGGCGAAATTCACCAGATTGACGTCGTTATCCTGCTCGGCGATCGCTTCGGCCAGCGCCAGCGCCTGTTCACCGCCGTTGGAATGCATCTCCAGCAGGCGATCGCGGCCCTGTTCCAGTTGGGATTTCAGCGCGTCATGTTGCTGGCGGCAGGTGTGGATGAACTCGTCCAGCCCCGTCTGCTCGGACGGCTTGGCGAGCAGGTTGATTAATTGCTCGTAGTGGCTGTCGTAAATCGAGCGGCCGGTCGGGCAGGTGTGCTCGAACGCATCCAGCCCTTCGTGGTACCAGCGTACCAGCAGCGCCTGGGCGGTGTTTTCCAGATAGGGCACCAGAATCTGGATATCGCGGCTCTGACCGATACGATCCAGTCGACCGATGCGCTGTTCCAGCAGATCCGGGTTAAACGGCAGATCAAACATGATCAGGTGGCTGGCGAACTGGAAGTTGCGGCCTTCGGAGCCGATCTCGGAACAGATCAGCACCTGCGCGCCTTCCTCTTCGGAAGCGAAGTACGCAGCGGCGCGGTCGCGCTCCAGAATCGACAGCCCTTCGTGGAATACCGCGGCGCGGATGGCTTCGCGGGTGCGCAGCACCTGCTCCAGTTGCAGCGCGGTGGCCGCTTTGGCGCAGATAACCAGCACCTTCTCGTCGCGGTGGCTGGTCAGAAAATCCAGCATCCATTCGACGCGCGGATCGAAGCTCCACCAGGTGGCGTTGTCGTCTTCAAATTGCTGATAGATCTGCTCCGGATAGAGCATGTCGCGCGCGCAGTCTTCAGCGGATTTGCGGGCATTCATGATGCCGGACACGCGGATCGCCGTCTGGTACTGCGTCGGCAACGGCAGCTTGATCTGATGCAGTTCGCGTTTCGGGAAGCCTTTCACCCCCTGACGGGTGTTGCGGAACAGCACGCGGCTGGTGCCGTGGCGGTCCATCAGCATGGTGATCAATTCCTGACGCGCCGCGGCGCTGTCGTCGCTGCCGCTGGCGATGGACTTCAGCAGCGGCTCGATATCCTGCTCGCCCAGCATGTCGCCGAGCGCGTTGCGATCGCTGTCATTGATGCTGTTGCCGCTCAGCAGCAGGGTGACCGCGTCGGCCACCGGGCGGTATTGCTGTTGTTCGGCGATAAACTCGTGGTAGTCATGGAAGCGGTTCGGATCGAGCAGCCGCAAGCGGGCAAAATGACTTTCCTGACCCAATTGTTCCGGCGTCGCGGTCAGCAACAGCACCGCGGGGATGGCGCGCGCCAGACGCTCAACCGCCTTGTATCCTGCGCTGGGCGCGGCTTCGCTCCATACCAGATGGTGCGCTTCGTCCACCACCAGCAGGTCCCAGTCGGCGTCCAGCAGTTGTTCGAAACGGGACGGGTTGCGGCGTACAAAATCCAGCGAACAGATGATCAACTGCTCGGTTTCAAACGGGTTGTCGCTGTCAAGGCGGGCTTCGGCGTAGCGCTCGTCGTCGAACAGCGAGAACAGCAGGTTGAAGCGGCGCAGCATCTCCACCAGCCACTGATGCTGCAATGTTTCCGGTACCACGATCAGCACGCGTTCCGCCCGGCCCGCCAGCAACTGCTGGTGGATGATCATGCCAGCTTCAATGGTTTTGCCCAACCCCACTTCATCCGCCAACAGTACGCGCGGCGCATGGCGCTGGCCCACTTCGCGGGCGATGTGCAACTGGTGCGGAATAAGGCTGGCGCGCATGCCGCGCAGTCCACCCCACGGCTGCAACGCCTGTTCGAGCTGATGGCGGTGCGCGCGATAACGCAGCGCAAAGCGATCCATTCGGTCGATTTGACCGGCGAACAGCCGATCCTGCGGCTTATTGAACGTCAGCTTGCTGTCGAGGAACACTTCCCGCAGTTCGGCGGGTTCATCGGTGTCCAGCCGCTGGCCGATGTAGGTGCGCAGGCCATTCTCATCACGCACGTCCTCCACCCGTAACTGCCAGCTTTCGTGGCTGGTGATGGTATCGCCGGGATTGAACATGACACGGGTAATGGGGGCGTCGCTTCTGGAATAGAGACGGTTTTCGCCACTGGCCGGAAACAGCAGAGTAACCATGCGGGCGTCCATCGCCACTACCGTACCCAATCCTAAATCGCTTTCTGTATCGCTGATCCAGCGTTGACCAAGTGTAAAAGGCATAAATTCTAAGCTCGATACTCGTCGTTGTCGGAGAATGTCTGAACAGAGGGCCGCCGACCCCTGCGGCCGGCAATACCTTACCCGCCCTGCGCGACAGTGGTGATGTCGGGCACAGCCTGTGATGCGGGTGTGGGGAACGCCTGATATTTTTGAAAGGGCGCTATGGTACTGGATGGTAGCCTGTTCGTCACCTGTCAGGCACCACCGGATTGTTAAAATAGCCCCATCTGTCCGGTAATCAGTGTAGCAAAATCATCGTGAATGAAAGGCAGTATCGCATCGGCCACCGGTTGTAACTGCTTTTCCACGTAGTGACTGTAATCCAGCGGCGAGCGGCGATTTTCCAGCGGTTCCGGACCATTCACCGTGATGACGTAGCTTATCCAGCCGCCGCTTTGGTATTGCAACGGCCGGTCATGCTGGCGGTTGTAGTCGTCGGCCATTCTGGCGGCGCGTACCTGCGGCGGCACGTTACGCTGATAGTCGCTCAGTTTGTGGCGCAGACGTTTGCGGTACACCAGCAGGTCGTCGTGTTCGCCGTTCAGCGTCTTCGCCACGTACTCCCGCACCCATTCCTGATACGGTTCTCGATGGAAGATGCGTTGGTAAAGTTGTTGCTGGAATTGCTGCGCCAGCGGCGTCCAGTCGGAACGCACCGTTTCCAGCCCTTTGAACACCATCTGCTCGCCTTGCTCGGTAATGGTCATGCCGGCGTAGCGTTTTTTGCTGCCCAGTTCAGCGCCGCGAATGGTGGGCATCAGAAAACGGTGAAAATGGGTTTCGTACTCCATCTCCAGCGCGCTGTTCAGCCCGTGTTGTTGGTGGAGGTGCAACTGCCACCAGTCGTTGATATAGGCCACCAGTTCACGGCCGATAGCATCCGCCTCATCCTCGCGGTGAGCGCGTTTAAGCCAGACGAAGGTAGAGTCGGTATCGCCGTAAATCACCTGATAGCCTTTGGCTTCAATCAGGGAACGAGTCTGGCGCATGATCTCATGGCCGCGCAGGGTGATGGAGGAGGCGAGGCGCGGATCGAAAAAGCGGCAGCCGCTGGAGCCCAGCACGCCGTAAAACGCATTCATGATGATTTTCAGCGCCTGCGACAACGGCTTGTTGTTTTCCTGCTTGGCGAGGTCGCGCTCATGCCAGATGCCTTCCACGATGGCGGGCAGACAATGGTGACGGCGGGAGAACCAGGCGCCGCGAAAACCTTCCACCGCATGTTGCTCATCCGGCTGCTGCAAACCGGTTACCAGACCGACCGGGTCGATCAGAAAAGTGCGGATGATCGAGGGATACAGGCTTTTGTAGTCCAGCACCAGCACCGAATCGTACAGACCGGGGCGGGAATCCATCACGTAGCCGCCGGGGCTGGCTTCCGGCGGCACTTCGCCGAGATTGGGCGCCACAAACCCGGCCCGGTGCATGCGCGGCAGGTACAGGTGGGTGAACGCCGCTACCGAACCGCCGCTGCGGTCCGCCGCCAGCCCGGTCACGCTGGCGCGCTCCAGCAGAAAAGGCATCAGGTGGGTTTTCTCGAAAATGCGCGTCACCAGTTCGCAGTCTTTCAGGTTGTAACGCGCCAGCGCGGGCTTGTCCTGCTGAAAGCGTTGTTCGATCTCTTCCAGCCGCTGATAGGGATTGTCGCTGGCCTTGCCCTCGCCCAGCAGCGATTGGGAGACAAATTCCAGGCTGAACGAGGCAAAGTTCCAGGTGGCGGATTTCAGCGCTTCGATGCCGTCCACGATGAGCCGGCCCGGCGCGCCGGCGAAAAAGTGCCCCTGCCGGTAGCCGTGCTCGCGCCATTCCAGCTCCTGGCCGCCGCGCCCGAGCCGTAGCGGAATACGGTAACGCTCGGCGTGTTGTTGCAGCACCCGCAGGTCAAACTGCACCAGATTCCAGCCGATGATCACATCCGGGTCGTGGGTTTGCAGCCACTGATTGAGTTTTTCCAGCAGTTGCGGGCGGCTGGCGACGTATTCCAGCGTCAGATCGCCGGCATCGTCGGCGTTGCCGTTCTCCGGCCCCAGCATAAATACCTGACGCTGGCCGCAGCCTTCCAGACCGATGCAGTAAAGCTCGCCGTGACGGCTGGTTTCGATATCCAGCGACACGGTTTTCAGCGGCGGGCGATAGTCGGGCGCCGGTTTCAGCCTGACCTGGTCGATCAAACCATCAGCGGTTTCTTCGCCGCTGAACCAGACCGGGGCGGTAATAAAGCGTTCCATCAGAAACCGTTCCGGCGGGCGGATATCCGCCTCGTACACCGCAATCCCGGCTTCCTGCAGCTTCTTCTCCAGACGCAGCAACTGGCGATATTGCAGGCAGTAGAGCCCGAGTTGCGGCTCGTGGCGGAAGTTTTTCAGCGCCAGCGGCCGCAGTTGCCAGTTCCTTTCACCGCCCAGTAGCTGGGTAATCTGTGCCTGATGCCGCATCGGCACAAACGCCACGGCCTGCTGCGGCGATAGCCTGACCCGGCAGGGACCGTTATCGGTCGCCAGCCAGCATTCGACCTGAACCCCGGCGGGCGTGTCCTGCCAGTGGCGGGTCAATACGAATCCCTGACGCGGTGGTGAAAGGGTCATGGCGTGTAGTCAGATGGATAAAGGAAATAATGCAGTAAATTATGTATATACATACAGTGTTTGTCCAGCGCTATTCCCCGGCATCGTGATGGCTGGTCCGGCGTGTTGTGTGATTGTTAAAAACGTTTATTTATTTAACCTGAACATATTCCATTCAGAATAAAACGATGAAAACGAAAGCATTCCAGAAATAATCGCTGAAACCGGCAGACCGAAAAATGATAAACAGAGAATAATACATTTATGGGGAAATGCATGAACGCCAGGATGGCATGTTTTGCTATTGGTTGATTTATCTGTGAAAAATTACGCCGCTTTCGCACTAATAAAAAGCATGGCGGTGACGAAGTGGTGCATGACCGTTAACGCTTAATCAGCTGCGCTGGAAATTATTCATATCTTTTTCTTTTACGTTTTGATTATTAATACATTAATTATTTTTGTGTATTTGGCATATTTATTGCTGCCTCTTCCCCGGTGAACAGCCTGGATATCCTGTCACACAGATCTTCTTTTTATCACCCTGTATACAGCGTCATTTCATCACTGAAATGTGAACGTTATTTTTGAAGAGGCGATCATGAAGAACAAATTTTTCAGATTTACTGTCGCAGCGGTAGCCGTATCGTCTTCACTGGCTTCAGTGGGGGCGTGGGCGGATGACATCAAGATTGGCGTGGTATTGCCCCTGAGCGGTGCATTGAGCGGTTACGGTCAGCCGTCCCTGAAAGGGCTGGAACTGATTAACGGTATCGAAACCAAACTGAAGAATGGTGACACCATCAAGCTGGTGGTGATTGACGACAAGAGCGACAAAGTGGAAGCGGCCAACGCCATGCAGCGACTGGTGTCCAGCGATAAGGTGGACGCGGTGATCGGCGAGGTAACCTCCACCAACACGATGGCGATGACCAAGATGGCGGAAGACACTAAAACGCCGATCGTCTCGCCGACCGCCACCAACGACCGGGTAACCAAAGGCAAAGAGTACGTCAGCCGCGTCTGCTTCTCCGACAGTTTTCAGGGCGTGGTCGGCGCTAACCTGGCGACGCGCGACCTGAAAGCGAAGAAAGCCGCCATTATGTTCGATAGCAGCAATGACTACTCGGTCGGGCTGGCCAAATCCTTCCGCACCCAGTTCCTGAAAAACGGCGGCACCATTCCGATTGAAGTGCAGGCGCCCGGCGGCAGTAAGGATTTCAAAGCCCAGCTCTCCACCATCAAATCTCACAATGTGGACGTGATCTACATGCCGATTTACTACACCGAAGGCGCGCTGATCGCGGTGCAGGCCAAACAGCTCGGGCTGAAGGTGCCGGTGGTCGGCGGCGACGGTCTGGCGGCGGACCCGGTGTTCTTCAAAATGGGGCAGGACGCGGTGGAAGGGTGGATGACCACCGACTACTACTCGCCGAACGCCAAAGAGCAGACGCCGGAAGGGGAAAAGTTCATCAAAGCCTGGACCGCCAAATACAAGGAACCGACCCACACCTGGGGAGCGATGACGGCGGACGCTTACAAGATGATCGTCAACGCCATGAACACCTGTAGCGATCCGCACGATCGCGTTTGCGTCAACAAGGCGATCCGCGCCACCAGCAACTTCACCGGCATCACCGGCACCCTGACCCTGAAAGACGGCGACGCCATTCGTCCGGCGGTGATCAACGAGGTGAAAGGCGGCGAGATGGTGTTTAAAACGGTGATCAATCCGTAATCGGCGGTGCCCGCGGCCGACTGTCGCTATCAATGCACTGGACGCGGGTTCACAAGAGCCGATGGACAAGCCCGATAATGCAGAAAGCGGATGCCCTATTTTTTCGCGCCGCTGCGTGACTCGCCGCTGGTCTGGTCTACCACACTTCACGGCTTGCGCCCTGCCGCGCGGAACCCTCGCCGCCAGCGACATCCGCGAATAAAAAGGCGGGGCGCAGCCTAACAGTAAAGGATGACATGATGGATCTTGCCGTTTTCTTACAGCAAGTGGTCAATGGCATGAGCCTTGGCAGCATGTACGCGCTGATCGCTATCGGCTACACCATGGTGTACGGCGTGCTGCGGCTGATCAACTTTGCTCATGCCGATATCATGATGGTCGGGGCTTTTATGGCCCTGCTCGGTTTTACTTCCCTCGGGCTGCCTTTCGGGGCCGCCGTGATTCTTGCCATTCTCATTGCCGCGCTGCTGGGGATCGCCATCGATCAAATCGCTTACCGCCCGCTGCGGCAGGCGTCGAAGATCTCGATGCTGATCACCGCCATCGGCGTCAGCTTCTTTCTGGAGAACCTGTTCAATGTGGTGTTCGGCGGTAGCCCGCGCTACTTCGAGTCGCCGCCGTTCTTTAATCAGACCATCAATCTCGGGTCGATCGTCGTCACCAATGTGGCCTGGATCGTACCGTTGATGACGCTGGCGCTGCTGGCAGTGATCCTGTGCATTCTGTATCGCACCCGGCAGGGGATGGCGATCCGCGCGGTGGCGTTTGACGTCAACACCGTGCGGCTGATGGGCATCGACGCCAATCAGATTATCGCCTTCGTGTTCGCCCTCGGCAGCGCGCTGGCGGCGCTGGGCGGCGTGTTCTACGCCATCAGTTACCCCTCCATCGATCCGCTGATGGGGGTGTTGATCGGTTTGAAAGCCTTCGCGGCGGCGGTGCTGGGCGGCATCGGCAGCGTCACCGGCGCAGTGATCGGCGGTTTTATCCTTGGGTTCACCGAAGTGGTGGCGGTGGCGATGTTTCCGGAACTGGGCGGCTATAAAGACGCCTTTGCCTTCATGTTTTTGATTCTGGTGCTGCTGTTCCGACCGGTGGGCATCATGGGCGACGAACGACTGGAAAGGAGCCGTTTCTGATGAGAATGCCGCGGACTTCCCCGACGATGTGGCTGGGGTACCTTGCTGTGTTTGCGCTGGCTTTGCTGGCGCTGACCGGGCTGGATACGCTGTTCGACGACTATATCGTGCGCATCTTCTGTAACATCTTCATTTTTATGATTCTGGCAGTCAGCTATAACCTGATTAACGGCGTGACCGGGCAATTGTCTCTGGAGCCTAACGGTTTTGTGGCGATCGGCGCTTACATTACCGCGCTGCTGTTGCTGAGCTCGGACGCCAAAACCAACATGTTCGAGATGACGGCGCCCAGCCCGTTGATTCTGGCGGTGCATGCGTCGTTTCTGCCGGCGCTGATCATCAGCGGCGTATGCGCGGCGGTGGTGGCGGTGTGCCTGGCGTTTCCGGTATTTCGCGTGCGCGGCGATTATCTGGCGATCGTCACGCTGGGGTTCGGCTTCATCATCAAGATTTTCGCTATCAACAATCCACAATTCACCAACGGCGCCATCGGCCTGAACGAGATCCCGCAGGTCAGCCACATTCTGTACTGGTGCGGTTTCATTGCGCTGGCGGCGGTGTTGTTTATCCTGCAGGTGGTGTACTCCAAATACGGCCGCGCCATGAAAGCGGTGCGTGACGATGAAGACGCCGCCATTGCGATGGGCATCAATACCTTTCGCATCAAGACCTGCGCTTTCGCCACCAGCGCCTTTTTCGAGGGGATCGGCGGCGGGCTGCTGGCGTCGCTGTTGACCATCATCTCGCCGGATCTGTTCGACTTCATGCTGACCTTCCAGTTGCTGATCATCATCGTACTCGGCGGGCTGGGCAGCACCACCGGCGCCATTCTCGGCACGATCATTGTGATCGGCAGCGGCGAGTGGCTGCGCTTCCTCGATCAACCGCTAACGCTGTTCGGCCAGGATCTGGGCGCCCATCCGGGGCTGCGCATGGTGGTGTTCTCGCTGGTGTTGCTGGTGATCATGCTGTTCGCTCGTGAAGGGCTGCTGGGCAAGCAGGAAGTCTGGGATATCCGCAGGAGAAGCGCGAATGGAAAATAACCCGTTATTGCGCGTTGAGGACGTCACCATGCAATTTGGCGGCCTGCGCGCCATCGATAGCGTCAGCTTTACTATCAGTCCGGCGGAGATCTTTGGGCTGATCGGCCCCAACGGCGCCGGTAAAACCACGATGTTCAACGTGATCACCGCCAACTATAAACCGACCGGCGGCGCCGTCTGGCTGGACGGGCAGTCGCTGGCCGGGCTGAAACCCAATCAGGTGGTCAACCGTGGTATCGCCCGTACTTTCCAGAACATCCGCCTGTTTCCATCAATGACGGTGCTGGAGAACGTACTGATCGGTCTCGATCGCTTTATCCCGTACTCGTTTCTGGAGGCGGCGCTGCGTATCGGCCGCTTTTTCCGCGCCGAGCGACAGGCGCGGGAAACCGGTATGGCGCTGCTGGAATACATCGGTATCGCCGAACACGCGCATTCGCTGGCCACCAATCTCAGCTACGGCAATCAGCGCAAGGTGGAGATTGCCCGCGCGCTGGCGACCTCGCCCAAGCTCTTACTGCTGGACGAACCGGCGGCCGGCATGAACCCACGAGAGACGGCCGAGCTGGCGCAGCTGATTTTCCGCATGCGCGCCGACTACGGCCTGACGGTGCTGCTGATCGAGCACGATATGTCGTTCGTCAACACGCTGTGCGAACGGGTGATGGTGCTGGATTACGGCAAACCGCTATTTAGCGGTACGCCGCAGGATGCGGTGAATCACCCCGAGGTGATCGCCGCCTATCTGGGGGACATCGATTATGCTTAAAGCCAGCGATCTGCAGGTGTTTTACGGGCTGATTCAGGGGCTAAAAGGCATCGATCTTGAGGTCAACAACAGCGAAATCGTCACCCTGATCGGCAGTAACGGCGCCGGGAAAACCTCGACCCTCAACGGCATCATCAATCTGGTGAAATCTACCGGAACGGTCGGTTTTCTCAACGAGGATATTTCCCACAGCCCAACGCATCAGATCGTGCGTAAAGGGCTGGCGCTGGTGCCGGAAGGGCGCAAGGTGTTCACCAATCTGACCATTGAGGAGAACCTGCGTATGGGCGCCTACAACAACCCGGTCAATTTCGCCTATCTGCGCGACAAAATGTACGCGCTGTTCCCGCGTCTCCAGGAGCGGCGCAGCCAGATGGCGGGCACCATGAGCGGCGGTGAACAGCAGATGCTGGCGATCGCTCGTGCACTGATGAGCGAACCGGTGTTACTGATGCTGGACGAACCAAGCCTGGGGCTGGCGCCAAAGGTAGTCGGGGAATTATTCTCCACCATCAAGCAGTTGCAGAGGGAAGGCATCACCATCCTGCTGGTGGAGCAGAACGCCACCGCCGCATTGAAAATCGCCGATCGCGCCTATGTGCTGGAAAACGGGCGTATCGCATTGCACGGTCCGGCGCAGGACATTCTCGCCAACCCGGAGGTGAAGCGGATGTATTTGGGGGGGTAGAGTGAATAGCGGTACTTTGCTTATCAAATGTTAAGGTGGAGGTATCATGTGAAAAGCCGGTTGCCTCTGAGCAATCGGTTTTTCCATATCCAGTGAGCGAGTTAGCGGAAAACCAAAACTCCTTTTGAGGTATTACGGCAGCATTGGGCTTGATCCGTTTCGGTTTTATTTATCGTTGACATAAAATGTAATGGTTAGTAACTTTATACCTATAAACTAATGTAATCAGGGATTTGATATGGCAAACATTATTTATCTTTCGCTTCATGGAGAAAAACAAGGGCTTATATCAGCAGGATGTTCTACTGTTCCATCAATAGGGAATTTGTATCAGGCTGGGCATGAGGATGAAATATTTATATATGAATTAAATACCAATATCATGCGTGAAGAGAATATATCATTCCAGCCTGTTCAGGTACGAAAACCAATAGATAAAGCCACACCATTGATATCTCAAGCATTAAATGAGAATGAAACGCTGACATGTAATTTTTCCATTTTCAGGACTAGTATCTCTGGAGGGGTAGAGTTGTACTTTAAGATAAATCTTCTGGGAGCAATAATATCTAATATTAGCAGTTTTTATCCAAACTCATTAACGCATAACGATATACAGCCATGTGAAAATATTTCTATCAAATTCAATACAATTGAGTGGGAAAATGTTGCTGCGCGCACAAATTCTTATATGTTTTGGAGGGATTCTACAATGTAGTATCGCTTGATTATATCAAATTCAATGGAATGAGATGATTATGAGTAAACGCTCCGATATATTAAATGGCTCTGAAGCCACCTTAAAAAGCTATGGTTTAGTCTATACAGAAGTTTTGGGGTGGGTCGATTTGGGTCATGCTCAAGGTCTTGATATAAAGGCTTTGATGAGTCAGTTTGAGGCCGGTGAAAATGGAAGTCAACCATACTATGATGTCAAGTACTTCCAAGGGATGTGGAAATTCAAAAAAAAAGTTGGAATATCTAAATATATTGTTTGGAGAATAAAGAAAGGAACTACTTTGTATGAAAGATATAGCATTGCTCTTGCCATGATGATGAAGGTGGCTTTTCGATTTGAGAATTTGCAGGACTCGTTTCCTTTCAGCACTATTACTGACAGTGGATTTAGTGGTGAAGACTTGGTGTCTGATTTACTTGGCTTTTATCGGGCAATATATAATAAGAATTACTTTCCTGAATTAAGGCCTGTGAGTAAAGAAAGTGCTTTGAAACGATGGGATTTTTATGGCCCTATTGGCTCATTTAAGAATAAAACATTCAGGCCTATGTTGTTCCCTGATCCAGATAAAGAACCAAATTCAAGACCATATTGGGGTTTTTTGCCATCGTTTATGCTAACTATAAAACCATACTCTCGTTTCACATCAGATAAAGTTGGTATTGCAGTAGAGGATGGTACTGAGATACATAATAATTACTTTAATGGTGATTAAATGAGAAATAAAGCTATAATATTGTTTTTCCTCTTAGGAGCAGCGATCGCTTATTTTTTGTTTTATAATAATAGTTCAGAAAATCAAATTTCTTCTTTGGAAGATAGTAGTATAACTGATCCAATAATAAAAAACGTACCAAAAATATCTCAAAAGTATCAAATTAAACATGGAGATGCAGAGGGGCCAGGGAAGCAGGTGATAGGTGTATATTTTGAAAACACTACGGATATTAATACGTTAAGGAAGTATGTTAAATCATTAGGTTTTATGATTAAGATAGATGACGGCTACCGAGAAGTGTGGGAATCGCCAGATAAAAATAAGTTTATTGTGCTTTCCGTTAACCGTGAGGATAATGCTACTTATTTTGAGGTTTTGTTATAAAAATACTATTTAATTTAAATGTTTGATAATTAAATTTAAGCTATATTAACTCAGGTTTGAATTGATAATTTTGTGGTGCAAAATTATAACTAATCTGACGGATAGCTTTGTGCCAGTGGCGGATATGCTTACATTTCAGGTATGCTAATTAACCGGAAATAGGTCAAACTTGCACGAAAAAATTTGGGTCTCTGATAAATAAGCTTCTCAGAAAGCGTTAAGCAATCTCCATGAAACCAAAGGGGCGAAATGTCTACAATATTTGCGTTCGTCAAATTGTTTGAATGTAAGGAATATGCAGAAGATTTTCTTAAAGGTAAGCTTTTCATGAATACAATCCGCTCATTCAAGGAATACAAAGATGAAAATGGTGAGTTAAGTGGTGATGAATATGAAGGTATTATTGCTCTTTATCAACCTGAGAAATTAAGAGAGGTAAAAATTGGTGAGGTTACAATTCCGGCTTCAGATCATGCGGCACCAATAGTCATTCATGGAGAGGATTTATTAGACCATAATGTTTTTTGCATATACTCATTGAATAGCCGAGGATATAGTTCAGTTTCAACAGAAACTTTATCTGATTTTAAGCGTACTATTGAACTTAATAAATCATGTTTTGGTTTAGGTAAATTCTGTGTAGTTTTTTTGAATGCTTCGAAATTTATCGACCGTTGCCGTGCCGCAATTTTGGAAAAAACTTTGCCGGTCATCTTGGATTGGTCGACTATTTTGATGAGCATAAGTATCACGGATATATGGCAAAAGATAATCTTGGCTTTCAAAAACGAAGTCTTTTCGCTCATCAGCGTGAGTACAGAGTGAAAATTAAGACTAACAATAAAAAACCGGACCTTATATTTTACCTATCGGAGATTTAAGTGATATTGCTTCTATAATGATGCCCCAAGAGTTTAATGAAAATTTGAAGTTACAACTACCTGATGT
>NZ_CM001979.1:4093051-4238520 GCF_000406205.1 Dickeya sp. NCPPB 3274 | reverse complement strand
CCTGATGGTAGTCGTGCATAATAATTTATAACGCCCACTTGCGTTAATATCCTCTTCTCGCTCGTTGCCGACTGTAAGATCTAACCGTGTTCTAATATAGAACGCAGCTAGATCAAGTTTTTATTTAATACAGATGAATTTAGGTTAACGTAATGTATTTTGAGAAAGATATTTTCTGAGCATCGCAATGCTTTTTTTTCGCCATTATTTTGTAGACTATCGACAAGAGTGCTTTTGTCTACGATGGTTCTTTTTTCTTTATCTAGCTCAAGTAGGAAATAGTTTTTCGCTCGTCTATCTCTTAATCCAACTGTATACACAAGCCCTATATATGTTTTATCTTTTACCTCAATCTTCCCAACTGCATCGAGGCTTAGGCAGATTGAGTTTTCGAAATCACCCTGACCAATAGACTGAATGATATTACTAATTTCTCTTTTGTCTATCGACCAGCCAATAAAACACAATGGATTATATTGATTATAATATCCTTCAGCAGGGATTAGTGTGCCTATATACTTATCACTCTCGATGATGTCAAAAGATTGACCCTTATTTATTTTTATCTGGTCTATTCCCAGATGCTGAGTTTTTGTAGCTGATTGTGATAACAGGTGATTGCCGTCCATAGGGGCTAACGTAATCGATGCATGAGCTTGAAGTGATGCTGAT
Organism: Dickeya sp. NCPPB 3274; assembly: GCF_000406205.1. Taxonomy (NCBI): domain Bacteria; kingdom Pseudomonadati; phylum Pseudomonadota; class Gammaproteobacteria; order Enterobacterales; family Pectobacteriaceae; genus Dickeya; species Dickeya sp. NCPPB 3274. The sequence goes on along the minus strand of NZ_CM001979.1, from coordinate 4,237,848 downwards.
AATATTATTATTGTTGTTAGTATTTTCTTCATTGTTATCTCTTATCGATTTTCTTTATGTCTCTTCTAAGGTCAGCTATACTTTTCTTTTCTGAGTCGTTTTGAAATATTTCAATGAGCTGGCTCTTGTCTTTTATGGTTCTGTTTCCTTTGTTCAACTCTATTAGAAAGTAGTTTTGAGCATATCTGTCTCTCAGTCCTACGGTGTACACAAAACCAATAAAGGTTCTTTCTTTTTCTTCTATTTTACCTACTCCATCAAGTGTTGAGCAGAGTGAACGCTCAAAGTATCCTTGTCCTATTGATGGAACAATATCTGATATTGTTTTTTTGTCAGTAGACCAGCCAATAAAGCATAACGGGTAATAGTTTTTATGAAATCCTTTGGCTGGAACTATTGTTCCTATGTATTTTCCATCTTCAATAATGTCAAAGCTCTGTTCGCTCTGACTTTTTATATCAACGACCCCTCTGGCATTTCCATATTTTACCACTTCACTTGATAAGGCTTGATCCTCATTCTTGACCAAACTAATAGAGGCGTTGGATTGTAATGAAATCAATAACGCTATTAGCTGCGAAGTATATGCTATTTTTTTCATGTGGTTACCCTAACTTAGCCCTGTTAACCTGCCCTTTGCCAACAGGAAAAGCAATCCTGGCTTCTTCCATGAATCAATCCATTTATTTTCTTAAAGTGATGCTTTTATAACAACAAAATAGCGTAGCTTCAAGGACGTGGCCGTCCAGTGATGATGAGCCTCGCATCAGCCGCGTTTTTACTACTATCTGCCATATTCCCGCCGTTTCCTGCTATCATCCCGTTATCTTTGTTCATAAAAAAGCAGAAATGTAGAGATTTATGGAAGCCTGGCTGGAGCATCTGATCACTCAATCGTTAGCGTATTCGCTGACGGCGGTACTGCTGGTGGCGTTTCTGGAGTCGCTGGCGCTGGTGGGGCTGCTGTTGCCCGGCACGCTGATGATGGCGTCGCTGGGCGCGTTGATCGGCAGCGGCAATATGGGGCTGTACCCGGCCTGGGGCATGGGCATTATCGGTTGCCTGCTGGGAGACTGGATTTCCTATTTCATTGGCTGGCGTTTCAAGGATCGGCTGCATAACTGGTCTTTCCTGCAAAAGCACCGCGCTTACCTGTATCGCACCGAAAAAATGCTGCATCAGCACAATATGGCGACCATTCTGATTGGGCGGTTTTTTGGCCCGACTCGTCCGCTGATCCCGATGGTGGCGGGGATGCTGGAGTTGTCGCCCCGGCGCTTTGCGTTGCCGAATATCATCGGCTGTCTCACCTGGCCGCCGGTTTATCTGATGCCCGGCATTTTGGCCGGGGTGGCGATCGATATCCCCAAACAGGCCGACAGCGGCAGTTTTAAATGGCTGCTGTTAGTCACGGCTATCCTGCTATGGGGAGCGGGCTGGTTGGTGTGGCGTTTGTGGCGTGCACGTCGTGGAGCAAAAGCCGAGTCAACCAATGGGTTGACGCCTGCCCGTTTGTACTGGCTGGCGCCGCTGGTTTCGGTTATCGCCGCCGTCAGTCTGTGGCAGCTGTGGCAGCATCCGTTGATGCCGGTGTACCGTCGCCTGTTGTGGCAAATTCTGATTGGCTGAATCCGGGTCGAGGGCCATACCGGGAATCGATATGGCCCCCGCGGCTCAGCGGTAAAACTCCGCCACCTGATCAAAGATACGCATCTCTTCGCCGTGGCGGGTCACCTGCAATACGTCTTCCAGCTTTTCCACCTGACTGATCATCTGCGGCAGGCGCTGATCGTCTTTCACCAGCAGCCAGATGCGGCTCTGCTCGTTGCCCGGCAGCGGCATACACATGATGCCTTCCACGTTGAAAGCGCGGCGGGCGAACAGCCCGCATACGTGCGACATCACGCCCGGGTGGTTGCGTACCGATAGTTCCAGCGTGACCTGTGCGGTAATGGATGGGGTCTGCATGATTTAATCTCCAATCATCTCAATGTTGGCGGCACCCGGCGGTACCATCGGGAACACTTTTTCGTTGATATCGATAGCGGCGTGGATCAACGTCGGGCCGGGGCGTTGCAGTGCGTCGCGCAGGGCGGCTTGCGGGTTTTCAGCCGCGTTCAGATCGCAAGTGGCGAAGCCGAATCCGGCGGCAATCGCCAGAAAATTAGTCTGATAGCGGTAGTCGGACGCCACAAAATTCTGCTGGTAGAACAGATCCTGCTGCTGGTGCACCAGCCCCAGCGACTGATTGTTCATCAGCACGATTTTTACGTTCAGGTTCTCTTCCACGGCGGTGGCCATTTCCTGAATGTTCATCATCAGGCTGCCGTCGCCGGAAAAACAGACCACGGTTCGCAGTGGTTCCGCCAGCGCGGCGCCGATAGCTGCGGGCACGCCAAAACCCATGGTGCCGAAACCGCCGGAGGTCAGCCACTGGCGCGAGCGCCGCAGCGGATACGCCTGCGCCACCCACATCTGATGCTGCCCGACGTCGGTAGTAATGATGGCCTGATCGTCCAGTTGCTCGGCCACGGCGCGGATCAACCCGTAGTGACTGAGCGGGTCGTCGGCGTTTGGCATGCTGAATGGGAATTCACATTGCAGCGCGCGCACCTGGGCGAGCCAGTCGGCGCGTGGTTGACGGTCAACCAGCGGCAGCAACTGATCCAGCGCCTGCGCCACATCGGCGTGGAGCGCCACGTGCGGCTGGCGGATCTTGCCGAACTCCGCCGGATCGATATCGATATGGATCACGCGGGCATCCGGGCAGAATTCTTCCGCTTTGCCGATGGCGCGATCGTCAAAGCGGGCGCCCAGTACGATCAGTAAGTCCGATTGTTGCAGGATCATGTTGGTGTAACGGGCCGCGTGCATACCGAGCATGCCAAGCGACAGCGGATGATCCACCGGCATGGCGCCCAGCGCCATCAGCGTCATGGTGGTGGGCAGCCCGGCGCGTTCCGCCAGCTCGATCGCCTGCTGATGTGCGCCGGCGCTGATGATGCCGCCGCCCAGATACAGGATCGGCCGTTTGGCCTGATTGATCATCGCGGCGGCGGCGCGAATGGCATCCTGATCCACTGCTGGCGCAGGAGTAAGTTCAGCCGGCGCGGGCAGCTCCGCCAGTTCGATGGTGGCCGTTTGCACATCTTTGGGGATGTCCACCCAGACCGGGCCGGGGCGACCAGACTGCGCCAGCCGGAAGGCGTCATTGATGACCTGCGGCAGCTCGCTGATGTCGCGCACCAGATAGTTGTGTTTGGTGACCGGAATCGAGATGCCGTAGGTGTCTACTTCCTGAAAGGCATCGGTACCGATCATGCTGGACGGCACCTGGCCGGTGATGCACACCAACGGAATGGAGTCGAGTTTGGCGTCGGCGATGGCGGTGAGCAGGTTGGTGGCGCCGGGGCCGCTGGACGCCATGCAAACCGCGGCTTTACCGCTGGCGCGCGCCATACCCTGCGCGATGAATCCGGCTCCCTGCTCGTGGCGGGCGAGTACGTGGCGAATGGTGCGGCTTTTTCCCAACGCATCGTACAGCGGCAGCGCCGCGCCGCCCGGAATACCGCTCACTGTGGTGATGCCTTGCTGTTCCAGCAGACGGATGATCAGCTCAGCTCCTGTATAACGCATAGTCATATCCTTTATCAGAGCCGGTGTCAGGAGGAGCGGGGAGGGTGGATAAAAGAAACCCCGCTCGGCTTGCGCCGGCGGGGTTTGGGAATCTAGGCTTGATTCGGAACCCGTTACGGCGCGCTGCCGACCACGACCACCACGCGCACGACGACGACCGCGTCAAGCAGCGCGGTGTTGTTTAGTAGTGCGAAAAAAGTAGAGGCGGCGTGTTTCACGGAGAACCTTATATTCGTTTGGGTTAATCAACGCCTTCATCTAACCATGAGTGCGGAAAATCAGACAAGGCTCCGCCACGCGGAAAAAGCAAAATCGTGCGGAAGATCACATTTTTTTTGGTAAGAGTTTCATTCTATCATCTCAGACCACCGAGCACCCGCGCCGCATCCGGGTGGCTGGCCAGTTCGTTGGTCGGACCGTCGTGATAGATGCGGCCGTCCACCACCAGCACGCTGCGCGGCGCAATGCGCGCGGCGTCTTCCAACTGGTGAGACACCATCAGCAGCGTCAACCGGCGATCCCGGCAGATCTCGTCCACCAGCGACAGCATTTCCTGACGCAGGGCCGGGTCGAGCGCCGAGAACGGCTCGTCCAGCAGCAGGATCGGCTGCCGGCGGATCAGGCAGCGCGCCAGCGCCGCCCGTTGCCGTTGACCGCCGGAAACCTGCGACGGCAGGCGTTCCAGCAGCTCCGACAGTCCCATGCGGCTGGCGATATCGCGCAGCGTATCCCGCTGTTCCGCATTTAGCTTCAGGCCGGGGTGCAGGCCGAGCGCGATATTTTGCGCCAGCGTCAGATGGGGAAACAGGTTGTTTTCCTGAAACAGGATCGACACCGGGCGTTTTGCCGGCGGCGTGGCGCGGTGTTCCTGTCCGTTAAGCTGCAAGCGGCCGCTGTCGGGCGGCAGAAAACCGGCGATCAGGCTGAGCAAGGTACTTTTTCCCGCGCCGCTCGGGCCCAGAATGGCGATACGCTCGCCGGGCTGCGCCTGTAAATCGAAGCGCATCGGCAGGTGCTGGTAGAGATAGGTCAACTTATCGAGCGTGATCATTACGGCCTGCCAGTTTTTCAATCAGGGTAAACAGCATAAAACACAACATCAGCAGCAGCAGCGCCGTCACCGCGCCGTCGGCGCTGCGATAAGCGCCAATCTGCTGATAGAGATAAAACGGCAGGGTGCGGAATTGTTCGTTGCCGAACAGGGCGATGATGCCGAAATCGCCCACCGATAGCACGCTGGCAAAAGCCAGCGCCTGAGCGATGGGCGCGCGCAGCGCCTTCAGTTCCACCACTCTGAGACGGTGCCAACCGCGGATATCCAGCGACTGGCACAACAGACTATAACGCGCCGCCGTGTCATACATCGGGTTTTCCAGCACTTTCATCGCATAGGGGATTGCCAGCAGCGCGTTGGTCAACACCACCAGCCCGTAGGGGGAAGCCGGTAATCCGATGGTGCGGTTAAACAGCAGGAAAAAACCGGACGCCAGTACAATTCCCGGCATCGCCAGAATCAGCATCCCGCTCACATCCAGCAACTGAGAAGAGAGCCGCCGCTGGCGCAGTTTCAGTTCCCGGCTGCTCCACAGCAGCATCAACGTCAGCACCACGCTGAGCGCGCCGGCGGCCAGCGCGATGCGCAGCGACGTCCAGAGCGTTTGCCATAGCGCGGGCTGGCGCAAGACATCCGGCAGCGAGCGGTTCAGGCCGTCCGCCACCACCGCCAGCAGCGGCGGCAACAGCAATAGCAACGCCGCTGCAATCAGCAGCGTATCGGTAACGCGGCTGAACCCGCTGTCCTGCGGATCGCGCCAGCGCAGGCGGCTGCCGGCTCCCACCGCCAGCAGTCGGCCCAACCGTTGACTGAACAACACCAGCCCCAGACAGCACGCCATCTGCAACAGCGCCAGCAGCGCGGCGCGCGCCGGGTCATAATCGAAGCTCAACGCCTGATAGATCGCCAGTTCGATGGTGGTGGCCTGCGGGCCGCCGCCCAACGCCAGTACGGTGGCGAAACTGGCGAAACACAGCATGAAAATCAGCGCGCCGGCGGGCAACAACTGACGACGCAGCCACGGCCACTCCACCAGCCGGAAAAAGTGCCAGCCGCGCAGGCCGAGCTGGGCCGCCAACTGACGCTGTTCAGTGGCGATGCCTTCCAGCGCCTGCACAAACAGCCGGGTCGCCAGCGGCAGATTAAAAAAGACGTGGGCCAGCAGAATGCCCTGTAAACCATAAGGCGAAAAACGGTATTCGATACCGAACTGCATCAGCAGGCGCGCCAGCCAGCCTTCGCGGCCGTAGACGCTGAGGATGCCGAATACCGCCACCAGCACCGGCAGCACCAGCGTCATCGCGCACAGGCGCAGCAGCAGGCGATGGCCGGGAAAGCGGCGGCGGTACAACGCCCGCGCCAGAAACAGCGCGGGCAGAGTGGAAAGCAGCGCCGACAGCAGCGCCTGCCAGAAGCTGAAGCGAATGACCTGCCACAGGTAGCCGTCATCCCACAGCGATCGCCAGGGGGCGCCGGGCGCGTCCAGCCACAGCGCCGCGAACGCCAGCGCCGCGGTGCCGGTCAGCAGCGTGGCCGCCAGCAGTCCCGGCCACAGCCAGCCGGGAATCAGCGGCTGACGGCGCGTTGCCATGCCTGTACCCAATTCGCGCGCTGTTCGGCCACCTGCTGCGAGGTGAACTCCAGCGCGCTAGCCGGCAACGACAGAGTGTTATAGCCCGCGGGCAGCTCGGTTTTGACAACCGGGTACATCCAGTTGGTGGTCGGGATGAGCTGCTGGAAGGTCGGGCTGACCATAAACTGCAGGAAGCGTGCCGCCAGTTGCGGATTTTTGCTGCCGGCCAATTGCGCGGCCACTTCGACCTGCAGATAGTGGCCTTCGCTGAAACTGGCCGCCGCGTAGCTGTCTTTCTTCTCGGCGATGAGGTGGTAAGCCGGGGAAGTGGTGTAGCTCAATACCAGATCGGCTTCGCCTTTCAGGAACAGGCCGTAGGCTTCGCTCCAGCCTTTGGTGACGGTGACGGTTTTGGCCGCCAGTTTCTGCCAGGCTTGCGGCGCCTTGTCGCCATAGACTTTCTGCATCCACAGCAGCAGGCCCAGACCCGGCGTGCTGGTGCGCGGATCTTCATAGATCACTTTCCACGGCTGGTCGCTTTCCACCAACTCGCGCAGGCTCTTGGGCGGATTTTTCAGTTTGTCCTTGTTGTAGACGAAGGCGAAATAGCCATAGTCGAAGGGCAGGAAGGTATCATTGTGCCAGCCGCCGGGCACCGTCAACTCGCTGGTGTTGACGCCATGCGGGGCGAACAGGCCGGTCTGCGCGGCCGCCTGCACCAGATTATTATCCAGCCCCAGCACCACATCCGCCGGGGTATTTTTGCCTTCCATGCGCAGGCGGTTGAGCAGAGCGACGCCATCTTCCAGCGCCACGAATTTCAGCTCGCAGTCGCACTCTTTTTCAAACGCGGTTTTGACGCCCGGACCGGGGCCCCACTCGGAGGCGAACGAGTCGTAGGTGTAGACCGTCAGGGTCGGCTTGGCGAACACGGGGGTGGACAGCAGTAACAGGCAGGACAGTAATTTCTTTAACACTTTGCGCTCCAATTGTTGAAGGCGGCAAAGGTCTTTGAGCAAGCGGGATGCAGTCTCAAATCCCTTCGCCGGTATTAACCGGATCAGGTTCGACGGGTATTTTCTCAGCGATGCAACGCCTATGCGCGTTGACCGCACCCCGTTGAGAACGGCGGTATTGTAAAGTGTTTGTCACATCAGGAAAAGCGCCATGACCGGCGACGAGCGGTCATGGCGTCGGGTTCGGCGGCGCAAACCAGGCGGATTTGAAATCGAACCAGCCCAGCGTGTTCATGCGTAGCCCCCGCATGTTGGCCTGTCCCTGCAACCGCAGCCAGTGGTGGAACAGCGGATGGAGCTGCTGGCGGCTGACCAGCGACTGGCACCACTCCGCCAGCGACAACTCGCCCTGACGCCATTGACGCGCGGTGTGTTCCAGCTCGTCATCGCCCAGACAGTGCCGCAACAGCGGCAGTTCATACAGCATCGCGAACAGCGAAAATTCCAGCGGCAGATAAAAGTTGGCGCTGCCGAGCCAAAGATCGCTGGCGTCGTCGCCCTGACACCAGGCATCAAACTCCAGGCTACGTAGCGTCAGCGTGACGCCGTGCGATGCCAGCAGGCGGCCCATGATGTGGCTTATCACCGCGTATTCGGGATGGTCACGGTAGCAGGTGAGGGTGAGGTGGGTCAGGCCGACCGGTTTTTCCCGCACCGCCCGCGGCGGGCTGTGATGCCAGCGCGGCAGCAGGCCATAGGCGGGGGACCAGTCGCTCTGGTACGGGCTATCGGCCAGGCCAAGCATCGCCACCGGGCTTAACACCTGACACAGCCAGTGACGGATCTCCGGATCCGCCGTCTGCGGCGAACGGCGGTCGAACAGCAGGAAATAGCAGCCTTCTTCCAGCCGGTTCTCCAGTTCATTGTCAATGGTGTCGTCTCCCTGCAACGTGACCGTACAGGCGGGGATGATCGGCGCGTCCGGCAGCACCCAGATACTGACTTCGTCAATCAGCGCCCGGTAGCCGAAGTAGTCGTCAAATGCGGCGATTTTCAACTGGTTGGGCGAGTTGCGCACCACCTGATACGGCCCGGTGCCGATGGGCTGGCGCATAAAGTCCGGCAGCGTTTGCCACTCTTTGGGCAGGATCATCGCCGGTACGCTGCCGAGCAGCCACGGTAGCCAGTCATCCGGCATGCTGAGCCGGATATCCAGCACGAACGGCGTAGGAGAGGCGATGTCGGTCAGGTGTGAGAACAGCGGCAGCGCCGTTAGCCGTGACAGCGAGGCGATCACGTCCTCCATCGTCAGCTCCCGACCGTGGTGAAAACGGATGGCAGGGCGCAGATAGAAACGCCAGTGCAGCGGCGACAGCGCCTGCCAGTGGTGAGCGATATCCGGCAACAGTTCCCCATTTTCCTCATTTAGGCTGGTCAGCCCGCTAAAAATCTGGCGGGCGATATGGGTTTCCGAGCGCCGCAACGCGCTGCCGGGCAACAGGTTGTGCATCGGCCGGTAGTACAGGATACGCAGCAGATGGCGCCCTTGCCGCACGCTGCGCCCGAGGTGAGACAGCAACATCTGGCGCACGGTTTCCTTGTCGCCCACCAGTTGCACCAACTGGTCGATGCGGTCCTGCTCCAGCAGGTCTTCGGCGCGCTGCTGTTGCAGGGCTAACCCCGTGTAGAGAAAACCGAGGTGGGAACGTTTGCCGCGCCCGGCTTCCGCCTGCCAGGTGAGCCAACCCTGTTGTTGCATGGCGTTCAGCAGAGAGCGGATATGACGGCGTGAGCAGTTGAGCAGCAGCGCCAGTTCCTGCAGCGTAGTGTCGGTATCCTGACCTTGCAGGCATTGCCATAACCGGATGAATTGTTGTTGCAGGCGTGGCGAGGACATAAAAGAGGAACTCCGCGGCTCAAGCTCATCAATATATTTTTCCCTATATTACGCGGATACTTTCAGTCAGTGAATGGTTCAGTGCGTGAACCGCCGTGAAGGGGAGGCAATATGTGCCGGTTATTCCGCTTTTATCATCACTGGCTCTGCCGGGGATGCCGCCGGGGATGGGGCGCACTCACCGCCGCCCAGCGGATGGCGTTGCTGTTGCAGGTTACCCAATGGCAGATCCGGGACATGGATGAGGAAGACTATCGTCGCTGGTTGTAAGGCCGGCGGCGACATCGAATGAGAGTGAGAACAGCGGCGGGAAACCGCCACAGTGTTCTGAGTAATGGTGCTGTTCACCAGCCAGCGGGTTATTCCGCTGGCTTTTTTTATGGCGGAGCGTTATTCCACCGGCTTCAGGCGGGCGACAAAGTGGCGTAATACCGGCGGTTCGTAGGTGAAGGTCAGGCCTTTGATGCTGCCGGCTCTTTCCTTCAACGCGATCAGCGAATCGGCGATGTAATCCATGTGATCGTTGGTATACACCCGGCGCGGGATGGTCAGGCGCAGCAGTTCCAGCGGCGACGGTTTCTGCTCGCCGGTGTCTGGATCCCGCCCCAGCAACAATGAGCCGATTTCCACGCTGCGGATACCCGCTTCCAGATAGAGCTCGTTATTCAGCGCCTGCGCCGGGAACTGTTGCGCCGGAATGTGAGGCAGCAACTTTTTGGCATCGACGAACACCGCGTGCCCGCCCACCGGGTATTGAATCGGGATGCCGCCGGCGCGCAGGCGTTCGCCAAGGTAGGTCACCTGACCAATGCGGTAGGTCAGATAGTCCTCGTTCATGCCTTCTTCCAGCCCGATGGCTAACGCTTCCATGTCGCGCCCGGCCAGGCCGCCATAGGTGACGAAACCTTCCATCGGTACGCAGCGGATGCGCACCTCATTGAACAACTCTTCGTCGCTGCGAAAACAGCACAGGCCGCCGATGTTCACCATCGGATCCTTTTTCGCCGACATGGTAAGCATGTCGCCGTATTGGTACATCTCGTGGACGATCTCTTTGATCGAGCGGTTTTCATAGCCGGCTTCACGCTGTTTGATAAACCAGGCGTTTTCACAGAACCGGGCCGAGTCGATCACCACCGGGATCCCGTGCTGCTGCGCGATGCGATACACCTCACGCATGTTGCCCATCGAGATCGGCTGGCCGCCGGAGCTGTTACAGGTGACGGTAGTGATGATCGCCACCACGTTGTCCGCGCCGTGCTGCTCGATGGTGGTTTGCAGCAGATCAAGGTCGAAGTCGCCCTTCCAGTCGTAATAGGTGGTGGTGTCGAAGGCTTTTGGCGTTACCACGTTGATGGCGCGCGCGCCGTTCAGTTCCACGTGGGCGGCGGTGGTATCGAAATGGAAGTTGGAAATAAACACCGGTTTCTTGCCGCCGCCGGCGCGCTGCTTTTTGGCGATCAGACACGGGAACAGGATTTGTTCCGCACCGCGCCCCTGGTGGGTCGGAATGGTGAACGGATAACCCAGCAGCGCCTTCACCTGATCACACAGATGGTAGTAGTTGCGCGACCCGGCGTAGGCTTCGTCGCCCATCATCAGCCCCGCCCACTGGCGGTCGCTCATGGCGCCGGTACCGGAGTCGGTCAGCAGGTCGATATAAACGTCCTCGCTGCGCAGCAGAAACGGGTTGTAGCCTGCTTCCTGCAGGGCGCGTTCCCGTTCGTCGCGGGTGGTCATACGGATGTTTTCTACCATTTTGATGCGAAAAGGCTCAGGAATGCGTTTCATGCGATATCTCCATGACGCCCGTCAGCAGACGTAACCGCCGCGGTATGACGTCAAAAATAAATTGAAATAAAAGGGAAAAATCAGAGCAAAGCTGAATCAGGCATGAAACGGGCGTGGGAAATCGTTGGTGAGACGGTGGTCGATGTTGAACCAGGGGCGACAATCGCCGGAGAGGCTCAGGCGATAACACCGGATAACGCGTGTCATGAGGTCTCCTTATCTCGTGAGTAACGAATAATCAGAATAGGCGAAAAGCGGCGGACAAAACCGTGATCCCGCAGGCAATCCGGAGGTAGCTGGTTATGACTGATGTGAGAATAAAAATTGAGTCAATAATGTTTCTCATTATCGTGAGTAAATGATAAAACTGTGCGGGGTTTGAGGCCGTTATCGGCACAAGTCATTAACAGGCGGCACGTTGCCGGAGAGTCACAAGCAGAGAGGTAGAGGCGAGTTATGGCTGGGGTAAAGGAATATAAAGTGTTTGATGTTACGTTGGCCCACAAGACATTGCTTACCCCATCGCTGATGCGTTGTGTATTCAGTGGCGAAGCGGTGAAAAAGATGAAAATCTGCTCGCCGGATCAACGAATTAAAGTGTTGTTGCCCGCCGAGGACGGCACGCCGCCGCGCCTGCCTGATGTCGGCGAGTGGTACAAGCTGGTGCAGGCAATGCCTAAACAACAGCGCCCGATTCCCCGCACCTACACGCTGCGCAGTCTGGATACCGTCGCCGGAGAAATGGTGGTGGAGTTCGTGGTGCACGGCACCGAAGGCCCGGCTTCGGCCTGGGCGATGAGCGCGCAGCCTGGTGAGGAATTGCAGGTAGTGGCGCCGCGCGGCGATTTTGCCGGCGATAACGGCGGCTATGAATGGGTGCTGTCGGAAAACACCCGTCAGGTACTGCTGATGGGGGATGAGACCGCGCTGCCGGCGATCAAAGGCATTCTGGAGCAGTTGTCGCAGCTGGATAACCCGCCGCAGGTGCAGGCCTTTATCGAAGTACCGTTGCAGGCGGATTGCATCGACTATCGCCATCTGGCGTTCGCCGAGGTGGTGTGGCTACCGCGTGAAGGCACCGGCGCGACCTATGGCGAGCGCTTGCTGGACGCGGCGCGTCAGTCGGTACGCCTGCCGGAAAACACTCACGCCGGCGCGGTAACGGTGGCCGAGATCCCGGATGGCGAAATCATGTGGGAGCGGGCAAATGCCCAGCAAGGTCAGTTCTTCGGCTGGGTAGCGGCCGAATCGTCAGCGGTGAAAGCATTGCGCCGTTACCTGCTGGGAGAAAAAGGCATGACGCAGGAGTCCATCACTTTTATGGCTTACTGGAGCCGCGGTCCGCGTTCCCACTGAGGTTGTTGACAAACAACCGTGTTGTTTTGTTGCTGGACAAATTTATGCAAGAACAGTGAGAAGTTTCGTGCGTGATAACGACGGTTGTTCCTTTGCAACGTCATCGCACGCACGACAAGGAGAGGCTCAGACGCCGCCTCTCCTTGACCTCTGGCTGGTGGCTAAACTGCGGCGCTGCGCGCTACCTTCGACGTTCGCCTTCGCATTTCGGGCCGCCCGTGACGCGGTTACTCGCCCCATCCCTGGGGCTCGCCCTACGGGCCAGCGTAAACGCTGTTCAAAAACGTTCCCGACGTTTTTGTCCGGCGCGGCACGGGCTTTCGCGACGTCCTGTCGCTCACCCGGCGAAGTCGTCCACCTCAGCACAGTTTTTGACGCCGAAAACCTCTTTACCTTGCACTTACGTGGTTTGTCTCTAATCAAAAGCCCACCGAAGTGGGCTTTGTGCTAGTTGTCAGGCAAGCAGTCAAACGGCGAGGCTGAATTAACGCAGGAATGCCGGTTGTTGCTGCTCGTAGCGGGAGATGGCCGCTTCGTGCTGCAGCGTCAGACCGATGCTGTCCAACCCGTTGATCATGCAGTGACGGCGGAAGCTGTCGATATCGAACGGGTAGGTTTTGTCGCCCGCTTTCACCTGCTGTGCTTCCAGATCCACCGTGAAGGTGATGCCTTCGTGGCTCGCCACCAGTTTGAACAGGGAGTCGATATCGGATTCGCTCAGTTTGACCGGCAACAGCTGGTTGTTGAATGAGTTGCCGTAAAAAATGTCGGCGAAGCTGGGGGCGATCACCACCTTGAAACCGTAATCGGTCAGCGCCCACGGCGCGTGCTCGCGGGAAGAACCGCAGCCGAAGTTCTCGCGCGCCAACAGGATACTGGCGCCTTTGTAGCGCGGCTGGTTCAGCACGAAATCCGGGTTGGGCTGTTGGCCCGCGTCATCCAGAAAACGCCAGTCGTGAAACAGATGCTGACCGAAACCGGTGCGGGTCACCTTTTGCAGAAACTGCTTCGGGATAATCGCGTCGGTGTCGACGTTGGCGGCATCCAGCGGCACCACCAAACCAGTGTGTTGGGTAAATTTAGCCATGGATTGCCTCTCTTAATTCAGTTCACGAATGTCGGCGAAACGACCGGTAATCGCCGCCGCCGCCGCCATAGCCGGGCTGACCAGATGGGTGCGGCCGCCGCGGCCCTGACGCCCTTCAAAGTTGCGGTTACTGGTGGAGGCGCAACGTTCGCCTGGATTCAGACGGTCGTTGTTCATCGCCAGACACATGGAGCAGCCGGGCAGACGCCATTCGAAGCCGGCATCCAGAAAGATTTTATCCAGACCTTCTTCTTCCGCCTGCGCCTTGACCGGACCGGAGCCGGGAACCACATACGCCTGCACGCCGGCGGCCACTTTACGGCCTTTGGCGATGGCGGCGGCTGCGCGCAGATCTTCAATGCGAGAGTTGGTGCAGGAGCCGATGAATACCTTGTCGATCGCCACTTCCGTCAGTTTTACGCCCGGCTGCAGGCCCATATAAGCCAGCGCTTTTTCCGCCGAGGCGCGCTCCACCGGGTCGCTGAAGGATTCCGGCGCCGGGATGATTTGATCGACGGCGATCACCTGACCGGGGTTGGTGCCCCAGGTCACCTGCGGGGCGATATCGGCGGCGTTCAGCGTCACCACGGTGTCGTAGTGGGCGTCGGCATCGGAACGCAGGGTTTTCCAGTATTCCACCGCGGTGTCCCAGTCGCTGCCGGTGGGCGCGAACTGACGGCCTTTCAGGTAAGCGAAGGTGGTGTCGTCCGGCGCGACCAGACCGGCTTTGGCGCCCATTTCGATCGCCATGTTGCACAGGGTCATGCGGCCTTCCATGCTCAGCGCTTCAATCGCCTTGCCGGTGAATTCCACCACATGACCGGTGCCGCCGGCGCTGCCGGTTTTACCGATGATCGCCAGCACGATGTCTTTGGCGGTGATGCCGGTGGCGGCGTCGCCGGCGACATCGATCTTCATGGTTTTGGCGCGGCCCTGTTTCAGGGTTTGCGTCGCCAGCACGTGCTCCACTTCCGAGGTGCCGATGCCGAACGCCAGCGATCCGAACGCGCCGTGGGTGGCGGTGTGGGAGTCGCCGCAGACGATGGTCATGCCCGGCAGCGTCATGCCTTGCTCCGGCCCGATAACGTGCACGATGCCCTGAAACGGGTGGTTCAGGTCATACAGCTGCACGCCGAACTCGGCGCAGTTCTTGATCAGTTCCTGCATCTGGATGCGCGCCATCTCGCCGCTGGCATTGATATCGCGGGTCTGGGTGGACACGTTGTGGTCCATGGTGGCGAAGGTTTTGCCCGGCTGGCGGACTTTGCGGCCCATGGCGCGCAGGCCGTCGAACGCCTGAGGCGAAGTCACTTCATGCACCAGATGACGGTCGATATACAGCAACGGGGTTTCATTCGGCGCCTCGTGCACCAGGTGCGCGTCGAACAGTTTCTGATATAAGGTCTTACCCATGATTAGGCCCCTTCTGCTACAAAACGGGCGATGGCGTCGCCCATTTCATCGGTGGTGACGGCGTTGCCGCCGCTGACCAGATCGCCGGTACGGTAACCTTCCGCCAGCGCCTGATTGACCGCCTGCTCAATGGCGGTGGCGGCGTCATCAGCCCCCAGGCTGTAGCGCAGCAGCAGCGCGGCGGACAGGATCTGGGCGATCGGATTGGCGATGTTCTTGCCGGCGATGTCAGGCGCGGAACCGCCTGCCGGCTCGTACAGGCCGAAACCTTGTTCATTCAGGCTGGCGGACGGCAACATGCCCATCGAACCGGTGATCATCGCGCACTCGTCGGACAGGATGTCGCCGAACAGGTTGGAGCACAGCAGCACGTCAAACTGAGACGGATCCTTGATCAACTGCATGGTGGCGTTGTCGATGTACAGATGGTTCAGACGGACATCCGGGTAGTCGCGGGCGATCTCGCTGACGATTTCGCGCCACAGGATCGAGCTTTGCAGCACGTTGGCCTTGTCGATGGAGGTAACGATGCTGCGACGTTTGCGCGCGGACTCAAAAGCGATGCGGGCAATACGCTCGATTTCGAAACGGTGATACACCTCGGTGTCGAAGGCGCGTTCGTACATGCCGCTGCCTTCGCGGCCTTTCGGCTGACCAAAGTAGATGCCGCCGGTCAGCTCACGCACGCACAGGATATCAAAGCCGTTGGCGGCGATGTCGCTGCGCAGCGGACAGAAGGCTTCCAGCCCCTGATACAGGCGCGCCGG
This sequence comes from Dickeya sp. NCPPB 3274, assembly GCF_000406205.1. Lineage (NCBI taxonomy): Bacteria > Pseudomonadati > Pseudomonadota > Gammaproteobacteria > Enterobacterales > Pectobacteriaceae > Dickeya > Dickeya sp. NCPPB 3274. The sequence goes on along the minus strand of NZ_CM001979.1, from coordinate 4,222,318 downwards.
GCGCAGGTTGCTGAACAGGCGGAAGTGTTTGCGCAGCGGCAGCAACGCTCCACGCTCCGGTTGTTCCGCCGGCGGCAGGTGTTCCCATTTCGGGCCGCCGACCGAGCCGAACAGAATGGCGTCCGCCTGCTCGCAACCTTCAACGGTGCCCTGCGGCAGCGGCGTACCCTGACGGTCGATGGCGATGCCGCCCACGTCGTATTCGCTGGTGGTGATGCGCAGACCAAAACGCTGGCGAACCGCATCCAATACTTTATACGCCTGAGCCATTACTTCCGGGCCGATGCCGTCACCGGGTAAGACGGCGATATGGTAACTCTTGGTCATCACACTGTTTCCTGACTGTTTTGTTTGTTGTGTTGCTGCAAGCGCTGCACTTCTTTTTCGACCAGTTGCGCACGCTTGATGTTGTTTAATACGTTAACCATCGCGTTGGCGGAGGATTCCACGATGTCGGTCGCCAGACCCACGCCGTGGAAACGGCGCCCCTGATATTCCACCACGATGTCCACCTGACCGAGCGCTTCTTTACCCTGACCCTTGGCGGACAACTGGTATTTGACCAGGTTGATCGGGTAACCGGTGATGCGGTTGATGGCCTGATACACGGCATCTACCGGGCCGTTGCCGGTGGCGGCTTCAGACAGTGTCTCTTCGCCGCATGACAATTTGACGGACGCGGTCGCCATCACGCTGGAGCCGGACTGAACGCTGAAGTAGTCCAGACGATAGAACTCGGTGCTTTCCTGCTGACTATTAATGAACGCCAGCGCTTCCAGGTCATAATCGAACACCTGGCCTTTCTTGTCGGCCAGCTTGAGGAAGTCGGCGTACAGCGTATCCAGATTGTAGTCGCCTTCTTTATAACCCATCTCTTCCATGCGGTGTTTGACCGCGGCGCGACCGGAACGGGAAGTCAGGTTCAACTGCACTTCTTTCAGGCCGATGGATTCCGGCGTCATGATTTCGTAGTTTTCGCGGTTTTTCAGCACGCCGTCCTGATGGATGCCGGAAGAGTGGGCGAAGGCGTTGGAACCCACTACCGCCTTGTTGGCCGGGATCGGCATGTTGCAGATCTGGCTGACGAGCTGGCTGGTGCGGTAGATTTCCTGATGATTGATGCCGGTGTGCAGGTTCATCAACTGGCTGCGCACTTTGAGCGCCATGATCACTTCTTCCAGCGAGCAGTTGCCGGCGCGTTCGCCGATACCGTTCAGCGTGCCTTCCACCTGACGCGCGCCTGCGTGCACCGCCGCCATAGCGTTGCCCACCGCCAAACCGAGATCGTCGTGGGTATGCACGGAAATAATGGCTTTATCGATGTTGGGAACGCGCTGATACAAGGAGGCGATGATGTTGCCGAATTCGTGGGGCAGGGTGTAACCGACGGTGTCCGGGATGTTGATAGTGCGGGCGCCGGCGTTGATCGCGGCTTCCACGACCCGGCTCAAATCTTCGATCGGGGTGCGGCCGGCGTCTTCGCAGGAGAACTCCACGTCGTCGGTGTAGTTGCGGGCGCGTTTGATCATGTAGGTCGCGCGTTCAATCACTTCATCCAGCGTGCTGCGCAGCTTGGTGGCGATATGCATCGGCGAAGTGGCGATAAAAGTGTGGATGCGGAATGCATCGGCGACGCGCAAGGATTCGGCGGCGACATCGATATCTTTCTCGACGCAGCGGGCAAGGGCGCAGACGCGACTATTCTTGATATTGCGGGCGATGGTCTGCACGGATTCGAAGTCGCCGGGGGAGGACACCGGAAAACCCACTTCCATCACGTCGACGCCCATTCTTTCCAGCGCCAGCGCGATCTGGAGTTTTTCCTTCACACTCAGGCTGGCCTGCAGCGCTTGCTCACCGTCACGCAACGTCGTATCGAAAATAATAACTTGTTGGTTCATCGGTCTGGTTCCTTTGTTCTGTTTGCTTGGGCGCCCGGCGAGTAAAAAAAAAACCCGCGCAACGGCGCGGGTTTTTTATATGAGGTGTGACGTGAAATCAGCTCTGGATTTCGCCCACCGGCATACCGCGCACGTGAGATGCGTTTAGTAGTAGGCCTAGTAGCTGAGCGAAGTTAAACATGCTGTTTCGTTGTCCAAATCGATTAAAAATTCAGTTCTGCTTTTATTGGTACTTGATTCCCGCATTGATGTCAACCTCGGGATCGCATACGGTAGCCGTATCCGGTGTGTTTTACCCGTCACATTCCCGGCTGAAAAGCGGTGGAAAGCGCTTTGAGGCTGTGGATGGGCGCGGTAGACTGCCTGCCCGATTTTTACGCCTATTTTTGAGATTGCCAGGCCCGCACGCGCATGAAGACGAATTCACTCTCGCAATACCATCTGGTTCACCGTATTCAGCAGCAGATTGCTCAGCGCCCCAACGCGCTGGCGTTTCGCGAATGGGCGCCTGAACAGGAACAGCAGCTCGATTGGCATCAGGTAGGCGAGCGTATCCGCCGCATTGCCTGCGGCCTGCTGGGGCTGGGCGTTGATGTACAGGAACGGGTGGCGATCTTTTCCGACAACGCCATTACCTGGTCGCTGGCGGATCTGGCGTTGCTGCACCTGCGGGCAATTACCGTGCCGCTGTATGCCACCAGCGCGGCGGCGCAGGCGTCGTTCATTCTGAATGATGCGGATATCCGTACCGTTTTTGTCGGCGGTCAGGCGCAGTTTGATCTGCTGATGTCGCTGCGCGACAGCTGTCCGCAACTGCGCACCATTATTCTGCTGGATGAACAGATTCGACGCCGCGGTTGCGACATTGCGGTATCGCTGGAGGAGTTTGAAGCGCAGGCGGAGTTGTCGGTGTGGGAGCCGGTGCTGCGGCAACGGGTGGCCGATCGGGACCTGAGCGATCTGTTTACGTTGATCTATACCTCCGGCACCACCGGCGAGCCCAAAGGGGTGATGCTGGATTATGCCAATATGGCAACTCAATTGGTACTGCATGATGGGCGGCTGCAGACGAGCGAACAGGACGTATCGCTGTGCTTTTTGCCGCTGGCGCATGTCTTCGAACGCGCCTGGAGCTTCTTCATCATGCACCGCGGCGCGCAGAACGTGTACCTGCGCGACACCGATCAGGTCCGCGCGGCGATGGCGGCGGTCAGCCCTACCGTCATGTGCGCGGTGCCGCGTTTCTACGAGAAAGTGTTCAGCGCCATCCATGAGAAAGTGGCGCAGGCGCCGTGGCACCGGCGCACGCTGTTTCACTGGGGGATCGCCCAGGGCCATAAACGGTTTTTACGCCTGCAGGCCGGGAAACGCGCCGGGGTGTGGAACGCGCTGACGTATCGTCTTGCCGATCGGCTGGTGCTGTCGCGTCTGCGCCAACTGCTGGGAGGAAAGGTCCGTTTTCTGCCGGCGGCGGGCGCGCGTCTGGATGACAATATCATCGCCTTTTTCCAGTCGATGGGCGTCCGTATCGTTTATGGTTACGGCCTGACGGAAACCTGCGCTACCGTGTCCTGCTGGGAAGCCGATCACTACCGGCTGGGGTCGGTCGGGACGCCGCTGCCGGGCATCGATGTGCGCATCGGCGAACAAAATGAAATCCAGGTGCGCGGCGCTACCGTGATGCGCGGCTACTATCACCGCCCACAGGATACGGAGGCCGCCTTTACGCCGGATGGCTGGTTCAAAACCGGCGATGTGGGTGAAGTGGACGCCAATGGCAACCTGTTCATCACCGAACGCCTTAAGGATCTGATGAAAACCTCGGGCGGCAAATACATTGCGCCGCAACATCTGGAAGGCGCGCTGGGTCAGGATCGCTTCATTGAACAGGTGGCGGTAATCGCCGACGCCCGCAAGTACGTCTCCGCGCTGATCGTCCCTTGCTTTGATGCGCTGGAGGAGTATGCCCGCTCGATCAATCTGGGGTATCAGGATCGGCTGGAGTTGTTGCGCCACAACCATATCCTGTCGCTGTTTGAACAGCGGTTGCGCGATGTGCAAAAAGAGTTCGCGCGTTTTGAACAGGTGAAGAAATTCACCCTGTTGCCAGCGCCGTTTAGTCAGGAAGAAGGCGAACTGACCCCGACATTAAAACTCCGCCGTAAAGTCATTCATCAGCGTTATCAGCTGGAAATCGAAGCCATGTACGCCGACTAGCAGACGTATCGGTGGCGATCGTCGCGCTGCATCGCAATTTTATCGTCAATATTTCACTCTGTAATGCCTGACCACGGCGGGATATTTTTTAACGCTGTGGTCACTCCCCAGCGTTTTATCTCTTTGCTCTCTCTTTTAACAGTTGATTTACCATAATCGCGTCATTCCCAGCGACGGCGCGGCGTTTGCCTGCTTCATAATCCGGCGTTATGTTAATAAGTTATATGTAAAAACCCGGGCGGTGTTGGGCGATGGGGCCGGCGTATGATTGAAAACCGAATCCACGCGTTGTGTCTTCATTTACCAGACGCCGTTTCAATGAGCACGGGGTGTTCCCTGTCAATACAGAAGCGACCCGCTATCTGAACAATTCGCATCTGAACAATAAAATAAGAGGCAAACCCATGGAGATGTTGTCAGGCGCCGAGATGGTGATTCGATCGCTGATCGATCAGGGCGTAAAACATGTGTTCGGCTATCCGGGCGGCGCGGTGCTGGATATTTATGATGCGCTGCACACCGTCGGCGGCATAGAACACATTCTGGTGCGCCACGAGCAGGGCGCGGTGCATATGGCCGACGGCTACGCCAGAGCGACCGGTGAAGTGGGCGTGGTGCTGGTTACTTCCGGTCCGGGCGCCACCAACGCCATTACCGGCATCGCCACGGCGTATATGGATTCCATTCCGCTGGTGGTGATTTCCGGTCAGGTCGCTACTTCGCTGATTGGCTATGATGCCTTTCAGGAGTGCGACATGGTGGGGATTTCCCGCCCGGTGGTGAAGCACAGCTATCTGGTCAAACAGACCGAAGACATTCCCACCGTGCTGAAAAAAGCCTTCTATCTCGCGTCTACCGGCCGCCCCGGTCCGGTGGTGGTGGATTTGCCGAAAGACATTCTCAACCCGGCTAAAAAACTGCCTTATGCCTATCCCGATCAGGTCAGCCTGCGCTCCTACAACCCGACGGTGCAGGGTCATAAAGGCCAAATCAAACGCGCGTTGCAGACGTTGCTGGCCGCCGAGCGCCCGGTGATTTACAGTGGCGGCGGCGTGATCAACGCCAATTGCCATCAGGAACTGCGCGAACTGGCGGAAAAACTCAACCTGCCGGTGGCAAGCTCGTTGATGGGGCTGGGCGGTTTTCCGGGCACGCATCGCCAGAGTCTCGGTATGCTCGGCATGCACGGCACCTATGAAGCCAATATGGCGATGCACAACGCCGATGTGATTTTTGCCGTCGGGGTGCGTTTTGACGACCGAACTACCAATAACCTGACCAAGTACTGCCCGAACGCCACCATTTTGCATATCGATATCGACCCGGCGTCCATTTCCAAAACCGTGGCGGCGGATATCCCGATCGTCGGCGATGCCCGTCAGGTGCTTGGCCTGATGCTGGAACTGCTGGCGCAAGGGGAAGCGCAACAACAATTCGACGCGATGCGCGACTGGTGGCTGCGCATCGAACAGTGGCGCGCGCGTCAGTGCCTGAAATACAACACCGACGGCGACGCCATCAAACCGCAGGCGGTGATCGAAACCCTGCATCGTCTGACGGAAGGCAAGGCTTACGTGGCATCCGACGTGGGGCAGCACCAGATGTTCGCCGCGCTGTACTACCCGTTTGATTTGCCGCGCCGCTGGGTCAATTCCGGCGGCCTGGGCACTATGGGCTTCGGCCTGCCCGCCGCGCTCGGCATCAAGCTGGCGTTGCCGCAGGAAACGGTCATCTGCGTCACCGGCGACGGCAGTATTCAGATGAATATTCAGGAGTTGTCCACGGCGTTGCAGTATGACCTGCCGATTGTGGTAGTTAGCCTCAACAACCGCTTCCTCGGCATGGTGAAACAGTGGCAGGACATGATCTACTCCGGTCGTCACTCCAGTTCCTACATGGAATCCCTACCGGATTTCGTCAAACTGGCGGAGGCTTATGGTCACGTCGGTATCACCATCGATACCCCGGATGAGCTGGAGCCGAAGCTGAAAGCGGCGCTGGAACAGAAAAACCGTCTGGTGTTCGTGGATGTGCGGGTGGACAGCAGCGAGCATGTCTATCCGATGCAGATCCGCGGCGGCGGGATGGATGAGATGTGGTTAAGCAAAACGGAGAGGACCTGATCATGCGTCGTATTTTGTCGGTATTGCTGGAGAACGAATCGGGTGCTCTGTCGCGCGTGATTGGCCTGTTTTCTCAACGCGGTTACAACATTGAAAGTCTGACCGTCGCTCCGACGGACGACCCAACCCTATCGCGGATGACCATCCAGACGGTGGGCGACGAAAAAGTGCTGGAACAGATAGAAAAGCAACTGCACAAGCTGGTGGACGTGTTGCGGGTCAGCGAGCTGGGGCAAGGGGCCTACGTTGAACGCGAGCTGATGCTGGTCAAGCTGCAGGCCACCGGTTACGGCCGTGAAGAAGTTAAGCGCAGCGCGGAAATCTTCCGCGGGCAGATCGTCGATGTCACCGCATCGCTGTATACCGTGCAACTGGCGGGCACCAGCGAGAAGCTGGATGCGTTTCTCAATAGCGTGCGCGAAGTGGCGGAAATTGTTGAAGTCGCGCGCTCCGGCATCGTGGGCGTATCGCGCGGCGATCGCGTCATGCGCTGACGCCGTGCTGAAATTCGGCCATTTGTCTGATGGTTTGCTGATTTTCATACAGCAATACTGGCTTTTCTGATGGTAATATCTGGCCCGGCCATGACGCCGGGCTTTTCTGATCCTGATTGAAGTAAATAATAAAAGCGGTTGCCCGTCAGTGTTTTCTGCGCTTAGATCGGTATCATATCCACGGTTAATTCATGGTTATCGTTTCATTCTTTATTTTTTGTCCGGCTTATTAAGGGGTTGCCAGTGAAACTGGATGAAATCGCGCGTCTTGCTGGGGTTTCGCGTACAACGGCCAGTTACGTTATTAATGGTAAGGCGAAACAATATCGCGTCAGCGATAAGACCGTTGAGAAAGTGATGGCGGTAGTCAGGGAGCACAACTACCATCCGAACGCTGTCGCAGCCGGTCTGCGCGCCGGGCGCACCCGCTCCATCGGGTTGGTTATTCCGGACCTGGAGAACACCAGTTATACCCGTATCGCCAATTATCTGGAGCGTCAGGCTCGTCAGCGCGGCTATCAATTGCTGATTGCGTGTTCTGAGGATCAACCCGATAACGAGATGCGCTGCATCGAACACCTGCTGCAACGTCAGGTGGATGCGATTATCGTCTCAACGGCGCTGCCGCCGGAGCATCCGTTTTACCAGCGCTGGGCCAATGATCCCCTGCCGGTGATCGCGCTCGATCGGGCGTTGGATCGCGAGCATTTCACCAGCGTGGTCGGTGCGGACATGGAAGACGCGGAGATGCTGGCGCAGGAGCTGCGCAAGGTGCCGGCGGAATCGGTGATGTACCTCGGCGCGCTGCCGGAGTTGTCGGTCAGTTTCCTGCGTGAGCAGGGATTCCGACGCGCCTGGGCGGAAGATCCGCGTCAGGTGAATTATATCTATGCCAACAGCTATGAACGCAGCGCGGCGGCGGCGGTGTTTGAGGAATACCTGAAAACCAACCCGATGCCGCAGGCGTTGTTTACGACCTCGTTCCCGCTGCTGCAAGGGGTGATGGACGTAACGCTCAGACAGAGCGGGCGCCTGCCGAACAATCTGGCCATCGCCACATTCGGTGATAATGAATTGCTGGATTTCCTGGAATGCCAGGTGTTGGCGGTGGCGCAGCGCCATCGTGAGGTGGCGGAGCGGGTGCTGGAGCTGGTGCTGGCGAGTCTGGATGAGCCGCGTAAACCGAAACCGGGTTTATACCGTATTCGTCGTAATCTTTACCGCCGTGGTTTTCTCAGCCGTCTCTGATCGTAAGCCGTTGCGGATCGTAAATCGTTTCTGATCGATAACATGCGGCGTTGGAATAATTTTTCGTTCCACGCCGCATCGGATAATTCCTATTTTTATCCCGCCTTTCTCTTTTTCTATATTTATTCCCAAAATAATTCGCGTTGCAGGACAACACGCTCGCGGGTTGAATAACGCAATGCGTTGGCTCTTTCGGGCAAGGCTTATTCGAGCCTTGTAACGCGGTAAGTGAGTGAATCCCGATGAGCTTACTCAGGCAAGTGATTCGAGTGATCGACAAATTGGCGTAAGCCGATTTGAACGCCGCTGGCAGCGGCCCCAAAGGGGCGAGGCCCATGAAATGGGCCGAGTAACGCAGCCAACACACCTGCAACTTAAAATATGACGGGTATATTCCACCGCCGCTTGTTGCGCCGGATTAATGGCTGGCAATTTGCGGACGAGCCGGAACGCCGACCCGGAACAGACGACGGCAATATTCCAGAAAATAACCGTACGCCACCCCCATGAACATGGAGATTACCGCGTTGCTGGCAACCGCCTTCAGGATTTGCGATGGCTCGGCGCCAATCGTCAGCAGAATGGCGGCATAAACCGGCGACTGAAAACTGACATAGGCAAACAGGTCCGCCATATTTTTTCCCCAACGTAAATCCGCGTTCAGGCGTAACGCCAGGGCGACGATGCGATCGCGATAAAGGCCGTAGGGCCAGGCGATGACGATATTGACCGGAATCGACAGCAATCGGGAGGAGAGCGACTGCTGGAAGGTCATGCCGGACAGCAGGATTTCGATCGCCATGCCGGTCAGGAAGCAATACACCACCATAGCAACGGTATCGGCGACGATGCCACGCACGCGGGAAACGGGGGAAAGCATATTGTATGGCTCCATGGTGAAGGATAATAACGTTGCTTGTGGCGTATTTTATTGGTGTTTAGTTTTGCTTTATTGCTTTATTTGTAGTCTACATAACTATTTATCTCGTTTTAACTAGCTTAAAAAACTTATTTTCGCTCGTTTTTTGTTCAGTGGCGCAACTTTATGGTTGCAAATCGTCTTTTTCATTCGATTATCATGAGTTGGGTATTTAATTTTATATAAAACAATCAATTAATGAGATGCTGGCGGCAGGAGGAAAAGCCGACTGGAAACGGCGTGGTTTGGAATGAAAAGGTTGCTGAACGGTAAAGTGCAAGTGAATGTGAACAATACTGGAAATAAATCCAGTTATTCTTTCTGACACAGATGAAACAGCTGGTTAATGTTTCAGAAATGAATAGATAACCTGAGTTGAAGTAACCGACAGTGTGGTTCAGGTCAAAAAAATGGGATCCCGCGTCCAATAAATTCATTTTGTCCGTCATGTTTTGTACCGACAGGAAAAATGACTTTTAAAAATGCTTAAAAATCAGTCGATAAAAATATTTCGATATCGTATGAAAATTTAAGAAATACGTATCGAACTGTGACAGACAAAATAATATTGCACCGAATGAAAAATCCTATATCTTTATGCGCCTCCCCGAGAGCCATTAATTTTCCTTAAATAATCACAGCGTTAATCCTCATTATTTCTTCGTGGTGGTTTTTTTGCGGTTTTTTCACTCTCTGATTCGGCGGGAAATAATGCCCGGGCGCATCCGTGCTGGCTTGACAAGCTTTTCATCCCCTCCGTAAACTCTCAAGAGTGGGGATTTGTGGGGCAAAGTGGTGAAAAAGGTCATGAAGGGTTAAATACTGTCATGTTTCGTGGGGCGACACTGGTCAACCTCGACAGTAAAGGACGGCTTGCCGTTCCCACCCGTTATCGGGACTTACTGAACGAGGAAGCTCAAGGGCAAATGGTATGCACCATTGACCTTCATCAGCCCTGCCTGCTGCTTTACCTGCTACCCGAATGGGAAATTATCGAACAGAAACTTTCTCGCCTGTCGAGTATGAACCCCGCTGAACGCCGTGTTCAGCGCCTGTTACTCGGGCATGCCAGCGAATGTCAGATGGATAACGCCGGAAGGATACTGATTGCATCTACGCTGCGGCAGCATGCGGGTCTTACGAAAGAAGTGATGCTGGTCGGCCAGTTCAACAAGTTTGAACTGTGGGATGAACAGACCTGGTATCGACAAGTCAAGGAAGATATTGACGCTGAGCAGTCAACTCAGGAGCCCTTATCTGAGCGGCTGCAGGACTTATCACTATAGTCATGGCAGAAACGTTTAAACACACCACCGTGTTGCTGGATGAAGCCGTCAACGGCCTAAACATTCGCAGCAACGGTATCTACATCGACGGTACGTTTGGCCGAGGTGGCCATTCCCGTCTCATTCTGTCCCGCCTTGGGCCGGAAGGCCGTTTGTTGGCCATCGATCGCGATCCTCAAGCCGTCGCGGTCGCCAATACCATTGATGATGCGCGTTTTTCCATTATTCACGGACCTTTTTCCGAACTGGCTGAGTACGTCGATGAACGTGGGCTGACCGGTAAAATCGACGGCATCCTGCTGGATTTGGGCGTCTCTTCGCCTCAGCTCGACGACCCCGAACGAGGGTTTTCGTTTATGCGCGACGGGCCGCTGGACATGCGCATGGACCCCACTCGGGGCCTGTCAGCGGCGGAATGGCTGATGAAAGCGGAAGCGGAAGACATCGCCTGGGTGCTGAAAACCTTCGGCGAAGAGCGTTTCGCCAAGCGCATCGCGCGCGCCATTGTGGAGCGTAACCGCGTCGAACCGTTGACCCGTACCAAAGCGCTGGCGGAATTGATCGCCGCCGCCAGCCCGATTCGCGAGAAGCACAAGCATCCGGCGACCCGTTCCTTCCAGGCCATTCGTATCTATATCAACAGCGAACTGGAAGAGATCGAGCGGGCGTTGGATGGCGCGCTGCAGGTGCTGGCGCCGGAAGGGCGCTTGTCGGTGATCAGCTTCCATTCGCTGGAAGACCGGATAGTGAAACGCTTTATCCGCCAGCACAGCCGGGGGCCGCAGGTGCCCGCTGGTCTGCCGCTGACGGAAGAACAGCTGCGTAGCCAGGGCGGCCAGACGCTCAAGGCGGCGGGCAAGATGATGCCGCCTGATGACGAAGTAGCGGAAAATCCGCGCGCGCGCAGTTCGGTGTTGCGCTTTGCCGAGAGACTGCCGTCGTGATCGGGAACGAGCGCCATTCGCTGGGCGGCGTGATTGGCGACGATCTGCTGCGACACGGAAAACTGCCGCTGTTGCTGCTGATAGCGGTGTTGGTGTCCGCCATTCTGGTGGTGACCACCGCGCACCGCACGCGCCTGCTGACGGCGGAGCGTGAGCGGCTGTTGCTGGAACGTGATGCGCTGGATATCGAGTGGCGCAACCTGATTCTGGAAGAGAATGCCCTGGGCGATCACAGCCGCGTCGAGCAGATCGCCACCGAGAAACTGCATATGGTGCACGTGGATCCTTCACAGGAAAATATTGTGGTTAAACAACAATGAATTGACAGGTATCGCCTAAATTATGAGAGCAGCGCGACCGGGAAAATTGAAGCGTCAGGAAGAACATGCCAGCTTTGTCAGCTGGCGTTTTGCGTTGCTTTGCGGCGGTATTTTGTTGTGCATGGTCGGGTTGATGTTGCGTGCGGCGTATCTGCAGGTGATCGCGCCCGACAAGCTGGTGCGTGAAGGCGACATGCGTTCCCTGCGCGTGCAGGAGATTCCGACCGCTCGCGGCATGATCAGCGATCGCGCCGGTCGCCCGCTGGCGGTAAGCGTGCCGGTTAACGCGGTCTGGGCCGACCCGAAAGACGTCAACGATCATGGCGGCATTTCACTGGATACCCGCTGGAAGGCGCTGGCGGATGCGCTGGGCATCCCGCTGGACCAAATCGCCTCTAAGGTGAATGCCAACCCGAACGGCCGTTTTGTCTATCTGGCCCGCCAGGTGAACCCGGCGATCGGCGAATACATCCACAAACTGAAACTGCCGGGCATCAATCTGCGGCAGGAATCTCGTCGTTACTATCCTTCCGGTCAGGTAACGTCGCATCTGATTGGTTTTACCAATATTGACGGTCAGGGCATTGAAGGCATCGAGAAGAGTTTCGATCGCTGGCTGACCGGTCGCCCCGGCGAGCGTACCGTGCGTAAAGACCGCTTTGGGCGGGTCATCGAAGACATTTCCTCGGTGGACAGTCAGGCGGCGCACAACCTGATGCTCAGTATCGATGAGCGCCTGCAGGCGCTGGTGTACCGCGAACTGAACAACGCGGTGGCGTTCAATAAGGCCGAATCGGGCACCGCCGTACTGGTGGATGTGAACACCGGCGAAGTACTGGCGATGGCCAACAGTCCCTCCTACAACCCGAACAACCTGACCGGCACGCCGACCGACGTGATTCGTAACCGTGCCATCACCGATATTTTCGAACCCGGTTCGACCGTGAAACCGATGGTGGTGATGACGGCGCTACAGCGCAACGTGGTGAAGGAAAATGCGGTGCTCAACACGTTGCCGTATTACATCAACGGCCATGAAATCAAGGATGTGGCGCGTTATAGCGAATTGACCCTGACCGGCGTGCTGCAGAAGTCCAGTAACGTCGGCGTATCGCATCTGGCGCTGGCGATGCCGGCTTCCGCGTTGGTGGACACTTACTCCCGTTTTGGTCTGGGCAAAGCCACCAACCTGGGGCTGGTGGGGGAAAGCCTGGGTCTGTACCCCAATCGCCAACGCTGGTCGGATATCGAGCGCGCGACGTTTTCGTTTGGCTACGGCCTGATGGTGACCCCGCTGCAACTAGCGCGTGTCTACGCCACCATCGGCAGCTTTGGTATTTATCGCCCGCTATCCATCACCAAAGTCGACCCGCCGGTGCCGGGCGAGCGCGTCTTTTCCGAACAGATTGTCCGTACCGTGGTGCACATGATGGAGAGCGTGGCGTTGCCCGGAGGCGGCGGCACCAAGGCGGCGGTGAAGGGCTATCGCATCGCGATTAAAACCGGTACGGCGAAAAAGGTCGGCCCGGACGGCAAGTACATCAACAAATATATCGCCTATACCGCCGGGGTGGCGCCGGCCAGTAACCCGCGCTTTGCGCTGGTAGTGGTCATTAACGACCCGCAGGCGGGGAAATACTACGGTGGCGCGGTGTCGGCGCCGGTGTTCGGGGCGATCATGGGCGGCGTACTGCGCACCATGAATATCGAACCGGATGCGTTGCCGACGGGTGAAAAAAGCGAGTTTGTAATCAACAGAAAAGAGGGTTCAGGTGACAGATCGTAACTTGCGCGATGTCCTGGCTCCGTGGGTGACCGATGCCCCGGAGCGCGCGCTGCGGGAAATGACATTAGACAGCCGCGTGGCGGCTGCCGGGGATCTGTTTGTGGCGATAGTCGGCCACAAGACGGATGGGCGGCACTATATTCCGCAGGCTATTGCGCAGGGCGTCGCGGCGGTTGTCGCACAGGCGGATGATGCCACGCCCGATGGCACCCTGACTGAAATGCACGGCGTACCGGTGATTTATCTGGGTAACCTGAACCAGCGTTTATCCGCGCTGGCAGGGCGCTTTTATCGCCAGCCATCGGCCTCGTTGCAACTGATCGGCGTCACCGGCACCAACGGCAAGACCACCACCACCCAGTTGCTGGCGCAGTGGAGTCAGGCGCTGGGCAAAACCAGCGCGGTGATGGGCACCGTCGGCAACGGCTTGCTGGGGCATGTGGTGCCGTCGGAAAACACCACCGGTTCGGCGGTGGATGTGCAGCAGATCCTGAGTCAGCTGGTGGAGCAAGGGGCGGATTTCGCCGCGATGGAAGTGTCTTCGCATGGGCTGGTGCAGCACCGGGTAGAGGCGCTGTCGTTCGCTGCCGCGGTCTTTACCAACCTGAGTCGCGATCATCTTGATTATCACGGCGACATGGCGAATTACGAAGCGGCCAAATGGCGGTTGTTCGCCGAGCATCAGGTCGGGCAGAAAATCATTAACGCCGATGACGAGGTTGGCCGTCGTTGGTTAAGCCGCCTGCCGGAAGCGGTGGCGGTGAGCGTGGCGGGCGAGATCGATGCCGGCCGGGCGCACTGGCTGAAAGCCACCCGTATCGATTATCACGACAGCGGTTTCACCGTGCAATTCGACTCCAACTGGGGCGCCGGTGAGATCAATAGCCGCCTGATGGGCGCGTTCAACGTCAGTAACCTGTTGCTGGCGCTGGCGACGCTGTTGTCGCTGGGCTATTCGCTGGAACAGCTGGTGAAGACCGGCTCAGCGCTGCAGCCGGTCTGCGGTAGAATGGAAGTTTTTCTTGCCAGCGGCCGGCCGACGGTCGTGGTGGATTACGCCCATACCCCGGACGCGCTGGAAAAAGCGCTGGCGGCGGCGCGTTTGCACTGCCGGGGCGTACTGTGGTGCGTATTCGGTTGCGGCGGCGATCGTGACAGAGGTAAGCGCCCATTAATGGGCGCGATTGCGGAACAACTGGCGGATCGGGTGATTGTTACCGACGATAACCCGCGCAGCGAAGACCCGCAGGCGATTGTGACCGATATCCTGAGCGGATTGCTGGATGCGGGCCGGGTGCAGGTGATCGCCGGTCGGGCGGAAGCCGTCACCAGCGCGGTGATGCAGGCCGCCGCCGATGATGTGGTGCTGGTCGCAGGCAAAGGGCACGAAGACTATCAGTTGGTAGGAAATGAGCGGTTGGATTATTCGGATCGCATTACTGTCGCGCGGCTGCTGGGGGTTATCGTATGATCAGCGTTTCGTTGCGGCAGCTGGCTGATGTGCTGGGCGCCCGGTTGGTGGGAGACGACCTGACTATCAGCGAGGTGTCCACGGATACCCGTAAACTTGCCGACGGCTGTCTGTTCGTCGCGTTGCGTGGGGAAAAATTTGACGCTCATGATTACGCGGCGGATGCCGTTAATCATGGGGCGGCCGCGTTATTGGTAAGTAAGCACTTACCAATAGAAGTGCCGCAACTGGTGGTGGATGATACGCGTCTGGCGCTGGGTACGATGGCGGGCTGGGTGCGGCAGCAAAGCCGGGCGCGCGTGGTGGCGCTGACCGGTTCATCGGGAAAAACCTCCGTCAAGGAAATGACCGCGGCGATTTTGCGTCAGTGTGGCAACGTGCTGTATACCGCCGGTAATTTCAACAACGATATCGGCGTGCCGCTGACGCTGTTCCGCCTGACGCCTGAGCATGATTACGCGGTGATTGAGCTGGGCGCCAACCATATCGGCGAGATTGCTTACACCACGGCGATGGTGCGCCCGGAAGCGGCACTGGTGAATAACCTGGCCGCCGCTCATCTGGAAGGATTTGGTTCGCTCGAAGGCGTGGCGCAGGCTAAAGGCGAAATCTTTAGCGGCTTGCCGGCTCAGGGCGTGGCGATCCTCAATGCCGACAGCCACGATGAGGCGCGCTGGCACGATGCGCTGACCGGGAAAACCCTGTGGCGCTTTTCGCCGCAGGCGCGCGCGGGCGTCGATTTTTACGCCAGCGATGTCGGCATCAGCGAGCGTGGGACCGATTTCGTGCTGCATACGCCGACAGGCGATATCGCGGTGTCCTTGCCGTTGCCGGGGCGTCATAACATCGCCAACGCGTTGGCGGCGGCGGCGCTGTCACTGGCGGTGGGCGCGTCGCTGGACGCGGTGAAGGCCGGGCTGGCGCAATTGCAGGCTGTGCCGGGGCGGCTGTTCCCGATTGCGCTGGCGCCTGGGAAATTGCTGTTGGACGACAGCTACAACGCCAACGTCGGGTCAATGACCGCGGCCGCGCAGGTGCTGGCGGAGATGCCGGGCTACCGGGTGATGGTGGTCGGCGATATGGCTGAACTGGGCCAGAATGCGCAGGCGTGTCACCGTCAGGTGGGCGAGGCGGCCCGCAAGGCAAACATTGAGAAAGTATTGAGCGTGGGCGTGCTGAGCGCGCTTATCGGCGACGCCAGCGGCGCAGGCGAGCATTTTGACAATAAAACTGCGCTGATCGCCCGTTTGCGGGAGCTGGTGGCGCAGCACAATACCATTACCGTTTTAATTAAAGGTTCACGCAGCGCTGCGATGGAACAGGTAGTACACGCATTACAGGAGAATGCCACATGTTAGTTTGGCTGGCCGAGCATCTGGTCAAGTTTTATTCCGGCTTTAACGTCTTTTCGTATTTGACGTTCCGGGCCATTGTCAGCCTGCTGACGGCGTTAATCATTTCCCTGTGGATGGGGCCGCATCTGATCGCCTGGCTGCAACGCCTGCAAATTGGTCAGGTGGTGCGTAACGAAGGGCCGGAGTCCCATTTCAGCAAGCGCGGCACGCCGACTATGGGCGGGGTGATGATTCTGGCGTCGATCATTATTTCGGTGCTGTTGTGGGTCAACCTGTCTAACCCATATGTCTGGTGCGTACTGCTGGTGCTGGTGGGTTACGGCATCGTCGGGTTTGTGGATGACTACCGCAAGGTGGTGCGTAAGGACACCCGCGGGCTGATTGCCCGCTGGAAGTACTTCTGGCAGTCGGTACTGGCGCTGGTAGTCGCGTTTTCCATGTACGTGATTGGCAAGGATACGCCGGCGACGCAGCTGGTGGTGCCGTTCTTTAAGGACGTGATGCCGCAACTGGGCGTGATGTACATCGTGCTGGCGTACTTCGTGATTGTCGGTACTAGCAACGCCGTCAACCTCACCGATGGCCTGGACGGGTTGGCCATCATGCCGACGGTGTTTGTGGCGGTTGGTTTCGCGCTGGTGGCCTGGGCGACCGGCAACATGAATTTCGCCAGCTACCTGCACATTCCGTATATCCGGCATGCCAGCGAGCTGGTGGTGGTGTGCACCGCGATTGTCGGCGCCGGCCTCGGTTTTCTGTGGTTTAACACCTATCCGGCGCAGGTGTTTATGGGTGATGTCGGATCGCTGGCGCTGGGCGGCGCGCTGGGCACCATCGCGGTGCTGCTGCGTCAGGAGTTTTTGCTGGTGATCATGGGCGGGGTGTTTGTGGTGGAAACGCTGTCCGTGATTTTGCAGGTGGGTTCCTTCAAGCTGCGCGGCCAGCGGATTTTCCGTATGGCGCCGATCCACCATCACTATGAACTTAAGGGATGGCCGGAGCCGCGGGTGATCGTGCGGTTCTGGATTATTTCGCTGATGCTGATGCTCATCGGCCTGGTAACGCTCAAGGTACGGTAAAAAATGGACTATCAGGGTAGAAAGGTTGTCATTATCGGGTTAGGGCTGACAGGGCTCTCCTGTGTTGATTTTTTCCTTGCACGCGGGGTGGTGCCGCGCGTGGTGGATACCCGTATTAGTCCGCCGGGCCTGGATAAACTGCCTGAGTCCGTTGAACGTCATTTGGGCAGCCTCAATGATGAGTGGCTGCTGTCCGCCGATCTGATCGTCGCCAGTCCGGGTATCGCGCTGGCGACGCCGATCCTGTGCGAGGCGGCGGAAGCCGGCATTGAAATTATCGGCGATATCGAACTGTTCTGCCGCGAAGCGCAGGCGCCGATCGTCGCTATCACCGGTTCCAACGGTAAAAGCACCGTGACCACGCTGGTGGGTGAAATGGCGCGCGCGGCCGGTTGGGCCGCCGGCGTGGGCGGCAACATCGGCGTACCGGCGCTGGAACTGCTCAAGCAGGAAAGCCAGCTGTATGTGCTGGAGCTGTCGAGCTTCCAGTTGGAAACCACCTACAGCCTGCACGCCGCCGCAGCCACGATCCTCAACGTAACCGAGGATCACACCAACCGCTACCCGTTGGGGCTGCAACAGTACCGCGCCGCCAAATTGCGCATTTATGAAAACGCTAAAGTCTGCATTGTGAACGCGGACGACGCCCTGACCATGCCGGTGCGCGGCGCCGACGCGCGTTGCCTGAGTTTCGGCGTGGATGTGGGCGATTACCACCTGAACCGGCAGCAGGGTGAAACCTGGCTGCGGGTGAAAGGCGAGCGGGTGCTGAATACCCGCGAAATTAAATTGGTTGGTCAGCACAACTACACCAATGCGCTGGCGGCGCTGGCGCTGGCGGACGCTGTGGGTATTCCCCGCTCGTCGGCCCTGATCGCGCTGACTACCTTTACCGGCTTGCCGCACCGTTTCCAACTGACGCTGGCGCGTCATGACGTGCGCTGGGTCAATGATTCCAAGGCTACCAACGTCGGCAGCACCGAGGCGGCGCTGAGCGGGCTGCATGTCGATGGCACGCTGCATCTGCTGCTGGGCGGCGACGGGAAATCGGCGGATTTCTCTCCGTTATTGCATTACCTGCAGGGCGACAGCATTCGTCTGTACTGCTTTGGTCGTGATGGTGGGCAACTGGCGGCGCTGCGTCCGGAAATCGCCGAGCAGACCGAAACCATGGAGCAGGCGATGCGCCTTATCGCCAGCCGCACTCAGCCGGGAGACATGGTGTTGCTGTCGCCGGCTTGCGCCAGTCTCGATCAGTTCCGCAGTTTCGAACAGCGCGGCGACGAGTTCGCCCGACTGGCGGAGGAGCTGGGATAATGCGTTTTATCGGGGCCGGCATGGTCGAACGTCTGAAAAGCTGGGTGATGGGGACGCGTGAAAGCGACAACCTCAGCACCGTGCTGTACGACCGGACGCTGCTGTGGTTGACCCTGGGGCTGGCGGTGATCGGCTTTGTGATGGTGACCTCGGCGTCGATGCCGGTCGGGCAGCGGCTGGCCAGCGATCCCTTTTTATTCGCCAAGCGCGATGCGCTGTATCTGGGGCTGGCGTTTGGTTTGTCGCTGGTCACCATGCGGGTTCCGATGGAGGTCTGGCAGCGTTACAGCGTGGTATTGCTGCTGGTGTCGATGGTGATGCTGCTGATCGTGCTGGTGGTGGGCAGCTCGGTCAACGGGGCGTCACGCTGGATTTCCCTTGGCCCGCTGCGTATTCAGCCGGCAGAGTTATCGAAGTTGTCGTTGTTCTGCTACCTCTCCAGCTACATGGTGCGCAAAGTCGAAGAGGTACGGAATAACTTCTGGGGATTTTGCAAGCCGATGGGCGTGATGGTGGTGCTGGCGGTGCTGCTGCTGGCCCAGCCGGACCTTGGTACGGTGGTGGTGTTGTTCATCACCACGCTGGCGATGTTGTTTCTGGCCGGAGCCAAACTGTGGCAGTTCCTGGCGATCATCGGTTGTGGCATCTTCGCCGTCGCGCTGTTGATTATCGCGGAGCCGTATCGCGTACGCCGCGTGACGTCGTTCTGGAATCCGTGGGACGACCCGTTCGGCAGCGGTTATCAGTTGACCCAGTCGTTGATGGCGTTTGGCCGCGGCGAACTGTGGGGGCAGGGGCTCGGCAATTCCATCCAGAAACTGGAATATCTGCCGGAGGCGCATACCGACTTCATTTTCTCCATTCTGGGGGAGGAACTGGGCTATATCGGTGTGGTTTTGGCGTTGTTAATGATATTCTTCGTCGCTTTTCGTGCGATGTCGATAGGAAGACGGGCGCTGGAAATCGATCAGCGTTTTTCGGGCTTTCTGGCCTGCTCCATCGGTATCTGGTTCAGTTTTCAGACGCTGGTGAATGTCGGCGCAGCCGCGGGCATGTTGCCGACCAAAGGGCTGACATTGCCGCTGATCAGCTACGGCGGTTCCAGTCTGCTGATTATGTCGACGGCTATCGTGTTGTTGTTGCGAATTGATTATGAAACGCGCCTGACCAAAGCGCAGGCGTTTACGAGAGGTGCCCGATGAGTGGCGAAGGCAAGCGTTTGATGGTGATGGCTGGCGGTACCGGCGGGCATGTGTTTCCCGGTCTGGCGGTGGCGCATCATCTGATGGCGCAGGGCTGGCAGGTGCGCTGGCTGGGCACGGCCGACCGGATGGAAGCGGATCTGGTGCCGAAACACGGCATCGACATCGACTTTATCCGTATTTCCGGTCTGCGCGGCAAAGGATTGGCGGCATTGGTGCTGGCGCCGGTGCGTATCTTTCGGGCGGTGCGGCAGGCGCAGGCGATTATGCGCCGTTATCAGCCGGACGTTGTGCTGGGGATGGGCGGTTATGTGTCCGGCCCCGGCGGCCTGGCTGCCTGGCTGTGCGGCATCCCGGTGGTTTTGCACGAGCAAAACGGTATCGCCGGGTTGACCAACCGCTGGCTGTCGCGCATCGCCAAAAAGGTATTACAGGCATTCCCAGGGGCGTTTCCTCACGCGGATGTGGTGGGAAATCCGGTGCGTACCGATGTGCTGGCGCTGCCGTCGCCGACGGAGCGGCTGGCTGAGCGCAGCGGCCCGGTGCGGGTGCTGGTGGTTGGTGGAAGCCAGGGGGCGCGGGTGTTGAATCAAACCCTGCCCGGCGTAGCGGCGCGGCTGCATGACGCCGTTACCATCTGGCACCAAACCGGCAAAGGCGCTCAGGCGGAAGTACAGGCTGCTTATGCGCAAGCCGGTCAGCCGCAGCATCGGATTACCGAGTTTATCGACGACATGGCGGCGGCGTATGCCTGGGCCGATGTGGTGGTGTGCCGCTCCGGTGCGCTAACCGTCAGCGAGATTGCCGCGGCCGGGTTGCCGGCGTTATTTGTGCCGTTCCTGCATAAGGATCGGCAGCAGTACTGGAATGCGTTGCCGCTGGAACAGGCGGGCGCCGCAAAGATTATCGAACAGGCCGACCTCAGCGTGGACGCGATAAGCGAGGTGTTGTCGGCCTGGGATCGCGCCACATTACGCGATATGGCGCAAAAAGCCCGAACCGTGGCGATTCCCGATGCGACGGAACGAGTGGCGGCCGAAGTCGCGGCGGCGGCGATGCAGCGGGCGGTTCATGCTGTCCGGAATTAATGATAATGGCCGGCAATAGCCGGCGTTGATGTAGGTTGCGATAGAAGATAGTGAATACTCAAGAACTGGCGAAACTGCGTTCAATCGTGCCCGAGATGCACCGCGTCCGGCACATCCATTTTGTTGGCATCGGTGGTGCCGGCATGGGCGGTATCGCCGAAGTCCTGGCTAACGAGGGCTATCAGATCAGCGGTTCTGATCTGGCGCCCAACGCCGTGACGCAGCAATTGACTGATTTGGGCGCCCAGATCTATTTCCACCATCGCCCGGAAAATGTGAATGAAGCGAGCGTGGTGGTGGTATCCAGCGCGATTACGGCGGATAACCCGGAGATTATCGCGGCACATGAGGCCCGTATTCCGGTGATTCGCCGGGCAGAGATGCTGGCAGAATTGATGCGCTTTCGTCATGGCATCGCCATTGCCGGAACGCATGGCAAGACCACGACCACGGCGATGGTGACCAGTATCTATGCGGAAGCGGGGCTGGACCCGACGTTCGTCAATGGCGGTCTGGTCAAAGCCGCGGGGACGCACGCCCGGTTGGGGTCGAGCCGTTACCTGATTGCGGAAGCGGACGAGAGCGATGCGTCGTTCCTGCATTTGCAGCCGATGGTGGCGATTGTGACCAACATCGAAGCCGACCATATGGACACGTATCAGGGCGATTTTGAGAACCTCAAACAGACGTTCATCAACTTCCTGCACAACCTGCCGTTTTACGGCCATGCGGTGATGTGCCTGGATGATGCGGTGATTCGGGAGCTGTTGCCGAAAGTGGGGCGCCACATCACCACTTATGGTTTCAGCGACGATGCGGATGTGCGGGTGGCTGACTACCGGCAGGTTGGGGCGCAGGGGCTGTTTACGCTGGCGCGTCAGGGTAAACCGCTGCTGAATGTGACGCTGAATGCGCCGGGCCGCCACAATGCGCTGAATGCGGCGGCGGCGGTAGCGGTGGCGACGGAAGAAGGCATTGACGACGACGCGATTCTGCGAGCGCTGGCGCGTTTTCAGGGGACGGGGCGTCGGTTCGATTTTCTGGGTGAATTCCCGCTCCAGCCGGTCAACGGCAAAAGCGGTAGCGCCATGCTGGTGGATGATTACGGGCATCACCCGACGGAAGTGGACGCTACCATCAAGGCGGCGCGCGCCGGCTGGCCGGATAAACGTCTGGTGATGATTTTTCAGCCGCATCGCTATACCCGCACGCGGGATCTGTACGATGACTTCGCGCACGTGCTGTCCCAGGTGGATGTGCTGCTGATGCTGGATGTGTATTCGGCCGGTGAAGCGCCGATTCCGGGAGCGGACAGCCGGTCGTTGTGTCGCACCATCCGCGGGCGCGGCAAAATCGACCCGATTATGGTGCCGGATGTGGAAACGCTGCCTGAACTGCTGGCGCAGGCGCTGCAGGGCGATGATCTGGTGCTGGTTCAGGGCGCCGGCAACATTGGCAAACTGGCGCGTCGGCTGGCGGAAAATCGTCTGCAGGCGAAGACCAAAGACTGAGAACGAGATGACTGAGCACGTGATGGTAGTGATGAAACGCACCCACGCTGACCGCGACGAAACCGGCCGCCGGTCGGCTGAGGTTCGGTGCGCCGACGTTTCGCGCTCAGTCCGGACAGACAACGGTTACCGCCGCGTATCTGTTGTGGAGTTGGCTGATTAGTATGTCGCAGGCGGCGTTGAATACACGCGGACGTGAGCAGGAAAAGGGCGCACGACGCAGCAATGGCAGTCAGCTGGCGGGGATTTTTTTCCTGCTGATGGTGGCCGGCACCATCCTGTGGGGAAGCTGGATGGTGCTGGGCTGGATGAAAGATGCCAGCCGTCTGCCGCTGTCCAGACTGGTGGTGACCGGCGAGCGACACTACACCACCAATGACGATATTCGCCAGGCGATTTTGTCGCTGGGATCGCCGGGGACGTTCATGACGCAGGATGTGAATGTCATCCAGCAGCAGATCGAGCGCCTGCCCTGGATTAAACAGGCCAGCGTACGTAAGCAGTGGCCGGACGAATTAAAGATTCATCTGGTTGAATACGTTCCATTTGCGCGCTGGAATGACCAGCTTATGGTTGACAGCGAGGGTAACGCCTTCAGCGTGCCGGCTGAGCGCATCGGCAATAAGAAAATGCCGATGCTGTACGGTCCGGAGGGCGGTGAAGAAGACGTGCTGGAGGGGTATCGCGAGATGAACCAGATACTGGCGGCAGGCAAGTTCACGGTGAAGATGGTGGCGATGACCGCGCGCCATTCATGGCAGGTTGGGCTGGACGATGATATCCGCCTCGATCTGGGACGTGATGACAGAAGTCGGCGTCTGGCGCGTTTTCTGGAGATCTATCCGTTGTTGCAGCGGCAGGCCCAGAATGAAAACAAGCGGGTTAACTACGTGGATTTGCGCTATGAAACCGGCGCAGCGGTAGGTTGGAGCCCGGCATTTATTGATCAGCAAAAAGACATTGATCAGCAAAAGAACGGTAATCAGCAACAAAATCAGGCACAGGCTAAACAGCAATGATCAAGTCGACGGACAGAAAACTGGTAGTTGGGCTGGAAATCGGTACAGCAAAAGTAGCTGCGCTGGTAGGTGAAGTTCTGCCAGATGGCATGATCAATATCATCGGTGTGGGAAGCTGCCCGTCACGGGGCATGGATAAAGGCGGCGTTAACGATCTGGAATCGGTGGTCAAGTGCGTTCAGCGCGCCATCGATCAGGCCGAACTGATGGCTGATTGCCAGATTTCATCCGTGTATCTGGCGTTGTCCGGTAAGCACATCAGCTGCCAGAACGAGATCGGCATGGTGCCTATCTCCGAAGAAGAAGTCACGCAGGACGATGTCGAAAGCGTGGTGCATACGGCCAAATCTGTCCGGGTCCGTGACGAGCACCGTATTCTGCATGTGATCCCGCAGGAATACGCCATCGATTATCAGGAAGGGATTAAAAACCCGGTCGGGCTGTCTGGCGTGCGGATGCAGGCCAAGGTGCACCTGATCACCTGCCATAACGACATGGCGAAGAACATTGTTAAAGCGGTGGAGCGTTGCGGTCTGAAGGTGGATCAACTGATTTTCGCCGGGCTGGCATCCAGTTATGCGGTGCTGACCGAAGACGAGCGCGAACTGGGCGTGTGCGTAGTGGATATCGGCGGCGGCACTATGGATATGGCGGTGTATACCGGCGGCGCGCTGCGTCACACAAAAGTGATTCCTTATGCTGGTAACGTAGTCACCAGCGATATAGCCTATGCGTTTGGCACGCCGCCCACGGATGCGGAAGCGATCAAGGTACGTTACGGTTGCGCGCTCGGTTCCATCGTCAGCAAAGATGAAACCGTGGAAGTGCCGAGCGTCGGCGGTCGTCCGCCGCGTAGTCTGCAGCGTCAGACGTTGGCGGAGGTGATTGAACCTCGCTATACCGAGTTATTGAATCTGGTGAATGACGAGCTGTTGCAGTTGCAGGAACAGCTGCGCCAGCAGGGCGTGAAGCATCATCTGGCGGCCGGCATCGTGCTGACCGGCGGTGCGGCGCAAATTGACGGTCTGGCGGCCTGCGCGCAGCGCGTGTTCCACACGCAGGTGCGCATCGGCCAGCCGCTGAATATCACCGGATTAACGGATTATGCGCAGGAGCCCTATTACTCGACGGCTGTAGGGCTGCTGCATTACGGCAAAGAGTCTCATCTGAGTGGCGAACACGAGGTTGAGAAACGCGCCTCGGTCAGCAACTGGTTTAAACGCCTGAACAGCTGGCTGAGAAAGGAATTTTGACGGTTATCAAAAGAGATCATTTAGCACGACTTTTTTGATCTTGAAGTAACACAGGCACAAGACGGAGAGAAACTATGTTTGAACCAATGGAGTTAACCAACGACGCGGTGATTAAAGTCATCGGCGTCGGTGGTGGCGGCGGCAACGCTGTCGAACACATGGTGCGTGAACGCATCGAAGGTGTTGAATTCTTTGCGGTTAACACCGATGCTCAGGCACTGCGCAAAACGGCGGTCGGCCAGACCATCCAGATCGGCAGCGGTATCACCAAGGGTCTGGGCGCTGGCGCCAACCCGGAAGTGGGCCGCAATTCCGCCGAGGAAGATCGCGAAGCACTGCGTTCTGCGCTGGAAGGTGCGGACATGGTGTTCATCGCAGCCGGAATGGGCGGCGGCACTGGCACCGGCGCTGCGCCGGTGGTGGCGGAAGTCGCCAAGGATCTGGGTATCCTGACGGTTGCCGTAGTGACCAAACCGTTCAATTTTGAAGGCAAAAAACGCATGGCGTTTGCCGAGCAGGGGATCGCGGAGCTGTCCAAGCACGTTGATTCGCTGATCACCATCCCCAACGACAAGCTGTTGAAAGTGCTGGGGCGTGGCATCTCTCTGCTGGACGCGTTCGGCGCGGCTAACGACGTGTTGAAAGGCGCGGTGCAGGGTATTGCCGAGCTGATTACCCGTCCGGGTCTGATGAACGTCGACTTCGCCGACGTGCGCACCGTGATGTCCGAAATGGGTTACGCCATGATGGGTTCCGGCGTGGCTCGCGGTGAAGACCGTGCGGAAGAGGCGGCGGAAATGGCTATCTCCAGTCCGCTGCTGGAAGATATCGACCTTTCCGGCGCGCGCGGCGTGCTGGTTAACATTACCGCTGGTTTCGATCTGCGTCTGGATGAATTTGAGACTGTTGGTAATACCATTCGCGCGTTTGCATCCGATAATGCGACGGTAGTGATTGGTACGTCGCTGGATCCGGATATGAACGACGAACTGCGGGTGACCGTGGTCGCCACCGGCATCGGCATGGACAAACGTCCGGAAATTACGCTGGTTACCAACAAGCAAAGCAGCCAGCCGGTTATGGACCACCGCTATCAGCAACATGGCATGGCGCCGCTGACGCAGGAAAAACCTGCGGCCAAAGTGGTGAATGACCAGAGCGTGCAGACCAATAAAGAGCCGGACTATCTCGATATTCCTGCTTTCCTGCGTAAGCAGGCTGACTAAGGTTAGGTTGGAATCTCCGCTCTTTGTGCTAAACTGTGCCGCCGGCCTTGGTGTAAGCTAAGGCCGTAGGTTCAGATGAATGCGAGATAATACGATGATCAAACAACGTACATTAAAACGTATCGTACAGGCGACAGGGGTCGGTCTTCATACCGGCAAAAAAGTCACCCTGACTATGCGTCCTGCACCGGCGAACACCGGGGTCATCTATCGTCGTACTGACTTGAATCCACCGGTTGATTTTCCGGCTGATGCCAAATCCGTGCGTGATACCATGCTCTGTACTTGCCTGGTTAATGAGCATGACGTGCGCATTTCGACGGTGGAGCATCTGAATGCGGCCCTGGCGGGATTAGGCATCGACAACATCGTTGTTGACGTGGATGCGCCTGAAATTCCGATCATGGACGGCAGCGCCAGTCCGTTTGTCTACCTGCTGCTGGATGCTGGTATCGAAGAACTGAACTGTGCCAAGAAGTTTGTTCGTATCAAACAGCCTGTACGTGTAGAAGACGGTGACAAGTGGGCAGAATTGAAGCCGTTCAACGGTTTTAGCCTTGATTTTACCATCGACTTTAATCACCCGGTGATTGATGCCGGTTCACAGCGCTTCAAGCTGGATTTCTCCGCTGATGCGTTTGTGCGCCAGATCAGCCGCGCGCGTACCTTTGGGTTTATGCGCGATATCGAGTATCTGCAATCCCGCGGTCTGTGCCTGGGCGGCAGTCTCGATAGTGCGATCGTGGTGGATGATTACCGTGTGCTGAACGAAGACGGTCTGCGTTTTGACGATGAGTTCGTGCGCCACAAAATGCTGGACGCGATTGGCGACCTGTTCATGTGCGGTCACAACATCATTGGCGCGTTCACGGCGTTCAAATCCGGCCACGCGCTGAATAACAAACTGCTGCAGGCTGTGCTGGCTAAACAGGAAGCGTGGGAATTCGTGACCTTTGAAGATGAAGCGGAAATGCCGCTGGCTTTCAAAGCGCCGTCAACCGTTCTGGCCTGATCCGCAATACATGACATCATGACGGCTGGTTTTCGCTGGTATTCTCTCCGGCCAGCGAAGCCAGTCGTTTTAATATTTTCTGTAGTCGTTCCGGACTTTGCTCCGCCAGCCCCTTTAATATTTCCGCACTCTGCGCACTGAGAATTCGTGTCGTTGTCACCGTGGTTTCATCTGTCGGTGCAATGGTATGGGTTTTCTCGTTTTCATGCATTTTTGCGGCCAGCGCTGGATTAATCCTGATGTCGATTGCCGCCAATGATGGTAGTATTTGTGCGCGCAGAGCGGAAAGCAGGGCAGGTTGTTCATAACGTAACCGCATCAGCCAGTTGGCGCCGGCGGTTTCCAGTACCAGCAGACCATGACGATAGTTGGCCACTCGGCAGTACGAGCGCAGCGCTGTCGGCAACAGGGCATGCACCGCCCGATTGAGTTTCAGCAGTGCGAGCGCACGTTGTTGAATATCATGCAGCGGGCCTGATCCGGCTTGCGATGCGCCATCGAAAAATGACTCCAGTGATTGTGGACGGTTATCACGCATAACGCAGGCTCCGACGGAAAGAAACTTGTGATTGGTATTTTAAATCGTTGGCGACAATTTGGCAGACGTTATTTCTGGCCTCACCTGCTGCTGGGGATGGTCGCGGCGACGCTCGGCCTGCCTGCCAACTTCACCGAATCACGCGATGCCTCTACCGCACCTAATTCCGCATCGGCGATCAGTCGTCCGAACGTATCTTATTTCAATCTCACCGATCTGGCGGCATTAAAAGATTCCCGTCGCCGTTCGCCATTCAGTAATGATTTCTGGCATCAGCATGCCATCCGCACGGTGATTCGTCACCTGTCGTTTGCTTTTACGCCACCCGTTACCGTGGTTGAGGCGACGGAGGCTTCCCGGCTACATCATCAGGTATTGCTGGAAACGCTGAATGCGTTGCTGACGCGCGAGGCGACACCGCACGCTTCTGCCGGTGCCGATCTGGTGCCGACTCATGTTTCACCTTCCCATCATACCGGCCTATGGCTGGCGCAGGTTCAGGGCATTCGTGCCGGGCCGCGCGCCTGACTTCGATAGTATGCTGCTCTATGGCAAGTAGCCGTAGATTCCTTTTCTGATGTCGTGCCAGCATCGATGGACTGGCATTGTTGAGATTAAAATTACTATGTTAATCAAGTTATTGACCAAAGTTTTCGGTAGCCGTAATGACCGTGCGTTGCGCCGTATGCGCAAAATTGTGGATGTGATCAATCGCCTCGAACCGGACATGGAGAAACTCTCCGACGATGAGCTGAAGGCGAAAACTCAGGCATTTCGTGACCGTATCAAGAAGGGCGAAACCCTGGAGTCGCTGCTGCCGGAAGCCTTCGCTGTGGTGCGTGAAGCCAGTAAGCGTGTTTTTGGCATGCGCCACTTCGACGTACAGCTGATCGGCGGTATGGTGTTGAATGAGCGCTGCATCGCGGAAATGCGTACCGGTGAAGGTAAAACCCTGACCGCAACCCTGCCGGCGTACCTCAATGCCCTGACTGGCCGGGGCGTGCATGTGGTGACCGTCAACGACTATCTGGCCCAGCGTGACGCCGAAAATAACCGCCCGCTGTTTGAATTCCTGGGGCTGACTGTCGGCATCAACCTGCCGGGTATGCCGGCGCCGGCCAAGCGTGAAGCCTACGCTGCCGATATTACCTACGGCACTAACAACGAATACGGTTTCGACTACCTGCGCGACAACATGGCGTTCAGCCCGGAAGAGCGTGTGCAGCGCGAACTGTATTACGCGCTGGTGGACGAAGTGGACTCCATCCTCATCGATGAAGCGCGTACCCCGCTGATTATTTCTGGTCCGGCGGAAGACAGCTCCGAACTTTATATGCGGGTAAACAAAATCATCCCGCACCTGATCCGTCAGGATAAAGAGGATTCTGACACTTTCCAGGGCGAAGGCCATTTCTCGGTGGATGAGAAAGCCCGTCAGGTTAACCTGACCGAACGCGGTCTGGTCAAAATCGAAGAGTTGCTGGTGAACGGCGGCATTATGGAAGAAGGCGAGTCGCTGTATTCGCCGGCCAACATTATGCTGATGCACCACGTGACGGCGGCGTTGCGCGCTCATGTGCTGTTTACCCGCGACGTCGACTACATTGTGAAAGACGATGAAGTCATTATCGTTGACGAGCATACCGGCCGTACCATGCAGGGGCGTCGCTGGTCCGATGGTTTGCACCAGGCGGTGGAAGCCAAGGAAAACGTCAAGATCAATAACGAGAACCAGACGCTGGCCTCGATCACTTTCCAGAACTACTTCCGTATCTATGAGAAGCTGGCCGGGATGACCGGTACGGCAGATACCGAAGCGTTCGAATTCAGCTCGATTTATAAGCTGGACACTATCGTCGTGCCGACCAACCGCCCAATGATCCGTAAGGATCTGCCGGATCTGGTATACATGACCGAGCAGGAAAAAATCGGCGCCATCATTGAAGATATCAGAGAGCGTACCGCCAAGGGGCAGCCGGTGCTGGTGGGGACCATTTCCATCGAAAAATCCGAAGTGGTATCGCATGCACTGACCAACGCCGGCATCAAACACAACGTGCTGAACGCTAAATTCCATGCGATGGAAGCGGATATCGTGGCGCAGGCCGGGCGTTCGGGAGCGGTGACCATCGCCACCAACATGGCGGGCCGTGGTACCGATATCGTGCTGGGCGGCAGCTGGCAGGCGGAAGTGGCGCAACAGGAAAATCCGGACGAAGCCCAAATCGCCGCCATTAAAGCTGAATGGCAACAACGTCATGATGAAGTGCTGGCTGCAGGCGGTCTGCACATTATCGGCACCGAACGTCATGAATCCCGCCGTATCGACAACCAGTTGCGTGGTCGTTCCGGCCGTCAGGGCGACCCGGGTTCTTCCCGTTTTTACCTGTCGATGGAAGATGCGCTGATGCGTATTTTTGCGTCGGATCGCGTTTCCAACATGATGCGTAAACTGGGGATGAAGGAAGGCGAAGCGATTGAGCATCCGTGGGTGACCAAGGCGATCGCCAATGCGCAACGCAAGGTGGAAAACCGTAACTTCGACATTCGTAAACAGCTGCTTGAGTACGATGATGTGGCCAATGACCAACGTCGCGCTATTTATACTCAGCGCAACGAGCTGTTGGATGCATCTGATATCAGCGAAACCATCAACAGCATTCGTGAAGACGTGTTCAAGGTCACCATTGATGCCCATATCCCGCCGCAGTCTCTGGAGGAAATGTGGGATATTCCGGGGCTGGAACAGCGTCTGAAAAATGACTTTGACCTCGAACTGCCGATCGCCGAATGGCTGGACAAGGAGCCGGATCTGCACGAAGAGACGCTGCGGGAACGTATCTACGCGCAGGCGGTGGAAGTGTATGGTCGTAAGGAAGAAGTGGTCGGCAGCGATGTCATGCGCAACTTCGAGAAAGGCGTGATGCTGCAGACGCTGGATTCGCTGTGGAAAGAACATCTGGCGGCGATGGACTATCTGCGTCAGGGGATTCATCTGCGCGGGTATGCGCAGAAAGATCCGAAACAGGAATACAAGCGCGAGTCGTTCGCCATGTTTGCTGCTATGCTGGAAGGCCTCAAGTATGAAGTGATCAGCACCCTGAGTAAGGTTCAGGTGCGGATGCCGGAAGAAATCGAAGCGTTGGAACAGCAGCGCCGTGAAGAAGCCGAGCGTCTGGCCCGTCAGCAGCAATTGAGCCATCAGGATGAAGCGGCTACCGGTTCACCTTATGCCGATCGCAAGATCGGACGTAACGACCCATGCCCGTGCGGCTCCGGCAAAAAATACAAACAGTGCCACGGTCGCCTGCAGAAATAAGGCCGGTAACGTAGCGATATATCAAATAAAAGGCGGTCATTGACCGCCTTTTCACTGGTTGAAAGGATAATGATGCAAAAAACTTTATCTGTGGCGGTAGGGATTATCCGGAATCCGCAGCGAGAGTTCTTCATCGCCTGTCGCCCGGCCGGGGTGCACATGGCCGGTAAATGGGAGTTTCCCGGCGGCAAGGTCGAAGAAGGTGAAACGCCGGAGCAGGCGCTGGTGCGAGAACTGCATGAAGAAGCGGGGATTGAGGTGATCAATCCAAAACCGCTGGACAGCAAAACGTTTTCGGCGGGCGAACGCCTGATTACGTTGCATTTCTTCCTGGTGGAGCAATGGCGCGGCGAGCCGTATGGTCGTGAAGGCCAACCCTCGCGCTGGCTGACGGCTGACGAACTGGATGAAGCAGAATTTCCGCCCGCCAACGCCGAGATGATTCGTCGTCTGAAGGCGGATATCGCCTAAATTCCAGCCGGGGTTTGCCGTACTGCCGGCGATTCATGCGCTGGAGCCGGTATGAATCGCGGTGCGAAATGGCAATAAGCGAATACCGGATTAGTAGCGAATGCCGAAAATTAGTAGCGAATGCCGGATTAATGCTGTGTTTCGCTCCAGGCGTCGCTGTCGGATACATCTTCCGCGCTGGGAATACGTTTTTCCTCGTCGGCCCATTCCCCCAGATCGATCAACTGGCAACGTTTGCTGCAAAACGGCCGATAAGGGCTATTTTCGCTCCATTCCACCGGTTTGGCGCAGGTGGGGCATTTTACAACGGTCATCTTGTTATCCTCGGTATGGTTATCTCCAGAAAACAGCTCTCGCTTAGCAACAAGCCAGTTCGAATGCCAGTCGCGCAGGTATTTGCCCATCGCTATCCAGCGGTAGGAAACGGATGGCGTAACGGGTCTTGTGACCAGATATTTGCGGATAGATCTGGTGCTCAAGACCAATCCGTAAACGTAACAGGTCGGCGTCGATCGCATTATCCTGATAGAAACCGTTAAGGCTGATTTGTTCCTTGAAGGCGCCCGCATGGCGGATCAATTCCAGTATGCTGTCGAGCGAGCGCTTCAACGGCGATACACTGTCCAGCCAGATGCTGGTCTGCCACTGTTTTTGTTCTGGCAACTGGTGTAACCAGATATGCAGTGTGGGCAGGTCAAAACTGCAACATCCGCCCGGCAGGCTCAGGCGCTGCCGAACCATACCGATCAACTTGTCTTCACGCAACCCTTGCCCCATGCGCGGAGCGGCAATCAGTTCGCCCGACAGGTTTCGTAGCTTCTGACGCAGCGTGTTAATGCGCTCAATATCCGCTTCCGGCAATTCGGCCCACTGCGCCAGTTTTTGTTGCTGACGTTCCAGCTCTTTCAGCAGGTCGGGGCGGGCGTCCCCGCGTTCGAGAATATCCAGCAATTCCGCCACCGCGCGGAAGAAGGTCAGGGCAACGCCAATATCCTTCAACGCGTGGTTGTCGTACATCTGTTGCAGCAAAAACTCCAGGCGTAGCCAGGTACGCATTTTTTCATTCAGCGGATATTCAAAAAGAACTGTTGAGGAAACGTCACTCATTATGGGTCGTCCTGTCAGTTGCGGATGTAGCCAGCGCCAGATAATGCTGATGCAGAGCGGCAATCCGCGGAGCGAGTACGCTCGGATTGCTATTATTATCGATAATATCATCGGCGCAGGCTAACCGCTGTTCGCGGCTGGCCTGCGACGCCAGAATGTTTTGCGCCTGAGCGCGGGAAACGC
Organism: Dickeya sp. NCPPB 3274; assembly: GCF_000406205.1. Classification (NCBI taxonomy): domain Bacteria; kingdom Pseudomonadati; phylum Pseudomonadota; class Gammaproteobacteria; order Enterobacterales; family Pectobacteriaceae; genus Dickeya; species Dickeya sp. NCPPB 3274. The sequence continues at coordinate 4,189,929 of NZ_CM001979.1, read as the reverse complement.
CATCCCGGGCCATGGTGCGTTGCAATTGCGTCTCCAGGGGAACATCCACCACCAGAATGCGCTGCGCCTGCCCCTGAAGCTGATTTTCCACCAGCAGGGGCACCACCCATAACGCATAAGGGGTGGTGACGGCCGCCAACTGACGCCGGGTCTCCTGGTGGATCAACGGATGCAGCAAGGCGTTGAGCCAGCGTTTGTCCTCCGGGCTGGAAAAAATGCGTTCTCGCAGGGCGCTTCGGTTCAGCGCGCCGTCTGGCTGTAATATCTCCCGGCCAAAATATTCAACAATGGCTGCCAGAGCGGGCTGCCCGGGAGAAACCACCTGGCGGGCGATTACGTCCGCATCGACAATGGTGGCGCCTAGCGTTGCAAAGCCCTGAGCAACCGTACTTTTTCCGCTGCCTATACCGCCTGTCAGCGCGACGATGTATGCCATGGTAATCAACTGGAAATGGCTGGGTAAATTTACCGGATTCTAGCCCAAATCGAGGGAAAATCGCAGTCTTGCCGCCGGATTATTCGGGCGTATGATCATTATGAATTGGTGCTTATCGCCCGTTCCTTCCCTGACCATCATTCTCACTTCATCAGGTCGTTTATCATGCGTATTGAAGAAGATATCAAGTTGGGTTTTAAAGATGTGCTGATCCGCCCCAAACGTTCTACGTTGAAGAGCCGATCAGACGTGGAGTTGACGCGTGAGTTTGCCTTTTTGCACGCCGGCGGCGACTGGTCCGGCGTGCCGATTATTGCAGCCAACATGGACACGGTGGGTACGTTCCAGATGGCGCGGGTTCTGGCGTCATTTGAGCTGCTGACCGCCGTACACAAACACTATTCGGTAGCCGAGTGGCGGCAGTTTATCGAGAGTACGCCCGACGCCGTTTTACGTCATGTGATGGTATCGAGCGGTACGTCTGACGGTGATTTCGAGAAAATGACGCAGATTCTGGCGTTATCGCCGGCTCTGAAATTTATCTGCATTGATGTGGCTAACGGGTATTCGGAGCATTTCGTCAATTTTGTGCAGAAGGCGCGTGAAGTCTTTCCGGACAAAGTGATTTGTGCCGGTAACGTGGTAACCGGGGAAATGGTAGAAGAGCTGCTATTGTCAGGGGCGGATATTGTCAAAGTGGGTATTGGTCCCGGTTCGGTCTGTACTACGCGAGTGAAAACCGGCGTTGGTTATCCGCAGTTATCGGCGGTTATCGAGTGCGCTGATGCCGCGCATGGGCTGGGCGGGCAGATTGTCAGCGACGGCGGCTGTAGCGTGCCGGGCGATGTCGCCAAAGCCTTTGGCGGCGGCGCCGACTTCGTGATGCTGGGCGGGTTACTGGCGGCTCATGAAGAGAGCGGCGGCGATATCATTGAGGAAGATGGCCGCAAAATGATGCTGTTTTACGGCATGAGTTCCGCCTCGGCGATGGAGCGGCATGTCGGCGGCGTTGCCGATTACCGTGCCGCGGAAGGCAAGACGGTGCGTTTGCCGTTGCGCGGTCCGGTAGAACATACCGTGCGCGATATTCTCGGTGGGCTGCGTTCCGCCTGCACTTACGTGGGCGCCGCGCGGCTGAAAGAACTGACCAAACGTACTACTTTCATTCGGGTTGCCGAGCAGGAAAACCGGGTGTTTAACGGTTGATCCCCTGCTGATGATATACCCCAAATATTCAAGTGGCAGGAACGCTAACGCGCCGGCAACCTGAAGTATGACGAGTACCTGAAGTATGGCGAGTATATGTACTGGCGGGTTTAGGCGCCTGCCAGTACATTCCCTAACTGGAAAATCGGCAGATACATGGCGATAACCAATGTTCCCACCAGCCCGCCGACGATGACCAGCAACAGCGGCTCCAGCGTTTGTGTCAGTGTGTCCGCAAATTGCCGGGTATGGTTCTCATACCAGCTTGCTAGCCGGGCGAATAGTTGATCCAGCGCGCCGGTTTCCTCCCCGACGCTGACGAGTTGATGGCAAGGGGCAGGATAGAGCCAGGGATCATCATGGATAGCTTGTCCGAGCGGAATGCCTTGTTCAAGCTGGCTTTTGATCTCAGCGAGCGATTGCCGATAAACCGGGTTATTCAGTGTTGCGGCGGCACTCAGGCCGGAAGGTAGCGTTAATCCCGCCTGCTGCGTCATTGCCAGAGTATGAAAGATTTGGCTCAGGCAATGGCCTCGTACCAGTGTGGATAGCAGCGGCAGCTTCAACAGTAGCCGCTGCTCTCGCTTTTGCCATTCCACTTTTTGTCGGCGTATCTGCCGGTAGCCCAGCAATATCACCACGGGAAGAGTGACGAGCAACGTACCGTGACGACTCAGCGTATCCGATAATCCCAGCATCATGCGGGTCAGCCAGGGGAGCGGCGCATCAAAGGAGGCGTACAACCCGGCGAATTCCGGTAAGACCAGCGTTAACATCAGCAGTGCGACGAGCAGCCCTACTGTAATCACAAAGGCCGGATAGCGCAGGGCTTTGACCACTTTCCCGGTTAGTTGACGCTGGTTTTCCTGATAGTTTGCCAGTCGGGCGCAACAGTCATCCAGTTTCCCGGTCAGTTCGCCGACAGCCACCAGCGAACTACACATCACCGGAAAGACGGCGGGATAATCGGTTAATACTTCTGAGAATGCCCGCCCCTGGGACACCTGTAAGCGAATTTCCTGCAACAGGCAGCGCCAGCCTGCTTTTTCGTGCTGACGGCCCAGCAGGTCTAATGCATCCAGCAATGGCAGCCCGGCCTGCAGCAATGTCGCCAGTTGCCGGATGATGACCGATAGCTGGGGGCCGCGCCAGTAACGCGACGTTAGGTATTGCCCGGTTTTGAGGCGCAGCGGCTGGTAGCCGAGCTCCAGCAGATACTGGTAAATCTCATCCCGGCTAGTACCGATGCGTTCACCGGCGCAGAATTCGCCATCACCGCGAAGCGCTTGCCAGTAATAGAGTTTTTGTACCGCCATCATTCGCCCTTATTCAATACGGTCGCCCACCACCCGATAGACTTCCTCCAGCGAGGTGATGCCTTCGTGAACCAGCGACAGCCCGGCGGATAGCAGCCCGGTTTCCTGTTGCTGGTAGCCGTACCTGACCGCTATCGGACCATGATGTGGAACTAGTCAACGCCTGCTGAAGCGCTGGCGTGACTGGCAGCAGTTCATAAAGCGCTGCACGGCCGTAGTAACCGGAGAAGCAGTGTTCGCACCCTGTCGCTCGCCACTGTCGTAACGGGCCTTGCCACAGATTATCGGGCAAGGTTGCGACATCCTCGGACAACTGGCGGCAATGTGGGCACAATCGCCTGACCAGTCGCTGGGCTATCACCAGCTTGAGCGCGGCAGCCAGCAGATAACCGGGAATCCCCAGATGCCCCAGGCGGGCCAGCGTGTCGGCGGCGGAATTGGTATGCAGGGTAGACAGTACCAGATGGCCGGTTTGTGCTGCTTTGACGGCAATTTCTGCGGTTTCAGCATCGCGAATTTCGCCAATCATGATCACGTCCGGATCCTGGCGCAGCAGGGCACGCAGTACCCGGGCGAAATCCAACTGGCTTTGGGCATGGATAGCGGTTTGATTGATGCCGGCCAGCGGAATTTCAACGGGATCCTCCACGCTGCAAATATTACGGCTGACGTCGTTCAGCCAGCGGATAGCGCTGTACAGTGTGAACGTCTTGCCGCTGCCGGTAGGGCCGGTAACCAGAATCAGCCCTTGCGGCAAACTCAGCGTCCGTTTGAATTGCTGCAACGCGCGGGCTGACAGGCCCAGTGCATCCAGTTCCAGGGCCTGCTGCTGTGTCTGCAGTACTCTCAGCACCACTTTCTCACCGCCCTGAACCGGCAACGTGGCGATGCGCAGCGAGTAGGCGTGCTGATCCAGCCGCAGGCTGAACTGGCCGTCCTGCGGCAAACGTCGCTCGGCGATATTGAGTTTTCCCATGATTTTGAGCCGTGCGATCAGCCGACCGGCCAAAGAATCCGGTGCGGACGGGATTTCATGCAAGACCCCGTCAATACGTAATCTGATGCGGTAACCGGTAGGCAACGGTTCGAAATGGATATCAGAGGCGCGCCGCTGGATCGCCAGTTTCAGCGTCTGATTGATGAACTGGACCACCGGCGCATCATCGGATTCGTCGAGCATGGTTGCATCGGGCTGATAAGGCGCGATGGTTTCTTCGGCCTGCGGCGACGTGAGCTGCTGTTCCAGTCGCGCGGCGGGCCATTGCTCAACCAGAACTCGCCGGTGACTGGCGAAACGCAGCGCGGCAACCAGTTCCTCCGCCACCGGGCCTGCCACGGCGATAGAAACCACCTGCTCATCCATATCCAGCAGCAGGGCGTGGTAGCGCCGACAAAGTAATTGCAGTTCATGCTGTAACGCGTTGTGAGCCATGATGATCATCCGCCTGTAGCGTCAAAACGAAAGACGTCTTCACATGCCTGACGCAGGCTATCTGCGTTGGCGCCGGTCTGGCAGGCTCTCGTCCAACGGGAGGCGCCGTTCTGAGCATCCAGCGTGGGCGTCATGACGATGCTCAGCCCCTGGAGGGTCGACTGGCCGGTCAGGGTAATGATGCCCTGATTGACCGTGACCGCGCTGACATAACGCGATGTGGTTGGCGTTGGAATTCCCTGGCTGCCTGCACTGCACCCATCCAGTCCCGCGTTACTGAGGCTGCAGAGATCTACGGCGGTTTTATAAGCGCTCATGGTTTGCAGCATGTCGGTCATGGCGGCTTTTTGCAGATAGCCCTGATACGCCGGGATCCCCAGCGCGCTCAGGATGGCGATGATGACAATGACCACCATCAGTTCAATCAGTGAAAATCCTTGTTGTGTCATGTTATTGGTTCCCTGGTGTGGCTGGTGGCGGCAGGATAACGACAAGGGGCATGGCTGGCGACGGCCATGTTTTCAATCAGGAATCCGCTACGAAAACCGGGAGTGCAACGATTGGTGGTTGCAGAAAACAGGCGCGCTCGCTCGCAAAATGATGGGGTAAAGCGAAAGATGTGTTAGTGAAACGGCCAGAGAGGAAGCAGGATAACCACCAACCCGGAGATGCCGGGCTGATGGAGTAGAGCCATGATGGAGCGAGAAGAACTAACTGAAACGCATCGACAGATCGAGCGCCTGCACATGCTTGGTCAGCGCGCCCACCGAGATATAGTCAACGCCGGTGGCGGCGTAATCCGGCAACGTTTGCAGCGTCACGTTGCCGGACACTTCCAGCAGCGCACGGCCATGCGTCAGCGTTACCGCTTCGCGGATGCTTTCCAGCGTGAAGTTGTCCAGCATGATGATATCCGCGCCGGCGCTCAGCGCTTGCTGCAGTTCATCCAGCGTTTCCACTTCGACTTCCACCGGCACATCGCTACGCAACCGGAAGGCTTGCTCGACGGCCTGTTTGATGGAGCCGGCGGCGATAATGTGGTTTTCCTTAATCAGAAACGCATCCGACAGGCCAAGGCGGTGGTTGCTACCGCCGCCGCACAGTACCGCGTATTTGAGCGCTGTGCGCAGGCCGGGCAACGTTTTGCGAGTGTCCAGCAATCGGGTAGGGGTACCTGCCAGCTGCGCTACATAGCGGCTGACTTCGGTTGCCACGCCGGACAGTGTTTGCAGGAAATTCAGGGCGGTGCGTTCACCGGTCAGCAGTATGCGGGAAGGGCCGTGCAGACGGCACAGCGGCTGGTTTTCCGTCAGAACGTCGCCGTCGCGGACCAGCCAGTCAATGGCAATGTGGCCGCCCAACTGACGAAACACCTCGTCAAGCCAGCGCTGCCCGCAGAAAACGCCGGCTTCGCGGGTAATGATTACCGCGTTGGCCTGCGTTTCCGCTGGTAACAGCTGCGCGGTGATATCGTGCTCCGGGTTGACTTCGCCACCCAGGTCTTCACGTAATGCCAGACTTACGCTGACGGGGATATCCAGCTCAATGCGGCTGAACAGTTCAACCTGACGCTGTTCCTGACTATAACGACGTGTTGTCATCATTTTACTCCGACGGAAATCCGGAATTCGTGCCACCCGCTGATTAGTAGGCGGTGTTTACATTAAATATCTATGTGATTCAATGTATTGTCTTGAACTCTTTGGTATCCCGGCCATGACCGGGATACGCAATGGTGGAGGATCAGAAGTTGTAACCGGCCACCAGATAATAGCCCCATCCAGTGGAGCGGACATTAAACGGACCGCGGCCGAAATCCAGCTCGGTGCCATCGGCCCACTGGCCGCCATTATGGAAGTAACGGGCGACTACCGAGTAGTGCCAGTGATCATAATTCAGCGCCAGAATATGGCTGGAGGCAATCGCATTGCTGGTGCGGGACGGACCGGCGTTATTAGCCAGATCGGAACCGAAGTCGAAGTTGGTGAAGCCGATATAAGTCAGCTTGCCGCCCCACAATGAGGTAATCGGGTAGAAGTATTTGATTTTGAAGCGGTAGCCATCCCAGCGATCTTCATTCGGCGCGCCGTAGTTTTGCCACTGGTACTTGGCATAGATATTGGCGGACAGCGACAGATCTGTTCCGGTATTGATATCGGTTCCCAGACCTACGTACCAGGTGCTCTGGCGTGAGTCGTTATTTTGCCCTTGATCGTAAATGATGTTGTTGGCGACGTACCACTCTTTGAATGGCCCGAAGCCCAGTTGGGTGTTGGTCAGCTTATCAATGGAAAAGCGCGGTTCGATCTCCATGAACAGCGGAGAGCCTTTATCCCAGATGCCGCGATCTGGCGTGTTGCCGGCGCCAAAAACTTTCGGTACGTCGACGTAGCCATAGAAATCAAACCAGTCCTTATGGGCGAAAGCTTCATATTCCAGATACAAATCATTGTTTAACTGAGGTCCGAAACGGGTGTGATAGCTGCCCACCACATTGACGCTCTGGTGCCACCAGTCGGAGAGATATTGCGGGGAATTCCCATCGGCAAGGGTGGGTAAACTGTATGACAGTGTGCTGAGTGCACAGGCGGCAAGGATTTTTTTCATGGCGATTCTCTGTATTGCCAGAACCGTTGTCAGCCGACTGGCATGCCTGCCGGGTCAGCGGATAGCGATTCGGACCGTGATAATAGAACTGTGATAACAAACATAAGTGCTGAAAAACTTTCCGGCGATGCGCAGTGACGAAAACGTTTGCCTGTTGTGGCACGCACGTCGGGTGCCTGTCGGAAAGAAGGGGCGCAGCATACCAGAAGAAGAGAAGAACATCATGATTTGTGTGCGTATCCTGACATGGCGCCGGCGGATAAGCCGGAATGGTTTTTTTAACACGTCAGGAACATGATGGATGCGGTAAGATGGTCGCATGATCAGTGCGATCAGTCGGTTAGATTACGTAACGCCTTGTCCGGATTGGGCCGGATATAAACAGGCTGGATGGGCAACGATAGTTTGCTGAATGGCAGGTCAGATTAAAGGAGCGTTGATGGAATTGGAACATGGCTGGCTGACAGACGTCAGGCGCGTTCTGTCGCCGCATCAGGACGACCGTCCGGAAGGTGAGTCGCCTTCTCTGCTGGTGATTCACAACATCAGCCTGCCTCCGGGCGAATTCGGCGGGCCTTATATCGATCAACTGTTTACCGGTACGCTGGATGGGGGAGAACATCCCTATTTTGCCTCGATATGCCATCTGCGGGTGTCGGCGCACTGCCTGATCCGCCGCGACGGTGAAATCGTACAGTACGTGGCGTTCGGTCAGCGGGCCTGGCATGCCGGGGTGTCGCAGTTTGAAGGACGGGAGCGTTGTAACGATTTCGCCATCGGCATTGAACTGGAAGGCACCGATACGCTGCCGTTTACCACTGAACAGTATGCCCGGCTGGCGGAAGTGACTCGCCTGTTGAGCGCAACCTATGGCATTACGCCGAAACGCATTACCGGACATAGCGATATCGCGCCGGGACGCAAGACCGACCCCGGTCCCATGTTCGACTGGGCGCGGTATCAACGGTTATGGCAGACACAGCCGGAACAAGGGGAGTAACCACTGATGACGTTGTTTAGCCTATTGCTGGTTCTGGGGTGGGAGCGGTTGTTTAAACGTGGCGACCATTGGCAACTGGATCACCATCTGGAACGGGTGTTCCGTCATCTTTCCGCGCCATCGCTGGTACAGACCTTGCTGCTGACTATCGCTGGAATGGCGATAGTGCTGGCGGCGCAGTGGCTGCTTAGCGGATGGCTGTTTGGCTTGCCGCTGTTGCTCTTATGGATTGCGGTTGGGTTGCTGTGCATCGGTGCCGGGGAAACGCGGCAGCACTATCATCGCTATATTCAGGCCGCCCAGCGCGGCGAAGCGAACGCCTGCCGGGAAATGGCCGAGGAACTGGCGCTGATTCACGGCCTGCCGCTGGATGCCAGCGAACGTGAACGGCTAAGGGAATTGCAGAACGCGTTGCTATGGCTGAATTTCCGCTTTTATCTGGCGCCGTTGTTCTGGTTTGTGGCTGCCGGCCCTTATGGCCCGGTGGCGCTGGTCGGTTACGCGGTGTTGCGCGCACGGCAGTGCTGCCTGGCCCGGCATCACACGCCGCTGGAGCGGGCAAATTCCGGCGTCGATACTTTATTGCACTGGCTGGACTGGATCCCGGTGCGGTTGGCCGGCGCGGCTTATGCGCTGCTGGGGCATGGCGAGAAGGCGCTGCCGGCCTGGTTTGCCGCGATGATGGACGTGCGTTCTTCCCAATACTGGGTACTGACGCAACTGGCGCAATTTTCACTGGAGCGGGAGACGCATAGCGATCCGATTTCCACACCGAGGGCGGCGGTGTCGCTGGCGAAGAAGGTAACGCTGGTGCTGGTTGTCGTCGTAGCGTTGCTGACTATCTACGGTACGTTGGTATAACGCGCGGCAAGGTGAAAACATCATGGCCGCCGACGCGGCCATGATAGTTGCGTTGCGGATTAACGACGCTTTTTGAAACGATAGCCGATGCCCAGCACCGCCAGCCAGACCGGGATCAGCAAGACGGAGATCTGGATTCCCGGCGTCAGGTACATGATCACCAGAATACCGGCCATAAAAGCCAGGCACAGGTAGTTGCCGAACGGGAACCACAGCGCTTTGAAGCGGGTCTGTACCCCTTCGCGTTCTTTACTGGCGCGGAATTTCAGGTGCGCCAGACTGATCATCGCCCAGTTGATGACCAGGGCGGACACCACCAGCGCCATCAGCAGTTCAAACGCTTTGCCGGGCAACACATAGTTGATCAGCACACACAGCGCGGTTGCCAGCGCGGAAATGCCAATCGCCACCACCGGCACGCCGCGACGGTCGACTTTCAGCAGCGATTGCGGGCCATTCCCCTGTTTAGCCAAACCGTACAGCATGCGGCTGTTGCAGTAGACGCAGCTGTTGTAAACCGACAGCGCCGCCGTCAGCACCACGATATTCAGGATATTGGCGACCAGCTCACTATTCAGCGCATGGAAAATCATCACGAACGGGCTACCGCCTTCCACCACTTTACCCCACGGATAGAGCGACAGCAGAACGGTCAGTGAGCCGATATAGAAAATCAGGATGCGATAGATAACCTGGTTGGTGGCGCGGGGAATGCTTTCTTCCGGTTTGTCCGCTTCTGCGGCGGTAATACCCACCAGCTCCAGCCCGCCGAAAGAGAACATAATCACCGCCATCGCCATAACCAGACCGACGACGCCGTTGGGGAAGAAACCGCCTTGCGCCCAGAGATTGGTGATGGTGGCTTCCGGTCCGCCGTGACCGCTCATCAGCAGCCAGCCGCCGAACGCGATCATGCCGACAATCGCCACTACCTTGATAATCGCAAACCAGAATTCCAGTTCGCCGTACATTTTCACATTGGCGAGGTTAATGGCGTTAATCAGCACAAAGAACACCGCAGCGGAAACCCAGGTGGGAATACCCGGCCACCAGTATTGAACGTAGATGCCGACGGCGCTCAGTTCCGCCATCGCCACCAGCACATAGAGCACCCAGTAGTTCCAGCCGGAAGCGAAACCCGCGAAGTTACCCCAGTATTTATAGGCAAAGTGGCTGAACGAACCGGCAACCGGCTCTTCCACCACCATTTCGCCCAACTGGCGCATGATGAAAAACGCGATCAGACCGCCGATCGCATAACCCAGCAGGACGGACGGCCCGGCCATTTTGATCGTTTGCGCGATACCAAGAAACAGCCCGGTACCGACCGCACCCCCCAGAGCAATCAACTGTATGTGACGGTTTTTCAGGCCGCGTTGCAGCGTACCGTCTTGTTGATCTTGCATACTTTTACCCTCTGCCGATGAAAAGACAAACCGTTCACCGACGGTGTGGTGCGGGCTGGCGTTTGTCTTTTTACGTATGTGTAATTTTATATTTACGACGTTGACAAACCTAAATCGCCGCCAACGCTATCGCGCGTCAGAGAATAGTGATAAGCGCAGAGAATTGCACTGATTTCTTGCGAGACACGACATAAAAGTGTGATGTCATGATCGCCGTCATTTGTACGGTGTGAGGTTGCTATTTTATCGTGGCGTGGACAGGAACCGGCGAGGTTGCCTTATCCATGTCATACAGTTGCGATAGGTTAGGGATATTGCTGAATAAGACGATGACGGGTCATCACTGTTTTGAATTTTTATTCTTTTATTTTGAATAAAATTGCTAATTGTTGCAGGTTGAACGGTTCAGCTTTGCCTGATTAGGGTTTCAAAAAAGTTAAAACGTCCGGGCTTCAAGAATGGTCATACCACTGACCGATTCGTGCTTTTGCCGCAAGATTATGGGCATTTGTTAAAAAGTGAGGTGATTGGTGATTTCGCACAACGTCCGTATGGACAGAAGGTGAATACTTTGTTACTTTGTGCGTCACGTTTTTAAAATTGGTATTACCAATTGACTCCGCGCTTTTTCGCCGGGAAGAATCCACATGGCCTACAGCAAGATCCGTCAGCCCAAACTGTCAGATGTGATTGAACAGCAACTGGAGTTTCTGATCCTTGAGGGAACCTTGCGCCCCGGTGAGAAACTGCCGCCGGAACGCGAACTGGCAAAACAGTTTGATGTTTCCCGTCCCTCGCTGCGCGAGGCGATTCAACGGTTGGAAGCCAAAGGTTTGCTGTTGCGCCGTCAGGGCGGCGGCACCTTTGTGCAGAACAACCTCTGGCAGAGCGTTAGCGATCCGCTGGCGGAACTGTTGAGTAATCACCCCGAATCTCAGTTCGACCTCCTCGAAACCCGTCATGCCCTGGAAGGGATCGCCGCTTACTACGCTGCGTTACGCGGCACTGAAGAAGATCTGCAGCGCATCCGCGATTGCCATGCCCAGATTGAAACCGCGCGCGAAGCCAGTGACCTGGAAGGGGAATCCGAGGCCGTCATGCACTACCAGGTGGCGGTGACCGAGGCCACGCATAACGTAGTGCTGTTGCACCTGTTACGCTGTATGGGACCGATGCTCGAACAGAACGTCAGACAGAATTTTGAGTTGCTTTATCTGAGTCGTGAAGTCCTGACGCAGGTGAGTAGCCATCGTGCCAGGATTTTTGAGGCGATTGTCGCCCGCGAGCCGGAAAAGGCGCGCGAAGCATCACATCGCCATCTGGCATTTATTGAGGAAGTACTGCTGGAACTTAACCGGGAACATAGTCGGCGGGAACGCTCGTTGCGCCGGCTCCAGCAACGCAAGGATTAGACCGCCAGGTGGCGGTCGTGTGCGGTAACAAGACGAAGGGCCTGTCTTCCTGCGCTTTCTCCGGCAGGAACAGAACGCAGGAAGACAGGCTCCAGACAAATCCACTGATTAGAAACAGATAAGGAATACACCATGTCAGAACGTTTGAACAATGACGTGGATCCGATCGAAACGCGTGACTGGCTGCAGGCGATCGAATCGGTTATCCGTGAAGAAGGTGTTGAGCGCGCTCAGTTCCTGATTGATCAGGTACTGTCCGAAGCACGCAAAGGTGGTGTGAAAGTGGCTGCGGGCAGCGCCGGCAGCAGCTACGTTAACACCATCGCGGTTGAAGATGAGCCCGCATATCCGGGTAACCTTGATCTGGAAAGCCGTATTCGTTCCACCATCCGTTGGAACGCGATCATGACAGTTCTGCGTGCATCTAAAAAGGATCTGGAGCTGGGCGGTCACATGGCGTCTTTCCAGTCTTCCGCCACCTTCTATGAAGTGTGCTTCAACCATTTCTTCCGTGCCCGCAACGCGCAGGACGGCGGTGATTTGGTGTTCTTCCAGGGACATATTTCTCCAGGGGTTTACGCGCGTGCGTTCCTGGAAGGTCGTCTGACTGAAGATCAGATGAACAATTTCCGTCAGGAAGTTCATGGTAACGGCTTGTCCTCCTATCCGCATCCGAAGCTGATGCCGGAATTCTGGCAGTTCCCGACCGTATCAATGGGGTTGGGTCCAATCAACGCGATCTATCAGGCTAAGTTCCTGAAGTATCTTAACAATCGCGGTCTGAAAGACACCACGAAACAAACTGTCTACGCTTTCCTGGGCGACGGTGAAATGGATGAGCCGGAATCCAAGGGCGCCATCACCATCGCGACCCGTGAAAAACTGGACAACCTGGTGTTCGTCATCAACTGTAACCTGCAGCGTCTGGATGGTCCGGTCACCGGCAACGGCAAGATCATCAACGAGCTGGAGGGCATCTTCGGTGGCGCCGGCTGGGAAGTAATCAAGGTTATCTGGGGCGGCCGTTGGGACGAACTGCTGCGTAAAGACACCAGTGGTAAGCTGATTCAACTGATGAACGAAACCGTTGACGGCGACTACCAGACCTTCAAATCCAAAAACGGCGCTTACGTGCGTGAGCACTTCTTCGGCAAATACCCGGAAACCGCCGCACTGGTCAAAGACTGGACCGACGATCAGATTTGGGCACTCAACCGTGGTGGCCACGATCCGAAGAAAGTCTACGCTGCACTGAAAAAAGCGCAGGAAACCAAAGGCAAGCCGGTGGTTATCCTGGCTCATACCATCAAGGGTTACGGTATGGGCGACGCAGCCGAAGGCAAGAACATTGCTCACCAGGTCAAGAAAATCAACATGGACGGCGTGCGCTACTTCCGCGACCGTTTCAATGTGCCGGTGTCTGACGCCGATATCGAAAACCTGCCGTTCATTACCTTCAACAAAGATTCCGAAGAGTACAAATACCTGCACGAACGTCGTCAGGCGCTGGAAGGCTACCTGCCGTCCCGTCAGCCGAAGTTTGATGAAAAACTGGATCTGCCGACGCTGGAAGATTTCGGTCCTCTGCTGGAAGAGCAGACCAAAGAAATCTCCACCACCATCGCGTTTGTTCGTGCTCTGAACGTGATGCTGAAGAACCAGTCGATCAAAGACCGTTTGGTTCCGATCATCGCCGACGAAGCGCGTACCTTCGGTATGGAAGGTCTGTTCCGCCAGATCGGTATCTACAGCCCGAACGGCCAGCAGTACACCCCGCAGGACCGCGAACTGGTTGCTTACTACAAGGAAGACCAGAAAGGTCAGATCCTGCAGGAAGGCATCAACGAACTGGGCGCAGGCGCTTCCTGGCTGGCGGCGGCAACGTCTTACAGCACCAACAACCTGCCGATGATCCCGTTCTACATTTACTACTCCATGTTCGGGTTCCAGCGTATCGGCGACCTGTGCTGGGCGGCGGGCGACCAGCAGGCGCGCGGCTTCCTGGTCGGCGGCACCTCCGGTCGTACCACGCTGAACGGCGAAGGTCTGCAGCATGAAGACGGTCATAGCCACATTCAGTCGCTGACCATCCCGAACTGTATTTCCTACGACCCGGCTTTCGCTTACGAAGTTGCGGTAATCATGCATGACGGTCTGGTCCGCATGTATGGCGAAGCGCAGGAAAACGTTTACTACTACATCACGACGCTGAACGAAAACTACCACATGCCGGCTATGCCGCAGGGCGCCGAAGAAGGCATCCGCAAAGGTATCTACAAGCTGGAAACCGTGGCGGGCAGCAAAGGCAAAGTTCAGTTGCTGGGTTCCGGTTCTATCCTGCGTCACGTGCGCGAAGCCTCGCAGATTCTGGCGAAGGATTACGGCATCGGTTCCGATGTGTACAGCGTTACCTCCTTCACGGAACTGGCCCGCGACGGTCAGGACTGCGAACGCTGGAACATGCTGCACCCGACCGAAGCTCCGCGCGTACCGTACATCGCTCAGGTGATGAACGATGCACCGGCGGTCGCGTCTACCGACTATATGAAACTGTTTGCCGAGCAGGTTCGCACCTACGTTCCGGCTAGCGATTATCGCGTACTGGGCACCGATGGCTTCGGGCGTTCCGACAGCCGTGAAAACCTGCGTCACCACTTCGAAGTGGACGCGTCCTACGTGGTCGTGGCTGCGCTGGGCGAACTGGCTAAACGCGGTGAAGTTGAAAAATCCGTGGTGGCTGAAGCCATCAAGAAATTCAACATCGACCCTGAAAAAGTTAACCCGCGCGTAGCATAAGAGGGAAAGAGTAATGGCTATCGAAATCAACGTACCGGATATCGGTGCAGATGAAGTTGAAGTCACCGAAGTGCTGGTCAAAGTGGGTGACAAAGTGGAAGCCGAGCAGTCGCTGATCACTGTTGAAGGCGACAAAGCGTCCATGGAAGTGCCCTCACCGCAAGCCGGTGTGGTTAAAGAGATTAAAGTGGCGGTGGGCGACAAGGTCGCAACCGGCAAACTGATCATGGTCTTTGAAGCAGAAGGTGCGGCGGCTGCCGCACCGGCTCCGGCTGCTGCTGCACCAGCTCCTGCCGCGGTTCCGGCCGCTGCCAGCGCTGCCAAAGAAGTCGAAGTGCCGGACATCGGCGGTGACGAAGTTGAAGTGACCGACGTGATGGTAAAAGTCGGCGACACCGTGGCGGCAGAACAGTCGCTGATCACCGTTGAAGGCGATAAAGCCTCAATGGAAGTCCCGGCGCCGTTCGCCGGTACGGTGAAAGAAATTCGCATCAAGACCGGCGACAAGGTGAAAACCGGTTCGCTGATCATGGTGTTTGAGGTGGCTGGCGCTGCGCCTGCCGCAGCCCCGGCTTCGGCTGCCAGTGCCCCGGCTGCTGCTCCGGCAGTGAGCAGCGGCGCTAAAGACGTCAACGTGCCGGATATCGGCGGCGATGAAGTCGAAGTGACCGAAGTGATGGTGAAAGTCGGCGATAAAGTGGCTGCCGAGCAGTCGCTGATCACCGTGGAAGGCGACAAGGCTTCCATGGAAGTGCCGGCGCCGTTCGCGGGCACCGTCAAAGAAATCAAGGTCAGCACCGGCAGCAAGGTGAAAACCGGTACGCTGATCATGGTGTTCGAAGTAGAAGGCGCCGCCCCGGCTGCCGCTGCTCCGGTCGCTGCCGCGCCGGCACCGGCTGCCAGCGCGCCGACCGCCGCTCCTGCTGCTGCGAAAGCCGACAGCAAAGGCGAATTCGCCGAGAACGACGCTTACATTCACGCTACTCCGGTTATCCGTCGTCTGGCGCGTGAGTTCGGCGTCAATCTGGCGAAAGTCAAAGGTACCGGCCGTAAAGGTCGTATCCTGCGCGAAGACGTTCAGGCTTACGTGAAAGACGCAGTGAAACGTGCTGAGTCCGCACCGGCGGCTGGCGCTACCGGTGGTTCTCTGCCGGGTCTGTTGCCGTGGCCGAAAGTCGATTTCAGCAAGTTTGGCGAAGTCGAAGAAGTGGAACTGGGCCGTATCCAGAAGATTTCTGGCGCGAACCTGAGCCGTAACTGGGTCATGATCCCGCACGTTACGCACTTCGACAAAACCGACATCACCGATCTGGAAGCGTTCCGCAAACAGCAGAACGCAGAAGCTGAGAAGCGCAAACTGGACGTGAAGTTCACGCCGGTTGTGTTCATCATGAAAGCCGTTGCCGCTGCGCTTGAGCAGATGCCGCGTTTCAACAGTTCGCTGTCTGAAGATGCCCAACGTCTGACGCTGAAGAAATACATCAACATCGGTGTGGCGGTTGATACCCCGAATGGTCTGGTGGTTCCGGTGTTCAAAGACGTGAACAAGAAAGGCATCGTCGAGCTGTCTCGTGAACTGACGGTTATCTCCAAGAAAGCCCGTGACGGTAAGCTGACCGCAGGCGAAATGCAGGGCGGATGCTTCACCATCTCCAGCATCGGCGGCCTCGGTACCACTCACTTCGCGCCGATCGTTAACGCGCCGGAAGTGGCTATCCTGGGTGTGTCCAAGTCCGCGATGGAACCGGTCTGGAATGGTAAAGAGTTCACTCCGCGTCTGATGATGCCGATCTCTCTGTCCTTCGACCACCGTGTCATTGACGGTGCTGATGGTGCGCGCTTCATTACCATCATCAACAATACGTTGTCTGACATCCGCCGTCTGGTGATGTAATCGAAAAGCCGGCCTGACGGCCGGCTTTTTTCTGATAAGCTGTTATTTGTTACAGCTATCAGTGATTAAGGACAAATCGTTAGTCGCTTGTTGTTTCAAAATTGTTAACGATTTTGTAAACTACCGCGGCAAAGACACGTCCCGGTGGAAGAGGGCGTTAAGACTCACAATAATGACGTCACAGACCCGCCGGAAATTAATTAAGAGGTCATGATGAGTACTGAAATTAAAGCTCAGGTGGTGGTACTTGGCGCGGGCCCCGCAGGTTACTCCGCGGCGTTCCGTTGTGCAGACTTGGGTCTGGACACCGTGCTGGTCGAGCGCTACTCCACGCTGGGCGGCGTATGTCTGAACGTAGGCTGTATCCCTTCCAAAGCACTGCTGCACGTTGCGAAAGTTATCGAAGAAGCCAAAGCGCTGGCTGAGCACGGCATCGTGTTTGGCGAACCGCAAACCGATATCGATAAGATTCGTACCTGGAAAGAAAAAGTCATCAATCAGCTGACCGGCGGTCTGTCTGGTATGGCTAAAGGCCGTAAGGTCAAAGTGGTCAACGGTTTTGGTAAATTCACCGGCCCGAACACCCTGGTGGTGGAAGGCGAAAGCGGCAGCACCACGGTGAACTTCGACAACGCTATCATCGCGGCCGGTTCTCGTCCGATTCAGTTGCCGTTCATTCCGCATGACGACGCGCGCGTATGGGATTCCACCGATGCGCTGGAGTTGAAGAGCGTTCCCGGACGTCTGCTGGTAATGGGCGGCGGTATCATCGGTCTGGAAATGGGCACCGTGTATCATGCGCTGGGCTCTCAGATCGACGTGGTTGAAATGTTCGATCAGGTGATTCCGGCTGCCGACAAAGACATCGTCAAAGTCTTCACCAAACGCATCAGCAAGAAATTCAACCTGATGCTGGAAACCAAAGTGACCGCGGTAGAAGCCAAAGAAGACGGTATCTACGTGTCGATGGAAGGCAAGAAAGCGCCGGCTGAACCTCAGCGTTATGACGCGGTGCTGGTGGCTATCGGCCGCGTACCGAACGGCAAACTGCTGGATGCCGGTCAGGCTGGCGTGGAAGTTGACGATCGCGGCTTCATCCGTGTCGACAAGCAGATGCGCACCAACGTGCCGCACATCTATGCTATCGGCGACATCGTCGGTCAGCCGATGCTGGCGCACAAAGGCGTGCACGAAGGCCACGTGGCGGCTGAAGTCATCGCGGGCAAGAAACACTACTTCGATCCGAAGGTGATCCCGTCCATCGCTTACACCGAGCCGGAAGTGGCTTGGGTCGGTCTGACCGAGAAAGAAGCGAAGGAAAAAGGCATCAGCTATGAAACCGCGGTATTCCCGTGGGCGGCGTCCGGCCGTGCGATTGCCTCTGATTGCTCCGACGGTATGACCAAGCTGATTTTCGATAAAGAAACGCACCGTGTGATCGGTGGCGCGATTGTCGGCACCAACGGCGGCGAGCTGCTGGGTGAAATCGGCCTGGCGATCGAGATGGGTTGCGATGCGGAAGATATCGCACTGACGATCCATGCTCACCCGACCCTGCACGAATCCGTGGGTCTGGCCGCTGAAGTGTTCGAAGGTAGCATTACCGACCTGCCGAACCCGAAAGCGAAGAAGAAATAATCCGTTTCCCCGTCGCGATAGCGGCGGGACGCGATGCTTCTTGCCATTTCAATGTCTATCCGGCACGTGTTGCCGGATTTTTTTTACCTGCCTCCCAGAATTCCGATCTCTTCCTGCCAGAGTTATCTGCTTCATTTACAATCCAAATCACCGAAAAGAAACGATGTTTTATTTTTGGAGAATAATAATGAAAAGACGCGGATTACGTCGTACCCTCTGTGTTCTGATGTGCTGTCTGGCGAGCACCCCGCTTATGGCAAATGATCATTCCTATACAACGGCGTCGGTAACGGACGACGCGTTGCCCACGTTCTACCCGCAACTGAAACAGCAACTGACCTATCCTGACTCGTGGCAGTCCGGGCGTTATGCGCATTTCGGCGAATGGCGGCAACATGCCCGTCAGGTGGTGCGCTCGCTGCTGCTGACGCCGGATTCCCACCGCGCTTTTGAACCGCAGGTCGTCGACAGTCAGGATCGCGACACCTATGTGGCGCAGAAGGTTGCCTTCAACCTTACCGATGAAAGCCGGGTGCCGGGGTTGCTGCTGACGCCGAAAACGCCGGGGCCGCATCCGGCGGTGTTGCTACTGCATGACCACGGCGCGAAATTCGATATCGGCAAGGAAAAAATGATCCGGCCGTGGGGCGACGATACGCGTTTAGCCTCCGCCATTGCCTGGGCTGACCGTTACTTCACCGGTCGGTTTGTCGGCGATGAACTGGCGAAGCGGGGCTATGTAGTGCTGGCGGTGGATGCGCTGGGGTGGGGCGATCGCGGGCCGCTCAAGTATGAACAACAGCAGGCGCTGGCCAGTAATTTCTTCAATCTGGGGCGCTCGCTGGCGGGCACGCTGGCGTATGAAGACATGCGTTCGCTGGATTTTCTGGCTTCGCTGCGCTCGGTCGACCCGAAGCGGGTCGGGGTGGTGGGGTTCTCTATGGGCGCTTACCGCGCCTGGCAACTGGCGGCATTGTCGGATAAGGCCGCCGCGACGGCGGCTATTTCCTGGATTGGCACCTATGACGGATTGATGGTGCCGGGCAATAACGTGCTGCGCGGTCAGTCTTCTTTCTACATGCTGCATCCGGGGCTGCCGGCCCGGCTTGATTTCCCGGATGTCGCCAGTATTGCCGCACCGCGGCCGATGTTGTTCTTCAACGGCGGCAAAGACACCTTGTTCCCGCAGCAGGCGGTGCAGGCGGCGTACGATCGCATGCATCAGGTGTGGCGGTCGCAACATGCCGACGAGCGGCTGGAAACCCGTATCTGGCCCGAATTGGGCCATGTGTTCTATCAGGAGCAGCAGGAAGCGGTGTTCCGGTGGCTGGATCGCTGGCTGGTATCGCCCCGCTGACGGGAGGTTCGGCGGGAAGCGCGGCGCGCTAGCCTGATGGTATCGCGGCGGCTTGCCGGCGGCTGTTATGACAGCAGCCGAACCAGCGCCGCCAGTGAGCCGGGCGCACGCAACTGACAATGCTGGAGCACGTTGTCGGCCGGCAACTGCGGCAGCAGGCTCAGCGTCTGACGCAGTTTGGCGGCGACATCGGTTTTTACGGCCGCGGTTTGCCGCCAGGTGACTCTGGCGTTGAGACGCGAGCCGTCTTGCAACCACAGACTGACGTCATGAAAACGGGCGTCGGGATTCTGCTCATCCGGCGGGGCGTTGGGGTCTGCCTGACGCGATACCTTGTCAGCCAGCGCGGCAATGCGGGGATCGACCGGGCCTTCGGTAAAACGATCCAACCGCAGCTCGCCTTCCAATAGCGCGGCGGCGATCACGTATTCGAGGCTGAATCGTCCTTCGACGCCGGTAGCGGCCTGCCGGATAAACGGCGCGGCGTCGCCGCCCGGCGGGAACGTCACCGTGATGCGATCAACGGCGGCGGACACGTCGTCTAGAGGGTTGTCCGGGGCGTTGCAGTCCTTGTTTTTGCAATCCTTGTGCCTGCAACCCCTGTTCTTGCAGGTATTGTTCCCGCAGGATAAATGCCGCTTCCGCCGCGCTGTGGGTGCCGCCGCAGGTAGGGTAACGCTTGAAGGTCAGCCCGGGAGCAACCAGGCGCCACGGTTTGCCCCAATCGGTTATCAACGCGTCGCTGTGATGCTGACCGTCGCCATGAGCCGCGAGGAAAGCCTCCAGCACGGTATCGTGGTTGCCGTGGAACCCGGCCAATGCAAGTTGGGCGGCGCTTAACCCGGCCCGCGCCGCCAGCCCGGCGTGCAGCGGTTTCATGGCGGAGCCGAACTGCGCCCGCAACCCGGCGGCTTGTGAAGCGGCCAGCCCCAGCGCATTGGCGGTCTGGTCGGGCGTGGCGCCTGTCAGGCGACAAATCGCCGCGGCTGCGGCGATGGCGCCCAGCGTAGCGGTGTTGTGATAGCCCTGGCTGTAATGGCGCGGGCCGGCGGCCAGCCCCAGTCGACCGGCGGTTTCTACGCCAATGACATAGGCAACGAGAAACCGTTCTTCCGTGATTGCCGGCTGCTCGCCAGCCAGCGCCAGCAGGGCTGGCAGGATAACCGTGCCGGGGTGGCCGCGAAAGCCGGAATGGAAATCGTCAAAATCCAGCGCGTGACCGGCGTAGCCCAGCAACAGGCTGCGGGTCTGGCTGTCGTAGCCGTGATAGACCGATTTCAACGGCGCGAGCCCGCTGTCTGCGACCGCGCCATGCCAGACCGGCAGCGCGCAGGCGATAAAATCCGTCACCCCGTCGCGGGCGAGGTCGATGACGGCGGTATCCGGCTGGGTGGCGACGATCAGGCGCGCCAGTTGGGTGGTGATGCTGGAATGGGCGGACATGGCGATATCGGTATCGGTACGTGTTATTTAGCGGTGAACATGATCACAGACAATGCCGCGAATGACGCGCGAAGCATAGTGATTTTTTCATTTTCGGGTGGTTTGGGCGGCCCACCGGGCATGCTTAAACGCGATGTTTCAACTGCCCCGGCGTCAGTCCGTAGACGCGCCGCAGGGCGGTGGCGAAATTGGCAGGGCTGGTGTAACCGGCAAGGCTGGCGGCCTGGGCGATGCCGACGCCTTCCCGCTGCATCGCCAGTACCGCGCGCTGCAGGCGGCAGTTGCGCAGGTATTCAAACACCGTCATGTCAAAGGACTGGCGGAAATAACGCTGTAGCGAGCTTTCGCTCATATTGACGCTTTTGGCGATATCGGCGATGGCAAGATGATCGGCCTCGCCGCTTTCCAGCATCTCTTTCACCTGCTGCATCCGTTGGTGGTGGCGCAGCGGCAGTCCCGACATCTGTTTATTCATCGACGCTTGCTCGGTGAGCGAACTGAACGCTTCGATAATCAGCGTCATGCACTGGGTTTCCAGATACAGGCGTTGCAGCGGCGTCCGACAGTCGCCGGCGTTAAGGATCTGCCAGGCGGCGGCCAGCGCCTGACGCGACGGCATCCAGCGATGAGTGGCCAGGTGAGTCTGCGTGAAATCATAGATGGCTTGCCAGTCGTCGACGCTGTCCATCAGGTTGCCGTACAGCCATTCCCGGCTAAAGGTCAGAGAAACGGTGCGCTCATAGTCGTCACGCTTGCCGTAGCGGCTAAATAGCGTGGGTTCGGTCAGCGAAACCAGCGAGGCTGGCTGGCGTTCGCCCAAATGCAGCCGCCGTTCGCCATAGCTGATATGCGCGTTGCCGTTCACGACAACCGCCAGCTTCAGCGCGCCGTTCAGCGTGGTCTGGGTTTGCATGCTATGTAGGTTGATCACGTCGGCGGTGTGCAGAATCAAATCGCGATGCAGCGGCGTGACGTTGAAATGGCCGAACAGCAGCGGCGTTTCATCGATCACCTGAGGGCCGAGGAAACGGTAATGGTTGGAGACCAGGCTGGACATCTGCATAATCTGGTTCTTATAAATGGATGCTGATGACGGAACATGATTACGCATGATTTCCCCTTGCTCTGTCTGGTTATTTCAGGCCATTTTGCCGCTTTCGCAAAGCAATTTGCGGTTTATGCAAACCCCTTCCCGAACAACACATGTAACAATGATCGCGCCTGCATGATAATGCAAATACTTCTCAGTAGCACCTTTGGCTGCTGACTTTAATTTATACAGGGCGACTTTGATGATAACACTACGACCACGCCATTATCTGGCGACGCTGATCGGGTTAGGTTGCGCGACTTTCCCGAGCCTGAACTGGGCGGCAGACACAGTAACCTCTGCGACAACAGTAACCTCTGCGACAACAGCAACCACCGCGACAACAGCGACCAATAAAACCGCGGCCAATACGGCATCAGCCAGTACCACATCGGCCGGCGATGCCGGTCAGACGCAAAACGATACGATGGTCGTGACGGCGGCGGAGCAGACGCGTCAGGCGCCGGGGGTATCGGTGATTACCGCCGAGGATATCGCTAAACATCCTCCTGCCAACGATCTGTCCGACATTATCCGCACCCAACCTGGGGTCAACCTGACCGGCAACTCCACCAGCGGGCAGCGCGGCAACAACCGCCAGATCGATATCCGCGGCATGGGGCCGGAGAATACCCTGATTCTGGTGGACGGCAAGCCGATTTCCAGCCGCAATGCCGTGCGCTACGGCTGGCGCGGCGAGCGCGATAGCCGCGGCGATACCAACTGGGTGCCGTCCGACATGGTGGAGCGCATTGAAGTGCTGCGCGGCCCGGCGGCGGCGCGCTACGGTTCCGGCGCGATGGGCGGGGTGATCAACATCATCACCAAACAACCGGGCCAGGAGTGGCACGGTAGCTGGAATACCTATTTCAATGCGCCGGTGCATAAAGCGGAAGGCGCCACCAAACGCACCGATTTCAGCCTGTCCGGCGGACTGAGCGACAATCTGAGCCTGCGGTTGTACGGCAACCTCAACAAAACGCAGGCGGACGCCGCCGACATCAACGAGCCTTATAAATCGGCGCGAACCGGCAGTTACGCCAATTCGGTGCCGTCCGGCCGCGAAGGGGTGCGCAACAAAGATATCAACGGCGTACTGCGCTGGGATATCACCAAACAGCAGTCGCTGGAGTTTGAAGCCGGTTCCAGCCGTCAGGGCAATATCTATGCCGGCGATACCCAAAACACCAACACCAACAGCTATGTCGCCAGCAATTACGGCAAAGAAACCAACCGCATGTACCGGCAGACCTATGCCGTGACGCATCGCGGCTTCTGGGACAACGGCGTCAGCTCCACGTCTTATCTGCAATACGAGCGTACCCATAACACCCGCATCAGCGAAGGGCTGGCGGGCGGCACCGAGGGGATTTTCTCTTCCCCCGACGACTACACCACCGTCAAGCTGGGCACCCTGACCGCCCATAGCGAGGTGAATATCCCGTTTGAGGCGTACTTCAGCCAGACTGCTACCCTGGGTATTGAAGCGTCGGATCAACGAATGACGGACCCCGGCTCCACCTCGTATGACATGTCCTCCACCGGCACGATTGCGGGTTATGGCAGCAGTAACCGCAGCGGCGATATCAAGGCCCATACCTTCGCGCTGTTCGCCGAAGATAACGTCGAACTGACCCAAAGCACCATGCTGACTCCGGCGCTGCGTTTTGATTACCACTCGCTGGCGGGCAGCAAGGTCAGCCCTGGTCTGAACCTGTCGCAGGGGTTGGGCGATGATTTCACCCTGAAAATGGGTATCGCGCAGGCTTACAAAGCGCCCAACCTGTATCAGGTAAACCCTAACTATCTGCTCTACAGCCGCGGGCAGGGCTGCTATCTGATCAACGGCGCCAGCAATAACTGCTATCTGATCGGTAACGAGGAACTGAAGGCGGAAACCAGCGTCAACAAAGAGATCGGTATCGAGTTCAAACGCAACGGCTATCAGGCCGGGGTGACGTATTTCCGCAACGATTACCGCAACAAGATTGAATCTGGGCTGACGCCGGTGGGCACCACTACCAACGGCAAAACCAATGTCTACCGCTGGGAGAACATTCCCCGCGCGGTGGTCGAGGGGCTGGAAGGCACCCTGAACGTGCCGGTATCGGAAAACATCAAGTGGAACAACAACATCACCTGGATGCTGCGTTCGAAGAACAAGAGCACCGGCGATATTCTGTCGGTGACGCCGGAGTTCACGCTGAACTCCTCGTTGAGCTGGCAGGCGACGGACGATCTGTCGTTGCAGTCGACGTTGACCTGGTATGGTCGCCAGAAACCGAAGAAATACAACTATCGCGGCCTTGCCGCCTCGGGTGACGAACTGAACGAACTCAGTCCGTATGCGGTAGTGGGAACCAGCGCGACCTACGCCATCACCAAGAACGTCAGCGTGACCGGCGGGGTGAGCAACCTGTTCGACAAACGCCAGTTCCGCCGCGGCAACGCCTCTGCCGGTTGTACCGTGGCGTCCGACGGCAGTTGCAGCGTGATTAACATCGCCGGCGCCGGGGCGGCGACCTACAATGAGTCTGGCAGAACCTTCTACATGAGCATCAACACCCACTTCTGACAATAAGCGGTGACACGGCCGGCGCGTTGACGCCGGCCGATGCCGTAACTAATTCAGTGAGAATGTCGATATGTACCAGTTGTCCAACACCCGGGTCGAGACGTTTGCGTCGGCGGCGTGCGGGCACTACCGCCTGTTGACCGCCTGGCCGGACGGCCCGGCGCCCGAACGGGGCTGGCCGGTGATATACCTGCTGGACGGCGAGCGCTACTTTGCCACGGCGGTATCGCTGCTGGCGGCGATGCGCGAGCCGCGTTGCGGCATGACGCCGGGCGTTATTGTGGCGGTGGATTACGACGGCCCGACCCGACGCGACCGGGACTACCGCCCGGCGGTGGAGCGGCTGATTCCGGAACCTGACCCGGCGGGCGGGCTCCGTCCCCCCGGTGAGCAAGGGGATGCCGCCGGCTTTCGCCGTTTTTTACTGGAGGAGCTCAAACCGTTCATCCATCAACGCTACGACATCGACAGCCAGCGCCAGGCGCTGTTCGGCCACTCCTACGGCGGGTTATTCACGGTGGATACGTTGCTTGAACAGCCGGACAGTTTTCAGCATTTTTATGCCTCCAGCCCGTCGGTGTGGTGGAACGGCGGCTATCTGTCCCGGCAGGCCGAAGCGTTTGTCGCGCACGTGTTTGTCGAGCACGTAGATGCGCAGCCGTTGAATACGCCGGTGAGTCTGGCGCTGTCGGTGGGAGAATACGAGCAATCGCTGGAAGCGTGGGAGCAGCGGCTGCCTGACGAGCGGCAACGCTGGCTGCGCCAGCACCGCGGCCAGCGGCGGATGGTGGATGGCATTCGGGAACTGGCGACGCAGCTGCGCCTGAAGACGCCGTTGCTGGCGGTTTCGCTGCATGTTTACGCCGAACAGTCCCATATGTCGGCGTCGTTTCCGGCCCTGCTGCACGCTTTGCGCCATCACTTCCAGTCGTCGTAACGACGTCAACCGCCGGACGTGCGATAACGCGTCCGGCACCAGCGACACTCGCGCGTTTTTCTTTATTCTCCTTGTCGTTTCTGCGGGGTAACCGGTGGTTGATTTTGCCGCTAACTGCTATGCTGGCCTGAAGTCAGGACGCCCGGATTTATGCTTCTGAACGCAGTAATACCTCTGAAAGGGCACCGTATTTATAAAATGTTGCCTTTATGTAAACGAATTAACAATCGATTCAAACTCTGATATGCTCAACGGGCTGGACCGGGCACTCTGACCTTACTTATCCACACGCTGATAATCAGCCTAAAGCTGGAACTGAGCGCCGGGCATAATTAGACAATGAGAGCGAGGAGAACGTCGTGCTAGAAGATTATCGCAAGCACGTAGCCGAGCGGGCTGCACAAGGGACCGTACCCAAACCGCTAGAGGCTTCGCAAATGGCGGCACTGGTGGAATTGTTGAAAACCCCCCCCGCCGGAGAAGAAGAGTTTTTAGTCGATCTGTTAGTCAATCGTGTTCCGCCGGGCGTTGATGAGGCGGCCTACGTCAAAGCCGGTTTCCTGGCTGCCATCACCAAAGGCGAGACCGTTTCTCCGCTCATTACCCCGGAAAAAGCCACCGAGCTGCTGGGCACCATGCAAGGCGGCTACAACATTCAGCCGCTGATTGAAGCGCTGGATAATCCCGCTCTGGCCCCGGTCGCCGCCAACGCGTTATCTCACACCCTGCTGATGTTCGACAATTTCTACGACGTGGAAGAAAAAGCCAACGCCGGCAATGCCCACGCCCGGCAGGTGGTCAAATCCTGGGCCGACGCCGAGTGGTTCCTGTCCCGCCCGAAACTGGCGGACAAGATTACCGTCACCGTGTTCAAGGTGACCGGCGAAACCAACACCGATGATCTGTCCCCGGCGCAGGACGCCTGGTCGCGTCCGGACATTCCGCTGCACGCGCTGGCGATGCTGAAAAACGCCCGCGAAGGCATCGAGCCGGATCAGCCCGGCGTGGTCGGCCCGATCAAACAAATCGAGGCGCTGAACCGGAAAGGGTTCCCGCTGGCCTACGTCGGCGACGTGGTCGGCACCGGCTCGTCCCGTAAATCCGCCACCAACTCGGTGCTGTGGTTCATGGGCGACGATATCCCGAACGTGCCGAACAAACGCGCGGGCGGCGTGGTGCTGGGCGGCAAGATCGCGCCGATTTTCTTCAACACCATGGAAGACGCCGGCGCGCTGCCGATCGAGGTGGATGTCGCCAGGCTGAACATGGGCGACGTGATTGATATCTACCCGTATCAGGGGGAAGTGCGTCACCACGACAGCAACGAACTGCTGGCCAGCTTCGAACTGAAAACCGACGTGCTGCTGGATGAAGTGCGCGCGGGCGGCCGTATTCCGCTGATTATCGGCCGCGGTCTGACGTCCAAAGCGCGCGAGTCGCTGGGCCTGCCGCACAGCGACGTGTTCCGTCACGCCAAAGACGTGGCGCCGAGCAGCCGCGGCTTCTCGCTGGCGCAGAAGATGGTCGGCCGCGCCTGCGGCGTCGCCGGCATTCGTCCCGGCGCTTATTGCGAGCCGAAGATGACCTCGGTCGGCTCGCAGGACACCACCGGCCCGATGACCCGCGACGAGCTGAAAGACCTGGCCTGTCTGGGCTTCTCCGCCGATCTGGTGATGCAGTCCTTCTGCCATACCGCCGCCTATCCGAAGCCGGTCGACGTCAACACCCACCACACCCTGCCGGATTTCATCATGAACCGCGGCGGCGTGTCGCTGCGTCCGGGCGACGGCGTGATCCACTCCTGGCTGAACCGCATGCTGTTGCCGGATACGGTGGGCACCGGCGGCGACTCCCACACCCGTTTCCCGATCGGGATTTCCTTCCCGGCCGGCTCCGGTCTGGTGGCGTTTGCCGCCGCCACCGGCGTGATGCCGCTGGATATGCCGGAATCGGTGCTGGTGCGTTTCAAGGGGAAGATGCAGCCGGGCATCACGCTGCGCGATCTGGTGCACGCGATCCCGTACTACGCGATCAAGCAGGGTCTGCTGACGGTGGAGAAAAAGGGCAAGAAAAACATCTTCTCCGGCCGCATTCTGGAAATCGAAGGCTTGCCGGACCTGAAGGTGGAGCAGGCGTTCGAACTGACCGACGCCTCGGCGGAGCGTTCCGCGGCGGGCTGTACCATCAAGCTCAACCAGGCGCCGATCGTCGAGTATCTGAACTCCAACATCATTCTGCTCAAGTGGATGATTGCCGAAGGCTACGGCGATCGCCGTACGCTGGAGCGTCGGGTGCAGGGCATGGAAAAATGGCTGGCGGACCCGCAGTTGCTGGAAGCCGACGCCGATGCGGAATACGCCGCGGTGATCGACATCGATCTGGCGGATATCAAAGAGCCGATCCTGTGCGCGCCGAACGATCCGGACGATGCGCGTCTGCTGTCCGCTGTGCAGGGCGACAAGATTGATGAAGTGTTCATCGGCTCGTGCATGACCAACATCGGTCACTTCCGAGCCGCCGGCAAACTGCTGGATCAGCACAAAGGGCAGCTGCCGACCCGGCTGTGGGTGGCGCCGCCGACCCGTATGGACGCGGCGCAACTGACCGAAGAAGGCTACTACAGCGTATTCGGCAAGAGCGGCGCGCGGGTCGAAATCCCCGGCTGTTCGCTGTGCATGGGCAACCAGGCGCGGGTGGCGGATGGCGCGACGGTGGTGTCGACGTCGACCCGTAACTTCCCGAACCGGCTGGGCGCGGGCGCGAATGTGTATCTGGCGTCAGCCGAACTGGCGGCGGTGGCGTCGCTGCTGGGGCGTCTGCCGACGCCGGAGGAATACCAGCAGTACATGGCGCAGGTGGACAAGACCGCGGACGACACTTACCGCTATCTGAACTTTGACCAGTTGCAGCAGTACACCAACAAAGCGGACAAGGTGATCTTCCAGACCGCCGTGTAAACCGCTATAGTTCGCAGCAATTAACAGGAAGGGAGGCCGAGAGGTCTCCCTTTTTTTACTGTAGTGGCGCGCGGTGGCGAATCAGGCAGAGGAGAACGATCATGGACTATGAGTTTTTGCGTGATGTGACCGGGCAGGTCGTGGTTCGGATGTCGATGGGCCATGAAGCGGTAGGGCACTGGCTGAATGAAGAGGTTAAGGGCCAGCAGGCCGTGCTGGATGAAGTGGAAGCCGCGGTTCGTGAGCTGGCTGGCAGCGAGCGCCAGTGGGAGCGCCCCGGCCACGAATACACGCTGTTGCTGGACAGCGAGGAAGTGATGGTGCGTGCCAATCAGCTGGCGTTTGAAACCGACGAGCTGGAAGAAGGCATGAGTTATTACGATGAAGAAAGCCTGTCTCTGTGCGGGCTGGAAGACTTTCTTGAGCTGCTGGAGAAATACCGGACGTTTGTGGACAAGTCCTGACCCGGGTGCCACCGGGTCAGGTAAACGAAGCCGCAGGAATACGGATTATTGCTCGCTGAGGCGTGTTTCCAGCGCTGGATGGTGCTTGTGCCGGCGCGCCAGATTGAGTATCTCCACGCCGATGGTAAAGAACATGGCGAAGTAGACATAGCCTTTTGGCACATGGATTTGCAGGCTGTCCAGCATCAGGGTGCCGCCCACCAGAATCAGAAACGCCAGCGCCAGCATTTTGACCGACGGGTGCGCATCGATGAATTCGCCGATGGTGCGCGCCGCCAGCATCATGATCACGACGCCCAGCACCACCGCCAGCATCATGATCAGCAGGTGCTGCGACAGCCCGACCGCGGTGATCACCGAATCCAGACTAAAGATGATATCCAGTAGCATGATCTGCACGATCGCGCCCCAGAACGCGGGGGTGCGGCTACGGCGTTGTGCCTCTTCTTCCCCCGCCAGCGTGGCGCGAATCTCGCCACTGGATTTGACGATCAGGAACAAACCGCCGGTCAGCAGGATCAGGTCGCGGGCGGAAAATGCGCGATCGGCGATGGTAAACAGCGGGTCGGTGAGGTGCATCAGCCAGGCTATCGAGGCCAGCAGCGACAGGCGCATCAGCATCGCGCCCGCCAGCCCGGTAAAACGGGCGCGGGATTGCTGAGCGTGCGGCAGTCGGGCGACGACCAGGGACAGAAAAATAATGTTGTCGATACCAAGGATAATTTCCAGCAACGTCAGGGTGAACAAGGTCAGCCAGGCGTTGGGATCGGCCAGCCACATCAACATGGGGGTACTCCTTTTTCCGGGCGGCGCGGTGGCGGCGTCGAAGTCAGGCTGATTATACCCCCGTCAGATATCTGGGTTAACTGTGGCGGTGCGTAACTATAAATGCGTGACGCGTGCGGCTATAACGAGGCGCCGCCGCAAATCACCAGTTGTTGCCCGGTGATGGCCGCCGCGGAAGGCGACAGCAGATACGCCACCAGATCCGCCACCTCCTGCGGCTGGATAAACCGGCCGATCGGCGGCAGCTTTGGCGGCGAGCTTTGCCGTCCTGGCTGATTCAGCATCGGCGTTTCGGTGGCGCCCGGCGCGACGATATTGACGGTGATGCCGCGCGGCGCCAGTTCCGCCGCCCAGCTTCTCACCATGCCGATCATCGCCGACTTGGTGGCGACATACTGGCTGCGACCGGCGGCGCCGCTGGATGTACGGCTGCCCAGCAGTACGATGCGGCCGCCTTGCGGCAGTTTGTCCACCAGCCGGTCGGCCAGCACTTCGGCCACCTGAATATGCAGCTTCCACAGTTGCTCGCTGTCGGCATACGACAGTGTGCCCAGCGTGGCGGCTTTCATCACCCCGGCGGCGTGAATCACCGCATCGACGGCGGGCAGACTGTCCAGCAACGCGATAAGCGCCGGCGTATCGGTGATATCCAGCGGGTGATGGGTGAAGTTCGGATGCTGGTGCGCGCCCGGCTGACGCGATAGCCCGACAACCTTCCAGCCCGCCGCCAGCAGGGTAGCGGTAATGGCGGCGCCGATACCGGAACTGCTGCCGGTGATCACCACCTGTTTTGGTCCTGACATACGGCGTTACCCCTGTGCGTTCAGTAATTCGACCGGCACCTTGAACACCGCTTTTTTCACCGGAGCCGGCTGATCGTCAATAGCGCACAGCGCCTGATGCGGTTCACCCGGATAGAAGGTGACGAAATCCCCGGCGGCCAGCCGGATGGCGTGCGGCACCTGCGGCTGTTCCAGTATGAACAGGTCCGGTTTGCGCTCGGTCGCGGCGCGATCGCCGGCGTCATTCAGGTCGTAGCCGATGATCTCTTCACCGGCGAGAATCAACTGAATATCGAGATAACGGCGGTGGAATTCGGTATGGCGTTCGGCTTTCGGGGCGGTGGAGACGGTACCGATGGAGTAGAACCAGTCGACATTGTCCGGCTGGTACTTGCCTTCCGGCAGGGCGTTCAACTGGTCGAGCGTGAAACCGGAAAGGATGCGCCACAGCGGCTCGGGTAACGTTGCCAGCGGCAGATGATTCAGATTGCCTGCGATCATGGATGGCTCCTTAACTGAAGGAGGCGGAGATAGCCTCCCTGAAGGCAATGGATGTGACAGCCCACCGGGCGGCGCCGTGCGTCGGCGAGTGGGAAACCTGTGTGGTCCCTCCCCCTGGTCGGGGGAGGGCGAGCGAGGTATTAACCTTTGACCCACTCTTCGCTAACGCAGACGTACTTGATGGCCTGCCGGAAGTAGGTAAAGGCGATGTGCAGCTTGCCGTCCGGCCCTTGCTTGATGCTGGGGTAGGAGAACTCGCGGTTAAGTTTCTCGGTCGAGTTGTTGGTCATGCAGTAACCGTCGCCCACTTCCAGATTGCGCTGCCACGGCCAGGTTTTGCCGCCGTCTTCGGAGATAGCCAGCGTCATCGGCGCGCGCGGCGCACCCCAGAAGGCGCTGCGCCCGGACGAGATTTCCGGCATTTTGGCGTCGTTTTCTTCTTCGTCCTCGATTTCGTCATACAGCGACAGGCGGCGTTCGGTGGCGCCGTCGGCGCTCATGGCGTTGAACACCAGCGCCAGATGGCCGTTGTCCAGCGTCGTCACCTGAATGGACGAGTTGTTGTTGGGCAGAACGGTCGGCACCGGTTCGGACCAGGTGGCGCCGCCGTCGGTGGAGTGGCTGCGGTAGATGAAATCAGCCCAGCGGCTGCGGAACAGCGCCAGCAGAGAACCGTCCTTGAGCGGGGTAATGTTCATGTGTACGCAGCCGGTGCTGTTCGGCACCACCGATTCACGCCAGGTTTTACCCTGATCGCTGGAGATTTTCACCGCGCTGATGTCGTCGTTGCCGACCCATTTCTCGCCCGGCTGGGTGCGGCAGTAGAACACCGGCAGCAGCCAGTCGCCGTTGGGCAGCACGGTAATCGGCTGGCGGATGAAGGTGCCGGGTTGTTCCAGCAGTGTGCCGATGTCGCCCCAGGTGTAACCCTGATCCAGCGACTGGCGGTAACGCACGATGGCGGTGTCCTGATTACCGGATTTCTGCGCGGTGTACAGCAACCACAGCACGCCGTCCGGCGCCAGGAACAGCACCGGGTTTTGTTCGGAACGGGCCGGGTCGTCGGAGAGTTTGACCGCGGGCGTCCATTGCCCGCTGTCTTTTACCAGCCTTGACTGGTAAATCGAGATGTCCGACACCCCTTCCTGGGTGCCGCCGAACCAGACGCACAGCACATCGCCGTTAGGCAGGTGCAGCAGGTTGGCGGCGTGATTCTGCGGACGCTCCGACGGGATGTAGGCGTCGATGCGCTGGCTGTCGTTGTCTGCCGGGTGAACCAGGCCGCTGCGTTCGATGGTAATGGTTTCGGTCGTCATGACTATTTATGCTCCAGAATGAGGTACGGAGGGTTCGCTTTGCTGTTTGGCCTTGGCCGCCTTGTTGGGGATCAGACGGTCGATCGCCATCACCACCGCCGGGGTCAACAGTGCAATGTACATATTGTCGATGCCGAACGGGTTACCCATGATGTACCAGATGGAGGTAACCACGCAGGACAGGATCAGGCCGGTGTTGACGCCGCGGGAGCTGCTAAAGAACGGCAGGTAGAAAGCGACCATCGCCACCACGGAAATCGACAGACGAATGGCGCGGGTGAAGAACGACAGCTTCAGCACTTCCGGCACCAGCAGCACGAACACCAGCGGCAGGAAACCGATGATCAGCGAGAACACGCGGGTCATCTTGAACTCTTTTTCCGGCGTCGGTTTGCAGTAAGGCACGTAGAAATCTTTCACGATCAGCGAGGCGATCGCCAGTGCGACGGTACTCACGCTGATGAAGATCGACGCCACCAGCGAAGTGGTCACCACGCCGGCCAGCCACGGGTTCATATCCTGCAGGAAGATCGGCAGGGCGTACAGGCTCTTGATTTCCGGGTGCACGAACTTGGCGGCAACGCCGATAATGGCAATCGCCAGCGCGATCGGCATACAGAACAGGAACGCAATCCAGGTCGCGCGCTTGGCGGATTTCTCATCCTTGGTGGAGGCGATAGCCTGAATCACGAACTGGGTACAGAAAATGGAGCCGATGGTGCCGATGAGCCACGCACCGATGGTGCTGGCGCCGATGTTGCCGTCCCAGGTCCAGTAGAATTCCGGCATCTTCTCGACCATCGGCGTGATGCCGCCGGTCATTTTCAGCGCTACGTACAGGATGATCATCACCCCGACGTACTTCAGGCCGCTGTGGATCAGCGTCACGTACGCCACGCCCTTGATGCCGCCGAAGTAGAAGTAGAAGGTACTGACGATGGCGGTAATCAGCGCCGCTACCGGCAGGCTCACTTTCAGCACGGTGGAGATGGCGGCGGCGCCGCTGACGTAGTTACCCACGTTTACCAGCAACAGCGCGTAGATCATGATGATGGAGATGATGTTCTTGGTGGTATTGCCATAACGTTCGGCGATAGCGCCAGAAATAGTGATTTTCCCGGTGTTATAGATCTTTTTCACCAGAATCATCCCGAACAGCAGGAAGCCGATGGCGGCGCCGATCACCGACCACGAAGCGGCGATGCCGCTTTCAAAGGCTGCCTGCGAGGTGCCGACCGTAGATTTGGCGCCGATAAACTCGGTCATCAGCAGCACGCCGACGATAAACGCCGGCAGCGCGCGCGAGCCTTCCATGAACTCCGAGTTGGAGTTACTGCGCAGCCGCAGGGTCAGCAAGGATGTAAGGGCGATGTAGACGACAATTATCCCGACGATGATAAGTGTGTCTGTCAGATCAAAATGGTTCATGGTTTTCGATCCTGTAGGAGTAAGGGTAAGTTCTCATTCAGTGCGAGAACGGTTTGATAATGGTGCGAATGGTGTCTTCGTCTTGTTGTGAGAACTGAATCGGGTAGCGGCTGACGCCCACATCCTGTCCCATCAACGTCAGCGCTTTCTTCACCACGGCCGGCGAGAACGCCACGGCGTACAGCGTTTTACGCAGTTCGCTCACCTGCTCCTGCGCCTGGCGGGAACCTTCGATGTCGCCGGCGTGGAAGCGATGCCAGATCTGGCTGATGGCTTCCGGCGCCACGTTGGCGAGGCCGGAAATACAGGCGGAACAGCCGTCGACAAAGCCCTGATGGATCAGCGAGTCCGGCCCGTTGAGCACGTCGCAGTTCGGCATGTCTTTCACCGCCTGCAAGAAGCCGCTCAGGCTTTCGTAGCTGCCGGCGCTGTCCTTGATGCCGATGATGTTGGGATGCTCGGCCAGAATCCGCACCGTTTCCGGTTGCAGGGTGTTGCCGGTGCGAGCCGGAATGTTGTACAGGAATACCGGCACCGGCAGCGCGTCCGCCACTTCACGGTAGTGGGCGATCAGCTCGCTTTGTTTGAGCGGTACGAAGTAAGGAGTGATCACCGACACCGCATCCACGCCCAGCGCGGCGATACGTTTGCCGAGCTTGATGGTTTCGCGGGTGGAAATTTCGCCGATGTGCGCTACCACCGGCACCTTGCCGGCGACTTCATCGACGCAGGTTTCGGTGACGGCTACTTTCTCGTCGGTGTGCAACACAAAGAACTCACCGTTGGTGCCGTTACAGAAAATGCCGTTGCCGTAGCGCATCTGGCGTTGAACCTGTTGGCGCATGGCGGCGGGGCTGAATTCCCCCTGATGGTCAAAAGGCGTGACGATCGCCGTCAGTACGCCTGTAATCGGTCTAGTCATCGTTATTGTTCCTCGTTATCTTCATCATCCAGAGCGACGTTGTTAAAACACGTAGTTAAAACAATCAGTTAAAACAATTAGTTAAAACAAATCGTTAAAACTCACGGTTAAAACAGCGTTGAATAAATGGCGTGGACGTCTTGCGCCGTAACGGCGGTCGGGACGTTTTTCATCAGCCGTTGCACCTGCAGTGCGGATTCCACCAGATACGGCAGGTGATCCGGGCTGATCCCCAGTTGTTGCAGCGAAGACGGCAGGTTCAGCCGTTTCACCAGTGCGGTGAAGTAATCCACCAGCGCCTGGGCTTTTTGTTCGGTGGTCAGCGACAGGTCGGCATCCGGCAGCAGGTCGTAGGCCTGTGCGAATTTTTCCGCCGCCGCGTGCTGAACAAAGCGCATGCAGGGCGCCAGCAGGATGGCGTTCGCCACGCCGTGCGGGATGTGGTACTTGCCGCCCAGCGGGTAAGACATGGCGTGCACCAGATGGGTGCCGGAATGCGCGATGGAGGCGCCGCCATAGTAAGAGGCCCACAGCATATTCAGGCGGGCTTCCAGATTGTCCGGCTCGTTCACCGCGGTTTCGATGTTGGCGAACAGTTTCTTCATGCCGATCAGCGCATAGTTGTCCGCTACCGGGTTGGCGATGGTGGCGGTGAAGCATTCGATCAGGTGGCACAGCGCATCAATGCCGGTAGACGCGGCGATATGCGCCGGCATGCTGGTGGTCAGTTCCGGCACCAGCGCCACGTAATCCGGCAGCATTACCGGGGTGATGATACCGACTTTGGTTTCTTTCTCCGGGATCGCCAGAATGGCGTTCGGCGTGGCTTCAGAGCCGGTGCCGGCGGTGGTCGGGATCAACAGGGAAGTGGTGCGGCGGGTCGGCTTGCGGCCTTCCAGCAGACTGTCGAGCGTGATGCCCTCTTCACCGGCGCACAGCAGCGACAGCAGTTTCGCCACGTCCAGTACGCTGCCGCCGCCCACGCCGACCACCAGGTCCGGCTGGGTGGTCGGCAACTGTTGCAGCACGGCCGCCACATCATGCTGGCTGGGTTCGGCCGGCACATTATCAATCAGGGAAAGTTGCGGCACGCCTGCTTTCAGCTGTGCTATCAGGGCCTGTACCCCGGCCAGCCCCACGATATTCTTGTCCGTCACCAGCAGCACGTGCTGCCTGCCGCGCAGGAGGTAGCCCAGATCCTGAAGTGCCTGATAACCGCTGATGAGGGTGCTGTTGATATTCATACTGGTACCTTGTCTTTTCGCTGTGACTTCAGCTGGATAAGTCTGATTTTTTTCAATCATATTTCCGTTATGTGACAGAAAAAAATCGTTTTGCTCGCATTGTGTGGATAATTTATAGGTTAAATTGGTTTTGAATAATTTGATGTTGCTCACATATAATCAAACGTGATTCAATATAATCATTTTCAGGTAATCGAACTGACGGAGAACGGCTATGCCGGACGGGCGTGAACTCACCCGGATATTGGTGGTGGCGGATGACTTCACCGGCGCCAACGATGCGGGCGTCGGACTGGCGCTGCAGGGCGCGCGGGTGAATGTGATGTTTGACGCCGCGGCGATCCGTGCCGGGCAGCCGGATGACGCGCTGGTGGTCAACACCGACAGCCGTGCGGTCGCGGCTTCGCTGGCGGCGGAACGCACCGCGCAGGCGGTGGGAATGTGGCGCAAGAGCGGCGCGCGCGGCTGGATTATTAAAAAGGTGGACTCCACGCTGCGCGGCAACCCGGGCGCGGAAATCGAAGCCGCGCTGAACGCCGCCGATCTGTCGCTGGCGCTGATAGCGCCTGCGGCGCCGGCGCTGGGCCGCATCACCCGTGACGGGCAGGTATGGGTGCACGGTAAGTTGCTGACCGACACCGAGTTCGCCAGTGACCCGAAAACGCCGGTGCGTTCGGCGTCAATCGGCGAGCGGCTGGCGGAACAGACCGGCCTGGCGCAGGCGGCGCTGTCTCTGAACGAGATTCGCGGCGGCGATCTGGCGGCGCGCCTGCAACAGTTGCAGCACAGCGGGACACGGCTGGTGGTGCTGGACGCCGAACATCAACAGGACCTCGACCGGATTATTGACGCGGCGGCACAGCTGGCGGAAAAACCGCTGCTGGTCGGCTCCGCCGGGTTGAGCGAGGCGTTGGCGCAACATCTGGCGTTTCCGGCGCCCTGCCGCGCGTTGCTGGCGGTGATTGGTTCGATGAGTGAAATCGCTCAATTGCAGATTAAGGCGGTCAGCCAGCGGCCGGACGTCACATTGATTGACCTGGATATCGCCGGATTGCTGGCGAGCGACGACGACACGCTGGCGCAAACGTGCCGGCAGGCGGCGGCGGTGCTGGCGGCGGGCCGCCACTGCGTGATTCGTACCTGTCACGACGATAACCAGCGATTTGAGGTGGACCGTCTGTGCCAGCGCTACGGCATGAGCCGTCAGCAACTGGGAGACACGATCAGTCGCCGGCTGGGCGAGCTGACGCGGCACATTGTGCAGCGTCAGCGGCCGGGCGGGCTCTATTTATCCGGCGGGGATATCGCCATTGCCGCGGCGACCGCATTGCAGGCCAGCGGATTCCGTATCAATGGACAGATTGCATCCTGCGTACCCTGGGGACGTCTGCTGGACAGTCTGGT
Organism: Dickeya sp. NCPPB 3274; assembly: GCF_000406205.1. Taxonomy (NCBI): domain Bacteria; kingdom Pseudomonadati; phylum Pseudomonadota; class Gammaproteobacteria; order Enterobacterales; family Pectobacteriaceae; genus Dickeya; species Dickeya sp. NCPPB 3274. The sequence continues at coordinate 4,152,719 of NZ_CM001979.1, read as the reverse complement.
AGGCGATATTCCCGTGATGACGAAAGCGGGCGGGTTTGGCGATGAGGCCACCCTGCTACATGTTTTGCGATTTATTGAGGAGAGCGCGTGTGAGTAAAATTATTGCGGTAACTATGGGTGACCCGGCGGGCATCGGCCCGGAAATCATCATCAAATCGTTGGCCGAAGGTGAACTGTCCGGCGCGCCGGCGGTGGTGGTGGGCTGCGTGCAGACGCTGCGCCGCATTCTGGCGTTAGGCGTTGTGCCGCAGGTGGAACTCAATGAGATCGAGCGTCCTGCCGATGCGCGTTTCGCTCCCGGCGTTGTCAACGTGATCAACGAACCGCTGGCCGATCCGCAGGGCCTGAAAAAAGGGGTGGTGCAGGCGCAGGCCGGCGATCTGGCGTATCGCTGCGTGAAGCGCGCCACCGAACTGGCGATGGCGGGCGAGGTACATGCCATTGCCACCGCGCCGTTGAATAAGGAAGCGCTGCACTCCGCCGGGCACCTTTATCCGGGACACACCGAGCTGCTGGCGAAGCTGACCAACAGTCGCGACTACGCGATGGTGCTGTACACCGACAAACTGAAGGTGATCCACGTTACTACCCATATTGCGCTGCGCAAATTCCTGGATACGCTTAATCGTGAGCGGGTGGAAACCGTGATTGCGATGGCGGACACCTTCCTGAAACGTGTCGGCTACCAGACGCCGCGCATCGCCGTGGCCGGGGTGAACCCGCACGCGGGCGAGAACGGCCTGTTCGGCGACGAAGAGATCAAGATCGTCGGCCCGTCCATCGAGGCGATGAAAGCCAAAGGCATCGACGCCTACGGCCCGTGCCCGCCGGATACCGTCTACCTGCAGGCGTACGAGGGGCAATACGACATGGTGGTGGCGATGTACCACGATCAGGGGCACATTCCGCTCAAGCTGCTGGGCTTTTATGATGGCGTGAATATCACCGCCGGACTGCCGTTTATCCGCACCTCCGCGGACCACGGCACCGCGTTTGATATCGCCTGGACAGGTAAAGCGAAGTCTGAGAGCATGGCGATCTCTATCAAATTAGCGATGCAACTGGCCTGATAGAATCGCAGAGTATATACCCTAAATAATTCGAGTTGCAGAAAGGCGGCAACCGAGTGAATCCCCAGGCGCTTACATGAGTAAGTGACTGGGGTGAGTGACAAATTGGCGAAGCCAATTTGAACGCTGCGAGCAGCGGCCCCGAAGGGGCGAGGTCCATGAAATGGACCGAGTAACGCAGCCAACGCATCTGCAACTTGAAGTATGACGGGTATGATTTTTTTGAATACGTCGTGGGGCACACACATTGACTGATACGTTGCGTGTAAATGGAGAACGAGTGAAAGGACAAAGCCGTCTCGATCAGATTCTGGACTATCTGAAAAGCCATAATCTGGTGACGGTGGATGAACTTGTAACGGTCATTGATGCGTCCCCGGCGACGATTCGCCGCGATTTGATCAAACTGGACGAGCAGGGCGTCATCAGCCGTAGCCACGGCGGGGTGACGCTCAACCGCTTTATCCCTTCCCAGCCGACCACCAATGAAAAGCTGCAGCGTAATCTGTCGGAAAAACAGGCCATTGCGCGGCAGGCGGCGTCGCTGGTGCAGCCCGGCAACGCGGTAGTGCTGGATGCCGGCACCACCATGCTGGAGCTGGCGCGCAATTTAACGCATCTACCGCTGCGGGTGATCACCGCCGATTTGCAGATCGCGCTGTTTCTCTCCGAGTTCAAGCAGATCGAAGTGACGATCATCGGCGGGCGCATCGACGACAGCAGCCAGTCCTGTATCGGCGAGCACGGTCGCCGTTTACTGCGCAGCGTCTATCCGGACATCGCCTTTATCAGCTGCAACTCCTGGAGTCTGGAGAAAGGCATCACCACGCCCACCGAGGAAAAAGCCGGCATCAAGCAGGATCTGGGTACGAACGCCAGCCGCCGGGTGCTGCTGGCGGACAGCAGCAAATACGGCGCCTACTCGCTGTTCTGTGTGTCGCCGTTGTCTGAACTGACCGATATCATCACCGACAGCAATTTGCCGCCGGAGGTGGAGCGTCAGCTACGGGCGCAGCCGTTCAATCTGCAACTGGTGAACGTGGCGGGCCGCTGACCGGCGGCCTTCCCTTTATTCTCTATTTCCCTTTCTTTTCTCTTTACTCTCTATTTCTCTTCACTTTTCCGTTTCGCTTCACTCTCTGTTCCTTTCGCTCTCTGTCCCGTTTCGATTTCCACCGGCTCATGCGTGCGGCGACTTTGGTTGCCGGAAATCGGCATATGTCCCGCCGCCATAGTGTGTCAGGATGGTCGCTTACGCCATCAGGCCACAAGGAGATGACTATGGGGATTACCCGCCTGAATCACGCGGTGCTGTATGTGTCCGACGTGGAGAAAAGCACCGCATTCTACCGCGATACGTTAGGTTTTCGCCCCAAACCGGGCGGCAGTCAGGCCGTATTTACCCAGGCGGCGGAATCGGATAACGATCATGATCTGGCGCTGTTTGCCAAAAATCTCGGTCAGCAGCGGGCCGGCGTGTTTCACGCTCGCGGCGAGCAGCCCGGCGAACACGAGCCGCCGGCGGGGTTGTATCATCTGGCGTGGGAAGTGGATACGCTGCATGAACTGAAGCGGATTCGCGACCGGCTGGCACAAGACGGGCGGCTGGGGCTGGAGGAAGACCACGGCGTGCACAAAAGCGTGTATGGCCACGACCCGGACGGCCTGCTGTTTGAGGCCACCTGGTTTATTCCCGCCGACCAACTGACGGACGCGGACCGCGATCAACAGGGCATTCAGCCGCTGGACTTCGCGCGGGAACTGGCGCGTTTCGGCTGATTGATGACGTTTCGGTTGATTAATGACGTTCCGGTTGATTAATGACGTTTTGGCTGGTTAATGACGTTTTGGCTGGTTAATAAATAGTGTAAAAAGCTGAGGCATGGCTGCCTCAGCGTAAGCGCCGCGGTTATTTATCCCACTTGGCTTTGGGCGGTTGATAAGACAGTGCCTTGTCCAGCACAGTTTCGGGGCAGTCGGAAACAATCAGCATGTCGAGGTACTCTTTTTTCATGAAGCCTTCGGTGACGATCTTGTTCACGAAGGTGATGTATTCGTCGTAGTAGCCATTCACGTTGAACAGGATACAGGGCTTGTGATGAATGCCCAACTGCGCCCAGGTCCACTGTTCGATGATCTCTTCGAGCGTACCGGCGCCGCCCGGCAGCGCGATGAAGACATCCGACAGTTCGGCCATTTTCGCTTTGCGCTCATGCATGTCCGCGGTGATGACCAGCTCCGTCAGTTTCGGGTGGGCAATCTCTTTTTCCACCAGGTGTACGGGCATGACTCCGGTCACGGAACCGCCGTGCTGCAACGCGGTATCCGCCACCAGCCCCATCAGGCCCACTTTCCCGCCGCCGTAGACAATCCCGGCATTTTTTCCGACCAGATAACGGATGAGGGCTTCCGTCTGCTGCTGGTAAATCGCGTTGTTGCCGGGGGCTGAACCGCAAAATACGCCGAACTTCAACATAGTATCCCTTTTGAGCTGTGTTTATCCGTGCCGCCTGCAAGGTGACGGCGGAGAGGTGAGTTCTGTATGAATCCACACGACGAACCGGGGTTTACCGTGGGTCATCAGCATAATCGAAACCGGAAGAGGGAGCTATCGGACCGATAGAGGGGGACGGCATGGGACGGATTGAGTGATCGTGGGATTGCCCGGCGTCGCCGGGCAATCTGGCGGCTTACTTCATGCCTGCCGCAATGGTGTCGACGTTGTGTTTAAACGCGGCGGTGTAGGTAGCGGCCGGGCCGTTGCTGTCGGTCAGCGCTTCCGGATAGAGTTCGCCGCCCGGCTGCGCGCCGCTGGCGTCGGCGATCTGTTTCACCAGACGCGGATCGGTCTGATTTTCGATGAAGTACAGTTTCACGTGCTCTTTCTTGATCTGATTGATCAGTCTGGCGACGGTTTTGCTGCTGGCTTCGGACTCGGTGGAGTAACCGATCGGCGACAGGAAACGTACGCCGTAGGCGGCGGCGAAGTAGCCGAAGGCGTCATGACTGGTCAGCACCTTGCGCTTTTCCTTCGGAATAGCGGAAAACGTTTGGGTGGCGTAGTCATCCAGTTTTTGTAGCTGCTGAATGTAGCTGTCGCCCTGTTTGCGGTAATCATCGGCGTGTTCCGGGTCGGCTTTGGCCAGCGCATCGACGATATTGTGAGCGTAGGTGATGCCGTTTTTCATGCTGTTCCAGGCGTGCGGATCGGTTACGGTTTTACCGTCTTCTTCCATTTTCAGGGTTTTGATGCCTTTGGACGCGGTGATGACGTCGCCTTTGTAGCCGGAGGCTTTGATCAGACGGTCCAGCCAGCCCTCCAACCCGAGGCCGCTGACGAACACCACATCGGCCTGCGACAGGGTTTTACTGTCTTTCGGCGAGGGTTCGAACTCATGCGGGTCGCCGTTCGGCTGCACCAGGTCGGTCACGTGCACGTGCTGGCCGCCAATCTGGCTAACCATATCGCCCAGTACCGAAAAACTTGCTACCACATTCAGATCTTTCGCCATCGCCAGCGGGCTCAACAGCAGGCTAGACAACGCCATAACCAAAACAGAACGCTTCATTTTTTTCCTCTCAGTGTCGTGTGACAGGCAGTGTATCGAATAATCAAATATCAGCGGCGTGTACGCAACATGCCGCCATTAGAGCCGAACAGTACCGAAAAACAGAACCACAGCGTGGTGGTGAGGATCACCGCCGGGCCGGCCGGCAGGTCGGCGTAATAAGACCAGGTCAGCCCGACCAGGCTGGCGCAGGCGCCGATACCCACCGCCACCATCAGCATGACCGGCAGGCGCTGGCTCCAGAAGCGGGCGCAGGCGGCGGGCAGCATCATCATGCCGACCGCCATCAGCGTGCCGAGCAACTGGAAGCCCGCCACCAGATTCAGCACCACCAGCGACAGAAACAGACCGTGGATCAAGGCGCGCGAGCGGCGCGACAGGATCTTCAGGAAGGTGACGTCAAAGGATTCGATCACCAGCGCCCGGTAAATCAGCGCTAGCACCAGCACCGAGCAGGAGCTGATGATGCCAATGGTGATCAGCGCATCGGCGTCGATGGCCAGAATCGAACCGAACAGCACATGCAGCAGATCGACGCTGGAACCGCGCAGCGACACCAGCGTCACCCCCAGCGCCAGCGAGCCGAGATAGAACCCGGCGAAACTGGCGTCTTCCTTCAGTTCGGTGTGGCGGCTGACCACGCCGGACAGCATCGCCACCGCCAGCCCGGCGATAAACCCGCCCACGCCCATCGCCACCAGCGACATTCCGGAAATCAGGTAGCCGATCGCCACGCCGGGCAGCACCGCGTGAGACAGTGCATCGCCGATCAGACTCATGCGGCGCAGCAACAGAAAACAGCCGAGCGGCGCGGCGCTCAGGGTCAGCGCCAGACAGCCCACCAGCGCCCGGCGCATGAAACCAAAATCGCCGAACGGTTCGGTCAATAAATGAATCAGCGTCATGGCACCAGCCTCAGTTGCGGCGGCGTAGTGGTTTGCAACGGTGAGGCTGTTTGCAAAGGTGTAGCTGCGCGGGCTGTGGACGGCAGCACCTCGCCGCAGTCGCCCCAGCGGTGGCCTTCCGGATGAAGCATCAGCACGCGGGGGAAGTGGGCTTCCACCTGCTCCAGGTCGTGCAGCACCGCCAGAATGGTGCGTCCTTCCTGATGCAACTGCCGGATCACCGTCAGCAGCGCGCGGGTGGTCTGGGCATCAATGCCGGTGAAGGGCTCATCCAGCAGGATCACCGGCGACTGCATCACCAGCAGCCGGGCAAACAGTACGCGCTGCAACTGGCCGCCGGAGAGCGTGCCGATGTGCGCCTGCGCGAATTCCGCCATGCCGACGGTATCCAGCGCATTGAGCGCGTTTTTGCGCCATGCGCCGGAAATGCGACCGAACATGCCGCAATGCGGCACGCACCCCATCAGCACCAGATCGTTGACGCTGAGCGGAAACTGGCGGTCGAACTCGGTCAGTTGCGGCAGGTAGCCCAGTTGACGGCGCGCCTGCGGCGCCATGCAGAAATGACCGCCAAGCGGCGGCAACAAGCCGGCCAGGGTTTTAAGCAGGGTGGATTTACCGGTGCCGTTGGCGCCGACGATCGCGGTCAGCGAACCGCTGTCAAAACAGCCGTCCAGCGTACCCAGCGGGGGCTGGCCCGGATAACCAAACATCAACGTGTGTAATGCAATCATGCCAGCGTCACCGCCCAGGAAATCAGACCCCATAACAGCGCCAGCACAACACCGGCGATACCCAGCCGGGCAAAAGCGGAAAAAGCGTAAAGACTGGTCACAGTATCCTCCATCATTATCGTTATAATATAACATAACGATTTTACGCCAGCCGGCGAGAGGTAAAAAAATGTGTCTGAATCGTGAAACGACACGTCAGTCAGGCAAACGCCGTGGCGAAAGGCGTTATCAAGGAATTTCAATGTATTGACGCCGCTACCCGGCCCTGTAACGCCTTACCGCACCATCGGGATCACATATTTTGTCGCATTTTATTTTTTGAATTTGCCTGCATTCAGGAGGAATCTCGTTGTTTCTTTTTGTATATAGCGGATGGAGTCGAGAGTGAACATTCGGGTGAGGTATCAGTTTGCAGTCGTGTTGGCTGCGGCGTTATTTGCAGGCAGTGCGGCACAGGCGCAGGATAAAATTCAGTTAACCTATGCCGGGTCGATGGGCGTGGTGATGGACAAGGCATTGGGGCCGACGTTCGCCAAAAAAGAGAACCTGGCCTATCAGGGACAGGGACAGGGCGCGTACGGCATGGCGCGCCTGCTGGCCAGCAAGAAGGTGGTGGCGGACGTATTCGTGTCGATCACGCCGGGGCCGATGCAGATTCTGAAAGATGCCGGACTTATCGACGACGCCATTCCGGTCGCCAGCACCCGTATGGTTATCGCCTACAACCCGAAAAGCCCGTTTGCCGCCAGACTGGCGGCGTCCGATAAGGCGCAGAATAGTGATTGGCTGAGCGTGTTGCAGGACAAATCGCTGAAATTCGGCCGCACCGATCCGTATAACGACCCGCAGGGACAGAATATCGTCTTCACCATGCTGCTGGCCGAGAAGTATTACCATCAGCCGGATGCCGCCAAAAAGGCGCTGGGCGAGGTGCAGAACCCGGCGCAGGTGTTCATGGAAGGCGGGCTGCTGACCCGGCTGGAATCCGGTCAGATCGACGCCACCTCCGGTTACGAAAGCGCGGTACGCTCCGCCAAACTGCCGTATGTGTCGCTGCCGGATGAGATTAACCTCAGCAACCCGGCGATGTCGAAACAGTGGTATGACACCGTCAGCTTCACCATCAAAGACAGCGCGGGCAAAGATCAGGTGCTGCACACTCAGCCGCTGGTGTTCTACGCCGCGGTGCTGAAAAACGCGCCCGATGCGGCGCAGGCCCGTAAATTCGTCGACTTTATGCTCAGCCCGGAAGGGCAGACGCTGTTCCGCCAGAACGGCTACGACGTTCCGAAAGGCACTGCGCTCTACGCCGCGAAGTAACCGCCACAATGGCGTTTTGGCTGACGATACCGGCACTGCTGCTGTTGGCGGTGCCGTTTGTCACGCTGCTCGGTATTACGCCGTGGCATCATTTCCAACTGGCGTGGGGCGACGGCGACGCGATCGCCGTTTCCGTCAGCCTCGGCCTGCTGGCGATTGCGCTGGTGATACTGCTGGGGTTGCCGGTGGCGCTCTGGCTGGCGCGCGCGAATAGCTCTCGCCGTCGCTGGCTGGTGGAACTGCTGGTGATGATCCCACTGCTGACGCCACCGCTGGCGATGGGGATCCTGCTGGTGTCGGTGTACGGACCGTACAGCCCGATCGGCGGCCTGTTATCCCGCGCCGGACTGGCGCTGGTGAATAACCCGGCGGCGTTTGTGACGGCGCAGGTGTACGGGGCCTTACCTTATTTCATCACCGCGGCGCGCTCCGCTTTCGCCGGTATTCCGGAGGCGGTGGACGAGGCCGGGCGCATTCTGGGGGCGACCGCCTGGCAACGCCTGATCTACCTGACCTTGCCGCAGGCCGCTTCCGGGCTGGCGGCGGCTGTCGCCATCGCCTGGGTGCGGGCGATGGGCGAATTCGGCATCGTGATGATTTTCGCCTATTTTCCGCAGGGCATCCCGGTGAAGCTGTATATCAACCTGCAAAATGACGGCGTGGACGCGGTGTATGCGCTGGTGTGGCTGCTGCTGGCGATGACGTTGCCGCTGCCGTTGCTCTGCCTGCGCTGGGCGACGCAGCGGCAGGCACGTGCGTTAGGGCGTGGGGTATAGAAGTATGAACGTCAGGAGTAGAGCGCGTAGCGGTTGACGGCGATCAGCCGCGCGCCGTCCAGCGCGTCGCCGGCGGGCGGCGACAGCCGCTGCTGCCATGCTTCGGCCAGCCAGGGTCGGATATGCAAACCGATGCTGCCCATCAGCGACAGGCGGGGCGGTTCATGTTTCGCCACCGCAGTGAGCAACCCTTCAATTTCACGAGCGGTCTGTTGCAGCAGGCTGGTCGCCAGCGCATCGCCCTGACGGGCACAGTCAAACACCGGTCGGGCGAAACGGGCGTAATCGCCCGGTTTGGCCTGATGCAACCAGTCGGTCGCTTGCGCTTCGCCGTCAAACGGCAGCGTCTGCTGCCGGCTTAATGCCGACGGCGAAGCCCACCCCTGTTTGACTCCCCAGAGGTATTGCAGCGCCGCCAGCCCAAGGCGCGCGCCGCTGCCCTGATCGGAAATCGGAAATTCGTGGCCGCCGTAAGCGGTGATGGCGCGTTGATGCCATGCCAGCCCGCACGAGCCGGTACCGGCGATCACCACCCCGGCGTCTGCTCCCTGATTTACCGCCAGACAGGCGCCCAGCGCATCGGTATTCAACACCTGCGCGGCGTAGGAATGCGGCAAAGCCAGAAACGCCTGATAAGCGCTGCGGTGCTCGGCGCCGGCCAGCGCCAGCCCGACGTGCAGACGCGAGCTGTCCTGCTCGCCCAATCCGCTGTGTTTCAGCGCCTGCATCAGCGCGTCGTCCACCGCCTGACGTACCGTTTCCACGCCCAGCAGCAGATTGGCGCGACCGCCGCCGCCCTGACCGAGCGGCGTGCCGTCGGCCCGGTAAATCCGTGCCCGACAGCCGGTGCCGCCGCCGTCAACGCCGGCATAAAGCGTTTCTCCAGCATAGGGTATGTCAGTGGCATAAGGCGCGGCGGTCATGAGCGAGCCTCCTGCGTGAAATAAGGGAGACAGGCCGCCGCCAGCGCGCCGCTAAAGCAGACCTGCTCCGGCTGGCGTGCCTCAGACATGCGCAGCAGCGCCACCAGTTCACGGGCGCTGCGTTTTAGCAGCGGCACCGCCAGCGGGTCGTCCGGTTGCGCGAGAATATCGGCCGCCAGCGCGGCGTAATCACCGGCCTGCGCCGGTTTCGACCAATCCACCACCTGTTCGATGTGGCTGTCGAAACGGGCAAACAGCGTGCCGGCCAGCGGCGTGAGCGGCGTCATGCCTTCCACCGCCTGCAGCATCGCCTGCACGCCCCACAGCCCGAGCCGCGCCTGACTGGCCGGATCGCCGACCGGAAACAGGCTGCCGCCGTAGCGTTGCAGCCGACCTTGCCGCCAGCACAGCAGCCGGGTGAAGGTGCCGGTCACCACCAAAAAACGGTCTTCATCCGGCCACCGTTGCTGGCAGAGGTCGTTTTCCGTCTGCCAGTCAAACGGCGTGTCGCCATCGATGGGCAGGTGAATCAGCTGGCGTTTCATACCCCTCCGTTACTGGGCTTTCTGCTGCTGACGATTGGCGGCGATGGTCTGATTGAGCCGTTTCACGTCGTTTTCCGTCAGGCGCAGGTACTCGTCGTAGGACACCTGATTGTTCAGATACTGGGTAAAACGGGTCAGGATAATCGGGTACAGCTCGTTGCCGCCCAGACTTTCCATTTTCTCCCAGTCGAACACGTAGGCCGGGATGTTGGCGATCTCGGCGCGGGCGGTGTTCAGCCCGTCGATCACGTGCTGATCCTTGGTCTGGTAATGCAGGTCCGGAATATCGGCACCGACGATGATATTAAAGTGCTCGGCAATGTCTCGCTGGTTGGCATCGCTGCCCAGCCATTCCATGAATTCCGCCACTTCTTTCGGATGCTTGGTGGTCTTGAACGGCATGATGAAGGTGGCGCCGCCCATCGAGATGCATTTTTCCTTACAGGGGGCGGGCAGCATTTTCCAGTCGAAGCCGTTGCCGATCTGCTTGCTGAACTGGTTCAACTGCCAGTTGCCGGAGAAGTAGGTGACGATGTTGCCGTTCACGAAGTCGTCCGCCATGCTCTTGTACTGACCGCCGCCGGCGGCGCCCCACATTTCACGCGGGAAGATGCCTTCGTCCGACCAGCGCTTCAGGTCCTTGATCCACGCCTGCGCGGCGGCGTCCGGGAAGTTGATCAGGCCGTCTTTATCGTAGCGAGTGCCGTAGGAGTAGGCCGGGCCGGAGAAGCGAAAACCGCTGCGGTCAATGGTGAAGGGAATGGCGACGCCGGTTTTTGCCGCCACCTCTTTCGACGCCTGCATCAGCTGTTCCAGGGTGTAACCCGGTTGCGGCAGCGGCACGCCGGCCTGCTGGAACAGGGTCACGTTGACGAACGGCAGGTCGGCGGTCCAGGAAGCGACGAAGCCGGGCAGGGCGTTATCCTTGTGTACCCCTTTGATGCGCATGATTTTTTCAATACTGGCGCCGTAGCGTTTTTCAAAACCGGCCGGGTCGGCCAGATAAGGGCGCAGGTCGAGCGTGTAGGAGAGCAGGCCCATCTGGGTGGTTTTGGCGATATCCGGCCCCAGACCGGCGGCCAGTTGCATCGGCAACTGGGTTTGCAGTGCGTTGTAGCCGGTGCTGACGAAATTCACGTCGATGTGATCGTTGCTTTGTGAAAACGTCTTAACCTTCTGTTCCATGAAATGGACCAGTTCCGGGTCGTCGTCGCTGTATAAAAAGGTGATTTGCGTTTTGGCGGCAATGGCATTGCTGCTGGCAAAAGCGCCCAGCGTCATAAAGGAAAATAACAGCGCGTGCTGATAGCGATTCATCATACTCTCCCACCCATATGGATATATATACCCGTCATACTTCAAGTTGCCGGTGCGTTGGCTTCCCTCACTCACCCCAGTCACTTACTTATGTAAGCTCCTGGGGATTCACTCGGTTGCCGCCTTCCCGCAACTCGAATTATTTTGGGTAGCCCCGTCATACTTCAAGTTGCCGGTGCGTTGGCTTCCCTCACTCACCCCAGTCACTTACTTATGTAAGCTTCTGGGGATTTACTCGGTTGCTGCCTTCCCGCAACTCGAATTATTTTGGGTAGCCCTGTCATACTTCAAGTTGCAGGAAGTTACAGGCGCGTTGGCTTTATTACTCCGGGTATATTCGACAGCCCTGATGCGTTATGCAAATTTGCATTAATAGCCTATTCAGTGACTAATCATGAACAAAAATAGCGTTCTTTTTTGTGAAGCATATTAAATATATTTCGACTCATGGCTGAGTCAACGTCTTTTTGTGATAAGAATCGCATATTGTTCACGCGATAATTTACTCTATAATGCAAAAATACGATGTTAAGTGCAAATTGCCAGTGAATGCAAATTTTGCATTAACCGCCGCTGATTTCCGGGTTGGGCACTGAAAAGTTGCATTGCGCCAAATAAAGGCGGCGCACGCACGATAACGGTGCAAATAAATGTCATCAGGTATTTCTTATTCATTAACGTTTTTTATTTGGCAATGCGTTTTCGATATTTCATTTATTCGCTCGCGCGGTAACAAGGATTCGCCATGAATATCGGTTGGGTGTTAAAGAAAAATAGCGTGATTAACCGGTTTATGATTACCGAACTGGAGGAGAAATATTATCCTGCCGAAGCGGACACCCTGCCGGATAATGTTAATTACCGCTTTATTAATGGCTTTGTGGATGTCGGCGTATTGCCTTGTCGGGTGCGGTTCCTGAAAGAAACCGCGCCGCGCGCCGTCAGCCTGCCGGAGCATCTCCGTTTTCATACGCTGTGGAGCGGCGGCGATGACAGCCAGTCGGTCAATTTCAGCGATTTCTGGCCTTGCCCCACCCATGTGCAGCGTTTTGCCCGCTGTTACCTGCACAGCGATAGCCTGCAACCGGCGCGTTTCCTGCTGTCTACCTGCGGCGGCGTGACCGTCTGGCTTAACGGCCGTCAGATCTGCCGGTTTACCCCGTTCAGCCGCAACACCGAACAACACTGTGAACTGACGCTGCCGCTGCAACTGGGGCTGAATACGCTGGTGGCGCACGCCGAGGAGCTGTGCGAGCGTGATACCGACTACCTGTTCAGCCTGCGCTATCTTGGTGAGCCGCCGCTGCGCTGGCAGGCCACGCCGGACGCCGCCTGCAGCGAACGCATACAGGCGCTGGACCGCTGGCTCAACAGCCTGTCGCTGGTCGATAACCTGATTGATCACGATACCCTGACGCTGCGCGCCGCCGCGCCGTTGCCGGAAGCGGTCGGCGTCAGTCATCGGCTGCTATGCAACGTCAACGAATCGGCGCCGCCCTGGCGGCAACAGCAATCGCTGGCGGCGGGCAACGCCGGCTGGCAGGTGACGCTGCCGGCGGGGCTGGTGGGCTATTACGATCTGGCGTGCAGCGCGACGTGCGACGGCATCACCCTGAATCGCAGTGTCAGCTTCGGCCGCCTGCCGACGCAGACCATGCCGTCGCTGCCGACGCTGGCCGCCCGGCGCGACCACCTGCTGCGCCACACCGCGTTGCACGGCTTCGAACGGATTGGCCGGGTGTTGGCTGCCTTCGCTACCGGCGAAGGGACGGCGGGTATCATGCCTGCCCTCAATCAGGCGCTGCACAAGATCAGCCGCCGGGAAGACTGCGCCGACTTTCAACTGGTGCCGCTAATCTGGCTGTGGCAGCGCTATCAGGGCCAGCGGCTGACGGCGCATGACTGGCGGCGCGTGCGCAGCGTGATCCTCGGTTTTCGTTACTGGATCGACGAGCCGGGCAACGACACCATGTGGTTCTGGAGCGAGAACCACTGCCTCTGTTTCCACGTCGCGCAGTATCTGGCCGGGCAAAACTTTCCCGATGCGGTATTCGTGTGCAGCGGCCGTCGGGGCCGCGAGCAGCAGGCCATCGCTCATCAGCGGCTGGATCGCTGGTTTGACGCCATTCTGGAACACGGGCTGGTGGAGTGGAACTCCGCCGCTTACTACCCGATCGATCTGATCGGGCTGGTGGCGCTAGCCGAACTGGCCAGCGATGAAAGCCTGCGCGAACGCGCCCGTACCGTTATCGACCGTATCCTGCTGATGACCGCCTGGGTGCATCAGAACGGCGTGGCGGTCGGCACCATGGGCCGGGCCTACGATAAGGAACTGCGCTCCGGCATGCTGACCGAACTGTCCGGCCTGTGCGCGCTGGTCTGGGGCGAAGGCTGGTTGATTCCGCATTGCGCGGCGCTGCCGCTGCTGTGCCTGAGCCAGTATCAACCGCCTGACGAGACGCTCGCCATCGCCCACTGGCCGTCGCCGCAGGGCGCGCAGGCGCGCTGGGTGCAGGGGCTGAACCGCAGCGCCCGCGTGATTGCCTGGAAGCAGCAGGACGTGGCGTTTTCCTCGGTATTCGATCATCACCCCGGCCAGCCGGGGCACCAGCAGCATGTGCTGGACATCCGTCTTGGCCGGCATTACGCCGCCCGGCTGTGGGTCAACCATCCCGGCGAAGATCGCCCGGACGGCGTGCATCGCCCATCTTATTGGGCAGGCAACGGCCGCCTGCCGCACGTGATGCAGCATCGCAATCGTGCCTGGATGATTTTCGATTTGCAGCACGACCTGCGCCGCTGGACCCATCTTTACCTGCCGCGCGCCGCGCTGGATGAGGTGGTGGTGGCGGCGAGCTGGTGTTTTGTGCGCGGCGGCAACGGTTATGCCGCGCTGCACAACCCGGCCGGGCTGCACCTGCATACGCCGGACGGCGGACAGCCGGACAGCGAATTGCGCGCCTTCGGCGAGCGCAACGTCTGGTACATCGCGGTGGACTGCGGGCAGGGCGCGGCGGGTTTCCCGGCGTTTATCGAACGCTTCCGCCACCGCCAGGCGCAACTGTCGGACGACGGCGCGGCGCAGTTTGACGACCCGGACTTCGGCCTGATGGCCTGGCAGCCGGCGAGCGGTTTTTCTGTCAATCATCATCCCTTTGCGTTTCCCGACACGGTGTCGGTGATGCCTGAGCGTACCGAGGAGGATCGGTAACATGACGACTCAATCCATGAATGCGCCTTTATCCACGATCGGGCCATCCGACAGCGAGCAGATTGATGCGCTGCTGGACAAGGTGGCGCTGGCGTTCTGCCGCCTGAAGGCCATCAACAGCGTGACCGATGACGCGCAGGCCAGCGACACGCTGACCATCCAGTTCGAAGAGTGGGACTGGGAAGTGGGCGTCGGCCTGTACGGCTTCTGGAAACTGGCGCGACAGCGGCAGGATCACGCCATGCTGGCGGCGCTGGAACAGTGGTACGAACAGAAATTGCAGGCCGGGCTGCCGCCGCGGCAAATCAACTCCACCGCGCCGATGCTGGTGCTGGCGCTGCTGTGCCGCGACAACCCGCGGCCGCACTGGCTGGCGGCGGTGGCGGAGTGGGCGGAGTGGTTGTTGCACTCGCTGCCGAAAACCGAAGACGGCGGTTTCCAGCATACGGTCAAGGAGCGCCCCAACACCGGGCAACTGTGGGACGACACGCTGTTTATGGCCGGGTTGTTTCTGGTGGTCAGCGCCGGGGTGCTCAAACGCCGCGAACTGCTGGATGAAGCCGAATACCAGTTGCTGACCCACGCGCGCTATCTGGCGGACGCCGCCACCGGGCTGTGGTATCACGGCTGGACGTTCCTTGGCCGCCACCATTACGCCGGGGCGTTCTGGGGGCGCGGCAACGCCTGGGTGACGCTGGTGCTGCCGGAAATCTGTTGTCTGGCGGACGCGCCGCTCTCGGTGCCGGTGCGCCGCACGCTGGAGGCGATCCTCACCCAGCAGACCCGCGCGCTGGCGGCCTGTCAGCATAACTCCGGGTTGTGGCACACCCTGCTCAACGACCCGGATTCGCCGCTGGAAACCTCCGCCAGCGCCGGTTTCATCGCCGGCATTCTCACCGCCCGCCAGCTCGGCATGCTGGCGGATTTCCCGCAGGCGGTGCTGGACAAAGGGCTGGCGGCGGTGATGGCGCAGATTGATGAACAGGGCGTGGTGCAAGGGGTGTCGGACGGCACCGCGATGGGTCACGACCTGCAGTTTTATCACGATATCCCCAATGTCGCCGTGCCGTACGGGCAGGCGCTGGTCATGCTGATGCTGCTGGCGCAGCGGCATTCTGTTTGAAAAACAGAAACGGGTTTGAAAAACAGAGCCAGGTTTGAAAACAGAAACGGGTTTGAGGAAACGGTGATGGCGAGTCTGGAACTGAAAAACGTCCATAAAAGCTATGGGTCGATACAGATTATCAAAGGCGTGGATCTGACGATCCGCGACGGGGAGTTCATGGTGTTCGTCGGGCCGTCCGGCTGCGGTAAATCCACGCTGCTACGGATGATCGCCGGCCTGGAGCCGATCACCGACGGCGAGCTGTGGATCGGCGATCGTAAGGTCAACGATCTTGGCCCGGCGGAGCGCAAAATCGCCATGGTGTTCCAGTCTTATGCGCTGTATCCGCATCTGTCGGTGCGCAAGAACCTGGCGTTCGGGCTGGAAAACCTGCATTTCCCCAAAGATGAAATTGAACGGCGCATCACGGAAGCCGCGCGCATGCTGGGGCTGGAGCCGTATCTGGATCGCAAACCGCGGGCGTTGTCCGGCGGGCAGCAGCAGCGCGTCGCCATCGGCCGCGCCATCGTGCGCGACCCGGATCTGTTCCTGTTTGACGAGCCGCTGTCCAACCTTGACGCCAAACTGCGGGTGCAGACTCGCGGCGAGCTGACCCGGCTGCACCAGAAACTGCGCACCACCATGATTTACGTCACCCACGATCAGGTGGAGGCGATGACTATGGCCCAGCGCATCGTGGTGCTCAACAGCGGGCGCATCGAACAGGTGGGGACGCCGCTGGAGCTGTTCAACCGGCCGAAAAACAAGTTTGTGGCCGGCTTTATCGGCTCGCCGCGCATGAACATGTTCCACGCCGCCATCAGCAGTGCGTCGGATGACGGGGTGGAAGTGCGCTGTCCGTCCGGCAACCTGCTACGCCTGCCGTTTCGCGGCGCAGAGGGTAAAACGGTGGAGCTGGGTATTCGTCCGTCGCACTGTCAACTGGTGGGCGAGCACGACGACGGCGTGTCGCTGTGCATCGACCGCTGCGAAATGATGGGGCATGAAACCTTTATCTATGGCCGC
Source organism: Dickeya sp. NCPPB 3274 (assembly GCF_000406205.1). Taxonomy (NCBI): domain Bacteria; kingdom Pseudomonadati; phylum Pseudomonadota; class Gammaproteobacteria; order Enterobacterales; family Pectobacteriaceae; genus Dickeya; species Dickeya sp. NCPPB 3274. The sequence continues at coordinate 4,136,218 of NZ_CM001979.1, read as the reverse complement.
TGCGGCGGTATCGACGACGAACTGATCGTGCACCTGCCGGGGCATCATGAATTTCGCGCCGGCGAGCGGGTGTTTGTCCGCTTCCCGGAAGCCTATTGCCACCTGTTTGACGCCGACAGCGGCCAGACGCTGCCGCGTCTGACGGAACAGCATGCCTGATTGCAGGAGACAAGCATGAACCGAAAATCGTTGATTCAGCCCGGTGCATCGCTGGTGGATACGCTGGTGACGCCGGTGGAGAAATCGGTCAACCTGCTGCAAAAATTCGGCGGCCGCCGGGTGATGCCGTGGTTTTTCATCGCGCCGAACATGCTGCTGTTCGCCGTGTTCGTGTTTATTCCGATCCTGCTGGCGGTGTGCTACGCCTTCACCGGCGGCACCAACATCCTGCTGTGGGATCGGCCGTACGTTGGGTGGCAGAATTTCGCCACCCTGCTGAGTTGCGAGCAGTACACCGTGCCGGCCACCTGCGAGCAGGACCTGTTCTGGACCGGCGTCTACAACACCGTCTCGTTCACCTTTTTTAATGTGACCTGCACGCTCGGCGTGGCGCTGGTCACTGCGCTAATCCTCAACCGCAAGATCATCGCCCGCGGCTTTTTCCGCGCCATCTTCTTCTACCCGGTGCTGCTGTCGCCGGTGGTGGTCGGGCTGGTGTGGCAGTGGTTCCTCAACCGTAACGGGCTGCTGAATCTGGTGCTGTCGTCGCTGGGCGGCCAGCCGATTACGTTTTTGCTGGAGCCGTCGCTGGCGCGCTTCTGGGTGGTGTTCGTGTCGGTGTGGTTTCACGTCGGTTTTTATACCCTGATTTTATTGGCCGGGTTGCAGGCGATCCCGCGTGATATCTACGAGGCGGCGGCGGTGGATGGCACCTCGCGCTGGCGCGGTTTCTATCGCCTGACGCTGCCGTTGCTGGCGCCCAATATTCTGGTGGTGGTGATCCTGCTGACCATCAACAGCGTACAGATTTTCGATGAAGCCTGGGTGCTGACCAACGGCGGCGGGCCGGGCACCGCCAACAACTTTATTGTGCAGTACATCTATCAGACCGCGTTTTCGTCCAATGCGTCGCTGTACGGGCTGGCCTCGGCGGCGTCGGTGCTGATGGGGGTGGTGCTGATGATCCTGACGGCGTTGCAGTTCCTGCTGACCCGCCGTCTGGAAGGCAAATAATAACCGGGAGCCGGCATGATGAAGATAATCGCGTTTCTTACCCGTACCCGTTATCCGGGGCGGATTCACGTCACCGACATCCTGAGCTGGGTCTGGCTGGTGGTGGGCACGCTGCTGGTGTTGATCCCGGTGATGTGGGCGGCGATGTCGTCGTTAAAAACACCTTCGGAGATCAACCGCTTTCCGCCCAGTTTTCTGCCGGAGGCCGCCAGCACCGTCACGCTGCCCGACTACCCGAAACCGCTGGAGCTGTGGCAGGCGAAGCAGGACGACGGCAGCAGCAAGACGCTGGCGATGGTGCGGCGCATCGGTCTGCTGGCGCAGATGGTCGACCCGCAAGCGCCGCAGGAGGTGGTGCGGGTGCCGGTGCAGAACCTGACGCCGCAGAAAACCCTGCATCTGGAAACCGACAACTACACCACGCCGATGTCGAAATTCCATTTCGCCACCTACCTGAAAAACACCGTGTTCGTAACGGTGATGGCGACGTTGCTGACGCTGTTGCTGAGTTCAATGGCGGCGTTCGCGCTGGCGAAATACCAGTTTCGCGGCCGCGGCACGGTGCTGACGCTATTTCTGTCCACCATGATGATCCCGCTGTCGGTGGTGATGGTGCCGACCTTTCTGGTGGTGATCGGCCTGCGCATGGGCGACAACCTGTGGGGGGTGATTATTCCCACCATCGCTACGCCCACCGGGGTGTTCCTGCTGCGCCAGTACATGCTGACCATCCCGGATGAGCTGATTGAAGCCGCGCGTATCGACGCCGCCAGCGAGTTTCGCATCTACTGGAAAATCATCCTGCCGCTCACCGCGCCGGCGCTGGCGGTGCTGGCGATCTTCTCGGTGATCTGGCGCTGGAACGACTTCCTGTGGCCGCTGATCGTGCTGTCCAGTCAGGACAACTTCACGTTGCAGATCGGCCTGAATGCGTTTCAGGGGCAGTTCTCGGTGCAGTGGCACTACATTCTGGCGATGACCATGCTGTCGTTGCTGCCGGTGACGGCGGTGTTTGTGTTCCTGCAAAAATACATCACCACCGGTATTGCCAACACGGGAATGAAATAAATGGCGACGCTCAAGGATATTGCCGACCGCGCGGGGGTGTCGATCAGCACGGTATCCCGGGTGCTGAACGGCACCGCGCCCATCAGCGCCAAAGTGCGCCAGCAGATTATGGCGATCGCCGCCGAGCAGGGGTATCCGCTGCATAAGGCGAGCAAAACGGCGGATAACCCGGAGCCGCTGCGCCACATCATGCTGGCGACGCCGCGCAACCTGATGCTGGAAAGCGACCTCAATCTGGTGTCGCTGACGCTGATCAACCGGCTGAAAACCCTGTGTCAGCAGCGCAACATTCAGCTCAGCCCGTTTGTCGGCGAGCCGGACAGCATCAACGAGCAACAGCTGTTGCAGGCGCTGCGCGGCGGACGGGAAAGCGGCATTCTGATCGTCAACGACGACCACCCCACGTTGCTCAACGCGGTGGCGGAAAGCGGCGTGCCGGCGGTGCTGATCAACGGCGAAGACCCGACCATGCGGCTCAACACCGTGATGCCCGCCAACCACTATTCGGCCGCGGCGGCGGTGCGTTACCTGATTGCGCAAGGGCATCGGCGTATTTTGCATCTGACCTGGCATTCCCGCCTGACCATCCGCGAGCGTGAGCGCGGCTACCGCGACGCGCTGGCTGAAGCCGGTATCCCGCTGGACGAGCGGTTGATTCTGTCGCTGCCGGATTTCCAGCCGCTGACCGCCCGCGACGCGCTGCTCGGCTGGCTGACGCGCCACCCGGACCGGCTCGGCGTCACCGCCATCTTCTGCGCCGCCGACAATCAGGCCATTGGCGTGGCGGAGGCGCTCAACCAGCACGGCCTGCGGGTGCCGGACGACATGTCGGTGATGGGGATGGACGATATTCTGCCGCTGGATATGCTGCCGCTGGCGCTCACCACCGTGCACCTGCCGTTTGAAGAGATGGCGCGCGCGGCGCTGCATCTGCTCACCCAGCAACTGCTGCCCGCGCAGGCGCTCGGCGTCGCCCAGCGCATCGAGCTGGCCGGGCAGTTGAAGGTAAGGGATTCGGTGCGGGGGATTACGCCGCCGGTTGTTTCAAAAGCGGCCGGGAACGATTCAATCCTGTAGTGGGAACGTGCGGGATGGGCGCTAGGCGCCCACTAACGCTTCCATCTGGCTGAGCCAGCGATCAAATAATGGGCATTGTTCCCGGATCCGGGGAATGCCAATGCGGCCGGCAAGGGCAATACCTATGGTGGTTTTGGCGAATTTTCCGTGTGCCGACCAGCCATCCAGCCGTTTCGACGGTGCGGTATGCGGGCTGTTATTAATGCCTTCCGGCCCACCGCTGTGTGCAATTACCCGATCGATATCAGCCTGCCGGATACCTAATTCACCGGCCAGTATTTCGCTGTTGCTGAATAACAGCGCTTCGAATTCATGCATGACCATGAAGGGAATAAACCGTCTTTCCGCCTGTTGCAGCGCGAATCTCGCCACGACGCTGTCGTACGCGGCGTGGTTAAGCGCATCCGCAATCTGGGCGGGGGTTGCAACGGCGGGTAATTGTTCCAGCCCTGGCCATGATTTGAGGCCGTAATAGTCCACCATGGTGGTGATATACGTATCCGGGCGTTGCTTCAGGTGTAGGCCAATATCTGCAAGAGTACGATCAAAGCGAACATCACCGCCTTTCTGTCCGGGCTTACTAACCTGCGTTGCACTCAGGTAAACGTTGCGTTCGGCAAGATAAGGGGTAAGGACTGACGCAATAAACACCTGCTCGGTTTTGCCTTCAACAATGGCAACAACCTCTGCGTAGTTACTCATATACCGGTCCCCCGGTAATGACGTTCTTGGTCCAGAGCTCGCCCACTGAGTAATCTTCCAGCCACACGGCAAAGTCAGCCTCGTTGAGTCGCTCGAACGACGAGGCACCGTCTTTACGATTCACCACAATGATATCGTTGATACTGAACTGATCGATCAGCGCGGGCGATTGGGTAGCGATGAGCACCTGAGTGCGCTGGGCGGCCTGTTGTATCAGTTCGGCCAGAATAACGATAGCGGCCGGATGCAACCCGAGTTCCGGTTCGTCAACGATGATGGTAGACGGCAACACCGGTTGCAGCAGGGCCGTCGCCAGACAAATAAAGCGGATAGAGCCGTCAGAGAGGTGATAAGGCTGCATCGGATAGTCTGAGCCTTTCTGCGTCCAGCTAATATTGACTTCTTCACGATCGCCGCTCTGGCGGGGTTCCAGCAGAAAATCGTCAAAAAATGGCGTCACCAGCCGGATAGCGTTCACGATCGCGCTGTATTCAGCCGGGTGGGACTGTTTCAGTTTCAGTAAAAATGGACCGATATTGGCGGCATCGGTACGCAATACCCGGTTATCCTGTACGATTTCATAGTTACGCATACCGGCGGTGGAACCGGTATCGTGAAAGTGGTAAATCTGCCAGGACGCGATGGCGTCGTACACCGGCTGGGAAAAGCGGGCATCGAGTTTTTTATCTTTGACCTCGGCGACCATCAGCGAGGTGCCGTCATGGCTGTCGCCCAGTACCCACCAGCCCGTTGTACCGCCCTGATAGTAGCGTGCCTCGTCTTCAATCGCGCAACTGTTGGCTGGGGTAGGAACCAGTTTGAAGCGAAAACCGCGCGACCCAAAGCGGGCCTCGAATTCCATTTTTTGCGTGATTTTCCTGCCGTTGAACAGGAGATCTCCCGCACCGCCGCTGTCGCGAACGTAACGATTCAGATTGCCGTCGATCAATGCCCGTAGCATTTTGAAAAACGCGATCAGGTTGCTTTTACCCGCGCCATTGCCGCCCACGACGACGTTCAGGCTACCCAGTTCGAAATCGACCAGTGATCGGATTGATTTAAACCCTTTGATCGTCAGTTTATCCAAAGTCGTTGCCATCATTCCCCCTGAACCAGCCCTCGTCATGGCCTGCTCACGTATATCAAATACCCGCTATTTCGGCAGGTAATGTAACAGTAACCCGACAGGCAGCCAAAGCGTATTCGTCGGCGGCGCTGAAGCGCTGCCGCCAGTGCTCACGGATTCCGCTCCCGCCGGTTTTCCCTGATGCGTTGCAGCATGGCGACGGCGACCACCAGGGCGGTGAACAGCAGCAGGATTACCGTCTGATATTGCTGCCAGTACGGAACAACTACCAGCAGCACACACGTAATCAATGAAAGGTATCGCTGTCTCCAGTCAATACACGGACGCCGCCAATCAATAGCCGCGTCCGTTTTTTGCATAAGAGCCTATCCCGGTAGCACTGGTGGAATAGGCTCTACGCCGCCTGACGGACTGCATCAGCTATTTTTCAGCTCCGGAGGGGTTTGCGAGGCGATCATCAGCCGGTTCCAGCTGTTGATTTCCACCGCCGCCATCGTCAGGTTTGCCAGCTCTTGCTCGGAGAATTCGGCGCGGGCTTGCGCATAAACCTCATCCGGCACGGTACGTTGCGGCAGCAGGGTGACGGCTTCCGCCCAGGCCAACGCGGCGCACTCCCGCGGCGAAAAAATGCCGGCTTCATGCCAGGCGGCGACCAGGTTCACCTTATCGCCGCTGACGCCGGATTCCAGCGCCATCGGAATGTGCATGGCGATGCAATAGGCGCAGCCGTTGATTTGCGAAATGCGCAGGCGCAGTAGTTCCAGCAAACCGATATCCAGCCCACATCCTTGTACATACTGATGAACGCCGTACATCGCCTTGTAGCCGTTAGGGTCAATCGTGAAGCGATGACTCATGATGATTTACCTCTTCTTTTACAGTGTGTTGTGGTTTATCTCGTGCAGACCGGTCGTGTCGGAAGGTATTATGGCGGCGTAATGGCTTATTCAATGTAGCCATTTAGTGCAAAAATGACTGAACCATTAAGGCGGTGATGTGAGACAGGCGAGTGAAGTGGAGCTGGCTATTCAGCCGAGGCCCGAACATCTGTCCCGGCAGGAGTGGATCTACCGGGAAATCCGTCAGGCGATTCTGTCCGGCCGCCTCAAACCCGGCGCACGGCTGCCTGCCTCACGTGACTTTGCCCGTCAGCAACGGGTATCGCGCGGCACGGTGCTGGCGGCATACGACCAACTGTTGGCGGAAGGCTATCTGGCGGCAAATGTCGGCAAAGGCACCTATGTGTCACAAAAATTGCCGGACTCTTTGCAGATGCGGAGCGATAGCCGTACCCCGGCGGGTACAGGCCGCCCCGGCCGGCTGTCGGCGCGCGGGGTGCGGCTGGCAAGCAGCCCGTTTCCGCTGCACGAAGCCGGGCAAACGCGCCAGCCGTTCCAGCCCAACCAGCCGGATTTCAGCCAGTTTCCGCTGGCTATCTGGAATCGTATAGCCGCGAAACGCGCCAATGCCTTGCGCAGCGCCGCAATGGGGTATGCCGACGCCGCCGGCTATTTGCCGCTTCGACAGACGATTGCCGAACATCTGCGCTATTCGCAGCAGATTCACTGCTCGGCGCAGCAGATTGCGATTGTTGGCAGCGCCCAGCAGGCGCTGGATATTTGCGCCCGTCTGTTGCTGGATGACGGCGACGAGGTGTGGATGGAAGAACCCGGCTATCCGGGGGCGAGGCACATGTTTGACTGCGCCGGCGCTCGTCTGGTGCCGGTACCGGTGGATGGCGACGGTTTGCAGGTTGACGAAGGCATACGGCGGTCGCCGGACGCCCGCATGGCGTATGTCACCGCCGCGCATCAGTCGCCGCTCGGCGTATCGCTGGCGCTGGAACGTCGGTTGGCGCTGTTGTCATGGGCCAAAGCCCGGCGCGCCACCCTTATCGAAGACGACTACGACAGCGAATTCCGCTATCACGGCATGCCGCTGGCTTCGCTCAAAAGTCTGGATGACGACGGGCGGGTGATTTATCTGGGTACCTTCAGCAAACTGCTGTTCCCATCGGTGCGTCTGGCTTACGTCGTACTGCCTGACTGGTTGCAGGAGAGCTTCTGCCACGCCCTCTGCACCCTTTGCCGTCATGTCCCGCTCGCTACCCAACGCATTTTGAGCGAGTTTATCGCCGACGGGCATTTCGCCCGCCATCTGCGGCGTATGCGTCTTATCTATCAGCAGCGGGCGCAGGCGCTGGCGGCGTCCTGCCAGAGCCGACTGGCCGGCGCGTTGCATCTGCTGCCCATTACCACCGGGCTGGACGCCACCGCCATGTTGACCACCTCGGTGCGTGACGGCGCGGTGGCGCAACAACTGGCGCTGGCGGGCATCACGGCGCGCCCGCTGTCGTTTTATCACACCCAGCCGGCATCAGCCGGCGGTCTGATCCTGGGCTTCTCCGCCTTTACCCCCGAGGAGATTGACGCCGGTGTGGCGACAATGGCGACCGTGCTGGCGGGGTTTGACTAAGCGCTGCCGCCAGTGCTCACGGATTCCGCTCCCGCCGGTTTTCCCTGATGCGTTGCAGCACGGCGACGGCGACCACCACGGCGGCGAACAGCAGCAGGATTAACGTCTGATATTGCTGCCAGTACGGGTCCGCCACCAGCGCCAGCATCAATGCCGCGGCGAACAGCACCACAAAACCGGCGAACCACAGCGAGTCGGTGACCTTGCGCACCGGGAACAGCCACAGACTGGCGATTCCGGTGACGACAATCCCCCAGAAGGTGATGAACAGCATCAGCCGTAGCACCCAGCGGTTGGGGCAGATAACGTCGATGATCGCATTGGCGGCCGCGGCGATGTGCGCCAGCGGCGCGGGCAGATCGGCGGTGGGGTAGTAGGTCTGGCTGATGAGCTGCTGGCTGGCTTCGTCGAGCGGCAGCGGCCAGTAGGCGGCGCTGAGAAAACTCCAACTGCTGTAACGCACCAGTTCCGCCAGCTCGGTCGTCTGATGGCGGTTGGCGTCGGTAATCAGGACAGGCACCATCTTGCGATACAGCTCGGGAACCGCGGCCTGCGGCTGCTGGCTTAAAAAACGGCGCAGGTCGCTCAACTGATCGAGCGTCCGGCGCGGTTTGACCATCCCGTCAGGGGGTTCCGGCTGCAAAATAAACCGATCCACATACGGCAGCAGTTCCCGCAGGTTATCCAGCGTATAGAACCCTTGTCCTTTGAGCAGCGGCTCCACCGGCACCATCAGGTTGACGGCGTAGCGGGGCGGTGAGTCGGGCGCGTGTCCGGCGGGCGTGAGGGTTTTGCGCAGCGCCTGCACAAAGCGAATAAACGTCTGCTGACCGGCGCGGGTGGTGAGCCGGGTCAGGTCGAAGTCCAGCGTTACGCCGTCGGCCAGGGTATCCGACGGGCTCAAACCGAAGGTCAGCCAGGGTTTGGCCCGATTGATCCAGTCATCGTCAAGCGGGGTCTGAATGCTGGCGCCGAGACGGGCGATCAGCGACGAGGTGAACAGGCTGACCAGCGTCGGCGACGGCAGTTTTCTCGGCGTGGACACCACCAGATCGACATGGGTGCGGTAGCGATGCGCCAGCCGGATAAAATCGGCGTAGGGGCGGGTTTTCCGCCAGTTGGGCGGCAGCACCAGTTGCGGGTCGCGCGCGCCCGGCAAGACCGCGGCGGAGAAATAGCCGATGCGGTCCAGTTGACGAAAGTTGAGGGTCTGCCCGTCGGCCAGCGGCTGCCAGTAAGGGTAAAAACCGTAGAAGGTGGCGTCGACGCCGTTAACGTTCGCCGTGCTGTCTTCACAGCCGCAGTCGACGGGCGCGCGCCAGACCATCGGCGGGGTGGTTGACGGAGGCGTACCGTCTTTGCGGGCGATTTCCAGAATGCGTTGCCAGCTCTGGTGGCTGAGGCGGTCAAGCCCAGCCATTTTCATCGCCACCGCCAGCTGATAGCGGTCGGCGAACGGGGTATCTTTCAGCGTTGCCAGCCGCGCCAGCGCGTCTTTGTCTACGGATACCAGATTGAGATCCAGATAAGCCAGCTCCAGCGCATTCTGATTAAGCGAATAAACGGTGATCGGCGTGGCGGTGCTGGCGTCGCTGTTCTGCCGGGTGTCGGCGATTTCAGTGCGTAGCTGATTGTCGGGTTGCTCATTATCGTTCTGCGAAGAAATATCGTTCTGCGAAGAACTGTCGTTTTGCGAAGAACTGCCGTTCTGCGTAGAAATATCGGCCGGCGCGGAAAGCGTGGTGGTGGTCTGGCTGTGCGTCGTGGTCTGGGTGCGGCTGGGGTTGCCGTCGCTGACCGGTACGGCGTCCACGATCTGTTGCAGGATCCGCTCCTCATTGCCGCGCAACTGGCGGATCAACGGGCGCACCGCGTTGTTCAGTTCCACCGGGCTGGTGAACTGGTGGCCTATCATGCCGTCCAGCTGGCTCTGGATGGCGTTGCGTTCCGCCAGTTTGCGCAGGTCATCCTCCGTCAGGGCGTAGTACTGCGGCGACGCCACTTCCGGCGGCGGCGGGACGACGGCGGCGTCCGCTTGCGCGGTGAGGAATTCGATGGTTTTCTGCGCTGGCCACTGCAACAGCTCCGGCGCGCCCATGCGGCTGCGCCAGTAAGGGTAGAGCTGATCGAGCTCCGATACTTTGGCCAGCGATACCAGCAGCGCTTCGGCGAAGGTATTGCGGTTGGGCGGCGGCGTGATGCCGAATTCGCCGCAAAACGTCGCCAGCCATTTGCGCGTCTTGGGGCCGAACAGCCCGTCGGCGAGGTAGTCGCCCGGCTGGCGGTAATCCGCCTGATACGCCGGGTCGTCGTGATAGATAATCGCCAGTTTATCCTGCGTGATGCGGGTAAAGCGTCGGCTGTCCATCCGTTCCAGCGCCTGAAGACATTGGGCGTAAGTCGGGGCGTCGGGTGCGACGGATGGCATGAGCGCGGGTTCCGGCGGTGCGGTATAGGCCGCCAGCGGGAGCAGTAATGCCAATGGAAGCAGCCAGGCCAGCAGCCGCGCCAGCGTTGCGTTGCGCCCGGTGAAACGGTGAATCCTCATGGCGATGGCTCTCTCCCTTACGGTTGTCAGTGATGCGCAGGCTGTCCGGCAATCGGTATTCAGCGCCAGACCACGTGCAGCGGCCGGTCCATCCAGGGGTATTTGATGGTCGAATATCCCCACGGCAGCCGGTCGAGCAGCATGTCGAACGGGCCGGGAACCACCTCCAGTTTCCAGCTATCCGCCTGTCGCCACAGCGTGCCTTCGCGTTGCAGGAAGGTCTGGCGCAATCCGTCAACCGAGGTGTGGCCTAGCGCATTCCAGTGCTGAAGGAGGGCGGCCAGCAGCGCGTCCAGCGTGTCGCGGGCGGCGGCGTCAGGCGGTAGCGTTAACGGAAGCGGGGCGTTGAGCGGCAGGCCGCACAGCAGCTTGTTCAGCGCCAGCTGGTATTCGGCGCAGTTTTGCCCCTGCTCGACCAGATATTGCAGGCAGTGGATGGCCTGATAGCGGGCGTCTGGCTGCGGGAAGGCGCCGTCCCGCACCAGCGCCAGCTTTGTCAGCAAGCGGGGGAGCCAGGGCGCGGCCAGCACCAGCCCGGCATTGGCGACCGGCACCGGCTCATCGGTGCCCAGCGTCTCGTCGCCCCGCCAGTCGATAACCGCCGGAGCCGCGATAGCCGGCACGGCCGCAGGCTGTGGTGCATCGGCATCGGCTGCGGCATCAGCGAGGTCCGGCTGTTCAGGGGGCGACGCGGCGGCGATGTCGCGTTCCGGCGGTTGCCCGGCATCCGCGACGGCGACGACCGGTGGCGTGTCCTGATGCAACCCGGCGGTGGTGATCAGCCGTTGCAGGCGGTCGGCCAGCGTGTGGGTTGTGGGCGACCGCTCGGCCTGCGCCTGTTCCAGCAGAAAACGGTAGAACGCAGACGGCGACGGCTGATGGCTGCGCTGTTGCCAGTCGGCGGCCTGTCTGCCCAGATAATGGCTGATAAAGGCGGCGATATCCGCTGGCGCACCGGCGGCGAACAGACGGTGATACAGCGCGCGCCACAGCAGGTTTTCCAGCGCCTGCGCCGCGCCGCGGTACGCCGGGTGACGATGACAGAGGTTGGCGATAAAGCGGCCGTAAGGGTATAGCGCCAGAAAGTCGGTGCGGCGCAACAGCAGCAGTAAGGCGGTGTGCAGCCTGTCGGATAGCGTGTCCGCCAACCGTTCGATCAGGGCGGGCGAACGCAGCGCGGGCAGCAGCAACCGGCGTACCGCTTCCGGCTGCGAGGGCAGCAGGCGCGCCAGCGCGGCGGATAGCGCGGCGATGTCATCGGCGGCGAGCGTCGCTGATGCGTGTCCGGCGATCCGGTTCAGCAGCGCCAGCGCGGCGTCGTCATCCATCGCCGATGGCATTGGGGCATCAGGCGTCGTGGCGCCGACAGGCTGGCGCGGGGCATCAACTGACGGCGGGGCGGACTGGCTGACCGCATCGCGCAGAGCCAGCCAGTCCGGCGTGCGGTTGGCGGCCAGCGCGTCGATCATCTGCCCGTAAAACGCCTGCCGCTGTGCAACGGTCAGGCGACGGGTGACGTTGTCGAGCGTGGCCGACAGGCTGCGTAGATTGACCGATGGCTGACGCAGCGTGATTAGCTGGGCAAGCAACTGGGCGGCCTGCGATGGGCGCAGGGCGGCGCACAGCCGCAGCCAGCTAGCGGGGTGGTGTGTGGATACCGCCAGCCAGCGCTGGAGCAGCAACGGGTTATGGGTCAGTAACCGTTGCAGGCAGCGCTGTAAGTCACTACCGGCATACGAGGACGCGGCGCGCCAAACGGTGCGTGCCTGATCCGGCGGCGTAAAGCGGCGCGTCGGGTCGCCGTGGACTAACACGTCGTACAGGTAGTGGTAACAGGCGGCGTCAAGCAACGGCTGCTCCGGCGGCGGCAGGTCAGCGTCGATGTGACATGGCGCCGCGGCTTGCGGTTGAGGTTGAGACTGAGGTTGCGGCTCGGGCTGAAGTGACGGCGGCGGCGCGGGAGGCGAGCTTTCACGCAGCCGGGTAAGCAGCGTCAGCAGCGCCCGGCGCACCGCGGTATCGGCCGGGGCGTGGCGCAGGCGTTGCAGCAAGGCGTCGATCAGCGCCTGACGCGACAGGTTATGGTGCGCCGCCAGTTGCCGCAGCAGCGCGTCCAGATAGCTTTGCCGGTTGAATTCGCTGCCGCGCTCCGCCAGCAGGTAGCTGAACGTGAGGCTCCACAGGCTGTGCGTCAACAGCGGCTCGCCGGGGGCGTGGGCGGAATGATCGGCGATAGCCGGTTGGCTGGCGCGCACTTCTTCCATCAGCTCGCGGATAAACGGCGCGTCCGCCGGTTCCAGCAGGGTCAGCAGCCGATATTGCGTCGCCGTGGAAAAGCGCACCACCCAACGCTGGCGTACCTGACTCTGCCGGCCGCAGTCGATCAGCGCCGGGCGTAACGTCAGCAGCATCGCCGGCGTGCACTGGCACCACACCCGATTCAGCGCCGCTTCATCCGCCTGTTGCAGCGCGTCTGCCCACTGCTGCCGCAGCGTGTGGGCGGCGGGTGCTGCCGCGGCCGCTTCCCGAGGGCTGATTGATTCGCCGCTGACCAGCCCGCGTCGCACCGGTTGAGCGCCCGACCTCATGACCGGCAGCGCGCGGGCGAGCGGCGCCATTTCTCCCCATAATGTGGTCAGCAGCGCCAGCAACGGCTGTTTCAGCGCGTGCTCGCCCGGCCACGCCGCCAGCCGCAGGTACAGCGTTTGCAGCAGGTCGGTCCGTTCCAGATTGTGGTGCGCCGCCATGCGGCCAATCAGCCCGGCCATGTAGCGCTGTTTGTTGAACTGACTGCCGCGCTGCACCAGCAGATAATGCAGGGTGAATTCACGCAGCAGCTGATCCAGCGGGGCGCTCGGGTCTGTGGGCGCCGCGTCGTCGGGATGATGGAACCACGCCGGATGCCTGAGCACCTGTTGGATGAACGGTCGCGCCTGCGGCGCCAGCAACCTCAGCAGATCGTCGAAGGCGTGGTCATCCACCGCCTGCGCCATGCCGCGCACCACCTCGGGCTGTTGCCCGCAGGCGTAAAGCGCCAGCAGAAACCGGGTGCGCTGGTCGCCGAGCAGCGTGGCCCAGACCGGCAGCAACTCCTGTTGCAGACGGCGCTGGCGCAGCGCCTGATGGATGCGCTGATGCCAGTGGCGATGCAACCGTGTCTTTAGCGCGGCAGGCATCGCATCCGTTTCCGGCTGGGCCGCCAGACAACGCAGCGCAATGTCCTGATGCGCGGGCGTCAGCTGTTCCAGCCAGCCGTTTAGCGCGGTAGCCGGCAACTGAGAAACCAGCCGGGCGATCAGGCTGGCCGGGCGGGCGCTGGCGTTCAGTAACCGGTTCAGCTCGACGCGGTGCTGGCGCACGGCGTCGGCCAGCCAGTGACGGTGGCTGTCTGCCTGCCGCCAGCCTTGCCGACCGGGGTAATGCCAGGGCATCACGCCGTGTTGCAGGAAGAACTGCAACTGACGCCATTGCGCCGCCGGACCGTCCAGCACCTGTATTTCCGCGGCATCGGCGTCGTGGCGTTGATGTGGCTGGGCCGGGTCGGACGGTTGCTGCGCGCGCAGCGCCTCCGTCAGTTGCCGCTTTAGCGCCGCCAGCAGCGCCGACTCCAGATCCGACGCGGGCAGCGCGCCCAGATCGACGCTCAGGTGGTCGATCACCCACAGTTGATGAGGCGGTGAAAATTGGTCGAACAGCGCGTCGATCAACGGCAGCAGCTGTTGCTGCACCAAGCGCGGGGCGTCGCGCTCGAACCGCTCCGCCTCGGACGAATGGCGAAAGTCGAGCGTCAGGCTGGCGGTGTGAATCCGGTGTGGCTGCGTCATGCGTCCTGTCCTTTTTTTTGAGGAGCGTGCAACGATTGCAACAATGCCGTCAGCCGGGCGGCCGCGTCGTCGCACGATGGCTGGCCGGGGGCTTCCCGTCTGGCGTCGAGCCACGCCAGCCAGGCGGTTTCAAACTCGACGGTGGCGCGAATATCGAGCCAGTGACAGCGCGGCAGCAGATGCGCCGGGCACTGTTGGGCGATCAGCGCGTCGGCCTGCGCCCGGAACACCGGGTTGCCGCCGCGGGCGGTGTAACCGGGCAGAATCAGACTGATCTGGCCGGGAAACGGGTCGCTGTCGGCGCGGGCGTCATCACCGCCGTGCGCCGGGCGCAGCAGCAGATGCTCCACCACATACACCCCTTCGCAACGCTGATTAAGGCGGATAAGTTCGCGGCGCAGCTGGTTGATGACGCGCACCAGGTGCGCCGGCTGGCTGCTGGCGCCCAGATGTAGCCATAAGCCGTTTTGTGAGCCCGGCGCCGCCGACAGCCGGAACAGCGCCTGATAAAAGCCGCTGACATCGGGCGGCAGAATGCGGTAATGCTCCAGCATCACGCCGCGTTGCAGCAGGTCGACCGGCAATGGCCGCAGGCGCAGCGCCAGCACATCGCGCGCCGCCGCATCGGCGCTGCCCGGCGGCGGCGCGTCGTTCAGCGGCACATCCAGCAAACTGTCGAGGGCCGGTTGATCCAGCCATTGCAGATGCGACTGACCCGCCGCGCTGTGCAGGAAGGCGTCATCGGCTATCAACTGCCACCCCTGCCGGGCCAGCGTCTGGCTATAGGGCCATGTGTCGGCGTCGTCCATCCCAAGCAGCAGCGCCACCCGGTCAGTGAAGCCGCCCCGATTTTCCCGTTCGGTCATCGGCCGGCGCGTGTTGAAACCGGCGCCGCGATCGCGGGTCAGGCGGTCGATGGCCTGAATAAACCGGCGCTGGTACTCAAGCTGCTGACGGCCCTGCACGCGGTCATCCGGCGCTTCGCCCGGCTGACGCCACAGTCGGGCGTCCAGCGTTTCACCGTATAACGCCAACAGATAATCGAGCAGCCGTCCTTTGCGGTCCGGGTAGTGGTCGACGTCGGCCAGCAGGTGATGAAAACGCGCCGCCGCGTCGTCGGGGTACAGAAAGTCCACCCCGCGGAACTGCTCATCATCCAGCAGGTTGAAGGCGTAACTGCGCCCGGCGTCGGTGGCGGGGGAAAACAGATCGCGCAGGTTGGCCAGGTTGGCGCAAAAGTTGGCCATTAGCTGCTCAAACAGCAGCAGATAGCCGCGAAATTGCTGGATCTGCGCCCGTTCCTGGCGATTCAGCGTCGCCGGAACGCGCGGCGTGTCCAGCCGATAGACGCCGGGGAACAGCGACTGGATCGACCGGTAATCCGCCAGCGCGCGCCAGATGCCGCGCGGCGGCGGAGTGAGGGCGGCGGTCTGGCGGCGGATCTGTTCGCGCAGCGTGTCGTTTTGCGCCTGACGCCGTACCAGCCGGATGCTCATGGCGCTGAAGTCAATCGACAGCGGGTGGCCCTGATGGGTCAGATTGAGGTCGATGTCGTCGTGCTTTTTCGGCAGCAGGATCCAGTCGCCGGGGCTAAAGAGATCCGGCGCATTATCGGGATGGTCGTCCCGACCGGGTTGCGGGATCAGCTGCAACTGCCGGATATGGCCGACGCCGTCGATGTTGATCAACCGGGTATAAAGCGCCGATAGCGGCCTGGCGGCGGCAACGCGCTCGTTGCCCGGCGCGCCGTGGGTGTCGGTGTAGTTAGTAGGGTAGTTATCAGAATGGCTATCAGGGTAGTGATCAGAATGGCTATCGGCACGGTGATCAGCATCGTGATCAGCGTAACTCTCGGTGTGGTTGTCGGTCTCGTCGCCCCGGAGCCACTGTTCGGCCTGAAAGTAGATTTCAGCCGCCAGGTTGTCGGCGTTATCGTGCAGATTGTTGGTGTTGTCGTAATAGTGCAGCTCGATATCGGCGTGTAGCCGCAGCCCGCGGCTGTCGATGATGCGAATGCCGGCGAGGTCTTCGCCCAGATTGCGGTCGCAGTGGTAGAGATGCGCCGCGGCATCGACAATGTCGTCGCGCAGCGCCGGATGGTGGTCGCAACGCTGACGCGCCGCCTCGGTCAGCAGCAGATCGATGTGGTAGCGCCCCTGACCGTCCGGCGTGACCCACGCCTGTTCCACCTCGTCCATCGCGTCCAGCAGCGCCTGCTGATAATCCTGCCGGGTGCAGGGGCGGGGCGGGAAAATCTGTTCCGGCAGCATCAGCCCCTGCGCGGCGAAGTCGAGGCGCCCGTCCGGCTGCGTCAGGTAGTCCGCGACCTCAAAGTCGGTGCGGTAAATCAGGTCGGTGAGGGCGAAGCACAGCAGTTCCAGCAGCGTGACGCCGGGGTCGTGGAGGTTGTAGTCGGTCCAGCGGTTGCCGCTGAGCCGTTGGACCTGCTCCAGCCCAGCGCGCAGCAGGCTGGCGACGCTGTCAGGGTCGTCATGGGGCGCCTGTCTGGGAATAAATGACGGTTGCGCCATGCCTTACTCCTCGTCCGCCGGCAGCAGGCTGTTGTGCATGTAGGCGTCATGCCACAGCCGGGTGAGGTGGTAACGAATAACGATGCCGTCGCCATAGCTGGTGTGGGTGCGGATCTGCAACCGGTAGGGGCGGATGCCGTCGTGGCCGCCGGCTGGCGTGTCGTCGCGCAACCAGCGTAGCGTCAGCTTGTCGGCGCGTGAATGGTAATAGGCGTGGCGGGCGCTGATGCGATTTTTGCGGTTGAAAAAATTGAAGAAAAAACCGCTCGGCGCGCAGGTGTTCAGCGCGATGGCGTGGATCAGCGCATAGCGCCCGGAGTGACGGATGCCGACGCCCGCCACCACCTCAAAGGCCTGGCACCCTTCCAGTTTCGGCGTGAGGTCGTGCCACTCGCCGTCGGCGGGCAGGCGGTCCGCCCATTGTACGCCGGCGCGCCCTTGTGCGCCGATCACCCCGTTGACATCCAGCGCGTGGCGCGGCGTGGTGGTGTTGATGCCTGCCCGGCCGTCGGGGGTGAACGTCAGCAAGGGGTCGGCGTCGGCGATGGCGTCCTGCCCGTCGCCGGCGTGGCGGTTGACCCGCAGCAGGTCGCTATCCGGTTGCAGGCTGACCGACCACAACGCCCGGGTGGGGTCGCTGTCGCGGTAAAACGTCATTAGTCTGGCGTGGGTATCGAGCGCGGCGATCTTCAGCCCCTGTTCCGGCGTTTTATCAAATCCTTCCTCGATTTTGTTGACTGACGAATCGATCAGGTCGGAAAAATGCTCGGCGGACGGCATGGCGCCCTGTCGGAAATAGTTTTTCAAGGTGCCGCGATTTCGTTTTGCCACTCACATACTCCTCATATCGCCGTTACTCCCCATGTCGCTGCTATTCCCCATATCGCCGCGCGGGCGTGTGTCCGCGATGGACTAACGGACGGTGATGAAGCTGTCGCCGATGATCAGGTCGCCGATACCGATTTTTTCCGGCGCTCGCAGCCTGAGGTCCGGGCTGAGCCGCAGGTCATGCTGCTCAACCGGCAGGATAATATTCCAGGGATAGCGCGGAGTTAGCCCGGTCAGACTCGGGTTGTTTCCGGCGGGATCGCCGGTTTGGTCGTGCGGCGCGGCGCTGTCGGTCAGTCGCCAGCGCTGTGTTTGCCCGTCGCTCTGGCCGAGGCCGGCCTGACGGAGGGTGATCAACGAAAAGCCGGTCACAAAACGCACGTAATCCAGATGCGCGATAAAGGCTTCGATTTGCCGCAGCGCCATTCCGGCGCCAAACCCCTGATTGGGGCTTTCTTCGCGCCACGGACAGAGGTAGGCGGAGATATCCCGGTTCAACCGGCGCAGCGCCTGCCCCGGATGATGCCCCGGTTGGAAGGCGACGCTACAGCGCACCTGAACCCTTTCGTACACCGGCGAGCGAACCGTAACGACGGCGCCCGGCGGCGCGAGCGTCTGCAGCCAGGTTTGTATCCGGTGCAGCAGCGCGGCGCTGGCGTGCAAAGGTTCGCACGGCTGGTGCCGGCAGGCGGGGTGGCGCTGGCGCACCAACAGCAGTACCTGTCCCGGATGGTGACCCGGCACGCCGAAACGGGTATGCGGAAAACAGCGCGCCTGTTCGATTTCGGGAAAGTGTTGCAACACCAGCCGCTCGTAGTCCCAGCCGGTTAGCGCCCGCCCTTTATGACGTAGCTGTTCGCTTAATCGTTGCCGGAATTGCCGCGAAGATTCCCGCGGCGCGCCGCCGGTCGACGGCATCATCTGGCTGATGGCGCCCAGCCCGGCCGGCGGGTTGAGCGCTCGCCAGCCTGCCGCAGCGGCAGGCGGCGTCGGCTCGTCGTCCGGCTCCTGCCCGTCGGGCCACTGGCGCACGGCCCGCACCACGTGGGCGGCGACGTGCAGGCAACCGGCGTACTCGCCGATGCCCTGCCGGGTGCTGACCCGCAGCCAGTAGAGCCGGTCCGGCATCACGGTGTGCCGGTCGTTGATCGCCGGCGGGATATCCAGCGTGACGATGCCGGAGGTGATAAAGCCGTGGGTGGTGTCGGCGATCACCTGATGCGGCGGCAGCACGCGCCAGTCGTTGTCGACCAGATAACGCCACTGGAACGCCTGCCGGTGGCGAATGGCCGTGGGGGCGGCCCGATCGTCGAGCTGGAAGAACAGGTTCAGCGCGCCGCCGAGCGACGACGCCTGTAACCCGATGAACAGGTTGCCGTCGTCGTCATAGCGCGGGAAAAAGTCGACGGGACGGGTATCTCCGCGGTTTTCGGCCGCCGGGTACAGCATCTCATGACCGAACGGGTGCAGATGCAGGAGATGGCTGTCTGACGCCGGTTCGTGGCCGGAGTGGCCCGGATGAATCCGGGCGCAGGCCCGATAGCCGAGCGTCAGCCGGTTGATCGCCGGGGTATAGGGCGGATTGGGCAGCGGCAGTGGTTTTCGGCGTCGGGCGTTGTGCATCAGCGTCTGGCTGAGCAGCGTGCCGTACTGATGATGGCCGAACCCCTGCTCCGGCTCGCACAACGACAGGCGGATCAACCCGTTGCGGCTGGCGCTGCCGAAGCGGAACGCGTCAGCGTCGGCGGCGGGGCGGACGGGCTGAAAATCCTGCTTCAGGTCGGCCTGAATCTGGATGCCGGGGCGCAGCCGATCGCTGCCCGGTTCACTGGCGAACAGCGCAAACGGGCCGCCGACCGCCTTCCACTCGCCTTCGCGCAACACCGCTAGCTGCGCCTGAAAACGGCGGTTAGCGTAGTCGCCGGGGTAACCCTGATAATGCTGGCGAAAGCCGTCGCTGCCGCCCGGCAGGTTCGCCCAGTCGATCGTCAGCGTAATGTCCTGCACCGACTTTTGGGCGAGTTCGTAACTGGCGAGGGTCATAGACGGCTGCCCGGTTGGCTGCGCGCCGAACGGATAAAAGGTTTTGCTGATGTCGACCTGCCCGTCGCAGGTATCTATCTGGAACGTCTGCACGCCGGATACCCGCGTGGCGAGGAGCAACGGGCCAAGCACGAAATCGCGGAACACCGAGTAGGGAAAAAACGGCGTTTCCGGCTTCATTTCCAGTTGCAGCGCCGGCGCGCGGTAATCCCAGAGGTCGCCATGAATGGCCGGATCGCAGGGAATTACCGCCCCGAAGCCGGGCGACAGGGTAAAGGTGAGCCGGAAGCCGTACGGGCCGTCGTCGTCCGCGCCCAACGGGTGGATACGGTAAGAGGCGATGGTTTGCCAGCCGCTTTCGGTGCTGAGACGCAGCGTAAACAGCTCGCTGTAGAGACGGTAAAAATTGACCTGCCGGTTGCCGTTCAGCAGTTCCGCCAGCGGCGGCTGGCTGTCGTCGGGCAGCAACTGGCGGCTTTTTTCCAGCACCAACCGCTGTTCATCGTCATTCAGCCAGTCGGCGCGGCTCAGGGTCTGGCGGCTGAACAGGAGCCCCAGCACACGACAACAACGCGCCGGATCGCGGGTCTGGCGCAGTACGCCAAGCAGGAAATACTTGTACAGCAGGCCGATGGCTTCATCGTCACGGCTGCGCTGCAACGCCTGTAGCTGGCGGGGCGTCAGCGCGTCGACCAGCGCGCCGATGGCGGCGGGCGCGTCGTCGTCGGGCAGCAGCGGCGTCAGCGTCTTCGCCAGCGTCAGCAGCAGGGTTGTCAGCCGGTTTCGCAATATCGCCGGGTAAGGGGCATCCCTGAGCAGGTACAGTTGCTGCGCCAGATGCGGCCGCTCCGCCTCGTCCAGATTGACGGTCAGGCTGACTCGCCGCCGCCCTTCCGGCAGGTAGAGCACCGGGTCGATAATGGCGATGCCCGGCGCCGACGGCGAATGATGGCGCTGCAAGGCCGGGGTTTCGCCAAACAGCGTCAGCAGCGTGCGGGAGCGGGGCTGGTCGCTGCGCCACGGCCACAGGCTGTCGCTGTGAATGGCGGTGACGAAATCCAGCTCCCGTTCCGGCGACATCAACGGGTCGCGCTTGAGCAGCAGCGAATGCACCTGTTTGACCTCGGCGTCGCTAACCTGTAGCGGTTGTTCGCTGCGATAGAGGATGTCGTGCAAGCGGGCGTCTTGCCCGGCGCTGAAGAGTGCGCCGCGCTCAAGCGATAGCGGCGTGGTCAGCCCGCTGTCCGGCGTCAGTTTCAGGAACACCGCGTCAGCCGTGAGCGGCTGCGGTTGCTGCCGGAGTACCTTACGGTAGTAAAAGTCGAGGTGTCGTTCGGTAAAACGGTTAAGCCGGGTCTGCGCTCGGGCGAATAACTGTAGGAAGGTCAGGTACAGCGCGACTTCCGGGGCGTGATCGGCGTGGGACAGCGCCTGTTGCATCCGGCGGCGGCCGTCGGTCTGCAACTGGCTGACGGCGTTGACGGCGGCGGAAAAACAGAGCTGTAACTGCTCTTCCAGCACCTGAATGCCCGGCAACTGCTGTTGCAGTAACTGTTGCTGTTCGCTGGCGATAAATCGGTCGTTGTCGTAGCGAATTCCCCACAGCGGGTCGAGGGTTTTCAACGCGGGGTCCGCCAGCAGCGACGGGCGGTAGCCGTCCAGCGCCTGCGCCAAAATCACCACGTACTGGAACGGCCGCACCAGCTGCGCTTTCAGTACCGTCTGGATGGCCAGTTTGATGTGGTCGGCGCTGGTGGTCTGGACGGGAATAAAGGCGCGGTACCACCGATCCAGATTGGCGTAGAGCGCGATCAGATACGTCAGCGTCTGATCCATGCCGCGCGACTGCGCCTGCCGAAAACGGTTTTGTTCCAGCGCGGCGTCGAACGACAGGATGATCGCCATCCCAGTGACTTCGCTTTTGGCGAACAGCGTCTGCCAGTTGCCCGGCTGTGCGGCGTCGCCGCGGTCAAATGACAACTGCGCGGCGATGTCGCTGGCCAGCACCAGCAGCGTTTCAAACGACATCTCATCCGCCAGGAACGCGCCGTCTTCCAGTGCCGGCGGCAGGCGCTGTTGCTGCGAAGTGGCCGGCGGCGGCAGCGGGGGATTCCAGCTCATGGTCATGGGGCGGCAGGCCTCGGTTAATGGTTGTCAGTGATGGATGAAAACCGGTGGTTTGGCGTGGCGGCGCGCGTCACGGCGTCGCCACCAGCGTGCCTTCGCGCAGATAGAACGGGTACACCATGTTGCTGCGGGTATTGGTGGCGATCAGGGTGTAGTCGAGATGAATCAACAGTGTGCCGTCGATGGCCTGCTGGTTGTCGATGACGATCGCCTGTAGCCGGATGCGCGGCTCGAAGAACAGGATGGCTTGTTCGATGCGGGTTTTCATGTCGGTGAGGGTGGAGAGGGTGAGGTCTTCAAACACCATGCCCTGAATATCGCAACCGTATTCCGGCGCCATGATGCGCTCGCCGGGGCGGGTAGAGAGCAGCAGTGCCAGACTTTGCCGGACGTCTTCGTCGCCGCTTACCATGCCGATGCTTTGAGCGGCGGCGTCAAACTGCGGCGGGAACCCCCAGCCGGTGCCGAGAAACGCATTATCGTTATCCACGTTATCCTCCTATCAATACGGTGAAGTCGCCGAGCGCGATGTTGCCGCCGTGAGCGGTGGCATCGCCGATGCGGGCGGCCGGTTTCCCGCCGATCAGCACGGTGGCGGAGCCTTTAACGATGACGTCCGGCGGCCCGACGCACATACAGTTGTCGCCCATCACCGCCGCCGGCAGTTTGCCGATCAATACGGTCGGCACGCCGGGACCGATGACCGGACCGCCGACATGGGGGATCGGCGGCAGCCCCGGCGTCACCATCGGGCAGGCGTGTAAATCGGTCAGGCGAGCGGCTGGCGGCATCGGTGTTTCCCCTCACTTTTGTAGATAACTAACAACGCTGTCTCGTTGTCGTGCGTGCGATGACGTTGCAAAGAAAAAATGAGGTTTATCCCGCACGAAACTTTGCTCAATTCCGCCAGACATTCGATAACTGCCTCTCTATTGATCTCTGTTAATCAGCGTTAATTGATCATCACGATGCCGCCCTTCACCACCGTCTGGCCGGAGGCCGACAGTTCGGCGGTGGCGTTGCCTTTGGCGGTCAGGCCGGTTTTGGCTGACAGGCTGACGTTCATTCCCTCGGCGGTGACGTTGGCTTTGGCGCTGATATTGATGGCGCTGGCGGCGGTCAGTTCGATTTTTCCTTTGGCGTTGAGGGTGATGTTCTTCGGGCTGTCCAGCGTGATGCCGGAGGAATCCAGCGTGACGCTGTTGCCGTTCTGGTCCAGCAGCGTCACCATTTTGTCCTTGTCGCTCAGCACCGCCTGATTGCCGCCGGGGGTGGTAATGGTGATCACCTTGTCCTCTTCGTTGAACTGCAACGTCAACTGGCTGCGGGTCACCAGCGTTTTGATGGTGTTTTTGGCGTCCGGCGTGACCGGCGGCGGGTTTTTGCTGCTGTACAAACTGCCGAGGATCACCGGGTCCGACGGGTTATTGTTGAAGTAGCCCAACACCACCTCGTCACCCACCTCCGGCATGAATTGCGCCCCGATGCCGGTTGAGGCGTAGTAACTGGCCAGCCGCGCCCAGATACCGTCGTTTTCCGCCTGCATCACCGGCACCGATACCTGAACGCGATGCTGCTGTTCCGGGTCGCCATCCAGTTTTTTGACGATGCCTATCTGTAATCCGTCCACGCCGGGCAGCAGACCGGCGGCGGGCGGCGGCGTCAGATCGCGGTGTTCGGCCGACCACGTCGGCGGCATGCCGAAGTCGATGTGGGTCAGCCACTGGCCGTCCTGAATATGATGGCGGACGCCGCTGACGTAGAGGTGACCGTTAAAGCGCGCGCCGACCCCGGCCAGTTCGATCAGCGTGTTGATGCGCGCGCGGGCGCAGCCCTGGCAGGTCAGGGTGCCGCGCAGGCGAGAAAGGGCGGATTTTACCTGCTGGCCGCGGGCCCAATCCCGCAGCACGGTGTTAACCAGCGGCGTGGCGCTTTGCAGCCGGTATTCCGTCAGTCCCAGCACGCGGGCCAGCTCGTCGGCGCTCAGGTTGCCTTGCCGGCTGACGGACTGGGCAGCGGCCTTTTCCTGTAGCGGCTGCTGGTTTTTGATGTCCCAGCCCACGCCGGTCACCGAGGTAAACTGGTGGCGGGCGTCGATGTCGGCGGTGATTGAAATCAGGTCGTCGCCGTAGGTGACGGTCAGCACCGGCGAGTCGCTCAGACTGGGGGCGGCGACAGCGACGGCGCCGTCGTCGTTGCACACCACCAGCCCGTTGGCTTCCGCCCGGGCGAGCAAAAAATCCCAGTCGGTACAGTTGAACTGCACCAGTTCGTCGTGCTGGGTATGGGTGGTGTCGACGCGGGCGCTGAGTCCGGCGCAGCGGCTAATCAGGCGGCTTAAAATGTCGCTGTCTTTCTGCTTGAGGTAGTTGTCGTTGCGGCGGGCCACCGTCATGGCGATAGCCTTGTCCCGGCATTCGATCACCAGCCGTGAATGACCGGCGCCGCTGATGCTGATGCCGTGACGAATGATGACCCCGTCGAACAGCAGCTGTTCCTGACTGGCGTAGCAGGCCGCGATGGTCAGGCTGTTGCCCGGCTTGAACAGGTCGCCGCTGCTGAGCGGAAAGCGGTTTTGCGGCATGTCGCCGTCCTGAATCACCAGCTCCGCGCGGGCGATATGATTCACCCGTTTACAGACGTGAATGGATAACAGCTGGATATCGTTGCCGATTTCGGCGCCGTTGCTCCTGATGGTATAAGTCACCACGCCGTCACTGTGTGCTGCCGGGGAGTCCGCCATATCGTCATTCCATTAGGCCAGTGGAGGAAAGTAGAGACGGGTGCCCGGCACAATGTGACGCACGCTGGTCAGATTGTTGTAACGGGCCACCGCCACGTAATAGGCGCTGTCCTGATAGATTGCGTGGCACAGCTGCGGCAGGGTATCGCCCTGTTTCACCACCACACTGTGGGTGAGGTCGGGCGAGGAACGGTTGGCGCGTAGCGCCTGCTCGTTGCTATCCAGATAGTTGTCAAAACGCAGCTCGACGGTGGCGCGCAGCGGCGCGCCGGCAGCGTCGAACAGCGAATAGCGGATGGCGAGGCGGGTCAGCCGCCCTTTGAACGACAGCGTGCCCCAGGTCAGCACCACCACGCTGGGTTCGTGCTTGTCGCCGACATAGCGGTACACCACGTTTTTAAGCTGGGTGATTTGGCCGGCGACGTCCGGTTTTTGCGGTTGCTCCACCACGCCGGTGCCGTCAATCATCATTTCGAAGCTGAGCGTTTCGCTCTGATAGCTGGCGAAACCGAGCCGCGGCGCCAGACTGCCGAGCGCGCGATTGCCCGCGGCTGACCGGTTGGTGTAATTGATGCCGTGTTCATGGCGGATGCCGGCAGGGTTAAGCATCACGTCAAATTGCTGTTTCTTGTCGACGGTGCGGATAGTCAGCTTTTGCATGATGAACGGCTCCGGTTAACGTTCCCGCGGCTCGGTTTGCAGGTGATGAAATGAGATCGCTCCCGGCGTGGCGGGCGGGTTGGCCGACGGCCCGGCGTCGTGGTTTTCCGCGGCGCTTTCCGCTTGATGGGGCGAGTCCGGTTCATTCGGCTGGATGACCCGGGAATAAATCGTCAGTTGTCGCACTTCTATTGCCATGATCATGCTTCCTTCTGGGTCACTGTTTGCGTTTGGAACGGCTGAAACACAAGACGATCTCTTCAATCGCCACGTCATTACGGGTGGCGTGGAAGCGATCGATTCTCCAACTGATCGGATAGGCGTTATAAAACAGCCAAATCCGCAAGGGGTCGCCCCGTTCATCCAGCAAACTGACGCTCACCTCTTTGGTGACGATCGGGCGGTTCAACTGTCCTTCGAAACAGCTTTTGCACCAGCGCACCAGCGGCGAGTCGGCAGGGCTGAGGCCGCGGCGCAGCATCAGCGGCCCCTGTTTCACCGCGGTCGGCAGATAATAGACGCTGTTATTGCCGCCTTCGGTGAACGGTTCGGTTTCAATGCGTGATTCGATGCCGGACACTTCCTGAAAAGCCTGGTCGTCGCCGCTGTTGTCGATATTCACGCTGAAATAAAACGCGGGTAGCGGCCATTCGCCGCCGGGCGATTTTTTTTGCATCGGCATTACCGGGTCAGTTTATTGGTATGTGGTTAACGCGGCTGATCGCCGCGTTAACCAGGTATATAAACCGGGAGCGGTTACACCGAAACCTCCAGCCCTTCGTGCGCCAGCTCGATGGTTTCCACCGCCACTTCATTGCCGTCTGATTTCAAATCCGTGCCGCTGACTTTGGTCGGCCAGGCATTTTTCAGCTTCCACGTCATGGCCGGGCTGCCGCTTTCATCCAGCAAATTGATGGTGACGGCGGTGCGGGCGATGGTGTTCATCTTTATTTTCGAGAACCAGTCGTAGAAGTTATTGTCTTTGACGAAAATGCCTTTTTTCAGGGTCACGTTGCCGGATTTGATAATGCCGGGCATCTTGATGGTGGAAAATACCGGGCTGTTGCCGGCGCGGTATTCAATAATCTGGGCTTCGATATCCAGGCCGGTAATTTCCTGAAACGACGCCACCATGCTGGCGCCCGCGCCGCCGTCCCATTTCACTTCAAAGTGAAATTTGGGCATCGGCCATACGGTGCTTGACTGAGCGGAACCGTCATCTGCCATGGGTGTTCTCCTTGAAGAAGTGATAAAACATCAGGTCGTCAGCGGTCAGAATCAGGATTTCTGCATCTGCTGCTGGAAGGTGATTTCGATAAATTCGGCCGGGCGGCTGATCGCCACCAGCACCGTAATGCGCAGGATCCCTTCCAGAATGTCCTGTGGCGTCATGGTTTTGCCGAGCCCGACGTCCACGCTGTAGGCGTCTTCCGGCGACGCGCCCGCCAGCCCGCCGCGTTTCCAGATCCCAAACAGAAAGTTTTCGATCATGCTTTCCATCGATACCCAGGTATTGGCGGTGTTGGGTTCGAACACGTAGGCTTTGGCGGCCTGCTTGATGGATTCTTCCAGCATGATCATGGTCCGGCGCACGTTGACGTAGCGCCAGTCGAGGCTATTGCCGTCCAGCGTGCGGGCGCCCCACACCAGCGTGCCTTCGCCGGTAAACGTGCGCAGCGCGTTGATGGACTTGCCCTGGGTGGTGACGTTCAGGTCTTCCTGCTCGTCGGCGCTGATGTTGACGCTGGGGGAGACCACCGCGTTCAGACTGACGTTGGCCGGGGCTTTCCACACGCCGCGGGCGTTATCGACCATGGTGTAGATGCCTGCCATCGACGCGGCGGGCGGCAGCAGGTTCTGCTGGCGCCGGATGTTTTCCAGCACGCTTTTGTAGATAGGGCTGATGGAGAACAGGATCTTGTGCAGCAGCGTTTTTTCCGCTTCGCTCTGATCCACCGTCAGTTTGGCGACTTCGTCCAGCATCTGCTGCTTTTTGGCCGCTTTCAGCTTGTTGCCGCCGCTGTTCAACTGCTCGGCGCTCAGCCCGTCCAGATCTTTGAACGCTCCGGCGATCTCGGCGTTCAGCACCGTGGTCAGGATGTCCGGGTTATTGATATTGGCGAAGCTGATGTCGCTGTCCTGAATGATCGAGGTGTTCAGCCACGGGTAGTACGCGGTGGCGTAGTCCAGGTAGTTGATGCCCAGCTTGGAACGAAAGGTAGCGATGCAATCGCCGCTGGGGTCCTGCCTGTCTTTATAACCTTCCCAGACGTCGAGGATGGCGACGCGGTTTTTCATTGTGCCGCCGCAGTGAGCCAGCACCGCCTGCTGCACATTGATGCAGTCGTCTTCCTTCAGGCATACCGCTTCAGGCGTCAGCACCATCGTCGGTTCCGGCTCCTTGAGCAGCGGGGTGATGCCGTTTTTCAGGGTATCGGCGTCGATTGCGTCCTGATAGCCGCCCACCGATACGATGTAACAGGGGCCGCCGCCGTTCTGGAAAAAGAACAGCATGCTGTAATACAGCAGATAGCGGGTATTGGCCTGGGTGAGGGCATAGGTTTTGCCGGCCTGACTGAACGCGGCGTCGCCCAATACCGTGTCGGTTTTTTCGACGATATCGAACTTATGCAGCGGCGCGCCGCCGAAATAATGGCGAAAATCCGACATGGAGGTAATACGCCATGCTTTATTGCGTAGCGATACGCCGCCATTTTCCGCTTTTTCGGTATAACCGATAAATGCCGGCACCGCGGTGGCGACTTCCACCACTGAATTGGGGAAGGCATTTTTCTCAACAATATAAACGCCCGGGGTTTTCATTACACCCATAATTTGATTCCTTCTGATTTGAGGTATATATATCCACCCCCCGCATTACGGCGCGTATAATAAAGGATGGTGCCTGCTCCAGTGATTAATGTGCTGATTGTTGATGTTTTATTGCCGATTTCTAATCGGTATGTCAGTTAACAATAATTTCCGACACGACTTCTGATGTCTTTTCGGTTTTTAACCGACATTGACTAAGCGGCATCGCCACGGGTAATGGGTCAATTAATAATTTGTTTTCCTGATAAAGCTGAAAATGGTAATCAGACCTTTTCTGCATTTTTAACGGCTCCCGGGAAATAAACGCCTGCGCATTTTTTCCGTTAGCCAGAGTTTCCGTTCCCAGATAATCAAACTGATTGTCCTGACGACTATCCTGAATACGCGATTGCGCATTCACATACGGCGCGGTGAACAGATATTTCCAGCGCCGCCGTTGGCTGAGAAACGGCACAATCAATAATGGCGCCGCCTGATGATTGATAAAGGCAGCGATAGCGGCGGCGTTTATCTCGATATCAACCAGCCAGGCCAGGCCCGCCGGCCGGGCGCGCAGACTGGAGGGCGGATTGGCTGTTCCCTCCGGCGCCGTTTCGTTGGCCGCCTGCAAACGCACCTCGCCGGGTTCCGACTCGCCAAGCGTGTAGCGAAAGCGCGGCGTATCCCGCTCCGCCAGCCCAGGTATCGCGGTATAGCTGAAAAACCCGGCGTCCCGACTGCAAAACCACCATTGCAACGATAACGCTTCCGTTATGAGCAGGGCGCTCTGCGCCCGATCCGCCAACACCATCAGCCCGTCGGCCAATGGCTTGAACAGCAGTCCGGCTTGTTTTGCGGCGTGCTGGCTGGACGGCGCCAGTTCGCCATAAAACGGCAGGCTGGCGCAGCCGGCAAAGAATTCGTGCTCAATACGCAACTGAAACAGCAGGCCGTAATCGCTCATGGATGATTAATCCTTTGCTACCTTAATCCTTTGTCACGACAGTATGCAACTGCCCGACGCCTTCCGACTGAGACTGAATCGCCTGACTGTCGGCGATTCTCACCCGCAGGCGATACACCGCGGACGGCAAATAACGGATTCCCAGCATATTCCACATATTTCCAAGCTCATGGCGCGGCAGGCTGTCCATTTCCAATAATATTTGCTCAATTGCCTCGTCCATATCTGGGGCGTTATAACGGTTAAGCAAGGCATTCTTATGAAGGAACGCCATTGCATGCGCAATCACCTGCAATCCTTCCGCGTATTGCGCGCCGGTAAAATTCGCCGCCACCACCATGGAAACCCGAACGTATAACGGCGGCGTAGCGACCGCGAAGCGGTTACCGGGATTAGCGGCATTGCTTCGGTGCGTCAGCGTTTCCCTTTCAATATTCGACAGAAATACCACCAGCTTATTTTTCGCCAGCGGAAACATCTTGCCATCGTCATCGGCCGGGTTAGCTATCACCACGACATCGTCATGCAGATTCAGGGTGTTTTTCAGGTATTGATTCAGTTGTCTTGCGAGATAATTGAGAGAGGCGTGAATCATGGGTTTTCCTTTATTAATTATCCTCTTTAGAACTCGCTATAAATGAGGTGGCTGTAAGTCGTACAGCAAGTATTGCTGATGAAATTCATGCCGAAAAGATCATTCGGATTTCTGACTGAATTAATCATGGTTTTTACTGGTGTTTGAAATGATTTATTCATTTTTATTGTCTTTTTTATTGCTTCTGTTTTTGATGTAACGTTTTTTACCTGCTTTTGTTAAATCTATTTGGCGCTTTTTTGTGCTTGATTCTTATGATATTGTTACACGATTATTGGGTTTGACCCTGCCGATTGTCAGGAGTTTAAACCTGTATTTGAGGTTTTTCTCATCTTTTTTCTTGATGATTTTATTATCTCTATATTAGCTATTCGGAGGCTATACATGACCTTGGGGCGTTCTGTCAGTCTACTTTTACCCCTTATTTTACTCTCTTCCCACGCTATTGGAGCGGCGAAGTCATTCGATGGTATAACCTGTAAGAGTGATATTCCCTCGGCATTAATCGGGCGTCATATGCCAAATGAGCGTGTTGTTGCCATTGAAGAGCGTTACAAGAGTATTGATCTAAAAGATCTGGGGACTTACGGCATGGAAAGTGATGGTGATCCATGGTCGCTTATGTCATGGCAAATATGCGGTCGGGAGTATTTCTTACTCGAGCGTCGCGAAATCGTCAAAGACGTCCTATCGTCACGTTCACCGAAAGAAAACCCTAAAGCACAAATCGTTTCGTGTGTAGTTGATGGTTCGAATTCCTTCGATACGTTTGTTACGTTTATCCCATCGGAGGAAAAACCATGGCCAAGGACGGTTGAACACGCCTGGCGCATCAATGACAAGACGGTCAAATTTTCGAAGGTTGAAGGCAAGGACATTGTTTGCAAACCATAATGGTGAGGCAGCTCAACCTTTGAGTTGAACGGATCTACCGGTTGAACGGACTTGCGCAAAAAGTTGCGCGGTCCGCTCATTTCTATATTAGGCCTCATTCATTTCGGCGCTTTGTTATAGCTTTGGAAATGAAGCACAATTATTGTTATTGTACGGTTTTTTGAATTTTATCTGTTTTAGAAACACAAACAACCGACGGGGCATTCGTTTCTATTTCCGCAACATCACCGCCCATCGATTGCAATTATGCTTAAATGCTATGTCGAATATGACTCAGCCCGATTGGTGATTTGTGATATCTGGCGATTAATTCGATCGCACTATTCGGACTACATACCTTTAGCGTGATCTACTATTTTTCTAAACTGTTTCGCGTCATTACCCAATACAGAGAAATAAACATGAGATTATTACTGATCGGAGCAACCGGGCTGGTCGGTCATCAGGTGTTAGTAAAAGCGCTGGCCGATACACGTATTACGCAGGTGGTGGCACCGGCGCGTCGTGCATTGCCGGCCCATGACAAACTGAGCGCGCCGCAGGTGAATTTTGAACAATTACCGGAAGACGCCGACTGGTGGCAGGCGGATGCGGTAATTTGCACGCTGGGCACCACTATCAAGGCGGCGGGCAGTCAGACGGCGTTCTATCGGGTCGATCACGACTATCCGCTGAGCGCAGCGCGGCTGGCTCACGCGCATGGCACGCCGGCCTATGTGCTGAATTCGGCGTCGGGCGCCAACGTATCATCACGTTTTTTCTATAACCGGGTGAAAGGCGAACTGGAACGGGATCTGGCCGGGGTGGGGTTCTCCTCGTTGACGCTGGTGCGCCCTGGGCTGATAGGCGGCCAGCGTGACGAGCGCCGGCCCGGAGAATGGGTAGCGCAGCAGGCGCTGCGCGTACTACATCCGTTGCTGCCGTTAAGCTGGCGTATCAATCCGGCTGAACGGATTGCGGATGCGTTGCTGGCGGCGGCGCTGAACCCTGCCGCTGGCGTGCGGGCGATTACCTCTGAACATCTGGTGTAAAGTGAAGGGCAAAGTGCATAACGCAGGAGTCAATATGAATAGCGCGATTTCACCGGTTGAACTGGCAAAAGCCTATCGTCTGGTTAACCACGGACCGACGGTGCTGGTGTCGGCTTGTCATGATGGTGTGGACGATGTGATGGCGGCGGCCTGGTGCTGTGCGCTGGATTTCACACCGCCCAAGCTGACCGTGGTGCTGGATAAGGCGACAAAAACACGCGAGCTGCTGGAAAACAGCGGTTATTTCGCCATTCAGGTGCCGACGGCGGCACAGCTGGAACTGACCAATCAGGTCGGCAGCATTAGCCTGCGGGATAGCCCGGACAAGCTGGCGCTCTGTCAGGTGGAACTGTTCCGCACCGGTGAATCGGATGTTCCGCTGGTTGCCGGTTGCGCCGCCTGGTTGCTGTGCAAACTGATTCCTGAACCTCACAACCAGCAAACCTACGACCTGTTTATCGGCGAGATCATCGGCGCCTGGGCTGATTCGCACGTATTCAGCCACGGTCACTGGCATTTTGAAGACGCCGACCCGAAATGGCGCAGCCTGCATCATGTGGCGGGCGGGCACTACTACGCCATCGGCGATGCGCTGGATGCGAAAGCGTCGTGACCATAAACGAACGCCCTGCAAGGGCAGGGCGTTGGGGGAAATAAGCGTCATAATACAGCTGACCGTATTTATTATGGTTTACTGTTTTCTATTGGCGGTAAAGGGGATGAGGATTTAAATGATTCTATACCCCATTGCCAGATTTGTGATTTTCTTTCTGGTGTAGTTAATAACCCCACCATGCCATAGAAGAAAATAAATAAGATAACGCTGGCAATGATTCCTGAGAAGCCACTCCATATCCAGGATAATACACGTAATGTAATTGGTGTTTTTTGTTTTTCTTTTCTTGATGCGGCTCGAAAAAATTCTTTGATAGCCTCTTCTTTTGCATTCTCAATGGCCCGATTTTTTATTATGTCGTTCTCGGCTATTGTTCGATTTTTTTTATCTATTTCTATTTTAAGATTTTCTATTTCCGAGTTTTTCTTATCAATAATATCGAGTTGCTGCTGATAATCCTTCCTGATTTCCTCTTCCCAGTCTTCCAACAGGCGAGAAAACATTGTTCTGGCATTATCACGGTAAGCATCTAAACGTCGTTGAGTATGTACAACCTGCTCATGAAATTGCTTTACGGCAAGATCAATTTCCTGATCGGATTGACCATTAGCACGCAGTTTTTCAGCGTATTGGTTTTTTTCAAGTTTATAGAATGAGTAGGCTATCAAGCCAATACTGTCTTCTGGACTTTTTACCAGTAACTGAAAAACCCATGATTTTTCATTAGCTATAACCAAAGAATTATCGCTTTCCATCACTCTAAAACAACGTCCTTTGTTAACACGAAAGGTTTTTCAAGCAGCAGTTAATGTTAGCCTTGTTCGTCACTGGAGCGTAATACCTGACTCATAGCCTGATGAATCATCTCGTTCAGATCCGACTGAGAGAGTGTTCTGACTGTTGCCGCCACACCTGCGGCGCTGTTGCGGTTTGATGCCTGTTCGACGGATTGCAACATAGCCTGGCGGTGTGCTTCGGAAATTCTCTGCAATTCAAATGAACGTGACATAGGCAATATCCTCGTCCTTTTTTCTGAATTTATTGTGGTAACCGGGTTCATCCTTGAACCTGTACATAATGCCGAAGCCAGTGTTGGCCCCGGCACTGATGACGCTTATCAGAACGGAATATCGTCATCAAAA
Organism: Dickeya sp. NCPPB 3274; assembly: GCF_000406205.1. Taxonomy (NCBI): domain Bacteria; kingdom Pseudomonadati; phylum Pseudomonadota; class Gammaproteobacteria; order Enterobacterales; family Pectobacteriaceae; genus Dickeya; species Dickeya sp. NCPPB 3274. Next base: position 4,103,279 of record NZ_CM001979.1, on the reverse strand, counting down.
TCCATCGGCGGCTCGTTGCTCGGCATCGGCGCGCTTTGCTGCGGACGGGACTGACCGCCGCCGCTGAACTGGTTCGCTTGCTGCGGCTGCTGTGGTTGCCCCCAACCGCCTTGTGGCGCGTTGCCACCCGCATTGTTGCCCATGCCGCCGCCGGCCGGAGCGCCGCCGCCGGCACGGCCGCCCAGCATCTGCATGCTGCCGGAGATATCGACCACCACTTCAGTGGTGTAGCGATCCTGACCACCCTGATCCTGCCATTTACGGGTACGCAACTGACCTTCGATATACACCTGAGAACCTTTGCGCAGGTACTCACCGGCGATTTCCGCCAGTCTTGCCGTACAGCGCGACGCGGTGCCACTCGGTACGCTCTTTCTGCTCGCCGGTCTGCTTGTCGCGCCAACTATCCGACGTGGCCAGAGTCAGGTTAGCAACTGCACCGCCATTCGGCATATAACGGACTTCCGGGTCCTGACCCAGATTCCCGATAAGAATCACTTTATTAACGCCTCTGCTGGCCATGTTGGTGTCTCCTGATCAATCACTTTTTAAAGTTTAAGCGAAGAATTCTAGCATGTCAGTGCCGCAGATTATACCGGTGTGAGAGTCGCGAGCCAGCTCCGGTCTTTTTTCCTGCGTTGCCGTTGTTGCAATCGGATACTGGATATCCATTCAGTTTATTTTGTGCCATAATCGGCCGTTTCTACCGGTTTCCTTTCGTACGGAAAGGATGAAAGAACAGCGTCTATTGCGGGAAAAGTGTGCATGGATAAGATCGAAATTCGTGGTGCCCGTACCCATAACCTGAAGAATATCAACCTGATTATTCCACGCGATAAACTGATCGTCGTGACGGGGTTATCCGGTTCCGGCAAATCCTCGCTGGCGTTCGATACGCTGTATGCCGAAGGGCAACGTCGTTACGTGGAATCGCTGTCGGCCTACGCCCGCCAGTTCCTGTCGCTGATGGAAAAGCCGGATGTGGATCACATCGAAGGGTTGTCGCCCGCCATTTCCATCGAGCAGAAATCCACCTCGCACAACCCGCGTTCTACCGTCGGCACCATCACTGAAATCCACGATTACCTGCGTTTGCTGTTCGCCCGCGTCGGCGAGCCGCGCTGCCCGGAACACGATATTCCGCTTGATGCCCAGACCGTGAGCCAGATGGTGGACAACGTCTTGTCGCAGCCGGAAGGCAAACGGCTGATGCTGTTGGCGCCGATCGTTAAAGAACGTAAGGGCGAACACACTAAGACGCTGGAAAATCTGGCGACGCAGGGCTACATCCGCGCCCGTATCGACGGCGAAGTGTGCGACCTGTCGGACCCGCCGAAACTGGAGTTGCAGAAAAAGCACACCATTGAAGTGGTAGTGGACCGTTTTAAAGTGCGCAACGATTTGGCGCAGCGTCTGGCCGAATCGTTTGAAACCGCGCTGGAGCTGTCCGGCGGCACCGCCGTGGTGGCGGATATGGATGACCCGAACGCGCCGGAACTGCTGTTCTCCGCCAACTTCGCCTGCCCGGTGTGCGGCTATAGCATGCATGAGCTGGAGCCCCGGCTGTTTTCATTCAACAACCCGGCGGGCGCCTGCCCGACCTGCGACGGGCTTGGCGTACAGCAGTTTTTCGACCCGGCGCGCGTGGTGCAAAACGGCGAACTGTCGCTGGCCGGCGGCGCCATTCGCGGCTGGGATCGCCGTAACTTCTACTATTTCCAGATGCTGCGCTCGCTGGCGGATCATTACGAATTCGACGTTGAAGCGCCGTTCGATAGCCTTAGTCCGGCGATTCAGAAAGTCATTCTTTACGGCTCCGGCAAGGAAAATATCGAGTTCAAATACATTAACGATCGCGGCGATACGTCGGTGCGCCGCCATCCGTTCGAAGGGGTGCTCAATAATATGGAGCGCCGCTACAAAGAGACCGAATCGACCGCGGTGCGCGAGGAACTGGCTAAGTTCATCAGCAACCGGCCGTGCGCCAGCTGTAACGGCACCCGGCTGCGTGAAGAAGCGCGCCACGTCTATGTGGAGCAGACCACGCTGCCGCAGATCGCCGATATGAGCATCGGCCACGCGATGGAGTTTTTCCATAACATCAAACTGAGCGGTCAGCGGGCGAAAATCGCCGAGAAAGTGCTGAAAGAGATTGGCGACCGCCTGCGTTTTCTGGTTAACGTCGGCCTGAATTACCTGTCGCTGTCGCGCTCGGCGGAGACGTTGTCCGGCGGCGAGGCGCAGCGTATTCGTCTGGCTAGCCAGATCGGCGCCGGTCTGGTCGGGGTGATGTACGTGCTGGACGAACCGTCCATTGGCCTACACCAGCGCGATAACGAGCGCCTGCTGGAGACGCTGATCCATCTACGTAATCTTGGCAACACCGTGATTGTGGTGGAGCACGATGAAGACGCTATCCGCGCCGCCGACCATATCATCGACATCGGCCCCGGCGCGGGCGTTCACGGCGGGCAGGTGATCGCCGAAGGGACTGCCTCTCAGATCATGGCGGTGCCGGAATCGCTGACCGGCCAGTTCCTGAGCGGCGCGCGCAAAATCGAGATCCCGGCGCAGCGCATACCGGCGGATCCGGGCAAAGTTCTTAAGCTGATTGGCGCACGCGGCAACAACCTGAAAGACGTTACTCTGACCCTGCCGGTCGGGCTGTTCACCTGCATTACCGGGGTGTCCGGCTCAGGCAAGTCGACGTTGATCAACGATACCCTGTTCCCGATCGCCCAACGCCAGCTCAACGGCGGCGAGCTGAACGAACCGGCGCCGTACCGCGACATTCAGGGGCTGGAGCATTTCGACAAGGTGATCGACATCGATCAAAGCCCGATCGGCCGCACTCCACGCTCCAATCCGGCCACCTACACCGGCGTGTTCACGCCGATCCGCGAGTTGTTCGCCGGCGTGCCGGAAGCGCGCAGCCGCGGTTATAACCCCGGCCGTTTCAGCTTTAACGTGCGCGGCGGGCGTTGCGAAGCCTGTCAGGGCGATGGCGTGATCAAGGTGGAAATGCACTTCCTGCCGGATATTTATGTCCCCTGCGATCAGTGCAAAGGCAAACGCTATAACCGCGAAACGCTGGAGATTAAATACAAGGGCAAGAGCATCCATGAAGTACTGGAGATGACTATCGAAGAAGCGCGCGAGTTCTTCGACGCCATTCCGGCGCTGGCGCGTAAACTGCAAACGCTGATCGATGTCGGTTTGTCCTACATCCGGCTGGGGCAGTCCGCCACCACCTTGTCCGGCGGCGAGGCGCAGCGCGTGAAGCTGGCGCGCGAGCTGTCGAAACGCGGCACCGGGCAGACGCTCTATATTCTGGACGAACCCACCACCGGCCTGCACTTCGCCGATATCCAGCAACTGCTGGCGGTACTGCATCAATTACGCGATCAGGGCAACACCATTGTGGTGATCGAACACAATCTGGACGTGATCAAGACCGCGGACTGGATCGTCGATCTGGGGCCGGAAGGCGGCAGCGGCGGCGGTGAAATTCTGGTTTCCGGCACGCCGGAAACGGTGGCGCAGTGTGAGAAATCCCACACCGCCCGTTTCCTGAAACCGATTCTGGAACGCGGTTAAGCGTGTTCCAGATGGAGGTTGTTAAGCGCGGCTTGCCGCGCTTTTTTATGGCATCCTCTGGCAATCATTCATCACCACAGGAGACGCGCAATGTGGAAACAATACGATATTCGGCTGAAGCCCCGTCCCCGCGGTTTTCATTTGATCACCGATGAGGTGCTGGCGCAGGTGACGGATCTGCGTGACGTGAAGGTGGGGTTGCTGCATGTGTTTATCTGCCATACTTCGGCCTCGCTGACGCTCAATGAAAACGCCGATCCGACGGTACGGCAGGATTTCGAAAGCGCCTTCAACCATCTGGTGCCGGAAGATGAGCCCTATTACCGGCATACCTACGAAGGCAGCGACGACATGCCGGCGCACCTGAAAAGCAGTTTGCTGGGCAGCAGCCTGATGTTGCCGGTGCGCAATGGTCGGCTGCATGTCGGCACCTGGCAGGGGATTTACCTGTGCGAACACCGCAACCACGGCGGCAGCCGTTCGCTGGTGGCGACGCTGCAGGGCGAGTAGGTTATTACCGTTTTTCGTGTTCCGCCGGCAAGACGGGCAGGTATGATTCCGATTCGTTAGCGTCCTGCGTCAGCGAGCGCAGGGTGACTCTATCTTTCCCCGCCTGCTTGGACTGATACAGTAATTTATCCGCCGTTTCGATCGCCATGACAAAATCCGGCGATTGCTGATACTCGAATGTGCAACCGCCGATACTCACCGTGACGTGCCGGGCAATGTCGCCGTCAAGCGTAATTTGTAACTGACGGATGCTGTCCAGAATGCGCGTGCTGAGGGTATCGAGATACTGCTTGTCCGGTGAGCGCGACAAAATCAGAAATTCTTCGCCACCCCAGCGCACGGCGAGATCGTGGTTCGAAATATGCGTTTTTATGGTCTGGGAGACGGCCTGGATAATTTTATCGCCATTGCCGTGTCCATAGGTGTCGTTAATATGTTTGAAGTTATCAATATCGCAGATCAATACCGACAGCGTGGTCTCTTTCGGTATTTCGCGGACCTTTTTCCACAGGAATTTCCGGTTATATAGCCCCGACAGATAATCGGTATAAACTTTCCGCTTGATAATGTTGATGGCAAAACGTTTGGCATAATTCTTTTCACAAATGAGCATGATCACCAGACAGGAAATTAGGGTGTTCAGGCGATAGGAAATCAGGTTTTCAAGATAGATAAGCGAGGTGTCTTTCCAGTAATCGCCATAATAACGTGTGGAGATAAGGGTATAGACGATGGATAGCGTCAGGCCCGACAGCAGGGCCGACGGATAGAAATTCAGTTTTATCGAGACCAGCGCCAGCGGGATGAGCAGCAGGATGGTTTGTTCCAGCGTGCTGCTCTGTATCAGCAGAATTTGCACCAGCACCGAGGCGGCGATCAGCATCGCGTCGGCTTTATGCCGCTGAACTGCCTTTAATAATGGCGCTCCTGCCCGTTTATAGGCCATGAATCCGTTAAGAATCAGGAACAGCAGAACGCCGGTGGCGATCTGTTCGGTAGCCCAGTCGAGCGACGCCACCACATAATTGCCGTTATCAAGCGAGTACAGCAGGCTGCAATACACCAGCGACTGAAGAATGCTGGTTATCACTATCGGCGCACACAAAATGACCGTTCTTCGAATGGGGTAGTACAGGTTCTTAAACCGGATAACAGTCTGCAAGGACAGGAAATAGAGCGGCACAAACAGGCTGTCGATAATGCCGAGCAGCGTCTGATTTTGCCGGGAAATATCCTGCGGGATGCTGAATGAGGCCGCGGTGTGGCTAATAAAAAACAGGACGAAAAAAACGGAGTAATGCAGCTGTTTTCTGTTGGTTATCGCCATGAAAGCCATAAAAGCGTTAACCGGCCAGAGCGGGGCAATTTTCGCATTCTGGATGTTAAACAGAAATAAATAAGACAAACAAAATGATACCAATAAACCGGTAAAAAAAAGTTTGGTTTTTTGACAGTCTGCCATTGTCGTTGAAAGTCCGATTTTTTGTTCTGATACACGAATCTATAACATTAGGCAGGGTCTCACAATTCAGCGGATGCGTCAGAAGCGAGCCTTTCGGCAGACGGAGGAACCGCGCCGCGACACAAGAAGTCGGGCGCGGTTAATGTTGTGCCAGAGAAATATCGTCGGAGAGGTATTCCACCACCACCTGATTACGGCCGCCATTTTTGGCTTTGTACAGCGCGTTGTCCGCCGTTTTGATGGCGATATCCAGCGCCGACTTCTGCGGGTTAAAGGTCGTCACGCCAATGGAAATGGTGACCTGATGGTGACGGGAACCCGGCATATAGACGGTGTTGGCGACGTTATTACGCAACCGCTCGGCAATCACCGTGGCGACATGAACATCCGCGCCCGGCAGCAGAATCAGGAACTCTTCGCCGCCGATGCGGCAGACCAGGTCGGTCTTGCGGAAGTTTTTACGGATCTGCTGGCTCAGTTTGCGAATCACCTCGTCACCGACGTCATGACCAAACGAGTCATTGATCGTTTTGAAGTGATCGATATCAATGGCGATCACCGAGACTTTCTTATATTCGCTGCGGATCTCTTCCATACTTTCCAGCATGCCCCGTCGGTTCAGCATGCCAGAAAGCAGGTCGGTATGGGCTTCCGAGCTGAGGCGGCCAATACGCTTGTGCAGCAAGACTGTGCCCATCAGCAAGACCCGTTTTAGCTGTTCTGCTTCCAGGTACCAGGATTTGACCGAGCGGATTTTGCTAATGACGCCGAGCTGATCCATGCTGCTGGCCGATTTGGCCAACTGGCGCAGCGGTTTGGAGATGTAATAGGCCAGAATGCTGAGCGCCAGCAGGGTGATGATACCCAACGGCGTGCCTTGCTTCAGGACGCTGAGCATCACATCATTCAGCGCTTCCTCAAGCGAATGGAACGACTGCTGGGTGATAATAATCCAGTCCGCCTTCTGGGTTCGGATAAACGATGCTGGTGACGGAATACCCTGTTCATCAGGCATCATAAAGCTGCCTTTATCCTGGTTGGCGATCGAACCCAGAATATTCGAGTCGTTGAATTTTCTGCCAATCTGACTGGCGTCGCGGTGATAAATAATGGTGCCTTCTTTATCAATCACATAAGTATTAAAGCTGTCATTACTGAATTGCGTATTCATGAATTCATTCAGAATACGACGGTTATTAAGATAAAGGGAACCGCCGATATAACCGAGATAATTCCCGCCATCATCCAGAATAGGGTGGGAAATAAAGATAATATAATTGCCGCTCAGGGACGTGTAAGGAGGGCTGATAAAAAACCGCTTTTCTCTTAACGTGGTCAGATGCCGGTTTGAGGTAAGTGTGATGCCCGTCAAATTAAGTGACGTCGGCGAGGCTGCAATGATCTGGCTGTTTGCCGTAATCACCAGCATTGAGTTAAATCCGTGGCTTAACTGATGAATACGTTGCAACTCGGCTTGTAACGACCGAATATTACCGGACTGGATATGGTTGGCGATCAGCCTGGCGCTGTAGCCCAGCTGTTCTTCCGACGTAGAGAAAAAGTTATCCACGGTCGCGGATAATTTGGCTGAATAACTTGAGTTGACTTTAACTGCTTGTTCAACAAGAATTTTCTTTTGAACGTGATAAAAAGTGAAATAGCTATTCAATAGCGTAACGAACATGCTGGCGAGAGAAATGAACAGTATTAAATGCAAAAGATTTATTTGTAGCAGTTTTTTTATCCGCATTTAGTTATATTTACCGGCTTATTACCATTTCTGGTTGCACAAAATGTGCAATTAATTCATTTCCCAATTAAGGTGGAATGTCGGCCTTAATGATTAAGTATTAGTCAAGGTTTAAAATAGTGTCAACACAGGTTATGGGAAATTTTTAGCAGGAACGGTAATAGGGAAAGAAACCGTGTTTTAATAAATTACATTGTCTGATTGCGAGTGTCAGATATAAGAATTGTTATCATATCCGACTGATTTTTATTAGCTTGGTATTAATTTCGGTTGTTTCGCTTTTTATCCTGGCTTACCTGACGACAGGTAATAAGAAAACCCGTCTGGCGGCTGTCTTTTTAACTCAGACGAGCCGTTCACCACGGCCGCTGTTGGTAACATTTTTTTGCAACTGATTATTTTTATTAATGAAAAGTAATCAGGCCGCGCCTCTTTTCCACCGCTCTTTTTTAACCGGCGCTACCGTTGTGCCTTGTTAACATTTCGCTGCTGGTGTGCGTTAACCTTGATAATAGTATGTCTTTTTTGTGGTTATTTCCGATCGATATCTGAAAACCAATAGCCTATTGCTATTTATAGTTATTATTTGAATGTTTTTATCGATCGAATCATAAAGGTTGCTAGAATGAGGTGCCGATAGTAGGTCAGGGAGCAGGCCAGAGTGCATGTCATGGCAGCCGGTGAATACTATTTCGCGTCCGGTCTTAGCCTTACTATTTTTGAATTTCTTTTTTTTATAATGTTTTTGTCTTACACACTGTGGAAAAGAAATGATTTTTGTCGCCTGAAAAGGCGATGAGAAGTATTTCATCGTGATGGACAGTTACCAACTGGCGAGGTTGTTTCTTTTTTTATCACGATTACTAACAGTAACGGATGCGATACCTGCTGTATTTAGCCGCGGCTCTGCGTTTTGCCCCTGAGGAAGTCATGTTTTATGACATTTTGTTCTTAATAAAGGAGTGAGGAGCTGAATATGCGTTTATCTGATTGGCGAATCGGGTATCGGCTGGGGGCTGGTTTTGCCGTTCTGGCCGTCATGCTGGTCGTTGTGGGCATATTATCGATAACCAGGCTGTCGAGTTTTCATGACAGTGCGCGTGATATTGTTCAGGAGATTTATCCCCAAACCGTTGATGCCAACACCCTGATCGAAAATGTGAATGAAGGCGTGCGGATTTTCCAGCAACTGCTGCTGGTATCGGGCGATGACCGTATCAAAGCGGTGTCTGATCAAATTCCCCCCATATCGAAAGAAATCACCCGTCTGATGGATGCGCTGGAAAAAAATGCCAATGAATCCAACGATGCGAAACTCCAGCAACAGATTGGCGATATTCGTCGTATCCGTGCGCAGTTTCTGGAATCCGGGCAAAAAGTCGTGGCACTGGTGAAAGCCAACAATCGGGAAGAAGCGCTGAATGAATTTAATCAGCGTCTCAACCCGGCGCAGCGGGAGTACCGTAATGCGGTGCGCCAACTGGTGGATTATCAGGACAATGCGATGATGAGCACCGTTGATGCCATGTCGGCCACTTATCACGATATCCGGCTGGTCCTGCTGACGATTCTGGGTATTGGCGTGGCGCTTAGCGTCTGGGTGGCGATGGCGATCACCCGTAGCGTCACCCAGCCGATTCAACAGGCGTTGGTCATGGCGGACCGCGTATCGCAGGGCGACCTCACCTTGCAGATCTCCTCCACTCGTAAGGACGAAGCCGGATTACTATTGCAGGCGCTGGACAACATGAACGACAGCCTGCGCCAGATTGTCGGCCAGGTGCGCGACGGCGCGGAGGCCATTTCCACCGCCGCCTCGCAAATCGCCGCGGGTAATCAGGATCTCTCGTCCCGTACCGAAGAACAAGCCAGCTCGCTGGAGCAGACGGCGGCGTCGATGGAAGAACTGGTGTCGACCATTAAAAACACCGCGGAAAACACCCAGCAGGCTACGTCGATCGCCAATCAGGCGTCGTCGGCCGCGCACCGTAGCGGTGAAGTGATGCTGTCGGTCACCAATAAGATGCGGAGTATTCGTGAAGCCTCAATGCGTATGGCTGAAATCATCGGCGTGATCGATGGCATCGCGTTCCAGACCAACATTCTGGCGCTGAACGCCGCGGTGGAAGCCGCGCGCGCCGGCGAGCAGGGGCGCGGTTTCGCGGTGGTGGCCGGCGAAGTGCGTTCGCTGGCGCAGCGCAGCGCCACGGCGGCTAAAGAGATCAAGGAACTGATCGACGATTCGGTGGACAAGATTCAGGAAGGGATGCAACTGGTGGATACCGCCGAGTCCACGATGGATGGACTGACTGGTCACGTTAAAGATGTGCATAGCATTATCAACGAGATCTCGCAGGCCAGCCATGAGCAGAGCGATGGCATCAGCCAGATCAACATCGCGGTCGGACAAATCGACACCACCACCCAGCAGAACGCGGCGCTGGTGGAAGAGTCGGCATCCGCCGCGCTGTCGCTGCAATCGCAGGCGTCGCTGCTGGCCGAAGCGGTCAGCGCGTTCCGCCTGACGCCGCAGGGCAACAACGGCGCGCCGTCGCCGGTCCGCCAGTCGGCGACGCTATCCCACGCGCTGCCGTCTGCCGCTTCCGTTCGCCCGGTTGCGACTGAAAAACGTGCCGCCGCCGCCGGCAGCAATGACGACTGGACGTCGTTCTGAGTGATATTTCCCTCCCCGAGTGGGGGAGGGAATACTGCCGGATGAGGGTAGAGAGAACATGTCGGTGCTGTGAAGGGTTTCGTGCGGGATAAACGGTGTCGTTTCTTTGCCACTTCATCGCCCGTACGACAAGGAGAGGCTTGTATCTTGCTCATGTCGTGATCAGCTATCACGATATGAAACAGAGTGAGCTTCGAATGAGAGCCAGGGCTATAAACCTTGTGATTGAGTTAAA
>NZ_CM001979.1:3926740-4092951 GCF_000406205.1 Dickeya sp. NCPPB 3274 | reverse complement strand
ACCCAGCTCCAAAATTTGAGCGTCGTTTTCTAAGCTGCCTACTCGGCAGTGAACCCAATACCCTGCCTGCCAACTCGACGCCGCTATTTCTAAGCTGCCTACTCGGCAGTGAACGCGTTTTCCCTGCCACCATTTTTTGCACTGCTTTTCTAAGCTGCCTACTCGGCAGTGAACTTATTTACCGAGGCAAGTTTACTGGCCTCACTTTTCTAAGCTGCCTACTCGGCAGTGAACGGCGTATCAGGATTTTTGCGCCGACTGGCACCTTTCTAAGCTGCCTACTCGGCAGTGAACCTGCCTCTGTTGCCCCGGCAGTGGCAGATGGTTTTCTAAGCTGCCTACTCGGCAGTGAACTGTAGCTCGTTGACTCTAACCCGTTGTATCCCGGCTCACAATTGGCGATTTTCGCCGTCAGACCCTTTTTTTTCGGTCCTCGGTAACTTATTGATTTTTCAATACCGAAAAAGGCGGCTGAAAAAAAGGGTATCGAAGCGGGAAAAGTGTTTCTGGCGTCATTCACTTTCCCGTTTGGGCTGTGCTAGGCTGATTCTCGTTAATTTCCAGTGTATTACGAGTTTTTTAATGAATTATTAGTCTGCGTTTTATTACGCGGATGGGGTTGTTTTATCACCACCACAGAGAAACGGTTTTATGGATAACGTATTCAGCCCGTCGGATTTAAAAACCATTCTGCATTCCAAACGCGCCAATATTTATTACCTCCAGCATTGCCGTATTTTGGTGAATGGCGGACGGGTGGAATATGTCACGGAAGAAGGGAATCAGTCGCTGTACTGGAATATCCCTATCGCCAATACCAGCGTGGTGATGCTAGGCACCGGCACCTCGGTGACGCAGGCGGCGATGCGGGAATTTGCCCGCGCCGGGGTGATGGTCGGGTTTTGCGGCGGTGGGGGCACGCCGCTGTTCGCCGCCAATGAGGCCGAAGTGGCGGTGTCGTGGCTGTCGCCGCAGAGCGAGTACCGGCCTACCGAATATTTGCAGGATTGGGTCAGCTTCTGGTTTGACGAAGAGCAGCGGCTGGCAGCGGCCATTGCCTTTCAGCAGGTGCGCATCGGGCAGATTCGCCAGCACTGGCTGGGAGGGCGACTGTCGCGCGAATCGCGTTTCGCCATCAAACCGGAACAGGTGGAAGCCTTGCTTAACCGTTATCAGCAAGGGCTGATTGACTGTCGCACCGGTAACGATGTGCTGGTGCAGGAAGCGATGATGACCAAAGCGCTGTACCGGCTGGCGGCCAACGCGGTGAGCTACGGCGAGTTTACCCGCGCCAAACGCGGCGGCGGCACTGACCTGGCGAACCGCTTTCTCGATCACGGCAACTATCTGGCTTATGGGCTGGCGGCGGTGGCGCTGTGGGTGCTGGGCCTGCCGCATGGTCTGGCGGTGTTGCACGGCAAAACCCGGCGCGGTGGGCTAGTGTTTGATGTGGCCGATCTGATCAAAGACGCGCTGATTTTGCCGCAGGCGTTCATTGCCGCAATGGAAGGCGAAGACGAGCAGGAATTCCGTCAGCGCTGCCTGACGGCGTTTCGCCAGTCAGAGGCGCTGGATGTGATGATCGACAGCCTGCAACAGGTGGCGCAGCAGCGCAGCCAGGTGGCGCGATGAATATTCTGCTGATTTCCGAATGCAACAAGCGGGCGCTGGTGGAAACCCGCCGGGTGCTGGACCAGTTCGCCGAGCGCAAGGGCGAGCGCACCTGGCAGACCGCCATCACCGAAGAAGGACTGAAAACGCTGCGCCAGTTGCTGCGTAAAACCGCACGACGCAACACCGCCGTCGCCTGTCACTGGATTCGCAGCGCCAATCACACCGAACTGCTGTGGATTGTTGGTAATCTGCGGCGTTTCAACCTGCAGGGCAGCGTGCCCACCAACCGCACCGAGCGCGATATTCTGCGCAGCAACGATGAAAACCCGTGGCATAGCGCCGAAGCCTTCAGCCTGCTGGCGGCGATTGCCGGCCTGTTCCACGACATCGGCAAAGCCAATGGGTTATTTCAGGCCGGATTGCAGGGTAAAGGGCCGCGCAGCCAGCCTTATCGCCATGAATGGGTGTCGCTGCGGCTGTTTCAGGCGTTTGTCGGCGAGCGGGATGATACCGGCTGGCTGACGGCGCTTGCCGCCGTCAGCCCGGAGGATGAGGCCGCGTTGCTGGCGCGGTTGCAGCAGGATGATCCGGAGTCATGGGCATCGCCGTTTCGCGGTTTGCCACCGCTGGCGCAGGTGGTGGGCTGGCTGATTGTGTCGCATCACCGCTTGCCGCTGTTTCAGCCGTGGGAAAAGCAAGATGGCGACAACGTGTCGCCCGATCTGGCGTGCGCTGACCGTTGGCTTACCGGGCAGGTTTCACCGCGCTGGAATGCCGTCAACCATCTGAATTTTGATGGCAGCGATACGCAGTGGGAACAGGTGTGGCTCTTCCCACACGGCACGCCGCTGCAAAGCCGCGTCTGGTGCGAAAAGGCGCGCAAGTTCGCCGCCCGCGCGCTGAAATTGCCGTCGCTGCCGACATTCAGTCAGTTGGATCAACGGCTGACGGTGCATTTGGCGCGGCTGGTGTTGATGCTGGCGGATCACCACTATTCATCTGCTTCAGCCACAAGCGGCTGGCAGGATCCCCGCTATACGGTATGGGCCAACACGGATAGGAAGACCGGCAAACTCAAGCAGCAGTTGGACGAACACTGCGTCGGCGTCGGGCAGAATGCGCTGCTGCTGGGGCGCAGCCTGCCGCACCTGCGCGACACGCTGCCCGCCATCACCCGGCACAAGGGCTTTCGCCAGCGTAGTACCGATGCGCGTTTCCGCTGGCAGGACAAAGCGTTTGACAAGGTTTGCGCGATACGTGAGCAAACCGCTCGCCACGGCTTCTTTGGCGTCAACATGGCGTCTACCGGGCGTGGCAAGACGCTGGCTAACGCTCGGATCATGTACGGGCTGGCGGATGAATCACGCGGGTGCCGTTTCTCCGTGGCGCTCGGCTTGCGCACGCTGACGCTGCAAACCGGCGACGCGCTGCGCCAGCGTCTGACGCTGGATGAGGACGATCTGGCGGTGTTGATAGGCTCGCAGGCGGTGCAGGAACTGCATGAGCTGTGCCAGCAGGAAGCGCGTGCCGCGCAGAGCGGCAGCGAATCCGCCGAGGCGCTGTTTAGCGAGCATCAGTACGTCAGTTACGACGGCTCGCTGGATGACGGGCGGCTGAAAACCTGGCTGGAAAAATCGCCGACGCTGCATCAACTGCTGAGTGCGCCGGTGCTGGTCACCACCATTGATCACCTGATGCCGGCGACCGAAAGCCTGCGCGGCGGTCACCAGATTGCACCGATGCTGCGGTTGCTGACCGCCGATCTGGTGCTGGACGAACCGGACGATTTCGGGCTGGAAGACCTGCCCGCGCTGTGTCGGCTGGTGAATTGGGCGGGGATGCTCGGTTCAAGGGTGTTGCTGTCGTCCGCCACGCTGCCGCCGGCGCTGATTCGCGCGCTGTTCGAGGCTTATCTGAACGGTCGCGCTGCCTGGCAGCAGGCGTATGGCGAGCCGGATACGCCGCTGACTATCTGCTGCGGCTGGTTTGATGAATTCGACAGCGACTGCCAGCAGTTGGCGAATACCGCCGCCTTTGCCGAACGGCATCAGGCGTTTGTCGCCGGGCGCATCGACAAGCTGCAACAGCAGGAACAGCGACTGCGCTGGGCGGAGATTGAACCGGTGACCAGCTCGTCGCAGGATGCGGGAGCGGTGTGCCAGGCGGTGGCGCAAACCCTGCACCAACGGTTGTTTGCGCTGCATCAGCACCATCACCAGACGCATTCCGGCGGCAAAACCGTGTCGCTGGGGTTAATCCGTATGGCGAACATCAAACCGTTGGTGGCGGTGGCGCGTGCGCTGATGGCGATGCCCTCACCGCCGGATTGCTGCGTGCATTACTGCGTGTATCACAGCCAGCACCCGCTGGCGATGCGTTCCCACATCGAAGCGCGACTGGATGCGGCCCTGATGCGCAAACACCCGGAGGCACTGTGGCAGGTGGCGGAAGTTCGTGACGCCATCGAACAGCAGCCGCAGCAACATCATGTGTTTGTGGCGCTGGCAACCTCGGTGGCGGAAGTGGGACGGGACCACGACTACGACTGGGCTATCGCCGAACCCAGCTCCATGCGTTCGCTAATCCAACTGGCCGGGCGCATTCTGCGCCACCGCCAGCGTGACGAGTATGTGCCGACGTCGCCCAATTTTTATTTGCTGAGCCATAACGTACGGGCGCTGTGTAATGGTCCGGCTGGTGATGAGCAAACGATTGCGTTTTACCGGCCCGGTTTTGAATCGAAACACGGCTTCAAACTCGCCAGCCATGACCTGCGGGAGATCCTCAAACCGGAGGATTACCAAAACATCAGCGCTGCACCGCGTATTCAACAGCCACCGGTACTGAAAAAACCGTTTACGTTGATTTCGCTGGAACATGTTGCCCTGGCCGAAACGCTGTTTGGGCCGAAAAACGGGTCGCTTTCGCAGCCAACGGCGGTGAAGTGGTGGCGCGAACCGCTGCACTGGAACGGCGAACTGCAACGGCACACGGCGTTTCGCCGGTCAGAGCCACAGCAGCGCTACTGCTTGTGGTTGGACGACGAAAGCGACGCGCCGCGTTTTATGGTGCCGGACGACGGGCCGAGCGGCTGGAAAGACAGCGACGCGATCCGGCCCGTAACGCTGACGCTGGCCGAGGGCGTCACCAATTGGGTGGCGATGGACTGCACCGCACGCTATTCGCAACTGGCGGAGGAAAAACAGTGGGAACTGGCGTGGGTCAGCGCCCGCTTCGGTGAAATTAGCCTGAGCAAGCGAGATAACGAATGGTTCTGGCATCCGCTGTTAGGGGTGTTTGGCGCACTTAAATGAGTGCGCCGCTGCCTATGCGGCAGTTAGTAGCAACTCAGTCTCTTTCTAAGCTACCTGAACGGTAGTGAAGTTGATTTTAGAGATCTTAAAAAGCAAAGGCCAGGCTTTATTATAATAATAGTAACTCTGTCTAGGTTGATCATTTGGGTGGTCGGGCTACTATTCATTTCATCATGTCAATAATGGTAAGCGGAGATAATGAAATGAAGCCTCGGCAATCGAGATTGTTCTGTATCGCTGTACTTTGCATGGCTGCTGGATTGCTGATGAAACCGGTATCCATGACTGTGAACAATCCACCCGAATCATCAGTAAAAGCGCAGTGGTTTTCGGTTTTCTCCCTGACCATTAACCGTAACTAATCAGTAATTGATAATACGCTCAAGGAATCGACTATGAGTAGTGAAGGTTTGCAAGCGTTTATCCTGTCGTATATCGAAAATCGAAAGCAGGCCAAGCTGGACGCCTTCGATAAAGCCGCCGATAAGCAGCGCGCGGCGTTAAGCGGCGAGGCGTTGGCCGCAGCGGAGCTGATGCTGGCGCAGCAGCGGCGCGAGATAGAACAGATTTACGAGGTGCGCACCTGGCTGACCGATGCCGCCAGCCGCGCCGGGCAGATTAGCCTGGTGACCCATGCGCTGAAATTCACCCACAGCGACGCCAAAGGCAGCAGTGTGTTCAGCACCGAACCGGCTGCCGACGGTGCGGTGTTGTCTACCGTGTCGCTGGCGCAACCGGCGATTGACGCGGTGGGCAACGCGGCGGCGCTGGACGTGGCTAAACTGCTGCAAACCGAGCATCACGGCGATTCGCTGGTGGCGGCGCTCCAGCGCGGCGACCACCGCGCGCTGGAGGCGCTGGCGGAAAGCCCGCAGCAGCTCACACAGTGGCTGGCCGGGTTCGGGCAGGTGCTGACCGATAAACAGCCCAGTTCCCACAAGCTGGCGAAACAGATCTACTTCCCGGTAGGGGACGGGGAATACCACTTACTCAGCCCGCTGTATTCGTCCTCGCTGTCGCAGGCGCTGGACCAGCGCCTGACGGCGGTGCGCTTTGGAGAAGCGGCCAAAGCCATTCGCGAGGCCCGGCGGCAGAAGCGCTGGCACGATGAGGTTGACGTCAGCTATCCCGGTATTGCGGTGCAGAATATGGGCGGCACCAAGCCGCAAAATATCTCTGCGCTCAATTCCGCCCGCAGCGGCCGTTCCTATTTGCTCAGCAGCGCGCCGCCGCAATGGCGTAGCCAGCTAAAACCGCCGGTTGAGCATGACACCATCTTCCGTGAGCGGGGTGAGGTGGATGCGCTGACCTACATCGAACGCCGGGAGATGCGGCAATTCCTGCTCAGCGTAAAAGAGGTGGACAACAACCGCGAGATTCGCAATCAGCGCCGGCGCTACCTCGACCAGTTGATCGATACCTTATTTGGCTATGTCGCCACGTTACAAAACCTGCGCCCGGTGGGCTGGAGCGTAGATTCCGGTCTGAAACGCCATCTGCAACTGTGGTTGGATCCGTTGCGCGGCTTGCAGGATAAGGATTTTCTGCGTGAACGCGACGCCGGTGACTGGCAGCGGGAGGTCGCTTATGAATTTGGCCGCTGGCTGAATGCGCGATTACAGCACGAGAAACTGATTTTCGGCGAAGTGGAGCGCCGCGAGTGGTCTACCGCCGCGTTGTTCAAACAGCGTCTGCGTGAAACCGAGCGACTGCTGAAGGAGGAACTGGCATGAGCAGCCTGATTATTCTGCGGCGTATTCAGGTGGAAAACGCCAACGCCATCGCCGGGCACACTTACGGCTTTCCGGCCATCAGCCATTTTCTCGGCTTTACCCACGCGTTGTCGCGCCAGTTGCAGCTATCACATGGCCTGACGCTGGAAGGCTGCGGCGTGGTGTGCCATCAGCACCAGTTGCACGCTTACGGCAGCGGCTGGAACCGCAGCTTTGCACTGACGCGCAACCCGCTGACTAAAGAGGAAAAAACCGCCGCCTTTAATGAAGAGGGGCGGATGCATCTCACCGTATCGCTGCTGATGGAGTGTCACGGTATGTTGCCCGGCGAGGGCGGGCGCGAGGCGCTGAAACAGCGGTTGCAGCAACTGGCGCTGCGCCAGCGGCTGGCGGGCGGGCTGATTGTGGATATTGAACAGATCTCCTTCCATGACATGCCTGCCGACGAGAGCAAAACCCGCGGCCTGATGCGCCGTTTGTTGCCGGGGTTTGTGCTGCTGGACCGCACCGCGCTATTGCCGTCGCATCATCAGACTTTACAGCAGAGTGACCCGCAGGCAGAGATGCTGGATGCCTGGCTCGATTTCGCCGCCCTGAAGTATCAGGCGGTGCGCTCCCCGGACGATGACGTGAGCTGGCAACCTCTGCCCAAGCCTGATGGCGGCTATCTGGTGCCGCTGATGACCGGCTACCGCGCCATTTCGCCGCTCTATGCTCCCGGCGAGGTGGAGAAAACCCGCGACCCGTCCACCCCGTTCTGTTTTGCCGAGGCCATTTACGGCGTCGGCGAGTGGCGCGGCGCGCATCGTATTAGTGATATCAACCGTATCCTCTGGCGTTACCACTATCAAAACGGCACCTACCGATGCCTGCAAACCGCTGACGACCTGAACAGCGCAGCGGATGATTACGACGAACTCGAATTCAATTACTGAGAAAAGGATTAAGAACATGGCAAAAGCAGCAACCACGTTGAAAACCGCATCGGTACTGGCGTTTGAGCGCAAGCTGGCGAATTCCGATGCGTTGATGTTGGCGGGCAACTGGCAGCAAGAGCAGTGGGTGCCGGTGGTGATTCAGGAAAAATCGGTGCGCGGCACCATCTCCAACCGGTTGAAAAACGCCGTCAGCAGCGACCCGGCCAAGCTGGACGCCGAAATCCAGAAAGCCAACCTGCAAACGGTGGATGTGGCGGCGCTGCCGTTTGACGCCGACACGCTGAAAGTGACCTTCACGCTGCGAGTGCTCGGCAATCTGGCGCTGCCGTCGGTGTGTAACGATCAGGATTATCAGCAGGCGCTGACCGAACTGATTAACGGCTACGCCCGCGAGCAGGGCTTTGGCGTGCTGGCGGCGCGTTACGCCGAGAACATCGCCAGCGGTCGTTTCCTGTGGCGCAACCGTATCGGCGCGGAGGCGGTGCAGGTGGTGGTGACGCATAACGATAAGCGCTGGGAATTCAACAGCGAAGATTACTCGCTGCGCCAGTTTAGCCAACCGTCGGGCGCACTGGCTGAGCTGGCGCACGCCATCGAGCAGGCGCTGGCCGGAAGCGACTCGGCGTTTTTCCGCGTGGAAGCGCAGGTGAAGCTGGGCAACGGGCAGGAAGTGTTCCCGTCGCAGGAACTGGTGCTGGATGAGCGGGCCCGTAACGGCAAAAGCAAGATTCTGTATCAGGTCAACGGCGTGGCGGCGATCCATTCGCAGAAAATCGGCAACGCGCTGCGCACCGTCGATGACTGGCACCCGGAAGCGGCGGAAACCGGGCCGATCGCGGTTGAACCCTATGGCTCGGTGACCAGCCGCGGCCGCGCCTACCGTCAGCCGAAAGATAAAATGGATTTCTACACCCTGCTGGATAACTGGGTAATCAAGGGCAACGTGCCAGAGGTGGCGCAGCAGCATTACGTGATCGCCACGCTGATTCGCGGCGGGGTGTTCGGCGAGAAAGGCGAGTAACGCGCTATGGACCACTATATCGAGATTCGGGTGTTGCCCGACCCGGAGTTCAGCGGCGTGCAGTTGCTGAGCGCGCTGTTCGCCAAGTTGCACCGGGCGCTGGGGCAGCGGGCGACGGGCGCCATCGGGGTGAGTTTCCCTGATGTAGACAAAACGCTGGGGGAGCGGCTGCGGCTGCACGGCAGCGTGCAGGAGCTGGCGGCGCTGGAGCAAACCGGCTGGCTGAAAGGGCTGCGCGACTATACCGCCATCACCGAACCGCTGCCGGTGCCGGCGGGCGCGAAGCACCGCACCGTGCGCCGGGTGCAGGTGAAAAGCAGC
The DNA here is from genome assembly GCF_000406205.1 of Dickeya sp. NCPPB 3274. Taxonomy (NCBI): domain Bacteria; kingdom Pseudomonadati; phylum Pseudomonadota; class Gammaproteobacteria; order Enterobacterales; family Pectobacteriaceae; genus Dickeya; species Dickeya sp. NCPPB 3274. Next base: position 4,084,010 of record NZ_CM001979.1, on the reverse strand, counting down.
GCCGAACGGCTGCGCCGCCGCGCGGTGAGCAAAGGCCGGATGACGGAGGATGAAGCCGCTGCCCGCATTCCCTATGCGGTGGAAAAACGCACCTCGCTGCCGTATCTGCCGCTGCGCAGCCTCTCCAACGGGCAAACGTTTTTATTGTTTGTCGAGCACGGCCCGTTGCAGGACAAACCGGTCGCCGGGGCGTTCTCCAGCTACGGGCTAAGCGCCGCCGCCACCATCCCGTGGTTTTGACCCTTTTTTTGCGGCCAGTTGTAACGTATTGATTTTTAATACCGCAATCTGGCCGCCAGAAAAAAGGGTTTTCCCGTCAAAATGGCATTTTTTCTTTAACAATCAGGTGATAAGCACGAGTTCGCTACAGTTCACTGCCGCGTAGGCAGCTTAGAAATCGCCGCGCTTTTGGTTAGGAGCGATACGCACGTTCACTGCCGCGTAGGCAGCTTAGAAAGCATCACGGCTACTCAAGGGGGACATGAGCGTGTTCACTGCCGCGTAGGCAGCTTAGAAATACGAGAAGAACAGCGACGTTATCGAAGGATAGTTCACTGCCGCGTAGGCAGCTTAGAAACAGATGCCCGGCGCGCTGCGCTGATATCGTCGTTCACTGCCGCGTAGGCAGCTTAGAAATACGCCATCGCTAAATCGCTGCAAAAGGCGTTGTTCACTGCCGCGTAGGCAGCTTAGAAAAGGTAGAAGCGGCGGCAGACGGTTTAGAAGCGGTTCACTGCCGCGTAGGCAGCTTAGAAAACGTAGGTTATCTCTACGGACTTGTGCAAAGTGTTCACTGCCGCGTAGGCAGCTTAGAAAGTATCCGCGCCGCTACGTGGTTTATAGCTACGGGTTCACTGCCGCGTAGGCAGCTTAGAAATCGGGCAGATGGCGTGTGTGTCGGCGGGCCTGGTTCACTGCCGCGTAGGCAGCTTAGAAAAATTGGCTGACGCTGTCGGATTGTCATATGACGTTCACTGCCGCGTAGGCAGCTTAGAAAGTTCATGCGGGTCACACGATCGAGTAGTGCCAGTTCACTGCCGCGTAGGCAGCTTAGAAAGTATGAAAACGGCAAACCATATTTTTGCACTTGTTCACTGCCGCGTAGGCAGCTTAGAAATTACGTAATGGGATTGCCATTTATGCATTCTCGTTCACTGCCGCGTAGGCAGCTTAGAAATAATCCGCGTCCCGATCCGCAAAGCACGAGTGGTTCACTGCCGCGTAGGCAGCTTAGAAAGGTGCAATGGATTATAACGGCAGCGATGCTGAGTTCACTGCCGCGTAGGCAGCTTAGAAATCGAAGCGGTCGCGGCGGCGGTTGGTATGCGCGTTCACTGCCGCGTAGGCAGCTTAGAAAAAGAGGTGAACGATAAAAACATTACCGTTGCTGTTCACTGCCGCGTAGGCAGCTTAGAAAACGATAAGTGCCGGTAGCTATACCAACACCGCGTTCACTGCCGTGTAGGCAGCTTAGAAACGCTCCGATGAAAACCAGCGGCAGCCGTGATGGTTCACTGCCGTATAGGCAGCTTAGAAATTGCGCGGAGGGCTGGTCGTAGCGCCGCCGGTTGTTCACTGCCGCATAGGCAGCTTAGAAAGGGCGTACCGGTGGCCCAGCCGCCCCTTTAACGTTCACTGCTGCATAGGCAGAGGTTGACGGGTTTTCTGGCGTTAAAACTACGCTGAGGTGGGCGACTTCGCCGGATGAGCGGCAGGACGCCGCGAAAGCCTGTGCCGCTCCGGGAGAGCGTCACAGGCGGTCCGAACAGCGAAGGCGAACGCCGAAGGCACCGCGTAGCGGCGTAGTTTTGCCACCTAGCCAGAGGTCAAGGAGAGGTGGCGCTTGCACCTCTCATTGTCGTGCGTGCGATGATGTGGCAAAGAAGCGACTCGGTTTATCCCGCACGAAATGAACCACCAACCCGGCATATATGCGACAAATGATTCACTCACCTGCCTGATATATATCGCTAATCAATAACAAGACACCCTGGCTGTGTGTCAACAGCCCCATTCCTGCACAGGAATAAAAAAATCCCCCGGCCGTTACCGGCTGGGGGAAAAGGCGTAAAAAAGTGAAAGGAATAACTTACTGTACGGCAGCGAATGCGGCAGCCACGCGCTGCACGTTGTGATGGTTTAAACCGGCGATGCAGATACGGCCGCTGGCGATAAGGTACACGCCGAACTCTTCGCGCAGGCGGTCCACCTGTGCGGCGCTAAAGCCGGTGTAGCTGAACATGCCGCGCTGGGTCAGCAGGTAGTCGAAGTTGCGATTCGGCAGCGCTTTTTTCAGTTCATTCACCAGCGTCTGACGCATTTCCAGAATGCGCAGGCGCATGGCTTCCACTTCTTCATGCCAGCTGGCGTTGAGCGCGCCATCGTTCAGCACGCGCGATACCACCTGCGCGCCGAAGCTCGGCGGGCTGGAGTAGTTGCGGCGCACGGTGGCTTTCAACTGGCCGAGTACGCGGCCGGCGGCGTCCTGGTCTTCGCACACCACGGACAACCCGCCGACGCGCTCGCCGTACAGCGAGAAGATTTTGGAAAACGAGTTGCTGACCAGCGCGGGCAGACCGGCGCTGGCGATGGCGCGGATGGCGTACGCATCGTCGTCCATGCCGCCGCCAAAACCCTGATAGGCGATATCAAGGAACGGCACCAGTTCGCCTTTGATCAGCACTTCGATGACGCGGTCCCACTCGGCGTGGGTCAGGTCTGAGCCGGTCGGGTTGTGGCAGCACGGATGCAGCAGCACGATGCTGCGCGGCGGCAACTGTTTCAGGGCGTTGATCATGCCTTCCACGTTGACGCCCAGCGTGTCGGCGTCAAAGTACGGGTAGGTGTGCACCGTAAAGCCCGCGCCGGAGAAAATGGCGATGTGGTTTTCCCAGGTCGGGTCGCTGACCCAGACTTCGGAATCCGGAAAATAGCATTTGAGGAAATCCGCGCCCACTTTCAGCGCGCCGGAACCGCCCAGGGTCTGGATGGTGGCGATGCGCTGCGCGGTGAGCGCCGGGTGGTGTTCGCCGAACAGCAGCGTCTGCACCGCGCTGCGGTAGTCGGCCAACCCTTCCATCGGCAGGTAGACCGACGCTTGCTGCGGCTCGGCCTGCATCTGTGTTTCCGCGGCGCTGACCGCCTGCAACTGGGGAATGACGCCCTGTCCGTCGTAATAAAGCCCGATACTGAGGTTTATTTTGTCAGTACGCGGGTCTTGTTTGAATTTTTCCATCAGGGACAGGATAGGGTCGCCAGCGTAGGCGTCAACATTCTGGAACACGGTCGGTAACTCTCCTGAGATATAAAGGGTCAAGCTGTTCGCTAGGCGGTATAACGGCCAGGTCGATGATTCATGGCGATAATCAGATTCAGCGCCGCCGCACCCAACACTGACGCGATCAGCATGGGTATGCTTACCACGAACAGTGAAGTCAGCACAATGGTTACATCCACCGCCATCTGGAATTTTCCGGCGCGGATTCCACTTTTGTCCTGTAAATAGAGCGCCAGGATATTCACCCCGCCCAGACTGGCGCGATGTCGGAACAGCACAATGAACCCCAGCCCCATAATCAGATTGCCAAACAGCGTGGCGTAAATCGGTTGCAGGTGATCAAAATGGATGAATAACGGGTGCAGGTCGGAAAACAGCGACACCATCGCTACCGCGCAGAAGGTTTTGATCGTGAATTGCCAGCCCATGCGCCGAATGGCGAGGTAGTAAAACGGCAGATTAAGCAGAAAGAACGCGGCGCCGAACGAGATATGGGTGGCGTAGTGCAACAGAAACGCCATCCCGGCGGTGCCGCCGGTCAGCGCCCCCGCCTGACGCAGCATAATAACCCCGAAGGACACCATCAGGGTGCTGATAAGCAGCGCCAGAACGTCTTCCAGCAGCGTATGTGAAACCGGTTGGGGGGTAATGACGTTATCCATGAAATATCGCCTGATAAAAGAAGGAATACCTGTCTTTTCAAGCAAAAAGCGCACCAGTCGTCATGACGGCAGGCATCGTTTGAAGGTTTTCTGTACGGGAGAAGGGTTAAGGCATTGAATGCACAGGATGAATTTATTATGCGTATTTTGTGCGTGGATTTTGTTTTATATGGTTATATCGTGTGTTGATTTTGTTTTTGGTGCAAGAGTCATGCATTCTTGCACCGTGTGGAAGCAGCATCCGCACCAATTTAGGGCAACGCGGTCGCCGGGGCCATCAGCCCGTTCTCTTTCAGGCGGTTGAGCACCACCGAGGTTTTCAGGTGCGCCACGCTTTTGTTGCGCGCCAGAATCTGGCTGATCAGCGCGCTCAGGCCGTGCAGGTCCGCCACCGCCACTTTCAGCATGTAATCCGCGTCGCCGGTGGTTTTGTAGGCGTCGATAATGGCGTCGACTTCACCCAGCATCTGGTGAAAGCTGTCTACGCATTCCTGAGTGTGATTGATTAATCGCACTTCAATCAGGCCCATCACTTCCAGCCCGACCGCATCCGGCGCCAGTCGGGCGTGATACCCGAGAATCAGTTGCGCCTGTTCGAGGGCAATACGACGGCGAGAACACTGTGAGGCAGACAGCCCAACCAGATCGCTGAGTTCCTGATTGGTAAGGCGTCCGTTCGCCTGCAGCAGTGTGAGGATCTTCAGATCAAAATCATCAATGTTGTACATAGCCCTGCCTTGCCAGAAGCACAAAAAGACAGACTATCAGCTTTTTTTGCTTCCGGAAGTTTGTTGTTTGCCATCTTATGCCGCCAGCGCGTTTTTCCGTCTGACCGGCTGCACCATCCTGGTTCATTTTAGTGTATGCCGGCCAGGATGGTTGGCGATTTCATGCATATTTTGAGTGTTTTTCGCACTAAATCAACGTGATGGCTATTTTGTTGCAAGAGGCGTGAATGTGAAACTTTTTCTAAATTGATTCAGTTTGTTAAGCGCCTTAAACATGCTGCCGCGGTCGGCGATGACGTGGTTGGCCTGATAATTGCCGTGAGAGAGTGATTACTTCAAATGAATTAAACCATTTTTCTGGGGGAAGGGTGATGGACACACAGCAAGACAGCCAATTGCAACGGGGGCTAAAGAACCGGCATATCCAGCTAATCGCGCTGGGCGGCGCGGTCGGCACCGGGTTGTTTCTCGGCATCGCACAGACGATTCGCATGGCCGGGCCGTCGGTGCTGCTCGGTTACGCCATCGCCGGCGTGATCGCTTTTTTCATTATGCGTCAACTGGGCGAAATGGTGGTGGAGGAGCCGGTGGCCGGTTCGTTCAGCCACTTCGCCAATCAATACTGGGGTAATTTTGCCGGGTTTATGTCCGGCTGGAATTACTGGGTGCTGTATGTGCTGGTGAGCATGGCGGAACTGAGCGCGGTGGGCATCTACATCCAGTACTGGTGGCCGGCGGTGCCGACCTGGGTATCGGCGGCGGTGTTCTTTGTCGCCATCAATGCCATCAACCTGAGCAACGTCAAGGTCTACGGCGAGCTGGAGTTCTGGTTCTCCATCATCAAGGTGGCGGCGATTATCGGCATGATCGTGTTTGGCGGCTATCTGCTGTTTAGCGGCAATGGCGGGCCGGAAGCCAACGTCGCCAACTTGTGGCAGCACGGCGGTTTCTTCCCGAACGGCGTCAGCGGCATGGTGATGGCGATGGCGGTGATCATGTTTTCCTTTGGTGGGCTGGAACTGGTAGGGATTACGGCGGCCGAAGCGGATGACCCGCAAAAGAGCATTCCGCGCGCCACCAATCAGGTGATTTACCGCATCCTGCTGTTTTATGTGGGCGCGCTGGCGGTGCTGCTGTCGTTGTATCCGTGGCAGAAAGTGGTGGAAGGCGGCAGCCCGTTCGTGCTGATTTTCCATGCGCTGGACAGCAATCTGGTGGCGAATGTGCTGAATCTGGTGGTGTTGTCCGCCGCACTGTCGGTCTACAACAGCTGTGTGTACTGCAACAGCCGTATGCTGTTCGGATTGGCGCAGCAGGGCAACGCGCCGCGCGCGCTGCTGACGGTCAATCGCCGCGGCATTCCGCTGGTGTCGCTCGGCGTCTCGGCGCTGGCGACGGCGCTGTGCGTGCTGCTCAACTACCTGATGCCGGGCAAGGCGTTTGAACTGCTGATGGCGCTGGTCGTGTCGGCGCTGGTGATCAACTGGGCGATGATCAGCATCACCCATCTGAAATTCCGTCAGGCCAAGCAGCGCGCGCAACAGCAAACCCGCTTTAAAAGTCTGGGTTATCCGCTTACCAACATGCTGTGCCTGCTGTTTCTGGCCGGGATTCTGGTGATCATGGCGATGACGCCGGGCATCCAGATCTCCGTGTGGCTGATTCCGTTCTGGCTGCTGGCGCTGGCCGCCGGTTATGCCATCAAAAAGAAAAGAGGGGCGGTTCGCGCACTGGCGGCGGAGTAAGGGAGAGGGCTGTTGGTAAACAGCAAGGCGGCTTTGCTACTGTCGGATTTATGCCTGGTGAGTGAATCATTTGTCGAATGTATGCCGGGTCGGTGGTTCATTTCGTGCGGGATAAACGGTGTCGTTTCTTTGCCATTTCATTGCACGCACGACTTAAGGAGAGGCTCAGCGCCGCCTCTCCTTGACCACTGGCTGAGGGCTAAACTACGCCGCTACGCGGTGCCTTCGGCGTTCGCCTTCGCTGTTCGGACCGCCCGTTACGCGCTCCCGGCGCGGAACGGGCTTGCACGGCATCCATGCCGTGCATCCGGCGAAGTCGCCCACCTCAGCGTAGTTTTTAACGCCAGCAAACCCGTTAATTTCTGCCTACACGGCAGTGAACGTTATCAATGCCAGTCGCGCCCTTGATTGGCATTTCTAAGCTGCCTACACGGCAGTGAACGATAACGCTATTCAGGCCTGGATGTCGCTACCTTTCTAAGCTGCCTACACGGCAGTGAACGTACACGCCCGGCGTCAGGTCGAGCCGGTAGCTTTCTAAGCTGCCTACACGGCAGTGAACATGCAGATTGTCACCATAAATCGGGATGACATTTTTCTAAGCTGCCTACACGGCAGTGAACAGATTACGGCTGAGTCCGCGCGCATTCAGCGCTTTCTAAGCTGCCTACACGGCAGTGAACCGTAGCAATTTATCGCTGGTGGGCTGATTTTAAAAGAGAAATGAGGATTTTTGTCTGAAACCCCTTTTTTTAATCGACCGTTATCACCTTTAAAAATCAGATAGTTATAAACGGGCGAAAAAAAAAGGTCAAAATCGGCGGGCGAGGAAGGGGCGTGCTACAGTGACGCTTTTGCCAGACAGGCGTGACCTTGCAAGGAACTATCATGAAAAAACGGTTTTCATTCATTCTGTTACTGGGGCTGGCCGGCGGCGCCAACGCCGCGTCTCATCTCGATCAGGTGCAGGAACAAGGGGTGCTGAAGGTGTGCACCACCGGCGACTATAAGCCGTACACATCGCTGCGTGCCGATGGCGATTACGAAGGGATCGATATCGCGATGGCGCAATCGCTGGCTAAAAGCCTGGGCGTGAAAGTGGAGTGGATAAAAACCAGCTGGAAAACCCTGATGCCGGATTTTCAGTCCGGTAAGTGCGATATCGCTATGGGGGGGATTTCCGTGACGCTGGAGCGTCAGAAAAAGGCGTTTTTCTCCGGCATGCTGGACGTGGACGGCAAGATCCCGCTGGTGCGTTGCGACGACAAGAGCAAGTATCAGACGGTGGCGCAGATTAATCAGCCGTCGGTGCGGGTAATTGAACCGGCAGGCGGCACCAACGAGGCGTTTGTTCATGCCCATTTGCCGCAGGCCAACCTGATGCTGCATGACAACGTGACCATCTTCCAGCAACTGGTGGACAAGCAGGCGGACGTCATGATTACCGATGCCTCGGAAGCCTTGTACCAGCAGAAACGCTATCCGCAACTGTGCGCGGTCAATCCGTCCTCGCCGATGCAGTATGGCGAGAAAGCCTATATGCTGCCGCGCGACGACGTAAGCTGGAAGTTATACGTGGATCAATGGCTACACCTGACGAAAGCGAACGGGGAATACCAGAGGATAATTTCTGAATGGTTGGGTAAGGCGGAATAAAAGTTGGCTATTGTTATGTAAATCAACGTAAGGCAATATGTTGAAGAGTATGTAGCGGGATAATATCCCGCTATTGCGCACCATGAGATAGTTTTTGCTTATCTTTTGGTGCTTTTTTTATTCAACCTTTTTGAAAGATGACAGCAAATTAACCCGATTTTAACAGCCCGCTAACAGCGCTATCCTGCTTCACATCGAAGGCAGTCAAGCCTTCCCAACCTGATTAACGTGAAGAGGCTTACCATGAAATCGATCAAAACTGTTGTTGCTGCTGTCGCTCTGGCTACTATCTCTTTCGGCTCGATGGCCGCCACCGAAGTGCAATCGGTACAGAGCCGCGACCTGGGCACCGTTTCCGCCACTGCCCGCACTCTGGATGATTTGCAGACTCAGCTGTCCGCCAAAGCCGATGCCGCCGGCGCCAAATCTTTCCGCATCATCACCGCTACCGGCGATGAGCAGCTGCGCGGTGTGGCCGAGCTGTACAACTAATCGCCTAATCGCCGGTTTATTTAATCACTGATTGATTAATCACTGATTTCCCTAACGGTGATCGAGAAAGCCCGAACCCCGGATGATCCGAGGTTCGGGCTTTTTGCGTATGGAATGCTCGATATTGAACAACGAACGCTGGGGCTAGCCGATGTACTCCAGCCGGGTGCGGCTGGTCAGGCGGGTAATCAGTTCATAAGCACTGATGCCGGTGTAGGCGGCGATTTTTTCCACCGGCAGCGGACCGCCCCACAAAATCACTTCATCGCCGACCTTGTCCTGCGCGTCCGGCCCCAGATCGACGGTAATCATATCCATTGAAACCCGGCCGGACAGCGGTACTTCACGGCCGTTGATCCACACCGGCGTGCCGCTTTTGGCGTCGCGCGGATAGCCGTCGCCGTAGCCAATCGCCACCACGCCCAGCCGGGTATCGCGCGGGCTGGTCCAGGTGCTGCCGTAACCGACCGGCTCGTTTACGTGGTGCTCGCGCACCGCAATCAGGTGCGAGGTTAAGGTCATGGCAGGTTTGAGCTGCCACTGGCTGGCGTCGCCCTGCGCCAGCGGCGAAACGCCGTACTGGATAATACCGGGACGGATCTGGTCGCGGTGAGCCTGCGGCCACAACAGAATACCGCCGGAGGCGGCGATGGACTGGCGGCCCGGTTTGTCTTGCACAAAGGCGTCGAAGCAGTCGAGCTGACGCTGAGTGGTGCCCGCTTGTGGTTCATCGGCGCGGCAAAAGTGACTCATGATGTTCACCGGTTGCACCACGCTGGAACAGGCGCTCAACCGGGCGTAAAAAGCTTCGGCCTGTTCCGGCAGCACGCCGAGACGGTGCATGCCGGTGTCGAGCTTCATCCACACCGTCAGCGGGTGCGGCAGACGCGCCTGTTCCAGCGCCGCCAGTTGTTCTTCGCAGTGTACGGCGGTTTCCAACTGGTGTTCGGCCAGCAACGGCAGCTCGTCAGCGGCAAAAAAACCTTCCAGCAGCAGGATGGGTTTGGTGATGCCGGCGGCGCGTAGCGCCAGCGCTTCGCTGAGGCGGGAAACGCCGTAACCGTCGGCGTCGGAAAAGGCGCGGGCGGCTTCCACGGCGCCGTGTCCGTAGGCGTTGGCTTTGACTATGGCGATCAGCCGGCTTTGCGGGGCCATCTGCCGGATACATTGCAGATTGTGGCGCAAAGCCTGACGATCAATGACGGCGGTTGCCGTTTTCATTCTGAGTCCTTAGTGCGTTTATTCGTCATTGACGGTTATTCATCGTCATGCGGTTATTCATCATCGTATTGTGGCCCGGCGTAATTATCGAAACGCGACCACTGCCCGTTAAAGGTCAGGCGAACGGTGCCGATCGGCCCGTTACGCTGCTTCCCTATAATGATTTCAGCGATGCCTTTCAGATCGCTGTTTTCGTGATACACCTCGTCACGGTAGATAAACATGATCAGGTCGGCGTCCTGCTCGATAGAGCCGGATTCACGCAGGTCGGAGTTGACCGGACGTTTATCGGCGCGCTGTTCCAGACTGCGGTTGAGCTGAGACAGCGCGATGACCGGCACTTGCAATTCTTTTGCCAACGCTTTGAGTGAACGGGAAATTTCGGCGATTTCCAGCGTTCGGTTATCAGACAGCGACGGCACCCGCATCAGCTGTAGGTAGTCGATCATGATCAGGCTCAGGCCATCGTGCTCGCGGAATACCCGGCGGGCGCGGGAACGCACTTCGGTCGGCGTCAGGCCGGAGGAGTCGTCGATGTACATGTTGCGTTTTTCCAGCAGCAGCCCCATGGTGCTGGAGATACGCGCCCAGTCTTCGTCGTCGAGCTGACCGGTACGGATGCGGGTCTGGTCCACGCGCGACAGCGACGCCAGCATACGCATCATGATCTGCTCGCCGGGCATTTCCAGACTGAAGATCAGCACCGGTTTTTCCTGCGTCATGGCGGCGTTTTCGCACAGGTTCATGGCGAAGGTGGTTTTCCCCATTGAGGGACGCGCCGCCACGATGATCAGGTCCGATCTCTGCAAGCCGGCGGTTTTCTTGTCCAGATCCTGATAGCCGCTGGAAACGCCGGTCACGCCGTCATGCGGGCGTTGGTAAAGCTGTTCGATGCGCGAGACGGTGTCTTCCAGAATGCGGTCGATGCTTTTCGGCCCTTCATCCTTGCTGGCGCGGTTTTCCGCTATCTGAAACACGCGGGATTCGGCCAGATCCAGCAGGTCTTCGCTGCTGCGGCCTTGCGGGTCGTAACCGGCGTCGGCGATCTCGTTGGCGACGGCGATCATTTCACGCACTACCGCACGTTCGCGCACGATGTCGGCATACGCGCCGATATTGGCGGCGCTGGGGGTGTTTTTCGCCAGTTCCGCCAGGTAGGCGAAACCACCGGAGGACTCCAGCTCGCCTTTTTGCTCCAGCGACTCCGACAGGGTGATCAGGTCAATGGGCTTGCTCATTTCCAGCAGGCGCTGCATCTCGTTAAAGATCAGCCGGTGGGCGCGGTTGAAAAAGTCGTTGGCGGAGACGCGCTCGGCGACGTTGTCCCAACGCTCGTTGTCGAGCATCAACCCCCCTAGCACCGACTGTTCCGCTTCGATGGAATGGGGCGGGAGTTTTAGCCCTTCTACCTGACGGTCGCGGGATTCTGCCGGTTTAGTTGGTTTTTTTTCTGCCATGAAACGCGTTCTTTACTGGTTGATTTACCTTTAGGGGTGGGAGCATTGTATATCCTAAACTCAGGAATGACATATTGTCCGATGACATCACCGGGCACATACGATAGAGCGAGGAGATCATCATGGCAAAACGTATTCAGTTCAGCGACCACGGCGGGCCGGGGGTGCTGGAGTATGTGGATTACACGCCGCGCGAGCCGGGTCTTAACGACGTTCAGGTGGAAAACCGCGCCATCGGCATTAACTTTATCGATACCTATTTTCGTTCCGGGCTGTATTCGCCGCCGTCGTTTCCCTCCGGTCTGGGTACCGAAGCGGCCGGCGTGGTGATAAAAGCCGGGGCTAATGTAAAACATCTCAAGGTGGGCGACCGGGTGGTGTACGCCCAGTCGGCGCTGGGCGCTTACAGCGAACGGCATAATGTTCCGGCGGACAAGGTTGCGCTGCTGCCGGATGACATCAGCTTTGAGCAGGCGGCGGCTTCATTCCTGAAAGGGCTGACGGTGTATTACCTGCTGCGCCAGACCTATGAAGTGAAACCGGGCGAGGTGTTTCTGTTCCACGCGGCGGCCGGCGGCGTTGGGTTGATTGCCTGCCAGTGGGCGAAGGCGCTGGGGGCGAAACTGATCGGCACCGTCGGTTCCGACCACAAGGCGGAACTGGCAAAACAGGCGGGCGCCTGGGCCACCATTAACTACCGCAAGGAAGACATCGTCCATCGGGTGCTGGAACTGACCCACGAAGAAAAAGTCTCGGTCGTGTATGACTCGGTGGGTAAAGACACCTGGGAAGCCTCGCTCAACTGCCTGAAGCGTCGCGGGCTGATGGTCAGTTTCGGCAACGCGTCCGGCCCGGTCACCGGGGTGAATCTCGGCATTCTCAACCAGAAAGGGTCGCTGTACGTCACCCGGCCGTCGCTGTTCAGCTACATCACCAATCGTCAGGAACTGGAGCAGGCCAGCCGTGAACTGTTTGCGCTGATCGCCAGCGGTGCCATCAAGGTAGACGTGCTGGACAGCCAGAAGTTCGCGTTGGAAGACGCCCGGTCCGCCCACCGCGCGCTGGAAAGCCGCAGTACTCAGGGGTCATGCCTGTTGATTCCCGGTTCCGTCTCTCATGGTTAAGTAACCTGAAAACTGTCGGAACCGGCGCCTTTCCCCGTGTTAAAACACCGGGAAGGGCGCACCCGCCACACCTTCTCCCTTCCCGGTGTATTACTTATTAACAAAAAAGCCTCCGGGCAATGTTTATTTTTTAACCTGCCGATCGGTACGATGTGACCGCACATTGCGGATTCTGTATAACGCCAACCATGCCCCGGTAAACCGGGCATACGCACTGTTACCCATAGTCTTTTACGTGCCGTCGTTTTTAGCGTCGTTATTTGCCATTCCTTCTCTCCTTATCTCTTCGGGATCACGATAGTTGCTTTTTCGCAGGTCACTTATCACCTGATCAGGAAGGACATTGAGTATGAGAGCAATCAGGCAACTGCCCGCGCCTCCGGCCAGAAGCATTCTCGGACATGTTGATTATTTAAAACGACCTGACATCCATTTGCAGATGCTGCAATGGAAAGAACGCTATGGTCTTTTTTACCGGTTAAGACTGGGATTCACGCCGGCGATGGTGATCGCCGATTCAGAATGGATTCGTACCATAATGAAGGCCCGTCCTGATGATTTTCGGCGTCGACGCAGTATTGAATCCGTTTTTCAGGAAGCCGGGCTGAACGGTGTTTTCTCCGCGGAGGGCGCACGATGGATGCATCAGCGGAAACTGACGGAACCGATGTTTCAGCCTGGGCATCTGAAACATTTCTATCCCAGTCTCAGGAAAGTCACCACACGTTTATCAGAACGTTTCGCCAAATTGGCAGAAACCGGGGAAGTGGTTTCTCTGGTGGATGAATTTAAGCGCTATACGGTGGATATCACGTCGTTATTAGCCTTTGGCGAGGATATCAATATCCTTGAGCAGGGCGAGAATCCGCTATCGGAAAGTTTACGTCGCCTGTTCCCGGTGATTAATGAACGCTGTGGTTCTCCCATTCCGCTATGGCGTTATATCAAGATGGCGCGGGATAAGCAGTTTGATGCCAGCCTGAAGCTGATTCACGACCAGCTTAACGAATTTATTCGTCGTCAGCGGGAGCGCATCCAGCAGTCTCCCCAGCTCATGGACGCCCCTGAAAATATGCTGCAAATCATGATCGCAGAACAGCAGCAAGACGGGACGCTGACGGACGCGGACATTCTGGCTAATGCGTTTACGTTACTGCTGGCGGGAGAGGATACGACCGCGAATACGCTTGCCTGGATGAGCTTTCTGCTTTGCTCTTCACCTTCGGTGGAAGCACTGGTCGTTAAGGAGTGCCATCAGGCGACTGAGGCGGTGGGGACCGGCCTGCCGTGGCCCTTGCCCCGTATGCCTTTGCTCACCGCCGTGATGTATGAGTCGATGCGGCTTAAACCGGTGGCGCCGCTGCTTTACCTTGAACCGGTTAAAGACACCGTCATTGCTGATTTCCTTATCAAAAAGGGAACGCCCCTTTTGCTGATGCTGAACGCAAGCGGATTTGACGAGGCTTTATTCCATCAGCCCGGTGATTTCATGCCCGAGCGGTGGCTTGAGCGCGGACAGGCGTCTTTTTCCGACCTTCAGCCATTTGGCGGAGGGGCGCGCATGTGCCCCGGACGCTCGCTGGCATTAATTGAAATCAAACAGGGGTTTCATGCGTTGTGCAGCGGATTTCGTGTTGAAGCGCAACAGCCGGCGTCGGACGTTATGGAGAGTTTTGCCTTCACCGTGACCCCGATCGGTTTTCGCGTGAGGCTGCATAAGCGACCTCAACCCGATACCGCCTGAGTTTGATATTGCCAATCTATGCCGCGTTCTTGATGGCTCTGGCGGGTGATAAGTCATGACGTGGGGGATTCTTTACAGCGCGCGATAACATCAGGGGGCGATAAAACCGGGTAATAATACCGACCCTTGACGAGTCGGCATTATTCCACAGGACGGCTGTTGCCATGACGCCAGTTTCATCCACTGCATGTAGGGTACAGTGTGGTGCTCGTCACGAAGGTACCGCTGGGCGGCTATTATTTCCTGACGATGATGAATTAAAGGGTCGGCTCGCACCTTAATGAAAAGGGCGAGCCAAACAGTGAGCGACATCCTAGCAGCCACGATAAGGAAAAAATATCTGCTGGCGCACAATTTTGCATCAGGCGTAATAAGGCCCGCCATTTCCATCCGTCATGCAGATTGTGTTGCTTTTCAGGCATTACCACTCACCGCCCCGGCGATGGCGAAAGGTATATTTTTTACGGTACGTGTAGCGGTGCATATTGGATGCCGGTCGATCCTGAAACCGCCGCCACAGCCAGACTACGACGACCGCCAACAGCAGCCACGGCAGTACTTTTATCGCCACGGCGAACAGCCCGCCAATCAGCATCACCAGAGAGGCGACAACCAGCGCCGCCATGACCCCCAGCAGCGACACGCCGGTGACCAGCAGCATGATAAAAAAGCCGATAACGAAGAAAATTTCCAACATGGTGTGCTCCTTAGCCGTTAAACCGCGTCTTGCGCAGGGGAAATATCGTTCTGCGTGCTACATGACTATTACAGGAACTGTATTACAAGAACCGTGCCAGAATGCGTCGCTGATAAGTGATTGATTTATCAGCGACAGGCAGAAAGGTGAGGATGGAAAGTTGGTCAAAAATACCAATAGTTGGTTTTTTTAGGCGATGTTAACCAGCGCCAGCGCACGCTCCACCACGGCGGCATCCGCTCCGGGCTTATGGGCATTTTCACTCAGGTAACGCCGCCACTGGCGCGCGCCGGGCACGCCCTGAAACAGCCCGAGCATATGGCGGGTAATGTGGCCTAACGAGGCTCCGGCGGAGAGTTCGCGCTCGATATACGGGTACATCGCCCGCACCACGTCGGCCTGATCCGGCGCAATCGAGTCTGCGCCGAACAGTTCACTGTCGACCTGCGCCAGCATACCGGGGTTTTGATAGGCTTCGCGGCCCACCATCACGCCATCCACGTGTTGCAGGTGCTGCTGCGCCTCGGCCAGCGTTTTGACGCCGCCGTTAATCGCCAGCGTCAGCGACGGGAAATCGCGCTTGAGCTGGTAGACGCGCGGGTAATCCAGCGGCGGGATCTCGCGGTTTTCTTTCGGGCTAAGGCCGGACAGCCAGGCTTTGCGGGCGTGTACGATGAAGGTATCGCAGCCGCCCTGTTCGGAAACGGTACGGATGAAATCGCACAGAAATTCGTAGCTGTCCTGATCGTCGATGCCGATGCGGGTTTTGACCGTCACCGGAATGCTGACGCGTTCGCGCATCGCTTTCACGCAGTCCGCCACCAGTTGCGCTTCCGCCATCAGGCAGGCGCCGAAACGGCCGTTTTGCACGCGGTCGGACGGGCAGCCGACGTTGAGGTTGATTTCGTCATAGCCGCGCTGTTCCGCCAACACCGCGCATTGCGCCAGTGCCGCCGGGTCGCTGCCGCCGAGCTGCAACGCCAGCGGATGCTCTTCGTTGCTGTAAGCCAGATAGTCGCCCTTGCCGTGCAAAATCGCTCCGGTGGTCACCATCTCGGTGTACAACAGCGCGTTGTGACTCAGCAGCCGGTGAAAGTAGCGGCAATGACGGTCAGTCCAGTCCAACATCGGGGCCACGCTAAAGCGGCCGTGCCAGAAGGTCTGGGGCTGGTCGGTGGCGAAAGCGGTTGGGGCTGGACTTGTCACGATACGAACTCACTGTCTGGCTGAAAATAAAGGGGCGTTATAGTAGCGTGATTTGCCGGTCTTTGGGAGGTCGGCGGCGGATTTTGCGTTTCCCGTGCAGTTGCAATAAACTGATGTTGCAACTGCAACGAATCAGGAGGGAATTATGACAGCGCTGTTTACGCCGACCGTCCGTGTACTTGAGCACGAGGGGATCTTAGCCGCTCTGTCCCTCTCTTCTTCGCTGGTGCGGGCGCATGAACAGATCAGCGAAGGCTTACCGGTCAGCATCATCCGCGAAGCCGCCAATAAGGCGCAGCTGGATGAAGGTTATTTGCTGCGGCTGGTCGGCGTCGATCGCAGCACCTACCACCGCCGGTTGAAACATCCGGAGAAAACCTGGTCGGTGGAGCAGGGCGCCAGAATTTACGCCAGCGTCCGGGTGCTGGATGCCGCCGCCCGGCTGTTCGATCATGATTACGCCAAAGCCGTTGACTGGCTGAATCAGCCGGCTAAGGCGCTGGGTGGGCAACCGCCGGCCGCCATGTTGAAAACCCCGGCCGGCACCGAAGCGGTGCTGGATCTGATTGGTCGCATCGGCCACGGCGTCATCAGCTGATGGCGACGTTTTACCGCCTGGTAAAGCAGACATATGTGTCACAGGCGTTTGATGGCGCGGGCGCGAAACTGTACGGCGGGCGCTGGAACAACAAGGGCGTTCCCTGCGTCTATCTGGGCGGCACCATCGCGCTGTGCCTGCTGGAGACGCTGGTACATCTGAGGGAAGTGACCATGCTGCCGGCGTTTTCGCTGCTATCGGTGGAGGTACCCGATACGCTGGTGATGGAATTAAGCCGGGATGCCTTGCCCGCTGACTGGCAACAGGATCCGCCGCCGGACGCCACCCGGCAGATCGGCGATGAGTGGCTGGCGTCGCGCGTCAGTCTGGTGCTGAAAGTGCCGAGCACGCTGACCGGCGAATGGAACGCGCTGTTCAACCCTGAACACCCGCAGGCGCAGCAGGTGTTATCCACGCTGCAGGTGGTGCCGTTCCATTTCGATTCCCGCCTGTTGTAGTTCCGGCGGTCTTCCTGTCCCCCTCCGTGGCCTGCGGGTCACGCTTCCACATCAATATACAGCGCGTCATAGCGCCAGTACTCGCAGTCGCAGTCGATGATGCGGTCGTGCTGATCGCGGTTGATGCGGGTGATGAACAGCGCCGGGCTGCCGGGCGCGAGTTTTAACGCCGGGGCGGCCACCGGCGGCAGCGGCGTCGGCAGCATGGTGAAACGCACCCGGCCGTAACGAATGTCGTATTGCGACTGGTAAAGCTGGGTGAGCGAGCGTGTCAGGTCGCTCTTCAGCAGATCCGGAAACCAGGCCGGGTTCAGGTAGTGTTCCACGTACAGCACCGCGCGCCCGTCGAGGCGCCGCAAACGGCGGATACGGTAGATATCCGCGCCTTCCTCCAGTTCCAGATGACGGGCGATCGCCGCATTCGCCGCGATGACGCCGGCATCCAGCACCTCGGTGGCGGCTTTACGCCCCTGTTTTTCCGCCATTTCATGAAAGTGACTTCTGTGCAGCGGATTATAGCTAAGCCGCGGCGGTGAGATGAACCAACCGCGCCGCAGTTCACGATAGATGATGCCCTGCGATTCCATCAGGGTGAGCGCTTCGCGCAGGGTAATGCGGGTCGTGGAAAACTGCTCGCTGAGCGCCCGTTCGGACGGCAGCCGCCCGCTGGCGAACTCGCCCCGGCGAATCCGTTCGAGCAGCGCATCGGCAATCTGGGCGACGGCGGTCGGTTGTATTTTCATCATCGTTAGAGCCTTGATGTTGTGCAGCCTGCACCATAGCAGGGATTGTTGACTATCAGGTTGCATGTCTGTCGGGATGATGCAAATCCCAAGCCGACGGGCGTCAGATGCCGCCTGCAGGCGCTTGCAGACCGGCGCTGAAACCTTTTTGTCATGCTGCCGACATGAAAACTTCATCGCCGTGTGCTGAATTGGCGTACTTATTGCTGGACTAGACCAGCAGAGTATCAGACCAACAGCGTATCACTTCCCTTCCTATGGAGCATAATGATGAAAAAATTGTTGTCTTCTGTATTAATCAGCAGCGCGTTGTTTTCGACCGCCGTCATGGCGCAGGATCTGGCGGCGCTGGAAAAAGCCGCCCGCGCCGAAGGTGAAGTTAACAGCGTCGGCATGCCGGACAGCTGGGCCAACTGGAAAGATACCTGGGACGATTTGAGCGCCAAATATGGCCTGAAACATAGCGATACCGACATGTCTTCCGCGCAGGAGATCGCCAAGTTCGCCGCCGAGAAAGAGAACGCCAGCGCGGATATCGGCGACGTGGGCGTGGCCTTCGGCCCGGTAGCGGTGCAAAAAGGCGTAAGCCAGCCGTACAAGCCGACCACCTGGGAACAGGTGCCGGACTGGGCGAAAGACAAGGATGGCCACTGGGCGATGGCCTACACCGGCACCATTGCGTTTATCGTCGATAAACAGCAGGTAAAAGACATTCCGCATAGCTGGGCGGATCTGCAAAAAGGCAAATACGTGGTGACCATCGGCGACGTCGGCACCGCGTCCCAGGCCTCCAGCGGCGTGCTGGCGGCCAGTTTCGCGCTGGGCGGCAACGAGAAGAACCTGAAACCGGCGCTGGATTTCTTCGCCAAACTGGCGAAAGAAGGCCGCCTCGGGCTGACCAACCCGGCTATCGCCAATATCGAGAAAGGCGAAGTGCAGGTGGGCGTGGTATGGGACTTCAACGGCCTGAATTACCGCGACAAGATCAACAAGGATCGCTTCGAGGTATTGATCCCGTCTGACGGCTCGGTGATCTCCGGCTACACCACCATCATCAACAAATACGCCAAACACCCGAACGCCGCCAAACTGGCGCGTGAGTACATCTTCTCCGACGCCGGCCAGATCAACCTGGCGCGCGGCTACGCTCGCCCGATCCGCGCCCAGCACATTACCCTGCCGGATGACGTGAAAGCCAAGCTGCTGCCGCAGGAACAGTATAAAAACGCGCATCCGATCGCCGACGCCGAAGCCTGGGACAAGACGGTGAAAGCGCTGCCGCGTCTGTGGCAGGAAAACGTCATCATCAACATGAAGCAGTAACGGCGCAGGCGGGAGCACGGGATGAAAACGATTCTGGTGATACTGGACGGGCTGAGCTTTCAGGTCGGGCGCGAGGCAATGGGCTACCTGCAGGCGGAGTGCGCCGCCGGGCGCGGTTGTCTCTACCAGCTGGAGTGCGAGCTGCCGTCGCTGTCGCGCCCGTTGTATGAGTGCATTCTCACCGGCGTGACGCCGGTGCAGAGCGGCATTATCCACAACGGCGTCGACCGGCTGAGCCGCGAGCGCGGCATTTTCCATTACGCCCGCGACGCCGGCCTGACCACCGCGGCGGCGGCGTATCACTGGGTCAGCGAGCTGTACAATCGCACGCCGTTTGACGCGGCGCGCGATCGTCATACCGTCGAGCCGTCGCTGCCGATCCAGTACGGCCACTTCTACCATGACGACGGCTATCCCGACTCCCATCTGTTTGAAGACGCGGAAAGTCTGCGCCTGCGTTACCAGCCGGACTTTCTGCTGATTCACCCGATGAACATCGATGACGCCGGGCACCGCTACGGCCTGTCCACCCCGCAGTACCGCAACAAGGCGCGCATGGCGGACGGCTACCTGTCGCACTGGATGCCGCGTTGGCTGGAGGAGGGGTATCAGGTGCTGGTGACCGCCGACCACGGCATGAATGACGACCGCAGCCACGGCGGCATTCTGCCGGAAGAGCGGCAGGTGCCGCTGTACGTGTTCGGCGACGGTTTCTCGCTGCAACCGGACGCCGCGCCGCAGCAAACCGAGCTGTGCGGCACGGTGTGCCGGCTGCTTGGCGTGGCGCATGACAAGCCTGTGAGCCGCAATTTACTGATAAAAGGCACCGCGGAGGGGCGAGCGTGAGGAGTCGATGGCTGGCGGCGCTGGTTCTGCTGCCGTTTTTTGCGGTGTTTATCGCGTTTCAGATAGCCCCGCTGGTGTGGATGGCGATCAACAGTTTTTACAGCGACATGGAAAGCGCCTGGGGGCTGGCGAACTACCGTGACCTGCTGACGTCGCCGTTCTATTTGCAGGCGATGCGCTTTTCGCTGGATATCTCGTTCTGGTCGAGTTTGTACGGCCTGCTCATCGCGCTGGTCGGCGGCTATTCGCTGCAACAGCTGGGGGAAGGGCGAATCAGGCGCTTGGTGATGTCGTTCGCCAATATGACCAGCAACTTCGCCGGCGTGCCGCTGGCGTTCGCCTTCGTGATCATGCTGGGGCTGAACGGTTTTATCACCCTGTTGCTCAAGCAAAACGGACTGATCGACGGCTTTAATCTCTATTCCCGCGACGGACTGATCCTGATTTATACCTATTTCCAGATTCCGCTCGGCATCCTGCTGCTCTATCCGGCCTTCGACGGGCTGCGCAGCGAATGGCAGGAGTCGGCGGCGCTGCTGGGCGCCAGCCGCTGGCGTTACTGGCTGCACATCGGCATTCCGGTGCTGACGCCGGCGTTGCTCGGCACCTTCGTCATTCTGCTGGCGAATGCGCTGGGGGCGTACGCCACGATTTACGCGCTCACCACCGGCAATTTCAACGTGGTGCCTGTCCGCATCGCGGCGCTGGTCTCCGGCGATATCTCGCTGGACCCGAACCTGGGCAGCGCGCTGTCCATGCTGCTGGTGCTGCTGATGGCGCTGATTACCGTCGCCCACCAATGGCTGCTACGCCGGAGTTACCTCCATGCTGCCCGCTAATTCTGTCACCGGAGACCGCCATGTCCCACGCTGAACGCCGTTACCACCTGCTGGTGGTCTGGCTGATATTGCTGGTTCTGATGTTGCCGCTGCTCTCCACGCTGGTTTACGCGTTCGCCACCGAGTGGGGCGCGACCATTCTGCCGCAGGGATTGACCCTGAAATGGTTTACGCAACTGTGGGGCGACGGCCGTTTTCTGGTGGCGCTGGGTCACTCGCTGCTGATCTGTTTCGGCGCATTGCTGTTTTCGTTGTTGCTGGTGTTGCCGGCGATGTTCGTGATCGCCTGGGCGTTTCCGAAGCTGGACGGGGTGATGAACGTGCTGATTTTGCTGCCGTTCGCGGTGCCGCCGGTGGTGTCGTCGGTCGGGCTGTTGCAGCTTTACTCCGCCGAGCCGCTGGCGCTGACCGGCACCCCCTGGATTCTGATCGGTTGCTATTTCACCATCGCGCTGCCGTTTATTTATCGCGCCATCGCCAACAACATGCAGGCCATCAATTTGCAGGAATTGCTGGACGCCGCGCACCTGCTCGGCGCCAGTACCTGGCAGGCGGCGCTGTGGGTGGTGCTGCCCAACCTGCGTAAAGGGGTGATGATTGCCGTGCTGCTGTCGTTTTCGTTCCTGATCGGCGAGTTCGTATTCGCCAATCTGCTGGCGGGCACCAACTACGAAACCCTGCAGGTGTACCTCTACAACAAACGCAACGACAGCGGGCATTTCACCAGCGCGCTGGTGATCTCCTATTTTCTGGTGGTGCTGCTGGTGACCTGGCTGGCGAATGCGCTTAACCGCAATCAATGAATCGAGTAATGAGTAAAAAGGGACACGCTGAACATGGCCTACCTTGACGTCATCAATCTGAATAAACACTACGGGCCGACCAGAGTGTTTCAGGATATCCAATTTTCGGCCGATGAAGGCGAGTTCGTTACCCTGCTGGGGCCGAGCGGCTGCGGCAAGTCGACGCTGTTGCGCTGTCTGGCCGGGCTGACGTCGGTGGACAGCGGCCAGATTTTACTGCAGGGCCGCGACATCGTGCCGCTGTCGCCGCAAAAGCGCGATATCGGCATGGTGTTCCAGAACTACGCGCTGTTTCCCAATATGACCGTTGAAGGCAATGTGGCCTTTGGCCTGAAGATGCAGAAACTGTCCGTCGGCGAGATTCGCGCGCGGGTAGCGGAAGTGCTCGCCCTGGTGGAATTGGGCGACTATGCCCGCCGTTATCCGCATCAGTTGTCCGGCGGCCAGTGTCAGCGCGTGGCGCTGGCGCGCTCGCTGGTGACCCGCCCGCGTCTGCTGCTGCTGGACGAACCGTTGTCGGCGCTGGATGCGCGTATTCGTCGCCATCTGCGCGAGCAGATCCGCCGTATCCAGCAGGAACTGAATCTGACCGCCATTTTCGTCACCCACGATCAGGAAGAGGCGCTGACGTTATCCGACCGTATCGTGCTGATGAACAAAGGCGAAATCGTGCAGAACGGCGACGCCGAATCGCTCTACACCCAACCGGCCAGCCTGTTCGCCGCCGGGTTTATCGGCAGTTACAACCTGTTGAGCGCCGAGCAGGCGATGAGCCTGACCGGCGGACATTTTTCCAGCCAGGTGGCGTTGCGTCCGGAGTCGGTGCTGCTGTGCTCGCCGGAACAAGGGCTGGCCGGAGATATTGTCGGTCATAGCCTGCTGGGCAACGTGGTGCGCTATCGGGTGCGCATCAGCGAGGTGGAGCTGTCGGTGGATGTGCTCAACCGCTCGGTGGCCGATTTACACCCGGCCGGCAGCCGGGTCGGGGTACAGATCGATCTCAGCGCGCTGCGTGAGGTGGCGTAAAGGGGATTGGCTTACTGTATTTCTGCCACTCGCACGATGTAGGGTATGAAGATCAACTGAATGAGAAGTTGGACAGTACGCTGCCCTTCTTGAGCCTTAGTCCTTATAACGTTGTGGTTAGCCCCGGTCTGGTACTGCATACCTTTTTGGATGGACTCGATTTTCAGGTGATCTGGGGTGAGGTCTGACCTGTTTGCGCAATGTAATCTCAGGACTGAGGTATGTTAATGGCTAACCATGACCAGGGAAATCTAGTAAATTCTCGACTTTTCAGATTGGTATAGCCCCGTCGCTGTGCAAATTTTTGGAGGAAACAGTGGCGAATGCAGGGATGAGTCTGGGATACTTGCTTTAAAGAAATTGGCTCACCAAGAACTTAAATGATCAGGATTGAGCCTGGATGTGTGGTAAGGGTTTAATGGAGAAAAAGGATAGTAATAATGAATAAACGGAATTTTATCGCAAAAGCAGGACTTTCCAGGAAAGAGTTGCTTGTTCTCAAAAAAAATTATATGGCTACTAAAGAGAATCCTTATAGAAAAAGTAAGAATATAAAAGCAGCAGAGTCATTACAGGAATATATTTTTTTAACAGCATATTCATGCTGGGACGGAATCGCTATTACCATTGCTTTATGTCTTTTTTTTGCAATAGGTGATTATCTGGAAGATGAATTTTTAATGAAAAGCTTAAAGGTTTTTTCTTTTCTTTTTATTGTAATGATGATTTGTTTTATTAAAAGTAAAAACGTATTTTTCAAGATTAGCATGAAAATGACTCTGAAATTGATGTTTCTCAGAGTCATGATGATGTTTTATTCGATGAAATAATTCAGCGCTTGAAAAAATCCATTTGTAGTGAATGAATGCTAATTTTTACTATAGACGTAATTTCCGTCCTTGAATTCGGCGTAAACTTTTCTGGCCGAATTACCGACCATATACATTTTCATCAGGTTGCTTGCTGATGAAAATTTAGAAATATGATCTTTATTCACGTAGTAGAATAATTTTATAGTTCTTGGGCTATCCATAAAACCTCTGGATACAATGCGGTTTGGATTTTCAAATAGTATTGGTGTTCTGAATGCAGCGTATAAGGTTAATGAAAGATCTCCTGCACTATAAAGTAAATCACCATCATCGTTGTTATACCCAAAAGAATTGGTGATATATCTATATATATTTCTTAATGTGCCAGATTTATGTATTCCATCATTAAATAACGGAGATGCCGCTTCGTACATATTATTAGCGCCATGCGCTATTAGTAAAACGCCAAAAGATTTAAAGTGTTTTATATGGAACGTTTTTCCAAACTGATTTAATTTATATCCTGCAAATGTCTGAAATCCGCCTGAAACTACCCCTGATGCAATTTTGGCATATTTTAGTACACCCTGATCTTCAAAGATGTCGGTAACAATATATTTTATATAATCGCCTGTTCTTAATCGTTGATACTCTTTTTCTGTGGATTCTCGCTCTTTTCTTATCTCTTCTAGAATAGCATTCTGATCGCTAAACTCTGATGTGGAAGAGGTGATTTTTACGCGGAGTGTATTAATGAAATCGTCTATTTCTTTAATATACTCCATACGAATGGTTTTATCTTCAATGAAAAAAGAAGATGCAAGAAGAGCGATCCTTCTCAGTCGCTCACTCTCATCATAAAATCCATATAGCAAGGCTGCTGCCGTCATATCAGTACTCTACATTATTCCATAATATATAAGAGCTGGTACGGGCAACAACGTGTTCCCATTCTATTGATGCAAATTTGAAAGAAACGTTCTCCTGTGGCTGCATCTCATTATTCGTTAATGAATTGGGATAAAAAAAACGAAGATCCGTAATGACGGCATCACTCAGTTTAACTTTGAAATAAAGTTCATTACCACCTGATAGAGAAGTCCGGTAAAAAAGAAATTCACATTTCAGCTTTTCATTATCGTTCAGTGCCTGAGCCAGAAGTGGTGTGGATTTATCTACAGGCTTCCTGATTTCTACAGGGTGTAAAGATACATTCTCTACTCTTGTTACCTGATTTATCAGTTCATAGACGAAGATTTCGTCTTCGTGTGCCAACTGGTATTTATTACCGATAGAATCTGCGGTCGAACATCCGGCAGATATAAGCCCCTGCTTCTCACCTGTAAGCTTCAAATAAATGATATTTGCCATATCAATCCCTCGCTGTGTCCATGCGTTTTCACAAAATCCATCGCCTTGTGAGGGTAAGATTTCTACATATTTTATCAGGGGAGTCAACAGTAAGCATTTCTCAGCCGATTAACTGGATTGAATAATATCGATAAGATCGGTGCAGGCACCGGAAAAGGCAGGAGACTGGCAGGGAATGAAAATATGTCGTGGCGGAATCTGAGGTCTGATTTTTCTCTTCAGTAACGCATCATGACAATCGCGGGTATCAATCGGCACAGATAATTCCTGCGCATCTGCCATCCCATATTTGCTGAGGTATGCAAAATTTCATTGAAATCACTGGCGGTGAAATCAAGCTTAGTTGCTTGTTCTACAGGATGTTTTGCCATGTTACCTCAATTTTTAAATATTGATGTTAATTTGAGGGTACGAAAGCGGTTTACCGCCGTCAAGCCTGTTTGCGTTAGGCTGGTGCCGCCAGCCAGTGCTGTAACCGTGCGGGAAAGCGTTCGGCGAAAGCGATTAGCTGTTCGGTGAATTGTTCTACCAGCGATGAGGCCGGGCGGTGCAGCGGGCGAATCAGGCTGACGGTAAACGGCACCTCGATGCTGAAACGGCGTACCGCCACCGTGCCGCTGCTGGCGTAATCCACCGCCGTCAGCGGATTGACGATCGACAACCCGACCCCGGCGCGCACCATCGCGCACACCGAGGCGGCGCTGTGGGTGTCCAGCACCAGCCGCCGCGCCACGTTTGCCTGCTCAAACTGCTGGTCCAGCAACTGCCGGTAACTGTCGGTACTGGACAGGCTGACGAACGGCTGGTCGCGGAAATCCTCCGGCGTCAGCACCGTTTTGCGCGCCAGCGGGTGGCCGATGGGCAACACGCAAACTTCATTCAGCTCCATCAGCGTCTGTCGTTCCGTTCCGGCAGGCGTATTCAGGTTTTCCGTCAGTCCCAGATCGTGGCGCTGCGCCGACAGCCACTCTTCCAGCAATGGCGATTCCTGCGGGATGACGTGCAGGTTGAGCGCCGGATAGCGCGCCAACAGCGGCTGACATACCTCGGGCAGCAACGATTGGGAGAACACCGGCAGGCAGGCCACCGATAACGGCGCCTGTCGGAACTGCCGAATATCGCGCGCGGCGTTGATGATGCGATCCAGCCCGTAATAGGAGTGCTGCACTTCGTCGAACAACTGCAACGCTTGCGCGGTAGGGTGCAACCGCCCGCGCACCCGCTCAAACAGCGGCATCTGCACCAGATGTTCGAAGCGCGCCAGCTCGCGGCTGACTGTCGGCTGCGAGGTATTGAGCAACGCCGCGGCTTCCGTCAGGTTGCCGGTGGTCATGACCGCGTGAAAGATCTCGATGTGGCGCAGGGAAATATCAGCCATCTGTCCCCTCTCTTATTGAGGCTGTTGGCAAACAGCACTGTTGCTTTGTTATTGGCGCTTTATGCCTGCAGTGAGAAGTTTCGTGCTTGATGGCATCGGTTGTCCCTTTGCAGCATCACTGCACGCACGACAAGGAGAGGTTCAGCGCCACCTCTCCTTGACCACTGGCTGGTGGCTAAACTGTGCCGCTTCGCGGTCCCTTCGGCGTTCGACTTCGCTGCTCGGACCGCTCGTGACGCGTTCCGGACGCGGCACGAGCTTGCGCGGCTTCCCTGCCGCGCATCCGGCGAAGTCGTCCGCCTCAGCACAGTTTTTGATGCTGTAAAACCCGTTCATTTCGCACTTAAAGGGGATTATCAGCAGTCTGTTCTTTTGTTGAATATTCCCATATCAGAAATGAATAGAGTCTGCGAAAAAGGATATTTGTATTATAGGTTGCAGGCCAGCACAATTTCGGCATCTGATAACGCCACGGTACGATATCCATGCCACATGACCTGAATGACTTTTCTCACGCGCTGAACGCCCAGAGCCTGCGCGCGCTGCCGGAACGCTTTGGCTGCCCGCTGTGGGCCTACGACGCCGAGACTATCATTGAGCGCATCAGTCAGCTGCGCCAGTTCGACACCATCCGTTTTGCGCAGAAAGCCTGCTCCAACCTCCATATTCTGAAGCTGATGCGCCAGCAAGGCGTAAAGGTGGATTCCGTGTCGCTGGGCGAAATCGAACGCGCGCTGGCGGCCGGGTTCGAGCCGGGCACCGACGCGCATGAGATCGTGTTTACCGCCGATGTGCTGGATGAAGCGACGCTGCAACGGGTGCACGAACTGAACATTCCGGTGAACGCCGGCTCTATCGACATGCTGCATCAGTTGGGCGAGCGCTCGCCGGGTCACCCGGTGTGGCTGCGTATTAATCCGGGATTTGGCCACGGTCACAGTCAGAAGACCAACACCGGCGGTGAAAACAGCAAACACGGTATCTGGTATGCCGATTTGCCGCAGGCGCTGGAGGCGCTGGGCCGTTACCGTCTGAAGCTGGTGGGTATTCACATGCATATCGGCTCCGGCGTTGATTACGGGCATCTGGAGCAGGTGTGCGACGCGATGGTGCAGCAGGTATTGGCGGTCGGGCAGGATCTGGACGCCATTTCCGCCGGCGGCGGGTTGTCGATTCCCTATCGTCACGGCGGCGAGCGCATTGACACTCAGCACTATTATGGGCTGTGGAACCGGGCGCGGGAGCAGATCGCCGCGCATCTGGAGCATCCGGTAACGTTGGAAATCGAACCGGGGCGGTTTCTGGTGGCGGAGTCCGGCGTGTTGGTGGCGCAGGTGCGCGCGGTAAAAGACATGGGCAGCCGTCACTTTGTGCTGGTGGACGCCGGGTTCAGCGACCTGATGCGCCCGGCGATGTACGGCAGTTATCATCACATCACCCTGTTGCCGGGCGACGGGCGCGACCTGAGCCAGTGCGCGTTGCGCGACACCGTGGTGGCCGGTCCGCTGTGCGAATCCGGCGATGTGTTTACCCAGCAGGCGGGCGGCGGGGTGGAAACGCTGCCGCTGCCGCCGGCGCAGGTGGGCGATTATCTGGTGTTCCATGACACCGGCGCTTACGGCGCGTCGATGTCTTCCAACTACAACAGCCGCCCGCTGATTGCCGAAGTGCTGTTTGAACAGGGCCAGCCGCGGTTGATCCGCCGTCGCCAGACGCTGGACGAGCTGCTGGCGCTGGAGCGGGTGTAACCGCGCTGCGCCGATTCAGCGCGCGTGCGGCCCTTTCGCCACTGACGCGCGCAGTTTCAACTCGCCGGTAAACGGGGCGATCGGTTTGACCGATTCGTCCTCGCACAATTTCAGCGCCTGGGAAATAGCGGCGCTGATCATCTCTTCAATCGGTAAATACACCGTGGATAGCGCCGGGTTCAGGTAAGGGGCGCTGGGGATATCGTCAAAACCAAACAGCGACACGTCTTGCGGCAGCCGTTTACCGGCTTCAAGCAGCGCTTTCATCGCGCCGATGCACATATCGTCGTTGCTGGCGAAGATCGCGGAAAAACCGGCGTCATGCGCCAGCAGTTCGCGCACCGCCTGATAACCGCCGGGCACCAGATTGTCGCCGTTGATGACCCGCAACGGGTCATAGGGGATGTGATGATGGTCCAGCGCCCGTCGGTAACCCGCCAGACGCGCGCGTGCGGTCGGGGTGTTGATCGGTCCGGTGATGCAGGCAATTTCGCGGTGCCCTTGCTGCACCAGATAATCGATCAACTGAAACACCGCCTGCTGTTGTTCGAACCAGACGCAGCGGTCAGGCGCCATCGGCAGGTGGCGGTTGATGACCACGATCGGCACCGTGGATTGCTCCAGCAGCGCCATCAGCGCCGCGTCGGACATGTGACGGGTATAGAGCACAATGGCGTCGCAGCGGCGATCGGTCAGCAGTTGCACCGCCTGTTGTTCATCTTCCGGCGTATCGTGGCCGTCGGTAACGATCAGGTGCTTGCCGCTGGTTTCGGTGCGTTCCGCCGCCCGGCGCAGCAAACGGCCGAAATAAGGGCCGTCGAAATTGGATACCACCAGCCCGAGGCTGTTTGAGCTGCGTTGCGCCAGCGATCGCGCCAGAAAATTGGGGCGATAACCCAATTCTTCCATCGCTTTGAACACGGCATCGCGCGTGCTTTGCTTCACCTGACCGGTACCGTTCAGCACCCGTGATACCGTTGCTTTGGATACGCCGGCATGCCTTGCCACATCAAGCATGGTCATCATGGTTTGCACCTTCCCTGTTTTTACCGAAGTCTGTCACAGAGTTGTTATCAATCTTTGTCACATACTAGCACACTGGCACGGCGCCAGTGGGGCAGGTGCAGAATATCTCTCTGCCGGCGCGGCGTCGTCAGGCCGACGGGCGGTCAAATAGTTCTTTGCGCAGCAGCACCAGCTCTTCGGCCAGATCGTGGCATAACATGGCGGTCATCAGATGATCCTGCGCGTGCACCATGATCAGGTTGACCGGCACCTTGCCTTCGCCCTCATCCAGCCCGATCAGCCGGGTCTGGATAAGATGGGCCGCTTTCGCCGCTTCCTTCGAGGCCAGCAACTGCGCGTCGGCCTGCGCCCAGTCCTGCCCGCGGGCGGCCTGAATCGCCATCATGGCGCTGGAACGGGCTTCGCCGGCGTTGATCAGTAACTCCATCACGGTCTGTTCCATATCGAATTCCATCGTGTTGCCCTCTTGGTATGCCAAATTTGATGTTTGCCATGTTATTGGAATTCCAATATTGACTTGTGAGAACAATGTCACAGAAAAATTATTCATTTGTTTTATTTTTTGGCATGCCAAACGCGAAAGCGCTGAACCTGCCGTCCATTCTTCCGCGCGTAACGGCCACTACGGAGGCGATAGCCTCTGATAACAACAACCCCTGAAAATGCAGGTAAATCAAAGAGGTGGAGTTATGTCATTCAAGGATCAGGCCATCGATTCATTGGGATCGTTCGCCAACCAGTTCAACAGCCTGAGATACATCATGGCGATCAAAGCCTCGTTCATCACGCTGATGCCGGTGATCATCGTGGGCGCTTTCTCCGTGCTGATCTCCAATATGGTGCTTGACCCCAAGAACGGACTGGCGAGTTTCGCCATGTTCTCATTTCTGGCGCCGCTCAAGCCCATCATGAGCGGCATTAACTATGCCACGCTGAACTTTCTCACCATCGGCGCCGTGTTTCTGATCGGCATCGAGCTGGGGCGCATCAACGGCTCCCGCGGGCTGTTCCCCGGTTTGCTGGCGGTGATCTGCTTCATTTCCATCACCCCCACCACCATCGATATGGTGATCAACGGCCAGACTTTGCCGGTGAAAGATGTGCTGGCGCGCCAGTTTTCCGACACCAAAAGCCTGTTCCTCGGCATGTTTATCGCCATTCTGTCAGTCGAAATCTATTCGAAGCTGGAATCGGTGGACCGGCTGCGCATCAAGATGCCGGACAGCGTGCCGCCGAATGTGTCGGCGTCGTTTTCGGCACTGCTTCCCGCGATTATCACCGTGACGCTGGTGGCGACTTTCGGCTTCGCCTTCCTGAAAGTGACCGGCATGTACCTGTACGACGCCATTTACATGGTGGTGCAACGGCCGCTGGAGTCGGTGGTGCAGAGCCTGCCGGGGCTGCTGGTGCTGATGTTTGTGGCGCAGCTGTTCTGGGTGATCGGCATCCACGGCAACCAGATGATCAAGCCGATCCGCGAACCGCTGTTGCTGGGGGCCATCGCGGTGAACATGACCGCGTTCGAACAAGGCCATGAGGTGCCGAACATCATCACCATGCCGTTCTGGGACGTGTACATGAGCATCGGCGGGTCCGGCCTGACCATCGGCCTGCTGCTGGCGGTGATGATCGCCTCCAAACGCCGGGAGATGAAAGAGATCGCCAAGATCTCTTTCGGGCCGTGCGTGTTCAACATCAACGAACCGGTGATCTTCGGCATGCCGATCATGCTCAACCCGATTCTGGCTATTCCGTTCATCATCACGCCGCTGGTGACCGGCACCATCGGTTACTTCGCCACCAGCATGGGCTTTGCCGGTAAAGCGGTGGTGATGGTGCCCTGGACCACGCCGCCCATCATCAACGCCTGGCTGTCCACCGCCGGTTCTATGGGCGCGGTGGCGACGCAGATTGTCTGCATCATCGTCGCCACCCTGATTTACCTGCCGTTCGTCAAAGTGGCGTCCCGTCGTGCCGAGCAGGCGCAGCGTGAAGCGGAAGCCGAACAGGCCGGTGCAGCGAAAAACTAGCGAATCGAAACACGAAGCGAGTCGAAAAATGAAAGGGAGACAGGCATGAGCAAGGTATCAATGACCCTTCCCGAGGGCTTCATTCTGGGGGCGGCGGCGTCCGCCTGGCAGACCGAGGGATGGTCGGGTAAGAAAGCCGGGCAGGATTCCTATCTGGACTTGTGGTACAAGCGCGACCGTCAGGTGTGGCACAACGGCTACGGCCCGGCGGTGGCTACCGACTTCTACAACCGCTACCGCGAAGACGTGGCGCTGATGAAGCAAACCGGGCTGACCCATTTCCGCACCTCCATCAACTGGTCGCGCTTTATGCTGGACTACGAGAACGGTGTGGTGGATGAAGAATACGCCGCCTACATCGACAACCTGATCGACGAAATGCACCGGCAGGGCATCGAACCGATGCTGTGCCTGGAGCACTATGAGCTGCCGGCGGTGCTGTTCGAGCAGTATCAGGGCTGGTCGTCCAAGCAGGTGGTGGAGTGGTTCGTACAGTACGCCGACGCGGTGTTCGCCCGTTATGCCGGTAAGGTTAAACGCTGGTTCACCTTCAACGAGCCTGTCGTGGTGCAGACCCGTGTCTATCTGGACGCGGCGCGCTATCCCTACCAGCAGGACACCGGCGTCTGGATGCAGTGGAACCACCACAAGAATCTGGCGACCGCCAAAGTGGTGCAACTGTTCCGCGACAAAGGCTATCACCGGCAGGGCGGCAGCATCGGGGTGATCCTCAATCCGGAAGTGACCTATCCCCGTTCCAGCGCCGCGCACGATGTGGAAGCGGCGCGCTTGTATGATCTGTTCTACAACCGGGTATTTCTGGATCCGGCGCTGAAAGGCGAGTACCCGGCGGAGTTATTGGCGCTGCTGGAAAAACATCAGGTCAAATGGGATTACAACGAGGAAGAGCTGGCGATCATCCGCGCCAATACCGTGGATGAGGTGGGGATCAACCTCTACTACCCGCACCGGGTCAAAGCGCCCAGCCGGGCGTGGAACAG
This sequence comes from Dickeya sp. NCPPB 3274, assembly GCF_000406205.1. NCBI lineage: Bacteria > Pseudomonadati > Pseudomonadota > Gammaproteobacteria > Enterobacterales > Pectobacteriaceae > Dickeya > Dickeya sp. NCPPB 3274. The sequence continues at coordinate 4,051,999 of NZ_CM001979.1, read as the reverse complement.
CAACACGCCGTTCCACCCGGCCTACTACTACGAGCATTTCGAGCTGCCCGGCCGCCGCATGAATAAGTCCCGCGGCTGGGAAATCAACCCTCGCATTATTTACGACATGGCGATGCGCCTGAAAGATGAATACGGCAACGTGCCCTGGTTCGTGTCGGAAAACGGCATGGGGATTGAAAACGAAGGGCAGTTCAAAGACAGCCGCGGCGTGGTGCAGGATGATTATCGCATCGCGTTCATCGCCGAGCACCTTTACTGGACGCTGAAGGCGCGCGAAGACGGGGCCAACTGTCTGGGCTACATGCTATGGGCGTTTACCGACAACGTCTCGCCGATGAACGCGTTCAAGAACCGTTACGGCCTGATTGAAATCGATCTGGAGCACGACCGGCAGCGGCGGCCGAAGAAATCGGCAGGCTGGTTCCGTCAGGTGCGGGACAGCGGCGTGCTGGCGTTCGAACTGGACGATGAAGATAAATAAGGGGGAAAGATGAAACGGATCGTACTGGCCTGCTCGGCAGGCATGTCCACGTCGCTGGTGGTGACCAAGATGGAAAAAGAAGCGACGGCGCGCGGCATGGAATTCCAGATTTACGCCATTCCCGAACAGAACCTGCGGGATGAACTGCAAACCTACGGCGGCGATATTATTGCGGTGCTGCTGGGGCCGCAGGTGCGCTTCAAGCTGACGGAAAACAAGAAACTGACCGACGAGTACCAGATTCCGATTGCGGTGATCGACTCAGTGGCTTACGGCACCCTGAACGGCGCAAAGGTACTCGATCAGGCGCTGAGTTTGGTAAACTGAGCCTCTGATTGCTGTAAAGCGCGGACCGGTGGTGCCAACCCCGGTCCGCGTTTAGGCTGTGGCCCCTGACGAACGCGCGCTGTGCCGGCGAGGTGATGATTCAGGGGCGCGCAGCCTGGTATCCGGCCCCGCGTCGGGGCGGCAGCGGTGTTCAATTCTCGGCCGTTCAGGGTGGCATTGTGGCGAAGGTTGTGGTTCTACAAGAAAGAAAGCAATACCAGGAAATAGGGTGTGACCTGAGGGAGAAAATCCAGCAGGGGGAGTACCCGGTCGGGTCGCGTCTTCCGCCGGAGCGGAATATCGCGGAAACTTACGGCGTCAGCCGCACCATCGTGCGTGAAGCGTTGCTGATGCTGGAGCTGGAAGGCACGGTGGATATCCGCCAGGGGTCGGGCGTGTACGTGCTGCGCGTGCCGTCGGCGGAGGAGCCGTCTCCCAATGCGCAAAATCGCATCGGCGCGTTTGAAATGCTGCAGGCGCGTCAGTTGCTGGAAAGCAATATCGCCGCCTTTGCCGCCCGCATGGCGACCCGTAATGATATCGATACCTTACGGCATACGCTGGAGCAGGAGCAGGCGGCCATCGCCGCCAACGATTACCGCAGCGATTTCGACAAAATCTTTCATCTGCAGGTGGCGGGCGCCACCCAAAATCAGATGCTGCTGGAAACGGTCAGCAATATCTGGTCCTGCCGGGACGAAAGCCCCATCTGGCAGCAGCTTTACAGCCATGTCGGCAACCACGGCTACCGGCTGAAATGGCTGGCGGACCACCAGACGATACTGGCGGCGCTGCGCCGTCGGGACGTCAGTGGTTCTTATCAGGCGATGTGGCAGCATCTGGAAAACGTCAAAACCACCCTGATGGAGATTTCCGACGCCGAAGCGCCGGAATTTGACGGCTACCTGTTCGATTCGGTACCGATCTTTCAGGGAAAACTGGTCTGACGCATGACGACGATGAAATCTAAGCCAACGATTGGTTATCTAACGATTGGCTATCTGGCGGATTACCCGCATTTTGAAACCCAGGTCGTCGACTGGCTGTGGCTGGCGTTTGGCGACGGGCTGAGTCGGGACTTTTTTGCCAGCGTCGTGCATCACAGCATGGACAAGCAGGCGTTGCCGTTGACGTTTGTGGCGCTGGAAGGCGAGCGACTGGTGGGCACCGTCGGGCTATGGCGCTGCGATCTGATCAGCCGGCAGGATCTGACCCCCTGGCTGGCGGCGCTTTATGTGGACGAGCACTACCGCGATCGCGGGCTGGGCGCTGAGCTACAGCGCTTTGTGGTGGAGTTCAGCCGCGAGCGCGGCTTTCACGATCTCTATCTCTACGCCGGTTTCAGCGGCTACTACGAACGCCACGGCTGGCGCTATCTCGGCGACGCGCCGGAGTACCCCGATAAAATGGTGCGGCTGTACCACCGTTCTCTCGGGTGATTTGTGCTGTTGACAAACAGCCTTGTTGTTTTTTACTGCCGATTCATTTGAGAGTGGTGAGAGATTTCGTGCTTGATGACTTTGGTATCCCTTTGCAACATCGTCGCACGCACGACAAGGAGAGGCTCAGCGCCGCCTCTCCTTGACCTCTGGCTAGTGGCTAAACTGTGCCGCTACCGCGGTCCCTTCGGCGTTCGCCTTCGCTGTTCGGGCCGCCCGTGACGCGTTCCAGACGCGGCACGGGCTTTCGCGACGTCCTGTCGCTCACCCGGCGAAGTCGCCCGCCTCAGCACAGTTTTTGACGCCGTAAAACCATCACCTTTAGCTAAAGGTGCTTACCAGTATCTGCTGCGTCTTAATGCCTTACTAATTTAGTGCCCATTATTCAAACTGGCGACTGAATGCCGGCGGATCAGCGTCGGGTGGAACAGGTTGATGGCGTTGGGCAGCGGCGTGTCGTTGGACAGAGCCAGCGCTATCTGCGCTGCCTGCGTCGCCATCGCGGTGATCGGGTAGCGAATAGTGGTAAGGCGCGGGCGCAGGTAACGCGACAGCAGCACATCATCGAAGCCGATCAGCGACATATCCCGCGGCACCTCAATCCCGTTATCGCTCAGCACCGCCAGCGCGCCGGCGGCCATCGGGTCGTTGTAGCAACTCAGCGCAGTCAGCGGGCGGCCGCGTTCCAGCAGCGTGATCATCGCGGCTTCGCCGCCGCTTTCGTCCGGTTCGCCGTAGGCGATCAACTGCTCATCCAGCGGAATCGCGTGTTCGGCCAGCGCGTCCCGGTAGCCGGCCAGACGGTCATCGGCGTCGGAGATGGCGTGATTGGAACACAGGATGCCGATCTGACGGTGCCCTTGCAGGATCAGGTGTCGGGTCGCCAGCCAGGCGCCGTAGCGGTTATCCAGCGCCACGCAGCGCGCTTCATACCCCGGTAGGATGCGATTGATCAGCACCATGCCCGGAATCTGTTCCATCAGTTGCGTGAGTTCCTCATCCGGCAGCATTTTGGCGTGGACCACCAGCGCCGCACAGCGGTGGCGAATCAACTGTTCGATCGCCTGACGCTCCTTGTGCGCCACATGGTAGCCATTGCCGATCAGCAGGAAGTTGCCGGTGCGATAGGCCTCCTGCTCCACCGCTTTGACCATCGTGCCGAAAAAGGGATCGGATACGTCGGACACCACCAGCCCCAGCGTTTCGGTGGATTGCTGGGCCAGCGCGCGGGCGTTGGCGTTCGGATGGTATTGCAACTGCTGCATGGCCTGCAGTACGGCGTTGCGCGCCTGTGCGCTGGCTTTCGGCGAATCGTTGATGACGCGCGACACGGTTGCGACCGACACGCCCGCCAGCCTGGCGACGTCCTTAATGGTGGCCATGGAGGTTTCCTGTTGTTCTTAGAGCCTATCCCATTAGGGCTATTTCACTTGCCATTTTGGCCCTGGGCAGTGCTCGAAATCCTCACGTACTATGTGTACGCTCCGGTTTCTGCGCGTTGTCCGAGTCCAAACTGGCTGCGCCAATAACGCCTACTGGGATAGGCTCTTAATGTGAAAATGGTGCGCTGAATCAAGTGACTGCCAGAGTGTCACGGAATTAAGCCGCAGCCGCAAGAGGCGGGGATCGCAACTTTCGCTGTCGGCGCGTCGTCATACTCTCCCCGGCCGCAATATTGGTGAAACGTAAATATGTTGTTTGCCATACGTTATGGGTGTGTTTCTTCAACGAGCCGTCATCCTGCGCCGGGTGGGCTCATCGCTTTCAGGGAAGTCACTGCATGAAATATGTCATTCTGATGGTGTTTATTCTGGCGGTCGCCTACGTCCACTTTCGTGGTCGCGTACGTTATAAGTTCTGGCGCCAACTGTCGGATCACTCAACCTTTACCGCGCCGCTCAACGGCTTTATGTACTTGTTTTCCCGCGTCCCGGTGACGCCGTATCTCAGGCCCGGCCATTTCCCCGAACTGGCGGTGTTGCAGGAGAACTGGCCGATGATCCGGGAAGAGGGGGAAAAGCTGCTGGCGATGCAGGAAATCAAAGCGTCGGATCGCTATAACGACGCCGGTTTCAACTCGTTCTTCAAGACCGGCTGGAAACGGTTCTACCTGAAATGGTATGAGGATGCCCATCCGTCCGCGGATGTGATGTGCCCCAATACTACGGCGTTGCTGCGTTCGCTGCCGTCGGTAAAGGCGGCGATGTTCGCCACCCTGCCGGACGGTAGCCGTTTGCCGCGCCATCGCGACCCGTATGCCGGTTCGCTGCGTTACCACCTGGGGCTGAATACGCCCAATGACGATCGCTGCTTTATCGAGGTCGACGGCGAGCGCTACAGCTGGCGGGATGGCGAAGGCGTGCTGTTTGACGAAACCTATATTCATTATGCGGAAAACACCAGCGGCCAGAACCGGCTGATCCTGTTTTGCGATATCGAACGGCCGATGCGCTATCGCTGGGCGCAGGCGGTTAATCACTGGGTGGGGCGCAATCTGATGAGCGCGGCGGCCGCGCCCAATACCGACGCGGATCGCACCGGCGGGATTAACCGGATCTTCCGCTATGTTTATGCGATCAGAAAAGTGGGCAAGCGGCTGAAAAGCTGGAATAAGCCGGTTTACTATCTGGTGAAGTGGACGCTGTTCGGCGGTATCGCGGCGCTGATCTGGCTGGCGCTATAGCCGGTTCGAACGGCGATCGTCCGCCGGCTGAATTCTGGTCGGCGTCGGTCGGTAAAGTCGGCCGAATTGCATGACAACTGTTGTTTTTCACGGCTTTATTACAGCTCACTCGAGAATTTTACAGTTGGTTGCACTTCGAACGTTTATCTTTCGATTCTGCGCTAGTGATTCGGGATGACTCTCTTTAGAGTAACAAGTCCCAGAGGTATTGATGGGTGACAAATCGATGTGTTCTCCACATTGAACCATTCAAATTGCACCAACCTACGCGGATGCGTAGGTTTTTTTTTGCCTGCGTTCCGGCAGGCGGGAAAATAATACCCTTGTCACAAATAAAAAAGAAATCCTGCCACCTGTCAGAGGCGCGATTGACGCCAAAAATAGCGGGTGATAGTTTCTGCTTATTGCATAAGGCTTGTTACCGTTCGGCGGGCAAAACATAAGTGCAGCAACAGTATGAAGTCGACTGACTTCGCCGTCTGCTGTATTTAAGTTTTGCCCGTTTCTGTTTTCAGGAGAAATGCGATGAAGATAACTCAAGTCCTGAATAATAATGTAGTCAGCGTTACCGACAATCAGGGGCAGGAGCTTATCTTGACCGGCTGCGGATTGGGTTTTCATTCCCGAACCGGGCAGGATGTGGAAATGCCGCGGGTGGAGAAAATATTTCGTTTGCAGGATAACGTCATTTCCGCGCGTTTTAAGGACCTGGCGCAGGAAGTCCCGCTGGAAATATTGCAGCTGACCAGCGACATTGTCGAAACGGTGAAAAAGCAACTACAGCAGAAACTGAGCGAAGGCATTTACGTCACGCTGGCCGATCACCTCGCGTTCGCCCTGCAGTGCCAGCGCAACGGCACCCTGATTCAGAACCCGCTGCACTGGGAAGTGCGCCACTTCTACAAGCAAGAGTATGCCGTGGCGGAGCAAGCGCTCGCGTTGATACGGGAAACGCTGGGCGTCACTCTGCCGGAAGATGAGGCATGCAGTATTGCGTTGCATATCGTCAATGCCGAGCTTGGCGAGAATATCGGCAATATGAAGCAGATTACGCAGCTGATTTACCAGGTGCAGAATATCGTCAAATATTATTTTCAGGTACCGCTGGATGAAAACAACGGCAATTATTACCGCTTCATTACCCACCTGAAGTTTTTTTCTCAACGGGTGGTGGAAGGCGCCTCGCTGGATAATGACGACGGCGATTTATTTACCATGGTTCAACAACGCTATCAAAAAACGCTGGGCTGTGTGGAAGCCATCAATACCTTTATCAAAAAAAACTACCAACACACCATGACCAATTCGGAGAAACTCTACCTAACCATTCATATCGATAATATGATCCATTATCTTACCCAAAATAATTCGAGTTGCAGAAAGGCGGCAACCGAATGAATCCCCGGGAGCTTACATAAGTAAGTGACCGGGGTGAATGAGGGCAGCCAACACACCGGCAACGTGAAGTATGAAGGGTATAAATCATTCCGAATAGGCTTGTTACTGGCAGCGGCGATATCCGCTGACGCAGGCAAACCCCAGAGGAACAAAGCGCCACGGTAAATACCGTGCGGTTGTTGCAGAAATCGTAAGATTTCTTTCTGGAAAGAGGAATTATTATGTCAGTTAATTATCAGGAGACGGCAAAGAACATTGTGGCGCTTGTCGGAGGGGAAGGAAATATCCGACAGGTTTTTCATTGTATTACCCGATTGCGTTTTTATTTGCATGAAGCGCAACGTATCGATCGCGCCCAGTTGGAAGCATTAGACGGGGTAATTGGTATTAATGTCGCCGGCGAACAGTTTCAGGTGATCATCGGCAACGACGTGGCGGATGTCTACCGCGCGTTGATCCGGCAGTTTCCGCTGCTGGCGAGCCAGACCGCCGACGCCCCGGAGGCCGGGCGGCCGCGACACCCTATCTCGGCGTTGCTGGAAGCGTTTTCCAGCATCTTCTCGCCGGTGATCCCGGCCATTGCCGGCGCCGGTATTCTCAAAGGGATTCTGTCGCTGCTGGTGGCGCTGCACTGGGTATCCAACACCAATCAAACCTACCTGATCCTGTCCGCCATCAGCGACGGCATTTTTTACTTCATGCCGCTGGTGCTGGCGTTCAGCGCCGCCCACAAGTTTGGCTGTAATCCGTATGTGGCGGTGGCGCTGGCGGCCACGTTGTTGCATCCCACCCTGACCAAGCTGTTTCAAGGCGGCGGCGAGATTACCTTCCTCGGGCTGCCGGTATCGCCGGTGTCTTACGCTTCGTCGGTGATCCCGATTCTGCTGGCGGTGTGGCTGATGTCCTGGGTGGAGCGCCGCGTCGACCGCATCATGCCCGGCGCACTGAAAACCATGTTCGTGCCGCTGCTGACGTTGCTGATCGTCGCGCCAGTCATGCTGATCGCCATCGGCCCGCTCGGCATCATCGTCGGCAACCATCTTTCCACCGGTATCGTCTGGCTGGTGGACAACATGGGCATTCTCGCCGGGCTGATTCTGGGCGGCACGCTGTCGATGATCATCATTACCGGCATGCACTATGTGCTGATCCCCATCATGATCAACAACATCAGCAAGATGGGGTTCGATCCGTTCAAGATAATCTTCTATATCGCCAACATGGGGCAGGCGGGGGCGGCGTTCGGCGTGTTCCTGCGCGCCCGCGACAAGAAAACCAAGTCGCTGGCGTTGTCCACCAGCCTGACCGCCACTATGGGCATCACCGAGCCGGCGATGTACGGCGTCAATATCCGTTTCAAACGCCCGTTCGCCGCCGCGCTGATTGGCGGCGCCTGTGGCGGCGCGTTCGCCATGTTTTTCGGGGTGAAAACCTACGCCTTTGCCTTGAGCGGACTGCCGGGGTTACCCGCGTTGGTGGGGCCGACCTTCCTGTACGCGCTGGCCAGCATGGCGATTTCTTTCACCACGGCAACGGTGATGACCTGCGTACTCGGATTCGAGGAGAACGTGGAAAAAGCCGCCGTACCGCATGAAGGGCAGACGGTAATGCCGGCCGCGCCGGTGGCGCTGAGCGGACATGACGGCTCGTTGTTCCATAACGACAAGCTGCTCCATAGCGAAAAGCTGTTTGCGCCGGTAGCCGGGCGGGTGGTGGCGCTGGAGAGCCTCAGCGATCCGGTCTTTGCCGGGGAGGTATTCGGCAAGGGGATCGCCATCTACCCGGAAAACGGCGAACTGCTGTCGCCGGTTAATGGGCGCATCGAATCGATATTCGACACCCACCACGCGCTGACGCTCAAAAGCGACACTGGCGCCGAGGTGCTGATCCACATCGGCATCGATACCGTCAAACTCGACGGCCGCCACTTTATTCGTCACGCCCAGCCCGGGCAGATAGTGGAAGTGGGCGAACCGCTGGTGAGTTTCGACTTGCCGGCGCTACTGGCGGAAGGCATCGACCCCAGCGTGATCGTGATCGTCACCAATACCGAATGTTATGGCGAAGTGAGCCCGTTGCTGAACGGCGACGTCCACTCGCGCGACGCCTTGATGAAACTGACCGCTGCGGCGGCCTGAGGGAGAGGAAACAAGCATGAGCGTATCAAAAACGTATCCATCGGATTTAAACGCTTTTCCACCGGATTTTCTGTGGGGCGGCGCGACGGCCGCCAACCAGCTGGAAGGCGCCTGGAACGTGGGCGGCAAAGGGTTGTCGGTATCGGACGTGTATACCTTTGACAGCCGCACGCCCAAAGAACGCTGGCTGGATCAGTGGTTGTTTATGACCCACCGGCAGGTGGAGGACGCGCAGGACCCGCAAAGTAAAAAGTACTATCCAAAGCGTAGGGGCAACGGCTTTTATTACCACTACAAGGAAGATATCGCGCTGTTCGCCGAGATGGGCTTCAAGTGCTTTCGTATGTCGATCGCCTGGACGCGCATTTTTCCGCGCGGCGACGAAACCGAACCGAATGAAGACGGGCTGGCGTTTTACGACCGGGTGCTTGATGCCCTGCTGGCGCACAACATTCAGCCGATTGTGTCGTTGTCCCACTACGAGATGCCGTTGTGTCTGGTCACCGAATACGGCGGCTGGCCCAACCGTAAGCTGGTCGATTTCTACGTGCGTTTCGCCACCACGGTATTTGAGCGCTATCGACACAAGGTCAAATACTGGATGACCTTCAACGAGATCAACTGCGTCAAGCATCACCCCTACGTCAGCGTCGGGGTGATCGAGGAAGACAATCCGCATCTGGAGCAGGACAAGTATCAGGGCGTGCACCACCAGTTCATCGCCAGCGCGCTGGCGACCAAGGCCTGCCATCAGATCATTCCCGGCTCGCAGGTCGGTTGCATGATCAGCTACCAGATCCTTTATCCCAACACCTGTCACCCGGACGATCTACAGGCTTGCGAGGAAGCGCAGCGGGTGTCGCTGTTCTTCAGCGACGTGCAGGCGCGCGGCTACTATCCGGCCTATACCGACCGTATGCTGGCGGAAAAAGGCGTGGTGCTGAACAAGGAACAAGGGGACGACGAGATCCTGCGGCAGTACCCGGTGGATTACGTGTCGTTTAGCTACTACATGTCCAGCACCGTCAGCGCCCACCCGGAAAAGCTGGAAAGCGCGACCGGCAACCTGATCACCGGCGGCATCCGCAACCCCTACCTGCCCACCAGCGAGTGGGGCTGGCAGATTGACCCGAAAGGGTTGCGGCTGGCGCTCAACCAGCTGTATGACCGCTATCAGAAACCGCTGTTCATCGCCGAAAACGGGCTGGGCGCGGTGGATAGCGTCAACCCGGACGGTTCAATTGACGATGACTACCGCATCGAATACCTGCGCCAACATGTGGAACAAATGAAGGAAGCGCTGGCGGACGGCGTCAAACTGTTCGGCTACACCTGGTGGGGGCCGATCGACGTAGTCAGCGCCGGCACCTCGCAAATCTCCAAGCGCTACGGCTTTATTTACGTCGATCAGGACGACGACGGCCACGGCACCCAGCAGCGCTCGCGCAAGAAGAGCTTCTACTGGTATCGAAAATTGATCGCCTCCAACGGCGCGGACCTCGACTGACCCAGACGCCGGCGGCGCGGGCCGTCGGCTTTACCGGACATGTAAGGAGTGATCATGGCTCGTTTCCCGCAAGGGTTTTTATGGGGCGGCGCGATTGCCGCCAATCAGGCGGAAGGCGCCTGGAATGAGGACGGCAAAGGGCCGTCGATTGCCGATGTGGTACGCGGCGGCATCGTGGCGGGCAAACCGGATACGGCGATCGACCCCGCAAGTTACTACCCCAGCCACGAGGCGATCGATTTCTATCACCGCTACCGGGACGACATCGCCCTGTTTGCCGAAATGGGGTTCAAATGCTTTCGTACCTCGATCGCCTGGTCGCGCATTTTCCCGCAGGGGGATGAGGCGCAGCCCAACGAAGCGGGGCTGCGTTTCTATGACCAGTTGTTTGACGAACTGTTGAAGTACGGCATCCAGCCGGTGATTACCCTGTCGCACTATGAAACGCCGCTGGCGTTGTACCAGCGCTACGGCGGCTGGCACAACCGTAAACTGGTGGAGTATTTCGTTCGCTATTGCGACACGGTGTTTCGCCGTTATCGGCACAAGGTGAAGTACTGGATGACGTTCAACGAACTGAACAACATGAACCGTATCCCGTTCGCCGCCGGCGCGGTGCAGCCGGGGCCGGAGGAACGGCTGGCGGTGATTTATCAGGCCAGCCATCACATGTTTGTCGCCAACGCGCTGGCTAACCAGTTGTGCCATCAGATAATCCCGGGCGCCCGCATCGGCTGCATGCTGTCCCTGAGCACCGTTTATCCGCACAGTTGCCGCCCGGATGACGTGTTCGAAACGATGCAGATGCGGCGTCGCTCGCTGTTTTACGCCGACGTGATGATGCGCGGCCACTACCCGGCTTACAGTCAGCGGATGTGGCGCGAACACGGCATTGAACCGGCGATGGAAGAGGGCGATCTGGCGCTGCTGGCGGCGCATCCGTCCGACTACCTCGGGTTCAGCTATTACCGCAGCGCCACCTATCAGGCCGGTATGCCGGTGCTGGCGGATACCGGCGGGGTGATCGGCAAGGAAAATCCGTATCTGCAAAGCACCGACTGGGGCTGGCCGATTGACGCCAAAGGCTTGCGGCTGGTGTGTAACGAACTGGCGGATCGCTATGAAAAGCCGCTGTTTATTGTCGAAAACGGCTTCGGTGGGGTGGATGTGCCGGACGCAAACGGCGTCATCAACGATGACGACCGCATTCGCTACGGGCAACAGCATCTGCACGAGGTGGCGCAGGCGATAGCCGATGGCTGCGACATCATGGGGTACACCTGGTGGGGGCCGATTGATATCGTCAGCGCCGGCACCGGCGAGATGAAAAAGCGCTACGGTTTTATCTATGTGGATAAGGACAATGACGGCCACGGCACGCTGGCGCGCCGTAAGAAAAAGAGCTTTGACTGGTACCGGCAGGTGATCGCCAGTAACGGCGAAGTGTTATAGATCGTGTCCTGTATGATGCGGAATGCCGTCAGAGTCTCCTCTTGGCGGGATAACCTGCGACACATGGCTGACAAACTTTTTAAATACAGGATAGTGGTTTTTCTGGCGTCAAAAACTGTGCTGAGGTGGACGACTTCGCCGGGTGAGCGACAGGACGTCGCGAAAGCTCGTGCCGCTCAGGGAGAGCGTCACGGGCGGCCCGAACAGCGAAGGCGAACGCCGAAGGAAGCGCGCAGCGCCACAGTTTAGCCATCAGCCAGTGGTCAAGGCGAGGTGGCGTTGAACCTCTCCTTGTCGTGCGTGCGGTGACGTTGCAAAGGGACAACCGACGTTATCACGCACGAAACCTCCCACTGTTCTGGCATAAATTTGTCTGTCACAAAACAATAGGGCTGTTTGTCAGCATCCCCGTTCGGGCCGCAACCCGCCCGATCTTTCCCCGCCGCAGCCTGATGATTTTCGGCCGTTTTTTTACTCCCTGTCGCCGCTGATTCCGGCGGTGTTTTCATCGCTAATGTTGGCGTGGTTTATGGTATGGTGAACCCGTTGACGGGGAGCTGCGCCACGGTGCGCGCGTTATCCCGACGTCGCGGTTATGCCGGCGGCGAAAGTGAACAATCGATGGGAGCGAGCGATCATGAACAATCGGCGGCATGTGGGTCCAAACCGGACAGGGTTACTGTGTACACATAGGGAGGTGGGATGATTTATACCTTTTTACGCTGGGTGCTGAAGCATCTGTACCGCATTCAGGTAACGGGTGATGAAAGCAGTTTCCGGCAGTCAAAGATATTGATTACCCCAAACCACGTTTCATTCCTTGATGGCGTGTTGATGGCGCTGTTTCTGCCGGTGCAAAGCAAACCGGTGTTCGCCGTCTATTCCAGTATCACCGACCGCTGGTTCATGCGCTGGTTGAAACCGTATATCGATTTTCTACCGCTGGACCCGACCAAACCGCTGGCGATTAAACAGTTGATCCGACTGGTGGAGCAGGGCCGCCCGGTGGTGGTGTTCCCGGAGGGGCGAATCACCGTCACCGGTTCGCTGATGAAGATTTACAGCGGCGCGGCGTTTGTGGCCGCCCGCGCCGGCGCAACGGTGGTGCCGGTACGTATCGAAGGAACGGAGTTCACCCATTTCGGCCGTCTGGGCGGTGTGTTGCGTCGCCGTCTGTTTCCGCCGGTTTCCCTCCACTTTTTACCGCCGGCCCAACTGCCGATGCCGGTGGCGTCTTCGGCGCGCGAGCGCCGCGAGCTGGCGGGAGAAGCGTTGCATCGCATCATGATGGACGCACGCATGGCGGTGCGCCCGCACCATACGTTATATGAAGCCTTTCTGGCCGCCTGCGCCCGTTACGGCTACCACTCGCCGTGCATTGAAGACATCAACCTGAAGGAAGACAGCTACCACGGATTGCTGAAAAAATCGCTCGGGGTGTCGCGCATTCTGCAGCGCTTTACCGGCGAGCGCGAACATGTCGGGTTGCTGCTGCCCAACGCCACCGTCACCGCCGCCGCGATTCTCGGCGCGTCGCTCGGCAGCCGGGTGCCGGCAATGCTCAACTATACTTCCGGGGCGAAAGGGATTCAGAGCGCGATGACCGCGGCGCGGATTAAAACCATCGTCACCTCGCGGCAGTTTCTGGAGAAAGGCAAGTTGACCTACCTGCCGCAGCAGGTGAAAGAGGCTAACTGGGTCTATCTGGAAGATTTGAAGGATACCGTTACGCTGTCGGACAAACTGTGGATCCTGTTCCACCTGCTGTTCCCGACGCGCGCCATGCGCCCGCAACAGTCGGACGACGCGGCGATCATCCTGTTTACCTCCGGTTCGGAAGGCAACCCGAAAGGGGTGGTGCATACCCACAACAGCCTGACGGCCAACGTGGAGCAGATCCGCACCGTAGCCGATTTCACGCCGCGTGACCGTTTTATGTCGGCGCTGCCGCTGTTCCACGCCTTCGGGCTGACGGTGGGGCTGCTGACGCCGCTGATGACCGGCGCGCGGGTGTTCCTCTATCCGAGTCCGTTGCATTACCGCATCGTGCCGGAGCTGGTGTATGACCGCAACTGCACGGTGCTGTTCGGCACCTCCACCTTCCTCGGGCACTATGCGCGCTTCGCCCATCCGTACGATTTCGCCCGCCTGCGCTACGTGGTGGCCGGGGCGGAAAAACTGTCCGAACGGGTGCGGACCGTATGGCAGGACAAATTCGGCATCCGCATTCTGGAAGGCTACGGCGTGACCGAGTGCGCGCCGGTGGTGGCGATCAACGTACCGATGGCGTGCAAACTGCATTCCGTCGGCCGGCTGTTGCCGGGCATCGAGTCGCGGTTGATTCCAGTGCCGGGCATCCATCACGGCGGCCGTCTGCAACTGCGCGGGCCGAACGTGATGAAAGGCTATCTGCGGGTGGAAAACCCCGGCGAGCTGGAGTTGCCCGCGGCGGAAAACGAGCTGGGGCAGCGTGAAGCGAACTGGTACGACACCGGCGACATCGTCGATCTGGATGAACAGGGCTTCTGCACCATCGTCGGCCGCGTTAAGCGCTTCGCCAAGCTGGCCGGGGAAATGGTGTCGCTGGAGAGCGTGGAGCAACTGGCGAATCAGGTATCGCCGCAGGCGCAGCACGCCGCCAGCGCCCGCAGCGACAGCAGCAAAGGGGAGGCGCTGGTGCTGTTTACCACCGATGCCGGTCTTACCCGCGACAGCTTGCTGACGCAGGCGCGCCAGAGCGGCATGCCGGAACTGGCGGTGCCGCGCGATATCCGTTACCTGAAAGAGCTGCCGTTGCTGGGCAGCGGCAAACCGGACTTCGTCACGCTGCGCCAACTGGCGGAACAGCCCGCTGGTGAGGCGGCGGAGGAGGCCGGGGAACAACCGGAGCATGATGCATGAGTAATCAGATTTCTCCCTCGTCATCGCTGTTTTCCCGCGGCATGAACGCGGTGATGGTGGCGCAGTTTTTCTCCGCCTTCGGCGATAACGCGCTGCTGTTCGCTACGCTGGCGCTGGTGAAATCGTTGGCTTACCCCGACTGGAGCCAGCCTTTCCTGCAGATGGGGTTTGTCGCCGCCTATATCGTGCTGGCGCCGTTTGTCGGCCAGTTCGCCGACAGTTTCGCCAAAGGGCGGGTGATGATGTTCGCCAACGCCCTGAAGCTGGCCGGCGCGTTGCTGATCTGTCTGGGCGGCAATCCGTTTCTGGGCTACACCCTGGTGGGGTTGGGCGCGGCGGCCTATTCCCCGGCCAAGTACGGCATTCTGGGCGAAATCACCCGCGGCGATCAGCTGGTGAAAGCCAACGGCCTGATGGAAGCGTCCACCATCGCCGCCATTCTCACCGGATCGGTGGTGGGCGGCGTGCTGGCCGACTGGCAGATCTACGGCGCGCTGGCGGTGTGTGCGCTGGCTTATGGCATCGCGCTGGCCGCCAACCTGCTGATTCCGAAACTGGCGGCGGCGCGCCCCGGCGCGTCCTGGCGCCCGGCGCGCATGACCCGCTCGTTCTTTGACGCCTGCCGCGTGCTGTGGCGCAACGGCGAAACCCGTTTTTCGCTGGTCGGCACCGGCATGTTCTGGGGCGCGGGCGTGACGCTGCGTTTCCTGCTGGTGCTGTGGGTGCCGCTGGCGCTGGGCATCAACGACAATTCGACGCCGACGCTACTCAACGCCATGGTGGCGGTGGGGATTGTGGTCGGCGCGGCGGCGGCCGGTAAGCTGGTCACGCTGAAAACCGTGCGACGCTGCCTGCCCGCCGGGGTATTGATCGGCGTGATGGTGGTGGTGTTCACCCTGCAACACAGCCTGATTAGCGCTTACGCCTGCCTGCTGGTGCTGGGGGCGCTGGGCGGCTTCTTCATCGTGCCGCTCAATGCGCTGTTGCAGGAACGCGGCCGGGAAAGCGTGGGGGCGGGCAACGCCATTGCGGTGCAGAACCTGGGCGAAAACGGCGCCATGCTGTTGATGCTGGCGCTCTACTCGCTGGCGGTGAAGGTCGGCGTGCCGGTACTGGCGATCGGCGTCGGCTTCGGCGTGCTGTTTGCGCTGGCCATTGCCGGTTTGTGGGTCTGGGTGCAGGTCACCCAGTGGCGGCGTCGGCCTGAATCGGCGGCAACGACCCATTCGGCTGACGGCGAATAAGGAGCGGCGATGAGTCTGATTTGGCATGACTGGGGCGTGAAAGACCTGAACCCTTATGCGCTATACGACATTTTGCGCCTGCGCAGTCAGGTCTTTGTGGTGGAGCAGCAGTGCGCCTATCAGGACCCGGACGGTCTGGATCTGGTGGACGGCAACCGCCATGTGACCGCCTGGCAAAACGGCAGGTTGATCGCCTGCGCGCGATTGCTGGCGCCCCATGACGGGCAGGACGCCGTAACCATCGGCCGGGTGGTCGTCGCGCCCGACGCGCGCGGTCAGCAGTTGGGGCATCAGTTGTTGATGCATTCACAGGCCGCCTGTGCCCGACACTGGCCGGGGCGGGCGCAATACTTGTCCGCGCAGGCGCACCTGCAGCATTTTTATCAACAGTTCGGTTTTGCCGTCTGTGGCGACGGTTACGACGAGGATGGGATTCCCCACGTGCCGATGCGAACGGCGGGGTAATGACGGTTCTGTAAAGGTGACCCGCCTGCCTGTGCGGCAGGCGGGGCGCCGATCAACTGGCGGTATGGGAAATGGAACTGCCGAGTTTCTGAACGTCCTGACCGAATCCGCGAGCGGTGTTGCAGCCGGTCAATGCGGTCGCCATAAATAGCGTGGCAACCAGTAGGGTGATCGTTTTCATGGTGGTTTACCTTTTATAGCGTATAACGGGGCAAATCCCGCCTTCACTTTGTCATAATCCCGTGCCGGAATTCAACGTGTCGTCAGTCGGTTAAGCCGGATTTTTGTGCTGCGACCGTGTCTCTTAGCTACTCATTCTTCCGCCAGAAACAGCTCCAGCAACGAGTTGAGAAACAGCTTGCCGTGTTCGGTCACCTGCCAGTGCTGCCCGGTTTCGGTCAGGTAGCCTTGCGCCAGCGCCGCGTCGATGTACGGACGGATGGCGCTTTCCGGCAGTCCGGTGTAGGCGGTGAAATCAGCGCGCGGCGCCGGTTCCAGCAACCGGAAACGGTTCATGAAGAACTCGAACGGCCGGTCGGCCATCGCCACCTCGCTGCGTTGCTGCAGGTAATTGCCCTGCATGTAGCCGCGTGGGTGGCGGGTTTTCACCGTGCGCACAATACGGCCGTCGGCGAAGGTGATTTTGCCGTGAGCGCCGCAGCCGATGCCCAGATAATCGCCGAAACGCCAGTAATTGAGGTTGTGCTGGCACTGGTAACCCGGTTTGGCGTAGGCCGAGGTTTCATACTGCTGATACCCGGCGTCGCTCAACAAACGGTGACCCTGCTCGAAAATGTCCCATAGCGCATCGTCGTCCGGCAGCACCGGCGGGCGCGAGCCGAACAGGGTGTTAGGCTCAATGGTTAACTGATACCAGGACAAGTGCGGCGGGTTGAGCGCGATGGCCTGACGCAGATCGTCCAGCGCGTCGTCCAGCGATTGTTCCGGCAGCCCGTGCATCAGGTCGAGATTAAAACTGCGCAGCCCCAGACCGGCGGCCAGCCGGGCGGCGCGTTTGGCCTCTTGTGGACCGTGGATGCGGCCCAGCCGCGTCAGTTTATCCGGGCTGAAACTCTGCACGCCGATGGAAATCCGGTTGATGCCCGCCCGCTGGTAGCCGCTGAAGCGGTCGGCTTCCACCGTGCCGGGATTGGCTTCCATGGTGATTTCCGCCTCGGCCGGCAAGGACAGCCTTGAGCGCACGCCATCCAGCAACTGTTGCATCGCCTCGGCGCTGAGCAGGCTCGGCGTGCCGCCGCCGATAAAGATGCTGTGCAGAGGACGCCCGCCCGCCAGCGGCAGGTCGGCATCCAGATCCGCCAGCAGGTGCGCCACGTAATCGTCGTGCGGCACCTCGCCTTTCAGCGCGTGGGAGTTGAAGTCGCAATAGGGGCACTTCTGCACGCACCAGGGAATGTGGATGTACAGGCTGAGCGGCGGCAAATTAAGCATGTCGCAGAGCATCCAGCAGCTGACGCAATGCCTGACCGCGGTGGGAGAGGGCGTTTTTCTCTTCGCGGCTCAGCTCGGCGGCGGTTTTGCCGACTGACGGCACAAAAAACACCGGGTCGTAGCCGAACCCGCCTTCACCGGCCGGCGCGCGGGCGATGACGCCCTGCCAACTGCCGTGGCACACCAGCGGCGTCGGGTCGTCGGCGTGACGCAGATACACCAGCACGCAGTGGAAGCTGGCCTGACGCTGTTCGTCCGCTACGTTGTCCAGCGCCGCCAGCAGTTTGTCCAGATTCTGCCGATCGCTGGCGTCTTCCCCGGCGTAGCGGGCGGAGTAAATCCCCGGCGCGCCGCCCAGCGCGTTCACCGCCAGACCTGAATCGTCGGCGATGGCGGGCAGGCCGGTTTCACGCGCGGCGTGGCGCGCTTTCAGAATGGCGTTTTCGATAAAGGTTAAACCGGTTTCCTCGGCGGATTCGACCCCCAGCGTGGTTTGCGCTACCACGTCGAGGCCGAAATCCGCCAGCAGACCGGCGAGTTCACGCACTTTACCGGCATTGCCGGTGGCTAAAACCACGTTTTGCATCTGTTGTTCCTGCAATGTTCAGGGTAGTTGTTCAGGGAATCGCTTCCGTTCAGGGAATAACGTCTGTTCAGAGAATAAATTCCGTTCAAAGAATAACTTCAGGGGATGAGTTCCGCGACATCGGCCGGGATGGCTTGCGGGTTGACGATTCTAATCTGTTTGTGACGTCCAAGCTCGCCCTTTTCGATGGTCACCATGCCTTTGGCGACGCGAAACTGTTTGGCAAGAAATTTGATGAGGTGTGCGTTGGCCTGACCGTCCACCGGCGGTGCGGTGATGGCGACTTTAAGCTCGTCGCCATGCAGCCCGACAATCTGATCCCGGCTGGCTTTCGGCTGAATATACAGCCGAATCACCAACCCGTCTTCGCAGCGACTGACGGCACTCACAACAGGAACCACAGCCCCGGGAAAAAATCCATGCCGAGATAGTTCAACAGGTACAGCACCAGAATCACCACCATCGGCGAGAAATCCAGCCCGCCGGCCGACGGCAGAATGCGGCGCACCGGCCCCATCAGTGGTTCGGTCAACTGATGCAGCATGTAGTCCACCGGGCTGCGGCCCTGGCTTATCCAGCTCATCAGCGAACGGATAATCACTATCCAGAACACCAGATAACCGGCGGATTTGACCAGCGCCAGCAGCCCCACCAGCAGGTTGATCGGGCTCAGCGACAGCGAGCCGACCTGAATCAGCAACAGTAACGGATACTTGAGCGTGGTGAGCAGAAACGCCAGCAGCAGCGAGGCGCTGTCGATCGGCCCCAGCGACGGGATGATACGGCGTAGCGGCCCGATGATCGGCTGGGTGAGCTTCACCACGAACTGCGCCAGCGGGTTGTAAAAATCACTGCGCGCCCACTGCATCCAGATGCGCAGCAATAACACCATCACGTACAGGTCAATCAGGGTTTTGACCAGAAAAGTCAGGGTCAGCATGAGACGGTTATTCCTTCATTAAAAATCATGTTTCAGACGGCAATCAGAACAGCGATTCCATTTCTTTCGCCCGGTGTACGGCGGCTTGCATAGCATCGGCGACAATCTGGCCCAACTGGCGCTCGTTGAACACGCGCAGCGCTTCAGCGGTGGTGCCGCCTTTGGAGGTCACATTTTCCCGCAGTGTCGACAGCGGGGTGCCCGGGCTGGCTTCCACCAGCGCCGCCGCGCCGCTGGCCGCTTGCTGCACCAGCAACCGGGCGGTGTCGGCGTCGAAACCCTGACGAATCGCTTCCTGCTGCATGGCTTCCATGAACAGGAAGAAGTAGGCGGGAGCGCTGCCGGCGGCGGCAATCACACCGTTAATCTGCGCTTCGTCGGCGACCCAGCACAGCTTGCCGACGCTGTTCATCAGGTCGGCGGCAAACGCCCGATCGGCTTCGCCGACGTTCGCCGGCGCGTACAGCCCGCTCATGCCCTGACCCACCAGCGATGGGGTGTTGGGCATGATGCGCACGATGTTGAGCGAATCGCCCAGTAACTGACGGAAACGGGCGACGCTGACGCCGGCGGCGATCGACAACACCAGTTTGCCGCTGAAATCCACCTGCTGCGCCAGCGTCTCGCAGACGCCCGCCATCAGTTGCGGTTTGACCGCCAACACCACGACGTCGGCATCGCGGGCGCTGGCGATATTGTCGCCCAGGCTGGCAACGCCATAACGGGCGGCAAGCCGCGCCCGGTTTGTGGCGGACGGCGCGCTGACGCTGACGTGGCTGGCCGGATAGCCGCCCGCCATCAGACCGGCGATGATCGCCTGCGCCATATTGCCCGCGCCGATAAAGGCTATTTTACGGTGTTCCATCAGATTCTCGCTGTTCTCGTCTGTCCGTTAAGGTTAACTGGCCGGTGAACGGTAATCACGTGCGCCAAAAATCGCGGTGCCGATCCGCACCAGCGTGCTGCCGGCCTCAATGGCGGCGGCCATGTCGTCGGTCATGCCCATCGACAGGGTATCCAAAGTGCCATAATCCGCTTTCAGTTGCAGAAAAAGTTCGGTCATCTGGCGAAATACCGCCAGTTGACGGTCATGATCCGTTTCCGGCGCGGGGATCGCCATCAGCCCGCGCAGCCGCAGGTTCGGCAACCGGGCCACGCTGGCCGCCAGTTCCGGCAGGTCGCCGGCCAGAATGCCGGATTTACTCTCTTCCTGGCTGATATTGACCTGCAGCAGCACGTTGAGCGGCGGCAGATGCGCCGGGCGCTGCTCGCTCAGGCGCTGGGCGATGCGCAGCCGGTCGATGGTGTGGCACCAGTCGAAATGCTCCGCCACCGGACGGCTCTTATTCGACTGCAACGGCCCGATAAAGTGCCACTCCAGCGCCGTATCGGGCTGATGGGTCTGGAAATGGCGAATCTTGTCGACCCCTTCCTGCGCATAGTTTTCGCCAAACGCCCGTTGCCCGGCCGCAATGGCTTCTTCGATCGCGCTCACAGGTTTGGTTTTGCTGACGGCAAGCAGCGTAATTTCTTCTGGCGCGCGCCCGCAACGTTCCGCCGCCGCCGAGATTCTCTGCCGGACGTCCTGTAGATTTTGCTGGACTGTCGATATCGTCATAATGGTTCAGGAGGCCAATCAATGGATGTGAGTGAATGGGTGCGGTCTAGTGTAAAACAGAATGTGTCCGATCTGCACCTGTGCAGCGGTCATCCGCCGGTTTGGCGTATCGACGGGCAACTGGTGGCGGATGCCGCGCAGCCGCCGTTGCACAACGACGATCTGGAGCAGTGGTGCGGTAGCTGGCTGGAACCGGCCTGCGAGCAGCAACTGCGGCAAAGCGGACAGACCGATTGCGCGCTGACGCTGCCGGAGGGCCAGCGGTTACGGGCCAATCTGTTTATGCAGCGCCACGGCCTGTCGGCGGCGCTGCGCCTGATCCCGTCACACCAACCTGACCTGCAGACGCTGGGCGCGCCGGCAGTGGTAGCCGAGTTGGCCGATCGTCCCGATGGCCTGATTCTGATGACCGGCGCAACCGGCAGCGGTAAATCCACCACGCTGGCGGCGATGATCGCCTCGCTTAATCAACGCCGCGCGCGCCACATCATTACGCTGGAAGACCCGATTGAGTTCCTGCATGTCAGCCAACGCTGTCTGATCCAACAGCGGGAGATTGGCCGTCATAGCGATGCGTTCGCCAGCGCGCTGCGGGCGGCGCTGCGCGAGGACCCGGACGTGTTGCTGCTCGGCGAGTTGCGCGACGGCGAGACGATTCGGCTGGCGCTGACGGCGGCGGAAACCGGCCATCTGGTGCTGGCGACGCTGCATACCCGGCGGGCGGTGCAGGCGGTGGATCGGCTGGTGGACGCATTCCCTGCCGAGGAAAAGGCGTTTGTCCGCACGCAACTGGCCGCCAGCCTGCAGGCGGTGGTGGCGCAGAAACTGTTGCCGGGCGCGCAAGGCGGGCGCGTGGCGCTGTTTGAAGTGCTGCTCGCCACCCCGGCGGTCAGCAACCTGATCCGCGAAGGCAAAACCCACCAGTTGCCGAGCCTGCTGCAAACCGGCGGTCAGGTCGGCATGCAGACCTTTGAACAGAGTTACCAGCAGCGATGCCTGGAGGGGAAGCTGCGGCCTGAAATGAATGCCGGTTAATCTGGATGCCAGTAAAGGTCATGATGTGTTGCCGGGGCGGTAATGCGTCTAAACAGATCGGGAGGGTTTTCTTTTGCTTTCAGGGCAGGATTACTTCATGCCAGGTTGCATGTATAATAAATAGACCAACATGGGAGGACGATATGGCTGTCAAGCAAAAGCGCCGGAATGAGCAGTATGTTATGCCTTCTCGCGAACAAATCATTCGTACTGTGGCGACATCGACAGCCATTGAAACCGGCCAGTCCTCCAGCATGATTGCCTCTTCACTGGACGAGCAACGGGATAAGTTCGCTTACCTGAGTCTGGCTGTTCATCCGTCCGTCAGTGCTTGATTAACCCAATATTTCATCGGCTCATAATCCATTCCGACCCCGGCATGGATAGCACCAATATACTGGGTCTTATTTTGCTCCCAGGGGTGATAGTCCAGCGGGGGATAACCGCCCTGAACGGCCATCACATCTGCCACCAACCTTGATATGCGCCCGTTTCCTTCGCGAAAAGGGTGTATCAGTATCAATTCTACGTGGACAACGGCAATGGCTTCGGCCAGCCGATCGCGCGCCATGCCAGTGCAAGGCGTATATCGAGTGAGGCATTTATCATTGAATTGCGTAAGCAGGCTGGGGATTTGTGACGCACTGGCAAACAGGAATCCGCCTTTGCTGATATTGACGGATCTGTTCTGACCAGCCCAGTCATACAGGTTACCGAGCCAAAGCGCGTGCCATGCCCTGATCAGGTCGACACTCAGTTGCTGGTCGGCGGGAAAGTGGTCTTCAAAGACGAAATGATACAGTTTTTCCAGCAGTACTAATTCGGCGCCGTCAATTTCATCAGGGTTGGTAATACCGAGCCTGTTTTTCAGCACCAGATCTTCCGAGCCTTGTGCGTACTGTCCTTCGCTGTTGAAAACATTATATCGTCCCATGATATCCTCCAGCCTTCAGCATCACACCGCACTATTATAGCATTGCATGGGCCCGTATCCTGTGCGGGGGCAGCGAAGAGCCTGTTTCAATAAGCTCTTCGTCACGCTCATTTGGTCACGCTTATTGTGGATGACGTTAATCAGGTTGGCGGTTTGGATACCGAATCAGCTCCGGTTCACGCTGCATGATGACCTTGCCGTGGCGTATCGACAGGCGCGCCTTGGCCTGACGCCGCACTGCTTCGTAGTCGTTTTCCGCATCCAGAATCAGCAGGTTGGCCGGGCGGCCGACGGCGAGGCCGTAGCCGTCGCCCAGGTGCAGCGCTTTGGCGCTGTTGTCGGTCACGAAATCGAGACAACGCTGCAGATCCTGATACCCCATCATGTGGCAGATATGCAGCCCGGCGTCGAGAATGCGCAGAATGTTGCCATTGCCGAGCGGGTACCAGGGATCCTTGATCGAATCCTGCCCGAAGCAGACGTTCATGCCGGCACGGTCCAGCTCGGCTACCCGGGTGACGCCGCGACGTTTGGGAAAGGTGTCGAAGCGCCCTTGCAGGTGGATGCTTTCGGTCGGGCAGGAGACGAAGCTGATTCCCGAGCGGCGCAGCAGACGGAACAGTTTTGAGCAGTAGGCGTTGTCATAGGAACCCATCGCCACGGTGTGGCTGGCGGTGACGCGGGCACCCATGTTCCGCACCCGCGTTTCTTCCGCCAGCACTTCCAGAAAACGCGAGTTCGGATCGTCGGTTTCGTCGCAATGCACGTCCACCAGACAACCGGTGCGTTCCGCCAGATCCATCAGGAATTTCACCGAGCTGACGCCCTGTTCACGGGTGTTCTCAAAATGGGGAATACCGCCAACCACGTCGGCGCCCAGCGCGATGGCGCGTTCCATCAACTGGCGGCCAGCCGGGTACGACTCGATGCCTTCCTGCGGGAAAGCGACGATTTGCAGGTCGATCAGCCCCTTCGCCTCTTCTTTAACTTCCAGCATGGCTTCCAGCGCCGCCAGCGAGGGGTCGGTAACATCGACGTGAGTACGCACATGCTGGATGCCGTGGTCGCGCAACATGCCGATGGCGGTATGCGCCCGACGTTTGGTGTCTTCGTGGGTGATGGCGGCCTTGCGCTGGCTCCAGCGTTCAATGCCTTCAAACAGCGTGCCGCTCATGTTCCATTCCGGTTCGCCAGCGGTCAGGACGGCATCGAGGTGAATATGCGGTTCCACCAGCGGCGGGATAGCCAGTTGCCCGGCGGCGTCGATGGTATCCGGCGTGGCGGGCAGCATGGCGGGCTGGGGGACCATCGCGGCAATCAGGCCGTCCTGCAGTTGCAGCGTATGGAGCCCGGCCTGATGGCGCAGGGCGGCGTTGATAATCTTCATAATCACTCCTGTGAGGTTGTCTTGAACGACGGTATGGCGGTTCCCTGCACCTGTGAACCAGACAGGCGCCAGACTAATAGCGCGACGGACGCGTTGAGGCGAAACAGCGGATCGTTCAACGCGCCGCCCGACAGTTGTTCAATACGTTGCAGACGCTGATGCAGCGTATTGCGATGGATCGTCAGCCGCTCGGCGGCTTTGATCAGATTGCCGTTTTCCTGCAATACCGCATCCAGGGTTTCAATCAGCAAATGGGGCGATTTGCGGTTCTTCTCCACCAGATTACCCAGCGCGTCGTGCATAAAGCGGGTAAGCAATGTCGGGTCGCTGACGGAAGTCAGCAATTGCAGCACCCCCAGATCAGTGTAGTCGTACAGGCCTTTTTCCGGGCGCATGCTTTCTGCTGCGTTAAGCGCCTGTCGGGCTTCGTTCAGCCCTCGCCGATAGTGCTCGGCCGCAATGACCGGGCCGGAGAGCCCGCCAAACAGCGTCAGCGGCGCGATATCGGCGTTGATGGCCTGACGGAATGCGGTGAACTCCTGGTGTCCGCGGCGCAACAGCGGGCTGTCGGCCGGCAGCACCAGCAGGCAGAGGTCGCCCAGCATGACCGGCGGCATTTCTTCCGACATGAATTTCTGTAGCTGTTGCTGCAACTGCTGGCGCGCGCCGTGCAGTTGCGCTTCCGGGCAGCCGGAATACGACGGGGAAAACAACGACGGCATACCGGACAGACGCCATGCCGTTACCCGATGAGGCCTGTCCAGCGGCAACTGCAGCCAGGCGGCGCGCTGATGGAGGAGGGGCAGATCCGGATGGTCGCTGGTCAGCAACTGAAGCAGAACGTCGCTTCGCCATCTGTCCCGCTCACTTTCGGTATGATGATGAGGCACGTTCCTGTGATGAAATACCGGCATGATGGTCCCTCTGGTTTGGCCCCGACATGGGGAACAGCAATCAATGTCCGTGGAATGACGTCCTTGAAATTACAGCAAGGAACGTGCCGGTTTTTCGGTTAGCGGCAGCCGGGCGGCGAGGACGTGGCCCGCTGTGCAGGTTGCATGGTTTGGCGCTGAAAACAGGCACACTGCGCCCGTTTATTGTGCGTCATGCTGTGTTATGCACTGAAAGCGTGAATCAGCCGGGCTGGGAAAGGCTGGGCGTTCGGTTAGACGGGAAAGGCAGTGACCGGTGGACGGTCACTGCCAAAGCAGGGATGAGAATCAGCGCGCCTGCAACAGCGTGGTGTGGTCTTCGATACGGAACATGGCCATCGCCTGCACCAGTTGGCGAGACTGCTCTTCCAGCGATTGGGTGGTGTCGGCGGAGGCCTTGACCAGCGAGGCGTTCTGCTGGGCCACCTTGTCTATCTGGGTGAAGGCGATATTCACCTGTTCGATACCGCGATGTTGCTCCTGAGACGCGTAGGAGATCTCTTTCATCAGGCTGGTGATACGGTTGATCTCTTCCGCCACGTCGTCCATGGTGGTACCGGCTTTAGCGGCCAGATCCAACCCTTCCGACACATGGGACTGAGAATCCAGGATCAGGGTGCGGATCTCTTTGGCCGCCTGAGCGCTGTGCTGCGCCAGACTGCGCACTTCGCCTGCCACCACCGCGAAGCCTTTGCCTTGCTCGCCCGCGCGGGCGGCTTCCACCGCCGCGTTCAGCGCCAGAATATTGGTCTGGAAGGCAATACCGTCGATAACGCCGAGGATATCGCTGATCCGTTTAGCGCTGGCGGCGATTTCGCGCATTTTCTCCACCACGTAGTTAACGGATTCGTTGCCGCGATCGGTGGTGTCGGAAACCTGATTGGTCAACTGATGCGCCAGCTCGGCGTTGTCGGCGTTGCGTTTAACCGTCGCGCTCAGCTCTTCCAGGCTGGCGGCGGTCTGTTCCAGCGCCGCGACCGACTCTTCGGTTCGTTCCGCCAGATTGCGGTTGCCGCTGAACAACTCGCGGCTGCCTTGATCGATCTGATGACTGGCGTCACGCACCTGACTGACCGAATCGAGCAGCGCCAGCTGCATGCGCTCGATGGCGTCGCTGAGTCGGCCTAGTTCATTGTTGCCCCCCTGAGTAATGCGGCGGGTCAGATCGCCGGAAGCCACGTGTTCCAGCTGTTCAATGGCGTGATCCAGCGGTTTGAGCAGCATATGGCGCAGCGCCAGCCAACCCAGCAGCACCAACAGCAGCGACAGCAGGCAGGCGAACGCGATCAGCATCAGCATGATCCGTTCGTTGTTATTGGCCTGTTGGATATGTTGTTCGGAGAGTTGCTGGGAGTAGCTGCGGAAGTTCTGGATGGATTTATCAAATCCGTCGCTCAGGGGCGTCAGGTTGTTTTCCAGCAAGGTGTAATATTCGTCGGTGTACTGCTTTTTCAGGGAGTCCAGCATCGGTTTCAACCCCTGATTCAGGTAGTCCTGATAACTTTTCAACACCTGTTGCGCCAGTTTCTGCTCCTGTTCGCCATTGGTTCCCACGCTGCTGAACTGGCGAATCTCCTTTTCCGATTGCTGCACATAGCCTTCCAGCTTTTCGGTTTCTTTGGCGCCGACATCCAGCAAACCGATTTCGATTTTGCGCACCGCCAGCGTGGCGGAGGCTCTGGCTCGTAACGTCAGGTTATAACCATTCATCAACGCGCCCAGTTGTTCTCCCTGAATCTGATTGAGCGCCGTCAGGGAGGCACGGCTCTTGTTGATGGCCTGAATCCCCATACCGCTGACCAGCAGCAACAACAGGGTGATGACGGCCAGCAGTGTCAGCAGACCGGTGCGGATGGAGAGATTTTTCAAACGCATGGTTCATTTCCTAGTGTGTGCAGAGCAAAAAACCACTGACAGAGCCTGTTCCGGGCTCGCCGTACGTTAAGGTGTTGTAGGGTTATTTTTGTTCAGAACATAACAGATGAAACAGCATGTTAGGAAGCACGATTCTCTTATCTTTTGTGAATGGAAATACATGGACTCGGGGAATTCCACTTTAGAAAGGATTGGTTGGCGCTAAATAAATTCGCCCGGCGTTGATCACTGGTTTATCATCTGCTGATAAAAAATGAACATGACGGGCACGAACCAGGGCTAACGAGCGCCATCCCGGTTCCAGCCCGCGTTTTTCGGGGCGGTCGCCTGACTGTCCGGTAAGGTACTCAGAGGTCTCTGTGCAGTTAACAAGTTTTACAGATTATGGTTTGAGGGCGCTGATTTATATGGCGTCATTGCCGGAGGGCAAAATGACCAGCATCTCAGAAGTAACTGAAGTGTATGGCGTTTCACGTAACCATATGGTGAAGATCATTAACCAGCTGAGCCGCGCCGGGCTGGTCATGGCCGTGCGAGGCAAAAACGGCGGCATCCGGCTGGGCCGCGATGCGTCCACTATTCGCATCGGGGATGTGGTGCGAGAGCTGGAACCGCTGTCGCTGGTTAACTGCAGCAAGGAATTTTGTCATATCACCTCCGCCTGCCGCCTGAAGCAGGTGCTGCAGCAGGCCGTACAGAATTTCCTGAAGGAACTGGATAATTACACGCTTGCCGATATGGTGGAAGAAAACCCGCCCCTCTATAAATTACTTCTGGTTGAATAAGCCTGTTCAGCCGCCTGCTGATGACAACGGAGGAACCGCAATGTCACAAGATCCGTTTCTGGAACGTGAAGCAGAAAAATACGAATTCCCCATCCCCAGCCGCGAGTACATTCTTGAGCATCTGGCAAAACGGGACACGCCCATCAGCCGTGAGGAACTGGCCGCCGACCTGCAACTGACCAATGATGAACAACTGGAAGCGTTGCGTCGTCGGCTGCGCGCTATGGAGCGCGACGGTCAATTGGTATTCACCCGCCGCCAGTGCTACGCGCTGCCGGAAAAACTGGAT
Source organism: Dickeya sp. NCPPB 3274 (assembly GCF_000406205.1). Lineage (NCBI taxonomy): Bacteria > Pseudomonadati > Pseudomonadota > Gammaproteobacteria > Enterobacterales > Pectobacteriaceae > Dickeya > Dickeya sp. NCPPB 3274. Next base: position 4,024,131 of record NZ_CM001979.1, on the reverse strand, counting down.
CTGCTGCGCGGCACGGTGCTCGGCCACCGCGATGGCTACGGCTTCCTGCGGGTGGAAGGGCGCAAAGACGATCTTTATCTTTCCGCCGAACAGATGAAGACAGTGATCCACGGTGATGTGGTGCTGGCCCAGCCGTTGGGCGAAGACCGCAGAGGGCGCCGCGAAGGGCGCATCGTGCGTATTCTGGAGCCCCGCACCAGCCAGATCGTTGGACGTTACTTCACCGAGGCCGGTACCGGCTTCGTGGTGCCGGACGACAGCCGGCTGAGCTTTGACATCCTGATCCCGCCGGAATTTATCGCCGGCGCCCGCATGGGCTCCGTGGTGGTGGTGGAACTGACCCAGCGCGCCACTCGCCGCACTAAAGCTATCGGCAAGATCGTGGAAATCCTCGGCGACAACATGGGCACCGGGCTGGCGGTGGATATCGCGCTGCGCACCCATGAAATTCCGCATAGCTGGCCGCCCAAGGTGGAAGAGCAAGTGGGCGACCTGACGGACGAGGTGCCGGAAAGCGCCAAGAAAGGCCGGGTGGATCTGCGTTCTCTGCCGCTGGTGACCATCGACGGCGAAGACGCGCGCGATTTTGATGATGCGGTGTACTGCGAGAAGAAACGCGGCGGCGGCTGGCGGCTGTGGGTGGCGATCGCCGACGTCAGCTACTACGTGCGCCCCGGCACGGCGCTGGACCATGAAGCCCGTGCGCGCGGCACCTCGGTTTACTTCCCGTCGCAGGTGGTGCCGATGCTGCCGGAAGTCCTGTCCAATGGACTGTGTTCGCTCAACCCGCAGGTGGATCGCCTGTGTATGGTGTGCGAAATGACGGTTTCCACCCAGGGGAAACTGTCCGGCTATAAATTCTATGAGGCGGTGATGAGTTCTCACGCCCGTCTCACCTATACCAAGGTGTGGAGCATTCTGCAGGGCGACGAGGCATTGCGCGAGCATTACCAGCCGCTGGTGGCGCCGCTGGAAGAGCTGCACCGGATGTACAAGGTGCTGGAGCATGCCCGTGAGGTGCGCGGCGGCATCGCTTTCGAAACCGAAGAAGCCAAATTCATTTTCAACGCCGAACGTCGTATTGAGCGGGTGGAAGCGGTGGTGCGCAACGACGCGCACAAGCTGATTGAAGAGTGCATGATTCTGGCCAACATCTCGGCGGCGAAGTTTGTCGAGAAGAGCGAAGAGCCGGCGCTGTTCCGCGTACATGACCAGCCCAGCGAGGATCATGTGCTGGCGCTGCGCAGCGTGCTTGGCGAGCTGGGGCTGACGCTGAAAGGCGGCATGAAGCCGCAGCCGAAAGATTACGCCGAACTGATGGATTCCATCGCCGACAGGCCGGATCACGAAATGCTGCAAACCATGCTGCTGCGTTCGATGAAACAGGCGGTGTACGACCCGGAAAACCGCGGCCACTTTGGCCTGGCGCTGACCTCGTACGCGCATTTCACCTCGCCGATTCGGCGTTACCCGGATCTGTCGTTGCATCGCGCCATCAAGTACCTGCTCAGCGATCGTAAGGCCCGCTGGACTCACAGCGGCGGCTGGCACTCGGATTTCAACGAGATGCTGCAACTGGGCGAACACTGTTCGATGACCGAACGCCGGGCCGATGAAGCCACGCGCGACGTGGCTGACTGGCTGAAGTGCGACTTCATGCAGGATCATGTCGGTGAAGCCTTTACCGGGATTATCTCCAGCGTCACCGGTTTCGGTTTCTTTGTGCGCCTCAACGACCTGTTTATCGACGGTCTGGTTCATGTTTCCACGCTGGATAACGACTACTATCGTTATGACAATGTCGGCCAGCGCTTGATCGGCGAATCCCGCGGTCAGGTGTATCGGTTGGGGGACGAAGTGCAGATCCGCGTTGAAGCCGTGCATATGGATGAACGCAAGATCGACTTCGCGCTGGTGTCTTCCACCCGTAAAGTACGCGGTGAAGGTAAGACCGCGCGCGATCGGGCGAAGAAAGGCGGCGAAGCGGACGCAAAACCGCGTCGTCGTCGTCGTACCGGTCAGCGCGCCAACTTTGAGCCGGATAGCGCATTCCGCAGCGAGGGCGACGGCAAGCGTCAGCCTGCCGGCAAGGGCAAGGATAAAGATAAAGCGAAAACCGACGGCAGGAAGAAGACGGCAAAATCGCAAAAGAACGCTGAAAAAACGCGTAAAATTGCTGCCGCCACTCGTGCCAAACGCGCCAGCAAAAAGAAGGCGCCGGCGGAATAACGGAAGTCGGCTGACCATCGCACCTGTATCATGGGCAGCCGTGCCGGCTGCCCCGTTAACCTGTTTGAAGCGTATTATTGAAGAGTTTTAATGAGCGAAATTATTTACGGCATCCATGCGGTGAAAGCGCTGCTGGAGCAAGACCCCCAACGTTTTCTTGAAGTGTTCACCCTTAAAGGGCGTGAGGATCGCCGCCTGCAGCCGTTGATCGCCGAGCTGGAAGCCAACGGCATCGCGGTACAGGTCGCTAACCGCCAGTGGCTGGACGACAAGGTGGAAGGCGCGGTGCATCAGGGCATTGTCGCCCGGGTGAAAGAGGGACGGCAGTACCAGGAAAACGACCTGCCGGGGCTACTGGCATCGCTGGATACCCCGTTCCTGCTGGTATTGGATGGCGTAACCGACCCGCACAACCTGGGGGCCTGCCTGCGCAGCGCCGACGCGGCGGGCGTTCACGCGGTGATTGTGCCGCGCGATCGGTCTGCCCAACTCAACGCCACCGCGAAAAAGGTCGCCTGCGGCGCGGCGGAAACCGTACCGCTGATTCGTGTGACCAATCTGGCGCGGACGCTGCGTTTCCTGCAGGAGCAGAACGTCTGGATCGTTGGTACGGCGGGCGAAGCGGATCACACCCTGTATCAGAGCAAACTCACCGGCCCGCTGGCGCTGGTGATGGGGGCGGAAGGGGAAGGGATGCGTCGCCTGACCCGCGAACACTGCGATGAACTGATCAGCATTCCAATGGCGGGCAGCGTGTCGTCGCTGAACGTGTCGGTCGCCACCGGGATCTGCCTGTTTGAGGCGGTACGTCAGCGCTCGGCGTAACCATGGCGCAGGCGCGCTAAAGAGAACGGGCGTCAGGCAAGATTCCCGACAGACAGGGCAACCGCGATAGGTTGCCCTGTTGCTATCAGCTTCAGGCGGCGCGTTATTTTTTCAGGCTGGCGAGTTTTTGTTCTACGGCCGCGCACCACAGCACGGAATTGCGCGATGGCCAGGACGCCGCAGGCAGTCGGCTTTCTACCGCCTGTTGCCACACCAGCGAACCCACTTCTACATCGCCCAGCAGCCCGCGGGTATTCACCTGCATTTCGACCCAGACATTCCATTCCGGGCTACGGCACGGGTATTCCGAGGCCGTTGCCACGCCGCTAACGCCGGTTGTCAGCAGTAACAGGGCGATGGCGGCAATCTTTGTTTTCATCCTTATCCTCTCGATCTTTTTTGGGGCGCTGATTTGGCCTGGTTGGTTCAAGGGCGGGCGGCGGCAGGCGGCCGGTAAAAGATTGCATAGCCGTGCCAGCTATCCCGTCGCACATGTTCGTTTTCCGTCAGGCTGACCACCCGGTAGTAAGGCATGCCGCGTGCGTTGGCCTGACGTTGTATTTCCCGTACCGCATCATCCAGACTGCCGCGTACATCGACCGAGGCCGAACCGGCTTTTTCCAGCAGATAGCTCTGTTCTCTGGACACTTCGACCGCCTGTTCCTCGGGGGGCGGCGGCGGGAGCGGTTTACCGGCCAGCAGCGTACAGCCGCTGATCAGCATCGATAACAGGGTGCTCAGCAATACTCGGTTCAACGGCGTAACGCTTAATAGCCATGATGGGCGTGTCATCGGTGGTATTCCGGTCAGTCCGGTTCTGGGTGGATGCTTCTGGATGGATATAGTGTAACCCCTTGAGGCAGACAGGGATACCGCCGGCGTGTAACGGAGGATAAACCGCCGAAGCGGACCTCTGCCGGTGGCCGGCAGAGGTGATGAAGCGATTAGGGATGGATGCGGAACACGCTGACCACATCGCTCAGATGATGGCCTTTTTCGCGTAGTCCCTGCGCGGTGCTTTCCGAATTTTGCACCAGCGAAGCGTTCTGGTTGATGGCCTGCCCAATCTGGTTGATAGCCACGTTAACCTGTTCAATTCCCAGCGACTGCTCGCGCGAGGCGATATCAATGTCGTTGACGATGGTGCTGACCTGCTGGATACGATGCAGCAGATCGTCCATCACCGAACGGGTTTTTTCCGAGAAACGGTAGCCGGTTTCGATTTGATGCAGCGATTCGGCAATCAGCGCTTCGATTTCCTTCACCGCTGAAGAGCTACGTTGGGCCAGCGAACGCACCTCGGCGGCAACCACGGCGAAACCCTTACCGTGCTCGCCAGCGCGCGAGGCTTCCACCGCCGCGTTGAGCGCCAGAATATTGGTCTGGAAGGCGATCGACTGGATGGTGGTGGTGATGTCGGCGATCTTCTGCGACGAGCGTTTGATTTCGCTCATGGTCTCCACCGAGTCCGTCACCGTGATGCTGCCGTTCTGCGCGGCGCTGGCGCTTTCCGCCGCCAGCCCTTTAGCGGCGGAGACGTTGTCGGCATTCTGTTTCACCGTCGAGGACAACTGTTCCATCGTGGCCGAGGTTTCTTCCACGCTGCTGGCCTGACGGGAAATCTGCTCGCTGATGTTGCCGCTGTCTTCGGCCAGCGCGTCAGTACCGGCGGTGATCTCTTCCGCGGCATCGCGCACCTGAGACACCAGGCGGGTCAGGCCGTGGCCCATGCCGTTGATGGCGTCCACCAGTCGGCCGACTTCATCCTGACTGTCGGTGGTCAGCGTCGCCTGCAGGTTACCGGCCGCGAACTGCTCCGCCACTTTCACCACTTCATCCAGCGGCCGGCTCAGCCAGCGGCGGGTAAGGTAGACAAAGAACACGGCAAACAGCACCACCAGTGCGATGCCGCCGCCCAGAAACAGATTGCGGATCGTGTTGATTTCCGCCAGCAGGCTGGCCTTGCTGATGGTGCCGACAACGACCCATTTCCACTGCGGTACGCTGCGATACACCATCACCTGGGTACGGTCATCGCCGGTCAGGCTGTTATCATCGTACTCCAGCCTGCCGCCATCGTTTTTCAACACCTGCTGCAGAGCATCGCCCGACCAGTCCGGTTTTTGCCCGGCCAGCGTCGGGTGCACCAGATAGGCGCCGGCCGTCGCGCCTGCCTTGCTGAGCACGATAAAGTGGCCGGTGTCGCCGATACGCTTATCCAGAATGCGTTTTTGCATCTGGGCAAATTCTTTGCTGATATCAATCCCCACGAACAAAATGGCGATCACGCTGCCGCTGGCGTCGGTAACCGGTTTGTACTGGGTGATATATTGCTTGCCGAACAGTACCGCCAGGCCGCTGAAGGACTTGTTGCCGGAGACGGGCGCGAACGCCGGGCTGGCGCGATCCAGTTTGGTGCCGATGGCGCGCGAACCGTCTTCCTTCTTCAGCGAGGTGGTGATACGCACAAAATCGTCGCCGTCGCGCACGAAAATGGTGGAGATAGCGCCGGTGCGGCTGAGGAAGTCGTCGGTGACGGCGGTGTTCATGTTGAGGACGGTATCGCCGGACTTCAGGGTCGGCGCGGTCGTGCCGCTGATGGGCAGACGCGCCTGATTGTCCACGGTAAAACGAGAAGGAAGAAAGCTGGCAAACAGATTGGTATAGCTGTCGACGCTGGCCTGCAGGCTGGTGTCGTACATGGCTATCATGTCTGTAATACCCGTAACCTGACTTTCCATGTCATGCATTGTCAATGATTCCAGTTTCTCACCGGCTGAGCGCGTCAGGCTGAGGCTGAATGCGATAAACAGCACAGCCACACTCAGGGAGGCGATAACTGAAAGTTTGACACCGAGGCTCCAGCGTCTAAAAGCAAGCTGCATGATAATTCTCTTTATTGTGAGACGTTATTGGGGGATGGCTAATGCCGTTAACGGCAAAAAAGTGCGAAATTTTACACTAATTGGTGCTTTTGTAACTAATTTGATCAAGATCATTGCGATCTATTTTTCTATGTGTCGAATGTTGTTGATGGTTAAATGATATACGGAATAATTGTAGGCGTTTTTTACGGTTTTACCTGTCAATCAACGAAGGAAAGCAGGCGATGATGGTAGAAATGGGAAGTGAGAGCGTTTCAGGGATCGAGGTGTTGCATGCTTTTCCATCCGGCGGCAGAACGCGGCCGTTGCCAACCATTTTCTTCTTTCATGGTTATACCTCGTCGAAGGAAGTCTATTCGTATTTTGCCTACGCGCTGGCGAAGGCCGGGTTCCGCGTCATCGCGCCGGATGCGTTGATGCATGGCGCGCGGTTTGACGGCGATGAAGCGCGCCGCTGGCGCTGTTTCTGGGATATTTTTCTTAATAATGTCCGGGAGTTGCCGGTTCATCTGGACTGGTGTCGTGGACAGGGGCTGATTGACGGGGATCGGATCGGGATTTGCGGCGCATCAATGGGGGGAATGACCGCGCTGGCTGCGATGACGCAATATCCCTGGCTGCGGGCGGTGGCCTGCTTTATGGGCTCCGGATATTTTTCATCGCTGTCGCAGACGCTGTTTCCGCCGGTCACGCCGGAGGAACCAGGCGCGCAGGCGCAGTTGCAGGCGCTGGCTGAGCGAGTCGCGCCCTTTGATGTACGTCATCAACTGGACAAGGTTTCCGACCGCCCGCTGTTGCTCTGGCATGGTTTGGCGGATGAACTGGTGCCGGCGCAGGAGAGCGAACGACTGTACCGGGAGTTAACCGCTCGCCACTCCCATCAGCGCCTGACCTATCTGACCGAGGTCGGCATCGGCCACAAGATCACCTCGACCGCCCTGCAGGCCGGCGCGGATTTCTTCTCGCGCTCGCTCTGATTTACCCGTCTCTGGCCCGCCAGCGGCGGGCTATTTCTCTCGTCTCCGCTCCCTCATGATGGAAATCAGCGATATGGCTTGTTTTCCCGCGTGGCAGTCAGTACAATTGCGCGTCATTTTTTCAGCCGTACACACAACACGTTCCTTGCTTCCATGGGCCGCGGCTGACCCTGACAGGAGGCTGAATAATCCGTAAGGAGCAATTCGATGCGTCATTACGAAATCGTTTTTATGGTTCATCCTGACCAGAGCGAACAGGTTCCGGGCATGATCGAGCGTTACACCGGTGCTATCACAGCAGCGGAAGGCAAGATCCACCGTCTGGAAGACTGGGGCCGCCGTCAGCTGGCTTACCCGATCAACAAACTGCACAAAGCTCACTACGTTCTGCTGAACGTTGAAGCCCCGCAGGAAGTGATCGATGAGCTGGAAACTAACTTCCGCTTCAACGACGCCGTTATCCGCAGCATGGTTATGCGCGTTAAGCACGCGGTAACTGAAGCATCTCCGATGGTGAAAGCGAAAGACGAACGCCGTGAGCGTCGTGACGAATACGCTGAAGCCGATGATGATGCTGAAGTTGGGGATTCTGAAGAGTAATTGTTGTGGTGACGGCGAATCGGCTGGAGCTGTCGGGCACGGTGTGCAAGACGCCCATTCGAAAAGTCAGTCCGTCGGGTATTCCTCACTGCCAGTTTGTGCTTGAGCACCGCTCAGTGCAGGAAGAAGCCGGACTCAGCCGACAAGCATGGTGCCGTATGCCCGTGATTGTCAGCGGACACCCGTCACAGGCATTTACCCACAGTATAACGGTCGGTATGCAACTCAGGGTTCAGGGGTTCATTAGTTGCCATCAAGGGCGCAATGGTCTGAGCAAAGTGGTGCTGCATGCCGAGCAGATTGAATTGATTGATTCTGGAGACTAGCCAAATGGCACGTTATTTCCGTCGTCGCAAGTTCTGCCGTTTCACCGCGGAAGGCGTTCAAGAGATTGACTATAAAGACATCGCAACGCTGAAAAACTACATCACTGAAAGTGGTAAAATTGTACCGAGCCGCATCACCGGCACCCGTGCAAAATACCAGCGTCAACTGGCCCGCGCTATCAAGCGTGCGCGCTACCTGTCTTTGTTGCCGTACACTGATCGTCATCAGTAATCGGCCACTGTCCATTAACGAGACTTTGAGAGGATAAGGTAATGCAAGTTATTCTGCTGGATAAAGTAGCAAACCTGGGCAGCCTGGGTGATCAGGTTAACGTTAAAGCGGGCTACGCTCGTAACTTCCTGGTTCCGCAGGGCAAAGCTGTGCCGGCAACCAAGAAAAACGTTGAGTTTTTCGAAGCCCGCCGCGCTGAACTGGAAGCCAAACTGGCTGACGTTCTGGCTGCTGCTGAAGCCCGCGCTGAGAAAGTCAACGCGCTGGCTTCCGTGACCATCGCATCTAAAGCGGGTGACGAAGGCAAACTGTTCGGTTCCATCGGTACTCGCGACATCGCTGACGCGGTCACCGCTGCTGGTGTTGATGTTGCCAAGAGCGAAGTTCGCCTGCCGAACGGCGTTCTGCGCACGCTGGGTGAGCACGAAGTAAGCTTCCAGCTGCACGGCGACGTATTCGCCAAGCTGAACGTCGTGGTTGTTGCCGAGTAATTTTTACTTCGGTTGACCACAACAGGTAAAACGCTGGCCTTGTGCCAGCGTTTTGCATTGGTAAGTCAGTCAAAGCGGCCTATCATCAACGTGTGTATCACTAAGCGACATACGAGATGAGCGAGCTGGTCCAATTGATGCGTGTCTATGATGCGCAGCCCCCTTTTTCTTCCCCCACGTTTCTGGTCGATCGGCTGTGGCCGCGCGGCATCGCTAAAATCCGTCTACCCGGCGTCGTCTGGCTGAAAGACGCTGCGCCAGGCCATGAATTACGGCGCTGGTTTCACGCTAATTCAGCGCAATGGGAAACATTCGTCGGGATGTACCGTGCGGAACTGAGTCAGCACACTGCGTGGCAGCCGCTGGCGGCATTATTGCGTCAGTCGCAGCCGATAACCCTGCTGTATGGCAGCCGGGATACGGAACGGAATCATGCGGTGGTGTTGCGTGATTTTTTGATAGAACAGGCTGCGCTCAGCGAACGCGGATGAAGGAACCGTCCTGCTGGCGAACGAACTGCACCTGCTGACCGTCCGGGGTGTCGATCTCCAGCTGGCTCACCATACCTTGCGTATTAAGCTGCAACTGGACTTTCTGCCCGGCCCGCAGATTGCTGAGCGGCTTGCTTTGCCCCTCCACCTGCGCCATAGCGAAGACATCGTTAACGGGAAGGTTGTTGTCGCGAAACAGCTGGGCCAGCGTCTGGCCGGATGCGATCTGATAGGATTGCCAGTTGGCGCCAGACGTCGCCGGGCGCGGCGTCTGGCTGGCGGTGGCTGCAGGAGCCACCAATTGCGCCTGTATCGGCGCGGTCTGCGAGCTGAGCGGCACGTCCACCTGACGGGAAGGCGCGGGGGCTGGGGGGGACACCGGCCACAGCAGCACCAGCAACAGCAAACACAGCAAAATCAAAATACAACGACGGTGAAAATAGGGCAGCGGTTCCATCCAGCTGAAATCATCCGGCAGATGCCAAAGCGTTCGCAGCCAGGGTTGCTGTCTGCGATGCCTGCGGCGTGGAGCGGGGTCCGGGGTAACCGTCTCCGTCTCGTCTGCGCTTTCTTCCGGTTCACCGGGAATGTCCTTGCGTCGACGCCATTGGGCCAGCCAGTTCTGGCAGGACTGCCATAGCGTCAGGTGATTCCAGGTGGATTGCTTTCTCCTGGGCGCGATTCTGCCCATGGTGACCTCTCTTAGAACCGTATAAAGGTGAAAACAGCTTAATTATATCGGTAATCAAGGACAGATAACCAGTTAAGGTCATCGTCATTGGATACCGACGCCGCAAACATGAGCGGTTTGCCGCAGTGCCGGCCGGCAACACGGCGAGATCGCGACAGAACGTTTTACCCTCAACCGACTCGCTGCTATGCTGCGCTTTCGTATTTTACAGATTAAAGGAACATTCATGACAACGCCTTCTTATGACAGCGTCGAAGCGCAGGCAAGCTACGGCATTGGCCTGCAGATTGGTCAACAACTGCAGGAATCCGGTCTGGAGGGGTTGATCCCCGATGCGCTGGTAGCGGGTCTGTGCGATGCGCTGGAAGGAAAAGCGCCTGTGGTGCCGGTTGATGTGGTGCATCGCGCGTTGCGTGAAGTGCATGAACGGGCGGATGCGGTGCGCCGTGAGCGTCAGCGTGAGCAGGCGGCGGAAGGACAGCGCTTTCTGGAAGCCAACGCCGGCAAAGACGGCGTCAGCAGCACCGAGACCGGCCTGCAGTTCCGTGTGTTGACACAGGGCGAAGGCGCGATCCCGGCGCGTCAGGATCGGGTTCGGGTTCACTACACCGGTCGCCTGATTGACGGTACCGTGTTCGACAGTTCGGTGCAGCGCGGCCAGCCGGCGGAATTCCCGGTCAGCGGCGTGATTCCTGGCTGGATCGAAGCGCTGACGCTGATGCCGGTCGGTTCGAAGTGGGAACTCTATATTCCTCAGAATCTGGCGTATGGAGAACGTGGCGCGGGTGCGTCCATCCCGCCGTTCAGCACGCTGATTTTTGAAGTGGAACTGCTGGAAATCCTGTAAGTTTCTCTGCCGGGTACGTCGTGACCCGGCATACTTTCCTCTGGTCTATCATAGCGTTAGCCGCACCGTCCTCATCGTTTTTCATCCCTGCTGATTCCGTGCTGTGTAACCAGTCGACACACCTCGTAAAGGCGGCTTGACGATTGCTCCGTTATGCTGACGTCGATAAGCGGCGCCAAACCTGAATTGCTTTCCTGAAGGTATTAATATTTAGCCATTTTCTGATAGCGGCTAATGGCGGCGCGCCGTATAAGTGAGTCATCCGCCGCATCGCGGTGAAGCAGAGGTCAGCATTATGATTAAGCCACTTTTATTAGGTGCCATTATGACGGGCGTACTGTTGTCGGCGATGCCCGCCGCACAGGCCGACAGCCTGAGTCTGGCGCTGCCGGGTGTGTATCTTCACATCGGCGATCGTGACGATCGTGGCTATTACTGGGACGGCAATCGTTGGTGCGATCCCGACAGCTGGTATGAGCGTCGGCACCATCATGCCCGCCAGGTTTATTACTACGCACCGCCACCCCCGCCGCGTGTTGTGGTCGTCGAACCCCCGCAGCCGGTTTATGTTGTCCCCGCCGGACCACGCGGTCCGGGGCCTGGCCCGGGATGGGGCGGCTGGGGCCATCATGGCGGCGGCCCGCGCTGGTAAGCCGGGCGGCCGATAACGAAAAGACAAAAACCGCGCTAAAATGGCGCGGTTTTTTTGTGGCGGCGGGCGCGGTGTGATGGATAGGCGCTGACGGATAACGCCAATTACTCGCCCCGCAGTGCCCGAGGGAACAGCTGATTGTTTTCCAGATGGATGTGCTCCATCAGGTCGTCGATGAACTCGTTGATGCCGGTATACAGCGCCCGCCAGGTGGTGCAGGCATTGTCGGGCGGCGTAACGTTGTTGGTGATCGTTTTGACCACTTCCAGTTGCTGACCGGCGTCATCATGTTCGTGTTCCATCATCGAAATCGGTCCACCGGCTTGCGCGCCCATACCGGACTGAATCATCGGGAACAGGATCCGTTCTTCTTTCATCATGTGCTGTGCCAGATCGTCGTGAATCAGCATCAGTTGATGGGTCAGTCCGTGCGGGCAGGCTGGTTTGTCGTGGTGCACGCGCTCCACTTTCTCGGCCATGCGGATCAGTTCCGGCAACTGCTCACGGTGACGATCGTGGAAACGGCTGATGATGTGTTGGATCATCTCGTTCAATGAGGCCTGCTGCCAGTCTTTTTCCGTTGACGGCTGCGCCGCCAGATCGGCCAGGCGTGATTCCAGTATCTCAATATCCAGCGCCTGTTTGCTGGCGGCGCGCAGCAGCGTCTGTTTGCCGCCACAGCAGAAGTCGAGGTTGAATTCACGAAACAGCGCGGTGGCGCGAGGGATGGTGATGGCCAATTCGCCTAATGATTGGTCGCGGTAATGCATGATGGGTACCTCTGAACGGTGTAATTTATAAAATGCATTTTAAATGCATCTTTTAAAATTAGCTATCCCTAAAAAGGATTACGATGGCGAATGCGGGGAGACGAAAAAAACCGCGCCGTGGGAGCGCGGTTTGATGGGATTACTGTTTTTGCAGGTCCAGACGGTAGACGGCAAAGCCGATGTCGTCGTTACCCACCAGCGTTAGCGGGTACTGCGATTTTTCCTTGATGAAGGCAGCCGCTTTCGGCGACGGCGATGTTTCCACCCGGATATCCAGCGGGGTATCGCTGACAATGTTTGCCAGACGCCAGTTGTTGTCCGCGGCCGGTTTTACCTCGCCGGCTTTTTTCGTTTCAGCGCTGATATAGGCGGCCAGCACCGCGCGGTTTTCATCCGGCGAGGCGAACGCGACCTGTTTTTCACCGGTGCCGGCGAATTTTTCGCCGTAGGCGCGGTAGTTGTTGGTGGCGATCAGGAACGTGGCCTGCGGATCGATGGGTTTGCCTTTGAAGGTCAGATCCTTGATGCGATGCGCATTGCCGTTGATCAACTGGCACTCGCCGTCGTAGCGGGCGGGCTGGGTGACGTCGATCTGATAGTTCACGCCGTCAATAACGTCAAAGTTGTAGGTGCGAAAGCCCTCCCAGTTGATGAGCGACTGCGGCTCGCGTTTGTGCGCGTCAATCTGGTTGAACTGACCGGCGGAGCATTCCAGCCATTCCCGTACCTGCTCGCCTTTAACTTTTACCACCACCAGCGTGTTGGGGTAGAGATAGAGGTCGGCGGCGTTACGGAAGGTCAACTGGCCTTTTTCCACTTCCACGTAGCTGGCCGGGTCGTTTTTGCGGCCGCCCGCTTTGAACGGCGCCGCGGCTGACAGCACCGGCAGCTCCGCCAAATCCGGGTCGCCCTGGATAAAGTGCTCGACGTACGCTGTCTGCGCGTTGTTGACGATCTGCACCGTCGGGTCGTCCTGAATCAGCGACAGGTAGCTGTACATATTGTCGGAAGCTTTGCCGATCGGCTTGCTGACGAACTCGCGGGTTTTCTGGTGGGCGTCCGACAGCACGTTGACCAACTGCGGATCTTCCGCCGCCAGCGATTTCTTCTGCGCTTTGTCGTAGATCGGCCGGGCTTCCGCCTTGCCTTCGGTCACTTTCCACTGGCCGCTGTCGTTGTTCAGTACCAGATCCACCACGCCGAGATGGTCGCCCCACTGGCCGGGCATCACGGCGGGAACGCCGTTCAGCGTGCCTTTTGCGATATCGGCGCCTTTGATGCCGGCGAAATCCTTGCTCGGGAATACCGCGTGGGCGTGGCCGAACATAATGGCGTCAATACCGGGGATTTGGCTTAAGTAGTAGACCGAGTTTTCCGCCATCGTTTTGTACGGCTCCGCCGACAGGCCGGAATGCGGTATGGCAATCACCACGTTCGCCCCCTGTTTGCGCAGTTCCGGCACCCATTTTTTCGCGGTTTCGGTAATGTCCGCTACCGTAACTTTGCCGCTCAGGTTAGCTTTGTCCCACACCATGATTTGCGGCGGCACGAAACCGATATAACCAATGCGTAGCTCGTGGGATTTGCCGTCGCGGTCTTTCACCGTTTTCTTTTCGATCAGGTAAGGGGTAAACAGCGGTTTGCCGGTTTTTGCGTCCAGCACGTTGGCGTTGATATACGGGAAATGGGCGCCGGCCAGCGCGTTGTGCAGGTAGTCCAGCCCGTAGTTGAATTCGTGGTTACCGATATTGCCGACCGCATAATCCAGCGTGTTCATCGCCAGATAGACCGGGTGCACATCGCCTTTCTTCAGCCCTTTGGCGGCGGCGTAGTCACCCAGCGGGCTGCCCTGAATAATGTCGCCGTTGTCCACCAGCACGCTGTTAACGGCTTGCTGACGGGCGGCCTGAATCAGGCTGGCGGTACGGACCAGTCCGAATTTATCCGTTGGACTGTCTTTATAGTAGTCATAGTCCATCATATTGCTGTGAAGATCGGTGGTTTCCAGCACCCGTAAATCGACGGTGGCTGCCTGAGTGGCGTTAGCGATGGCTATCGCGAGCAGGCTCAGCACCAGCTTATGCTTCATAAAGGTCGCTCCTGTGACGAGGTATTAACATGGCGACGCCTGCGCAGTCGGGCAGTTGTCCGACAATGGCGGCGCGGCCAGAATGTGTATCGCAGATTTTGATGAATATCGTGTTAAATATCAGCCTGAATTGTGAAGCATGACATAGAATTCCGGGGCAGACATAAAAATGGCCCGGTGCGTGCGCTGTCGCGGCACCTGACACATGGCCTGTACGTATAATGAGGTGAAACGATGTTAGAACAGATCTGCCAACTGGCGCGTGAGGCGGGAGACGCCATCATGCAGGTTTATAACGGTCAGCAGCCGCTGAACGTGGCGCTTAAGAAAGACGACTCGCCGGTGACGGCCGCCGACCTGGCGGCGCATCAGGTCATTGCGCGTGGATTGGCTGAACAGTACCCCGAGACTCCGATGCTGTCGGAGGAGGACCCACAGGTATGGTCCGAACGTCAGCACTGGCAGCGTTACTGGCTGGTGGATCCGCTGGACGGCACCAAAGAATTTCTCAATCGCAACGGCGAGTTTACCGTCAATATCGCGCTGATCGATAACGGCAAACCGGTACTGGGCGTCGTATACGTGCCGGTGACCGGGGTGATGTACGCCGCGGCGGACGGCAAGGCCTGGAAGGAAGAGGGCGGGAAACGCCGCGCCATTCAGGTAAAAAACGCCAGACCACCGCTGGTCGTGGTGAGCCGCTCTCACGCCGATGCGGAGCTGGACGATTATCTGCGGCAGTTGGGCGAACACCAGACCGTGTCCATTGGCTCGTCGCTGAAGTTCTGTCTGGTGGCGGAGGGCAAGGCCCAGCTTTATCCGCGTTTCGGGCCGACCAATATCTGGGATACCGCCGCCGGGCACGCGGTGGCGCTGGCCGCCGGCGCGCAGGTGCATGACTGGCAAGGGCGCACGCTCTCCTATCTGCCGCGCGAATCCTTCCTGAATCCGGGCTTTCGCGTTTCACTGTTCTGATTCCCTTTCCGGTCGCTCCGGCCGGATTTTTCCTGATGATAGCAACGGCAGGCGATTGGCCTGCCGTGCTCTTCCCGCCCTCCCGTTTTTATCTTTATGCCGCTGACGGCGCACTGTCGTTTTTTGGTCATATTTTCACGGTAGATTGGCGGCCGTTGATGCGGTCACCGTCGCGTATGTGAGTTTGCGGCATATCGCACATACGGCAATAACTTGAAGGTTTATACTGATTTAAAAAGTATGGCATTAGTCTATTCGGTAAAAATATGTAAACGCCGTAAATAATTCTGTCATTGCGGGAACTAACCGCAGGATAAGGACACTAACCAGTTGTACGTGATGATTGCCGCGCTGAACATCATCCGACCCTAATTGGGAACGGGTAGCGCGGTAGAGAAAAAACGGGAGGAGAGGAAGACGATGAGGATCTTCGAACGTTACAACCCCCTGAAGGTCGCCAAGTATGTGAAAATCCTGTTTCGTGGAAGACTCTACATTAAAGGGATTGGCGCTTTTGAATTTGATCAGGGCCGCATTTTGTTGCCCAAAACGCAGGATAAACAGCATCTGGTGGTGATGTCCGAAGTCAACCGTCAGGTACTGAAGTTGCAGGCTGAACTGGGTTGAAGGAACTCACCCCCTGCGACAGGAAAACGGCCCGTTAACGGGCCGTTGTTGTTTGTTGGGGTTTTATTATTTGTTGAAGTTAGTGTGCGAAGCGGCTTATGCCGGATGTGTTTCGGCGTTGAGCGCCGTTTTTTCTTCCAGCCGCGTGACCAGCAACTGGTCGATCTTGTAGCTGTCGATATCCACCACTTCAAACTTATACCCGGCGTAGCGAACAAAATCGGTGCGTTTGGGGATTTTGCGCAGTGTGTACATCATGAACCCGCCGATGGTTTCGTAATTGTCGGAGTGAGGGAACTCATCGATGCTGAGTGCACGCATGACATCTTCTATCGGCGTACCGCCATCGACAAGCCAGGAGTTCTCGTCACGGGCGACGATCTGCTCTTCCAACCCCTGGCCAACCAGGTCGCCCATCAGCGTGGTCATCACGTCGTTAAGGGTGATAATCCCCACCACCAGCGCGTACTCGTTGAGGATCACCGCGAAGTCTTCGCCGGCGGTTTTGAAACTTTCCAACGCTTCCGACAGCGTCAGCGTGTCCGGCACGATCAGCGCCGGGCGAATCTGTACGCCGCTGGTCAGTTCCAGACTCTGGTTGCCCAGCACCCGGTTCAGCAGATCCTTGGAATCCACGTAGCCGACAATCTGATCGATGGTGCCGTTGCACACCAGAAACTTAGAATGCGGCTGGTGCGCGATTTTCTCTTTGATCTGCGCTTCGTCTTCGTGCAGGTCGAAATAGACCACGCTTTCGCGCGAGGTCATTGAAGAGGGCACGGTGCGCGACTCCAGTTCGAACACGTTTTCGATCAGCTCATGTTCCTGTTTACGCAGCACGCCAGCCAGCGCGCCGGCTTCCACCACCGCATAGATATCGTCGGGGGTGATGTCTTCTTTGCGCACCATCGGCAGCTTGAACAACCGGAAAATCAGGTTAGCCAGACCGTTGAACAGCCAGACCAGCGGGCGGAACACCAGCAGACAGAAGCGCATGGGGTTGATGATCCGAACGGCTATCGCTTCCGGGGCAATCATACCAATGCGTTTCGGCGTCAGGTCGCCAAACAGGATGAACAGGCTGGTAACCAGCACAAACGAGCAGATAAAACTGGCGCGAGCGATCATGTCCTGCGGCAGAAAGCTGGCAAACAGCATTTCGAAATAGGGCGAGAAGGCGGCGTCGCCGATGATACCGGCCAGGATGGCGACCGCATTGAGGCCGATCTGAATCACGGTGAAGAAAATGCCCGGCGTTTCCTGAAATTTCAGCACCATGGCGGCGTTCAGGTCTCCTTCGTCGGCCATCAGCTTCAGTTTTATCTTGCGCGAAGCGGCCAGCGATATTTCAGACAAAGAGAAAAACGCACTGATGGCGATAAGAAATAAAATAATTAACAGACTGTTTAACATAGTTTTTTCGCACAGTCGTCACGGACGGCGAACCTCTGAAAGGGAATAACATCATGGGTGCGGCATCGCCGCAAAAGGGGCCGGAAGCCGGCCCGTGGTCGCCCAGTATAGCAGGCGAGGTCAAATCGCCGCCAGTTTCACCCCTGTGGAGGCAGACAAACCCCGATGCCGCCCAGTCCACAATAGCCATCCGGGTTCTTGTGCAGGTATTGTTGATGCTCGTCTTCAGCGTAATAAAACGGCCCGGCGGGCTGGATTTCCGTGGTGATGTCGCGGTTCTCGCCCGCATCGCGCATGGCCTGCTGGAAGCGCTGGTAGCTCTCTTTCGCCGCGGTTTCCTGCTCCGGGGTTAACGTATAAAGAGCGGAACGATACTGCGTACCGATGTCGTTGCCCTGTCGCATACCCTGCGCCGGATTATGGTTTTCCCAAAACAGTTGCAGCAACTGCGGGTAACTTACCACCGTAGGATCAAACACTACCCGCACGGCTTCCGCGTGGCCGGTCTTGCCGGTGCACACTTCCCGGTAAGTGGGGTTGGGGGTATAGCCGCCGCAATACCCGGATGCGGTGCTGTATACCCCGGACTGTTGCCAGAACAGACGCTCCACGCCCCAGAAGCAGCCCATGGCGAAGATCGCCACCTCCATGTGCTCTGGCACATGGGTCATGGAATGCTGATTCACCACATGCAGACGGGCGACCGGCATCGGTGTGGTGCGGCCCGGCAGGGCATCCGACTGACCGATCAGCTGTGTCTTATCAAAATTCGCTATCACGTTTGGCTCCTGATTATCACCCTGTGTTTCATACTTTCAGAGCATAACCGAGTTAATGCGCTCTGTCTTTATGGCGAAATAGCACAGCAATATGACAGGGGTGTTGGCGCCAGATAGCGTTTCGCAACTACCGGCGTTTGTAATTGCACACCATCCGGCCCGCTTGCTGGCGAACTGCGCCTGTCATGAGCGATTGGGCGTTTTCGGGGAGATGGCGTTGTCTGCATGGCGACGACTATCTATAGTTAACAATAGTTAACAACACCGTTACAGGCATACTTGTCTGTGGTTAATCAGAAAATACGTCGATTCTGCTGACACTGCCGGGAAGTTAAGTGACAATTTTTATCAGGACAAAAAACAGATTTTGCCGTCGCGGCGTCATGTTCTGCCGCATGTTGGGACTCGGAAGCCTGCTGCTGATGGCGGCGCCGGCGCTTGCCGCATCGAACGTGCGCCTGCAGCTCACCGGACTGGAGGGCGAACTGCAGAAAAATGTACGTGCCCGCCTTTCCACCATCACGCCAGATGAAGTCAACGCCGATGGCCGTTTCCGCGCCCGGGTCGATGAAGCGATCCGCAAAGGGCTGCGCGCGCTGGGTTACTACGACCCGGAGATTCGCTTTGAGTTTATTCCGGCGCAGGGGCGCGGCCGCCCGGTGCTGAAGGTGACCGTTAAGCCGGGGGAGCCGGTGAAAATCGCCGGCTCCAGCATTGCCATCCGCGGCGGCGCGCAGAGTGATGACGACTATCAAAAACTGGTGAGGCAGCATCGTCCCGCCGAAGGCAGTATCCTCAATCACGGCGCTTACGATGATTTCAAAAGCGAACTCGGCACCCTGTCGATGCGAAAGGGGTACTTTGACGGCCGCTTCAATAAAAGCCAACTGGGCGTGATGCCGTCCACCCATCAGGCCTGGTGGGACATTGACTACGACAGCGGCACGCGTTATCGCTTCGGCAAAGTCAACTTTCGTGGTTCCCAGATCCAGTCGGCTTATCTGCACAATCTGGTGCCGTTTCAGGAGGGCGATGTCTACTCTGCGGAACAGCTGGGGGAATTTAACCGGCGTTTGTCCGCTACCGGCTGGTTCAACTCGGTGGTGGTAGCGCCTGATTTCGAACAGGGTCGCCAGAGTAAAGTGCTGCCGCTGGATGCGGTGCTGACGCCGCGCACCCGCAACAGCGTGGAAACCGGGGTCGGCTACGCTACCGATGTCGGGCCGCGGCTGAAAACCACCTGGAAAAGACCCTGGGTCAATTCTTACGGCCACAGTCTGGAAAGCAGCCTGAGTCTGTCCGCGCCGGAGCAGCAACTGGATCTGAGCTACAAGATTCCGCTGCTGAAAAGTCCGCTGGAGCAATACTATCTGGTGCAGGGCGGTTTCAAGCGCGAAGATCTTAACGACACCCAGTCCGACTCGACGTCGCTCAACCTGGCGCGTTACTGGGAGCTGTCCAGCGGCTGGCAGCGGGCGGTCAACCTGCACTGGACGCTGGATCACTTTACCCAGGCCAACGTCACCAACACCACCATGCTGATATACCCCGGACTCAGCTTTAACCGCACCCGGCAGCGGGGAGGGCTGATGCCCGACTGGGGCGATACCCAGCGCTATTCGGTGGATGTCTCCAATACCCTGTGGGGCTCGGATATCGATTTTGCGGTGTTTCAGGCCCAGAACGTCTGGATCCGATCGCTGGCGGAAAAACACCGTTTCGTGGCGCGCGCCAATCTGGGCTGGATCGAAACCGGCAGCTTCTCCCGCGTACCGCCGTCGCTGCGTTTCTTCGCCGGCGGCGATCGCAGCATTCGCGGCTATAAATACAAGTCCGTTTCTCCGCGCGACAGCGACGGCAAACTCACCGGGGCCTCGAAGCTGGCAACCGGTTCGCTGGAATACCAATACAACGTCACCGGGAAATGGTGGGGCGCGGTCTTTGTGGACAGCGGCGAGGCCGTCAACGATCTGGCGCGCACCAACCTCAAGACCGGTGCCGGCATCGGCGTGCGCTGGGCGTCGCCGGTGGGGCCGATCAAACTGGATATCGCCCGGCCGATTGGGGATGACGACAAACACGGATTGCAGTTTTATATCGGGCTGGGGCCGGAGTTATGAGCAGGATGAAAAAAGCCGGAATTGGCCTGATGGCTGGCGTGCTGGCGTTGTTGCTGGCGGTGGTGTTGCTGGTGACCACGACGCCGGGGTTGCATCTGTTACTCAGCGCCGCCGTGCGCTGGGTGCCGGGGCTGGAAATAGGGCAGGTCGAGGGCGGCTGGCGCGATTTGACGCTGAAAGCGGTACGCTATCAAATGCCCGGCGTGACCGTGCGAACGGACAATCTGCATCTGGCGCTGGCGCCGGATTGCCTGTGGCGCAGCCAACTGTGTCTGGACGACCTGTCGTTGCAAAATCTGACGGTGGCGATCAATACCAGCGATATGCCGCCTGCTGAACCCGAGCCTGTGACGCAGGCGGCGCCGGTGACCGAAATCAGCGCGCCCGTGGCGATGCTGCTGCGCCGTGTAAACCTGAGCAACAGCCGTATCATTGTCGATGGCGCCGATGTGTCGCTGTCGTTGCTGCAAACCGGCCTGAACTGGCAAGGGCGGTCGCTGACGCTGTTGCCGACGCAGGTATCGGGCCTCACCGTGGCGCTGCCGGCCGCACCGAAAACGCCGCCTGCGCCGCCAGCCGCTGCGGGTAAACCGCAACCGCTGGGCGAGACGCTGCGTACCCTGTTTGCCGCACCGCTGTTGCCGGCGATGCCTGAATTTACGCTGCCGCTGGATATCACCATCGCCGATTTGCGCGGCGAGTCGTGGCAGATTCTGGGCGGCCAGCCGGTGACCCTTTCCCGCTTTCAGTTGCAGGCCGCCACCCGGCAGCAGACGCTGACGCTGCAACAGCTGACGGTTCAGTCGCCGCAAGGCGCGTTGTACGCCCACGGCGAGGCCCGGCTTGCCGGCGACTGGCCGGTAACGCTCAACGTTAACGGTATTCTGGACAGCGACCCGCTCAAAGGCGAACGGCTGCGGTTGACGGCCGAAGGCAGCCTGCGTCAGCAGTTGCGGCTGGCGATGAACCTGTCCGGCCCGCAGCGGGCGCAACTGGATATCCAGACCGCGCTGGCCGAGCCGGGACTGCCGCTGAATATCAGCCTGCATAGTCCGCAACTGCGCTGGCCGCTGACCGGCGACGCCCAGTATCAGTTCAACGACGTGCAACTGAATATCGGCGGCAAAGCCACCGATTACTCGCTGGCCCTACGGGGCGATATTCGCGGCCGCGAGTTGCCGCCCGGCACGTTGACGCTGGAGGGCAGCGGCAGTGAGCAGCAATTCGCGCTGACGCGATTGCGACTGGCCGCGTTGCAGGGCGCGGCGGATATCACCGGTCAGTTGGACTGGCGCGATGCGATCAGCTGGAACAGCAACCTGACCCTGAAAGGCATCAATACCGCACAGCAATGGCCGGAGTGGCCGGCGCGGCTGGAAGGATCGTTGACCACCCGCGGCAGTCTGGCGGGCGAGACGTGGCAACTGGAGGTGCCGCAGCTGGCGCTGGACGGGCAGGTGCGGCAGAACAAGGTGATGGTCAAAGGGGCGCTGAGCGGCAACGCCGGCGGACAGTGGTCGATCCCGGGCGTGACGCTGGCGCTGGGGCGCAACCAACTGACGTTGCAGGGCGAGCTAAGCGACCAGTGGCGGCTGAACGGCGATATCAACGCACCGTCGCTCAACGGGATTCTGCCGGGCCTGGGCGGGCAGGTGATGGGGAAATTGCGACTGAGCGGCAAACGCGACGCGCCGCAGTTGCAGACGGACATCAATGCCACGGCGCTGCGCTGGCAGGAACTGAGCCTGGGCAAACTAACACTCAATGGCGATGTGCAGTCGGATAAACAGGTGCACGGCACGCTGACATTGCAGCTACAGCAACTAGCGCAGGGCGACCTGCGTCTGGCGTCCCTGAATGTGCGCGCTACCGGCGACGAAAACCAACACCAGTTGCGTTTGACCATGAACGGCGAGCCGGTAGGCGGTCAATTGTTGTTGAGCGGTCGTTTCGACCGGGAGCAGCAGCGCTGGCAGGGGGAACTCAGCGATACGCGCTTTGAAACCCCGGTCGGCGAGTGGCGGCTGATGCCGGCGATGTCGCTGGTTTATCAGGTGGCGGCGCAGAAGATAACTGTGGGTGCGCATTGCTGGCGTAACCCGGATGCTGAACTGTGCGTACCGCAGCCGATCGAGGCGGGCGCCAGCGGCAAGGCGAGCGTCAATCTGAATCGGTTTAATCTGGCGATGCTGAAACCCTTTATCGGTCAGCAGACGGCGGTCAACGGCACGATTACCGGCAACGCCCAGGTTAGCTGGCAGGCAAACGGCGGTCTGCCGGAAGCCCACGTCACGCTGGCCGGCAATGGCGTAACCGTGCGCCAGCAGGTGCAGGGCGGTACGCTGCCGGTGGCTTTTGATACGCTGACGCTGGAAGCCGGGTTGCAGCGAGGGCAGGCGCGGCTGGCATGGCTGATGGGGATTCAGGGCAATGGCCGTTTTCGGGGCGACGTACAGATTGCCGACCCGCAGCGCCGCCGTAGCCTGAGCGGTACGGTGACGTTAAACGCGTTGTCGCTCGATCTGCTGCGGCCGATTCTGCGCCAGAACGAGAAGGCGGCCGGGGTCGTTAATGCCGATCTGCGGCTGGGGGGCGACCTGCAACGCCCGCAGGTATTCGGGCAGATGACGCTGGATAATCTTGACGTGGACGGCAGTTGGATGCCGGTGGATTTGACCAGCGGGCGGCTGGCGCTATTGTTCAACGGCATGTCGTCGACGTTGCAGGGGGTATTTCGCACCACGCAAGGACAGATTAATTTGGCGGGGAACGCTGACTGGTCGGTGCCTGAAGCCTGGCGGGCGCGCATTGCCGTCAACGGCGACCGCATGCGGGTGACGGTGCCGCCGATGGCGCGACTGGATGTGTCGCCGGATATTGTGTTCGAGGCGACGCCGCAGTTGCTGACGCTCAACGGCACGGTGACGATCCCCTGGGCGCGAATCGTGGTGCATGACATGCCAGCCAGCGCGGTGGATGTGTCGTCGGATGAGGTCATTCTGGATGAACGGCGACGCCCGATGCCGACCACCGCCAGTTCGATTCCGATTGCCAGCAACCTGATCGTGCGGGTGGGCGATGATGTCTGGCTTGACGCCTATGGCCTGCGCGCCCGGCTGAGCGGCGATTTGAAAGTCACGCAGGACACGCAGGGGCTGGGCCTGAACGGCCAGATTTCGATGCCGGAAGGGCGTTTCAAGGCGTATGGTCAGGATCTGCAGGTGCGCAAGGGACAGTTGCTGTTCTCCGGCCCGCCGACGCTGCCGGTGCTGAATATCGAGGCGATCCGCAATCCGGACAGTACCGCCGACAGCGTGACGGTCGGCGTGCGGGTGACAGGCACGGCCACCGCGCCTAAGCTGGAAGTGTTCTCCGACCCGACCTTATCTCAGGAAGAAGCCTTGTCCTACCTGTTGCGCGGCCAGGGACTGAACAGCAGCGGAACGGATAGTTCGATGATGACATCGGCCCTGATCGGTTTGGGGGTTGCACAAAGTGGTCAAGTTGTGGGTAAAATCGGCGAGGCCTTTGGCGTAAGCAATTTAGCTCTGGATACACAGGGGGTTGGCGACAAATCGCAGGTGGTTGTCAGCGGTTACGTCCTTCCGGGCCTACAGGTCAAGTATGGTGTCGGCCTGTTCGATTCATTGGCAACGTTAACCTTACGTTACCGTTTAATGCCAAAACTATATCTGGAAGCGGTGTCTGGTGTGAATCAGGCGCTTGATGTGCTCTATCAGTTCGAGTTTTAGCAATGCGAATTATTGTCTACGGCAGTTTACGGCGCAAACAGGGAAACAGTCATTGGATGACCAACGCTCAGTGGTTAGGGGATCATCGGCTCGAAGGGTATGAGCTGTACGATCTTGGCCACTACCCGGCGGCGGTTGCAGGCGAAGGAGAGATTTACTGCGAAGTGTACCGCATCAGTTCGTCTATTCTGACCGAACTGGATGAACTGAAGCGGGGAGACGGCGTTTACCAGCGTGAGCTTATCGCCACGCCTTACGGCAGCGCCTGGATCTACCTGTATCAGCGCCCGGTTACCGGCCTGCGCCGCATCGCCAGCGGCGACTGGTTGAAGCGTAACGAAGAGCAGTAAAAAAAACACCGCCATCGGCGGTGTTTTTTTCTGGCTTTGCCGGTTCGCGCTTGCTGCAACCGGCAGGATAGCCTTATTTATTTTTGGCGCGTTCGAAAGACGTCAGGATTTCGGCTTTCGCGGCGGCGGCGTCGGCCCAGCCGTCCACTTTCACCCATTTGCCTTTTTCCAGGTCTTTATAGTGCTCGAAGAAATGGCCGATCTGGGCGCGCAGCAGCTCCGGCAGGTCGTTCACGTCTTTGATGTGATCGTACTCTTTGCTCAGTTTGGTGTGCGGTACCGCCACCACTTTAGCGTCTTCACCGGATTCGTCGGTCATTTTCAGTACGCCAACCGGACGGCAGCGGATCACTGAGCCTGGTTGCAGCGGATACGGGGTCGGCACCAGAACGTCAACCGGGTCGCCGTCCAGAGACAGCGTGTTGTTGACGTAGCCGTAGTTGCACGGATAGAACATGGCGGTAGACATAAAGCGGTCTACGAACAGGGCGCCGGTTTCCTTGTCCACTTCGTACTTGATCGGATCAGAGTTGGCAGGGATTTCGATCACTACATAGATATCTTCCGGAAGGTCTTTGCCCGCCGGTACCGTATTCAAACTCATGTCGGTTTCCTTCTTCTTCAAACCAGAATGGAGTGGCGCTCATTATAGCCAACTGATGGCGAAAGTCGTGATTTTTTAGGCCGGGCGCATTGCGTCTGTTTGCCGGTTGCCACACCGGATTCCCATAAGCCTAATCAATGGAAATTAAATAATTAATCTAATTAAAGAACAACGGCAGGATTCCGATAAACCTGGATCCTGAATCGTGTCACCCGGCGGGTTCCGCGATGCACCGGCATGGTGCGTCGTACTGGGCGACGCCGTCTTATTTATTTGCTGCTTTTTATTATTTTGAATCACAAGGGAGAGTACGGATGCTAAAGAACATTACGGTCAAGCATGGCCTGCTGGCGCTGGTGGGCATCATGCTGGTGCTGCTGGCGATTGTCGTTGGAATCGGCACCAGCGCTATTAGTCAGGGGAACCGCTCGCTACTGTCTATCGATAAAATTCAGGGGAAAGAGCTGAGCGCGCTGTCGTCAAGCTATACCGCCACGTTGCGTGCCCGTACCGCGGCGGCTCAGGCGGTCAGGCTGTATGAAATCGGTTTGATCGACAAGGCGAAGGAAACCGTGGGGCGTGTGGACAATTATGCCGAGGTGTCGCGCCGGGAGATGGCGCGGTTTCTGGCGTATGGTACCGTGACCAAACGCGGCGCTGAACTGGCCGAGCATATCAAAGTCGCGTATGAAGCCTACGATCGTCAGGGTATGACGCCGATGATCGCCGCGCTGAAGAAAGACAATCTGGATGACTATTATTCTCTGATGCAGGATACCCTGCCAGCGCTCAGCATCGGTATGGACACGTCCATCGCCGATTTCCGCGATTTTGCGCTGCAGGTGGGAGAAACTATGTTGCAGCAGGCGGACGAGCTGGCTTCTGGCCGCCTGTTGACGATGGGGATGGTATTTGCGGCGGCGCTGTTGCTGGCGACGCTGGCATGGTGGGCGATCCGTCAGGTGGTTTTGCGCCCGCTGGACGGCGCGGTACGGCAGCTTGAAGTGATTGCGCAAGGCGATTTGTCGCGCACCATTGAAGACGGCAGCAACAACGAAATCGGCCGGCTGATCCGGGCGATGAAATCCATGCAACACTCCCTCGCCGTGGCGGTGGGACGCGTGCGCGACGCCGGCAGTCAGATTGATATCGGCACCAGCGAGCTGGCGTCCGGCAACAGTCATCTGGCGGAACGTACCGAAGAGTCCGCCGCGTCGCTGGAACAAACCGCCGCCAGCATGGAACAGCTGGCTTCCACCGTGAAGCTGAACGCCGATAGCGCCGATCAGGCTTATCTGCTGGCGCAGCGGGTATCCGATACCGCCACGAAAGGCAGCCAGGCAGTTGATCAGATGCTGGACAAAATGCAGCTGATCTCCGCCACGGCGGCGCGGGTGGCCGACATTCTGACGATGATCGACGGCATCGCTTTCCAGACCAATATTCTGGCGCTGAATGCGGCGGTGGAAGCGGCGCGCGCCGGCGAGCAGGGCCGCGGCTTCGCCGTGGTGGCGGGCGAGGTGCGTAGTCTGGCGCAGCGCAGCGCTCAGTCGGCCAGAGAGATCAAGGTGCTGATGCAGGATTCGCAAACGCAGGTCGACGAAGGCGCCGAAATCGCCCGCGTCGCCGGGGAAACCATGAGTGACGTGGCGTCGTCGGTGTCGCAGGTGACCACCCTGATGCGTGAAATTTCCACCGCGACCCGTGAACAGAGCAATGGCATTGAGCAGGTAAACCTGGCGGTATCGCAGATGGATTCGGTGGCGCAGCAGAACGCGTCGCTGGTAGAAGAGTCGGCGGCGGCGACCCGCTCGCTGGAAGAGCAGGCGCGCGAACTGGCGGCCAGCATGGCTCAGTTCCGGCTGGAGCAGCAGGCTTTGGCGGCGTTAGGGCGTTACTGATTAAAACCTGGAATATCTTCTAACCTGATGAAAAAACGAAGCGGCCAATTAAGGCCGCTTTTTTTTACGCTCAGGATGCGTCGTGTTTATCTGGCGTATCGTCCGCCGGATGGCGTTTGCGGCGCAGCTTTTTCCAGATCTTGCTTTCCTGACCGCGCCACAGCCGCTGGATGTTATCGTGATGCCGCATCAGGATCAGGCAGGAGAGCATGGCTACCGGAAAGGTGAACTGGGGCTTGAACCACCAGACGTAGAATGGCGCGATCAGCGCACTGATAATCGCCCCCAGCGAGGAGTAGCCGCTCAGCAGCACGGTCAGAAGCCAGGTGCCGGTCATCAGGCCGGTCAGATCCCAGCCGATAGGCGCGATGGCGCCAAACGCGGTAGCGACCCCTTTGCCGCCGTGGAAGCGGAAAAAAATCGGGTAAATATGGCCCAGACAGGCGGCGATGGCCGTCAGGCCGAGATACAGCGGCGAACTGCCCAGCGCATAAGCGCCCCACACCGGCAGCATGCCTTTAAGAACGTCAAAAACCAGTACGGCGGCGGCGGCGGCGGTTTTACCGCCGATGCGTAGCACATTGGTGGCGCCAGGGTTGCCGGAACCGTGTTCGCGTGGATCGGGCAAACCGGCGATGCGACAAATCAGAATCGCACTGGAGATCGAGCCACACAGATACGCGACGATAATCATTCCGGGCGCGATAACACTCATAAACGGCTTCCGTCCAATAAAGGTCGTTTTAAGTTCAGCATCTGTGGATAATACGCACTTTCTGCCGGAAGTGGTATCCGGCGGCGGCAAAAACAGGGGATGACGTGATGGATATCGTGTTTATTGAAGAGCTGAGCGTAATTACCACCATCGGTGTTTATGACTGGGAACAGACCATCCAGCAGAAGTTGATGTTCGATATCGAAATGGCCTGGGATAACCGCCCGGCCGCCGTCAGCGACGACGTAGCCGATTGCCTGAGCTATGCCGATGTCAGCGAGGCGGTGATTGAACTGGTCGCCGGCGGGCGATTTGCGCTGGTGGAGCGGGTGGCTGAAGAGGTGGCGGCCACACTGATGCAGCGCTTCGGCATTCCCTGGCTGCGGCTGAAGGTCAGCAAGCCCGGCGCGGTGGCGCAGGCGCGCAGCGTGGGCGTGGTGATTGAACGCGGCGTCCGCCCGTCGGCATGAATCGGTTGGCGATCATTTCGGCGCAAACACAGACCCTTCTTAAGGTAATCAAAAGATAATATCTCTATTTTAAGTTGGTCCCCAAAGCGCGGGACATCTTCGATGTGCTTTATACGTTGCGGCTTGCTGACGGCAAGGCCGCTTTTTTATGTGGCAGGTAGGGAGTTAACGGTCGATGGCGGATCTGCATTCGTTGCTGGTAGCGTTCATTCTTGGGGTGGTGGAAGGGCTCACCGAATTTCTGCCGGTGTCATCCACCGGGCATATGATCATTGTCGGTCACTGGCTGGGGTTCGAGGGCGACACCGCCAAGACCTTTGAAGTCATCATCCAGTTGGGGTCGATCCTGGCGGTGGTAGTGGTGTTCTGGCGACGAATGTTCGGTTTGATCGGCATTCATTTCGGGCAACCGCCGCAGCATGAAGGGCGCGGCAAAGGCCATCTGACGCTGGCGCACATCGTGCTGGCGATGATCCCCGCCGTGGTGCTGGGGCTGGTGTTGCATGACTTCATCAAGTCGCTGTTCAATCCGGTTACCGTGACTTACGCGCTGGTGGTCGGGGGCGTGCTGTTGCTGCTGGCGGAGTGGCTTAAACCGAAAAAAGCGAAGGCGGAAGGGCTGGATGACATCAGTTATCTTCAGGCGTTCCTGATTGGCTGTTTTCAGTGTCTGGCGCTGTGGCCGGGGTTCTCTCGTTCCGGCGCGACGATTTCCGGCGGGATGCTGGTCGGGGTCAATCGCTACGCGGCGTCCGAGTTCTCCTTTATTCTTGCGGTGCCGATTATGCTGGGCGCGAGCGGGCTGGATTTGTATAAAAGCTGGCATTTCCTGTCGCTGTCCGACCTGCCGATGTTCGCCACCGGTTTCTTGACCGCGTTTGTGGTGGCGATGATCGCCATCAAGACGTTCCTGCAGCTGATTAAGCGCATCTCTTTCGTGCCGTTCGCCATTTATCGCTTCATCGTGGCGGCCGTGGTGTGGCTGGTGCTGATGTAATGCCGTCGGGATGCATCGATGCATCCCGACGATAATGGTGTCATGTGCTTATGATGACGGCCCGGCAGCTTCGGCGCGCCGGGCTTTCCATTGTTCCAACGCGGCGCAGCGACGGCGCTGCAACTCTTCCCTGATCGCGGCATGCTGGAATCCGGCCGCCACCACTTCCGCGCTGGTTATACTGCTGGCGGCGGCAAAGGCTTCGCGCAGATAGTCTCCCTGCGGATAGGGTTGTTGCTCCAGTCCGGCCCGCCCGCGTGCGTCCGCCTCGCTGGCGAGAAGTAACTGTTCCAGACGCTGGGGTTTGCGCCAGACATCGATGGCGTCAAACAGCTTAAGCAGGGTTTTGGGCTGTAGCATCTGCACAGTGTGGACCACATCGTGGTATTCGGCCACCAGACAGGCCAGATCGCGCAGCGCGTTAGGCACCCGCAATCGTTGGCACAAGGCTTCCACCAGCGGCACGCCGGCCGGGCCGTGACCATGATGGCGCGGCCAGAGTTCCGGCGGCGTCAGTCCTTTACCGAGATCGTGACACAGGGTGGCGAAGCGGATATCAAGCGCCGGGCTGAGGCGGGCGGCCATCGCCAGACTCATCATCACGTGGATGCCGGTGTCGATTTCAGGGTGCCATTGGGCGGGAGCCGGCACGCCGTAAAGACTGTCGACTTCGGGGAACAGCACCGCCAGCGCGCCGCAGTCGCGCAGCACCTGGAAATAGACCTGCGGATCCTGAGTGGCGAGGGCTTTCTCCGTTTCTTTCCACACCCGTTCCGGCGTCAGGAAATCCAGCTCGCCGTTGCGGGCCATCGTCTGCATCAGGTTCAGGGTTTCTTCGGCAATCAGGAAACCGAGGTGGGCATAACGGGCGGCGAAGCGCGCGACCCGCAGCACCCGCAGCGGATCTTCGCTGAAGGCGTCGGATACATGGCGCAGGAGCCGGTTTTGCAAATCACGCTGACCATCGTAAGGGTCAATCAACCGCCCGTCTTCATCCTGCGCGATGGCGTTGATAGTCAGATCGCGCCGTTGCAGATCCTCTTCCAGCGTGATGTCCGGCGTGGCCTGGCAGGTAAACCCGGTATACCCATTGCCGGATTTGCGCTCGGTACGCGCCAGCGCATACTCCTCTTTGCTTTCCGGGTGCAGGAAAACCGGGAAATCCCGCCCGACCTGCTGGTAGCCTTGCTGCAATAGCATTTCCGGCGTGGCGCCGACCACTACCCAGTCGCGTTCGGTGACCGGCCTGCCCAACAGGCCGTCGCGCACTGCGCCCCCTACAAGGTAAATCTTCAAACCCGGCTCCCGATGTTAGGCTGCGTCGATAACTGGAATCATCACCAGCCGTAAACGAAATATAGTTAACGATAATTTCGTTTATTGTTGATTAACATCCTCTCGAACACAAGGGGGCATCCGTGCGGCCGGCGAGCCGGTGTTCAGGTCTTACCCCATCCAACGGTCGTTCTTTTTGCGTCTGGGCAACAGGTGCGGCAGCAGCAGCCCCAGCACCAGACCGCCGCCCGCCACGCCTCCGCCGTACATAAACCACTGCATGATCAGCGTGCGCTGCTTGTCGTCCAGCTGCAGATTGGCCACTTCAAGTTTTTTCTGCGCTACCTCCAACTGGGTTTTCAACGCCTGATTTTCTTTTTGCAACGAGGCGAGGGTGCCGTCACTGGTGGCGACTTTCTGACGCAGGTCGACGGTGCGCTGGTTCCAGTCCTGATCGACGCTGTTAAGCTTGTCCGTCAGCGTCTTGACCTGACTTTCCAGTTCCGGCACCCGGGTTTTCAGGCTGGGCGTCTGGCTGAGCTGGTCAAGCTGAATCCAGCTGGTGCGGCCTTTGTCGTCACGAATCTGTGCGTAACCGGCGCCATCGTTGGCGCTGATGAGCGTAACGGCCTCACCGGCATTCAACGTGCCGACGATACGGTATTGGTTGCCCGGACCGCTGCGGGTGTAGGTGACAAGTTCATCGGAGATGTAGCGTTTTTCTTCCGCATGCAGGCCAAATGTTGTGGACAAGCCCAGGATCGCGGCAAGGAGCAAGGGTAATTTATTCATCATATTCAATATATTAAGTTTATTGAGATTCTGCGGTTAGCGCGCCCAGTCTGACGATGCCGCCGACAAACCTGAATGGGAACAGTCTTACTCTTGGTTCTGTAAACTTGGTTTTGTAAATCAGTGCGTTGGTTAATTCGTGATGAGGACTCAAGCATAGCCAAAATCCGGCGGTGACGAAAACCGGTTGCATACGCCTTGTGAGAACGCTCGCAGGGTGTTTGCGACGCCATGCCGCAAAAGTGGCAACCTGAGATAAAATGTTATTTACTGGCGACATTTCCGCAATATCCGGTAGTACAAGACTATGAGCGAAGAGATCGAGTTAAAATTTATCATTCACCCCGATGCGGTGGCGACGGTCAAACAGGGCCTGAAAAACTGGCAGAGCGACGTGGGGCACAGCAACCATCTGCATACCCGTCAACTGGCGAATATTTATTACGAAACCGCCGACGCCTATCTGCGCCGGCATGGCATCGGGCTGCGTATCCGGGGTGAAAACGGCCGTTACGAGATGACGGTGAAAACCGCGGGGAAAGTGGTGGGCGGACTACACCAGCATCCGGAATACAACGTGGATCTGCCCGGGCCGCAACTGGATATTCGTCTGCTGCCTGCGGAGATTTGGCCGGAGGATTGCGATATCGATGCGCTGGCTCAGGCGTTGCAGCCGCTGTTCAGCACCGATTTTCAGCGAGAAGCCTGGGTAGTGTCCCACCATCAGAGCCTGATTGAGATCGCCGTTGATCAGGGCGAGGTCAGCGCCGGCGAATTCGTCGAACCGCTGTGCGAGCTGGAACTGGAGCTGAAAAACGGTCGCACCGCGGATTTGCTGGCGTTCGCCAGCGAACTGGCCGACATCGGCGGCTTACGGCAAGGGAGTCTGAGCAAAGCCGCTCGGGGTTATCATCTGACGAAAGGCAATCCGGCCCGGCCGCGCAGTGAGCTGGGTTTCCTGCCGGTAGAGCCGAAAATGACCCTCGATCAGGGCATTGCCGCCGGGCTGGAATATGCGTTCAGTCACTGGCAATACCATGAGGAACTGTGGGCGCGCGGCGATAATGCGGCGCGCCTGGCGTTGCTGGAAGCCGGCGCGATGATGCGGGAACTACTGGTGCTGGTGGGGGGCGTGGTGCCGCGCAAGATAACCTCGGAATTCCGTGCGGCGTTGACCCATCTTGAAGAGGGGATCGAGCGTACGGAAACGGCGGATGCGCTCTGCTACAGCGCCGATTACCTGAAGGGCAAACTGATTCTGACTTCGTGGCTGGTAAAACACGGCTGGCGCGGCTACATGGACAACCGTGAACTGATGCGGTTGCAGAGCTCCTGGAAACGCTTTGCCGATATCATGATGAGCCGCGGGCTGGCTGAACTGAAAGCCGTATTCAGCCATGCGCTGGATGCGTTGCATTACGCCCAGCAATTGCCGCGCTTGCAGCGAGGCGTGTACGCCTTTTTGCTGCTGGGTGGTTCCTATCCGCCGGAGGATGCCCAGCGCTATCTGCAGCCGTGGCGTGAGCTGATGCAACTGATTGAAGCGCTGTCCGCCGGCCAAAGTATACCCAGCGAACTGGAGCACTGCCGCAAGCAGGCGCTCGAACAGCCGCCGTTCTGGCTGCACAGCGGCCAGTAATCCGCCTGTCTCGCTTCGGGGTTATCGCCTTTTCGGCACCGGCAAGGCGATAACCCCGGTTCAACATTTTATTGACGCTGCCTGACGGGCAGCAGTGCAAGGATATCGCCATGACCTGTCATCCCGCATCGTTGTTTCCGCTGTCTGAACCACTGACCGAACAGGCGCGCCATGAGGCGGAACGTCTGTTGGCTTCCGATCCGACGCCGCTGGCCGATGAGGCGATGGCGGTACTGATTTGCAGCGAGTTCGTTAGCGACGCGCTGGCGCGTTATCCACAGTGGCGGCAGGAGATGGTGCGGCAGCCGCCCCAGCCGGAAGAGTGGCGGCAGTATGCGGACTGGCTATCGCAGACGTTGAGCGGCGTCAGCGATGAGGCGGCGTTAATGCAGGCGCTGCGCCTGTTCCGCCGCCGCATTCTGACGCGCATCGCCTGGGGGCAATGGTTGCAGCTCAGCACCACCGTGCAGACATTGCAGCAACTGAGCGTTCTGGCGGAAGCGCTGATCGTTGCCGCTCGCCAGTGGCTGTATGACGCCTGCTGCCGCGAGTGGGGCACGCCGTGCAATGCGGCGGGAGAGCCTCAGCCATTGCTGATTCTGGGCATGGGCAAACTCGGCGGCGGCGAGCTGAATTTTTCCTCGGATATCGACCTGATTTTCGCCTATCCGGAAAACGGCCAGACCCTCGGCGGACGCCGGGAGCTGGATAACGCCCAGTTCTTTACCCGCCTCGGCCAGCGGCTGATTAAAGCGCTGGACCAGCCGACCGTGGACGGCTTTGTTTACCGGGTGGACATGCGCCTGCGGCCGTTTGGCGACAGCGGCCCGCTGGTGATGAGCTTCGCCGCGCTGGAAGATTACTATCAGGAACAGGGGCGCGACTGGGAGCGGTATGCGATGGTCAAAGCCCGACTGATGGGCGGCGATGACGACCATTACAGCCAGGAGTTGATCCGCATGTTGCGGCCGTTCGTGTTCCGCCGCTATATCGATTTCAGCGTGATTCAATCGCTACGCAACATGAAGAGCATGATCGCCCGCGAAGTGCGGCGACGAGACCTGCGCAACAACATCAAGCTGGGGGCGGGCGGCATCCGCGAAGTGGAGTTCATCACCCAGGTGTTTCAACTGATTCGCGGCGGCCGCGAGCCCACGTTGCAGGGGCGCGCTCTGCTGCCGACGCTGGCGCAGGTCGGCGAGCTGGGGCTGTTGACCCCGGCGCAGGCGGCTCAGCTGCGCGAGGCTTATCTGTTTTTGCGTCGGCTGGAGAACCTGTTGCAATCAATCGCCGACGAACAAACGCAAACCCTGCCGGAAGACCCGCTTAATCAGGCGCGGCTGGCGTGGGGGATGCGCTGTGACGACTGGTTGCAACTGAGTGAACGCTTACATCAGCAGATGCATGCGGTGCGTGCGGTGTTTCATGAGCTAATTGGCGATGACGCGCCCGACGGCAGCGAAACCCCGGAACACAGCCATTACAGCAGCCTGTGGCAGGATGGCCTGGATAGCGCCGACCTGGCGGCATTGGCGCCTGACCTGACCCCGGAGGTGTGCGAGCGGCTGTCGGCGCGGGTGATGGATTTCCGCGCTGATTTATCCCGTCGTACCATCGGGCCGCGCGGGCGCGACGTGCTCGACCAACTGATGCCGGCGTTGCTGGCGCAGGCCTGCGGTCACGCCAACGCCGACGTCATCGTAGCGCGCCTGACGCCGCTGTTGCTGGGCATCGTCACCCGTACCACCTATCTGGAGCTGTTGCTGGAGTCGCGCCCGGCGCTGACGCAGCTGATCCGGCTGTGCGCCGTGTCGCCGATGATTGCCAGCCAGCTGGCGCGTTATCCGTTGCTGCTGGATGAACTGCTGGATCCGGCCAGCTTGTACCAACCGACCGCGCTGAATGCTTACGCCGACGAATTGCGTCAATACCTGATGCGGGTGCCGGAAGAAGACGAAGAGCAGCAACTGGAAGCGTTGCGTCAGTTCAAACAGGCGCAGCATTTGCGCATCGCGGCGGCCGATATTGTCGGCGCGCTGCCGGTCATGAAAGTGAGCGATCACTTAACTTATCTGGCGGAAGCGATCATCGCCGCGGTGGTACAGCAGGCGTGGAACCAGATGGTGGCGCGTTACGGCCAGCCAGCCCACCTGCACTCTCATTCCGGGCGCGGGTTTGCCGTGGTGGGGTACGGCAAGCTGGGCGGCTGGGAACTGGGCTACAGTTCCGACCTTGATCTGGTGTTCCTGATCGATTGCCCGGATAACGTGGCGACCGATGGCGAACGCAGCATCGACGGCCGTCAGTTCTATTTGCGGCTGGCCCAGCGCGTGATGCACCTGTTCAGCACCCGTACCTCGTCCGGCATCCTGTATGAGGTCGACGCCCGTTTAAGGCCATCGGGAGCGGCGGGGATGCTGGTGAGCACCGTGGCGGCGTTCGAGGATTATCAGCGCAACGAAGCCTGGACCTGGGAACATCAGGCGCTGGTGCGCGCCCGGGTGGTGTATGGCGAACCCGCCATACAGCAGCAGTTTGAGCAGATTCGTCAGCGAATTTTGTGCCGTGAGCGCGATGGCGATGCGCTGCGTACCGAAGTGCGGGAAATGCGGGAAAAAATGCGCCAGCACCACGCCGGCAAAGACCCGGGGTTTGATATCAAGGCCGACGCCGGCGGCATCACC
This sequence comes from Dickeya sp. NCPPB 3274, assembly GCF_000406205.1. Classification (NCBI taxonomy): domain Bacteria; kingdom Pseudomonadati; phylum Pseudomonadota; class Gammaproteobacteria; order Enterobacterales; family Pectobacteriaceae; genus Dickeya; species Dickeya sp. NCPPB 3274. The sequence continues at coordinate 3,988,933 of NZ_CM001979.1, read as the reverse complement.
GATATTGAGTTCATCGCCCAGTATCTGGTGCTGCGTTACGCGGCGCAGGAGCCGCGGCTGACGCACTGGTCCGATAACGTACGTATTCTGGAATTGCTGGCCCGCCACGGCGTGATGGCGGAAGAAGAGGCTGACGCGCTACGGCTGGCTTACATCACCCTACGCGATGAAATCCACCATCTGGCGTTGCAGGAACTGCCCGGCCGCGTTGGTCAGGAGCGGTTCAGCGCCGAGCGGCGGCAGGTGCAACAGAGCTGGCAAAAGTGGCTGGAGTGAGACGCGCCGCGCAAAACGGCCCACTGGGGCGCTGTGGCTACCCGGTGAGTGTGGTAGTTGAGTGTGATGGTGTGGTAGTTGAATGTGGTGGTAGTTGAATGTGATAGTATAGCGCGCGTTAAAAATGAACCTGTTTTTGGAGCCAGGGAATGAAAGTAACGCTACCTGATTTTCGCCACGCCGGTGTTCTGGTTGTGGGTGACGTAATGCTGGACCGCTACTGGTACGGCCCGACCAGCCGTATTTCGCCGGAAGCGCCGGTGCCGGTGGTCAAGGTGGATACCATCGAAGAGCGTCCCGGCGGCGCGGCCAACGTGGCGATGAACATCGCCGCGCTGGGAGCGGGTTCGCGTCTGGTGGGGTTGACCGGCATCGATGATGCCGCCCGCGCCCTGAGCGCCAAACTGAACGAAGTCAACGTCAAATGCGACTTCGTTTCCGTTCCCACCCATCCGACCATCACCAAGCTGCGGGTGTTGTCGCGCAACCAGCAACTGATCCGCCTCGACTTTGAGGAAGGGTTCGACAGCGTGGATCCGCAACCGATGATTGAACGCATCCAGCAGGCATTGCCGAAAATCGGCGCGCTGGTGCTGTCCGACTACGCCAAAGGGGCGCTGGTGCATGTACAGAGCATGATCCAGACCGCCAGAGCCGCCGGCGTGCCGGTGCTGATCGACCCGAAAGGCACCGATTTCAACCGTTATCGCGGTGCGACTCTGTTGACGCCGAACCTGTCTGAGTTCGAAGCGGTGGCCGGGCGCTGCAAAGATGAAAACGATCTGGTGGAACGCGGCGCGAAGCTGCTGGCGGATCTGGATCTGTCCGCGCTGTTGGTCACCCGTTCCGAGCAGGGCATGACGTTGCTGCAACCGGGCAAAGCGCCGTTGCATTTGCCGACGCAGGCGCAGGAAGTGTATGACGTCACCGGCGCCGGCGATACCGTAATTGGCGTGCTGGCGGCGGCGCTGGCGGCGGGCAAACCGCTGGAGGAAGCCTGCTTCCTGGCCAACGCGGCGGCCGGCGTGGTAGTCGGCAAACTCGGTACCTCCACGGTAACGCCGATCGAGCTGGAAAACGCCATTCGCGGCCGTGCCGACACCGGTTTTGGCGTCATGACCGAAGCGCAGCTGAAAGACGCGGTGGCGCTGGCGCGTCAGCGCGGCGAAACGGTGGTCATGACCAACGGGTGTTTCGATATTCTGCACGCCGGACACGTTTCCTATCTGGCTAATGCGCGCCGTCTGGGCGATCGCCTGATTGTGGCGGTGAACAGCGACGACTCCACCAAACGCCTGAAAGGGCCGAGCCGTCCGGTCAATCCACTGACGCAGCGTATGATCGTGCTGGGCGCGCTGGAAGCCGTGGACTGGGTGGTGCCGTTCGAGGAAGACACGCCGCAGCGCCTGATTAGCGAAGTCCTGCCGGATATTCTGGTGAAGGGCGGCGACTACAAACCGGAAGACATTGCCGGCAGCAAGGAAGTATGGGCCAATGGCGGCGAGGTGCGGGTGCTGAACTTTGAAGACGGCTGCTCGACCACCAATATCATCAACACCATCAAAGCCAGAGACTGACGGGCGCGCTTATGTTGGAAAAAGAGTCGAAGCCTGCCGACGATATCTCCACCGTGTCGGTGCAGATTGAAGCGCTGCGCGCTCAACTGCGCTACCACGAATACAAATATCATGTCGAAGATGCGCCGGAAATTCCCGACGCGGAATACGACAAGCTGATGAATGCGCTGAAAACGCTGGAGCAGACGCATCCTGAACTGGTGACGCCGGATTCGCCGACCCAGCGGGTCGGCGCCGCGCCGCTGGATGCGTTTGACACCATAGCGCATGAAGTGCCGATGCTGTCGCTGGATAACGTCTTCGACGAGACCAGTTTTCTGGCGTTCAGTAAACGTATCAACGACCGCCTGAAAAACGATGGCGAGTTGACATTTTGCTGTGAACTGAAGCTCGACGGTCTGGCGGTCAGCCTGCTGTATGAAAACGGTCTGTTGGTGCGCGCGGCGACACGTGGCGATGGCACCACCGGCGAGAATATTACCGCCAATATTCGTACCGTCGGCGCGATTCCGTTGCGTCTGCGCGGCGACAACATCCCGGAACGGCTGGAAGTGCGCGGCGAAGTGTTCATGAAACACAAGGGATTCGAAGCCCTGAATGAGGAAGCGCGTCGCACCGGCGGCAAGGTGTTCGCCAACCCGCGAAATGCCGCGGCCGGTTCGCTGCGTCAACTGGACCCGCGCATCACCGCTACCCGCCCGTTGACCTTTCTGTGCTATGGCGTTGGGCTGGTGGAAGGCGGAACCCTGCCGGACACCCACTGGCAGCGGTTGATGCAGTTCCGGGACTGGGGGCTGCCGGTCAGCGACCGCATTCGCCTGTGTACCGGCAGCGATGCGGTGCTGGATTTCTACCGTCAGGTGGAGCAGGAGCGCGAGACGCTGGGCTTTGATATCGACGGCGTAGTGATCAAGGTCAACGAACTGACGTTGCAGGAGCGGCTGGGGTTTGTCGCTCGTGCGCCGCGCTGGGCGGTGGCTTTCAAGTTCCCGGCGCAGGAACAGTTGACCTGGCTGCGCGACGTTGAATTTCAGGTCGGTCGCACCGGCGCGATTACACCGGTGGCGCGGCTGGAGCCGGTAGCCGTCGCCGGGGTGGTGGTCAGCAACGCCACGCTGCACAATGCCGATGAAATCGAGCGTCTGGGGATTCAGATTGGCGACCGGGTTGCAGTAAGACGCGCCGGCGATGTGATTCCGCAGATTGTCAGCGTGGTGCTGTCCGAGCGCCCGGCGGACGCCCGCCCTGTGGTGTTTCCTGAGCAGTGCCCGGTGTGTGGTTCAGAGTTGGAGCGGGTAGACGGCGAGGCGGCGACCCGCTGCACCGGCGGCCTGTTCTGCGGCGCGCAGCGTAAAGAAGCGTTGAAGCACTTCGTTTCCCGTCGCGCGCTGGATGTGGAAGGGATGGGCGATAAGATTATCGACCAACTGGTGGAGAAAGAGTACGTCAAGACGCCGGCGGACCTGTTTCGCCTGAGCGCCGGTATCCTTACCGGACTTGACCGTATGGGGCCGAAATCGGCGCAGAATCTGGTGAATGCGCTGAGCAAAGCCAAATCCACCACCTTTGCTCGTTTCCTGTATGCGTTGGGGATCCGCGACGTAGGGGAGGCGACCGCCGCCAGTCTGGCATCGCATTTCGGTACGCTGGAGACATTGCAGTCCGCCGATCTGGAGGCGTTACAGCAGGTGCAGGACGTCGGCATCGTGGTGGCGACCCATGTGCGCAATTTTCTTGATGAAGCGCACAACCAACAGGTGATTCAGGACTTGATCAGCAAGAGTATTGGCATTCACTGGCCGGCTCCGGTCGTGGTGGATGTTGAGGCTTCGGATAGCCCGTTCGCCGGAAAAACCGTGGTGTTGACCGGCTCGCTGACGCTGTTGTCCCGTGACGAAGCCAAAGATCGCCTCACGGCGCTGGGCGCGAAGGTCAGCGGCAGCGTGTCGAAGAAAACCGATCTGGTGATCGCGGGCGAAGCGGCCGGTTCCAAGCTGACCAAAGCACAGGAGCTGGGCATTGAGGTCATTGATGAAGCGGAAATGATGCGCCTGTTGGGGTGAGGGGAACATGGAAAAAGCGGATCTGCTGGCGATAGCCAATACGCCGATGCCTTTTGGCAAATACAAAGGCCGAATGCTGATCGACTTGCCGGAAGAGTATCTCCTCTGGTTCGCCCGTAAGGGCGAATTTCCGGCCGGGCGGTTAGGGGAGCTGATGCAGATTACGCTGGCGATCAAGATGGAAGGGTTGCAGGGGCTGGTTAAGCCTCTGCGCCGTCCCCAACCCTGATACGTTGTGGCCTGAATGGGTTGTGCTCTGGAACGTTATCATCCGGGCCGGTTATTATCGGAATTAGGTTATTATCAGAATAGGTTTTTATCGGATTTAGGCTGTCATGGCTGGAGCCCATCGCCGATAAGCGCACCGCTTCGCTGTTCTCTGGCGTCTCTATTATTCACGCCGCCTGCCGTATCGCGTCCCCTGAAATAAAAAAGCACCATTAATCCTCTCGATAATGATGCTTTGTTCATGCCAGACAATAATCAGTCAGCTACAGGATTAGATGTAGATATTGATGCTGTTCTCATCCGTCGGCGCGTTGACGCCTTCCTGAGGTTTGGTCGATTGCACTGATGACGACAAATCAGACTGTTGGGACTGGGACTGCTGCGTTTTCTGCTGCTGCAACTGCTGAATCTGTGCCTGCAACTGCTGGATTTGCGCCTGAATCAGTACCTGTTGTTGTTTATAAACTTCCTGCTGATTGGCATCCTGGGTTGATGCCAGCTGTGTTGCCAGTTTTGTCGCCTGCTGAGTCAACTTCTGGATCTGTTGATTGAGCTGGGCGACCTGCTGATCAACGCTGGTACCGCTGCTGCCCGAGGATGCAGAAACGGCCGATGTTGCCGAGCCGATAGAACTTGCCATAAATTCCTCCTGAAAATAGCCATAGTGGCTATGCCATTATCGACATAGCCCTGCTGCATCCTTACTGGCTTTTCAATTTCCTGACGAGAAACATACAAATACATCAGAATAATAACATTCCGTCAGATGTAGGTATCGATTGTGCGATCGGATGAAAGCGGGTTGGCCTTTTCCTGTTTGTCGATCTGCGAAGAGACAGCGTTAGCCGCTGATTGTGATTGCTGCTGCACTTTCTGTTGCTGCAGTTGCTGAATCTGCTGCTGTAATTGCTGGATCTGCGCCTGGACCATTTTTTGTTGCTGCTGCAGCAATTGGCGTTCTTCATCGCCCTTGGCTTCGAGCATTTTCGCCACAGTTTTACTCAGATCTTTGGTCAAGGTCTGAATCTGTTTGGTGAGTTGCATGATCTTTTGCTCAATGCCAGCGGTGCTGGTAGCTGCTGATCCTGAGACCGCTGATGTTGCTGAACCGACGGAACTTGCCATACCTACCCCCTTTGTTTCCTGAGAAATAATCATACTTTCTAAAAACGATCACACCTGCGATATGGCTATCGGCATCGCGCTCTGGTGACTTTAGCGTCCTCTTGTTGCCGCTTCCCTAAAAAAGCAAAACCCGCTGCCTGGCAGCGGGTTTGGTTATTCGGTTTCACGTTCTTGACCAATCAAATATAAATATCGATCGCGTGTTCGGCAGACGGACGATTGACGCCTTCAACCGGCTTGACCAGCGGTTTGCTTTCCTGTGGCGGCGGCACTTGCTGGGTCTGCAACTGCGCGATTTGGCCTTGCATCACCACAATCTGGGCCTGCATCGACTGCTGCTGTCCGTTAATCGTGGTTTCCTGCTGCTGTTTAGTGCTCTCGCCCGATGTCTCGGCGGCTTTCAGGTTTTGCAGATTGCGGTCGGAAACCTTCTGTTCAGTGTTGGTTTCGACGCTGGTGGATGCTGGCACCGGCATCACTGCAAACGCAGAGCTGGTAATTGGACTCAGCATACATCCTCCTGATTATGTCGTCTGGGCAGGGGACTGTCCCTGCTATCTCTATTATCGGCACCTGGCGCGATCTTATGAGTGATTATTAACCAAAAAGCGAATTCTGGCTACTCTTTGTTCGGAGCGAGGCGTAAAGAATTGTATCTTTACGCCAACCATTATTTCCCGTAGACATTAATCGCATCGGTCAACCGCAGGGCCTGTCTGCTAAGGCAGGTGGCGAACTCGGCCGACTGATCGACCATGCCGGTATTGCCGGCGGTCATCTGCTCGATTTGGGCAATGGAGTCGTTGATCAGCGACAGCGCAGCGGTTTGTTCGCGGGTGGCGTTGCTGATCTCGCTGATCATGGCCGCGACCTGTTGCACGTCGTTGACGATGTCCTGAATATGCTGACCGGCTTTGTCCACCAGCGCGCTGCCGTTTTCAACGCTGGTCATGTTGGCATCGATCAGCGTTTTGATTTCGCGGGCGGCAGACGCGGAATGCTGCGCCAGGCTGCGTACTTCCGCCGCCACGACGGCAAAGCCGCGTCCTTCCACGCCTGCTCGCGCCGCTTCCACCGCGGCATTGAGCGCGAGGATGTTGGTCTGAAACGCGATGCTGTCGATAACGCCGATGATATCGACGATTTTGCGGCTGGCGTTCGAAATCGCCTCCATCATACCCACTGCTTCAGCCATGATATCGCCGCCTTTACCGGCGGACAGGCTGGCGTTTTGCGCCATATTGGTCGCCTGCGTGGCGGTGTCCGCGCTCTGTTGAACCGCGACGGTAATCTGCTCGATGGCTGCCGCTGTCTGTTGCAGATTGGCGGAGGTTTCCTCGGTACGCGCGCTCAGGTCGCCGTTGCTGTCGGCCAGTTGTTGGCTGACGTTGTTGATGCCCGCGACCTGCGTGCCGACGTCGTCCACCAGCGAATGCAGGTTCAACCCGAACTGATTAACCACCCGCAGCAGCAGACCGATTTCATCCACCCGGTTGAGGTGGATACTGTCCGCCCGGCGGCCGGACACCACCTGTTGCGCCTGACGCAGAATCAAACGCAGCGGATGCGCGATTTGCCGTTGCAGAAATCGATCGAGCGCTACCATCAATAGCAGGGTGGCGGCAATCGACGTCGCGGCACCGAAACCCAGTAAGATCAGCGCCAGCGGCACCAGACCGCCAAGCAGAACGGCCAACCGTAACCGCGAGCGCACCGATAGCCGCTGGAACAGGGACAGAACCGAGAACAGACCGGTCCGGACCACCAGCCCTTTATAAAATCGGATATGGCGGGCCTGCTTATTCTGTACCGCTTCGTACAAGGGTTCCGCAGCCTGAATTTCTTCCGCTTTGGGGGTATTGCGCACCGAAATATACCCGGCGAGCTGATTATGGTGATAAACCGGCGTGACGTTGGCGCGCACCCAGTAATGATCGCCGTTCTTGCGACGGTTTTTGACCAGACCGGTCCAGCTGTCTCCCTGCTGCAGCGTGTACCACATGTCGGCGAAGGCTTCGATGGGCATATCCGGATGACGCACGATATTGTGCGCCGTTCCCATCAATTCGTCTTCATCAAAGCCGCTGACGCGAATAAAGGCGGAATTGGCGTAAGTGATGTGGCTTTTAACATCCGTGGTCGACATTAATGTGGTGTCGTCATCCAACAGGTATTCCTGTTGTGTAATAGGTGCATTAACCCTCATTGGAAACCCCGATGCTGTGTATCAGTAATATATCGTGAGAATAGAAGGGCCGACGTGTGAGTACGGCCTGATTAATCACACGGGCTGAGAGGTGTGTTGAATCATTGTTTTTATTTTTTTAACGCAAGGTTAAAAGATGCGAAAAAAAGGGCGCTTTAAATTTCAAAGCATCCCTGCGTAAAGTTGTTCCATTTTTTTGTAAGGGGGAATTTATGCTTTGCGTCTTTGTGTTGTCAATGAAATCATTTTTTGAACAGCGTTTTTTTTACCTTCTTTGGGTTTATTAAATATTGTTCGATTTTTTCTTAAACTTGGGATCACAATAAAAACGTTTTATTAACAGCAATAACGAAAAAGTGCGTTGTGAAAATAAAAGGCAATGATGCGAACTATTAAGTGAAATTAAATAGTGACTCAATGAAAGGAACGGAAGGCTATTTTCTACCGAAAATAAATTTACGTGGATGATATCTCTAATTAATGTCAGCAGCTTAAAAGGCGGCGGGTGGAAAATATTTTAAAACGTTCGCCGCCGAATGCTTCATCTGGCGGCGAACAGGGCGGTTTACGTATATACCCGTCATACTTCAAGTTACAGGTGCGTTGGCTTTCCTCGCTCACCCCAGTCACTTACTTGAGTAAGCTCCTGGGGATTCGCTGCGTCGCCGCGTTACAAGACTCATTATGAGTCTTGCCCTGAAGGGCCAACGCTTTGCGTTGTTCAAAACGCAACGCGTTTTGTCCTGCAACTCGAATTATTTAGGGTATAACTGCGTATATCAGGTCACCGGCGCCGGGTTGAACACCGACAGGGCGTTGTGCAGACCCCATTGATCGGACCAGGTTTTCTTCTTGCCGCTGGCGATATCCAGAATAAAGCGGAACAGTTGCCAGCCCACATCCTCAATGGTGGCTTCGCCGGTGGCGATGGTGCCGGCGTTGATATCCATCAGGTCATGCCAGCGTTCCGCCAGCGCAGTGCGGGTCGCCATCTTGATAACCGGTACGGCTTTCAACCCGTAAGGGGTGCCGCGTCCGGTGGTGAATACCTGTACCGTGATGCCGGAAGCCAACTGCTGGGTGCCGCACACAAAGTCGCTGGCTGGCGTGGCCGCGTAAATCAGGCCGCGTTTGGTCGGGCGCTGACCCGGCGACAGCACTTCGACAATCGCACTGGTGCCGGATTTGGCGATTGACCCCAGCGCTTTTTCCACCACGTTGGCCAGGCCGCCTTTCTTGTTGCCGGGCGACGGGTTGGCGCTGCGGTCGGTCTTGCCGCTGTCCAGATAATCGTCATACCAGGCCATCTCTTCCAGCAGGCGTTTGCCCACCTCTTCATTGACGGCGCGCGGCGTGAGCAGATGGATGGCGTCGCGGACTTCGGTAACTTCGGAAAACATCACCGTGGCGCCGCAGCGCACCAGCAGATCGGAGGCGAATCCCACCGCCGGGTTGGCGGTCACGCCGGAAAAGGCGTCGCTGCCGCCGCACTGCATGCCGACCACCAGTTCGGAGGCCGGCACCGTTTCGCGCTGACGGCGATTGAGCTGTTGCAGATGTTTATCCGCCATAGTCAGGATGTCGTCCACCATGGATTTGAAACCGACATGATGCTCATCCTGCAGCCGCACAATACTGGTGTCGTCCAGTGAAATGGCCTGCACATCCGGCGTGCCTTGCAGCAGACGTTCCGGCTGGAGCTTTTCGCAGCCCAGCCCGACCACCAGCACTTCGCCGCCGAAATTCGGGTTCAGCGCCAGGTTATGTATGGTGCGAATCGGCACTACCGCAGCCGGGGCATTGATCGCCACGCCGCAGCCATACAAATGGTTCAGCGCTACCACGCCATCCACGTTGGGGTAACGGGGCAGCAGGTCGCGTTCGATCAGTGTGACGACATAATCCACCACGCCGGCGACGCAGTGTACGCTGGTGGTGATGCCAAGCAGGTTTTTGGTACCGACGCTACCATCCGGGTTACGGTAACCTTCAAAGGTGTAACCTTCCAGCGGTGGCAGCGGCGGCGGAACCCGGGTCGCCAGCGGCAGCGTTTCCAGCGCCGGGGCGTTGGGCAATTCCACCAGAGATTCATCGATCCAACTGCCGCGGGCGATGTCCCTGAGGGCGTAGCCGATGATTTCGCCATAACGGACGATGGACTCGCCGAGGGCGATATCGCTTAATGCCACCTTGTGGCCCTGTGGTACGTGTTCTTTCAGTTCCAGGCCGCAGCTGAATCGGGTGCCGGCTTTCAGGCCGTTATTGTTAACGACAATGGCAACATTGTCAGACTCATGGACCTTGATATAAAGCGGCCGCTCACTGGCCACACCCTTGTTTGTGTTATCTGACATGGTGCTAACCTTTATTATGTTATACCCGTCATGCTTCAGGTTGCCGGGATGTCGACGGCGCTACCAGCCCGTACTCAGGCCTGCCGGCGCCGGGTTCAAATCGGCTGGCGCCGATTTGTCGCTTACCGCCGTCAAGCGGCTGAGGTAAGCGCCCTGGGAATTCACCCGGTCGCCGCGTAACAAGGCTCGTAGTGAGCCTTGCCCCGAAGGGCCAACGCGAGCGTTTTGTCCTGCAACCCGAATTATTGGGGTATATAACGCTGGTTAAAGTTATAACGCGCGGTTTATTTTCACTGCTGCTAATAATGACTTTGCTCGGCACCAGTATAGGGGAGCTTTCCTCATCCGGGCATTATGCAATTGACTGACATCCTGATGTGCTGTGCTTAATTTCTCTGGCGAAGAAACAACATGCAGTGAGACCTGTCACATTATTCCGTTCCCTTGTGCTTCTCCCTCCTTATCGATACCGCCGCGCCCTGTGACCTGAACGACAAAAAACGGCGTTTTCGTGAAATGACTCCCAATTCGTTAGGCGATTGCAAGAATCCGTGTTGGTGGTCGCGGTAATTGTTGGGCGCTTGTCCAGTGAGCCCCCCAAGGCCGCCCTTTATAATTCTTCCCAGAAGTCGAAGAGGTCTCGTGGTTTATTTTTGCTGTTCTGTTTGTTCCTTTGCTCAGGTTTCAAACCATTACCGACTCTTGATTTCATTCTGGTAACCCAACCCTACATTGTGTTGTTATTCGGAATGAATGAGCTAACCGCTATCTGAAAGTAGGAGTTCATCATGAATACCGTCAGCACAGCAGCAGGCGTATTACAAAAGAAAACCAACGCCCGTTACTGGATTGTCGTGATGCTGTTTATCGTCACGTCATTCAACTATGGCGACCGCGCCACGATCTCCATCGCCGGTTCCGCCATGTCCAAAGAGATTGGTCTTGATGCCGTGGGCATGGGCTATATCTTCTCCGCGTTTTCCTGGGCTTATGTCATAGGCCAAATCCCCGGAGGCTGGCTGCTTGACCGCTTCGGTTCCAAGCGGGTCTACTTCTGGAGTATTTTCACCTGGTCGCTGTTTACCCTGTTACAAGGGTTTGTGGATCTGTTCCACGGTTCAGCCATCGTGATTTCACTGTTTATGCTGCGTTTTATGGTGGGATTGTGTGAATCCCCGTCCTTCCCTGGTAACAGCCGTATCGTTGCGGCCTGGTTCCCGGCGCAGGAACGCGGCACCGCCGTCGCCATCTTCAACTCCGCGCAGTATTTCGCCACCGTTATCTTCGCTCCCATCATGGGCTGGCTGACGCACGAAGTGGGTTGGGCGCATGTGTTCTGGTTCATGGGCGGTCTCGGCATGATCATCAGCTTCCTGTGGCTGAAAGTGATTCATGACCCGAAAGATCACCCGAGCGTGAACAAGGCGGAACTGGAGTACATCGAAGCGGGCGGCGCACTGGTCAACATGGATGCGGCGGCGACTAAAAAAGAGGTCGCCCGCGGCGAGAAATGGCACCAGATTAAGCAATTACTGACTTCCCGCATGATGATGGGGATTTATCTTGGTCAATACTGCATCAATGCGCTGACTTACTTCTTTATTACCTGGTTCCCGGTGTATCTGGTGCAGGCTCGCGGCATGTCGATTCTGAAAGCCGGCTTTGTCGCCTCTATTCCGGCGATCTGCGGTTTCGTCGGCGGCGTACTGGGCGGGGTGATTTCCGACTTCCTGATGCGTCGCACTCAGTCACTGACCGTCGCGCGTAAAACGCCGATTGTGCTGGGTATGCTGCTGTCCATGTCGATGGTGATTTGTAACTACGTCACCACGGAATGGGTGGTGATTGCGGTGATGGCAGCGGCGTTCTTCGGTAAAGGCATCGGCGCGCTGGGCTGGGCGGTAATGGCGGATACGGCGCCGAAGGAAATCAGCGGCCTGAGCGGCGGTCTGTTCAACATGTTCGGCAACATCTCCGGCATTGTGACCCCGATTGCCATCGGCTACATAGTGGGCAGCACCGGCTCTTTCAACGGCGGCCTGATTTATGTCGGTATCCATGCGCTGGTGGCGATTCTGAGCTTCCTGTTCATCGTGCAGGATATTAAACGTATCGAATTGAAACCTTATCAATCCCGCTGATGCAGGGTAAGGACGTGACTATGAGCAGTACGCAAGATTCCCCCGTCATTACCGACATGAAAGTCATCCCCGTCGCGGGCTATGACAGCATGTTGCTCAATATTGGCGGTGCGCACGGGGCGTATTTCACCCGCAACATCGTGATTCTGAAAGACAACGCCGGGCACACCGGCGTAGGCGAAGCGCCGGGCGGCGAGGTGATCTACAACACGCTGACGGCGGCAATCCCACAGGTGGTGGGGGCGCAGGTAGCGCGCATGAATCATCTGGTGCATCAGGTTCACAAAGGCAACCAGTCTTCGGATTTCGACTCGTTCGGCAAAGGCGCCTGGACGTTCGAATTGCGGGTCAACGCTGTCGCCGCACTGGAAGCCGCCCTGCTGGACCTGCTGGGTCAGCACCTGAATGTGCCGGTGGCCGAGTTGCTGGGGCCGGGCAAGCAGCGCGACGAGGTGACGGTGCTGGGTTACCTGTTCTATATCGGCGATCGCACCAAAACCGATCTGCCCTACCTTGAAGGCGAACAGGGCAAGCATCCGTGGTATCACCTGCGTCACCAAAAGGCGATGGACAGCGAAGCAGTGGTACGGCTGGCGGAAGCGGCGGCCGATCGCTACGGCTTCAAAGACTTCAAGCTGAAAGGCGGCGTGCTGCCGGGCGAGCTGGAAATCGACGCCGTCAAGGCGCTGAAAAAACGTTTTCCGGATGCCCGCATCACGGTGGACCCGAACGGCGCCTGGCTGCTGGACGAAGCGATTGGCTTGTGTAAGGACCTGAACGGCGTGCTGACTTACGCCGAAGACCCGTGCGGCGCCGAGCAGGGCTTCTCCGGCCGCGAGGTGATGGCGGAATTCCGCCGCGCCACCGGCTTGCCGGTCGCCACCAACATGATTGCCACCAACTGGCGTGAGATGAACCATGCCGTGATGCTGCAGGCGGTGGACATTCCGCTGGCGGATCCGCATTTCTGGACCATGCACGGTGCGGTGCGGGTGGCGCAACTGTGTGACGAGTGGGGATTGACCTGGGGTTGCCACTCCAACAATCACTTCGATATTTCGCTGGCGATGTTTACCCATGTGGGCGCCGCGGCGCCCGGTAAACCGACCGCCATCGACACCCATTGGATCTGGCAGGAAGGTCAGCATCTGACCAAAGAACCGCTGCAGATTGTGAACGGCAAAATCAAGGTGCCGGAACGGCCGGGGCTGGGTATCGAGCTGGATATGGAACAGGTGATGAAAGCTCATGAGCTGCACAAGAAACTGCCGAGCGGCGCGCGTAATGACGCGGCGGCCATGCAGTACCTGATCCCTGGCTGGAAATTTGATCGCAAGCGCCCGGTGTTCGGACGCGAGTTACCTAAGAATTCAACGTTTTAACAGAAGGAAACTATCATGACGTCGCAAAGTTCCACCCCGGTTATTACCAGTATGCAGGTGATCCCTGTCGCCGGGCACGACAGCATGTTGCTGAACCTCAGCGGAGCGCACGCGCCGTACTTCACCCGTAATATCGTGATCCTCCAGGACAATTCGGGTCATACCGGCGTGGGTGAAATCCCCGGCGGCGAGAAAATCCGCCAGACGTTGGAAGACGCCGCCGCGCTGGTAGTAGGTAAAACGCTGGGCGAATACAAAAACGTGATGACCGCGGTGCGCAACCAGTTCGCCGACCGTGATGCCTCCGGCCGCGGTCTGCAAACTTTCGACCTGCGCACCACCATCCATGTGGTGACGGGGATCGAAGCCGCGATGCTGGACCTGCTGGGACAATTCCTGAACGTGCCGGTGGCGGCATTGCTGGGCGATGGTCAGCAGCGTGACGCGGTGGAGATGCTGGGTTATCTGTTCTACATCGGCGATCGCAACAAGACCGACCTGCCGTACCAGAATCAGTCGGATGAAAAATGCGACTGGTATCGTCTGCGCCACGAAGAGGCGCTGACGCCGGAAACGGTGGTGCGTCTGGCGGAAGCGGCGTACGAAAAATACGGCTTCAACGATTTCAAACTGAAAGGCGGCGTACTGGCCGGCAGCGAAGAGGCCGAAGCGGTAACCGCGCTGGCTAAACGCTTCCCGCAGGCGCGTATTACGCTGGACCCGAACGGCGCCTGGTCGCTGGAAGAGGCGATTCGCCTTGGCAAGCAACTGCGCGGCGTGCTGGCTTACGCCGAGGACCCGTGCGGCGCCGAACAGGGCTTCTCCGGCCGTGAAGTGATGGCGGAATTCCGCCGCGCCACCGGGCTGCCCACCGCCACCAACATGATCGCCACCGACTGGCGTCAGATGGGCCACACCATTTCCCTGCAGTCGGTGGATATTCCGCTGGCGGACCCGCACTTCTGGACCATGCAAGGATCGGTGCGCGTGGCGCAGATGTGCCACGAATGGGGCCTGACCTGGGGTTCGCACTCCAACAACCACTTTGATATCTCGCTGGCGATGTTTACCCATGTCGGCGCGGCTGCGCCGGGCAAGATCGCCGCACTGGATACCCACTGGATCTGGCAGGAAGGCAACCAGCGTTTGACCAAAGAACCGTTGCAGATCGTCGGCGGCATGGTTGAAGTGCCGAAAAAACCGGGTCTGGGCGTCGAACTGGATATGGATCAGGTAATGAAAGCCCATGAGTTGTATAAAAACATGGGGCTGGGCGCGCGCAACGACGCCGTCGGTATGCAGTACCTGATCCCTAACTGGACGTTTGATAACAAACGTCCCTGCCTGGTTCGTTAATCCATCGCTGTTCGTTAATTATCGACAGTCGTTAATTGAGGTGCGCCGCCTCATCCGGGGCGGCGAGGTAAAGAGTAAGGACAAAACATGAAGACGCCACTGTTGCCTAACCAATTTCGCCAGGATTTACAGCAGGGGAACACCCTGATCGGTTGCTGGTGCGCGCTGGGTAATCCTATTTCCACCGAGGTATTGGGGCTGGCCGGGTTTGACTGGCTGGTACTGGACGGCGAGCACGCGCCGAACGATATCAACACCTTTATTCCGCAACTGATGGCGCTGAAAGGCAGCCACAGCGCGCCGGTGGTGCGTCCGCCCTGCAATGAGCCGGTGATTATCAAGCGATTGCTGGATATTGGTTTCTACAACTTCCTGATCCCGTTTGTGGAAAGTGAAGAAGAGGCGATTCGCGCCGTGGCGTCGACCCGTTATCCGCCGGCCGGTATTCGCGGCGTGTCGGTCGGTCATCGCAGCAACGCCTACGGCACCGAGCCGAACTATTTCGCCACCATTAACGACAACATCACCGTGCTGGTGCAGATCGAAACGCAGGAAGGGGTGGACAACCTGGACGCGATCGCCGCGGTGGATGGCGTTGACGGTATTTTCGTCGGCCCGGGCGACCTGTCGGCCGCGCTGGGGTATCTGGGGCAGCCCAACCACCCGGAAGTGCAGAAAGTGATTCGTCACATCTTCGAACGCGCGGCCGCCCACGGTAAGCCGAGCGGCATTCTGGCGCCGGTGGAAGCGGATGCCCGTCGCTATCTGGAATGGGGCGCGCGTTTTGTGGCGGTGGGTAGCGATCTGGGCGTGTTCCGCGGCGCTACGCAGGCGCTGTGCGACAAATTCAAAAAGTAACTTGGATTAATCAGGGCCGCATCGGCCGTAAACATATCTGACCATGTCACTGAATGGACAACGAGGTTATCGCAATGAAAATTGGTTTTATTGGACTGGGTATCATGGGCAAACCGATGAGCAAAAACCTGATCAAAGCGGGTTACTCATTGGTTGTGCTGGACAGAAACAGCGCGGCGGTCGCCGACGTTGTGGCTGCGGGCGCCACCTCGGCTGAAACGGCGAAAGCCGTGGCTGAGCAGAGCGATATCGTGATTACCATGTTGCCGAACTCCCCTCACGTTAAAGAGGTAGTACTGGGCGAAAACGGCGTGATCGAAGGCGCGCGTAAAGGCACGGTGGTGATCGACATGAGTTCTATCGCCCCGTTGGCCAGCCGTGAAATTGCCGCGGCGCTGGCGGAAAAAGGCGTCGAGATGCTGGACGCGCCGGTCAGCGGCGGCGAGCCAAAAGCGATCGACGGTACGCTGTCCGTGATGGTGGGCGGCGACAAGGCGGTATTCGACCGTAGCTATGAGGTGATGAAGGCGATGGCGGGTTCGGTGGTGCACACCGGCGATATCGGCGCGGGCAACGTCACCAAGCTGGCGAATCAGGTCATCGTGGCGCTGAATATCGCCGCCATGTCGGAAGCGCTGGTGCTGGCGACCAAAGCCGGCGTGAATCCGGACCTGGTGTATCAGGCGATTCGCGGCGGTCTGGCGGGCAGCACCGTGCTGGATGCCAAAGCGCCGATGGTGATGGACCGCAACTTCAAGCCCGGTTTCCGCATCGACCTGCATATCAAAGATCTGGCCAACGCGCTGGATACGTCTCATGGCGTTGGGGCCCAGTTGCCGCTGACTGCCGCGGTGATGGAAATGATGCAGGCGCTGAAAGCTGATGACCTGGGCGCCGCCGACCACAGCGCGCTGGCTTGTTATTACGAGAAACTGGCGAAAGTGGAAGTTACTCGGTAGTTGACGGGGCGGCGTCGGCGCAAGGCGCGGGCCGCCCGGTTGACGGAACATTTTTGACTTGCGCCGGTTCCTGGTTGTGTCCCGCAATTGTGCGTGACAGCGGCTGGCGGTCAAATCGCAGCGAGATCGGACGCGAACCGCGTGGTTGGGGAAGCCTGACACACGTCGAGTCGCGCGGGATGCTGCGCTTTGACCCCGGCTCTGCGCCGGCGACGCGAATAATTGCGGGACACAGCCTACAGCGCGGGTAGTTGATGACGCGAGTCGTTTATGAAAATAGTTATCGCACCGGATTCTTACAAAGAGAGCTTATCCGCCCAGGAAGTGGCGACGCAGATTGAGGCCGGTTTTCGGGAGGTGTTCCCCGACGCCAGCTACGTGAAACTGCCGGTCGCCGATGGGGGAGAGGGAACCGTGGAAGCCATGGTGGCGGCCACCCGCGGTAAAATCGTCAAGGTGAACGTCACCGGTCCGTTGGGCGATGAGATCGACGCTTTTTTCGGGCTGTCAGGGGATGAAAAAACGGCGTTTATCGAGATGGCGGCCGCCAGCGGACTGGAACGGGTGCCGACGCATCTGCGTAATCCGCTGCTGACCACCAGCTATGGCACCGGCGAGCTGATTCGCAGTGCGCTGGATCACGGCGTTCGTCACTGTATTATCGGCATCGGCGGCAGCGCCACCAACGATGGCGGCGCAGGGATGATGCAGGCGTTGGGCGCGCAGTTGCTGGACGACGCGAAGCAGCCGATCGGGTTTGGCGGCGCGGAGCTGGCGCGGCTGGCACACATTGACACCCGTTCGCTGGACCCGCGTATCCGGCAGTGCCGGTTTGAGGTGGCGTGCGATGTCACCAACCCGCTGACCGGCAGGCAGGGCGCATCGGCGGTGTTCGGGCCGCAGAAAGGCGCCACCGAGGCAATGGTCGAGCAACTGGATCAGGCGTTACGCCACTATGCGGGCGTGATCCGCAACGATCTGGATATCGACGTGGAGCAGGTGCCGGGCGCGGGCGCTGCCGGCGGCATGGGCGCGGCGTTGCTGGCGTTCTGCGGCGCGGAGTTGCGTCGCGGCATTGAGATTGTCACCGAAGCGTTAGGGCTGGACGAACTGGTCAGGGACGCGTCGCTGGTGATCACCGGCGAAGGCCGCATCGACAGCCAGACCATTCACGGCAAAGTGCCGATCGGCGTCGCTTCTGTGGCTAAACGCTACCACAAACCGGTGATCGGTATTGCCGGCAGCCTGACCGCCGACGTGGGCGTGGTGCACGATCATGGGCTTGATGCGGTATTCAGCGTGCTTTACAACATCTGTTCGCTGGAGGAAGCGCTGGACAACGCCGCCGCCAACGTGCGGATGACCGCGCGCAATATTGCCGCCACCATCAAACTGGCGCAGGCGATTTCCTGAGCTCGTCGCTGGCCGTCACCGCGACGGCTGACCAACCGGCAGGCGCTGCCTTTGCGTGCATCCGCCTGCCTGATGGCATTCCTGATTGGTCATCGCTTGTCATCGCCGCCGGCGTTTCAGACTGAGGCTTCCAGCCGTTTGCGCGCCGCTTTTTCCACATTGGTCATTTCGTCCATCAACTCCAGCCATTCCGGTTCCAGCTCATCAACCGACAGACCTTTGCGCAGCGACTGTTCGAGGTAGTGACAAATTTGTTTGAGCCGCGGTACGCCGCTATAGCTGCAACTGCCGTGCAGTTTGTGAATGATGTCGACCAGATTGTCCGGTGAGTGGCCCGCCAGCACCGCGTCTACCTGTTGACGTACATCCGGCAGAAAATCCAGCAACATCGCCAGCAGGTCGCGCGCCAGATCCGGTTTGCTGGCGGCCTGCCGCAACGCCAGATCCCAGTCCAGCGACAGCGGCGATTGCGCCGTGACCGCCGCCGTCGGCGGAGCGGGCAGTTCGCTGGGCGTTTTACAGGCATGGCGCAGCAACGTCTGGCGCAGCATCTGTTCGTCGATGGGTTTGGACAGATAATCATCCATACCCGATTGCAGCAGCACTTCGCGCTCGCCGCTCATGGTGTGCGCTGTTACCGCCACGATCGGCGTATGCGCGTGCTGCGACAGCCGGCGGATATGCTCGCTGGCCTGCAGGCCGTCCATGCCGGGCATCTGTATATCCATCAGAATGATATCCAGATGGGTGCCCTGCGCGCGGGCGATGGCGTCGGCGCCGCTTTCGCACAGAATGATGTTTTCCACCTGTTCTTCCAGTAGCGCGCCGATCAGCTTCAGGTTGGCCGGGTTGTCGTCCACCGCCATTACGCTGAGCGGTAAACGACTGAGCGACGCGGCGGGCGGCGGTAGCGCGCGTTCGTTGCTGTCCTGACTAAACAGGCTGTTATCCTGCAGCATCGGCAACAGCCGCGGCGCGGTGATGGGCTTGCTCAGGCTGGCGTGGATGCCGAACGATTTCAGTTGCTCCGCTTCCATTTCCGCCATGCTCGGCAGCGCCAGAATCACGCAGGAGGCCAGACGACAGAAGTCACGAATCTGCGGCGTGAAATCCAACAGCGTATTACGGTAGTGGATCGGTACGCCGATCAGCAGGATGTCGAAGGTGCGTTCCGGCAACTGTTCCATCGTCGGGCTGTAGCTGACGGTCAGCGGCGTATGCACCAGAATATCCAGCGTCGCCTGAGCCGCAGCCGGGTTGGCTTCCACATAGGCCAGATGTTTGCCCTGCAAACTATCAAAGTGGTAATCGGGTTCCAGCACGTGCGGGTTCATTTGTAGATTAACGGTACACCAGAAGGTGGTGCCCTGATTCGGTTTGCTGTGGAAACTGATGTCGCCGCCCATTTCCCGCACCAGCCGCTGGGTAATCACCAGCCCCAGACCGGTGCCGCCGTGCTGGCGTGAAATACTGGTATCCGCCTGACGGAACGCCTGAAACAGCTGAGTCTGCTGCGCTTCGGCAATGCCGATGCCGGTATCCTTGATCTGGATTTCCAGCAGCACCTGCAAACTCTCCTGCCGGCGCTTTTCGATGCGGATATCAATGTTGCCCTGTTCGGTAAATTTGATGGCGTTGCCCAGCAGATTGGTGATGATTTGTTGCAAGCGCAGCGGGTCGCCGACGAACTGTTCCGGCACGTCATGCTGGATGTTTAGCGTCAGCTCCAGCCCTTTCTCATGGGCGGTATGCGCCAGCAGCATGATCACTTCATCCAGCGTGTTGTGCAGCGAAAACGGAATGTTCTCCAGCACCAGTTTTCCGGCTTCCAGCTTGGAGAAGTCCAGTACGTCATTGATGATATTGAGCAGATTGTTGGCGGAGCGCTCAATGGTTTGCAGGTAATCCTTCTGGGTCGGCGTCAACTGGGTTTTCAGCGTCTGGCGGGTAAAGCCGATGACGCCATTGAGCGGCGTGCGCAATTCGTGGGACATGTTGGCCAGGAACTCGGATTTGATGCGCGCCGCTTCCTGCGCCCGCTTTTTGGCCAGATCCAGCTCGACGTTCTGGATCTCCATCTGTTCCAGCGTTTCTCGCAGGTCGTAGGTGGCCTGATCGATGTTTTGCTGCATCTCCTCATGATAGGCGGTGAGCGACATCGCCATCGAGTTGATGCCGTTTTTCAGCATGTCCAGCTCGCCCAGCATGTGGCCTTCCACCCGGCTGTCCAACTGGCCGCGACGGATACGGTCCACCGTTTCCACCATGTTGCGGATGGGGATGGTGACATCGCGCATCAGCCGATAGGCCAGCAGCATCGCCACGCCCATGCAGAACAGCAATAGCATCGCGGCCATGAACATCTCCCGGTATTGCTGCAACCGGATGGTGTTCAAATCCAGCTCGACGGCGACATAACCCATCGGCGCCTGCCGACTGATCAGCGTACCGGAGGAGACTTCGCCTTCGTTTTCGATAGGCATCTGCAACACCAGGCACTCTTCTTCGTTTTGCAGCCGCAGGGCGGTCGGCAGCGGGTTGCCGGACGGCACCTGCAACAGCTGGCCATGGGGATTGTTGGGATTGCTGGTGACGATGAGCTGGTTGCGGGCGTCGAATACGCTGATGGTGCGCACAATGCCGGAGTGATGACGATGCAGCATATTGACCAGTTGCCGCAGCGATTCCGGCTGACGCTGGGTCAACGCATAGGCGCTGTTGACCGCCAGCGGTTGAATGATACTGGCGCCGGCGTCGGCCAACTGTTCCTGCAACTGGTTATAGCGGTGGATGACGAAAAAACTACTGAGCAGCAACCCGATAAGCATGGTCGGGGCCAGAATCAGTATCATCATACGTGCGCGCAGACTGTATTTGGTCATGAGGTTCCAATGTGGGACAATTAAGGTCGACTATTCCATTAAATCAATGACAGCACACTTATGGCGCAATTCTACTCTCCAAACCGGCGCGTGACGACCCGGCAAACCCTTACCGTGACGGCGAATGATCTGGATCCATTCGGACAGGGAGTAGCCCGCCATCAGGGAAAAACGCTGTTCATCCCCGGCGTACTGCCGGGTGAGCAGGCCGAGGTGCAGTTGACGGAAGAGAAACGCCAGTTTGCCCATGCCCGGCTGCGGCGGTTGTTGACCACCAGCGAAGAGCGCGTGACGCCGCGCTGCCCGCACTTTTCCGTTTGCGGCGGTTGCCAGCAACAGCATGCCAGCCAGCCGTTGCAGCATCGCAGCAAGGCGGCCGCGCTGACACACCTGATGACGCGGGAAACCGGCGCCGTCCCGCCGGAGCCGGAGGTGATCGCCGGATCGGCCTATGCCTACCGCCGTCGTGCGCGCCTTGCATTATACTATCAGGCGAAAACGCGCCGGTTACAGATGGGCTACCGGCAGGCGGGATCGCACGATTTGGTGGATATCGGCGCCTGCCCGATTTTGCGGCCGGAACTGGAAGCGCTGTTGGCGCCGTTGCGCGATTGTCTCGGGCAGTTGCAGGCCGTCCGGCGGCTTGGGCACGTGGAGCTGGTGCTGGCCGAGCAGGGGCCGTTGGTGGTCTTGCGCCATCTGGATCCGTTGCGCGACGTTGACCGTCAGGCGCTGACGGCGTTCGCCGTTCGGCATGGCGCGGCGCTGTTTGCGGCGCCGGAAGCCGGCGCGCTGGAATGCCTGCACGGCGATATGCCGTCTTATCGCATCGCCGGGTTATCGCTGGCGTTCAGCCCGCGGGATTTCATTCAGGTCAATGACGACATCAACCAGCGTATGGTGGAGCGGGCGTTGACGTGGCTGGAGCCGCAGCCGCAGGACCGGGTGCTCGACCTGTTTTGCGGTATGGGCAATTTTACCCTGCCGCTGGCGCAGCGGGCCGGCAGCGTGGTCGGGGTCGAAGGCGTGGCGGCGCTGGTGGAAAAAGGGCGGGAAAACGCCCAGCGCAACGGGCTGACGCAGGTCACATTTTATCATCATGACCTGGAAGAGGACGTCACCCGGCAACCGTGGGCGTCGATGGGATTTGATAAGATACTGCTCGATCCGGCCCGTGCCGGCGCGCCGGGCGTGATGCCGCAGATTGTGAAACTGGCTCCCCGGCGGGTGGTGTATATATCCTGTAATCCCACCACGCTGGCGCGGGACAGCAAAGTGCTGATGGCCGCCGGTTATCGTCTGGCCCGGCTGGCCATGCTGGATATGTTTCCACATACCGGACATCTTGAGTCGATGGCACTGTTTTTGCTTGGTACCGATGGCTCGGTAAAGTAGGGAGAGATTATGGTTGCGGTAAGAAGTGCGCATTTGAATACTGAAGGCAAGTTCGTGCCGGACGCGTGGATTGCCTCCCTGGGTATCGCCAGTAAAACGTCGTGCGAACGCCTCGCCGAAACCTGGCGCTACTGCGAAGAAAAAACAGAAGGCCACCCTGATGCGATGCTGCTGTTGTGGCGCGGCATCGAGATGGTGGAAATCCTTTCCACGCTGAGTATGGATAACGACAGCATGCGCGCGGCGATGCTGTTCCCGCTGGCGGATGCCAACGTGGTGGATGAAGAAACGCTGCGGGAAACCTTCGGCAAGAATATCGTCAATCTGGTGCATGGCGTGCGCGATATGGATGCGATTCGCCAGCTCAAGGCCACCCAGCACGACTCGATGGCCTCCGAGCAGGTGGATAATATCCGCCGTATGCTGCTGGCGATGGTGGAAGATTTCCGTTGCGTGGTGATCAAGCTGGCGGAGCGTATCGCCCACCTGCGCGAAGTGAAGGACGCGCCGGAAGAAGAGCGCGTGCTGGCGGCCAAAGAGTGTACCAATATCTACGCGCCGCTGGCTAACCGGCTGGGTATCGGCCAGCTTAAGTGGGAACTGGAAGATTTCTGCTTCCGCTATCTGCACCCGGACGAGTACAAACGCATCGCCAAACTGCTGCACGAACGTCGTATCGACCGTGAGCAGTACATCGACGATTTCGTCAAAAACCTGCGTGCCTCGATGGCGAAAGAGGAGCTGAAGGCCGAGGTGTATGGTCGGCCGAAACACATCTACAGCATCTGGCGCAAGATGCAGAAGAAATCGCTGTCGTTCGACGAACTGTTCGACGTGCGGGCGGTGCGTATCGTGGTGGAGCGGTTGCAGGACTGCTACGCCGCGCTGGGGATTGTGCATACCCACTATCGCCACCTGCCGGATGAGTTCGACGATTATGTCGCCAACCCCAAACCCAACGGTTATCAGTCGATCCACACCGTGGTGCTGGGGCCGGGCGGCAAGACGCTGGAAATTCAGATTCGTACCCGGCAGATGCACGAAGACGCGGAGCTTGGCGTCGCCGCACACTGGAAATACAAGGAAGGCGCGGCCACCAGCGGACGTTCCGGTTACGAAGAGCGTATCGCCTGGCTGCGTAAATTGCTGGCCTGGCAGGAAGAGATGGCCGACTCGGACGAAATGCTCGACGAAGTGCGCAGCCAGGTGTTCGACGACCGTGTCTACGTGTTTACGCCCAAGGGCGATGTGGTGGATTTGCCGATCGGTTCCACGCCGCTCGATTTTGCCTATCACATACACAGCGACATCGGCCACCGTTGCATCGGCGCCAAGGTGGGCGGGCGTATCGTGCCGTTCACTTACCAGTTGCAGATGGGCGACCAGATCGAGGTCATCACCCAGAAGCAGCCGAACCCGAGCCGCGATTGGTTGAACCCCAATCTGGGGTACATCACCACCAGCCGCGGACGTTCCAAAATCCACAACTGGTTCCGCAAGCAGGATCGCGACAAGAATATCCTGGCGGGCAAACAGATTCTGGAAGACGAACTGGCGCATCTCGGCGTGAGCCTGAAAATGGCCGAAAAACTGCTGCTGCCGCGTTACAACATCAATTCGATGGATGAATTGCTGGCCGGCATCGGCGGCGGCGATATCCGCCTTAATCAGTTGGTTAACTTCCTGCAGTCGAAGGTGAACCAGCCGAGCGCCGAAGAGCAGGATCGCGAAGCGCTGCGTCAGTTGACGCAGAAATCCCAGCAGCCGGCCCAGCGCGCCAGCGCCAAAGACAACGGCCGGGTGGTGGTGGAGGGCGTCGGCAACCTGATGCACCATATCGCGCGTTGCTGCCAGCCGATTCCGGGCGACGATATTATCGGCTTCATCACCCGCGGGCGCGGCATTTCCATCCACCGTGCGGACTGCGAACAGCTCGACGACCTGCGCAGTCACGCGCCGGAGCGTATTGTCGAAGCGGTATGGGGCGAAAGCTACTCCAGCGGCTATTCGTTGGTGGTACGGGTAACCGCCAACGATCGCAGCGGCCTGTTGCGCGACATCACCACCATTCTGGCCAACGAAAAGGTCAATGTGTTGGGGGTTTCAAGCCGCAGCGACGTGAAACAGCAGCTCGCCACTATCGACATGGATATCGAGATCTATAACCTGCAGGTGCTGGGCCGGGTGCTGGCTAAGCTCAATCAACTGCCGGATGTGATCGATGCCCGGCGTTTGCAGGGCAATTGATACTGTTGTTACGACTGTTACTACCGTAAGGCGGGCCGGTCCCGCCTTTATCATGTCATTATCAGGATTATTATGAATTCATCCGCCATCGCGCGCTTACTCCACATCATGCAGCGGCTGCGCGACCCGGAAAACGGTTGCCCGTGGGATCGCGAGCAGACGTTTGACACCATCGCTCCTTACACGCTGGAGGAAACCTACGAGGTGCTCGACGCCATCAGCCGCAAGGATTTCGACGACCTGCGCAGCGAACTGGGCGACCTGCTGTTTCAGGTGGTGTTTTACGCCCGTATGGCGCAAGAGCAGGGGCTGTTTGATTTCTCGGACGTGTGTGACGCCATTAGCGACAAGCTGGAACGCCGCCACCCGCATATCTTCGGCGACGCCACGCTGCCGGACAGCGACGCGGTGCTGGCTAACTGGGAGCAGACCAAGGCGCAGGAACGGGCGGAAAAAGATCGTCACTCGCAGTTGGACGATATCCCGCAGGCGCTGCCGGCGCTGATGCAGGCGCATAAAATCCAGCAGCGCTGCGCCGCCGTCGGTTTCGACTGGACCACGCTCGGACCGGTGGTGGACAAACTGTACGAAGAGATCGACGAGGTGATGGTCGAAGCGCAGCAGGCGGTGATCGACCCGGAAAAACTGGGCGAAGAAATTGGCGATATGCTGTTTGCGGCGGTCAATCTGTCTCGCCATCTCGGACACAAGGCGGAAATCGCACTGCAGCAGGCGAATCGCAAGTTCACCCGCCGTTTCCAGCAGGTGGAGCAACTGATTGGCGAAAGCGGCAAATCCCTTGCCGACGCCACGCTTGATGAGATGGAAGCAGCCTGGCAACAGGTAAAAGCATCAGAAAAAAAGGATTGAAATCATTTCCTGAACGAAAGTCGGGTTTTTCCCGGTTTTTTGGCGCTATCCGGCTGATTTTAAACCCGGTCATCGTCTCCCGCGTGGGTGGGAGATACCGCATCAGCCGGAGCCTGTCAACGTCACAAAGGGTAAAACGATCATTTGTGACGCCTCCCAGGTTCGGGTATACTACTTTCCCGTCCTGGTCTTTCCATCGTCCTTAAACCTAAACTTTCAGGTTCAGCATGACAACTAATTATATTTTTGTGACCGGCGGGGTCGTATCCTCTCTGGGTAAAGGCATTGCCGCAGCCTCTCTCGCGGCTATTCTCGAAGCCCGTGGCCTCAACGTGACCATCATGAAACTGGACCCGTATATCAATGTGGATCCGGGCACGATGAGCCCGACGCAGCACGGCGAAGTGTTCGTCACCGAAGATGGCGCCGAAACCGATCTCGATCTGGGTCATTACGAGCGTTTTATTCGCACAAAAATGACGCGCCGCAATAACTTCACCACCGGACGCATTTATTCTGACGTTCTGCGCAAGGAGCGTCGGGGCGACTATCTGGGGGCGACCATTCAGGTTATCCCACACATCACCAACGCGATTAAAGAACGCATTATCGAAGGCGGCGAAGGCCACGACGTGGTGCTGGTGGAAATCGGCGGTACGGTCGGCGATATCGAATCGCTGCCGTTCCTTGAAGCGATTCGCCAGATGGCGGTGGAAGTGGGCCGCGAGCACACCCTGTTCATGCATCTGACGCTGGTGCCGTACATGGCGGCGGCGGGTGAAGTGAAAACCAAGCCGACCCAGCACTCCGTGAAAGAACTGCTGTCCATCGGTATCCAGCCTGATGTATTGATCTGCCGTTCCGACCGCACCGTGCCGGCTAACGAACGCGCAAAAATCGCGCTGTTCTGCAACGTGCCGGAAAAAGCGGTTATTTCGCTGAAGGATATTGATTCCATTTATAAAATTCCGGCGCTATTGAAATCTCAGGGTCTGGACGATTATATTTGTAAACGATTCAGCTTGAACTGTCCGGAAGCAAACCTGTCAGAATGGGAACAGGTTATTTACGAAGAAGCCAATCCGGGCGGCGAAGTGACCATCGGCATGATCGGCAAGTACGTGGAACTGCCGGATGCCTACAAATCAGTGATTGAAGCGCTGAAACATGGCGGTCTGAAGAACCGCCTGACGGTCAACATCAAGCTCATCGATTCGCAGGACGTGGAAACGCGCGGCGTCGATGTGCTGAAAGGGTTAGACGCGATTCTGGTGCCGGGCGGATTCGGCTACCGCGGGGTGGAAGGGAAAATCATGGCGGCGCGCTATGCCCGCGAGAACAACATCCCGTACCTTGGCATCTGTCTGGGTATGCAGGTAGCGCTGATGGAGTTCGCCCGCAATGTCGTCGGTATGGAAGGCGCTAACTCCACCGAGTTTGTGCCAGACTGTAAATACCCGGTGGTGGCGCTGATTACCGAATGGCGTGACGCCGATGGTAATATCGAAGTGCGCAGCGAAGACGGCGACCTCGGCGGCACCATGCGCGTAGGCGGGCAGCAGTGCCATCTGACGGAAGGCAGCCTGGTGCGCCAGATGTACGGTGAGCCGACGATCATTGAACGTCATCGTCACCGTTACGAAGTCAACAATATGCTGTTGAAACAGATTGAGGCGGCGGGATTGCGTGTTGCTGGTGTCTCCGCCGACCGTAAGCTGGTGGAGATTATTGAGATCCCTGATCATCCGTGGTTTGTGGCTTGTCAGTTCCATCCGGAATTCACGTCCACGCCGCGTGACGGGCACCCGCTGTTTGCCGGCTTTGTGAAAGCCGCCGGGGCGTACCAGAAGCGTCAGGTGAAGTAAGGTTTTACCGGTGAAATGAGTTTTGCAGCAACGCGCGGTCCTCTGATCGCGCGTTGCCGTCTGAGGTTTTAGTTTAACTTGTACTGAGGAAAATCTGATGTCCAAAATCGTTAAAGTCATTGGCCGTGAAATCATCGACTCACGCGGAAACCCGACCGTTGAAGCTGAAGTTCATCTGGAAGGTGGTTTCGTCGGTCTGGCTGCGGCACCGTCAGGTGCTTCCACTGGTTCCCGCGAAGCGCTGGAACTGCGTGACGGCGACAAATCCCGTTTCCTGGGCAAAGGCGTGACCAAAGCCATTGCCGCGGTAAACGGTCCGATCGCACAGGCTATTCTGGGCAAAGACGCCAAGGATCAGGCTGCCATCGACAAGATCATGATCGACCTGGACGGCACTGAAAACAAATCCAACTTCGGCGCCAACGCCATTCTGGCCGTTTCTCTGGCTTCAGCTAAAGCCGCTGCGGCGTCTAAAGGCCTGCCGCTGTATGCTCACATCGCTGAACTGAACGGCACCCCGGGCAAATACTCCATGCCGCTGCCGATGATGAACATCATCAACGGTGGTGAACACGCCGACAACAACGTCGACATCCAGGAATTCATGATTCAGCCGGTTGGCGCGAAAACCGTGAAAGAAGCCATCCGTATGGGTTCTGAAGTTTTCCATCACCTGGCTAAAGTGCTGAAAGGCAAAGGCCTGAACACTGCTGTTGGCGACGAAGGCGGCTACGCGCCGAACCTGGGTTCCAACGCCGAAGCGCTGGCTGTTATCGCTGAAGCGGTGAAAGCGGCTGGTTACGTGCTGGGCAAAGACATCACGCTGGCGATGGACTGCGCTGCATCTGAATTCTACAAAGACGGTAAATACGTTCTGGCCGGCGAAGGCAACAAAGCGTTCACCTCTGAAGAATTCACCCACTTCCTGGAAGAGCTGACCAAACAGTACCCGATCGTGTCCATCGAAGACGGTCTGGACGAATCCGATTGGGCTGGCTTTGCTTACCAGACCAAAGTACTGGGCGACAAAATCCAGCTGGTGGGCGACGACCTGTTCGTAACCAACACCAAGATCCTGAAAGAAGGCATCGAGAAAGGCATCGCCAACTCCATCCTGATCAAATTCAACCAGATCGGTTCTCTGACCGAAACGCTGGCTGCTATCAAGATGGCGAAAGACGCAGGCTACACCGCTGTGATCTCTCACCGTTCCGGCGAAACCGAAGACGCTACCATCGCCGACCTGGCGGTAGGTACTGCGGCTGGCCAGATCAAGACCGGTTCCATGAGCCGTTCTGACCGCGTGGCTAAATACAACCAGCTGATTCGTATCGAAGAAGCGCTGGGTGATTCTGCACCGTTCAACGGCCTGAAAGAAGTGAAAGGCCAGGCGTAAGCGCCTGCCGACCGGCGAACTCGACTCGCCGGTCATCACGTCTGACAATCCGGAGGCATTTCTGCTTCCGGATTTTTTTTGCCTGCCGGTTGGCATTTGTGCGGCTTTATGGCCCGCTATCAGCCTGCCTGATTCTGCACTGAATCATGTAAATTGCGAGCGTGCTTCCAGACTTTTCTTCCCCGTTGGGTCATGGGCATGACAAACAATGAACCCGATCCCAAATCCCTTCTTCCCTGCATGCGAGCCGCGTCTCTACCCGCTAGAGTAATTTCGGACCACGGGTTCTGTTGATTCGAAATCGTATTTCGACCAGAAGTTTGAAGCCGATCGGTTGGTTCTTCCCGCGGATGCCAGTAGCGGCAACGGGGTGGCAAACGCGCAAAGGTTTTTGCCTTGCCGCCTCGTTACCTTAACGCTACGGCGGCAACGATGTTTTTTGGTCCGCCGCAACACCTTCATAAATAAATCAATGAGGAAGGATGGCGATGAAAACACGTAAGATTGGGCTGGCGAATTACCTGGCCTACGGTTCCGGCGATTTCCTCGGGGCCGGCACCACGGCGCTCACCGCCGGCTGGCTGCTCTATTTTTACACCACGTTTTGCGGCCTGACGCCTATCGAGGCGACCTTTATTTTTGCCATGGCCAGGGTACTGGATGCGGTGGTCAGTCCGCTGATGGGGTTCCTGACCGATAACTTCGGCTCCACCTGGCTGGGCAAACGCTTCGGGCGCCGTAAATTCTTTATTTTGCTCGGTATTCCCTGTGTCTTCAGCTACAGCCTGATGTGGGTCGGCCACATGGATTACTGGTACTACCTGATTACCTACCTGCTGTTTGACGTCATCTACACCATGGTGCTGGTGCCGTATGAAACGCTGGTGCCGGAAATGACCGATGATTTCAAACAGAAGACCAAGTTCTCCGGTGCGCGTATCGCGCTGGCGCAGCTGTCGGCGATTCTGGCGGCGTTTCTGCCCGGTATCCTGCTGGGGTACTTCGGCAAAGACAATGCGGTGTCCTTCTTCTACTCCAGTCTGGTGTTCTCGGTGATTTGCGCCTGCGTGCTGACGCTGGTGTACTTCTTCACCTGGGAACGGCCGCGTGACCAAATGTCGGAGGCCTCGCTGCAGGCGGAAAAAGAACGCCAGTCGCTGACGCTGGGGCAGAGCCTCAAACGCCTTAACATTGAACTGTTGTCCACGCTGCGTATCCGCATCTTCCGCCAGCATCTGGGGATGTATCTGGGCGGCTATATCGCTCAGGACGTGTTCAACGCGGTGTTCACTTACTACGTGGTGTTTGTGCTGATGCAGAGCCCGACCATGGCGTCCAACCTGATGGGGACGATGGCGATCCTACAGTTTATTTCGGTGATTGCGATGATCCCGCTGTGCATCAAGTTCGGCCCGGCACCGTCCTACCGTATGGTGGTCTGCCTGTTTGGTCTGAGCGCGCTCTCCTATGGCTTCCTGTACTACAGCGGTATGCATTCGGCGTTCTCGCTGTTGTTGCTGGTGTCCGGTCTGGCCGGTCTGGGGCGCGGCGGCATCAACTATGTGCCCTGGAATACCTATACCTACATCGCTGACGTGGATGAAGTCATCACCGCTCAGCGCCGTGAAGGGATCTTCGCCGGCATTATGACCCTGACCCGTAAAGCCTCGCAGGCTGGCGCGGTGATGTTGGTGGGCGTGGTACTGCAACTGTCCGGCTTTGTCTCCGGTCAGAGCGTGCAGGCGCCGGGCGTCAGCCACACCATTCTGGTGGTGCTGTGTTTCGGTACTGTCGGGGTGCTGGCGTTAGGCTTCCTGGTGTCGCTGCGCTTTAAGCTGAACCTGCAAACGCATGAAGTGTTGCGTCATGAAACGGCGAAAATGCGCGAAGCAGGCCGCATTGTGCCGGAAAAGGTCACGCCGGAAGCCCGAGCTACAGTGGAAATGCTGGCCGGTATGCCATATGAATCCCTGTGGGGGAACAACAACATTGGTTATCTCAATCGTCACAAGGCGCCGGCCCGGTCGATCACCGGCGGAACGCCTCACCACGGTGTGCATTGAGCCGTGCTGTGCAGATGGATACGTATCGAGAAGTCATCGATTGATAGGTAATGAAACTGGAATCGGATATCTGTTATGACCATTTTTCCTGTAAAACATAGCGCGCTGCTGCGCCAGCCCGAATACTTCATCTCCCGGGACGATTTAAAGGCGTTGATTTGCCGGGTAACCGACAATCTGATCAACATTGAAGATAAAACCGGTGAGTTCCTGCTGCGGCTGGATGACGGCCGGGTGATCGACACCAAAGGCTGGGCTGGCTGGGAATGGACGCATGGCATCGGGCTGTACGGCATCTACCAGTATTATCGCCAGACCGGCGATGAGCGGATGCGCGCCATCATCGATGACTGGTTCACCGCCCGGCTGGAAGAGGGCACGCCGACCAAAAACGTCAATACCGTGTGTCCGTTCCTGACGCTGGCCTACCGTTATGAAGAAACCGGCGACAGCCGTTGGGTGCCGTATCTCGAACGCTGGGCGGAATGGGTGATGTACGACATGCCGCGTACCCACAAGAACGGTTTGCAGCACATCGTCTACAACAGCGAAAACACCGATCAACTGTGGGACGACACGTTGATGATGAGCGTGTTGCCGCTGGCGAAAATCGGTAAGCTGCTCAACCGCCCCGAGTTTGTCGAAGAAGCCACCTACCAGTTCCTGCTGCACGTGCAGTACCTGATGGATCGCCAGAGCGGCCTGTGGTTCCACGGCTGGACTTTCGACGGTAACCACAGTTTTGCGCAGGCCCGCTGGGCGCGCGGCAACAGCTGGCTGACCATCGTAATCCCGGAATTCATCGAATTGCTGGATCTGCCCGAGCACAACGCCACCCGCCGTTTTCTGGTTCAGGTGCTGGAAAGTCAGGTGGAAGCGCTGGCGAAGTATCAGGACGACAGCGGCCTGTGGCACACCTTGCTGGATGACCCCACCTCTTATCTGGAAAGCTCGGCGACCGCCGGGTTTGCCTACGGTATCCTCAAAGCGGTGCGTAAGCGCTACATTGACCGTCGCTACGCCGACGTGGCGGAAAAGGCGATGCGCGGCGTGATAGCGAACATTAGCGAGAACGGGGAATTGCTCAACGTGTCCTTTGGGACGGCGATGGGTAAGGATCTGGACTACTACCGCCAGATTCCGCTGACCTCGATGCCATACGGCCAAGCGATGGCGATTCTGTGTCTGTCGGAGTATTTGCGCGTCTATCTGTAAAACGCGTCGAAGAGATAGCGAGTTTTGGACGGGCTTCCAGTGGAAGCCCGTTTTTTGAGGCTTGTGTGACTCACAACCCCGACAGACTGTAATTGACCGGCAACCAGCGGTAACCATTGGTCTTACCGTTCGCGTCATGCTGTACCGCCACATGACCGATGCCGGGGAACGGCATGTGCGCGCCCGCGACCCAGTAACCCTGTTTCACCGTTTCTTTCAGCAGTGCATCGCGGGTGCGAACCGCCTGCTCGCTATCAGAGTCAAACGCGATGGCGGTGTCCGGCAGCGGCATTTGTACCGCTTCGGCGTGTACGATATCGCCCCACAGCAGGACTTTCTGGCCGTCGCTGTTAACCAGGAACGATGTATGGCCGGGGGTATGGCCTGGCGTCGGCACGGCGGTAATGCTGGCGGGCAGTGACTGATGATCGGTGAAGGTTTTGAGTTTGCCGGCTTCGCGGATATGGCGGAACACTTCCTGCACGCGCTCAAATCCGGCTTTTTTGTCCTGCGGCGCTTTTTTCAGATTGTCCGGGCTTAGCCAGAAATCGGTGTCTTTATGGTTCACATAAATGGTGGCGTTGGGGTAAACCAGTTTTCCGTCGCTGACCAGTCCGCCGAAGTGATCGGCATGCAGGTGAGTCACCAGCACGGTATCGACCTGCTCCGGTTTGTACCCGGCCGCTTTCAGGTTGGCCAGCGTTTTACCGGTGGTTTTTCCGCCCAGCGCGCCGGTGCCGCTATCAACCAAAATCAGGTTTTTTCCGGTATTGATCAGAAACGCGTTGATAGAGGTTTCCACCTGCGGTTTCAGGTAGCTGGCTTCCAGCAGGCTGACGATTTTCTCCCGCGGTGTGCGGGTGAGCAGCTTGTCCATCGGCATGGTGTTGGTGCCGTCGGACAGCGCGGTGATTTCATACTGCCCGACCATCATGCGGTAATAACCGGGTTGGGTTTTAACCTGGGTGACCGCTTCAGCATTGGCGAATGCCGGAACCAGAGATAATGACAAACAGAAAACAGCAAGGGGCTTTAATAATGTCATCTTACATTTCCTTATTTGTGAATATACCTTTCATCTTCCACATTGCAGTTGGCAGCGTTCAAATCGGCTTACGCAAACCTGTCGCGCATTCCCGTCGCTTACTGCAGTAAGCAAGCCCAGGGGATTCGCGCTGTTGCCGCCTTCCCACAATGCGAGATCGATTGGGGATAGAGGTATGGTCGTATCATGTGCGACCTGTTGATTATTAACCGGGAATCGCACAGGCACAAATCTCAGGCAGTCGTTCTTTTTTGTTATTACATCCGGCGGTTTGGCATGGCTTGCACTATCGGCGATAATAGTGGTTTAGCCAGAAGGAATAATGAAACACGATGCTTTACCCGATTAACGAAATGTTCCAGACCCTACAGGGCGAAGGTTTTTTCACCGGCGTTCCGGCGGTGTTTATCCGTCTGCAAGGGTGCCCGGTGGGGTGCAGCTGGTGCGACACCAAACATACCTGGGAAAAACTGCCGGAGCGGCAGATTCCGCTGGCGGAGGTGCTGGTTAAAAGCGGGGAAAGCGACGCCTGGAGCGGTTCCAGTGTTGAGGAGCTGTTGCGGCAGATAGCGTTGCAGGGGTACAGCGCCAGACACGTGGTGATTACCGGCGGCGAGCCTTGTATCCACGATCTGACGCCGTTGACGCAGACGCTGGAGCAGCGGGGGTTCAGTACTCAGATCGAAACCAGCGGCACCCACGAAGTACGCTGCTCACCCGACTGCTGGGTGACGGTTTCTCCCAAAGTGAATATGCGCGGCGGGCTGGCGGTGTTGGATCAGGCGCTGCAACGGGCGAATGAAATCAAACATCCGGTGGCGCGCGAGCGGGATATTGAGGCGCTGGATGCGTTGCTGGCAAGACTGGATGACGAGAAGGCGCGGATTGTGGCGTTGCAGCCGATCAGTCAGAAGGACGACGCCACCCGGCTGTGTATTGAAACCTGCATCGCCCGCAACTGGCGTTTATCGATGCAGACCCACAAATACCTCAATATTGCCTGATGGGCGTCGTGTTAGCTGATAGCCGCGCAGGCCGCTGACTCAGTCGTCCTCGCCGCGGTAGACGCAACCGGCGGTGCAGGTTTCTTTGACGGTCACCGCGCTTAATAACGGCAGCGTCGGTTTGAGTTGCTGCCAGATCCAGCGCGCCAGTACTTCGCTGGTAGGGTTTTCCAGCCCTGGAATGTCGTTCAGGTAATGGTGATCCAACTGCTCCCAGGTGGGTTTGAATGCAGCTTTCAACTCGGCGAAATCCATCACCCAGCCGGTATAAGGATCGACCTCACCGGTAATTTCCAGACGAACCATGAACGAATGACCATGCAGGCGGCCGCATTTATGGCCGTTCGGCACATGGGGAAGCCGATGCGCGGCTTCGAACTGGAAATCTTTAAACAGTGTGGTTGGCATGGTGAGGCTCTCGTGTCATTCAAAAAACCGTCGCATACTACCGGAAAGTGCCGTGTTAAGCACGTTTCCTGACACCAAACTGTCCTTTCTGCCAGTATCAGCGCGCCATCCTGCCAGGTTGTCAATCGGGCTATTCCGTCAGTTCGATAACCGCATCGTGACTCCAGCCGATGGGCAACGGAGACGGACGCTGCAACGTCATGTTGTGTAACGTTAATCCGCTGACGCCGCGCGCAAACAGCGCGGGCAGCCCGGTTGGGTAGGTTTCCACCCCGTAAGCGCGCCCGGTATCCGGGTTGACCAGATAAGCGTTGTCCAGCCCCATGCCGGTGGGGCGCTCCGGGTTGCAGGGCGGGCGGACGTCGTACAAGCCCTGTTCCGGCGAATCGCTCGGTCGCTGTTCTAGCGTAATGCCGTCGAAATGAATATCGCGAATATAACCCGCCGGCGTACTGTGCAGGTTGATGGCGCCTTCGCTAACGCCGGACAGCCGCACGAAGCGCACATCCTCAATCACCCCGGGTTCAATCATCGGGTCGCGGTAACGCGCCGACACGAATACCGGGTCGGCCTTGCCCCAGTGACAGGGCGGTGCCGCGACGCATTCGAAGGTGATATCGCTGAAACAGATACGGCGAAACGCGCCGCCATCGCGGGAAATCAGGCCAATCCCCCGGTTGGAGTCGTAGATGACGCAGTGGCTGACGGTCAGGTCTTCAATGTCGGCGAAGGTTTCGGTGCCGATTTTCAGCGCACAGCTGCGCGAACGCAGCCGGCAGTGACTGACCGTCATTCGCTGGGCCTTATACTGCATGGCGGGGGGCTTGGCGGTGGTTTTGATGCACAAGGCGTCATCGGCGGCGCTCAGGTGACAGTGGTGCACCGTCACGTCCTGACAGCTGTCGAGGTTAAGCGCATCGGTGTTAGCCATAGTCATGTCGTTATCCACCGTCAGGCGTTCAACGTTGACCTGACGGCAACTCACCAGATGGACGGTCCACATCGGCGCCTGTTCGATGGTCACGTCCTGCAAACTGACCTGTTCGCAGTCCTCCAGCACCAGAATACGCGGGCGATGCTGCGCCGGCAGGCGATAGCCCTGCTCATCGGGCTCGGCTGAGAAGTAGGCGTCGGCGCTACCGGTGATTTTCCCTTTTCCGCACAGGGTGATGTTGCGCTGCCGGCGGGCGTACAGAAACGCGCGATCGGAAAGCTCGGCCACGCTGACGGTAGTGGTTTGAGCAAAATCGTCATAGCAGGCGCTGGCGATCAGTTCCGCTCCGGCGTCCAGTTGCAGGCAGAAATTCGAGGGCAGCCGTAATCCTCCCAGCAGATAACGCCCCGCTTCCACCACCAGCGTGCCGCCGCCTTGCGCAGTCAGGTCGTCGATCGCCCGCTGGAACAGCGCGGTGTCGGGGGTAACGCCGTCGGCGGCGGGCGTGTAGGAGCGAATGGATAGCCTCATGGTTTTTATCCTGTTTCGATAGGGGTACGGAGGTCATTCCAGCACGGTTTTTCACCGCAGGCAGCCGCGGTGCGGCGGGAAATCGCTCAGGGTTAGAGCGCCTTCACAGCCTGCCCAACGTAATCCGGCGGAATGTGAGCGTGATAACGTCATACTCGCCGCGGCCCAAGCGCGATGTGTGTTTCATCACGTTTTTATCCCTTCCGGCGACTGCGCATAGCGTTGGCGGCGCATGGTGTTTTGTTTTTGTTAAATAACTGTGAACTCGATCGCGCAACGTGTTCACAGTTGAAGGCAGGTTGTGAGGCAAGGGTGCAGCAATGCGTCGGACGGTGAACCCGCTTCCATGAAATGAGCGTTGCCGGGTTTGTCGACACGCATTTTTTCAGCCTGCTCCGCATAACGCGTATTTGGTCGTTCCCCGGCGCTGGTGAAGAAAAAAACAATCTGCCTATCTTGTTTCCCAGCGGGAGGTGCTCTGTACCTGCCTGATTACCCTTCCGCCCTGAAATAACAACATAAAGAGGATCGGGGACATGATGAGATTGCTGGTAGGACTGGTGTTGTTGGCGTTTACCGTACTGGGCCAGGTTCAGGCCGCGGAACAGGTGACATTGCGCATGTCCTGGTGGGGCGGCAACAGCCGCCATCAGGCCACGCTGGCCGCTATTGAAGCTTTTCAGAAAAAATACCCGGGGATCACGGTCAAAGCCGAATATACCGGCTGGGATGGCTACCTTTCGCGCCTGACCACCCAAATCGCCAGCGGCGAAGAGCCGGACGTAGTGCAGATCAACTGGAACTGGATACCGATCTTCTCCCGCACCGGTACCGGCTTTTACGATTTGAACAAACTGAAAGAGACCCTAAAGCTGCAGGATTTTCCGGCGGATGCGCTGACCACGGTGGACGGCAAGGTCAACGCCATCTCCACTTCGCTCAACGGGCTGGTGATGTATTACAACGTCGATACCTGGAAAAAGGCCGGTCTGGCGTACCCGACCACCTGGGAGGAACTGTTCCAGGCTGGCAAGGTGTTCAGGGATAAGCTCGGCGACAACTACTTCCCGCTGGCTTCCCCGGCGCAGGATAGCGGCGAGGGATTGCTGGAGCTTCTCAACACCTATATGACCCAGAAATTTCATATCGGCATGATTGACGAGCAGAACAAACGCTTCAATTACACCGAGGCGCAGTGGCTGGAAGCGTTTCGGTTCTACAAACGGTTGGTGGATGATCATGTCATTCCATCGGCGAAATACTACAACGCCTTTGGCAAAGCCGGGGTGTTTGAGACAAGGCCGTGGATCAACGGCGAATACGGCGGGGCGCAGCTCTGGGCCTCGGTGGTGAAGAAATACGCCGAACCGCTGGCGCCGCCCGCCAGACTGGAGCTGGGGCCGTACATGATGACGCCGGGTTCCGACAATCCGGGGCAATTTTTCAAACCATCGATGCTGTTTGCCATCAGCAAAAGCAGCAAACACCCGCAAGAAGCGGCGCTGCTGCTCAATTTCCTGATGAATGACCCGGAAGGCAGCCTGCTGATGGGCACCGAACGCGGCGTACCGCTCAGCCGGGTGGCGCGTCAGGCGTTGCAGGACAGTCAGCGGCTGGATACGCAGGATCTGGCGGTGAAAGGGCTGATGCAGGCGCTGGAAAAACCGATGCAGACGCCAGTGTCTTCGTATATTGAAGATCCGCAACTGGCCAGCCTGATTCTGCAAACGGTTGAACAACTGGATTACGGCAACAGGAGCGTGGAGACGTCGGCGAAGAATTTCAACGACATGGGCAACCGCATCCTGAAACGGGTGATCCGCTGATTTGCCGGCCCGGCGGCGTTACGTCTCGTGACGTGACGCCGCCTGATGACCGCCGCCGGTGTCCTGCGTCAGCGCAGTCAGCTGTTGTTGCAGGCTGTCTGCCAGCGCGCGCGGGCGGGCGGCATCAAACATGACGTGCATACTCACCGGGTAGTCCCGGTGTTGCAGGCAGAAATCGTCCATTTCATGCGCGACGCCGTAGAGCGCCTGAATATTGGTTTTGGCGATTTCACGCAGCGTCCAGTTGTTTTCCACCCGCTGGCAGTAGTGCAGGGTGAAAAAGGCTTTCTGGGCATGGACGAAGGCCCGGCAATAGAGCGCCAGCCCACGCCATTCCTGCAGCCAGCGTTGGCGCAGCGGTTCCGGCAGGTCGTGGTCGCGGGCAAACTGGCTGGCGGCCTGCTGGCTCTGGTCGGCCAACTGCCAGGCCGCGTCTTTCTCCCGCACAATCTGGTACAGATTCTGGGAAGCCAGTTCCGTTTCGCGGCGATCAAAGGTGATGTCGCGCCCTGAGCCGGGCAACCAGTGGTTGCGGTTGAGCTGACCGTACAGGCTCCACACCGCCTGGCCGTAGCTGGACGGCAGCAGGCTATGGCGGTGGAACACATGGTGACGGGCATACAGCGACAACGACAGCGCCTGCTGCGCCTGTTCCAGCAGGGCGCGCATGGTATGACAGACTGCATCGTCCGGCTGCCATTGCCAGCATTCCGCCAGCCACTGGCGAAAAAGTTCGCTTTCGTTAACCGGCGGCGCGCTGCCGTTCAACAGGCGTGCGCAGGCGAATAGCGTAAATTCGCTCAACGACCCCAGCACGCTGTGGTTATCGACGCCGTCCCAACTGATGCGGCAGGCTGCGCTGACGATGGCCGGGTTCTTTTCCCGACACCATAGCAACCGCCCCTGAATCTCGGTGTAACGCAGAAACGGCAGATTGCCCCAGCCGACTTCCTCGCCCGCCAGATCAAGCTCCACCCAGATTTCCCGGTCATCCAGCTCCAGCAGCGCCGGGTTGTTGGGGAATTCCGGCCAGAAGCGTTCCGGCGTCATCTTGATGGCGGCGGAGACGGTGGACGGCAGGCTGCGGATGGCTTCCAGTACGTGAGACATGTCGTGATGATTGGCCGGAAAGGCGCGCAAGACCAGATGACGTTGGTGGGCGTGGATAACTCGGGAGACGGCGGCAAACAGTTGCCGGTAGATCGGTTCGCTGTCTAGGGGGGGGGGGATTGTCGGCGGCATATTACCGCTTTGCATCTCTTCGCCGGGCGGCGGAGCAAAACGTATCAGGCTGTCGCTGTTGGAAATCGCCAGCATCAATCCACTCAAACGCGGGATCTGCTGCATCAGCAGATCCACTTTGGCGGCCAGATAATCGCACCAGAAATGGGTGTCGATACGGAACTGACGCGCATCGTCCAGCAACTGCGGGTGCTGCAACAACAGGTCGGTGGGGAAGGCCAGCTCTTTGCATTGCAGGTACAGCGCCAGCCCCTGTTCGCGGCAATAGGCGGCGACCTGATTGAGATAGACGCAGCGCGAGCGTTGCTGGCTGCTGATGCGATCGTCAAAGCGGGCATGTTGATAGGCGGGCGGCGTCACCAGCTTGTCCAGCAGGTCCGCCTGCCCCAGCACCAGCGTATTGAACCCATAACGGCGGGCGTAGTCCGCCAGCGCGGTAATGTGCCGCCAGTGCCAGATATCCTGGGTGTTCAGTTCCAGTGCGCGACGCTGCCACATAATCGGTGTGCTCCCTGAGCCACAGAGCATTGAGTATAACGCCAGCGCGATAGCGCAAAAGAAACATTAAAATAATCAATGCAGTAAATTGTGATCAATAACACTTAAAGCAATAAGTGTTATCAAAAAAACCATTTAGTCGTTTTGGTTATTAAATATTTCCATCATGTCTTTAATTGTTAAGATGGGGATGGTTACCTTATGTCCCATCTGACTTTCTATTTCATGAATTTGACTATTGCGGCAACCCGGCATTAGCGCCCGCGACCAGAACAAGGATACCGACACTACAATGACAACTCCGGCTTCTCCGACTCCGCTGCTCCCATTGAGCGCGGAGCAACTTTCGCGTCTTCAGGCCGCGACCGGTGATCTTTCACCGACGCAACTGGCCTGGTTGTCCGGCTATTTCTGGGGCGTTATTCAGCAACAGCCCGGCGCGGTTGCCGCTCCGGCCACAACGGCGGCGCCAGCGGTTGACGCAGCGCCGCTGTCGTCCATCACGCTGATTTCCGCCTCTCAGACCGGTAATGCCCGCCGCGTAGCGGAACAGGTGCGCGACGATCTGCTGGCGGCCGGCCTGCCGGTGACGCTGGTGAATGCCGGCGACTACAAATTCAAACAGATCGCGCAGGAAAAACTGCTGCTGGTCGTCACTTCGACGCAGGGCGAAGGCGAACCGCCGGAAGAAGCCGTAGCGTTGCACAAATTCCTGTTCTCGAAAAAAGCGCCGTCGCTGGCGGGCGCCGCGTTTGCGGTATTTGGCCTCGGCGATACCTCTTACGAGTTTTTCAGCAAGGCGGGTAAGGATTTTGACGGCCGTCTGGCGGAGTTAGGCGCCGAACGCCTGCTCGATCGCGTCGATGCCGATGTGGAATTCCAGCCGCTGGCGGAGCAGTGGCGTCGTCAGGTTGTGGAAACATTGAAGGCGCGCTTTGCCAGTCAGACGGCGGTGGCGGTGCAAACCGCGGCCAGCGGTCAGGTTAACGCCATCACCACCAGCCCCTATCACAAGGATGCCCCTTATACCGCGTCGCTGTCGGTCAACCAGAAAATCACCGGCCGCAACTCGGAAAAAGACGTTCGTCATATCGAAATCGATCTGGGCGACTCGGGTCTGCATTATCAGCCGGGTGATGCGCTGGGCGTCTGGTATGAGAACGATCCGGCGCTGGTGCAGGAACTGCTGGGATTGTTGTGGCTGAAAGGCGACGAATCCGTCGTCGTGGACGGCAATACCCTGCCGTTGAGCGAAGCGCTGCAACGCCATTTCGAACTGACGCAAAACACCGCGCCGATTGTCGCCAAATACGCGGCGTTGTCCCGCAACGAGGCGCTGCTGGGGTTGGTTGCCGATAAATCCGCGCTACAGCAGTACGCCCAGCGTACTCCGCTGGTGGATATGGTGCGCGAAGCGCCGGTGGAACTGACGCCGGAACAGCTCACCGGGTTGCTGCGTCCGTTGACGCCGCGCCTCTATTCCATCGCCTCGTCGCAGGATGATGTCGGCAGCGAAGTGCACATCACCGTCGGCGCCGTGCGTTATGAGTATGAAGGCCGTGCGCGTAGCGGCGGCGCGTCAGGCTATCTGGCGGACCAGCTGGAAGAGGACGGCGACGTCCGCGTGTTCATTGAGCACAATGACAATTTCCGCCTGCCCGCTAACCCCGAAACGCCGGTAATCATGATTGGTCCGGGCACCGGCATCGCGCCATTTCGCGCGTTTATGCAGCAGCGTGAGGCTGAAGGCGCCGGCGGCAAAAACTGGCTGTTCTTCGGCAACCCGCACTTTACCGAAGATTTCCTCTATCAGGTGGAGTGGCAGCGCTACGTTAAAGACGGGCTGTTGACGACTATCGATCTGGCCTGGTCGCGCGATCAGGCGCACAAGGTCTACGTACAGGACAAAATTCGTGAAAAAGGCGCGGATGTGTGGCGCTGGATTCAGGATGGCGCCCATATTTATGTTTGCGGCGACGCCAATCGCATGGCGAAGGATGTAGAGCAGGCGCTGCTGACCGTTGTGGCTGAACACGGCGGAATGGACGCCGAACAGGCGGATGAGTTTTTAAGCGAGCTGCGTCTTGAGCGGCGTTATCAGAGAGATGTGTACTAATGAGCGAAAGATATTCTGGTCCGCTGGTGGTCGAGGGCAAGCTGGCTGATGCCGAGCGTTTGAAGCTGGAAAGCAATTACCTGCGCGGCACGATTACAGAGGATTTGAGCGACGGCTTGACCGGCGGCTTTAACGGCGACAACTTTCTGCTGATTCGCTTTCACGGCATGTATCAGCAGGATGACCGCGATATCCGCGCCGAGCGCGCGGAACAGAAACTGGAACCGCGTCATGCCATGATGCTGCGCTGCCGCCTGCCGGGCGGGGTGATGACGCCGAAGCAGTGGCTCGGCATCGACCAGTTCGCCGGTGAAAAGACGCTGTACGGCAGCATCCGCATCACCAACCGCCAGACGTTCCAGTTTCACGGCATTCTGAAGTCCGACCTGAAATCCGCTCATCAACTGCTGCATGAGGTTGGGCTGGATGCGCTGGCGACCGCCAACGACGTCAACCGTAACGTGCTGTGCACCTCTAACCCGGTGGAGTCCGAGCTGCATCAGCAGGCCTATAAATGGGCGAAGACGATTTCCGAACACCTGCTGCCGCGCACCCGCGCCTACGCCGAGATTTGGCTGGATAAGGAAAAAGTCGCCACCACCGACGAGGAGCCGATTCTGGGGGCGACCTATCTGCCGCGCAAGTTCAAGACTACGGTGGTGATCCCGCCGCAGAACGATGTGGATCTGCACGCCAACGATTTGAACTTTGTTGCCATTTCAGATAACGGCCAACTGGTAGGTTTTAACGTACTGGTAGGCGGCGGTCTGTCTATCGCTCACGGCGACAAGGCGACCTATCCGCGCACCGCCAGCGAATTGGGCTATATTCCATTAGCGCACACGCTGGCGGTAGCTGAAGCGGTGGTGACCACTCAGCGCGACTGGGGCAATCGCACCAACCGCAAGAACGCCAAGACTAAATACACGCTGGAGCGGGTGGGCGTCGAGACCTTCAAACAGGAAGTGGAGCGCCGCGCCGGCATCGCTTTTGAGGCCGTTCGCCCGTACGCGTTTACCGGTCGCGGCGATCGCATCGGCTGGGTGAAAGGGATCGACAATAAATGGCACCTGACGCTGTTTATTGAAAACGGTCGCATTCTGGATTATCCGGGGCGCCCGCTGAAAACCGGTATGGCGGAGATTGCCAAAATCCACAAGGGCGATTTCCGATTGACCGCCAACCAGAACCTGATCGTGGCCGGCGTCGCTACCCGCGACAAAGCCAAAATCGAGGCGCTGGCGCGCCAGTATGGCCTGATCGACGACAGCGTCACCGAGCAGCGTCAGAATTCGATGGCCTGCGTATCGCTGCCGACCTGCCCGCTGGCGATGGCCGAAGCGGAGCGCTTCCTGCCGGAGTTTGTCACCAGGGTGGAAGCCATCATGCAGGCGCATGGCGTGGGTGATGACCATATCGTGTTGCGCGTGACCGGCTGCCCTAATGGCTGTGGCCGCGCCATGCTGGCGGAAATCGGTCTGGTGGGTAAAGCCATCGGCCGCTACAACCTGCATATCGGCGGCAACCGCGAAGGCACGCGTATTCCGCGCATGTATCGGGAGAACATCACCGAGAAAGAGATTCTGGCCGATATCGACCAACTGGTCGGGCGCTGGGCCAGCGAACGCGAGAGCGGC
Organism: Dickeya sp. NCPPB 3274; assembly: GCF_000406205.1. NCBI lineage: Bacteria > Pseudomonadati > Pseudomonadota > Gammaproteobacteria > Enterobacterales > Pectobacteriaceae > Dickeya > Dickeya sp. NCPPB 3274. The sequence goes on along the minus strand of NZ_CM001979.1, from coordinate 3,945,821 downwards.
GAAGGGTTTGGCGATTTTGCGATCCGTGTCGGCATCGTTAAACCGGTGCTGGATCCCGCCGTTGATTTTTACGACTGACAGGAGAACCTGATGTCTATGTTGAATCTGGAGGCGCTGCGCGCCTTGCCCCAACCGGAACAGGCCGCCGCGCTGGCGGACGTTAACCAACAGCTGGAGAGTCTGTCCGCGCAGGAGCGCGTCAGCTGGGCGCTGGAAAACCTGCCGGGCGAGTTTGTGCTTTCCTCCAGTTTCGGCATTCAGGCAGCGGTGTGCCTGCATCTGGTTACCCGACAGCGGCCGGATATTCCGGTGATCCTCACCGATACCGGTTATCTGTTTACAGAGACGTATCAGTTCATCGATCAACTGACCGAACAGTTGGGTCTTAACCTTCAGGTTTACCGTGCCGCGCAGTCTCCCGCCTGGCAGGAGGCGCGTTACGGCAAACTGTGGGAACAGGGGCTGACCGGCATTGAGCAGTACAACCAGATCAATAAAGTCGAACCGATGGATCGGGCGTTGCAAGAACTGCGCGCCGGCACCTGGTTCGCCGGTCTGCGCCGTGAACAGTCGGGCAGCCGCGAAGGGTTGCCGGTACTGGCTGTCATGCGCGGCGTATTCAAGTTCTTGCCGATCATCGACTGGGATAACCGCACGGTGTACCAGTATCTGAAAACCAACGGATTGAGCTACCACCCGCTATGGGAACAGGGCTATCTGTCGGTGGGCGATACTCACACCACCCGCAAGTGGGAGCCGGGCATGAGCGAGGAAGAAACCCGTTTCTTCGGCCTGAAACGCGAATGTGGGCTGCATGAGGGCTGATGATCGTCTGTTGATATGATGCGTAGGGATGAATGTGACGGCTTCAGCAGCACAGAGTCGACTCATCCCGATCGCGGGTATCAACCAGACGATGATTAACCTGTATGATAATCACGGGTAGTTATCTGGCGTGACATTCAGCCGGGCGGTGCTACATCCCCAGCTCTGGCTTCAGGAAGTCCGGTGGTACCTACGTCAACAGCGTCTTGAAAATTACCAGCCGTATTTTTGTGAAACGTCACCGCCTGCGTGCTGATGTTTCCGCCTGCCCAAAGCAGGCCCAGGCGAACGCGAAGTGTAAAAATAGTCATGAAAACCGTTATTAAGCGTTTTTATTCTTTCCCGCATGGTTTGTTATTCCATTACGGAACTAATCATACTAATTCGGCATTTCATAACCTTTCTCTTCACGTTTTATAGTCGCTTTATAAAATTTTTAGCTTAGTAAAGGCATCTGTGAACTATCTCCCTATATTCGCCGATCTCCGGCAGCGCCCCGTGCTGGTTGTCGGGGGCGGCGAGGTGGCAACCCGCAAGATTGACCTGCTGCAGCGCGCCGGGGCTGATGTTCGGGTGGCGGCACGGTCGCTGTGCGAACCGCTGCACGAGCAGCATCAGACGGGCCGGCTGGCATGGGTGGCGCAGGAATTTTCGCCTGCGCTGCTGGATAACGTGTTTCTGGTGATAGCCGCGACCGATGACGCCGCGCTGAATGCCACGGTATTTGAGGAAGCCAATCGCCGTCAGTTGCTGGTCAACGTGGTGGATGACCAGCCCAAGTGCTCATTCATTTTTCCTTCGCTGATTGACCGCTCGCCGCTGATGGTGGCGATTTCGTCCGGCGGTCAGGCGCCGGTACTGGCGCGTTTGCTGCGGGAAAAACTGGAGGCGCTGCTGCCAGCCCGTCTGGGGCAGATGGCGGAGCTGGCCGGAAAGTGGCGTGGCCGCATCAAGCAGCGGCTGGCGTCGGTAACGGAACGGCGGCGTTTTTGGGAACGCATTTTTAGCGGTCGTTTTTCCAGTCTGGTGGCCGCCGGGCAACTGGCGCAGGCCGAGCAGGAACTGGAACAGCAACTGGCGCAGCCCGATATTCAGCAAGGCGAGGTGGCGCTGGTGGGCGCCGGGCCGGGGGACGCCGGTTTGCTGACGCTGCGCGGCCTGCAGGTGATTCAGCAGGCGGACGTAGTGCTTTACGATCATCTGGTCAGCGATGAGGTGCTGGATCTGGTGCGCCGCGATGCGGAGCGGATTTGCGTCGGCAAACGCGCCAGCGCGCATCTGCTGCCGCAAGACGAGATTAACGCGCTGCTGGTGAAGCTGGCGCAGGAAGGCAAGCGGGTAGTGCGGCTGAAAGGCGGCGACCCCTTTATTTTTGGTCGTGGCGGCGAAGAGCTGCAGCAGGTGGCGCAGGCGGGGATTCCGTTTCAGGTGGTGCCGGGCATCACCGCGGCGGCCGGTGCTACGGCGTATGCCGGCATTCCGCTGACGCACCGGGATTACGCGCAGAGCGTGATATTTATCACCGGGCACTGCCGCCCGGATGGCGACGCGCTGGACTGGTCGACGCTGGCGCGCGGCCGACAGACACTGGCTATCTACATGGGCACGGTCAAGTCGGCGGAAATCAGCCAGCAGTTGATCGCGCATGGCCGGGCGCCGCACACGCCGGTGGCGGTAATCGGCCGCGGCACGCGGCAGGATCAGCAGGTGCTGATCGGCACGCTGACGGAACTGGAACAACTGGCGCAGCAGGCTCCGACGCCGGCGCTGCTGGTGATTGGCGAGGTGGTGAAGTTACATCAACACATCGCCTGGTTTGGTGAACAAGCGCGGATGACGCCGCCTGACGGGCGCTCGGCCGTGGTGAATCTGGCTTAAGGTTAAGGTTATGGACGAGAAAAGACTCACGCATTTAAAACAGCTTGAAGCGGAAAGTATTCATATCATTCGTGAGGTAGCGGCTGAGTTCAGCAACCCGGTGATGCTGTATTCCATCGGCAAGGACTCCTCCGTGATGCTGCATCTGGCCCGTAAGGCGTTCTTTCCGGGCACGCTGCCGTTCCCGCTGCTGCATGTGGATACCGGCTGGAAATTCCGCGAAATGTACCAATTCCGTGATCGTACCGCCAAAGCCTACGGCTGCGAGTTGCTGGTGCATCGCAACCCGGAGGGGGTGGCGATGGGCATCAACCCGTTTGTGCACGGCAGCGCCAAGCATACCGACATCATGAAAACCGAAGGGTTGAAACAGGCGCTGGACAAGTACGGCTTTGACGCCGCGTTCGGCGGCGCCCGTCGCGACGAGGAGAAATCCCGCGCCAAAGAGCGTATCTACTCTTTCCGCGATCGCTTCCATCGCTGGGACCCGAAAAACCAGCGTCCGGAGCTGTGGAACAACTATAACGGCCAGATCAACAAGGGTGAGAGCATCCGCGTGTTCCCGCTGTCCAACTGGACCGAACTGGATATCTGGCAGTACATCTATCTGGAAAATATCGATATCGTGCCGCTGTATCTGGCCGCTGAGCGTCCGGTGCTGGAGCGCGACGGCATGTTGCTGATGGTGGACGACGACCGCATCGACTTGCAGCCCGGCGAAGTGATTGCCCAGCGCATGGTGCGTTTCCGTACGCTCGGCTGCTGGCCGCTGACCGGCGCGGTGGAATCGCAGGCGCAGACGCTGCCGGAAATCATTGAAGAGATGCTGGTTTCGACTACCAGCGAGCGTCAGGGACGGGTGATTGACCGCGATCAGGCCGGCTCGATGGAGCTGAAAAAGCGTCAAGGGTATTTCTGAGGAATCGTCAAATGAATCATAGTATTGCAAAGCAGATTGCCGATCAGGGCGGGGTTGAGGCTTATCTTCACGCGCAGCAGAACAAAAGCCTGTTGCGTTTTCTGACCTGCGGCAGCGTTGACGATGGCAAAAGCACCCTGATTGGCCGGTTGTTGCACGATACCCGTCAGATTTACGAAGATCAGCTCTCTACGTTGCACAATGACAGCAAGCGTCTTGGCACCCAGGGCGAAAAGCTCGATCTGGCGCTGCTGGTGGACGGTTTGCAGGCGGAACGCGAGCAGGGCATCACCATTGATGTGGCTTACCGCTATTTTTCCACGGAAAAACGCAAGTTCATCATCGCCGACACGCCGGGGCATGAGCAGTACACCCGCAATATGGCGACCGGCGCTTCCACCTGCGAACTGGCGATCCTGCTGATCGACGCGCGTAAGGGCGTGCTGGATCAGACCCGCCGCCACAGCTTTATCGCCACGCTGCTGGGCATTCGCCATCTGGTGGTGGCGGTCAACAAGATGGATCTGGTGGGGTATCAGCAGGCGGTCTTCGAGCAGTTCAAACAGGATTATCTGGACTTCGCCGGTCAACTGCCGACCGATCTGGATATCACCTTTGTGCCGATTTCCGCGCTGGATGGCGACAATGTCGCCACGCCGAGCACGACCATGAGCTGGTACCGCGGCCCGACGTTGCTGGATGTACTGGAGACGGTCAATGTCTCTTCCCGCAGCCTGAGCCAGCCGATGCGTTTTCCGGTGCAGTACGTCAGCCGCCCGAACCTTGATTTCCGCGGCTACGCCGGTACGGTGGCGTCTGGCGTGGTGCGGGTCGGACAGCGTGTGAAGGTGCTGCCGTCCGGCGTGGAGTCCAGCGTCAGCCGCATCGTCACCTTTGATGGCGACCTGCAGCAGGCGCAGGCGGGCGAAGCGGTGACGCTGGTGTTGTCCAGTGAAGTCGACATCAGCCGGGGCGACCTGCTGGTCGGCAGCGAAGAAACGCTCCAGCCGGTACGCAGCGCGAAGGTGGATGTGGTGTGGATGGCGGAGCAGCCGCTGGTGCCGGGGCAAAGCTACAACATCAAGATTGCCGGTAAGAAAACCCGCGCGCGGGTGGAAAACATCGACTATCAGGTGGAAATCAATACGCTGACCCAGCGGGTTACCGAGTCGCTGCCGCTCAACGGCATTGGTCTGGTTGAGCTGACCTTTGATGAACCGCTGGTGCTGGACAAATATCAGCAAAATTCGGTTACCGGCGGCATGATTTTCATCGATCGCCTGAGCAACGTGACGGTCGGCGCCGGGCTGGTGCGTGAGCCGGTCGAGCTGGCGGACGCGGAAGCCGGCAGCTACAGCGCTTTTGAGCTGGAACTGAATGCACTGATTCGCCGTCACTTCCCGCATTGGGGCGCGCGCGATCTGCTGGGAGGAAAATAACGTGGCGCAAACGCATTCCCGGCCGGGCGCGCCGGCCGACGACAATGTGGTGTGGCACGACCATGCGGTCACGCGCGAAGACCGTGAACGTCAACATGGGCACCGTGGCGTGGTGGTGTGGTTTACCGGGTTATCCGGTTCCGGCAAATCTACGCTGGCCGGCGCACTGGAGCAGGCCTTGTTTGCCCGTGGCGTCAGTACCTATCTGCTGGACGGCGATAACGTTCGGCATGGGCTGTGCCGGGATTTGGGATTCAGCGATGACGACCGGCGGGAGAACATCCGCCGGGTGGGGGAAGTGGCCCGGTTGATGGTCGATGCCGGGCTGGTTGTATTAACCGCCTTTATCTCTCCGCACCGTGCTGAACGGCAGATGGTACGTGAACTGCTTGATCAGGAGCAGTTTCTTGAAGTGTTCGTCGATACGCCGTTGGCTATTTGTGAAGCCCGCGACCCTAAAGGTTTATACCGGAAAGCCCGTGCCGGCGAGTTGCGCAATTTCACCGGTATCGATGCAGTTTATGAGGCGCCGGAACAGCCGGAGTTGCATCTGGACGGCCAACAATTGGTAACAAATTTAGTCGCTGAATTATTAGATATGCTGCACGGTCGAGCTATCATCTAAGCCTCAGCTTGCCCCTTTGCAGGCGCTACGGTATGCGTGTTTTGCCTCGCTGCCGGTTGCCTGACGAAGGGGCAGTCTTCAGGCCCAACGGTTACCCGGTGATGGGGTAAAGCAGGAACGATGATGCAGAGTGTGACGCCATTACCTGATAGCAATACGCAAGCCGACCATGCCGAGGAGGAGGACGCGTCCTTCGTTTCTTGCAGCCCGCTGGTAGGGGCGCTGGCTGGTTTCTGCTTTTACTGGTTGGCTTTTTCTCTGCCGTTTATCGTTTATGGCCTGAATTCCACGCTGCTGCTGATGCTTTACACCTGGCCCTTTTTTCTGGCGCTGATGCCCCTGTCGGTATTGATCGGGATGCTGTTTCGCGTGTTGTTGCCGAATCATGTGGTGTGGATGATGGTCTGCTGCATGGTCAGCATTCCGGGCGTGTTCTGGCTGGTGTTCTTACTGATCACCGGATGGTAGCGGCTCAGACAACGCATCTCATCAGGATCTCGACCTCAGCGAAACCGATTTCAGAACATTTACTCCTTTCGTGAAACTATTTCCCTGTGTGAGCAATTTTATCCTTCACCACCCGGTGTGCGCCTGGCTTTTCCCTGCCGGAGGGGAATGCTGTTGGCGAAGGTGGAGTCCTGACAAAAGTTATGGGATGATTAGGCGGCTTTTCAGGGGGCTGGATGGGAAAACTTTCGCTGTTATTGTTGATTCTTCTCGGTTGGTTGCAATATTCGCTCTGGCTGGGGAAAAACGGTGTTCATGACTACGTGCGGGTGAAGGATGACGTGGCGGTGCAACAGGCCAACAACGTCAAACTGAAATCCCGCAACGAACAGCTGTTTGCGGAAATAGACGATCTCAATGGTGGTCAGGAAGCCATTGAGGAACGGGCGCGCAACGAGCTGGGCATGACCAAACCCGGAGAAAGCTTTTATCGTCTGGTGGCCGACCAGGCGGATCGCCGCGTTGGCGCGAACCCGTCGCCGGCTCCTTCCACTCCATCATCATCGACTTCTCGCTAGGTATGTCTACTCCAAATCAGTCTTTGGCTGAGGTGGTTGCTGTTTTGCCGGCGGCCGGTAACGGCAGCCGGATGCAGAGCGACCGCCCCAAGCAGTACCTTTCCATCGGCGGTAAAACCATTCTTGAGCACACGGTCGCGGCTCTGCTGCGTCATCCGCGTATTCAACGGGTGGTGATCGCCATCAGCGCCGATGACCGTTATTTTCCCGAACTGCCCCTCGCAACCGATCCGCGTATTCAGGTGGTGAGCGGCGGTCGTCAGCGCGCCGACTCGGTGCTGGCCGGCTTACTGCATTTGCCGCACGCCGATTGGGTGCTGGTGCACGACGCGGCGCGGCCCTGTCTGCATCAGGACGATTTGTCCCGGCTGCTGGCGCTGACCGGGCAAAGTGAGGTCGGCGGCATTTTGGCGGCGCCGGTGCGTGATACCATGAAGCGAAGTCGGGATGGCGTCATCGACCATACGGTGGAGCGCGAGGCGCTGTGGCACGCCCTGACGCCGCAACTGTTCCCGCTGGCGCTGCTGCGAGACTGCCTGGAACGGGCGCTGCGCGAAGGCGCGACCGTTACCGACGAGGCGTCGGCGCTGGAATATTGCGGCTATCGTCCGCAGATTGTTCCGGGACGGGCAGACAACATCAAGGTCACGCGCCCGGAAGATCTGGCGCTGGCGGAGTTTTATCTGACGCGTAACCCGGATCATCATCAACAAGATAATAAAGGAGCCTGAGTGATGCGTATCGGTCACGGTTTTGATGTGCATAAATTTGGCGGAGAAGGTCCGCTGGTGATCGGTGGGGTACGTATTCCCTATGAACGTGGCTTGCTGGCTCATTCCGATGGCGACGTGGTGTTGCATGCCGTCACCGATGCGCTGCTGGGCGCGGCGGCGATGGGCGATATCGGTAAACTGTTTCCCGACACCGATCCGGCCTACCGCGGCATTGACAGTCGCGAATTGCTGCGCGAAGCCTGGCGTCGCATCATCGCCAAAGGTTACCAACTGGGCAACCTCGATGTCACCATCATCGCGCAGGCGCCGAAAATGGCGCCGCACATCCCGCAGATGCGCGTCAACATCGCCGAAGATCTGCAATCGCACATGGATGATGTCAACGTCAAAGCCACCACGACCGAACAACTGGGCTTTACCGGCCGTGGCGAAGGGATTGCCTGCGAGGCGGTGGTATTGCTGGTCAAGAGCGACGCTACCGGCGTGGTGGCATGGTAATGCGTGAATCACTGTTTTGGTTGCATGGCGAACCGGCCGCAACGGGGGTGCTGAAAGCATCGCCGGATGATTTTTTTGTTGCCGAAGATCTGGGATTTGCACCGGATGGCGATGGCGAACATGTGCTGGTGCGCGTGCGCAAACGCGGTTGCAACACCACGTTTGTGGCGGAAGCGCTGGCGAAGTTCGCCGGTATTCCGGCGCGTTCCGTCAGCTATGCCGGGTTGAAAGATCGCCATGCGGTAACCGAACAATGGTTCTGCCTGCATGTGCCGGGCAAAGCGGAGCCGGCGTGGTCGGCATTTGCGCTGGAAGGGTGCGAAATTCTTGAAGCGCAGCGCCATCGCCGTAAACTGCGTATTGGCGCGTTGCGCGGCAACCATTTTAGTCTGGTGCTGCGCGAGATTAGCGACCGTGCCGATGTTGAAGCCCGTTTGGCGCTGATCGCCGGTGAGGGCGTGCCCAACTATTTCGGCAGCCAGCGTTTCGGCCGTGACGGCAACAATCTGGAACAGGCCCGTCGCTGGGCGAATGACGAGATTCGGGTTAAGGATCGCAGCAAGCGCAGCTTCTACCTTTCCGCCGTGCGCAGTGAGTTATTTAATCTGATGGCCAGTGCGCGTCTGACGACGTATGGCGCAACGCAGGTGTTGACCGGAGATGCGCTGCAACTGGCTGGCCGCGGCAGCTGGTTTGTGGTCAAGCCGGAAGAACAGGCTGACGCGCAGTCGCGCGTGATAGCCGGCGAACTGCAGATTACCGCCGCATTGCCGGGGCAGGGCGAACCCGGTGTGCAGGAACAGGCGCTGGCGTTCGAGCAGCAATGTCTGGAAGGCCAGACGCTGTTGTTGTCATTATTGACGCGTGAGCGAGTGGACAGCGCGCGCCGCGCCGTCATGCTATATCCGCAAGACCTGCGCTGGTCATGGCGGGATGACGCCACGCTTGAGTTACACTTCTGGTTGCCGGCAGGGTGTTTCGCCACCAGCGTGGTGCGGGAGCTGCTGCTTCCCGTGCAACAGGAAAACGAGTGGGCGGCCTGATAGCAGGCGGCTTTTCTCGGCTTCAGACGTGTGATTTATCCTGATACGGGCTGTCGATTTTCTTTGCTATCGGAGGACGGAGCGAGTTGATGAGGTGGGCTAACGCCGGAGTTGACGGGGAATGGTGAATAAACGCGTGCAAACGTTGCTGGCGCAGCTTCACCAGCAGGGAATTCAGGACGAACGCCTGTTGCAGGCCATGGCCTCGGTTCCTCGTGAGCGTTTTGTTGACGAGGCGTTCGAACATAAAGCCTATGATAACGTCGCCCTGCCGATTGGTTCCGGACAAACTATCTCTCAACCCTACATCGTGGCCAGAATGACCGAGCTACTGCGGCTGACGCCGGAGTCCCGCGTGCTGGAGATCGGCACCGGTTCCGGTTACCAGACTGCGATTCTGGCGCATCTTGTACGGCATGTGTTTTCGGTGGAGCGTATTAAAGGCCTACAGTGGCAGGCCAAGCGGCGTCTTAAGCAACTCGACCTGCACAATGTGTCCACCCGTCATGGCGACGGCTGGCAAGGCTGGGCGTCCAAAGGGCCGTTTGACGCGATAATCGTTACAGCGGCGCCGCCGGAGATTCCGTCCGCACTGATGGCGCAACTGGACGAAGGCGGCATCATGGTTTTGCCCGTAGGCGAAGAGCAGCAGACATTACAGGTCGTTTTGCATCGCAACGGCGAGTTTATCGTCCAGACGGTGGAAATGGTTCGGTTTGTTCCGCTGGTCAAAGGGGAATTGGCCTGATACCGTTGCCAATCTCGGTAAAAAGTCCGTCTTTAAAATTTCAATACAACTGTCTTATGGTGATAACGGATTGATATTGATAGGCTGTGTCCCGTCGTTGTCCGTGATTCTGACCCTGTTGGTATGGTGTGACCGCCAGACAGACCTTATGGTACCGCCTGTTTGCGTCGACGAATAAAATAAACGGTAATCGTTTTACGTTCCTCGTTTCGCATGATTGCCTGCCTTTATCAGGGTGTTCCGCACGGAAATAAGCGTCGGGACCGGACAGATTTCGTCATTTTTGGTTATAGGGGGAATTTGGCGCATGGGAAGCCAAATCGTGAACTGGCGTCAGCTCGCTGTGTGTTCGGTTATTACTCTGGGATTGGCCGGTTGTGCAAATGACAATAATCAGGCGGCCCCGATCAGCAGCGTGGGAGATAACGGCGCAGGAAGCCGTTCGGGCAGTACCACCACCTATTCGCCGCCGCCGCGCATTTCCAGCGTGGGCAGCGTGAGCAATAATACTCAAGGCGTTCCTTCGGCGAGCATCAGCCGCCCTTCCAGCGATGCGGCGGTCACTACCCGTGAAGGTAAGATTGTCTATAACCGCAGCTATAACAGCATCCCCAAAGGGAGCTACAGCGGCAATACCTACACCGTCAAACGCGGGGATACTCTGTTCTATATTGCCTGGATTACCGGCAATGATTATCGCGAACTGGCGCAGCGCAATAACATTCAGGAACCTTACAGCCTGAATGTGGGCCAGTCGTTAAGCCTCGGCAGCAATATGAATGCCGGCGGCGGCACCCAGGGCATGGCGATCGCCAGCGCGCCGACGACGGTAACGACATCCGCACCGGTGGAAAGCAGCTCGTCCGACAGCGGTCATATGCTGCCTGAAAATGCCGCTAAAACCTCCGGCAGCGGCCGTATGCTGTCAGGCAACGCCACCGCCAGCAGCAGTGGTCATATGCTGCCGGCTAACGCAGCCGCGGCAGCCGCCGCACAGCCGCCATCGTCAGCACAAATGCAGACTACGCAGGTTGATTCTCAACCAACTAATGCGTATTCTGAAAGTTCGGGTAAACAGAATGTGGGTAAGATGTTGCCCACAGCGGGAGCCGCGACCACGCTTCCGACCACCGAACCGACGCAAACGAACACGGCAATTGCCAGCTGGCGTTGGCCTACAGACGGGAAAGTCATAGATAGTTTCTCATCCTCAGAGGGGGGAAATAAAGGGATTGATATCGCCGGCTCACGTGGGCAATCCGTTATCGCTACCGCATCCGGGCGTGTAGTGTATGCGGGTAATGCGTTACGCGGTTACGGTAATCTGATCATCATCAAACATAATGATGATTACCTGAGCGCCTATGCCCATAACGAAACCATGCTGGTCCGGGAACAACAAGAGGTAAAGGCGGGTCAACAAATCGCTACCATGGGTAGCACCGGAACCAGTTCAGTACGCTTGCATTTTGAAATTCGTTACAAGGGGAAATCCGTAAACCCGCTGCGTTTTCTTCCGCAGCGATAAATCGGGCAGAGTATTTCGGTATTCTGCCATGGGATCACGGGTAGGAGCCACTTATGAGCCAAAACACGCTGAAAGTTAACGAGTTACATGAAGATGCTGAATTCGATGAGAATGGAATCGACGTTTTTGACGACAAAGCGCTGGCGGAGGAAGAAACCGGCGATAGCGACCTGCTCGACGAGGAATTGCTTTCGCAAGGAACTGCTCAGCGCGTGCTGGATGCAACCCAGCTTTATCTGGGAGAAATCGGCTACTCACCTCTTCTGACCGCTGAAGAAGAAGTTTACTTTGCCCGTCGGGCGCTGCGCGGCGATGTTTCATCTCGCCGCCGCATGATCGAGAGTAACCTGCGGCTGGTGGTGAAAATCGCCCGCCGCTACAACAACCGGGGACTGGCGCTGCTGGACCTGATTGAAGAAGGAAACCTCGGTTTGATCCGCGCAGTCGAGAAGTTTGACCCTGAACGCGGGTTCCGCTTTTCGACTTACGCCACCTGGTGGATCCGTCAGACCATTGAACGGGCCATCATGAATCAGACCCGCACCATCCGTTTACCCATCCATATCGTCAAAGAACTGAATGTCTACCTGCGTACCGCACGCGAACTGTCCCACAAGCTTGATCATGAGCCGAGTGCGGAAGAAATCGCCGAGCGGCTGGATAGGCCGGTGGATGACGTTAACCGCATGCTGCGTCTCAACGAGCGCATTACGTCGGTGGATACGCCGCTGGGCGGGGATTCGGAAAAGGCGCTGCTGGATATTCTGGCCGACGAGAAGGATAACGGCCCGGAAGACACCACGCAGGATAACGATATGAAGCAGAATATCGTTAAATGGCTGTTTGAACTGAACGCAAAACAGCGTGAAGTGCTGGCCCGCCGTTTTGGCCTGCTGGGATATGAAGCCGCCACGCTGGAAGATGTGGGGCGTGAAATCGGGTTGACTCGTGAACGGGTTCGCCAGATTCAGGTCGAAGGGCTGCGCCGTTTACGCGAGATCCTGCAGGTGCAGGGGCTGGACATCGAAGAACTGTTCCGCGAATAACTCGCACAATAACTAACATGGCACAAAAAAATGGTGGGATATGTCCCACCATTTTTTATATCAGCAATTAGGACCGTGCGTTATCGGGCACACTGAGACAGCAGGAACTCGACGATATCGCCGGCCTTGATCATCTCTTTTTCGCCTTTACGGCGGTGCTTGTATTCGATCTCGTTGTTATCCAGATTGCGATCGCCGATCACGATGGTGTGAGGAATACCGATCAGTTCCATGTCCGCAAACATCACGCCGGGGCGTTCTTTGCGATCGTCCAGCAATACATCGACGCCGTTGGCGCGCAGTTGCTGATAGATATTCTCGGCCACTTCCTGCACGCGGAAGGACTTATGCATGTTCATCGGCAGAATCGCCACCTGGAACGGTGCAATGGCGTCAGGCCAGATAATGCCGCGATCGTCATGGTTCTGCTCAATGGCGGCGGCGATCACGCGTGTTACGCCGATACCGTAGCAGCCCATGGTCAGCGTCTGATTGCGGCCGTCTTCGCCCTGAACCGTTGCTTTCAAGGCTTCGGAGTATTTCTTGCCCAACTGGAAGATGTGGCCGACTTCAATACCGCGCTTGATCAGCAGCGTGCCTTTGCCATCCGGGCTGCGATCGCCTTCCACTACGTTACGGATATCGGCAACCTGCGGCAGAGCGGTATCGCGTTCCCAGTTAATGCCGAAGTAGTGTTTGCCGTCGATGTTGGCGCCGGCGCTGAAATCGCTCATCGCTGCCACGGTACGATCGACCACAACCGGCACCGGCAGATTCACCGGCCCCAGCGAACCCGGGCCCGCTTTCACTGTTGCACGGATCTCTTCTTCAGTAGCGAAGGTCAACGGGCTGGCGACCAGCTCCAGTTTTTCCGCTTTGACTTCATTCAGTTCATGATCGCCACGCACCAGCAGCGCAACCAACTTATGGCCGCTTTCTTCGGTCGCTTTCACCAGCAGGGTCTTGACGGTTTTTTCCACCGGCAGTGCGAATTGTTCCACCAGCTCGGCGATGGTTTTGGCGTTCGGGGTATCCACCAGCGTCATGGCCTGAGTCGGCGCCGCACGACCGTGCTCCGGAGCAACGGCTTCCGCCAGTTCAATATTGGCGGCGTAATCCGACTCGGTAGAGAACACGATGTCGTCTTCGCCGCTGCTGGCCAGAACCTGAAATTCATGCGATGCGTTACCGCCGATGGAGCCGGTATCGGCCTGTACGGGGCGGAAATCGAGATCCATTCGGCTGAAAATCTTGCTGTAGGCCGCGTACATGGCATCGTAAGTGACCTGCAGGGATTCCTGCGTGGTGTGGAACGAATAAGCATCCTTCATCAGGAACTCGCGCGCGCGCATTACGCCAAAGCGCGGGCGGACTTCGTCACGGAATTTGGTCTGGATCTGATAGAAATTCAGCGGCAACTGCTTGTAGGAGCTGATTTCATTGCGGATCAAATCGGTGATGACTTCTTCATGCGTCGGGCCGAGCACAAACGGGCGGTCGCCACGGTCGACAAAGCGCAGCAGCTCCGGGCCATATTGTTCCCAGCGGCCGCTTTCCTGCCACAGGTCGGCGGGTTGAACTACCGGCATCGAAATTTCGATGGCGCCGGCATTGTTCATTTCTTCACGCACGATGTTTTCGACTTTTTTCAGCACCCGCAACCCGGTCGGCAACCAGGTGTAAAGGCCGGAAGCCAGTTTACGAATCATCCCGGCTCGCAGCATCAACTGATGGCTGATGACTTCGGCATCGGCGGGCGTCTCCTTCAGCGTGGAGAGCATGTATTGACTTGTACGCATGATGTTTGAGTTCCGTCAGAACAAATAAATAGCATTAACCACAACGTGGTTCAGGCAGAAAAAGTGGTTTAGTTTACCAGTGCGGGCCGTTCCCCAAAAGGCGCAGCCACGTTTTTTAACCGGCATCAAGGCTGATGACTTCCGTTTGGCCGTCAATAACGTGCCATTTGACATTAAATTCCAGCAATCGCGCGGCATAGACCTTGAGGTCATCTTCTCCTTTGCGGTAAGCCGGGCGGGGGTCCTGCGCCAGCACCTGGCTAATGAAACGCCGCAGATTGGGGTGACGCTGCTGATGTTCCGTCAGTTGTTGCTCCGCCAGAACGGAAAAATGGATCGGCATATCGGCTGCGGGGGCCAGTTGGGCAAAACCGGCCCGCGCCTGCGGCTGACTTTCCGCGAACGGCAGGTAGGGTTTGATGTCCACAACCGGGGTGCCGTCCACCAGATCCAGGCTGCCCAGTTCCAGTATCACGCTATCCCGCATGGTGCGTATCGCTTTCAGTTCAACCAGCGACATACCGATCGGGTTAGGGCGAAACGTTGAACGGGTAGCGAACACGCCCATGCGGGCATTGCCGCCCAGGCGAGGCGGCCTGACCGTTGGGCGCCAGCCCGCGGAGGCCGTCTGGTGGAAAATGAACAGCAGCCACAGGTGGCTGAAATCTTCGAGCCCGCGTACGGCCTCGGGTTGGTTATAAGGCGAGAGGAGATGTAATTCTCCGCCGCCATCCTTAATCAGACCGGGCTGTCGGGGTACGGCAAATTTTTCTTTATAAGGTGAGCGGATAACGCCGATCTGATTAAAGCAAAATTGGCTCATTGCGCGGAAACTTTCAGTGCATAACCCTGACAGACGGCCTGACGGTAGCATCCCGCTACATTACTGATGATCTGGCAGTCATGCAGCAGTACGGCATTGGCTTTCATGGCGGTGGCGCGATTCTGCATTCTTCTACGGGCAGACGGAATGCTGGGCGGCGTGTCCTGCGCGCTGGCCTGACAGGATGAACCAGATACTTCACCCATATCACGGAACGGCTTACCTACCAACTCTTCGGCACTTTTATACAACACGGCAGGGGCGGGGTGCGTGACCGGCTTCGGCTTCGGCGGAGGTTCCACAGCCACTGGTGTCTGCGGTTGTGGTGCCGGCGCAGCAGGTTTGTGCAGCAGGGAACATCCTGTCAGCGAAAACGCCAACAGCAGAACAGGTACAGCACGCATAAATTTTCCTCTGGCTTGGATAAAGTGCGGTTATTGAAGCAAGCAATACAGAAAATAACAAGACGGGCAGTTGCCCGTCTTTCATCTCTTTTATGCAAGAAAGTAAGTATTAACTTACCATCCTTTCACCGCGCCACCATTAAATGTTTTCAGCGCCGCCTGATTTACTTCGTCAGACTGATAAGCCTTTACGAATTTTTTCACGTTTTCTGCATCTTTATTGTCTTCACGAGCAACCAGCAGGTTAACGTACGGCGAGTCTTTTTCTTCCACGAACAAACCGTCTTTGGTCGGGGTCAGGTTGATCTGGCTGGCATAAGTGGTGTTGATGATGGCCAGAGCAATCTGATCGTCATCCAAAGAGCGCGGCAGCTGCGGCGCTTCCAGTTCGACCAGCTTCAGGTTTTTCGGGTTTTCAGTCACATCCAGCACGGTCGGCAGCAGGCCAACGTTGTCTTTCAGTTTGATCAAGCCCACTTTCTGCAACAGCAGCAGCGAACGGCCCAGGTTGGTCGGATCGTTCGGCAGGGCGATTTGAGCGCCGTTCTGCAGGTCATTCAGCGATTTGATTTTTTTGGAGTAACCGGCGATCGGATACACGAAGGTGTTGCCGACGGAAACCAGCTTATAGCCGCGATCCTTGATCTGCTGGTCGAGGTACGGTTTGTGCTGGAAAGCGTTCAGGTCGATATCGCCTTTGCTCAGCGCTTCGTTCGGCAGCACATAATCATTAAAGGTAACCAGTTCAACATCCAGACCATATTTTTCCTTGGCTACTTTCTGTGCCACTTCCGCTACCTGCTGCTCGGCACCGACGATCACGCCCACTTTAATGTGGTTAGGGTTCTTCTGCTCCTGACCGCATCCGGCCAGCGCCAGCGCACCAATCAACGCACCAACCGCCGCGAGAGATTTCAATTTAATTGCCATTTTTTACCTCTGTTTAATGTTTTAACCTGTACCGAAGAATAATAGACGCGATGATAAAACCCGTTATTTGTGGGTAACCGCGCGAACTGCTCTGTCACCAAAAAACTGAATGAGATAAACCAGAACCACCAACAGGACCAGTACGGTATTCATCACGGTGGCGTTATAGCCGACGTAACCGTACTGATAACCAATCTGTCCCAGACCACCGGCGCCGACCGCACCGCCCATGGCTGAATAACCTACCAACGTAATCAATGTAATAGTGGCGGCGTTGATCAGACCGGGCAGGGCTTCAGGCAGCAGAATTTTGCGGATAATCTGCAACGGCGTGGCGCCCATCGCGCGTGCCGCTTCGATCAACCCGGTCGGAATTTCCAGCAGGGCGTTTTCCACCATGCGGGCGATAAAAGGCGCCGCTCCTACCGTTAACGGTACAATCGCTGCCTGTAGACCAATTGCGGTGCCTACAATCACTCGGGTAAAAGGAATCATCCACACCAACAAAATAATGAAAGGAATGGAGCGGAAGATATTCACCAACGCGGAAATGCTGCGATAAAGCTTAGGATTGGCGATAATCTGCCCGGGGCGGGTGATATACAACAGCACGCCGACGGGTAAACCCAGCATAAAACCGAAAGAGCCGGACACGAATGTCATCACCACGGTCTCCCAAACGCCGCGGGCAATTAACCAGATCATGGCTTCAGACATAACCCAATACCTCAATATTCACGTGATGCTGCTGCAGAAAAGCGATGGCTGCCTGGGTGTCGGTTTCCTGCCCGTGCATTTCGGCCAGCATGATGCCGAACTTCACACCGCCAGCGTAATCCATCTGCGCGCTGATAATGTTGTTGTTGACGTTGAACTTCCGGGCCACTTCGGACAGTAACGGTGCGTCAACCGACTGGCCGGTAAACTCCATACGCAGCAGCGGCACGCTGCCTGGACGAGGCGTTGCCGACAGTCGCTGCTGATAGTCATCCGGAATATCCAGATGCAGGGTGGACTGGATAAATTTCTGCGCCAGCGGCGTTTTCGGGTGAGAAAACACTTCGCTGACCGTATCCTGCTCAATCAGTTTGCCGTTACTGATAACCGCCACCTGATCGCAGATGCGTTTAACCACATCCATCTCATGCGTAATCAATAGGATGGTCAGCCCCAACCGACGATTGATGTCTTTCAGCAATTCAAGAATAGAACGAGTGGTAGCCGGGTCCAGCGCGCTGGTCGCTTCATCGCATAACAATACTTTGGGGTTGCTTGCCAGCGCGCGGGCAATAGCGACGCGCTGTTTTTGCCCGCCGGACAGGTTGGCGGGATAGACATCATGCTTGTCCGACAGACCGACCAGATCCAGAAGCTGATGCACCCGCTGTTTGATTTCAGCCGCGGGCGTGTTGTCCAGTTCCAGCGGCAGCGCCACGTTGCCGAATACGGTACGTGAGGACAACAAATTGAAGTGCTGGAAAATCATGCCGATTTGGCGGCGGGTGCGCGTCAGCTGGCTTTCCGACAGGCTCATCAGCTCTTTCCCGTCGATCAACACTTTCCCCTGGGTCGGTCTTTCCAGCAGATTCACGCAGCGAATCAGCGTGCTTTTACCTGCGCCTGATGCGCCAATCACGCCATAAATCTGACCCGCAGGCACGCGTAATGTCACGTCGTCCAGCGCAGTGACGGCGCGTCCTTTTTGCTGGAAAACCTTTGTAATATTAATCAGTTCAATCATAAGTTTTATCAAAGATGACGATGGCCGGATAAGAAACCATTATATTCCGACCCAATGTGGAGGGGATGTTAAGGCGTCTAGACGTCTAAGTCAATCGAGATCCCGTCAGGGATGACATTCTCTCTGGTGATGAAAACATGCGATACTAAGCACAATTTACGCCATCAGGAGCAAAGGTAAGTGGCAAACAGCGTCCCTGCAATTTTTCTCGACCGTGACGGTACCATTAATGTTGATCATGGCTATGTCCATGAAGTCGATCAGTTCCAGTTCATTGACGGCGTGATTGACGCCTTACATGAACTCAAAAAAATGGGCTTTGCCCTGGTGCTGGTTACCAACCAGTCAGGGATTGCCAGAGGTAAGTTTACCGAAGATCAGTTCATGCAACTGACCGAGTGGATGGATTGGTCGTTGGCCGACCGTGGTGTTGACCTGGACGGTATCTATTACTGCCCGCATCACCCTGATGCTGGTGAAGGGGAATATCGTCAACAGTGTGATTGCCGTAAACCTCAGCCGGGGATGTTTATCTCTGCGCAGCGTCATTTGCACATTGATATGGCCGCTTCTTATATGGTGGGCGATAAAGTTGAAGATATGCAGGCGGCGCAGGCAGCAGGGGTAGGCACTAAAGTATTGGTTAAAACCGGCAAACCGGTCACCGAAGAAGGTGAAAAATTGGCTGATTGGCTAATAGATAGCCTGGCTGACCTGCCAAAAACGATCAAACAGCGCGTAAAATAGCCGTAAGGGTGGAAAAATGCGCGAACGGAAAAAAAGATCGAGAAAGTGGTTGTGTAACCCGTTCGGATCCCTATAATGCGCATCCACTGACACGGCAACGGCGATGAGCCAGCGCGGTGTGAGGCGGAGAAAACGAGAAAAAAGTCGTTGACTCTGAATGAGGAAAGCGTAGTATACGCCACCTCGCGACAGCAGGCTGTAAGCCGGTCGCACTGCTCTTTAACAATCAATCAGACAATCTGTGTGGGCACTCGCAGGACGCTTCACTAAAATATTTGTGAAAAGTCTTGAAGAGTGACAACAGTTAATTCATACGAACTAACAGTAAA
>NZ_CM001979.1:3792491-3926640 GCF_000406205.1 Dickeya sp. NCPPB 3274 | reverse complement strand
GGGGTTGCTCCTAGTACGAGAGGACCGGAGTGAACGCACCACTGGTGTTCGGGTTGTGATGCCAATTGCATTGCCCGGTAGCTAAGTGCGGAAGAGATAACCGCTGAAAGCATCTAAGCGGGAAACTTGCCCCGAGATGAGTCTTCCCTGGGCCCTTGAGGCCCCTGAAGGGACGTTCGAGACGAGGACGTTGATAGGCTGGGTGTGTAAGCGTAGCGATACGTTGAGCTAACCAGTACTAATGACCCGAGAGGCTTAACCTTACAACACCGAAGGTGTTTTGGTGAGAGAGACGCGAATTTGGCTTGTTCGATGGATTGGTTCCGATGGTTGTGCGACGCGAAAGTGCGGGCATGACGGTTGGAATGAAAAGAATTTGCCTGGCGGCGAGAGCGCGGTGGTCCCACCTGACCCCATGCCGAACTCAGAAGTGAAACGCCGTAGCGCCGATGGTAGTGTGGGGTCTCCCCATGCGAGAGTAGGGAACTGCCAGGCATCAAATTATGTGTGCTGATATGGCTCAGTTGGTAGAGCGCACCCTTGGTAAGGGTGAGGTCCCCAGTTCGACTCTGGGTATCAGCACCACTTGTTTTAAATAGTGTTCGGCAAATTGAATAAAAGAATTTGTCTGGCGGCGAGAGCGCGGTGGTCCCACCTGACCCCATGCCGAACTCAGAAGTGAAACGCCGTAGCGCCGATGGTAGTGTGGGGTCTCCCCATGCGAGAGTAGGGAACTGCCAGACATCAAACAGCAAAAAAGGCCATCCAAGCGGATGGCCTTTTTTCTTTTCTATTGTTCATCCTGAATAACGTTAAGACATTAGGCTCTACACGGGGAAAAGAGAGTATTACCGCGGCACGATGGGGACATTCAATGAGGGCTTCTGTCCTGTCCAGGCGAATGCATCATAGCAAACGTCTTTACACCAGCATTACCATATTTACTGATTATATCCTTATCATATTCGTGGCATTCCCTGCTTTAATCGTAATGAAATAACCTCTGCTGTTATTTCATTGTAGAGTGACGCCGTCAGCTTAAATAATTACATGAGCCAGTTAGCCTTTGCTTGAACTACCGAGCCTGTTTTACTGTATCTGCTATAAGATAATCATTAAATAGCAGACAGGAAGGGTAACGCTTATATGGCAAATACAATAAACCCACAACAAGAAACAACAGCTATAAATACCACCCGTCAACGCATCTGGGCGATAGTTGGCGCGTCATCGGGAAATTTGGTGGAATGGTTTGATTTTTATGTCTATTCATTTTGTTCCCTTTATTTTGCTCATATCTTTTTCCCAACCGGTAATACCACAACGCAATTGTTACAGACCGCCGGTGTATTTGCCGCCGGATTTTTGATGCGCCCGATTGGCGGCTGGTTATTCGGCTATATCGCCGATAAATATGGCCGTAAGAAATCGATGCTGATTTCTGTGTGTATGATGTGCCTGGGATCATTAGTGATCGCCTGCCTGCCCGGCTATGCGACGATTGGCGTCTGGGCGCCATTATTGTTGCTGATAGCGCGTCTGTTTCAGGGGCTGTCGGTCGGCGGGGAGTACGGCACCAGCGCAACCTACATGAGTGAGGTGGCGCTGGAAGGGCGCAAGGGGTTCTATGCTTCATTCCAATACGTGACGCTGATCGGTGGTCAATTGCTGGCGTTACTGGTGGTGGTGATCCTGCAACAAGTGCTTTCCGATACGGATTTGCGTACGTGGGGCTGGCGTATTCCGTTCGCATTGGGTGCGGCGTTGGCCGTGGTAGCGCTGTTTCTGCGTCGTTCGCTGAATGAAACCTCAGCCAGTGAAACCCGAGCCCGCAAAGATGCCGGATCGCTGCGCGCTCTGTGGCGTAATCGCAAGGCTTTCATCATGGTGTTGGGTTTTACCGCCGGCGGTTCGTTGAGCTTCTATACCTACACCACCTATATGCAGAAATATCTGGTGAATACCGCCGGGATGAATGCCAAATCCGCCAGCGGGTTGATGACTCTGGCGTTGTTTGTTTTCATGCTGTTGCAGCCTTTGTTCGGTGCGCTGTCCGACAAAATTGGTCGTCGTAGTTCTATGCTGATTTTTGGATCGTTCTCGGCGTTGCTGACGGTGCCGATTCTGTCTACCCTGCAAGGCGTAACTAACCCGGTTATCGCGTTTGTGCTGGTAATGCTGGCTCTGGTGATCGTGAGTTTTTATACCTCTATTAGCGGCATTCTCAAGGCGGAAATGTTTCCTCCGGAAGTGCGAGCGCTGGGCGTCGGGTTGTCTTACGCCGTGGCGAACGCCCTGTTTGGCGGCTCCGCTGAGTATGTGGCGCTGTCGCTAAAATCACTGGGTACGGAAGAGGCTTTCTTCTGGTATGTTTCGCTGATGGGAGCGCTGGCGTTTCTGGTTTCACTCGGGCTGCATCACAAAGGGAAAGGCGAGACGCTCTAATGATGGGCTGCCTGCCATAAACAGTAGCCGGCCGTTGCGCCGGCTATATCCCAGGTGAAATCTTTCCAGCTCCAGCCGCTACCTTGCGGCCGGCTGTCATAGGCTTCTTTAGCTGCGCCGATACTGACGGAAAACATCAATCCGAATGCAGCGCTGCGGTCGCGGCTCTGATGCTGATGTTCCACAAATTCACTGCCTGCGGCGCTTAGTAGCGCTGATGCCATGAAGTGTTTCGCTTTGTCGGGCCCCGTCCACTGATCCTGCGCCATGTGCGCGCACCCTGAACAGACGGACAGCAATAATAGCAGCGCTTTGCGCATCATCTCCCCTCATGACCTGCATACCGTCACTGGCCGAAGAAACCTGACAAAGCTTACTACAGCCATGATAATTCCCGGCAGAGCATTAACAAACTGTGCCGGGAATACGGCAGATGGTTACAAAATTCGGCTGATCAGGCGATCGATACGGATACGGCGCAGACGGCGGATAAGCTTGCGCACTTTTACCGGATATTGCGCGATACTTTGCAACTGCTGATAGTGTGTGATGATCTGGGTATGGGCGCGGATGCACTCCAGCTCTTGCTGACGCTGTAACTGTAATACCTGCTCCGGGTCATGAAGCAGAATGGCATTTTCCAGATCCAGCCGCCAGGCGCGAGGATTGAGGTTGTTGCCGGTCAGCAGTTGCCAGTTATCGTCCACCCACATGCCTTTGAGGTGAAAGCTGTTATCGCCGTCCTTCCACAGACGGATCACCAGTTGGTTGCTGTCGATGTATTTCTGCAACCGGCTCAGAAAACGACGCAGATTGATTTCATACAGGTACGGCAGCGCGCCGATAATCCGGAACGGCTGATCTTCAGGGATAAAGAAGTCGTTTGCCGTCTTGTCGCCGATGATGATCTCGATTTGCTTGCCGTTGCGCAGCAGACGGATAATGTTGCGAACCAGCAGAGCCGGCAGATTGAAGTACGGGGTGCACATCACCAGACGCTGCTCAGTGCAGTACATCAGGTGATGGATAGTCCGGTTCAGCGGGCTCTGTTTACCCAGACCAACCAGCGGCGTCACCGTCAATTGGTGGTTGTTGTCGCCGACGCCAGGCAGCATATACGTTGCCGAACGCAATGACTGACGGAACTGGCGGATATCGTTCTTGATGTCGATGGTTTTGGGACGAGACGAGCGGTCCAGCCGCTGCACGGCGGACGAAGCCAGCAGGTCCTGCACATAACGCGCCATGACATCAGCCAGCACGGGGTTATGAATCAGCTGATAGCGGTCATAACGGTATTTTTCATGCTGATGCAGGTAGACATCGTTCAGACTGGCGCCGCTATAAAGCACCGTGTCATCGATAATAAACCCTTTCAGATGCAGGACGCCCAGCGCTTCACGCGTATTGACCGGGACGCCATAAATCGGGAAGGGCGCATCATCGTACCGTTGCGCCATTTCGTAGTACCAGTCAGCGTTGGTGCTGTCGGCGGCAACGCCGATGCGGCCGCGCTGGGCGCGATGCCAGTCGACCAGTACGGTGATCTCCAGTTCCGGGCATTGGCGTTTGGCCTGATAGAGCGCAGACAGAATGCCTTCGCCGCCGTCATCGTG
The DNA here is from genome assembly GCF_000406205.1 of Dickeya sp. NCPPB 3274. Classification (NCBI taxonomy): domain Bacteria; kingdom Pseudomonadati; phylum Pseudomonadota; class Gammaproteobacteria; order Enterobacterales; family Pectobacteriaceae; genus Dickeya; species Dickeya sp. NCPPB 3274. The sequence goes on along the minus strand of NZ_CM001979.1, from coordinate 3,922,579 downwards.
TTCCAGATACAGGGCTACCAGATAGATGCGTTTCTTGGCCTGCAGAATCTGTTCTGTCAGCGTGGTACGGAAAAGCGCCGGGCTGTGAAGCGTCTGGACGTCATCGGCAGACTGAGGAATTTTAGGCAGTTGTGCAAGGTGTTGTTGATATTTCGTACGCTTTAATTTTGACAACATCACAGTGCGATTCTTCTCTCATCGTGGGATGACCGCGTGGTCATAAATATACGTTAAGGCATAGCCGAATCGGGCGATGATACCACTACTTGGCAAGCGTTGTGAGCAAGTTTTACTGCCTGTAGCGAGATCCCGCCCGCATCTGCGCGCCTGATTATGGCTGTGCGGACGAGTCCAGCGGCAGCTCCAGCGTCACAATACCGTCTTCCAGTTGCACATCAACGGCGAAGCCCAGTTTTTTCGCCAGTGTGACCATCCCCTGATTCGTCGGCATAGTGATGCCGCTCAGACGCGCCAGACCGTGGGCGCGGGTATAGTGGATCAGCTTTTCCAGCAGTTTTCTGCCTAATCCCAGCCCTTTCAGATCGGATCGCACCAGTACGGCGAATTCCGCGTTGGTATTGTCTGGGTCGGCGATGGCACGTGTGACGCCGATGATCTCCGGCTCTCCTTCCGCACCTGACCGCACAGCAATAAAAGCCATCTCACGATCGTAGTCAATTTGGGTCATATTGGCTAAATCTTCATGGGTAAATTCGTTGATTTCACTGAAATAACGGTAATACAGATCTTCGCGGGTTACTTTGCCGATAAAATGGGCTAACAGCGGTTCGTCTTCGGGCAGGATGGGGCGGAATAGACAGGAGGCGCCATCCTTGAGCCGGACGGTTTCTTCCAGTTCCTGCGGATAAGGGCGGATAGACAGACGAGACTGCGGGTCGCCGCTGAAAGGCGCCAGATGCAGCGTAACATCCAGCAGCGTGAATTCCTCGCCGGAGGCCAGCAGCGGGTGAATATCCAGACGCGAGATCTCCGGGCAATCCAGAATCAGGTTGGAAACCTGCACCAGCAAGCGGCTGAAAGCCGGAATATCCAGCGGCTTGAGCGCGTTTTGGCTGCGGATTTTGCCGCTTTTCAACGCCTGAACGATCAGATAGCGCGCCAGCGCCATATTCAGCGGCGGCAATGCCACCGCCGCCTGCGTTTCCCGGCTCCATTCCATGCCGCCTTCGCCCAGCATGATGATCGGACCAAAGATGGCATCCTGTTCGACCGCGATACGTAACTCCAGCGCGCCGGTACGATTAGCCATGCCCTGTACCAGCAAACCGAGTACGCGGGCTTGCGGATTGGTATGTCTGACTCGCTCCAGCATCGCTTCCGCCGCCAGTTGCACCTCCTGAGCATTCTGCAGGTACAGCATGACGCCCTGAATTTCCGATTTGTGGGGGATATCCGGGGATCGCAGTTTAAGCGCGACCGGGTAGCCGATTTTTTCCGCGATGTACACCGCTTCGGTACTGTCGCCGGCAATCCAGGTTGGCAAGGTATTCAGACCATACGCCTGCAGAATCGGCTGGACCTCGTGGGTATCGAGCCGGGTGGCGCCTTCCTGCAGCGCCTGACCGATCAACTGATGCGCCTGTGCGGCATTGGCGGTGAGATCCGATGGCAGCGCCGGGGTTTCTTTCAGTTGCTTCTGGTTGCGACGGTACTCGACGATATGCATGAACGCGATCACCGCGCCTTCCGGGGTGCGGTAAGTCGGGATGCCCGCCTCGTTAAACAGACGGCGCGCCTCCTGGGAAGAGAATTCGCCGCACCAGTTGGTCAACAGCGTGATGCGTTTGCCGCGCGGATGTTGCTGCAACAGCTGAATAAGGCTTTCAGCGCTTTCCGTGCCGGGCGCAGCGGCGCTCGGGGCGTGGATAATCAGCAGCGCGTCGTAATCGTCGCTGTCCAACAACGCCGACAGCGCCGCCAGATAGCGTTGCGGCGTGGCGTCGTCGCGCAAGTCCAGCGGATTGCCGACTGCGACGGTGTCGGGCAACACGGCACGCAACGCCTGTTGCGTCGTCTCGCTCAGCGTCGCCAGCTTGCCCTGCCGGGCGATTAACTGATCCAACGCCTGAGCGGCGGGCGATGCGCCGTTGCTGACGATCAGCAAGCGCTCGCCGCGCAGCGGGCGCAGGTGACTGAGGGTTTCCACCGCCGAAAACAGCTCGTGGGTATCCTGCACCCGCAGCAGCCCGGCGCGCTGGATGGCGGCGTCATAGGCGGCGTCCAGCCCGTGCTGGCCGTCATGCAACAGCTGTTGCGCCTGCCGGCTGCGCCCGCTTTTGATTACCAGAATCGGCTTGTTGCGGGATGCGCTGCGTGCTGCCGAGAGAAAACGCCGGGCGTCGCTGATATGTTCCAGATGCAGCAAAATGGCGCTGGTTTTACCGTCTCGCGCCAGAAAATCCAGCAGGTCGTCGACGTCAATATCCAGGCTGTCGCCGAGCGCGATAAAGTAGGAGAAACCGATGCCGCGTTGTTGCGCCCAGTCCAGTATGGTGTTGGAAACCGCCGCCGACTGGGAAATAAACGCCAGTTTGCCTTTCAGAATCGGCACCGGCGAAAAGCTGGCGTTGAGTCCCTGCCAGGGCGCCAGCAGGCCGAGGCTGTTTGGCCCCAGAAGCCGTACGGCATAGCGGGCGGCGCAGTTTTTCAGTTCGGCGAATTGCGCCGGCGGCGCGGAGAGTATGATGACCGTTTTACAACCGCGCTGTCCCAGCGCTTCCAGCAGAGACAGATTACGGTCGGCGTGGGTGCAGATAACGGCGAGATCGGGCGTCATCGGCAAGCCGGCGACATCACGGTACGCCAGTACGCCGCAGACTGCCTGATATTTGGGCGTAACCGGCAGCACCGGTCCGTTGAAGCCGCCGTCAAGCAGGTTGCGCATCATCAGAAATCCGGCTCTCCCCGGTTTTTCCGACGCACCGATTACGGCAATCGAACGGGGCCGCAGCAGAGCCTCTAATCCGCGCTGACTCATCAGTTACTCCTGTTAGAAGACACCTGATTGATCTTAAACGTCTGTTGCCGGTTTTGCTGTGACAGTGGAAGAAATTTTCTTTTTCGCGTGATGGGCTTTGCCTGCCAGATAGTGGCGGCGAAAACGGTCGAAATGCTGCGCCAGCGCTTCGGCGGCATCGTTATCGCCGGCCTGACGCAGCAGGGCGATGGCGATTTCCGCCGTGCAGTGCTGCCCGGCGCTGCTGGCCTCTCGTAACTGGTAGCAGGACAACGCGTCCACGCTTAACGACAGGATCGGCAGCGTATCGAGGTACGGGCTTTTGCGAAACATTTTTCGCGCTTCCGGCCAGGTGCCGTCCAGCATCACGAACAGCGGTGGTTTGCCGTCGGCGGGCAGTTGATGACAGACCTGACGGCCGCTTTCATCGTCGTCCGCCAGAAATACCAGCCAGGGTTGATACGCTTCTGTTTGCAGGGCGGCAAGCAACGCCGGGTCCGGCTCGGTACGGGACCACAGAAAGGCATCCGTCTGCGGCAGGACATCGGCAATCAGGCGACCGGTATTACTGGGTTTCATCGGTTCGGTGTCGAACATAACCAGACAGAAGCGGCTGCGGGCGGTGCGCGGCGAGAGGGTATCGCACAGGCAGTGGACTTCCGGCAGCAGGCAACGCTGGCAGCGGATGACACGGCAGCCGCGGGCGCGAAACGGGCGTGTGGAAAGAGCAAGGCGTTGCTGGCGCAAACGCAAGACGGCGTTACCGGTCATGATTTTCCATTAAAAAGGGACATTCTAAACGACCGGGCTGCCGACCTGAAGCCCCGCGTGTCGGCGGGGCGTCTGGTGATAAATGATTTACAGCGATTCACTAAGCCAGCTTTCAAAAGGGGCTTTGGGCATGGCGCCGTTGAGCATATCGACCACTTTGCCGTGTTTGAACAGCATAATGGTAGGAATGCTGCGGATACGGAAGCGGGCGCTCAGGCCGGGTTCCGCTTCGGTGTTGACCTTGATGAAGCGGATTTTGCCGCCGTTTTCGTCGGCGACGCTTTCAAATACCGGGGCAAAGTTAACGCACGGCCCGCACCAGGGCGCCCAGAAATCCACGACTACCGGCAGATCGTCCTGCAACAGTTTATCCAGCGTTTCTTCAGTGGCGTTAATCACCTTGCCGCTGAACAGCGCCTGACCGCAGCGGCCGCATTTGGCGTGTTGATGATCATTATTGCGTTCTTCTGGCAGGCGGTTGGTGGCGTTGCAGGATGCACATACCGTATTCATAAACGGGCCTCGGTAGCAAAAGGGCTGGAATCAAGTGTACTGTTGACGGAAGCGCGCCCAGCATACGCGAAGAGATCAACAGACGGTGGTGCGAAAGCAGGATAAGTATGGATAGCGGGTCGAACGCCAACAAGGCGTTTTACCCAATGGTTATAATAGTTAGTGACTTTTATGATCGGGTTGGTGGCTAAGCCGGTGGACATAGGGTAATCTTCGCGCCCAGCGCGTAGGTGGAGAACAACATGAGCGATGAATTAAGTGGAAAGAGCGGCAAAGTCCGCGTCATGTACGTCCGCAGCGAAGACGGGGACGAGAAGAATGGTAAGCCGAAACGTACGCCGGATAAGCGTCGTGGCGATAGCGACAACCGTGGCCGTAAAGGGCGAGATAGCGCGCCGCGCGGCGGGCGGGATAGAGATAATAAAGATGGCGCCGAGCGTGGCGGCAAATGGCGCGGCGAGTCGGCGGGGCGTGAGCGTCCGCGTCCACCGCGTCGCGAGCCGGCTGAGCATGCGGATTCTCCGTGGAAAACGGTGTCGCGTGCACCGGGAGAAGAGCCGGATCACGGCGGCATCAGCGGTAAGAGCCAGATCGATCCGGAACAGATTCGTCGCCAGCGGGCGGAAGAAACCCGCGTCTACGGAGAAAATGCCTGTCAGGCGCTGTTCCTGAGCCGTCCGGAAGCGATTGTGCGCGGTTGGTTCCTGCAGGAAGTCACGCCGCGTTTTCGTGAAGCGCTGCGCTGGATGGCGGCCAACCGCAAGGCTTACCACGTGGTGGAAGACGACGAGCTGATCCGCGCGTCCGGCACTGAGCATCACGGCGGCGTGTGTTTCCTGATCAAGAAACGCCGTGGTCTGGATGTGACGGCGTACCTGAACGAAGCCGGGGATACCGACTGCGTGTTGGCGCTGGAAGATGTCGGCAATCCGCATAATCTGGGCGGCATTATGCGTAGCTGCGCCCATTTCGGCGTGAAAGGCGTGCTGGTGCACGATGCATCGCAGCTGGAGTCCGGCGCGGCGGTACGCACGGCGGAAGGCGGTGCCGAGCACGTGAAAGCGATCAGCGCTGATGGTCTGGTCGATGCGCTGGCGCAGTTCCGTGCTGCCGGTTACACCATCGTCACCACCTCCAGTCACAAAGGCACGACCTTGTCGAAAGTCTCGCTGCCTGCCAAAACGGTGATAGTGCTGGGGCAGGAAGGGGATGGTTTGTCTGACAACGCCTGGCAGCAGGGCGACGTCAAAGTGTCGATTGACGGCACCGGCAACGTGGAAAGCCTGAATATCTCGGTAGCGACCGGGATCCTGCTGGCGGAATGGTGGCGCCAGAATCACGGCTAAACCCTATGTCGGGTGATGTCGTGCGGTAATAAAAAAGGTGGCTAAGGCCACCTTTTTTGCTTTTGCGCTTTAGCGTTACGCCGTTCGGCATGGAGAATCAGTGCGCGCCGCCAGCCGAGTGACTGCCGAATGGCGGTTTGGCGAACCACACCAGCACGATCAGCACGACGAACACTCCGGCCGACAGCCAGAAGATTTCGTTGGCGCCGATAATCAGCCCCTGCGCCGTGATCTGCTGCGCCAGATAGCTGGATACCTGCTGTTGGCTCATTCCCATCGCTTCCAGTTGCTGATAGGTCTGCTGCGCCAGTGGGTTGTAGGGATTGATCACCTCGCTAAGCTGTTCGTGATGCAACGCTTCCCGGCGCTCCCACAATGTGGTGGTGATCGACGTGCCGATGGAGCCCGCCAGCGTACGGGTAAAGTTCGACAGACTGGAGGCGGCCGCCATCCGTTCCGGCGGCAGGCCGGAGAGGGTGATGGTGGTCAACGGCATGAAGAAACAGGCCACGGCGAACCCTTGCACGAACTGGGGCCAGGCGGACGCGCCGAAATCCATTGCCGGCTCAAAGGTGTAGGCTCGCCAGTAGAAGCAGACCGCGTACATGATGAAGCTGAACGTCACCAGACGGCGCATATCGAGCTTATGCATGAACCGCCCGATGATCGGCGAGAGGATCACCGGCATCAGGCCCACGGGGGCGGAAGCCAGCCCGGCCCAGGTGGCGGTATAGCCGAACACGACCTGCAGCAACTGCGGCAACAGTACGATGGCGCCGAAATAGAGCATGAACGCTAGGCTGGTGCACAGGCAGCCGATTGTAAAATTGCGCATTTTGAACAGCGACAGATCGACCACCGGGTGATCGTCGGTCAGCTCCCAGACCACCAGCACGGTGAGCGCCACCACCGCCACCACCGCCAGCACCACGATTTCCGTCGAGTTAAACCAGTCCAGCTCTTTGCCGCGGTCCAGCATCATTTGCAGGCAGCCAATACCCGCCGCCAGCAGAATCAGCCCAATGGTGTCGATGGGGCGGATTTCGGTTTTGGTTTCGCGCCCGCGTAGCGTCTGCATGGTGATCAACACCACCACGATGCCTAACGGCACGTTGATGAAGAAGATCCATCCCCAGTGGTAGTTGTCGCTGATCCAGCCGCCGAGGATCGGGCCGAAGATCGGGGCAACCACCACCGTCATTGACCACAAAGCCAGTGCAATACCTCGTTTGGCAGGCGGGTAATTATTCAGCAGCAGGCTTTGGGACAGCGGGATAATCGGCCCGGCAACCAGACCCTGCAGCATACGGGAAACGATCAGCATTTCCAGACTGGTGGACATGCCGCACAGCCAGGAGGTCAGGGTAAACAGCACGGTGGCCCAGATAAACAGGCGCACCTCGCCGAATCGTTTGGCCAGCCAGCCGGTGATGGGGATGGAGATGGCGTTTGCCACCCCAAAAGACGTGATGACCCAGGTGCCCTGCGAGTTGGATGCGCCGAGATTCCCGGCGATGGTCGGAATAGCTACGTTGGCAATTGTCGAGTCCAGCACCTGCATGAACGTCGCCAGCGACAGGGCGATCGTCATCAGAGCCAGCGTCATGCCCTCAAGTGGTTTTCTTGTCACGCTGCTCTCCTCTGGGGTCAGCCAGCGTTGGCGCCGACGATCTGGTCGATCATCTGGTTGACCGGCGTCAGATCCAGATCCAGTGCATCACTCTGGTAGGCCGGTGTCGCGCGGGACGCATCGGACAGCACCTTGCCGTCGGTATTAGCGGTATCCACTTTAACCAGCGTCGACAAGCCGATGCGCAGTGGGTAGTCGGCCAGTTGCTTCGGATCCAGCTCGATTCGCACCGGCAGGCGCTGTACTACCTTGATCCAGTTACCGGTGGCGTTCTGGGCCGGCAGCAACGAGAACGCGCTGCCGGTCCCCATGTCCAGGCCCACCACTTTGCCTTTGTACACCACGCTATCGCCATACAGGTCGCTGACGATGGTCGCCGGCTGGCCGATGCGCATGTTGGCCAGTTGCGTTTCCTTAAAGTTGGCGTCGACCCACAGCGGAGCGGCCGGTACTACCGCCATCAGAGCGGAAGACGGGGTGACGCGCGCGCCCAGTTGCACGCTGCGGCGGGAGACATAACCATCCACCGGGCTGACGATATGGGTACGTTTGAGCGCCAGCCAGGCATTGCGCAGGTCAGTGGCGGCCTGCGCAATGGCGGGCTGCTGCTCTAATGGGGTATTCAACACCAGCGCCTGAGTGGCGGCATACTGCTGTTTAGCCGCTTCCAGCGACGCTCTGGCGCTGGCGACCTGGTCACGCGCATGTTGCAGGTCTTCCCGGCCGATAGCATTGGCCCGTCCCAGCGCTTCACGGCGGTTCAGGTCGCTGATGGCTTTGTCCAGCGCGATCTGTTGCAGGTCGATGTTGGCTTTGTACTGGCGGACGTTGATCATCTGCTGATGAACCTGACGCACGCTGTTGGCCAGCGTGGTTTTCGACCGCTCAAACGCCTGCTCGGCGTCGGTCGGGTCAAGCTCCACCAGTACGTCGCCTTTTTTAACGAAGTCGGTGTTGTCGACGTTGACGCGGGCGACGCTGCCGTTGACCTGCGACATAATTTGAATCTGGTTGCCTGCGACGTAGGCATCATCGGTTTCCTGATGGTGCCGCAACACCAGATACCAGTAGGCAAACCACACACAGCCAATAAAGAAAAACAGAATCATCAGCAGCGTGAGAATTCCTTTACGCGATTTTCTGGACTTCGATGGCATAGTTGGTGGAGTCTGCTTTTCCACGTTGGCGCTCATGGTTCTCTCCCAGTTAAATTTCTTTTTTCTCGGCCTTTCATGGCCTTTGATTGCCTTTCATGGCGGTATCGTGCGGTGACGGTTTTTTTTTAAAAAAAAACAGCATCTCCTGCAAACCATTGAGGTTTGCAGGCAACGATGGTGATGGTCTCTGTCAGGAATGGCGACGGGCGTTAAATGCCGTCCTGATCCATTTCATCAAGACGCTGTAACAGCTTGCGCATCAGCACTTCCAACTGATCTCTTTCACTGTCTTCAAGGGCGGAGCAGAGAATATTCAGGCTTCGGTGCTGAGGCGGCAGCAGTTCGTCCAGAAAGGCTTTACCTTTCTCGGTCATGTACAGATACAGACAGCGGCGGTCGCTGTCGCTTTCGCGCCGTTCGATCCAGCCGCGTTTTTCCAGTTCATCCGCGATGCGGGTGGCGTTGGTACGCGAGGAACCGAGTGCGGCGCTTAGTTCGGAAGGCTGAATGCAATAGTTTTCCTGCGATTCGAGCGTAAGCAGCGCCATGAACAGGGTTTCATTGATGTCCTGTTCTTTCAGCATACGGTTGCGGTGTTCCAGTATCTTGGTTTGCATATGCAGGAACAAACGTAGCAGCAGGACTTCACGATAAGGGAAATCCGGGCGGCGTGAAGCCCGCATACGCAGCATGTCTTCAATTGGGGCGAATGAACTTTCCATAGATGTCAACCTTATTAATCACGACCCGTATAGTAACGAATGTTACTAATTAGGTAAATGCGAGAAACTTGTCGATTAGTGCTTATTTTGTCACTGGTCGAAACATGTATCGGTGGTACGGTCTGTTGCCGTTTATTGTCTTTGGGCTGTGCGAGTGACGTTAGCCAGTTATATTCAGGCCATTGTCTGAAACCATTTAAACACTATGCCGTAGCACAGCGCGCCCAGCAGCGTCGACAGTACGATACTGCGGGTTTTGTAAAAACAAAGCGTCAGCAGGGCGAACCCAGCCAGCGTTGGCAACAGTCTTTCTGTGTGCTGCATGATATCCGGCAGAGCGGACACCACCAGCAGAGCGCAAATGGAAGCAATGCCGATACTGTCGAGCAGCAGGGCGGTTCTGCCCCGACGCAGGTTACCGGACGCCCGGTCGGCGCCCAGCCGCAGCGGCAGGTATCGGAACAGAAAGTTAACTGTTCCCACCAGTAAACCAATCAATACTACTGAAGTATTCATCGCGTTTCTCCCTTTACTGATGCCGGTTGATACAGCGATGCCAGACAACCGCCGCCGATGCCGATCAGGATGGCGGCGGGAATGGACGATACCAGCAGCCCCAGGCAGGCGCCGCCCAGCGCGGCGGCTACCACCAGACTCTGACGGCGTTTGAAGGACGCGAGCAGGAAACTCAGAAACAGCGCCGGCAGCATAAACGCCAGTGCGGCTTCGACCGCGGGGTAACCTTCCAGCGGGCCATTGCCGAATACCGCGCCGAGCACGGTGCCGGCGACCCACGACAGCCAGGCGCTCAACGCCACCCCCAGCATCCAGGACTCGCTCCAGCGCCGGTTATCCCGCGACAGCCGCGCCGTCGCGGCGGCGAATACCTCATCAGTCAGTCCGAATGCCCACCAGGCGGTTTTGCCGGTCGGCAGTCGCTGCATAATACGGCGGCGCAGCGAGGGGCCGTACAACACATGGCGGACGTCCATCGCCATCACGGTTAACGCCGCCACCCAGATAGACGCGCCCGCGCTCAGTAGCGCGGTAATGACGAACTGGCTGGCGCCGGCGTAAATGATGCAGGAAAGAAAAATGGCTTCCAGCGGCGTGAAACCCAGCTTGACGGCGTTCAGGCCAAAGGCGAACGCCACCGGCACGTAACCGATGACAATCGGCAGGCTGTCAAACAGACCGCTGGCAAACGAGGCGTCGGCCGTCGTGCGGGCATCAGTCTGGCTGGAAGAAACGGAATTCACGGTGTCTGGGCTCATCCACGGGTTGAAAAAACATACTGGTCGAAAAAACAACATCATAGGCGCAAACCGCCGTCAGCGATAGCGCTTTGCCGTCAATTGGGCGGCGGCGGGACGTCATCCGTGCGTCTCCGGCTGCGAGGATTCATGATGATGGTTTTGCCACCACACCAGCAGCGCCAGCAGACTTAGCGCGCCTCCGGCTCCCGATACCCCCAGCCAGCCAAAATGCTGATAAGCGTAGGCGGAAATCAGCGAGCCTAAGGCGCCGCCGATAAAATAGCTGGTCATGTAACCGGCGGTCAGACGGTTGCGCGCGTCCGGCAACATACGGTAAATCGCGCTCTGATTGGTGACATGCACTCCCTGAACCGCCATATCCAGCGCCACAATGCCGATCAGCAACGGCGCGATGGCGCTGACGCCGGCGGCGATCGGCAGCCATGACAGCGCCAGCAGCAACAACCCCACGGTGGTGGAGAGTTTGGCTTTGCCCTGATCCACCAGACGGCCGGCCCGGCTGGCGGACAACGCGCCGGCGGCCCCCGCCAGACCGAATAACCCGATCACGCCCTCGCTGTAGTGGTAAGGGGGAGCGGAGAGCAGGAACGCCATCGATGTCCACATGATGCTGAAATTGGAGAAAGAGAGCGCACCCAGTAGCGCGCGGGTGCGCAGTGGGCGGGAACTGCCGAATAACTGGAAGATGGAGATCAGTAACTGTGGATAGTTAAGGTCGGTTGACGGGTGATAACGCGGCAGCGCGCGCCACATCAGCAACGCCATTCCCGTCATCAGCAGGCTGGCGACCCAGTACACCGTGCGCCAGTCCCCCAGCGACGCCAGCGCGCCGGCCAGCGTTCGGGCCAGCAGGATCCCCAGCAGCAGGCCGCTCATGATCGTACCGACGACCTTGCCGCGGCTCTCCGGCGAGGCCAGCGTGGCGGCCAGCGGCACCAGAATCTGCGCCACGACCGAGAACAGGCCGGTAATGGCGGTGCCGGCCACCATCAACCACAGCGAAGGGGCGGAGGCGGTAATCAGCATGCCGCCTGCCGCCAGCAGAGTCATCCCGACAATCAAACCGCGGCGCTCGAAGCGATCGCCCAACGGCACCAGAAACATCAGGCCGCAGGCATAACCCAACTGGGCGGCAGTGACGATAAAACCGGCCTGATTGACCGACAGGCTGAATGCCTGAGCGATGGCGTCCAGCAACGGCTGGGCGTAATAGTTACTGGCTACCGCCAACCCGGTGGCGGCGGACATCAACAGCGTCAGTGCCGGGCTCAGGCCGGCGGAGGTGGTGGTAGATGCAGACATGCGAGAAATGTTAACTTAATGTTAAATCGGATTTATTAATTTAGTATTGAACAGTCACGCCGGAGAATCCAGCAATTTATCTTATAAATTTCCCTGAAAATAATCAGGAGTTTTATCAACCAGACCGGCAGAAGCCTATTATTCTCCGCTTTCGGCAAAGGGTAAGCGTTTACTTTCGGGGCGGTAAAAACCGATCAGGCGAAAACCGATAAAAATGGAAAACGGCGAAGGGAGAGCGAAGTCGATCCGAAACGGCAGGGAAGAAATAGAGGATACCCTTGCGGGCATCCTCTGGATGACTGGCGTAACGACTTACTTTGCCGCCGCGCGGGCGGAATTAATCCAGCCGTCAAACTGCGCCTGATGCGCTTTGATCCAGCCGTTGACGTGGCGCTCGATAGCTTCCTGAGACGCTTCCCCCTGATGCATGCGCAGGTTCTGGGCGTTGATGTCCGCCAACGGCAGTTTCATGGTGGCGAACAGAGCGGCCGCGGCCGGGTTTTTCTCCGCCCACTCCTTGTTGGCGACGATGCGCATCGTGTTGACCGGGAAACCGTAGTTAGCGCCGTTAGGCAGTTTGGTGTCGGTGCCTTTCTGCTTGCCGGGCAGCGAGGAGAACGGCACCTGCAGCCATACCACGTCACGCCCCGGCACCAGGACGTCGCTCACCCAGTATGGCGTCCAGGTGAAGTACAGGATCGGTTTGCCCTGCTTGTAGCGGGTAATGGTATCGGCGATCAGCGCCGCGTAGTTGCCCTGATTGTGGTTGACGGCGTCGCTCAGCCCATAAGCCTGAATCTGGTGATTGATGACGCTGTCGCAGCCCCAGCCGGGGTTACAGCCGGTCAGGTCCGCCTTGCCGTCGCCGTTGGTATCAAACAGTTTCGCCAGCTTCGGATCCTTAAGCTGATCCAGACGGGTGATGTGGTACTGATCGGCGGTTTTCTTGTCGATCAAATACCCCTGCGCCGCGCCCGAAACGTAGACGCCCTGACGGTAGAATTTGCTATCGCCGCCGGCAGCCTGATACATGTCGTCGTGCAGCGGTTGCCAGTTGACGGCGGTAAAGGTGGCGTCACCGGCGGCAATCGAGGTGTAACCGACGTTGTAGTCCACTTCGCTGGGCTTATCGACGGTATACCCCAGTTTTTCCAGCGCTTTGCTGACCAGCAGGGTCTGGAAGGTTTCTTCGGAAATGGTGCTTTGCACCGGTTTGACGGTGATGCCTTTGCCGGGAAGGTCGTCGGCGGCAAACAGGCTGGTACTGAGTACGGTAGTCAGGGCAAGCGTTGCCATGCTGATGTTACGCATACGGATAGTCCTCATATTGTCTTATTCAATAAGCAGTCGTGAACGACGCACAGACACCTGTGTCGGAGAGTGCGGCCAGCCGGCGCCGGCCGCAGGGTCAGGTGGTGCGGTCCGGGCGGGGTCAGGCCCGGGATTTGATGAAGGGGCGAACCAGCAGTCCCAGCGGGCCGTGGTGGTACCAGTGACGGTTGCCGCGGCTGCGGGCGTCGCGCCCCAGCGACTGGGTCAAACGATCCAGAATAATGGCCAGAATTACGATGCCGACCCCGCCGATGGACGCCAGCCCCATGTCGAGACGGCCGATGCCGCGCAGCACCATCTGTCCCAGCCCGCCGACGGCGATCATCGAGGCGATTACCACCATCGACAGCGCCAGCATCAGCGTCTGGTTGATGCCGGCCATGATGGTCGGCATCGCCAGCGGCAACTGCACCTTGAACAGCATCTGGCGCGGGCTGGCGCCAAAAGACTGCGCCGCTTCCACCAGGTCCGCCGGCACCTGACGGATGCCGAGGATGGTCAGGCGAACAATCGGCGGCAGGGCGAAAATGATGGTCACCACCACGCCCGGCACGTTACCGATGCCGAATAGCATCACGATCGGCACCAGATAGACGAAGGCCGGCGTAGTCTGCATGGCGTCCAGCAGCGGGCGCACGATACGGGCCGCGCGCTCGCTGTGCGCCAGCCAGATCCCCAGCGGCAGGCCGATGATCACGCAGAAGAACAGTGCGGTCAGCACCAGCGCCAGCGTGACCATTGCCTGCGACCAGGCGCCGATGGCGCCGATGGCGACGAGCGACAGCAGTGTCGCCACGCCCATGCCGAAACTGGACACCTGCCAGGCCAGCAGCGAGAACACCAGAATGGCGATCGGCGCGGGCAGGCCGGTCAGCAGTTGCTGAAAGCTGGTGAGGATCACGTCGACCGGTACGCGGATGCCCTGAAACAGCGGGCGAAAATGCAGTACCAGCCAGTCGATGCCTTCGGTCACCCAGCGGTCGAGCGGCACCAGCGTATGGCGAAACGGATCCATCAGGTTGATGTGTTCCTGCGCCGGCGCCGGCGCGCTGTTCAGCCAGTCGCTGCCGCTCTGGTGTACATCGCTGGCGGCGGGCGGCGGCGCATTGCTCCAGGCGTCGGCGGCGTTATCCGTCGGCGTGGCGTTGCCTGCCGGCGCTGATGACGCCGCCCAGGGGTCGGCCTGCGCCGGAGTACCCGAGGAGCCAGCCGTAGCGGCGTGCCCGCCTGGTGTTGCGGCGGCGTGGCTGTGGCCGGCGTGGGTCGCCGAGTCCGGCGTTTGGGTTTCGTCCCACGGGTTTGGTGTGGTGTCAGTCATTCAGCGTACTCTCCTTATCCAGCGCCTGCAGCAGCATCCCTTTGGAGATAATGCCGAGATATTCATGGTTTTCGTCCACAACAGGTACCGCGCAGGGGGCTTGCGCCACCTGGGATATCAGCTCGTTGAGCGACATCTCCGCGGGGACCGGCGTCGGGGCGGGCAATAATGCCTGCTCCAGCGGTTGCTGCTCGCGCAGCGCCTGTTTGAGGGAGTCGATGGAGACTACGCCGATGAACTTGCGCCCCCGTTCCAGCACATACCCGTACTCGCGATCCTCCTCTTGCAGGATCTTGAGCGCGGATCGCGGGCCAACGCCCGGCGTTTTGCGGATCACCGCGACCGGACGGCGGCGGGCGATGTCTTTGGCGCTGAATACGTGGCTGATATCCACGCCGCGGAAGAAAGTGCGCACATAGTCGTTAGCCGGGTTATTGAGAATCTCATCCGGCGTGCCGACCTGAATCACCTCGCCGCTGTGCATGATGGCGATGCGATCGCCGATGCGCATCGCTTCGTCCAGATCGTGCGAAATGAACACGATGGTGCGTTGCTGGCGCGCCTGCAGCTTGATCAACTCATCCTGCATCTCGGTGCGGATCAACGGGTCGAGCGCCGAAAACGCTTCATCCATCAGCAGGATATCGGGATCGTTGGCCAGCGCGCGGGCCAGGCCGACACGCTGGCGCATCCCGCCGGAGAGTTCGTCCGGGTAGGCGTTGGCGTACGCCTCCAGGCCGACCTGCTGCAAGGCGCTCTGCGCTTTCTGCTCGCGTTCCACGCGGGGCACCCCGGCCAGATCCATGCCGAACGCGGTGTTGTCGAGAATATTCAGGTGAGGCATCAGCGCGAAAGACTGAAACACCATGCTGATCTTCTTACGGCGAATCGCACGCAGCGCGCCGTCCGGCAGGCGAGAGATATCCTCGCCGTCGATCAGCACCTGACCTCGGGTGGGTTCTATCAGGCGATTGAGAAGGCGTACCAGCGTGGATTTACCGGAACCGGACAATCCCATGATCACAAAAATCTCGCCTTCTTCAATGGCCAGACTGGTGTCTTTTACCCCCACCGTCAGACCGGTTTTCTCAAAAATCTGATCCTTATTCAGCCCCTGTTCCAGGAGCCTGAATGCCCTATCGGGATGCTCGCCAAATATTTTATACAGATGTGTTACTTCAAGTTTAATTGCCATGTAATTAGGGGGTTCCTGTATGGTTTAATTGTTTTTTCTCGCTGCCTTATGGTGGGTGAAACTTTTTATACCCTACCATAAACCGACGCTCTGACAACCCTTTGATGAGGATTGATGTCCTATTTTTGGAGCGTGGGTGGCAATATTTGTTTGAATTAATTCTTTCTTGGTGAAAAGTGAAAGAGAAATTTTCTATGCGTAAAATTGTTTATTTTTGTTTTTAATTCATGGTGTTGTTGTTTTTGTTGTCTGGCGTTGAATTGAGTTTTTGAAAAGGGATTTCATCAGGAAAACAATGGGGTTTGTAAGGTGAGATATGAGTGAAATAATAATGTAATTTAATGAGAAATCCATATTGATTGAACGGATTGTGTCGGTGGTTGAAATGGAAAACCTATGGCTTGATTGGTCGTATTGAAATGAGTTATGACGCTGGTAAATAGTCTGGATTGAGCGGGGTTTTTGGCGTGGATAATGCGGTGTGATATGCCGCAATATCTCGATGAAATAATCGGATGATTCCGAGTGTTTATCCCCGAAATAATGGAGGCGGACACAACGGCGGCAACCGAGTGAATCCCCGGTGGCTTACGTCGGTCAGCGACGGGGATGAACAGGGGCTGACAACGCGCCAGCGGCGCGAATCATGGCGAATGCAACCTGAAAATACTGCCGGGTTCGGCCGGCAGTATCGATGTCAATCGTTGGCCTGATTTCTGGCTTGTTGCAACAGATGCAGAGTAATGTTGCGAACCTCGGCTTTGCTGCCGGCGATATGTTCGGCAAGCAACCGGCAGGCTTGCTCGCTATTCTGGGCAAGGATGGCTTGCAGGATGGCGGCGTGTTCCTGATAAGTGGCCTGAATGCGATCCTGACGGGTGAAATCCAGCCGACGGATAATGCGGATTTTTTCGGTGACGTCCCGGTGCACGCGCGCCATTTCCCGATTGCCGGCGGCCGCGACCAGCGCCAGGTGAAAGGCTTCATCCTGCCGGGAAACCTGCTGGCCGTCATCCTGCCGCGGGTCGTCTATCCAGTACTGATGCAACGGCTGGAGCAGCGCGGCGCAGGCGTCAGGCGACAGCAGGCACAGCCGCTGCACCGCTTCCCGCTCCAGTACGATGCGCAGGTCATACAGTTCCTCGAAGTAAGCGAAATCGAACGGTTTGACCTGCCAGCCGCTGCGATAGTACACGCTCACAAACCCTTCGGTTTCCAGCCGGAACAGCGCCTGACGGATCGGCGTGCGGCTGACCGACAGGCGTTCCGCCAGTTCGTTTTCGGTAAAGCGATCTCCCGGCAGCAACCGAAAATCGAAAATATCCTGCTTGAGCCGTTGGTAAACCTGTTCCGCCAGGACCGGTGGTTTGCTTTTATGACGTGCGTTCCGGTCGTCGGGCGCAGAGAATTGCATCCTGTTTCCTCCCGTTGTCAGGCTGGCGAACGTTGGGTTACAAAGGCGCGCCAACCGCCGAATTCGGTAATGTCCCGCGCGCCGTTAAGCGCCGCCGGTTCACAGATAAAACCTTTGACCTGACGGCCATCCGCCAGCGCCAGCGTGCCGATGCCGAGCGGCGCCGGGACTTCCGCCACCAACTCGCCGAAGCGCGCCAGCGGGACATCCCACAGCTCCACCGTAATCGGCTGTCCCTGACCGGTTTTGACCAGTCCTGGCTTGGGCGGCTGAGTGTTCGCCAGCGCGTACAGGCGGTAGTCGGCTGATGTGACGGTTTCTTCCACTTTGACGGCGTTGCGGGTCAGCAACTGAAAATTGAGCGGCATACCGCTTAAGTGAGCGCCTACTACGGCGAGTCGCACATGATGGGGAGAGGCTGTGTCCTGCGGCGGAATCGGCGGCAGAGTATTGCCGGTAGCGCCCAGCGGCAGCGCCGAGACTGACTGCCAACGTTGACCGAACGCCGCCAGCGCGGCGTCGTGCCAGGCCGGCGCAATCAGCGTGATGCCGGCGGGCAGGCCATCATCGCGAAACGGCGCCGGCAGCGCCAGTCCGCACAAATCCGCCAGATTGGTGAAGTTGGTGTAGAAGCCGAATTGCGAGTTGTAGGCCACCGGCTGTTGTTTCATCTCTTCCAGCGTATGAATGGTTGGCGCGGTGGGCACCACCAGCGCGTCAAACCCGCTTAACCGGGCGGCAATTTGTCGGGCCAGTTCCGCTCGCAGGTATTCCGCTTCAAACACCTCGCAGGCGCTGTAATCGGCGCCTTTGGCGATGATGCCGCGTACGGTCGGGTCCATCGCTTCCGGCTGTTGGTGCAGCAGGTCGCCGACCGCGACGGTGCGTTCCGCTACCCACGGCCCTTCATATAATTGACGCGCCAGCTGTTCGAACGGACTGAAATCCAGCGGTTCCAGCGTCGCGCCCATTGACCGCAAGTGCGACAGTGCCTGCTGAAACGCCTGCTCCGCCTGCCGATCGCCAAAGAATTCCAGCGGATGCGGCACCGCTAGCCGTAACCGGGCCGACATCGCCGCCGGCGTGGTGCGGGGATGATGACGCGAATAGGCGTCGCCTTCGTCATAGCCGCCGGCCTGCGTAGCGACGAGCCAGGCATCGGGCACCGTCAGTGCGAACACCGACACGCAATCGTTCAGACGGCAGGCGGGCACGACTCCCTGCGTCGACAGCCAGCCTTTGCTGGGTTTCAGACCGACGATATTGTTGAATCCGGCCGGAACGCGGCCGGAGCCAGCCGTGTCGGTGCCCAACGCGAACGGCACCAGCCCGCGTGCGACTACCGAGGCGGAACCGGAGCTGGAGCCGCCGCTGACGTACTGCGGATTAACGCTGTTGGGAACCGCGCCAAACGGTGAGCGGGTGCCCACCAACCCGGTGGCGAACTGGTCAAGATTGGTTTTGCCGAGCACGATGGCGCCGGCGGCTTTCAGTCGTGCGACCACCGTGGCGTCTTGTGCCGCGGTGTAAGTAAACGCCGGACAGGCGGCGCTGGTGGGCCAGCCGGCGACATCAATATTGTCTTTGACCGCAAACGGAATGCCGTAAAGCGGCAGGCGTTGGGCGTCTGGCAGGCTGAGCAGGTGGGCGATTTGCTCATGCAGCCGGGCTTCGTCGGGCAGATAAATCCACGCCGGGTCGTCAGCGCGCAGCGATCTCCAGACGGTCAACAGGGGTTCAGTCAGATGGTCCGGGTGCTGCTGGTGGTGGCGCTGCCACTGAGGCAACGTGAAGCCGGTATAAACAGTCTGCGATGTCATGAAATGCATTCCAGTTGGTATACAAGATGGAATGCAACATTCAAACCTTATGCCAGTTTTCTAATGTGCTGTTTTGGCTTGTTTTATGGTCAGGCGTGCCCGCTCTGGCAGGCGAAGAACGCACCGCGATGGCACAGCCGAATCCGGTGCGGGCTCGAAAACAGGGCATACGGGCATATGGAAAGAAGCAAAGACGGATCGCGACGCCGTGCCGCGATCCCGGTGTGATTTATTCTTTACCCAACACGAAACCAGACATGTTGCTGGCGGCCGGCGTGACGGCCTTTTCGCGGCGCGCCAGATAACGGTAGCTGCCGGCGCCCAGCGCCACGCCGATAAACCAACTGAAATTGGCGACCTCATGCCAGGCCGGCACAAAGCTTATCACCAGCCCGATAGCCACCGAGGGCAACAGCGCCAGCACCGCGTTCGGGTTGATGCCGTTGCGATACCAGTAACGCCCGCTGGGGGTGTCGTTGAACAGCGCGTCTACGTCGATCTTGCCGCCTTTGATCAGGTAGAAATCCGCCAGCAGGATGCCGAACAGCGGGCCGATAAACGCGCCCAGCACGTCGAGCGTGTAGTGGATCAGTTCCGGCGAGTTGAACAGGTTCCAGGGAGTCAGCAGCACCGAGCCGACCGCGGCGATCATCCCGCCGGTACGGAAACTGATGCGCTGCGGCGCACAGTTGGAAAAGTCGAACGCCGGAGAGACGAAGTTGGCGACGATGTTGATGCCGATGGTGGCGACGATCATGGTCAGCAGACCCAATGCCACCGCCACGCTGTTGCCGACGCGGCTGACGGTTTCTATCGGGTCGGTGATCATCTGGCCGAACAGCGACTGGGTGCCGGAGACGATCACCACCGTCACGATGGAGAACAGCAGGAAGTTGAACGGCAAACCCCAGCGGTTGCCGCGACGGATTTCCTGCATGCTTTTACCGTAACGGGAGAAATCGCCGAAGTTGAGCAACGGACCGGAGAAATAGGACACCACCAACGCCGTGGCGGTGATCATCTGCCAGACCTGCTCGCCGCTGCTGAGGGATTTGCTGCCCAGCGTGAAAGAGATATTCTCCAACCCGGTTTTGTATACAATCCATCCGGCCAGCGCCAGCATCACCACGTAGACCGCCGGGCCGGCGATATCAATAAAGCGCTTAATGGCGCTCATGCCGTGCCAGAACACCATCGCCTGCAACAGCCACATCACGCCGAAACACAACCAGCCCAGCGTCGACAGACCGAGCCAGTGGCTGGTGGTCAACGGCGTCAGCGACGGCACGAATTTCAACAGCACCAGCATCAGCGCGTTGGCGGCCAGATAAGTCTGGATGCCGTACCAGGCGAAAGCGATCAGCCCGCGGATCACCGCCGGAATGTTGGCGCCGAACACGCCGAAGGACTGACGGCAAATCACCGCATAGGGTACGCCGCTGAGCTGGCTGGGTTTGGCCACCAGATTGGCGCACAGTTGCACGATGCAGATACCCGCCAGCAGGCACAACAGCACCTGCCAGCTGGCCAGACCCAGCGTAAAGAAGCTGGCCGCCACCACGTAGCCGCCCATGCTGTGTACATCCGACATCCAGAATGAAAAGATGTTGTACCAGGACCAGCTTTGTACACGCGTCGGGGCCAAATCTTCATTGCACAGTCTCGGACTGTAATGCGCCGGGGTGTTTCCGGCGGACGTCATGTTTTCTGGCATGGAATCTGCTCCTTTTGGTGACGATAACAATAAAGGTGAAAAAATCAGGCAATGGGGTGTTGCAGGATTTGGGCCAGATCAGTGAATTTTGTATACAATAAATTTATTTTGTGTGTACGATTTGGCGATGAACGTGATGACGGAAGAAACCGATGAGCGATATTTACGGTCTTGGACAAGAGACATTTTTCGAGCAAAAAGATGAAGTTATCTATCAGGCGCTGTTAAACGCGATCGTTGAGCATCAATTGTTGCCCGGCGCCCGCCTGCCGGAGGAGGCGCTGGCGGAGGTGTTCGGCGTCAGCCGTACCGGGATCCGCAAAGTGCTGCAGCGTTTGGCGACGGTGCAAATGATCACGCTGTTGCCCAAACGTGGTGCACAGGTGGCGACGCCGACGGTAGAAGAAGCGCGTGAGATCTTTCAGACCCGTAGCCTGATGGAGTGCGCCAACCTGCCCGCGGTGATCGCGCACTGCCGGCCGCCGCATCTGGCGGCGCTGGAGAAACTGATGGCGGCGGAAGAGAAGGCGCATCAGGATCGCAACGGGCCGGAGGCGATCCGTCTGTCGGCGGCGTTTCACATCCAGTTGCAGGCGATTTCCGGCAACAGCGTGCTGACCAGCATGGTGTCGCAACTGACGCTGCGATCGTCGCTGGTGATCGCCGCCTACGGCGCGCCCTGGCAGCAGGGGTGTCGCTGTCACGATCATCACGATCTGCTGGCGTTGTTGCGTAACCGGGATCTGGCGACGCTGACCAGCGCCATGCAGCAACATTTCGACGATATCGTCGCCAGCCTGCGTTTTGACGGCGACGGCGCGACCACGCCGGATTTCTCGCGGTTGTTCAGCCATCTGAAGCCGTTCGGTCGGAGTAAAGAGGAGCAAGCCGAATGAGCCAATGCGTGATTCAGGTGATCAACCCCAACACCAGCCTGGCGATGACCGAAACCATCGGTGAGGCGGCGCGGCGAGCGGCGGCGCCCGGCACCGACATTCTGGCGGTATGCCCGTCGCAGGGCGTGCCGTCGATAGAAGGACATTTCGACGAAGCGGTGGCGACGCTCGGGGTGCTGGAGCAAATTCGGCTGGGCCGCGAGCAGGGCGTCAGCGGCCATGTCATCGCCTGTTTTGGCGACCCCGGCCTGCTGGCGGCGCGGGAACTGGCGCGTGCGCCGGTGGTGGGCATCGCCGAAGCGGCGATGCACCTGGCGACGCTGGTGGCGACGCGCTTTTCCATCGTCACCACGTTGCCGCGCACGCTGATCATCGCCCGTCATCTGTTGCAGCGCTACGGTTTCGAGCATCACTGCGCCGCGCTGCACGCCATCGACCTGCCGGTGCTGGCGCTGGAAGACGGTCAGGGGCTGGCGCAGCACAAGGTGCGGGAAATGTGTATACAGGCTAAGCGGCAGGATGGATCCGGCGCCATTGTGCTTGGCTGCGGCGGCATGGCCGATCTGGCGCAGGCGCTGACGCAGGAACTGGGGATTCCGGTGATCGACGGCGTGGGCGCGGCGGTGAAAATGGTGGAGTCGTTGATCGGGCTGGGGCTAACCACCAGTAAACACGGCGATCTTGACTATCCGCTGGACAAGCCGTTGACCGGCGCCTTCGGGGCTTTGCGTTAATCGGCGCCGTACGACGTTTCGGTCGTCACAATTGCGACGTTGCGGTCACCACAAGTTGCGGTCATCACAATAAGGAAAGAAACCATGACACTCTCTCAGCAATGGGGCTCAGACCCTGACTACCCGCGCGATCTGATCGGCTATGCCGGTAAACCGCCGCACGCCCGCTGGCCCGGACAGGCGCGCATCGCGGTGCAGTTTGTGCTCAATTACGAAGAAGGGGCGGAAAACCATGTGCTGCACGGCGACGCCGGTTCCGAGCAGTTCCTGTCCGATATCATCGGCGCGGCCAGCTACCCGGCGCGGCATATGTCGATGGATTCGCTCTATGAGTACGGTTCCCGCGCCGGTTTCTGGCGTATTCATCAGGAATTTCAGCGCCGCGGCCTGCCGCTGACGGTATTCGGCGTAGCGATGGCGCTGGCGCGCAACCCGGCGGTGGTTGAGGCCATCAGGGCGGCGGACTATGACGTGGTCAGCCACGGCTGGCGCTGGATTCACTACCAGAATATGGATATCGACGCCGAGCGCGCGCATTTACAACAGGCGGTCGCGGTGCACACGGAATTGTTCGGCCAGCCGCCGCTTGGCTGGTACACCGGGCGCGACAGCCCCCACACCCGGCAACTGGTGCTGGAGCAGGGCGGTTTCCTGTACGACAGCGACTACTACGGCGATGATCTGCCATTCTGGCTGCCGGTGCGGCGGGCGGACTGCGGGGTACAGCCGCATCTGATTGTTCCCTATACGCTGGACGCCAACGACATGCGCTTCGCCTCACCGCAGGGTTTCAACAGCGGCGAGCAGTTTTTCAGCTATCTGAAGGATAGCTTTGACGTGTTGTATGCCGAAGGGGATGAGGCGCCGAAGATGATGTCCATCGGCATGCACTGTCGCCTGCTGGGGCGGCCGGGACGTTTCCGGGCGTTGCAGCGTTTCCTCGATTATATCCAGCGACACGAGCGGGTGTGGGTTTGCCGCCGTCAGGATATCGCCGAACACTGGTATCGGGCACATCCGTATCAGGGGTGATGAGGCATCACCCCTGATACGGCAATCTGTCGGTCTGATAAGCCGTATCGGGTTATGCCATCAGGCTGACGTGGGCGGCGACAATACGCCAGCCTTGTTCGGTACGCAGCCAGGTTTGCATCTGGCGGCCGATTTTCTCACTGCCTTCACGACGAAATTCGGTGCTGGCGACCGCCATATCGCGGCCGTAGCTGGTGATCACCGTGTTTTGCAACCGGCGATCCAGCCCGGCCGACGGGCGCGCGGCGCGAAACTCGCGGATCTGTTCGATGCCGTACAGGTTTTCCGACGCGCCGTAGCGCACGGTGCGTTCATCGTGCCAGAACAGCTCGTCCAGTACCTCGATGTCGTTGCCGGTAAGCGCCTTTTCATAACGATAAAACGCGGTAGTGATCTCGGCCAGAACGTCAGGCAGATTGATCTCGGGTGTCATACGGAAGCTCCTTGTGAATGAAGGGACGCGGGCGGTAAAACCCGGGCAATGCCTTGTTGTTCCAGACGCCAGGCGGCGCGCAACGCGACATCTTCCCGCCACGGCGCGGCGATCAACTGCACGCCGATCGGCAGCCCGCCGGCGGTTGCCAGCGGTACCGTCACCACCGGCAGGCCGACGAACGAAATCGGCTGGGTCAGCATCCCCATGCTGGCGCGGATCGGCAAATCGGTGTGATTGATGCGCATGGTTTCCTGACCGATGAGCGTTGCCGGGCATGGCGTGGCCGGCGCGATCAGCAGATCGGTATCGGCGAACAGCGCCAGCATGTCGCGGCGGAAATGATCGCGGAAACGCTGCGCCTGTACGTACCAGGCGGCCGGGATCATCGCCCCGGCCAGCAACCGTTCGCGGGAGAGCGGTTCAAACAGATCCGGCGTGGCGCGCAGGGCGGGCAGATACTGGTTGCCGCCTTCGCTGGCGGAGAGAATAAACGCCGCCGTACGCGCCAGAGCGGCATTATCCAGCGCCACGTCATCATCGGCGTTTAACGCATTCGCCACCTGTCGTACCGCGGCGGCGGCCTGTTCATCGCACCATTGCGCGAAGTAACCGCCCAGCACCCGGCTGCGCAGCGGCGTCTCGTCCGTCAGCGACGGTACGGTCGAGCGCAGCGGTTGAATCGCCTGAAATCGATCCGCCGGATCGAATCCTTGCAGCTCGTCATACACCAGCGCCAGATCTTCAGCGCCGCGCGTCAGCGGGCCGATATGATCGAGGCTGCCGACAAACGGCTGGGTGCCGTGGCGCGACAGCCGGCCGAAGGTGGGCTTCAGTCCGAAGATCCCACACAGTGAAGCGGGAACGCGGATCGAACCGTTGGTATCGCTGCCGAGCGAGAAATTCACCAACCCAGCCGCCACCGCCGCCGCCGATCCACCGGAAGATCCGCCGGCGATACGGGTCAGATCGTGTGGATTGCGGGTGGCGCCGTAGTGACTGTTTTCGGTGGTAAAACCGTAGGCGTAGGCATCCATATTCAGCAGCCCGGACAGCAGCGCGCCGCAGGACTGTAACTGACGCACCGCAAACGCGTCCTGCGTTGCCGGCGCGCGCTGGCTGAACAGTCTGGCGCCGGCCAGCGTGGTTTCGCCAGCGACGTCAAACAGGTTTTTTACCGCGTAGGGGACCGCCGCCAGCGCGGGCAGCGCCTTCCCCTGATGACGTTTGCTGTCGATGTCGGCGGCTTCCGCCAGCATACGTTGCGCGGTGACGCCGGTATAAGCGTTGACCGCCGGATTGCGCCGTTCGATTTGCGCCAGCGTGTCGCGGGCGATGTCGATGGCGGAAAGGTGACCGCCCGTCAGTTCAGCCCGTAGCGCGCGGATAGACAGTTGAGCAGGGGTCATGGCCGGTACACTCCCGCCACTTCCTGACGCTCGTCCAGCGGGAACGCCATCAGCGGCTGCGCCATCGCGGCGATACGTGTGAATTGCACCTGTAGTTCCTGACGACGGGCATCATCCAGCTCCAGTTGCAGCAGGGTTTCCATCTGTTGCAGGTACGCGGCCAGCGCGTCCTGATCGATATCCTTTTTTTCCATGAGCGAAGACCTTATCGGGGTGTGAGATTAGCCAGATAGCGAGATTAAAATCCGGCGGCGCTGCCGTTGCTGCGCGGGTCGCTGGCGCCTTCCAGCATGCCGTTGGCATGACGGACGACGGCGCCGGCATGGCCGACGGTTTCGCTAAATCCGGTGAGCAGTTCCACGTCGTGGCCCAGCGTGCGCAACGCCTCGACGGTGGCCGGGGTGAAGCGGTCTTCCAGTTTCAGCGTGTCGGAAGACTGGCCCCAGGTACGGCCCAGCAACCAGCGCGGCGCGGTAATCGCCTGTTGCAGCGGTACGCCCTGCATCACGTGGCGGATGAACAACGCCGCCTGCGTCTGCGGCTGGCCGTCGCCGCCCATCGAGCCGTACACCATCGTGCGTCCGTCAGACAGTCGCGCCGCCGCCGGATTAAGGGTGTGAAACGGCTGCTTGCCCGGTTCCAGCGCCAGCAGATGATCCGGGTCCAGACTGAAGGAGGCGCCGCGGTTTTGCCACAGCACGCCGGTGCCCGGCAATATCATGCCGCTGCCGAATTCGTGATAGATGCTCTGGATAAACGATACCGACAGGCCGTGGCGATCGCACACGCCCAGCCAGACGGTGTCGCCCGGACCCTTGCCTTGCCCCCAGGGCGCGGCGGAGCGGGTGTCGACGTGCTTGCTCAACGTATCCAGATGGCTGGAGGATAGCAGCGCCTGAATATCCTGCGTAATCCGTTTCGGGTCGGTGATGTATTTGTCGCGCAGCCTGAAAGCCAGCTTGGTGGCTTCCACCACGCGGTGTATGGTCTGGCTGTCGCTAAGGTCTTCCATCCCCAGTCGGTCGGTGATGCCCAGAATCGCCAGCGACACCAGCCCCTGCGTCGGCGGCGCCAGATTGAACACCTCGCCTTTGCTGTGTTTCAGCACCAGCGGCGTGGCGCGTCGGGCGCGGTAGTTCGCCAGATCGTCAGCGGTGACCGGCATGCCCAGCTCCGCCATTTGTGCCGTCATGCGCGCCGCCAGCGCGCCGCGGTAAAAGCTGTCCAGCCCGTCCTGCGCCAGTTGTTGCAGCGTGTCGGCCAGATCCGGCTGGGTAAAACGGCTGCCGGTGCGCGGGATGACGCCCTGCGGCATGAAGACGCGGCAGAATTCGGCGAAATCGCTCAGTTCGTGATGACGGCTGATCAGCGCGTCTTCCTGCGACTGGGTGACCGGAATACCGTTGCGGGCATAGCCGATAGCGTCTTCCAGCAGGCTGGCGAGCGGCAACGGGCGGCTAATATCCAGCTCGGCGGCATACGTCAGCGCTTCCTGCCAGCCGCCCACGGTGCCGGCCACGGTCAGCGCCGCCGTTGGGCCGCGGTGTGGAATGCGGCTGGAGCCGGCGTACCGATCGCGGGTCGCCAGCGAACCGGCCGCGCCGCTGGCATCGATGGCAATCGGGGCGCCCTGCGGCGGCACAATCAGCCAGAAACCATCGCCGCCCAGGCTGTTCATATGCGGGTAAACCACCGCAATCGCCGCCGCGGCGGCGACCATCGCTTCGATAGCGTTGCCCCCGGCGCGCAAAATGCGCTGCGCGCTGGCGCTGGCAAGATGATGCGGCGTGACCGCCATGCCCGACGGGGCGATATTGCTTTGCATCATAAGGGATAAGGCTCTTGTTGGACTGTAGGGTGGTCGATGCTAAGCAAAAGCCGTTCCACCTTTTCTGCTTGCTGCCGACCAACGTTTGTATGTTATGTTCAGCATAGCGCCGAAAGGATGAAACAAAAGTTACAGGATTCAAAAAATGGCAGAGACAGGCATGAAACAGATTGATGAACGGCTGCGCAGTCAGTACAGCGAGTTATCGCCGCAGGAACAGCGGGTGGCGGAGTTTATCTTCGATCATCTGGATGACCTGATCAGCTATAACAGCGCCGAGCTGGCGCGGCTGAGCGGCGTGTCCAAAGCCACGGTCAGCCGCCTGTTCCGCCGCCTCGGTTACCCCAGCTACCGGGAGATGCGCGATGAGCTGCGCACCCTGCGCCAGAGCGGTATGCCGCTGACCGATAACCGGGACGCGGTGCAGGGCAACACGCTGCTGGCGCGCCATTACAAACAGGAAATGGCTAACCTGACGCAGTGGGTCAACCAGATCGATCCGCAGCAGTTCGGCGCGCTGATCGCCGCGTTGCAGCAGGCGCGGCGCGTCTGTGTTCTCGGGCTGCGCAACAGCTACCCGGTGGCGCTGCACCTGCGTCAACAATTGCTGCAAATCCGCCCGCAGGTGCCGCTGCTGGCGCAACCCGGCCAGACACTGGCGGAAGAGCTGGCGGATCTGGATGAACGGGATGTGGTGGCGGTGGTGGCGTTCCGCCGCCGTCCGCGCCTGATCCTGCCGCTGTTGCAGCAATTGCGCGCCCGGCGGATTCCGGTGTTGCTGCTGTGCGAACCGCAGGCGCATACGCTGCCGCCGCTGGCTTCCTGGGCGTTGACCGCGCCGCTGGACAGCGTATCGGCCTTTGACAGCTACGCCAGCGCCATGAGTCTGGTTAACCTGATCAGCAACGCGCTGCTGCATCAGATGCTGGCGGAGGGCCGTCAGCGCATCCACGATATTGCCGACCTTTACCTGCAACTCGACGAACTGGAACAGCGATAAACGCGCGCCTCGCTGGTGCGGTTGTTCTGTTTTGGTGCAACTCTTTCCCGTTTTTATGCCCTGTCATTGTGCGTTGCGGACTGCGGGTCCGGACGCATTCGCTCACTGAACGATGGCTTTTCTTGCGCGGAGCAACCTGCCTCTGCCCTTGCTATTAGTGGTGATGTCTCTATGTGATATCTGGCATGCATCTTGCTTTTATTTCTGAAACTAAGGTTTCAATATTTTTATTGAAGAATCTTTGGTTTCAAACTAACTTAACCGGGGGCACAGCAATGAAGATCGGAAAACGTTTTTTGGCGGTAGTTGGCGCAGCGCTGTTGATGGTTCAGGCCGGACAGGCGATGGCGGATCAGTTGCAGGATATCCAGAAGCGCGGCGTGCTGCGTGTCGCCGTGCCGCAGGATTTCCCGCCGTTCGGCTCGGTCGGCACCGATTTGCAACCGCAAGGCTATGACATCGACATGGCGCGCTATCTGGCCAGTGAGATGAAACTAAAGTTGCAGCTGGTGCCGGTAACCAGCGCCAACCGCGTGCCCTATCTGCAAACCGACAAGGTGGATCTGGTGATTTCCAGCCTGGGTAAAAACGCCGAACGTGAAAAAGTGATCGATTTCAGCCGCGCCTATGCGCCGTTCTTCCTCGGCGTATTTGGTCCGAAAGACACCAATGTCGGCGCGCCGGAGGCGTTGCAGGGCAAAACCGTCGGCGTGACCCGCGGCGCGGTGGAAGACATGGTGCTGACCGAAATCGCGCCCAAGGCCGCCGACATCAAGCGTTACGAAGACAACAACACTACGCTGTCTGCCTACCTGTCCGGTCAGGTGCAGTATATCGCCACCGGCAACCTGGTCGTGGCGGCGATTGCCGAGAAGAACCCGGCCAACGCGCCGGTGGCGAAATTCATGCTGAAAGACTCGCCCTGTTACATCGGCCTGAAGAAGGACGAACCGGCGCTGAAAGCGAAAATCAACGAACTGATTGAAAAAGCCGTCAAGGACAACACGCTCAACGGCCTGTCCGAGAAATGGCTGAAAGCGCCGCTGCCGGCCAATCTGGGCGCGTAAGGATAAGCCATGACCTACCAGCTTCATTTCGCGGCGCTATGGCCTTACTGGCCGGAGTTATTGGCCGGCCTGTGGGTCACCGTGCAACTGACGACGATGGCGACGATCGGCGGGATCGCCATCGGCATCTGCGGCGCGGCATTGCGCAGCGGTAAGCCGACCGTGGTCAGCCGCCTGTGGGGCCTGTACGTCGAGGCGATCCGCAATACGCCGTTTGTGGTGCAACTGTTTTTCATCGTGTTCGGTCTGCCGGGGCTGGGGCTCAAACTCACCGCCGGGCAGGCCGCCCTGCTGGCGATGCTGGTTAATCTGGGGGCCTACAGCACGGAGATTATCCGCGCCGGCATCCAGGTGACGCCGAAAGGCCAGTGGGAAGCCGCGCGGGTGCTGGGGCTGTCGCGCGCCCAGACGTTTACGCGGGTGATTCTGCCGCCCGCGCTGCAACGGATTTATCCGGCGCTGGTTAGCCAGTGCATCATCGTGATGCTCGGTTCGTCCGTGGTATCGCAGGTGTCGTACGAAGAACTGACCTTCGCCGCCAATTTAATTCAGTCCCGGACCTTCCTCAGTTTCGAGGTGTATCTGGTGACCACGCTCTGCTATCTGGCGCTGTCGATGCTGATGCGTCAGCTGCTGTTGCTGGCCGGGCGACGCTTTTTGGGGACGCCGCGCTGATGATGACGTTTACTGACTGGGATATTGTGCGCAACCTGCTGCTGGCCGGGCGCTGGACGGTACTGCTGTCGCTGGCGGCGTTTTTCGGCGGTGGGCTGGTGACGTTGCCGTTGCTGCTGCTGAGCCTGACCAAACGTCCGTGGCCGCTGCGTCTGACCCGGCTGTACGCCGATGTGTTTCAGGGCACGCCGCTGCTGATGCAGCTGTTTCTGGCGTTTTTCGGGCTGGGATTGTTCGGCATCGACGTCAGCCCGTGGACCGCCGCTGCGCTGGCGCTGACGCTGTTTACCAGCGCGTTTCTGCTGGATATCTGGCACGGCAGCGTGCAGGCGCTGCCGAAAGGGCAGTGGGAAGCCTGCCGCTGTCTGGGGCTGAGCTTCACGCAGACGTTGACCCGGGTGATTGCCCCCCAGGCAATGCGTATCGCCATCGCGCCGACGGTCGGCTTTTCGGTGCAGGTGATCAAGGGCACCGCGCTGGCGTCGATCATCGGTTTCGTCGAACTGACCAAGGCCGGCACCATGCTCAATAACGTCACCTTCCAGCCGTTCAAGGTGTTCGGGCTGGTGGCGCTGGGCTATTTCCTGCTGTGTTACCCGCTGTCGTACTACAGCCGTTATCTGGAGAAGAAATTCAATGCCGCTCATCACCATTAATCAGGTCCATAAATATTACGGCCAGAACCACGTGCTGAAAGGGGTGGATCTGGATATCGACGTGGGCGAGGTGATCTCCATCATCGGCCGTAGCGGCTCCGGCAAAAGCACCCTGCTGCGGTGCATCAACGGGCTGGAAGGCTATCAGGACGGCAGCATCAAGCTCGGCGGCATGACCATTACCGACCGCGACTCGCAGGCGCGGGAAATCAGCCGTTCGGTCGGCATGATTTTTCAGAATTTCAACCTGTTCCCGCATATGACCGCGCTGGAAAACGTGATGCTGGCGCCCAAACTGGTGCTGGGTAAAAGCGCCGCCGAGTGCCGTGAACTGGGTGTGAAGATGCTGGAGAAAGTCGGGCTGGGCGAGCGCATCGATTACTACCCGTCCAGCCTGTCCGGCGGCCAACAACAACGCGTGGCGATCGCCCGCGCGCTGGCGATGAACCCGAAGGTGCTGCTGTGCGACGAGATCACCTCCGCGCTGGATCCGGAACTGGTCGGCGAAGTGCTGAAAGTGCTGGAACAGCTGGCGGCCGAAGGCATGACGCTGATTCTGGTCACCCACGAAATGAATTTCGCCCGCGAGGTCGGTGACCGGGTGGTGTTCATGCATCAGGGCAAGGTGTGGGAGCAAGGCAAAGGCGATGAACTGTTCGCCAACCCGCAGACCGCTGAACTGAAACAGTTTATCGCCTCGGTGCGGCTGTAACGCCGTGAGCCGTATGAGCGATTACGATTTTAATGTTATCAAGGACATCAGGAGTTCATCACATGCATAACGACCTGTTTGCGCAGATCAATCCGCCCCATCGCCTGCTGATGGGGCCCGGCCCGATCAATGCCGACCCGCGCGTACTGCGCGCGATGGCCAGCCAACTGGTCGGGCAGTATGACCCGGCGATGACCGAGTACATGAACCAGGTGATGGCGTTGTACCGCCAGCTGTTCCGCACCGACAACCGCTGGACCATGCTGGTGGACGGTACGTCCCGCGCCGGTATCGAGGCGATTCTGGTCTCGGCGATCCGTCCCGGCGATCGGGTGCTGGTGCCGGTGTTCGGCCGCTTCGGCCATCTGCTGTGCGAGATTGCCCGCCGTTGCCGCGCCGATGTGCACACCATTGAAGCGCCGTGGGGCGAGGTGTTCACGCCGGACCAGATCGAAGACGCCATTAAACGGGTGAAGCCGCGTCTGCTGCTCACCGTACAGGGCGATACCTCCACCACCATGTTGCAGCCGCTGGCGGAGCTGGGCGCTATCTGCCGTCGCCATGACGTGCTGTTCTACACCGATGCCACCGCGTCGTTCGGCGGCAACCCGCTGGAAACCGACGCCTGGGGGCTGGATGCGGTCTCCGCCGGGTTGCAGAAGTGCCTGGGCGGGCCGTCCGGCAGTTCGCCGGTGACCCTCAGCCCGCGTATGGAGGCGGTGATTCGTCAGCGTAAATGCGTGGAGCAGGGCATCCGCACCGTCGATCATCAGGACGGCGACGACGAAATGATTTATTCCAACTATTTCGACCTCGGCATGATCATGGATTACTGGGGGCCGGAGCGGCTGAACCACCATACCGAGGCCACTAGTATGCTGTTCGCCGCCCGCGAGTGCGCCCGCGTTATTCTGGAAGAGGGGCTGGACGCCAGTATCGCCCGCCACCAGTTGCACGGTAATGCGCTGCTGGCCGGCATCGAAGGCATGGGGTTGCAGCCGTACGGCGATATCGCCAACAAGATGAACAACGTGCTGGGCGTGGTGATCCCGCAGGGCGTCCACGGCGAGCAGGTGCGCAAGCTGCTGCTGGAGGATTTCGCCATCGAGATCGGTACCTCGTTTGGGCCGTTGCAGGGCAAGATCTGGCGCATCGGCACCATGGGCTACAACGCCCGCAAAGACTGCGTGATGCAGACGCTGACCGCGCTGGAAGCGGTGTTGAACCACCTTGGTTTCCGCTCCGCGCAGGGCGCGGCGTTGCAGGCCGCCTGGGATGTGTACGCCGCCGCTCGGGCGCCGGCATGAGCGAGGTGCTGATGGAAAGCGTAATGACGGACCTCAACGCGCAGGAGGCCGCTCGGCGGGTGATGGCGCGCTGCGATCGGCTGGCGGCCATCAGTGAAACCGCCGGCCAGCTTACCCGGGTTTATCTGTCGCCGCAGCATCTGCAGGCCAACCAGCAGGCGGGCGAGTGGATGCGGGAAGCGGGTATGCGCGTGTGGCAGGATAGCGTCGGCAATATTTGCGGCCGCTATGAAGGCAGTGCGCCGGGCGCGCCGGCGCTGTTGCTGGGATCGCACCTCGACACCGTACGCAACGCCGGCCGTTACGACGGTATGCTGGGCGTGCTGGCGGCGATTGAAACGGTGTCATTTCTGAATCAGCGTGGCGTTCGTTTGCCGGTGGCGCTGGAGGTGATCGGCTTTGGCGACGAGGAAGGCACCCGCTTTGACGTCACGCTGCTCGGTAGTCGCGGACTGACCGGAACCTGGCCCGACGGCTGGCTGTCGCGTCCGGACGCCAACGGCATTACCGTCGCGCAGGCGCTGACGCAGGCCGGGCTGGATCCGGACGCCATCGCACAGGCGGCTCGTCCGGCAGCGGATATTCTGGCCTATCTGGAGTTGCACATCGAGCAGGGGCCGTGTCTGGAACAGGCCGGGCTGGCGCTGGGCGTGGTGACGGCGATCAACGGCGCGCGGCGGCTGAACTGCACCTTTATCGGTCATGCCGGCCATGCCGGTACGGTGCCGATGTCGCAGCGGCAGGACGCGCTGGCGGCAGCGGCGGCGTGGATGACCCAGGCCGAGCAGGTAACGCGCGACAGCGATCCCTATCTGGTGGCGACCTTCGGCACCTTGCAGTGCCTGCCGGGTGCCGCCAACGTGATTCCCGGTGAAGTAAGGCTGACGTTGGATATCCGCGGCCCGGACGACAAACCGCTGGATGCGCTGTTGCAACGGCTGCTGACGCTGGCGCGCGACATCGCCATGCAGCGCGGCTGCGCTTTCAGCGCCGAAGAGTATTACCGCATCGCCGCCACCCGTTGCGACGACGATCTGCAACAGCGGTTGTCCGCTGCGGTGACGCAGGTGCAGGGCGATAATCTGCATCTGCCGAGCGGCGCCGGCCATGACGCCATCGCCATCGCCGAACGCTGGCCGGTGGGGATGTTGTTTATGCGCTGCAAGGGCGGCGTCAGCCACCATCCCGACGAGTCGGTACTGACGGACGATGTAGCGCTGGCGGTGCAGGCGCTGCTGTTGACGGTGCTGGGCTATCGTTGACAACCGGTTGTATCTGGAGGTAGGCCACATTGATGTGGCCTGTGGCTATGAGCGTGGCGTTGGTCAACGCGGAGGTCGGCATTCTCCACTCTGGTTCTGAGTGTGACGATGTAAAGTCGCAATGCTGTAGCTGCTGGCGTAACACCAAGAGCTTGCTCCACCGGCACCTAAATGTATCAAGTCGTATAAAAGTATATCGTTAGTCGTGTACTTCTCTTAATTTTTGAGGGAAGAGGTTTATTGAGATTCGTGACTTATTTTTATGCATAATAATGCGGTGCTAAGAAAATTTTTTATTCTAAACAATGAATAAATTTTGCTAGTGAAGGGCGTTTGTCGGTCATTTTGTATCAACTCATTATTTTAGCTAAATCACGCAGTGACTTTTGTTCGCTTTTTTTTGCCACGAATATTTCGCTTTTCCATTCATTTTGTAATACATCATTGAGATTGATATCATTTAATCATTATTTTTCTGAAATGAAATTGTCGTCATTGTGATTTTAATATTACCTGGCGTAATTCATGTTGGGTTCTGTTTTTCTTTTTTATAGTTCATTGTTGCGTGTTATAACCGGTAATTTGTTAGATATGGCCATGCTTATTATATTCAAGTCGCTCCTGTACTGACTTCTGTTACTCATTTTCGGTTATCTGTTTTAGATTGACTGGGAAGGTGTGCGGCTGCTGGTGGGATGAGGTTGAAATTATTTTAGGCATGAATGTTATTATTTTTGAGGAAATAATGATGATCTATCTGAGGGCTGTGTTTTTTATTATTACAGGTCTTTTTCTCTTTATTGGTAATGTACAGGCCGAAACGAACTGGAATCCTGAGCATATTCTGGAAGCTTTTAAATATGCTTATGCGAATGGACAAACAACCGTGGGAGTTATCGCACATCGTGGTTTGGTTTCTGATGGTTGCCCTGAAAATTCACAATGCTCTATTGATGCGACAGAAAATAATAATATTGAAGCGATTGAGCTTGATGTGAAACAGTCTGCTCAGGGTACGCCTTGGTTGTTTCATGATCAGAATGCGGGAAGAGTACTGTATCATTTTCCTCCATTTGATATATTTCAGGGGCCTAATTCACCGCGAGGATGGGACCCTGACTTTCGTACCATGACCGATAATGAACTGGCGCACAGTTACCTGCGTGATAAGAATTTTAGCGGCACCCGGTTTCATCCGCTAAACGTGCTGGAGGCATTACGCTATATAAAAGTCAAAGCACCTCATTTGCTTGTGGTGCTGGATATAAAAACGGTGGACGCGGCTTTACGTTGTGCCTCAATGGTTAAAGACCTGGGGATGGCGAATCAGGTAGTGCTAAAATTCAGCGCATCCTTGTATGCCAGTAATCCGTTAAGACTTGGCGAAGTTTATGAAGGGGTGCATTTTGTCCCGACGGTTTATGCTGGTGACCTTGATAATATCGCCGTAAGTTTCACCAATGTCTTTTGCAGTGCTGCGGTAGAGGTACATCATTGTCGGGCGGAAGAGTGGATAAAGGTGGCATACGATCAGGGCGCTTCCTGGGTCGAAATTGGTAACAAGGACCCCAACTATCCCGATCCCACCTCCAGTTATGTGGCACAGGCGAAGCGTTATCGTCATCCTATTGGGGCGTTTACGCCGGTGCCTGAATATAATCTGTCGAGAGGGGATGGCGCTTATTATGTTCGTAGCAATGGGACATGTTGCGCCCGATTATCGGATTACCTGACCAGAACCCGTTACTTCGGCAATGAAAGCGTGGACCATCGTGAGTCGCTCGGTCTGCAATTAACCAGTGGTTTCACCAGTGTCATTACCGATAATCCGTTGCAAGCGATCAGGGTGACGTCAGAACGGGGAGTGCGACACACAGAGCGTTATGAGTAATCCGTCTGTCAGGGTGACAAATACGTATTGCCCCTGCCGCTTGAGTATCGATAACGCCATACGGCAAGCGCCGTATGGCGGTTATTTACAAACCGAACTTGTCGGCATCGCGCCAGGCGGGGAAGGCTTCACGGTAGCTTTGCAGCGTTTCCAGCGACAGTTCGGCGTCAAGACGCGCGGGTTGATGCTCCGGCGCACAAGCCAGAATCGCGCCCTGTGCGTCGATAATCAGGCTGTCGCCCTGATAGCTGTGGCCGTTGCCGTCGATGCCGACGCGGTTGCAGCCTGCCACATAAGCCTGATTTTCAATCGCCCGCGCCGCCAGCAGCGTTTTCCAGTGCAGCGCGCGCGGCGCCGGCCAGTTGGCGACGTACAGCGCCAGATCGTAATCCTGACGGTTGCGGGACCACACCGGGAAACGCAGGTCGTAGCAGATCAGCGGCAGAATGCGCCAGCCGCGCCACTCCACGATTTCCCGCGTCTGGCCGGACTGGTAATACTCGTGCTCGCCCGCCATGCGGAACAGGTGACGCTTGTCGTACTGGTACACCCGCCCCTGCGGGTCGGCCAGCAGAAAGCGGTTGACCGCGCCTTTGCCGGTCTGCACCGCTACGCTGCCGCCCACCAGCGCATTGCTGCGCTGCGCCCACTGTTTCAGCCAGGCTTCCACCACCGACTGTTCCAGACTGCTTTTGGCCGCTTCCATCGCGAAACCGGTGGTGAACATTTCCGGCAGCACGATCAGATCGCGGTCGGTAATCTCGCCCAGCAGGCTGTCGAAATGGCTAAGGTTGGCGGGGCCGTCCATCCAGACCAGCGGTTGTTGTAACAGGGTGACCTTTAAAGTTGACATAAGCGCTCCGCAGCGGCATCCAGGGTTGATTCCTGTTTGGCAAAGCATAACCGAATCAGCGTATGAGGGAAGGGGGCTGCGCAGAACACGGACAGCGGAATCGCCGCCACGCCGACGTGCTCGGTCAGCCAGCGGCAGAAACTGACGTCATCCTGGCTGGAAATAGCGCGGTAGTCCGCCAGCAGGAAGTAGGTGCCTTCGCAGGGCAGAATATCCAGCCGACTGGCGGCCAGCGCGTTAACGAACCGGTCGCGTTTGGCGCGATAGAAGTCGGGCAGTTCGCGCCAGTGCTGCGACTGATGTTGCAGCATATCGGCAATCGCCAACTGCGCCGGCGTATTGACGGAAAACGTCAGGTACTGATGAACCTTGCGCACCTCGGCGCTGAGCGCCGCCGGCGCGACGCAATAACCCACTTTCCAGCCGGTCATATGGTAGGTTTTGCCGAAGGAGGACACGGCAATCGCCCGCTGGCGTAGTTCCGGATGCGCCAGCACGCTGGCGTGCCCATCGGCGGCGAAACAAATGTGCTCGTACACTTCATCGCTCAGCACATAGATGTGACGACTGGCGATGGCCTGCCAGAGCTGGCGGAAATCTTCCTGCTGCCAGACGGTGGCGGACGGATTGTGCGGCGTGTTGACGATCACCAGCCGGGTGCGATCGCTCAGTAAGGCGCCGAAAGCGGCCCAGTCGACGCGAAACGCCGGCGGCTGCAGGGCGATCCGTTTCAGTACGCCGCCGGCCAGTTGCACCGCTGGGGCGTAACTGTCGTAGCTGGGATCGAAGCAGACAACTTCGTCGCCCGGCCGCACCAGCGCGCTGATGGCGGCGAACAACGCCTCGGTGGCGCCGGCGGTGACCGTGACTTCGCTATCGGCGTCCGGCTGCCAGCCATAGAGCGCAGCGGTTTTTTCCGCAATCGCGTGGCGCAGCGGCGCTACGCCGGTCATCGGCGCGTACTGATTGGCGCCCTGACTGACGTGATAAGCCAGACGCTGTTTCAGGTAGTCCGGGCCGTCAAAATCCGGGAAGCCTTGCGACAGGTTGATCGCCCGATGCTGCTGCGCCAA
The DNA here is from genome assembly GCF_000406205.1 of Dickeya sp. NCPPB 3274. Lineage (NCBI taxonomy): Bacteria > Pseudomonadati > Pseudomonadota > Gammaproteobacteria > Enterobacterales > Pectobacteriaceae > Dickeya > Dickeya sp. NCPPB 3274. Next base: position 3,885,263 of record NZ_CM001979.1, on the reverse strand, counting down.
CGCGCTCATCTGGGTAAAAATGGTGGTGCCGAGGGAAGGGAGTTTACTGTCGGGGATCAGTGCGGCGCTCATGGCTGAAAAGGACTCCTGCAAGCCTGTATTGCTGCCACTATATACAGGATGCTAGTATTTGGCAATCAAGACGCTTGGACGTTTAAACGGCTAAATTCCATAATTCTCTAAGCCATAACCAAAAATGATAAGCAGGCTAATTAATTGGTTTGACAATTGCATGACAGCTTCACCTGCACAGGATGATTTATGAGTGATACTTCACAATTGGCCGCGCTGGTGGCGGCCTGCCACTGGATCGGCGAGAAAGGCTGGTGCCCGGCGACGGGCGGCAACATGTCCGTTCGCCTTGATGAACGGCAGTGTCTGATTACCGAATCCGGCAAGGATAAAGGCAGCCTGCGCGAAGACGATTTTCTACTGGTCGATATTGCCACCAATCATGTGCCGAGCGGTCGTACGCCATCGGCGGAGACTGGGCTGCATACGCTGCTCTACCGCTTATTTCCGGCAACAGGCGCGGTGCTGCATACCCATTCGGTCAACGCCACAGTATTGTCGCGGGTGGAAAAAAGCGACGCGCTGGTGCTGCAAGGGTATGAAATGCAGAAATCGCTGAGCGGTCAGCATACCCATCTGGATCAGGTGGCGATCCCGATTTTCGACAACGATCAGGATATTCCTGCGCTGGCGGGGCGGGTGGCGGCCCGTCATGAGGCGGCGCCGCTGCGCTACGGCTTTCTGGTGCGCGGGCACGGCCTGTACTGCTGGGGCCATGACGTTAAAGACGCTCGCCGCCATCTGGAAGGACTGGAATTCCTGTTCCAGTGCGAACTGCAACGGCGTTTACTGGAGGCCAAATGATTAAAGCGATTGTCACCGATATTGAAGGCACCACCAGCGATATTCGCTTTGTCCACAACGTGCTGTTCCCGTACGCCCGCGCAAGGCTGGCCGATGCGGTGGCGCAGGCGGACCGTGACCCGGAGATTGCCGCCGCGCTGACGTTAGCGCGTCAGGAGCTGGAGCAGCCGGACGCTTCGCCCGCGCAGCTGTTGGCCGCACTCAACCAGTTTATGGATGAAGACCGCAAATCGCCGGCGCTGAAGCTGTTACAGGGCATCATCTGGCGCAGCGGCTACCGTAACGGCGATTTTCGCGGCCATGTTTATCAGGACGTAGCGCCGCAACTGCGTGGCTGGCGCGAGCAGGGCATCGCGCTGTATGTCTACTCGTCCGGTTCGGTGGAAGCACAGCATCTGTTGTTTGGTCATAGCGACGCCGGCGATTTGCGGCCGCTGTTCAGCGACTATTTTGACACCCGCGTCGGCGCCAAGCGCGAGACGGCGTCGTACCAGAACATCGCCCGCGCTATCGGGTTGCCCGCCGGTGCGTTGCTGTTCCTGTCCGATATTCGTCAGGAACTGGACGCCGCCGAACAGGCGGGCTGGCATACCTGCCAGTTGATCCGTGACGACGCGGATGCCGACAGCCATCATCGTCAGGTAAACCGCTTTGATCAGATCGATCTGCATGCCTATCAGGCCAACTAACAGGAGAACCCGTCATGAGTGCCTTAACCATTTTCAGCGATACGGATGCCCGTCAGCCGGTCTGGCAAAGCCGCGATGCGGAAGCGATCAAACAGCAACTGAACGCCATCAATGTGCGTTTTGAACGTTGGCGGGCGGATCGTGAACTGAGCGCCAGTCCTGCCGCCGAAGAGGTGCTGTCCGCCTATCAGCACGAGATTGACAAGCTGGTGGCGGAAAAAGGTTACCAGAGCTGGGATGTAATCAGCATGCGTGCCGACAACCCGCAGAAAGCGGCGCTGCGCACCAAGTTTTTGTCGGAACACACCCACGGCGAAGATGAAGTGCGTTTCTTTGTCGAAGGCGCCGGGCTGTTTTGCCTGCACGTAGACGGCCGGATTTTCCAGATCCTGTGCGAAAAGAATGACCTGCTGTCGGTGCCCGCCGGTATTCCGCACTGGTTCGACATGGGATCCGAGCCGCACTTCACCGCCATTCGCCTGTTCGACAATCCGGATGGTTGGATTGCCCACTTCACCGGCGATGCCATCGCCGATGCCTATCCGAAACTGGCGTAATCCCGCATTAAGCCGTGTCTGCCTGTGTCAGACACGGTTTTTTTATTCCTACCCCTTTACTCTCATCCGGCCAGTGAACGTTGAAAAACGCCGTGGCGTACGTGTTCCGGGGTGATCACGCCGCAATCCAGAATCCAGCCGCTGACAAGCGCTGCCGGCGTGACATCGAACGCCGGGTTGTAAACCGGCGCGTGGTGCGGCGCCCACTGACACTGACCAAAACTGCCGGCCACGCCGGTGACTTCGCTGGCGGCGCGTTGCTCGATCGGAATGGCGTTGCCGTCCGGGCAGTGCGGATCGTGGGTGGTATGCGGCGCGGCGACGTAAAACGGAATACCGTGGTAGTGCGCCAGCACCGCCAGGCTGTAAGTGCCGATCTTGTTGGCGACGTCGCCGTTGGCGGCGATGCGATCCGCGCCGACCCAGATGGCGTCGACCCGGCCCTGCGCCATCAGCGAGGCGGCCATCGAGTCGCAGATCAGATGATAGGGAATCCCCAGTTCGCCCAGTTCCCAGGCGGTCAGGCGGCCGCCCTGCAACAGCGGACGGGTTTCATCCACCCAGACGTTTTCCACCTTGCCGTGCTGGTGAGCGCGCAGTATGACGCCAATCGCGGTGCCGACGCCCGCCGTCGCCAGCCCGCCGGTGTTGCAGTGGGTCAACAGACGGCTACCCGGTTTCACCAGCGCGGCGCCGTTGTTGGCAATCCGCTCGCACAGCGCTTTATCTTCCTCAATCAGCCGCAGCGCTTCCTGCGTCATGGCGCTGATGAAATCATCGGCGGCCAGCGCCTGCTTCATGCGATCCAGATTGTTCATCAGATTGACGGCGGTCGGGCGGGAAGCGCGCAACGTATCCAGCGCCTGCGCCAGTTGCGGCCGCAACAGACCCTGCTCCGCCAGCAGCGCCAGCAGCAGGCTGGCGGACAGCCCGATCAGCGGCGCGCCGCGTACCCGCAGGGTGCGGATATGGTCGACCAACGCATCGGTATCCGGGCAAGGGCACCAGATTTTTTCCTGCGGCAACGCCTGTTGATCAAGGATCCAGAGCTGATTATCAACGACTTTGAGGCTAGTGGTGTTAACGGTCTGCATGGGTGGTTAAATCCGTGTTGCGTTATTGCATCAGGATTCTTATTCTGCCAATATGCGATACAGAAGTATAGACGTCCAAACGCTTTTATGTCTAAAAGTAGGGCGCGCATAACAGCAAACACAAACGCACATCAATGAGGTGGGTCATGTCGCTTTACCGTACTTTTAACGCGGACGATGCCGTGCAGTACGCCCGTCAGTATGGCGGGGTTGCCGATCCGCAGTCGTTGGTTACCGCCGATGAGATCGGCGACGGTAACCTGAATCTGGTGTTCAAGATTCGTGATACGCAGGGCGTTAGCCGGGTGATCGTCAAGCAGGCGTTGCCGTACGTCCGGTGCGTCGGCGAATCCTGGCCGCTGACGCTGGATCGCGCCCGCATCGAAGCGGAAACGCTGCTGGCGCACGCGCAGTATTGCCCGCAGCACACGGTAACGGTGCTGCATCATGATCCGGAGCTGGCGGTGATGGTGCAGGAAGATCTGTCTGACCATGAAATCTGGCGGCGCGAACTGGTGAAAGGGAGTGACTATCCGCAGGCGGCGGCGCAGCTGGGGAAATACCTGGCGCAAGCGCTATTCCACCACTCGGATTTCTACCAGTCGCCCCATGATAAGAAGGCGGCGGTGAGCCGTTTTACCAACCCGGAACTGTGCCAGATCACCGAAGATCTGTTCTTCACCGATCCCTACATCGATCATGAACGCAACCAGTTTGATCCGGCGCTGCTGCCTGATGTGCTGGCGTTACGCGATGACCTGCCGCTGAAATGCGCCGTCGCCGCGCTCAAGCATGCCTTTCTGAGCAAAGCGGAAACGCTGCTGCACGGCGATATTCACAGCGGCTCGATTTTCGTGGCGGAAAACCGCCTGAAAGTGATCGACGCCGAGTTCGGTTTCTACGGTCCGATGGGGTTTGATATCGGTACGGCGCTGGGCAACCTGCTGCTGAACTACTGCGGTCTGCCGGGATTGCTGCCGCCGCGCGAGGCTAGCGCCGCACGCGAACGGCGTCTGGAGGATATCGTGACGCTGTGGCATACCTTCGCCAGCCGCTTTGCGGCATTAGGCCGCGAGAAGAGCCGGGACCCGGCGCTGGCGGTGGAAGGCTACGTTGAACGATTTCTGCAGCAGGTGTGGCAGGATGCGGTGGGCTACGGCGGCACCGAACTGATTCGTCGTACCATCGGGCTGGCGCATGTCGCTGACCTCGATACCATTGCCGATGACGCCGCCCGTCAAGCCTGTCAGCGTCATGCCATTCAGCTTGGCAAGACGCTGATTCTGGCCGCCGTACACATCGACGGCCCAGAGGCTTTACTGGCACGAGTGCGTCAAAGCGGCGCCTGATTCGGATAGCCAATAGCAGAAAAATGGCGCCCCTGTTCAGACAGGAAAGGCGCCATTATTGTTTCAGGCGGCCGTATCGGCAGGCAGTCGTCGCTCTGCCGCCGCCTCCTTGTGCGCGCTCAGTGCGTCCGGTGCGAAGTCGTCAACGTTGATGGAACGCAGCCGACTGGCTTCCGCCTGCATCAGTATGCCGGCTTCTTCCGGCGTGATCACTCCTTCCGCCAGCCCATGTTCCGCCAGTTTATCCAGTTGCATGAAAGGCAACGGGTAACCCGCTGATTGCGACAGCCGTTGATGGATCGGCTCGGCAGCCAGAATATCTTGCAACGATTGCTCCAGCTGCGCGGCCGGGTGATGAGCTCCTGCTTTCAGGTACAGTCCGCGCCCCAGTCGGCTACGGGTCGCCGACGGCGCCTGCAACAGCCGCGCCAGTTGATGGTCCAGTTGGTCGGTGGGGGCCGGATTGGTGCGGCCCAGCGGGAAGATGACCGCCCGCAGCAGCCCGGCTACCAGCCGGTTGGGGAAGTTACGCAGTAGCTCGGTCATCGCTTGTTCCGCCTGATGCAGGCAATCCTGCACGCCCCAGTGCACCAGCGGCAAATCGGCCTGCTGGCGGCCCTCCTCGTCGTAGCGTTTCAGCGTGGCGGACGCCAGATACAGCTGACTCAGGACGTCGCCCAGTCGGGCGGAAAGGCGCTCGCGGCGCTTCAGGCTACCGCCCAGCACGCCCATCGACACATCCGCCAGCAGCGCCAGATTGGCGCTTAGCCGGTTCAGGCGCTGATAGTAACGGCGGGTGGCGTCGCTGACCGGCGCGCGGCTGGTGCGCCCATTGGTCAAACCCAGCCACAGGCTGCGTATCGTATTGCCGCCGATATGTCCCAGGTGGCCGAATAGCGCCTGGTCGAAGGCTTTCAGGTCGTTGTCCTGCGCCGCGCTCATCTCTTTCAGCACGTACGGATGGCAGCGGATGGCGCCTTGCCCGAAGATGATCATGCTACGGGTCAGAATATTGGCGCCTTCGACGGTGATGGCGATCGGCGCGCCCTGATAGTGGCGGGCGACAAAGTTGGACGGACCAAGGCAGATGCCTTTGCCGCCGGTGATGTCCATCGCGTCGATGATGCCGCGCTGACCGCGATGGGTGCAGTGATACTTAACGATGGCGGACAGCACCGACGGCCGTGCGCCCTGCATGATGCCGCTGGTGATAAGCGTAGCGGCGGCGTCCATCACGTAAGCGTTGCCGGCCATGCGGGCCAGCGGCTCTTCAATGCCTTCCATTTTGCCGATCGGCAGTTTGAACTGGCGGCGGATGTGGGCGTAAGCGCCGGTCGCCAGCGCCACGCTTTTCAGGCCGCCGGTGGCGTTGGACGGCAGGGTGATGCCGCGACCGACCGACAGACATTCCATCAGCATACGCCAGCCCTGACCCGCCATCTGCGGCCCGCCGATGATGTAGTCCAGCGGAACAAAAATGTTTTCGCCCTGCGTCGGGCCGTTCTGGAACGGGATATTAATCGGAAAGTGACGGCGGCCGATTTTCACGCCTTCGGTACGGGTGGGGATCAGCGCGCAGGTGATGCCGATATCGTCCCGGTCGCCCAGCAGATGGTCCGGGTCGTACAAACGGAACGCCAGACCCAACACGGTGGCGACGGGAGCCAGCGTAATGTAGCGTTTGTTCCAGGTCAGCCGCATCCCCAGCACCTGCTGGCCTTGCCACTGGCCGTAGCACACCACCCCCAAATCAGGGATGGCGCTGGCGTCGGACCCGGCTTCCGGGCTGGTCAGCGCGAAACAGGGAATTTCGTCGCCGCGCGCCAGCCGCGGCAGGTAGTGATCCTTTTGTTCGTCGGTGCCGTAGTGTTGCAGCAACTCACCGGGGCCGAGCGAGTTGGGCACGCCGACGGTGATCGCCAGAATGCTGGAAACGCCGGCCAGTTTTTGCAGCACCATCGCCTGTGCGTAAGCGGAGAACTCCAGTCCGCCGTACTCTTTTTTGATGATCAGAGCGAAGAAACGATGCTGCTTCAGGAAATCCCATAGCACCGGCGGCAGGTCGGCGCGTTCGTGGGTGATTTCAAAGTCATTCGCCAGACGGCAGGCCTCTTCCACCGGCCCGTCGAGAAATGCCTGTTCTTCCGGCGTCAGCGCCGGGCGGGGATAGGCGTGCAGGGTATGCCAGTCGGGCGCGCCGCGAAACAGCTCGCCTTCCCACCAGGTGGTGCCGGCGTCAATGGCTTCTTTTTCCGTTTTGGACATGGGCGGCATCACGCGCCGGAACGCCGTCAACGCCGGTGCGGAGAGAAACCGTTGCCGCAGTGGCGTCGCCAGCAACGGCAATAACAACAAGCCCAGCGGAATCAGCAGCCAGGCCGACCACAAATTCAGCGCCGCCATAGCGACGACCCAAAGTACAATCAACGCACTGCTCAGCCACAGCGACAGCCGGTGGTAGAACAGGGCGCCGATAAGCATCAAAACGATCAGGACACTGACTGCAACCATGGTTTTATTCTCCAGTCCGTATAATCAGTTCACGCTTGGTGGTCTGACCTGTTGGTATAATGTGGTTTTAGTTCAGTGAAATGTTTTTATCAATTCTTTTACAACGTAATTACAACTTGACTCACAAAGTCACACCCGAACGACACCGCTGATGCGCGATGCCGCCGTTTGGCAATTGTCTGCTTCTCGTGGTTTGGGCGATCCGCTACACTGCACGGCAACACAGGCTATGTCCCTTCATGCCGGTATCGCCGGCGTAGCCTGACAACACCGCCTGCCGCGGCCCGTGCATCATCAAGGGACACAGCCTAAATATCATGATGTCATTGAATGAGAGGATTCCATGTACCAGGACTTAATCCGTAATGAGCTGAAAGAGGCGGCGTCCACGCTGAACACATTTTTAAGTGATGATGCCAATATTCAGGCGATTCAGGATGCGGCCGTTTTGCTGGCGGATGCCTTTAAGGCGGGTGGAAAGGTGATCTCCTGCGGCAACGGCGGCTCTCACTGTGATGCCATGCATTTCGCGGAAGAACTGACCGGCCGTTATCGCGAAAACCGCCCCGGTTATCCGGCTATCGCCATTTCCGACCCGAGCCACCTGTCCTGCGTCAGCAACGATTTCGGCTATGACTTCGTGTTCTCCCGCTATGTGGAATCGCTGGGGCGCGAAGGGGACGTACTGCTCGGCATCTCCACCTCCGGCAATTCCGGCAACATCATCAAAGCGATCAGCGCCGCGCGCGCCAAGCGTATGAAAGTGATTACGCTGACCGGTAAAGACGGCGGCAAGATGGCGGGCACCGCGGATGTGGAAATTCGCGTGCCGCACTTTGGTTACGCCGACCGCATTCAGGAAGTGCACATCAAGGCGATCCACATTCTGATTCAATTGATCGAAAAAGAAATGGCCGGCAACTGATCGCCGGTCATCGCACGCAACAGCTAAAGGGATCAGACGCCGTTAATTAAAGGAATCGGACATGTGTGAACTGCTTGGGATGAGCGCCAACGTCCCAACGGATATCTGTTTCAGTTTTACCGGCCTGATGCAGCGGGGCGGCCGTACCGGGCCGCACCGCGATGGTTGGGGAATTACCTTCTACGAAGGAAACGGCTGCCGTACCTTCAAGGACCCGCTGCCCAGCTTCAACTCGCCGATTGCCGAACTGGTGCAGAACTATCCCATCAAGTCCTGCGCGGTGGTGTCTCACATCCGTCAGGCCAACCGCGGCGCGGTGGCGCTGGAAAATACTCACCCGTTTACCCGCGAGTTGTGGGGCCGCAACTGGACCTTTGCCCATAACGGTCAGCTCAAAGGGTATCGCCGTCTGAAAACCGGCCATTTTCGTCCGGTCGGAGAAACCGACAGCGAATACGCCTTTTGCTGGCTGCTGTATCAGCTGTCGCTGCGCTATCCGCGCACGCCGTCCAACTGGCCGGCGGTATTCCGTTACATCGCCACGCTGGCGGATCAACTGCGTAAAAAGGGCGTGTTCAATATGCTGCTGTCGGATGGGCAGTTCGTGATGGGGTTCAGTTCGACCAAGCTGCACTGGATTACCCGACGGGCGCCGTTTGGCAAGGCGACCTTGCTGGATGATGATGTGGAAATCGACTTCCAGCAGCAGACCACACCCAACGATGTGGTCACGGTGCTGGCGACTCAGCCGTTGACCGGCAACGAAACCTGGCACCCGATTGCGCCAGGCGAGTTCGTGTTATTTTGTTTTGGCGAGCGTGTAATTTGACTCAGGCTGACCGACGGGCGCGGACTGGTTAACCACGTACTGCCCGTTGAGCACCGATACCGCCGGCGGCTGGTGGGTCCGGTTGAAGTAGGCGTAACCCGGCTGCAGCTGACTCCAGAATTTGTAGTAGGTGGAGCGGCTGTGGCGCTTCATGTTCTGCTCGTTCATGCGGAACGGGTAAATCGCCAGCTCTACTTTCTGCTGCCCGTTGCGCAGCGCTTTTTCCACGTAAGTGTAAATCTCTTCGATATATTTGTTGGTCATGGCATAGCAACCGATAGACACGCACTCGCCGTGGATCATCAGGTAACGGCCGGAATAGCCGTGCGCGCGATCGTACTCGTTCGGGAAGCCGACGTTGATGGCGCGATAATAATGGCTGTCGGGTTTCAGTTGCTTCAGATCAACCTGATAAAACCCTTCCGGACTTTTAAAATCGCCCTCGGTCATTTTGGGGCCGAGGCCGCCGGAATATTTACAGATCGGGTAACTCTGCACCAGCTTGTACTCGTCGCCTGTTCTGGTGTAAAGCTCCAGTACCCGTTCTTCCTTGAAGATCTGAATATAAACCGGTGATCCTGCCACCTGCTGTTTCATTTCTGTCGCCGCCGGCGACACCTGATTGGCGTAACTGTTGCTGATGGCGACGGAAGGCAAAATAAACAACATCGCAAGCGAAAGCGCGACTTTGTGCATTGTTAATCCTGATTATTGGAGCTGCTATTTTATACCCGTCATACTTCACGTCGCCGGTGCGTTGTTCAACACGCGGGCGTGTTGTCCGGCAACGCGAATGATTTTGGGTATATCTGATACGGTGTGTGTGGCGGTGCCGCCCCGTATTCCCTTATCTGTCAGGCTTTGTCCTGCCATTAGGCTATGCCCCATAGCGGGGGATAGCCTGATGTCAAGTCGCACAACCACATTATCACCGTATCCGTTTTATTCAGGAAGGAAAAAAGAATAAAAAATCGGACTATTCCGGCCAATAGCGCCCGCCGCCCAGTTGATGCAGTGGAACCTTGTAAGCGAAGGTGTTGCCTGTTGTAAAATTAATCTGTATATTTATACAGTAATTTGGAGGGGCGATGCGCAAAATCATTCATGTCGATATGGATTGCTTTTACGCCGCGATAGAGATGCGGGATAATCCGCGCCTGCGTGATATTCCGCTGGCGATTGGCGGTAGCGCCGATCGGCGCGGCGTGATCTGCACCGCCAACTATCCGGCTCGACGTTATGGCGTACGCAGCGCTATGGCGACCGCCACCGCACTGCGGCTTTGCCCTCATCTGACGCTGTTGCCCGGTCGAATGGAGGTTTACAAAGCCGCCTCCTACCAGATTCGGGAGATCTTTTCCCGTTACACCTCGCTGATTGAGCCGCTTTCGCTGGATGAGGCTTATCTCGATGTGACCGACAGCCTACACTGCGGCGGTTCCGCCACCCTGATGGCGCAGGAAATCCGCCAGACGATTTTCGACGAACTGCACCTGACCGCTTCGGCCGGCGTCGCGCCAATCAAGTTTCTCGCCAAAGTCGCCTCCGAACAGAACAAACCCAACGGGCAGTATGTGATTTCACCGGCGCAAATGGAGACATTCCTGCTGGCGCTGCCGCTGGAAAAAATTCCCGGCGTCGGCAAAGTGACCGCCAAGCGACTGGCGGAGTGCGGGCTGCTCACCTGCGCCGATGTCCGCCGCTATGCGCTGACCGAACTGTTGCGGGAATTCGGTAAATTCGGTCGGATACTGTGGGAGCGTTGTCACGGTATTGATGAGCGTCAGGTGTCGCCGGATCGCTTGCGTAAGTCGGTTGGCGTGGAGAAAACGCTGGCGCGGGATATTCACGACTGGACCGCCTGCGAAGCGTTGATTGAGCGATTGTATGACGAACTGGAACTACGCCTGCGGCGTGTGCGCCCGGACCTGCTTATTGCCCGACAAGGCGTAAAGCTGAAATTCGACGATTTTCGCCAGACGACGCAGGAACATGTGTGGCCGGTGCTGAATAAACCGGATTTGTTAAGGTTGGCGCGGGAGAGTTGGGAACAGCGGCGTGAAGCGCGGGGCGTGCGGCTGGTAGGGTTGCATGTCTCGTTGATCGACCCGCAACTTGAACGGCAACTGGTATTCCAGTGGGATTGACGCCCTGCGGCGAGGGCATCGGCATTTGGCGGTGATGCCCGACGGCGCGGGCATCACCGGCGCGGGTTACGCGCGTTCCGGAATGGCTTTCAGCAGTGCGGTCAGCAGTTTCCAGTACTGGCCGACGCTGGCGATGTGAACCTGTTCATCCGGCGAGTGCGGACCGGTGATGGTCGGCCCAATGGAAACCATATCCATGTCCGGATACGGTTTCTTGAACAGACCACACTCCAGCCCGGCGTGGATCACCATGATGTTAGGCGTTTTGTCGAACAGCTTCTGGTAGGTTTCACGCACCAGATGCATCACCGGCGACTGGGCATCCGGCTGCCAGCCAGGGTAGCCACCCTTGGCCCGGGTGTCGGCGCCCGCCAGTTGACCCAGTGAAGTGAGCACGCTCACCACGTAGTCTTTACCGCTGTCGACCAGCGAACGAATCAGGCAGTGAATTTCCGCCTGCGTGTCGGTCATGCCGACCACGCCAACGTTCAGCGAGGTTTCCACCACGCCTTTCACGTCGTCGCTCATGCGGATCACGCCGTTCGGCGTGCTGTTCAGCAGGGCGATGAAACGATCACGGCTGGCGGTGGTCAGCGCTGCCGCCGTGCTGTCTGTCGCTTCCAGCAGCAGGGTGATGTTCTTTTCCACCGCTGCGAGTTCGTGCTTCAACACGGCCAGATAGGCTTGCGCCGCGGCGTTCAGCGCGTCCGCTTTGTCGGCTGATACCGCCAGAGTGACGGCGCCTTCACGCGGAATGGCGTTGCGCAGCGTGCCGCCGTGCAGGTCGATGACCCGCAGGCCCAGTTCTGCGGCGTGCTGGGCCAGAAAACGAGCCAGCAGTTTGTTGACGTTGCCCAGCCCCAGGTGGATGTCGCAACCGGAGTGGCCGCCTTTCAGCCCTTTGATGACCAGTTTCAGCGTCTGATAACCAGCCGGAACAGCCTCGCGTTGCAGCGGCAGACGGGTCAGAAAATCAATACCGCCGGCGCAACCCATGTAAATTTCGCCTTCCTCTTCGGAATCGGTATTGATCAGGATGTCGCCCTGCAGCCAGTTGGGCTGCAAGCCGAACGCGCCGTCCATACCGGCTTCTTCCGTCATGGTCAGCAGCACTTCCAGCGGCCCGTGCTCCACGCTGTCGTCAGACAGCACTGCCAGCGCCGAGGCCATGCCGATGCCGTTGTCAGCGCCCAGCGTAGTACCGCGGGCCTTGATCCATTCGCCATCGATATAAGGTTGGATTGGGTCTGTGGTGAAGTCGTGTACTGTGTCGTTGTTTTTTTGCGGCACCATGTCCAGATGCGCCTGAATCACCACCGGTTTGCGGTTTTCCATGCCGGGCGTCGCCGGTTTGCGCAGCAGAATATTGCCCACCTGATCGCGCTCCGTATGAAGGCCGCGCTCCTGCGCCCAGGACAGAATGTAAGCGGCCAGCGCTTCTTCATGATAAGACGGGTGCGGAATAGAACAGATTTTGGCAAAAATGTCCCACAGCGGCTGTGGGGAGAGTTGAGACAAGGCAGACACTATTTAACCTCTCCAGTTAAGCATCCACGCGACGGATGGCGTGCGATGCCGAAAAACCGTTATTGATCGCCTGAAAACGCAGGCTCGTTAGGCAGAATAACACTTTCCCGCGATCGAGGAGAATGTCGCTGCGGCAGAACCACTATGCCAATAGCAAGGAGAAGAGAAACGACGAACGATAGTGGGTCTATGTGCGAGTCCGACAATACAGAAAGTGGCAGGGTGGGGCGCACCCCGAAGGGCTGGGGGCATTTCACTGCGATTCTGCGTTACTCGTCGCTTATTTGGATTCACCAAATCTTACAGCTCGCGCCTGGTCTCGCAGTGAAATGACCTCCAGCAGCTGTCGCACATAATTACGGGACACAGCCTACTACAGAATAACACTTTCCCGCGATCGGGGAGAATGTCCGCGGCATAAGGATTATGAATAGCAAGAGAAGATAAACGATGAACGAGTGTCACGGGGCTGGCTGAGGGAGGCGGGGGAAGAGAAAGCGCTCTCTTCCCATGATTCGGCCTTAATCGTAGCCGTTGCGACGGCGTGCGCTGGAGGGCTGGTCGTCCCGGCGAATCTCGACGGGGATCATGGCGGGCTGTCGCCGCATTAACAGACGCAAGCTGATGCTCAGCTCAAAACAAAACAGTATCATCAACGCGAGGCCGGATACGGGGATGAACACGTCCAGTTGTGCAAGGAGGAAGCTGTCGAAAATAGTCATGAGTGTTCTCCTGGCTGTGGGTCATTCAATCTGCTTGTAACGTATTGGTAACATCGAATCTAATAACTTTTTTACATTATGGCGACTTCATTGATTACGTAGCGTTACCATTTGATCAACGTATGGCGCACATATTGTATAAATACTGGTTTTTGTCCGATCAGCTATCTATAATCTCGCGCAACCTTATTTTCCCCTTCCGACTCTGATTAAGCCGACTGCACCGTTGGCTGGGATATGTTTTATGAGTGAAAAGTACATCGTCACCTGGGATATGTTGCAAATCCATGCCCGTAAACTGGCTCAGCGTTTGCTGCCAGCCGAACAGTGGAAAGGCATTATTGCCGTGAGCCGTGGTGGTCTGGTGCCGGGGGCCCTGCTGGCTCGCGAGCTGGGTATTCGCAATGTGGATACCGTATGCATCTCCAGCTACGATCATGACAACCAGCGCGAGCTGAAAGTGCTGAAACGGGCTGAAGGCGATGGTGAAGGCTACATCGTGATCGATGACCTGGTGGATACCGGCGGCACCGCCAAAGCTATCCGCGACATGTATCCGAAAGCCCACTTTATCACCATCTTCGCCAAACCGGCCGGCAAACCGCTGGTAGATGACTACGAAGTGGATATCCCGCAGGATACGTGGATTGAACAGCCGTGGGACATGGGCGTGGTGTTCGTGCCGCCTTTGGTCGGCCGCTAATCCCGCCACATCGCTGTTGACGCGCCCGGTTATGCCGGGCGTGTTTGTTTCTGTGAGCGGGATTGCGCGCCGTATTTGTTTTTCACTGCCGCGGTTCGGTACACTTTTCCCACATGCCATTATCTTTCTTGTTTTGATTCGACCACGGAGGCTGCTGTGATTAAGGCCAACCTGTCCGAAACGTTGTTTAAACCGTCGGTAAAACATCAGGAAACTTCTACGCTGATCCAGCGCTCGCGCAATGCGGCCGGCGTAGCTGCCATGCAGTCGGCGCTGGAGGGGGAAAACACCCGCAACTGGTATCGGATGATCAACCGGTTGTTATGGATTTGGCGTGGCGTGCATCCGTGGGAGATTGAAGAAGTATTGGCGCGGATTGCCGCCAGCGAGGCGGAACGCAGCGACGATCAATTACTGGATACGGTCATTGGCTACCGGGGCGGCAACTGGATATACGAATGGGTGTCGCAAGGCATGCGCTGGCAACAGCAGGCTGGGCAGTATCCGCAAGGCGAGCAGGCCGGGCAGTGCTGGCTGAACGCCGCTAACCTGTACAGTATCGCCGCCTATCCTCATCTCAAAGGCGACGAACTGGCGGAACAGGCCCAAACACTGGCCAATCGCGCTTATGAAGAAGCCGCCGGTCACTTGTCTTACGAACTGAAAATTCTGACTCTGCCGGTGGAAGGCGGGGGGCAGGTGACGGCGTTTCTGCATCTGCCGGCTCAGGGGCAGGCGCCGTTCCCGACCGTATTGATGTGCGGCAGCCTGGATACGCTGCAATGCGATTATCATCGCTTGTTTCAGGACTATCTGGCCCCGGCGGGGTTCGCGATGCTGACGGTGGATATGCCGTCGGTGGGATTTTCTTCGCGCTGGAAACTGGATCAGGATTCCAGTTTTCTGCATCAGCAGGTGTTGCGGGCTTTGCCGGATGTGCCGTGGGTTGATCACACCCGCGTCGGCGCTTTCGGTTTCCGTTTCGGCGCCAATATCGCGGTGCGGCTGGCTTATCTGGAGGCCAACCGGTTGCGGGCGGCCGCCTGTCTGGGGCCGATCGTCCATCATCTGCTCTCGGACGCCCGGCGTCAGCAGCAGGTGCCGGACATGTTTATGGATGTACTGGCGAGTCGCCTCGGCATGACCTATTCCTCGGATGCCGCGTTGCTGGTGGAAGTGGGGCGCTATTCCCTGAAAACGCAGGGATTGCTGGGGCGACGCTGCCCAACGCCGATGTTCTCCGGCTACTGGAAAGACGACCTGATCAGCCCTAAAGAGGAGTCGATGCTGATCGTCAATTCGTCGCAGCAGGGCAAATTGCTGTCGCTGAATTTTTCGCCGGTGTATCAGTCGTTTCATCTGGCGCTGCAACAGATGACCGACTGGTTGCGCCGCCAGTTGCGGTAGCCCTCGCATCATGTGAAAAAATTATGCTGTGGCGTCTGGTTCGCCGTCGCGGTGTCAGCTACTGTATGGCAATTTCGTTTCAACGGACGACCAGAACTGACATGGTAGGAAAAGCGACGTTATTTGCCGTGATGGTGCTGGCATCCATGCTTATTTGCCCTTCGTTAAGGGCGCAGGCGCCGCATGATGACCTGACGCAGGTTTCGGATGTCGATGTGCGCCGCACGGTATCCGGTATCATCAGTTACTCCCACTGGCCGCGCCTGACCCGGCTTCCCACGCTGTGCGTGTTCTCTTCCGCGCATTTTTTGTCGGGGTTGACCATGCCGGCGGATTCGCAGGAAAAGCGGCTCTTTAACACGGTGACCGTCAAAGATACTCAGGAGCTGTTTGCGTCTGATTGTGACGCGGTGTACTTCGGTGAAGAAACGGTCTCTGAGCAGGTGGATATCGCCGGTTACGCCGTCGGCCATCCGCTGATGACCATTGCCGAGCAGTCGCCCGACTGCCATGAAGGCAGCGCGTTTTGCCTGGTGTTTGCCGGGAAGACCGTCGGGTTCTCCATCAACATGGAGGCGCTGTCGCGTACCGGGGTCAGGGTGAATCCGGATGCGTTAATGCTGGCCCGGGTCCGGAACTAAACCGATGGCGATCGCTTATCGGCAGAAGACCTTCAGGCAGGCGCTGACCCGCATCAATACGCTGGGGGTGGTGATCGCTATGGTGTTTTCATGGCTGTTGATTACCGTCGCCTCCATGTTCTGCTTCAAGCAATATGCTGAGAAAAACCTGCAACTGCTGAGTTATACCCTGAGTCGCAACGTCGAAGCGGCGGTGGTGTTTCGCGATGTGACGGCGGCAAACGAAACGCTGAGTAGTTTGGGGCTGCAGGGGCAGTTCAGCAGCGCGCTGCTGACGGATGCTAAAGGCAAGCCGCTGGCGCAATGGAGCGCGGGGGACGCGGCGACGCCGGATTGGCTCAGTCATCTGACGTCACAGTGGCTGTTTCCCGGCAGCGTGATACAGCCCATCATCCACCGCGGTCAGCGGATCGGATATCTGGAGATCAGCGGTGTGGACACGCCCGCCAGAAATTTCGTGTTCTTCTCGCTGGGGTCGTTGACCTTATGCATGTTGCTGGCGTCGCTGCTCGCCATCGTGATTTCCCGCCGCTTGCACCGCGGCTTGATCCTGTCGCTGCATCATATTGCCGAAGTGGTGCATGATATCCGCGAAAACCGCCATTTTTCCCGCCGGGTGCCGACGGTCAAACTCGCTGAGCTGGATGGGTTTGGACGCGACCTGAACAGCTTGCTGGATGAGGTTGAGTGCTGGCAGCGCCAGATGCAGCATGAGAACGATTCGCTGCTCAGACATTCGCTGCGCGACCCGCTGACCGGGCTGGCGAATCGCACCGCTTTTCTCAGCGCGCTTGCCGGCGTTCTGCAGGATCCGCAATACCAAACCAACACCGCACTGCTGTTTATGGATGGCTACCGTTTCAAGAAAATTAATGATACCTATGGGCATGGCGCGGGCGATCAGGTGCTGCTGGCGGTAGCAAACCGGCTGACGCACTGCGCGTGCAACCAGGATTTACCGGCCCGGTTGGCGGGCGACGAGTTCGCGTTGATTCTGGTGGGGGTACACGACATGCAGGATGCGCAGCAACGGGCGGAGGCGATCCGGCAGGTCATGCTTGAGCCGGTTATTCTGCCGGACGGGCAGGAAGTCGTGATGTCGCTCAGCATCGGCGTAGCGCAGGCGTTGCCGTCGATGACGCCGGAAATGCTGATCGAACTGGCCGACAAGGCGATGTATCAGGATAAACAGCGTCAGCGTCGTCATGATTTCGAACGTGTTTTACGCTACTTTGATGAAGATGCGACGGTGAATCAGTAGCGTTGCTTATCAATATGATGCGCATTGGTGTGACACGGCTCGCGCCCTGAAATGTCGGATGCGAAAAAACTTGAACCCATGTTGGAAGTCCGGCAGGGTTGACCCATCTTCGATCGCTGTGAATGCTTGGAAGTCTTCTGATTTAAGGAGGGTGTCATGGCAGTGAAAAGCAGGCTTATGAAGCGCTTTGCTTCGTTAGGGCCTTATTTACGTGAAAGTCAGTGCGAAGAAAACCGTTTTTTCTTTGATTGCCTGGCGGTTTGTGTCAATGTAAAACCTGCGCCGGAAAAGCGAGAGTTTTGGGGCTGGTGGCTTAATCTGGAGTGGCAGGAGCAAACTCTGTTCTATGCCTACCGTATCGGTCTGTTTGACAAGGCTGGCAACTGGCGCGAAGAAAACATCAAAGATACTGAGGTACATGAGAAAGTGCTGGCTACCCGTGAAGATTTCCACACCCGCCTGCAGGCGCTGGTAGAACAACTCGACCCACCTTTTTCCCTCTCCGCACGACCGTGATACTGTCCGGCATCGCGCCGGAGCCTGGGGTTTTCGCGTTGTGCCGGTTGGCATAGCGCGTCTCTCCTGTTACAACGTTTTTTCATCCTTAATTGTTTATTGTTCAACGCAACGGCAGAAAAATTATGAGTGGCAGCCAGACCTTGGTTGTAAAACTGGGCACCAGCGTGCTGACCGGCGGTTCGCGCCGTCTTAACCGTGCCCATATTGTCGAACTGGTGCGCCAGTGCGCCCAGCAGCATGCCGCAGGGCATCGCATCGTGATTGTGACTTCCGGGGCGATTGCCGCCGGCCGCGAGCATCTGGGGTACCCGGAACTGCCACCGACCATCGCCACCAAGCAGTTGCTGGCCGCTGTAGGGCAGAGCCGGTTGATTCAACTGTGGGAACAGCTGTTTTCCATTTACGGTATTCACGTCGGTCAGATGCTGCTGACCCGCGCCGATCTGGAGGACCGCGAACGCTTCCTCAACGCCCGCGACACCATGCGCGCCTTGCTCGACAACCATATCGTACCGGTCATTAACGAGAATGATGCGGTTGCCACCGCTGAAATCAAAGTCGGCGACAACGATAACCTGTCGGCGCTGGCCGCTATGCTGGCGGATGCCGACAAACTGCTGCTGCTGACCGATCAGGCCGGGTTGTTCACCGCCGACCCGCGTTCCAATCCCGATGCAGAACTGATTCGTGAAGTGCAGGGCGTGACCGACGAACTGCGCCAGATTGCCGGCGGCAGCGTGTCCGGCCTCGGTACGGGCGGGATGTCCACCAAACTGCAGGCGGCGGATGTCGCCTGTCGTTCCGGCATCGATGTGATCATCGCCGCCGGCAACCGAGTCGGCGTGATTGCCGATGTGATTAACGATATATCGGTCGGTACCCGTTTTCACGCGCTGGAAACCCCGCTGGAAAGCCGTAAACGCTGGATTTTTGGCGCGCCGCCCGCCGGTGAAATCACCGTTGACGACGGCGCGCTGGCCGCCATGCTGGAACGCGGCAGTTCGTTGCTGCCGAAAGGCATCCGCGACGTGGCGGGCAATTTCTCCCGCGGCGAGGTGATTCGCATCCGCAGCCTGAACGGGCGTGACCTGGCACATGCCGTCACCCGTTATAACAGCGATGCGCTGCGTATGATCGCCGGGCATCACTCTCAGCAGATTGCGGAGATTCTGGGTTACGAATACGGCCCGGTGGCCGTCCACCGCGACGACATGATCATTATTTAAGGAGCAGGCGATGCTTGAGCAAATGGGTAAAGCGGCCAAAAAAGCCTCTTATCAGCTGGCGGCGCTCAGCACCAGCCAGAAAAATCAGGCGCTGATGACGATAGCGGATCTGCTGGAAGCGCAGCATGACGTCATTCTGGCCGCTAACGAGCAGGATCTGGCGCAAGCCAGAGCAAGCGGCATGAGCGAAGCGCTGCTGGACCGTCTGCAACTGACTCCGGCGCGCCTGAAGGCGATTGCCGATGATGTGCGTCAGGTTTGCCGTTTGAACGATCCGGTAGGCGAAATTATCGACGGCCGCATTCTGGATAACGGTCTGAAACTGGAACGACGCCGCGTGCCGCTGGGCGTGGTCGGCGTAATCTATGAGGCCCGTCCGAATGTCACGGTGGATGTCGCTAGCCTGTGCCTGAAAACCGGCAATGCGGTGATTCTGCGCGGCGGCAAAGAGACGTATCGCACCAACGCGGCTACCGTGAAGGTCATCCAACAGGCGCTGACCGAGTGTGGTCTGCCCGCCGCGGCGATTCAGGCGATTGAAAGCCCGGATCGTGAACTGGTTAACCAACTGCTGAAACTTGATCGCTACGTCGACATGCTGATCCCTCGCGGCGGCGCCGGCTTGCACAAGCTGTGCCGCGAGCAGTCCACCATTCCGGTAATCACCGGCGGCATTGGCGTGTGCCATATCTATGTCGACGAGTCGATGGAGTTCGAACCGGCGCTGAAGGTGATTGTCAACGCTAAAACCCAGCGTCCCAGCACCTGCAACACGGTGGAAACGCTGCTGGTACACCAGGGTATTGCCGACGCTTTCCTGCCGGCGCTGAGCGAGCGTATGAAACAGGTGGGCGTCAGTTTGCA
The DNA here is from genome assembly GCF_000406205.1 of Dickeya sp. NCPPB 3274. NCBI lineage: Bacteria > Pseudomonadati > Pseudomonadota > Gammaproteobacteria > Enterobacterales > Pectobacteriaceae > Dickeya > Dickeya sp. NCPPB 3274. The sequence goes on along the minus strand of NZ_CM001979.1, from coordinate 3,865,416 downwards.
TGCCTGCCCGGCATCGTTGCCGTTGCTGGCCGACGGCCCGGCGAACGTCACCGCGGTAGCAGCCGCGAATTATGACGACGAGTGGTTGTCGCTGGATCTGAACGTGAAGCTGGTCGCAGATATTGACGACGCTATCGATCACATCCGTGAGCACGGCACCCAGCACTCCGATGCTATCCTGACCCGTTCTCTGAGCCGTGCCGAGCAGTTCGTGCGCGAAGTGGATTCCTCGGCGGTGTACGTCAACGCCACCACCCGTTTTACCGACGGCGGTCAGTTCGGTTTAGGCGCGGAAGTGGCGGTCAGCACCCAGAAACTGCACGCGCGCGGCCCGATGGGGCTGGAAGCGCTGACCACGTACAAATGGATCGGTTACGGCGACGATTTGGTGCGTGCTTGATCTACATCAATGCCCGGCGGCCGTGTTTTCACGCCTGCCGGGCCAGTCGTTTAGAAAATCGTCAGACGGTATCTTGAAGTCTTGACTTGCCAGAACGATTTTACTAGTTTGTCACCCCGTAGTTCATCGTCACGCATTCGCAGGACGATTCCCACGCCGATATAGCTCAGTTGGTAGAGCAGCGCATTCGTAATGCGAAGGTCGTAGGTTCGACTCCTATTATCGGCACCATATAAATCAATAAGTTATACGATTTATCACGCTCGTAACTTACTGGTCTGTGCCGTATTTGTGTCATCACTCCTTAAAATCTTGTCTGGCTGGCGTGCTGGGCCAGGTGATTTGGTGCCAGATGTGCATATCTGCGCACCATTTCTATGCTCTCCCAGCCGCCCATTTCTTGCAGTACAGATAATGGTACTCCCGCCTGTACCAGCCAGCTGGCCACGTATGCCGCAGATCGTGAAACCGGAAATTTGTTATACCAGCCCGGCGTAGCGCCGCCCTCCACCCCGTGTTTGCATCGTACCGCATTTTCCTGATGCGTTTCGTTTCCGACCCGTCCGGTCGGGTTGACGCAGTGACATACACAAAAACATGTTGGCTACTGCGCCCTATTTGCCGGCGTAGAACCTGACACGCCACATCATTCAGCGCAACGCCGATAGCCCTGCCGTTTTTTGAGTCCTACGGGTTTACCCAGGCAACCCGCCCTGCATGTCTATCTGCGACCACTCCAAATTGATAATGTTCGACCTGCGCAACCCGGTTGAGAGGGCGAACTCAACAACTGATTTCAGCGGATCGGAACACTCATTGATTAAACGCTGCGCTTCATGAGGCTCCAGCCACCGTATGCGTTTGTTTTTCGGTGTTGGCGTCTTGACGTTCGGCGCTCGCTCCAGCAACTTCCAATCATGTTCGGCTGCTCGCAACAACGCCCTGATAAAGGCCAGGTGCGTGTTTTTCGTGGCCTGCGCCACTGGCTTTGGCTCAGGGACAGCGATTAGCAAACGAATATGGCCATACCTTAAAACCTTCATGTTCAGCATTATAATGCTTTGCTTTTTGCAATATTATAATCGCTCTTTATTTTCAGTTTTCCAGCCATGGACTAGAAATGAAACGCATCGCCGCACTTTACTTGGGATTCATCCTTGCTGCTCCGGTACTTGCCATTGATATTCCTCCCCCTGTCCCTATCAAAAGCATCGACTGGTTACCCGATAGTACCGTCAGAATTGGGCAAGGGATAAACGCGGCATATCGCGTCATCACCCAGACTAACCAGACGCATGAAATATGGCTTCACACCGACTGCCATAGCGGGAAGAAAACGCTACTATTTATGAACGCCCAACTGGATAAAGGGCTACGTGTTTACAGTCTGGACTCTATTGACCGCTATACACCGGGCACACCGTTTGAACCAGATGCAGACAGCTTGCTGATGACAAAGCCTGAGCTGAACCTTTGTAATCAGAATATTCCCGAATCGATGTGGCGGGGCTTTTCTTCATGGGAGCAACCCGGTGAGAAGCTGTTTGTAGATGTGAACAATAGCCTGAGAAAAGGAGAAATGCTGAAAGCACGTCTGGCGACGGATTACGACAGCATCCATCATGACGAAAAATATGGTGCTCCTTATTCAGTAAAAATCCAGGATGTCATACTCAACTGTGAAAAAGCTGAAAGCATGGCATTAATCACTTTCTCACTGGATAATCAGGGTGTTGTTTCTGACAGCGTTTCCGCGAAAGATGCTACGTTCGCAGCGCTGTCGCCCAACATGACCAGTGTGGCAAAAGAGCTTTGCGCTATCAAAGACTTCACTCATTATACTGGTAATGGAACGCTCACGTGGCGTAAAAAAGAGATGAGTGATGATATGCCCGCTCTGCCGGATCTTGAGCACAATACCCCGGCAGCGTTGCAACGCTTTACGCTTCCAACTGAGGTGGCAAGCGTCATTGATAAAACTTTATCCGATTCTCAGCAAAGACCAGCCTTCCGTTCGCTCCGTTATACTCAAAGTGGTTCGCAAGGCGATGGTGTAGGGCTGATGGCCAGAATTGATGCCCAGCCGGACGGTACGACGCTAACTATCGTGAAGATGGCGATAGCCAATATTGTGTTCTATTCGCAATACCAGCGTTTATTTAATCTGGTGGATGTGAAGAAATGGGAAACCATGTCTGACGCGCCGTGGGTCAGCAAAACCCTGGATAATACAATTGCACTCCCTTTGCGCCAGGGAGAGGCATATACCTCGCATAGCCAGATTGCAAACAGAGATAAACCAGGAAAAGAAAAATTGCTGAGTCAAAGCTGCGTTGTCGGTAGAGAATGGCGTAGCGCCGCAGATCTCAATCCCAAATTTCCAGGACGTTATCTGGAATTTATCTGTAAGGAAGATCTTGGTGACGGGAGAGAAGCCAGTAGCGATTATGCTTATTTTGAAGCGTTGAAAGTCTTTGTTCGCATCGGTTTTCAGGACAAAGATCAGACGAAACGCTTTACTTTCACCGATGTGGAAGTCACTTATTAACGGGTTACACATGCTAAACCCTTCACTGCACCGATCTCTTTATCCCTTTGTTAGAGAGAAGGGATGGTGAAGGGAGTCATCAGCTAAAAACCTTTAATAATTAGCGAAGCAGCAGGGCAATCAACACGCAGACCAGAAAAAAGTCAGTGATCTGAATTCCGTTTTCACCCAGCTATACCCCCCCAAAGTAAACCTGCCGCCAGAAAGCCGTTATACAGTCCCTGATTCGCAGCCAACGTACGGGTCTCGTGCGCAAAATCAGCACTGAGATTAAATGTTTTTCGACCTATTTTCGTATCCCACGAAAACATTTCGAGAATAAGAATGTAGAGATGTATGACGGCAACAACAGTGACAAAGATATTGGCTAACACGGGAACTCTTAGTGGATGAGGATGACCGTTTATTGCTGAGTGTGCGCAAGCAGCTCCGGGCGATTTGGGGCGATGATTTCCCACCCGCAGACAACCTGTTTAACCCCGCTCGGTGGCTTGCAAAGCCAACCCGTATGCGCTGGGAAACCTTTGAAAGAAAGTTAGCCAGGCTGATAAAAACCGAGGCCGCATATTGGCGGGTGTCAGATGCGAAAATGACAAGAATGACCGGACGGCTGATTAGGAAGGTAGAAAAGGCAGAGTGGGAAGCCAGAAAAGCAGCCTGTTAAACACCGGGCCGTGGTATTAGCGTTGTCTGTTTTTTGAGCGTGTAACTGGATGTTTATTATGATGTACATTAAAATGATCACTATAACAGACATTTTACAGGTGATTTATGGAACGCATTCTTGCTGAAAAATCTATCAACATCACAGAGTTAAGAAAAAACCCAGCGAAATATTTTATTGATGAACCGGTTGCCGTTCTATCCAACAATCGCCCGGCTGGCTACATGGTCAGCGCAAAGGTCTTTGAAGAACTGATCGATCTGTTGGAAGAGAAGCAGGGTAGGGTGCATACCGCTGCGCGTTTTCGTCCAAGCGCTGAACGGTTAAGCGAGATTGCGCAGAACGGGCAGACACTGCTGCAAAACGCCTCTGACAAGGATCTGACCGAGTTCACGGAATGAGCATAAGGATTTTCAAATCAACACTGATCCGCCAGCAATTAAGCCCGCAAGAGCTGGATGATTTGGTGGCGGATTTTCTGTCCTATAAAAAAGACGGCGTGTTGCCGGATACCTTTGGCCGTGACGCCCCTTATGATGATGACCGCACCTATCCCCTGGTGAAAGAAGAGCAGGTAGCGCACATTCATCTTGCTGATGCGGATGCCCCTTTCCCGAAGTTTTTACGTCAGTTCAAACGAACCCGCGATCAGGCTCACTTGGTGTACTGCCGGGTGCCAGTGATCCAGATGCCTACCTGCTGATTATCATTCTGAAACCCGAAGCGCATAAGATGGCGCGAAATAATAACCACATGTACAAGATAGGCATGATGGCCGAAGCATTCAGAATGAAGTATTGAATTGTTCAAAAAACACTCGAATGACCGGGGCGCAAAAGTCGCTGGGGGTATATTTGGGGGTATCAGTAAAGATGTAATGTATTATTTTGTATTATTATCAATTAATTAACATTCATATTCCATTCCTATTATCCCGATTTCATATAAATCACATTCCCTCCTTGTGACATATTTGTGCCATTTCGTTCTAAAATCGCATCGATTTTGCAGGCGTGTTCACTCAGATGCCCCGCCGACAAATGAGCGTACCGCTGTACCATTTCCAGCGTTTCCCACCCGCCCAGTTCTTTTAATGCGAGCAGAGACACGCCCGACTGGACAAGCCAGTTTGCCCATGTGTGTCTTAAGTCGTGGCATCGGAAGTTGCTAATGCCTGCCCTGCTGAGCCTTCAGTATTTGCAGAGCGGTCTCATTAAGCGGAACGCCTATCGTGTTACCTGCTTTGGTTTCATTCGGCTGCATCTAGGCGATCCGTTTTCCGAGGTCCACTTGCGACCATTCGAGATCGGTAACTTTTGATCGTCGCAGCCTGGTTGTAATTGCAAACACAACCAGTGGGAAGAAATGCGGCGCGATGTTGGCAAATAACCGCTTTGATTCTTCCTCTGTCAGCCAGCGTATCCGTCCGTTTTAATCCGCGGTGTGGAGATCTTTGGTGCCTGGCCGAGCCACTTCCACGTGACGGCAAGATTCAACAGCGCGCGGATGAAAGCGAGGTGGGTATTGCACGTCGCCTTCGCTGCGGTTTTTTCCTTATACTCGGGTATCTACAAAGATGGAGTGAGTTATTTTTTAATATTATCAATAAAATAAGACACATGTTCTATTCCTATTACCGAACCATATAAATCAATCGATTACCTGAATTTCCTGCGCTGGTTTTTACTCTGAGCTACGCCGGGGTTACGGTTCTCGGTACATTGAGCCGTTTACAGGCTGCTGTTGATTGGCTCGAATCGCTATTGCGCCGGCGGGCAGCGTGTATTTATCCACAGCCGGTGTGTGGGGCGTAATTTAGTGGCTTGAGCCTGGAGGGAATGCTGTTAAGTTCGTGGACTGGGTCCAGCGCCAGCCAACGGGCCAGTTGCATAAACTCCACCACATCAAGCCTGCGCTCGCCATTCTTGATTTCGGCAATGAAGGATTATGGCTTGTACGCCAGCGTTGCTGTTGTTCCAGGTAGGGCTGTTCCAGATGAAAAAATGGCGGGCGATTCAGTTGTTGCGCGCCGGTAAGTTCTTGTGGTGCTATGGGCTCCTCCTGTGCCCGGGCTGCTGGCAGGGCGCAGAGCGCTATCAGCAGCAGCCCGATTGTTTTGACTCTTAAATCTGCGCCATACCGCCATCGACAAACAGTTCGATGCCGTTAATAAAGCTGGCTGAACCGGAAGCGAGAAAAGCTACCGCTTTGCCAATTTCTTCCGCCTCCCCCAGACGTCCGAGTGGTACCTGAGCTGCCAGCGCGTCGTATAATCCCTGACGATGCTCGTCGGCGACCAGCCCGCCCAAGCCTGGCGTACGTATTGGGCCGGGGCTGACGACATTAACCCGAATGCCGCGTTCTTTGAGATCCAGCAACCATGAGCGCGCAAAGTTACGCACCGCCGCTTTGCTGGCGCTGTAAACACTAAAACTGGCCGTACCCTGGACCGAGGTCGTTGAGCCAGTGAGGATGATGGATGCGCCATTGGTCAGTAGCGGCAGTGCTTTTTGCACGGTGAATAACACCCCGCGAACGTTGGTGCCGAAGATACGGTCAAAATGTTCTTCGGTAATCGCTCCCAGCGGCAACATGTCGCCACCGCCGGCATTGGCGAAGAGAATATCCAGTTGTCCGGCACTTTTCGCAATTTGCGCATACACCTTGTCCAGATCCGCCAGTACTGACGCATCGGCGCGAATACCGGTTGCACTGCCGCCGATATCAGCGACCGCCGAGTCGAGTTCTGCCTGACGACGACCGGTTATGAATACGCGTGCGCCCTGTGCCGCCAGCTCTTTGGCCGTTGCCAGACCAATTCCACTTGTACCCCCGGTGATCAGGGCGATTTTTCCGTTCAGTTGTTTGCTCATTTTCATCTCCTCAGTATCAAATTCAGATTAATGGGTACGCTTGATGTGCTGCCTATGGCGCTACAGTAGCGCTGTCGTTTTTATTGAGAAATAGTGAAAAATGAAAATAACTATTCACTGATGTGTATAATTTGATGGGCTATTGTACGGAGGATTAGGATGGATCAACTGATGGCAATGCGGGCGTTTTCCCGGGTAGTGGAAGCGGGTAATTTCACCCGCGCGGCGGACTCACTGGCGATGCCCAATGCCACAATGAGTAAACTGATTCAGGAGCTGGAAGCGCATCTCGGCGTCCGTTTATTGCACCGCACGACTCGCCGCGTTACTGTGACTCCCGAAGGTCGGGAATATTATGAAAAGAGCACACGGATACTGCGCGATCTGGAAGATATTGACGGCGCATTCAACGCCGCGCGAAGCAAACCGCGTGGACAACTGCGCATTGATATCGGCGGTTCCACTGCCTGCGATGTACTGATCCCTGCGCTGCCTGATTTCCTGACGCGTTATCCCGATATCCACATCGATTTAGGTGTCTCGGACCGTACCGTTGATCTGATAAGCGATAATGTGGATTGTGTCATTCGCGGCGGTCCGCTGGAAAATTCGTCCCTTATTGCGCGCTATATTGGCTCGGCAACGTTTGTAACCTGCGCCACGCCGTCTTACCTGAAATGCTACGGGACACCTTCCTATCCAGAAGAGCTTAAAAACGGGCATCGTCTGGTTAGCTTTATCTCGCCACAGAACGGCAAAGCCTCTCCTTTTCGCTTTGAACGTCAAGGGGAAAAAAAAGAAATTAAAATTGATCACCGTATCGGGATCAACGAAAGCAATGCCCATCTGGCCGCTGCACTGGCGGGGATCGGTATTGTTCAGACATTCAGCTATTCTGCTGGTAAGGCTATTGAGGAAGGCGTTTTGACAGAAATTCTTCAGGAATGGCGTCCAGCCCCGTATCCTTTCCACGTTGTTTATCCGCAAAATCGTCATGTCACACACCGGCTACGCGTGTTTATCGAATGGCTGCTGGAAATATTTCCGCAGCGAGTGAAGGAAGCCGGCTAGTGGTTATGTCGAGCGTAAGGCGGTGCAGCGGCAAATTAGCTGTGACTCACGTACTCACGAGTAGCCGTAGCATAGTCAGGCTCTATCAATATGCTGGAGCACGGAGTTACTGACCCGTATCGTCAACCGGCTTTTTGACGTGACACTTCACCGCTCCACTTTGCACCGATACTTCAAACAGGAGGGTATGGTCTGGCGCAGAGCCGCGCCGACGAGCATTACGACGCACATACCGGCGAGCCAAAACCATTACGTTGGTGGTTGATAACGACATCATCCATAAAAGCCGCAAAGTGGAGCGCTGGCTGTCGGAGAACAGGAAGTTCCGGCTGCTGTTTTTGCCGACCTATTCGCCGTGGCTGAATCCGATAGAGCGGCTGTGGCTGTCGTTACACGAAACGATAACGCGAAACCAAAAGGTGATGAGCCACTCACCACCCGTTCACTCATTGATAAACAATCCGTTTATCAATGGTATATAGACCACACGTAGCGTGCGATGCTAGCGTATCTTGCGACAAGAAAGGCTTCACTCAGGCTGAGATGCAATCCATGCGAAAATGTATTCTTTTTTTTGCCATGACAATCCTGTTGACAGGATGTATAGCAAAATCACAGGCACCCGATCCGTTACAGGTTCAACTTGCTAATTATGGAACGCTACCCGGCGACTATAAACAAAGTATTAAAAATCATTTTTATTATCGTTTAAAAGATCCCTACAGTGCCCATTATAAATTTTTTGAACCTTATAAAGGTTATTCGTGGGTTATGAATGTTCCAGCCGATAAAGAACAGTTAATGTTTGGCTGGATTATCCCTGTATCGGTCAATGCTAAAAATGGATTTGGTGCTTATGCCGGCACGGTTAGAGTTATGTTTATTTACTCGAATGGTCAGTATCACGAGCTTTCCACCATAAAAGGAACAACGAAAATTACCCGCGTACCATAAATATTTTTAGGTAACGGAGAGGCTCGTAGTGCAACTCTAGTGAGTGGGTTAACACCACAGGGTGATGATGCCTGCGCGACTTCGCTTTTCAACCGTTCAGGATTATGTCAGTCTCCCGGCAATCCTAACCGGGTCTGGATGGTTGACTCACCGAACCAGGAAGGAAGAGAGCCACGAGTGATAAGCGCTTTGTTGTAGACTCGTCAGTCGGTGATGTTGAACGCCTGCTTTGCCTCGGCATACCCGGTTTTATCAGGATGATGCGTGATCCGATCCTGTAATCTGCCAAAAGTTCGATTTATCCACCAAAGCCCCTTCAGGCCCTGAAACCGGCGTACCACACGGAAAGTGTATAACGGGGTCGCTGATGGCAATGACATCAGCCCCTGCATTCCCCCTTTTCCCTCATCCCTGTGCCGGGTATGTCGCTTATACTTAAGGCGGGCTAAACCCTGTACATACCGTTACACAGCAGTACTCATCATCGAATATTAGCTTGGTATATAGTGTCGAAAAAAACAGTGGTTGATTCACTGTGAAGATAAGAAGTTAACAATTTTTAAACAATTTGATGCCATGTAGTTTTACTTTTATGATAAAAATCAAAAATACTATCTGCCTACATATCCTGATGGCGACCCTGGCCATCCTGTTTCTGAGCGTTCCCCCGCTGGTGACGAGCTTTGATCCGCCGCTAACATTCCAGCCGCTGATTAAAACCCTGGAAGGAACGTCAAAAGAACTGAAGGAGAAAATGGCCACGATCTCCTATGCATTGCAGGGAAATGCGATTTTTTTCATCGGTGCTTCGGAAGTATCCACATCTGAAGATGAACATTACGCGGTATATAATTACTTTAATAATCAGTTAAAGCGACCGCTAGTCGCCTATGGTGATGCTTATATCGATAACGTCGCGCATTTTTTACTGCTCTCACGTTTTAAAAATGACCTGAATGCGAACAGCAAGGTTGTTTTACAACTGGCGCCGGATAGTTTTTACGGCGATGGTATCCCCCCGGCAGTTTTTGCCGACAATTTTCCGGCATCGGTTTTTAATCCCCTGATGGAAGATGCTCAGGCACGAAATTTTCTGGTTGATTATTTGCAACATCATATTAATGAAGAAGAGATCAGCCATTTAACTTTTGCTCAAATGGGCATCTATGGCTGGAACCTGAATATTATCTGGCAGGAAATAAGTTATCAGTTTGCGATCTTCTGCGAGATGGTAAAGAACGACTGGCTGGCAATGTTGGGAATTGTCCCGCAGCCTTCACAACCTTGGCCCACTCAGCCTGCGACTGAAATCGTTCCCGATTGGGATAACGAACTGGCTCATGCCCATGAACTGAATAAGTCTCGCCAGCAAAGCGCGGAGACATTGTGGATGGATAAGTCTGTATTCGATGATGATCCCACGCCGGATGTGTGGGATGACGCACCGCTATATCCCACACAAATGGAAGCCTTCCAGGCGACCATCAAACTTCTGAAAGAGCGCCACGTCCAGTTTGTGGTGATTGTCGATGCGATTAATCCGTGGGCGATTAAAAACTCTGAGAAATTCCAGTCTATTGATAAACAGATCCGGTCGGTGCTGGAGGCGAATCAGGTGTCTTATCTGGATATGTACGCGCAACCTTATCAGAACGGCTGGAATTGGGATCGCCTGCACCCGACAGACCCGGCATGGGTTGTGATGGACCGTTTTATTGCTGAGAGTTTTAAACGATGAAATACGCTATTCGCCTTTTTTTTCTTTATCTCTTTCTGGCGGTTACCATCGTCGCGTGGACCTCTGTTGATGACAGCATGAGTTTAAAAGTGCATTTTGAATATCAAAAGTTCTGAAGGATGAATGATGTATAGCTCCGGAACATTTTTTTTCTTTCTGTTTTTATCAGCATTGCTGTTTGCGTTGGTTAATCGGCTATTTAATTACCGACTGACTTATTTATCCGCTTTTTCGGTGCTGACAATACTAGGCTGGGGATATATTTTCCAGGGTGATTATATTGTGCCCGTGGCAGTTTTCCTGGGATTTTATATTCTGGTCACGCTGAAAGAGAAAGGCTGGTTAAAAACCTGGCAGGCGGTCTGCCTGACTCTGCTCCCGTTGTTTTTGGTGAAATTGCACCTCAACCACCATCTGGGCATGCTCGGCTTGTCCTTTATGACTTTCCGCGCTATTGATGTCTTGCTTTATCGTACCAAAAAAGATGGTCAAAACTTTCTGCATTACTTTTGCTATCTTTTCCTGCCATTTATTATCACGGCCGGTCCGATGTATCGCTGGCGGACATGGACTAATGATATTAATAAACAGGTTTTTACTATCACCCGTGAGCAGTTTTTACCTGCCATGGAGCAAATTTTTGTCGGTATTATCCAGAAATTCTTATTAGCAATGCTTATCGACAACCTGGTTATTCAGTCATGGAGCCATCGCCCGTTTACGCTAAGCGTCGGCGTCGTTATGTCGTTGGCCTATAGCGCTTATCTTTATTTTGACTTTGCTGGTTACAGTAACATGGCGATTGGGGCCGGGCGTTTATTTGGCCTGAATATCCCAGCGAACTTCAATATGCCCATTCTGGCGAAGAACCCACAGGATTTTTGGCGCCGCTTCCACATTAGTTTGTCTGAATGGCTAAGGGATGTGGTTTTTATGCCGATTTATATGAATCTGATGAAGATCGATTTTTTCCGACAGAATAAAACGCTGGCACAAAACATTGGTATATTTTGCACCCTGTTTTGCATGGGTGCGTGGAACGGACTTGAGCGACACTATATCATCAGCGGCGCGCTGTTTGGCGCCATTTCCGTTGCTCACAACATGTTGCAGTGGTCAGCCAAACGCAGTCCGACGCTCAGCAACTGGTTACATTATCCAGTTATTGTGTTTTTGGGACGAATTCTGACGCTGGCAAGCGCCGCTGTCTCCCTTTACATCTTTAGCGGAATGTCACCTCTATGAACCCTCACTCCGAGCTTCAGGAACTGCAAGATTTCTTGCGTACGGCATTACTTGAGCCCGCGAACCCACATCAGCTGGCGATTAGCGGCAGCGACGACGCCATGACCTGGCAACAGCTATCCGTAGCCGTTACCGACTGGTCGCAGCGCTATCAGCAGTGCCGACAGCCTGCCGGCACACCGGTAGTTTTATACGGACATCAGCAGGCTGAATTTGCCGTGGCTATCTATAGCTGCCTATTGCATAACATTCCGTATATCCCGGTGGACTGCATCTATCCTCAGGAGCGGCTTAAAGAAATTTGCCAGTTGGCGAGTGCGCCTTACTATTACGATGTGGCGACAAAGCAGTTCGTTGCAACCGGTGAGGCGGGTCAGGTGCTGGCCGAGCAGGATCTCGCTTATATCATGTTCACCTCCGGAAGCACCGGAAAGCCCAAAGGGGTGCAGATCGGGCGTGAAAGCCTGTGGCACTTCATGAAGTGGGTGCGCCAGGACTTTTCACTGCCTGAAGTGCCGGTGCTGATGAACCATGCGGTATTCAGCTTCGATCTCTCGTTGATCCCGCTGCTGGCGAATCTGGCAACCGGGGGGCACATCGTTCTGAACGCGAAAGAGGATATCGCCGCAGAAAACTGGCTTGAGCGGCTGAAACGCAACGGCGTTTCCGTCTGGGTTTCAACGCCTTCTTTTGCCTACCAGAGACTGCTCTCTGCGCAGTTCAACAGTGAATATTTACCCGAACTCAGCGTCTTCGTGTTCATCGGCGAAGTGTTAAACAAAGCGCTGGTAAAACAGTTACGCCGCCGCTTCCCGCACGCCAAAATTCTCAACTCCTATGGCCCAACGGAAGCAACCATCGCGACAACCGTCATCGAAATCACCGATGAAATCCTGCACAGCGAAAACGACCTGCTGCCGATCGGCGCGATGATGCCGGACTCCAGAATGGAAATTACCGCTGAAGGCGAGCTGATTATTTGGGGTAAAAACGTGATGCGCGGCTACCTCGGGCTCTCTAAGGAGAACGCGGAGAAATTGCTGCATCGGGAGAGTGAAGCGTTCCGGGGCTACAGAACCGGCGATCTGGGCTACGAGGATGAGGGTATCCTGTACTGCCAGGGCCGAAATGACAGCCAGATCAAACTGAATGGCTACCGCATCGAAATCAACGAGATTGAAAATCGCCTGCTGGCGATGTCCGATATCAGTGAAGCGGTGGTGCTGCCGCTGATGAAATCGGGCGGCGGCGTTCTGCGTATTGCGGCGTTCTGCGTGACGAACTTAGCCCCTGAAGCGATTAAAACTTCACTTTCGAAGGTGATTCCACCCTATATGGTGCCTTCTCAAATTATAATTAAAGATGCGTTGCCGCTTAATCCTAACGGCAAAATCGACCGTAAGCTGCTGGATACCCATGCCCGCACCAACTGATTACACCAGGAAAAACTGATGGAACAAGAAATACTCGCCCTGTTTGAAAAGGTCTTATCCCGCAAAGTGGGCTTTAACGATGAGCTGATTGAGTCCGATATTCTCGACTCTATTCTGGCGGTAGATCTGGTGCTGGAAGTGCAAGACGTTTACGGCTGCATGATCCCACCGACCGAAGTCGCCAATGTGCTGAAGACCCCGGCGGATTTGGCTCGTTACATTGAAGAGAATCGCGGCTAATCCTTAAACGGCGAATGGCTTTCGCGCTTTCAAGACCCTGGATGCATTCATTCAGGGTCTTTTTGTTTCAGGAGCGGTGGATAATAAAGGCTGTCCCGCCGCGATGGCTTTACCGACATCTGATGACCCCGGTCACACGATGTTAACCGCGATAAACCCCGGTGTTTTACCGGAATTGGCAATGCCGGGTGCAGGGTTCAATATGTGAACGAGGCCAGATCGCCATACGGAAAGGTGAGGGCGCTATCCTTACTGAACGCCTCCAGTAAATATTCGATGGTAACCCTCACGCGCGGGGCGATTAATGCTCTGTGGGGGTACTGGATCACCATTTCGTAATTTCCGGGATCGTGCTGTTCGAACATGACGATTTTCAGTTCTCCCGAAATCAGTTTTTTTAACGCGGTGTGAACCCCCACCTGAGCAATCCCTACTCCCATGCAGGCTGCCTCGACCAGGGCTTCAGGGGCGGACAAGGTGAGCGCGGCAGGCTCGGGGTCGAAGGTTGAAAAACTGCCGTCGTGGTCCCGAAATCCCCAGGGGGACACCCGTCCTCCCAGAAAACGTCTGGCTATCAGTTTATGATTTTTCAGCGCTTCCGGATGTTTGGGCTCGCCGTGCGATGAGAGGTAATCCGGTGAGGCGACCAGTATCATATTCATGCGGCATACCGGGCGGGAAATCAGCGAGGAATCAACTATTCGCCCCCCTCGGATCGTTAGGTCATATCCGTCGTGAATCAGATCGGTGATCCTGTCGTCGAAATCCACTTCCAGAGTCAGGGCGGGATAACGCGCCATGAGGCCCGGCAGGGTAGGAATAACATGTTCGCGCCCAAATGAGGCGCTGGTTGAAATCCGCACATGGCCGCTGGTTTCCTGTTTTCCCGCTGCGATGGTGTCTACTGCGCTTTCCAGCGCGTTCAGCGCGACCCGAGCCTGACCGAGAAAAGCGGCCCCTTCTTCCGTCAGCGTGACCCGGCGCGTCGTGCGATTCAACAGACGCACCCCCAACACCTGCTCCAGCCCGGCTATATTTTTGCTGACTGCCGCCGCACTGATGCCAAGCTGCCGGGCGGTAGCCGCAAAGCTTCCATTATCTGCCGCTTCGACGAATGTCATGATGGATCGTACATGCCGTGACACTTCCATAACTGTCCCTTAAACGGTGGATGGGCCAATGCCAAACCCGGTCATTATCAACCTAAGGTTGAAGGAAGTTCAACAATAGGTGCCATTTTGGTTATGAATGATGCCGCTTATACTGCGTTTGCTTTCTGAAAATTACCCGGTTGTTCTCCTGTGTCGATGAGAACTGAAATAATTTGAGAAACCATGATGAAGAACAGCAAACCTGCTTATTTTATTTTTAGCGTTAACGTCACTAATTCGGAAGGGCTAAAACCTTATCAGGAAAAGGTGGGCGAGACAGTAAAGGCTTATGGCGGAAAATTGATTGTCCAGGTAGCCAATGCGGTATCGGTTGAAGGTATTGCACCAGAAGGGCGGATTATTATTCTGCAATTTGACAATACTGAACAGGCCCTTGCCTGGCACCGCTCTCCTGAATATCAGGCGATTATCGATTACCGCCTCGCGGCTGCAAAAACGCAAGCCTGGTTAGTCGAAGGTATTTAATATCACCCTATCAGGGATGGCGAATCATATTATTCGCTATCCCGCTGCAAGGAATAAAATGAAAACGTTAATTATTGTTTCCCATCCTTATCAAGAGCGGTCAACTATTATTAAAGCGCTGCAACAGGCGGCCGAGGCGCAGGATAATGTTGAAGTGAGAAATCTGGAAACTCTCTATGGGGATAATATTTCCGGGTTTGATATTCCCCGCGAGCAGGCATCCTATCATGGCGTTGACAGAGTCGTTTTTATTTATCCCATCCACTGGTTCAACCTTACTCCGATGCTGAAAGCCTATCTTAATGAAGTCTGGGCTTATGGCTGGGCATTCGGGCCCGGAGGAACTGCGCTAAAAGATAAGGAATTGCTGGTTGTGACTTCTGCTGGTGCAAGCGAACATACCTATTCTCATCAGGGGCTGGTTCAGAGCACCATCGGTGACGTGTTGACGCCAATGAAAGCGACCGCACTGTATGTGGGAATGAAATATCTTGAACCCCTCTCTTTCCATAGCGTAGCGGGCGCAAGCGGCGCAAACATCACGGAATTCCAGAACGAATTGTCTGAACGATTGAAATCGTAATTTTTTAGTTGTGGTCTGGTTGATGAGTAGTTAGTTGCGAAAAAGCGCGTCTGAATGCGGTGTCTTCACGATAACCGCACTTCTGAGCTACCTGCTTGATGTTAGCCGCCGGGTTTTCGTATCGGATCAGGTGTTCCGCGCATAGTAGTAAACAGTAAGTGGTAAGTGGTAAGTAGTAAGGGAGCGACCGTATTCATAAACCTTTGCAGAGCATAAATACGTTGCGACAAGGGCTGGTTGTCGGCAGCGGCGATATCTGCCGCCAACTTGGCGACGTTGGAACGGGCCGGGTAACACAGCCAACACGTCTGTAGCAAGGAATATGACGGGTATACAAATAAGTGAATCTCGTCAAAGTAACACCGCGCTTTTGTGTTAGGGTATGCTTCCCTGAGCATCGCCAGATTTCCGGTTTTTTTTGCCCCGTCCGAGTTTTTATCATGTATGAATTCAAACTGGTTTTACTGTTGCTCCAGCAGATGTGCGTCTACCTGGTGATCGCCTATCTGCTCAGTAAAACGCCGCTGTTTATCCCGTTGATGCAGGTGACGGTTCGGTTGCCGCATAAGCTGTTGTGCTACGCCATGTTTTCCATGTTCTGCATCATGGGCACCTATTTCGGACTGCATGTGCAGGACTCCATCGCCAATACGCGCGCGATCGGCGCGGTGCTGGGCGGTCTGCTCGGCGGGCCGGGCGTGGGCATGCTGGTGGGGATGACCGGCGGGCTGCACCGTTATTCGCTCGGCGGCATGACCGCGTTCAGCTGTATGGTGTCGACTATCGTCGAAGGGTTGCTGGGCGGCATGGCGCACCGTTTGCTGATGCGGCGCGGGCGGGTCGACCGGCTGTTCAATCCTTTTACCGTGGCGGGGGTGACGTTTATCGCCGAATTGCTGCAAATGGCGATTATTCTGTCGCTGGCGCGGCCGTTTGATGACGCGCTGAAACTGGTCAAGGACATTGCCGCGCCGATGATTGTCACCAACAGCATTGGCGCGGCGATGTTTATGCGTATCCTGCTGGACCGGCGCGCGATGTTCGAAAGGTACACCTCGGCGTTTTCGGCCCGGGCGTTGAAAATCGCCGCCTGTACCGAAGGTATCCTGCACAAAGGATTTAACGAAGAAAACAGTATGCGGGTGGCGCAGGTGATCTATCAGGAGATGGATATCGGCGCGGTGGCGATCACCGATCGCGAAAAGCTGCTGGCCTTTATTGGCATCGGCGACGATCACCATCTGCCGGGAACGCCGATCGCCTCGGGTCATACCCGGCGCGCCATTGAGCACAACGAAGTGGTGTACGCCGACGGCAACGAAACGCCTTACCAGTGTTCGCTGCAGTCCACCTGCCGGCTGGGGTCGACGCTGGTGATCCCGCTGTGCGGCGAGAATCAGCAGGTGATCGGCACCATCAAATTGTACGAAGCTAAAAACCGGTTGTTCAGTTCGATCAACCGCACCTTCGGCGAAGGCATCGCCAGCCTGCTGGCCGCGCAGATCCTGGCAGGCCAGTATGAGCGCAGCAAGCAGTTGCTGACCCAATCGGAAATCAAGCTGCTGCATGCCCAGGTCAACCCGCATTTCCTGTTTAACGCGCTCAATACCCTGCTGGCGGTGATCCGCCGCGACAGCGAACAGGCCGGTCAACTGGTGCAATCATTGTCGACCTTCTTTCGCAAAAACCTCAAACGCTCTGAAGAGATCGTCACGCTGGCCGATGAGATCGAGCATGTGAACGCCTATCTGCAAATCGAGAAAGCGCGTTTTCAGGAGCGATTGCAGGTCCGCTTCAATCTGCCGCAGGCGCTGATGTCGATGCGATTGCCGGCGTTCTCGTTACAGCCGCTGGTGGAAAACGCCATTAAGCACGGTACCGCGCATCTGCTGGGTACCGGCGTGATCACCATCAGCGCCAGCCAGCAGGGCGATCGTCTGTTATTGAGCATTGAGGATAATGCCGGTCTGTACCAGCCGCGCACCAACTGCACCGGGCTGGGGATGAATCTGGTTGATAAGCGCATCCGCAGCCGTTACGGCAACGACTATGGCCTGAGCGTGGAATGCGAGCCCGATCGCTACACCCATATCCATCTAACCCTGCCTTGTGAGGAAAGCCACTCATGTTGAGCGTGCTGATTGTTGACGATGAACCGCTGGCGCGGGACAACCTGCGCTGCCTGCTGGAACAGGATGACGGCCTTGAATTGGTGGGCGAGTGCGCGAATGCGGTGGAAGCGATCAGCGCCATCCACCGGTTTCATCCCGACGTGGTGTTTCTGGATATTCAGATGCCGCGTATCAGCGGGCTGGAGATGATCGGCATGATCGATCCGGACAACATGCCCTACATCGTGTTCATTACCGCTTACGATGAATATGCCATCAAAGCGTTTGAGGAACAGGCGTTCGACTATCTGCTCAAGCCGATTGACCCGCCGCGGCTGGCGAAAACCCTGCGTAATCTGCACCGGGAGCGCCCCGTGCAAAATGTCGATAAACTGCCCGACCATCAGGCCGGCCTCGACTACATCCCTTGTACCGGTCACAGCCGTATCTACCTGATGAAAAGCAGCGAAGTGCAGTTTGCCAGTTCGCGGCAGAGCGGGGTATATGTCACCGGCCCGCAGGGAGAGGAGTGTTTTACCGAACTGACCCTGAAAACGCTGGAAAGCCGCACCCCGCTGGTACGCTGTCATCGGCAGTATCTGGTCAATATGGACCATCTGCGCGAAATCCGGCTGGAGGAGAGCGGTCAGGCGGAAATTGTGCTGAAAAGCGGCCAGCCGCTGCCGGTCAGTCGCCGCTACCTGAAAACCCTCAAGCAACTGCTCGGCCTTAAAGGCTGAAAGCCGGGTCCGTGTTGGTACGGGCCGGCTGACCTGCTGTTTTTCTGTCGCCGTATTTTCGACCGACGCGTTGGTTGGCGTCGGCGCATCTCTTGTTCTGTTTTTCCTGCCCTTTGAAGCGTGAATTTTCGTCAATTTAGGTAAAAATCCGTCACCGCTTATTCCGGTATGCGACCGGTCGGCAGCTTATCCGACCGCTAACCTAAATTCCGCTTTTACCCGACTTGCTGGCTGAATAAAGTCACGAAACGTTACTACTACATAAGAAGAGTAAAGAGATGAAAGATAAACTTCTCAAGCATCTTCCCTGGGTATTGCTGGGGTTCATCGGGGCCTGTTGTCTCGGCGTGGTCGCGCTACGTCGCGGCGAGCACGTCAGCGCCATGTGGATCGTGGTGGCCTCGGTAGCGGTCTACCTGGTCGCTTACCGTTACTACAGCCTGTACATCGCCCGCAAGGTGATGGAGCTTGACGCCAACCGCGCCACACCGGCGGTGGTCAACAACGACGGGCTCAACTATGTGCCGACCAACCGCAATGTGTTGTTCGGCCACCACTTCGCGGCCATCGCCGGCGCCGGTCCGCTGGTAGGTCCGGTACTGGCGGCCCAGATGGGCTACCTGCCGGGCACGCTGTGGCTGCTGGCCGGGGTGGTGCTGGCGGGCGCGGTGCAGGACTTCATGGTGCTGTTCATGTCGACCCGCCGCAATGGCGTATCGTTGGGTGAAATGATCAAAGAGGAAATGGGGCCGGTGCCCGGCACCATCGCGCTGTTCGGCTGCTTCCTGATTATGATCATCATTCTGGCGGTATTGGCGCTGATCGTGGTGAAAGCGCTGGCGGAAAGCCCGTGGGGCGTGTTCACCGTCTGCTCCACCGTGCCGATCGCGCTGTTTATGGGTATTTATATGCGCTTCCTGCGCCCCGGTCGGGTAGGGGAAGTGTCGGTGATCGGCATCGTGTTGCTGCTGCTGGCGATCTGGTTCGGCGGCGTTATCGCCCACGACCCGTACTGGGGCCCGGCGCTGACCTTCAAAGACACCACCATCACCTTCGCGCTGATCGGCTATGCCTTTATCTCCGCGCTGTTGCCGGTGTGGCTGATTCTGGCGCCGCGCGACTATCTGGCGACTTTCCTGAAAATCGGGGTGATTGTCGGTCTGGCTATCGGCATCGTGATCATCAACCCTGAGCTGAAAATGCCGTCCATGACGCAGTTTGTCGATGGCACCGGGCCGGTGTGGAAAGGCGCGCTGTTCCCATTCCTGTTTATTACCATCGCCTGCGGCGCGGTATCGGGTTTCCATGCGTTGATCGCTTCCGGCACCACGCCGAAGCTGCTGGCTAACGAAACCGACGCCCGCTTTATCGGCTACGGCGCGATGCTGATGGAGTCCTTTGTCGCCATCATGGCGCTGGTCGCCGCGTCGATCATCGAACCGGGTCTGTACTTCGCCATGAACACTCCGCCGGTGGGGCTGGGCATCACCATGCCTAACCTGCATGAGCTGGGCGGCGCCAACGCACCGGCCATTATGGCGCAACTGCAAGACGTCACCGCGCATGCGGCGGCCACCGTCAGCTCCTGGGGCTTTGTGATTTCGCCGGAGCAGATTCTGCAGACCGCGAAGGACATCGGCGAACCGTCCGTGCTCAACCGCGCCGGCGGCGCACCGACGCTGGCGGTAGGTATCGCGCATGTGTTCCATCAGATTATCCCGAGCGCCAACATGGGCTTCTGGTATCACTTCGGTATCCTGTTCGAAGCGCTGTTCATCCTGACCGCGCTGGATGCGGGCACCCGCTCTGGCCGCTTTATGCTGCAGGACCTGCTGGGCAATTTCGCGCCGTTCCTGAAAAAGACCGATTCGCTGGTGGCGGGTATCGTCGGCACCGCCGGTTGCGTCGGCCTGTGGGGTTACCTGCTGTATCAGGGCGTGGTGGATCCGCTGGGCGGCGTCAAGAGCCTGTGGCCGCTGTTCGGCATCTCCAACCAGATGCTGGCTGCCGTGGCGCTGGTGCTGGGCACCGTGGTGCTGATCAAGATGAAACGCACCCGTTATATCTGGGTAACGCTGTTGCCGGCGGTCTGGCTGCTGATTTGCACCACCTGGGCGCTGGGTCTGAAGCTGTTCAGCAATGATCCGCAACTGGAAGGCTTCCTGTATCTGGCCCGCGCTTACAAACAGCGTATTGCCGAAGGCACCGATCTGAGCGCGCAGCAGATCAGCAACATGCATCACATTGTCGTCAACAACTATACTAATGCTGCGTTGAGCGTTTTGTTCCTGGTGGTGGTGTATAGCATAATTTTCTATGGCATCCGCACCGCGATGAATGTGCGAAACTCGTCGGAACGCTCCGATCGGGAAACACCGTATGTGCCGGTGCCGGAAGGCGGCGTGAAGATCTCATCCCATCACTGACGGATTGCGGGGATGACGTCGCCGGCAGGCGCCTGTACGGGCCTGCCGGCGTTCATGTCCTGTCGGCGCGCAGACAAGCGGATACAAAGAGAGGGCGATATGTTCGGAAACCTTGGGCAAGCGGGAAAATATCTGGGGCAGGCCGCCAGAATGCTGGTGGGCATCCCGGATTACGATAACTATGTGCAGCACATGCAAACCAACCACCCAGGCAAGGACATCATGAGCTATGAGGAGTTTTTCCGCGAACGCCAGCAGGCACGCTACGGCGGCAGCGGCAAAGGCGGTTTCCGGTGCTGTTAAGCGCACAGGCGCGACAAGGAGCTTTTTCCTATTATGACCAACGTATTACCCGCGACTATTCTCACCGGTTTTCTCGGCGCCGGTAAAACCACGCTGTTGCGGCATCTGCTGTATGCCGACCACGGTGAGAAAATCGCCGTGATTGAAAATGAATTCGGCGCGGTCGCCATTGACGACGCCTTGCTGGGCGACCGGGCGACCCGCATTACCACGCTGAGCAACGGCTGTATCTGTTGCAGCAGCGCCAACGAGCTGTCCGACGCGCTGCATGACCTGCTGGACGGTATTGACCGCGGCGAACTGGTCTTCGACCGGCTGGTGATCGAATGCACCGGTATGGCCGATCCGGGGCCGGTGATCCAGACCTTTTTTTCCGATGAACGCCTGAGCCAGCGTTTCCTGCTGGACGGCGTGATTGCGCTGGTGGATGCGGTGCACGCCGACGACCAGTTGAGTCGACATACCGTGGCGCAGGCGCAGGTGGGCTATGCCGACCGGTTATTACTGACCAAGACCGACCTGGCGGGCGATACCTCGGAGCTGGAAGCGAGACTGACGCGCATCAATGCGCGCGCCGGTCTGCATCGGGTGGTCAACGGTCAGATCGACCACCGTCAGATCTTCGGCGTCGACGGTTTCATGCTCAACGATCGCCTGTCGGTGTCTCTGCCGCGTTTTCGGCCGTTGATCGAACAGGATAACGCCATCACCTCGCTGGTGGTGCGGCTGACGCGCCCGCTAGACATGGCGGCGGTATCGGCGGTGATGGAGCAGTTATTGCTGAACTGCGCCGACAACCTGCTGCGTTATAAAGGCGTGCTGGCGATCGACGGCGATGACCGTCGTCTGCTGTTTCAGGGGGTGCAGCGGCTCTACAGCGCCGACTGGGACCGGGAATGGCGCGTCGATGAACCGCGCGAAAGCGTGATGGTGTTTATCGGCATCCGGCTACCGGAAGACGATATACGCCAGGCGTTTGATGCGCTGAATGCATGACCTTACGCTTGCCGGATGAAAACGTATCCGGCAATGTTTCTCCTCCTCTTCCCTGTTTCAGCGCACCGCTGCTGTCTGATCTTCTCCTTGCCGTGCGTACGGTGATGCCGCAAACGGATAACCGACCCCATCAGGCACGAACCTATCACCGTTCTGGCACCAATCGCCGATAACCAAACCGCCGGGCTGTTGGTCCATCACTTCTATTTAAAGTCACTCATATTTAAAACCACTCATATATTCACTGAATTGATTTTTAAAGACATTTGGGTAATTATCTGACGGCTAATCAATTTATTCAGAAGGATATTGAATCATGAACAAGGTGACTAACATTTTAGTGGCTACGGCTTCGCTACTGGCGTCTTACTCGGCGGTGGCCGGCTGGCAGCCGTATAAAACCGTGACGCTGGATGGGTATAACAATACTGTTCCGGGGGGAAAGGCTTACAATGAAACCACGATTGCATCGGGGGTCTATCGTTTTCGTATTGATCCGACTTCAGCGGGTGTTGACTACGCAACTGGACAGGCTGGTAACACGAGCTCCAAATCAGCGGCGCTGATGGTATATGACCGCACCAGCACCTCTGATAAGACCGCCGCGGTCAGCTATTACGGCCTGAATGACGACGGGATGCATGCCGCCGCCATCATCCATGCGTTCCCGCAAACCGGGGGCTTCGACTTGTTCCTTCAGGACTGGCAGCGCGTGGACAATTCGGGCACGGTGAAAGTCATTATTGAAAAATGGCAGGATTGATCGCCTGATAATCGCCTGAGATAACGAGCCGATTTCGGTCGGCTCGTCATACACCGTCCGACGCCTATGACCCCCAGACCGCCGCTTTCCCTTCTTTTATCCTATCCGGCTAATCGTGCTTTTAGCGTTACCGATGGTTTTTCATCAAACAGCCGCTGGTAATCGCAGGCGAACTGGCTCAGGTGCCAAAATCCCCACTGCATGGCGGCATCCTGCACGGTGCGGTGGCGGGAGTAGGGGCTGACCAGCTCGCGGCGTACCGCGTTGAGACGGATCATCTTCAGCCAGGCGTTGGGGCCGCACCCCATCACATCGCAGAACGCGTTTTGCAACGTGCGGCGGCTGACGTGCAGGCGGCGGCACAGATCGAGCACGGTGACCGGTTCCGACTGCTGGCTGAGCACGTATTCTCTGGCGCGGCCGATCAGGCTGCGGTAGCCGATGCGTTTATCGATGTGCGCGCTGCTGGCGACGGCAGGCTGGGCGCTTTCCAGAAACGAGATCACCGTGGTCAGCAGGTTGTGCTTCAATACCTTGACCGCATTGCTATGTCGCAGGCGTTGCGGTTCATGGCCGCCATACCAGAGCGCTTCGCGCACAAACGACCAGAAGATCTCGCGCCGGTGCGGTTCCACCAGCAGCGTGGCGCTTTGCGCCAGCAGGCGGGTCAGGTGTTCCGGTTCTTCCAGCACGTCGGTGTATTGCAGCAGTTCGTCGCGGGAAACCACCACCCCCAGAATGGCGTAGTCATCCGGCGTGTTCAGTTCGAACTCTTTACCGCCGGGGCTGACGGCAATCGCGTTGTTGCTGATGGGATGGGAGCCGATGAACCCGGTCCCGACATGACGGGCCGGAATGCCGAACCAGAAGGAATCCGGCCACACCATGCAGGACTGGCGCAGCGCCAGACTGGTGTATTCGTGACAAAGCTGGATGCCGTCGAGCAGGATTTCTTGTAGTTCGCCGTTGAAATGCCCCGGCGAAACCTGATCATAAATCTGCTGCCAGGCGGTAATGGTGCGGGACTGGGCGTAGACGTCCTGCGTCTGGCGTTGATGCACGTTATCGCCCGGCGACACCGCTGCTGTTGCCGGAAGACGGCGCAACGCATCCAGATGATGCAGGTTGACCGGATTGTGTTTCATCGTCAGCTCCCCTCCGTGACAATATCGGGCGAGGTCCGCAAGGCATGATGGCCGGGCTTTGCCGGCGACAGGGCTTATGCAGACCTGCGCATTACCCGTTATACGGCATTCGGTTGGGGAGGAACAGGCGCTGCGGCACACTTTATTCCATCCCCTGTTTCCCCCTTGCTCCCTGTTGCTGTGTCGTGTCGCCGCCGGTTGTTGTCGGCGGCGAACGTGCGGTCAGGCGATACGGAACATGTCCACCAGTACGCAACGGCGCAGACGGACAAAGGTGCGCGCCGAGGTGACGCCTTCGCCGGTCGGGGTCGAGATGGTCATCGAAGTCCAGCCTTCGCCGCCCAGTCCCAGCCCGGCGATACAGGGGCCGTTTTTCACAAAGATACTGGTGTTGATGGCGTTAGCCATTCGGTTCAGGTTCCTGATGTTGGTGGAGTGCATCGCCGCGGTGTGGCGACAGCCGTTTTCCAGCGTAACCGCCAGCGCGATCGCGTCGTCCACGTTCTTCACCCGCACCACCGGCAGCACCGGCATCATCAGTTCGGTGACAGCGAATGGGTGGCTGGCATCGGTTTCCGCCAGCAACAGACGGGTATACTCGTTGACCTCCAGCCCGATGGCGGCGGCGAGTTTAGTGGCGTCGCGGCCAACATAGTCGCGGTTGACGCGGCCTTTACCCTGCGCGTCGATATCGCTTAGCAGCACCGGCAGCAAGCGTTCAGTCTGTTCGGGCGTGAGCAACACCGCATGGTTGTGCTGCATTTCCGCCAGCAGCGCATCGGCCACGCTGTCCACCACGATCAGCACCTTCTCGTCGGCACAGATGATGTTGTTGTCGAACGAGGCGCCTTTGACGATAGCGCGGGCGGCTTTCGGGATATCGGCGGTTTCATCCACCACCACCGGCGGGTTGCCCGCCCCGGCGGCGATCAGCCGTTTGTCGGTGTGCTTGCGCGCCGCTTCTACCACCGCTTCGCCGCCGGTAACCACCAGCAGGCCGATGCCGGGATAGCGGAACAGGCGTTGCGCGGTTTCGATGTTCGGGTCGGCGACGCTGACCAGCAGGTTCTCCGGGCCGCCCGTCGCGACAATCGCTTTATTGAGCAGGCTGATGGTGCGCAGCGACACCTTTTTCGCCGACGGATGGGGCGCGAACACCACGCTGTTGCCCGCCGCGATCATACTGATGGCGTTATTGATCACCGTAGCCGCCGGGTTGGTGGACGGGGTAACCGAGGCGACGACGCCCCAGGGCGCGTTTTCGATCAGCGTCAGGCCGTTATCGCCGGTCAGCACTTCCGCCGACAGGCATTCGATTCCCGGTGTATGGCGCGCCTGAGACACGTTTTTGATGTATTTATCGACCACGCGGCCCATGCCGGTTTCGGCCACCGCCATTTCCGCCAGCACCTGCGCGTAGCGCTCGCCAGCGACGCGAATCGCCTTTATCACTTGCTGGCGCAGTTCAACGCTGGTCAACTGTTGCTGGGCCTGCGCCGCGGCCTGAACCGCATCGTCAAGCGAGTCGAAAATACCGCTCGGCGCGTCAAACATCACCGGGGTGGGCATCGGTACCATCGGTTCAATCACGGGGTATTCCATAGGGTCTATCCTCTTGTTATGTCACCTGTTTAAACCACGTCGGTCAAAAGTACGGATGAGGAAAAAGTACTGATGCGGCAAAAGTACGGATGCGAATTCGGTGTCTGATTCAGGTCGGACAGCGTCCGGTACGGCAGCGGCAGGCCACGCTTTACCGGCATGGAAAACGGGTGCCGATGGGCGGCCTGCGTCATTTCGCCGCGCTCGGGGGGAATCTCATCCCTGAGAGAACCCTTCCATTATTCAGGCCTGGCCCCTCTGACGGGCCGGTCTGATGTCTCCTGTGTTGACTTGTGGTCATTGTGGCAACGGCGCGCCAAAGCGAATAACAAAAATCGGCATCCGGCGGCAAAAGGTGAAAGGGATCACGAAAAAAGAAACGTCTGATTAACAGAAAAGAAACCGTCGGTGGTGATGATGTGGGGCGGCCCGACCCAGGCAGCAGGTGACGGGAACACCGCTGCTCCGACCCGGGTTGATAAACGGGCCCGGCCGCAGCCGGAGCCCGATGCGGGCGCTTATTGGCCTTGGTGATCCAACGCGGTGGCGATCACGCTGCCCAGCGGGGTGGGATTTTTATCGTTGCGGTGACGGGCGGCGTCGATGGCCCATTTTTCCAGCGCCACCCGATCTTTCTGGAAGATCATCATGTGGGTTGAACCGCCGAACTCGAAGTGACCGATTTCGACGCCGCGGGTGATGCTGACCGGCTCGGCGCTCTCTTCAACGATAAAGGTGCTGGGTTCGATCACGCAGCTGGATACCTCCACCATGCCGATGCAGATCAGCGCCACGTAACCGCAGGTCTTGTGCCGGAAGATAAACACCGCGCGCGCGGCCACATGGCCGAGGTAAGGTTGTGACTCGGTGCCTTCCCAGGTGCCCTGATCTTCGCCCTGCCCCGGACGCTGGGCGAAGTAAGTGCCCGGCTCTACCCAGGAGCGCACCAGAAAACCGTCCAGCGGCGCGTTCCAGCGATGGTAGTGGGTGGCGGAGAGGAACCCCTGATAGAGCTGCCCTCCCTCGAACAGTTTGGCCCATTGCCGCTGCCCGCCGAACAGATCGAGCAGCGAATAGGGGATGTCTTTGACCCAGAATCGGCTCTCCAACTGCAGCTTGTCGGCATAGCGCCACGGCGTGGTTTCGCAGCCGATGTCGATCTGCGTTTTCGGATTGCCCTGGAATGGGCGGGCGCCGGGCACGAACTGACGGATAAAGAAATCGTTCCAGCTGGCGAAACCGTAGCCCGGCAGTTTGGGATCGTGCTGCATCTGGTGCCAGACGCCGGCCTGGTGCGCGGCTTTAGAGATCCAGGAACCCGCTTTTTCCGGCTGTGCGATATCGAGTTTGTCGAGCGAGGCGCTGCTTTTCAGGAAGCTGTTCCAGGCGTCCAGTACCTGGCGGAACTGCTGATTGAACGTGGCGTCGTGGAACAGCGCCACGCCCGCTTCCGTCCCCATCGCCACCGCCAGAAACGCATTCATCGGCGTCCCGACCTGCGCGGTGGTATTGAATGACGGCGAGGTGGTGATGATTTCGTTGAGGATCTCGAAGAAGCTGTCGTAGCTGTCGATCCAGGTGGCGTCGCCGTCGTCGCTGATTTCCTTACGGGTGGACTCGGGCAGGGAGGCGACGTAGGCGTTGGACTGTTCGATCATGCTATTGAGCCACATGCGGTAGACGCTGTGGTTCGTCACCCAGTTTTTAAAGTTCTGGAGCACCGGCTGCATCGGCGTCAGGGTATTGTCCCGTTTTCTTTTGGCGATATGTTCGCGCAGCGGCGTCAAAAATCTGGCTGTGGCCCATACCCGATTGGGTACCCAAAATCCCATCTGGATCGGCCCGGCGTTATCAAGGGTCAGCAGGTTGTGTCCGCTGCTTTCGTAATGCGGTTGCTGTTCTGTTTCAGATGTACTGGCTGTGTGGCTTTTGGCGCGAGTCATGGCATTTCCTCTCGATAGAACGTGTCAGTGTCGAAAATGAACGTGCGTCGAAAAATAAATGTGCGTCGAAAAATGAACGTACAGCCACCCGAAAACATCGTTACGCAGGCCAACCGCCGGGCTGACGGCAGCCTATCGTTATGTTTAACAGCGTACGACCT
This sequence comes from Dickeya sp. NCPPB 3274, assembly GCF_000406205.1. Classification (NCBI taxonomy): domain Bacteria; kingdom Pseudomonadati; phylum Pseudomonadota; class Gammaproteobacteria; order Enterobacterales; family Pectobacteriaceae; genus Dickeya; species Dickeya sp. NCPPB 3274. Next base: position 3,837,840 of record NZ_CM001979.1, on the reverse strand, counting down.
GGTGGTGTGAAGAAAGGAAAGCGAAGGGTGGCAAGGGCGAAAAGCGCTATGTATATATGCCGGGTCGTTGCCCGGTGACCACATGCGCCATCTCTGTATTCAAGCATAGGCGGACTCCGGTCGATGGCAAGTTTGCCGCCGGCGTGCGACATGGGCTGAATGCGGCGAGTGCAAACGTAGGGTGAGACCTGGGGAGCTGAATCTCACACCTACGTTTGGGGCGGGATGACCGGTTCTGCCGTCATCAGTGCGGGGCGATACGGCGCACCGGTGCGTTTTGGCGGTTTTCCCACAGTGCGGTCAGCCCGCGTTGCAGGGCGATGAACACAAACAGCAGCACGCCGATGGCGATCTTGGTCCACCAGGAGCTCAGGGTGCCGTCGAAATTGATGTAGGTCTGAATCAGCCCCTGAATCGCCACGCCGAACAGTGTGCCGAGCACGGTGCCGACGCCGCCGCTCAGCAGGGTGCCGCCGATCACCACCGAGGCGATGGCGTCCAGTTCGACCCCGACCCCGGCCAGCGCATAACCCGCCGAGGTGTAAATGGAAAACACGATGCCGGCGAGGGTCGCCAGTCCGGTGGACAGCATGTAAATGCGGATGGTGGTGCTGCGGGTGGAGATGCCCATCAGGTTGGCGGAGGTGCTGTTGCCGCCGATGGCGTAGACCTGATTACCGAAACGGGTATGGCGCGCCAGCACGATGCCGACGGCGACCACCAGCAGCATCAGCAACCCTATAGCGCTGAGCCGACCGCCGCCGGGGATGACCCATGCCAGACTGGAAAGCGTCTCATAGATCGGGTGGTTGATCGGCAGGGATTCTTTCGACACCAGATAGCTGGCGCCGCGCAGGAAGAACATCCCCGCCAGCGTGATAATGAACGCCGGGATTTTCAGCGCGTCGATAAGCCAGCCCATGAACGCGCCGAAGGCGCAGCCCATCAGCAAGATCAACGGGAACGCCGCCAGCGGCGACAGCCCCCAGACGCCGATGGCTTTGGCGAGAAACACGCCGGTGAAGGCGATCACCGACCCGACGGACAGGTCGATGCCGCCGGAGAGGATCACAAAGGTCATGCCGACGGCGATGATGCCGAGAAAGGCGTTGTCGGTGAGGATGTTGCAGATCACCCGGGTGGAGGCGAAGCCGGGAAACTGGGTCAGACAGTACAGGTAACCCAGTACGAATACCGCCAGGGTGATCATCAACGGCAGATTACGCTTTATCATGATGGCCAGCTCCTTTCAGCAAGGTCATGAAACGGGGTGACTGGACGATCAACACGCACAGCACCACGATGGCTTTCACCACCTGATTCAGCTCCGGCGGAAAGCCGGACAGCAGAATGCCGGTGTTCATGCCCTGAATGATCAGCGCGCCCACCACCGAGAGCGCCAGATTGAAGCGCCCGCCCATCAGCGAACCACCGCCGATGACGACCGCGAGAATGGCGTCCAGCTCCAGCCACAGCCCGGCGTTGTTGGCGTCGGCGCCGCGGATATCGGCAGTGACGATCACCCCGGCGATGGCGGCGCACAGCCCGCTCAGCATGTACGTCATCGTGACCATCGCGCGGGTGCTGACCCCGGCGTTTTTCGCCGCCCGGATGTTGATCCCCACCGATTCAATGAACAGCCCCAGAGCGGTTCGCCGCACCAGCAGCCAGAACAGCATCAATGTGACCAGCGCGATGATCACCGGCGTCGGGAACCAGAACAGCGCGCCGCTGCCGAGCCACGCCAGCGGCGGCGAGTTGAAGGTGACGATCTGCCCGGCGGTGATCAACTGGGCGATGCCGCGCCCGGCCACCATCAGGATCAGCGTGGCGACGAACGGCTGGATCTTCAGCACCGCGACCAGAATCCCGTTCCACAGCCCGGCCAGCATGCCGACGCCGAGCGCCGCCAGCAGCACCACCGGCAGGCTGTAGCCCTGCACGGTAAGCGACGCGGCCACCGCGCCGGCGATCGCCATGATGGCGCCGACCGACAGGTCGATGCCGCCGGTGGCGATCACCAGCGTCATGCCGATAGCCAGCAGCGCCACCGGCGCCGCCCGGTTGAGAATATCGATCGGGCTGCCGAACAGGCGGCCATCCTGTACTACGATCTGGAAAAAGTGGCTGGCGACCAGGCTGTCCACCAGCAGCACCAGCGCCAGCGCGACGATCTGCGGCATACCTTGCGGCAACCGTAACGGCGGCCAGCGAAACGGGCGTTTGTCGGAGCCCGGTGTGAGCAGTGATCGAGGCATCACCATGCCCTCCTTATGCCGCGATGGCATTCATGATGGCGGAAACGGACAGCTGGTCGAGCGGGATTTCCGCCACCTGCCGCCGGTCACGCATAATCAGTACCCGATCGGCGTATCCCACCAGCTCCTCCAGCTCGGATGAGATCACCAGCAGCGCCAGCCCGTTGGCGCACAGACTTTCGATCAGGCGGATGATCTCGGCGTGGGCGCCGACGTCGATACCGCGCGTCGGTTCATCGAGGATCAGGAATTGCGGCTTGGTCAGCAGCCAGCGGGACAGCAACACTTTCTGTTGATTGCCACCGGACAGCAATTCGATGGGCTGTTCGGCGCTCGGCGTGCGAATGCCAAGTTGGCGGATGAAGCGCTCGGCGATGGCCTGCTGTTCCTTGCGGGGGATCGGGCGTAGCCAGCCGCGCTGGGCTTGCAGCGCCAGAATGATATTTTCCTGCACCGAGGCGGCGGCGATGATGCCGTCGGTTTTGCGATCTTCCGGGCAAAAACCGATGCCAAGGCAGGAGGCCTGATGCGGCGAGCGCAGCGTCTGCGGCTTGCCTTTGATCACCGCGTCGCCGCGATCGGCCGGTTTGATGCCGAAGATCACTTCGGCGGTTTCCGTGCGGCCGGATCCCAGCAGCCCGGCAAGGCCGACGATTTCGCCGGGACGCACCGCCAGTTCGAACGGTTCAATAACGCCTTTTTTGCCGTAGCCCTTGAATTCCACCACCGGCTTGTCGCTCAGCAGCGTGCGGCCGGCGCGTTGCAGCGCGTTCTGCTCCAGCTCGCGTCCCAGCATCATTTTCACCAGTTCTATCTGCGGCAGCGAGGCGGTGTCGCGGGTGCCGACGAACGCGCCGTTGCGCAGCACCGTGATGCGGTCGGTTACCTGATACACCTGGTCGAGAAAATGCGTGACGAAGATCAGGCTGACGCCCTGATCGCGTAGCTGACGCATCAGGGTGAACAGCATCTCCACTTCCTGAGTGTCGAGGCTGGCGGTGGGTTCGTCGAGGATCAATACCTTGGCGGAGAGGTCGATCGCGCGGCAGATGGCGACGATTTGCTGCATCGCCACTGAAAAGCGGTTCAGCGGTTCGCGGACATCCAGTTCGAAACCGTAGGAGGACATCAGCGCGGCGGCGCGTGTTTCCATCTCTTTGCGCTGCAGCAATCCAAAGCGCCTGGGTTCGCGGCCGATAAACAGGTTATCCGCCACCGACAGATTGGGCAGCAGGTTCACCTCCTGATACACCGTGCCGATTCCCAACTGCTGGGCATGAGCGGTGTTTTTTGGCGAGATGGGCTGACCTTCGAGGTAGATGGCGCCCGCATCGCGCTGATACACCCCGGTGAGGGTTTTAATCAGCGTGGATTTTCCGGCGCCGTTTTCCCCCAGCAACGCCATGATTTCCCCGCGCCGCAGGCTGAAATCCACCTTATCCAGCGCTTTTACCCCGGGAAAGTGTTTGCTCAGCCCTTCCGTACGCAGGATGTCCTGATTGTCGAAACCGTTCATGCGATTCTCCCTCACAAAACCGGCGATGTCCTGCCACGGCGGTGGCAGGACGGGGATGACGATAAACGATCAATATCCCATGTTCTTTTTCTTATCGAGCTCGGCCTGTGCGCTGTCAGGTTTGAACAGCGTGGACGGCGTCAGAATCAGTTTGGGCGGCAACGTGCCATCCTTTTTATATTTTTCCAGCGCGTCAAACGCCGGACCGGCCATATTCGGCGTCAGTTCGACCGAGACATTGGCTTCGCCCGCCAGCATGGCGCGGAAAATATCCGGTACGCCGTCAATCGAGCCGGTCAGAATATCTTTGCCCGGCTTCAACCCGGCTTCCTTAATAGCCTGAATGGCGCCAATGACCATATCGTCGTTATGGGCGAAAACCATGCAGATATTTTTGCCGTTGTTTTCCGACTTGATAAAACTTTCCATTACCTGCTTGCCGCCGCTACGAGTGAAATCGCCGGACTGAGAACGGATGATTTTAATCGTCGGCGTTTTGGCGATGGCTTCTTCAAATCCTTTTTTACGGTCAATGGCGACGCTGGCGCCGACGGTGCCTTCCAGTTGAACCACATTACAGGTTTTGCCGTTTTCGTTTTTAATCAGCCAGTCGCCAATCAATGCCCCTTCTTTGATATTGTCGGCGCGTACGGTGGTGAGATAGAGCGACTCGTCTTTGACGTCAATGCCGCGGTCCAGCAGGATCACCGGAATCTTGGCTTCTTTGGCTTCTTTCAGCACCGGTTCCCAGCCGGTCGCCACCACTGGCGCGATGAAAATGGCGTCCACCCCTTGCGCGATGAAGGAGCGTACCGCCTTGATCTGGTTTTCCTGTTTTTGCTGGGCATCGGCGATTTTCAGGGTAATGCCGCGTGTTTTCGCCTGCTCTTTTGCGACGGTGGTTTCAGCCGCGCGCCAGCCTGATTCCGAGCCGACTTGAGAAAACCCCACCGTTAATGGCGCTGCCAGCGCGACGGATGACAGGGACGCACACACAGCTGAAGCTAAAATGACGCGTTTCCACATAAAAGTGTCCTCTCTGGTAATCATTGGCTATCGGTCTTCGTTCTTGGGGACAGCGGTATTATTCGGTATTCAGAATTGTCGCCCGTATTCGGGATGCGTCAGGCGGCGTTATTTTTCCTCCGTCAAACCGTCATGACAAAACAGTAGTTTTTGCCACAGGGAGAGGGTCAGGGCGTATTCGCTGATCTTATGGATAAAATAGCCATCAGCGGGGAATCTGTGACTCCACGCAAATATTGTTTTATACCCGTCATACTTCAAGTATGCAGGCGTGATGAGCGCCGTATCCTGCTACCCGAATCACTTACCTGAGTAAGATCAGCGGGATTCACTCACTTGCCGCGTGACAAGGCGCAAATGAAGCCTTGACCTGAAGGCCCAACGGCCTCGAGTTGTTCAAAACGCAAAACGTTGGGGCCGGCATATGGATATTTGGGGCATTTTCACTTTTGGCTTATTGCCGGCGCATGGCACAACATGAACCATGCGAACATCAGGTGATTTCTCTTTATTATAACCATCGAAACGGCGCGATGTTTCATTCATGGCTTAACCTTTTTAACGGCTGCTTGCTGATAAAAAAGGTTTGCGATAGGCGTATTTTAAAATAAGGCTGACAGAAATGACTGAAGAAGATATTTATCCGCTGCTGGGTAAGCTGGCTGATGGTCGTGTTTATTCCTATGCTGTACCTTGTTGTTCATACCATTCGCCATATCAGCAATGCGCATTTATTCTTTTTTCCCTGAGTCAGGAAAATAATTATGACAGCGCGCAGCAACTGTCGAATCAGCAAATTACCGTCAGTGTTGATTGCTATGCCCATACCGTGGCGGCGGCCCGCGCTTTGCGTGAGCAGGTACGCACGGCGCTGGCCGTATTGAAACCGCATAACACCATTGAATATAACGACTTTGATGTAGAGTACGAGCAGTTCCGTATGACGCTGGAGGTCAATGTTTCTCGTTGATTTTATTTCCCCTCTGTTACCTGATTTTTTATCGCTAAATATTCTGTGAAATAAATTTCATAGCGAAAATTATTGGGTTTTTTCTGAAAATAAAGGAAATGTTTATGTGGTATAAAGCGGGGAGCTTGTCTCTTTTTTCCGGCAGTAAAGTGCTGCTGGGAAATAACACCGCCTGGGCGGATAAAAATAACGGCGTGGCTGCGGGCGGCATGCTGCTGATCTTTGCCGACTGCAAAATCCGGATTTATGAAATCGAGTCGGTGGTTTCGGATACCGAGCTGGTGCTGGCCAGCGAATATATCGGCTGTACCGAAAGCCACGTGCGTTACGCCATTCCGGTATTGGGCAGCAACGATACCTTTGATCACGCCGCTTATGTGGCCCAGATTGCGGCGATGCTGGCCGGTTATCAGGCGCAACTGGCGCAATGGAAAACGGTGTTGACCGAGCGTGGTCAGGTGACCCTGACGGACAGCAATGGCCAGAGCGTAGTGGTGAAAACCCTGCCGGATCTGAGCGATGCGATTGGCCGGATGATGGACAAAACGCTGAACGGCGCGGATATTCCGGATAAGGCGCAGTTTGTGGCTAATCTGGGGCTGAGCGATGTGGTGCGTCAGTCAGACCTGACCAATCACACCCATACCGCCGCCCAGATCACCGATTTTACCGATGCGGTGCGCAAAGTGCTGGTGAGTACGCTGGCGGCCGGTCGGGGGATCATGCTGGATTACGACAATACCCGCCATCAACTGACCATCAGCGCTACCGGGTCAGGTGGTAACGGCGGTGGTCTGGGGTATACCGTGGTGACGCAGATTGGCGCCGCAGCCGGTCAGGTGTTCACCTTTCCGCTATCGTCTAATGGCGATATGGATTACAGCTTCGACGCCTTTGCTCTGAAAGAAGAGGTCGGCCAGGGCAATCTGTCTCTGACTCTGGAGTCTTTCGACGCGGAAAACCGTGACAAATACAGCCAGACTTCAGCGCTGGTCTGGAATGGCACGCTAAAACCTTTTACCGGCGGCGATTATCAATTAGTCAAAGACGGTCAATTAGTCAAAGACGGCGATCTCTACTCCGTATCCATTCCGGCGGATGGAAAATCGCTGACCGTTAAAACCGCATCTCATTACAGCGATCTGCTGCCGTTGATGACGGCTAATAACGCGCCGGATGGTTATATCGTCTCTGCGTCGTCAAGTTATACCGGCACCCAGCCCTATTATGCATTCCGGAAAAAAGTGACCGGCGCCGGGCAAAGCTGGTCATCCAACTCCTCTTTGCCGTGCTGGCTGCGGGTTGATTTACCGCAGGAGACCGCGGTGTCGGGATATCAGTTGGCGGGTCGTAATGATGTGATGCCGCCGCACTACAACCGGCCAGTAGATTTCGAGTTGCAGGGATCGAACGACGGCAACGACTGGGCAACGCTGGACTCGCAATCAGGGATTGTCTGGAACGATCAACAGGAAATCAAAACCTTCCTGCTGACCAAAAAGCGTGTTTATGCCAAATACCGTATCTTTATTACCAAAGTGGACAGCTCGCCGGTCGAGCATGCCGTGCTGTCGTTCTTCACCCTGATTCACGCTCCCGGCGTGGTATTGAAAAGCGGTGATGACGTGTATACCGTCGAGGGCGGCAAGCTGGCGAAGATCGAACAGGCCGAACTCAATACGGATGCCATCAACCTGAACGGCTTTGTCAATTCCGGCACGATTGCGGCTTCCGAATTGGCAAACAAATTGCCGATCACGGTGGTCGGCGCTGTGGACGCGACGGTAGCGGTTTCCTATCAGCCTTATACCCAGATTGCGATCCCGAATGCGCCGACCGACCTGAGGCGCTTCAGCCAAATCAATTCGGTGAACCTGACAGCCACAGAACAAGGCAGTGGTAAGGTTCGGGTCGCGGTAAGCACGGATTTGATCGACTGGCATGCATGGAATGGCGCTGAGTGGGTGAACATCGGTGCGCTGACTGCGGATGTGGCCGGCGCTGACAAACTGCTGGCTCAGGGAATGTCTGCCGATAATCTGGCTGCGATTACCAGTACCGCATGGGCGGGGCTGAGTCAGTCTGAAACCGCCAATCTAGCCTTTGCGCTGGCGCTGGATGTGCCGAACATCGCCGGTGATGGCGCGACGGTCGATTCGCTGGTTCTGAGCGGCAATCAGGCTTCAGCCTGGAAGAAGCAGACCGAGGCTGAAGTGGAAATCCGCTGGTATCCCGACAAAGTGACGTTCAAAACCGTCGCTGCGGGTAACTACAAGCTGGCCTATCAGCAACCGTAACGGCGTATCGTCTTCGTAGACGCCGGTTGTCGCACGCGGGCTGTCAGAGCAGCCCGCGTTCTCATTGTCCGCATTCTCATGGCGGAAGGGCGGTTTCGCCGCGCATCGTCACAGAGCGTAGCTGTTGTATCCGGCAATTATTATTTTCACCGGTCTTCTCCATGTAATTACGGTGCGGCAGGTTATATATCCTTCATACTTCACGTGGCTGGTGTAGTCGTATGTCAGCCTGGCTTATAACGGTTTTTTTAAGGTTGGTGTTTTTATTCGATTTTTTGTAATGACAGGCTGTCGGTCAGCGTTTTCAAAAAGCATTACATTTTTTCTTGTGTTTTATTTATGTTGCTGACAATAAAATTGTGTTGCTGACAATAAATATAGGTTTTTATTATTATCAATAAGCTGCATTACAATTAAATATATATTTAGGCGTATAGTTCTATCCGTGAGCAATGCCTGGTTGCGGACTAATAACTGCTTTTTAAAGAAGTGGTTACGGTGATGGCCGCTGTGTGTGTTGGCGGTGGTGAACCTGATATGACGTTGGCAACAGAGAGCGGAAACCTGTCTTTTGACGTTTTTCGTCCTGCTCTGATTTTTTATCAATAAACGGGATATTAATGTTTGCTTAACTTTCGGCCGATAAAATCATCGTGTAGTGAGTGAAAGCGTAGTTAAACCATGAGGTCGTTTTACATGCAGATGTAGGAGGTTGTTATGATTGAACAGGTCACTGTTTATTTAGCGATACTGGCCGTTATCGTTGTTCCGGGATTTCTGGCCGCTTTTCTGAGCCCCAAATGGGATGACTGAATAATGCTAACCCAGCCTGATAACACACGCCCCGCCTGAAGGTTATTGATTCATGCGGGGCGTGCTATTTTAGGTGACGCACTTCGCTTATTGCCCTTTTACTTCTCCTTTCCCCAACGCCTGCACGCTATTGCCCATCGCGTCGGTGGCATTCATATCCGCGCCCTGTTCCTGTAACGCCTTGAGAATTTCCGCACGCTGAAATAACGATGCATACATTGCGGCGGTCTGCCCGGCGTTGTTGCGGGTATCCGGATTGCATTTGGCCGCCAGTAGCAGACGGGCAATTTTCAGCTCGCCTTTGAACGCGGCACCCATCAGTGCGGTATTGCCGCGATTATCCTGCTGGCAAGGGTCGGCGCCGTGGTCGAGCAGCAGCGAAACCGTGTCGTAATGGCCGTGGTACGCAGCCAAAATCACCGCGGTGTAGCCCTTTTCATCACGCGTATTGAGGTTATAACCGGCGCTGATGAATTCCCGGATCACGGCGTCGTTGCCCGTGCGGGCGGCATCCCACAAATACTGATTAAGCTGATTCTGCACCTGACGTTCGTTTAGCGCCGGCGCGGCGGGCACGCTAGAGCCCGATGCCGGTGGGGTGACAGGCACTGCGGGTTGCTGCGCCTGCGCCGTTGTCAGCGTCAACGCCAGCAGGCAGAGCAAGAGACGAAATGGTTTCATGATGACGGTCCCCTGGTCGTTGGCGCCGCCCGGATGTGATGTCCGGGCGGCGACGTTCAGTTAGTCAGCCAGTTTGCTGGCCAGCGACTGCACTTTGCTCAGGTCGCCTTTGGCGACGCCGGTCAGACGGGTGCCGTAGGTCGCGTCAGCCTTGTAGAAATAGGAAAGCATGATGGTTTTGCTTTCGGTATCGGCCATCGCCAGCGCGGAACCCAGGCTTTGTACCAGATCGTCCTGATCTTTCTTGCTGTAGGAGCGATACAGTTCGCCGGTCTGTTTGAAGTTCTGCTCCTTCTGGATCTTGCGCTGCTGGGTGGTGCCGCTGAGCGGCGTCTGGCTATAGCGCGCGGAGGCCAGTTCTTCACGCGGATACAGACGGCTCGGCTGGTAGTTCACCCCTTTGTCTTGCGTGTGACCGCTGTTCAGGCTGCCATCCTGATTGATATTGTTGGCTTTTTTCAGCGGAGCATTGATCGGCAGGCTCAGGCCGTTAGCGCCCAGCCGGTACATCTGGGTATCGGCATAGGAGAACAGGCGGCCCTGCAGCAGCCGGTCTTCAGACGGTTCGATTCCCGGTACCAGATTGGCGGGCGCCATGGCGACCTGCTCGGTTTCCTGGAAGAAGTTGTCCGGGTTCTTGTTAAGCACCATCTGGCCGATTTTACGTTCGGGCACGCCCGGCCAGATTTTGGTGGCGTCCAGCGGGTTGAAATCGAACTTAGCCAAATCGTCCGGCGTCAGCACCTGAATATAGAGATCCCATTTCGGATAATCGCCGCGGTTGATGGCTGCCACCAGATCGTTGGTCATGTGGCTGTAATCTTTACCCTGAACGTCCTCTACCTGTTTCGGGTCGAGATTTTTCACGCCCTGCAGGGTCTTCCAGTGGAATTTGACGTAATGCACTTCGCCTTTGGCGTTGACCAGCTTGTAGGCATGGACGCCGTTGCCGTCCATGTTGCGATAGCTTGCCGGCGTGCCTTCGTTGGAGTAGAGCAGGGTCAGGGTACGGATGGATTCCGGAACGTGAGAGAAGAAATCGAACCGGCGCCCGTCATTATCCTGATTGGTGCGAGGGTCGGGTTTGAACGCATGCACCATATCCGGGAATTTGATGGCGTCGCGGATGAAGAAGGTAGGGAAGTTGTTGCCGACCAGATCCCAGTTGCCTTGCGTGGTATAGAACTTGGTGGCGAAACCGCGCGGGTCGCGCAGCGTTTCCGGAGAATGGTTGCCGTGTACTACGCTGGAGAAACGCACGAATACCGGCGTTTCGCTGCCTTTTTTGAACACGTCGGCGATGGTCAGGTCCGAAATATCTTCGGTAGCGGTGAACTCCCCGTGTGCGCCGGTGCCGCGCGCGTGTACCACGCGTTCCGGAATGCGTTCACGATCAAAACGTTGTAGCTTTTGCAGCAGTTGAACATCCTGCAACAGAACCGGACCGTTGGGACCGGCGACCTGTGAGTTCTGGTTGTCGCCGACCGGCGCGCCGTTGTCGCGGGTCAGGGTATCGGCTATCGCCGGATAGGTCATTAACAGTGAAGACACGATCACCAGCGGCTTTTTCCAGCCGGGGACACGGTGTGTGGCGGTGTGATTGCTCATAACTTTCCTCATCTTCCGTATGATTATTATCAACAATAGGGTTTGGTTATTGCTGTGAGTCCATTGCACTGCTCGAAGCTATAAGCAGAGAAATTCACCATCAGGAATGCGGATAACAAGGTGGTGAATGTGGTTTACCTGTCGTCATGACCGGCAACGGTTTTTCGCTTATGGGCGGCGGTGTGGTTACCACCGGTGTTACTGGAGAGTCGCAAAGGCCCACAGCAACAGCAGGTACTTTACCGTTTTTGACACAACGGATAACGGCAGTTGTTTCTATCGAATTAATAGGCATGCCCTGAATAGGGAATAGGAAAAACGGTGAAGACAGCCACGGACAAGACTGGAAAGGGAATAACGCGCGGGGATGAAGGTCGTGAGTAAAGCGTCATACCGGAAAGCCCGCGGTGCTGTTGGAAACGGGCTTTCCGGTACGGTGGTTCAGTCGAAGGATTCGGTCTGCGAACTGAAGCGCTTGATCGGCACGCTGCCACGATGGTTGTTGCCTTCAACCAGCGTTTTCATCATCTGAATAAAGGTCTTTCTTGACGCCGGCGGTAACGGCGCCAGCAATTTCATCTGCGCCTGATGCATATCGGCGGCGGTTTTGTTCAGAATTTTTTTACCTCTGAGCGTGATTTCCACCGTTTTGCGACGGCGATCGGAATAGTGGGTTTCGCGCCGGACATAACCCTTGAGTTCCAGTTGTTCAATCGTGCCGGCCAGCGTGGTGCGGTCGGTCCCCAGTTCGGCACCGAGCGTGGTCTGGTCCAGGCCGCCGCGGGCGCCGACCACCGTCAGCAGGCCGTATTGCAGCGGGGTGATGTCGCCCCTGAGCGCTTCAAAGAATACCGTATGGTGAATCTGGTTTAGGCGACGAATAAGGAAACCGGGGCGTTCCCACAAATCGTCGGTGTTGATTTCATCGTCTTGCATCATCCTGACTCCTTTGTATGACGGCGGCTGCATGATGGAGACTGTATGACGGCGACCGTCAGCCAACATCAATGTCCCTGTGCGCACGATGCCATGCGTTCTTATTCGGGGTGATCTGGATATTCAGGGGCATAGATACATGTGGCGTCGTGCATGGCGCTGCCAGCATGAGGCGACGCTCTGGTCATAGCCTGCCAACCGGGCTGCCACCATATCACAACTCTGGTTAATTTTTCTTCTGTGTATCGGAACAGGATTCAGACAGGGAACATCCTCAGCGCACGGTAAAACGCGTGAGGATGTCAGAGGGCGCGACATGTAACAGAAGACAGGTCGCGTAATCGTGCAGATTCAGCTGAATACGATATCAGTTAAATACGATATCAGTTAAATACCATATCAGTTGAATACCATACCGCCGTCGATCAGCAGGGCCTGACCGGTCATGTAGTCGGAATCCGGGCCGGCGAGATAGGAAACGCAGGCGGCGACGTCTTCCGGTTCGGACAGGCGGCCCAGCGTGATGCGTTTGGCGAACTCCGCCGTGCCGTAGCCGAGCGGTTTGCCGGCGGCTTCGGAAATCTGACGGTCAATCTCTGCCCACATCGGGGTTTTGACGATGCCGGGGCAATAGGCGTTGACGGTAATGCCCAGCGGCGCTAAATCGCGGGCGGCGGTCTGGGTCAGGCCACGCACGGCGAATTTGCTGGAGCTGTAAACCGCCAGTTCCGGGTTGCCGACGTGACCGGCCTGAGACGCGGCATTGATGATCTTACCGCCCTGACCCTGAGCCTTGAAGGCTTCCACCGCGGCCTGGATTCCCCAGATGACGCCTTTTACGTTGATGTTGTAAACCTTATCGACGATTTCCGGCGTGATATCTTCAATCAGTGTGGTGGGGGCGATACCGGCGTTATTGACGATGACGTGGAAACCGCCCAGCTGTTTGTGCGCGGTGCGAACCGCATCGAACACCTGATCGCGGTTTGAGACATCCGCGGTAAGCGCGATGGCGTTCCCGCCGTGGTGTCTGATTTCCTGCGCCACCTGACCTGCGGTATCGCTGTTATAGTCCACGACCGCTACGGCAAAACCGTCTTTCGCCAGACGAAGAGCGATGGCCTTACCGATTCCCTGGCCTGCGCCAGTGACCAATGCGACTTTCTGTTTCATGGTCTTTTCCTGTGTTGTGAATGAAAGAATAGCCACTGCAGGCAGGCTAGCGCGCGATAACAGGAATGAAAACTTATAGTAAATATCGAAAACTATCATTTTAATGGATTAACTTTTTTTATTTGAAAATAAACCTGTTAATTACCACTATTACCTGTTGGTCTTTATGCGGCTTTATTCTGAGCGATGAGCCGGAAGCTGAGGGAATGATTTGTCTCGCGCGGTAAAGCGTGGTCTGGAAAAGATTGGTCTGGAGAAGGCGGGGCACACAGTGTACCCTGCGAAGAACATCATCCGGGTCATGTCCCGCCGATATCTGTCTTGATGACTGTTTAAAAGCCGGTAACCATGAGCTACATCGATACCATCAAACACGAACTGGTTGGTTTCCTTAATGGATTGCCAATCTATCATCCGCTTGAAGAGGTGACGGATTCGCCCTGGGGAGCGGATGATTTTTCCTGTACGCCAGACAATCTGATTATCGGTGGCGGCGCAGGCGAGCATCCGGCGCTGGTCATCCACCAGTTGGGGGCGCTGGTGGCATCTTATCTGTTGCTGTGTCTGCAAAAACACAATGAATTTTTTCCCGAACAGCCCGACCCGCTGCCGGCAATCTCGGTCGATCGGTTGTACGAAATGGCGGAGCGGCAGCGCTCGCTGGAGTTTTGCGGCTGGTCGATGAACCATGTTAAGGAGTTTGTCGATCTGGCTCGCTCGCCGCTGCATCCCAACCCGTTATCGGAACTGGGCGTCGCCGAGGAGTGGGTTGAGCACTCTATCGGCGAATTCGTTTATTACTCGTTGCCGGAGCTTAACCCGCTCGATGCGAAAATAGCGCGGTTGCCCGGCATGGGAAGCTGGTTTCCCGGTTACTGGATGTGCAATGTCACCTGTCCGCCGCCAAACTATGTCAAAACACGAAAGCAGTCGTTACTGTCTGGCTCATTTCAGGACCACGGTTTTTTCCGCTGGGATTACCGCTATCCGCCGGAAGAGTAATCGGCGGCGCTGGTGATGCGTAATGACGGGCGGCACGAAATGAGATTGAGGCGGTTGCCAAAAACAGTTACATCTGAGGATTGTCTGCTGTTTGCCGAGGTTTGATGATGGTCAGTTCGTCCCAGTTGTTACCGTTTGCTGCCATTGCGTTAGGGCTGGTGTTGACGCCCGGTCCGAATATGATTTACCTGCTCTCGCGTACCGTCTGTCAGGGGCGGCGAGCCGGCCTGGTGTCGTTGTCTGGCGTTGCGTTGGGGTTCTTGATTTATATGAGCGCTGCGGCGCTCGGTATTACCGCTATCATGATGGCCGTGCCGCTGGCCTACGATGTGCTGCGAATCGCCGGCGCGTGTTATTTGCTGTGGCTGGCCTGGCAGGCTGTGCGCGGCGGCGCATCGCCTTTTCAACTGCGCGAACTGAAGCCGGACAGCAATCGTCGCCTGTTTGTCATGGGGCTTGTCACTAACCTGCTGAATCCTAAAGCCGCAATACTTTATCTTTCGCTGCTGCCGCAATTTATTCGCCCGGAGCAGGGGAGCGTGCTGGGGCAGTCGCTGACGCTGGGCATCACCCAGATAGCTATCAGCATGACGGTCAATGCGTCTCTGGTGATGGCGGCGGGGTTCATTGCCGCCTTTCTGGCGGAGCGACCGTTGTGGCAACGCGTGCAGCGCTGGCTGATGGGAACGGTGTTGGCCGGGCTGGCGGTAAGAATGCTGGTGGATAGCCGGCGTTGATACGTGCGTGGGCGGCCAGCGCTGGCCGCCTGCTCAGTGTTCCAGGCGAGCTGTTTATCGTTTCGTTATCCCTGTCAAATTCGACTTACATCCTGCCAACCAACATTACCGACAGATGACAGTTCTATACACTGCAACTGGTAATGTTTGTCTCAACCCTTGTTGATGTTGTGTTATTCATCCCTGTCAGAGAGTAGTCATTTTCCCGCCTTCCCATTAAGGCGGGATTTTTTTTGCCCAAAAGAACGTTTCGCTGCTGTCAGCTAAAAACTAATGCTAGCTTAATAGAGTGAAGCTAGGCTGTATGCGTTTTATATTCACACAGATTGTATGCTCATACAGAGAAGGAATTCCATGAAGACCAAGTATCATTCGTCTCAGATTGTGTTGCACTGGCTGGTATTGCTGCTGGTGATAGTCACTTATGCCGCTATGGAGCTGCGTGGTTTTGCTCCGCGCGGGAGCAGTGCGCGAGCGCTGATGTCGACTATCCATTACAGCTGCGGCGTGTCCGTGTGGGTGCTGATGATCCTGCGGGTTGTGCAACGCTTTCGTTATCCAACTCCGCCTATCACCCCACAGCCGGGTTGCTGGTGATTGCGTCCCATGCGGTGCATGGGTTTATTTATCTGATGTTTCTGGCGTTGCCGGTGCTGGGCGTGCTGGGTATGTACTATCGCGGCGCCGACTGGTCGGTGTTCGGGATTGCGATGCCGTTCGCTGCCGAATCGGATGAAGATATCAAGCAGACGTTGTTTAACATTCACGAACTGATTGCCAACGCCGGGTATTTCCTGGTGGGGCTCCATGCGGTAGCTGCCCTGTATCATCACTATGTGGTGCGCGACGATACGTTGCTGCGGATGATGCCAGACAAGAAATAATCCTGATGGTGGTTAATACGACAGACGGCGGGTTTTCCCGCCGTCTGTTTTTTTATGAATGTCTGGATAATAAACGCGAGGCTCAATGCCCATCAGGCGGCATGGCGCGCCGGGCTGTTCCGCCATCTGTTTGAAGCGCAACAGCGTTTTGTGCAACATCTCTTTAGGCAGCAGTTGAAACACCTGGCTGAGGGTGCGCCCCAAGAAACCGCCCGGAGGATCGAAACGAATGCTGAGGGTCACTTCGGTGCCGTTATTGTGCGGGGCGGGACGAAACGAGAGGCGCCCTTCATTCGGGATTCTGGCGCCCGGCAGCGAGCGCCAGTGAATAAACTGGCCGGGTTGCTCATCCACGATACGCGCCTGCCATTCGATATACTGGCCGAGCGGCGCTTTCATCCGCCACAGAGAATCCGTGCTGTTGATGATCTCTATGTGGGCGACATGGTTCATCAGTACCGGTAGCGTTTTGGGGTCGCGCCACAAATCGAACAGCACATCCGCCGGGCGGCAAATGACCAATGAACTACTGAGTCGATCGGCGTGATTATCCGTTATGCCAGATCGACGTAAGAATGTGGGTGGCACGTTGTTTTCCCCTCCTGATTTGCCTGAGACAGACTCTGTTCTGCGATTGTCATAACCACTTATTGTCATAACCACTTATTGTCATCACCGCTCGAAATAGGCGAGCGAACCCTGTCTTGTCCCGGGCGTAGTCGTGTCTTCTGGCGAGTGTACGTGATGCCTGGGGAAACCTGCAAACTTGCAGGAAATAAAAACCTGTTCTGGCAGAGTGCCAGGTCGCCGTTACCGATATCGGGCTGGGGAGGATGCGCATTCTCACAAAAATAGAAGAATAATGACTGCTGCCAGAGCAGGTTGGCGGATTTCTGTTACACTTTTACTTAGTGTTAATTGACTGCCGTGCCATGTTATAGAGTAAGGAATTGTTTTTCGATTTTCATTTTTTATTTGGCCCATCTTTTGATGGGCTTTTTGTTTTCTGATGATAATGACGGTGTGGATTATTTTCGTGTGTTGGTTTTCTGTTTTTTTTCTGTAGTAATGGTCACGAAAATAAATGAGATAAATTATTTTTTTAAGGTTGGTTTAATCTCTCTGGTGTAATTTTATCAGCAGGTAATGATTTTACCGCGCCAAAACACCAGGTTTTTTTATAATTATTAGATAGTATTCGCCCACCTTTCGGTGGGCTTTGTTTTTTTGTCTTCTTTCATTTTTTAGTGAGCTGGTGCGTTAAAAACTGTTTTTTTGTTTTTCCTAATGTTGGCTTAATATTCATATCATAGAATTCTTATCAGGCGGCGGAACGCTGCCAACCTGTGTCTTCAGGATGCTTCATGCCAGAGAATAGTGTCATTTTCGCCCACCGGTTGGTGGGCTTTTTTTTGCTTTCAGTACAGTGGGTTATTTTTATTTTGATGGCTACTTCGGCTTTTTATCAACACTTGTGTGAGAATGAGATAAAACTAAGGTTATTTTAAGGAATGGCTGGTAAATTTATTTTCAGACAGTGGATAACTGTCGTGCCAGTACTACCAAATCTTTGCTGTTGAAAAACCCAATAGCTTTGCCCACCTTTCGGTGGGCTTTTTTTTATGTCTGTCAGCCGTCGCCGTGTTTTAATATGACAATAGTTCAGCAGGGGATAATCATACCGGAAAATAAAAATATTTTCTTTCCGGGGTAAGGTTATCGATTCCCTCGCCGATAAATAAAAGAGAAGAAGAACACTCCAGAAAATAAGATATCGTTGCAAAACGAACTTAAAGCAGAACAAGATGCGAAAACTAAAGGGGAGAGTGTCGCGCTAATTACCCGCCAGGGATGAAACACCGATAACAAGGCTTTTATACCCAAGGGATTTTAAGTTTGCAGGACGCAGGCAAAAAACTGCCCCCTCAGTCGCTTAGCAAACAGTGACTGGGAGACAAAGCAGCCAATGCGTCAGCAGCTTGAAAGATACCAGGTATATCGTGAAGTCGATTCGCCTGATGTGTTAATCCACCATGTAGCCAGTGGTATTTCGCAACACGGCGTCACTCCTTTCTGGGTTTTCCTACCCAACTGGCCTGTCAACTGGCAGGCCAGCATTATTTCAGGTCCAGAAACCACGTCAGCCGGGATTCATCGGCCGTGTCTCGTTATGCCAATAAAAAAAGCCCCGAGGCGGGGCATGCATGTCGTAAAAACGCTATCGCCGTTATTATTGTGTGTCTGTCAATCATATATAGACAGGGTGACAATAATAAGACAAAGCGCTGCGCCATGTTGCGTGCCGTCTCGCATTCCTGTTAAGCAACGGGGTGGCACGAGGAAAAGTGCTACCCTGAGGGAGAATGTGTTCATTACTATTGAGCCGCGATGGATAAAACAGGGTGCTGCGATGACAGAAACTGAAATCTTGCGACTGAGCGCGCTGGTGGGAGAACGTCTGAAGGCGCGTCAGGCGAAAATGACCTGTGCTGAGTCCTGTACCGGCGGATGGCTGGCCAAGGCGATTACGGATGTGCCCGGTAGTTCGGCATGGTTTGACTACGGTTTTGTGACTTACAGTAATCAGGCCAAGCAGGCGCTGATCGGCGTGCAGGAGAATACACTGGCGCAGTTTGGCGCGGTCAGCCGCGACGTCGTGAACGAAATGGCGGCTGGGGCGCTGAACCGCTCCGGTGCGGATATCGCCGTATCGATCAGCGGTATTGCCGGGCCGGACGGCGGAACGCCAGATAAACCGGTGGGAACCGTATGGTTTGGTTTTAGCGATAAAAACGGCGACAGCGTGGCCCAAAGAATGCAGTTTGACGGCGATCGCCATGATGTTCGCTTGCAGGCGGTGGCGTTTGCCCTGCAGACGCTGCTGGAGAGATTTTTATAAAATAGGCTTGATGCTGTATGAGTATACAGTATAATGCGGCCATCGGTTCGGTGAATCATGAATAAGCAACAGCGTAGAGGCAGCGGCAGGCTGCGCGACAGGAGCAGAAATGGCTATTGATGAGAACAAACAAAAGGCACTGGCGGCGGCGCTGGGTCAGATCGAAAAGCAATTCGGTAAAGGTTCTATCATGCGTTTGGGCGAAGATCGCTCAATGGATGTTGAAACGATCTCCACGGGCTCCCTGTCGCTCGATATCGCACTGGGTGTTGGTGGTTTGCCGATGGGGCGTATTGTCGAAATCTACGGTCCTGAATCCTCTGGTAAAACTACGCTGACGCTGCAGGTTATTGCGGCCGCGCAGCGTGGAGGAAAAACCTGTGCGTTCATCGATGCTGAGCACGCGCTGGACCCGATCTACGCAAAGAAACTGGGTGTTGATATCGATAATCTGCTGTGTTCCCAGCCGGATACCGGTGAGCAGGCGCTGGAAATCTGTGACGCGCTGGCTCGCTCCGGCGCGGTAGATGTGATTATCGTTGACTCCGTGGCGGCGTTGACGCCGAAAGCGGAGATCGAAGGGGAAATCGGCGATTCGCATATGGGGCTGGCGGCGCGCATGATGAGCCAGGCCATGCGCAAACTGGCCGGTAACCTGAAACAATCCAATACGCTGCTGATCTTTATCAACCAGATCCGTATGAAGATTGGCGTTATGTTCGGTAACCCGGAAACCACGACCGGTGGTAACGCGCTGAAATTCTATGCTTCCGTCCGTCTGGATATCCGCCGCATCGGCTCGATTAAGGAAGGCGAGGAAGTTGTTGGGAGCGAAACCCGCGTCAAAGTTGTGAAGAACAAGGTTGCCGCACCGTTCAAACAGGCCGAATTCCAGATTCTGTATGGCGAAGGGATCAACACCTACGGTGAACTGGTTGATCTGGGCGTGAAATACAAGCTGATTGAGAAAGCCGGCGCCTGGTACAGTTACAATGGCGACAAAATCGGTCAAGGCAAGGCTAACGCTTGCAATTTCCTGAAGGAAAATCCGGCTATCTCCGCTGAACTCGACAAGAAACTGCGCGAAATGTTGCTGCACAAGGATAATGAAGTCGTGCCAAATGTTAGTGGTGAAAGCGCCGAGTACAATGAAGAAGCCGCTGGCGAACTCAACGACGATTTTTAATGGAACGTCGTAGCATGAGCAGCACATTCTCGGGATGACAGGTATGTCGAAAGTACTCCGTTATGCGATGAATGTGCTGGCTGTGCGAGATCATAGCGAGATGGAATTGCGCCGCAAAATTGCGGCGTATTTACAGACAAACCGCGAATGCGACAACGCAGACGACTGCTCTGCGTTGTCCGAGCTCAATACCCAAATCGAGCAGGCGGTGGACAGTTGTCGGCAGCAGGGCTGGCTGGATGATGCACGCTATGCCCTGCGTTATATTAGTAGTCGCTGCCGTAAAGGGTACGGTACTCAGCGTATTTGTGCCGAGCTCAGCCAGCGGGGTATCGACAAGTCTACTCAGCGCATGGCGCTACAGTCTTGCGAAATTGACTGGTATCTACAGGCGAAAGCAGTGGCGACCCGTAAATTCGGCTCACCGTTGCCAATGAACTGGCAGGAACGCGCCAAAGTTCAGCGTTACTTGCTTTACCGCGGTTTTTCCCACGACGAAATTCAGTCGGTATATATGAATTTTTCCGATTGAACGCATACGGGATTTTACTTCCCCCCTAAGAAAATTTATCTTATTCCCACTTTTTTGTTCGCGTTTGGCTTGGTCACATCAGCATGCTGCATCTACCTTGCCCGCGACTGTTCTTTTAGCTTGATTTCAGGACAATTATGAGCAAGAGCACCGCTGAGATCCGTCAAGCGTTTCTCGACTTTTTCCATAGTAAAGGACATCAGATTGTCGCCAGTAGTTCTCTGGTGCCAAACAATGATCCTACGTTGCTGTTTACCAATGCCGGGATGAACCAGTTCAAGGATGTTTTCCTGGGGCTGGACAAACGTAATTATGTGCGAGCCACAACCTCTCAGCGTTGCGTGCGCGCCGGCGGCAAGCATAACGATCTGGAAAACGTGGGTTACACTGCGCGCCACCATACCTTCTTCGAAATGCTGGGTAACTTCAGCTTCGGTGATTATTTCAAACGCGACGCCATCACTTACGCCTGGGAACTGTTGACCAGCCCGCAGTGGTTTGGTCTGCCCAAGGAAAAACTGTGGGTTACGGTTTACGCCACTGATGATGAAGCCTATGACATTTGGGCGAATGAGGTAGGCGTACCTCGCGAGCGCATTATCCGCATCGGCGACAACAAAGGCGCGCCGTACGCGTCGGATAACTTCTGGCAGATGGGCGATACCGGTCCTTGCGGCCCTTGTTCTGAAATTTTCTACGATCATGGCGATCACATCTGGGGTGGACCGCCGGGAAGCCCGGAAGAAGATGGCGATCGCTATATCGAGATCTGGAACCTGGTATTCATGCAGTTCAACCGACAGGCTGATGGCACCATGCTGCCGCTGCCGAAACCATCGGTTGATACCGGTATGGGGCTGGAGCGTGTTTCCGCCGTCCTGCAGCATGTGAATTCCAACTACGAGATCGATCTGTTCAAAACACTGATCGCGGAAGCCGCCAGCGTGGTGGGAACTGATGATCTGAACAACAAGTCGCTGCGCGTTATTGCCGACCACATTCGTTCCTGTGCATTCCTGATTGCCGATGGCGTAATGCCGTCGAATGAAAACCGCGGCTATGTGCTGCGTCGAATCATTCGTCGTGCTATCCGCCACGGTAATATGCTGGGTGCGAAAGAGACCTTCTTCTATAAGCTGGTTGGTACCCTGATCAAGGTGATGGGGCCGGCTGCTGAAGAGCTTAAACGCCAGCAGAGCCTGGTGGAGCAGGCGCTTAAGAATGAAGAAGAGCAGTTTGCCCGTACGCTGGAGCGCGGGTTGCTGTTGCTGGATGAAGAAATCAAACAGCTTAAGGGCGATACCCTGAGCGGCGAAGCGGCGTTCCGTCTTTATGACACTTATGGCTTCCCGGTCGATTTAACCGCGGATGTTTGCCGTGAGCGTAATCTGAAAGTGGATGAAGCGGGTTTTGAGCGAGCGATGGAAGCGCAACGTCAGCGCGCACGTGACGCCAGCGGCTTCGGCGCCGATTACAACAGCCTGATCCGTGTGGATGAGTCTACAACGTTCTGCGGTTACGAACGTACCGAGCAGCAGTCGACGGTTGTGGCGATTTATCGTCAGGGCGAGTCCGTGCAGGAAATTCAGGCGGGCGACGAGGCGGTCGTGGTCCTGAGCGAAACCCCGTTCTACGGCGAATCCGGCGGCCAGGTCGGCGATCAGGGCGAATTGACGTCGACGACGGCCCGTTTCTCTGTCGCTGATGCCCAGAAATATGGTCAGGCTATCGGCCATATCGGCAAACTGACTCAGGGCTCTCTGCGGGTAAACGACAAGGTGGATGCCGTGGTGGATCATGTCCGCCGCGACCGTATTCGTCTGAACCACTCAGCGACTCACTTGCTGCATGCGGCCTTGCGTCAGGTCTTGGGCGAACATGTGGCGCAGAAAGGTTCGCTGGTCAATGACAGCTACCTGCGTTTTGACTTCTCTCATCCGGAAGCGATGAAACCAGAGCAGATTCGTCAGGTGGAAGATATCGTCAATACCCAGATTCGTCGCAATCTGCCGGTAGAAACGGACGTGATGGCGCTGGATGCGGCCAGAGCGAAAGGCGCGATGGCGCTCTTTGGTGAAAAGTACGAAGAGAATGTCCGCGTGCTGTCGATGGGGGATTTTTCCATCGAACTGTGTGGTGGTACCCATGCTCGCCGCACCGGTGATATCGGCCTGTTTCGGATCGTATCTGAATCGGGTACGGCTGCGGGTATTCGCCGTATTGAAGCGGTTACTGGCGAGAATGCAATTGTCGTTCTGCACCATCAGAATGATTTGCTGCATGAAGTAACGCAACTGGTGAAAGGCGACAGCAACAATTTGGCAGACAAAGTGCGTTCTTTGCTGGAACGTACCCGCGGGCTGGAAAAAGAGTTGCAGCAGTTGAAAGAGCAGCAAGCCGCGCAGGAGAGCTCTTCGCTGTCCAGCAAGGCGAAAGATATCAACGGTGTGAAGCTGCTGGTGACGCAGTTAAGCAATGTTGAGCCCAAACTGTTGCGGACGATGGTGGATGATCTGAAGAACCAACTGGGTTCTGCGGTGATTGTGCTGTCGACGGTGGCGGATGGCAAAGTCAGCCTGATCGCCGGCGTGACCAAGGAATTGACCGATCGCGTCAAAGCGGGCGAGTTGATTGGCTTTGTGGCAAACCAGGTCGGCGGCAAGGGTGGCGGTCGTCCGGATATGGCGCAAGCAGGCGGAAATGATGTCGATGCGTTGCCATCGGCGTTGACCAGCATTGAAGCCTGGGTGGTTGATAAGCTATAAATATTAAATACGTGTTATCCCGGCAAAAACGCCATGACTATGAGTGGTTTTGGCGTTTTTAGCTTGCGGTAAGGATGGCCGTAAACAAGACTGTTCATGGGTCGTCTGTGGGGCTCCAGAGACGGCTTATGAGGTGAAGTCTGGTTGTGATAACAAAAAGCGCAAGCTGTCTTATATCGACTAAACTGAACATTAGTAACAGACAATGAGTGAGATGATGAGACATTTTCGTCATCCAGGTTTACGTTTTCCCCAACCATGATGGATAATGACGGGAGAACGGAGAGACCTGACTCTTTATAATCTTTCAAGGAGCAAAGAATGCTTATTTTAACTCGTCGAGTTGGCGAAACCCTCATGATCGGCGATGAGGTTACGGTTACCGTACTAGGAGTAAAGGGCAATCAGGTTCGTATCGGTGTTAACGCGCCGAAAGAAGTTTCTGTACACCGTGAAGAGATTTACCAGCGTATTCAGGCAGAGAAGTCTCAGCCTACCTCCTATTGATTGAATAGCGTCTCGTGTTGGCGAGGCGCTGTTGTTCAAGTGTTTCTGTTTGCTCCCTGTATTTTCCTTTTTTGCCAATGATAGCCTCCCGGGCATTTGCTGTTGTGAGTGCAAATAACTGGTTGTTTTATTGGCGATAAAGCATGCTTTTTGTCGTTAATCTGTTCTTGTTGGGTGCGAAGTGTTCAAACGGAACTGATATCGGAAAAATTGTTTGACTTATAAGTCCGGGAAAGTAATATGTGCGCCACGCAGACAGGTGAGCGCTGAATGAAAACGAAATTCAGCGATTACTGGTCGGTACGGTGAGGTGGCCGAGAGGCTGAAGGCGCTCCCCTGCTAAGGGAGTATGCGGTCAAAAGCTGCATCGAGGGTTCGAATCCCTCCCTCACCGCCATTAAAATGCATCCGTAGCTCAGCTGGATAGAGTACTCGGCTACGAACCGAGCGGTCGGAGGTTCGAATCCTCCCGGATGCACCATTTAATGGATAGCGTTATCTGACAAGAGCACTGTCAGTTATACAATTTAAGAGAAGTCTGCAGTAAGTCTTGAAATGCATCCGTAGCTCAGCTGGATAGAGTACTCGGCTACGAACCGAGCGGTCGGAGGTTCGAATCCTCCCGGATGCACCATTCTCCTGATGCTGTTTCCTCTTGTTGTAAAATCATAGTCTGAAAGATTTCTAAAATGCATCCGTAGCTCAGCTGGATAGAGTACTCGGCTACGAACCGAGCGGTCGGAGGTTCGAATCCTCCCGGATGCACCATCTTCTTCAAAACCATCCAAGCTTATTCCCAACGTCATCACCTTTCTTTTGTCGTAAATCCTGGTATTTCTCCTGTCTGATATATCTATTTCACTGTTTTTACTAAGGTTATTGAGTAAGCGACAATGTTTTGACTTTGCGTTAAAGTAATCGTCTCTTTTCGGTGGGTACGGAGTCATGATGTACGATCGCTATCAGGGCCTCATCTTTGACATGGATGGCACCATCCTCGATACGGAGCCAACCCATTGCCGGGCATGGCAACAGGTATTGGCAAAGTATGGTATGAGCTATGACAACGATGCCATGACGGCGCTGAACGGCGCGCCGACCTGGCGTATTGCCGAGGTGATTATCAACCAGCATCAGTCGGATCTCGATCCGCATCGTCTGGCGGCGGAGAAAGCGTCCCTGACCGAAACCATGCTGATGGACACCGTACAACCATTGCCACTGATTGAAGTCGTCAAAGCGTATCATGGCCGCCGCCCGATGGCGGTTGGCACCGGGAGTACGCATGGTTTGGCCGATCGTCTGCTGCGCCATCTTGGCCTGCGTGATTATTTTTCTGCGCTGGTCGGTGCCGATGATGTGCAGCGGCATAAACCTTTCCCGGATACCTTCCTGCGTTGCGCAACATTAATCCAGGTTGCCCCTGAGCACTGCGTCGTGTTTGAAGATGCCGATTTTGGTCTTCAGGCAGCCGCCAGTGCAGGTATGGATGTGGTTGACGTAAGAACGCTGTGAGTGAGTTCTGGGCGGTCTTTTCACTGTTCTGGAGCAGCTTCCTGAGTGCGACGCTGTTGCCGGGCAGTTCGGAGGTCGTACTGGTCTCGTTGTTGTTAACTCACAGCACCAGCCCATTGCTGCTGATTGTTATCGCTTCCATTGGTAATACATTGGGCGGGATCACCAATATTGTTATCGGGCGTCTGGTACCCGAACTTAAGCCGCAAAAAGGATTGAATACCGCCCGACGCTGGTTGCAGCGTTACGGTACCGCAGCATTATTATTTAGCTGGGTGCCGGTAGTCGGCGATATATTGTGCTTATTGTCGGGTTGGCTAAGGATGCCCTGGGCAAGTTCCGTAATATGTATTTTTATCGGAAAAACGTTGCGCTATCTGGTAGTGGCTGGCGTGGCGCTGAAATGGACGATGGGAACCGGGTGAGTTGCAATCACGATTGTTGTCCCCATATACCATCCATTATTCTTATTAACATGACTAAATCTTCATAGCGGGAGGTCAATTTGATCCCGGACGTATCAAAAGCGCTGTCCTGGCTGGAAAAACATCCTCAGTCGATAAAAGGGATCCAGCGTGGTATTGAGCGTGAAACACTGCGCGTGATGGCAAATGGACATCTGGCGAAAACAGGACATCCGGAGAAGCTGGGGGCGGCGCTGACCCACCCCTGGATTACCACGGATTTTGCTGAAGCATTGCTGGAATTCATTACGCCGGTTGACAAGGATATTGATCACCTTCTCACCTTTTTGCGTGATATTCATCGTTATGTGGCGCGTCATCTGGGTGATGAGCGCATGTGGCCGTTAAGTATGCCTTGCTTTATCGAAGCGGGGCAGGATATCGAACTGGCGCAGTATGGTTCCTCGAATATTGGTCGTTTTAAAACGCTATATCGTGAGGGCCTGAAAAACCGGTATGGCGCGTTGATGCAGACCATTTCCGGCGTGCATTATAATTTTTCGCTGCCGTTGGCATTCTGGCAGGCTCGTGATGGTATTACCGACGCCATCAGCGGCAAGGAAGCGATTTCCGCCGGGTATTTTCAACTGATTCGCAATTACTACCGTTTCGGCTGGGTAATTCCGTATCTGTTTGGCGCATCGCCGGCGATTTGCTCCTCTTTCCTGCAGGGCAAAGAAACCCACCTGCCGTTTGAGCGTTCGGAAAAAGGAATGCTCTATCTGCCGTACGCTACATCGTTGCGTTTAAGTGATTTGGGCTATACCAACAAATCGCAGAGCAACCTTGGCATTACCTTCAACAGCCTGGAAACCTATGTTTCGGCGCTGAAAAGGGCGATTCACACGCCTTCTGAAGAGTATGCGGGGATTGGTCTCAAAAAAGATGGCCGTTATCTGCAACTGAATACCAATGTGTTGCAGATCGAAAACGAATTGTATGCGCCGATCCGGCCTAAACGCGTCACCCGTCCGGGCGAGTCGCCTTCCGATGCGCTGCTGCGCGGCGGGATCGAGTATATCGAAGTGCGTTCGCTGGACATCAATCCGTTCTCGGCAACCGGCGTCAGCGCCGAACAGGCACGATTCCTCGATCTGTTCCTGATTTGGTGCGCGCTGGCGGATGCGCCGGAAATGAGCGAAGCGGAACTGCTCTGCACACGTAAAAACTGGAATCAGGTGATTCTGGAAGGCCGTAAGCCGGGGCAGACGGTAGGCATGGGCTGCGATACGACGCGTCAGACGATTGCTGAGGTCGGGCGCTCGTTGTTTGCGGATCTGCGGCGTGTTGCGGAATTGTTGGATCAAGGACAAGCTAAGCCGTACTATCGACAGGTCTGCGACCAACTGGTGGAAGGGTTCGACGACCCGGACAAAACGTTCTCCGCCCGGATTCTGGCGATGATGCTGGAAAATGGCAGCGGCGGCGTTGGTCTTCAACTAGCCGGGCAATACCGCGAGCAACTGTTGCAGGAGCCGCTGGAGATTCTTTCTGAAAACCAGTTTACTTCGGAGTGCGAGCGTTCATGGCAGCACCAGCGTCAACTGGAGTCGGAAGATACGCTGAGCTTTGACGCATATCTGTCCAGACAGTAACGCCGGTAGCCGGTAAAAGAAAAGGCCACTCGATTGTCATCGGGTGGCCAAAGAAACATCTCTGATAATAGGGATGATGATAATAAATGCGCGTCTTTCATTTGTTATGACCGGTACCGGTAAGAAAAGTTTCCTGGAAACGAGAAATAAATTTTTCATGAGGAGGTGGCAACATGCCATTACTGGATAGTTTTACCGTCGATCATACTCGTATGGCTGCACCGGCCGTTCGGGTGGCCAAAACCATGACAACCCCTCATGGTGATACGATTACCGTGTTTGATCTGCGTTTCTGTCGTCCTAACCAGGAGATCATGCCGGAGCGCGGTATCCATACTCTGGAGCACTTGTTCGCTGGTTTCATGCGCGACCACCTTAACGGTGACGGCGTGGAAATCATCGATATCTCTCCTATGGGTTGCCGTACCGGCTTCTACATGAGCCTGATTGGTACGCCGGAAGAGCAACGCGTGGCTGACGCCTGGAAAGCGGCCATGGCGGATGTGCTTAAGGTTACCGATCAGCGTAAGATTCCGGAACTGAACGAATATCAGTGCGGCACCTATGAAATGCATTCCCTGACCGAAGCGCAGGACATTGCACGCCACATTCTGGATCACGACGTTCTCGTCAACAAAAACGACGATCTGGCGCTGCCGAAAGACAAACTGGCGGAATTGCACATCTGATTGACGTTAAGCGTATGCAGTAAAAAAGAGAGCCGCGGCTCTCTTTTTTATGCGCCGGATAAAAGTGTCAGTCGCACAAGCAGTCAATGCGCCAGGAAATTCTGGATTACCCGGCTGCCGAAGTAGGAGAGCGTCAACAACAGTGCGCCGATAAGGTTGAACCACACCACTCGGCGTCCGCGCCAGCCTTCGTGATAGTGTCCCCAGAGCAGCAGAATGTAGACAAACCATGCCAGCAGGGAGAACAGCGCCTTATGCAGGTTCTCTTTGTTGCTGAGCAAATCGGTCATGTAGATAAGACCGGTGCATAACGTCAGCGTCAGCAGAATGACGCCAATCTGGGTAATGTGGAACATCTTGCGCTCGATGCCCAGCAACGGCGGCATGTCGGCGGCAAATCCCAGTTTCTTGGTTTTCAGCATGTAGTCCAGCAATGCCAGTTGCAGCGCATACAATGCGGCAATCATCAGCGTGGCGTAGGCAAACAGCGCCAGACCAATGTGCACCATCAGACCGGGCATCGCTTCGAGGTGGGTAATAAACTCACCCGGCATGAAACTGGCGAACGCCAGATTAATGAACGCAAAGGTATAGACGATGGGCAGCAGGAACCAGCCGCGATTGCGCGACGCCACAACAGTCATCACCGTGCAGATAATCAGGCTGATGAGGGACCCGATGTTCAACAGACTCAGGTTTTGCCCGACCTGGACATCGAAAATACGCTGATACAAGGCCACTGCATGGCAGACCAGGGCGATCGTAGCGGATACCACCGCCAGACGGCGGTAGGTTCCGTTTTTTCGCACCAGACTGGGAATAATCAGCCCCAGACTGAGGAAATAGGCCGCTAAAGCTACAATGGCGAAGACAGACATAGCGATAGGTTATTCAATATCAACTGAGTAAAATGAAGGGTCAGTATAGCCTTAGTCGTCACCGCCACCAACCAGTTATCCGTGCCGGCGCACGCAGATTGGTCTGGCTTTCGTGTTATACTCCTCGCTGTTCGCGTCGCGGTAGCGGCCAGTTTCACATTGAGCATGAGATATGTTTGAAAATTTAACCGATCGACTATCGCGCACTTTGCGCAATATCAGCGGCCGTGGGCGGCTGACGGAAGACAATATCAAGGATACGCTGCGTGAAGTCCGTATGGCGCTGCTGGAAGCGGACGTGGCGCTGCCGGTGGTACGTGACTTCATCAACCGTGTAAAAGAGCAGGCGGTTGGTCACGAAGTCAACAAGAGCCTGACGCCGGGACAAGAGTTCGTCAAGATTGTTCAGAACGAGCTGGTGACAGCTATGGGCGAGGTCAACCAGGCGCTCAATCTGGCTGCTCAGCCGCCGGCGGTGGTGCTGATGGCGGGTCTGCAGGGGGCGGGTAAAACCACCAGCGTCGGTAAGCTGGGCAAATTCCTGCGCGAAAAACAGAAGAAGAAAGTGCTGGTGGTGTCGGCGGACGTATATCGCCCGGCGGCGATCAAACAGTTGGAAACGCTGGCGCAGACCGTCGGCGTCGATTTCTTCCCCTCGGAAGCGCATGAAAAACCTATCGACATCGTTAACCGTGCGCTGCAGCACGCTAAACTGAAATTCTACGATGTTCTGCTGGTGGATACCGCCGGTCGTCTGCATGTCGATGACGCCATGATGGACGAAATCAAGCAGGTGCACGCGTCGATCAATCCGGTGGAAACGCTGTTTGTGGTTGACGCCATGACCGGTCAGGATGCGGCGAATACGGCCAAAGCCTTTAACGAGGCGCTGCCGTTGACCGGGGTGATTCTGACCAAGATTGATGGTGATGCCCGTGGCGGTGCGGCGCTGTCTATCCGCCATATTACCGGTAAACCGATCAAATTCCTGGGCGTCGGCGAAAAGACCGACGCGCTGGAGCCGTTCTACCCGGATCGTATCGCTTCGCGCATTCTTGGTATGGGCGATGTGCTCTCGCTGATTGAGGAACTGGAAAGCAAGGTCGACCGTTCTCAGGCCGAGAAACTGGCTAAAAAGCTGAAGAAAGGCGATGGGTTTGATCTGACCGATTTCCTGGATCAGCTAAAGCAGATGCGCAACATGGGCGGTATGGCCAGCATGATGAGCAAGCTGCCGGGCATGGGGCAGATTCCGGATAACGTGAAATCGCAGATGGATGACAAGGTATTGGTGCGAATGGAAGCGATCATCAATTCCATGACGCAGCAGGAGCGCGCCAAGCCGGAGATCATCAAAGGTTCGCGTAAGCGACGCATCGCGATGGGGTCCGGCATGCAGGTGCAGGATGTCAACCGACTGCTGAAACAGTTTGATGATATGCAGCGCATGATGAAAAAGATGAAAAATGGTGGCCTGGCCAAGATGATGCGCGGCATGAAAGGGATGATGCCGCCGGGTTTTCCGGGCCGTTAAGTCGGGGAAATGTGACCCCTACAGAAAAGTCGGTGGTGTGAATGCATGGTTTTAGATTGCTTTTTGCACCAAAATGAGTAAAATCTTCGGGCTTTTTATATGACACTGGGCCCCGTTCCTCGATGGGGCCCGGTTGTTTTATTAACTAAAGAGGATGTTATGGTAACAATTCGTTTGGCACGTGGCGGCGCTAAAAAACGCCCGTTCTATCAAGTCGTTGTGACCGATAGCCGCAATGCGCGCGACGGTCGTTTCATTGAGCGCGTAGGCTTCTTCAACCCGATCGCTACTGGTAAAGCTGAAGGCCTGCGCCTGGATCTTGACCGTATCGAGCACTGGGTTGGTCAGGGCGCTACCGTTTCTGATCGCGTTTCCGCGCTGATCAAAGACGCGAAAAAAGCAGCGTAATCTGTTGCGGTGGTGGTAATGAGCAAGCAACTCAGCCCGAAAGCCCCGGTCAACCCGATTACATTGGGGAAAATGGGATCGACGTACGGCATCAAAGGTTGGCTCAGGGTATTTTCATCCACCGAAGACGCCGAAAGCATTTTTGATTATCAACCTTGGTTCATCCGGAATAAAGGGCTGTGGCAACCGATCGAGATCGAGAGCTGGCGGCACCATAATCAGGACCTGGTCATCAAGATCAAAGATATTGACGATCGGGATGCGGCGAATTTACTGACCAATTGCGAAATTGTCGTGGATTCGGCCCAACTGCCTGAGCTGGATGAGGGTGATTATTACTGGAAAGATCTTATTGGCTGCGATGTCGTCACCGTAGGTGGCTATGAACTGGGGAAAGTCATCGACATGATGGAAACCGGTTCTAATGACGTTATGGTGGTAAGAGCTAACCTGAAAGATGCTTACGGAGTCAAGGAACGGTTGATTCCGTTTCTGACTGAACAGGTTATCAAGCACGTTGACCTGTCTACTCATCGTATTGAAGTAGACTGGGATCCTGGTTTTTGAACTCTGTAGAGTCTGCAGTCAATGAGTGGAACGGCGCTATGTGGATTGGGGTGATTAGCCTGTTTCCTGAGATGTTCCGCGCCATTACTGATTATGGAGTCACAGGCCGGGCAGTTAAAAATGGCCTGCTGAGCGTACAGTACTGGAGTCCTCGCGACTTCACTTACGATCGGCATCGCACGGTGGACGATCGCCCTTACGGCGGCGGCCCCGGTATGCTGATGATGGTGCAACCCTTGCGGGATGCTATCCATGCAGCAAAAGCAGCGGCAGGCGAAGGGGCTCGGGTGATCTATCTGTCACCGCAGGGTCGCAAACTGGATCAGCAAGGCGTACGTCAACTCGCCGCACATCAGAAGATGATTCTGGTTTGCGGAAGGTACGAGGGCATTGATGAACGAGTGATCCAAACCGAAATTGACGAAGAATGGTCAATCGGCGATTACGTTCTCAGTGGTGGCGAACTACCAGCAATGACGCTGATTGATTCTGTCGCCCGGTTTATTCCCGGCGTACTGGGTCATGAAGCTTCGGCACAGGAAGATTCTTTTGCCGATGGGTTGCTGGATTGTCCTCACTATACCCGGCCTGAAGTGTTGGAAGGTATGGATGTGCCGGCGGTATTGCTGTCGGGCAACCATGCGGAAATACGCCGCTGGCGTTTGAAGCAGTCGCTGGGCCGAACCTGGCTTAGAAGACCTGAACTTCTGAAAAGCCTAGCTCTGACTGACGAGCAAGCAACGTTGTTGACTGAATTCCAACAGGAATATCAGTCTGAACAACATGAGTATTAGGGGGCCGTTGCGGCAGTGCCGGACGAACCCATATATCAGTTTACCTAGGGTAAGAGACATACTATGAGCAATATTATCAAGCAGCTTGAACAAGAGCAGATGAAGCAAGACGTACCTGCGTTCCGTCCGGGTGACACCGTGGAAGTTAAGGTATGGGTCGTTGAAGGTTCCAAAAAACGTCTGCAGGCATTCGAGGGCGTGGTTATCGCAATTCGTAACCGCGGTCTGCACTCTGCATTCACTGTTCGCAAGATTTCCAACGGCGAAGGCGTAGAGCGCGTATTCCAGACGCACTCTCCGGTAGTGGACAGCATTACCGTTAAGCGCCGTGGTGCTGTGCGTAAAGCCAAACTGTACTACCTGCGTGAGCGTGCTGGTAAGTCTGCTCGTATCAAAGAGCGTCTTAACTAAGCATACGCTTTCGCAACATCCGAAAGCGATAAGGGGTGGCATTTGCCACCCCTTTTTCTTTGTCTATAGAAAACCCCCAGCTAGGCGGCGGGTTCCGTAAAGCTTCCGAGCGATCACGCGGAGAGAAAAACCCCATGCGAGTCATCAAAACAACTTGCGGTATGGCAACTGCAATCCCGCTTGCTCCAACTGGCGCTGTGTCTGGGCGTAGGTGCGGAATGCGGTCCATCTGGCTTCCAGAATACGTGAAAACAGTAAGTGCTGTAAGGGGAGTAAGCGCTGCTCTTCTTCGGTGACCTGCCAGGTCGATTCTGCTGATAACACCGGGGGCGGCGTCAGAAAACTGGTGATCAGCGTGCCCCCGGGTTTTAGTGCCTGATTGAATGCCCGATAGAGGTCCGTCACTTTTTCATCATCGGGTTCATAAACGTTGAGTCCATTACTGGTCAGAACATCCACGGGTTCAGGCAATTGTAATGACCAGGCATCGCACTGCAACAACGTGATGCGATCGTCGCAATACTGTTGTTTAGCCAGTGAATTCGCGGCCTCCAGCGCCTGCGGATCTAGGTCTACGCCGATTAATCGCACATCCTGATGATGCGAGTAATCCAGCAACAGCAAATCTCCCATCAGCCCGCAGGGAACAGAAGCAAATACCATTCCGTCATGCAGCCGTGACTGTAACTGTTGGCGGAAAATACCGAACCGCTCACGGGTGGCAAGTACGGCAGGTAACCGCTCGTAGATCAATTTTTCCAGATCACTGTAGGGTGCCCGTGTCGCGAAAGCGGAAGGATAGGTGACCAGATGGTGGGTCCAGTAGGCATTCAACCCTCGATGTACCAGAAGAAATTGCCCAAGGTCGAATGTCGCCAGTTCTTCGGCAATCGCGATTTGCTCTTCCACCGTTGCGCCGGGGAGGTCGCCAGCTTGGCGAATCCTTGATCTGACGGCATCGAGAGCAGCGTAATGATCATCAGGTGCACTTAAGTGATGGGACAGTAGCTGTCCTTGTCCGGAATGCGATGACGTACTTTTCATAATGAAGTCCTGTTTGCCAGCTTATTGCGTGAATAGAAGCGGTGAATGTCCGACCAGGGCAATGATGGCAATACAAAACCAATGCGTGCGTTCAATTCCATTTGGTGTCAGTGGTTGGTTACTTGTTGTTATAATTTAGTTTGGTTATTATAAGTTTAATTTATCACCAGCGGTAGATGATTTATCCGAAAGCCTTCTCAGCAGGTAACAAAATCGGCAGGATACAGGCAGACTGCTGATAAGCGCGCCTGAAATGGCGGGTGAACGTGGGTATGACTGGATGCCCTTGCCAGCGACACGCTGGCCGGTTCATACAGATCTACCCAGGAACTTAATAGGGGTTATTTGGCGGAGGCGGGGCAAAGAGTGGCGAAAGTCAGTAGGCTGACCTGTTATGGTTGGTCGATTCATCCACCGCGTGTTGCCACACTTTTTTCAACTTTTCCGCATCATTGACGCCGTCGCAGCCAGCCGGGAAAGGGCTTCCTGCCCGACCCCAGGCGGCGACATTATCGGGATGGCACCATTCCGTCTGCCCGGCCCGATACCCATTCAGATAGGCATGACGATCAACATCCGGATTGCCAAACCATTCCGACAGTGTTTCGTTATCTCTGACAACCATACCGCTGGTGGCGTCTTTATATCCCGCGTCATACCAGAAATTGGACTCGCCTTTAGTCGGCGATACCGACGGAATGGACTGGCACCCGGCGAGGAGCAACAACCCTATCAACACTATACCGTTTCTCATGATCGAACCTGTTTTGACAGCATCTGAATGGAGATATACGGCCTAATATTACGCAATTTCCTGTTTTTCCTTTAATGATTTCAGCGCGTTGTGCCTGCCTGGAGCTCTTTACTCAATTCGGCGTCGATATCTGTTCCGCTTTCCCGCCCCCAACAACATACGGTGATAGCCGATGCTGGGAAGCGTGGTCATGATACTGAATCATAGGGTGTATATTTTTGTTTACGGATTGGCGTTGCCGGTGGTCGGCGTTTTCGTCAGTCACGTGGTTTAGCACAGGTTAAACAAGTAGTCAGCGTCTGTTCTGCGAAGTCCCGTAATCAGCATTCGTCAAATATCACCAGTAACATCATCAAGCTTCGAAATCATTTTAGATCTGCGGATTCTCTGCTGCTGAATACCTGGGAAATGGTGGCAAGTTGATAACACCCGGCACTTTCAATGAGTTACTGTATTCGGTGGTGGGGTTCGCCCGATAGGCGCTCGCCGGTTTTGTGATTTCTAACCGGTTTTACGGGAGTAATTTTAACTTTACACCTATGGCTTGAAAAATTTACGGCCTGTGTGTTAAGGTGTGAACCTGTTACTGACAATGACGAAATCGCTCCCTTCATACCAAAGGAACACACAGGATCATCACCATGCAAAAAGACACGCTCAATAATATTAATATCAGCGCCGAACAGGTTCTTATTACTCCCGACGAACTGAAAGCCAAATTCCCGCTCAATGAGCCGGAGCAGCAGGCGATTGCTCTGTCGCGTAAAACCATTGCTGACATTATTCATGGCAACGACAAACGTCTGCTGGTGGTGTGTGGTCCCTGTTCCATTCATGATACGGATGCCGCGCTGGATTACGCGCGTCGTCTGCAATCCCTGTCAGCCGAATTGAGCGATCGGCTGTATATCGTCATGCGTGTCTATTTTGAGAAACCCCGTACCACTGTCGGCTGGAAAGGGTTGATCAATGATCCCTACATGGATGGTTCCTTTGATATGGAAGCGGGGCTGCATATCGCCCGCGATTTGCTGCTTAAGCTGGTAAACATGGGGTTGCCGCTGGCGACCGAAGCGCTGGATCCGAATAGCCCGCAATACCTGGGGGATTTGTTCAGCTGGTCGGCGATTGGCGCCAGAACCACCGAATCCCAGACTCACCGCGAGATGGCTTCCGGGTTATCAATGCCGGTGGGTTTCAAGAACGGCACAGACGGTAGTCTCGGCACCGCCATTAATGCCATGAAAGCCGCATCTATGCCGCATCGTTTTGTCGGTATCAATCAGAGCGGTCAGGTTTGCTTATTGCAGACGCAGGGAAATCCGGATGGACATGTGATCCTGCGTGGCGGCAAAAAGCCGAATTACAGCGCGGAAGACGTGGCTGAGTGTGAAAAACAGATGCGCGATGCAGGACTGAATCCGGCGCTGATGATAGATTGTAGCCACGGTAACTCCAGCAAAGACTACCGTCGGCAGCCGCTGGTGGTGGAGTCGGTGATCGAGCAGATCAAATCCGGTAACCGTTCTATTATCGGGCTGATGCTGGAGAGCCATATCCACGAAGGTAATCAGTCTTCCGAGCAACCGCGCGCCGACATGCGTTACGGGGTATCGGTGACGGATGCCTGCATCAGTTGGGAAAGTACAGAGACATTGCTGCGCTCGGTTCATAAAGAGCTGAGTGCGCGAAGCGCCAATCAGTAAGGAGAAGAACAGATGGTCGCTGAACTGACCGCATTGCGTGATCAGATAGATGAGGTAGATAAAGCATTATTGGCGTTATTGTCGCGTCGGCTGCGTCTGGTGGCGGAAGTCGGCGAGGTAAAGAGCCGTTATGGTTTGCCAATTTATGCGCCTGATCGGGAAGCAGCGATGCTGAGTTCACGACGTAAGGAAGCGGAAACGCTGGGCGTTCCCCCGGATTTGATTGAGGATGTTCTGCGTCGGGTGATGCGGGAGTCCTACGCCAGCGAGAATGACAAAGGGTTTAAAACGCTCTCTCCGTCGCTGCGCCCGATCGTGATCGTGGGAGGGCGTGGTCAGATGGGGCGCCTGTTTGACAGAATGCTGACGCTGTCCGGCTATCAGGTACGTATCCTGGAGCAGGAGGATTGGCCTCAAGCGGAGACGCTGCTGGCGGATGCCGGCATGGTGATCGTCAGTGTGCCAATCCATGTCACCGAACAGGTTATTGCCCGTCTGCCCAGGCTGCCGGATGACTGTATTTTGGTGGATTTGGCGTCGGTCAAGAATGGTCCGCTGCAGGCGATGCTGGCGGCGCATCAGGGGCCGGTGCTGGGGTTGCACCCGATGTTCGGCCCGGATATCGGCAGCCTGGCCAAACAGGTCGTCGTGTATTGTGACGGGCGCCAGCCGGAGGCCTACCAGTGGTTGCTGGAGCAGATCCAGGTGTGGGGCGCCCGGCTTCATCGCACCAGTGCGGTGGAACACGACCAAAACATGGCGTTCATTCAGGCGTTGCGCCATTTCGCGACGTTTGCCTATGGCGTGCATCTGGCGGAAGAAAATGTGCAACTGGAGCAATTGCTGGCGCTTTCTTCGCCGATATACCGGCTTGAACTGGCGATGGTGGGGCGGTTGTTCGCACAGGACCCGCAACTCTACGCCGACATTATCATGTCTTCCGGCAACAATCTGGCCTTGATCAAACGTTACTACCAGCGTTTTGGCGAGGCGATTTCATTGCTGGAAGCAGGAGATAAAGCGGCGTTTGTCAGTAGCTTCAAGAAAGTCGAACACTGGTTCGGTGATTATTCGCGGCGATTCATGGCGGAAAGCCGAACCCTGCTGCGTCAGGCGAACGATATCCGCCAGTAGCGCTGAGTGGACCTTGATGGTTTCCTGAAAAACCACCCTCTTTGATAGGGTGGTTTTTTATTGCCGGGTACAGACCATACCTCCTGGCAGGGCCTGATGCGACATGGCTTATGCCGGTTCCACCGGCACCACATTTTCGCTGGGGTAGCAGCCCAGAACCTTGAGCGAGCGGGTAATCGCGGCCAGCCCCTGCAGCGCTTTACGGGTGTTGTCGTTGCGCAGATTGGCCTGCACATCGATGTAAAACATCTCTTCCCACGGATTGCCGTTTATCGGCCGCGACTCCAGTTTTGTCATCACGATACCGTGCTCGCGCAGCACCAGCAGTGCTTCCACCAGTGCGCCGGATTGCTGTCCGGTAGCCATGATTAAGGTGGTTTTAGCCGGCACTTGTTCGGTGACGTCGATCGGCTTGCGGGCCAGTACGATGAACCGGGTGATGTTCTGCACCTGATTGGCCAGATTCTGCTCCAGCGCCTGTAACTGATAAAGCATTCCACCGGCTTCGCTGCCCAGCGCGGCGGCATGTGGGGAATTGAGCTCGGCGACTTTCGCCATCGCAGCGGCGGTGCTTTCGCAGTACTCGATTTTCCAGTGCGGAAAACGGTTGATGAAATGGCTGCACTGCTGGAAAGGCTGCGGGTGGCTGTAAACGGTCTGGATCTGGTCCAGTTGCGTCTCCACCGCGACCAGCACGCAATGGTCGATAGGCGTGGTCAGCTCACCGACGATGGATAACCCGGTGTGCTGCAGTAGGTCGTAGACATCGTTGATTGAACCGGAGCTGGTGTTTTCTATCGGCAGCACGGCGTAATCGGCCTGGCCGGTTTCCACCAGGTTGATGATGTCCTGAAAACGCTGGCAGCCGCATTCAATAATCTGGTCAAAATGGCGCGCGGCATACTGACGGGCGGCTAAATGAGAGTAAGAGCCTTTGGGGCCGAGAAAAGCGACGCGGGCGGAATGCGACGCGCCAGAGTTGAGGTGCTGTTGCAGCAGCGCCTGCTGGGTCAGTACCGAATCTTCAATAATCAACTGGAACAGACGGGTAATATAGTGACCGTCAAGCTGCCGCTTTTTACCTTCTTCTGCCAGCCGGGACAGTAAATCCCGCTCACGCTCTTTATCGCGAATGGGGCGATGGGAGTGCTGTTTGGCTCGCGCTACATCCAGCGCCAGTTCCCTTCGTTGCGCCAACAGTTCGAGCAGTTGCATATCCAGCGCGGTAATGCGCTCGCGCAGCGCCAGTAATGGATTATCGGTCATGGTGTGTACCTGTTTGCTGTCCAATAAAAAAGCCTCCTGATTCAGGAGGCTTTTTTTGTTCGTCTTCGTATTCTTACTCACACGACAAATCGCCCCCCCGCATTGGGGAGAGTAAAGAAGAATACGAAGAAGAACGGTTGTGGCGTCATGTCACCAAATCCTTGTTGGGAATGTCGATTAAGGTAACTGTTGCCTTTTCATCCTGTCAATACAAAATCGCCGGGAGCGATGCGCTCGCGTAGCGTTGGTCCATCAGGGGAGGGGAAACTTGAACCGTAAAAAACGCGCCTTGCGGCGCGTTTCAGGCAACGGACAGAATCTGTCATTAAAAATGGAGACGCATTGATGGCGGCATCTGGTCCTACTATTCTGCCGAAGCCTGCTGATTGACATCTTTGATGCAACTGTCCGCACGGCGGGCTTCGCCTTTGTGCTGGACCTTGTTCAGCTGTCGTTCCAGTTTTGTGATGAGTTCATTGACAGCGGTATACATATCTTCGTGTTTGGCGCTGGCCACCAACGGGCCATTGGGCGTACTGATGGTGGCGTCGACCACAAAACCCTGTGGCTCTTTAGACAGGATAATGTGCGGATTAATCAGGTGAGTCTGCCATTTATCCAGTTTGCTGAGACGGTCTTCGACATGCTGACGTATTGCGGGAGTAATATCCATCTGCTTGCTGGTAATGTTGATAGTCATAAAAACTTACCTCTCTGCCTTTTCCGTCTTGGGTGATTTCAGCATACCCCTAGTCGATGCAAAGTGGGTGATTTTGATCACCTTTTCTGGTCACTTTTCCGTCATATGAATTGATTTGTGAGCGGCTTTGGGGAACCGGCGCGGCGCGCTTGTCGCCTTGTCAGGGCTGTGCCATTATCTATTGGATGTATTGGCGGGATTATCCGGTTACATTCAGGATGACCGGCTATAGATCAGGAAAACAGAGCAAAAAAAACGGCAACCGAAGTTGCCGTGGTAATAGGATTTCAGGCGTCTCTTCAGGCAGAAGGGTTGGCGGCGATGATTTTAGCCACCTTGTCGGCCTGCGCAGTCAATTGCAGTTCCCGATAGGCATTTTCCATCAGCGGCAGCGCGGTGCGCGTTGCCTGCGTATCCGGATAGTCCTTCAGCATTTGCTCTACGCGGTTAACCACTGCGACATAAGCGCCGCGTTTCGTGTAATACTGTGCGACAGAAAGTTCATACTTGGCCAGACGCTCTTTCAGGAATGCCAGGCGCTTGCTGGCGTCTGTGGCGTATTGGCTGTTCGGGTAGCCCTGAAGCAACTGGCTGAAAGCTTTAAACGCTGAACGAGCATACTGAGGATCGCGGTCTGAACGGTCGACGCCGAAAAAGCCTTGCAACATGCTGTCATCCTGCGCCATGTTGGTCAGCCCGCGCATATAGAGGACATAGTCCACGTTCGGGTGCGTCGGGTTCAGGCGGATGAAGCGATCAATCGACGCCTGAGCCAACGGCAACTCGGCGGATTTGTAATAGGCGTAAATCAGGTCCAGCTGGACCTGCTGGGAGTAAGGGCCGAATGGATAACGGTTATCCAGCGCTTCCAACTGCGTGATGGCGGCTTTAAAGTTGCCGTCCTGCAGTTTCTCCTGGGCGGTGGCATACAGTTCTGAAGGTGGACGGTCGGGAACCGCATCTTTGGAATTGGAGCAACCAGCCAGCGTCAGGCTCAACGTGGCAGCAGCCACCAGGTATTTCATACGCGTCATGACGATTTGATTATCCTCAGAGTGTTTTTCCGGGAAACTGTCCGTTAAGCTCCCGATTAAGACCAGCTACAATGGTACATTATTTTAAACGGCATCGCCGTTAAAACCCAACGTTAATAAGAAGCAGCATACTATGTCCCAACAAGTACAACTCACCGCGACGGTGGCCGAATCTCAACTTGGACAACGTTTAGATCAGGCTTTGGCCGAATTGTTCCCTGATTATTCACGTTCCCGCATAAAAACGTGGATTCTGGAACAGCGGGTACAGATTAACGGCAAGACGGTGGATAAACCAAAAGAGAAAGTGCTTGGCGGGGAATCTGTCGCTATTGATGCTTTGATCGAGGAAGACGCCCGCTGGGAAGCGCAGCCGATCTCGCTGGATATCGTCTATGAAGACGAAGACATTCTGGTGATCAATAAACCGCGCGATCTGGTGGTGCACCCTGGCGCCGGTAATCCTGACGGCACCGTGCTGAACGCATTGCTGCATCACTATCCTGAGATTGTCGATGTGCCGCGTGCGGGGATTGTCCATCGTCTGGATAAGGACACCACCGGTCTGATGGTGGTGGCCAAGACTGTGCCGGCCCAGACCCGGCTGGTGGAATCGCTACAGGCGCGTGAAATCACCCGCGAATATGAAGCGGTGGCGATCGGCACGATGACGGCGGGCGGCACGGTAGAGGAGCCGATTGCCCGTCACTCCACCAAACGCACGCATATGGCGGTACATCCGATGGGAAAACCGGCCGTGACGCACTATCGCATCATGGAGCATTTCCGTGCGCACACCCGGCTGCGTTTGCGGCTGGAAACGGGACGAACCCATCAGATTCGCGTCCACATGGCGCATATCAACCATTCGTTGGTGGGCGACCCGTTGTATGGCGGTCGTCCGCGTCTGCCCAAAGGGGCTTCCGAGGCATTTATCGAGACGCTGCGCAAGTTTGATCGTCAGGCGCTGCATGCCACCATGTTGCGCCTTTATCATCCTATCAGCGGTATCGAGATGGAGTGGCATGCTCCCTTGCCGCAGGATATGGTGGATCTGATTGCCGCGTTGAAAGCGGATACCGATGCGTTTAAAGATCAACTTGACTGGTGATGGCATGGCGTCTGGCAACATGATGTTAACACCCGACTGGCCTGCTCCGGCGACGGTGCGGGCCTGTAGCACCACTCGTCTTGGCGGTGTCAGCGGCGCGCCGTATGACTCGCTCAATCTGGGTAATCATGTGGGAGACGATCCGCTGCATGTGCAGGACAACCGGCAACGTTTGGTCGTCGCGGCCGGATTGCCGGTCATGCCGCACTGGTTGGAACAGGTGCATGGCACACAGGTGATTAACCTTGATCAGACATCGCCTGCTTCACTGACGGGCGATGCCGCTTATACCACCCGCAAGGATCGGGTATGCGCGGTAATGACCGCCGATTGTCTGCCGGTCCTGTTCTGCTCCGCCGATGGCAGCGAAGTGGCGGCGGCGCATGCCGGCTGGCGCGGCTTGCAGGCTGGCGTGCTGGAGCAGACGCTGCGTCATTTTCGTGCTCGCCCGGCCGACATTCTGGCATGGATGGGGCCGGCGATCGGTCCGCAGCAATTTGAAGTCGGGGGCGAGGTCCGCGAGGCTTTTGTACAGGGCGACCCCGCCGCCGATTGCGCTTTTATCCCCCGCAATGGTAAATTCCTCGCCGATATTTACCTGCTGGCCCGTTTACGTTTACAGGCCGCTGGCGTCAGCCAGGTGTT
Organism: Dickeya sp. NCPPB 3274; assembly: GCF_000406205.1. NCBI lineage: Bacteria > Pseudomonadati > Pseudomonadota > Gammaproteobacteria > Enterobacterales > Pectobacteriaceae > Dickeya > Dickeya sp. NCPPB 3274. The sequence goes on along the minus strand of NZ_CM001979.1, from coordinate 3,795,801 downwards.
TGGCGGCGACGACTGTACGGTCAGCGACGCCGGCCGGTTTTTCTCCTATCGACGCGATGGAACAACCGGACGTATGGCAACTTTGATTTGGCTGATATAACCTATTGAATTAAGACGATCCGGAGGATTAACGTTTTTCCTTCTATTATTACTGGCAAAATCATCTTGAATTTTTGAGGGATGACCTCACTTAATCTCCAGTAGCAATTTTGACCAGTATGTATGGGAGGAGTTATGCGTCTGGATCGTCTTACCAACAAGTTCCAGCTTGCCCTCGCTGATGCCCAATCTCTCGCCCTCGGACGAGATCATCAATTCATTGAGCCGCTGCATTTGATGAGTGCCCTTCTGAATCAGGAAGGGGGCACCGTCGGCCCGTTATTGACAGCAGCTGGGGCAAATGTGAGCCGTCTTAAAAGTGAAATTGAACAGGCAATCAGCCGATTACCACAGGTGGAAGGCACCGGTGGCGATGTTCAACCGTCCAGCGAGCTGGTACGGACGCTCAATATCTGCGACAAGCTGGCGCAGAAAAAGGGCGACACATTCATTTCTTCAGAATTATTCGTGCTGGCGGTGTTTGAATCGCGCAGCGCATTGGGTGATCTGCTAAAAAATGCAGGCGCCACTCAACAGAATGTCACTCAGGCTATCGAGCAGGTTCGCGGCGGGCAGCAGGTCAACGAGCAAAGCGCCGAAGACCAGCGTCAGGCACTGAAAAAATTCACGATTGATCTCACGGAGCGTGCCGAACAAGGCAAGCTGGACCCGGTGATTGGCCGTGATGAGGAAATTCGACGCACTATCCAGGTGTTGCAGCGCAGAACCAAAAACAACCCGGTTTTGATCGGTGAGCCTGGCGTCGGGAAAACCGCCATTGTCGAAGGGCTGGCGCAACGTATCGTCAATGGCGAAGTCCCTGAGGGGCTGAAGAATAAACGCGTGCTGGCGCTTGATATGGGGGCGCTGGTGGCGGGAGCCAAATATCGCGGTGAGTTCGAGGAACGTTTGAAAGGCGTGCTGAACGACCTGTCCAAACAGGAAGGGAACGTCATTCTCTTTATCGACGAACTGCACACCATGGTCGGTGCCGGCAAGGCTGACGGCGCGATGGACGCCGGCAACATGCTCAAGCCTGCGCTGGCGCGCGGCGAGTTGCATTGTGTCGGGGCGACGACGCTGGATGAATACCGGCAATACATTGAAAAAGACGCCGCCCTTGAGCGTCGTTTCCAGAAAGTGTTTGTCGCCGAACCGACCGTTGAAGACACCATCGCCATTCTGCGTGGCCTGAAAGAGCGCTATGAGCTGCATCATCACGTGCAAATCACCGATCCGGCGATTGTCGCGGCGGCGATGTTATCGCATCGGTACATTTCTGATCGGAAATTGCCGGATAAAGCGATCGATCTTATTGATGAAGCCGCATCCAGTATCCGTATGCAGATCGATTCCAAACCGGAGCCGCTGGATCGCCTTGATCGCCGAATTATCCAGTTGAAACTGGAACAACAGGCGCTGAAGAAAGAGTCTGATGAAGCCAGCCTGAAACGTCTGGAGATTCTGAATGCCGAGCTGGAGCAGAAAGAGCGCGAATACTCAAAACTGGAAGAAGAGTGGAAAGCCGAGAAAGCATCGCTGACGGGCACACAAAATATTAAGGCGGCGCTGGAGCAGGCAAAAATTTCTCTGGAACAGGCAAGACGCCAGGGGGATTTAGGCCAGATGTCGGAATTGCAGTACGGCAAAATTCCTGAACTGGAAAAACAGCTGGCTGCCGCCACAAAGGTTGAAGGCAAAACCATGCGCTTGCTGCGTAATCGGGTAACGGATGCCGAGATTGCCGAAGTGCTTGCCCGCTGGACCGGTATTCCGGTTTCACGGATGCTGGAAAGCGAGCGGGAAAAACTGTTGCGCATGGAGCAGGAATTGCACCAGCGGGTGATTGGACAGAACGAAGCGGTGGAAGCCGTCGCCAATTCTATTCGCCGCAGCCGCGCCGGATTGTCGGATCCCAACCGTCCTATCGGCTCGTTTCTGTTCCTCGGGCCGACCGGCGTGGGTAAAACCGAATTGTGCAAGACGCTGGCGTCGTTCCTGTTCGATAGCGATGACGCGATGGTCCGTATTGATATGTCCGAATTCATGGAGAAGCATTCGGTTTCCCGTCTGGTGGGCGCGCCTCCGGGATATGTCGGTTATGAAGAAGGTGGGTATCTGACTGAAGCGGTACGCCGCCGTCCTTACTCCGTCATTCTGCTGGATGAAGTGGAAAAAGCACACCCCGACGTGTTCAACATTCTGTTGCAGGTGTTAGATGACGGGCGTCTGACTGACGGACAAGGCCGCACGGTGGATTTCCGCAATGCGGTGGTTATCATGACTTCCAACCTGGGCTCGGATCTGATTCAGGAACGGTTCGGTGAGATGAATTACAACCAGATGCGTGACATGGTGTTGAGTGTCGTCAGCCATCATTTCCGTCCGGAGTTCATCAACCGTATCGATGAAGTTGTGGTATTTCACCCGCTGGGTAAAAACCATATTACTTCAATTGCGCAGATTCAGTTGCAACGTCTCTATAAACGGATGGAGGAGCGCGGCTATACCGTCACAATATCCGATGCGGCGCTGGAATTGCTCGGCAATTCAGGTTTTGACCCGGTGTACGGCGCCCGGCCATTGAAACGCGCCATCCAGCAGATGATTGAGAATCCGCTGGCGCAACAGATATTGTCAGGGGCTTTAGTGCCCGGCAAACCGGTTACCCTGGATGCGGATGACGAGGCGATTGTGATTCGCCAATAATCGTTATTCTTACGATGAAGCCCGGCTAATGCCGGGCTTTTGCTTTCTTTATCGCCTAATGGGGTAGTAAATCGTCATTAATTGGGGTTTTGGTTTAAAATGTGAGCGGTTGAGCTTTTTTTTGAAAATTAGCCTTGTCAGGCCAGAAGAACTCCCTATAATGCGCCTCCACTGACACGGCAACGGCGATGAGCCGGCGCGGTGTGAGGCGGAGAAAACGGGAAAAAAGTCGTTGACTCTGAATGAGGAAAGCGTAGTATACGCCACCTCGCGACAGCAGGCTGTAAGCCGGTCGCACTGCTCTTTAACAATCAATCAGACAATCTGTGTGGGCACTCGCAGGACGCTTCACTAAAATATTTGTGAAAAGTCTTGAAGAGTGACAACAGTTAATTCATACGAACTAACAGTAAATTCTTTGAGCACCGTTTTCTTCGGAAAACACATCAAACTTTAAATTGAAGAGTTTGATCATGGCTCAGATTGAACGCTGGCGGCAGGC
>NZ_CM001979.1:3555929-3792391 GCF_000406205.1 Dickeya sp. NCPPB 3274 | reverse complement strand
TGAGACAGTTCGGTCCCTATCTGCCGTGGGCGCTGGAAGATTGAGGGGGGTTGCTCCTAGTACGAGAGGACCGGAGTGAACGCACCACTGGTGTTCGGGTTGTGATGCCAATTGCATTGCCCGGTAGCTAAGTGCGGAAGAGATAACCGCTGAAAGCATCTAAGCGGGAAACTTGCCCCGAGATGAGTCTTCCCTGGGCCCTTGAGGCCCCTGAAGGGACGTTCGAGACGAGGACGTTGATAGGCTGGGTGTGTAAGCGTAGCGATACGTTGAGCTAACCAGTACTAATGACCCGAGAGGCTTAACCTTACAACACCGAAGGTGTTTTGGTGAGAGAGACGCGAATTTGGCTTGTTCGATGGATTGGTTCCGATGGTTGTGCCGCGAAAGTGTGGCATAACGGTTGGAATGAAAAGAATTTGCCTGGCGGCGAGAGCGCGGTGGTCCCACCTGACCCCATGCCGAACTCAGAAGTGAAACGCCGTAGCGCCGATGGTAGTGTGGGGTCTCCCCATGCGAGAGTAGGGAACTGCCAGGCATCAAATTGTGGTGTAAGAAGACACCGGTTATCGGATTGACTCCTCTGATAACGTACAGAATCGGTGGTGCGGTAGTTCAGTCGGTTAGAATACCGGCCTGTCACGCCGGGGGTCGCGGGTTCGAGTCCCGTCCGCACCGCCAACATATAAAAGCCCTGAGCATAAGCTCAGGGCTTTTTGCTATTGTCTCCGAACACCATTCTCTGACTGACGCTGGCGATCGTTTTTTACCACGTCATCGATCTTTTTAAAGCCATCATCTGCCTCATTACATGCTATTCAACCTTGATACCGAATTTTTCATCTGACGAGTTATACCCATTGAAACTCGAAGATAAAAACCCTATAACGATTAACAGTTCACCGGTTATAAGCAGGAGCAATGTGCGTAAGAAAACCTATGCCATGAGGTACGTTGCCGGGCAGCCTGTTGAACGTATCTTTCAGCCTGCGGCAATGCATTATTTAAAACAGCAGCCTGCATCTTCGGGGCCTCTGATGCTAATGGAGGATCGCTTGCGGGTGATGGTGTGGAATATTTTTAAACAACAGCGTACGAATTGGCTCTCGGTCCTAAAAGGTTTTGGCGAGAACACCCAGTTGATGCTGTTGCAGGAAGCACAATCAAGCCCTGAACTGATTCGTTTTGCCACTACGCATTATCTTTCTGCCGAGCAGGTACCCGCTTTTGTTCTTCCCTCCCATCCTTCTGGTGTGATGACGTTATCATCTGCGCAGCCTATGTATTGTTTTCCGTTGCGTGAGAGAGAGCCGCTGATTCGTCTGGCTAAATCAGCGCTGATCACTGTGTATTCGCTGAGCGATGGGCGTTTATTGATGGTCATAAATATTCATGCTGTCAATTTCAGCCTGGGTGTCGAGGCTTATACAAAACAACTGGAAACTATTGGCGAACAGTTGAAGCGCCATAAAGGACCAGTGGTGATGGCGGGGGATTTTAATGCCTGGAGTCAGCCCAGAGTGAGCGCGCTTTATCGGTTTGCTCATCGGATGGGACTAGGAGAGGTGGTGTTTTCTGACGATCAGCGGCGTCGCGCATTTGGCCGTCCACTGGATTTCGTCTTTTATCGCGAGCTGGGGGTGGCAAATTCGTCGGTGCTGGTTACCGATGCATCCGATCATAACCCTTTACTGGTGGAATTCGATGTTTCCTGAGTTCCTGCCGCCCCAATAAAAAAACCGCCGTAAATGGCGGTTTTTTTTACTTACCGGTATCAGGAGTCCGGTGATTGCCTGTTGGTGACATAAAGTGTCAGCCTGTCGCCCGGCTGGAGGTTGGCATCTTTAATGACCGTATTCCAGCGCATGACATCAGCAATGTTAACGCCATGGCGTTTGGCAATGCTTGCCAGAGAATCACCTTTGCGAACCTGATAAACAATCGAGTTCGACTTGTTGTTGCTTGCTACGACACCGGCCGTCACGGGCACCGTTGCTTTGGCAACCTGCAATGTCTGGCCCACCTTCAGAGCGCTGCCCTTGAGGCGATTCCAGCTTTGCAGATCCTGCGTGCGGACATTCATTCGCTTGGCGATGCTTGATAACGTATCACCAGCGCGAACTTTGTATCCTACAGAGCGAGTCGCGACTGCCGGCTGCGCAGCTTTAGCCGGTTGGATCGCGGCAATGTCGCCGTCTGCCAGCGAGTCTTTCAACTGTCCCACATGAGACTTGGGTACCATAATGTAATGCGGCCCATTCGGCGCAGTAACATCACGAGTGTAACCCGTGTTGTAGCTCTTCAGCTTGGTGACAGATAATCCTGCCAGTTCAGCTGCTTGCGTCAACTCCATCTGCTGACCCAGATCTACTCGCGCCAGCGCGCGATTTTCATTGGGCTTGGGCAGTTCAACTCCGTATTTCTTGTTGTGCTTGAGAATATCGCTCAGCGCCAACATCTTGGGCACATAGGTTGACGTTTCATACGGCAACGCCAGCGCCCAGTAATTAGTTGGACGGCCTTTCGCTTTATTCGCTTTCACCGCTTGCATGATTCGCCCTTCGCCCGCGTTGTAGGCAGCCACGGTCAGTAACCAATCGCCGTCAAACATGCGGTTCAGGCGCTGCATCATATCCAATGCAGCGGTCGTGGATGCGACAACATCACGACGCCCGTCATACCACTGGGTATGTTTCAACCCATAATTGCGCCCGGTGCCAGGAACAATCTGCCAAAGCCCTACGGCGTTGGATGATGACCTGGCGTTTGGGTCAAAAGCGCTCTCCACTATGGGTAGCAGTACCAGTTCCATCGGCATCTTACGTTCTTTAATCTGCCCGACTATCCAGTACATGTACGGCTCTGCCCGTAATGTTACATCGTGGAGATAGCTCTTATTTTTTAAGTAACGCTGTTTTTGCTCGCGGATCCGGGTGTTTTCCGGAACCTCCATCTTCAGCTCGTCGCCAATGAAGTTCCACAGATCTCGTTGCGCGATGCTTTCATCATCCAGCCACCGCGCACCGGTCTCTCGACCATCTGTGTACTTTCCTGCTTCACTTTGACCTGCCGAAGACAGACTCTGTGCATGCTGTCTGGGTTGGGAGGTGTCGTTAGGCGGCACCTGGCAACCGGTCAGCACGACTGAGGCGATAAATATCGCTTTAGTCTTCATATCTGTGTCAATAGTTGCTTAAAAGACAAACAATGATACTTTGATTGGCAATTCAGTACAACAAAAACCGTCAGAATCGGTCTTTCATGGCGCGTAAGTGCGCAAAAATCTGCCAATCACCCTTGAGGTCCGTGTTAATGGACAATTTTCTTTTTAAATCAATGTCATGGTAACGTAAAAAAATATTTATTCTTCGTTCCCGCCCCAGTGTGGAAGGGAGGGATGATTCTCCTTTTTCACGTAATTGCCTGATTTTAAGTAGGTAATCATAGATATCCGCATCTTCTGGCCAAACGTGGTGCGCGAACTCCAGATTGGATAATGTGTACTCGTGCGCACAACATACTTGGGTTTCATCGGGTAAATCAGCCAACTTGATCAATGATTCGAACATTTGTTGTGCTGTACCTTCAAAAATGCGACCGCACCCAGCAGAAAATAAGGTATCGCCACAGAACAGATATGGACGGCTATGATACGCGATATGTCCTGCGGTGTGCCCGGGCACGAAAAAAATAGAAAATTCCGAGCCGGCCGCAGTAATTACGTCGCCTTCCTGTACTGTATGTGTCGCGCCACACTGTTTGGTTTCCTGTGGGCCGTAAATTTGTATGTCGGGGTAGTGTTCCGCCAGTTGGCGAACGCCGCCGGTGTGATCATTATGGTGATGGGTCAACAGAATGGCGACAGGGAATAGCTTGTGAGCTTCCAACGCCTGTAGCACGGGTGCGGCTTCGCCCGGATCCACAATCACGCATTGCTTTTCATCGTTGGCCAGTAGCCAGATGTAGTTGTCTTTGAAGGCCGGTACACTGATAAGATTCATGCTGCATCCTCATTTTTTGCGATTAGCCTGCGGAAGATACTAAAACATGAAGCCAGCACAAACATCCCAGAAGATCGTAGCGCCTGATAGTTGGGAGGCGATTCCCTGGGGAGAGTACTATCTTCATACGCTGAATACGGCGCTGGCTCCCTGGTGGAGTCGGATATTTGGATTTCATCTGCTGAAAATCGGCCGGTTGAGTACGGCGATTGACAGCCAGACGTGTACGATTCCGCATCAGGTCAACGTCAGTCGGGAGCCGCAGGCGGCGCATGTCATGGCGGACCCTTACCAGCTTCCGTTTGTCGAGAAATCGGTGGATGCCTGTCTGCTGGCCCATGTGCTGGCTTATTCTGCCGATCCTCACCGGATTGTACGCGAGGTGGACCGGATCTTGATTAACGATGGTTGGGTCATCATCAGTGGGTTCAACCCGGTCAGCCTGGTTGGTCTGGGACGCCTGGTGCCCGGTATGCGCCGACGCCAGCCGTATTGCAGTCGGATGTTCAGCCAGATGCGAGTGATGGACTGGCTGAGCTTGCTGAATTACGAGATTGTGCATCATAACAGTTTGCAGGTGCTGCCCTGGCGTCAACCCGGCCAGGGCAAGTGGAACAATACGCTGCCGCTGCTGGGATGCCTGAATCTGATTGTCGCGCGCAAACGCACGATTCCGCTGACCATGACGCCGTCCAAAACCCTGCTGAGGAAATCACCGCTGAATCGCCCGGTGGGGGCGACGAAAAGCTATCGTTATCGGCATGATTGATCGCCAGCAGGGGGGCGGGTTGGTTACGGTGAGGCTACTCCGGCTGATAGCCGGTGTCATCAAGGGTGGGTGCGCTGGCAGCCTGACGGGCCAGTTCATCACAGCGTTCGTTTTCCGGATGGCCGGCATGGCCTTTTACCCATTGCCAGTGCAGGGTATGACGCTGAATAGCCTGATCCAGCCGTTGCCACAGGTCGACGTTTTTCACTGGTTTTTTCTCCGCGGTTTTCCAGCCGCGCTTTTTCCAGTTATGGATCCAACTGGTAATACCCTGACGGACGTACTGGCTGTCGGTGGTGATGGTCACTTCGCAAGGTGTGGTCAGGGTTTCCAGCGCGGCGATTGCCGCCATCAATTCCATCCGGTTATTGGTGGTGAGCCGGTAGCCTGCGCTGAGGGGTTTTTCGTGCTGCTTGTAACGCAGCAGCGCCCCGTATCCACCTGGGCCGGGATTGCCGAGGCAGGATCCGTCGGTGAAAATCTCTACCTGTTTTAGCATCTCTGGTAGACTCTTATTCATGGTCAAAAGTACAAGTCTGACATAAACGAAACCGATGAGCACTGTAATTACACGACAAATCGTTCTTGATACTGAAACCACCGGTATGAATAAACTGGGGGTTCACTATGAAGGGCACAAGATTATTGAGATCGGTGCGGTCGAGGTGGTGAACCGTCGTCTGACCGGGCGCCACTTCCATGTCTACCTCAAACCGGACCGGTTGGTGGACCCGGAAGCCTATAACATTCATGGCATCAGTGATGAATTTCTGGCGGATAAGCCGACTTACGGCGATGTCGTCGATGATTTTCTCGATTTCATCCGCGGCGCCGAGCTGGTGATCCATAACGCGGCGTTCGATATCGGCTTTATGGACTATGAGTTTCGCTTACTGAAGCGCGATATCCCGAAAACCGAGACGTTCTGCACCATCACCGACAGCCTGCTGATGGCGCGCCGGTTATTTCCCGGCAAGCGTAATAACCTGGATGCGTTGTGCGATCGTTACCAGATAGATAACAGCAAGCGTACGTTGCACGGCGCGTTACTCGATGCTGAAATTCTGGCCGAAGTTTATCTGGCGATGACCGGCGGTCAGACGTCGCTGGCCTTTTCGACGGAGGGCGATACCCAGCAGCAGGCGGCGCAAGCGGAAACCATCCAGCGTATTTCACGCCCGGCGTCGGCTCTGGCGGTATTGTATGCCAGTGACGAAGAACTGGTGGCGCATGAGCAACGTCTGGATTTGATTATGAAAAAAGGCGGCAGTTGCCTGTGGCGTAACTGAGTTTATGGCCGTTGATGACAAAGACGGCGCTACGCTGAAAATGTAAGCAAACAGAAGCAGTTAGTGATAAAAAGCATTGACGCAACCGATGGCGCCCCGTAGTATGCACCTCGCTCACTGAGCACAGCGCGGTGCGGTAGTTCAGTCGGTTAGAATACCGGCCTGTCACGCCGGGGGTCGCGGGTTCGAGTCCCGTCCGCACCGCCAATCATTCCGAAGCCCTGAATCATCTGATTCAGGGCTTCTTCGTTTCCGGCCCTAGAAATCCCAGTCTTCGTCTTCGGTTTCCACCGCTTTACCGATCACATAGGATGAGCCTGCTCCGGAGAAGAAATCATGATTTTCCTCCGCGCCCGGCGACAGGGCGGCCAGAATAGCCGGATTGACGTCGGTCATGCTGGCAGGAAATAGCGCTTCATAGCCCAGATTCATCAGCGCTTTGTTGGCGTTATAGTGCAGGAACTTCACCACATCATCGCTCCAGCCGACGCCGTCATACAGTTCGTGGGTGTAATCCACTTCATTGTCGTACAGGGTTTGCAGCAAATCGTAGGCGAAGGCCTGCAAATCTCGCTGTTGTTGCGTATCCACGCGTTTTAACCCCTGCTGGTATTTGTAGCCGATGTAATACCCGTGCACCGCTTCGTCGCGGATGATGAGGCGAATCAGGTCGGCGGTATTGGTCAGCCGGCCGCGGCTGGCCCAGTACATCGGCAGGTAAAAACCGGAGTAAAACAGGAAGGACTCCAGAAAAACGCTGGCGATTTTCTTTTTCAGCGGGTCGTCGTGCTGGTAATGCGAGAGAATCAGCGCCGCCTTGTTTTGCAACGGCTGGTTGCGTTCGCTCCAGCTATAGGCGTCGTCCACTTCACTGGTCAGGCACAGGGTGGAAAAGATGGCGCTGTAAGAGCGGGCGTGGACCGCTTCCATAAACCCGATGTTGGAGAGCACGGCTTCCTCATGCGGCGTCAACGCATCGGCCATCAGAGCAGGTGCGCCCTGGGTATTCTGCAATGTATCCAGCAGCGTCAGGCCGGTAAACACGCGCAGCGTGAGTTGACGTTCGATATCACTCAATTGCGCCCAGGACGGCATATCGTTGGACAGCGCGATTTTCTCCGGCAGCCAGAAATTGGTGGTCAGCCGGTTCCAGACCTCCAGATCCTTGTCATCCTGCGGGCGATTCCAGTTAATGGCCTTCAGGGGCGAAAGCGGACTCATGCAGTTATCTCCGTTGTTCATGTGGTGCATCAGCGTGTATTAGAGCGAGCAGGACACACAGCCCTGAATCTCGGTACCTTCCAGCGCTTTTTGGCGTACGCGAATGTAGTACAGGGTCTTGATGCCTTTTTTCCAGGCGTAGATCTGCGCTTTGTTGATATCGCGGGTGGTGGCGGTATCGGGGAAAAATAGCGTCAGCGACAGCCCCTGATCGACATGGCGGGTCGCCACGGCATAGGTGTCGATGATTTTCTCCGGGCCGATTTCATAGGCGTCCTGATAAAAGCGTTGGTTGTCGTTGGTCATGTACGGGGCCGGGTAGTAGACCCGTCCCAGTTTGCCTTCCTTGCGGATTTCGATGCGCGAAACAATCGGGTGGATGCTCGCCGTGGCATGATTGATATAGGATATCGAGCCGGTGGGCGGCACCGCCTGCAGGTTTTGATTGTAGAGCCCGTGGCGCATCACCTGCGCTTTCAGCGCCAGCCAGTCTTCCCGTAAGGGCAGCGCAATGCCGGCGGAAGCGAACAGGTCACGCACGCGTCCCGTGGACGGTCGCCACTCCTGCGACAGATAACGATCAAAAAACGCGCCGCTGGCGTACTGAGAATCGGCGAAACCGGTGAAGGTTTGGTTATGCTCTTGTGCCAGCTGGCTGGAGGTGAGCAAGGCGTGATAGGTCACGGCATAAAAATAGAGGTTGGTAAAATCCAGCGCCTCTTCCGAACCGTAAAACAGCCCTTCACGCGCCAGATAGCCGTGCAGGTTCATCTGCCCCAGCCCGATGGCGTGAGACTCAGTATTGCCGTTGGCGATAGACGGCACCGCGCCGATATGGCTCATATCGGACACGGCTGTCAGTGCCCGCACGGCAATTTCCACTGAACGGGCCAGGTTGCCGCCGTCCATCACCCGGGCAATATTGAGCGACCCGAGGTTACAGGAAATGTCCTTCCCGACCTGACGATAATTCAAATCTTCCTGATACTCGCTGGCGCGGCTGACCTGCAGAATCTCCGAACACAGGTTGCTCATGGTGATACGCCCGGCCACCGGGTTATGGCGGTTCACGGTATCTTCGAACATCAGGTAGGGATAGCCGGATTCAAACTGGATCTCGGCCAGCGTCTGGAAAAACTGACGGGCGTTGATGGCCCACTTACGAATTCCGGGGTGGCTGACCAGCTCGTCGTATTTTTCGCTGACGCTGATTTCCGACAGCGGCATGCCATACACCCGCTCAACGTCATAGGGTGAAAACAGGTGCATATCCTGATTGGCGCGGGCCAGCCGCAGCGTAATATCCGGAATGACTACCCCCAGCGACAGGGTTTTGATGCGAATTTTTTCGTCGGCGTTTTCCCGGCGGGTATCAAGAAAACGCAGAATGTCCGGATGATGGGCGTGCAGGTAAACCGCTCCGGCCCCTTGCCGGGCGCCGAGCTGATTGGCGTAGGAAAAGGCGTCCTCCAGCATTTTCATGATAGGGATGATGCCGGATGACTGGTTTTCGATGCGTTTTATCGGCGCGCCGGTTTCACGGATATTGGTCAGCATAAAGGCCACGCCGCCGCCGCGTTTGGAGAGTTGCAGCGCGGAATTGACCGCCCGGCCGATGGACTCCATGTTGTCCTCAATACGCAGCAGAAAGCAGGACACCAGCTCGCCGCGCTGCTGTTTGCCGCAATTGAGGAAGGTCGGCGTGGCGGGCTGGAAACGACCGCTCATCATTTCATCCACCAGTTGTTGCGCCAGTTGAGTGTCGCCCTGCGCCAGCGTCAGCGCCACCATGCAGACTCGATCGTCATAGCTTTCCAGATACTGGCTGCTGTCGAAGGTTTTTAGTGCATAGCTGGTGTAAAACTTGAAGGCGCCCAGGAAGCTTTGGAACTGGTAGCGATGTTCGGCCGCGCGCTGGAACAGATCGGCGATGAAGTCAGGCTGGTAGCGCGTCAGCACCCGGGGTTCGTAATACCCTTCCTGTTGCAGCCAGCGCAGTTTCTCTTGCAGAGACGGGAAACGGCGGGTGCGCGGCAGCACGTGATCGCGGAAATAGGCCTGAATCGCCTGCCGATCCTGTTCAAACTGAATGCGGCCATCGGCGTCATAGATGTTCAGCATGGCGTTGAGCGCATGGTAATCCAGCTGGCTGGAAGGCGCTTCGGTCAGGAATTCTGCTGTAGCCAAAATTGGGTCACTCCTCTGCGTACGTTGTCTACATCTTCCGGGGTGCCGGACAGTTCAAAGCGGTAAAGGCAGGGAACCTGGCATTTGGCGGCGATAATGTCGCCGGCGATGGCGTAGGCGGCGCCAAAGTTGCGGTTCCCGGCGGCGATGACGCCGCGCAGCAACGCACGACGCGATGATTGGTTCAGAAAGTGGATGACCTGACGGGGCACCGCCCCGTGTGTACTGCCGCCGCCGTAGCTGGGCACCACCAGAATGTAGGGGCTGGCGATATCCGGCATTAGCGCTTCGGCCTGCAGTGGTATCCGCATCGCCGGCAACCCCAGACGACAGACGAATCGATGCGTGTTTTCCGACTGGCTGGAGAAATAGATGATCGGATTCATCATCGTTGTCTCAGGCTGTGACGGCGCGTAGCGAGCGGAGTTTATCCGGGCGGAAACCACACCAGTGCGCCCCGTTGGTTTCCACTACCGGCACCTGACGGTAGCCGAGCGCCAGTACATGCTCCCGCGCCTGCTCATCGCTGGCGATATCGATCTTGCGGTAGGTCACGCCATAGCTATCCAGCGTGCGGCAGGTGGCGTCGCATTGGGGGCAGTTCGCTTTACTGTAAACACTAATAATCATGATTCGTATTTACCTTTGTCATCAAGAGTGAGAGAGCCAGAGCGCTCTTTGGGTGAGCCGGTTTTTAGTCTATGGATTAATGCATGGATCAATGCATACGGGCGAGCCGTTGCTGTCCGCCTCACAACAAATACTAGATATTGTGTTTTAAAATATCAACCACGCAATATATAGAGGTTTTGGCGAGATGAACCCAGGAAAGGAATAGGGTGGCGAAGGAAACCTGAGGGCGGGCGCCCTCAGGTGAATGGTCAAACGGTCGCGATGTTTCTGCCGTAATAGATTTCCTGCATCTCGCGATACAGCAAATCGGTAATACGTTTGCGCTCTTCCGGGCTCAGTTCTTGCGGGCTGACGTTAAACAGGTAGTGCTTCAGGTCGAAATCCTTCAGCAGCATTTTGGTGTGAAAAATGTTTTCCTGGTAAACGTTTACGTCCATCAGGTGATAGAGCGATTTCATGTCGTCGGACATGAAGTTTTGAATCGAATTGATTTTGTGGTCGATGAAATGCTTGACGCCGTTGATGTCGCGGGTAAAACCGCGCACACGGTAATCAATGGTCACGATGTCCGATTCCAGCTGATGAATCAGATAGTTGAGCGCTTTGAGCGGCGAAATGACCCCACAGGTAGACACTTCGATATCCGCCCGGAAGGTGCACAGGCCGCCGCCGGGGTGGCTTTCCGGGTAGGTGTGCACGCAGATATGGCTCTTGTCGAGATGCGCGACGACGGAGTTCGGCAGCGGGCCGGGATGTTCGGAGGTATCCACATCGCGTGGGTCCATCGGTTCCTCGCTGACCAGAATGGTGACGCTGGCGCCCTGCGGTTCATAATCCTGACGGGCAATATTCAAGATATTGGCGCCAATGATGGAACAGGTTTCACTCAGGATTTCTGTCAGACGGTTCGCATTGTACTGCTCATCAATGTACGCGATATAGCCATCGCGGTCGGCAGGCGTTTTGGCGTAACAGATATCGTAGATACAAAAACTCAGGCTTTTGGTCAGATTGTTAAAGCCATGTAGTTTCAGCTTTTGCAATTTAATTCACCCCCTTATGGATGCCGTGGTCAGCGGGCGGCTGACAGGGCATTCAGTAAATATTGCGGCAGGGCAAAGCTGCCGGTATGAATGGCCGGATTGTAATAGCGGCATTCGATTCCCGCGGCGTCAAACCGCTGCTGCAGGCTATTTTGATCGATCGTACGCAATGCCGGGTTGTTGCTGGCCCAGGCAAAGGTCATGATTCCGCCGTAGTAAGTTGGAATGGCGGTCTGATAAAAACTGACGTCGCTGAAATAGCTGCTCAGTTTCTGATGGCTGTTGACCGCCTCATCCTGCTGCAGGAAGCAGACGCCGTTCTGCGCCACGAAGATTCCCCCATCATTCAGGCAGCGCGCGCATCCCTGATAAAAATCCGAGGTAAACAGGCTTTCGCCGGGGCCGATAGGATCGGTGCAGTCGGAAATGATGATATCGAACTTTTCCTGACAGGCGTTGACGAAGTTAACGCCGTCGTCGATCACCAGACGAAAGCGCGGGTCATCGTAGGCGCCGGCGCTGTGATTGGGCAGATACTGACGGCAGAACGCCACCACGCCGGCGTCGATTTCCACCATCGTGATCTGTTCTATGTTACGGTGACGGCAGACTTCGCGCAGCATGCCGCCGTCGCCGCCGCCGATGATCAGCACGCGTTTGGCGTTGCCGTGGGCCAGCAGCGGAACATGGGTCATCATTTCGTGATAGATGAACTCGTCGCGTTCGGTGGTCTGCACGACGCCATCCAGCGCCATAATTCGGCCTAGCGCAGCGTTTTCGAAGATGATCAGATCCTGATGGTCGGTTTTTTCATGATAGAGCACCTGGTCTATCGAAAAATACTGACCAAAGTTGGCATGCAGGGTCTCATACCAAATTTCTTTCCGGGACATGTTAGGGCTTCCTCCGCGATAACAGCCATGAAAATTGGCGCGCTATGATAGCTAACTCTCATGGTGCTTGCACGGTCAAATTTCACGCAATGCGGAGGATTTTACGCTTTACTGAGTATTCGCGAGTAAACTGAGCGAATTTCGTGCCAGATACTGGCATTTCTTTGGCGTGGGGATGGCGATGCCGCTCAGGTCGCGGTAACTGGCTTCGCCAAGGGCGATCATATCGAACTGATTGTAGTTGCTCAAATCCCAGCGATTTTGCTGGGCAAAGATCACCAGCGCCCGACGGATTTGCTCGTTGGGGAGATCTTTGTAACCACAGTTGTTTTTCAGATAAACAAAAATGGCGGTCAGATCGGCGAGGTCTTCAGCCTCGAAATCATTCAATGCCTTACTGGCGGAGGAGAAGCCCAACAGCGAAAGCAGGAGCAGCACCAGCGCGGAATGTTTCATAATTCAACCTGTTTCATCTTTCATCAGATGACGTTATCACAGTTACCGGCCCGGATTTCAAGTTTTATTAAGATCGGCGTGATATCCGCAATCGGCGGAGAACCGCACCGGGCGGGGCAAACGGAGGGGGGGATGTTCAATGGCGCAATTACCTGCTATTTATCAGCGATTGACACCATGACGTCAGCGTCTGGCTTTGATATTAATAGTGCAGTTTAAATTTATCTCACGATTTCTCATGACTTCAGGTATCTGGCGCATTAGTAGCGTGCTGTTAGCAGGAATACTTCTATTCCCGCTGGTGACCATGGTCGGGATGGCGTTGTCTGCTCCTGGCGACGCGGTGTCGGCGTTATGGCATGCTCTGCCCGTTTATGGAACGAACTCGCTGATGCTGGTGGCGGGCTGCGTGCTGTTCAGCCTGCTGTTTGCGTTGCCGCTGGCCTGGCTGATGTCGCGCTACCGTTTCGCCGGTCAGGTGTGGCTGCATCGCGCGCTGTTGCTGCCGCTGGCGATGCCCGGTTATCTGCTGGCCGCGGTCTATGGCGACGCGCTGGGGTACGAAGGGCCGGTTAAGCAAACGCTGTACGCCCTGTCATTTGATACGGACGTTGCGCCCCAGACATTCTGGCAACAGACGCTGATGGTGGCGTGCGCCAGCCTGTGTCTGGCGCTGGTGCTGTTTCCGTATGTCTACCTGCTGGTTCGAACGGCGCTGATGTCGCAACCGGTCAGCCTGCAACAGGCTGCCCGGCTGATGAACCAGACCCGTGCTCAGGTATTCTGGCGTGTCGTTTTTCCCATGGCTCGCCCGGCGATCGCGCTGGGCATGGTGCTGATGGCGTCGGAAGCGCTCGGCGATTACGGTATTTCCGCTTACTTCTCTTTGCAAACTATCACCACGGCCGGTCTGGACTTGTGGCGCGACAAGGCGCAGCACGGTACGGCGGCATTATTAATGTCGTTGCTGTTGCCGCTGGTGTTCCTGATATGGTTTCAGGCGCGTCGTAGCCGCGCCCGTCAGTTGCGTTACCAGAAAAACTGCGGAGTATGCCCGAACAATTTACCGGTGCTGCGTGGGTGGCCGCGTTTTCTGACGATGCTGTTTGGCGGCGCACTGGTGGTGATTGCGTTTGTGGTGCCGGTCGGTCGGCTGGTGGGGTGGGCGATATTGTCCGAAGCGCCGATCTGGAGTTTGCCGTTTTTGCTGGCGTTTACCAGTAGCTTCATGGCGGCCTCCTGCGCGATGTTGCTGGTAATCGGACTGGCGGTCGTGTGTACGTTTGATTTCCAGGCAATTGGCAATCCGGCTTACCGCAATCCGTTGCGCTGGCTGAATCTCAATCGGTTATTGCCCTCGACGGCGTTGGGTATGGGACTGCTGGTGCCGTTTCTGGGGCTGGATGCCTGGTATGCCACGGCCGGCGGTGTGGTGGACGACCCTTGGGCGGGGTCGGTGCTGGTGCTGATTCTGGCCTACTGTATGCGTTTTAGCGGTTTGCTGATTGATCGGTTGCAAATCCGCATGTCCCGCCTGTCGGGCGCCATGACTCATGTCAGCCAGTCGCTTGGCTACACGCCGGCTCTACAGGTGCTGTGGGTTTATCTGCCGCAGTTGCGTCATTGCATGATTGTCGGCGTATTGCTGGTGTTTACCGAAAGCCTGCGTGAGCTGAATGCATCGCTGTTGTTGCAGCCGTTTGAAGTGGAAACCATGGCGACCTATGTGTTCCGTTTCATGATGGATGAACGGCTGCCGCTGGTAGCGACCCCCGCGCTGATGCTGGTGGGCGTGGGGATGATCCCGCTGTTTGGGATAACCCGATTGATGAGAATGGAAGGATAGGTACGTTATGGCGACCCCGGAGATATTAACGATAGCCTCGCTCAGTTGCCGCTATCCGCAACTTTCCGTGCTGGAGAACGTGAGTTTTTCGGTGCATGAAGGCGAAATGGTGTGCCTGCTTGGGGCCAGCGGCGATGGTAAAACTACGCTGCTGAAATCGATAGCGGGTCTGCTGCCGCAGGAACAAGGCAGAATAGCCATCGCCGGTCAGAAGGCGGATGCTCAGGCGCAGGACGCCGAGTCGCCGCCGCGCGTCGTGGGGATGGTGTTTCAGGATGATGTGCTGTTTCCCCATCTGACGGTCATGGAAAACATTACCTTCGGACTACGCGGCAGGTCATCGGAAGAGGTCAGCACGCTGGCGATGGATGCGGTAGGGTTGATGCAACTGGAAACCTTTACCCGGTGTTATCCTCATGAACTGTCCAGAGAGCAGAATCAGCGGGCGGCGCTCGCCCGTGCGCTGGCGTGTCAGCCTAAACTGTTGCTGCTGGATGAGCCTTTTTCCTCCGTTGACAGCCAAATCCGTTACCGCTTGATCAGCGAGCTGCGCCAGATTCTGCGGCAGCGTCAGATAGCCACGCTGTTTGCGACGTCCGATCGCGAGGACGCCTTTGCCTTCGCCGATCACCTGATCCTGATCCATGACGGCGGTATTGTGCAGCAGGGTTTTTCCGCCGATCTCTACTACCGACCGGTCAACCGCTATGTGGCAAGTTTTATGGGCAACACTAATTACCTGCCGGTGAAGATCAGCGGTGACCGTCAATGGCAGAGTTTTCTCGGCGAGCATCAGGCGACGAGAGCGTTGAAACTGCCGCATGGCGCACGTTATGACTGGCTGATTCGTCCGCAGGAAATTGCGCTGGCGCTGGATGAGGAAGGCTCGGGCGTAATCGAAGATCGGTTGTTTATGGGAACCAGCAATTTTTACCGCGTGCGGGTTAATGAGCTGGAGCTTCAGGTGCAAAGCGGCAACTGGTTTGAACCGGGGCAGCCGGTCCGGCTCAGTATTCGCACCGATCAACCGGTTCTGTTTCCGCCGGAAGCGGCGGTCAGTTCGCAGGAGTAGCGGGCGTCAGGCCCGCCTCGTCCATTGAATGCCGGGAGTGCCTGCTAACGACCTTGTTCAACACAGGCGCTCACCGTTCTGCTGCTTTCTCCGGGCTACCGGCATGGTCATCAGTGCTTCGGTACTGTCAGTTTCGGTACTATCATATTCGGTACTATCACTACGCGTACGCGCGATGCTATTTGGCTGCATTCGGCGCGTGTGGTTCAGGCTGAGGCATGGGGGGAATTTCCCGCACGCTGATGCTGACTTCATAGGTTTTGCCATTGCCTTGCGGCACGTTGGCGACCAGCTTGTTGACCGCCTGCACCGGGTCGGTTGCCTGCAGCGACGCCTGATACAGCGCGGGCATCGGCGGCGGGAATCCGGGCGGTGGTGGAAATGCACCCGGTTTGCCGAATGCCGGCGGCTCGGCGCCTTCCGGATGAGCAGAGGCCACGGATACGGCGGAGATCAGTGAAATACCGGCGATGAACGCCGCGGTACGGCAAATTTTCGATAGTGATGTCATGTTACACCTCTCCATAGGTTGGTCATGACATATGAAAAACCTTGTACTGATGCAGCGCAACGCGTTTTACCCTCTTTTATCTGCCGATAACGAAATCCTGACTCTCTTGCGAATATGTTGATATTTTCACCACACTCGGCAAACCTCGCACAGACCTCAGCGCTTCAGCGCGAGAAAATCGCCCGCCAGAATGTGCCAGGCGCTGGGGTGTGCCTCAAAACCGATTTTGGGGTAATAATCCACGGCCTGAGGCGCGGCAATCAGAATCAGACGACACTGTGGTTTGAGCTGCTGTACGGTATGCGCGATAAGCTGACGACCGATGCCGCCATGCTGACAAGTTTCATCCACCGCCAGGTCGGACAGGTAGCAGCAAAAGTGATAATCCGTCACGCTGCGCGCCACGCCCACCAGTTCATCGCCGCGCCATGCCGTCACCAGCAGGTCCGTTTCGGTTAGCATGCCTGCAAGGGTATCCCGTTGATCCAACGGTCGTCTCGGGCCCAGCGAGGTTCGGTTAAGCAGGTGGATAAACTGATCGACATTGATGGGGTCATTCACTTTATAGGTGATGGCGCTGTCAGCCATTGAAGACGATAAGGGTGTCATGCTCTCTCCGCTATGGGGTGGGTGAACCCAGGCTTTCTGTTATACTGCGCGCCGTGATGAATTGCGGCACAGCCTGGCTGTGTGTCAGCATCGGAGTATGGCCCCAGAGGCCGATACTGGATACCTTTTTTCTGTGAGTTGTCAGTATGATGAAACATACGGTGGACGTCATGATCTCCGAGCAAGAGGTCAAGGCGCGGGTGGCCGAACTCGGACGCCAAATCAGCGAGCATTACCGCAACAGCGGCAGCGATATGGTGCTGGTGGGACTGCTGCGCGGCTCCTTTGTGTTTATGGCCGATCTGTGCCGCGCCATTGACCTTTCCCACGAGGTGGATTTTATGACCGCTTCCAGCTACGGCGGCGGCATGAACTCGTCCCGCGACGTGAAGATTCTGAAGGATCTGGATGAAGATATCCGCGGCAAAGACGTGCTGATTGTCGAAGATATCATCGACTCCGGCAATACCTTGAGCAAGGTGCGGGAAATTCTGCAACTGCGCGAGCCGAAGTCGCTGGCCATTTGTACGCTGCTGGACAAGCCGTCACGCCGTGAAGTTCAGGTGCCGGTAGAATGGATTGGTTTTTCCATCCCTGACGAGTTTGTGGTGGGGTATGGCATCGATTATGCCCAGCGTTACCGCCATCTGCCGTTTATCGGCAAGGTGATTCCGCAGTAAAGCGTGAAATCGCGCCCATGCCGGCATGGGCGCGATGGGAATGATTACAGCAGCGACGAGACCGCCCGACGGTAACGCTGCTCCAGCGTTTCACGGCTGGTGGCGGTGACTTCCAGGTCACGCAGACGACCATCCTGAATCCCGTAGACCCAGCCATGAATCGTCACCTTCTGGCCGCGTTTCCAGGCCGACTGCATGATGGTGGAGTGGCCCAGGTTGTACACCTGTTCCACTACGTTGATTTCACACAGTTTGTTAATTCGCTGTTCGGGTGGCAATTCTCCCAGTAATGAGCTGTGCTTATACCACAGGTCACGGATGTGGAGCAGCCAGTTGTTGATCAACCCCAGTTCCGGGTTTTCAACCGCGGCCTGCACGCCGCCGCAGCCATAGTGGCCGCAAATGATGATGTGCTCCACTTCCAGAACCTCAACGGCGTACTGCACTACGGACAAGCAGTTAAGATCGGTATGGATCACCAGGTTAGCCACGTTGCGGTGAACGAATAGTTCGCCCGGTTCGAGGCTGGTCAGGCTTTCTGCGGGAACCCGGCTGTCCGAGCAGCCAATCCACAGAAAGCGGGGGCGCTGGGCTAATGCCAGCCGTTCAAAATAATCAGGGTCTTCTTTCACTATCGTTTCAGACCATTGCTGGTTATTGGCGATCAGCGTTTCTATTGTTTTCATGAAAGTAAAGGACCTGTAACAACAAAAGGGCGGTGAGGGGTAATATAGAGCAATCACAGGGGTTTTGAAATCGAAAACTGGGTCCGACCAGGACTCGCTCAACTGATAATAAGGCACGCTTTCAGCTATGACATATGCACTGGAATTGATGAATGTGACCAAAACGTACCCGGGGGGCGTTCGCGCGCTGCGCGGTATCGACCTGCGCGTTGAAGCCGGGGATTTTTATGCTCTGCTGGGCCCTAATGGCGCAGGCAAGTCCACCACCATCGGCATCATCAGTTCACTGGTTAACAAGACCGACGGCAGAATTCAGGTGTTCGGCCACGATCTGGACCGGGATATCGTAAACGCCAAGCGGCAACTGGGGCTGGTGCCGCAGGAGTTCAACTTCAATCCGTTTGAGACCGTGATGCAAATTGTGGTCAATCAGGCCGGTTACTATGGCGTTCCCCGGCAGGAAGCGCTGCGGCGCGCCGAAAAATACCTCAACCAGCTCGACCTGTGGGGTAAGCGCAACGAGCGCGCCCGCATGTTGTCCGGCGGTATGAAGCGCCGGCTGATGATTGCCCGGGCGTTGATGCATGAACCCAAACTGCTGATTCTCGACGAGCCGACCGCCGGGGTGGACATCGAATTGCGTCGCTCAATGTGGGGATTCCTCAAAGAACTCAACGGGCAGGGCACCACCATCATCCTGACCACCCATTATCTGGAAGAGGCGGAAATGCTGTGCCGTAATATCGGCATCATCCAGTCCGGGCAACTGGTGGAGAATACCTCGATGAAGGCGTTGCTGGCCAAGCTGCAATCGGAAACCTTTTTCTTCGACCTGGCGGCGAAGAGCGCCCTTCCCAGATTGGAAGGCTATCAGCACCGACTGGTGGATACCTCTACGCTGGAAGTGGAGGTGAGACGCGAGCAGGGGCTGAACGGCATTTTCAGCCAGCTCAGCGCGCAAGGCATTCAGGTTCTCAGTATGCGCAACAAGGCTAATCGCCTGGAAGAACTGTTTGTCGCGCTGCTCAATAACAACGGAGATAAAGCATGATGGGGTTATATTGGGTAGCGTTGCAGAGCATCTGGAGCAAGGAAGTCAACCGTTTCGCCCGGATCTGGATCCAGACGCTGGTGCCGCCAGTGATTACGATGTCGCTGTACTTCATTATTTTCGGCAATCTGATCGGTACCCGCATCGGTGAGATGAACGGCTTTAGTTACATGCAGTTCATCGTGCCGGGGCTGATCATGATGTCGGTAATTACCAACGCCTATGCCAACGTCGCGTCGTCATTTTTCAGCGCCAAATTTCAGCGCAATATCGAAGAGCTGTTGGTGGCGCCGGTGCCGACGCACATCATTATCGCCGGTTATGTCGGCGGCGGTATGGCGCGCGGCATCTGCGTCGGCGTGCTGGTCACGGCGGTGTCGCTGTTCTTTGTGCCGCTGCACGTCCATGCCTGGTGGATGGTGGTGGTGACGTTGTTGCTGACGTCGATGCTGTTTTCGCTGGCGGGGCTGATCAACGCCGTGTTCGCCAAAACCTTCGACGACATCAGCCTGATTCCTACCTTCGTGCTGACGCCGCTGACCTATCTGGGCGGCGTGTTCTATTCGCTATCGTTGCTATCGCCGTTCTGGCAGGCGGTGTCCAAACTGAACCCGATCGTTTATATGATCAGCGGCTTCCGCTTCGGATTCCTGGGCATTCATGATGTGCCGCTGCCACTGACGCTGGCGGTGCTGCTGGCGTTTATCGCGGTGTTCTACGGGCTGAGCTGGTGGTTGATTGAGCGTGGGCGCGGCTTGCGCAGTTAATCAGGCGGTGTTGTCGGATGTGAAGCGGGATGGCATGTGCCGTCCCGCTTTTTTTTTAATCGGCGCGATGATTCAGGCGATCTGCACCGGAATGGCTTTGGCGGTGCGCTGCAACGTATTGTTGTCGCCAAAATAGGCGACCTTCGGGCGGTGCTCGCGCGCCTGCTCATCCGGCATCTGCACATAGGAACAGATAATCAGCTTGTCGCCGACGCAGGCGCAGCGCGCGGCCGCGCCGTTGACGGAAATAATGCGGGAGCCGCGTTCAGCGGCGATCGCGTAGGTGGAAAAACGGTGGCCGTTGTCCACGTTGTAGATGTCGATCGCTTCGTATTCAAGAATACCGGCGGCGTCCATAAAATCCTGATCGATGGCGCAGGACCCTTCATAATGTAAATCTGCCTGGGTTACCTTCACCCGGTGCAGCTTACCTTGCAGCATGGTTCGAATCATCGGTCTGTCACTCTGGTTGGAAAAATCAGGTGGTCAAATCCACCTGCTGGTTGTCAATCAGGCGCGCCTTGCCCAGCCAGGCCGCCATCAGCACCACGGCACAGTTGCTGTCGATGGTCAGCGGCTGCAGCGTTGCGGCATCGCGGATAAATAGCTCGTCGGGCGTGAATCCGGCCTCGCGCAGCGCCTCCGATGCTTTGGCGAGCATATCATCAATTTGCCGGTCGCCGTTGGATAATTGCTCTACCACCTCGTTCATGATGCGGCGAAGCTGCGGCGCCTGCTGGCGCTCTTCGGCGGTGAGGTAACCGTTGCGAGAACTGAGCGCCAGGCCGTCTTTGGCGCGCACGATAGGCACGCCGACGATGCTGATGTCGTAGTCCATGTCGGCCACCATCTGACGGATCAGCGCCAGTTGCTGGTAATCTTTTTCGCCAAAGCAGGCGACATCCGGCTGCACCAGATTGAACAGCTTGCTGACGACGGTGGCGACGCCACGAAAATGCCCCGGACGGCTGGCACCTTCCAGCATCTGCGACAGCCCCGGGACTTCCACGAACGTCTGCTGTTGCAGGCCGTGAGGGTAGAGGGTGTCGGGTGCGGGCGCGAACACCAGGTCAACGCCGCGCCGCGTCAGCTTCTCGCAGTCTTCCTGCAAGGTGCGCGGGTAGCGGGCCAGATCGTCCGCCCGGTCAAACTGCAAGGGATTGACAAAAATACTGACTACCACGATGTCGGCCCTGGCCCGGGCTTCGTCCACCAGCGTCAGGTGGCCGTCATGCAGGTTGCCCATGGTGGGCACCAATGCGATGCGTTTTCCTTCCTGACGCCAGCGGCGGAGTTCGCGGCGCAGCAGCACCGGCGTTTCAATAATCAACACACGCTTGCTCCTGTGTTAAACAAAACTGTATTTCTCGTCGGGAAAGGTTCCCTGTTCGACTTCCTGCACATACAGGCGAACGGCGGCGCGGATATCCGCTGCTTCCGCCATGAAATTGCGGGCGAACTTCGGCGTATGGCCGCCGGTCACGCCCAGCGCGTCGTGCATCACCAGAATCTGGCCGTCGGTGACATTGCCGGCGCCGATGCCGATGACCGGAATACTGAGTGCTTCGGTCACTCGCTGGGCCAGCGATACCGGCACGCATTCCAGCACCAGTAACTGGGCGCCCGCCTGTTCCAGCGCCAGTGCGTCTTCCAGCAGTTGGCTGGCGGCGGCTTCGTCACGCCCCTGGACTTTATAGCCGCCAAAGATATTGACCGACTGCGGGGTCAGCCCCAGATGTCCGCACACCGGGACGGCGCGTTCGGTCAGCATGCGCACGGTCGGCACGAGCCAACTGCCGCCTTCGATCTTGACCATATTGGCGCCGGCGCGCATCAACGCTGCGGCTTGCTGGCAGGCTTGCTCCGGCGTGGCGGCGCCCATAAAGGGCAGGTCGGATAACAGCAGGCAATGCGGCGCGCCGCGCCGTACGCAGCGGGTGTGATAAACCATGTCGTCAATGGTGACGGGCAGGGTTGAGTCGTGGCCCTGTACGGGCATACCGAGAGAGTCCCCCACCAGCATTACGCGGATACCCTGTTCATAAAACAATTGGGCGAAGCTGGCGTCGTAAGCGGTCAGTGTGGCGAACTTTTTCTGTTCCTGTTTCCACTGGCGCAGATGAGAAATAGTCGTCGCTTTCATGGCAACCTTCCTGAGTCAACTCAAGGGCAGTTAAGGGTGAATCATTCTAATGGAAGCCAGACATCAGGAACAGCGATCTATTTCTATTTGTAAAACAAGAGATTGGTACCTATCCGGCGCCAACCGCGCGTTGCGGTCAGCAGGAGAATGGCGGGATGGTTATTGGTCGGCCCACAGGGTCAGGCCGTTGCGGGGCACCTGTTGTAACCGCGTCGCCAGCGCTTCTCCATCGGGAAACACCAGTTCCGGCGCCAGTTCAGCCAGCGGGTAGAGCATGAACTCACGGTTTTTCATGTCATAGTGCGGTACCGTGAGCCGTTCGGTATGCAGCGTCAGGTCGCCAAACAGCAGAATATCGAGGTCAAGAGTACGCGGTCCCCAGCGGTGATCCTTACGTACTCGTCCTTGTTCCTGCTCAATGCGCTGGGTATGGTCCAGTAGCGTTTCCGGCGGCAACGCGGTCTGTAACTCGGCGACCGCATTGAGATAATCAGGTTGATCCTGCGGGCCGAGCGGGCGGCTGCGATAAAATGACGAACAGCGCGCCAGTCGGGTGTGCGGAATGGCGTCCAGCGCGGTTAGCGCCGCGCGCGCCTGTTGCAATGGCTCGGACAGATTGCTGCCCAGCGCCAGATAAACCCGGATCACCGGGCGTTGTCCCGGCGGGCAGGGCGCTTGCGCGGGCGACGAGAGCGGCGATGCGGCGTCGGGCCGTCATCCAGCGTGTTTAACATCACCTGCTGACGCGGCGGCGCGGCGACCTGAAACTCTCCCCACCACTGCGCCAGGCGCTGTAGCTCCTGATGGTTTTCGATTTCCGCACGCAGGCAGAGCAGGTCATACGCGGCGCGGAATTTCGGGTGTTCCATCAGCTTGAAGGCGCGTTTGCCCTGACGGCGCGACAGACGCAACTGCAATTGCCAGATATCGCGGACAAGCGAGGTAATGCGTTTGGGGATCGCCAGCGAGCGGCACTGTTCGTCCAGTACGTCGTTCATGGCTAAGGCGAACGCCTCGAAGTAGGCCAGCCCGCTCTCCTGCGTCAGTTTCTGGGCGTGTTCCACCAGCGGGTACCACAGCATGGCGGAAAACAGAAACGCCGGGTTGACGCGCATGTCGTTCTGGATGCGTTGATCGGTGTTTTTCAGCACCTGCACGATCATCCGCTCCATCGTACTTTCGCCGTTAGCGGTGAAATAACGACTGATCAGCGGAAACAGCGGCTGAAACAGCTGGTATTCGCATAGTAACTGATAGGTCGGATAGCCGTAGCCCGCCTGCAACAGTTTCAGGGATTCTTCAAACAGCCGCGCCGGCGGAATATCGTGCAGCAGCGAGGCCAGACGGGGAATCGGCTCGGCGGTTTCCGGGCTGATGCGCATACTGAGTTTGGCGGCGAATCGCACGGCGCGCAGCATGCGCACCGGGTCTTCGCGGTAGCGGGTTTCCGGTTCGCCAATCAGGCGAATCAACCCCTGACGCAGGTCGTTCAGGCCGTTGGTGTAGTCACGAACGGTGAAGTCGGCGATGCTGTAATAGAGGCTGTTGATGGAGAAGTCGCGCCGCTGGGCGTCTTCCTCGATGGTGCCGAAAATGTTGTCGCGCAGCAGCATACCGTTGTGGCCTTGCTGGGCGGCGTTTTTCGTTTCCTGTTCCTGATGCTGTTCGTGGTGGCCGCGGAATGTCGCGACTTCAATGACTTCGGGGCCGAACATCACATGCGCCAGACGGAAACGGCGGCCCACCAGCCGGCAGTTGCGGAACAACTTGCGGACCTGTTCCGGGGTGGCGTTGGTGGTGATATCGAAGTCTTTGGGTTTTTTGCCCAACAGCAGATCGCGGACGCCGCCGCCCACCAGATAAGCCTCATAGCCCGCTTTGCTCAGGCGATACAGTACTTTCAGCGCATTCTCACTAATGTCGCTACGTGAAATGGCGTGCTGGTCACGGGGAACGACCGTCATCGCCTGCGGCGGATTGTCCGCCCTGGCGGGCTCATTCTCACGATTCAGTACCTTGCGGCAAAAATTAGCTACCCGGGTAAAGATAATACACCTCGATAATCATTGGAAAATTAACGGCACAACAAAAAATAGCGGCTAATCATAGCTCACCCTCAGCCCTTTGAGAATGCTGATGTTATTTCCGGCGATGTAAGAGCGGCTTCGACGGGGACCGTAGCCAACGACCAGTGCGCGATGGCCCACGCGAGCAATGCGTCCCGATCGAGGTCCCGCCAGTGCGCAGGCAATGGCTGGCGCAAAAAGGCCAGCGCCTGTGCCAGCACGGCCCGCGGATCGCCATCCGGCAGCGCCGGAGCGTGGTTCTGCTTGGAGAGCTTATTGCCGTCGCCATTGAGCGCCAGCGGCAGATGCACGTAGGTCGGAGCCGGATAATCCAACTGGTGGTACAGCGATAACTGGCGCACCGTCGGTTCGATCAGATCCGCGCCGCGTACAATTTCGGTAACGCCCTGATCGTGGTCGTCGACCACGACTGCCAGATTGTAGGCAAACAGACCATCGCGGCGATGGATAATAAAGTCTTCTCGCGCCAGCATCGGGTCGGCATCAATCTGCCCGCGCAAGCGATCGTGAAAGCTGAGAACCGGCTGGCTCTGGCGCAGGCGCAACGCCGCCTGGTTCGACGGCAGACCGCGATCGCGGCAGTGACCGTCATAGTGGCCGCCAATCTGCTGGATGCGTTGTCGGGTACAAGTACAGTAGTAGCATTTCCCCTGACGCTGCAGGTCGGCCAGCACCGCGCGGTAAAGATCGTGGCGGCGGGACTGGTACACCACGTCGCCGTCCCAGAGCAGGCCATACTGTTCCAGTTGGCGGAGAATGCGTGCGGCGGCGCCGGGCACTTCGCGCGGCGGATCGATATCCTCGATACGCACCAGCCAGCGTCCGTGGCAGGCGCGGGCCTGCAGGTAGCTGCCCAACGCGGCAATCAGGGAACCAAAGTGGAGATCGCCAGACGGAGAAGGCGCAAAGCGTCCGACGTAAGGGCGTGATTCAGGCATACGGCGATATCATGCCGGTTGAAGGTGATGCTGACTGGTCATAAGAAGCGAAAACCCGGCGGTAGGGCGTTTGCTCTCCCGCCGGGCTGATATCATCCGGCCATCTGCTTTTCGCGGATTTCGGCCAATGTTTTGCAGTCAATGCACAGATCGGCGGTGGGGCGGGCTTCCAGACGACGGATACCGATTTCCACGCCGCAGGACTCGCAATAGCCAAAGTCCTCGTCTTCGATTTTCTGCAGTGTTTTGGCAATCTTCTTGATCAGCTTACGCTCGCGATCGCGGTTGCGCAGTTCAAGGCTGAATTCTTCTTCCTGCGCGGCACGGTCTACCGGATCCGGGAAGTTAGCGGCTTCATCCTGCATGTGCGATACGGTTCGATCTACTTCGTCCCTGAGTTGATTGCGCCATGCTTCAAGAATACGCCTGAAATGAGCCAGCTGAGCGTCGTTCATGTATTCTTCGCCCGGCTTCTCCTGGTATGGCTCCACTCCGGCAATCGCGAGAATGCTCAGAGAGGATGTCTTACGGTTTTGCCCTTCTTGCATGTTGCTTCTCCTACATAAACACGACACGCAGTATCGACTCCCCCAGGGGGGAAAAACAGGCCGCTATAAATAACAGATGGAAGTTAGGTTGGCAATGATTCCCGACACCGGCCTGACAAAGTGTGAGAAACGGCATAATCCCATCAGATAATACATAACGTGCGGCAGAATTAGCTCGCTGTCGTCACGTTATTGAAACGGTAACAATTGCCCCAGCGTCATGCCATCAGGGGTGATATGGGCACCGTAACACAGAATTTCAACCCCCTGCTGCCGGGATAGTTGTAATAATTCGGCGTAATGTCGGTCAATGTGTTGCGCCGGCGAAATCCGGTCGATACCGGAGTGCAGCGCGGCGAAGCACAATACGGCACGACGACCCTGCGCCGCCACCTGTTGCAGTTCCCGCAGATGCTTTTGCCCTCTGAGCGTTACCGCATCGGGAAAGTAACCACATCCGTGTTGCAATAATGTGACTGATTTAACTTCAATATAGCAGTCCGCTCGATCCTCTGCCTGCAATAACACGTCTATCCTGCTGTTTTCCGAACCATAGCGCACTTCGGCGCGGATAGTGGTGTAACCTGTGAAATCGGCCAGCCGGCCTGCGTGCAGCGCCTCAAGCACCAACTGATTGGCGCGCAGGGTATTTACGCCAATCCAGTGTCCCTGCGTGGTTTGCGTCAGTTCCCAGGTATGGGGGTACTTGCGTTTCGGGTTATCCGAGGTGGAGTACCAGACGGTATCGCCCGGCGCGCCGCAGCCGGTCATCGCGCCGGTATTAGGGCAGTGCAGCGTCAGGGTTTTTCCGTCGGGAGTCACCACATCCGCCAGAAATCGTTTGTAACGTTTGAGCAGCGTGGCGGGTTGCAGGCGTGGGGAAAATTGCATGAATGATGTCTCTCAGGAAGTCAGCAGCGGCCAGTGGGCGATGGGGTGATAATGGGTTCGCCCCGCGTCGGCGCGCGATTCGTACAGAAAAAAACGCTCGACCGGCACCGTCCAGCCGAACGTGGCGGCCGGCACCGGCACCGGGCGGGTGGCGCCGCGCAGCAGCGTGATATGCGGATGAAACGGCTGAGGGGGTTGATAACAACCGTTACGCGCCGCCTGCGAGCGTAACATATCCGCCAGTTGCAGCAATCCTCGCGGCGCCTGACGACAACCGAGCCACACCACGCCAGGTCGGGGCCAGTGGCCGGCGTCGTTCAGAGTCAGGGTAAACGCCGGCTGGCGGATACGGCCGGCCAGCGTCTGCAAAACCTGCATTTTGGCGTCGCTGACCTCGCCGAGGAAGGCCAGTGTCAGGTGCAGATTGGCCGCGGCCACCGGGCGCCCGGCCTCGGGGGCGAATTGCGCGGCGCGCCAGTGTACGATCTGCTGGCCGATCGCGTCCGGCAACGACAAGGCAAAAAACAGGCGGCGGGTCGGGGTCATGGCAATCTCTCCGTTCTGCGGGGTTCCGATGCTACAATGCCCGCCGGATAAAGTTAAGGTTGCGTTCCGCTATTCGCCGTGCTCAGACGCCGGCCGGCGCGCCGCTTTTCTATTTATTGAATTAATGTCTTTCGATAACGTCCGGCTAGTGTTGTGCAGTTATTGTGCTGTATTGCTGTGCCGCCGGATTCAGCCATGATTACGGAGAGTTGTGTGAGTCTACCCCCCGTCAGCGCCGTACTGGATGAGGTCATCCAGGCGTTGCATACCGCGCCGCAGGTGTTGCTGCATGCCCCGACCGGCGCCGGAAAGTCCACCTGGTTGCCGTTGCAACTGTTGCAGCAGGGCGGGCTTCCCGGTCGCATTATTATGCTGGAACCGCGTCGGCTGGCGGCTAAAAGCGTGGCTTTCCGGCTGGCGGAGTGGCTGGGGGAAACGCCGGGGCAGACCGTCGGTTACCGTATGCGTTCGGAAAGCCGGGTTAGCAGCCAGACCCGGCTGGAAGTGGTGACGGAAGGCATTCTGACCCGGATGCTGCAGCATGATCCGGCGCTGGATGGCGTTTCGCTGGTAATGCTGGACGAATTTCACGAACGCAGTTTGCAGGCCGATCTGGCGCTGGCGCTGCTGCTGGATGTCCAGCAGGGGCTGCGCGATGACCTCAAGCTACTGATCATGTCCGCTACGCTGGATAATTCCCGGCTCTCTTCTTTATTACCGCAATCGCTCAGCGTGTCGTCGCAAGGGCGCTCCTGGCCGGTGGAACGGCATTACCAGCCGGTTGGCTCGCAGGAGCGGCTGGAGGAGGCGACGGCCCGGCTCGTTTACCGTCTGTTGCAGGACGAAACCGGCTCGTTGCTGGTATTTTTACCGGGCGTGGCGGAAATCAAACGGTTGCAGACGCTACTGGAAAATGCGGTGCCGGCGGAGGTGGATATCTGCCCGTTGTACGGCGCTCTGACGCTGGCGGAACAACAGAAAGCGATTCTGCCGGCTGTCGCCGGGCGGCGCAAAATAGTGCTGGCGACCAACATCGCGGAAACCAGTCTGACCATCGAAGGTATTCGGGTGGTGGTGGATTGTGGTCTGGAGCGGGTGGCGCTGTTTGATGTCAAAACCGGGCTGACTCGCCTGACGACGCAGCGTATCAGCCAGGCATCGATGGTGCAGCGCGCCGGACGCGCCGGGCGACTGGAGCCGGGCGTGTGCTGGCATCTGTTCGCCCGCGAGCAGGCTGAACGCGCTGCGGCGCAAAGCGAGCCGGAAATTCTGCACAGCGATCTGTCCGGGGTGCGGCTGGACCTGCTGCAATGGGGCTGCAACGACGTCGCGCAGCTCTGTTGGCTGGATACGCCGCCTCAACCCGCGCTGCTGGCGGCGGACCGTTTGCTGACGCAACTGGGTATGCGCGATGCGCAGCAACGGCTGACGGCGGACGGGCGCAAGATGGCGGCGCTGGGCAGCGATCCGCGACTGGCGGCGATGTTGCATGCCGCCGGGCAGGATGCGGATGCGCTGGCGACGGCGGCGTTGCTGGCGGCGATCATCGAAGAGCCGCCGCGCGCCGGGTCGCCGAATCTGTCCGACGCCCTGCATCGTCCCGCCGGCCACTGGCAGCGTCGGGCGCAACAGCTGGCGCGCCGTGCCGGCAAGACATCGGGCAAGGTGAATGAAAGTCTGGCCGCAGGGTTGTTGTCGGCGGGCTTCGCGGATCGCATCGCCCGGCGGCGTGGTCAGGATGGGCGTTATCAACTGGCGAACGGATCCGGAGCCAGTCTGCCGCCGGAAGAGGCGCTGGCGGCGTCGGAATGGCTGCTGGCCCCGGCTCTCATGCAAAGCCCGCACAGCGCCGACGCCCGTATTTTACTGGCGCTGCCGATTGATATCGACCAACTGGCGCGGCAGCGGCCGGAACTGGTGACAGAGCAGAATCTGATGCACTGGGACGAAGAAAAAGGTACCCTGCGCGCCAGCTTGCGAACGCAGATCGGCAGCCTGACGCTGTCGTCCCGGCCATTAGCCAAACCGTCGGACGAGGCGTTGCAGCAGGCGATGCTTAACTGGCTGCGTGAGCAGGGGCTGTCGGTATTGAACTGGGACGAACCGGCGTTGCAGTTGCGCCAGCGGTTGCTGTGCGCCCGGCAGTGGTTGCCGGAGGTGGCGTGGCCGGCGGTGGATGACGCCGACCTGCTGGCGTCGCTGGAGCTATGGTTGCTGCCGTCGCTCAACGGCGTGCGGGATCGTCGCACGCTTAATCAGATCAACCTGAGCGACGCGCTGTGGCGTTTGCTCGACTGGTCGCAGCGCCAGCGGCTGGATAGTGCGCTGCCCAGCCATTACACTGTGCCCGGCGGCAGCCGCTTGTCGATCCGTTATGATGCCGACCAGCCGCCGGTGCTGGCGGTGCGGCTGCAGGAGATGTTCGGCGAGCAGAGCAGCCCGTTGCTGGCTGAAGGTCGAGTGGCGCTGGTGCTGGAACTGCTGTCTCCGGCGATGCGGCCGTTGCAGATCACCCGTGATCTGGCGGCGTTCTGGAACGGCGCCTACCGGGAAGTGCAGAAAGAAATGAAAGGGCGCTATCCCAAGCATGTCTGGCCGGATGATCCGGCGAATACGGTGCCGACCCGGCGCACCAGAAAATACCAGAATACCTAATTTCAGATGTTTCCCCCTTCCTTGCGCAGCGTGGGAGACACAGAGTAGACGGCCACGGCGGGTAATCCGACGGTCGTCAGTAACCTGATGGAGATGTCACTGTAATGTCTCGGGATGACCGCGAACCTATCGGGCGCAAACGTAGTGCGTCACGACAAACTCCCCCTCGCAGGCAAGCGACGCGCCGTCGCAGGGATGATGACTACGACGACGATTATGAAGAAGAGTACGAAGAAGACTATGACGACGATGAGGATGACGAGGAAGAAGTCATGAGCAAGCGGCCGCGTAAAAAACGCCGCTGGCTGGGGTTGCTGATCCGGCTATTCCTGATTTTCGTGGTGGTGATGTCGATTTATGGCGTTTACCTCGACGGAGAAATTCGCAGTCGTATCGACGGCAAAGTGTGGCAACTGCCGGCGGCGGTGTATGGCCGCATGGTCAACCTTGAGCCGGGCATGGCCTACAGCAAGAAAGAGATGGTCAATCTGCTGGAAGGGATGCAATACCGCGAGGTCAGCCGCATTACCCGGCCGGGCGAATTCACGGTGCAGGCCAACAGCATCGAAATCCAGCGTCGTCCTTTTGACTTTCCGGACGGCAAGGAAGGCCAAATCCACGCCAAAATGATCTTCAGCAGCGACCGGCTGTCGCAGATCCAGAACATGGATAATCAGCGCAATTTCGGTTTCTTCCGGCTCGACCCGAAACTGATCACCATGTTGCAGTCGCCGAACGGCGAACAGCGACTGTTTGTGCAGCGTTCCGGTTTCCCCGACCTGCTGGTGCAAACGTTGATCGCCACCGAAGACCGCCATTTCTACGAGCATGACGGCATCAGTTTCTACTCCATCGGCCGTGCGCTGATCGCCAACCTGACGGCGGGCCGGGCGGTGCAGGGCGGCAGTACGCTAACCCAGCAGCTGGTGAAAAACCTGTTCCTGACCAACGAACGCTCGCTATGGCGCAAAGCCAACGAAGCCTACATGGCGTTGATCATGGATTACCGTTACAGCAAGGATCGTATTCTGGAGCTGTATCTGAACGAGGTGTACCTCGGTCAGAGCGGCAACGATCAGATCCGCGGTTTTCCGCTGGCCAGCCTTTACTATTTCGGGCGGCCGGTAAACGAGCTGAGCCTCGACCAGCAGGCGATGCTGGTGGGGATGGTGAAAGGGGCGTCGCTCTATAACCCGTGGCGCAACCCGCAGGTGACGCTGGAGCGTCGTAACCTGGTGCTGAAACTGCTGCAGAACCAGCAGGTCATCGACGAAGATCTTTACAACATGTTGAGCGCCCGTCCGCTGGGCGTTCAGCCGAAAGGCGGGGTGATCAGCCCGCAGCCGGCGTTCATGCAGATGGTGCGGCAGGAGTTGCAACAGCGGCTGGGCGACAAGGCGAACGATCTGTCCGGGGTGAAAATCTTCACTACGCTGGATCCGGTGTCGCAGGATGCGGCGGAAAAAGCGGTGGAAGACGGCATTCCGGCGCTGCGCGCGGCGCGCGGCGTCAAGGATCTGGAATCGGCGATGGTGATTGTCGATCGCTTTAGCGGCGAGATTCGCGCGATGGTGGGCGGTTCCGACGCGCAGTTCGCCGGTTTCAACCGCGCCATGCAGGCGCGCCGTTCGGTCGGTTCGCTGGCGAAACCGCCTACTTACCTGACGGCGCTCAGTATGCCGGATCGCTACCGCCTCAATACCATTCTGGCGGATGAGCCGATTTCGCTCAAACAGCCGAACGGTACGATCTGGGAACCGAAAAACTACGATCGCGAATTCCGCGGTCGGGTGATGCTGGTGGACGCGCTGGCGAATTCGCTCAACGTGCCGACGGTCAATCTGGGGATGGCGGTCGGGCTGGATCAGGTCAGCGATACATTGCAGAAGCTGGGGATCCCGCAGAACCAGATTCAGGCGGTGCCGGCGATGCTGCTCGGCGCCATCAGCCTGACGCCGATGGAAGTAGCGCAGGAATACCAGACTATCGCCAGCGGCGGTAACCGCGCGTCGCTCTCTGCGCTGCGTTCGGTGATCGCCGAAGACGGCAAGGTGCTGTATCAGAGCTTCCCGCAGGCTGAACGGGCCGTGCCGTCACAGGCCGCCTACCTGACGCTGTACGGTATGCAACAGGTGGTGGAGCGCGGCACCTCGCGTTCGCTGATGGTGAAATTCGGTAATTACCACCTGGCGGGGAAAACCGGTACCACCAACGACCTGCGCGACAGCTGGTTTGCCGGCGTCGACGGCAAGGAAGTGGTGATCACCTGGGTTGGACGCGACAACAATGGCCCGGCGAAACTGACCGGCGCCAACGGCGCGCTGACTATTTATCGTCGCTATCTGGAAAACCAGACGCCGTTGCCGCTGATGCTGACGCCGCCGGAAGGCATTACCACCATGACGATGGACGGCAGCGGCAACTTTATCTGTAACGGCAGCGCCGGTCGGGCATTGCCGGTGTGGACGGATAACCCGCAGGCGTTGTGCCAGGCCAGCCAGCAAGCGGTGCAGCAGCCGGCCAATTCGCCGAACGGTCAGCCACAACAAAATCAGCAGGAAGGCGGCAGCGTTCCCGACTGGATTAAGCAGATGTTCGGGCAGTAAACGCCTGCCGACATGTCAATACCCACGCCCGGTTCGCCGGGCGTGCTTTTTTCCTTCCTTCCTTCCTCCGCTATTTTCCCGGCACCCGTATTTCATTCGCCTGCGTCTAAATCGGTTGCGGATAGCCTCGGCTTACGCCTATCATTCAATCTTTATAAGAATCATTATCGTTTTCATATTCGCCCGCCGTGATAACTGGCGGACGAACCGAATACCTTCAACGCACGAACTCATGATGCAAAAAGCTATGATGCCGCCGGAGATCACCTTCCGGCTGAACGAGGTCAGCTTTTCCGTGGCTGATCGGGTACTGCTGTATCCGCTGACACTGACTTTTCCAGCGGGAAAAGTCTGCGGCTTGCTCGGTCATAACGGGTCCGGCAAATCCACCCTGTTGAAAATGCTGGGACGCCATCAGGCGCCTTCCGGCGGTTCGGCGTGGCTGGCGGAAAAACCGCTGCTGGAGTGGGGTGGTAAGGCGTTCGCCCGTCAGGTCGCCTACCTGCCGCAGCAATTGCCCGCCGCCGACGGCATGACGGTGCGCGAACTGGTGGCGGTTGGCCGCTACCCGTGGCACGGCGCGCTGGGGCGTTTTGCAGCGGCCGACCAGCAGAAAGTGGATGACGCCATTGAACTGGTGGGGCTGTCGCCCTTTGCCCACCGACTGGTGGACAGCCTGTCCGGCGGCGAGCGGCAACGCGCCTGGCTGGCGATGACCGTGGCGCAGGACAGCCGCTGTCTGCTGCTGGACGAACCGACATCGGCGCTGGATATCGCTCATCAGGTGGAGGTGCTGTCGCTGATCCGGCGGATGAGCCAGCAACGCGGTCTCACGGTGATTGCCGTGTTGCACGACATCAACATGGCGGCGCGTTACTGCGACGAGCTGGTGGCGCTGCGTCAGGGTCGGGTGGTGGCGCAGGGAACGCCGCAATCGCTGATGCAGGCGGAAGTGCTGCAGGCTATTTACGGTATCCCGATGGGGGTATTGCCCCATCCGGTCGAAGGGACGCCGGTCAGTTTTGTGTGTTGAATGAGTGTCGTATGCTGAACAAGATGATGGGTAACCCGAACAAACCGGATGCGCTCCGGCGCCGTCTGCTGGCGGCGATGCTGGTTGCCCCGTGGTTTTCTCCTTTTGATACTCGCGCGGCCGCGGTGGATAGCCAGCGCATCGTGGCGCTGGAATGGCTGCCGGTAGAATTATTGATGGCGCTGGACGTCATGCCTATGGGCGTGGCGGATATCCACAACTACCGTCTGTGGGTGCAAGCGCCGGCGTTGCCGGCCAGCGTCGTGGATGTCGGCCTGCGCACCGAACCCAACCTCGAACTGCTGGCGCGGCTCAACCCTTCGCTGCTGCTTTATTCGTCGGGGTATGGCCCGGCGGCGGAACAGCTTGAGCGCATTGCGCCGTCACTGGGCTTTGCGTTTAGCGACGGCAACGGCAAGCCGTTGCAGGTCGCAAGACAGTCGCTGACGACGCTGGCGGAACGCCTGGAGATGAACGCCGCCGCTGAACGTCATCTGACGGCGTTTGATCAGTTTATGGCGGAAGCCCGCGTCAGATTACAGCCCTATACCCGCCGTCCGCTGTTGCTGTTTTCGGTGCTGGATGAGCGTCATGTGCTGGTGGTAGGAAAAAACAGCCTGTTTCAGGACGTACTGGATCAGCTTGGCATTGAAAACGCCTGGCAGGGCAGCACCAATTTCTGGGGCAGTACGGTGATTGGCATGGAACAACTGGCGTCAGTCGGTCATGCCAATGCCATTTGCTTCGAACATGGCAACGAGGGGTTGATGTCGCGGGTCAGCGCTAATCCTGTCTGGCAGTCGCTGCCGTTTGTTCGTGACCAGCGATGGCAGCGTACCGAGGCTGTCTGGTTGTATGGCGCCACCCTGTCGGCGATGCGTTTCTGTCGGCTGCTGGACGAGGCGATGGAGCGGCTGACATGACCGTGGAGAAGGCCGTGAATATGCCAACGCGTGCGTCGACGTCCGGTTTGCTGGCGGGGGTAGTGGCGGTGCTGTCGCTGCTGGTTACCCTGATGGCGTTCTATAATCTGCGTCAGCAGTTGCCGCTGGCGCTATGGCGGCAGGGCGCGCTGTCGCCCGACGTCGCCGACCTGCGTCAGTTGCTGTTCCATTACAGCCTGCTGCCGCGCCTGGCGCTGGCGTTGCTGATCGGCGCCGGGCTGGGGCTGGTGGGCGTGCTGTTTCAGCAGGTATTGCGCAATCCGCTGGCCGAGCCGTCAACGCTAGGAGTGGCGAGCGGCGCGCAGTTGGGGCTGACGGCGGCGACGCTGTGGGCATTGCCCGGCGGCTGGTTGACGTCGCAACTGGCGGCGATGGCGGGCGCGTTGCTGGTGGGCGCGCTGGTGTTTGGCGTAGCCTGGGGCAAGCGCCTGTCGCCGGTCACGTTGATTCTGGCCGGGCTGGTGCTGAGTTTGTATTGCAGCGCCGTCACTCAACTGCTGGCGCTGTTTCACTACGAGCAGTTGACCAACCTGTTTCTGTGGAGCAGCGGTTCGCTCAATCAGCAAGACTGGCAGAGCGTAATGCGGGTGCTGCCGGTGCTGGTTGCCGGTGTCGTGTTGACGCTATTGCTGGCGCGCCCGCTGACTTTGCTGGGGCTGGATGACGGCGTCGCCCGCAATCTGGGGCTGAGCCTGTCAGTCGCCCGCGTCGGCACATTGCTGCTGGCGATTTTCCTCAGCGCGCAGTGGGTCAACGTTGCCGGTATCATCGGGTTTATCGGCCTGTTTGCACCGCTGATGGCGAAAATGCTGGGCGCGCGCCGATTGGGGCAACGCCTGTGGCTGTCGCCGTTATTGGGCGCGTTGCTGCTGACACTGACCGATCAGATCTTACTGTGGCTGGCGGGCGTCTGGCGCGAGGTGCCGACCGGCGCCGCCACTGCGTTGATTGGCGCGCCATTATTGTTGTGGCTGCTGCCGCGTTTGCGCTCTACCGCGCCGCCGGTGCTGCAAGACGGGCAGAAAGCGCTGACCGAACGCGCCAACTGGGGCGGATGGTGGCTGGCGGGGCTGGTTTTGCTGCTGACGGTGGTCGCGGTGGCGCTGTCTCTGGGGCGCGAACCCGCCGGTTGGTACTGGGCGAGCGGCCAGGAGTTATCGGCGCTGTTGCCCTGGCGCTGGCCGCGGGTGACGGCGGCGCTGACCGCGGGGGTGATGCTGGCGATGGCCGGCAGCCTGATTCAGCGTTTAACCGGTAACCCGATGGGCAGTCCGGAAGTGCTGGGGATCAGCGCCGGCGCGGCGTTTGGTGTGGTGGCGTTGCTGTTTCTGGTAACGGGCAACGTCACGGACTGGATGCTGCCGGCCGGTACGTTCGGGGCGGCGGTCACGCTGCTGCTGATCATGATGGTGGCCGGGCGCGGCGGTTTTTCGACGCAACGCATGCTGCTGGTAGGGATTGCGCTGGGTACCGCGTTTACCACGTTAATCAGCCTGTTGCTGGCCAGCGGCGATCCCCGCGGCGGAAGCCTGCTGACCTGGCTGTCCGGCTCGACCTATCAGGTGACCGGCGCGCAGGCGATGATGTCCGCGGCGGTGGCGCTGCTGGCGTTGCTGGTGGTGCCGCTGTGTCAGCGCTGGCTGCGCATGCTGCCGTTGGGCGTGACCACGACCCGGTCGCTGGGGGTAGCGGTGACGCCGGTGCGTTTGCTGATCCTGCTGCTGGCCGCGATATTGACGGCGGTGGCGACCATGACGGTGGGACCGATGAGCTTTGTCGGGCTGATGGCGCCGCACATGGCGCGCATGCTGGGGTTCAATCGCGTGATCCCGCAGCTGGCCTGCTCGGCGCTGATCGGCGGTGGTTTAATGGTGCTGGCCGACTGGTGCGGCCGGATGCTGCTGTTTCCGAATCAGATTCCTGCCGGTTTACTGGCGACCTTCATTGGCGCGCCCTATTTTATCTGGCTACTGCGGCGTCAGGCGCGGTAAAGCGGGGAGGAATAGCCGGTGGGGCAAGGTGGTCCCACCGGCACAGGGAGAGAGCTTACAGTTTGGCGAAGCAGCGACGGGCGGCGTCAACGGTGTGCTCAATATCCTGCTGACTGTGCGCCAGCGACATGAACCCCGCTTCGAACGCCGACGGCGCCAGATAGACCCCTTCTTCCAGCATCAGGTGGAAGAAACGTTTGAACCGTTCCACGTCACACTTCACCACGTCCTGATAGCAGGTCACCCGAGCGGCATCGGTAAAGAAAATCCCGAACATCGCGCCGACGTGGTTCACCACCAGCGGGATCTGCTGCGTTTTCGCCGCCGCCAGCAGGCCGTCCGCCAGTTGAGTGGTCAGTTCGGTCAGTTTCTGGTGGACGCCGGGCTTAGCGACTTCGCTCAGGCAGGCGAAACCGGCGGCCATAGCAATCGGGTTGCCGGACAGCGTACCCGCCTGATACACCGGACCGGTCGGCGCCAGCGCTTCCATGACGTCGCGGCGGCCGCCAAACGCGCCCACCGGCATACCGCCGCCGATAATCTTGCCGAGACAGGTGAGGTCAGGACGCACGCCGTAGTGCGCCTGCGCGCCGCCCAACGCCACGCGAAAGCCGGTCATCACCTCATCGATGATCAGCAGCGCGCCGAACTCATCGCACAGCGCACGCAGCCCCGGCAGGAAATCCGGCAGCGGCGGAATGCAGTTCATGTTGCCGGCCACCGGTTCAACGATAATCGCGGCGATGTCCTGCGGGTATTGTTCGAACGCAGCGCGTACCGAGGCCAGATCGTTGTAGGTACAGGTCAGGGTATGGCGGGCGAAATCGGCCGGTACGCCGGGAGAATTGGGTTGCCCCAGCGTCAGCGCGCCGGAACCCGCTTTCACCAGCAGGCAGTCGGCGTGGCCGTGATAGCAGCCTTCGAATTTGATGATTTTGTCGCGGCCGGTGAAGCCGCGCGCCAGACGGATGGCGCTCATGGTGGCTTCGGTGCCGGAGTTAACCATACGCACCATCTCCATGCCCGGCACCAGCGAGGTGACCAGCCGCGCCATATTGACTTCCATCTCGGTGGGCGCGCCAAAGCTCAGGCCGCGCTCAGCCGCCTCGATCACCGCCTGACGAATGGCGGGATGATTGTGGCCCAGAATCATCGGCCCCCAGGATCCCACGTAATCGATATAAGATTTGCCATCCGCGTCGTAGAGTCTGGCGCCTTCCGCCCGTTCGATGAACAGCGGCACGCCGCCTACGCCGTTAAATGCGCGCACCGGCGAGTTGACTCCCCCGGGAATCAGTTGACGGGCGGCGGCATACAGACTTTCAGATTTATTCATTGCGGCTTCCTGATTGGATTTGCATAGCGAGTGGCGTCCATTCTAATGATCTGACCCACGTTATGAAATCGTCAGACACATTTTAGGCCGCCGCGGCCGGGATTCAGGCTGGGCAAGGCAGCGGATACGGGACTAGAATGGTCGCCTTGTCTGTCTGCTAACCCTGATATTGCTGTCATGCCTTCTTCCTTTTCTTTACCGGCTACGGTACGCAACGCCGCTATCCGACAACTCGTTCGCCGCGACAAAACACCGGTGTATATCCTGCTGATGGCTGCCCTGACCGGCACGCTGGTTGGTTTGGTCGGCGTAGGATTCAATCAGGCGGTCAATGTGGTGCAACATTGGCGACTGACTTCGCTGTCGGCCTTGTCGGCGAGCGACTGGGTATGGCCGCTGAGTATCCTGATCTCAGCCTTGCTGGCGGCGATCGGCTACGGGTTGGTGCGGCGGTTCGCGCCGGAGGCGGGGGGGTCCGGTATTCCGGAAATCGAGGGCGCGCTGGAAGATTTGCGCCCGGTGCGCTGGTGGCGGGTGTTGCCGGTGAAATTCTTCGGCGGTATGGGAACGTTGGGCGCAGGCATGGTGCTGGGGCGGGAAGGGCCGACGGTGCAACTGGGCGGCAATATCGGCGGCATGGTGGCCGATCTGTTCCCGGGGCGGAAAACGGAAAATGCGCCATTCGCTGCTGGCGACCGGCGCAGCGGCGGGATTATCGGCAGCCTTTAATGCGCCGCTGGCCGGGATTCTGTTCATCATTGAGGAGATGCGCCCGCAGTTTCGTTACAGCCTGATTTCCATCAAAGCGGTGTTTATCGGCGTGATCATGGCCAGTGTGGTTTATCGCTTGCTGGAGGGCGATCAGGCGGTGATCGATGTCGGTCGGCTGCCGTCCGCGCCGGTCGGTACGCTGTGGCTGTATTTGCTGCTGGGTATTTTATTCGGCGCGGTGGGGGTCTTGTTCAATGCGCTGGTGCTGGGGGCGCAGGCGCGTTTCCTGCGTTTTCACGGCCATTCAATGCCGCGTTTTCTGCTGGTCGGGCTGGCGGCCGGCGGTGTGTCCGGGCTGATGACGCTGGCGTTCAGCGATGCGACCGGCGGCGGTTTTGCGCTGATCCCGATTGCGGCGGCGGAACACTATGGCGTGGGGATGTTGCTGACGATTTTTCTGGCGCGGGTGGGCATGACGTTGCTCTGCTTCTGCTCAGGCGCGCCGGGCGGCATCTTTGCGCCGATGCTGTCGCTGGGCACGTTGCTGGGCGCGGCGTTCGGCATGGTGTGCGCGCATCTGTTTCCGGCCTGGGAATTGGGGGCCGGTACGTTTGCCGTAGCGGGCATGGGGGCGCTGTTCGCCGCGTCAGTCCGCGCGCCGTTGACCGGCATCGTACTGGTGCTGGAGATGACCGATAACTACCAGCTGATTTTGCCAATGATCATCACCTGCCTCGGCGCTACGCTGGTGGCG
The DNA here is from genome assembly GCF_000406205.1 of Dickeya sp. NCPPB 3274. Lineage (NCBI taxonomy): Bacteria > Pseudomonadati > Pseudomonadota > Gammaproteobacteria > Enterobacterales > Pectobacteriaceae > Dickeya > Dickeya sp. NCPPB 3274. Next base: position 3,753,494 of record NZ_CM001979.1, on the reverse strand, counting down.
CAATTTCTCGGCGGCAAGCCGCTCTATTCCTGTATTCTGGCGCGCACGTTGGCACGTCAGGCGCAACAGGAAGCTTCCGTCATCGCGCCGAACGTCGGCATCAAATCTTGAACGTTGCCGGGGGCTGTTGGATAATAAAACGATAACGAGGGCTGTTGAATACCGCCCGATATTGGATTGGGAGTAAAAAAATGAGCGATGATGTAGCACTGCCCCTGCAGTTTACGGATGCGGCGGCTAACAAGGTGAAACTCCTGATTGCTGATGAAGATAATCCGGAACTGAAACTTCGGGTTTACATCACTGGCGGCGGCTGTAGCGGCTTCCAGTACGGTTTTACCTTTGACGATCAGGTTAACGACGGTGATATGACCATTGAAAAACAAGGGGTATCCCTGGTGGTCGACCCGATGAGTCTGCAATATCTGATCGGTGGTTCGGTGGATTACACCGAAGGGCTGGAAGGTTCCCGCTTTGTCGTGACCAACCCGAACGCGAAAACTACCTGCGGTTGCGGTTCCTCTTTCAGCATCTGACGGTATTCTGCGTTAAGAAAAACCCGTGGCCTGACCGGCGCACGGGTTTTTTTATGTCTGGCTAACAGCGCGTCAGCGTCGCCACGCGGCGAATTGCCGGCACAGTTGCTCTGCGGCGAGCATCAGCCGCGGGCCGGTACGGCTAAACCAGTCTTCGTTGACTGCGATCACCTCAGGGTTCAGTTGCGGTCGCCAGAATGCCGTGACCTGCTCCGCCGCGCCGGGCGGCCCGCTGATGACGATGACCTGCGGCTGGCGCCGGATAACCTGCTCGCGGCTCACCTGCGGCCAGGGCATTGGGCTGTCGGCGAATACGTTGTCGCCGCCGCACAGGCTGACCACCTGGCTTTGCAGCGTCGCCCGCGATGAGGTAAATAGCGGCTGACTGCCGAATTGCAGGAACACCCGCACCGGCGTGCTCTGCCCGTACTGCTGCGCCAGCGTCTGTTGCTGCTGGCGGAATTGCTGCGCCGCTTCCCGCGCCTGTTCCGGATGCGGGCTGTACTGCGCCAGCATCTCCAACTGGCGCGGAATGTCGTCGAGCGTGGCCGGATCGAGGTACAGAATGCGGATGCCGAATGACGCCAGTTGCTCCAGCGGCCGCTGAGCGTTGCCCTCTCGCCAGGCCAGCACCAGATCCGGTTTCAGCGCCAGAATGCGTTCCAGATTGATGCCCTGCCAGGTGGCGACCTGCTCGATGCGCCCGGCTTCAGGCGGATAGTTGGACCAGGCGCTGACGCCCACCAGCCGCTCGCCCATCCCGGCGGCAAACGCCATTTCGGTGGCGTGCGGCGCCAGACTGACGACGCGCTGCGCCACCGGCTCCGCCCGACAGGGGACGAGCCACAGCAGCGCCAGACAGCACAGAGCGTGAAAATACCAGGGCTTCAAAAAGCGTCTCCCGTTAAGCAACCGGGGCCGTAACCCCGGTCTGGGATGGATTAGCGCTGTTGCGCCAGTGACTGCAGCATGGTTTCCACCATGCGGGTGGATTGTTTGGCGGCGGTCGCCAGGAATTCGTCAAAGCTGAGGTGCGACTCCTGATCCGCCACGTCGGAAATGGCGCGCACGACCACAAACGGTACGCCAAACTGATGGCAGACGTGGCCGATGGCGGTGGCTTCCATTTCCACAGCGATCGCCTGCGGGAAGGTCTGACGGATACGCGCCAGCGGCTCTTTACCGTTGATAAAGGCGTCGCCGCTCACCACCAGCCCGCGAACGGCGTTCAACTGCAACTGGCCGATGGCGTCCTGCGCCAGCGCGATCAGTTTTTCATCGGCGGCAAACGCGGCCGGGCAACCCGCCATCTGGCCGGGTTCGTAGCCAAATGCGGTAACATCGGCGTCGTGGTAGCGCACTTCGTCGGACACCACGATATCGCCCACTTTGAGTGAAGACGCCAGACCGCCGGCGGAACCGGTATTGATCACCACGTCCGGCTGGCAGTGTTCCAGCAGCAGCGTGGTGCCCAGCGCGGCCGATACTTTGCCGATGCCGGATTTCAGCAGCGCGATCTCCACGCCGTGCAACTGGCCGCTGTAGATCTCGCAGCCCGCGCGCTGGAAGGTCTGGCGGTTCTGGATCTGTTCTCTCAACAGCGTCACTTCTTGTTCCATTGCGCCAATAATGCCAACTTTCATAGGGTTCCCCACCGATTTGTCAAAAGTCACAAAAGTTTAGTCTATCACGGCTTAGGCCGTGCAGCGATTGTGCCCCCGCCGGGGACGTGCTATGACTGAGTCGGCGCCCCGCCTGTTGGCATCAACGCTCGCGGTACGACGTTCAGACGCGGGGCACCGCTTAATCAGGGCATTACATGGAGAGCAGTATGTCTGATATCGATTTTTCGAAGAAAATCAGTTTTCAGCGGCCTTTCAGTAAACCGAAAGACAAAAAAGATGCCTACGCCATCGAGAGGGAGTTCGAAAGCGACCGCGGGCGTATCATCAATTCCGCCGCCATCCGTCGGTTACAGCAAAAAACCCAGGTTTTCCCGTTGGAGCGCAACGCCGCCGTACGTTCCCGTCTGACGCACTCGATGGAGGTGCAGCAGGTCGGGCGCTATATCGCCAAGGAAATTCTAGGGCAATTGCGCAAAAACGGGCAATTGGGCGCGCTGGGGCTGGGAACGCTGGAAACGCCGTTTGAAAGTCTGATCGAAATGGCCTGCCTGATGCATGACATCGGCAATCCGCCGTTCGGGCATTTTGGCGAGGCGGCGATCAATAACTGGTTCAGTCAGCGGCTGGCGCCGGAAGGTAAACCGCCGGGCGCCAGCGAAGATCTCTGTCAGGTGGCCTGTCTGCGGTTGGATGACGAGGGGGACGCGGAACTGAACGCGCTGCGCAGCCGTATCCGCCATGATCTGAGCAACTTCGAAGGCAATGCCCAGGCGATCCGATTAGTGCATTCGCTGCTCAAGCTTAATCTGACCTATGCCCAGGTCGGCTGCATTTTGAAATACACCAAACCCGCTTATTGGGCGCAGCCCATCCCGCACGATTACAGCTACCTGATGAAAAAAGCCGGGTTTTACCTGTCGGAAGAGACGTTTGTCCGGCAACTGCGCAGCGAACTGGGGATGGGCGAATTTCACCGTCATCCGCTGACCTACATTATGGAAGCGGCGGATGATATCTCCTATTGCATCGCCGATCTGGAAGATGCGGTGGAGAAGAAGATCGTGACTTACCAGCAACTGTACGAACGGCTGGGGGACGCCTGGGGATCGCGGGCGGAGAAGGACGTGTTCAGCCGTACCATCGAACGGGCGTACACCGAACGGCAGCATATGCAAGGGCGCAGCGAGAGTGACCAGTTTTTCATGAAACTGCGCGTGAACACGGTCAACACGATGGTGGGATACGTGACGCGGCGTTTTATTGAGCACTTGCCGGCGATTTATAACGGTAGCTTCAACCGTTCGCTGCTGGAAGAGGACAAGGACGACTACGGGCGATTATTAAAGATCTTTAAAGATGTCGCCAGAAAGTTCGTTTTTAATCACCACGAAGTTGAACAACTGGAACTGCAGGGCGATCGCATCATCAGCGGCCTGCTGGAGATCTACAGTCCGTTGCTGAACATGCCGTACCACGATTTTTGCCAGTTGGTGAATGACGATACCCACAAGCGCTATCCGATCGAAACCCGGTTGTACCACAAGCTCTCCAGCAAGCATTGCCACGCCTACCGCGAGGCGACTTGCGACTTGACGGCATTAGCCGACGCCGAACAGGAGGTGTGGGAGTATTACTACCGCGCCCGGCTGATTCTCGATTACATCAGCGGTATGACCGACTTATACGCCTACGATGAATACCGTCGGCTGATGGCGGTGGATTGAGAGCGGTTGACGAGAGGGAATGTTTTGTAAATACGGTCAATATTTCCTTACTCTTCACCATCTTGCACAGAACGTGCGCTGCTGCGCATAGTGATTTCATTCCGCCTGACCGCTGAATGTAGCCGTCAGAGTTTGCACGTTGACTGAATGTGAGACATATCGCTATGAAAAGAAAATCATTGATGCTGAGCGCGCTGGCATTAAGTCTGGCGATGGCCGTGGGGACGCTGCCTGGTACCGCCGCCGCCGCAGAATCGGTGTCGGCGTCTGGCGCGCAGTTGCCCAGCCTGGCGCCGATGCTGGAAAAGGTGATGCCGTCGGTGGTCAATATTTCTGTTGAAGGGCATACCACCGCCACTCGTGGCGCGGCGCAACAGCAATTGCCACCGTTCTTCGGCGAAAACTCGCCTTTCTGTCAGGAAGGATCGCCTTTCCAGTCTTCGCCGATGTGTCAGGGTGAAGACGATGATGACGAGGGCGAGGGCGGTGGGGAAGGCGCGCCGCAGCAGGCATTCCAGGCGCTGGGCGCCGGGGTGGTTATCAATGCGGCCAAAGGGTATGTGGTGACCAACAACCACGTAGTGGAAAACGCCGACAAGATTCAGGTTCGCCTCAGTGACGGCCGCAAGTTCGACGCCAAGGTCATCGGTAAGGATCCGCGCTCGGATGTGGCGCTGATCCAATTGAAGGATTTCCGTAACCTGACCGAGATTAAGATGGCGGACTCCGATCAACTGCGCGTGGGGGATTACGCGGTGGCGATCGGCAACCCTTATGGTCTGGGGGAAACCGCCACCTCGGGGATTGTCTCCGCGTTGGGTCGCAGCGGGCTGAATATTGAAAACTATGAAGACTTTATCCAGACCGACGCCGCCATCAACCGTGGCAACTCCGGCGGCGCGCTGGTCAACCTGAATGGCGAACTGATTGGCCTGAATACCGCGATCCTTGCGCCGGGCGGCGGCAACATCGGCATCGGTTTCGCCATTCCCAGTAATATCGTAAAAAACCTGGTCAGCCAGATTGTCGAATACGGTGAGGTCAAACGCGGCGAACTGGGGATTTTGGGCACTGAGCTGAATTCCGATATCGCTAAGGCGATGAAAGTGGATGCCCAGCGCGGGGCGTTCGTTAGCCAGGTGCAACCGGATTCCGCCGCCGCCAGAGCCGGTATCAAGGCCGGCGATGTGATTGTGTCGATGAACGGCAAGCCCATCAGCAGCTTCTCCGCCCTGCGTGCCCAGATTGGGTCGCTGCCGGTGGGCAGCAAACTGACGCTGGGGCTGATTCGTGAAGGGAAACCGGTGACGGTGGAGGTGACCCTGCAACAGAGCACGCAATCGCAGGTGGCGTCCGGCAATCTGAATTCTGCGATCGAAGGGGCTGAGTTGAGCAATACCCAGATCAACGGCCAGAAAGGCATTAAGGTTGATAAGGTGAAACCGGATTCTGCGGCGGCGAAAATCGGCCTGAAGCCTGATGATGTCATCCTCGGCGTGAACCAGCAGCCGGTAGAAAATATTGGTGAGCTGCGCAAAATCATCGACAGTAAACCTCCGGTGCTGGCGCTGAGCATCCGACGCGGCAACAGCGATCTCTACCTGTTGATTCAATAACCTGACTATGGGCATGACCGGACGCTTCGACATCCGGTCATGCCATTTCCCGCCTGTTTTGTGAGTTCTTCCACAGATTCTGTGTGATTCCCCGGTTTTTGTTCATTTGCACAATGTATGACGCGATACCCGGCGTTATGCTGGTGCGGTTGTCTCTATCCCTCGAGGTTGAAATGGCGTCATACCACCTGAATAACAAACTGGCACAGGAGATCGTCGCGCGTACCATGAAAATCATTGATAGTAATATCAATGTGATGGACGCGCGTGGGCGGATTATCGGCAGCGGCGATCGGGAGCGTATTGGGGAATTGCATGAAGGCGCGCTGCTGGTGCTGTCGCAGGGACGGGTGGTGGATATCGATGACGCGGTGGCGCGGCATCTGCACGGCGTCCGGCCGGGCATCAACCTGCCGCTGAAAATCGACGGTGAAATCGTCGGCGTAATTGGCCTGACCGGCAATCCTGGTCAGTTGCGCCAGTACGGCGAACTGGTATGCATGACGGCCGAGATGATGCTGGAGCAGGCGCGACTGCTGCACATGCTGGCGCAGGACAGCCGTTTGCGGGAAGAACTGGTGCTGAACCTGATCCGTACCGATGATCTGTCGCCGGCGCTGATGGAATGGGCGCAGCGCCTCGGCATTGACCTCAATCAGCCGCGTGTGGCGGCGGTGGTGGAGGTTGACAGCGGTCAGCTAGGGGTGGACAGCGCGATGGCCGAATTACAGCAATTGCAGACGTTGCTGACGACGCCGGAGCGCAACAATCTGATTGCGATTGTCTCGCTGACGGAGATGGTGGTGCTGAAACCGGCGCTGAACAATCACGGCCGCTGGGATGCGGAAGAGCATCGCCGCCGCGTCGATACGCTGTTGTCGCGTATGGAGGAGAGCAGCCGGTTACGGGTGCGGGTGGCGCTGGGCAACTATTTCACCGGTCCCGGCAGCATCGCGCGTTCCTACCGTACCGCCCGAACCACCATGAGCGTCGGCAAACAGCGAATGCCGGCGCAGCGCAGTTACTTCTATCAGGACCTGATGCTGCCGGTGCTGCTTGATAGTCTGCGCGGCGGCTGGCAGGCCAACGAACTGGTGCGCCCGCTGGCCAGGCTGAAGGCGATGGACAGCAATGGCCTGTTGCGCCGTACCCTTAACGCCTGGTTTCGCAACAATGTGCAGCCGGGAGCGACCGCCAAGGCGCTGTTTGTACATCGCAATACGCTGGAATACCGGTTAAACCGTATATCCGAACTGACCGGACTGGATCTGGGCAATTTTGACGATCGGCTGTTGCTGTATGTCGCGCTGCAACTGGATGAAGAGCAGTAATTCTCGTGTCGATGACGACGATAAGGGCGGGCGATTGGCCTGCCGCTTACCTTAGATTCAAATGCACTGTTAAGCCGTCAATAATATAACCCGAGAGTATAAATTATCTCGAAACAGTATTTTTTCCCTCCCGCCTTATCCACTATTGTCCCTTCCATAGATAAAACCGGATACAGTTGCGTCGTTTAGCCGCTGTTCCGGTTGCATGATGACAGGCCGCCGGACTCTGGGGCTCTTTTGATCGCTCGCGCAGGCAACGGGCAGACTTTGAGGGGAGTAATAATAATGTCAATGCGTCGTTTGGGATGGTCGCTGGCTACTGCCGCGTTGTTATTTTCGGGTATGGCTTCGGCTGCCACGGAACTGCTGAATGTGTCTTACGACCCAACCCGCGAATTTTACCAGCAATATAACGCGGCGTTTATCAAACACTGGAAAGAGACGACCGGCGAAACGATTTCTATCAAAAACTCCCACGGCGGTTCAGGCAAGCAGGCACGCTCCGTGATCGACGGGCTGCAGGCGGATGTTGTGACGCTGGCGCTGGCGGGCGATATCGATGCGCTCAATCTCAATCAGCCGTTGATCGACCCTAAATGGCAGGCGCGTCTGCCGGATAACAGCACGCCTTATACCTCCACCATTGTATTTCTGGTGCGCAAAGGCAACCCGAAACATATCAAGGACTGGGATGACCTGATTAAACCTGACGTGCAGGTCATCACGCCGAACCCGAAAACCTCCGGCGGCGCCCGCTGGAACTTCCTGGCGGCCTGGGCTTATGCCAAACATCTGCCGGGCGGAACCGATGAAAGCGCGCAGAAATTCGTGACCGAACTCTACAAGCATGCGCCAGTGCTGGACACCGGCGCGCGTGGCGCAACCATCAGCTTTGTTCAGCGTCAACTGGGCGATGTGCTGATTGCCTGGGAAAATGAGGCGTATCTGTCGCTGAAAGAACAGGGCGGCGATCAGTTGGAAATCGTCACGCCGTCCTTGTCCATTCTGGCGGAGCCGCCGGTAGCGGTGGTCGACAAAGTGGCGGATCGCAAGGGGACGCGTAAACAGGCGGAAGCCTATCTGAACTATCTCTACAGCGACGAAGGGCAGCGTATCATCGCGCAAAACTTCTATCGTCCGCGCAACGCCAAAATCGCTGAAGAATTTAAATCTCAGTTTGCGCCGGTGAAACTGGTGACGATCGATGAAGAGTTCGGCGGCTGGAAAAGCGCGCAGCCTAAATTCTTCGATGATGGCGGGGTGTTCGACGCTATCTTCAAACAGATTAATAAATAAGTTGTATTCTGAGCGTTAAAACCGCCTCCATCGGGGCGGTTTTGCCACGTTGGTTGTCTGAGTCGGCAATCCGTGTTTCATCATTGAAAGGCTTGTTATGTCGCGACGTATTTCACCGGTCATTCCCGGTTTTGGTCTGACTCTGGGCTTTAGCCTTACCTATCTGGGGCTGCTTGTCCTGATCCCGCTGGCGGCCATGTTTCTGTACGCCAGTCAGTTGACGCTGATCCAGTTCTGGGAACTGATCACCAGCCGCCAGGTACTGTTTTCCCTGCAATTATCCTTTGGTTCCGCGCTGACGGCGGCATTCGTCAACGGCGTTCTGGGGACGTTGCTGGCCTGGGTGCTGGTGCGTTATACCTTTCCCGGCAGGAAGATTATCGACGCGATGATCGATATGCCGTTTGCCTTGCCTACCGCCGTGGCGGGGATTGCGCTAACGTCGCTGTATGCGCCGAACGGGCTGATCGGTTCGCTGTTTCCTTTCCGTATCGCCTACACGGGGATTGGCATCACGCTGGCGCTGATTTTTGTCACGCTACCGTTTGTGGTGCGCACGTTGCAGCCGGTATTGGCCGATATTCCCAAAGAAGTGGAAGAAGCTTCCGCCTGTCTGGGCGCCAGCCCGTGGCAGACCTTCCGCCATGTCCTGCTGCCGGCCATTTTGCCCGCCTGGCTTACCGGTTTTGCGTTGGCGTTCGCTCGCGGCGTGGGGGAGTATGGCTCGGTGGTATTCATTGCCGGCAACATTCCGTTCAAGACGGAAATCCTGCCGCTGCTGATTGTTTCCAAACTGGACCAGTACGATTACAAGGGCGCGACCGGTATCGGCGTGTTCATGCTGGTTGTCTCTTTCATCATGCTGTTGCTGATCAACCTGCTGCAACGGCGCATTCAACCGAAGTTATAAAGGATGAGCATGGATCACAGTATTTCTGCGCCTGTGACGGTGCGTCCGTCCTCCGTCAGACGCCCTGTCGCCTTTTATGTGCTCACCACGCTGGCGTGGGCGGTATTTTTACTGATTCTGGTATTGCCGCTGATCATGGTGGTGACCCAGGGATTGCATAACGGTATCGGCGCGTTCTGGAATGCGATCACCGAACCGGATGCAGTGTCTGCGCTCAAGCTGACGCTACTGGCGACGGTCATTTCAGTGCCGCTGAATATGGTATTCGGGTTGGCGATCGCCTGGAGCGTCACCAAGTTTGAATTCCGCGGCAAATCGCTGCTGCTGGCATTGCTGGACCTGCCGTTTTCAGTGTCGCCGGTGGTAACCGGCTTGATGTATGTGCTGCTGTTTGGCGCTCAGAGCAAGCTGTATCCGTTCCTGACCGAACATAATCTGGAAATCGTCTATGCCGTGCCCGGCATCGTGCTGGCGACCATGTTTGTCACCCTGCCGTATGTGGCGCGCGAGCTGATTCCGCTGATGGAGCAACAGGGCAGTCAGGAAGAGGAGGCGGCCAGGCTGCTGGGTGCGAACGGCTGGCAGATGTTCTGGCACATCACATTACCGAATGTGAAATGGGCGCTGATTTACGGCGTAGTGTTGTGTACCGCCCGCGCAATGGGCGAGTTTGGCGCCGTGTCGGTGGTGTCCGGCCATATTCGCGGCTTGACCAATACCTTGCCGCTGCATATCGAGATTCTTTACAACGAATACAACATCGTCGCGGCGTTCAGCGTGGCGATTCTGCTGCTGGTGATGTCGCTGGTGGTGCTGTTGCTGCGCCAGTGGAGCGAAGCGCATTTGTCGAAACAACAAGAGAAACAACAGGAGCTGACCGGTAATGAGCATTGAGGTTCACAACGTTAACAAGCAGTTTGGTCAGTTCCGGGCCCTCAATCAGATCAATTTATCGATCCAGAGCGGCGAACTGGTGGCGCTGCTGGGGCCGTCCGGTTGCGGCAAAACCACGCTGTTACGCATTATCGCCGGCCTGGAAACGCCGGACAGCGGCAATATTGTGTTCCACGGCGAAGATGTGTCGGGACACGATGTGCGCGATCGTCATGTCGGCTTTGTGTTCCAGCATTATGCGCTGTTCCGGCATATGACGGTGTTCGATAACGTAGCGTTTGGGCTGCGTATGAAACCGAAAGCGATACGGCCGTCAAAGCGGGATATCGAAAGCAAGGTGCGCGAACTGCTGAATATGGTGCAACTGGAATGGCTGGCGGATCGCTACCCGGAGCAGTTATCTGGTGGGCAGCGCCAGCGTATCGCTCTGGCGCGGGCGCTGATTGTGGAGCCGCGTATTTTGTTGCTGGACGAGCCGTTCGGCGCGCTGGACGCCAAGGTGCGTAAAGAACTGCGCCGCTGGCTGTCGCGTCTGCATGAAGAAATTAACCTGACATCGGTGTTTGTCACCCATGATCAGGAGGAAGCGATGGAGGTGGCGGACCGCATCGTATTGATGAACAAGGGCGTCATCGAGCAGATTGGCACGCCTGATGAGGTGTATAACCGCCCGGCTACCGAGTTTGTCTACAACTTCCTGGGGGACAGCAACCGATTGAAACTGGCCGGCCATGATCAGGCTATTCAGTTCCGCCCGCATGAGGTGACGCTGTCGAAACAGACGCAGGCTGACTTTCAGCCGGTGGTGGTCAAGGATATCCGTCCGCTGGGCGCGCTGACTCGGCTGGTGCTGAAGGTTGACGGCAACAATGAATTGATCGAAGCGGAAGTAGCGCATGATGACGAGGTGCTGGCCGGGTTGCACCGCGGCGATGTCGTACAGTTCAAGCCGAAACGCTATAACCACGACTGGGAAATCTGACCATAAAAAAACGCCCGTAAGGGCGTTTTTTTCAAGAGCATGCGGAGATTAACGGTAGTCTTCGTTAGAGACCACGGAGTAACGGCCGCTGCCCACCAGCATAATCACCAGACTGCACAGGAAGTAGAACGCTTCCCCTTCCAGCCCCCATGCGCCCACATTGGTGATGGTAAACAATTTGCCCATTGTGACCAGCAACGTCGCGACCAGCAGGTTAAACGCTACCACGGCCGCAGAGATACGGGTCAACACGCCCAAAACAATCAGGATGGGGGCGAGGACTTCGCCGATGTAGGCGCCGTAGGCGATAAAGCCGGGCAGGCCGTGCTGCGCCAGCATGCCGGCGATCCAACCCACACCGTTTTCGATTTTGGCGACGCCGTGAAACAGCAGCAGAATGCCGACGGTCAAACGCAGCAACAGTTTGCCGCCGTCCGGATGGTCGGTTAAACCGGTAAAGAATTTATTGGCTTTAGCTATCATCGTCTTACCCTTATAGGAATGCGTTTTATTACGATGCTAGTGTCGTCTTTTGGCGACGGAATAAAAAACCAATACATTTGACGTTCCTTATCAAAAATTTTGCGTGATGCATGGCGAACTTTTGAACATTGGCGAGAGCAGATACGGTCTGGCGGGTGTTTGAACACGGGTGGTGATAAAGCATGTTGTTCGTAGCGAGAGGACAATCTGAAGGCGACGGGAGCAGAAATTAAAAAAAAACGGCACGGGAAATCAGAAATTACCCTGCGCGGTAGCGCACACGGTTTTCATGATTCTTGAGGACATGACCGGACTGGTCGAGGTAATTGGTGGGTCGTGCAGGATTCGAACCTGCGACCAATTGATTAAAAGTCAACTGCTCTACCGACTGAGCTAACGACCCGCAGAAGTGGTGGGTGATGACGGGATCGAACCGCCGACCCCCTCCTTGTAAGGGAGGTGCTCTCCCAGCTGAGCTAATCACCCACTTCTGTACTTCATTGTACTTCATTGTCATAAGAAGACAGCTGGTATGAGATTGGTGGGTGATGACGGGATCGAACCGCCGACCCCCTCCTTGTAAGGGAGGTGCTCTCCCAGCTGAGCTAATCACCCAATCTCAATTCTTCTTACTTTACACAGCGCGGCACTCTAAAGAGTGGTGGGTGATGACGGGATCGAACCGCCGACCCCCTCCTTGTAAGGGAGGTGCTCTCCCAGCTGAGCTAATCACCCCCGCTGTGTGGAGTCGCATTATAGGGATACTTGAATATGAGTCAACGCTTTTTAAAACGAAAATAGTCGTTCGTTGTAAAATTAGGCGATGTGCCGTATTTATGGGCGTTATCGTTGAATCCCTGCGCATTTTACCGGGGTTAAGCCTGAGTCGGCGCGGTTATAGCGTTGAGGAATCGGGGGGGAGTGATAGAATATTGCCCACTTTAAGCAGGCTGTGTCGCGCGCTGACGGCGCTCACCCTTGATGGCGGGGCACAGTCCGGAATCCTGGTTGGTGTTGACCGACCGTTGCTGTCTAATGAAGGCCGTAATCCCAATGAAAATCAAAACCCGCTTTGCGCCCAGCCCGACTGGTTATCTTCACGTTGGCGGTGCCCGTACCGCACTGTATTCCTGGTTGTTTGCCCGTCATCATGGCGGCGAGTTTGTTCTGCGTATTGAAGATACCGATCTGGAGCGTTCGACCAAAGAGGCGATTGACGCCATTATGGATGGCATGAACTGGTTGAATCTGGACTGGGATGAAGGCCCGTACTATCAGACCAAACGTTTTGACCGCTACAACGCGGTTATCGACCAGATGCTGGAAAATGGCACGGCGTATAAATGCTATTGCTCCAAAGAGCGTCTGGAAGCCCTGCGTGAGCAGCAGATGGCTGACGGCGACAAACCGCGTTATGACGGCCGTTGCCGCGACTCCCACGAACATCACGCGGATGATGAACCGCATGTGGTGCGTTTCCGTAACCCGCAAGACGGTTCGGTTGTCTTTGACGATCGCATTCGTGGCCCTATCGAATTCAGCAACCTTGAACTGGATGACCTGATCATCCGTCGTACCGACGGCTCGCCGACCTATAACTTCTGTGTGGTGATCGATGACTGGGATATGGGCATCACCCACGTTATTCGCGGTGAAGACCATATCAACAATACGCCACGGCAGATCAATATTCTTAAAGCGCTGGGCGCGCCGGTGCCGGAATACGCACACGTTTCCATGATACTGGGCGATGACGGCAAGAAACTGTCCAAACGCCACGGTGCGGTGGGTGTGATGCAGTATCGCGATGACGGCTACCTGCCGGAAGCGCTGCTCAACTATCTGGTGCGTCTGGGCTGGGCTCACGGCGATCAGGAAATCTTCTCTATTGATGAGATGAAACAGCTGTTCTCGCTGGATGCCGTCAGCAAATCCGCCAGTGCGTTCAATACCGAGAAGCTGCAGTGGCTGAACCACCACTATATTAATCACCTGCCGCCGGAATATGTGGCGACCCACTTGTCCTGGCATATCGAACAGGCAGGCATCGACACCCGTACCGGCCCGCAACTGAGCGAGCTGGTGACGTTACTGGGCGAACGCTGCAAGACGCTGAAGGAAATCGCCGAGTCCTGCCGTTACTTCTATGAAGAGTTCGCCGAGTTTGACGCCGATGCGGCGAAGAAACACCTGCGTCCGGTAGCGCGTCAGCCGCTGGAACTGGTACGTAGCAAGCTGGCGGCTATCACCGACTGGACGCCGGAAAATATCCACCATGCCATTCAGGGCACCGCCGACGAGCTGCAGCAAGGGATGGGGAAAGTCGGGATGCCGCTGCGCGTGGCGGTAACCGGCGCCGGCCAGTCTCCGGGCGTTGATGTGACGGTACATGCCATTGGTCAGTCGCGTACGCTGACGCGCATCGATCGGGCGCTGGCGTTTATCAGCGAGCGTGAAGCCCAGCAATAATCGCTTCGAACGAAGCTGTTATTAACGAAAACCCTGGCTTGCCAGGGTTTTTTGTTTTCTATTTTTCAGCCTGGCCTGGTGATATCAGGCGTGCAGCGCTCGTGCCAGCTCTCCGGCCTGTTCTTGAGCTATCGCTCATGTTTTGAAAACCTAAGCAAATAGAATTGGTTACGCATTGTTGGTGCGTGAAAAATAAGAAAAACTTTTTTGTCATAAGCTAATCTCAAACCGGCTTGATTAGCGGTGGTTTTTACGCCTGAGAGTACGCGGCTTTTTTCCGTATGTTGCCATTCTCGCCGCACTTTGACGGCTTTTTCAGCGGTTGATCGGATAAATGGATTTTGGCGTTGACAGGGTTGGGGGCGTTGCATATCATGCGACCCGTTCACACGATACAGTGTCGATACGGGGCTATAGCTCAGCTGGGAGAGCGCTTGCATGGCATGCAAGAGGTCAGCGGTTCGATCCCGCTTAGCTCCACCAAATCTTCCATCCCATAAAGTATTTGGTTTTTGACGGTATCATCTGGTGTGGGGCTATAGCTCAGCTGGGAGAGCGCTTGCATGGCATGCAAGAGGTCAGCGGTTCGATCCCGCTTAGCTCCACCAAATTCCTTTTTCCTTTCGCAGTATTTTCCTTGTTATCTCTCTGACGTTTATTCCAGATTTTCGTTTTCCGATTTCACACATAAAGTTTATGGTCATTGTCTACGACAAGCTAAAAGCCTCTGGCCAGCAAAGACAATGACGCGGCGTATTATGAATTTTCCGGCAAGCGGGGTGTCCAGTCGATCGGCGAATCGCCCTGTTGTTCCAGCAACTGATTGGTTCTGGAGAAATGGCGGCACCCTAAAAAACCGCGGTGGGCAGATAATGGCGAGGGATGCGGCGCCTTCAACACATGATGCCGCTGCGTATCAATAATGCTGCCTTTTTTTTGCGCGTGCGATCCCCACAGCAGGAATACAATCCCTTCCCGGTTCGCGTTCAGCTTTTCGATCACCTTGTCGGTGAAGGTTTCCCAGCCCAGATTGGCGTGCGAATGCGCCTTGCCTGCTTCCACCGTCAGCACGGTATTGAGCAACATCACGCCCTGCTGCGCCCAGCTCTGCAAAAAGCCGTGAGACGGAATTTCAAATCCGGGGATATCGTTAGCCAGCTCTTTGTAGATATTGACCAGCGACGGCGGTGCCGGCACGCCTGGGCGAACTGAAAACGACAGCCCATGCGCCTGATTCGGGCCGTGATACGGGTCCTGTCCCAGGATCACCACTTTGACATCGTGAAATTCAGTAAAACGAAAGGCGTTGAAGACGTCTTTCTGCGGCGGGTAGATCACCTTGCCTGCTGTACGTTCCTGATGAACGAACGACAACGTATTGACGAAATAGGGTAGTTCTTTCTCTTGGGCCAGCACGTCGTGCCAGGTCAGGGAAGTGGTCATGGGAGGCTCTTTGTTCAATACGGTAGTGAGTTCAATGCGCTAGTCGGCCGCCGCCTGAATACCATCTGGCGAAAGCGCAGCCTGATTAGTCAGTCCTGATGGGTAAGCTTACCGTCAAAGCTGAACAGGGAAAACCATTAACCGCGTTTGGCAGGCGATGAATCGTATTTTGCTGATTTTTTTTAAAATTTACAAAAATAATTGCATTCGTGTTTTGAGTGTAAATTGATATAAAACAAACGATTATGGATTTCACGCAAAATTACGCCTGGCTAAAATTGACTTATATCAAAGAGTGGTCGGGAAAGGACTGGTATACAGGTAATCAGATTCGGTTGGTTTTGCGCTGGCGTTAATGCCGTTGGCGATTTGTTGCCAACCGTGGATTTTGTATTCGGTTCAATAAGACGCCGCTTAACGGAGGCAATAATGGTTACAGGTATTCAAATCACCAAAGCAAATAACAATGCCCTGGTTAACTCTTTCTGGCTGCTGGATGAAGAGAAATCTCAGGCGCGTTGCGTGTGCGCTAAATCCGATTTCAACGAAGATCAGATCGTTGCCGTCAGCGATCTGGGTCAGTTTGAATATCGCGAAGTACCGCTGGAAATCAAACCGGAAGTGCGTGTCGAAGGCGGCCAGCATCTGAACGTGAACGTGCTGCGTCGTGAAACGCTGGAAGATGCGGTTAAACATCCGGAAAAATACCCGCAGCTGACCATCCGTGTGTCCGGCTATGCTGTGCGTTTCAACTCGCTGACGCCGGAACAGCAGCGCGACGTGATCACCCGTACATTTACCGAAAGCCTGTAAGCGCGCGTCGGTAAAAAAGACCACTGTCTGGTTAATGCCGGTCACCTAAGGTGTCCGGCATTGTTTTTTCTGGGGAGTGAGTTCCGGTAGCTGTGGTTGATAGCGCGGAGCGGTATTGGTTTTGAAGAAGGGAACGTGCTGTGACATTAGGACGCACGTGCTTCTTAGCGATAATGAGAAGGGAGCCAATTGGCTCCCTTTTTTGTATCAACAGGTCAGAGTATCAACAGATCATAGTATCAGCAGGTCAGATTCAGCTGTTATCCGCCGGTTTTTCTTTCTGCGGCTCCGCCGGCGTTTGGGCGCTGGGCTGACGGCGTTTACCGATATTTTTACTGTCGCGATGGCGCACCTTGACCTTCGCTTTCTGTTTTTCTTTCTCTTTTTGCTTCAGCTCTTTGCGCTTGGCCAGCACTTTTTTAGACGGCTTGCCGGTGGTTTTGGGGCTCGGTGCCCGAGTCGTTGGGCGCAGTTCATCGACCACACGCGCTTTTAGCGGCTCATTCAAATAACGGCCGATCTTCTCCAGCAGCAGGTAGTCATGTGCTTCCACCAGCGAGATGGCGCAACCTTTACGACCGGCGCGACCGGTACGTCCGATGCGATGCAGGTAAACGTCTGAGGTGCGCGGCAAATCAAAGTTGAACACGTGGCTGACGTCCTGAATATCCAGCCCGCGGGCGGCGACGTCGGTGGCGACCAACACTTTTACCCGGCCTTCGCTCAACCGTTTGATGGCTTCATTGCGCTTGGCCTGCACCATTTCCCCTTCCAGATAGCAGGACTCAATGCCCGCCGCCCGCAGCCAGTCCACCAGTTCATGCACGCGCTCGCGCTTACGCACGAACACGATCGAACGGGTTACGTCCGGCTGTTTGAGCAGGTGACTCAGCAGGGCGGTTTTGTGCTGAACATCGTCGGCGCGGTAGTACCACTGCAGGATTTTTTTGCGTTCGCGCCGCGACGGTTCGGCTTCCACTTCGATGGGATCGTTCAGCAGACGCTCGGCGAAATCCTGAATGGCGTCGCCTTCCAGCGTGGCGGAGAACAGCATGGTCTGCTTGCGCCAGCGGGTTTCTCCGGCGATATGCTCGATATCCTGAGCGAAGCCCATGTCCAGCATGCGGTCGGCTTCATCCAGAATCAGGGTTTCCACCGCGCGGCAGTCAAAATTCTCTTCTTTGATGTATTGCAACAGACGACCAGTGGTGGCGACCACCACATCCTGATTCTCGCTGAACACTTCGGCGTGATTCATGTAGGCCACGCCGCCGGTGATGGTGGCAATGTCCAGATGCGTGTGGGCGGCCAGCGTTCGAGCCTGATCCGCCACCTGCATCGCCAGTTCCCGGGTCGGGGTCAGAATCAGGATACGCGGCGGGCCGGATTTTTTAC
Source organism: Dickeya sp. NCPPB 3274 (assembly GCF_000406205.1). Classification (NCBI taxonomy): domain Bacteria; kingdom Pseudomonadati; phylum Pseudomonadota; class Gammaproteobacteria; order Enterobacterales; family Pectobacteriaceae; genus Dickeya; species Dickeya sp. NCPPB 3274. Next base: position 3,735,977 of record NZ_CM001979.1, on the reverse strand, counting down.
GTGGGAAATCCAGCAGATGCTGCAATACCGGCAGCAGATAGGCTGCGGTTTTACCGGTTCCGGTCGGCGCAGAGCCCAGTACGTCCCGTCCTTCCATCGCCGGGGGAATAGCCTCGGCCTGAATGGCGGTCGGGCGGCTGAAGCCCATGTCGCGCAGGGCGTCAAGCAGGCTATCGTCAAGATCAAACTCGGAAAAATTGGTCGCAGTCATGGTCTACCTCTGTTCGGGGCGCTGATTATAGACGCATTGGCGGGGTTGTTCATCTGTTTAAGCGGCCTCGACCACTTTTCTAGGGCTGGCGTTTCTCCTATGCTAACCCCGGTTTAGCAATAAATGGCACAACAATGACGTCTCTGCAGCATACACCAGCGTTACGCGCGGGTGGTTTTACCTTCAAACAATTTTTTGTGGCGCACGACCGCTGTGCGATGAAAGTCGGCACCGACGGCGTGCTGCTGGGCGCGTGGGCGCCGTTGCGGGAGGCGTCGCGGATTCTGGATATCGGCTGCGGCTCCGGCCTGATTGCTCTGATGCTGGCGCAGCGCAGCGGTGGGCGCGTTCCGGTGGATGGGGTCGAGCTGGACGCTGCCGCCAGCGAGCAGGCGGCAGACAATGCGGCGGCGTCGCCCTGGGCCGAGAGTATACGGATTCATCAGACCGATATTCTTGCGTATGCCCGCACTGCCGCCGCGCGCTATTCACTGATTGTCAGTAATCCACCTTATTTTACCCCCGGCGTCGACTGCGCCTCAGCCCAGCGCGCGCAGGCGCGTTATACCGCTACGCTGACTCATCAGACGCTGTTGGATTGCGCCAGTCGGTTGCTGACGTCAGACGGGCGATTTTGCGTGGTGTTGCCGGTACAGGCGGCGGACAACTTTGTGACGCTGGCGCAGCAACTGGCGTGGCATGCCGACGCCTGGGTTGAGGTCGCGGATAATGCGGCCCGTCCGGTAAACCGGGTGCTATTGTCGTTGGGGCGACAGCCCGCGACGCTGGACCGGACGTCGTTAATCATCCGTGACGACAACCGTCGCTATTCGGCGTCGTTTCAGGCGCTGGCGCGGGATTTTTATTTATCCATGTGAGCGTGTTCATGGGATTTGTCGAAGGCGGCCGGGCGCTGGCCCGGCATTACATCCATCAGGGATGCAGGATCGTGGGATGCGCTTTTTCCGCCCGCTGCGGATAATCAAGCGTGTAGTGCAACCCGCGGCTCTCTTTGCGCGCCAGCGCGCAGCGTACAATCAATTCCGCCACCTGAGCCAGATTGCGTAACTCCAGCAGATTGTTGGAAAGACGGAAGTGGGCATAATACTCGCTGATTTCCTGCTGCAGCAGCGTGATACGTCGTTGCGCGCGTTCCAGTCTTTTCGTCGTGCGCACGATACCGACGTAATCCCACATCAATAACCGCAGTTCGTGCCAGTTGTGCTGAATCACGACTCTTTCATCCGAGTTTTCCACCTGGCTTTCGTCCCAGCGCGGCAACGATTCCACCAGCGTTTTCTCCGGCAAATGTTGCAGAATGTCCCCGGCGGCGGACCAGCCATACACCAGACACTCCAGCAGCGAGTTGGACGCCATGCGGTTGGCGCCATGCAGGCCGGTATAACTGACTTCGCCAATCGCGTACAAGCCGTCCAGGTCGGTGCGTCCTTGTTGGTCAACCACTACGCCGCCGCAAGTGTAGTGCGCGGCGGGGACGATGGGAATCGGCTCGCGGGTCAGATCAAGGCCCAGCGACAGCAGTTTTTCATGGATAGTGGGGAAATGCTGCGTGATGAAATCCGCCGGTTTGTGGCTGATGTCCAGATACATACAGTCTGCGCCCAGTCGTTTCATTTCGTGGTCTATCGCCCGGGCGACAATATCCCGCGGCGCCAGTTCCGCACGCTTATCAAAGGCAGGCATAAAGCGGCTGCCGTCCGGACGCGTCAGCCAGGCGCCTTCGCCGCGCAGCGCTTCGGTCAGCAAAAAATTGCGGGCCTGCGGATGGTACAGACAGGTGGGGTGAAACTGGTTGAATTCCATGTTCGCTACCCGGCAACCCGCACGCCAGGCCATGGCGATGCCGTCGCCGGAAGAAATATCGGGGTTGGTGGTGTACTGGTAGACCTTGGACGCGCCGCCGGTGGCGAGCACGACGGCTTTGGCGCGGCACGATTCGACATGCTCTTTTTCCCTGTTCCACAGGTAAGCGCCTACCACCCGTTTGTGGCCGGGCAGGCCGAGCTTGCTGGAGGTGATCAAATCCACCGCATTACAACGCTCCAGCAATACAATATTGGGATGCTGTCTCACCTGGCTGACCAGGGTGGTTTCCACCGCTTTGCCGGTGGCGTCCGCGGCGTGCAGGATACGGCGATGGCTGTGACCGCCTTCGCGCGTCAGATGATAGCGCGCTTCGCCGTGCGGCGCGGTTTCGGTATCGAACCGAACGCCCTGATCGATTAGCCATTGCACGCAATGACGGGCGTTACGGGCAATAAACGATACCGCTTCCCGATCGCACAAGCCGTCGCCGGCAATCAGGGTATCGTCGATGTGGGCGTCGACGCTGTCGGTTTCATCGAACACAGCGGCGATCCCGCCTTGTGCATAAAAGGTGGCGCTTTCGCTGAGCGGTCCTTTGCTGAGCACCATCACGCGGGCATGAGGAGCCAGACGCAGCGCCAGTGATAACCCGGCGGCGCCGCTGCCGATGATCAGCACATCACAATGGTAGTCTTTGAGAGACGACATAATCGTTTTTGTTTAATTTATAAAACCGTATTTTTGAATTTAGCACGTAATTTATCTTAAATGCAGTTTTTTGTTTTATAAATTAAACAAGGCTGATGCAAAACAGTAGAACGGGGTGCCAGCCGCAGGCTTTTGACGTATGATTTTCGCGGTTGTACGGGGCAGCAATGAGAATAAAACCCCGCAGGGCGGCACGGTGGTATGCGACGGGTATCCGGCAGGATGCAAAAAATGCTTCATGCAACGGAACTTTATGACGTAAAAAGACTCCAACCCGGTGCTTGCTCGATTTCAGATATATGGCTGGCAGTACATGACTTAGGCGTGGCGACACGGTTTTGGGGAGACATGATCTCGGATGAGCGAGCAGTTAGCGGATCAGGTGCTGGTTGAGCGGGTCCAGAAAGGCGACAGAAAGGCGTTTAACTTACTGGTCGTCCGTTATCAGCATAAAGTGGCGAGCCTGGTATCGCGTTACGTTCCCGCCGGGGACGTGCCCGATGTGGTGCAGGAATCGTTTATCAAAGCCTATCGCGCGCTGGAATCGTTTCGTGGCGAGAGTGCCTTTTACACCTGGCTGTACCGTATTGCCGTCAACACGGCGAAGAATTATCTGGTGGCTCAGGGGCGGCGTCCGCCGTCCAGCGATGTGGACGCCAACGACGCGGAAAATTACGAAAATGCCAGCGCGTTGAAAGAAATATCGAACCCTGAGAACTTAATGTTGTCTGAGGAATTACGACGGATCGTTTTCCATACTATCGAGTCATTGCCTGAGGATTTGCGTCTGGCAATTACGCTGCGTGAACTGGATGGGCTGAGCTATGAGGAAATTGCCGCCATCATGGATTGCCCGGTCGGCACTGTCCGCTCGCGTATATTCCGCGCACGGGAAGCGATTGATAATAAAGTGCAACCGCTTATTCAGCGTTAGCTTGTTCTTAACGTTACTCATGACGGGTTTGACAAGGTAAGGTGAAGTTATGCAGAAAGAAAAACTTTCCGCTTTAATGGATGGTGAGGCAGTGGACAATGCACTGCTGGGCGCCTTGTCGAAAGACGACAAGTTGCAGCAAAGCTGGCAGCGCTATCATCTGGTGCGTGACACTTTGCGGGGCGATGTCAGCGAAACGCTGATGAATGTTGATATCGCCGCTCGGGTGGCCGCCGCCCTCGAACAGGAACCGGTGCAGTTCAACCCGCAGGCGGTGCCGGAATCCCAGCCTCATCCCCGCACCTGGCAGGCGCTGTCGTTCTGGCACAAGGTTCGTCCTCTGGTCAGCCATCTGACGCAGATTGGCGTGGCGGCTTGTGTTTCGCTGGCGGTGATTGTCGGTGTGCAGCATTACCAGCAAAACAATGCGATGAGCGACAGTGTGGCGGATACGACGCCAGCGCTCAGCACGTTGCCTGTGATGGGCGGTTCGGCTTCTCCGGTCAGCCTGAGCGTGCCGGCCGAGAACAGCGTGGCGCATACCGGGCAGCGTCAGATGCAGGCGCAGCATGAACGCATCAATGCGTTGCTGCAGGATTATGAACTGCAACGCCGTGTGCATTCCGATCAACTCCAGCTGCAACAGCAGGGGAGTCAACAGCAAGCCGCCGTACAGGTGCCCGGTACTCAGTCATTAGGAATTCAGCCGCAGTAATGAAGCGTTCCTGGTTTGCCGCATGCATATTGTTAGGCAGCCTGTCTTATTCCTCCCTCGCCCCGGCAAGCGATTCCGGGGCGTTGTTGCAGCAGATGAGCAGCGCCAGCCGATCACTGAACTACGAGATTTACTACATCAGCGTTTCCCGGCAGGGCATTGAGTCATTACGCTACCGTCATTCGGTGCAAAGTGGCGAGACGCTGGCCGAGCTGATCCATCTGGACGGGCCGAAGCGTGAAGTGATTCAGCGCGGCAGCGACATCAGCTATTTCGAAGCGGATGCCGAACCGTTTACCCTGTCGGGCGACCATATTGTCGACTCGTTGCCGGCCCTGATTTTTGCCAATGTGGAACGGCTGTCCGCTTATTACGATTTTATTCCTACCGGCCGTATCCGTCTGGCGGATCGTCAGGGCGATGTGGTGAGAATCGTCTCCCGGGACGGCACCCGTTTCAGTTATATCGTCTGTCTTGATGCGGAGTCGCGTTTGCCGTTGCGGGTTGACCTGCTTGATCAGAATGGCGATCTGCTTGAACAGTACCGGGCGATTTCCGTAACGGTGGATAAAAATGTGCAGCTTGCCATGAAGCCGATGGATAAAGTCAGCCAGCCGCCGTTGCTCAGCATTCCCACCACCTCGACCGCTAATTTCAACTGGGTGACGGAGTGGTTGCCGGTTGGCGTGGAAGAAGTGTCACGCAGTCAGCGGCCGTTGCCGGGGGTTACCGGTCTGGCGGAATCGCGTCTTTACAGCGATGGATTGTTCAGTTTCTCCGTTAATATCAGCCCGGTTGGGGAAAATCATCCTGATCAGAATGCATCGCTGGGCCGTAAAACGATCCATACCGAAGTGCGGGATAACCGGGAAATCACCGTGATTGGCGAACTGCCGCTGGCGACAGCCAAACGCATCGCGGATAACGTGATCTTCAAGGCGCAACCATGATTAAAGAGTGGGCCACGGTGGTTTCATGGCAGTCCGGCACCGCTGTGTTGCATTGTGAACAGCGTTCCGGTTGCCAGAGCTGTCAGTCTCGCTCGTCCTGCGGCACCGGCGTGTTGAACCAGATTGGCGGAGCGGCAACGCATCAACTGACCGTCCCGTATTCGCAGCCGCTACTTCCTGGTCAACGGGTGGAAATCGGCCTGGCGGAATCAAGCCTCCTGCGTTCGGCGATGCTGGTCTATCTGTTGCCATTGCTGGGGCTGATGCTGGGCGCCGCCTTGATGCAATACTGGCTGGGCAGCGAACCGGCGACCGTGGCGGGGGCATTTGCCGGCGTGGCGGTGAGTTTCGCTGCTGTAAAGCGGTTATCGGCGAAAATCGTCAATAATCAGCGTTATCAGCCGGTGATTCTGCAGGTTTCTCTGCCCGAAAATCTGTTGCGCACCGATGTGACGCCGGGGCGTTGAAACGCAGGCGGCTTGCAGGCTGGCCGGCCTGTCCGCCTCCCGATTTTTCGCTTTTAATGACTTTTTACCTCTGCTTTCATCTTCTCATTCGCAACCTTGCCATAATCAAGGAATTGATTCGGTGCGCCATGACTAGGTTTTCCACCGTCTGGCATGTAGAATGCTGCGATTCAGGTATATGACAGTGGCTATGGCTGTCATCACATTGCGCGTGCCGTTCGGCAAGAATTTCAGAAATACCAAGGTAGAAAAACTTTTATAATGAAGCATATACGAAATTTCTCCATTATTGCTCACATCGACCACGGTAAGTCGACGCTCTCTGACCGCATCATTCAAATTTGTGGTGGCTTGTCCGAACGTGAAATGGAGGCGCAAGTGCTGGACTCCATGGATCTGGAGCGCGAGCGCGGTATTACCATCAAGGCTCAGAGCGTGACGCTGGATTACAAAGCTTCTGACGGCGAAACCTATCAGCTGAACTTTATCGATACCCCGGGTCACGTTGACTTTTCCTATGAAGTTTCCCGCTCGCTGGCCGCCTGTGAAGGGGCGCTGCTGGTGGTGGACGCCGGGCAGGGGGTCGAAGCGCAGACGCTGGCCAACTGCTACACCGCGCTCGAAATGGATCTGGAAGTGGTGCCGGTGTTGAACAAGATTGACCTGCCGGCCGCGGATCCGGATCGCGTCAGCCAGGAAATCGAAGATATCGTGGGTATCGATGCCACCGACGCGGTGCGTTGTTCCGCCAAGACCGGCGTAGGCGTGCCGGATGTGCTGGAGCGTCTGGTGCGTGAGATTCCGCCGCCGGAAGGCGATCCGGACGCGCCGTTGCAGGCGTTGATCATCGACTCCTGGTTCGACAACTATCTGGGCGTAGTGTCGCTGATCCGTATCAAGAACGGCACGCTGCGCAAAGGCGATAAGGTCAAGGTGATGAGCACCGGTCAGGTGTACAACGCCGAGCGTCTCGGGATTTTCACGCCCAAGCAGGTGGACCGCGACGCGCTGCAATGCGGCGAAGTAGGCTGGCTGGTGTGCGCCATCAAAGACATTCTGGGCGCGCCGGTGGGCGATACCCTGACGCTGGCGCGTAAACCGGCTGAAAAGCCGCTGCCGGGCTTTAAAAAGGTTAAACCGCAGGTGTACGCCGGTCTGTTCCCGATCAGTTCCGACGACTATGAAGCCTTCCGCGATGCGCTGGGCAAACTCAGCCTGAACGATGCGTCGCTGTTTTACGAACCGGAAAGCTCCACTGCGCTGGGCTTCGGTTTCCGCTGCGGTTTCCTTGGTCTGCTGCACATGGAGATCATTCAGGAGCGTCTGGAGCGTGAATACGATCTCGACCTGATCACGACCGCGCCGACGGTGGTGTACGAGGTGAAAACCACCGGCAACGACGTGATTTATGTCGACAGCCCGTCCAAACTGCCGCCGGTCAATAATATCGAAGAACTGCGCGAGCCGATTGCCGAGTGTCACATGCTGCTGCCGCAGGAGTATCTGGGCAACGTGATCACGCTGTGCGTGGAAAAACGCGGCGTGCAGACCAATATGGTCTATCACGGCAATCAGGTGGCGCTGACTTATGAAATTCCGATGGCGGAAGTCGTACTCGACTTCTTCGATCGCCTCAAGTCCACTTCTCGTGGTTATGCCTCGCTGGATTACGGCTTTAAACGCTTCCAGGCATCGGACATGGTGCGTGTGGACGTGCTGATCAACAGCGAGCGCGTGGATGCGCTGGCGCTGATCACCCACCGTGATAATTCGATGTATCGCGGCCGTGAGCTGGTGGAAAAAATGAAAGACCTGATCCCGCGTCAGCAGTTCGACATCGCGATTCAGGCGGCGATCGGCAACCATATTATTGCCCGCTCCACCGTGAAACAGCTGCGCAAGAACGTTCTGGCGAAGTGTTACGGCGGTGACGTCAGCCGTAAGAAAAAACTGTTGCAGAAACAGAAGGAAGGGAAGAAACGCATGAAGCAGGTAGGGAACGTCGAGCTGCCGCAGGAAGCGTTTTTGGCCATTCTGCATGTTGGAAAAGAAAGCAAATAAACCCTGAGGAGTTGGCATGGCCAATATGTTTGCCCTGATTTTGGCATTGGCGACGCTGGTGACCGGCATTGTCTGGTGTCTGGAACGGTTCAAATGGGCGCCGGCGCGGCGCGCCAAGATTTCCGCGCTGAGTCAGCAGGTTAATGGGGCTGTCGACGGGAAAACGCTGGCTAACAGCATCAAACAGCCGGGCTGGATCGAGACGTTTGCGTCGGTTTTCCCGGTGCTGGCGCTGGTGTTTGTGGTGCGTTCATTTATTTTCGAGCCGTTTCAGATTCCTTCCGGTTCGATGATGCCGACGCTGTTGATCGGGGATTTCATTCTGGTCGAAAAATTTGCTTACGGCATCAAGGATCCGATAACTCAGACCACCTTGATTGAAACCGGGCACCCGAAACGCGGCGATATCGCGGTATTCAAATACCCTGAAAATCCGCGTCTGGATTACATCAAGCGTGTTGTAGGTCTGCCGGGGGATCGAGTCAGTTACGACCCGATCGCCAAGCAGGTCACCATTCAGCCGGGGTGCGGCGACAAGCCGAGCTGCGGCAGCGCGTTGCCGGTGACCTACAGCAATGTGGAACCCAGTGATTTCGTGCAGACGTTCAGCGGAACCGGGCGCGAGATGACCAGCGGTTTCTACCAGATTCCGGTTGGTCAGAAGAGTGAAGGCATTCGCATGGCTGTTCGCAAGGAAACGCTGGGCGAGGTCACTCACAATATCCTCACCGTGCCGGGCGCTCAGGATCAGCTTGGGCTTTATTACCAACAGATGCGTCAGTCGCTGGGGTCCTGGGTGGTGCCGGCCGGTCACTACTTCATGATGGGCGATAACCGTGATAACAGCGCGGACAGCCGTTATTGGGGATTTGTGCCGGAACGGAATCTGGTGGGTAAGGCGACGGCTATCTGGATGAGTTTTGAAAAACAAGAAGGTGAATGGCCTACCGGTGTGCGTTTAAGCCGTATCGGTGGAATTCATTAATTGAATGTAAATAAACTCGCAGCATATTTGCGACTTCCGTTGTAGAATATTTCTGAATAATAAATGCTGGCTCCCGGGCGGGAGCCACTGCAAACGAAACAGTTTTGACTTTTTAGTGGCAAGGCAGGGCTGTTCCGTATGCTGTTGTTTAAAAAGGCATTATAGATCTATTGGTAACACATGAATCCCATCCTGATAAATCGTTTACAAAAAAAGCTGGGCTATACTTTCCAACAATATGACCTTTTATTGCAGGCGCTGACTCACCGCAGTGCCAGCAGTAAACATAACGAACGGCTGGAGTTCCTGGGGGATTCTATCCTGAGTTTCGTTATCGCCAATGCGCTGTATCACCGGTTTCCGCGTGTTGACGAAGGCGATATGAGCCGAATGCGCGCTACGCTGGTGCGCGGCAATACGCTGGCGGAGATTGCCCGAGAGTTTGAACTGGGCGAATGCCTGCGTCTTGGTCCCGGCGAATTGAAAAGCGGCGGTTTCCGTCGTGAGTCGATTCTGGCGGATACCGTGGAAGCGTTGATTGGCGGCGTGTTTCTGGACAGCAATATCCAGACCGTAGAGCGGTTGATTCTCCAGTGGTACCAGACTCGTCTGGATGAGATTAGCCCGGGCGACAAGCAAAAAGATCCGAAAACCCGCCTGCAGGAATTCCTGCAGGGACGCCACCTGCCGTTGCCTACCTATCTGGTAGTGCAGGTGCGTGGCGAGGCGCACGATCAAGAATTTACCATTCATTGCCAGGTCAGCGGGTTTAGCGAGCCGGTAGTGGGTACCGGGTCAAGCCGTCGTAAAGCTGAACAGGCTGCGGCGGAACAGGCCCTGAAAAAGCTGGAGCTTGAATGAGCGAAGAACAGACCTACTGCGGCTTTGTCGCGATTGTTGGCCGGCCGAATGTCGGTAAATCCACCTTGCTGAACCAGCTGCTGGGACAGAAGGTGTCCATTACCTCCCGCAAGCCGCAGACGACGCGTCACCGTATTATGGGTATCCATACCGAGGGGCCGTATCAGGCTATCTATGTGGATACGCCTGGGTTGCACATTGAAGAAAAGCGCGCCATCAACCGCCTGATGAACCGCGCGGCCAGCAGTTCGATCGGCGATGTGGAATTGATCATCTTTGTGGTGGAAGGTACCCACTGGACAGACGATGACGAAATGGTGGTGAACAAACTGCGCGACCAAAAAACGCCGGTGCTGCTAGCCATCAACAAAGTGGATAACGTGGCGGACAAGACCAAGTTGCTGCCGCATATCCAGATGCTGAGCGAAAAGATGAATTTCCTCGATGTGGTGCCGATCTCTGCTGAGAAGGGGACCAATGTCGATACCGTCGCCGCGATTGTGCGCAAACATCTGCCGCAGGCCATTCACCATTTCCCGGAAGACTATATTACCGACCGCTCACAGCGTTTCATGGCGTCGGAAATTATCCGCGAAAAGCTGATGCGCTTTCTGGGCGAAGAGTTGCCGTATTCGGTTACGGTGGAAATCGAGCGTTTCGTTGCCAATGAGCGCGGCGGTTACGACATCAACGGCCTGATTCTGGTGGAGCGTGAAGGCCAGAAGAAGATGGTGATCGGTAACAAAGGCGCCAAGATTAAAACCATCGGCATCGAAGCGCGTCAGGACATGGAACAGATGTTTGAGGCCAAAGTTCATCTGGAACTGTGGGTGAAGGTTAAATCCGGCTGGGCAGACGATGAACGTGCGCTGCGTAGCCTGGGTTATATCGACGATTTGTAAGGTGTGCGCCGATGGAAGGCTGGCAGCGCGCGTTTGTCTTGCATGGGCGACCTTACAGCGAAACCAGCCTGCTGCTGGATCTGTTTTCTGAAAATGAAGGTCGCGTACGGGTGCTGGCGAAAGGCGCCCGGGCGCGGCGCTCCAGTCTAAAAGGCGCTCTCCAGCCTTTTACGCCGCTGCTGGTGCGGTGGGGCGGGCGCGGCGAAGTCAAAACCCTGCGTAATGCCGAACCGGTTTCTCTGGCGTTACCGCTGAGCGGCCCGTTGTTATACAGCGGCTTGTACGTGAACGAGTTGCTGACGCGGGTGCTGGAACTGGAAACCGATTATTCCGCTCTGTTTTTCGATTATCTCCATTGCTTGCAACAGTTGGCTGCCGCCAGCGGCTCGCCTGAGCCAGCCTTGCGCCGCTTCGAACTGGCGTTGCTGGAGCATCTCGGTTATGGCGTGGATTTCCTGCATTGTGCCGGTAGCGGCGAACCGGTTGCCGATACCATGACCTACCGTTATCGGGCGGAAAAAGGCTTCATTGCCAGTCTGGTGGTGGATAACGTCAGTTTCACCGGACGCGAGCTGCAGGCGCTGGCGTCAAGGGAGTTTCCTGATATCGATACCCTGCGCGCCGCCAAACGTTTTACCCGCATGGCGCTAAAACCCTACCTTGGCGGCAAACCACTGAAAAGCCGCGAATTATTTCGGCAATTTATGCCAAAGCCCTATAAGGCGTCGCCGGACGGCAAGATCTAGTACCGGCAGGGTATCGTCATGCGCAGCCGGGGTGTACACTGCGGCGGTCATTTATTGTTGAAGGATGGATCATGGCTGAGTTGTTGTTGGGCGTAAATATTGACCATATCGCCACCCTGCGTAATGCTCGTGGCACGGCGTATCCCGATCCGGTACAGGCGGCATTTGTGGCGGAACAGGCGGGAGCGGACGGTATTACCGTACACTTGCGTGAAGATCGACGCCATATTACCGATCGCGATGTGCGCCTGCTGCGCCAGACCATCCAGACCCGCATGAATCTGGAGATGGCGGTAACGGATGAAATGCTGGCGATAGCCTGCGAACTGAAACCGCATTTTTGTTGCCTGGTGCCGGAAAAACGGCAGGAAGTGACGACGGAAGGCGGGCTCGACGTGGCCGGCCAGCTCGACCGTATTACCGCGGCGGTGACGCAATTGCGCCAGGCCGGTATTCAGGTGTCGCTGTTTATCGATGCCGACCACGCCCAGATCGACGCGGCGGTAGCCAGCGGAGCGCCTTATATTGAAATTCATACCGGCGCTTATGCCGATGCAGAAGATGACGCTGCCCGACAGCAGGAGTTTGAGCGTATCCGTGAAGCGGCGACCTATGCTGCGGGTCGGGGCATCAAGGTCAACGCTGGTCATGGTCTGACCTATCATAACGTCCAGCCGATTGCGGCGCTGCCGGAAATGCACGAGCTGAACATTGGCCACGCTATTATCGGACGTGCGGTGATGAGCGGCCTGTCGTCGGCGGTGGCGGAAATGAAAACCCTGATGCGGGACGCTCGCCGCTGATGGCGATTCTGGGTCTCGGCACGGACATCGTCGAAATCGCCCGTATTGAAGCGATCACCGGTCGTTCCGGTGATCGTCTCGCTCGCCGCGTGCTCAGTGAACAGGAGTGGTTGCAGTATCAGGCCCATTCGCAGCCGGTTCGGTTTCTGGCCAAGCGTTTTGCGGTCAAAGAGGCCGCCGCCAAGGCATTTGGCACCGGCATTCGTGATGGTTTGGCGTTTGCGCAGTTCGAAGTCGCGAATGATCCGCTGGGTAAACCGTGCTTACGGTTTCTGGCGCGCGCCGCCGAACTGGCCGAGACAATGGGTGTCCGGCACGTGCATGTTTCGCTGGCGGATGAGCGCCACTACGCCTGTGCTACCGTGATTATTGAAAATTAAAATTGAGTGGTATCGAGCTGGCCGATATTCAATGTTCGACAATTACAATTGATCGGCAACTACAATTGATCGGCATGGTGCAGCAGGACAAATTTTTCCCACAGTTGATCGTGGTTTTCCAGGTGGTTAGTGTCTTTGAGAATGGTGTTGTCTATCGGGCAGACCTTCTGACAGGTTGGCGTATCGTAGTGCCCGACGCACTCGGTACAGCGTAACGAGTCAATTTCATAGATCTCATCCCCCATCGATATCGCCTGATTGGGGCATTCCGGCTCACACATATCGCAGTTAATGCATTTCGCGGTAATCAGCAGCGCCATGTTTTCTTTCCTTTCATAAATCAGCCGCCGATTATACTCTTCTGCGAGCCGGTTACACAGCCTGGTTGCGGCATAAACGGTGCAGGCGGAGAAGGGCTAAAAAAAACAGCCTATTCGTTGGATTGAGAGACTATACGACGAAGACATTAATCACTATTATGCGATTGTAATGCATAATTTCTCATAGCTTTTTGATATAAAAAAACAAATATTCCCATGCAATGTGTCCGTCATATTCGCTTTGTACTGTAGCTCGCATTACAGTTGGCCCGGATAAAGATTGTCAGGGCAAGGTCGATAAACTCATGTATGCATGTGGTATACTTTTATTCGTAAGCATATCCTTCAATGGCGGAACATATAGTGCAGCAAAATAGTCACTTTAATCAGCCCGGCTCTGAAGCCTCCATCACCGGGGAGGCACAGTTTGCAGACGCTGATTACTGGCACAGCTGCCACAGGCGGTACAGATTTCAACCCATTTACCGTACTACCGGTCGCCTAATGGGAATTGAATTGCTGACAGCCGTTTTTCACCCGTCCATGCCGCAAAAATTTTTATCTCCTGAACACTACTTTGCCCGCCTCAATGTCGAAGAACGCTTAAATATCGTTATTGAACAATTACAACTGCTGAGCCAGTGGCATGACCGTTTTGTTCAGGACGGGCTGCGCGCATCCGTCAATATTGATGGGCTGACGTTGCTGGCGTTACAGGAAAACCGCAAAGCCAAAAAACTGCTGACGACCATGCCCTGGTTGCGTTTTGAACTGGTTGAAAGTCTGGCGGTTCTGCCTCACGACACGCTGGCGACATTGCCTGAAGCGGGGCGGCTCTGGCTGGATGATTTTGGCTGCGGCGTGGCGAATTTCTCCTCGCTGGCGCCGGCAAGGTACGACTGCATCAAGATCGCCCGCGAGCTTTTCATTATGTTGCTTAAGAGCAAAGAGGGGCGGCAGCTGTTTCCGTCACTGGTCACTCTGATTGCCACTTACTGTAATGATGTCGTCATTGAAGGGGTTGAAACTGAAGAAGAGTGGGAAATTGTCAGACAATCTAACGCCTCGGCAGCTCAGGGGTATTTCTTGTCCCGACCTCAACCGTTTGAAAATTTGGAAGATCTTCGGTCAGAGCTGTAATCATCCCTTCTTTTATGCCGCTTTGTTGCTTTTACCCGGGTGTGCAATGCATTCAGACTCTCCGGAAACCTGCCGGCGTTCTCGTTAGCGCGTTGAGGGTAAAAGAAAAATTCATACTCCATCAATATACAGTATAAAATAAATGATTAGATTGCTAGTCATGGACTTTTCATTTTTTATGCCTTGTTTTTTATATAAATATAGTGTTTTATGTGGCCGAGGTTCTGTTTGCTGAACAAGTAAACTGTGACGGTAGTCGAAAAAAACAGCAACCATAAGAGAAAGAACTGGTTGATTTTACTGATGCAATTATTTGATTTATAAAGACAAAAAAATTAATGTTTGCTACCAACGATCAAAAAACGACTGGTGATAGTTATTTTTGATTAAAATGGTGGGACTTATCGGTATAATTGATTTGCTTACGAAAAATTGATAGTCAAAATACTGCGCTACGAAATCTGTAAAGAGCTGTATCAAAATATTAGCCAGGCTTATGTCTATAACTATCATTAATATAACTGATTAAGCTAATTCTCTTGATTCTATTATTTAGGTCTGCACACGGCGATATAATGGAGGCTTTATGCTGTCGTTTTTATGGCTATGAACCTGTCCTGCAGAGCTGGATAGTTTTTTCATTCATCCTTTCTACTCTCCGGAAATGTGCCAACCCTGAAAATCCATACGAGGGGAGTTATTACCGGGATTTTTCGTCTTCAGTGATGCGATTTGTTCGATCAGGACCGTTCCGGGCCTGAGGAGAGTGTTATTGTGTATGAAATTATAATAACCCTATTAATAGTACTCTTAGGGATTTCTTCTGCAAGGAGCCGCAAATTCCAGGAAAAAGCTAACGCGGAACAAAAAAAGCAGGACTTCCTGAACATGGTGTTCTTTGCCGCCGAATACAGCCCATCATCCATTATGATCGCTAATGAAAGCTGCGAAATCGTGTACGTGAACCGGCAGTTCACCGTGATGTCGGGTTATGAAGCGGAAGAGGTGATCGGGCGCAAGACGAATATATTAAGTTCCGGTATGACCAACGCCAGCGTGTATGAGGAACTGTGGTCCACCCTGAATAAAGGCGAGATTTGGAACGGCGAGTTTATTAATCGTAAGAAAAACGGACAGTTATATTGGGAAAAAGCCAGCATCGTCAAAATATATAATAAAGCCAGCGATGCGGTTCAGTATGTCAGCATAAAAATGGATATCACTGAGCGCAAGACTCAGGAACACCACGACAACTCCTACAACCGCGCACTGGAGCTGCTGTCGAGCGGCGCGCCGCTGAAGGATATTCTGGATGCGATCATCTTCAGCGTAGAGGAGAAAAACCCCGGGAGAATTGTCTGTTCCGTTCTGCTGGTCGACAAGGAGAAGCGGTGCCTGACCCTTGGCTCGGCTCCCAGCCTGCCCGGCTTTTACAAGAACGCTATCCATAATGTGAAAATTGCCGACGGCGCCGCCTCGTTCGGTTCGGCCGCCTACTCCGGCAAGCGCGTGATTGCGGAAGACATTTCCACGCATCCCCATTGGGCGTTGTATAAAGGTCTGGCGTTGTACGCCGGCTTGCGTTCCTGCTGGTCTGAACCTATTTTCGGGCAGAACAAGGAAATTCTTGGGGTGTTGAGCGTTTATCACCGCAAGGTTTATTCCCCGACGGAGGACGAAATCGCTTCGATCGAGAAGTCAGCGCAACTGGTGGCGGTGGCGATCGAGCGTTACCGGGCGATTGATATGCTGCGCCGCAGTGAAGAGCACTATCGACAGCTGGCGCATTATGATTCTCTGACTTCGCTGGCCAATGGGCTGACTTTTGCCGAGCAAATGGAGCAGGCTATCCAGCTGTCTCGCCAGACCCACCGCAAGATCGCGTTAATGTTCCTCGATTTGGATAAGTTCAAGCAGATTAATGATACCTTCGGCCATGCGACCGGGGATCTGCTGTTGAAGGAAGCCGCGGCGCGTATGCGAGGCGCCGTGCGTGAAACAGATACGGTGTATCGCCGCAGCGGCGATGAATTCATCATCCTGCTGCAGGGGATCAAAGAGGTTGAGAACACATTGTATGTCGCGGACAAGATCCACCATGCCCTCAATGAACCTTTCTATATCGAGGGCAAGAAGCTGGATATCTCATGCAGCATCGGGATTGCGCTGTATCCGGAGCACGGTACGGATTCGCTGACGCTGGCTATCAATGCCGACGCGGCGATGTATCAGGCGAAGGCATTGGGACGAAGCCAGACCCAGATCTATCATGACTTGAACACCCACCAGTAAACGCCGATTCGCGTTATCTTTCCCGCAGCGCTTCCGCCCGAGCTTGCCGAATCGGTTTCAACAGATAGCTGAGCAATGTTTTCCTGCCGGTAATGATATTCACATTGGCGACCATGCTGGGAAGGATCAGCAGGGGCTTGTCGATACTCCCCAGATAGTTTTTCTCCGTACGCAACCTAACAAGATAAAAGCTGTTGCCGGCCTGATCTGTCACCATATCCTGGCTGATCTGATCGATATAACCTTTTAACCCGCCAAATGTGGTGTCGTCATACGCGGTGAACGTCATCATTGCTTCCTGACCGGGGCGCAAAAACGCCATATCCTGCAGCCTGACCCGCGCTTCGATCAGTAGCTTGTCATCCAGCGGCGTGATTTCCACCAGCGTACGGCCGGGAGAAATCTGCCCGGTAGTGGCATCGACCAGAATGTATCTGATAATGCCCCGCACGGGAGACACTACCAGCGACAGCTTATCCACCTTGTTTTCACCGGCGTCGGACGTGTTCGGGTTGGAGGGCTGGACATGCTCCAGCCGCATCAGGGGCTCGCCGACGTTAACGATCTGCCCTTCGCGGATATACATGTCGCTAAGTTCGCCCGTTTCCTGCGCCTGAACCCGATAGCGCTGCGACTGACTGACCGTTTTCCCTGTCGCATGCACAACTTCATCAATTTCGGCAACCGCCGCCCAACCGACCAGAAAGACCGCAAAAGCCAGCATGATCCAGATCGATAGCCGGATGATGCGGGGCGTATCTTCCACCAGCGCCTGACCCACGTCCGGCAGCGCCAGTGGATCCTGCTGGTGATGGCTGGAGAAATACGTGTTGAGATGTTGCACGAACTTAGCGAGACGCATTGATCTGCCCCTTCTTTAATGCATCCAGCACAATGGCTTTGGGACCATCGGCGATAATGCGCCCTTTGTCCACGATCACCAGCCGATCGACCAGCGTCAACATGGAAACCCGGTGCGTCACCAGCAGCAGCGTCTTGTTGGCGAGACAGGTTTGCAGAGCCTGCTTAAACCGGTCTTCACTGCTGTTGTCCATCGCGCTGGTGGGCTCGTCCATCACCAGAATTGGCGGATCAAGCAGCAGCGCGCGCGCAATAGCTACTGCCTGCCGTTGACCGCCCGATAGTTGCATACCCCGTTCGCCGACCTGCAGGTTATAACCGTCCGGGTGCAACCGGGCGAAATCATTCACGCCGGCGATATCCGCCACGCGCAGCATCGCGTCGTCTTCTACATAGCGGGCGCCGCAAATCAGGTTGTCCCGCAACGTACCGCTGAACAGCTGAATATCCTGCGGCACATAGCCGATGTGGTGACGCACATCGGCGATATCGAGCTGACGGGCGTCCACGCCGTCGATCAGCAGGTTGCCGTTGGTCGGTTGATAAAGGCTGGCGACCAGCTTTTCCAGCGAGCTTTTACCGGAGCCGGTGCGGCCGATAATGCCGACTTTTTCGCCGGGTCGGATCGACAGGTTGATATCAATCAGGGCGCGATTTTTCTGTTCCGGATAACGGAAGGTGACATCACGAAACTCGATGCTGCCCTGAATGCTTTCCCGTTTCAGAGGGTAGGGCTGTTCGCCCCGTTCCTGCGGTAATTCCATCAGACGCCGGGTTTCTTCCAGCGTCAGCCGCGCCTGCTGATAGCGGGTAAACAGCTCGGACAACGGCCCCAGCGTCATCAATGCCCGGCTGTTTAGCAGGTAACAAGCGAACAGCGTGCCCAGGGTCAGTTGGCTGTCCAGCAGCAGATATACTCCTGAGACAATCACGACTATGCCGGCGAGATGCTGGCACGATTGCGTCAGATGGGTGGCGATGGCCGATAATGTTTTCACCCGCGAGTCCAGCCGGCTGATGTCGCCGCTGATTTGTTCCCACTGGCGCTGGCGTTCGCCTTCCGCATTATTAATTTTGATGACATCCAGCCCGCCCAGCGTTTCGGTCAGCAGCGCCTGCCGTTCGTCAGTCAGACGCCGGGAATGGGCCAGCGCCGCCGTGATCGGCTGTTGCAACAGCCCGTTGATCAGCAGGACCAGCGGCAGCGTCAGCAACGGTATCCAGACCAGCGGACCACCCAGCATGCCGAGCAGAATCAGCATCAGCAGCGTGAACGGAAAGTCGATCAGCGTTCCCAACGTCAGCGACGATAACGTATCGCGCAAGGCCTGAAATTCCCGTACCCGGTGCGCCACCGCGCCGGTTCGTGCCGGAAAGGCCGACAGCATCATGCCGGTCAGGCGTTCAAACAAGGCGGCGGAAAGGATAAGGTCGGTCTTTTTCCCGGCGATATCGACGCAAATGCTGCGTAATATCCTCAGGATAAGGTCAAAGAGCAGGGCGATGCCGACGCCGGAAGCCAGCACCCACAAGGTGGTGGTGGTTTGATTGGGGATTACCCGATCGTAGACCTGCATGACGAACAGCGGGACAAACAACGCGATGATATTAATCAGCAGGCTGGCGACCACGGCATCCAGATGCAGACTGCGCGATAGCTTCAGCGTGTCCCGGAACCAGGCCTTGCTTCGCGGCAGCAGGGCTGTCGGAGAGGCTTCAAAGCGATGAGCCGACTGGGCGAACATCACCAGCCCCAGATAGTTTTGCTGCAAGGTATTGTGGTCGACCGTAATTTCGCCGCCTTCGGTTTCACCCGTCATCAGGCGGGCGTTGCCGTCTGCCGTCCAGCCCAGCAGGATGGCGGCGCGCCCTTCGCGCAGTAACAGCATAGCGGGCAGCGACATCGCCGGAATGGCATTCAGCGAGCGTTTGAGTATCCGGGCCCGCAAACCGGCGCGAGCCGCGGCGCGCGGCAACAAACTGGCGGGTAAACGCAGGTCTTCAAGCGGTAACCCCGCGGTCAGCGTAGCGCGGCTGGTCGGCTTTCCCTGCAGCCGACACAGGACCAACAGGCTGTCAAGCAAAGGGTCGTCGTGGCGGATGCGGGGATCCTGATGTTGCGGGGAATGATGATATTCCTCGCCGCCCGGTGGCTGCTCATGGTGTGTATTCATGTCGCTGCGCGTTCCTTAGCCATCGTGACCGCCTGCAGGCAACGCGATCACAGATAAAAAATAGAAAAAAGTGAGCAATATGGCCTGATTTTGTTGTTTTTTCAGGTTTTGACTGGCAAGCATTATTCATGGCGAACCTTGCCGGACGCAACCTTTCATTTCAAAGTCGCCTGTCAGAGTCATGCCGGGTTTGAGGCCGTCCCGTCGTTCCGCCCTGGCTGGAAATCATTCATGGCGGTCAATATAACTGACATTTTGATACGACATAATACGTTTGGTAATCAGTAAGCAGATAACGCTCTGCACGCGATTCAACCTGTCGTAAACGCGGAGATCGGGCAGAGAATCACGTGGATAGCTTGCCCGGCAGTGGTGAAAATGCCATGCTGGCGGGTGGCCTGACGTGATGTGCCGATGAGGGATCGCGAGCTTGTTCAGGCCCCGTCGTGCGGTACATGCGGTAGTACGCCCACGTGGCGGCACTGATTCCACCCAACAGATGGCAGGCGGTGCATCGGCATCAGACGTGCCATCCGGGAGCAGATGGAGACGATGGGTTTCCGATGCCGGCGCTCCCTGGCAGAAGCGTGCGTGTGCGTTGAGACGTGCTAGCGTGGTCGTCCTCTGCCGGTAGCCGGACATGCGGTTACCGTGCGCGGTAACATATGAAATCCTAATCAGGAGTAGAGAGCCGCCTTGCCAGGTGAGTTCTCTTTTGCAAATAAAAAAGGGCTTGGTATGTTTTATATTTTGCGTGACAGCAACGGCCATCTTATCAGGGTAGAAGAATCGCCGTTTCCCGAAATGAACGGCGAACTGCCGGATGGTTCTGTTGAAGCAATGGCATGGCTGAATAATCAGCAGGCTATTCTGGCTAACATCGAGCGACTGCGCAGCAGCGATCTGGAAATGGTGCGTGTACTGGAAGATCTGATTCAGGTGTTGATCACCAAGGGTCAGATTAACATCACGGATTTCCCGGCGGCCGCGCAGCTTAAACTCATCAACCGGGCACAGGCGCGTGAAGCGTTGGGTGATCTGGATTCGCTAATCCGCGAAGATGAGGACAAAATATTCTGATGTTGAGAAGTACTGACAAAACGGCTTGCCAGTTACCTTGCAAGCCGTTTTTTATTGGTTCGGCAGCGCGTTACCGATGAGCGCCGGTTGGCGGCGATTGACGCGGCTTGATGAGCAAGGCGACTGAATAATGATAGAAGACGAAAAAAGTATGGATTTCGGCGCACTGGTGTCGGAAACGCGTAATCCGGCGTCCATGAATCTGGATCAGCTGTCTACGCTGGAGATGGTGTCATTGTTCAATCAGCAGGACCACCGGGTGCCGGAGGCGATCCGTGAGGTTTTGCCGGCGATAGCTCAGGCTGTGGATGCCGCGGCTGGCTGCCTGAAGGCCGGCGGACGAGTTATTTACCTGGGGGCCGGTACCAGCGGCCGTCTTGGCGTACTGGATGCGTCGGAATGTCCGCCTACCTTTGGCGTGCCGCACGGATTGGTGGTGGGATTGATTGCCGGCGGCCCCGGAGCCTTGCTGAAGGCGGTTGAAGGCGCAGAAGATAACCCGGCGTTAGGCGAAGCGGATTTGATCGCGCTGACGCTAACTTCTCAGGATATGGTCATCGGCCTTGCCGCGTCGGGGCGAACCCCCTATGTGATTGGCGGCTTGCGCTATGCGCGTGCTTTGGGCTGCCGTACCGCCGCCATTTCCTGCAACCCGCATTCGCCGATTGCGCAGGCCGCGGAGATAGCCATTTCCCCGTTGGTGGGTCCGGAAGTGTTGACCGGCTCCACCCGGCTGAAATCCGGCACGGCGCAAAAACTGGTGCTGAACATGATTTCCACCGGCGCGATGGTGCGTTTGGGCAAGGTGTACCAGAACCTGATGGTGGATGTGAAAGCCACTAACGTGAAGCTGGTGGATCGCGCCTGCCGTATCCTGATGGACGCCACCGGCGTTGATCGGGATACGGCGCAGCGCTGTCTGGCGCAGACCGATTATGAGGTTAAACCGGCGATAGTGATGGTGGTGACCGGCTGCGATGTGCAACAGGCCAGACAACGGCTGGCCGAGAAAGACGGCTATCTGCGCGATGCGTTGGGCGTGGAGAGGACCTGATGCCACCAACACTGACTCGAACCACCGGAGAGCGTGCATGTTGAATTCATCGCCGACGGTCATGCGCGTTGTGTTCTTCGATCTGGACGGCACATTGCATCGTCAGGATCTGTTCGGCAGCTTTCTGTGGTTCTTGATCCGCCATTTACCGTTGAATTTGTTGTTGGTTGTCCCTTTGTTGCCTTTGCTGGCGGCAGGATTGACCATAAATGGCCGTACTGCTCGCTGGCCGGTTAGCCTGCTGCTGTGGGCGATCACGGCGGGGCGGCGTGAAGCGCGGCTGCGGCAGCTGGAGCAGGCGTTTGTGGTCTGGTTCCGCCAGCGGGTCACTCCTTTTCCTCTGGTTCGCCAGCGTCTGGAACGTTATCTGGCCGACAGCCGGTCGCAGGTCTGGCTGGTGACCGGTTCGCCGCAGCGGTTGGTTGAACAAGTCTATAGCGATGCGTCGTTTCTGCCGCAGGTCCAGTTGATCGGCAGCCAGATGATGCGGCGCTGGGGCGGTTGGGGGTTGAGCCTGCGCTGTCTGGGGCACGAAAAAGTCGTGCAGATGGAGCGTCGGCTGGGGACGCCGCTTGAGCTTTACAGCGGCTACAGCGACAGCCGGCAGGATAACTCGCTACTCTTTTTCTGTGCGCATCGCTGGCGCGTGACGCCGGCCGGCCATCTGCAGCAACTGGAATGACTCGCCGCCGCTGGCATGTATAATGCGCGCCGCACGTGATGAGGGCGGAAGCCAAGAGGAATGATGAGTAATCCAATGGATGATGAATTCTGGATGCGTCATGCACTGACGCTGGCGCAACGGGCCTGGGACGAAGGCGAGGTGCCGGTCGGCGCCGTGCTGGTGCAGGGAGACAAGATCATCGGCGAAGGTTGGAATCGCCCGATTAGCCGGCACGATCCCACCGCCCATGCGGAAATCATGGCATTACAGCAGGGCGGACAGGCGCTGCAAAACTACCGCCTGTTGGATACCACGCTGTACATCACGCTGGAGCCATGCGTGATGTGCGCCGGCGCCATGATTCACAGCCGCATCAACCGGCTGGTATATGGCGCGGCCGACGCCAAGACCGGCGCGGCCGGTTCATTGGTGGATATTCTGCGCCACCCGGGCATGAACCATCATATCGCCATTACCGACGGGGTACTGGCGGATGAGTGTTCTGATCTACTGAGCCGTTTTTTCCGTATGCGTCGTCAGCAGCAACGCGACGCGCGCTCCGCCGAACGGGACTCGTCCGACTGAGCGGCGGTTCGTCAGCGGGAAGGATTGGCGGTTAGCTGTTCCGGCGGTACGGCGGGATAAGCGCTGGCGGCCAGTTGTTGTTGTAACGCCCGGCTTTCTTTCTCCGACAGATACCCGACCAGACTAACCATATAGCGCCGGATGTTTTCCACGTAGTTGTAAGCCTCCTGACCGCGGGCGTAACCGTTGGGGGTCTGGGCGTAGTAGCGTTTCTGGCTCAGCATCGGCAGGCGTATTTTGACGTCGGCCCAACTGTCGGGATTCCCTTTCTGTTTTTCCGTCAGTTTGCGGGCATCCATCATATGGGCGTACCCCATGTTATAGGCGGCCAGCGCAAACCAGATACGTTCGTCCGTCGGGATGGTGGCCGGCACCTGCTGCATCATCTGATTCAGGTATCTGGCGCCGCCGCGGATACTTTCTTCCGGGTTGAGTCGATCCGCCACATCCAGGCTTTCGGCGGTATTGCGGGTCAGCATCATCAAGCCGCGCACCCCGGTCGGCGAGGTCGCCAGCGGATTCCAGTGCGACTCCTGATATGAAATGGCCGCCAGCAGTTTCCAGTCGATTTCTCTGGCGTATTTCTCGAACAGCGGACGCAGGCCCGGCAGGGTATTGTCGATGGCGCTGAGGAAGGTGGTGGTATCCACGTAGTCGAACTCGCCGACATGCCCGAGGTACTTCTCTTCCAGACGGGCGAGGGTGCCGTCTTCCATCATCTGGCTGAAGAAGTCGAGCAGCGCGGCGGAAAGGCTATCGTCGTGGTTTTGCCGCATATACCAGGTGACCGGCTCTTCGTCGCTGAGGTCGAACGACACCGCCAGTTGCGGGTGAATACGTTGCATCAGGCCGATGTTTATTGAGTCGGCGATGGTGTAATCCAGTTTTCCTTCCGCTACCTGTTTTAGCAGGTCCAGCTCGGACAGATCGGTGGCGACCTCCCAACTCAGCTGCGGATATTTACCGGCTTTGAAATCGCGCAGCGTGGCGGCGTGCGCCGAACCGGACAACACGGTCAGCTTACCCTGCAATTTGTCCAGCGCGCCGGGGCGAGCCGTGCCCATGCGATAGACCAGTTGCTGCGACACCGAATAATAGGAAGGACCGGCCCGGAAACGGCTCAGGCGTTCCCGGTTGTAAATCAGACCGGCGGCCAGCAGGTCGGCATTGTCGTTATCCAGATCGCTGAATAAATCGTCGACGTTTTGGCGCACCGATACCACCAGCCGCACGCCGAGGTAGTCGGCGAATCGTTTGGCCAGTTCGTAGTCCAGTCCGGTGGGGGAACCGTTGCTGAGCGTATAGGTCAGCGGAGAGGTCACGGTGCTGATGCGCAGCTCGCCACGTGAAAGGATTTGCCTTAGCTGAACATCCTGGTGACTGCGCCAGGGAATATTTGGCCACAGTGCCAGCGTCAACAGCAAAGCGATTACCCCGATGAAAACATAATTTATCGTTAAACGCTTCAATGAGTTGTCTCTCGGCGGCCGGTTGGCCTGTCTGTCTGTAACGGCAGTTTCTTATGCATCTGTCCCAGAGTCGGGGGGCATTTTGCTTAACAAACCGCCAGTGTGCAACTTTTATTAGTTTGCCTACTGTTTGACCGCAAGGTGCTCTCAATGTTTAACAATCGCTACGCAAACGGTTTCGTCGCGCGCCACTATTCTCTATAATAACGCGCGTTTCCCCCCTGTAGCGCCCTGACGCACTGTCTCCGGTGCCTCGAAGACGAGAGAAATTTAGATGATGGAAATACTGCGTGGTTCACCCGCCTTATCGGCTTTTCGTATCAATAAACTGTTGGCCCGGTGCAAAGAGTATCACCTGCCCGTCAGCGACATTTATGCCGAATACGTCCACTTCGCCGATGTGAACGCTCCGCTAAACCATGAAGAACAGTCACGACTGAGCCGACTGCTGAAATACGGCCCTTCTCTCGCAGAGCACGAGCCTACCGGGCGGCTGATTCTGGTGACCCCGCGTCCGGGCACCATTTCTCCCTGGTCTTCCAAAGCGACCGACATCGCACACAATTGCGGTTTGCCGAAAATCCGTCGTCTGGAGCGCGGTCTGGCGTTTTACATCCACGCGCCGACGCTCAGCGATGCGCAGTGGCGGGAACTGGCCGCGCTGCTCCATGACCGCATGATGGAAAGCGTGTTTGACGACCTGCAACAGGCCAATCTGCTGTTTTCCCAGCATCAGCCGGCTCCGCTGAAACGGGTGGAAATTCTGCTGCAGGGCCGCCCCGCGCTGGAGGAGGCCAACCTGCGTTTGGGTCTGGCGCTGGCCGACGACGAAATGGATTATCTGCTGGATGCTTTTACCAAACTGGGACGCAATCCGACAGATATCGAACTCTACATGTTTGCGCAGGCGAATTCCGAGCACTGCCGTCACAAAATCTTTAATGCCGATTGGATCATCAATGGCGAGACGCAGCCGAAGTCGCTGTTCAAGATGATCAAAAACACCTTTGAGCATACGCCGGACTATGTTCTGTCTGCTTATAAGGATAATGCGGCGGTGATGGAAGGGTCGGCTGTCGGCCGTTTCTTCCCTGATCCGCAGGGCGCTTACGGCTACCATCAGGAAGACGCGCATATCCTGATGAAAGTGGAAACTCACAACCACCCGACCGCCATTTCACCGTGGCCGGGCGCGGCGACCGGTTCCGGCGGCGAAATCCGCGATGAAGGCGCCACCGGACGGGGGGCAAAACCGAAAGCCGGTCTGGTGGGATTCTCAGTATCCAACCTGCGCATTCCGGGCTTTATCCAGCC
The DNA here is from genome assembly GCF_000406205.1 of Dickeya sp. NCPPB 3274. Lineage (NCBI taxonomy): Bacteria > Pseudomonadati > Pseudomonadota > Gammaproteobacteria > Enterobacterales > Pectobacteriaceae > Dickeya > Dickeya sp. NCPPB 3274. The sequence goes on along the minus strand of NZ_CM001979.1, from coordinate 3,710,474 downwards.
GTGGGAGCAGGATTTCGGCAAGCCGGACCGTATCGTCAGCGCGCTGGACATCATGACCGACGGCCCGCTGGGCGGCGCGGCGTTCAATAACGAATTCGGCCGTCCGGCGCTGACCGGTTATTTCCGTACTTATGAAGAAGTGGTGGACAGCCATAACGGCGTTGAAGTGCGTGGTTATCACAAACCGATCATGCTGGCGGGCGGTATCGGCAACATTCGCGCCGATCATGTGAAGAAAGGCGAAATCAGCATCGGCGCCAAGCTGATCGTGCTGGGCGGCCCGGCGATGAACATCGGTCTGGGCGGCGGCGCGGCGTCTTCTATGGCCTCCGGCCAGTCTGACGCGGATCTGGATTTCGCCTCGGTACAACGCGATAACCCGGAAATGGAGCGTCGCTGTCAGGAAGTGATCGACCGCTGCTGGCAGCTCGGCGAACAAAACCCCATTCTGTTTATCCATGACGTCGGCGCCGGCGGCCTGTCCAATGCCATGCCGGAACTGGTTAGCGACGGTGGACGCGGCGGCCGTTTTGAGCTGCGCGATATCCTGAATGACGAACCGGGCATGAGCCCGCTGGAAGTCTGGTGTAACGAGTCGCAGGAGCGTTATGTGCTGGCGGTAGCGCCGGAACAACTGGCGCAGTTTGATGAAATCTGCCGTCGTGAGCGCGCGCCTTATGCGGTCATTGGCGAAGCCACGGAAGAACAGCATCTGACGCTCGGCGATCGCCATTTCAATAACAAGCCGATCGATATGCCGCTGGACGTGCTGCTGGGCAAAACGCCGAAGATGCTGCGTGATGTTGAGCGTAAAAACGTGGAAGGCACGCCGTTGAATCGCGAAGGTATTTATCTGGCGGAAGCGGTTGAACGTGTGCTGCACTTGCCGGCGGTGGCCGAAAAAACCTTCCTGATCACCATCGGCGACCGCACGGTAACCGGGATGGTGGCGCGCGACCAGATGGTCGGGCCGTGGCAGGTGCCGGTGGCGGACTGTGCTGTGACTACCGCCAGTCTGGATAGCTACTACGGTGAAGCCATGTCCATCGGCGAACGTGCGCCGGTGGCGCTGCGTAACTTTGCCGCTTCGGCGCGGCTGGCGGTCGGGGAAGCGCTGACCAACATTGCGGCGACGCATATCGGCGACCTGAAACGGGTGAAACTGTCCGCCAACTGGATGGCGGCGGCCGGGCATCCGGGCGAGGACGCGGGTCTGTATGAAGCCGTGAAGGCGGTGGGCGAAGAACTGTGTCCGGCGTTGGGGTTGACCATTCCGGTGGGCAAAGACTCCATGTCGATGAAAACCCGCTGGCAGGAAAACGGCGAAGACAAATCGGTAACGGCGCCGCTGTCGCTGGTCATTTCCGCCTTTGCCCGTGTGGAAGACGTGCGTCATACCGTCACGCCGCAGTTGCGTACCGACAAAGATAACGTACTGCTGATGATCGATCTGGGCGCCGGGCATCACGCGCTGGGCGCTACGGCGCTGGCGCAGGTTTATCGCCAACTGGGTCGTAAAACCGCGGATGTGCGTAATCCGGCCCAACTGGCGGGTTTCTTCAATGCGATGCAGGCTCTGGTGGCGAATCAGGCTCTGCTGGCTTACCACGACCGTTCAGACGGCGGCCTGCTGGTCACGCTGGCGGAGATGGCGTTTGCCGGGCATTGCGGCGTTAAAGCGAACATCGGCTCCATGGGCGAAGATGCGCTGGCGGTGCTGTTCAACGAAGAGCTGGGCGCCGTTATCCAGATCGAAGCTTCCCGCCGTGCTGAAGTGGAACAGGTGCTGGCTGAGCATGGCCTGGCGGATTGCGTGCATTATCTGGGACAGGCGGAAGTCGGCAACCACTTCATCATTCACAGCGGCAACGATGTGGTGTATCACGAAAGCCGCACTACGCTGCGCAACTGGTGGGCTGAAACCACCTGGCAGATGCAGCGCCTGCGTGATAACCCGCAGTGCGCCGATCAGGAACACCACGCCAAATCCGATGACAACGATCCGGGGCTGAACGTGGCGCTGACCTTTGATCTGCGCGAAGACATTGCCGCGCCGTTCATCAGCCGTCAGGCGCGCCCGAAGGTGGCGGTACTGCGCGAGCAGGGCGTCAACTCTCATGTGGAAATGGCCGCGGCGTTCCATCGCGCCGGGTTTGACGCCATTGATATTCATATGAGCGATCTGCTGGCTGGTCGCCGTGACCTGCAGGACTTCCAGGCGCTGGTCGCCTGCGGCGGTTTCTCTTACGGCGATGTGCTGGGCGCCGGTGAGGGCTGGGCGAAATCAATCCTGTTCAACGATCGGGTGCGTGATGAATTCGCCGCTTTCTTCCTGCGTCCGCAAACACTGGCGCTGGGCGTATGTAACGGCTGTCAGATGATGTCCAACCTGCGTGAACTGATTCCGGGGGCGGAACACTGGCCGCGTTTTGTGCGCAACAAGTCAGACCGTTTTGAAGCGCGTTTCAGCCTGGTGGAAGTGACCAACAGCCCATCACTGTTCCTTCAAGATATGGCCGGTTCCCGTATGCCGATCGCCGTGTCTCACGGCGAAGGTCGTGTAGAAGTGCGTGACGACGGTCATCTGGCCGCCCTGGAACAACATCAGCTGGTGGCGTTGCGTTTCGTTAACAACTACGGTCAGGTCACGGAAGATTACCCGGTTAACCCGAACGGTTCGCCGAACGGCATCACCGCGGTGACCAGCGTCAGCGGCCGCGCTACGGTGATGATGCCGCATCCGGAACGCGTGTTCCGTACGGTCAGCAACTCCTGGCACCCGGAGGAATGGGGCGAGGACAGCCCGTGGATGCGTATGTTCCGTAACGCACGCCGTCAGTTGGGGTGATGCGATAAAGTAATGCATTGATAATAAAGGGACTTCGGTCCCTTTATTTTTTTGTCTCAAATCAACGACAACGCCACGTTAGCCTGTCGCTAAAAGGTGACATTTATCTATTTGATTTTTAATGGTTGTTTCCGTTGCCCATCAGGATGTCTTTTTTTAGCGACAAAACGCTAAATTTCCGCCGGGTTGATGTGCCTTCTGGATCGCCGCTTCGATGATTTTTGATGTGATTATTTTATTTTTATTTGTATTTCAGTATCTTGTTTATTTTTAATTGATCATTGGCACGGTAAGTGCATAATGATGTCGCTGCTCATTCAACTGGTTATGATGGCATGGTGAACGTCATATTCATGCTCATAACATCCGGAATGATGCCAAAAGATAAGGTGCCTATCGTCCAGCTTTATTGATAACTGCCTTCGGGCTTTATCGCACATCGGGCGACACGTTGAGTGAGGCACCGCCTATTCAGAGACCCGGTCAGACAGTTACTGTGTGACCGGGTTTCGCTTTTTGGAGCCGCCGCTTTATGATCTGTCTGACGCTATTTTGCGAGCCGGCTCATGCTTTGCGGCCGGATTTTGCATTGCTGCATGGAATGATTGCGTGCGGTTTTCCGCGATCCTGACGGTCTGCTTTTGAGGTGATGCGGATAACGCGTACAATGGCGCGTTATTGCGAGCGATGTATCAAGCGGACTGTTCTGGCAGGTAACGATATGATTTCGTTGAAACGTTGGCGTTTTTTTCCACGCTCTTTGCGGCAGTTGGTCATTATGGCATTCCTGCTGGTTTTGTTGCCGCTGCTGGTGCTGGCTTATCAAGCTTACGAGAGTCTGGATCACCTCAGCGAGCAGGCTGCCGGAATCAATAACACCACACTGGCCGATGCCCGGCGCAGCGAAGCCATGACCAGCACCGCCGTTAGCATGGAGCGCAGCTACCGCCAGTTTTGCGTGCTGGGGGATCAAACCTTATCGCAGCTGTATCAAAACCAGCGTAAGCAGTATTCACAGATGCTTGACGCCCATGCGCCGATTCTGCCTGACCCTTCCTACTATCAAAATCTGCGGCAATACCTGACGCAACTGACGGATATCCGTTGTCAGAATAATGGTCCGGCGGCGGCATCCGCCACGGTACTGGATAATTTCTCCCGCACGAATGCCCAAATGGTGCAGGCAACCCGCGAAGTGATTTTTTCGCGCGGGCAGCAGTTGCAACAAGACATTGCCGAGCGAGGCCGTTTTTTCGGCTGGCAGGCGCTGGTGCTGTTTCTGGTCAGCGTGCTGCTGGTGATGCTGTTTACCCGGATGATTATCGGGCCGGTGAAAGGCGTCGAGCGCATGATCAACCGGCTGGGAGAAGGCCGTCCGTTGGGCCGAATCGCCAGTTTCAGAGGGCCGACGGAGATTCGCTCTCTGGCGCAGCGAATCATCTGGCTGAGCGAGCGTCTGTCCTGGCTGGAAGCACAGCGTCACGAGTTTTTGCGCCACCTGTCCCATGAGTTGAAAACGCCGCTGGCGAGCCTGCGTGAAGGGGCGGCGTTGCTGGCGGACGAAGTGGTCGGCACGCTGACGGCTGACCAGAAAGAGGTGGTGGCGATTCTCGATAACAGCAGTCGCCATCTGCAGCAGCTGATTGAGCAATTGCTCGACTATAACCGGAAACTGGCGGATGCGCCGGCCGGGCTGGAACAGGTGGATATCGACGATATCGTCAATATGGTTGTCTCTGCTCACAGCCTGCCGGCGCGTGGCAAGCTGATGCAAACGCATATTGAACTGGATGCGAAGGCGTGTCGGGCGGAAACCACGCTGTTGATGCGGGTGATGGATAATCTCTATTCCAATGCGGTGCACTACGGGCAGGAATCCGGTAACATTTGGATCCGCAGCCGTCAGGTCGAGGGCCGGGTTCAGATCGATGTCGCCAACAGCGGCACACCGATTCCTGAATCGGATAAAAGCATGATATTCGAGCCTTTTTATCAGGGAACTCACCAGCGCAAGGGCGCAGTAAAAGGGAGTGGCCTGGGATTGAGCATTGCGCAGGACTGCATCCGCCGTATGCAAGGGGAGCTGAATCTGGTCACGGTGGATTACGCCGATGTCTGTTTCCGTATTGAATTACCATTGAACACTGAGAATTAACCATGATTGCACGGTTGTTAAGCCTCCTGTCGTTACGAGGTCCGGTGATGTCGTTGTCCGGCCCGGAGGTGGTTGCCGCGCTGAAAAAGCGGCTGATCCTGCCATGGCTATTTTTACCGGCTGTTTTACTGGCTGGCTGCGCTCAGGATAACGACAATACCCCCGCCGAGCGGCGAGGGACAGAGATAGTCAGTCCGCCTAAAGAGCAGGTGGCGGATTACCGCACCATGTCCTGTGGGCGGTTGTGGCAACTCCATAACACCGATGCGATGAACAACGCGCTGTACTGGTTACGCGTGATGGATTGCGCTGCGCGCATGACGCCGGCGCAGGCGCGGCAGCAGACGCTATTGGTGGGAGAGAATGACTGGAGCGGTTTGTTCCGTCAGGCCATCTTGCTGGATAACGCCGAAACCACGGTGCAGGAGCGTCGCCAGATTATTGAACAACTGAACCGTCATCGGCTGAACGTGCCGCTGACGTTGCTGCCGCTGTTCCAGGTCTGGCTGGATAAACAGAACCTGATGTTGACCCTGGCTGATGAGCGTCAGCGTTTCCAGCGGACACAGGAAAACAGTGACAAACAGCTGGAAGTTATGCATGAACAGCAGAATCAGTTGCAATCCCAGTTGGAAACCACGACGCGTAAACTGGAAAATCTGACCGATATCGAACGTCAGCTCTCATCGCGTAAGCCGGTCCAGAGCGATTTGCCGGATGGTGAAGGGCGTCGGTCGGTAAAAAGCGGTGAAAGCGAAACACCGCCCGCAGTGGTGAAAAAAGGAATGAAAAGCGAATGACCACCCGAAAATCCGCCAGCCTGCTGTTAGTGGATGATGATCCCAGCCTGTTGAAATTGCTGGGAATGCGCCTGACCAGTGAAGGGTTTACCGTTACCACGGCAACCAGCGGTCAGGACGCGTTGCGGTTGTTGCTGCGGGAAAAAATCGATCTGGTGATCAGTGATTTGCGCATGGATGAAATGGATGGGTTGGCCTTGTTTGCCGAAATCCAGAAAAATCAGCCGGGAATGCCGGTGATTATCCTGACTGCGCACGGTTCTATCCCCGAAGCGGTGGCGGCAACGCAGCAGGGCGTATTCAGCTTTTTGACCAAGCCGGTTGATCGCGACGCGCTATACAAAGCGATTGATGATGCGCTTAAGCTGTCGCCGCCGGCAAGCGATGAGAGCTGGCGCGCCGCGGTAGTGACGCGCAGTCCGATTATGCTGCGCCTGCTCGAACAGGCCAAAATGGTGGCGCAGTCGGATGTCAGCGTATTGATTAACGGTCAGAGCGGCACCGGGAAAGAGGTGCTGGCACAGGCGATTCACGCCGCCAGCCCCCGGGCGGGAAGGCCGTTTATCGCTATCAACTGCGGCGCATTGCCGGAACCTTTGCTGGAGTCCGAATTATTCGGCCATGCCCGTGGGGCCTTTACCGGCGCTGTCAGCCAGCGCGAGGGGTTATTCCAGGCGGCGGAAGGCGGTACGCTGTTTCTGGATGAAATCGGCGACATGCCGCTCGCGTTGCAGGTGAAGCTGTTGCGCGTATTGCAGGAGCGTAAGATCAGGCCGCTGGGCAGTAACCGGGATATAGACATCAATGTGCGGATTATTTCCGCCACCCATCGTGATTTACCCAAAGCGATGGAGAAAGGGGAGTTTCGTGAGGATCTTTACTATCGCCTCAATGTGGTGAACCTCAAACTGCCTGCATTGAATGAGCGAGCTGAAGATATTCCGCTATTGGCCAACCACTTGCTGCGCGAAGCGGCGGCACGACACAAACCCTTTGTACGCAGTTTTTCGACGGACGCTATGAAACGCCTGATGGCGGCCAGTTGGCCGGGCAACGTGCGGCAACTGGTCAATGTGATTGAGCAATGCGTCGCGCTGACCAGTGCGCCGGTAATTGGCGATGCGCTGGTGGAACAGGCGCTGGAAGGGGAAAATACGGCGCTGCCTACGTTTGCCGAAGCGCGTAACCAGTTTGAGCTCAATTACCTGCGCAAATTACTGCAGATCGCCAAAGGTAACGTGACGCAGGCGGCGCGTATGGCGGGGCGAAACCGTACGGAATTTTATAAATTGCTGGCGCGGCATGAACTGGACGCCAACGATTTTAAAGAATAGTGTTAAGTTATTGTGAATTGCATGGCCGATCATGATTTCGCCGTGCTGGCTCTGGCCGCTACATAGTGATGATTAGGATTTCACCATGAAAAAAATTGATGCGATTATTAAACCATTCAAACTGGATGATGTACGCGAAGCGTTAGCCGAGGTTGGCATCACCGGGATGACGGTTACGGAAGTAAAAGGATTCGGACGCCAGAAAGGTCATACCGAGCTGTATCGCGGCGCGGAGTACATGGTGGATTTTCTGCCGAAAGTGAAAATTGAGATCGTGGTGTCCGACGATATCGTCGATACCTGTGTGGAGACCATCATGAGCACCGCGCAGACCGGCAAGATCGGCGACGGCAAGATCTTTGTCTTTGACGTGGCTCGTGTAATCCGTATCCGCACCGGCGAAGAGGACGAAGCCGCCATCTGACAGCGATTGTGCTTTTCGTGTTTCGGAAAGACAAACAGCCAGCCGTTAGCGGCTGGCTGTTTTGTTGTCAGCCGTAAACCACCTCCTGGGGAAGCGGCGATTGTTGCATCAGAATGGTCATCCGTCAGGGTAGTGTTGGCGTCCAGTCGCCCAGCACTTTGCTCTGGGTGTACTCTTTCGCCTGTGCGTCGGTCAGTTGCCGACGGTCTTTGCTCACCGCAGCTCCCGCACCATAGGATTTGTACTCGAAGAAACGAGAATCTTCCGGATAGAACCAGATGGTATTGCCGTTCTTGTCCTTGCCGGACATCTTGTCCCAACCATAAATATGGTTATCCATACTGGTGTTCAGGAAAACGGTCTGACCAATAGCGTTCGGATCCGCGTAACGACCATCAGAGAAGGTCGTTGTCGGATGCCAGGGGCGACCCAGCCCGTAGCTTTTCGCCGGTACCGAGTCGCTTTCCCGAATCACGCGGCTGTTGGTGATCACCAGACCATACTTCTGATTGATGTTGGTGCTGGGCGCGGTCAGGTAACCGGAGATACCGCCGCTTTTCACATCAGCGCGATAGCGGGAAACCAGATCGCAGTTGTCGAACAGCGCGGTGCCGTCGCCAAAGATAAAGTCAACTGTGCCGCTGATACGGCAATCGGAGAAGAAGCTGCGGCCGCCGGAAACATACAGCGTGTCCTGATAGCCGATCAGGCTGACGTCTTTGAAGTAGGCGCGGTCGCCGCTTTTGTTGACGTAAAGCGCTACCGCCTGCGTGTCCTTGATTTTACTGCTGTCGCTGTCGCTTTTGGCCTGATTGGCCGGGAAATCAAAGTCGTTGCGAATGGTCAGCGACTGGGCGCTGAAATCCTTGGCGCTGATGGTGATGGTGCTGCTGCCTGCCGTTCCCCATTTGCTGCCGTCCGACTTCAGGGTGCCCGCCGCCGTAGCGGCGGCAATGACGGTACCGCTGCGGCTTTCGCCTTTCAGGTGCAGGTTACTGCGGGTAATCGTCAGGCGTTCGTTATAGACGCCGTTCTTGATCAGAATGACGAATGGCGTGCTGCCCGCCGGGGCGCTGGCAATCGCATCGGCAATGGTTTTGAAGGTTTTGCCGTCGCTGGCGGATTTTGACACCACAGCGTTGTAGGTTGTCGCTGCCTGTGCCTGATGTACGCTGGCGGCGATAATCAGCGACAGCGCAAGGGTTCCAGAGATCGTTTTTAACATACACATATTCCTTTAGTGGTGGGTGACAGAAGTCCAGGTGCTTCATGCACGAGTAACGTCCTATAAAACCTATTTCACAGCATTACCGGCCAGTCGGTTGCAGCTTGCCCGCCAGTTCCCGCAGCGAAGGCGTCGCGTTGATCTGGTCGGCGACTATCGCCGCGACCGCCTGCGCGCCTTTCTGCTGGAAGTGGGTGGTGTCAGGCTGAGTCAGGCTGCCTGCCTGATCGCGGTAATAGGGGTAGCGCTCCGGATCGACCGCCAGCCAGTATTGCTGCCATTGCTGGCCGTCACCCTGGTTGGCCAGCGCCAGCGTCGCGGTTTCCACATCCAGCAGCGGTACCTTGTTCTTGCTGGCTGTATCGCGGATGGTCTGAGTGTAATCGCCGATAAAGGCATAACCGCCGGCTTTGTTCTGTTTTGTCAGGTGGCTGTGGACCGCCGGTGTCCCGTTCTTCCCTTCGGCGTTTTTGACGCGCGCCGTCGGGGTCAGCAATACCGGTATCATTCGATGCGCTCGCGCGTAGCGAATGTAGCGTTCCAGCGAGATCTGGAAAGACATATCCGGTTTGCCCTGCGGGTATTGCGGTCTGCCGTCGGCGCTATTGGGGTAAGTACAGAGGTTGGCGACATCCGCCGCGCCGCGAACCGCTTTCTGGCTATCGCAGTTCTGATCGTTGTGTCCCATACCGATAAACAAATAGTCGCCCGGCCGCATAAACGGCTCCATCTGACGGAACCAGCCTTCGTAGTAGAAATCGCGTGAGCTGCGTCCGGAGCGGGCGCCGTTCGCGATGGCGATCTGGCTGCCGGGTCGGAACTGCTGTTCAAATACCTGTCCCCATCCCATCCGGGGAAAGCGTGCTTTCTCATAGGTTGCCGCGGTCGAATCGCTGACGATGAAAATTCGGGTACGCGCCCGCTCAAGCGCTTTGCGATGCTGACTGGCGCTGGTCAGATCCAATGGCTCGTAACTGCCGGAGGCATTCAGCCCGATAATCGGACGAAATGCGATGTCAGTCAGCACGGTGTGGCCAGCCTGGCCGCTGTCATTGTGGTAATTGCGGGCATGATTGATGACCTGCAAAACCTGGGTAAAAGCCGGGGTCTGCGTATCCGGATAGGTTAACGGATCGAACTGGGCGGGAACGGCAATACCGGCCTGCTTCAGCGCATCATCGAAACCGGCATGGAATTCGCGGTAGGCGGTTTCCCAGGATGCGGCCGACAATGCCGGCAAGGCAGTGGCGTCGATCAGTTGCTGCGGGCCAATATAGCCCGCCGACGCGGCAACGTCAGACAGAATGCGATCGGTCAGCGGATTGATATTAATGTGATTTTCATGACCATCACGTAATTGTGGGACCAGTGCGCTCAGGCAGACGGCGCGAAGCTGGTTGCTGGCAAGACAGTTTTGCCCGCCAGCTTCGATGGCGGACAGGCGCAGAGGCGCAACCAGCGAAGACACGTCGGCATAAAATCGCCCCTGAATGTCGGTTTTTACCTGGCGCTGCACGCCGCGCTGGTCTTTGATCAGCAGTGTGGCGGGAAACCGTATGTCGCGGTAGGCCACTCTACCGCTAATCAGGGTATTGGGTGCCAGGGTAGCGACATTGAGTGTCGGGTTCGAAGGAGTAACAGATGTTTCTGGCGCGGTGCTTTCAGCCTGCGCAAAAGAGATGGGCAGACAAAGCAGGGAACCAAGAAAAAGGGTACGTTTCAAGGTAATTATTAGCATGATGATGACCTCTTCTCCCTGCGATTGATGCAAAAAACGGCCACTTTTTCAAGTGGCCGTTGTTGCCGGCAGAGAAATTACAGTTTGCCGTAGCCTGCGTTGCTGTTGATGCTGCTAGCCAGGCTGCTCGTCATGGTCTGAGCCGAATATTTGTACGGCAGAGTCGGTTTGTAAGCGGTGAGACCGCAGGTATCCAGGTTCGTGGTTGACGAACCGTTGACCAGCGAGCCTTTATCAGAGAACACCTTGCTGTTGAAGGCTTTCACGATGCTGCATTCCGGTTTTTTGCCATCGATGCTCTTCAGGTTGGAGAGCGTGAAGGAGTTGGCTTCAGACAGGATGCTGCCGCTGGTGCCGAGACCGAAGCTGTACAGATACGGGTAGACGCTGTTCTTCACGTCGCCCAGATACACGTTGTTGTAAGCATGGATGCTACCAAAGCGGACACGCGGAGTACGCTCGGTAACGCGGTCGAACACGTTGTTGTGGAAGGTCACGCGCAGTTTGCCGGAATCCTGCGAGCCATTGCTGTCGCTGTGGCCGATCAGGATGGTTTTGTCGTGCAGTTCGAAGCGGCTGTAAGAAATGGTAACGAAGTCGGACCCTTTCTTGATGTCCAGCGCGCCGTCGTGCTGCACATATTTCTCACCATCTTTGGTGGTGTATTTGTCATCGGTGAAGCTGCCGTCGCTGATGGTGACATGGTCAACCCAAACGTGGTCTGAGTTATCGATCACCGCCGCGTCCCACTCGGCGTTCCAGCCATCTCCTTTTTCGTAATGCGGCGCTACGTCCACCGGCGTTTCGAGATACAGGTTACGCAGGATAACGTTGCTGACGCCTTTCACCACCAGTGAACCGTTGGTGAACTTGCCGTTGCTGCCGATACCGATGATGGTGGTGTTGGACGGAATGCTGATCTGGCTGCGGGCTTTCTGGTCTTCAAAGCTGGTGTAGGCTTTGCCGCCGCTAATATCAATCGCCCCTGTTACCTGGATGATCTTGGGATCGGTATCCGTACCGTTCAGCGCCGCTTTGAATTCGCTGATGCTTTTTACTGCATAGATTTTGGCTGAGGTTGCTTTGGCGCCGCCGGTGGTGCCGTTGCTCTGCGTCGCCCAACCGGTTGAGGCCGCTTCTGTCGCCTTGGTGGTTTGCAGGCTGGCTGCGTGGGCTGCGGAAGTCATCATCGCGGTGGCGATGATGGCTGCCAGTAGGCTTTTGGTTCCTGCAGAAGACACACGAGTGTTGTTCATAGACCGTTTCCTTGCGCTATAGGCGCTAATCCAATTGCATTGTTGAAAATTAAAAAGTGTTTGTGAAAAAAATGAAATGCCATTTTGTCCTTTGGCAAGGCGGATTTTTAAGCATTTTTGATTGTTTATTTTGTGATCAAAATCTCGTTTTTTTTATGAGGGTGATTAAATTTGTCTAAAGTGTGATCGAGACCGATAACTTTATATATAATAGATATTGAATTAAATTTTCTTTTAAATTCAGTGGTATGTTTAGGTGTTTTTATCTGAAATAACTAAAACTATTAACAACTGATTCGCTTTTTATTAAATAGTATTTTATTAATCCGGCTATCTTACTAATCGCGGGAGGGCCCTATTTTTTGTGGCGAAAACGAGTTGGCTCCCGGCAGAATGCCGATGCAGGGCGGGAACATGAGAGGCTAGCGAGGGCGGTATAACGAGGTGTTGCGGTGAAAATCAGGGGAGAAGAGAGAGTAAAAGGCCACTCTTGCTAGTGGCCTTTGCGATTGAGCGGAAATTACAGTTTACCGTAACCCGCGTTGCTGCTGATGCTGCTTGCCAGGCTGGTGGTAATGGTCTGGGCTGAGTATTTGTACGGGATCTTGGCGGTATATGAACTGAAGCCAAAGCCGCAACCATTCAGATTGTACGAAGCGCCGTTGATGATCGAACCCTTATCAGAGAAGATCTTACCGTTAAACGCTTTGACCACGCTGCATTCCTTGTCGCGTCCGCTGATCTTCTTAAGATTATCAATGGTAAACGCGTTGGACTCAGACAGCAGGCTACCGCTGGTGCCGATACCGAAGCTGTACTGATAGCGGTAGGCTTTGTGGTTGACGTCGCCAACGTAAACGTTGTTGTAAGCGTGGACGCTACCGAAGCGTACGCGCGGGGTACGTTCGCCAACCCGGTCAAACAGGTTGTTGTGGAAGGTCACGCGCAGTTTGCCGGAATCCTGCGAACCATTGTTGTCGCTGTGGCCGATCAGGATGGTTTTGTCGTGCAGTTCGAAACGGCTGTTGGAAACAGTCACATAGTCGGAGCCGCGTTTGATATCCAGTGCGCCGTCGTGCTGGACATATTTTTCGCCGTTTTTGGTGGTGTATTTGTCGTCGGTGAAGCTGCCGTCGCTGATGGTGACGTGGTCAACCCAGACGTGGTCTGTGCTGTCAATCACTACTGCGTCCCATTCTGCGTTCCAGCCATCCCCATCTTCGTAGTGCGGCGCCACGTCTACCGGCGTTTCGATATACAGGTTACGCAGGATAACGTTGCTGACGCCTTTCACCACCAGCGAACCGTTGGTGAATTTGCCTTTGCTGTCGATACCGATGATGGTGGTATTGGACGGAATGCTGATCTGGCTGCGGGCTTTCTGATCGTCAAAGCTGGTGTAGGCTTTGCCGCCGCTGATATCAATAGCCCCTGTTACCTGGATGATCTTGGGCGACGAATCGGTTCCGTTCAGCGCCGCTTTGAATTCGCTGATGTTTTTCACCGCGTAGATTTTGGATGATGACGCTTTGGCGCCGCCGGTGGTGCCGCCGCTCTGCGTCGCCCAGCCGGTTGAGGCCGCTTCTGTCGCCTTGGCGGTTTGCAGGCTAGCGGCGGAAGCCACGGAAACCATCATGGTGGTGGCGATAATTACCGCCAGCGCGCTTTTGGTTCCCAGGGCTGAACGTCCTGTTGTTTTCTGTGTTGAACGTGAGTTGTTCATGACAATGTTCCTTTTCCTTGTGTGCTCAGGGAGCGATCCAATGGTGTCTATTTGTTACTCGTGTGTCTAAAAACGAAATACCATTTCATCTTTTGTCTTGGCGAATATTTATGCGCTTTTAGTGTCTATTTTGTGAGCTGAGTCACGATGATAGTAATGGTGTTTATTAATAAAAAATAACCTATTGACTGTATTTGTAACTTTGTGTTACGTGTATTTTTTTAATTTTTAATTAAAATCAACAAATTATGTTTTTAACTTCAGTGGTTGGGGTAGGGATAGTTAATTAATCATGATGTTTTAGAGCGAAGGCGTTAGCACGAAATGAATACGCAAGCGTCAGGCGGATGAAGCCTATGGAGGATATGTAAAAACGGCCGCCCGTAGGCAGCCGTTGGGAACAAAAGAATGGGAAATTACAGCTTGCCTGAACCTGCGTTGTCCGTAATGGATTGCGCCAGTTCGGTGGTCATCGGCTGAACGGCGTAAACGTAAGGAATCGCGCTGGTGTAGGCGCTGAAACCGCAACCGGACAGATCGGCGGCGCTGCCATTCAGGACGGAACCATTGTCGGAGAAAATGGAGCCGTTGAATTTCTTCACAACCTTGCACGCTTTGCTGGCGCTCAGGTTGGCGATGGTGAAGCTGTTGCCTTCAGACAGCACGCTGCCGCTGGTGCCGATACCAAAGCTGTACAGGTAACGGTACACCGGATCTTTCACGTCGCCTTTGAAGACGTTGTTGAAGCTGTGGACGCTACCGTAGCGTACGCGCGGCGCGCGCTCGGTTACGCGGTTGAACACGTTGTTAAACAGCGTGACGTGCAGCTTGCCTTTATCCTGAGCGGAGTTGGTGTCGCTGTGACCAATCAGCATGGTCTTATCGTGCTGATCGAACAGGCTGTTGGAGATGGTAACGTAGTCGGAACCGCGTTTGATATCCAGCGCGCCATCGTGCTGGACGTAAGTTTCGCCGTCTTTGGTGGTGTACATGTCATCGGTAAAGCTGCCGTCACTGATGGTGACGTGGTCGACCCATACATGGTGAGCGCCGTTGGTGATGTTCATGCCATCCCATTCGGCATTCCAGCCGTCGCCTTTTTCGTAATGCGGTTCTACGTCAATTGGCGTCTGGATGTAGACGTTACGGATGATGACGTTATTGGTGCCGTCGGTACCGTCGATAATCAGAGAACCGTTGATGAATTTGGCGTCGGCGCCAATCCCGATCACGGTGGTGTTAGCCGGAATGTTGATCTGGCTGCGGGCTTTCTGGTCGGCGAAATCTTTGTAGGGCGTACCGCCGCTGATATCGACCGTGCCTTTGATCTGGATGATTTTTGCGACGGCGCCGGCGCTGAGTGCGCTGGTGAATTCGCTGATATTGGTAACGACGTAGATATTATCGCTGGTTGCAGCGGCGCCGCCGGTGGTGGAACCGTTTTGCGATGCCCAGCCGGCGACGGGCGCAGATTCCAGCGCTTTGCTGTTAACCAGTTCGGCGGCGGAAACGCCAGAGGTCATGGCGCCAGCGATCAGTGCAGCCAGCAGACATGTTGAGGAGCGGGTAAAAGAACGTCCTGATGCTTTGTTCATCGTATTTTCCTTACTAGAATCCTGTGTTGATTGTTAAAAATAATTTCCATATACATCGATGGGTTATTTTTATTTATTGCCCCCAATGGCAGCCTGTTATGCGTCTCATCACCTATTAATAATATTTTATTATAAATATTGAAGTATCGGCGATGCTGCCACTTAAGGGCCGCCAATGAATACGATCTATTTATTTGTTTTTCAATATCTGTTGATAATGAAACGGTGTTTTAAATGTAACATTGTGTTTTTTATTTCTTATTTATAAAAATTGGCTTAACTATTTCTTCGTTCGGGAATAAAAAGCGAGCAGAGGGGCAGGGGGCGTTGTTTTTCATGACTGGTTTTTATTTGTCAGCATGACGGGATAATAAATGAAACGATTACGAAACAGCGGTGGCTAACCCATCAGGTTATTTTTGCCCCGGCATTTATTTTTGGGAAATAAATGGAAAATAAAACAGGCCGAATTAGCGGCCTGCTGGTGTGAATAAATATAACCTTTTACCGGTTATATTACCTTGTGCGGACCAAAGCATTCGTAATGAATCTGCGATTCGGTAATCCCCAATTCCAGCAACTGCCGGGTGGCAAATTGCATAAAGGCGACCGGGCCGCATAAATAACAGTGCAGATTTGCCACCGGCAGTGGTTCCGGAAGATCCTGCAGCGCCATCAATCCGTGAAAAACATGCGCGGAAGGTGCTGCTTCCGATGATGCTTCCCGATACCAGACATAGGATTGTAACTGCGGTAGCGCCGCGGCGACGTCGGCGACTTCATCGGCGAAGGCATGCGCCGCTGTATTTTCAGCCGCGTGCAACCAGAAGATGTCCGCCTGATGTTGCTGATTTTTCAGGCTATGCAGCATGCTGAGCATCGGCGTTTGACCAACACCGGCGGAAATCAGCGCCACCGGCGTTTTTGGCGCGATCTCAAGATAGAAATCGCCGTGCGGAGCCGCCAGTTCAATCACATCGCCTTCACGGGCGACATCGTGCAAATAGCCCGATACGCTGCCCATCGCTTCCCGCTTGACCGCGATACGGTAATGGCGCCCGTTGGGTTCATTCGTTAGTGAGTACTGACGAATCTCCTGATATTCAAAGCGTTTGTCGCGGATGTATACCGCCAGATACTGGCCGGGACGGAATGCGGCGACCGGGCCGCCATCCACCGGTTCCAGCGTAAAGCTGGTGATCAGGCTGCTCTGCTGCTGTTTCGCCACGATACGAAACGGTCGTGTGCCATGCCAGCCGCCGTGTTGTCCGGCGCTGTGCTGATAAATGTCGCTTTCCCGCTGGATAAACACATCCGCCAGCACGCCGTAGGCCTTGCCCCAGGCATCCAGCACCGCCTGACCGGGCTGGAACATTTCTTCCAGCGTTGCCAACAAGTGAGTGCCCACTATCTGGTACTGTTCCGGCTGGATATTGAAGCTGGCATGCTTTTGGGCGATGCGCTCTACCGCGGGCAACAGCGCCGGCAGGTTTTCGATATGCGTCGCGTAGGCGCAAATGGCATTAAATAATGCTTCACGCTGATCGCCATTGCGCTGATTACTCATATTGAAGATATCTTTCAGTTCCGGATTATGGCGGAACATCCGCTGATAAAAGTGAGCGGTCAGCGCCGGGCCGGTTTCGGCCAGCAGGGGAATGGTGGATTTGATGGTGGCGATGGTTTGTTGATCCAGCATGGTGAACCTCATTGTTGTCTTTAAGTTGTATTTAAAATACATTTTATTGAAAAGGGTGTCGCCTGTAAATTCCCTGGGGGGGTCAGGCATGGGGTCGGGGTAACGAGCAAGGGGAACGGCGCATGAAAAAAATGCAGGTTGCGGATGAGAAAAAGTCAGCCAGAATGGCTAATCCCGGAAAGACGGAAAGCCTTGCGTAGCCTGTAGCTAATCGTTTGCGTAAAAACCTCTGTCAAGCCCTATCATCGCCAGTCCAAAACGGTTTACACTATGTGCCCACGGCCCTCTGGGTGATTTTTAATAAAGAAGCAAGTTAGCTGAGTCAGGAGATGCGGATGTTAAAGCGTGAAATGAACATTGCCGATTACGATGCCGAGCTATGGCAAGCAATGCAGCAAGAAGTGGTGCGTCAGGAAGAGCACATTGAACTGATTGCGTCAGAAAACTATACCAGTCCACGCGTCATGCAGGCCCAGGGGTCTCAGCTGACCAACAAATACGCCGAAGGGTATCCGGGCAAACGCTACTACGGCGGTTGCGAATACGTTGACGTGGTTGAGCAACTGGCTATCGATCGCGCCAAGGAACTGTTTGGCGCCGACTACGCCAACGTACAGCCGCACTCCGGCTCTCAGGCTAACTTCGCTGTCTACACCGCGCTGCTGCAGCCGGGCGACACCATTCTGGGCATGAACCTGGCGCACGGCGGCCACCTGACTCACGGCTCTCCGGTCAACCTGTCCGGTAAACTGTATAAGGTCGTGCCTTACGGTATCGATGACAGCGGCAAGATCAACTATGACGAAATGGCCGAACTGGCTCGCACTCACCAGCCGAAAATGATCGTGGGCGGCTTCTCCGCGTATTCCGGCATCGTCGACTGGGCGAAAATGCGTGAAATCGCCGACAGCATCGGCGCTTATCTGTTCGTCGACATGGCGCACGTCGCTGGTCTGGTCGCTGCCGGCGTTTATCCGAACCCGGTTCCGCACGCTCACATCGTGACCACCACCACCCACAAAACCCTGGCTGGTCCGCGCGGCGGCCTGATCCTGGCTAAAGGCGGCGATGAAGATCTGTACAAAAAATTGAACTCCGCCGTATTCCCGGGCGGCCAGGGCGGCCCGCTGATGCATGTCATCGCCGGTAAAGCCGTGGCGCTGAAAGAAGCGATGGAACCGGAATTCAAAACCTACCAGCAGCAGGTAGCGAAAAACGCCAAAGCGATGGTAGAAGTGTTCCTGTCCCGCGGGTTCAACGTAGTGTCCGGCGGTACCGATAACCACCTGTTCCTGCTGGATCTGGTCAGCAAAAACCTGACCGGTAAAGACGCTGACGCTGCGCTGGGCCGCGCCAACATCACCGTAAACAAAAACAGCGTGCCGAACGATCCGAAGAGCCCGTTCGTGACCTCCGGTATCCGTATCGGTACGCCGGCGGCAACCCGTCGCGGTTTCAAAGAAGCGGAAGTGCGCGAACTGGCCGGCTGGATCTGCGATGTGCTGGACAACATCAACGATGAAGCCGTTATTGAGCGCGTCAAACAGAAAGTGCTGGATATCTGCGCCCGTTTCCCGGTTTACGCCTGATAGCCTGCCTGATGCGTCCGAGTTGCTCGGGCGCGCCGCCAACGCCAGCCTTCGGGCTGGCGTTTGTTTTTCTGCTTCCCGTTGCTTACGCTCCGGCTCTCTGACAGAGTAACCGACCGTAGAGGAGAGGCAATATGGTTCTGCAATCAACGTACTGGCTGGCGCTCGGCTATTTCACCTATTTCTTCAGCTATGGCATTTTTCTGCCATTCTGGGGCGGTTGGCTCAAAGGCGAGGGACTATCCGCCGAGGCGATCGGTATCCTGCTTGGCGCCGGGCTGGTGGCGCGGTTTGCCGGTAGCCTGTTCATTACCCCGTTGGTGAAAGACCCCGCCCGGCTGATTACCGTACTGCGGTTGCTGGCATTGTTGTCAGTGCTGACCTCCATCGGATTCTGGCTGGGCAGCGCCTGGTTGTGGCTGATGCTGGTGATGATCGGCTTCAACCTGTTCTTCGCGCCATTGATTCCACTTACGGATGCGCTGGCCGCGACCTGGCAAAAACAGATCACCCTGGATTACGGCCGGGTGCGGGTGTGGGGGTCGGTTGCGTTTGTGATTGGCTCCGCCGTCACCGGGCAATTGGTGGCGGTCTGGGGGCATCAGGCGATTCTGGCGACACTGGCGGCGGGGCTGCTGTCGATGCTGCTGGGTATGGCGTTGCAGCCGCATGTAATGCCTGCCTCAGTCAAACGACACCAGACGCAGGCGGCCGCCACGCCGTGGCTCGTTTTGCTGCGCGAACCGGCGGTCTGGCGTTTTCTGCTGAGCGTGTCCTTGTTGCAGGGCGCTCATGCCGCCTACTACGGCTTTAGCGTCATTTACTGGCAGCAGGCGGGGTATTCGGCGGCGGTTATCGGTTATCTGTGGTCGCTGGGCGTGGTGGCGGAAATTGTCATTTTTGCGCTGAGCAAGCGTCTGTTCGGGCACTGGAGCGCGTCCGGGTTGCTGCTGCTGTCCGCGCTGTGCGGCGTGGTGCGCTGGAGCCTGATGGGCGCGACGGTGTCGCTGCCGTGGCTTATCGTGATGCAGATTTTACATTGCGGCACCTTTACCGTTTGCCATCTGGCCGCCATGCGGTTTATCTCCTCACGCAACGATGCGGACGTGCTGCGCTTGCAGGCGGCGTATTCCGCGCTGGGCACCGGAGGGGCGGTTGCCGTAATGACGGTGGTGTCCGGCTTTCTGTTTGAGTACCTTCAGGGCGGAACCTTCTGGGTGATGGCGTTGCTGGTGCTGCCGTCATTCATGCTGCGCCCGCAGGTGAGCACTCGCTCGCGCTGAGTAAGACGGCGCATCAGTGACAGGCAAAAACAGTCAGGATAGAAAATGTTACATTATAACAATTTAGGCTTTTCATTCCGTTGGGTAAGCTGCCTGCTGTTGACCACGGTGGCGGTATCCGGCCCGGCGCTGGCCCATCCGCACAGTTTTATCGATATGAAAACCACCGTGGAAGGGAAAGACGATCAGATAACCGGATTGCGCATGAACTGGACTATGGATCCTATTACTTCCGCCGATTTGCTGTACGACGCCGGCAATGCTTCCAAAGACTCGGAGGTGTGGAAAAAACTGGCCGCCGAGGTGATGGCGAATGTGCTGGGGCAGCACTACTTTACGGATATTTATCGGGATGGAAAGCCGGTGAAATACCAGCCGTTGCCAACGGAATACCACCTCTCCCGCGCAGGCAACAAAGCAGTGCTGGAATTCGTGTTGCCGCTGGCTCACCCGCAATCGCTGGCGGGCGCGCCGTTACTGATTTCCACCTATGATCCCACCTATTTCGTGGATATGTCCTATAAGGACGATAAAGCGATTCAGGTCGCCGCTGCGCTGGCCGCGCGTTGTAAAACCACGCTCATGACGCCCAAACCGGATGCGTCGCTCCAATCCTATGCGCTGTCGCTGGACAAGAACGCCAAACCGACCAAAGACGTGGAATTGGGAAAACAGTTTGCTCAACAGGTCACGTTGCAATGCCGATAAATCATGTGCACGTGACCCGACACTATCTGCGCTGGTGGCCGCTGGCGCTGTTTTTACTGCTGATAGGTGCGGCCGCATGGCAGGCAATGGTCTGGTGGCCGTCGATTCTGATGCAAAGCATTGAGTGGCAAAGGTCGCTGCATCAGCAGATGTCGGATTTGATGGAGCAGGTGCGGGCGCAACCTCATCAGGCCGGTTGGACGCTGGTGATGTTCAGTCTGACGTATGGCGTATTGCATGCGGTTGGTCCTGGTCATGGCAAAGTGGTGATCGCTACCTATCTGGCAACCCACCCGTCCCGGCTGAAAAGCAGTTTGCAACTGACCTTTGCCTCCGCCTTGTTGCAAGGGACGGTGGCGATCGTACTGGTGACGCTGGTGCTGGCGGTGTTGCAGCTTTCCAGCCGGGCGTTGCACATCGGCAGTTTCTGGATGGAGAAAAGCAGCTTTGTGCTGGTGGCTGGGCTCGGCGGTTGGCTGTGCCTGCGCGCATTCAGACGCCTGCGGGCATTGCTGTTTTCCCGCGGCAAACCGCGTATCCGCTCATTAACGCCGCTTGATGCGTCGGCGTCCGGCGTCCGGCTGACGCCTGCCATCGGCCATCAACACGATGAACACTGTGGTTGCGGTCATCAACATGTGCCGTCGGCAGAGGTGCTCAACCACAACGATGGCTGGCGCACCCGTTTGATGGTGGTGTTGGCGATGGGATTGCGCCCGTGTTCCGGCGCGATACTGGTGTTGCTGTTCGCCAAAGTGCTGGATGTGTTTGTCTGGGGCGTGATCTCGGCTCTGACTATGGCGCTGGGGACCGCGCTTACCGTCTCGCTGCTGGGCGTGGCGGTGCTGTTCTGCCGCCGTCAACTGGAACGCTTAAGCCGCGCCGGCGCGGCGTCTTCTCCACGCTGGCAAGCGCTTGTCTGGTCAGCGTTGTCGCTGGCGGGCGGCGTGGCGCTGACCTTTGCCGGCATTGTGCTTTACCTCTCCACGCAACCGGATGCGATGGGCGGGATTCGGCCGCTGATGGGGTAGCGTCCCGCCGCAAATCAAGCTTATTTCGTGGCTCTACGGCGGCGATGTTTCCGCCGTTCGATCACCATCACGTATCGATAAATATCCTGTCTTTTCATGTAAAAAAGATTGCCCGAATGTAACCGGAACTTTATTATTTACATTGAATGATAATGACTCTCATTATCCGTAAAACTGGCAGGGAATAATAGAATGAAAAAGTGGTTGTGTGCCGTTGGCATGGCGTTGGGGCTGGTTTCGGCGGTCAGGGCTGCCCCCATTGTGGTGGAAGACGTTAGCGGCAGAAAAGTCGAGATCAAGTCTGAAGTTAAGCGCGTGATTCTGGGGGAAGGGCGGCAGATTTATCTGCTGGCGGCGTTTGATACCGATGCGCCGTTCCAGCGCGTGGTCGGCTGGCGTGACGACTTGCCGAAAGCCGACTATGACGGCTATCTGGCTTATGAACATAAATATCCGCAGATTAAACAATTGCCGACCTTCGGCGGCGCCAAAGACGGTACTTTCAACGTTGAGCAGGCGGTGAACCTGAAGCCGGATCTGGTGCTGATGAATCTGGAAGCGAAAGCCGCTACCGATGAAGCCAAACTGATTGAAAAGCTCAGCGGTCTGGGCATTCCGGTGGTGTTTATCGACTTTCGCGAAAAGCCGTTTGAAAACGCCGAGAAAAGCATCCGCATCATGGGCCAGCTGCTGGGTAAACCGGCGCGCGCCGAAGAGATCGTGCAGTTCCGCCGTCAGCAGATTGATATCGTGACCGAGCGCCTGAAGAACTATCAGGGTCCGCGTCCGAAGGTGATGATCGACCGCGCCGGTGGCTATGACGAAGAGTGCTGCATGTCATTCGGCAATGAAAACTTCGGGAAAATGGTGGAAGCCGCGGGCGGCATCAATATCGCCAAGGGCATTATCCCCGGCACTTTCGGCACCCTGAACCCGGAGCAGATCATCAGCGCGCGTCCGGACGTGGTGATCGTCACCGGCGCCAACTGGAAGAACTACAACACCGCCAACGGCTGGGTTGGCGTAGGGCCGGGGGCCGACCAGCAACAGGCGCTGCAGCGCTTGCAGAAGCTGATGGAACGCTCCGCATTCAAAACGCTGCCGGTCGCCACCAACGGCAAGGCGCATGCCATCTGGCATCAGTTCTATGACAGCCCGTATCAGTTTGTGGCGATTCAGGTGATGGCGAAGTGGCTGCACCCGGACTTGTTCAAAGATATCGATCCGGATGCCACCTTCCGTACCTTCCATGAGAAATTCCTGCCGCTGCCTTACCAGCCGGGTTATTGGGTGACGCTGCCGGCGAAACCCTGACCCGCGATGATGCCGCCTTTATCGGGCGGCTGATTGCAACAGAACGGCAATAACCAAACGTGAAGAAAAAACGTGAATAACAAAACGCCCCGATCATCTGCATGACCGGGGCGTTTTTTATGTGTTGCGTGGCAAGGCTGATTTACAACGTCGGCTCGGCAACCAGTCCGTCAATCATCACCTGCGGAATACCGCGAGAGCAGCGTTCAATGCGGCCGCGAACGCCGTATACCTGCGCCAGGCTCTCTTCACTGATTACCTCGGCCGGTTCGCCATCGGCGATCAGCTTGCCGTCTTTGAGCATCAGCACGTGGTCGCCGTGACGCAGCGCGATATTGATGTCATGCACCACCACTACCGTCACGATATTACGCTTGCGGGTTTCCTGACGTACCAGATCCATTACGTGGAACTGGTAGTTGAGGTCGAGCGCGCTGAGCGGCTCATCCAGTAACAGCAGCGAAGGCTGGCGGATAAGCGACTGCGCCAACCCGACCAGCTGTTTCTGACCACCGGAAAGCTGATCCAGATAGCTCATCGCCAGATGCGAAATGCCCAACTGCCTGAGCAGCGTCAGCACCTCGTCTTCGTTGCTGCTGTGATGCAACCCGCCGGACGCGCGCTGGGCGACGATAATCGATTCCAGCACGTGCAGATGCACGCCGGCAGGCAATGACTGCGGCAGATACACCACTTTTTCCGCCCGTTTGGCGAACGGCAACTGCATCAGGTTGACATCATCCAGCAGCAGGTCGCCCTGCGCTTGCCCCAGCCCGGCCAGCGCGCGCAGCAGCGTCGACTTGCCGCTGCCGTTCGGCCCCAGCAGTACGGTGATCTTGCCGCGCGGCAGCAGCGGAACCGACAGATCGTTAATGACGGTTCGTTTGGGGTAGCCCGCTGAAAAACGAGAAATCGCCAGTCCGTTGTGACTCATACGTTCCCCCGGTTACGCAGAATGATGCTGAGGAAGAAAGGAACCCCTACCAACGAAGTGACTATCCCTACCGGAATGATGACGCCCGGCAGCAGGTTTTTGGACACAACGGATGCCAGCGACAGTACTAGCGCGCCGGTCAGGGCGCTGGCCGGCAAATAGAAGCGGTGATCCTCGCCGAAAATCATGCGGGCGATATGCGGCGCCACCAGACCGATGAAGCCAATCGGTCCGACGAACGCTACCGACAGTGCCGACAGGAAGCTGATACGCAGCAGCGTGGCCAGACGCAGGCGGCGCACGTTGATGCCGAAACTGATGGCGCGATCTTCGCCCAAACGCAACGCGGTCAGCTTCCATGAGCTCATCATGGATAACGGCATCACGATAGCCAGCACCGCCAGCAGAATGCCGAGTTTTTCCCAGGATGAGCGCGCCAGGCTGCCCATGGTCCAGAACACCAGCCCTTGCAGCGTATCTTCGTTGGCGATGAATTGCAGGATAGACACCAGCGCGTTAAAGGTGAACACCAGCGCGATCCCGAACAACACCACGCCGGATGTCGCTACCTTGGTCCAGCGGGTAATGCCGTCGAGCAGCAGCGCCGCCAGCAGCGCGAACAGGAAGGCGTTGGCTGAAATGAACCATTGCGCCGGAATACCCGGAATACCGATCCCCAATACGATCGCCAGCGCCGCGCCGAATGCCGCCGCGGAGGACACGCCCAGTGTGAACGGGCTGGCCAGCGGGTTGTTCAGGATAGTTTGCATCTCGGCGCCCGCCAGCCCCAACGCCAGACCTACCACTACCGCCATCAGCGCATACGGCAGGCGGATGTCCCAGACGATGACGCGACTGCCGGCGTCTGCGTTGGCGGGGTCGGTTAGCGTTTGCCACAGCACATCCAGCGGCAGGCCGGAAGGACCGAGCACAAAGTCCAGCAGCAGGGAGGCGACAATCGCCACGGCCAGCACCGCCATCACCGCCAGCCGATGGCGAATGATATGCCGATAGTGGGTTATCGCACTGTCTTCAGCCGTGCCGACACGGCTGATAGGGGATTCGGTGGTTACACTCATGAATTACTCGGCCAGTTTGCGGGCAAACACAAAGTTGTTGTCAGGCAGGGTGGTAAAATGGCGAACGATATAGTGATAGGTATCGTCCGGGTTCAGCGTGCTGAACTGCTTCGGATACACCGCTTTAGCCAGATACTCCATACCGACGATGTTGTACGGATGGTTATAGAAGTGGTGGTATACCCCGTAAACCTGACCGGCTTTAATCGCAGGGATCTGGTCGACGCCGGTGCGGTTCAGCAGCGCTTTGGCTTTGTCCTGAATGTCGCTGTTGCTGGCGTCATAACCGAACGGCAGAATCTTGCTGGTGCCGTTGCCGCGTTTGGAACCGGTCATGATATAGGTATCGGGTTTTTCGCTGATCACTTTTTCCAGTGAGACAAAGCCGGACGCGCCCGGCAACAGCCCGGAGCCGATGTTCTTCGCGCCGATGGCTTCCAGCAGCCCGCCCCAACCGCTGTGGGAATGGGTAAAGCAGCAGGCATCGGTGTTGCCGGCGATAGGCTCAATGAACACGTTAGGCTTGGTGGCGATGCCTGCGGTCACCTTCTGGATGTTGTCAAAGTGCTGGCGGTAGAAGTCGGTATACGCTTTGGCGTTTTCTTCACGGTTCAGCACCTTGCCAAGCAGATCGACGCTGGGCGCGGTATTTTTGGCCGGGTTGATTTCATAATCCACAAACACCAGCGGAATGTGCAGCGCGTTCAGCTTGCCGATCACGCCGTTTTCCATCAGAGCCGGTTTGGCGCGCAGTTGAGCAATCATCAGGTCCGGTTTTTTGGCCAGAATACTTTCCAGTTCCACTTCACCCTTGTCGCTGAAACCCATGTCCAGAATGCTTTCAGACTGCGGCCATTTGCCTTTCAGCAGGTCCCAGGTAGCGGAGTCCTGTTTTTTCGGCAGATTGTTCCAGGCGACCAGACGGTTAAACGGGTTATCGCGGTCCAGCAACGCCATCGCCATGATATCGCGGCCGTCCTGCAGCACAATGCGCTGAGGTTCCTGTTTGATGGTGACGCTTTGTCCGTCGATATCCGTAACGGTGAGGGGATATTGGGTGGCGAAGCTGGTGAAGGAGGTGGTCAGTGTGGTAGCCAGCAAAAGGTGGCGCCATGATTTCTTTAACATGATTCTTCCTGTCATGAACTGCTGATAGACGGGGATGATCCCCGATGCAAATGAATGAGTTTAATAATTATTATCATATAAAGTTAAACTTTCACTCAACAGGGCTGAGTTGTAAAGAAAAATAACAACAAGGGCATGCCAGACGACATGCCCACAGGAAGGATTAACGCTTCAGCGCGTCGCTCAGTTGCTCGCGGATGGTCGACAGCAGAGATTTCACCACGCGCGGGTTACCGGCGACGATGTTGCCGGAAGCGAGGTAGTTGTGACCGCCGATGAAGTCGGTAATGATGCCGCCGGCTTCACGCACCAGCAGTTCGCCGCCAGCGAAGTCCCACGGTTTCAGGCCGATTTCAAAGAACCCGTCCACACGACCAGCTGCTACATAAGCCAGATCGAGCGCGGCGGAACCGGTGCGGCGGAAGTCGGCGCACTGGCCGAACAGTGCTTCCAGTACGCGCAGGTAGCTGGCGCTGTGCTGTTTGTGCTTGAACGGGAAACCGGTCGCGAGAATAGTGCCGTCCAGATCGCGGGCGTTGCTGCCGCGCAGACGGTAGCCGTTCAACTGGGTGCCCTGACCGCGGGTGGCGGTGAACAGCTCGTTACGCATCGGATCGTAAACCACGGCCACTTCGGTGCGGCCTTTGACGCGAACAGCGATGGAAACGGCAAAATGGGGGAGACGTTTGATGAAGTTGGTGGTGCCATCCAGGGGATCGATAATCCATTGTACGTCCTGATCTTCGCCAACCAGTTCACCACATTCTTCACCAATAATGGTGTGCTGCGGATAGGCTTTGCGGATGACCTCGATGATCAGGCGTTCTGCATCACGGTCAACGTTGGTGACAAAATCGTTACTGCCTTTCTGGCTGGCCTCAACGGCGTCAGGCGTTTCATAGTTTTTAGCTATCAGGTTGCCGCCTTTGCGCGCTGCGCGCACGGCGATGTTAAGCATCGGATGCATGGTATCGTCCACAAGAATGTTAAAGAACAGAAAACGGCGCGGAGTATAGCAGATAGCGGGAGAAAGAGAAAACAGAGAAGTTTGTGTTAACATACGCCGGTTTTCGTTTCATATGACAGAGTCCGCATGTTACAGAATATACGCATTGTGCTGGTGGAAACTTCACATACCGGCAATATGGGGTCAACGGCCAGGGCGATGAAAACCATGGGGTTGACCAATCTCTGGCTGGTTAATCCGCTGGTTAAACCCGATTCGCAGGCCATTTCGTTGTCTGCCGGCGCCAGTGATGTCATTGGCAACGCCACTATCGTTGATTCTCTCGATCAGGCGCTGGAAGGCTGTGGTTTGGTGGTGGGCACCAGCGCCCGTTCCCGTACCTTGCCCTGGCCGATGCTGGAGCCGCGCGAGTGCGGCGTGCGCAGTATTCAGGAAGCGCAGCGCGCGCCGGTGGCGATTGTGTTCGGTCGCGAGCGCGTGGGGCTGACGAATGAGGAACTGCAAAAATGCCACTACCATGTGGCGATCCCCGCTAATCCGGAGTACAGCTCGCTCAATCTGGCGATGGCGGTACAGATCCTGTCCTATGAGGTTCGCGTCGCCTGGCTGGATCGCCAGCAGCAGGGCGAGCCGGCGCATGAGGAGAGTCCATACCCGCTGGCGGATGATCTGGAGCGTTTTTACCAGCATCTGGAAGAGACGCTGCTGCACACCGGTTTCATTCGCCAGGCGCATCAGGGGCAGGTGATGAACAAGCTGCGTCGGTTGTTTACCCGCGCCCGTCCGGAAACCCAGGAACTCAATATTTTGCGCGGCATCCTGAGCGCGATCACCAAGACCGCCTCGTCGACGGACAAGCCGCAGGACAATAGTTGAGTTATTTACTCGGTTAAATAGTTGACTGAAACACTCGGGAATGTCAGACTCATGACTGTGCTATGTATGATTGACTCATAATACTTGTCTTAATAATACATGTTTATCTTACGGATACCATTAACATGAGACTGACATCTAAAGGCCGCTACGCCGTTACCGCCATGCTCGATGTGGCGCTGCATTCAAAAGAAGGCCCGGTTCCACTGGCTGACATCTCTGAACGTCAGGGTATTTCGCTTTCTTATCTGGAACAGCTGTTTTCTCGCCTGCGTAAGCATGGGTTGGTTGCCAGCGTGCGTGGCCCGGGCGGCGGCTATTTGTTGGGTAAAGATGCCGCCGAAATCGCTGTCGGTTCGGTCATCTCCGCCGTGGATGAATCCGTGGACGCCACCCGCTGCCAGGGGAAAGAAGGGTGTCAGGGCGGCGATCGCTGTCTGACCCATACGCTGTGGCGCGATCTGAGCGACCGCATCAGCGAGTTCCTCAACAACATCACCCTGGATGAACTGGTTAATAACAAAGAGATTCTGGACGTCGCGGATCGTCAGGATGCTGACGTGCGTCGTACCGCCAACGGACGCATACAAGAAACCATTAACGTCAACTTGCGTGCCTGAAAAAAAAAGAACAAAACGCCTTGAACGTTTTGAAGTGATGTACGGAGTTTAAGAGCAATGAAGTTACCGATTTATCTGGATTATTCCGCCACGACGCCGGTCGACCCGCGCGTGGCTGAAAAAATGATGCAGTTTCTGACCCTGGACGGCACGTTCGGCAACCCCGCTTCCCGCTCCCACCGTTTTGGTTGGCAGGCGGAAGAGGCGGTGGATATTGCCCGTAACCAGATTGCCGAACTGGTCGGCGCGGATCCGCGTGAGATCGTTTTTACTTCCGGCGCCACCGAGTCCGACAACCTGGCTATCAAGGGCGCGGCGAACTTCTACCAGAAGAAAGGCAAGCACATCATCACCAGCAAGACGGAACACAAAGCCGTGCTGGATACCTGCCGCCAACTGGAGCGCGAAGGGTTTGAGGTGACGTACCTGGCGCCGCAGCGTAACGGCATCATCGACCTGAAAGAGCTGGAAGCCGCCATGCGCGATGACACCATTGTGGTGTCCATTATGCATGTGAACAACGAAATCGGCGTGGTGCAGGATATCGCCGCCATCGGTGAAATGTGCCGTAGTCGCGGCATCATTTTCCATGTCGACGCGACCCAGAGCGTGGGCAAACTGCCGATTGACCTCAGCCAGCTGAAAGTCGACCTGATGTCCTTCTCCGGCCACAAGATTTACGGCCCGAAAGGGATTGGCGCGCTGTATGTGCGTCGCAAGCCGCGCGTGCGCATCGAAGCGCAGATGCACGGCGGCGGCCACGAGCGCGGCATGCGTTCCGGCACCCTGCCGGTGCACCAGATCGTGGGCATGGGCGAAGCCTACCGCATCGCCAAAGAAGAAATGGCGGAAGAAGCGGCACGCCTGCGTAGCCTGCGCGATCGCCTGTGGAACGGTATCAACGATATCGAGGAAGTATACCTGAACGGCGACCTGGAACAGGGCGCGCCGAATATCCTGAACGTCAGCTTCAACTACGTGGAAGGCGAATCGCTGATCATGGCGTTGAAAGATCTGGCGGTGTCTTCCGGCTCGGCCTGTACTTCCGCCAGCCTGGAGCCTTCCTATGTGCTGCGCGCGCTGGGGATGAACGATGAACTGGCGCACAGTTCCATCCGTTTCTCACTGGGCCGCTTCACTACTGAAGAAGAAATTGACTACACCATCGATCTGGTTCGTAAATCCATCGGCCGCCTGCGCGACTTGTCTCCGCTGTGGGAAATGTTCAAGCAGGGCGTGGATATCGGCAGCATCGAATGGGCGCATCATTAATTCGCAGGAATCAGGACGCATATTATGGCTTACAGCGAAAAAGTAATTGATCACTATGAAAATCCGCGCAACGTCGGCTCGTTTGATTCGTCGGATCCGAGCATCGGCAGCGGTATGGTAGGCGCACCGGCCTGTGGCGACGTCATGAAGCTGCAGATCAAGGTTAACGAGCAGGGAATTATCGAAGATGCCCGCTTCAAAACCTACGGTTGCGGTTCCGCTATCGCCTCCAGCTCGCTGGTGACCGAGTGGGTGAAGGGCAAGAGCCTGACCGAAGCCGAATCCATTAAAAACACCCAGATCGCCGAAGAACTGGAACTGCCGCCGGTGAAAATCCACTGCTCGATTTTGGCTGAAGACGCCATCAAGGCCGCCATCGCCGATTACAAGAGCAAACGCGACAAATAACGGGCAGATGAATTAGAGGTTTGCTATGTCGATTTCCCTGAGCGACAGCGCTGCGCAACGCGTCAATGCCTTTATGGTCAATCGCGGCAAAGGCATCGGCCTGCGTCTGGGTGTGAGAACATCCGGTTGTTCCGGTATGGCGTATGTGCTGGAATTTGTTGATGAACTGAACACCGATGATGTGGTGTTTGAAGACAAGGGCGTGAAGGTCATTATTGATGGCAAAAGCCTGGTCTACCTTGACGGCACCGAACTGGATTTCGTCAAGGAAGGGCTGAACGAAGGCTTCAAATTCAATAACCCTAACGTTTCCAGCGAGTGCGGTTGCGGCGAAAGCTTTAATGTCTGACCGCTGGTCGGCCTGTTGACCGACTCCCGCCGCTTTGTGTGCTCCGGCATGTAAAGCGGCGGGCGCGCATTGATTGTCTGCGAACTCAGAGCACACTATGGATTACTTTACTTTATTCGGGCTGCCGATTCGCTATAACGTGGATGGCAGCCTGCTTGCTTCCCGGTTTCAGGAACTGCAGCGCCAGTTTCATCCCGACCGCTTCGCCGCCAGCCCGGAACGTGAACGCATGATGGCGTTACAACAGGCTGCGACCATCAATAATGCCTATCAGGCGCTGAAACATCCGCTGAAACGCGCGGAGTATATGTTATCTTTGCACGGTTTTGATTTAAGCAACGAGCAGCATACGCTTCATGACACCGCATTCCTGATGGAGCAGATGGAACTGCGCGAAGAGCTGGACGAGATTGAACGTCGTCCGGATGCGGAAACCGCGTTGGCGGCATTTGCACAGCGTCTGAAAGGGATGCTCCGTCAGCGCAGCGAGCAAATGCAGCGCGAGCTGGATGAGGAATCCTGGTCAGATGCGGCGGATACGGTACGTAAACTGCGCTTTTTTGATCGACTCCGGCAGCAGGTTGAACAACTCGAAGAACAATTGCTGGAACGATAAGTAAAATTCAATCCGGCGGGACCGTCGTTAGCCATATGGCCGTATCGTCGCCCGCCCGCCAATTGATGGAAGCTCAATATGGCCTTATTACAAATCAGTGAGCCGGGGCTGAGTGCGGCGCCGCATCAGCGTCGTCTGGCCGTCGGGATTGATCTGGGAACCACCCATTCCCTGGTCGCCACCGTCCGCAGCGGCGAGACGCAAACGCTGCCCGATCATGACGGACGCGATCTGTTGCCGTCTGTCGTCCACTACCATGCCGACGGGCTGACCGTTGGCTGGGAAGCGCGCCAGCAGGCGGCGGCCGACCCGGTCAACACCGTCAGTTCCGTCAAGCGGCTGATGGGACGCTCGCTCTCCGATATCCGTCAGCGTTATCCCCATTTGCCTTATCGGTTTGAAGCCAGTGAAAACGGCCTGCCGGTGTTGCAGACCGCCTCCGGTCCACGCAACCCGATCCAGGTGTCGGCCGATATCCTGACGGCGCTGACCCGGCGTGCCGAAGAGGCGCTGAATGGTCTGCCTGACGGGGTGGTGATCACCGTGCCGGCCTATTTTGATGACGCTCAGCGTCAGGGCACCAAAGACGCGGCCCGGCTGGCCGGTCTGCATGTGCTGCGTTTGCTGAACGAACCTACCGCGGCGGCGATTGCCTACGGGCTGGACTCCGGCCAGGAAGGCGTGATCGCCGTGTATGATCTGGGCGGCGGTACCTTCGACATCTCTATTCTGCGTCTTAGCCGCGGCGTGTTTGAAGTGCTGGCCACTGGCGGCGACTCCGCGCTGGGCGGCGATGATTTCGACCACTTGCTGGTCGAGTGGATTCGCGAGCAGGCCGGGATCACGGCCCGCGACGATCATCAATTGCAGCAGGTGCTGCTCAATACCGCCGTACAGACCAAGATTGCCCTGAGCGACGCACAAACCGTGCCGGTATCGGTGGCGGGCTGGCAAGGCGACATCACCCGTGAACAGTTCAACACGCTGATTGCGCCGCTGGTTAAACGCACGCTGTTGTCCTGCCGTCGCACGCTGAAAGACGCCGGCGTTGACGCGGATGAGGTGAAAGAGGTGGTGATGGTCGGCGGTTCTACCCGTGTGCCGCTCGTGCGTGAACAGGTAGGCGAATTCTTTGGCCGCACGCCGCTGACGTCTATCGACCCGGACAAGGTGGTGGCTATCGGCGCCGCGATTCAGGCCGATATTCTGGTGGGCAACAAACCCGACAGCGAAATGCTGCTGCTGGACGTGATTCCGCTGTCGCTGGGGTTGGAAACCATGGGCGGGCTGGTCGAGAAAGTGATTCCGCGCAATACCACCATCCCGGTGGCGCGCGCGCAGGAATTCACCACCTTCAAGGACGGCCAGACCGCGATGATGATCCACGCATTGCAGGGCGAGCGCGAGCTGGTGCAGGATTGCCGTTCGCTGGGACGTTTCACGCTGCGCGGCATCCCGCCGATGCCTGCCGGCGGCGCGCATATCCGGGTGACGTTCCAGGTGGACGCCGACGGGTTGCTGAGCGTGACCGCGATGGAAAAATCCACCGGGGTGGAAGCCTCCATCCAGGTGAAGCCGTCCTACGGTCTGAGCGACGACGAGATCGCCGCCATGATTACCGATTCCATGCAGAACGCGCAGAGCGACATCGGCGCGCGTATGCTGGCCGAGCAGCGCGTGGAAGCGGCGCGAGTGCTGGAAAGCCTCAACAGTGCGCTGGCGACGGATGCCGCCTTGTTGAACGACGAAGAGCGAGCCGCGATCGACGCCGCCAGCCTTCAACTGCAACGGGCCGCGCAGGAAACCGACGCCTCAGCCATTGAGGCCGCGATTAAAACATTAGATCAACAAACCCAGGAATTCGCTGCCCGCCGTATGGATGAGTCTATCCGCCGCGCGCTGGCGGGGCATTCCGTGGACGAGGTATAACATGCCCAAGATTGTTTTTCTGCCGCATCAGGACCTGTGTCCGGAAGGGGCAGTTCTGGAAGCGAGCAGTGGTGAAACCATTCTGAACGTGGCGTTGCGCAATGGCATCGAGATTGAGCACGCTTGCGAAAAATCCTGTGCCTGCACCACCTGTCACTGTATCGTCCGTGAAGGATTTGATTCGTTGGCGGAAAGCACCGAAGATGAAGACGACATGCTGGATAAAGCCTGGGGGCTGGAACCGGAAAGCCGTCTGGGTTGCCAGGCGCGTATCGCCGATGAAGATCTGGTGGTGGAAATTCCGCGTTATACCATTAACCACGCACGCGAACATTGATAGGGGGAGTCATGGGACTGAAGTGGACCGATAGCCGTGAAATCGGCGAAGCGCTGTACGATCTCTATCCTGATGTCGATCCGAAGACCGTGCGTTTCACCGATTTGCACCGCTGGATTTGCGAACTGGATGAGTTTGACGACGAGCCGGAAGCCTCTAACGAAAAAATCCTGGAAGCGATCCTGCTGGTGTGGCTGGACGAAGCCGAGTAACCGAACTGGTCAACGGGCTGCCTTGAGGCGGCCCGTTTTCTCTTTTTTATCATGGCGATAATGGGCTGATGATAACCAGGCCCAATCTGGAGTAGATGTATGACAACTGAAGCGATGCTGATTACGCTTTCCCATCAGCCGGCGGACGCCCGCTGGGGTGAGAAAGCCTCGTTAACCGCCAATGAGCAGGGATTTACCATTCATCTGTCCGGCGACAAACCGCTGGCCGTCATCCAGCGCGCCGCCCGCAAAATCGACGGGCAGGGCATTAAACACGTCAAGCTGGCCGGTGAAGGCTGGGATCTGGAAAGCAGCTGGGCGTTCTGGCAGGGATACCGCGGTCCGAAAGGCAAACGCACGGTGGAGTGGGCGACACTGGCGGACGCGCAGCGGCAGGAGCTGGATCGCCGTCTGAAGATCGTTGACTGGGTGCGCGATACCATCAACCTGCCGGCGGAAGATCTGGGGCCGGAACAGCTGGCGACCCGCGCTATCGACCTGCTGTGCAGCGTGGCGGGCGAGGCGATTTCTTACCGCATCACCAAAGGCGAGGATCTGCGTGAGCAGAACTACGCCGGCCTGCACACGGTAGGGCGCGGTTCCGAACGTTCGCCGGTATTGCTGGCGCTGGATTATAACCCGAGCGGCAAGGCGGATGCGCCGGTGCTGGCCTGTCTGGTCGGCAAAGGCATCACCTTTGATACCGGCGGCTATAGCCTGAAAGGCAGCAGTTTCATGGATTCCATGAAGTCCGATATGGGCGGTGCGGCGACGGTGACCGGCGCGCTGGCGCTGGCGGCGGCTCGCGGCCTGCAGCAGCGTGTGAAACTGTACCTGTGCTGCGCCGACAACATGGTGAGCGGCAATGCGTTCCGCCTGGGCGATATCATCCGCTATCGCAACGGTAAAACCGTCGAAGTGATGAATACCGATGCCGAAGGGCGTCTGGTGCTGGCTGACGGCCTGATTGACGCGTCTGAACAGAACCCGCAGTGGATTGTTGACTGCGCGACCCTGACCGGCGCCGCCAAGACCGCGCTGGGCAATGATTACCACGCGCTGTTCAGTTTCGACGACGCGATGATTGATTCACTGATGGATAGCGCTCGCCGCGAAGGCGAACCGTTCTGGCGCCTGCCGCTGGAAGAATTCCATCGCCAGCATTTGCCGTCCAATTTCGCCGAGCTGAATAACGTGGCCGGCGCGGCGCATACTGCGGGCGCCAGTACGGCGGCGGCGTTCCTGTCTCACTTTGTGAAAAACTATCAGCAAGGTTGGCTGCATATTGACTGTTCCGCAACCTACCGCAAGTCGGCGGTAGAACAGTGGTCTGCCGGCGCAACCGGTCTGGGCGTGCGCACGCTGGCCGACTTCCTGCTAAGCAAAGCGGGTTGAGCCATCTGTTCAGACAGGCAGAGATGCTAAAACAGGGAACGGACGCTGTCTGTAAGGTTGCAGGCAAACCCTATAAGTGAAAAATGAAGGGTTTTTCCGGCGTCAAAAACTGTGCTGAGGTGAGCGACTTCGCCGGGTGAGCCGCATGGACGGGCGGCCCGAACAGCGAAGTCGAACGCCGAAGGCGCCGCGTCAGCGGCACAGTTTAGCCACCAGCCAGTGGTCAAGGAGAGGCGGCGTTTGAGCCTCTCCTTGTCGTGCGTGCGATGGAATGGCAAAGAAACTACACCGTTTATCCCGCACGAAACTATTCACTGACCAGACAAAATTCACCGTTCGCAAGACAACACGGCTGTTTGTCTACAGCTTCACTGGGAGCAAATGCTGCCCCAGGTGTGTGCTTACCGCTAACGTTAAGCGTTGAGGAGAGTTATGGAGTTTTCACCCCACAATCGGCTGGAAGAGGTGTTAAAGCTGGCCGCATCGGAACCGGCGCACCGGCCCGAGTTTTTCAGCGAACTGCTGGAGGCCACGGTGTATGTGCTGGGCCACAGCGAAGAAGACCAAACGTTTGGCGAAGGCAGCCTGCAGGCAGGCAGCGGGCTGCAGTTGCAGCACTGGGAAAAACCGGACGGCCATTCCGCGATTCCGTTCTTCTCGTCGCTGGAGGCGCTGCAACTGGCGGTGACCGACGAGCAAGCGTTTCTGGCGTTGCCGGTCAGAACGCTGTTTGATATCACCCGTGGCGCAACGCTGTTTCTGAACCCCAAGCTGCCGTATGGCAAAGAATTTCTGCCGCAGGAGATCGAACACCTGTTGTCCGGCGAGGGCAGTAGTCTGGTGCAGCAGCACATTCTGGACGGCGGCACCGAACTGAAAATCGGTATTCCGGCCGAGATGCCGGCGCAGATGATCGATTCTCTGACCCAGCTGTTCAGCAAACACCGTAACGTAAAACGGGCGTTTTTGGCGCAGATTCAGGAACCGGATGAAGATCAGCCGCACCTGCTGATCGGTCTGGATGCTGATGGCGACGACTTAGACGAGTTGATTCAGGCGGCCGGATCGGTGGCGACCGATACCCAGCCGGACGATCGTCCGATCGATCTCTGTCTGGTGAGCAATGAGCAACCCGGCATCAGCCACTTCCTGATTCGCCATACCACGCCGTTTTACGAGCGGAAGTGGGGCAGTTTCCTGCGCGAGTTCAAGAATAGCGGCCAGGCATAGCTCACGGCTAAAGGCGGAGCGAAACGAATAAAAAAACGGCACGGGCGGATTTGCCCTGTGCCGTTTTTTTTACCGGCGAACTCACCCGGTGACGACGGGCACGTCGTCCCGCGCCCCCCATTCGCTCCACGAACCGTCATAGAGCGAGACCTGCGGCGCGTTGAGCACAAACAGCGCCAGCATCACCACCGATGCCGTCACGCCGGAGCCGCAACTGGCGACAATCGGGCGCCGGATGTCGACGCCGGCCTGATGAAAGATAGCGGCCAGTTCGTCTGCCGGTTTCAGCGCGCCGCTCTCAACCAGCAAGTTCCACGGAACGTTGAAACTCCCCGGAATATGACCGCGGCGCAGCCCCGGCCGCGGCTCGTCCACCTCGCCGAGAAAACGGGGAGCGGGGCGGGCATCGACAATCTGCTCGTCGCCGGTTTGGCACAGGGTCAGCACATCGTCCAGCGCACGAATAGCGCCGGCGGCGGGCGTCCGGGCGTGAAATACCTGGGCGGTCGGCGAGATATCGCCCTGCTCCAGCGGCAGCCCCTGCTGCTTCCAGCCTGCCAGACCGCCACTCAGGATTGAGATGCGTGGAGCGCCTGCCAGCCGCAGCATCCACCAGGCGCGCGGCGCGGAAAACAGGTTGCCTTCGTCGTAAATCACCAGATGCTGCTGCTCGTTCAACCCCAGTTTGCCCAGCGTGTCGGCAAAGGCGGCGATGTCCGGCATCATGTGCGGCAGCGGAGTCTGGTGGTCGGAAAGGGATTCAATATCGAAAAATACGGCGCCCGGCAGATGCTCCGCTCGGTATTCGGCGGTGATATCGCGCGTATCATTGCCCGGCGGCAACATACGGGCGTCAATCAGGGCGATATCAGCATCGTGGCGATGGTCGTTCAGCCAGGACGCGCTAACAAACAGTCCGGCGGCGGATGTGGACATAAAACCTCCCCGTGTGGGCCGGTTCTTCGGCCCCGAGTAAGACAAGATATTGCATTGTCTGGAATTTTTTTGACCTGGGCAAGACGTCTGACGTTAACGCCGCGCTTGGATCAATCCTGTTATATACGTATGGGTAATCAGGATAAATTTTTTTTACGAAAATGTTATTTTCCTGATGGGAAAGTCATGGCGGTGCCTCTATAATCTGCGCCACTTTGCACTGGCTGGTATTATAATTTTATCTATACCCGTCATACTTCATGTTGCAGATGCGTTGGCTTTCCTCGCTCACCCAGGTCACTTACTTATGTAAGCTCCCAGGGATTCGCTGCGTCGCCGCGTTACAAGGCTCTAATGAGCCTCGCTCACAAAGGGCACTAACTTACGTAAGCGCCCAGCAACACGCCAGCGTCGCCGCCTTCCTGCAACTCGAATTATTTAGGGTATAACCAGCTGTTATGACATGTTGTTGGATGAGGCCAATATGACGGTAGAACGTACCTTCTCTATTATCAAACCGAACGCAGTTGCCAAAAACGCAATCGGCGCGATTTACGCCCGTTTTGAAAGCGCGGGTTTCACCATTATCGCGTCTAAAATGCTGCACCTGAGCCGTGAGCAGGCGGAAGGTTTCTACGCCGAGCATCAGGGCAAACCGTTCTTTGACGGTCTGGTGGATTTCATGACTTCCGGTCCGATCATGGTTCAGGTACTGCAGGCCGAAAACGCGGTACAGCGTAACCGCGATATCATGGGCGCCACCAACCCGGCCAACGCACTGGCTGGTACGCTGCGTGCGGATTACGCCGACAGCTTCACCGAAAACGCGGTGCACGGTTCTGATTCCGTGGAGTCTGCCGAGCGTGAAATCGCTTATTTCTTCAGCGCGGACGAAGTTTTCCCGCGTACCCGCTAATTCTGGCGAAACACCGCCTTCCCCGGTAAAAAATGCGGCTGAGGTAGCGCGGGTGTTATAAAATTTGTACAATGCCGCGCCCCGGCTGAGCACGCGCTCAGCCGGGGCGTTTCTTTATCCGTTTCCCTTTCGCGCCATAACGTGTAACAACGAGGCCATGAGTCAATTTATGTCTGAGCAAACCGTATCTCCCGTCGTCGCTATGTCTGACGCTATCGCCGTTGCCGCCAACAGCAATCAAAAAATCAACCTGCTGGATTTCAACCGTCAGCAAATGCGTGCTTTTTTCGCCGAACTGGGCGAAAAGCCGTTCCGCGCCGATCAGGTCATGAAATGGATCTATCATTACTGCTGTGATGATTTTAACCAGATGACCGACATTAATAAGGTGCTGCGCGGCAAACTGCAGTCGATTGCGGAAATTCGGGCGCCCGAGGTGGTTGACGAACAACGCTCTTCCGATGGCACCATCAAGTGGGCGATTCTGGTTGACGGTCAGCGCGTGGAGACGGTGTACATCCCGGAAGAAGATCGCGCCACGCTGTGCGTCTCCTCGCAGGTCGGCTGCGCGCTGGAGTGCAAATTCTGTTCTACGGCGCAACAGGGCTTCAACCGCAACCTGCGCGTATCCGAAATTATCGGGCAGGTATGGCGCGCGGCGAAAATTATCGGCGCCGCTAAAGTGACCGGTCAGCGCCCGATCACCAACGTGGTGATGATGGGGATGGGCGAACCGCTGCTGAACCTGACCAATGTGGTGCCGGCGATGGAAATCATGCTGGATGATTTTGGTTTCGGCCTGTCCAAGCGCCGCGTGACGCTGTCGACTTCCGGCGTGGTGCCGGCGCTGGATAAGCTCGGCGACATGATCGACGTGGCGCTGGCGATTTCCCTGCATGCGCCGACCGATGAAATTCGTAACGAAATCATGCCAATAAACAAAAAGTATGATATCGAAACCTTCCTGTCCGCCGTGCGTCGCTATCTGGATAAATCCAACGCCAATCAGGGGCGTGTGACCGTGGAATACGTGATGCTGGATCACATCAACGACGGTACCGAGCATGCCCACCAGTTGGCCGAGTGTCTGAAAGACACGCCGTGCAAGATCAACCTGATTCCCTGGAACCCGTTCCCCGGCGCGCCTTACGGCCGCAGTTCCAACAGCCGTGTCGATCGTTTTTCCAAGGTGCTGATGGAGTACGGTTTCACCACCATCGTGCGTAAAACCCGCGGCGATGATATCGATGCCGCCTGCGGTCAGTTGGCGGGAGAAGTGGTGGATCGCACCAAACGTACGTTGAAGAAAAAGATGCAGCGCGACACGATTGCGGTAAAAACCGTCTGAAAATGATGTCAAATCAACCTGCCTTCTCAGGAAAGCAGGTGATAAATGCGTTTTCGGGGCTTATCATACGGTGTGGTCATTGATGACCTACAACTGCACCGGGTAGGCCGCCATCGGTGGCGGGCTGTCACGGGTGGCAGATTGCGGTAACATGTCACGGATTCGACGAGCCAGGATGGCTCGCGAGAGGAGTGTCAGGGATGAAACGGATGTTACTGGGTAAAGCCGTGGCGTTGGCCGCTGGCATGGGACTGCTGGCTGGATGCGCGCAAACGCCATCGCAACAGGTTAGTCCCGCGGCGGCGCAGACGCGGTTGCAACTGGGGCTGGAGTATCTGGCTCGTAATAATCTTGATGCCGCGCGCGACAATCTGCAAAAAGCGGAACAACTCGCGCCGGATGATTACCGAACCCAGTTGGGAATGGCGTTGTACGAGCAGCGCATCGGCGAGAATCAGGCCGCTGAGACACGTTATCGTCGCCTGCTGCGGCAGGTGCCCGCCAACGGCGGCGTAATGAATAATTACGGTGCGTTTCTCTGTGGTTTAGGGCAGTATGTAGCGGCGCAACGGCAGTTCGCAGCTGCGGCGCAACTCCCTGATTACCATCAGGTTGCCGATGCACTTGAGAACGCGGGATATTGTTTCCTCAATGCCGGTAAGCCGGATGAGGCGAGTCAGTGGCTCAGCCGTGCGCTGAGATACGATCCCGCCAGGGGAAACCGGCTTCTGGCGGAAGCGAACAGCCGCTTTGCCGCCGGGCGCTATGATCAGGCGCGATTGCTCCTGAATATTTACCAGCCATTGCTTACGGCAAACGCCGAAAGCTTGTGGCTACAGATTCGTTTCGCCGCGCTGGCGGGTCATCATGACGAGGTAACACGTTATGGCGGATTGCTGGCGCGAAGTTTTCCACAATCCAAACAGTACCAGCAGTTCTTAGCTAATGAATACTGAAGCCACTCAAGATAATACTGCAGCAACGATAATGACCCCTGGCGAACGTTTGCGTGAAGCGCGCGAGCGGTTGGGACTGACGCAACAGGTTGTTGCAGAACGGTTGTGCCTGAAAGTGTCGACCGTTCGCGAAATAGAAGACAACAATACGCCCGCTGGCCTTGCTCCTACCTTTCTGCGCGGTTATATCCGCTCTTATGCCCGACTGGTCCACCTCCCTGAAGACGAATTGCTGCCGATGCTGGAAAAACAGATCGTGCCGAGTCGCGTCTCTAATGTGGCGCCGATGCAGAGCCTGGCGTTGGGCAAAAGCCGCAAGAAGCGTGATGGCTGGCTGATGCTGTTCACCTGGTTGATTCTGCTTGGCGTACTGGGCCTGACGGTGGCCTGGTGGTGGCAGAACCATCAGGCGCAGCAACAGGAAATCAATTCGATGGTGGATCACGCCAATGCGTCCCAGAACCGTAAAGACGGGCAGGCCGCCGATGTGAACGGCGATCCGGAACCGGTGGATAACGATGAAAGCGTGGCGGGCGCGCCGTCCGGCAACGGGCAGCCTATCGCACTTAATCCGCCGGCTGCCGCGCCGTCACAGCCTGCCGTTTCTACGCCCGTCGCCCCGACGACTAACGCGCCTGCCGCCGCCAGCGCGGCGCCTCAGCGTCAGGCTCAGGCTTCAGAGCCGCCGTTGCTGAATCAGTCGGCCACCGCGCCGGCCAGTGCTGCGCCAGCGGCTGATGCTTCCGACGCGCCGGGTGCTATCGTGATGCGATTTACCGCGGATTGCTGGCTGGAAGTGGTCGACGCGGCCGGCAAGAAACTGTTCAGCGGCGTACAGCGTAACGGCAATGTGCTGAATCTGACCGGTCAGGCGCCGTACCGGTTAAAAATCGGCGCGCCGGGCGCGGTACAGGTCGAGTTTCAGGGCAAACCGGTGGATTTGAGCCGTTTTGTCAAAAGCCATCAGGTGGCTCGTATTACGCTGACGGCTCAGTAATCGTGCCGTCGCACTGGCAATTGTGGAGAAGAAGTGATGCATAACCCCGCACCCATCAACCGCCGCAAATCAACCCGGATTTACGTCGGCAAGGTGCCTGTCGGTGATGGCGCGCCGATTGCAGTGCAATCGATGACCAATACCCGCACTACCGATGTTGACGCCACGGTCAGGCAGATCAAGTCGCTGGAAAGGGTTGGCGTGGACATCGTACGCGTCTCGGTACCGACTATGGACGCCGCCGAAGCATTTCGTCTGATTAAGCAACAGGTGGATGTGCCGCTGGTGGCGGATATCCATTTTGACTACCGTATCGCGCTGAAAGTGGCGGAATACGGGGTCGATTGCCTGCGCATCAACCCCGGCAATATCGGTAGCGAAGAGCGTATCCGTTCGGTGGTGGACTGTGCGCGTGACAAAAATATTCCGATCCGCATTGGCGTGAACGCCGGTTCTCTGGAAAAGGATCTGCAGGAAAAATACGGCGAACCGACGCCGGAAGCGCTGCTGGAATCCGCCATGCGCCATGTGGATATTCTCGATCGCCTCAATTTCCACGCCTTCAAGGTCAGCGTCAAAGCGTCGGACGTGTTCCTGGCGGTGCAGTCCTACCGCTTGCTGGCGTCCCGTATCGATCAGCCGTTGCATCTGGGGATCACCGAAGCTGGCGGCGCGCGCAGCGGCGCGGTGAAATCCGCCATCGGTCTTGGATTGCTGCTTTCCGAAGGCATCGGCGATACGCTGCGCGTCTCGCTGGCGGCCGATCCGGTGGAAGAGGTCAAGGTCGGTTTCGATATTCTCAAGTCTCTGCGTATTCGTTCCCGCGGCATCAACTTCATTGCCTGCCCGACCTGCTCTCGTCAGGAGTTCGACGTGATCGGCACGGTGAATGCGCTGGAACAGCGGCTGGAAGACATCGTCACGCCGATGGATGTATCGATCATCGGTTGCGTGGTCAACGGTCCTGGCGAAGCGCTGGTATCGACGCTGGGCGTAACCGGCGGCAACAAGAAGAGCGGTTTTTACGAAGACGGTGTCCGCCAGAAAGAGCGTTTTGACAACGACGATATGATCGACCAACTGGAAGCCAAGATCCGCGCCAAGGCGTCTATGCTGGATGAAAAACAGCGTATCGCCGTCAATATGGTGGATAAGTGATTCTGATTGCATGAATGCGATCCGGCACCAATTCCTGAATTGAAGCGCCCGATGATAGCGGCAGCGACATTGAAGATATTGCGTCGTTGCTCCTATAATCGGGTCTATTTTTTAAAGCGCATTAATTTCTGAAAACGCATAGAGAACTGACGTGGCAAAGAATATTCAAGCCATCCGTGGCATGAACGACTACCTGCCAGCCGAAACGGCACTGTGGCAGCGTATTGAAGACAGCTTGAAACAGGTACTCCGCGGGTACGGTTATAGCGAAATCCGTATGCCGATCGTCGAGCAGACCTCGCTGTTCAAACGTGCGATCGGCGAAGTAACCGATGTGGTTGAAAAGGAAATGTACACTTTTGAGGACCGCAACGGCGACAGCCTGACTTTGCGTCCCGAAGGCACCGCAGGGTGCGTCCGCGCCGGAATCGAGCACGGCATTCTGTACAACCAGGAGCAGCGCCTGTGGTATATCGGCCCGATGTTCCGCCACGAGCGTCCGCAGAAAGGGCGTTATCGCCAGTTCCATCAGTTGGGATGCGAAGTGTTTGGTCTGAAAGGACCGGATGTGGATGCGGAACTGATTCTGATGACCGCCCGCTGGTGGCGCGTGCTGGGGATCGATCAGCACGTCAGTCTGGAACTGAACTCGATCGGCTCTTTGGACGCCCGCGCCCGCTACCGCGAAGCGCTGATTGCCTTCCTGGAAGAGCACAAAGATCAACTGGATGAAGACTGCCTGCGCCGCATGTATACCAATCCGCTGCGTGTGCTCGATTCCAAGAATGCCCAGGTACAGGCGTTGCTGGATAATGCACCGGTGCTGACCGATTATCTGGATGACGACTCTCGCGCGCATTTCGATGAATTGTGTGAACTTTTAACCCAGTCCGGCATCCCATATAAGGTTAATCCGCGGCTGGTTCGCGGACTGGACTATTACAACCGTACCGTTTTCGAATGGGTTACCAGCAGTCTGGGGTCTCAGGGGACGGTGTGCGGCGGCGGTCGCTATGACGGCATGGTTGAACAGCTCGGCGGCTCCAGTACGCCGGCGGTGGGTTTTGCCATGGGGCTAGAGCGTCTGGTGCTGTTGGTGC
Organism: Dickeya sp. NCPPB 3274; assembly: GCF_000406205.1. Classification (NCBI taxonomy): domain Bacteria; kingdom Pseudomonadati; phylum Pseudomonadota; class Gammaproteobacteria; order Enterobacterales; family Pectobacteriaceae; genus Dickeya; species Dickeya sp. NCPPB 3274. The sequence continues at coordinate 3,666,989 of NZ_CM001979.1, read as the reverse complement.
AGACCGTCAATCCGGCGTTTGCGGCGCAGCCTGGCGTAGACGCGTACCTGATTTCATCCGGTGCCGGCACGCAGCATGCGGCGATTCAGCTGGCGGAAAAAGTGCGCGACGCGCTGCCGCAGTTGAAGCTGATGACCAACTACGGCGGCGGTAATTTCAAGAAACAGTTTGCCCGCGCGGACAAGAGCGGGGCGCGGGTTGCGCTGGTGCTGGGTGAAACCGAAGTGGCTGCCGGGCAGGTGGTGGTGAAAAACCTGACCAGCGGCGAGCAGGAAACCCTGGCTCAGGCGGATGTGGCGGCGCGTCTGGCGGCGTTACTGAATTAAGGAGAAAGGCAGCGTGGAAGTCTATAGCACTGAAAACGAGCAGGTTGAGGCGATTCGCCGCTTCTTTATCGAGAATGGCAAGGCGTTGGCTATCGGCGTGGTGCTGGGTATCGGCGCCCTGGTAGGCTGGCGTTTCTGGCAAAACCATCAGGAAAGCAACGCGATGGCGGCTTCCGCTGCCTATCAGCAAGTGACCGAATCTCTGTCTGCCGGTACGCCGGAAGGCGTTGCCGGCGCTGAAAAGTTTGTCACCGGCGATCATGGCAATTACGGCGCGCTGGCTTCACTGGCGCTGGCGCACCAGTTCGTTGAAAAAAATGATATCGCCAAAGCCGAGCAGCAGCTCCGTCAGGCATTGAGCCAGACCAAAGATGGCGATTTGCAGGCGCTGATCAATCTGCGCCTGGCTCGCGTACTGTTGCAGCAGAAGAAGCCGGATGATGCGTTGAAAACGCTCGATGCCATCAAGCTGGAAGGCTGGACGGCGATGGTGGCCGATGTTCGCGGCGACGTGCTGGCGAGCAAAGGCGACAATCAGGGCGCGCGTGATGCCTACAACAAAGGCATGGCGGCGAAACCTTCTCAGGGGCTGCAATCCCTGTTGCGTATCAAACTGAACAATCTGCCCAGCTAAGAGGGACTTCATGCAACTGCGTAAAACACTTTTGGTCGGACTGGTTTCCGTTACCCTGCTGAGCGGCTGTTCGCTGTTTGATCGCGAGGAAGACGTGGTCAAAATGTCTCCGCTGCCGCAGGTGACCAACCAGTTTACCCCCACCAAAGTCTGGAGTCGCTCCGTTGGAGACGGTACCGGTGAGTTCTACTCCAACCTGCATCCGACCTGGCAGGACAGCCGCGTGTATGCGGCCGATCGTCACGGTACGGTAAAAGCGCTGGATCTTAATAGCGGCGAAGAGAAGTGGCGCGCCGATCTGGCGGAGAAAACCGGCCTGCTGTCCAGCAACCGGCCGGCGCTGCTGTCGGGCGGCGTGGCGGTGTCGGGCAATCACGTTTATGTCGGTAGCGAACGCGCGCAGCTGTTCGCCCTGAATGCCGACGACGGTACTGTGCAGTGGCAGACCAAAGTGGCGGGTGAAGTGTTGTCCAGCCCGGTGGTCAGCGATGGCGTAGTGATCATTCATACCAGCAACGGCATGTTGCAGGCGCTCAGCGAGTCTGACGGCACCATCAAATGGACCGTGAATCTGGATATGCCGTCGCTGTCGCTGCGCGGCGAGTCTGCGCCGACGACGGCGTTTGGCGCGGCGATTGTCGGTGGCGACAACGGACGCGTCAGCGCGGTAATGATCAATCAAGGTCAGTTGATTTGGCAGCAGCGCATCTCCCAGCCGGGCGGCGCGACTGAAATCGCTCGTCTGAACGATGTCGACACCACGCCGGTCGTGGCAGGCAACGTGGTGTATGCGCTGGGATATAATGGCAACCTGACCGCACTGGATCTGCGTTCCGGGCAGATTAGCTGGAAGCGCGAAATTGGCTCGGTGAATGATTTCATCGTCGATGGCGATCGTATTTATCTGGTCGATCAGGACGATCGCATTACGGCGCTGAACACCAACGGCGGCGTGGTGATCTGGCGGCAGGGCGATCTGCTGCACCGCAACCTGACGGCGCCGGCGTTGTATAATGGATACCTGGTGGTCGGCGATGCCGAAGGCTATCTGCACTGGGTCAACACGACTGACGGCCGCTTTGTGGTTCAGCAGAAAGTGGATAGCTCCGGTCTGCTGAGCAAACCGGTGGTCGCCAGCGACAAGCTGCTGGTGCAGGCTAAAGGCGGCGAGGTTTACGCCTTTACCCGTTAACCGCTTCGCATGACCGGGACGGGCGGTGTATCCGCCATCCCCATAACGGCTCCTGATACTGTCAGGGGCCGTTTCGTCTTTTATCATCAGCAGTCCTTTCTGCTGTAACGAATTGAAATATAAGCAATGAGGTTGTAACAATGATACCTGTCGTCGCGCTGGTCGGGCGCCCGAATGTGGGGAAATCCACGCTGTTTAACCGCTTAACGCGTACCCGTGACGCATTGGTGGCGGATTTCCCTGGGCTGACGCGTGACCGCAAGTATGGTCGTGCCGAGGTGGAGGGAAATGAATTCATTATTATCGATACCGGTGGTATCGACGGTAATGAAGATGGCGTGGAAACGCGCATGGCCGAGCAGTCGCTGCTGGCGATCGAAGAAGCGGATATCGTGCTGTTTCTGGTGGACGCCCGCGATGGCCTGATGCCGGCGGATCACGCCATTGCTCAGCATTTGCGTATGCGTGAAAAAGACACGTTTCTGGTTGCCAACAAAGTCGATGGTATCGATATCGATACCGGTATTGCCGATTTCTATTCGCTCGGGCTGGGAGAGGTGTATCCGATTGCGGCATCGCATGGTCGTGGCGTCGCTTCTCTGCTGGAAAAGGTACTGCTGCCGTTTGCCGTCGATCCGGTGCAGGAAACGCGTGAGCTGACCGAAGAAGAAGCGAACGCGGCTTACTGGGCGGAACAGCTCGGTGAAGGCGACAGCGATGGCGAAGAGGGTGAAGACGATGCGCTGAATCTGGAAGGGTTGCCGATTAAACTGGCTATCGTCGGCCGTCCGAATGTCGGTAAGTCAACGTTGACCAACCGTATTCTCGGGGAAGATCGGGTGGTGGTGTACGACATGCCGGGCACCACACGCGACAGTATCTACATCCCGATGGAGCGCGATGGCCGCGACTACGTGCTGATCGATACCGCCGGGGTACGTAAACGCGGCAAGATTACCGATGCCGTCGAGAAGTTCTCGGTGATCAAGACATTGCAGGCGATCGAAGACGCTAACGTGGTGCTGCTGGTGATTGACGCCCGCGAAGGGATTTCCGATCAGGATCTGTCGCTGCTGGGCTTTATCCTCAATTCCGGCCGTTCGCTGGTCATTGTGGTGAACAAGTGGGATGGATTGTCGCAGGAGGTCAGGGAGCAGGTGAAGGAAACCCTCGACCTGCGCCTCGGTTTCATCGATTTTGCCCGTATTCACTTTATTTCGGCGCTGCACGGTAGCGGCGTGGGCAACCTGTTTGAATCCGTCAACGAAGCCTATGAGTGTTCCACCCGTCGTGTGGGAACCGCGATGCTGACCCGCATCATGCAGATGGCGGCGGACGACCACCAGCCGCCGTTGGTGCGTGGCCGTCGCGTGAAGCTGAAATACGCCCATGCTGGGGGATACAATCCGCCGATCGTGGTGATCCACGGCAATCAGGTCAAAGATCTGCCGGATTCCTACAAGCGCTACCTGATGAACTACTACCGGCGTTCGCTGGATGTTATGGGAACGCCGATTCGTATTCAGTTCAAGGAAGGGGAAAACCCGTTCGCCGACAAACGCAACACGCTGACGCCGAATCAGCTGCGCAAGCGTAAACGCCTGATGCAGCACCTCAAGAAAGGCAAGTAAGCATCAGTAGCGGTGGAAAATGAGTCGTTATATCGGGGCAGGAGCGATTCTGCCCCGTTTTTTATGTGTGATCCGGAGAAGGAAGATGGACGCTTATTGTCCCGAATGTCAGCAGCCGATGGTATGGCGCGGCGATGAACAGTACCGCTGTGAGGGTTGCCTGCGGGGTTTGTTGCGTTTGACGCTGTGTCCGCAATGCGAACAGCCGTTGCAGGTATTGCGTGCCTGTGGGGCGGAAAGTTATCTGTGCGCCGGCGGTCACGGGCTGATTTCACGTTCCCGCGTGGTCATTCGTTACCAGCCTAAGAGCCTATCTCAATAGGCGTAATTGGCGCAGCCAGTTTGGACACGGACAGCGTGGAGAACCCGGAGCGTACACGTAGTACGTGAGGATTTCGAGCACTGCCAGGTTCAAAATGGCAAGTAAAATAGCCCTATTGGGATAGGTTCGAAGTAGCCGTCAGGAGGTTTGATCGTCATCCAGACCATTGCGCCACAAGGCTTCCAGTTCCGATGGCGCGCTCTGCTCGGGGATCAGCAATACCCAGTCCGTTTGGCGGGTATCCGGCGTATTGCAGTAGTGAATATGGATACGGTAGTAGAACTGGTCACCGCGGCCGGGAGAGTCTGGCTGACCGGGTTCCTGCGCGGCCGGCAGAACATCACGCAGCATGGCGCAGAGCTTCTCCTTCTTGGCGTCAGAAACCTCGGCCAGCGCGAAGCGGCGCAGGCCGGCCAGTCTGGGGAGCCAGGCGAAACCGCCCTCGCGCGCCAGTTCAATAATCACATCATCCGTCAAATCGGGCAGGCTATTCCTGTTCGTGCTCATTAAGAATTCCCGTATCGACCCCGACCTGATGCCAGGCACGCAGCACAGCGTCAGCTACCGCTTCATTAAAGCGCTTTTTGGCGTGCTCCACGGTAAATCTGGCAAAGATGGAGAAATCCGCATTTTGCGGCAGCTCTTTGTCGCACAGGGCGTCGTACCAGATACGACCGGTTTTTTCCCAGGAATAGCCGCCCAGCGCCATAGCCGCCAGATAGAAGGCACGGTTGGGAATTCCGGAGTTCAGGTGCACGCCGCCGTTGTCCTCGCGGGTATTGACGAAATCCCGCATATGGGCTGGTTGCGGGTCGGTGCCCAGCAGCAGGTCGTCATAGGCGGTGCCGGGACGCGCCATGGAACGCAGGCCTTTGCCGTCGATGCCGTCGGCCAGCAGTCCTTCACCAATAATCCAGTCCGCCTGCTGTACCTTCTGGTTGCGGTAGTACTGTTTGACCATAGAGCCAAACACGTCCGCGAGTGATTCGTTGAGCGCGCCGGACTGGCGGAAATACAGCAGGTTGCTTTCACTTTCCACCACGCCATGCGACAGCTCGTGGGCGATCACATCCAGCGCGATGGTGAAACGATTGAAGATTTTACCGTCGCCGTCGCCAAACACCATCTGCTGCCCGTTCCAGAACGCGTTCTGGTAATCCTTGCCGTAGTGAACGCTGCCGATCAGCGACAAACCTTTGTTGTCCAAAGAGTTACGACCGAAGATTTTCCAGAAGAAGTCATAGGTAATGCCCAGATGGGTGTAGGCTTCATCAACAGCGATATCGCCATTCCCCGGCTGACCTTCCGTCCGTACCTGCTTGCCCGGCAATGTCTGCTGGTGCTCTGCGTCGTAAATATCGCGCTGTATCTTGCCGGCAGGGTGTTCCTCATGCTCATCGGGATGGATGACCGGGGCCACCATCAGTGACTGCACGTGCATCAGAGTTTGTTGCGCGCAACGACGTTCCTCATCCGATCCATTGTTAATAATGCGATGCAGAATATAGGGCGGAATGATGTTACGGGCGGATTGCATACTTCATCTCCTTATGCCTTGCAGTATGGTTTGCAACATATTGTCAACACTGATCTACCACAGTTATGACACGATAAGTATAGCCTAATCACTAAATATTTTTCGTCTGGCGTCTTGCGCGCGGTTTAGTAGATTCTTTTTTGATTTCAGTGATCTGACTCTCTACCCAGCCATCCTGCAGCCGAGTTTTCAAGATATCGCCCCTGGTGGCCTGAGCGGTGTGTTTCATGACTTTGCCATCCGGCGCGGTGGTGACGCTGTAGCCGCGGGCCAGCGTTGCCAGTGGGCTGACGGCTTCGAGATGGGAACAGGCTTCGCCAAATCGTTGTTTATGCTGATTAAGTTGCTTTTCCAGCGCGGATTGCATGCGGTAGCGCAACTGTTGTACCTGCTGCTGCGCACGGTGCAGGCGGGGTTGCGGCTGGTGCTGCCGTAGCCGCAGGACAACACGTTCCTGACGGCGAGTCTGTTGACGCAGTTGCAACTGGATGGCTTCGTCCAGACGCTGGCGCAGGCGAAGTAATTGCGTCTGCTGGCGGGCCAGACGCAGTTGCGGATGTTGCTGATGCAGCCGATGCTGCAACCTGACGAATTGCTGCTGGCGTTGCGCCAGATAGTAGTCCATCGCCATTTCCAGCCGCTGACGCTGGGACTGAATCTGCCGCAGCAGCTCCAGTTGGTTGCGGCTGACCAGTTCCGCCGCTGCGGAAGGCGTCGGCGCGCGCAGATCCGCCACGAAGTCGGCGATGGTCACGTCGGTTTCGTGACCGACCGCGCTGACAATCGGGATGCGACTGGCAAAGATAGCTCGCGCCACCCGTTCATCGTTGAAGCTCCACAGGTCTTCCAGCGATCCGCCGCCGCGGCCGACGATCAGCACATCGCATTCCTGACGCAGGTTGGCTAGCTCAATGGCCCGCACAATTTGAGCCGGCGCATCCACACCCTGCACCGCAGTCGGGTAGACAACCACCGGCAGCGAAGGGTCGCGCCGTTGTAGAATATGCAGGATATCGTGCAGCGCCGCGCCGCTGGCGGAGGTAATGACGCCAACCTGACGCGCCGGTTTGGGCAGCAATTGCTTGTATTGCTGGTCGAACAATCCTTCCGCCGACAGGCGCTGTTTCAACTGCTCGAACTGCTGTTGCAACAGGCCGTCGCCTGCCGGGTGCATGCTTTCAGCCAGCAATTGGTAGTCGCCGCGCGGTTCGTACAGCGTGATGGTGGCGCGAATCAGCACCTGCTGCCCGTTTTGCGGTCGGAAGTCGACCCGCCGGTTGCTGGTGCGGAACATGGCGCAACGCACCTGGGCGCGCTCGTCTTTCAGCGTAAAGTACCAGTGACCGGAGGAGGGCTGGGAGAAATTGGATATTTCACCGGAGAGCCAGACCTGGCCCATTTCACCTTCAAGCAACTGTTTTACCGTCTGATTCAGGCGGCTGACGGTAAATATGGCGGATGACGGCAATGAGGACATTGTGACCCGGATCAAATAGTAAAACAGAGAGTTAATCCATCAATACTACCGGTCAGTGTGCGGTTCGCAAGCATTTTTATAAAAAAATACTGGAGGCAATCGATTTCGCCCTGTATAATGCCGCGGCAATATTTTGTCTAATTCCCATCCCATTTCCGGTGAGATATTGCCATGTTACGTATCGCTAAAGAAGCTCTGACCTTCGATGATGTTCTCCTCGTTCCAGCCCATTCCACGGTTCTGCCCAACACGGCCGATCTGAGCACGCAACTGACTCAGCGCATCCGTCTGAACATTCCCATGCTGTCCGCCGCAATGGATACCGTGACTGAGTCCGGGCTGGCTATTGCGCTGGCGCAGGAAGGCGGCATCGGTTTTATTCACAAGAACATGCCGATTGAGCGCCAGGCGGAAGAAGTCAGCCGCGTGAAGCGCCATGAAAGCGGCGTGGTGGTCGACCCGCAGACCGTAACCCCGGAAACCACGCTGCGTCAGGTGAGAGAACTCACTGAACGCAACGGTTTCGCCGGTTACCCGGTGGTAACGAAAGGCAATGAGCTGGTCGGTATCATCACCGGCCGTGACGTGCGTTTCGTCACCGATCTGGACCGCCCGGTCAGCGCGGTAATGACCCCGAAAGAACGTCTGGTGACGGTAAAAGAGGGCGAAGCCCGCGACGTGGTGCTGCAGAAAATGCACGAGCGCCGCATCGAAAAAGCGCTGGTGGTGGATGCGCAATTCCGTCTGGTCGGGATGATCACGGTAAAAGACTTCCAGAAAGCTGAACGTAAGCCGAACGCCTGTAAAGACGAACACGGCCGTCTGCGCGTAGGCGCAGCAGTAGGCGCCGGCGCCGGCAACGAAGAGCGTATCGACGCGCTGGTCGCCGCCGGTGTGGACGTGTTGTTGATCGACTCCTCGCACGGTCACTCCGAAGGCGTATTGCAGCGTATCCGCGAAACCCGCGCCAAATACCCGGAGCTGCAAATCATCGGCGGTAACGTGGCGACTGGCGCCGGCGCACGCGCCCTGGCCGAAGCCGGCGTAAGCGCGGTGAAAGTGGGCATCGGCCCTGGCTCCATCTGTACGACTCGTATCGTGACCGGCGTGGGCGTACCGCAGATTACCGCGATTGCCGATGCGGTTGACGCGCTGGAAGGCACCGGCATTCCGGTGATTGCCGACGGCGGTATCCGTTTCTCCGGCGACATCGCCAAAGCCATCGCCGCCGGCGCCGCCTGCGTGATGGTGGGGTCGATGCTGGCCGGCACCGAAGAATCGCCGGGCGAGATCGAACTGTATCAGGGCCGTGCGTTTAAGTCTTACCGCGGCATGGGCTCTCTGGGCGCGATGTCCAAAGGTTCGTCCGACCGTTACTTCCAGTCTGACAATGCCGCCGACAAACTGGTGCCGGAAGGTATTGAAGGCCGCGTGGCTTATAAAGGCCGCCTGAAAGAGATCGTGCACCAGCAGATGGGCGGCCTGCGCTCCTGCATGGGCCTGACCGGTTGCCCGACCATCGACGCGCTGCGCACCAAAGCCGAATTTGTGCGTATCAGCGGCGCCGGTATTCAGGAAAGTCACGTTCATGATGTGACCATCACCAAAGAGTCGCCGAACTATCGCATGGGCTAAGCGCGTTACCGGCTGATTTAATGTTACGAACCCGGTAAACTTGCCGGGTTCAATTTTTCTTTCGCTCCGTAGTGGAATACGCCTCTCATGACAGAAAACATTCATCAACATCGCATTCTTATTCTGGATTTCGGTTCGCAATACACGCAGCTGGTGGCACGTCGCGTGCGTGAGTTGGGCGTATACTGCGAACTGTGGGCATGGGATGTCACCGAAGCGCAGATTCGCGAGTTCAACCCGAATGGCATCATCCTTTCCGGCGGCCCGGAAAGCACCACCGAGTTCAATAGCCCGCGCGCGCCGGAATATGTTTTCCAGGCAGGCGTGCCGGTACTGGGTGTATGCTACGGCATGCAGACTATGGCGATGCAACTGGGCGGCAAGGTAGAAGGCTCCAGCGAGCGTGAGTTCGGTTATGCGCAGGTGGAAGTCAAGACCAACAGCGCGCTGATCCGCGACATTCAGGATGCCGTCAGCGCCAGCGGCGCGCCGTTGCTGGATGTGTGGATGAGCCACGGCGACAAAGTCACCGCCATCCCGGCTGACTTCGTGACCGTTGCCAGCACCGACACCTGTCCGTACGCCATCATGGCTAACGAAGAAAAACGCTTTTACGGCGTGCAATTCCACCCGGAAGTGACCCACACCCGTCAGGGCCAGCGTATGCTGGAGCGTTTTGTGCGCGACATCTGTCAGTGTGAGGCGCTGTGGACCCCGGCAAAAATCATCGACGACGCGGTTGAGCGCATCCGCGTACAGGTGGGTAAAGACAAGGTGATTCTCGGCCTGTCCGGCGGTGTCGATTCCTCGGTGACCGCATTGCTGTTGCACCGCGCCATTGGCGATCGCCTGACCTGCGTGTTCGTAGACAACGGTCTGCTGCGTCTGAACGAAGCCGAGCAGGTGATGGAGATGTTCGGCGATCAGTTCGGCCTGAACATTGTCCATGTACCGGCGGAAGAGCGTTTCCTGTCCGCACTGGCGGGCATTGACGACCCGGAAGCCAAACGCAAAACCATCGGCCGCGTATTCGTGGACGTGTTCGATGAAGAAGCGGGTAAGCTGACCGACGTGAAATGGCTGGCGCAAGGCACCATCTATCCGGACGTGATCGAGTCCGCCGCTTCCTCTACCGGCAAAGCGCATGTCATCAAATCGCACCACAACGTCGGTGGTTTGCCGGACGACATGGCGCTGGGGCTGGTTGAGCCGCTGAAAGAGCTGTTCAAAGACGAAGTGCGCAAGATTGGCCTGGAACTGGGCCTGCCGTACAACATGCTGTACCGTCATCCGTTCCCGGGGCCGGGTCTGGGCGTGCGCGTGCTGGGCGAAGTGAAGAAAGAGTACTGCGATCTGCTGCGCCGTGCTGACGCTATCTTCATTGAAGAACTGCACAAAGCGGACCTGTACGACAAAGTCAGCCAGGCGTTCACCGTGTTCCTGCCGGTGCGCTCCGTCGGCGTAATGGGCGACGGCCGCAAATACGACTGGGTCGTTTCACTGCGCGCGGTTGAAACCATCGACTTCATGACCGCGCACTGGGCGCACCTGCCGTACGAATTCCTCGGCCGCGTCTCCAACCGCATCATCAACGAAGTCGACGGGATTTCAAGGGTCGTCTATGACGTGTCCGGCAAGCCGCCGGCTACGATTGAGTGGGAATGATCCAAGTTTCTTCAGAAACTATCGCCAACTATCGAGAAATCACCACAACAGTTTGATTTTTAATTAAATTGATTGTGGTGACTATCGGTAGCTATCGCCAGCCAGCAGAGCCGGCTGGCGGTAGACGCGATGGTAAGCCAAAAGACCGGATTAACACCCTGCCGTTGATGATTGATTCTGTTTCAGTCGTGACGGTAAAAATTCCCTCCCGAAGTTAGGCGTGATGCTCTCCGACGCCGCACTGCGTACTCTCAAGCCCAAAGCCAGTCCGTAAAGGTTTCCGACCGGAACGGCATGTATGTCATGGTATCGACTGCCGGTACCATCACCCCCTGACAAGCGAGCCGTCCATTTCCTCTCGTGACATAGCATTGCGTTGACCTGGCGGTTTTAGTCTGGGCTTCGCTTTATTCCCCTATACCATTTGACCGTCTGGCGTCCATCACACGATGCAAGTGAGTTTCTATCCAGTCGGTAAGAACCGACACTTGCTCTGCGGCCTCTGAACCTAGAGGCGTCAGGCTGTACTCGACATGAGGCGGCACGACTGGATAGGAAACACGGTGGATGAATCCATCCATCTCCAGGCATTGCAGTGTTTGCGCCAGCATTTTCTCACTCACTTTGGGTGAACGCCGTCGCAGCTCACTAAAGCGCAGTGTGCTACCGCGTAAAGCCAGCAGGATGAGTACCCCCCCACAGACTCGTCATGTGCTTCAGTACTTCTCTTGAAGGGCAATCCACGGTTTGCAATTCGCCTCGACGGACTTGCTCTGATAATGAAGGTTGCAGGCCATCGGTCTGAAAAACTGGCAAATCACTCATATACTTACCTTTTTGTGCGTACTTTCTAAAAGTTAGTGAGGAATATACACTTGCGCCTCAGTCAAAACAACCACACAGGAACGCATCATGATTCTGGTTACTGGCGCCTCCGGCCATCTTGGTCAACGGGTGCTTCATCATCTTAGTAAAACACTTACCATTCCGATCTCCGGCATCGTTGCCGCTGGTCGTGTTGCTACGGTCACGGACGATTTCCAGCAAATCACCGGAATCGCACCGCAAACTTTCAGTGACTGGCTGAATGCTAATCAAACCTGGTTGGGGGAGCTCTGACATGAAAGTAGTTGTTTCTAATGCAGCACGTGGACTTGATGGCTTGCGTATTGTGGAGATGGACGATCCGGGATTGCCAGGCTCGGGTGAAATCCGGGTCCGTATCCACGCCAGTTCGCTCAATTACCATGACCTCGGTGTCGTCAGTGGTCATATGCCGGTAGCGGATAACCGTATTCCCATGTCTGATGGAGCAGGTATCGTGGAGGCTGTCGGAGACGGCGTGACTGAATTTGCCGTGGGTGACCACGTGGTCTCAACGTTTTTCCCCCAATGGCTGGATGGAGTGCCCACCGTCGCAGGTTTTGCGACAACGCCGGGAGATGGTGTCGATGGCTTTGCGCGTGAATACGTCGTCATGCCAGCCACCGCTTTTACCCGCGCTCCTCTGGGTTACAGTCATGTTGAAGCGGCGACGCTGACCACCGCAGGCCTGACTGCCTGGCGTGCTCTGGTGGTTAATGGTCAGATCAAGGCTGGCGACAGCGTCCTCGTCATGGGTACGGGGGGCGTTTCAATCTTCGCGTTGCAGTTTGCCAAAGCGCTGGGCGCCACGGTCATTGCAACGTCGTCGTCCGATGAAAAGCTGGCCCGTGTGCAGCAGTTGGGAGCTGATCATCTGATCAACTACCGCAATGACCCCGAGTGGGGGACGAGCGTACAGGCCATCACCAATGGGCGAGGCGTTGATCACGTTATTGAAGTTGGCGGTGCCGGAACCTTAACGCAATCCATCCAGGCTGGGCGTGTCGGTGGGCATATTGCATTGATTGGCGTGTTGAGTGGCACTAACGGTGTGGTGCCGACTGCCGAGTTGCTGATTCGTCAGCAACGCCTGCAAGGGCTCATCGTTGGCAACCGTCAGCATCAACAGGATCTTGTGCGTGCGATTGACGTGATTGGCGTCAAGCCTGTCATCGATCGTACTTTCCCGCTGGCAAATATTGCCGATGCCTTCCGTTTGCAGCAGGCAGGCGGTCACTTTGGCAAGATTGTCCTTGAAATCTGATGGGCGTTACTGCAGTGAAACATTCGTTGATGAAAAAATGATCATCATCATGTCGTTTGCCAGCATGTTCAGTGGGGTAGCGCAAGCCGGTGAACCGCCGGCGTCGACAGTGTCTCCGTCAGTGAAAGCAAGTCAATCCGCTAGCAACAAGCAGCGCGTGGCCGATTATATGCATGCCTTGTTTGTCGAGCGGGATCTGGGGAAGGTTGAAACGTTCTGGGGTAAGGAAATGATCCAGCACAATCCCACGATGATTTAAGCCTGGTGTAGAGTCAGACATTGATAAACTCACGCTTTTCCATCAATGAGTCAACTTTATGGCTACCTTGTTTTCAGCAGAGTCCCTGCGGGGTATTACCAACTTTGTTATCGCGGCACAGTCCCGTAGTTTTACTGAAGCTGCCGAACACTTGGGCATTACCAAATCTGCGGTGGGAAAAAGCATCGCCCGGCTTGAAGAAAGACTGGGTACTCAGCTCTTTCACCGCTCCACGCGCAAGCTGAGCCTGACGAGTGACGGAGAGGCTTATCTGAAAAGTTGCCTGTCGGCGCTGGATATTCTGGATTCCGCTGAACACGCGCTGTGCAGAAAGCAGGAAGTTCCTGCAGGCTCGGTGCGTATAGACATGCCGGCCTCATTTGGCCGGAATCTGATGATGCCGGTGCTGCTGGATATTCTGGCCCGCTATCCTGCTCTGCGACTCATTCTTACTTTTAACGATCGGCTGATTGACCCGGTGGAGGAGGGGATTGACCTGACTCTGCGCCTGGGCGAACTGCAAAGTACCGATGAACTGGTTGCACGGCGTCTCAGCAGGCAGAGGCTCATTTTGTGCGCCGCGCCCGCCTATCTTGAACGTTACGGGGAACCTGCCGACGTAGAGTCCCTGAAAAAGCACAGTTGTATTATGGGATATCGGCGGGGCGCACCGCTTGCCTGGCGTTTCAGAGCTGAAGACCAGCGGGAAATTCGTTTCGTGTCAGCCACGGCCCATGAGATCAGCGACGGGGATGCGAAACTTCAGGCTTGCCTGGCCGGCGCGGGAATAGCTCAGTTCCCGGAGGCTATGGTTATCCGATCTCTTGAGCAGGGCCTTCTCGTTCCCCTCCTGGCTGAATACACTCCCGAGCCCGTCGAACTAAACATCGTCTGGCCCAGAACAAAACACCTTTTCCCAAAGATACGGCTTATCGTCGATGAGCTACTTAAAAAAGCTGAAGACGGACACTTCGGACCGTTAAGGTAGAACTCATGTCTACACTCAGGCGATTTTTGGGATGTTTATCACCTTTAGATAAACTTCTACTCTGTCATTTCCGTTGCTGCCTGCACCGACACGCCGGTTTACCGGTATGTCACCCCGCGTGTCGGTACAGGCAGTTTTTTTCTGAACAGGATATTTGTTATGCCATTAGCTCTTCTGGCTCTGGCGATAGGTGCATTCGGTATCGGAACGACTGAATTCATTATTGCCGGCCTGCTCCCCGTGATAGCCAAAGAATTTAGCGTAAGTATTCCCGTTGCCGGCAATCTGGCAACCGCCTATGCGCTGGGCGTGTTTGTTTTCGCCCCGGCACTGATTGTTCTGGGAGCCAAAGTACCGCGAAAAGCCATGCTCGTTTTTCTGATGCTGCTGTTTGTAACGGGCAACCTCGTCACCGCCTTTGCCCCTTCCATGAGCATGGCGATTCTGGGCAGGATTATCACCTCCATGACGCACGGCGCCTTCTTTGGTATTGGCTCAATTATCGCCGCAGACATGGTTGCGCCCTCTAAACGCGTCAGGGCCATCGCATTTATGTTTATGGGGCTGACGCTGGCTAACCTGATAGGCGTACCTGCCGGGACGTGGATTGGGCAGCACATTTCATGGCGTGACTCCTTTATGGTTATTGCTGTGATCGGGGCGATAACGGCTATCAGCGTGGTTACGCTTATTCCGCATCAGCCCCGGCCGGAGAACCAGAACTTTGCTCAGGAGTTTTATGCATTTCGTAACGTCAACGTGCTGCTGGCAATGGGGATCACCATTTTCGGACCGGGTGCTTTTTTCACCTCCGTCACCTACATCGCGCCGATGATGACAGAGCTGGCCGGATACCGTGAAAGCAACCTGGCCTGGCTGATGCTGCTCTTCGGTTTGGGGTTGTTTGTCGGCAACCAACTGGGCGGGCGATATGCCGATCGCGCCTTAATGCCCATGCTTTACGTAACGCTGGCGGCTCAGGCGGTCGTGCTGGCGATTTTTAATTTCAGCGTTCACAGCCAGATAATCTCTGCTGTCTGTATTTTTCTGATGGCGGCTTTCGGGTTCGCGACCGTTTCGCCTATCCAGAAACTGGTCATGGATAAAGCCAGAGCGGCAGGAGCGCCGACGCTCGCATCGGCCGTCAATATTGGGCTTTTCAACCTCGGGAACGCCGTTGGCGCATGGCTTGGCGGAGCCGTCATCGCCGCCGGGTTTGGTCTGCAGTCACCGAACTGGGCCGGCGCAGTGCTTTCCGCCATCGCGCTTATCCTTGCCGTTTTATCCGGCCTGACGGATAAAACAGGTCATACTGCCGAGCAGTACTGAAGACGCCGCCGGAATCGCTGCTCTGGCGGCGCTGACCCGGACGAGCGTTTTCACGACTGAAAAGGAGCTAACCATATGAAATACAGAGGCGTCGTTTACGATGTAGGTCTGCGGTTTGTTACCGGACATCCCTATTCAGTGGCGTCGTTTGATCCAGCGCTGGTGCGGTATGACATTAATGCCATTGCCGGTGAAATGCATGCTAATGCCATACGAATTGAAGGAGAAGAAACCGAGCGTCTGGCGATCGCATCCAGGATGGCACATGAAGCCGGACTTACCGTCTTTTTTAATCCCTGGAAGATGAATGTGCCGGTTGATGAGCTTCCTGCGTACTTCAGGGAAGCGGCACGGACGGCCGAGATCCTCAGAAAGGAGGGGCTGGATATTGTTTTGGTGTGTGGCTGTGAGATGACCCTGTTCAATCAGGGGATCTTTCCCGGCGAGACGGTGATGGAACGCGCGGCCTGGCTTGGAACGCAGTCCGCAAATAGTACCTCCTCTGAAGTAAATCATGAGATGGACCAAAAATCAGGGCTGTTGAATGAAGTCCTCAGATCCGTTGCCCGTGCTGTCAGAGACGTTTACGGCGGGCAAATGACGTATGCAGCCGGAAGCTGGGAGAATGTGGACTGGTCACGCTTTGATATAACCGGCGTCGACTATTACCGGTACGATGAATCAGCAGAGGAATACGTGGCAGGTCTGGCGTGTTACCGGACTAGCAAGCCGCTTGTGGTAATGGAGGTTGGCTGCTGCAGCTATGTGGGCGCGGCAGCAAAAGGCGCCGGGGGATTCATGCTTCTGGAAGGGCAGAATCCTGACGGTACCGGAAAGTTTGCAGGAGGCGTTGTTCCTGTGCGCAGTGAACAGGAGCAGGCAGATTATGTGGGAGAGCAACTGGCGCTGCTTAAAAACGCCGGTATTGAAGGCGTGTTCATCTATGTTTTCTCTTTCCCAACCTACCGTCTGGGCGAAGGCGCCACGGATATGGACATGATGAGTTTTTCACTGGTTAAAACTTTCCCGGAAGCCGACCCCCGCTCCAGGCGGATGCCGCCGTGGGCGCCCAAGAAGGCGTTTCATCGTATCGCCAGTATTTATCGAAACCTATGACGCCCCCTGCGTGGTCATTCACGCCGGGTAACAAACACAGTCATCTGATTTAAGACATGGTCGCGCTGAAGAATATTGGCGCGTATTGCATATCACCTGGCGCGGACTGCGAGTGTTCTGGCGCGTATTACGGGAGAGAATGTCCTCAGAATTTGCCGGCTAACACACGACGCCTGGCATGCATCACACTATGAGGAATTCATCATGCTCGACATCGATAAAACCAAACCCGTTATGGTGACCGGCGCAACGGGCTATGTCGCCGGCTGGCTCGTCAAACGTCTGCTGGAAGAAGGCGTCACCGTTCACGCCGCCGTGCGGGACCCTAACGATGTCCGGAAGATCGGGCATCTGAATGATATGGCGGCAGGCAAACCCGGTACGCTTCGCTTCTTCAAGGCGGACTTGCTTGAAGCGGGGTCGTATGCACAAGCCATGAAGGGATGCGGTATCGTGTTTCATACCGCATCCCCGTTTAAGCTCGACATTCGTAATCCCCAAAAGGAACTGGTTGATCCGGCCCGGCTTGGGACGCGAAACGTGCTGGAAACCGTCAACAACGTCGAGTCAGTCAGACGTGTTGTCCTGACCAGCAGTTGCGCGGCGATTTACGGCGATAATGCCGATATCGAAAAGACGCCGAATCACATTCTGACGGAGGAGGTCTGGAATACCAGTTCGTCGCTGGAACATGTTCCGTATTCTTATTCCAAAACCGTTGCCGAGCGTGAAGCCTGGGATATCGTCACAAAACAGGTGCGCTGGGATTTGGTTGTCATCAATCCAAGCCTGGTTATCGGCCCGGGGACCAATCCGCATGGCACCTCGGAGAGTTTCAATGTGGTGCGACAGTTGGGGAACGGGCGAATGAAAGCCGGTATTCCCGATATCGGCTGTGGCGTGGTTGATGTACGGGATCTGGCCGAAGCCCACCTGCGGGCGGCTTACCTGCCCGGCGCCAGGGGGCGGTTCATCATTTCCGGGCACAATACCTCGCTTCCTGAGGTTGCCCGCGCGCTGCTGCCGAAGTACCAGGCTTACCCCATTCCGCGCCGTATCCTGCCCAAATGGCTGGTCTGGCTGGTCGCCCCGCTGGCCGACAAGAGCACCACGCGCAAGTTCGTGTCCCGCAACGTTGGATATTCATGGCAGGCGGATAACGATAAGAGCGTTCGCGAGCTTATGATGGTTTACCGGCCGCTGCAGATATCGATTCAGGATATGTTTCAGCAGATGATCGATAGCCACCAGATTCCTGGGTATTAAGTGTCCGTTGTTTGGGGAGAGCAGAGATGAAACGCGCCACGCACTTTTATGTTCAGCCCGGCTGGCGATTGCTGATGTGTGATATGGGGTTTAATCCCGATCATGTGCTGCGTCTGGCCGGCCTTCCGGCGGACTTGCTTTCCCGTAAGGAGGCAAGCATCACCGCCGCACAATATTTTCAGTTGTGGCAAGCCCTTGAGGATTCGGCCGGGGCGGTTGCGTTGCCGCTCAAGGTTGGGCAGGCGATTTCCGTCGAAGCCTTCGATCCCCCGATTTTCGCAAGCCTGTGCAGCCCCAATCTCAATGTCGCTATGCAACGCCTTTCTGCGTTCAAGAGACTTGTCGGTCCGTTGATCCTGACGGTCGATATCGGCGAAGTACAGACATCCGTAACTCTGGAGTGCTACGGGAACGAGGGCCAGATTCCGAAAAGCCTGGCGCTCGGCGAGCTGGTCTTCATCACGCAACTGGTCAGGCTTGGCTCGCGTCATCGGGTGGTTCCGCGAGAGGTGATTCTGCCGGCCGTTCCTGAGCGCCTTGATGACTATGTCGATTATTTTGGTGTGTTGCCGCGCAAAGGGGCGGCGATCTGCGTCTCTTTTTCGCATCAGGATGGCGTTCGGCCGTTTCTTACCGAGAACGAGCCGATGTGGAAGCATTTCGAACCCGGTTTACGCAAGCGGTTGTCGTCTCTGGACGCGATGGCGACGATGCGCGACCGCGTCAAGGCGATGCTGCTTGAAAGTTTGCCAGCCGGAGAGTACTCGATCGACGTCGTGGCAAAACGTCTGGCGGTCAGCCGCCGCTCGTTGCAGCGGCAACTGAGCGAGGAATCGACCAGTTTCACCGAAGTTCTGAACCTCACCCGCCAGCAACTGGCGCAGCACTACCTCGGTCACCTTAGCATTTCGCAAGGCGAAATTGCCTTTCTGCTTGGATTTCGGGATACCAATTCGTTTATCCGCGCCTTCAAGGTGTGGACTGGCGTGCCCCCGGGGGAGTATCGGTATCGCGTGGCTGCCGGCGCGATGAAGAATGCTTGATTACAGCCCGGTTGCACGTCAACGGCAACCGGGATGACATCGCGTCTGACGGGGTTCGACGGTTTTCTCGCATAGCCGCGTCGCCCCGATTTAAGACTGTCGGAAACAGATTATTTCTCGATCAGGCTGGGGATGAGGACGTTCGGATTGACATCCTCAGCGTAATCCACCCCGTCAATATTAAAACCAAACAGCCGCAGAAATTCTTCTTTATAACCGGCAAAGTCGGTGACCTGATAAAGATTATCGGCAGTCACATTGTGCCAGTGTTGGTTGACGTAAGCCTGAATGTCCGCGGCCAGTTCTTTATAGTCGGTACGCAGACGGCCTTCGGCGTCAATAACCGGGGCGGCGCTATACAGCGAATCGCTGAAAAGCCCGTAAATCTGTTCGATACATCCCTCATGCGTTCCCTTTTCTTTCATCACTTTGAAAAGTAATGACAAGTAAAGCGGCATGATGGGGATCGCCGAGCTGGCCTGGGTAACGACGGCCTTCAATACGGATACGTAGGCATCCCCTCCGATATCAGCTAGCGTTTCTCTGATATTTAATACTTTTTTATCCAGGTCTTTTTTAGCGGCGCCAATGGAGCCATTCCAGTAGATGGCATGCGTGATGTCAGCGCCAAGATAGGTAAACGCCGTTGTTTTGGCGCCATGTGCCAATACGCCGGCATCATTGAGCGCGCTTATCCACATTTGCCAGTCTTCGCCCCCCATTACCGCTACCGTATTCTCGATCTCTTCCGCGGTTGCCGCTTCGAGCGCGAATTCTTTTACCAGTTCTTTGTCGGTATCAATTCCCGGTAAACGAATGTCGGTTCCGATCGGTTTTAACACGGATGAATAGACCTGGCCGGTTTTGGGGTGGGTGCGTCTGGGCGCGGCGAGGCTGTAAATCACCAAATCGACCTGGCCGAGGTCACGTTTAATGGTGTCGATGGTTAGCGTCTTTATCTCATCAGAAAACGCATCCCCGTTGATGCTTTTGGCATAAAGCCCTTTCTCGTGGGCAAACTTTTCAAACGCGGCGGTGTTATACCACCCTGCGGTTCCCGGTTTACTCTCGCTTCCCGGGCGTTCAAATGCGATGCCGAGGGTGTCCGCGCCGGCGCCAAACGCGGCGGTGATGCGCGCCGCCAGGCCATATCCGGTAGAGGCGCCGATAATCAGCACCTTCTTGGGGCCATTCGAGACAGGATTATTGGCGGTGACATAATCGATTTGCTGTTTGACGTTGGCTTCGCATCCAGCGGGATGGGCGGTAATGCAGATGAAACCTTTAATCCGTGGTTTGATAACCATAGATGTTCTCCTGAGTAATTTAGATATTGTCTTATCACTAAAAAAGAAACCGACAGTCGTCATGCCTACAGCATGGCGATAAACAGGGGTTCTTTATTTTGGTAATGGGCATAAACGGTTGATTTGAAAACATGCGCCTTGCGCTGGCTCATGTCTGTCGTGGCGGCGCTGAAACCATAGGTCAGGAATATTTTGCGTGCGGCTTCCAGAACTTTCCACGCTTTAGGACGACGCTCGCCGTGATTGGCCCGTGTATTAACGCCATGTGGATTGGCTGCATCGGTTTGCATACTGGGGGTTTCCATTCTGCCCTCTCAGAGCGTTGAACACGGATAATTGACCACGGACAGTTGAACATGACTCGCTGAACACGGAATTTCCGGATCGTACCGTACCGTTTAGTTCGATTCAATGCACGCCGTGCCATAGCGAGGCGCGGAGGCGATGCCATCCTCTGCTGTTGTGGTTAGACAGCGCGGCGCGATAGGCTTAATCTGCTTTAATTCCCTTGCGTTTCATGGAGAAACCCCATCAATGCACTACCTCAAAGTCGTGGGCTTGGTTTTTATCGGCGTGTTGATCCTGTCGTTTGGACAAAGCCTGGCTCAGGCCACGTGGGGCACAGAACGATTGTCCGGAAAAAGCATCTGGGCGTCGCGGCGCGATTCGGCCGGCGTGGCGCCGGATCCAGCGGCCTTACGCGATACCGCGATCGTGCAGGTTTATACTGCGCCCACCTACGGCTGGCGCGGGCTGGTGGCGGTTCATCCCTGGATCATCGTCAAACAAGCCGGGGAAACCCGCTACCAGCGTTACGAGGTGATCGGCTGGGGCGGCGATGATGTAATTCGCCGTAACTATACCGTCCCTGACGGGTTCTGGTTCGGTTCAACGCCGCGGTTGCTGGTTGAACACCGCGGGGCGAGCGCGGCAGAGATGATCCCGAAGATAGAAGCGGCGATCAAAAGCTACCCCTGGCCGCACACCTATCACGCCTGGCCCGGCCCCAACAGTAATACGTTTATGGCGCATATCGGCCGGGAAGTGCCGGAACTAAAACTGGATCTGCCAGCCAACGCCATCGGTAAGGATTTTCGGGCGTTAACGCATCCGGTCGGGTTGCCGCCCTCGGGAAGAGGCGTGCAGGTGTCGCTGCTGGGCGTACTGGGCCTGACGCTGGGCGTGGAGGAGGGCGTTGAAGTCAACATTCTGGGGGCCAGCCTGGGGGTGGATTTCAACCCGCCGGCGCTGCGTCTGCCGTTTATCGGCCGCCTGGGGTATGACAATACCAAAACGCACGAAGGGTGACAGCCATGCCTGACCTCGAATGTATACCACGGGTAATAAAATGGATACATTCGCGTAAAATGTACCCACGGGTAAAATGTATCCACGGGTAAAGTGTGGATACATTCGCGTTCAGTTCCCACTCGGCATACGTATCAGGACGCTTTTTTAGGGGTACTTAATCTCTGTCCCCCCAACCATTTCAATGATTTTGTTACGGTCATCCTTACCTGCCGACGTGTAGTAGCGGTCAGCAAACCAGCGCTGCTTACCAGTACCATGCGCAAATTCCTGTGTGACTTCCGCATCGTTTTTCATTACCCCATTGATGACGATGCCCAGACTGACGCAAATACCATCGGGCACCTGACTGCCGGCGCGGGGGGGTAATCCATGAGTACGATAAATGATCCTGCAATTTGCGAGGCCGTTGGGGTTAAATTGCGAGACGGTGACGCCAGTGGCGGCTCCCCGATTAACCAGTCTTTGCAGCACCGCTTCATACCCTGCGTGCCACATGTTGACGTTATGGGATATTGGGGTCAGATAGGCGGCGTGGTTGCTTTGCCCGCCGCATTCGCCATTGACCAAATGGCCCTGAATCCAGATTGAGTTGTCCGGAGCGGGGTTTGCAGGCATCCAGCCGTTTAGACCGGAGGGATTGTTCCAGTCCGGGGGGACTAAACTGGCCTGATTGACATAAATCAGTTGTCCCCAGGTTCCATAGTGATTAATGACGGGGCCAAACTGGTAGCTATGTACGCCGCCGCCCAGATTGCTACCAAACGCCTGGCCTGATTGATCCGCCCAGCCGTTGATATTGCCATTATCCATCACATTATCAGCATCACCGGTATACCAGCCATTGATTGGCATTGTTTACTCCATAACACCTAAGGTGTGAATTGTGGATTGGAGCTGTGACTCTATCGGCGAACGGGGGAAGAAACCTGGGCGGGATGAGGGACAATAGCGCGGTATTTATTTTCTTCGCTTTATTATTACCCGATGGTTTTATACCGACTCCACGCGGGCGCGAGCCAATAAAAAATCACTTTTAATGAATAACTAAGCGTTGGCTTATAGATCTGGATCATCTTTTCCCAAAGGCAACGCGACTATGTTGGTCATTCCGCTCCGTCGAACGTGATGTGAATCGGGGCGGAAAACCACAGAATTCAATCGCCACAGGGAGGGAACATGCTGGATCATTTGAGTATTCCGGTGTCGGATCTGCGTCGTAGCCGGCGGTTTTATGAACAGGCGTTAAAGCCATTAGGGTATGAGCAGGTCAAAGACATGAAATTCGCCGTTAGCTTCGGCGTGTTGATGGGGTACGGCCAGTCTTCCGATCCTGGCGGCGAATTCTGGATTTTTCAGGGCGAGGTGGCGTCGCGTCCGCCGGTGCATTTTGCCTTCAGCGCAGAATCAAGAGCGGAGGTGGATGCGTTTTTCGCCGCGGCGGTGGCGGCGGGCGGCGAGGATAACGGCCAGCCCGGCGTGCGGGCCACATACCATCCTGATTACTACGCCGCCTTTGTGCGCGACCCGGACGGTTACAACATCGAAGCGGTGTATCACCGCGCGCCGTAACGGACAGACGGCCTGCCGCAGGCTACCCCGGTCAAAACCGTGACGGGAAGGGGGAGACGTTCCCTCTTCCCAAAAGCGGATTTCCCAAAAACGGATTCCCCAAAAAACGAAAGATCAGGCGCGGTCGATGTGGATGGCAAAGCCGCTACGGTCGGGCTGGATGTCCGGTTTCAGCGTTAATGCCGGGATAGCATAGTCGCCGGCATTCTGTTGCCGAAAACGTATCGGTTCGTCGCGCCACAGCATATCCAGACGCTGTTTCAGCACATCGCAGGTTTGCGCGTAGCGCGCGTCATCCATCCGGCTGGTGTGGTAGACCACAAACGGCGGCATCACCTCAAAGCCTGGGTAATACAACACGCCGTGCTGGATGGGAAACAGCAAATCGTCGATCGGCCCATTGATGCCGCGCGGAGCGTAGTGCGATTCCCAGCCGCCGGTGGTGACCAGCAACATGGCGCGCTTGCCTTGCATTGATCCCTCCCCGTAGCGATCCCCCCAGTGTGTTTCCGAATGTTCCCCGACGCCATAGGCAAAACCGTAGGCGTATACCCGGTCGATCCAGCCTTTGAGAATCGCGGGCATGGTGAACCACCACAGCGGGAATTGCAGAATGACGGTATCGGCCCAACGCAGTTTGTCCTGCTCGCGGGCGATATCCGGCGACTGTGTCCCCCGAGTAAACGCCCGCTGTGAATCCAGCGACGGGTTGAACGGGGCATCCGCCTGCCGGTCGGTGTTATCGAAGGCATCCAGCGTGGTTTTCCACTGCATGGCGTACAGATCGGATACCTGAACCTGATGACCGGTGTTTTCCAGATGGCTGACGACCACATTTTTCAGCGAGCCGTTGAGCGAGCGAGGTTCGGGGTGGGCATAAACCAGTAAAACTTTCATCACATCGTCTCCTTGTTGACAGAAGCACAGCATAGGAGGCGGTCTGTTATAGTTGAAATGAATGTTCATTATATCAGGCATAGTCATGAACAATATCAGAAGACTGGATCTGAATCTGCTGCTGACGCTGGACGCGCTGCTGGCGGAACATCACGTTACCCGCGCGGCGCGGCGACTGAACCTATCGCAGCCGTCGGTGAGCGTACAACTGGCCCGGCTGCGGGAGATTTTCGACGATCCCCTGTTGCTGCCCGGCCCCAGAGGCATGAAGCCGACCGCCAGGGCCGATGAACTGCGGGAACCGCTGCGACAGGCGCTGGAGTCGCTGGAGCACGCCATTGCGCCTTCCGCGGCTTTCGACCCGGCAACCGCCGATAATACGTGGCGGGTGTCCGCATTCGATTACGGCGAGTCGACTATTTTGCTGCCGGCGCTGAGCCAGCTACGCCGCGAGGCGCCGCATACCCGGCTGGCGATTCTGGAAACGCCGCCGTCCGCCATGTTGCGGCTAATGGAACAGGGCGATATCGATCTGGCGCTGCACACCAGCGACATGGCGCCGTCGGGAATGCGTCGCCGGATACTGTTCCGGGAACACTATGTGCTGGCCGGCAGGGCCGGGCACCCGCATCTGGCCCATCCGCTGACGCTGGACCAGTTCAGCCGGCTTGAGCACGTGATGGTATCGCCGGACGGCGGCGGCTTTCACGGCGCAACGGATGGAGCGCTGGCGGCGATAGGGCTGGCGCGTAAGGTGGTGCTATCGGTGCCGCACTTCCTGTTTATGATATCGGTGCTGGCGACCACCGATCTGGTGGCGATGCTGCCGTCCCGGCTGCTGCGCGACCAGCCCGGCCTGCAGGTTGCCGCGGCGCCGATCGAGATTCCGGGGTTTGAAATGGCGATGTACTGGCATGAGCGCTGGCACCGCGATCGCGCGCATCAATGGCTGCGGGGGCTGATTGCCCAGGCGGTGGCGTGAACACCCGTTTCAGGCACGAGGCTCAGGGGACGACGGCGCCGATTTTTGCCGGGCAAGATGACTAAGCTGGCTGATGCCCGCCGCTGCGAACAGCGCTACGGCGCCGCAAACGATCGCCATCGATACGGCATGGCTGGATGCCTGCAAGGCGCTGGTCAGCAGCGGGCCGATAATTTGCCCGACGCCGTAGGTAAGGGTGACCAGTCCGAGCATATTGATGCTATGCGGCGCGTGCAGCCTGCGCGCCAGCGGCATCACCAGCGACGTGGTGCCCATGAAGGTAGCGCCAAAGCCGAGGCCGCTGATGATCAGCAGCGGAGAGTCGCTAAACAGCGTCAGCAGTACGCATCCGCCCTGAACCAGCAAATTGGCGGACAGACAAGGCAAGGTGCCCCAGCGGCGGGCCGCCCACAGCCAGAAAAAGCAGCCGGGAACGACCGACAGCCCGACCAGCGACCATAAATGCGCCGCGAGCAGCGACGCGCCCTGCGTTTTCACCATCAGCGGCAGATAGGTCGCCACGATGATGTAGCCAAACCCCGC
The DNA here is from genome assembly GCF_000406205.1 of Dickeya sp. NCPPB 3274. Lineage (NCBI taxonomy): Bacteria > Pseudomonadati > Pseudomonadota > Gammaproteobacteria > Enterobacterales > Pectobacteriaceae > Dickeya > Dickeya sp. NCPPB 3274. The sequence goes on along the minus strand of NZ_CM001979.1, from coordinate 3,641,832 downwards.
CAGTCCGTACAGCGTCGCCAGTTGCCACCAGCTCAGCGCCGGGTCGGTTGGCGGCGGCGCGGTGTGCCGGGCGGCGCTGTCCGCCTGACGGGGATAGAGCAGCCACAGCAGCAACAATAGCGCGACGGACAACAGACCTGCGCCCCACCATAACCCGCTGGCGGTCAGCCCTTGTTTCAGGCCGATAATCACATATTCGTTGCCGAACAGAATGCCGACGCCGACCCCGGCATACAGCGAGGCGATCACCCGGCTGTCGTGCGTGTGTTGCAAAACCAGCATCGAGCCGAAGATCATCGCCGCCGCGCTGGCGACGCCGGCCAGAAAGCGAATCACCACCGCCAGCATCACCGGCAGGTCGAGCGCCATAGCGAAAATCAACACGCCGGTGGCCGCCGCGCCGATGAACAGCATCAACGCCGGATGAGATGTCCGCCCCAGACGGCTGAACGAAAACAGCAGACTGCCGAACAGGTAGCCCGCGTAGTTGGCGCTGGCGATATAGGAAAGCTGGCTGAAGGTGAACCGGTTTTCGCTGATCATTACCGGCAGCAAAGCGGTAAACAGAAAGCGGCCAATGCCCATGCCCAGCGTCAGTATGGTCATGCCGAACAGCGCGGCTTTCAGCCGTTGCCCGGCGCTCATGTGCGGTGTGGTATCCATCAGGTAGCGGCAGTGAAGGGTGGTAAATAAAAAGTAAATGCAATGTTGAACAAAGGCAAACGCAAGTGCAGGAAGGGCGCGATGGGAGCGAACATCTTTCGCCAACAGGTAATTTATGCATGAGAGGCCGGTAATAATAATTCACGTAGTCATGACGTGAATTGTCGGGATTCCCCGGTTTTCCTGGCTTTATGCTGACAGATAACGATGTGACGGAGATATTATGAATTTAATTATCATTATCGTTTTGGTGTGAATATCGTGCAGTGAGTCGGTGGGAATATTCTAATTTTTAAATTTGTGCATTATCACTAATAAATGGTCCGAGTGAAAAATATAGTGATGTATTGTGAATGCAACGCATTAAATGTAAGCCGATTCGTTAATCATCTTTGGTGGAAATATAGGTTGTCACTGTCTATAGTCTATTTTTTAAATTGTGAGCATTATAATTAATAGCGTGTTCCCATAAATAACATTCGTTGACATCTATGATTTCGTAAACTACCATCCCCGGCGAATTATAGTTTTTCATGTTTCATTCTTTTATTTCAATAAAAGGAATTATCAGTTGAAAAACTTTTATGATAGTAAGAATATTCAGTTCTGGGATGAGCTGGCCCGAATTCATTCCGGGCAATCCGATTATGATATTGGCAATTATGACCCGTGGCGATATCAGCTAAAAGATATCGAATTGTCTGAACTAGGCGATTTACATAATAAAAAAGTACTTCATCTGCAATGTCATATTGGCTTGGATAGCTTTGCCCTTGAAATAATGGGAGCGGAGGTTACCGCAATTGATTATTCAGCGGAAGCTATTGAAACCGCGAATGCAATAAAACGTAAATTTGGTCTTAAATCTAATTTTTATTGTGCCAGTGTCTATGACATTTCCGCGCTGAACCTGGGCGAATTCGATCTGGTTTTTACCTCTTACGGCGTTTTGGTCTGGCTTCAGCACTTAAATTTGTGGGCGACCGCTATCGCTTCACACCTGAAACCCGGCGGTGAATTACTGCTGATTGACGAGCATCCGGTCGCCAAAATGTTCAGTAATCCTCATCAGGATAATGCACCGCTTGATAGCAATGCCTTATTCTCCCCCATTCAGTCTGGCGCGCCTGTAAAAGCAAATTATAAATACTCTTACGCCAATGACCATCGCCAGATAGAGAACCAGGAGCAATATGTCTGGTTTCATAGCCTTTCTGAAATTATCACCAGTCTGACCAACGAGAGCTTGTGTATAACGGCTTTCCGGGAATTCGATAAAGGTTTCTACAAAGCATTTTCTCAACTATCGCAGCATGAAGACGGCTGGTGGCGCTTCAATAATGGGCTTTCAGCTATTCCGTTGACGTTTTTATTGCGGGCAAAAAAGCATTAGAAAAAAGGATGGTTATGCAAGAGCTAATTTTAGCAGTAAATCTTCCGGTACTGGCTGATGGAACAGTAACTTACGATGGCAATGTGGTACTGGCGACCCGGGACAAAGTGATTACCGCCATTGCAGAGGAGCGGGTTTCAAGGAAAAAGTATGATGGCCGGGTAACCTGTGCCGTCCGGGAAATTCTGCAACGCAATAAACTGGCGCTGAGTGATATTTCCGCTATCTCCGTCGTTAGCTTTGGGCAGCCGATGAATGGCGCGCATGGGCTTGACGGCAAGCTTAAACAGGAGATCGACGCGTTATTTCCGGGGTTTGATAACATTCACGCCGTGACGTCGCATCATTCGGCTCATGCGTTAAGCGCGGTCAGCCAGACGGATGTCAAACGCGCCTTGATCGTGGTGGCCGACCATACGGGGAATCTTATTGGCGAAAGAGCCGATGCGGTGGTGCTGGAAAATAATGCGGCGGAGCAAGTCAGCTATTATTTGTACGAGAATAATGATTTGACCCTCCTCGCTCAGGATAATGCGCAACCTTGCGATCAGGGATATGGCCGGTTTTATGGCGATATTACCTGTTATCTGGGGTTTGACAGTTATCGGGAGTCGGGCAAAACCATGGGGCTGGCCTCTTTCGGCGATCCGGCGGTATTTTCAAGCTATTCGCCGTTTATTGAAACGCCGGCCGGAGAAATATCCGCGCTGAAAGATGAACGCTATGCCGATGATTGCACCAAGGACCTGAAGGCATGGTTTAAAAAGCAGGGCCTGGATATTCCGGAGCGGCGCCGTAAAGGGGAAGTTATTCGTCCGTTTGATATGCATCTGGCGGCCTGGGCGCAAGATCAGCTGCAAAAATCGATTATTCGGCGGGCGAAGGCACTGATTGAGCAATACCACATCGATACGTTGTGCGTCGCGGGCGGCGTAGCCATGAATTCCGTGATGAACCGTAAACTGGAAGAGGAATTGGGCATTGCGGTTTACGTACCGCCTTCTCCGGGAGATGCCGGCCTGGCGCTGGGCGCCGCCGCGGAATATTTCTGGAAGAAAGATCGCCGGGTTCCCCAATTTGAGAGTTCCCCTTATCTGGGGCCGGTTTATTCCGAAGCGGATATTGCCGGTAGTCTGCGTGCCTGTGACGATGAATTCAGCATCCAACGTGTTAGTGAACCGGAATATCAGGCCGCTCGTCTGATTGCGGAAGGAAAAATTATCGGCTGGTTCCAGGATCGCAGTGAATACGGGCCACGAGCGTTGGGCAACCGCAGTATTCTTGCTTCTCCTTCCAATAGCTGGACGAAGGAAATCCTCAACAGTCAGATAAAATTGCGCGAATGGTTTCGCCCTTATGCTCCCGTGGTGCTGGAAGAAGCCGCCGATAAGTATTTCGATATGCTGTCGCCGGTCCCTTACATGATGAAAGTCGCGCCGGTGAAAACTCAGGCCAAAGTCGATATGCCCGCCTGTATTCATGTCGACGGCACGGCCAGATTGCAGACCGTCTCTGCTGAATCCAATAAAAAGTTCTACCAGCTAATTAAGGCGCTGGGGAACCTGACCGGCGTGCCTGTGGTGCTCAATACCAGTTTTAATCTGGCCGGAATGCCGATCGTTGAATCGCCGGATGATGCTATTGACTGTTTCAGGCATGCCGTTGGTATGGATGCCTTGTTTATCGGCAATTATCTGCTGGAAAAGAAACAGAACCATTAATGCAAGGATTTGAGCGACTATCTTATGTTGACGAATAATAGCGTTGTCAATTTGCTGCTAATCGGGTTCGGGCCTCACGCCAAAAGAATATATTATCCGCTGCTGGAGGCATCCGGTGATGATCCCGCATTAAACTTATGCGCCGCGGTGGATTTTATTTCAGCAAAGCGGGGGATAGAGGCGTATCTTGCGGGCAAACGGCTACAGCCGGAAATCCTTTATTTTAATGACAGTGATAACAGCCAGACTGAATTAGGCGCCGATGTCAGAAAACGTCTGGATGACGTGGTGAGAAAATACGCGATTAATGGCGTGATCATCGCCACCGAGCCGCTGGCCCATACGCCGTATGCCCGCTGGGCGCTGGAGTCCGGTTTGTCTGTTCTGATGGATAAACCGATTTCATCTTATGAAGGTATTTCCACCTCAATTGAGAAATCGATAAAGATTGCCGAAGATTATCATGCGCTGAATACCCTGTATCAAAAACAGCGGCGTGATAATTCTTGTCAGGTGTTTTCTCTCATGGCGCAGCGGCGCTATCAGACGTCGTTTAATCTGATCAAGCGTTATATTGCCGAGTGCTTTGCACAGACCCATTGCCCGGTAACCAATGTGCAGACCTTTCATTCGGACGGTCAGTGGCGTATGCCGACGGAAATGGTGGAGCAGCATTACCATCCTTACAATCAGGGGTATGGAAAATGCTCGCACAGCGGTTATCACTATTTCGATATTGTGCCTTTTGTACTGGAAGCCGGATTTGGCGAAGGCAAACAGTTCGATAATATTGACGTCTTCTCGATGGCGATCCGGCCGGATGATGTGCTCAGCCAACTGGCGCTCGATGATTATCGTGCGCTGTTTGGGCAACGTCGCTTCGACGAATCCAACCATTATGATGAAAAACAGTTGGGGCTGTTGCTGGGAACATTTGGCGAAGTGGATTGCAGCAGCAATATCTGTTTTAAATGCGGCGACAGGACGCTGACCGCGGCGTCCATTAACCTGTGCCATAACGGCTATTCGCAGCGAAACTGGGTAACGGCGGCGGGAAGGGATCTCTATAAAGGCAATGGCCGCGTTTCTCATGAATCACATATTTTTCAGCAAGGGCCGTTCCAGTCGATTCACTTTCATTCCTATAAATCGGATGAGTTGCCCAGCGATGAGTCGGGCGAGCGGCATCATGTCGGCACGAAAGAGCATCTGGAAATCTATATTTTCCGCAATGACAAAATGCTTGGCGGAAAACATGTCGAAGTGTTCGATATCGACGACATTATTGCGATGGAAGGCGGACGAAAAGGATTGAAAGGAAAATCCAAAGCCAAGGCGTTTTATGAGTTCATTGCCGGCATGCGGGGCGAGATTGCGGCGGGCGATATGGTGTCTGATTTCAGTAAACATGAGGTGGGCGCGATGCTGACGTCGGCGATTTACCAGTCGATCAGCCATCGCTACCATCGGCTGAATCCGTTGATTAATCGTCGTTTCAAAAGCCGGGAAGCGGTTCGACGGGCAGCGGCGCTCGTACCGTGATGGGGTTGAAAAAAGAGCGTATGGGGTTGGAAAAAGGGAATATGGGGTTGCAAAAAGGAAGTATGGGGTTGCAAAAAGGGAATATGGGGCGAGTCGCCGGCCTGTTTCCGTTGGTGATCGCCGCGCCGCTGGGGCTGGATATTTGCCTCCCCGGCGTGCCGCTGATGTCCCGTGAACTGGGCAGTATGCCGGGGATGACGCAATGGATTATCAGCGGATTCGTGCTGTGTTTGAGCCTCAGCCAGCTTTTCTTCGGGCCGCTGGTCGACCGCCTCGGCGCGCAATGCGTTTTGCTGTGCGGCAGCCTGGTTTACGCGCTGGGTGCAATCGGCGTGTATTTTACCGATACGATCGCCTGGTTCATCGCGCTGCGATTGGTGCAGGGATGCGGGGCCGGCGCGATGGCGGTTGCCGCGTCGGCCAGCGTGCCGCTGCGCTTTCAGGGCGCGGTCATCGGGAAGGTCTTCAGCCTGCTTAACGGCGTGATAAGCCTGGTTCCGGTGCTGGCGCCGGTGATAGGCGGATTGCTGATCGTACACTATGGCTGGCGTTCCAGCTTTTATGCGCTGGGCGTCTTCGCGCTGCTGTGCGGTGTACTGGTGTTGTGGAAACCGCTGCCGGCTGCGTGCGGCAGGGCGCGAGATGGCGCGCCGTCCCCGGCACCGTCGTTAAGCGTTTTCTCCGGCTATCTGACTGTTTTTCGGCACCCCGAGTTTCGGTTGGGATGTTTTGCCGCCAGCTTCGGTTTCGCCACGCAACTGATTTTCTTTTCCAGTTCACCCATCGTACTGATCGAGACGTTGCATATCCCGGTGGATCAATTTGGATACTATTTTGCCGTTAACGCTCTGGCTATCACCGGCGGAAGCCTGCTGACCGCCCGGTTGCTGGGGCGAGTGAAAGAGACCGTGATTCTGTATGGCGGTGCCGTGCTGATTTTACTGGCCATGAGCGGCTTTATTCTGACGGTTCATGTGCTGACCGTGTCGGTCTGGCCTTATCTTCTTTCAGCCACGCTGGGTAGCCTGGGGTTCGCCGTACTGATTGCGACCGGGGCGGCGGTGGCGCTGTCTCCGTTCAAGTCGCTGGCCGGACAGGCCTCCGCGTTGATGGCGGCGATACAGATGTCGTTCTCTTCGCTGGTTGCCTGGGCCGTCATGAACAACTGGCGCGATGATTGGTCGCCGATGATTGCCGCCTATTTTCTGTTGGCCGCGGCGCTGCTGCTGCAACTGCAAGCTTACCGGATGACGCGTGTCAGACGGCATCAGTCGGAGCCGACGGTTCTCGAAAAGTCTTCCCCGAATTCGAATTGAGCCCCGCCGGCGTCATGTCCGGCATGGGGGTGATATATGGCATCGGGATGATATATGGGATTGGAGTGAGGTATGGCTTGCCGTTTCGATGAGGTTATCGATTTTTCACATTCTCATTTATTGAAATGGGAATACCCTTCTCCGTATCTGCCGCACCCCGCCTCACGGCCGCCGCTGCCTTTGTGGATTGCGGATATGGATTTTAGGTGCCCGGATGAAGTGCAACAGGCGCTGCACGACGCTGTCAGCCAGGGCGTTTTTGGCTATACGCGAGCCAGCGAAACCCTGTTTGACGCCATTATCCAATGGCAGTTGCATCATCATGGCTGGCGAATTCATGAAGACTGGATTGTGCAAAGTCCGGGGGTGGTGAACAGCCTGAGCATGATTGTGCAGACGTTTACCCAGCCGGGGAGGGGGTGGCTGATCCAGCCGCCGGTTTACGGGCCGTTTTATCACAGCGTAACGATGAACGACCGTCAGGTGGTGACGGCGCCGCTCACCGAAACGGCATCAGGGTATACGCTGGATCTTGATGCCTTTGAACAGGCGATCACGCCGACGACGCGGCTGTTTTTTTTATGTAACCCGCACAACCCGACCGGACATGTCTGGAGCCGGGACGAGCTGCTGGCGATGGGCAACATCTGCCGGCGTCATGGCGTGATGGTCGTTTCCGATGAAATTCATCAGGATTTGATCATTAATCCGGCGAAACGGCATCAGCCGTTTGCCGGCATTAACGACGAATTCGCCGACCACAGCATCACCTGCACATCGCCGAGTAAAACCTTCAATCTGGCGGGATTACATACTTCCAATCTGTTCATTCCCAATAAGACGATACGCGACGCGCTGAAACGAACCTATGCGCGTTGTTCATTATATATCCCCAATATGCTGGGGCTGGCGGCCTGCGAAGCGGCTTACCGTCATGGCGGACCGTGGTTGTCCGCGTTGCTGGACTATTTGCGCGATAACCGGGCGTTGTTGCGGGCAAGCCTTGGCCCGGGCTCACCGGTCCGGCTGGTCGACGCCGATGCGCTCTATCTTGGCTGGCTGGATTTTCGGGAAAGCGGTATTGCGCCGGCCGATTTACAGGCGACTTTGCTTAACCGGGCCGGGCTGTGGCTGGATGATGGCGCGAAATTCGGCGCGGCGTACGCCGGGTTTGCCCGGATTAATTTTGCCTGCCGACGCGCCCTGCTGGATTCCGCGCTGGCGAAATTAGCCGATATGTTTACGGCGAGGGGGGAAACAGGAGGGCCGGTATAGCGAGGCACGGCATGGTGAGGGGGTGACCTATCGCCGTCGGCGTCGTTTTTTCCGCCATTGACCTTTTTAGCCAATGCTTCCAATAATGGCGTTCGTTGACTCGGGGTGCCGCTTTCCTGTCATTGAAAACGGCTGAGATATACCCGTATTACCTGATCTGGATTATGCCAGCGTAGGGAAGTCACGGTATCCCGCCGGTACCGCCTTCTTTCACGCCGGTTGGGAGGTTTATGAACGCTCGACCTGTACTTTTCCCTGCCGCGTCCGTCGCGGATTCCCTTGATGCTTTCCGTTTGCGCGCGCCGCTGGTGCACTGCCTCACCAATGAGGTGGTGCAGGGGTTTACCGCTAATGTGCTGCTGGCGCTGGGCGCCTCGCCTGCGATGGTGGTGGACGTGGGCGAAGCGGCGCAGTTTAGTGCGCTGGCCGATGGTTTACTGATTAATCTGGGCACGCTTGAAGCCGATCGCGCGCAGGCGATGCGCGCGGCGGTCGCCAGCGCCATCGAGGCCGGTACGCCGTGGGTGCTGGACCCGGTAGCGGTGGGCGGCCTGCGCTTTCGCACCGAGTTTGCTGTTGAACTGCTGGCGATGAAGCCGGCGGCGATCCGCGGCAACGCCTCCGAAGTCATGGCGCTGGCCGGCGAACGCTCGGCCGGGCGCGGGGTGGACAGCGGCAACGATGTGCTGGCGGCGCTGCCTTCAGCCGTTACGCTGGCGCGCCGCTGGGCCACCTGCGTGGCGGTAACCGGCGAGGTGGATTACGTGACCGACGGCGACCGGGTGCTGGCCGTACCCGGCGGCGATCCGCTGATGACGCGGGTGGTCGGCACCGGGTGCGCGCTGTCGGCGGTGGTGGCCGGTTTCTGCGCGCTGGAGGGTGACCGACTCAATCATGTCGCCGCCGCCTGTGCGGTAATGTCGCGTTGCGGGCAGCAGGCCGCGGCGCAGGCGCGCGGGCCGGGGAGTTTCATCCCCGCGTTTCTGGATGCGCTCTATACCCTGAACCGGGAGGCGCTGGCATGAAACGTCTTAACGCGCTGACTATCGCCGGCACCGACCCGAGCGGCGGCGCCGGTATCCAGGCCGACCTGAAAACGTTCTCGGCGCTGGGCGCTTACGGCACCAGCGTGATTACCGCGTTGGTGGCGCAGAATACGCGCGGCGTGCAGTCGGTCTATCGCATTGAACCGGCGTTTGTCGCCGCCCAGCTGGATTCGGTACTGAGCGATATCCGTATCGATAGCGCCAAAATCGGCATGCTGGCGCAGACGGATATCGTGGAAGCGGTGGCGGACCGGCTGCAGCGTTACCCGGTGCCGTATGTAGTGCTGGACACGGTGATGCTGGCGAAAAGCGGCGATCCGCTGCTGGCGCCGGAAGCGGTGGCGGCGGTGCGACAGCTGCTGCTGCCGCGGGTGTCGCTGATTACCCCCAATCTGCCGGAAGCGGCGGCGCTGTTGCAATGCGCGCCCGCCGACGATGAACGGGGCATGCGTCGGCAGGGGGACGCGCTGCTGGCGATGGGCTGCCAGGCGGTGCTGATGAAAGGCGGTCACCTGAGCGATAGCGAAAGCCCGGACTGGCTGTTCATGCCGGATGCGGAACCGGTGCGGCTGAGCGCGCCGCGCGTCAACACCCGGCATACGCACGGTACCGGCTGCACACTGTCGGCGGCGCTGGCGGCGTTGCGCCCGCGTTATGACAACTGGCCGGATACCCTGTCCGCCGCGCGGGCGTATCTGCAAGGCGCGCTGGAACAGGCGGATTCGCTGGAGGTCGGCCACGGCATCGGCCCGGTACACCATTTTCATCGCTGGTGGTAAATGTCATCTATCGATACAAGCTATAAGAAAATCAGATAAATAGTAAAAAATATTGCATAGACAGCCCATCCATGACCCGGTAGTTTTGTGATCTACGTCAGATTATTGCCTGCGGCTGGGGCTACCGATCACCGGATTTTGGGGTGATGTTTTTTCTGAATGGTCGTTTTTCTCTGAGTGAGATTGTTGAGGAGATACTCATGGCGGGTTCAGCGCGTGCGGTCATGATTGCCAAAGGGCTGCAGACCATACTCAATTGCGGCCTGTTGGTGCTGGCGGTGATTCTGGTTATCTTTCTGGGCAAGGAAACCTGGCATCTGGCTACGGTACTGTTGGTCAGCAATGAGAAAGAATCGTCTTACATGCTGATCGAAAGCCTGGTGATTTATTTTCTCTACTTCGAGTTTCTGGCGCTGATCGTGAAGTATTTCCTGTCCGGCTATCACTTCCCGCTGCGCTATTTTATCTACATCGGCATTACCGCCATCGTGCGGCTGATCATCGTCGACCATAAAAACCCGGCGGATACCTTCACCTACGCCGGGGCGATTCTGATACTGGTGATCACGCTCTATCTGGTCAACAGCCCGCGCCTGAAGCGGGAATAACCAGAAAAGAAAAAGCCAGCTCAAGGGAGATTGAGCTGGCCAAGGAGGTGGTTCCTAGTAGCATAACTACGCTTATTTTTCGTTTTGTATTTTCTCAGCGCTGCAATAGTAACCAGTTAGCCAGGCCATTGATGTGATCTGATTCTAAAAAATGTCACAATTGGCACCATACTGTCACTTTTTTGTTATTTCGCGTGCGGGTTGCGGGTGTTGGTACCCGGCAGATTACGCAGCAGCAACGCGTATTCCAGCGCGATGTCGTCCGGCACCGGCAGATACACCGTATGGCCGTCGCCCGGCGCGACATCGATCGCCTGGCCTTTCGTGTTGAACAGGGTCTCGATAGTGAACTGGACGTTGCCGCCCGGCGTCATCATTTCTACGCTGTCGCCGCGGGAGAACTTGTTCTTGACCGCCACTTCCGCCAGCCCGTCGCGCCGCTCGCCGGTAAACTCCCCGACAAACTGCTGCTGGTCCGACACCGAGTAACCGTAGTCGTAATTCTGGTAATCCTCGTGGACGTGACGGCGCAGGAAGCCTTCGGTGTAACCGCGGTGCGCCAGCCCTTCCAGCGTTTGCAGCAGCGTCGGGTCGAACGGCTTGCCCGCTGCGGCATCGTCAATGGCGCGACGATACACCTGCGCGGTGCGGGCGCAATAGTAGAACGATTTGGTGCGGCCTTCGATTTTCAGTGACGCGACCTGCATCTTGGTCAGGCGTTCCACGTGCTGAATGGCGCGCAGGTCGCGCGAGTTCATGATGTAGGTGCCGTGTTCGTCTTCAAACGCGCTCATGTATTCACCCGGACGCTGCTTCTCTTCCAGCATGAAGACCTTGTCGGTAGGCGCGCCGATGCCCAGCGTCGGTTCCACCTGCGCGGCGTCGAGCTGCGTGACGGCAATCGGCTCGTGGATGTGCACGATGTTGCCCACCGTGTCTTCTTTGCCTTCCTGCACGTTGTATTCCCAGCGGCAGGCGTTGGTGCAAGTGCCCTGATTCGGGTCGCGCTTATTGATATAACCGGACAGCAGGCAGCGGCCGGAATAGGCCATGCACAGCGCGCCGTGGACGAAGATTTCCAGTTCCATTTCCGGCACCTGGGTGTGGATTTCCTCGATTTCCTCCAGCGACAGTTCGCGTGACAGAATCACCCGGCTCAACCCCATCTGCTGCCAGAATTTCACCGTCGCCCAGTTTACCGCGTTGGCCTGTACCGACAGGTGGATCGGCATCTGCGGGAAGTTTTCCCGCACCAGCATGATCAAACCCGGGTCGGACATGATCAGCGCATCCGGCTTCATCTCGACCACCGGTTGCAGGTCGCGCAGGAAGGTTTTCAGCTTGGCGTTATGGGGTGCGATGTTAACCACCACGTAGAATTTTTTGCCCAGCGCGTGGGCTTCGCTGATGGCTTGCGCCAGCGTCTGGTGGTTGAATTCGTTGTTGCGCACGCGCAGGCTGTAGCGGGGCTGGCCGGCATAAATCGCATCAGCGCCATAGGCAAAGGCGTAACGCATATTTTTCAGCGTACCGGCCGGAGAGAGTAATTCCGGTTTGAACATGGTGTTTTCTCAAGTCTGATCACAGGTCAGGCTGTTCCCGGGCGGGAACAGTAAAGGCGGCAGATTCTAACGCCAACGGCGGGAAAAATCAGTAGTCAGCTTACAAAAAGTAAGCCTATTGGCGCGCCGGGCTGTCGACGGCCGGACAACAGCCCGGCCGTTTACGGCGTCAGGCGGTACGGATACCGGCGGATGGGCCCGCCAGTTCGCGCTGGTGCGGGCGTTCGAAGTCCACCTGCGGCCCTTTCGCGATGATAGCGGTGGGGTTGAGCCAACGGATGCTGTAGTAACCGGCTTTGATGTGATCCAGCTTGACCGTTTCTTTGACTCCCGGCCACTGATACAGCTCGCGCAGATAACCCGAGAGGTGCGGGTAATCCTCCAGACGGCGGATGTTGCATTTGAACGCGCCGTGGTAAGCGGCGTCGAAACGCACCAGCGTCACGAACAGCCGCCAGTCGGCTTCGGTCAGCGTATCGCCCGCCAGATAGCGGTGGTCAGCCAGATGCGCTTCCACCGTATCCAGCGAGGCAAACAGATTGGTTACCGCCTGGTCGTAATGCGCCTGGGTTTTGGCGAAGCCGGTTTTGTACACGCCGTTGTTGATGTTGTCGTAAATCAGGCTGTTCCAGCGGTCGATTTCCGGTTGCAGCGCCGCCGGGTAAAAGTCCAGCCGATTGCCGGTCAGATCATTGAAGGCGTGGTTGAGCAGGCGAATGATTTCCGACGATTCATTATTCACGATACGGCCTTCTTTGCGGTCCCACAGCACCGGTACCGAGACTTTACCGGTGTAGTGCGCATCGCTGGCGGTGTAGAGCTGGTGCAGATAACGCACTGGCGCCACTTTGTCGCCGGCATCCTGCGGGGTACTGAATTCCCAACCCTGTTCGCCGATGCAGGGTTCCGCCACCGACAGCTGAATCACGTCCTGCAGGGCTTTCAGGTTACGGTAGATCAGCGTGCGGGATGCCCACGGGCAAAGGTACGAGACGAACAGTTGATACCGTCCGGCTTCCGGCACCAGCGACGTTGCACGAAACATCGTTTCCTGACGGTGAAATGCGCCGCCTTTGATTTCTTCGGCCGCTACCTCGCCATCGACCCACTTGCCATTCACTAATCCCGACATGCTTACCCTCATCATGATTATTATGTTCAATGATTATGCTAGCAGCCAAACGCCAGAGAGAAAATTGCAAATTTTTAACCGAGTCGGACAGTTTCTTTGACGGCTTGCCGAATGTAACGGCAAATCCGCCTACATTTCCTGGCTGGCGGCCGCTTCCCAGCGGTAACCGATACCGTATACCGTGCGGATGAACGACGTTTCCTGATCAAACATTTCCAGCTTGCGGCGCAGATTCTTGATGTGGCTGTCGATGGTGCGGTCGGTCACTACCCGGTAGTCGTCATACAGATGGTCGAGCAATTGTTCGCGTGAAAAGACCCGTCCCGGCTCGGCGGAGAGGGTTTTCAGCAGCCGAAATTCGGCGGGCGTCAACTCCAGATGGCGGCCGAGGTAGCTGGCCTGATAACGGTTTTGGTCGATCAGCAGCGCAGGCAGCGCATCGCCCGGCAGCGGCTCATGCTGCCAGCGGCAGCGGCGCAGCAGGGTTTTTACCCGGGCGACCACTTCGCGCGGGCTGTAGGGCTTGCAGATGTAATCGTCGGCGCCGATTTCCAGCCCCAGCAGCCGGTCGATTTCGTCGGTGCGGGCGGTCACCATGATGATCGGCACGTTGGAAAAACCGCGGATGGCGCGGCAGAGCGTCAGGCCGTCGCGGCCCGGCAGCATCAAATCCAGCAGGATGAGCTGGCAGTGATGTTCCCGCACCCAGGGTTCAACCTCTTCGCCCTGCGTCAGCCAGTGGGTACGGTAACCCGCCGACTGCAGGTAATCCACCAGCAACTGGGCCAGTTTGGGCTCATCTTCAACGATCAGCACCGGCAGGTTTTCATCACCAGCCGTTGCAGGAGACGATGCTGTCATGTCGGTTACCTGCCTGTATCAGGATAGGTGCAACGGAAGCTCGACGGTGATTTGCACGCCGCCGAGCGCGGAATGATCAGCATACAGGCGTCCATCGTGCGCCTCAACGATATTGGCGCAAATGGACAATCCCAGACCCGAGCCGCCGCTGGCGCGGTTACGCGAGCTTTCCGCGCGGTAGAAGCGCTCGAAGATCAGCGCCAACTGTTCATCGCTGATGCCGGGGGCGCTGTCACGCCAGTGGATAATCAGCCGTTGCTGGCGCAGTTCGGTTTCCACTTCCAGTTGGCCCTCGTTGTCAGTATAACGCAGGCTGTTTTCCATCAGGTTGTTGAACAGTTGATTCAGACGGTCCGGGTCGCCAAACACCACGGCCTCGGGGTGAAGGCGGGTGGTCAGCCGGATGCCTTTTTGCTGAAAACGCTCCCTGAACGCCGCCACCGACACCTGCAACAGGGCGCTGGCGTTGACGGCGGCTTTGCGATAAGCCAGCGCGCCCAGATCGGACAGCGATAACTGATGCAGGTCGTCCACCAGTTTGGTCAGCAACGCGACCTCCGACTGTAGCGAGCCGAACGCCGCGGCGTCCGGCCGGCGCACCCCGTCCTGCAACGCTTCCAGTTCGCCGCGCAACACCGCCAGCGGGGTACGCAGTTCGTGCGAGATATCCGCCATAAACGCGCGGCGCGACTGCTCGTTTTTCTCCAGCGCCGAAGCCAATTGGTTAAAATCCTGCGCCAGCCGGTCCAGTTCGTCGCGTCCGCCAGCCGTTACCCGGGTACTGAAGTCGCCGCCCGCCAGTTGGTGGATACCGTTGACCAGCCGTTTGACCGGCGCCAGCAGGCCGCGCGACATCATCCAGGTCACCACCGCGGCCAGCAGGGTGGTAAAGGCGACAATCAGCCAACTGGTGAACTGTTGCTGGCGATCGAAATTAATATCGGCACTGCGGGTCAACCCTTCCACCGGCGCGGCCACCAGCCAGCCGACGGTCTGTTTTTTCACGGTCAGCGGCTGCCAACTGCTGCCGGCGGGCATCGGGATCGGCGGGCCGATCAGGCGGCGGCGGTTCTCGTCCATGATCCAAAACCGGGTGCGCCAGCCCTGCATCGCTTCGTCGTTGTTCTGTTCCATCGACCGCAGCATGGGGAAAATGCCGCGCTCGTTATTGTGCAGAAAATCCCAGTTGCCGTACTGCTGGTATTGCTCTTCCAGCCAACCGCGAATTTGCACCACCCGCTGCTCGTTGCCGTGGCGGATATAGTCGATAAATCCTTTCTCGAAACTGAGCCGGACGCCAAAGTGCATGATGACCAGCACCAGCATGCAGGTGGAGAAAATCGCCAGAAATAGTCGGGCGGTAATACCGAATCTCATCATTCACCTCATGAGGAACGCGTCAGCGTCGCCTGTTGAACGGTATCGGGCGGCACCCGGTTGAAAATCAGTGCCGGGAACGCCATCACCACCACCATGCAGAGATAGGTGTAAAGGAAAACGGTGTGGGTTTCCGGCGCGCCGCTCACCAGATGCTGGTTGGCGAAAATCCCCAGCAGCAGGCCGGCGATGGTCACCCCCATACTGGTGGATAACTGCATCGACATCGACAGCAGGCTGTTGCCGCCGCTGGCCAGATCGTCCGGCAGGTCCTTGAGCGTCAGGGTATTCATGGTGGAAAAGCGAATGCCGTTCACCATGCCCACCAACAGCAGCACCACCGGCATCATCCAGTGCCAGCTCATTAGCGCCACCAGCGCAAACAGCAGGGTGGCCAGCGCCAGCGTCAGGGTGGAGGCGATCAGTACCGCGCGGTAGCCGAGCCGGTTGACGATAATCACCACCAGCCGTTTCATCCCCATGTTACCCAGCACCAGCGGAATCATCATCATGCCGGCGTGAAACGGCGTGTACCCCAGCCCGATTTGCAGAAACACCGGGGTCATGAACGGCAGCATGCCGCTGCCGATGCGCGCCAGCCAGCCGCCGAACAGCCCGATGGTAAAGCTGCGGGTGTCGAACAGACGCAGGTTGAACAGCGACTGCTCGTTGTTTCTGGCGTGCAGCCAATACCCCAGCAGCGCCAGCAGGCCGGTCAGCACCAGCGCGCTCAGCGCCGGCGCCGACAAACCGAGGCTTTTCTGGCCGTCCAGCGCCAGCGTCAGGGCGCCCATGGCGATGACCAGACAGACAAAGCCGCGCAGGTCGAAACGGCGCGGCGGCATGGTGAAATTGGGCATCAGCCACCAGGTGGCGAGGGCGCCGACCAGACCCACCGGAATATTGATCAGGAAAATCCAGTGCCAACTGGCGTACTGCACCAGAAAGCCGCCGAGCGTCGGTCCCATCAGCGGGCCGATCTGCCCCGGCAGCGTGACGAAGGTCATCGCCGCCATGTACTGAGCGCGCGGCACCAGCTTCATCACCGTCAGCCGGCCGATCGGCACCATCATCGCGCCGCCGACCCCCTGAAGCACGCGGGAAAACAGCAGTTCGTTCAGGGTGGTGGAGCGAGCGCACAGCAGCGAGCCGAGGCTGAACAGCACGATGGCGGAAAAGAAGACGTTCCGCACGCCTAGCCGATCCGCCAGCCAGCCGCTGGCGGGCAGCATCATCGCCACCGTCAGCACATAGGCCACGATCACGGCATGCATACGCAGCGGGCTTTCATTGAGGCTGACAGCCATGGAGGGCAGGGCGGTGTTGACGATAGTGGTGTCCAGCGCTTGCATAAAAAAGCCGAAGGCCACAATCCACAACTGCCAGCGAACGGAGGCGGGCTGATTGATCATGCTTGGTGTTACTCCCGGGAATATCCTGTCCCTTACAGGCGCCGGGGCGAACCCCGGCGAATTGTTACAGGTACGGCTGGCGCGGCATCAGGCCGACGGTTCGGTATGCGCGGTCGCGTCAGTGCGTTCGCGGCGGCGCCATTGCAGGCGATCAAAGAACAGGTACACCACGGGCGTGGTGTACAGCGTCAGCAACTGGCTCATCACCAGCCCGCCGACGATGGTGATGCCGAGCGGCTGGCGCAGCTCCGAACCGTCGCCGCTGCTCAGTACCAGCGGCAGCGCGCCGAACAGCGCCGCCATCGTGGTCATCATGATCGGGCGGAAACGCAACATGCAGGCGCGGAAAATCGCCTCGCGCGCCGGCAGTTTTCCTTCTCGCTGCGCCACCAGCGCAAAGTCCACCATCATGATGGCGTTTTTCTTCACGATGCCGATCAACAACAGGATACCAATCAGCGCGATCAGGCTGAACGGTTTGTCAAACAGCTCCAGCGCCAGCAGCGCGCCGACCCCGGCGGACGGCAGGGTCGAGAGAATGGTTAGCGGGTGGGCGACATTCTCATACAGTATCCCCAGCACGATATACACCGTCAGGATCGCCGCGATGATCAGCACCACCTGCGAATGCTGCGACTGCTGAAACGCCAGCGCGGTGCCGGCAAACTGGCCCCGCACGGTGGGCGGCACCCCCAGCGCGGTCATGGTGCGCTCGATGGCGGTGGTGGCGTCCGACAGGCTGGCGCCTTCCGGCAGGTTGAAGGAGAGGGTGGCGGCGGCCGACAGCCCCTGATGGTTGACCGCCAGCGGCGCGTTGGCCGGCTGCCAGCGGGCGAAGAACGACAGCGGTATCGGCTTGCCGTCGTTGTTGATTACAAACATCTTATCCAGCGAACTCGGGTCCTGGGTGTAGGCTGAATCCACCTCCATCACCACCTTGTACTGGTTCATCGGCTGGTAGATGGTGGAGATCTGGCGCTGACCGAAGGCGTTGTTCAGCAGCGTGTTGACGCTGGAAACGTTGATGCCGAGGCGCGCCATGGCGTCGCGATCGTACACCATCGTCAGCTCGGCGCCCTTGTCCTGTTGGTCGGAACTGACGTCCGCCAGTTGCGGCAGCTTGCTCAGGGCGTCGCGGATTTTCGGCTCCCAGGTTCTCAGCACCGACAGATCATCCGACAGCAGCGAGAACTGGTAACCGGCGTTGGACTCGCGCCCGCCGATGCGTACGTCCTGCACCGCCATCAGGTACAGGTTGGCGCCCGGCTCTTTCGCCAGGTTGGCGCGCAGCCGGGTTATCACCTGCTGGGCGCTGACGTCACGCTGGGCCAGCGGCTTCAGGCTGATGAACATCGAGCCGCTGTTGGTGCGCATGCCACCGGTGAAACCGGTGACGTTATCCACCGCCGGGTCGGCGCGCACGATGGTCATGAAATCCTGCAGTTTGCGTTTCATCGCCTGGAAGGAGATGCTCTGGTCGGCCTGAATAAACCCCATCAACCGGCCGGTGTCCTGCTCGGGGAAGAAGGTTTTGGGAATACTGATGTACAACCAGACGCTCAGGCCGATAGTGCCCAGCAGCACCATCATCACCCAGCGCGAGTGGTTCAGCACCCAGCGCAGGCTGCGGCCGTAACCTTGTTGCAGCCCGAGCAGGAGCCGGTTGAAGCCGCGGGTGCGCGGCTGGCTGCGGGGCGCGTGAGGGCGCAGCAGCCGGGCGCACATCATCGGCGTCAGCGTGATGGACACCAGCAATGAAATCAGGATCGCCACCGACAGCGTAATCGAGAACTCTCGGAACAAGCGCCCCGGCAGGCCATCCATGAACAGCAGCGGGATAAACACCGCGATCAGCGACAGGCTCATCGACACCACGGTGAAACCGACCTCCCGCACCCCTTGCAATGAGGCTTGCAGCGGTTTCATGCCCGCTTCGATATGGCGGGAAATGTTTTCCAGCACCACGATGGCGTCATCCACCACGAAACCGGTGGCGACGGTCAACGCCATCAGCGACAGGTTGTTCAGACTGAAACCGCACAGGTACATGGCGGAGAAGGTGCCGATCAGCGACACCGGCACGGCGATGGCCGGAATCAGCGTGGCGCGCCCGGAACGCAGGAACAGAAACACCACCAGAATCACCAGCGACACGGCGATGGTCAGCGAGCGCTCGACATCGCGCAGCGAGGCGCGAATGGTGGGCGAGCGGTCCTGCGCGACATTCAGGGTGATTGACGCGGGCAGCAGGGCTTGCAGTTCCGGCATCGAGGCGCGGATGGCATCGACGGTGGAAATGATATTGGCGTCCGGCGCGCGGCGGATCATCACCAGAATGGCGGGTTTGGCGTTGGTCATCCCGGCGTTGAGCACGTTCTGCACCGAATCTTTCACTGTCGCCACGTCGCTCAGGCGCACCGGCGCGCCATTGTTGTAGTGGACGATCAGCGAGCGATAGGCGTCGGCGGTTTTCAGCTCGTCGTTGGTCTGAATCTGATAGTGAGTGCTGCCGCTGTCGACGCTGCCGAGCGGCTGGCGCACGTTGGACTGGGCGATCGACTGGCGCACGGCGTCCAGCGATACGCCCTGATTGAACAGCGCCTGCGGGTTGAGCGCCACCCGTACCGCCGGTAACGAGCTGCCGCCGATGGTGACGTCGCCGACGCCGTCGATCTGCGAGACGCGCTGGGCAATCTGGGTGGAGGCGTAGTCGTACAACTGGCCGGGACCGTAGGTGTCCGATGTCAGCGTCATGATCATGATCGGCGCATCGGACGGGTTCACTTTACGGTAGTAAGGGCGACTCGGCATGCTGCTCGGCAACAGGCTCTGCGCGGCATTGATCGCCGCCTGCACGTCGCGGGCCGCGCCGTTGATGTCGCGCTCCAGCGCAAATTGCAGGATGATGCGGGTATTGCCCAGCGAACTCATCGACGTCATTTCATTGACGCCGGCGATGCGGCCCAGCGAGCGTTCCAGCGGCGTCGCCACCGACGACGCCATGGTTTCCGGCGACGCGCCGGGCAGGGTGGCGGTGACCGAAATCACCGGGTAGTCCACCTGCGGCAGCGGCGACACCGGCAGCAACTGATAGCCGAGCAGGCCGCACAGCGCTATCGCCAGCGCCAGCAACGTGGTGGCGACCGGGCGATGGATAAACAGCGCGAAGAACTTCACTGTGCTTCCCCTTCCTGCGGCTGGCGGCGACGCAGACGATGCGCCAGGCGGTCAAACAGCAGGTAAATCACCGGCGTGGTGAACAGCGTCAGCACCTGGCTCATCACCAGCCCGCCGACCATACAGATACCGAGCGGGCGGCGCAGTTCCGCGCCTACGCCGGTACTGAACATCAGCGGTACGGCGCTGAGCAGCGCCGCCATCGTCGTCATCAGGATCGGGCGAAAACGCAGCAGGCAGGCCTGATAGATGGCCTGATACGGCGTCATGCCCTGTTCGCGTTCAGCGGCCAGCGCAAAATCGATCATCATGATGGCGTTCTTCTTCACGATGCCGATCAGCAAAATGATGCCGATGATGGCGATGATGTTCAGATCGCTGCCTGCGATCATCAGCGCCAGCAGCGCGCCGACCCCGGCGGTCGGCAGGGTGGACAGGATGGTGACCGGGTGGATAAAACTTTCATACAGTACGCCCAGCACGATATACATCGCCACGACCGCAGCCACCACCAGCCAGATGGTGCTGGTCAGCGCCGACTGGAACGCCAGCGTGCTGCCCTGAAAGCGGGTAATGATGTCGCTGGGCAGTTGCATCTGCTGCTGCGTTTCCTGAATGACTTTCACCGCATCCCCCAGCGCGTAGCCGGGCGCCACGTTGAACGAAATGGTGGTGGAGGGGAACTGATCGATGTGGTTGATCGACAACGGCCCCTGACGATCTTCCACCGAGGCGATGCTACTGAGCGGCACCACGCCGCCGCTGCTGTTGATCAGCCGGATATCGTTCAGCGCCGCCAGTCCGTCGCTGCTGTCGTGGCGCTGCTCCAGCACCACCCGGTACTGGTTGGACTGGGTATAAATGGTGGAGATCAGCCGCTGGCCGAAGGCGTTGTACAGCGCGCTGTCCACCTGCGACATGGTGATGCCGAGGCGGCTGGCGCTGTCGCGGTTGACCTTGAGGTAGGCCACCGCGCCGCCGTCCTGCCAGTCGCTGCTGACATCCTGCAACTGCGGTAGCTTCTGTAGCTCGGCGGTCAGCTTCGGCACCCAGGTGCTGAGCTCATCCAGCGACATGGTTTGCAGGGTGAACTGATACTGGGTACGGCTGACCTGGGTATCGATGGTCAGGTCCTGCACCGGTTGCAGATAAAGCTGAACGCCGGGCAGGGCGGACGTTTGTTGTTGCAGCCGTTCAATCACGGCCTGAATACGGTCGCTGCGTTTATCCAGCGGCTTCAGGTTGATCTGCAATCTGCCGCTGTTAAGCGACGGGTTGGTGCCGTCGACGCCGATAAACGACGAGACGCTTTCCACCGCCGGGTCCTGCATGATCAGCGAGGTAACCTGCTGCTGCTTGTCCACCATGCCGGTGAACGAGATGGTTTGCGACGCCTGCACGGTACCCTGAATGATGCCGTTGTCCTGTATCGGGAAAAAGCCTTTGGGGATCACGATATACAGCAGAATGGTCAGCACCAGCGTGCTCAGTGCGACGCCGAGGGTAATCCACGGATGACTGAGCACCCGCGTCAGGCCGCGGCCGTACCACGCGATCACCCAATCAAAGAACTGTTCGCTGGCGCGGGTAAAGCGGTTCTGCCGACTCAGCGACTGGTGGCTGAGCAGGCGAGCGCACATCATGGGCGTCAGCGTCAGCGACACCACGGCGGAGATCAGGATCGACACCGCCAGCGTAACGGCGAACTCGCGGAACAGGCGGCCGATGATATCGCCCATGAACAGCAGCGGGATCAGCACCGCGATCAACGAAAAGGTCAGCGAGATGATGGTAAAGCCGATTTCCCCCGCGCCTTTCAGCGCCGCCTGCAGCGGTTTTTCGCCTTTCTCGATATAACGGGCGATGTTTTCGATCACCACGATGGCGTCATCCACCACAAAGCCGGTGGCGATGGTCAGCGCCATCAGCGTCAGGTTGTTGATCGAGAAGCCGAGAAAATACATGGCGGCGAAGGTACCCACCAGCGACAGCGGCACCGCGATGCTGGGGATCAGCGTCGCCACCGCGTTACGCAGAAACAGGTAAATCACCATTACCACCAGCGCGATAGCCAGAATCAGCTCAAACTGCACATCGTCCACCGATGCGCGGATGGTGGTGGTGCGGTCGGTGAGCAGAGCAACGTCCACCGACTTGGGCAAACTGGCTTTCAGCGTCGGCAGCAGGCTGCGGATATGGTCGGCGGTGGCGATCACATTGGCGCCCGGCTGACGCTGAATGTTGAGGACAATCGCCTGATTCTGGTTGGCCCACGCCGCCAGGTGGGTGTTTTCCGCCGCCTGTTCCACCGTGGCGACATCCTGTAGCCGCACCGGCGCGTTGTTTTTCCAGGCAATGATCAACTGACGGTAGTCGTCGAGCGAGCGCATCTGGTCGTTGGCGGATAGCGTGACCGCGCGCGTTGGGCCGTCAAAACTGCCTTTGGGGGTGTTGACGTTGGCGGCGGTGATGGCGGTGCGCACCGTTTCGCTGCTTAACCCATAGGCGGCGAGCGCGCCCGGATTGAGTTTGACCCGCACCGACGGCCGTTGCCCGCCGGCCAGCGTAACCAGCCCGACGCCTTCCACCTGGGCAATTTTCTGTGCGATGCGCGTTTCGATCATGTCCTGCACCTGCGTCAGCGGCAGGGCGGTGGAGGTGACCGCCAGCGTCATGATCGGCGGATCCGCCGGGTTGACCTTGCTGTAGGTGGGCGGAAAAGGCAGATCGCTGGGCAGCAGATTGGTGGCGGCGTTAATGGCCGCCTGCACATCCTGTTCCGCTACGTCCAGCGGCAGCGAAAGCTGGAACTGCAGCGTGATCACCGATGAACCGCCGGAGCTTTGGCTCGACATCTGCTTGAGGCCGGACATGCTGCCAAACTGATGTTCCAGCGGCGCGGTGACCGCCGAGGTCATCACGTCCGGGCTGGCGCCGGGGTACAACGTCACCACCTGAATCGTCGGGTAGTCTACTTCCGGCAGCGCGGAAACCGGCAATGCGCGATAGCCGACGATCCCGGCCAGCAGGATGGCGATCATCAGCAGCGTGGTGGCGATCGGCCGGAGAATAAACAGGCGCGACGGCCCGCCGCCGTCAAGCGGCGCGGCGTCCTGTAACGGCGTCGTCTCCTGCATCAGGATTTCTCCGCTTTATGCTGACGTTTTTCCGTGCCGGCGGTGGATTTGGCATCCGCCGCCGCGGGCGCCAGCACTTCAACGCGCGCGCCTTCGGTCAGGCGATCGATCCCGTCGGTGACCACCCGTTCGCCGGCGTTCAACCCGGTCGAAACCACGGTTTGCTGGCCGTACTGAATACCGGTGGTGACGAGGTGTTTGCTGACCTGATCCTGGTCGTTCAGTACCCAGACAAAGCGCCCTTCGTTACCCATCTGGATCGCGGATGACGGCGCCACCACCACATTTTGCAGGGTATCCACCTTCATCTTGATGTTGACGAACTGGTTGGGGAACAGCGCATCGTCGGTGTTGTCGAAGCGGGCTTTCAGCTTGATGGTGCCGGTGGTGGCGTCGATCTGGTTATCCATGCTCAGCAGTCGGCCCTGAGAAAGAATGTGCTGATTGGCGCGATCCCAGGCTTCCACCAGTACCGGCTGACCGGATTTCTGCGCTTTCAGCACGGTGGCGATATCGCTTTCCGGCACGGTGAAAACGGCGTCGATCGGGTGGGTTTGCGTCAACACCAGCAGATTATCGGTGCTGGTGACGTAGTTGCCGATGTCAATCTGCCGCAGGCCGACGCGGCCGCTAAACGGCGCGGTGATGCGGCTGTAATCCAACTGCAACTGCGCGCTGGCGACCGAGCCCTGATCCGATTTCACCGTCGCTTCATACTGGCGCACCAGCGATTCCTGGGTATCCAGTTGCTGGCCGGAAACCAGACTGGTTTTGGACAGTTGCCGGTAGCGGGCCAAATCCTGACGGGCATTGACCAGCAGCGCCTGATCTTTGGCCAGTTGCCCCTGCGCCTGCGTCAGTGCGACGTCGAACGGGCGCGGATCGATCTCCGCCAGCAAGTCACCTTCCCTGACCTGTTGCCCTTCCTGGAAGTGGAGCGCCATCAGCTGGCCGCTGACCCGGCTGTGCACCGTGACGGTATTGGCGGCGGTAATCGTACCCAGACCCGACAGGTAATAAGGCACGGAGGACGACGAAGAGAGCGCGGCCTGTACCGGCGGCGGCGCTGAAGAGCCGCCGCGGCGCCCGCCGCTCCGGCCTTGCCCTTGTCCCTGATGGGCGGCTTGCTGTGTGGTGGTCCCCCCGTTGGCGGGTTCTGATTGTGATGGATGGAAATAACGCCAGGCGAAAAAAATGGCGGCAATAACAACAGCCAGTATCAGGAAACGAAATAAGCGTGTGGCGTTCATAGCTATGGAAGGAACCTCCAATCAGCACAGGCCAAGATAAGCCCATGAAACACTGAATATTATGATACTAGTTTAAACAGTGAACGGAGGACAAAAATGGAGGAAATATGGAAGATATGTCAGGGTTTGTAGAAAAAAAATCCCCGGCGCGGTGAACGCCGGGGATGAGGTGCCGGATGTGTCAGCGAGATGTCATTCTCAAGACGGCGGGATTACAGCACCAGCCCGGCGACGGCGGCGGACAGCAGGCTGACCAGCGTGGAGCCGTACACCAGCTTCAGGCCGAAACGGGAAACGGTGTTGCCCTGCATTTCGTTCAGCCCCTTGATCGCCCCGGCCACGATGCCGATCGACGAGAAGTTGGCGAAAGACACCAGGAAGACCGACAGGATGCCCACGCTACGCGGCGACAGCTGACCGGCCACTTTCTGCAGTTCCATCATGGCGACGAATTCGTTGGATACCAGTTTGGTCGCCATAATACTGCCGACCTGCAGCGCTTCGGCTTTCGGAATGCCCATCACCCAGGCGAGCGGATAGAACGCATAACCCAGCACTTCCTGGAAGCTCAGACCGAACACGGCGCTGAAAAGGGCGTTGATGCCGGCGATCAGCGCAATGAAACCGATCAGCATAGCGGCGACGATCACCGCAACCTTGAAACCCGCCAGAATGTATTCGCCCAGCATTTCAAAGAAGCTCTGACCTTCGTGCAGGTTGCTCAGGTGCAGCTCTTTCTCTTCGTTGGTGTCGTAGGGGTTGATGAGCGACAGCACGATGAAGGTG
Source organism: Dickeya sp. NCPPB 3274 (assembly GCF_000406205.1). Taxonomy (NCBI): domain Bacteria; kingdom Pseudomonadati; phylum Pseudomonadota; class Gammaproteobacteria; order Enterobacterales; family Pectobacteriaceae; genus Dickeya; species Dickeya sp. NCPPB 3274. The sequence goes on along the minus strand of NZ_CM001979.1, from coordinate 3,616,795 downwards.
CTGAACATGTTGAGCACCAGCGCCGCCACGACGTATTTGGCGTCCAGCATCGACATGTAGGCGCCGACGATTGACATCGATACCGTGGACATGGCGGTGGCGGCCATGGTGTACATCCGCTTCTCGGACATCTGCCCCAGAATGTCTTTATAAGCGATGAAGTTTTCAGACTGGCCCAGAATCAGCGAGCTGACGGCGTTGAAGGATTCCAGTTTGCCCATGCCGTTGACTTTGGACAGGATGGTACCGATCAGACGGATGATGAACGGCAGGACCTTGATGTGCTGCAAAATACCGATCAGCGCGGAAATGAACACGATCGGGCACAGCACTTTCAGGAAGAACACGAAGCTGTTGTTACCGATATTGCCGAAGACGAAGGTAGTGCCTTCGCCCGCGAAACTGAGCAGCTTGTCAAACAGACTCGCAAAGCCTTTTACGAAACCCAAGCCTGCGCTGGAATAGAGGAAGAAATAGGCAAGCAGAATTTCAATGACTAAAAGTTGAACAATATACCTGACGCGAATGCTTTTGCGATCGCGGCACACCAGCAGTGACAGGCCGGCGACAACGAGTAACGCCAGAATAAATTGCAGAATGTTGGACATGTTTGCTCCAAATTATGATAGGGGCCGATTTTTGGTCGTCATTTTATGTAACGATTGCGCTTAAAATGAGACGTAAGGCGCAAAAGCGAGATTATATCGCGGAAAATAACCTAAACTAAAGCGTGGGTCTCATAGCATTCACTTCTGTCTGGGTGATGTCGGGACGATTTCATCATGTCTGACCGGAAAATGCTGTGATGAAGATTCCCCGCCGGCAACCTCGCCGGGCTGGGAAACAACACAAGGAGATGACAATGCCTGCGTCTGACGCATTACGAGAACTGGGACATTCAGGAATTCGGGTGCCGTTGCTGACTTTTGGCGGCAACGTGTTTGGCTGGACCATTGACGAGTCAGCCTCGTTTCGGGTGCTGGACGCCCTGCTGGATCAAGGGCTGCACTTTATTGATACCGCTGATGTGTATTCGACCTGGGCGCCGGGCAATAAAGGCGGCGAGTCGGAAAGTATTATTGGCAACTGGCTGAAACAGCGTGGAAACCGCGATCGGGTAATTATCGCCACCAAAGTGGGCAAGGACATGGGCGGCGACCGGCACGGGTTGTCGGCGGCCTACATCCGTCGGGCGGTGGAAGATTCGCTGCGTCGCCTGCAGACCGACTATATCGACCTGTATCAATCCCATGATGATGATAAAAGCACCCCGCTGGAAGAGACGCTGTCGGCGTTCGATGCGCTGATCCGCGAAGGCAAGGTGCGCGCCATCGGCGCATCCAATTATGAAGGCGAACGTCTGGCGCAGGCGTTGCAGGTCAGCAAGGATAACCATCTGGCGCGTTATGAAACCCTGCAGCCGGAGTACAATTTGTACGATCGCCAGCACTATGAAACCACGCTGGAACCGGTGGTGAAGGCCAACGGGCTGGGCGTGATTGGGTATTATTCGCTGGCGAGCGGCTTTTTGTCCGGCAAATACCGCTCGGCGGCCGATGCCGCGAAAAGCGCGCGTGGTCAGGGCTTATCTCAACCCGCGCGGTCTGGCGATTCTTGAGGCGCTGGATCAGGTGGCCGAGGCGCACCGCACCACGCCGGGTCAGGTAGCGCTGGCGTGGCTGATTGCCCGGCCCGGCGTGACGTCGCCGATAGTCAGCGCCACGTCGGTCGAACAGGTGGCGGAGCTGGCCAGCGCTACCCGGCTGACGCTGACGTCTCAGGAGATTGAACAACTGAATACCGCCAGCGCTTGATCGACGGGCATACGCCGCTGTGGCGGCGCGGTATGACAGGGCGGGGAGCCGGCAGCGGTTCCCCGCCCTGTTTGTTTCGGTCTTTATCCGATCGGAATGCGTGTCCCTGCTGCCCTGAACTGATGGGGGACAGCCTGGTAAGTCAGCGTGATCGTTACGGTATCGGTATGCGTTCTTGCCGGCACCTGACTGGCGATGATGTTGCCGCTGACGGAAGCGAATGCCGACGGGAAGGCAGCCGAACCGAAATCGACATCCAGCGCGCTGACGATCAAACAGTCCTTCATTACCACCATATTTAATTTACCGCCAGCGTGCCGTCTGCGGGGGAATCATCCGGCACTTCATCAATAATAACGCGATAGGTTTTTTGCTGGCCGGTAGGCGATGACGTCATTCTGGTCACGATAAACATCGTGATTATTCTCCTGATTCCAGGCTACAACCTGTATCTGTAATTTTTCATCCTGACGCGATTTATTTTCCAGCCAGACGGTGGTGCCGCGTTGCTTCGCCTTAATAGCTTGATAAATCGGCCAGACCAGAATAGAGCTGCTTGCCAGACTGGCGTGGGGGATAAACATCAAAACAAGTAATAATATTATTATCATTCATTTCATGTTTTCTCTGATTCAATATGAAATGGTTACCGTCACCTTATCCGTATAGGTGCCTATGACGGGTTTCTGGGTTTGCCAAAATAACCGGGCATAACCGGTATTTCGCTGTATTGTTTCAGGGAGTGAATTCACGCTATATGCCAGCGCACCGGCTCCCCCAATAGCGGAGTAATTGGCGAGCTGATAACGCTGGTAGGCAATTTTACCTGCGGTATTCGTGTTTTTCAGATAGCGAGCGGAACTGCTGCCGCCATTTTGGCGGTAATCGAGTGCGATGGTGATAAACGAGCCTGGAGACGGTACCTCCTTCACCAATCACCAATTTCACACCAATATCGCTGGTTAGTGTACCGGCTGCCAGCGCCTGACCTGGAATAACAGTAATAGAAGAAAAAAGGAGTATGGGTAATATCTTTTCTCTCATGTTAACTGTGACCTCATTTGAATAATATCGGTATGCCTCGATGCGCTTTTATCTGCGCATATTCACAGAGCACACCGGGTTTTTAATATTGAACTATTTCCTTCTGACGTCTTAACCCTAAAATTCGGGCGTCAGCATGATATGCATATTTATATGCTGTGTATTTTATCCATTGTCTTCACTCTTAATGACTAACCTCCTCATGATTTCACCTGGGCACGTATAAAATCGGTAATTGATGAAATTATCTGATGTGCTGATAAAGTCGATTTATTATTTTTCAATAGAAAAATATTGTCTGTAAAATTCAGTATTGAGACTGACCGCCTGTCTGCAATCCTGAGAGGAGAAAGTGAACAGAATCCGTTTTTCGATGACGGGAAACATCATTTTGCGTCAATTTTATATCTGGCTTAAGTAAGCATGCATAAAATCTCGCTTTAGCCAAAATAATCTGATCTAAGCATGGCAACGCTATATCTATCGGCATTCCTTCGTGAATGAAGAAGACGCATTTGCTGAGTAACACACCACTCGCCTGGTATCATAATGACATTCATGTCATTGATTTATTCTATGAGGGAAAAGCGAAATCCCCGGGGTAGGATAACGTTACTGTTGGGGAGTATTTATTTGCGGAAATAAAAAACAGCCTCTGCAAAACAGAGACTGTTTTTCTGTGGAAGTAACAGCAACCTTATAAGATTACCGTACCTCTTGTAAGCGCAATCTCAGCGGCGATTAAGCCTGAGGCTGAGTCACTACGTCTTTGATGCCTTTCACTTCGATCTCTACGCGACGATCCGGTGCCAGGCAATCGATCAGTGCAGCGCGAGCTTTCACGCTAGTGCAGGTAGAACCGCTAACCGGGTTAGCTTTGCCCATACCGCGAGCGGAGATCTTGTTAGCCGGGATGCCTTTGTGAACCAGGTAATCAACAACAGTCTGTGCACGTTTGGTGGACAGAGTCTGGTTGTACTGGTCGGAACCCAGACGGTCGGTGAAGCCCAGAACCACTACGGAACCGTCTTTCGGATCCAGGGTGCTCAGCTGAGAGTACAGCTGGTCCAGAGAACGCTGACCTTCCGGTTTCAGAGTCGCTTTGTTGAAGTTGAACAGTACGTCAGACTTCAGGGTGAAGCGTTTGGTCTGAACAACCGGAGCCGGAGCCGGAGTCGGGGCCGGAGCTGGAGCAATCACCGGAGCCGGAGCAGCAGTTTCCTGACCGAAACGGTAAGAAACGCCCACGCTCAGCAGGCCGTTGTCCGGACGACCGCCAACGGTGGAGGCGTCGCCGATGTTGTTCACCCACTGGTAATCCAGACGGGTTGCCCAGTTTTTGGTGATAGCGTATTCAACACCCACAGCTGCCAGCGGAGAAACGCCAGTGTCGTGGTCGTTCAGGCCGGAGTTGTCGTGGCTGTCTGCACGCCATACAAAACCACCCAGACGGGTGTAGATGTCCAGATCGTCAACGATCGGGTAGCTCAGTTTAGCTGCCAGCTGAACGCCCTGAGCTTTGAAGCTGCCCTGGTTGCCGCCGTTATACTTCATACGGCCCAGCCAGTCGTAGCCCATTTCAAAACCCAGGTACGGGTTAGCCTGATAACCACCGAATGCGCCTGCACCCAGTTGGCTCTGCGCAGCGTTGGTCACGTTGTAACCATTGCCGGTCAGGCCGGTATCGTGGTACTGGGACCAACCCAGTTTACCACCCGCGTACCAGGTGTTATCGTTCGGTGCGGCTTGTGCTACGGTAGCAAAGCCAGCCAGTGCCACTGCAATCGCGATAGCTGTTTTTTTCATTTTACGCCTCATTATCATCCAAATCGGCAATTAACTCTGAAAGCTAATCAGCCTTTGGTTAAAATCCTTTCTCGGAGATATTGCCCTTGGTCTAATTACTTGCTGCCAGTGAACTGACGTTATGAAAGGGCAACTCCAGCGAGCTAAAGTCTACAACGTGGTGAGAAAGTTACAAGTATGATGTGACAGGCACCATGAAAAAATCAGTCGTTCATACATAATTACTAACAAATAATGGACGATTTTGTCAGATTAACCCGATCTCTCTTGATATTAACACTTCGCAATAACATTCCGGGCACTGTATTTCCGGGGGCTACGGGTAGCCTGCTACATCCCTGTAAGAAAAGTCCTAATATTCATTTAATGATACAATCTTGAGTGAATTTTTAGTGTGGAAAATGGTCTTGTGATTGTTTTTTCCTCTGGACGCATAATAAATCCATAGGTATTTCCATGCTGTGCCGCTCTTTGCAACCGCATTTTTTGTTCATTATCCAGCTCATTTGGCAGCCAGCACAATACGGCGCTGTAATTACCCGTCAGTAATGCTTTCTCCATTGCGTCAACGGTCGATACCGGATTGATGCGATGCAGTTCAATCATTTTCTCCAGTGGCAATCCTGCCTGCTGCAGCCACAAGCGGCTGAGTTTCTGCTGTGGGGAAAGCCAAAGCAACCAGCGCGACTGCGATCCCAGTTGCTGTAACAGAGGAAGCAACAGCGGCGTCAGCATGGGATGATCATCACCATAGACAATTTCGCTGATGAACCCGCTGGAGGCGGTTTTCGGCATCGCGTTATGGCCCAGGTGTGACGAGTGGCAGACATGGCGGGAACGGATGGTTTGAGTACGCATGATTTCTTTACCTCACAGCATTACTGTATGTGTGTACAGTATCTTTTGTGTGAGCAAAGATCAACCGGAATTTCTGAAAGCGCTTCGCATAATCGGTATGTCGTTGCCTGCATAACATTTTTTGTATTTGAAGACGCAGTTTTGCTGTGTTTAATTAATTGTTCCAGTTACGGATGTCTCTGGTAAACAGGAAAAAACGTTCAATACAAGGAAGAAGTAATGAAATGGCTATGTGAAAAAAGGATTTTGCAGGCAAAAGCCGTGTTTGCTCCGCTGGGAAATATCCTCTCCCGATCGCAGTTCGGCGGTTACAGCATTGCAGCGGACGGCGTGATTTTTGCGCTTGTCTCCAGCGGAGAACTCTATTTGCGCGCGGCGCAGCATAACGAGGACTTTTTCCTTGACCGGCAGACGCCCAAACTGATTTATACCAAGCGCGGCCTGCCGGTGCCGCTTAATTACTATTTAGTGGGCGAGGTGCTCTGGCGGGATGAGCCGGGACTGTTGGAGCTGGCATCGCAGTCCCTTCAGGGCGCCCGGCAGGATAAAGCCGCCAAAAAACGCTGCATCAGGCTGAAAGACCTGCCGAATATCAATCACGATCTGGAACGGCTGCTCTGGAAAGTAGGGATTAGAAATATCGATGAATTGCACCGGCTCGGGGCAAAAACCAGCTACCTTAAACTGCGTTCCGTCAGCCAGAATCTGAGCGTTAATGTGTTGCTGGCGCTGGCCGGCGCCATCTGCGGCGTCCATCAGGCCGCGCTGCCGCAGGGCATGCGCAGCGAACTGATTGAATGGTTCGAGAACACGAGCCCGCGTGCTTTCAGGCCTCCCCGGCTCAATTAGTGCATCGAGGTCTGTTGTCGATTCCGATGCATCGGCTCCTGTGGTCGATTCTCGTCGGCAATCATCTGGTTTTTTAGCTGCGTCAGTTCCGGCAGCAGGCCAATGATTAGATTAACCTGTTGTAATACCAACTGTTCTTTACTGTCCTGCTCTGGTGCCTGGGCATGGATGCGGTTTTTCAGCGCCTCCAGTTCTCTGTCCAGCGCGGCCTGGTCGCCATTGTCCTGATGCAAGGCGTCGTCGACGTAACAGACGGCATCATTCAGCAACTGCAGGGTTTCGGCCGATCGGATGTGCTCGCGGTGTGCGCCCAGAGTGGAGATATACCCCAACAGGGTGTGATTGAGGCACATCAATCTGAAGGCGTTTTCCAGCGTGTTCGGTCGGGCGTGCGGTTCAGCGGACATATTGGACACCACCGAAGCCAGCTCCGCATCGCTGTTGTGGGCGTCGCGGCGGGCAATCCGATAAGGAAGCCCGTTGTCTTTGCCCTGATGATACTGAACCATGATGGCGTCGAGATAACGGCAATTATTGTTCATGGCTTTGTCGATCACCGCAGGCAGACCGCGAAATTTCCAGTCCGGCCAGATAAAGCTGACCGCTGCCCAGGCAATGCCGCAGCCCAGCAACGTATCGACCACTCTGGGAATGGCGACTTCCAGTCCTTCGCCCAGCAGATTGAAACACATCAACACCAGCAGGGTGATAAACAGCGTAGCCTGCGCATATTGCACGGTGCGGAACGCGAAAAACAGTACGCCGCTGATGACAATCAGCGCCAGTTGCCCCTCCAGTGACGGAACGATATACAGCAGCGGCACGCCGATAAGCACGCCGCCCAGCGTGCCGACAATACGCAGCGCCAGACGCCGGCGAGTGGCGTTGTAGTTCGGCTGGCAGACAAACAGGCTGGTCAGCAGAATCCAGTAGCCGTGGTGCAAGCCGGCCAGTTGAATAATGGCGTACCCGACGCACAGCACCAGCGACATGCGCACCGCGTGACGGAACAGCGACGACTGCGGCGTAAGATGACGGTTGAGACGCAGCCTGATATCGCTCCAGCCGGCGATTTTATCGTCCGATAATCGGTTTTCTGCCGGGAGATGGTGATTATGGCGTTCGAGCGTCTGTTCGGACTGAATATTGATTAACTGGGCGTCAATCGCGCGCAGGTTATTGAGCAGATGGCGTAATGCCTTGATGGATAAGGTTTCCGCGCCCTGAAAAGCCAGCCTGTCGATAGCGGCGTCCAGATGGGAGAAGGCACGCTCGATACGGTAATCATGCAGGTATTTCTGCTGCAGCAAAATGGACTGCGAGACTTGCAGGCAGGCGCGGGACAACATGAACAGCAAACGCTGGAACCGAAAAGGCACATCGCTGTAGCGCAGCGTGTGGCGCAGTTGCTCATACTGGATGTGCGCCGAGCTGGCTCGTTCGTGGATATCCTGCGCGACAAAATAATAGTGCAGCGTGCGCCGGGTGCCGCGCTGGCCGCGATCGCCGCGCAGCCGCGTCAGCAGCGACGCCTTGGCCTGATTGAGCGTATCGACCAACTGACCGTTGGCTATCGCCACGTCGATCAGCGGCTGATCGTTATCGTCGATATCGGGGTCGAACAGGTTGGATTTGGTTTCCAGATAGTGAGCCAGTTGCTGGTAGCAGCGGGCCAGATTGTCCTGCAGCGGCCGGATAGGGAACAGCAGGTGGCCGAGCAACGTCAGCAGGTTATACCACAACGCGCCCAGCAACAGCAGGAACGGTTGCTGATACCAGTCGCTGTAAAGCGAAATGCCCAGCATGGTATAGATGGCGATCAGCAGCGCGCCGAAAGCGATGGTAGCGTAGCGTTGCCCCAGCGAGCCCAGCAGAATAAAGCTCCAGGTCGAGATCGCCAGGCCGATGATAAATAACCAGGGGTACGGGTAGAGCAGTTCTATCGACACCGAGGCGATCAGAAAGCAGGCGAGCGTAATCAGCAGGTTAAACAGACGGCCGGACAACCGGTCATCGAGGTCGGTCAGGGCGGCGGCCACCACGCCTAGCGTCAGGGGAATGGTGCTGGTGGGCACCCCCAGCCACCAGGGCAGGATCGCCACGCCGCTGAGTGCGATCAGGATCCGCAGGTTATACAGCCAACTGCTGTTGTAGATGACTCGACGCAGGTTGGTCGAAACGCTCAGTTGCACGATGTTGGTCCGTTCCGATTACTGATAACGCCGGCGGGCGTTGGCTTCTCTGGCGGCTTGTGCTTCTTCCACCGACACCACGCGACGTCCCACCGGCCAGAGAGCGATGGCGGCAATCTTGAAATTGGCGATCCCAACCGGAATGCCGATGATCGTCAGACACTGGGCGATGCCGCTGATGATGTGCGATAGACACAGCCACCAGCCGAAAACGATCAGCCAGAAAACATTCAGCAGGGTGCCGCCGGCGTTGAGCAGCGAACTTTTTTGCTCCGGCCGCAGCTCATCGACATGGATGGCTTCATTACCGTATGGCAGCAGAGAAAGTTTGGTAATTTCCCAGCATGAGCGTGTCAGCGGCAGGGTAAATACCAGCACAATGCTGACGGCGGTGGCCAGCAGCCAGGCGAGCGTCGTGAAAAAACCGCCCAGTACGAAATTCAGGATATTGAGTACGGCTCGCATGATATGACTACCCTCGGTCAAACCCTATGATGGGAAACGAATTATCACATTATTAGCCGGGTTATTCTAACGTGTTTTTCTGGCTAGAGCGCGAAGTCGGATAGCGGTTACACTACAACTTTGAACATTTCTTCTGAAAATGGCGCAAGGCTCATGGAACTGAAATCGACCGCGTTGGGTAAGCATCTGGCGCAGCATCCCTACAACCGTGTGCAATTGCTGAATGCCGGCGTCAATGTCAGCGGTGATCGGCATGAATATCTCATTCCGTTTAATCAGTTGCTGGCGATTCGCTGCAAGAAAGGGTTGATCTGGGGCGAACTGGAATTCGAGTTGCCGGAAAACAAGGTGGTGCGCCTGCACGGTACGGAGTGGCAGGAGACCCAGCAGTTTTTTCGTCATCTGTTCAAGTCCTGGCAGAGCTGGAGCCAGGAGATGAGCGAGGTCTGCAAAGACGTATTGCAACAGTTGGTGGACGCAATTGCGGAGCAGGAAACGGCGGATGGCTGGTTCAGCCGTCAGACGCTGACGCGCGTGCAGCAGGATATCCGGGCGAGGTTCGCCGCGCTGCCGTTGCCGCTGGCGCGTCTGGACGAATTTGAACATTGTCGGGACAATTATCAGCGTTGTCTGCGCTGGCTGGAGCAGGGGGACGCATTGCGCCAGCAAGCTAACCAGCGCTGGACGGAAACGATCCTGACGGAGCAGAAAACGTTTTTCGATACGGTGGAAAGTTCGCCGTTGAATCTCAGCCAGTGTCAGGCGGTGGTGAATGGCGAAAACGCCGTGCTGGTGCTGGCCGGCGCCGGCAGCGGTAAAACGTCGGTGCTGGTGGCGCGTGCCGCCTGGTTGCTGCATCGGGCTGAGGCGTCGGCGCAACAGATCCTGCTGCTGGCGTTTGGGCGGCAGGCCGCGGATGAAATGAACAGTCGTATCCGTGAGCGGCTGCATAACGACGAGGTTCAGGCCAAGACCTTTCATGCGCTGGCGCTGCACATCATTCAGCAGTGCAGCCGTAAGGCGCCGGTGATCAGCCAACTGGAAACCGACGGTGCGCACCGGCGCGCATTTCTGATTGAGCACTGGCAGCAGCAGTGTGACGAAAAGAAAACCCAGGCGAAAGGATGGCGGCAGTGGCTGACCGAAGAACTGGAGTGGACTCTGCCGGAGGGGAGTTTCTGGCAGGATGCGGCGATTGCGTCGCGGCTGGCCGGCCGGCTGGAGCGGTGGCTGGGGCTGATGCGGATGCAAGGCGGCACCCAGAGCGAAATGCTGGCGCTGGCCGATGACGAAACGCGCCCGTTGTTTCAGCAACGGTTGCGGCTAATGGCGCCATTGCTGAAAGCCTGGAAAAAAGCGTTGAAAGACGAAGGGGCGGTGGATTTTTCCGGCCTGATCCATCAGGCGGTCAACTACCTGGACAAAGGCCGTTTTGTCAGTCCGTGGCGGCATATTCTGGTTGACGAATTTCAGGATATTTCTCCTCAGCGCGCCCGTCTGCTGGATGCGTTGCGACGGCAGGCTCCCGATAGCAGTCTGTTTGCGGTCGGCGATGACTGGCAGGCGATCTATCGTTTCAGCGGCGCTGAGCTGACGCTCACCACGGCATTTGAACAGCACTTCGGCGAAGGCGCGCAGTGCGTGCTGGATACCACTTACCGCTTTAATCACCGTATCGGGGATATCGCCAGCCGTTTTATTCAACAAAACCCGGCCCAACTGAAAAAAGCACTCAATAGCCTGCGGGACGGCAATAAAAAATCGGTGGTGTTGTTGCCGCAGGAACAGCTTGATGCTTTGCTGGATAAAATGAGCGGGTATGTGACAGCGGAAGCGCGCATTCTGGTGCTGGCGCGTTACCACCATTTGCGGCCTGATGCGCTGGAAAAGGCGCAGACCCGCTGGCCGCATTTGCATCTTGATTTCATGACTATTCATGCCAGCAAGGGGCAGCAGGCGGACTATGTGATTGTGCTGGGGCTGCATGAAGGGCGTGATGGTTTCCCCGCGCCGCCGCGCGAGTCGGTGCTGGAAGCGGTGCTGTTGCCGCGGCCGGAGCCTTTCCCGGATGCGGAAGAGCGCCGATTGTTATACGTGGCGTTGACCCGGGCGAAACATCAGGTGTGGCTGCTGTACGATCGTGATGAACCCTCGGTGTTTGTAGACGATTTGCATCAGTTGGGCGTACCGATGCAGCGCAAACCGGGCTAACGGCAACGCCGTCTGTTTACATTCGGGAGGAAAAACTGGCCGGCAACCGGCCAGTCCTGAGGAAAAAACGGCGGTTACTTCAGACGGCCCTGAAGGTAGCGCTGATAATCCGGAATCGTGACGGAAACCGGCTGGCGGAACAGGCTGGAGTTAATCAGGAAGTCTGCCGTGGAGCGGTTGGTGGCGACCGGAATATTCCACACCGTTGCCAGGCGCAACAGCGCTTTGACATCGGGGTCATGCGGCACGGCGTTCAGCGGATCCCAGAAAAAAATCAGCATGTCGATTTTCTCCTCGGAGATCAGGGCGCCCACCTGCTGATCACCGCCCATCGGCCCACTTAACATGCTTCTGACCGGCAGGCCGGTATGCAGCTGAATCAGGTTGCCGGTGGTGCCGGTAGCATACAAATGGTGTTCCGCCAGTTGGGTTTTGTTGGCGGTAACCCATTCCAGCAGCGATTCTTTACAGTGATCATGCGCAACCAGAGCAATGTGCTTGTGCACCTCGATTGTGCGGGTGGTGTACTCCATGACGACATCCTTCGAACAGTATAGTTTTTACAGATTACGGAAACACGGTTTCAGTGGAAAGCGGCAGACTGAAAAAATGCGAGCATCTTTCCAAAAACAGCGTTTTTTGTCTGTAAAATCAGCATACTTATTGGGCTTCTCTTTCTCTCGCCCATTCCAGAAATCGCTGGCGCGTTCCTTTGTCGGCTTGCTGAAACCAGTACTGCATGATGCCGAGCGGATCCAGCGGATTGGCTGACGCGTTGGTAGTGGCTGAGGCCTTCGTAGGGGATTGAAGCGCGAAGGTGATGACAGCCGCCGGTTGACTCGAACGGTTGTAGTCAGCCATGCGTTTTTCGATTTCACCGGACAGTTCCGCTTCGCCGGCGCGCAACACATCGGTGCGGATCGGGATGGGCAGATTTTTGCTGTCCACCAGCTGATAATCGGGTGACTGGCTGAAATCCCGCTGCGCATTCGGGCTTTCCAGATCTGGAAGGCGGATCGAAACCTCGTTGAGGTTGTGTGCGTCGAATACGACAATCAGACCGGGCGAACGATAAGTCTGTTTTGCCCCGGTGGATGACCCAACCGTTCGCAGCGCCTGGAAAACGATTTGATGATACCCCTTTTCCAGTTCAAGGCTGTCTGCGCCGTTGAGCAGCGAACCGGAGACCTTTTTCCCGTCGACCATCATCAGCTCAATATCGGGCCTGAGTTTCAGCGTCGTCGCCATCGCCAGAGAACTGAGCGTGAGCAACCACAGCGTGGCGGCGATAGCGGGAATTGTTTTCATACATGCCTCATTACGGATCTGATCGCCGTATTGTTCAGTAATGAACAGAATGTGTCAAAATTTTAAAAATGAAATATTTGGTTATTAATGCGTAGTGACTAATACGTCGTTATTAATATGTACTAAGACAGCACGACGTGCTTGTGATGAGCCTGCCGATGGATTTTGCCGGCACGACGTATCGGCGCTGGTATTCTGCGTTACACTGATAGCAGGCAATGCTCCGGCGCCTTCGGCTTTCCGGCATCATGTCTGAGAACGGGCGTTCGTCGGGTCAACGGTCATGGAGGCAATCATGCAAGACAGCGATATTAAAGCGGTGCTGAATCAGGTGAAAACCATTGCTCTGGTCGGGGCCAGCGAGAACCCTTCGCGCCCCAGTTACGGGGTGATGGCTTATCTGCTTGGACAAGGGTACCAGGTAATTCCGGTCAGCCCGCGTCTGGCGGGGCAAACCCTGCTGGGGCAAACCGCTTATGCGTCACTGAGCGATATTACACAACCGGTTGATATGGTTGATGTTTTTCGCCAGCCGGACGCCGCGTTTGAAGTCGCGCAGGAAGCGATAGCTATCGGTGCGCGGGTACTGTGGCTGCAAATTGGCGTCATCAACGAGGCCGCGGCGGTACTGGCGCATGACGCGGGACTGACGGTGGTGATGGATCGTTGTCCGAAAATTGAAATTCCCCGGTTGGGGCTGGAAAAATAAGCGGCATACCTCGTTTCCCGGTAGGGAACAACACTGGTTTCCCGGTAGGGAACAACACTGGTAAACGCGCGGCTGGCGGCAAACGTGCGCCGCAATCATTACATGTCAGTGCAGCAGGCGCGGGGCGCGGCGTCGGATCGTGGCGGCCAGTTCATCCAGCGATGGATGCTCGGAAGGGTTGGGGTCTTCATTGACCAGTTGCTCTTCCGCCAGATAGGTATGAATAGGACGGCCCTGCTCATCTTCCATCACCACGTGATACCAGGGCGCCGTTCGCAGGGTGTCATTGACCGCAAGCTCCTCCCACTTCGGTTGTTCAAGGGAGTATTCAGGATCAATGTCGATGACGACGCCGGGGTACCCCAGTAGTTTATGACGAATCTGCTGTCCGATGGTGAATTTACAGTTAATCATATGACCTCCCGAGAAACGTATTACGTACCCTAAATGGGGGGATGGCGCGTGGTTTTCAAGTCATCAGGTGCGGTGGCGATCTTCATCAGGACGGCTTAGTCAGTCGGTCTCTTTATTGTATTAATAATAGGCTGAACGATGGCAAAAATGCGTTAACTCTGATGCATTTTTACACAGCATGCGGTGGCTATTGAGGGGTAAAGCGATGTCGACGGTATCCGTAATTGCCTGGGTCTACGGAATGGTGCAAGGGGTGGGATTTCGTTATCACACCCAACTGCAGGCTCGTCAGCTGGGGGTACGCGGCTACGTCAGAAATTGCGATGACGGCAGCGTGGAAATCGTCGCCAGCGGCGAGGCGCATGCCGTAGAGCAACTGGCGGCCTGGCTGAAGCAAGGAGGGCCGAGACATGCCCGGGTGGACAAGGTGCTGATGGAACCGCACCCCGCCACCGATGAGCGCGATTTTACCATTCGCTATTGAACCCGCGCCTGAATATTCAGATGCATTTCACCGGTTTCGGCAGCCCGGCAATTTTGGTCGCCTGCTTGGCCGGACCTTTGGGAAACAGACGGTAGAGATAGCGGCTGTTGCCTTTCTCCTCGCCGTATTTCTGGGCCATTGCTTTAACCAGCATACGGATGGCGGGCGAGGTATTGAATTCGATGTAAAACGCCCTGACAAAGCGTACGACTTCCCAGTGCGCATCGGTAAGCGTGATGCCTTCCTGTTCCGCCAGCATGGGGGCCATGCCTTCCTGCCAGTCGCTGCTGTCTTTCAGATATCCCTGGGCATCGGTATCGATGACCCGGTCTTCAAACACTAACATATTGCCTCGGTATGACGTGAAAACACGCCTAGTCTAGCAAACTTTGCAGCGCACACAGAAGATGATGCAAGGCGCTTGTTTGAAACGTACCGTGCTGTTTGAGCGCGCCGCAGAAAAACGACAAGGCGCCCGAAGGCGCCTTGTCTGACGATGTCTGGTGTTGACGTCCGATTACTCGCGTGACATCCCCAACAGGCTCAGCAGGCTGACAAACAGGTTGTAGATGGAGACATACAGGCTGACTGTCGCACGAATGTAGTTGGTTTCGCCGCCGTGGACGATGTTGCTGGTTTCCCACAGAATCGCACCGGCGGAGAACAGGATAAACATCGCGCTGATAGCCAGATGCAGCCCCGGCAGATTCAGGAACAGGTTGGCAATCGTCGCCACCAGCAGCACCACGAAGCCGGCCATCAGCATGCCGGACAGGAATGACATGTCCTTGCGGGTGGTCAGCACGTAGGCGGAGCAGCAGAAGAACACCAGTGCCGTGCCGCCCAGCGCCAGCATGATAATGTCGCTGGCGCCGGCAGCGATCAGCGTGCTCAGCAATGGGCCGAGGGTATAGCCCATAAAGCCGGTCAACGCGAACGCGGCCAGAATACCCGCCGGGCGGTCCGCCAGACGATATGTCAGGAACATCAGGCCGTAAAAGCCGACCAGCGTCAGGATCAGACCCGGCGATGGCAGGTTCAGTACGGTGCTAAGGGTGGCGGTGACGGCGGAAAAACCCAGCGTCAGCGACAGCAGGAAATAGGTATTACGAAGTACCTTGTGGGTACTGAGCAGCGACTGCTCGCGAGTGCTGGAGGCAATAATGCGGTCCATAATAACGACTCTCTCTGTTAAGGGGGCCATTGTTGTCTTTAAAGAGAGTAAGTAGTTGCATTGTGTTATTAAAGCCGTTTTACCCTTCTTTACGCTGTTGACGATAAAAGTTTGAGCCTGATGGCGATTTTGTATGCTTTCAATCGGTTGCTGCCTGTTTTTCAGTCGATTGAGCAATGTGTCGCTTTACAATATCCGGCACACTGTTTATAGTTCGCGTCGTTGCGGAGGAGTGGCCGAGTGGTTGAAGGCACCGGTCTTGAAAACCGGCGACGCGAAAGCGTTCTAGAGTTCGAATCTCTACTCCTCCGCCAAAATTATTAACGGGTCAGCATTATGCTGGCCCGTTTTCGTTTGCGCCGATGTTCCAGTCTTCGATCCCGCTTCCAATTTCCGCTCATGTCGTTATGCCAGCCTGCCCGGTGACGCAGTATGATAGTGCCTTGCGCTATGGGTTCTGGAGAAAAACATGCAGGTGCTAATCGTTGTTGATATGCAGAACGGGGTGTTCGCCACACCGCGTTATCAGCAGGATATCGTGGTTGAGCGCATCAATCGGTTGATTGACGCGGCGGATCAGACCATTTTCATTCAGCATGCGGACGCAGATATGCCGCCCGGCAGCGAAGCATGGCAGTTGTTGCCCTCGCTGCATCGTCCCGTGAACGCGATATCTGTCACCAAAACCGCCTGTGATGCGTTTTATCGCACCGAACTGGCAGATACGTTGAACCGTCTTGATGTTCGATGTTTCACCGTCTGTGGCTGCGCTACCGATTATTGCGTCGATGCCACCATCAAAAACGCCGCCAGCCGCGGCTATGCCCAGACGGTAGCGGGCGATGCCATACCACGGCGGACCGTCGGACGGTTAGCGCGGTACAATTGATTGCCCAGCATAATGATGTCTGGCGCGATTTCATCATTCCCGGCAATACGCTACGGGTGGAAGACACCGAGGTTATCCTGCGCGAGTGGCGGGCTCGGCCTGATGCGTGCGCTTAAGGCGAACTGAGCAGATCGTTTTCAAGCCAGCGCAGAATCACCTCGACGATATAGCGCTGTTCGTCATCACTCAGTGGGCGATGCTGTTCGATGCGATGCCATTTCTCCAGACAGCCCCGGCAGCAGGTCGCGGTGGCGTGCTGAGCGATAAACACCGGATGGCCGCGCATCGGGGTTTGCTTGCCGTCGTTGGCGGGTTCCGCCGGCGCCAGCCGTTGGGCGATAAAGTCGGCGGCGTGAGACGCAATCAGCGTCTTGCCTTTGCTGAAGCAATAGTCGCGCTCTTTGGCGCCCAGATGAAAACGCTGACGGAAACGGGAGCGTGACAGCCGGGAAAACAGCTCATCAAGTGTTGTCATGCCCGAAATCTGTGGGTAATGGTCTGAGTGGGCCAAGACTACTCCCGACACCTGATGAGGGCAAGACCTGCAGGATAACCGTTTGTATTGTATTGGTAATATTACGGCGTAAATCCGGCGTCGCTTCACAAATACCTCAAAAACGACGTCGTGCGACCGCAAACGGGACTACGCTTTCAATACAGCGGTGGCTAACTCAAGGGGGCATGATGTACAAGACCATTTTAGTACCCGTGGATATTGACGAAGAAGCGTTGACCCAAAAGGCGTTGTCACACGCCGTGGCTCTGGCCAGGCATTCCGGCGCTACCGTCCACCTGTTTCATGCGCTGCCTGACGCTTCGGCGTTCATGTCGGCGTACTCGTTTGGCATCAAGGAATTTGAGAATGAGGCGGTGATCAAAGCGGATGAGAAGCTGCATACCTTGATGAAAACCATCGATTTGCCGGCGGATAAGCTGTCTCACAGTATCAGTTTCGGTATTCCGCGCGATGAAGTGCTGGAGCTGGCTCAGGAAATTGAAGCTGATCTGATTGTGATTGGTTCGCGTCGTCCGAATGTGAAGACCTACTTGCTGGGGTCGAACGCCGCGGCGATTGTCCGCCATGCCCAGACATCGGTGTTGGTGGTGAGGTAAACCGGCTGGCGAGGCCCGGTGTCACGCCGGCATTGGCGGCCTCGTCTTTCAGCGTAACTGGCTGTCTTTGCTGCCGCGGCGGTTATAACCGCTGTTGACGGCCTGTTTCTTATCCAGCTTTTCCTGACACTGCACGCAGAAGCGAACACCCGGTAGCGCCAGACGGCGCGCCTGCGGGATGGCTTCGCCGCATTCCTCGCAATACTCTGCGCTGTCGCCCTGATGCAGCAGGCTACGGGCGCGGGCGATGGCATCATCCACCGTCGCGTCGATTTGCTCCTGCACTGCACCGTCATTAGACCAACCACTGGCCATGACGCACCTCTATATAGTCAGTATGTGACCCTATTGTCAGTGTGAAACCGATTGTCAGTGTGAAACCGATTGTCGGTATGAAACCTATTGCCAGTATGAAACCTGCAGCATGGAACCACATTCTGAGTATGGCATGAAATGACGGGGGAAGGCGTGGGGGCGTAAAAAAGCATAACGTCACTAGGCTACGGCACAGGGTGCAATAGCTTTTATCATTCGTCACGACATCAACAGCATCAACGAGATGCTATTCGCGTTGGGGAGTAGTCACACTCGTTGAGGCGACAGGTTGTTCGACACGTGGTTGCTGTGTGTTCTGGTGATGGAGAAAAGCGCCGATGGCGGAATAGGCAAAACGACCAAGCAGAATAATAAAACTAATCATCAGTACAGTACGGGCTATGCGCGTACCGGATCGTCGTCGCTGACGCAGGGCTATGCGCCGTTTGTGGATAATGGTGGACATGACTCTTGGATTTCCTGTTATCGCGGATATTCGCTGTATTTTATTTAGGCACAAGCCTGCGGGATGGTCAATGTGAGTGGGGCGAAAAGCGCGGAGTGGGGTAGCCAGACGTGCAGTTGACGGTGATTCTGTGATTGATGTCACGGAAAAAAGCAAATACACCGTAATAACAGGCCGGACAGCAAACCCGGAGGCGCTGCCGGCCTGGAAAACAATCAGACCAGTTCTTCTTCGATGTGCAATTTCCAGCCGCTAACGTCTTCCCAGTATTGCTGTTCTCGTTCCAGATCAAGCTGAACCAGCATGTTCTGGTTGAAGAACCCGTTCGGGAAGATCAGCGTCCACGCCGTTTCGCTGGCGATAAGGCGCAACGTTTTCGGCGTGGTGGTTGCCTGGCGCTGGTTGTTCAGCAGAGTCGCGAGGCGCAACAGCTGCACCATCGGCAGGTACTGTTTCTTTTTGAACAGGTTGAAGCGCGGCAACTCCTCCAGCTTGACGGCTTTGCGATGCAGCCGAACCGTCAGGGCCAGCAACTGCTGCTGCTCCTGATTGAAACCCGGCAGGTTGGTGTTTTGCAGAATATAGGCTGAATGACGATGCATACCGCTATGGTTGATGCCCAACCCTACCTCATGCAGCATGGCCGACCATTTCAGCAACGCTTCCAGTTGCGGATGCACCAGCGACGGGTTCTGCTGCGCCCATTGGGCGTAAAGCTGTTCAGCGGTTTCCCGTACGCGTTTAGCCTGCTCCCGGTCGATATTGTAGTGGCTGGCCAGACTTTGCGCGGTACGGATACGGATATCCTGATGGCGGAAGCGGCCCTCCATTTCGTACAGCACCCCCTCGCGCAGAGCGCCGTCCGACAGGCGGAGTTCCTTGATCGCGAGCGCGTCAAACACGCCGCACAGGATGGCGAAGCCCGGCACCAGCACGCTCTGACGATCTTCGGTCAGACCGGGCAGGCTGACCGCACGGAAATTTTTGAATTGCAGGATGCGTTCGCGCAGCATTTCCAGCCGTTCCGGGGTGATCAGCCCGTCTTTTTCCCCCATCGCCACCAGGATTTCGCAAGTGGCCTTGATGGTGCCGGAAGCGCCCAATGCATAGTCCCAGCCGTAAATACGGTATTCCCATGCCAGGGTTTCCAGCTTCTGAGCCGCAGCCAGCCGGGCGCGCCGGAAGTTGGCTTCGCTGATTTCGCCGTTGGGGAAAAACTGCTGGGCGAAGCTGACGCAACCCATGCGGCGGCTTTCCACCAGCATGGGTTCGAAGTCCTCGCCGATCACCAGTTCGGTGGAACCGCCGCCGATGTCGATCACCAGCTTACGGCCTTTTTCCGGCTGGGTGTGTTCCACCCCCATGAAGATCAGACGGGCTTCTTCATGGCCGGAGATGATCTCGATCGGGTAGGGGATAATCCTGGCGGCGCGGCGCAGAAAATCCTGCGCGTTTACCGCCTGCCGCAGGGCATGAGTACCAACAATCGACACGTTGGTGGCGGGAAAGCCCTGCAGTCGCTCGGCAAACAGCGCCAGACAGCTCAGCCCGCGCTGGATGGATTCCTCGCTCAGCCGGTTCTGGCTGTCCAGCCCGTCGGCCAGATGCACGCGTTGTTTCAGGCGGCTCAGTACCTGCAGTGCGCCATTGACGACGCGGGCTACCACCATATGGAAACTGTTGGACCCCAGGTCGATAGCTGCGAATTCCTGGGGTTGTTCGGTATTGTGATTCGTTAAAGGCATTGGGTCAGGCCTGTTCTCCGGGTTGCTCAAGCGCCTTGATATAGTCATAGATGGCATTCTGGGCGCGTATCTTGCGCCGGTTGCCGCGGGTGACGTAGCGATTGCTCAGCTCCTTGTCTACCACACGGGTTTTTACCGTATCGCTGAACAAAATATCCAGAATGTCCAGCACCCGGCCCTTAAGCCTGTGATCAAGCACTTCCACCGCGACTTCGATACGGTAATCAATATTGCGTGTCATCCAGTCGGCGGACGACAGGAAGACCTTATGGTCGCCGCCATTGTGGAACACATAGACGCGATCGTGCTCCAGATAGCGGTCCAGAATACTGATGACACGAATATTATCGCTGATCCCGGGGAGTTCTGGAATCAGCGAACACATGCCGCGAACCAGCAGGTTGATTTTTACCCCGGCGCTGGAAGCGGCGTACAGACGGTCTACCAGTCCTTTATCCACCAGGTTGTTGACTTTCAGGGTAATTTTGGCTTCCTGACCCGATTGTGCGTTAGCGATTTCCTGATCGATCATCTGATAGAGACGCGCGCGGGAATTTTGCGGCGACACCAGCAGATGGTCGAAGCTGACCGGTCGGTACGGGTTTTCAATGAAGTTGAACACCCGTCGCACTTCGTTGGTGATGCGTTCGTCGGCGGTGAGCAGCGAGTAATCGGTGTACAGGCGCGCGGTTTTCTCGTTGAAGTTGCCGGTGCCGATGTGGGCATAGCGCACGATGTTGTCCCCTTCCTTGCGGGAAATCAGGAACAGTTTGGCGTGAATCTTCAACCCCGGCACCGAGAAGATAACGTGAACGCCCGCTTCCGTCAGCCGTTTGGCCCAGTGAATGTTGGCTTCTTCGTCAAAACGCGCCTGCAATTCCACCACTACCGTGACCTTTTTGCCGTTGTGGGCGGCGTGGATCATCGAGTTGATGATGCGGGAATCTTTCGCCACGCGGTAGATATTGATCCTGATCGATAGCACGCTCGGGTCGAAAGAGGCCTGACGCAGCAGCTCCAGTACATGCTCGAAAGTATGGTACGGATAGTAAAGCAGCACGTCGCGGTGGCGGACGGCGTCAAAGCCGTTGCGGAACTGGCTGAACCAGCTATGACGCAGGCGCGGCAGCGGTTTGTTGACCAAATTGGCGCGACCGATATTCGGGAAACCGATGAAGTCTTTGAAATTGTGATAGCGGCCGCCGGGGATCACCGAGTCGTAGGAGGAGATATCCAGCTTGTTCAGCAGGCACTCCACCATCGCGTCCGGCATGTCGCGCTGATAGACGAAGCGCACCGGCTTGGCGGTCAGACGCTGTTTCAGGCTGGAGGACATCAGTTCCAGCAGGCTCGATTCCATTTCGGTGACCAGATCGTATTCGGCGTCGCGGGTCATTTTCATCGAATAGGCATTGAGCGCGTCGAAATCGAAAAAGCCGCGGAAAATATCGTCCAGACAATAGCGCAGAATATTGTCGATTAGAATCATGGTCTTGCGGCGGTGCGGCGCTTCCGGCGGCAGGTCGACGAAACGCGGCACTTTGTCGGACGGGATTTCCAGCAGCGCGTAATCGGTCTTCTCGCCCCGGATGATTTCCACCGCCAGATAGGTGTAATCGTCTTTCAGAAATTCCACCAGATTGGTTTCCGGCAGAATCAGAATCGGCGTGATATGCGGGCGCAGATTTTGCCGGAAGTACTCGCGCAACCAGATCTGCTGGTTGGGGGAAACCTGACGTTCGTTCACCAGAAAGATCTGGTTGCGGGCCATTTCCAGCAGCAGTTCGTTGTACAGGTTGTCGAACAGTTGGTCGGTTTTCAGCACCCGGGCCTGAATTTTACCGAGCAGGTGGCGCAGTTCGCCGGCGGAGCCTTGTTCTTCGTTGATCAGGATGCGGCGCTTCAGGTCGGCAAAGCGAACTTTGTAGAACTCGTCCAGATTGTTGGAATAGATACCGAGAAACCGCATCCGTTCGATTAACGGATTGGATTTGTCCGCAGCTTCCTGCAACACACGCTCATTAAAGGATAACCAACTCAACTCTTTTTCTATGTAGAGTTTGTCCTGACTCATTGTCGCTCCGTTACACTATTTTGACTTAAGTGTAGCTAATATCCACGTTCATTATGGCGCGCAAATGACGATAAAAGCGAATGCGCGTATCGACTTACCATTGTCATATTACAGGCGTAAAGGCAACATATGTTACCCCGTCAGTGACGGGGAATTTAACTTCCTCTTCATTTACGCAAGGGGAAAGACAGATTCACGACACGGTAGGAACAACGGCGACGCATGGCAGACACAGGCAATTTACCTTACCGGGACAGACAGCGGGCGTTTATCGACCGGCTGACGCGCCGGATTGTGGTGGGGAGCGGGTGGCTGGTGTTGCTGGCGCTGCTGCTGATCTTTTTCTATCTGCTGTATGTGGTGATCCCGCTGTTTTCCTCTGCGTCGATTCGGCCGCTGGCGCCGGTGGCGGTTGATACCCGCGAGCCGGCGATAGCGCTTGGCATCAGCGACAACGGCCGTTGGGCTTTCCGGGTGGATACGGCCGGTTACGGCGAATTCATCGCGCTTGAGCGCGGCCAGTCCGTAGAACGCGTGCCATTAGCGCCGTCGGTAACGTTGGCGGCGATGAGCGTAGGTGAGCGCCCGCTACTGGTGCTGGGGCAGGCTGACGGCGCGCTGAGCGTGGTGCGTCCGGAAATGCCGCTGTCCGGCGCTGGTGCGCCGCAGTGGCGATATCCGCTGGGTGAGCGGCCGCTGCTGCCGGCCGGGGCGGCGGCGCCGTTGCGGCAACTGGCGGTTGCTGAGTCTGGCGATGTGCTGCGGGTGGCGATGATTGGCGGCGATAACCGGTTGCAACTCTATTCGCTGACGGCCGCTGGCGCTCAGTCCGCCGGGCAGGTCGTGTTGAACGAGCCGGCAGAGCAACTGCTGCTGACGCCGGACGGGCAGCAGCTCTATACCCTGAACGGCAATCGCCTGACGGTGTGGCAACGTGGAGAGCAAGCGCTTACCGCCCGCGAAACGGTGACGTTGCCGGGAACGGCGCCGTTGTCGTTATCGCTGCTGGCGGGCGGCCATTCGTTGCTGGTGAAGTCCGCCGATGGGCGGGTCAGTCAGTGGTTCGATACCCCGGCGGCACAAGGGCCGCGCCTGAGTGAGATTCGTACTTTCCCCACGGTAGGACGGCAGTTGCAACTGGTGATCGAACCGCGTCGCCGCGTTTTCGCCACCCTCGACCCACAGGGGCATTTCTCGCTGTTCGCCAGCAAACAATCCGGTGAGTTGATGAGCGCCTTGCTGACGCCACAGGCCAGGCTGGCGGCGTTTTCTCCCCGCGGACGGGCGCTGCTGGTGGAAACGGACGCTGGCTGGCAACCCTATCAGTTGGACAACGCTTACCCGGATATCGGCTGGCGCGGGCTATGGCAGAAACTCTGGTATGAAAACTATCCCGATCCTGATTATGTCTGGCAGCCGACCGCCGCCGACGACAGTTATCAGGCCAAATTCAGTCTGGTCCCGTTGTTGACCGGCACCTTCAAAGCCGCCCTCTACGCCATGTTGTTCGCCGCGCCGCTGGCGCTGGCCGCCGCGATTTACACCGCCTGCTTCATGGCGCCGGCGCTACGGCGCTGGGTTAAACCCGCGATGGAAATCATGGGCGCGTTGCCGACGGTGGTGATCGGGTTGATTGCCGCGCTCTGGCTGGCGCCGCACATGGCCGCCTATCTGGCCGCTATTCTGTTGCTGCCGCCGCTGTGGGCGCTGGCCGTGCTGGGATGCGGTTGGTTGCTGGAGCAACTGCCCGAGCGCTGGCGACGCGGCGTGTCGGCGGGCTGGGATGCATTACTGTTGATACCGGCGATGTTGCTGATACTGGCGCTGGCCTGCTGGCTGGGGCCGTGGCTGGAAATGCGCCTGCTGGGGCAGCCGCTCTGGCAGTGGATGGGCGATCATTTCAGCCAGCGTAATACGCTGGTGGCAGGGGTGGCGCTGGGGTTTGCGCTGATCCCGCTGATTTTTTCGCTGGCGGAGGATGCGCTGTTCAGCGTGCCGACACGGCTGAGTCAGGGTTCGCTGGCGCTGGGGGCGACGGCGTGGCAAACGCTGTGGCGGGTGGTGCTGCCGTCGGCCAGTTCCGGTATTTTCGCCGCCCTGATGCTCAGCTTCGGCCGTGCAGTGGGCGAAACCATGATTGTGCTGATGGCGACCGGCAACACGCCGGTTATGAACAACAGCCTGTTTCAGGGGTTACGATCGCTGGCGGCCAATATCGCCATCGAAATGCCGGAAGCGGCGATGTCCAGCGCGCACTATCGGGTGCTGTTTTTGGCTGCGCTGGTGCTGTTTGTGTTTACCTTTGTGGTCAATTCGCTGGCGGAGGTGATTCGCCAGCGTCTGCGTCGCCGCTATCGCGATGAAGGAGAATTGTCATGAAGCGCTGGTTCGGCACCGGAACGCCCTGGGTATGGCTGACGGCGTCCGCCATTACCTTCAGCCTGATTGCCATGATCGCGGTATTTGTGCTGCTGGTCGGGCAGAGCGCGCGCTATCTGTGGCCGCAGCCGGTGTGGCTATTTAGCCTGCAGGATTCGCAGGGCAGTGCGCGGCAATTGATCGGCGAGCGCTACGACGCGCAGCGTCTGACCCGGCAACAGCTGACGGATGCCGGCGTGGTGAATGCGCCCGCCGAAGGCGCTACCCGTTATCTGCTCAAGACCGGGTGGCGGGAGTTTTACGGTCAGAGCTTTCAGACATTGCTGTCCACGTCGGTGACGGATGCCCGCCAGCCTGCTGACGTGCTGGCGGTGCGCCGCACCACCAACGGTATGGCCTATGGTTATCTTGACGGCATGACCGAGGACGGGCAGCCGCTGGTGTCCGACAATCTGTCGTCGACGCTGCAACAACGCATTTTGCAGGTGCGGCAATTGATGGCGCGCGCTCAGACTCTGCGCCTGGGGGAGATGAACCGGGTTAACCAGCAGTTCGACGCGCTGCGGCTGCAGGAAGAGAAACTGCGCCGGGAAAACCGGTTGGGCGATCAGGCGCAGGCGCGCCTCAAAGCTGAACGCACCGAGCTGGAGCGTCATTTCAACGAGCTCAATCAGCAACTGATAGCGTTCAATGTCGACATCAACCGGAGCGCCGTGCTGCTGCGGGATGCGCAAGGACAACGGCATACCATTCCGGTTAGGATGATCGACCGGGCCTGGTACCCGAATGCGATGACAATCCCTGAGAAAGCGCAGCAGACGCTGCAGGTGCTGGGCACCATGCTGACCCGGTTCGAGCCGGACGACAGCAGCCCCGGCCAGCTGTTTCCGGCAATTTTCGGCACCGTGCTGCTGGTTATTTTAATGTCGGTTATCGTGATGCCGCTGGGGGTGGTGGCGGCGGTCTATCTGCACGAGTACGCCGACAACAACAGCCTGACGCGCTGGGTACGGATTGCCGTGGCGAATCTGGCCGGGGTGCCGTCGATCGTCTACGGCGTGTTCGGGCTGGGATTTTTTGTTTATCTGGTAGGCGGTACGCTGGATAGCCTGTTTTACGCCGAGTCGCTGCCTAACCCGACGTTCGGCACTCCGGGGCTGTTGTGGGCGTCGCTCACGCTGGCGCTGCTGACGCTGCCGGTGGTGATTGTGTCCACCGAAGAGGGGTTGTCGCGTATTCCGGTGTCGGTGCGTCATGGCTCGCTGGCGCTGGGGGCGACCCGGGCGGAAACCCTGTGGCGGGTGGTGTTGCCGATGGCGGTGCCGGCGATGATGACCGGGCTGATTCTGGCGGTGGCGCGAGCGGCGGGGGAAACCGCGCCGCTGATGCTGGTGGGCGTAGTGAAGTCGGTGCCGGCGCTGCCGGTGGATGATATCTTCCCCTACCTGCATCTGGAGCGGAAATTCATGCATCTGGGGTTCCAGATTTATGATCTGGCGTTTCAGAGCCCGGATGTGGAGGCCGCCCGTCCGCTGGTGTACACCACCGCGCTGTTGCTGGTGCTGATTGTGGTGGCGTTGAATCTGGCAGCGATCGGCATTCGCCATGTGCTGCGTGAAAAATACCGAGCGATGTCACTCTGAGTGGCGGGAGAACCGTGGTGGGAGAAA
The DNA here is from genome assembly GCF_000406205.1 of Dickeya sp. NCPPB 3274. Classification (NCBI taxonomy): domain Bacteria; kingdom Pseudomonadati; phylum Pseudomonadota; class Gammaproteobacteria; order Enterobacterales; family Pectobacteriaceae; genus Dickeya; species Dickeya sp. NCPPB 3274. Next base: position 3,590,816 of record NZ_CM001979.1, on the reverse strand, counting down.
TAGTGATGGGCATGCCTAAACAGCTGGAACGACTCCCCGTGATGGACGTCCACCGGTTGACGGATGATCAAACGGCCTTGTCGGTAGACGGGCTGAATCTGTATTACGGCGACAAGCAGGCGCTGAGCGATATATCCCTGCGTATTCCGAAGCACCGCGTGACCGCGTTGATTGGGCCGTCCGGGTGCGGTAAATCCACCTTGTTGCGTTGTTTTAACCGCATGAACGACCTGATGGATACGTGCCGCATTGAAGGCGATATCCGTCTGCAAGGCATGCCCATCAACGATCCGGCGGTGGATGTGTCGACGCTGCGCCGCCGGGTCGGCATGGTATTTCAGCGCCCGAATCCATTCCCCAAATCCATCTATGAAAACGTGATTTACGGCCTGCGTCTGCAGGGCGTGAAAGACCGGCGTATGCTGGATGAAGCGGTGGAAAATGCGCTGCGGGCCGCGGCCTTGTGGCATGAAGTAAAAGACCGGCTTGGCGACAATGCGCTGACGCTCTCCAGCGGCCAGCAGCAGCGGCTGGTGATCGCCCGCGCCATCGCTATCGAACCGGAGGTGCTGTTGCTGGATGAACCCACTTCGGCGCTCGATCCGATCTCGACGCTGGTGATCGAAGAGCTGATCGGCGCGCTGAAACGCCGCTTTACGCTGGTGCTGGTGACCCACAACATGCAGCAGGCGGCGCGGGTATCCGATTATACGGCGTTTATTCATCATGGCCGGTTGATTGAATATAACGAGACCGACGCGCTGTTTACCGCTCCGGCCGAACGCCGTACCGAGGACTATATTACCGGTCGTTTCGGTTAAGCTGCGCCTCACGATAATGGGATATTTTCGTGAGGCGGTTTGTTCACTTTACGTTATGCAGCGATAAGTTCTGTGCTGCGATAAGTTCATCGGTTCATAACCTTACATTTCAATTAAATAAAAAGTAGCGCAGAAAAACCACAATAAATAAATATTTTCTTCTGTGGCGGCGGTAGCGCCAGTTTTACTTATTTCCTTTATTTGATCTGTGTCAGCTTTATTTTATTTATTGCCTAACCAAAATTGGTTATGTCTGTTTTTGACTGGATGGAATTGATTAGGTGAATTACTATTTCTTTCGCAGCAATTGGCTGTCTATTTAAATGGAATTGCTAGGGATGAAAAAGTCTATAAAAATGGGGTTGGCTCTGGGATTACTTCTGGCTACGGCGTCTTCTGCGTACAGTGCGCCTGCGCCTGCACTGAGTGGATTACGTATTAAAGTGTTATCCGGGGTATATGGCGGAACCTGGCAATATGCACCCGTCAACGCGGTTTCGATAGGCCCGGGCTACGCGGGCGGCACACTGCAGATTGCCGTGGTTGAAACCGGGTATGGTGGTAATCGTATTGGCTGGATCAACGGCGAACAAAAGAAACCTGACTCAGTGAAACTGGCGTGTCTGGTGAGAGGCGAGATGACGGATAATTGCCCGAGAGGCGCGACAGGTGCGGGATGGATTGCGTATTTTAGTGCGAACTATCAGTCATCAGTGACTTTCCGCTATCAATCGACGTCGGCTAATTTCCCCTATAAAACATTGAGCACGTCACTCACGATTAAGTAATATTTATTCGGTGATTTTTTTCAAAATACCGTATCGATAAGACGACACCTTACAGGCAGCACATACGCTGCCTGTTGTAATAACAGCCGTACTGACAAGCTTATATCCTGATAGGCTTACATCCTGACAGCCCGCCTCACTGACTATTTTTTGCAGACAGTATTCAAAATCCTTACGTGTTCCGTGTCAGGCGTGCGTTATTATGCCATCTTACCCTGAGATGAAAGATAGCAAGTCGTACAAAAAATAAATTAACGGTAATATTTACTGGCTAATTGGTTTTGATTTATATTTCCCGTTTGGTTTTTATTTTTATTTTATTTATTTTTTCTTTTATTTTTATTTGTTTCTTAAATGATGTTGGTTATCTCATTTTTTTACTGGAGGCAATTTTTTGTGCTGATTAGTATTTCATGGCAGCAATGGGCTGCATATTTTAATGGAACCACTCAGGATGAGAATGTCTATAAAAATAGGTTTTACGCTGGGTATGGTCGTGGCGGCGCTATCGCCAGTTTATGCTCAAACCTCTGATGAGCCGGTACAAACCGTAATTACCGCGCTCGATTCTCCATTTATCGATCATCCGCTGTCGGCCGGTTCAGAACAGGACGTGTCCTCTTCCGAACATAAAGCGCTGCGTGCGCCGGCGCCGGCGTTGAGTTCGGTGCAGGTGTACGCGGTGTATTCCTCGCTGAAAGGCGGCTGGCAGGCGGTGCCGACCAATACCATTACACTGTCAGGTTATGCCGGCGGAACGCTACGCATCGCCGTGCTGGAAGTGGGGTATGGCGGTAACCGCATTGGCTGGCTGAACGGCGGGCAAACCAGCCCGTATCAGGTTAACCCCGTTTGTATTGTTAATGGTCGTTATACCGAAAGCTGCCCGGCTGGCTACACCGTTGCGGGTTGGATGGCGTATTTCAATGCAGACAATATGTCGTCGGTGGTATTCCGTTATCAATCCACATCGACCAATTTCCCGAATCGCACGCTGAGCACGTCGCTCAATATTCAGTAAGTGCCATGCAACATTCAGTAAGTGCCATACAACAGGCGGCGTATGCGCTGCCTGTTGTTTTAAACAGTTTTGTTTTAAGGCGTGATTCATCAGACGGAAATAACGTACCTGAGTTGGATAAATGGGCGTATTGAGCAGCATTTTATGTGTTGGATCAAAATAATTGATACGCGTCATTAATTATCCGTGTGATTGATCCCGGCGGTGATAAAATAGCGTCGGTTTTCATTCACGCGTATTAAACGGTAGGCATTATGAGATTCAGCACCATGAGCGAAGGTGACATCATCACCGAGCTTTGTCGGCGGATAAAAGACGCGCGTATTCAGCAACGGTTGTCGCAGGTGGATCTGGCCGAGCGGGCCGGGCTTGGTATCGCCACTATCAAGCGGGCGGAAATGGGCGAGTCCATTACCCTGAGCAGCCTGCTGGCGATTCTGCGCGGGTTGAATCGCTTACATCAGCTGGAAGGCGTGCTGTTTGATACCGAAGTCGAAAATTTCAATGCGCGCCTGAATGGCGGGCAAACACGTACGCCGTTGCGCATACGCAAGAAAAACACTAACGCCCCTGCGTCGGTCGCCGCGCCGGAGTCGATGCCCAAACCGGTCGCCAGCGCGCTTGACTGGTATGTTTCCGCCGCTGAAAACAACCTGATCTGGTCCTGGCCGGATAGCGAGAAAAAACCTTCCTGAAAAAACGCCGGGCATTAGCCCGGCGCGTGAGTCTGTTTTAACTGCCTGTAAATGAACGCTTACTCGCACTGCACCACTTTGATCGCCAGACCGCCGCGGGAGGTTTCGCGGTATTTGGCGTTCATGTCTTTACCGGTCTCGTACATGGTTTCAATCACTTTATCCAGCGAGACGCGGGGTTCGCTGGCGCGGCGGATTGCCATGCGCGCGGCGTTGATGGCCTTGACGGAGGCGATGGCGTTGCGTTCGATGCACGGCACCTGAACCTGACCGGCTACCGGGTCGCAGGTCAGCCCCAGATTGTGTTCCATACCGATCTCAGCGGCGATGCATACCTGCTCCGGGTTGGCGCCCAGCAGTTCCGCCAGACCGGCCGCCGCCATTGAACAGGCTACGCCCACTTCGCCCTGACAACCCACTTCCGCTCCGGAAATAGATGCGTTCATCTTGAACAGAATGCCGATGGCGCCGGCCGCCAGAAAATAGCGCAGGCAGGTGTCCGGCGTTACCGGCTGGATGAAGCGGTCATAATACGCCAGTACGGCGGGAATGATGCCGCACGCGCCGTTGGTCGGCGCCGTCACCACCCGGCCGCCGGCGGCATTTTCTTCCGACACCGCCATGGCGAACATGTTTACCCAATCCATCGCGTCCATCGGGTCGTTGGAAAAACGGCCGTTGGTGAACAACAGACGGTGCAACGCCGAGGCGCGGCGCGGCACCCGCAGCGGGCCGGGCAGGACGCCTTCGGTGTTCATGCCGCGATGAATGGCGTTCTGCATGGTTTGCCAGACGCTGGCGAAATAGGCTTCCAGCGCGTCGCGGCCGTGCATGGCGATTTCGTTTTTCATCACCACCGCCGACAGCGACAGGCAGTTGTCGTGGCAGTGCTGTAACAATTGCCGGGCGGAATAGAACGGCCAGGGCGCGCGCTCTTCCTGCGTCATCGGCTGGCCGAAGTGCTCCTGATCGACCACGAAACCGCCGCCGATGGAGTAGTAGGTTTTGCTGTACAGCACCTTCTGGCTGGCGTCGAGCGCGCGGATCGTCATGCCGTTTTCATGCAGCGGCAGGTTCTCCGGCTGAAAGCGCAGCGCGCTGTCCAGCGGGAAGCTGACGTCGTACTGTCCGTTGAGCAGCGGCAGGCGGCGGCTATGCTGCACCTGTTGAATAAACGCCGGGATGGCGTCGATATCCACGCTGTCCGGCAGGTTGCCCGCCAGCCCCATAATGATGGCGATGTCGGTATGGTGGCCCTTGCCGGTCAGGGCCAGCGAGCCGTAAACATCAACGATAATGGCGTCAACCGATGAAATCAGAGACAGGCTGACCAGATCGTCCGTGAACATGTTGCCAGCTTTCATCGGGCCAACGGTATGCGAACTGGAAGGGCCGATACCAATTTTGAAAATATCAAATACGCTGACCATAGGGGGTTCCTTTCAGCTGACGCAGGCAGTCGGGCCGCCTGCGTCGGGAGGGGACGGAGGTATTACTCGAACAGGGTGTAGACGATGGCGGTGATGGCGATCAGACCCAGCAGGGTGACGAACACATTGCTCAGCGCGCCGCTGTACTGGCGCATAGCCGGCACTTTACGGATGGCGTACATCGGCATCAGGAACAGCAGACAGGCGATAACCGGGCCGCCCATCGTTTCAATCATACCCAGAATGCTTGGGTTAAGGGTGGCGACCAGCCAGGTGGTGACCAGCATGAACAATGCGGTGATGCGGTTCAGTTTGGTGGTCGAGACGGTCTTGCCGCGGCTGCGCAGCATTTTCACCATCATGCCGTTAAGGCCTTCGCCGGCGCCCAGATAGTGGCCGAGGAACGACTTGGAGATAGCGATGGTGGCGATAACCGGCGCCATATACCCCATGACCGGGTTGTTAAAATGGTTAGCCAGGTAGGACAGAATCGAAATGTTCTGCGTCTTGGCTTCCATCAGCTCCGCCGGAGAGAGCGCCAGTACGCAGCTGAACACGAAGAACATCACGGTCAGCACCATCATGGTGTGGCTGCAGGCCAGAATGCGGGAGCATTTTCTCTCGGCGTTGTCGCCATACTCGCGGCGTTTGGCGACCGCGAAAGATGAAATGATCGGCGAATGGTTGAAGGAGAACACCATTACCGGAATCGCCAGCCACAGCGTCGCCAGCATGCCGTTGCCGGTGGTGCTGTTGGTCAGGGAAATATTGTGGAAGACCGTGGTATTCCAGTGAGGAATTAAATACAGCGCCAGCATCATTAATACCGCTACGAACGGATAAACCAGCACGCTCATGGCTTTTACAATCATGGCTTCGCCGAAACGGACAATAAACATCAGCCCCAGAATCAATATCAGCGACAGAATCGCCCGCGGCGGCGACGGTAAATGCAGCTGGTGAGTAATAAAGCTGTCAACGGTATTGGTAATGGCTACGCTGTAAACCAGAAGAATCGGATAAATGGCGAAAAAATAGAGCAGGGTGATTAATTTTCCCGCACCGGTGCCGAAATGTTCTTCTACCACTTCGGTAATATCTTCACCGCTTTTTTTGCCGGATAAGACAAAACGGCATAATGCGCGATGAGAATAATAGGTCATTGGAAAAGCAATAATTGCCATGATAATCAACGGAATCAGACCGCCAATACCGGCATTGATGGGCAAAAACAGCACGCCCGCCCCAATTGCCGTGCCGTACAGGCCCAGCATCCAGACGGTATCGCTTTTACGCCAGCCTGAAGCTTGCTCCAGTACCTGACTGCTGTCTTGAATTGTGCTCATGCGTGTTTCTCCTTGGTGAACACAGAGTATAAAAAATACCGTACCGGCGGCAGGCCAATACAGAGATAATTCGCAGGTGTCACACGAGACATCATGTGAATCGGGGTAATCTTTTTTGTGGCTGCATTCTATATCCTGACCGTTGAGGAATAATAGTGAGGCGATCACACAAATGAATTAAGGTCAATTATTTTAACCTCAATTAATTAAAAATAAAATATCAGGATTGATGCGTTAAATTTTTTATTTTCGACGGTATCTTTTTTGATGCGTTAATGCGGTTAATTGAGGGGTAATAAAGCGTAAATATATTTCATGAGAAATAGCGACAGGTGAAATAAATAACCAATGAAACATATTTAATTTGGAGACGGTGAAAATAATAAACCCAATCATCATAATGTCACGTAAAAATCTTGCTTCAGGTACCGGCGAGCCGACGCCGGCCCGCCAGTATCATTAAATGACTCAGCAGCTCAGTTGCTGCTGGGCCCATACCAGCCCGGACTGATAGGCGTCCGGCAACAACGGCGCCAGTGCGCGCAGCGTCTGATTCAGCAGCGCGGCATCCGGGTGATTGAGGTTCAGGTGACCCACCTTGCGGCCCGGGCGCACCTCTTTCTCATACCAGTGCAGGTGCACCAACGGCAGCGCCAGCCAATCGATATTCACGTCGGTGCCGATCAGGTTGACCATCACCGACGGGCTGGCGACGACCGGGGCCGGTAACGGCAGGTCGAGAATCGCGCGCAGGTGCAGTTCGAACTGACTGATGGAGGCGCCGTTTTGCGTCCAGTGGCCGCTATTGTGCACGCGCGGCGCCAGCTCGTTGATCAGCAGGCGATCGCCCACCACGAAGCATTCCATCGCCATCACGCCCACGTAGCCGAGACGATGCATAATGGCCGACAGCATCTGTTCCGCCTGCTGTTGCAGGTGCGGCTGCGGTTGCGGCAATGCCACGCTGGCGCGCAGGATGCCGTCTTCATGCAGGTTGCGGGTCAACGGGTAGAATACGCAGTCGCCTTTTACGTTGCGCGCGCCGACCAGCGATACCTCGCCGGAAAACGCGATGCCCTGTTCAACGATGCACTCGCCGTAGCAGTCGGCAGGCAGGCTATGCTCTTCGCCGGGGCGAATACGCCACTGACCGCGGCCGTCATAACCGCCGACGCGGCGTTTAACGATCGCCAGTTCGCCCAGCGCAGCGAATACCGCCGGCCACTCTTGCGCCGAGGCCAGCAACTGCCAGGGCGCGGTGGCCAGATTCAGTTCGTCCAGCAGCTGTTTTTGGGTGTAGCGATCGGCCAGACGCGGAAAAATATCACGGTTGACGAACGCCGGGTGCTGCGCCAACTGGCGGGTCAACGCCGTTTCCGGCCAGCGTTCGATTTCAGCGGTGATGACGCTGTGTTGCACCGGCACCGATTCCGGCTCCGCATCCAACCCGACCGGATAAACGGCGATGCCCAGCGGCTCGCCGGCCTGGCGCAACATACGGCCCAGTTGGCCGTTACCCAGTACGCAAACCGGTTTCATGCATCCTCCCGCGGATCCGGGTGGTTCAGCACCTCGTCGGTCTGCGCCTGACGCCAGGCGGCCAGACGAGAAGCCAGCTCGCGGTCGTGACGCGCCAGAATCTGCGCGGCCAGCAGGGCGGCGTTAGCGGCGCCGGCTTTGCCGATGGCCAGGGTGCCGACCGGAATGCCGCGCGGCATCTGCACAATCGAATAGAGGCTGTCGACACCGCTTAACGCGGCGCTCTGCACCGGCACGCCCAGCACCGGCACCAGGGTTTTAGCCGCCAGCATACCCGGCAGGTGAGCGGCGCCGCCCGCGCCGGCGATAATAACGTCAAAGCCATTCTGGTCCGCCTGTTCGGCGAAGCTGAACAGTTTATCCGGCGTGCGGTGCGCGGAGACGACTTCAACGTGATAGGGCAGATTCAGCGTGGTGAGGATCTCTGCAGCAAACTGCATGGTGGCCCAGTCACTCTTTGAACCCATGACAATAGCGATTTTCGCCGGGGCAGCGTTGGATGACATGCCTGTAATGCTCCTGTGGTTTGCATGACGGTGGTGATTCATGTCGATGATCGTGCATGACAGTAATCGTGCATGATGCGGTCATTGCGCGGTGCAACGGCGACCTGAAACCGTAGCCGCAGGTCGCGAGGGCGTAGAGCATACCATGAGCCAGAGGGGAGGAAAACGGTTGCGTGGCGATGAAACGGGCCGTTAAGGGGGAAAATCAGTGTAAACGTCGCGTTACAACGGAAATGAAATCAGACGGACGTCGTCCGCGGTCACCCGCAGCATAGAACCTTCCTGATGCCAGGCGCCCAACACCGCGCGCTCGGCGCGCACGCCGGTCTGATCGATCGGATGAATCGCCGGGCGGTGGGTATGACCGTGAATCATCAGCGTGGCCTGATGGTGCCGCAGGCGGGCCATCACTTCATCGGCGTTGACGTCCATAATGGTCATGGATTTGTGCTGGTTGGCCTGCCGGCTGGCGGCGCGCATACGGGCGGCGATGCGCAGACGAAGGGACAACGGCAGCCACAGGAAAAGCCGCTGGATGAGCGGGTTATGTACTTTGCGGCGGAAGTTCTGGTAGGCGTGATCGTCGGTACACAGGGTATCGCCGTGCAACAGCAACGTGCGACGGCCATAGAGGTCAAGCACCGTTTCCGTGGCGAGCAACCGCAGGCCGCTCTGGCGGGCGAAGCGCGCGCCGAGCAGAAAATCGCGGTTGCCGTGGGCGAAATAGCAGGGTACGCCGCTGTCGGCCAGCGTCTTTAACGCCTGCGCCACCGTGGCGTGCAACGGGGCCGGGTCGTCGTCGCCAATCCAGGCGTCGAACAGATCGCCGAGGATGTAGAGTGCGTCGGCGCCGGGCGCGTCTTCACGCAGAAAACGCAGAAAACCGGCGGTGATCGCCGGTTCCTGTTCGCTCAGATGCAGATCGCTAATAAACAGCGTGGTCATGCAGCAGGCGTTACTCGCTGACGGTTACGCTGGTGACGACCACGTCTTCTTTCGGCACATCCTGATGCATACCGCTGCGGCCGGTGGAGACGGCTTTGATCTTGTCGACCACGTCCATGCCTTCCGCCACTTCGGCGAACACGCAGTAACCCCAGCCGTTTACGCTTTCAGATTTGAAGTTCAGGAAGTCGTTGTCCACCACGTTGATGAAGAACTGAGCGGTCGCTGAATGCGGATCATTGGTGCGGGCCATGGCCAGCGTGCCGCGGTTGTTGCCCAGACCGTTGTTGGCTTCGTTCTTGATCGGCGCGTTGGTGTCTTTCTGGTTCATGCCGGGTTCGAAGCCGCCGCCCTGGATCATGAAGCCGTTGATCACACGGTGGAAAATGGTGTTATCGTAAAAACCGCTGCGGCAGTAGTTCAGGAAGTTTTCCACGGTAACCGGTGCTTTTTCCGGGAAGGTATTGATGACGATGTCGCCGTGGTTGGTATGAAACGTAATCATAGATGAACCTTACTTAGCCATAGTACACAGAATGATGAGAGATATTCACCGAGGCGCCAAGTCGCCAAGAGCGCTCTTATAACATAAGTGAATGGCTGAGTCAGCACAGGGGCGACGCTGGCGGAGAAATGTGGAGACGGGTATGGAAAATACTTCAAATAAACTCATTGATTCTCGATATATTTAGTTGAGTTTATTTGAAATATATTTTTGTTGCGCTAAATCAATAACTGGTTTCATTTTGATATGTTTTTTTACTTTCTAAACTTATCCTTGTTGTAGTTGATAGTCACTCTCGTTAACACGTTGCTCACTCAATAATCATACAGGTAGGTAAATTATGTTGGACCGGATTAATCAGCTGTTGGACAAACCGGATTGCGGCAAGCTGGTTTTGCGACTGTCATTCAGTATTTTGATGCTGTTCCACGGTGTTCATAAGCTGATCGGCGGCGTCGGCGCTATTCAGGGAATGCTGGCGGCTTATGGTCTGCCCGGGTTCATCGCCTACGGCGTGTTCATGGGGGAAGTGTTGATGCCGGTGCTGATGATTCTCGGCATCCTGACTCGCCCGGCCGCGCTGATTTTCTCTGTCACCATGATCGCGGCGTTGCTGCTGGCTGAACCGCAGGCGCTGTTCATGCTGGAAAAAACCGGCGCATGGGGCGCGGAAGGCGTGGCGGTTTACTTCTTTGCCGGTATCGTGATTGCGTTGCTGGGCAGTGGTAAATATTCCGTAATGAGTGACCCGCGCTGGCGCTAAGCTTGATAGACGGTAACGGATTTATCCGGCTGCGACTGGCAGCCATGCAAACCCGGCGATATCGCCGGGTTTGTGCGTTTAGAGGCAGCTCAGGACGCGAAACCACAGGGGATGCCGAATATTAGGCGCACCCGCTTGCAATAGGGCAGGGTTCAGGTTTCAATACGCAGCTAAGAAGCCTATCCCAATAAGGCTATTTTACTTGCCATTTTGGCCCTGGGCAGTGCTCGAAATCCTCACGTACTACGTGTACGCTCCGGGTTCTCCGCGCTGTCCGAGTCCAAACTGGCTGCGCCAATGACGCCTATTGAGATAGGCTCTACGTCCGAAAACCGGATAAAAACCGACTTTATTACGCGTACCGCAGACAACGATGCACATCTCCTGCGAACACCATGGAATGCCCTGATGCTAAAGATCTTTAATACCCTGAGTCGTCAAAAAGAGGAATTCAAACCCATCCACGCTGGCAAGGTTGGCATGTATGTGTGCGGGATAACCGTTTACGACCTGTGTCATATCGGTCATGGGCGGACGTTTGTGGCATTTGACGTGGTGGCGCGCTACCTGCGCTATCTGGGGTACGACGTAAAATATGTACGCAATATCACCGACATTGACGACAAGATCATCAAACGTGCGACGGAAAACGGTGAAACCATCACGCAACTGACCGATCGCATGATCGGTGAAATGCACACCGACTTCGACGCGCTGAATATCCAGCGCCCGGATGAAGAGCCCCGTGCAACGCATTACATGGCGGAAATCATTGAGCTGGTGGAAAAATTGATCGCCCGTCGTCACGCTTACGTAGCGAATAACGGCGACGTGATGTTTTCAGTCGATACCGCGCCGGGTTACGGCGCGCTGTCCCGTCAGGATCTGGAGCAACTGAAAGCCGGGGCGCGGGTGGAAATCACCGAGGTGAAACGCAACCCGATGGACTTCGTGCTGTGGAAAATGTCCAAAGCCGGCGAACCGAGCTGGCCGTCGCCGTGGGGCAATGGCCGTCCTGGCTGGCACATTGAGTGTTCGGCGATGAACTGCAAGCAGTTGGGCGAGCATTTCGACATTCATGGCGGCGGGTCCGACCTGATGTTTCCGCACCACGAAAACGAGATTGCCCAGTCTACCTGCGCGCACGGCGGCGATTATGTGAATTACTGGTTGCATACTGGCATGGTGATGGTCGATCGGGAGAAGATGTCCAAGTCGCTGAACAACTTCTTCACTATGCGCGATGTGCTGACGCACTACGATGCCGAAACCATCCGCTATTTCCTGATCTCCGGCCACTATCGCAGCCAACTGAATTACACGGAAGAAAACCTCAAGCAAGCGCGTGCCTCGCTGGAGCGCCTGTACACCGCGCTGCGCGGTACCGATGCCGCCGCGCCGGCGGCGGGGGGCGATGACTTCGAAAGCCGTTTCCGCGACGCGATGGACGATGACTTTAATACGCCGGAAGCCTACTCGGTGCTGTTCGACATGGCCCGTGAGGTTAACCGCCTGAAAGCGGAAGATGCGGCGGCGGCCAACGGTCTGGCGGCGGCGTTGCGTAAGCTGGCCGGCGTACTGGGGCTGCTGGAGCAGGATCCGGAGCTGTTTTTGCAAAGCGGCGCGCAGGCCGACGACGGCGAAGTACAGGAAATCGAAGCCCTGATCAAACAGCGCAACGATGCCCGTCAGTCCAAAGACTGGGCGCTGGCCGATGCGGCGCGCAACCGGCTGACCGAAATGGGCATCGTGCTGGAAGACGGCCCGCAGGGCACTATTTGGCGTCGCAAGTAATCCTGGCGTCGTAAATAATCGCGGCTCGCCGGACGGCGTTCCTCCAATAGAAAAGGCCCGGCTTTTCCGGGCCTTTTCTCATCATTGGGGTGCTACGAAGTCGTGTCGTTACGAAAACCGGCGTGTCATGCCTGAACGGTAACGGACTCTCCGTCAAAACTCACAACCTGACCCGCGACGATTTTGCAGCGCTTGCGGGTTTCGGTCTGGCCGTCGACGGTCACTTCACCGGCGGCAATCGCCTGTTTGGCGGCGGCGCCGCTTTCGCTCCAGCCTTGCAGTTTCAGCAGGTCGCACAGTTCCACGTGCGGGTGTTTATCCAGATGGAATACGTTCATGGGTGATTACGCCTGTGCCGTTGTGTCGTGGTATTCCTCGCAGGCCTGCAAGGTGTTCTGAATCAGCGTTGCGACCGTCATCGGCCCCACGCCGCCCGGCACCGGCGTGATGTACGCGGCGCGCTCTGCGGCTTCGTCAAACTTCACGTCGCCCACCACTTTGCCGTTTTCCAGCCGGTTGATGCCGACGTCAATCACGATGGCGCCCGGTTTGATCCACTCGCCCGGAATAAAGCCCGGTTTGCCTACGGCCACGACCAGCAGGTCGGCGTGTTCGACGTGATGACGCAGGTCTTTGGTGAAGCGGTGGGTAACGGTGGTAGTGCAGCCTGCCAGCAGCAGTTCCATGCTCATCGGACGGCCGACGATGTTGGATGCGCCTACCACCACGGCGTTGAGGCCGAACATGTTGACGTCATAGCGTTCGAGCAGCGTGACGATGCCGCGCGGGGTGCAAGGGCGCAGCAGCGGCGCGCGCTGGCACAGCCGGCCGACGTTATACGGATGGAAACCGTCCACATCTTTGTCCGGCGCGATGCGCTCGATGACCTTGGTATTATCGATTCCCGCCGGCAACGGCAACTGAACCAGAATACCGTCGATAGCGGCATCGGCGTTCAGTTCGTCGATCAGCGCCAGCAGTTCCGGCTCGGTGGTGGTGGCCGGCAGGTCGTAAGAGCGGGAAACGAAACCGACTTCCTCGCAGACCTTACGCTTGCTGGCGACATAAATCTGCGAAGCGGGGTTGTCGCCCACCAGCACGACTGCCAGCCCCGGCGCGCGTTTACCTTCGGCCAGTCGTTGTTTCACGCGCACGGCTACTTCGTCTTTTACCTGCTGCGCAATCGTTTTACCATCAATAATTTTTGCAACCATGTACAGAAAATCCATCATTTTCAATGCGGGGGGAATGCGCCTATTTTGGCAGAAGCGGCGCGGGCTGTCAGGCGTTGTATGGTGATTAATTGTGATGTCTGGCTTGTCAATGACGTTAGCGCTTCAGGAATGAGCGCGGTTTAACGGTTTTCTGGCGTAAAGCAGCGCTATATCAATCTATAACTATAAGAACAAATTATTGCGGTATGTTTCTCCCAGGCCGATGTACCACTTTAGGAGGAGTAAAGTTTCAGTGTCGAAGGTCGATGAAAATTGGATTATTAATTTTCTTGTTGATTATTTCTGACGTGATGAAATCAACGCATATCTGGGATCAAACTACTACCCGGGATAAAGCTATCACCCGGGATCAAACAAGGGGCGGCACATGCTTCGATTATCCTCTCTTTCTATTCGTTACAAGTTTGCTCTGGCGCTAATGCCGCTACTGGTCGCTCTGCTGTGGTTTTCCGCCAGCGGCGTGTTGGAGCGCCGTCAGGCGGAGCAGGACATGGCGCAGTTTTCCCAGTTGCTGTCGCTGGCGCAGCGGGCCGGTAATGCCGCCCACGCCCTGCAACGCGAACGCGGCATGAGTTCCGGCTTCATCGGCAGCAAGGGGCAGAAATTCGCCGACCCGCTGCGAACCCAGCGCGTTGAAACCGATAAAGCATTAGCCGCATTGTGGGAAGGTCAATCCGCGCTGGCCCTATCCAGCTCCGCCGGGGGGATCGCGCAGCGTCTGAGCCGCCTGCAGGAGCGCCTGCAAACACGGTCTTCGCTGCGCGCTCAGGTAGATGGTTTCTCGCTGCCCACGTCGCAAGTCGTGGGGTGGTACACCGCCAACATCAGCGATCTTATCGCACTGGTGGGAGATATGAGCCATCTGGTGACGAATGGCGGGCTGGTAACCCGCGTGGCGGCCTATTACAACGTGCTGAATATCAAGGAACAGGCGGGCATCATGCGCGCATTGTTGTCCGAAGTGTTCGCTGTGGATCGTTTTGCGCCGGGTCAGTACGAGCGTTTCAGCCAACTGGTCGGCATGGAAAACGCGTACACCAATGTTTTTAATCAGTTTGCCCAGCCGGCGCTCAGCCAGCGCATGCAAGACTCAATGAGCAGTGCGGCGGTGCAACCGGCGCTGAAAATGCGCGATGCCGCGTTTGCCAAAGCCGCGACCGGAGGATTTGGGGTTGACGCCAACGAGTGGTTCACACAGCAGACACAGCGTATCGACCAGCTGAAAGCCATCGAGGATGCGGCATCGACGGATTTGCTGAGCTGGGCGGACACGCTGGAAAAACAGGCCCGGCTGAGCGGGTACGGTTATCTGGGCGGCGCGGTGGCGGCGTTATTGCTGGCGCTGCTGCTGGCGGTGCTGGTGGCGCGCAATGTCTATCAGCAATTGACCTCGACGCTGAAAACCATTGATGAAATGGGCAATGACCTGACGTGTCGACTGGATGTTCAGGGGAAGGATGAACTGTCGCAGTTGAATCAGGCTTATAACCGGTCGCTGGAAAATATCGAACATGTGGTGTGTACCATTAAGCAGAGCGCCGGGTTGGTGGAGCGCGCCAGCAATGAAATCGCACAGGGTAATCAGGATCTGGCGCAGCGGACCGACGAACAGGCGGCGTCGCTGGTGGAAACCGCCAGCAGCATGGAACAGATTACCGTGGCGGTAAAACAGACCGCCGATTACGCCGCCCAGGCGTCGGAGCTGATGAAAACCATGGAAGAACAGATTGGCGTGGCCGATCAGGTCACACTGCAGGCCAGCGAAACGATGGCGCTGATTCGCCAGTCCAGCGAGCAGATGTCGCAAATCACCGCGGCGATTGACGCCATCGCGTTTCAGACCAACCTGCTGGCGCTCAATGCGTCGGTGGAAGCGGCCCGGGCAGGCGAGCAAGGGCGTGGGTTTGCCGTGGTGGCGACCGAGGTGCGCAATCTGGCGCAGCGCAGCGCCAACGAGTCGCAGCGTATCAGGGAGCTGATTTCCGGCAGCATCGACCAGGTGCATGCAGGCGTGACGCTGGTTACGCGCAGCAGCGAAACCATGAAGCAGATCATGACCAGTACGTCGCAGGTGCGGGATTTTGTCAGCGATATCGCCACCGCGGCGCGGGAGCAGTCGCTTGGCGTGGATCAGGTGCATCTGGCGCTGAATCAACTGGAACAGGTGACGCAACAGAATGCGGCGCTGGTGTCGCAGGCGGCCAGCGCCAGCCAATTGCTCGACAGGCAGGCCGGCGACATGAAGGAAACCGTCGATCGCTTTGTGGTGGCCGATAACGGTAATGTCCGGGTGGGTCTGCCTCTGTGATAAACCGGCGGTCAGCCGTGATGCAGCCTGGCCGCCGTATCCATAAAGGTGCGCACGATGCGTTCCAGCATGGGTTGCAGTTCCCGCGCTTTGGCCGGTTGCCAGGCGAACGGCGCCTGTTCGCTCATATAGTTGCACTGCGCCAGTTCCAGCTGCAGCGCGTACTGATGCTGCTCCGGCTGGCCGTAAGCGCGGGTGATATAGCCGCCGCGGAATCGACCGTTCAGTACCCAGCTCCAGCGGTACTGTGACTGGCACGCCTCCCGCAGCGCGGCTTCGATTTCGGGCGTGCAACTGAGGCCGCCGTTGGTGCCGAGGTTCAAGTCCGGCAACTGGCCGTCAAACAAACGTGGAATACGCGAAGCGATGGAATGGGCATCGAACAGTAGCGCATAGCCGTGGCGCTGTTTGATGCGCGCCAGTTGCTGCTGGATTTGCTGATGATAAGGCTGCCAGATATCGCGCAGATAACCGGCGCGTACCGTTTCCGACGGCGCGCGGTCGGCGAGGAACGCCGGGGTGCCGTCGAACAGCACGTCCGGAAACAGGCCGGTGGTGGCGGTGGTATACAGCGGCTGATCGTCGGCCGGGCGGTTCAGGTCGATGACAAAACGCGAATAGTTGGCCGCCAGCACGCTGGCACCCAGCCCGCGGGCGAAGTCGTACAGTTGCGGGATATGCCAGTCGGTGTCCGACAACGGGCGCGCGGCCGGGCTGAGTCCGTCGGCCACTTCCGGCGTCAGGTCGGTGCCGGCGTGGGGAATGCTGAGCAGCAGCGGGCTGTCGCCCTCGATAAAGGTAAACGGGGTCATGGACGTTGTTCTCCGCGAAAAATCGTGGTGCAGGGCAGTTGACCGCCCAGCCAGTAAACCAGTTCCGCCGGGCGCGCCAGCGGCCAGTGCACGAAATCCGCCACCTTGCCGGTTTCCAGCGAGCCGTGGCTCTGCTCCAGCCCCAGCGCGCGGGCGGCGTGCAACGTTACGCCGGCCAGCGCTTCTTCCGGCGTCAGCCGAAACAGGGTGCAGGCCATGTTCAGCATCAGCCGCAGCGACAGCGCGGGCGAGGTGCCGGGGTTGCAGTCGCTGGCGATCGCCATCGGCACGCCGTAGCGGCGAAATAGCTCGACCGGCGGGCATTGCGTTTCCCGCAACAGGTAATAGGCGCCGGGCAACAGCACCGCGACGGTGCCTGCCGCCGCCATCGCCGCCACATCCTGCTCGGTGGCGTATTCCAGATGATCGGCGGACAACGCCTGAAAACGCGCGGCAAGCGCGCTGCCATGCAGCGACGATAACTGCTCGGCATGCAGCTTGACCGGCAGCTTATGCGTTTGCGCCGCCTGAAACAGCCGCTCTACCTGCGCCGGGCTGAACGCCAGATGTTCGCAGAAGGCATCGACGGCGTCGGCCAGCCCTTCGCTGACCACCGCCGGCAGCAGTTCGCGGCAGACGAGATCGAGCCACGCCTCCGGTTGCTGCCTGAACTCCGGCGGGATGGCGTGGGCGGCCAGACAGGTCGAGACGATCTGCACCGGTTGTTGTCTGCCCAGCGCGCGGATCACCCGCAGCATTTTCAGTTCGCTGTCCACATCCAGCCCGTAGCCGGATTTGATCTCCAGCGTGGTGACGCCTTCGGCCAGTAACGGCCGCAAACGTGCGAGCGCCGAGGCGAACAGGCTGTCGTGGTCCGCCTGCCGGGTAGCGTTGACGGTGGCGAGAATGCCGCCGCCCGCCGCGGCGATATCGGCATAGCTGACGCCGTTGAGGCGCTGCTCGAATTCGCCGCTGCGATCGCCGCCAAACACCAGATGGGTATGACAGTCGATAAAACCGGGCGTAATGATGCCGCCGCCAAAATCGGTGACGCGCGACGGCGCGATAGCGGGCAAGGCTTGCCGCGCACCCAGCCAGACGATGCGGCCGTCGGTAACGGCCAGCGCGCCATCTTCAATCACCTGATAGCGGCCGCCGCGCAGGGTGACCAGATCGGCGCCCAGCCACAGACTGTCACAGGCTATCGTCATCCTGTTCCCTCTTGCTGTTATAGTCTTGTATAGACAAGTTATACGCCCCACTATGGGATTTCAGCAAGCTGTGACGGAATAGGAATTTCTTATTCACTTTCTCCGTCACAGTATCGGCTGTTAACCCGTTTCTGCGACGAAATAAAAAAGCCTTATGCCATGTGTTGTCGACTTTGGTGTATAGATATGTCTATACATCTGTTGTCGACGAACTGTGTTATCAACGAACTGTGTTATCAACGAGCAGTATTTCTACGAACAGTATCATCAACGATCATCACCGACAGGATTTCGCTATGTCCGTTTATTTTGCCGCGCGCGCCTGGTTGCCGCAGGGAATGGCGCGCAATGTGCGTCTGGAAGTGGATGAACTGGGTTGCTTGCAGTCCGTGACGCCGGATGCGGCGCCGGAAGGCGCACAACGCCTGCCGGGCATTGTGCTGCCGACGATGGTTAACCTGCATTCGCACGCATTCCAGCGCGCGATGGCCGGGCTGGCGGAGGTTGCGGGGAACCCGCAGGACAGCTTCTGGACCTGGCGCGACCTGATGTACCGCATGGTCGCGAACCTGACGCCGGAACAGGTGGGGGTGATCGCCACCCGGCTGTATATCGATATGCTCAAGGGCGGCTACAGTCAGGTGGCTGAATTTCATTACCTGCACCACGACCCGCACGGCAAGCCGTACCGCCAGCACGACATGCTGCGTCATCTGCTGGCGGCGGCGCAGCGGGTCGGCATCGGCCAGACCCTGCTGCCGGTGCTTTACAGCTACAGCGGATTCGGCGCGCAGCCGCCGCATCCGGGGCAGGCGCGTTTTATTCAGGATGTGGATCATTACCTCAGTCAGCAGGAAACGCTGGCGGCGCTGATTCAGCCTTATCCGCTGCTCAATCACGGGCTGTGTTTCCATTCGCTGCGCGCGGTCAGCCAGAACCAGATGGAGGATGTGCTGGAGGCCAGCGACAGCAGCCTGCCGGTGCATATCCATATCGCCGAACAGCAAAAAGAGGTGGACGATTGCCTGAGCTGGAGCGGCGAACGCCCGGTGCAGTGGCTGTTCAACCGCTTCGCGGTGGATGCCCGCTGGTGTCTGGTGCATGCCACCCATCTGGATGAACAGGAACTAAGCCGGCTGGCCGGCAGCCTGGCGGTGGCGGGATTGTGCCCGACCACCGAAGCCAATCTCGGCGACGGTATTTTCCCGCTCGACCGTTACGTGGCGCAGGGCGGGCGCTGGGGCATCGGCTCCGACAGCCATGTGTCGCTGAATGTGCTGGAGGAGCTGCGCTGGCTGGAATACGGTCAACGCCTGCGCGATCGTCGTCGCAACCGGGTGGCGACGCCGCAGCAACCGGCGGTGGGCAGCCTGTTGTACACGCAGGCGTTGCAGGGCGGCGCCCAGGCCTGCCGGGTGCCGGTCGGCGAATTGAGCGCCGGCTGGCGCGCCGACTGGCTGGTGCTGCGCGAAGACGCTCTGTTGAGCGCAGTGGCTGACGACAGCCTGCTCAACCGCTGGCTATTTGCCGGCGATCGCCAGCAGATCCGTGATGTGTGGGTGGCGGGCAAGCCGGTGATTGAAGACGGGCGGCACGCGCTGGACGAGGAGTATGACGCCCGGTTTGTCGAGGTGATGCAGTCGTTACAGGCGGTGCTGTGATGCAAACATTCAGCCTGAATACCCTACTGGTCAGCCGCTGGAAAAACGGCGGCGGCGAAACCCGGGAAATCTGCCGGATACCGTCGGACGAACCCGGCGGCGATTTTGCCTGGCGCGCCAGTATCGCCACCATCGAGCGCGACGGCGATTTTTCCTGTTTTCCCGGCGTGGACCGGGTGATTACCCTGCTGTCCGGCGACGGCGTGGATCTGTGCGGCGAAGACTGGCGACACCGGCTGACGCTGCATCAGCCGTTCGCCTTCGCCGGCGAGCAGGCGATCACGGCGCGGCTGTGCGGCGGCGTTAGCCTGGACTTCAATATCATGGTCGATCGCCGTCGCTACCGGGCGGAGATAGCGGTCGTCAACGGTACGGCGGTACAAGCGCCGGTTGCGGACGGTGTGGCGTACGTACTGGCGGGTCACTGGCGATCCGGCGCACATCGGCTGGCTGCTGAAGACGGCGTCTGGTGGCAGTCTTCAGACGTGGACTGGATGCCGGATGACGACAACGCCGTCTTGCTCCTGACCACGATCCACGCACGATAATCTGCTCTGTGCATCACCCTGATGCACAACAATTGGGCACCGCCATTGTGCGGTGCCGCCTCGAATGTGTTTTCCCAATGTCGAATGTGTTTTCTCCATGTGCCGTTATTCCCTGGCTGCCGCTGCCGGGCGGGATTGGCTGGACTTGCCGGCTGAGATTTGCCTGCCGATTGCAATCATGGCCCGAATCTTGCTGCTTAATTGATGTTGTATATACATGTAATTACTTTGACGGTTAAACACCAGGGGGAAGACATGAAAAAGAGCGGACTGGTTCGATCTGTAATTGCCTTATGTGTAGTAAGCGCGTCGGCCGCCTTCAGCGGGGGTGTGCAGGCTAAAGAGTGGAAGTCGGTGACCATCGCGACGGAAGGCAGTTACGAACCCTGGAACCTGACCTTGCCGGGCGGCAAGCTGGGCGGGTTTGAGCCGGAACTGATGACGATTCTGTGCCAGCGGATGAACATCCAGTGCAAGCTGGTGGTGCAAAACTGGGACGGCATGATCGCCGGTCTGCAGGCCGGCAAGTTCGATGTGATGATGGACGCCATCGTGATTACCCCGGAGCGCAAACAGGTGGTGGATTTCTCCCTTCCCTATGCGTCCACGCCGGCCAGCTTTATTACCGTCAAAGGCAAGCTGGCGCTGCCTGTCGAGGCGGATAAGGCGATGATTAAACTGACGAATGATCCTGAGCAGATTAAACCGGCGGTAGCCGGCCTGCGCGGCGCGTTGCAGGGCAAAACCATCGGCATCGCCTCCGGCACCGTCTACACGCCGTTCATCGACGCCTACTTCCGGGACGTCGCCACCGTGCGCGAATACACCGCATCCGCCGACGCCATTCTCGATTTGCAGGCCGGGCGCATTGACGCGGTGTTTGATGATGTCACCTTCGCCAACTCCATCCTCAGCAAGCCGGAAAACAGCAACCTGACGCTGGGCGGCCCGCAACTGACCGGACCTATCTGGGGAGAAGGGGAAGCGCTGGGCTTTCGTAAAAGCGATCCGGAGCTGAAGGCCAAATTCGATGCGGCCATCAAGACCGCACTGGCGGACGGAACGGTGAAAACGCTCAGCGAGAAGTGGTTCAAAACGGACGTCACCCCCTGAGACTGAGGAAACGCTATGTTGGCCCTGTTAGATTTCAGCGATCAGGGGTGGGGCGGCTTGCTGGCGATGGCCGCGCTGACCACGTTGTGCCTGACGATGGCGGCGTTGCTGATCGGCGCCTTGGTCGGCGCCGCAGTCGCCGCGGCCAAACTGTCCACGCGCCGGCTCTGGCGCGTGGCGGGTGAGACCTATTCCATCGTGTTTCGCGGTATTCCGGAGCTGCTGATCATCTATCTGTTCTATTTCGGCGGTTCCGGCGTGCTGACGCAGGTTGGGCGCTGGTTCGGGGCCGAGGGCTTTATCGAACTGCCGCCTTTCCTGATCGGCGCGCTGGCGATCGGCCTGATTTCCGCGTCGTATCAGGGCGAGGTATACCGCGCGGCGCGTCTGGCCGTGAATAGCGGTGAACTTGAGGCCGCCAGTGCTATGGGCATGCCGCGCTGGCGCATCGGGTGGCGGATTCTGCTGCCGCAGGTGATCCGCTTTGCCCTGCCGGGATTATCCAATGTCTGGCAGATGAGCCTGAAGGATTCGGCGCTGGTTTCGGTAACCGGCATTGTCGAGCTGATGCGCGCCAGCCAGATGGCCGCCGGATCGACCCGCGACTATTTTCTGTTCTACCTCTCCGGCGCGGCGATCTATCTGATCCTGACGGTGTTTTCCAATACCGCGTTTGCCCGTCTGGAGCGGATCTTGTCCCAGCCTTATCGCCGTAAGACGATTCAGGAGCCGTCATGATCGATATTGCCTTTCTGACGCAGACGTTCCTGCGATTACTGTCGGCGCTGCCGGTGACGCTGGGGCTGTTTTTTTCCTCGTTCGCGGTCGGCGCGGTGCTCTCGGTGCTGCTGGTGGCGATGCGGGTCAGCGCGGTCTGGCCGCTGAGCGGGTTTGCCCGTCTGTATATGCTGATCTTTCGCGGCACGCCGCTGCTGATTCAGCTGTTTCTGGTCTATTACGGGCTGGGGCAGTTCAGCACGGTCCGCGACAGCCTGTTCTGGCCGGTGCTGCGCGACCCGTTCAGCTGCGCCGTGCTGGCGCTGGCGCTGTGCACCGCCGGTTATACCGCGGAAATTCTGCGCGGCGCGCTGCTGTCCATTCCCGCCGGGCAGATTGAAGCCGGTCTGGCGTGCGGTATGTCGCGCTGGCTGCTGCTGCGCCGCATCATCGCGCCGGTTGCGTTGCGTCACGCGCTGCCCGCCTGGTCGACCGAGGCGATTTTGCTGATCAAATCCACCGCGCTGGCCAGCCTGGTCACGGTGTGGGATGTCACCGGCGTGGCGCAACAGATAATCCAGCGCACCTACCGCACGCTGGAGGTGTTTATCTGCGCCGCGCTGATTTACCTGTTGCTGAACTTCATTATTGTCAGGGTGTTTGCCTGGCTGGAACGCGCCTTGTCGCCGAATCTGGCCGCCGTGCCGACGTCTTCCGGGAGAGAGCATGAATAAAACCGCCCCCATAACCTTATCGATGATCGATATCCGCAAATCATTCGGCGCGCTTGACGTGCTGAAAGGCATCTCGCTGGATGCGCGCAAAGGCGAAGTGATTTCGCTGCTGGGCGCCAGCGGATCGGGCAAGAGCACCTTTTTGCGTTGCATCAACCTGCTGGAAACGCCGGACGACGGCACGGTCGCCGTCAGCGGCGAAATGATCCTGATGAAGCGCCATAAACTCGGTCATCAGGTCGCGGCCGACCGGCGTCAGGTGGAACGGCTGCGCACCCGGCTGGGGATGGTGTTCCAGAATTTCAACCTGTGGAGCCACATGACGGTGCTGCAAAACGTCATCGAAGGACCGTTGCATATCCTCAGGCGTTCGCGCGCCGAATGCGTCGGGCAGGCCGAGGCGTTGCTGGCGAAAGTCGGGTTGTATGAACGGCGGCACTTTTATCCGACGCAACTGTCCGGCGGCCAGCAGCAGCGGGTGGCGATTGCCCGCGCATTGTCGATGGAGCCGGAGGTCATGCTGTTCGATGAGCCGACCTCGGCGCTGGACCCGGAACTGGTCGGCGACGTGCTGAAAGTGATGCGCGGGCTGGCCGAAGAGGGGCGCACGATGCTGGTGGTCACCCATGAAATGGGGTTTGCCCGCCACGTGTCCAGCCGGGTGGTGTTCATGCATCAGGGGCGGATTGACTGCGAGGGCGCGCCCGACGCCATGTTCGGCGGCGACAGCTCACCGCGTTTTCAGCAATTTATCGCCAGTCACCAGACCGTGTAGGAGGGCAACATGAACACTGAGGTTTGCTGGGGGGACGCGCCGCTGGCATGGCATGAACTGGTGCAGGTAGCGCGCCACGGCGCGCGCCTGAGCCTGAGCGACGCAGCCTGGCGGCGTATGCGCCAGTCGCGGCGTATCGTCGAACAGATTGTGGACAGCGAAACGCTGGCCTATGGCGTGAATACCGGGCTGGGCGCGTTATGCAACGTGACCTTGCCGACGGCGGACCTGGCGCGGCTGTCGCGCAATACCTTGCTGAGCCACGCCTGCGGCGTGGGGCCGCGGCTGTCCGTTGAACAGACCCGCGCCATCATGTGCGCGGCGATCGCCAATTACAGTCACGGTAAGTCGGGGATTCAGCCTGATATCGTGCAGGCGCTGTTGGCGCTGCTGAATCAGGGCGTCACGCCGTGCGTGCCGTCGCAAGGCTCGGTCGGCTATCTCACCCATATGGCGCATATCGGGCTGGCGCTGATCGGCGTCGGCGAGGTGGAACTGCAAGGGCAGGTGCTGCCCGCGCCGGAAGCGTTGCAGCGCATTGGCGTTACGCCGGTGACGCTGGGGGCGAAAGACGGGTTGTCGCTGGTCAACGGCACGCCGTGCATGACCGGGCTCGCCTGTCTGGCGCTGGATGACGCCGCGCGGCAACTGGACTGGGCCGATGTGACCGGCGCGATGAGCTTTGAGGCGCTGCGCGGGCAGATCGTGGCGTTTGACCCTGAAGTCCTGGCGTTAAAACCGAGCGCAGGCATTCAACAGGTCGGGCAGCGGGTGCGCGCTCTGCTGGCCGGGAGCCGGATCATCGCCCAAAGCGAAGGCATTCGCACGCAGGATGCGCTGAGTCTGCGCTCCATCCCCCAAATTCACGGCGCTTGTCGCGATCAGTTTGCGTCGGCGGCGCAGCGCATCGAGATGGAGCTGAATGCCGCCACCGATAACCCGCTGGTGCTGGGTACGCCGGAACAATGGCGGGTGGTGTCGCAGGCAAATCCGCACGGCGAAGCGGTGGCGCTGGCGGCGGACAGTCTGGCGCTGGGGTTATGCGAGCTGGCGGGCGTGGCGGAGCGTCGGCTGGACCGGCTGATCAATCCGCTGGTGAGCGGGTTGCCGCCGTTTCTGGTCGCCCAGCCGGGGGTAAATTCCGGCATGATGATCGCCCAGTATGTGGCCGCCTCGCTTTGCGGCGAGAACCGCCTGCTGGCGCAGCCCGCGGTGGTGGATAACTTTGTCACCTCCGGCCTGCAGGAAGATCACCTCAGCATGGGTACCCCGGCGGTGCTCAAGTTATTGAAGCTAGCCGAAAACGTCTGGCACGTGCTGGCGATCGAGTATCTGCTGGCGGCGCAGGCGCTGGATTTTCTCGGCCCGGATCATGCCGGCGTCGGCACTCAGCGGGCGTGGCAGGTGTTGCGTCAGCAGGTCGCCGTCTGGCAGGACGATCGCTGGCTGGCGCCGGATATCG
Source organism: Dickeya sp. NCPPB 3274 (assembly GCF_000406205.1). Taxonomy (NCBI): domain Bacteria; kingdom Pseudomonadati; phylum Pseudomonadota; class Gammaproteobacteria; order Enterobacterales; family Pectobacteriaceae; genus Dickeya; species Dickeya sp. NCPPB 3274. The sequence continues at coordinate 3,566,087 of NZ_CM001979.1, read as the reverse complement.
CCAGCGCGGTGCAGGTGCTGCGGCATCAGGATCTCTGTTGGGACGACTAGCCCTACCCGAACGGGCAGGCGCAGACACGCCCGAATAATCGATAGCGGGAACGAGGGAAAGGGCAGGCAACCGGCAAGCGATGCCGGTTAATTGAATGTCAGACGGTAAAAGCGCTGGGGGCGCCCGACGGTGCCGTGCTGAATGTGCGCTTCCAGCAGTTTGATGTTTTTGCAGTATTCGAGGTAGCGCCGGGCGGTAGACTTGCTGATGCCGATCGTATCGCTCAGGCTGTCGGCGGTGTGCTGCACGTTTTCGCCGGAAAATGCCGCCCGTACCTGATTGAGCGTCAGTTCATCGATGCCTTTCGGATAGATGAATCCCGTCGGCGCGCTATAGGGGATTGACTGGCGTATTACCCGGTCGATCTCTTCCTGCGGCAGATGCGATTTCTGGCGTACCTTTCTGTTGAACATCAGATAGTTTTTTAACGCTTCTTCCAGCCTTTCCAGCATGAACGGTTTGACCAGATAGTCACAGGCGCCGTGGCGTATCGCCGTTTTAATCGTGTCGATGTCGTTGGCGGCGGTGATGAAAATGACGTCGATATCCGGCTGCGTGGTGCGCAGATGTTTCATGATGTCGATCCCCGTGCCGTCGGGCAGATAGTTATCCAGCATCACGAGATCGGGTTTTTGGGCGGCGATGGCTATCCGGGCATCGGCAAGGGTATCGGCGCTTCCTAACAGCAAAAATTCTGGGTGTTTTTTGATGAAGCTTTCAATGAAGAAAGCCATGTCGTGATTATCTTCAACCAAAAATACGCTGATCTTGTTTTCCATAGCGTCAATCTTCTAACTCTTTGTTAAATCTTGGGGATGTAAACTGAAAAAACCGCACCGCCGTTATCGTCGGCCGCATCGACCAGACACTCGCCCCGCGCTTTCTGCACCAGTGACTGTACCAGATACAACCCGACGCCGTGATGACGGCCCGGTTTGCTGGTCGCGCCCTTCTCAAACAGCGTTTCTGCCGCTATCTGGCTGAGACCGGGACCATTATCCTGAACCGACAACACGATTTCATCACTACAGTCATTGAGATACAGCTCGATCGATTGCGCCTGGGCGGGCATTTTCACCGTCGCTTCCAGCGCGTTGTCCAGCAGATTACCGATGATGCAGGCCATCTCTTCGGCGCTCAGCGGCGCGTCCGCGCCGGTGTAATAGGATAGCGGGTCAATACGCAGATCGATGCCCAGTTCGCCCGCGCGCCCCACTTTCCCGAGGATCAACCCGGCAACGCACGGGCAGTGAAAGGATTTGATGATCGCATCATAAAACTGTTGTAGCTGGGCATTCTCCTGTGCGACGTACTGACTGACCCGCTCATATTCTCCCAACTGAATCAGGCCGTAGATAACGGCCAGGCGGTTTTTGAATTCGTGACTGATAACTCGCAGTTCTTCGCTTTCATGTTTAATGTGGTTGACCTGCTGGGTCATCAGGGTTTCATTGGTCTTTTCCCTTAGACTGATCACAAAACCGGCAAACTCATCCTGTTGATTGAGGATGATGGTCCGGTTGGCGATAAACGTCGAACCGTTAAAGGCGACGTCCACATCGTGGCGCTCCTGACGCTCGGCGGTTAAGAAGAAATCGGCCGGTACCACATAATCAGTAATCTTGTGTCCGGTCAGCGGGCCGTGAGGATGGTCGATGGAGAGCATCTTTTTGGCGGCGTTATTGATGGCGATGATGCGCCCTTCCGGGCTGACGGCGATCACGCCGTCGTAAATGGCGTGCAGAATGGCCCTGCGCACCTGATATTTATAGTTGATCATTTCCGGCGTCAGGCCGGACATCTGCTTTTTCAGCAGGCGGTAGGAAAACACGCCGCCCAGCAGGATCAGGATAAATACGGAAATCAGCAGGCCGAAGAATGGGGAGAAATAGTCCGCCAGCAGATCCCTGCGGTGCGCTTCCGTATACCCGACCGACACGTAGCCGATATATTTGCCATCCAGAATAAACGGCGCGCGCGTTTTTACCGAGGCGCCGGAGTAGCCGGTATTGTTGACCGTATAGCTTTTCCCGTCGCGCAGCAGGGCGATGTTGCCGATATCCTTGATGGCCAGGTTCACCTGAGCGGGGTCGGGATGGTAGAGGCGGATGTTATCCGGGTCGCTGATGACGATAAAATCCGCATCGCTGCGGGCGTAGCGCTGATCGATCAGGCTACGCAGCGTCGCCTGATCCCGACCGTTGACCGCCTGTTTGAGCGCGGAGTCTTGCGAGAGGATCAACGCCAGGTTTTTGGATTTATCCGCCACGTCGTTATAGAGCAGGTTGCTGATAACGAGAAAAACAGCGCAGCCGGTCGCCACCACCACGGCCAGCGAGGTAATGAAATAGTAAAGTATTATCTGATACTTATAAGAACTGCTCGGCTCGCTGCCGGCGGTTATGGCTTCGGACATGGTGGATTTCGTCAGTCATGGTTGCACGGGGTAAACACCGCATCACCCTGTGGGGCTAGGGGGCAAAGATACCATCGCCAGACGGAAAGGTTGCCGATATCGCGAACCGCAGGAAAACGGTGTTACGCGCTGCGGGTGTCACACGATGCTATTGAAACAGATAGGTGGCCTGATTGCGCCAGGCCACGTCAATGTTTTTAGTGATAACAGCAATGCTGTTAGCGATTCAACAACGATAACGCGCTGTGCAGCGAAAGACCCAGCAACGTAAAATCGGTCGTCGAGTAGGTGGTCGGCGCATCGACGCCGGCGTCGTGGATCGGCTGGAAAATGAATGCGGAGCCGGCAATGGAGATGATGCCGCAGGCCACTGCGCCGATTATCGCGCCGCGGATACCGCCGGTGGCGTTACCGATGATGCCCGCGCCGCCGCCGCTGGCAAACGTAAACAGCAGGCTGGGAACCATCGCCGGATAACCAAACACCGGCAACAGAATCATGGTCAGGAAGCCGCTGATGGTGCAACAGATGAAACCGATAAAGACGGCGTTATTGGAATAGGGAAACAGCGAATAGATTTCAATCGCCGGAATCGATTTCTTGATGACTTTATCGCTGATGCCTTTAAACGCCGGAATCAGTTCTTCGATAAACATGTGCACGCCGCGGGTCAGCATGTAGACACCCGCAGCAAACAGCCCGGATTGTTTCAGCAGGAACAGAAATATATTGGTATGGCTGTGGTCTTTATTGCCTGCGTCCGCAATCGCCTGCACATGATCGGCGCCGGCGACCAGCGCGGAGACAACAAAGAACAACAGCATCACAAAGAAAGTCGAAACCTGTTTGTCTTTTAAAAAACCAATACTGGTTGGAATGGCCAGTTTTTCCGCATCATTTTCTTTATTGCCCAGCTTTTCCCCTAACCAGCCGGCCAGCATATAGCTGGTGGAGCCGAACTGGCCGATAGAGAAATCGCCGGATTGTCTTAATGCGTCGCAGTTGTCAATTTGACGGCAATAACGCACCAGCAGTGCCGGAGAAATAACACACCATATCCCGGTAATAAAGGTCGCCAGTAAAGCTGAGTTGGAAACGGAAATACCGTGCAGCATGGCAATGATCGTCAGGCAGCTTACCATGAAAAAAACATGATGCCCGGACAGGACGATATATTTAAGCGGAGTGATTTTAGCCAGCAAAATATTGAAAAACATAGCGCCGATAAGCCCGGCGGCAATGGCCGAAGAATAGAGCTGGCCCAGTTTTTCCATGGCGACGACGATAACAACTTCGTTGTTGGGCACAATGCCCTGAACGTGAAAGGCTGTCAGGAATATTTTTGAAAAATTATTCAGTGACGGAGAAATAAGCAGGTTTGCACTGGCGAAAAGAATGACAAAACCAAGATAGGTTTTGATTGTTGAAGTAATAATATCGTTAATATTCTTCTTTTGAATGATATTTCCCAGCATGGTAAAAAGACTAACCAATATGGCGGCGTCTTTTAGTAGCTCGATAAGAAATTGAAACACAGGATTCCCCTTTATTCATAATCTTTTGACCGGGGTAAAGTAACTGCGATCCTGTCAGTGAAAGTTGATCGGCGATCACATTGATGGATAAATAAAAAGAATTAAATGAATTTTATGCTTTTAATTATTATTCCATTGATTTGTTATTTTTCTTTATTTACCGTCATCCGGCATTCGAATTTGGCGGCTTTTATCTATTTCATGTTAAGTGACATAACTGAAAATGTTAAGTGAAATGATTATTTAATTTATTTCAGCAGTGCTAAATCGCCAGCCAATAAAATTCTTTGGTTTATTGTGAACGGACTGAGTGTTTTCTATTTAAAAAACGTGAGTAACCGCCAGCAGGAATCGTGCTGATTAACCCGATTACGAGTGAATTATCTGAGCTTATGAGGAACGTGCTGTGTTGAAAGAATATCGTGAGCATGTCGCCGAACGTACCCGACAGGGTACCGTACCCAAACCGCTAGAGGCTTCGCAAATGGCGGCACTGGTGGAATTGTTGAAAACCCCCCCCGCCGGAGAAGAAGAGTTTTTAGTCGATCTGTTAGTCAATCGTGTTCCGCCGGGTGTTGATGAGGCGGCCTACGTCAAAGCCGGTTTCCTGGCTGCCATCACCAAAGGCGAGACCGTTTCTCCGCTCATTACCCCGGAAAAAGCCACCGAGCTGCTGGGCACCATGCAAGGCGGCTACAACATTCAGCCGCTGATTGAAGCGCTGGATAATCCCGCTCTGGCCCCGGTCGCCGCCAACGCGTTATCTCACACCCTGCTGATGTTCGACAATTTCTACGACGTGGAAGAAAAAGCCAACGCCGGCAATGCCCACGCCCGGCAGGTGGTCAAATCCTGGGCCGACGCCGAGTGGTTCCTGTCCCGCCCGAAACTGGCGGACAAGATTACCGTCACCGTGTTCAAGGTGACCGGCGAAACCAACACCGATGACCTGTCCCCGGCGCAGGACGCCTGGTCGCGTCCGGACATTCCGCTGCACGCGCTGGCGATGCTGAAAAACGCCCGCGAAGGCATCGAGCCGGATCAGCCCGGCGTGGTCGGTCCGATCAAACAAATCGAGGCGCTGAACCGGAAAGGGTTCCCGCTGGCCTACGTCGGCGACGTGGTCGGCACCGGCTCGTCCCGTAAATCCGCCACCAACTCGGTGCTGTGGTTCATGGGCGACGATATCCCGAACGTGCCGAACAAACGCGCGGGCGGCGTGGTGCTGGGCGGCAAGATCGCGCCGATTTTCTTCAACACCATGGAAGACGCCGGCGCGCTGCCGATCGAGGTGGATGTCGCCCGGCTGAACATGGGCGACGTGATTGATATCTACCCGTATCAGGGGGAAGTGCGTCACCACGACAGCAACGAATTGCTGGCCAGCTTCGAACTGAAAACCGACGTGCTGCTGGATGAAGTGCGCGCGGGCGGCCGTATTCCGCTGATTATCGGCCGCGGTCTGACGTCCAAAGCGCGCGAGTCGCTGGGCCTGCCGCACAGCGACGTGTTCCGTCATGCTAAAGACGTGGCGCCGAGCAGCCGCGGCTTCTCGCTGGCGCAGAAGATGGTCGGCCGCGCCTGCGGCGTCGCCGGCATTCGTCCCGGCGCTTATTGCGAGCCGAAGATGACCTCGGTCGGCTCGCAGGACACCACCGGCCCGATGACCCGCGACGAGCTGAAAGACCTGGCCTGTCTGGGCTTCTCCGCCGATCTGGTGATGCAGTCCTTCTGCCATACCGCCGCCTATCCGAAGCCGGTGGACGTCAACACCCACCACACGCTGCCGGATTTCATCATGAACCGCGGCGGCGTGTCGCTGCGTCCGGGCGACGGCGTGATCCACTCCTGGCTGAACCGCATGCTGTTGCCGGATACGGTGGGCACCGGCGGCGACTCCCACACCCGTTTCCCGATCGGGATTTCCTTCCCGGCCGGCTCCGGTCTGGTGGCGTTTGCCGCCGCCACCGGCGTGATGCCGCTGGATATGCCGGAATCGGTGCTGGTGCGTTTCAAGGGTAAGATGCAGCCGGGCATCACGCTGCGCGATCTGGTGCATGCGATCCCGTACTACGCGATCAAGCAGGGTCTGCTGACGGTGGAGAAAAAGGGCAAGAAAAACATCTTCTCCGGCCGCATTCTGGAAATCGAAGGCTTGCCGGACCTGAAGGTGGAGCAGGCGTTCGAACTGACCGACGCCTCGGCGGAGCGCTCGGCGGCGGGCTGTACCATCAAGCTCAACCAGGCGCCGATCGTCGAGTACCTGAACTCCAACATCATTCTGCTCAAGTGGATGATTGCCGAAGGCTACGGCGATCGCCGTACGCTGGAGCGTCGTGTGCAGGGCATGGAAAAATGGCTGGCGGACCCGCAACTGCTGGAAGCCGACGCCGATGCGGAATACGCCGCGGTGATCGACATCGATCTGGCGGATATCAAGGAGCCGATCCTGTGCGCGCCGAACGATCCGGACGACGCGCGTCTGCTGTCCGCTGTGCAGGGCGACAAGATTGATGAAGTGTTCATCGGCTCGTGCATGACCAACATCGGTCACTTCCGAGCCGCCGGCAAACTGCTGGATCAGCACAAAGGGCAGCTGCCGACCCGGCTGTGGGTGGCGCCGCCGACGCGGATGGACGCGGCGCAACTGACCGAAGAAGGCTACTACAGCGTATTCGGCAAGAGCGGCGCGCGGGTCGAAATCCCCGGCTGTTCGCTGTGCATGGGCAACCAGGCGCGGGTGGCGGATGGCGCGACGGTGGTGTCGACGTCGACCCGTAACTTCCCGAACCGGCTGGGCGCGGGCGCGAATGTGTATCTGGCGTCAGCGGAACTGGCGGCGGTCGCGTCGCTGCTGGGGCGTCTGCCGACGCCGGAGGAATACCAGCAGTACATGGCGCAGGTGGACAAGACCGCGGACGACACTTACCGCTATCTGAACTTCAATTTGATTGACCGCTATATTCGTTAACGGCGTTGTCATGACATTGCATTTCGGCGGTATAACATAGCTAGCGATAACCAATAGGTACTGAATAAAAGCGGGTGGTTTTGGCTCTGATGTGGAACTTGTCTCCCCTTGTGATGCAACATTGCCGATTCCGCCCGCTTTCCTGACTATCGATCACGCGATTTACCGCTCGTGGTATTTCTTGCAGAACCTGATTTTTACCATGCTGATAACGGCATGGCGCAAATCAGGTTTTTGTCTTTTTAACCGGCGGGTTGCAGCGGTCAGAACTATCAGTGAATACCGACTAGCCGCCAAAACGGCCGAATAGCTGATAGCGGGAACCGGGATAAAACAGACGCGCGGCGGTGACGACCCGCGAGCCGTGCCAGGTGCGGCGGCGGATTAGCAGACAGGGTTCCTGCTCGCCCAGCGCCAGCAGGTCGCGCTGATGCGGTTCGGCGGCGACGGCTTCCACCCGGTGCTCGCCGGCGGTCAGCGGCGCGACGCGGCTCAGGTAGCTGTGCGGCGTATCGCGGGTGAAATCCTGCTGTAGATAGTCCGGCGCCACCTGCGGGTTGACGTAACGAATTTCCAGCTGTACCGGTACGTCGTTTTCGTAATGCACGATTTGCGAGTAAAACAGCGGCTGGCCGGGGGCGATATCCAGTTGCGCGGCCTGATCGCCATCGGCGTTAAGGGTTTCCAGCACCAGCACCCGGCTGCCGTGGCGATGACCGCGGGCGGCGATTTCATCGGCGATGTTGTGCACTTCCAGCATGGCGGTGTGCGCCTTCTGCTCCGCCACAAACGTGCCTACGCCCTGCATCCGCACCAGGAATCCTTCGCTGGTCAGTTCCCGCAACGCCCGGTTGATGGTCATACGGCTAACGCCCAGTTCATTCACCAGTTCGCTTTCCGACGGCACCCGCTGATGCGACTGCCAGACGCCGCTGCGAATCTGGCTGATAATCGCCTGTTTTACCCGCTGGTAGATCGGCGCGGGGGTATCACTCATGGCGGCGGCAAGTTGGGAGGCGGTTTGCAGGTCGGTCAAGGCGTCATCCTCAAAGGCAACAGATGATCGCAGTGTAGCGAACAACGACCAATCCTGTATAGACAACCGGTTCTCTTCGGCAACAAAACCGCTGACGTGAAATGTCCATCACATCCGGTTACGTTTTGGCGTTTCCACGGAAAGACGGCCTGTAACACAGTAAGTTACATGCTGTCTGGCACGGTATTGCGTGCGATAACCTGGATAACCACCGAGGAAGAAGATCATGAATAAACGCCTCTGCCTGCTGCTGGCTTTGTTACCTGTGACCGCGATGGCAAATCTGAAAACGGTAACCACGCCGGGCATCGCGCCAGATGCCGTCACCGCGGTAAAAATGTATTTCAACGGAAATATCAATCAGGAAAAGATTAACGAGCTGACGATGGCGCTGGACGAAGCCAATATGCGTTTCAAAAACGCTCATGATCTTTATCTATATATCAACAGCGAGGGCGGCGATCTGGATAGCGGGCACGCCGCCTATCTGGCGATCAAAAGTTCGCGTATTCCCGTCACCACCGTCGATGTATCAATGACGGCGTCTGCCGCCACCATGCTGTTCTGCGGCGCCAGGAATAGGATCATGCTGACCGATACCGCTATCCTGATTCATCCGCCGACCGTCAATCAGAATGAGAAAAGCAGTGCGCCAGACAGCCTGGCACTCAAGCGGCAGTGGTCCGAACATTACGTCGGCATGCTGAAAAATGTTTACCGCCAGTGCACGACCCTGAGCGATGAGGCGATGAACAAAGCGTTATACAGCGAAGACGCCCATCTGTTTCTGAACAATCAGGAAGCGGAGAAGATCGGAATAGCGACCGCGACCGAAGATCGGATTCACGCCGCCGAATTTGCCTATTTTATCAGTGATGGGCAGGACAGGAATAAAGGGTAATTGCCTGCCCGCGCCCGGTGTTTTTCGCCTTAGCTTAAGATAGGCGCGGCGTTACCCATCCCTTCATTTTACAGGCAGTCGATCGTTCGATTGCCTGATCCTCTCACGAGTCGGCGAATACGGCGCAGCCCAGTACTTACCTGAGCTGCGCCGTATCGCGCCACATTTTGTAAATTTATCAAAATATCGATCCTTAACGTTATATTGACGTTATCTTTACGAAATCCTGAGCCTAAATAGTGACTTCAGGCATCATCAGAGAGGTCGTTTTCATCGGTTTCAACCGTTCACTGAAACGGCCTCGGTCAGGTCTCTTCCTGTTCTGTGCGCGTAGGTTTTAAATAAGGGTCAATCATCAATGGATACATCGTTTTCCTGTGTAGGATGCGGCAAATGCTGCATGGGGCATCATGTACCCCTGACACTGGCTGAAGCCCGTGAATGGGCGTCGGACGGTGGGCAAATCATTATTCTTGCCGAAGGGTTTTTGCAAAATGGCGTCGGTATCCTGCCGGAACAGCGCCAGCATGCCCAGTCGCGCTCTTGTGACGTGATCAGCGGCGAAACCCGGGCGTTTATCGCGATCACTTTCGCGGCCTACAACCCTGATTCCTGCCGGCATCTGGATGAGGATCTGCGCTGTCGGATTTATGATCGGCGTCCGCTGGTGTGCCGTATTTACCCGATGGAGATTAACCCGCATATTCCGTTGCGGCAGGTCAATAAAGACTGCCCGCCGGAGGCCTGGTTGCAGGGAGACACGTTGATTGTCTCGGACCGGCTGGTGGACAACGAGACGCAGGCGTTGATCGAACGCTCCCGTCAGGCGGATCGCGAAGATGTTCACATTAAGGCGTCGATTTGCAACTGGCTGGGGATCGCCACCAGCGCATTGAAAGGCGATGGTTTCACGGCCTACCTGCCGGATATGAGCGCCTTTACGTCGGCGCTGGAGCTGGCCGGGCAATTCACCGCCGAAGAGCATGCCGAAGCGGCGCTCAGCCGGGCATGGCAGTTCCATGTTTCCGGCGAAGATGTGCTGGCGTCGTTACAGCAGGCCGGCGCCCAGGCCATCACCGGGCAGTCGCAGTATTATGGTTTTATCGGCTTGCGAGCCGCCTGACGGCGTAATGCCGTTTACAGCTGTTGACAAACAGCCAGGGTGTTTTGTGAATGGTGATGCCTGTTTGACCAGTGAATGATTTCGTGCGGGATAAACGGTGTCGTTTCTTTGCTATTTCATCGCAC
>NZ_CM001979.1:3462143-3555829 GCF_000406205.1 Dickeya sp. NCPPB 3274 | reverse complement strand
CGTATCTGGGGGTTATCCCGGTAGAGCGTCGTTCAGGCACCTCGGTACGTGGCAGGGCCAGGTTGTCGAAAATAGGGCCGCCCGCTATCCGGGCAAAGCTGTATATGGGAGCGATAGCGGCCATCAGTCACAATCATCATGTGAAGGCGCAATACGAGCGACTGTTGCTAAAAGGCAAGGCAAAGATGCTGGCGATAGGCGCGGCGATGAGGAAACTGGTCCATCTGTGTTATGGCGTGCTGCATACGCAGCAGCGGTATGACAAGAATTATGGGTTGGTAGCCAGTTGAAATACTTGACTGGCAACACGGTTACTCAGCGCCGCCTCTCCTTGACCTCTGGCTGATGGCTAAACTGTGCCGCTGACGCGGTTCCTTCGGCGTTTGCCTTCGCTGTTCGGGCCACCCGTGACGCGGTTACTCGCCCCATCACTGGGGTTCGCCCTACGGGCCAGCGTAAACGCTGTTCAAAAACGTTCCCGACGTTTTTGTCCGGCGCGGCACGGGCTTTCGCGACGTCCTGTCGCTCACCCGGCGAAGTCGCCCGCCTCAGCACAGTTTTAACGCCGGAAAACCCATTCACCTGATACTTAAATTGTTTTGTCAACAGCCTCAAACAGCGCAATACCATTTGATGACTAAAAACAGGGCAGGGCGCACCGTTATAGGGCGTTCTGTCGTTCCTCCTCCGGGTGTTACGCCCATTCCTGCCGCATGCTTCCGCTGTTTTTCCCGTCCGTTCGCCGGTTTCGCCGTGCTGGCATGACCCTTGCTTGTATAGACAAGATTATAACACTTGCGGTCCATCGCTTTTTCTTTTCCTGACAGGAGCAGAAACATGAGTACAGCATCAGGTCGTACCGGTTGGAAAATCTCGTTGATGGCAGTTTGTCTGGCCGCCGCCGTTTCCGCACAGGCAGAAGAAACGCCGGTGGCTATCGGCATTTCCGGCTGGACCGGCTTCGCTCCGCTGACGCTGGCGGACAAGGCCGGCATTTTCCAAAAGCATGGACTGAAAGTCGATCTGAAAATGATCCCGCAGAAGGACCGCCATCTGGCGGTGGCGTCCGGTGCGATTCAATGCGCCGCCACCACGGTGGAAACCTACGTGTCCTGGGCAGCCAGCGGCGTGATGCTCAAACAGATCGTCCAGCTCGACAAATCGTATGGCGCTGACGGACTGGCGGTGCGTAACGGTATCGCCAGCGTGCGCGACCTGAAGGGCAAAACCATCGGCGTGGATGCGCCCGGCACCTCGCCGTATTTCGCGCTGGCGTGGATTCTGGATAAAAACGGCATGAGCCTGAAAGACGTAAAAGTGGCGACGTTGTCGCCGCAGGCCGCGGCGCAGGCGTTCGTCGCCGGGCAGAACGACGCCGCCATGAGTTACGAGCCTTATCTGTCCTCCGTGCGTCAGCAGCCGGACAAAGGGAAAATTCTGGTTACGACGCTGGATTACCCGATGGTGATGGACACCCTCGGTTGCACGCCCGCGTTCCTGCAACAGCACCCGCAGGTAGGGAAAGCGCTGGTGGAGAGCTATTTTGACGCGCTGGAGATGATCAAAGCCCAGCCGGACAAAGCCTACGACATCATGGGCGCGGCGGTGAAATCCAGCGGTAAGGAGTTCGCCCAGTCGGCTCAGTACCTGCGTTGGCAGGACCGTGAACAAAACCGCGCCTTCTTCAGCGGCGAAATCGCCACCTTCAGTCAGGAGGCGGCCAAACTGCTGCTGGAGGCCAAAGTTATCCGCCAGAAGCCGGATATTTCCGCGCTGTATGACGCCAGCTACGTGAAGTAACCGATGAAGGAGACGGACATGAGCAGTCTCACCCGAGCGGCGACGTTAGCCCCGGCGGCGTTGCCGGAAGCGCCGACGCGCGTGCATAACCCACTGATGGTGCCGCTGCGCCCGGTATCGACGCGCCTGCGCTGGACGCTCGGCATCGGTTTCTTCGTGCTGTTTATCGGCTTGTGGTCGCTGGTGACGTTCAGCGGCGCGGTATCCGTCACCTTTTTGGCTGACCCGCTGACCATGTTGCATGAAGGCGTGCTGCTGTTTACCGATTACGGCTTTCAGCAGGACATCGGCATGACGGTGATGCGTGTGGTGGCCGGTTTTCTGCTGGCGGCGCTGATTGGGGTGCCGCTCGGCATCCTGATGGGGGCGTATAAACTGGTGGAAGCGTTCTTCGAACCGTTTGTGTCGTTCTGCCGCTATCTGCCTGCGTCGGCGTTCGTGCCGCTGTTGATCCTGTGGGCCGGTATTGGCGAGATGCAGAAGATCCTGGTGATTTTTATCGGTTCTTTCTTCCAGATTGTGCTGATGGTGGCGGTCAGCGTCGGCAGCGCCCGCCGCGATCTGGTCGAAGCCGCCTATACGCTCGGTTGTTCCAGCCGCAGCGTGGTCACCCGGGTGCTGATCCCCGGCGCCGCGCCGGATATCGCCGAGCTATTGCGACTGGTGCTGGGCTGGGCCTGGACCTACGTGATCGTCGCCGAGCTGATCGGCGCGTCGAGCGGCATCGGCCACATGATTGTCGACAGTCAGGCGCTGCTCAACACCGGGCAAATCATCTTCGGCATTATCGTTATCGGGGTGATTGGGCTGCTGTCCGACTTCCTGTTCAAGGCCGCCAACCGTCGTTTATTCGCCTGGAGCATACGATGAAATACAGCAAACTGACCATTCGTCAGGTGGAGCGGGTGTTCACCGGCCCGCACGGGGAGGCGATCCCGGCGCTGCAGCCCATCGACTATCAGGTGCATGAAAACGACTTCGTCACCATTTTGGGGCCGTCCGGCTGCGGCAAGTCGACCTTGCTGCGCATCATCGCCGGGCTGGATGCGCCGACCCGCGGCGAGGTGTGGCTGGACGGCGCGCTGGTGGACGGCCCCGGCGCCGATCGCGGCATGGTGTTCCAGAGCTACACCCTGTTTCCGTGGCTGACGGTGCGCGAGAACATCTGTTTCGGTTTGCAGGAGCGCGGCATCAGCAAGGCGCAGCAGCGTGAACGCAGCGATTATTATCTGCATCAGGTTGGGCTGCACGGATTCGAACACCACTATCCGCGCCAGCTTTCCGGCGGCATGCAGCAGCGCACCGCCATTGCCCGCGCGCTGGCTAACGACCCGAAAGTGCTGCTGATGGACGAGCCGTTCGGCGCGCTGGATAACCAGACCCGCGTCATGATGCAGGAACTGCTGTTGTCGGTATGGGAGTCGTCGCGCAAGACGGTGCTGTTTGTCACCCACGACATCGACGAGGCGATTTTTATGGCTAACAAGGTGGCGATTTTCAGCGCCCGGCCGGGGCGGATTAAAACCGAAGTGGCGGTGGATTTTCCCTGGCCGAGAGACTATACCCTTAAAACCTCGCCGGAGTTTATGGCGCTGAAAGCGCGGGTGACGGAAGAGATTCGCAGTGAAACCCTGCAGGCGCTGGCGCATTGAGCGACCCGTCTGCCGGGGAGATGCAGGATGAGACATACGTACCGGCTGGATAATGGAACATGCGTCAGCCGGATTTTTTTAGTTCTACTTGTCTATACAGGATTAGATATATGTCACAAACCCGAAACTATTGCCTGACGCCCGGCGCGGTGGACCTCGCCACGCTGCGCGCCATTTATCAGGGAGAGGTTGCCCTGACGCTGGAAGCGCAGGCGCGCGCGGCGGTTGCGGCGGCGCAGGAAACGGTGCAGGGCATTATCCGTCAGGACCGGGTGGTCTATGGCATCAACACCGGTTTTGGCAAGTTGGCCCAGACCCGCATTCCGGCGGACCGGCTGGCGGAGCTGCAACGCAATCTGGTGCTGTCGCACAGCGTGGGCATCGGCGACCTGCTGCCGGATGACGTGCTGCGTCTGGTGATGGCGACCAAAGTCATCAGCCTGGCGCGCGGACATTCCGGGGTACGGTTGCAGGTGATCGATACCTTGCTGGCGCTGTTCAACGCCGGGGTGATGCCCTGCATTCCGGAGAAAGGCTCGGTAGGCGCCAGCGGCGATCTGGCGCCGCTGGCGCATCTGTCGCTACTGCTGCTGGGAGAAGGGCAGGCGCGGGTCGACGGCGCGCTGATCCCGGCGGCCGATGGGCTGGCGCGGGCCGGCGTCGAACCGCTGGTGCTGGGGCCGAAAGAGGGGCTGGCGCTGCTCAACGGCACCCAGGTATCCACCGCGCTGGCGCTGCGCGGGCTGTTCGAGGGCGAGAAAGTGTTTGCCGCCGGGCTGGTGGCCGGCGCGTTGTCGCTGGAAGCGATCAAAGGCTCGGTGAAGCCGTTTGACGCCCGTATCCATCAGGCGCGCGGCCAACAAGGACAGATTGCGGTGGCGTCGGCGGTCAGCGCATTGCTGATGGACAGCGAAATTTTGCAGTCGCACGTCAACTGCGGCCGGGTGCAGGACCCGTACTCCATTCGCTGCGTGCCGCAGGTCATGGGCGCGTGTCTGGACAACCTACAGCACGCCGCCCGCGTGTTGCGCATCGAAGCCAACGCCGCATCGGATAATCCGCTGGTGTTTCCGGAAACCGACGAGGTGATCTCCGGCGGCAATTTCCACGCCGAACCGGTGGCGTTCGCCGCCGACATCATCGCGCTGGCGGTGGCGGAGATCGGCGCGATTTCCGAACGGCGTATGGCGCTGCTGCTCGATAGCACGCTGTCCGGGCTGCCGCCGTTTCTGGTTAACGACGGCGGCGTCAACTCCGGCTTCATGATCGCCCAGGTAACCGCCGCCGCGCTGGCGTCGGAGAACAAGTCGCTGGCCCATCCCGGCAGCGTGGACAGCCTGCCTACCTCCGCCAATCAGGAAGACCATGTGTCGATGGCGACTTACGCCGCCCGACGTCTCGGCAGCAT
The DNA here is from genome assembly GCF_000406205.1 of Dickeya sp. NCPPB 3274. Lineage (NCBI taxonomy): Bacteria > Pseudomonadati > Pseudomonadota > Gammaproteobacteria > Enterobacterales > Pectobacteriaceae > Dickeya > Dickeya sp. NCPPB 3274. The sequence continues at coordinate 3,550,969 of NZ_CM001979.1, read as the reverse complement.
GTGCTTTAACACCGCCACCGTGGTGGGCATTGAAGCGATGGCCGCCGCGCAGGGTATCGACTTCCATCGTCCGCTGAAAAGCTCGCCGTTGCTGGAGCGGGAACTGGCGCAGGTACGTGAACAGGTCGCGTTTCTGGACCACGACCGCCTGATGGCGACCGATATTGACCTGATGCGCCAGTGGGCCAGCCGTGAGCGCTGGCCGTCCGTCATCACCGCATTATTGCCCAGTTATGCCGCCGAACCGGCGCGCGTTTGATAAGGAATCTGCCATGACCACCTCTTCTTCTTCGACTACTTCTTCTGTTGCCCGCGTCGTGCGCGCGCCGCACGGTACTGAACTGCACTGTGAAAACTGGCTGATCGAAGCCGCCTACCGCATGATCCAGAACAACCTCGACCCGGATGTGGCCGAGCGCCCGGAGGATCTGGTGGTGTACGGCGGCATCGGCAAGGCGGCGCGCAACTGGGCCTGCTTTGACGCCATTCTGGCGAGCCTGCGCCAGCTGAAAGCGGATGAAACCCTGCTGGTGCAGTCCGGCAAGCCGGTGGGGGTGTTTCGCACCCACGCCGACGCCCCCCGGGTGCTGATCGCCAACTCGAATCTGGTGCCGCACTGGGCCACCTGGGAACACTTTCATGAACTGGATAAGGCCGGGTTGATGATGTACGGCCAGATGACCGCCGGATCGTGGATTTACATCGGTGCGCAGGGCATCGTGCAGGGCACTTATGAAACCTTCGCCGAAGCCGGCCGTCAGCACTATCACGGCGACCTGAGCGGTAAATGGATCCTCACCGCCGGTCTCGGCGGCATGGGCGGCGCCCAGCCGCTGGCCGGCGTGCTGGCCGGGGCATCGGTGCTGGCGGTGGAGTGTCAGGAATCCCGCATCGATTTTCGGCTGCGCACCCGCTATCTGGATTATAAAGCCGACAGCATCGACGAGGCGCTGGCGATGATCGCCGATGCCGTCGCGCAGAAGAAAGCCATCTCCGTCGGCCTGCTCGGCAACGCCGCCGAGGTGCTGCCGGAGCTGGTGAAACGCGCCAAAGCCGGTGGCATGAAGCCGGATATCGTCACCGATCAGACCTCCGCCCACGATCCGCTTAACGGCTATCTGCCGGTGGGCTGGAGCGTGGCGCGTTGGCTGGAAGAGCGCGCCGCCAACCCGGATGCGGTGGTGAAAGCCGCCTGCGCCTCGATGGCGGTGCATGTACAGGCGATGCTGGATTTTTGCCACATGGGCGTGCCCACCGTGGATTACGGCAACAATATTCGTCAGCGCGCGTTCGATGAAGGCGTTGGTAATGCCTTTGATTTCCCCGGCTTCGTTCCGGCCTATATCCGCCCGCTGTTTTGCGAAGGCAAGGGACCGTTCCGCTGGGTGGCGCTGTCCGGCGATCCAGAGGACATCTACAAGACCGACGCTAAGCTCAAGGAGCTGTTTCCGGATAATCACCATCTGCACCGCTGGCTGGACATGGCGCGCGAGCGCATCGCTTTTCAGGGGCTGCCGTCGCGCATCTGCTGGTTGGGGCTGGGGGAACGGCATCTGGCCGGGCTGGCGTTCAACGAGATGGTGCGCAACGGTGAGCTGAAAGCGCCGATCGTTATCGGCCGCGATCATCTGGACTGCGGCTCGGTGGCCTCGCCCAACCGGGAAACGGAAGCGATGCAGGACGGTTCGGACGCGGTGTCCGACTGGCCGCTGCTCAACGCGCTGTTGAATACGGCGGGCGGCGCCACCTGGGTCAGCCTGCATCACGGCGGCGGCGTCGGCATGGGCTTCTCTCAGCATGCTGGGATGGTGATCGTCTGCGACGGCAGCGAACAGGCCGATGCCCGGCTGGCGCGGGTGCTGTGGAACGACCCGGCTACCGGGGTGATGCGCCACGCCGATGCGGGTTACGACGTTGCTAAAGCCTGTGCGGCGACGCATCAGCTGAATTTGCCGATGGTGAAGCCGCACGAATGAAGTAAACATCATGCGCTAAAAAAGGGCGGTCGGCAGACCGCTCTACCGTGATCGGCTACGGAGGTGCCGCGCTACCGCAGGGTTTTTTTATAGATCAGGCTCGCTATTCCGCCGATATCTTTGCGGGAATCCAGAACGAAACCGTTTTTTTCATACAGACGCTGGGCGGCGGTCTGCGCTTCGGCGGTGTCCAGAATAATGGATCGGGCGCCGCCGATGCCCTGCGCAAACGCGAATAGCTGATCCAAAATCGCCTGAGCGATGCCGTCCCGCCTAAACCCGGCGGCCACCCGCATTCGTTTAATCTCGCAAACCGAGTCGGACAGCAGGCGGATCGCCCCCATGCCAATCACCTTTTCCGACGCTGTTTCCGTCGTGACGGCGACGAGAAAACGGGCGCGGTGTTGAGGGTAGTGCTCGGCAATGGCGTATAAATCGGCGTCCAGCGACGTATCAGGAGACAGCGAGCCGCTTTCCCGCAGGCCGGCGAAATGCAAGGCGATAACCTGTTCGCTATCCGCAGGCTGTATTTCTCTGATCGAAAACATGGTCTTTCTCCCGGTTAATGTGCGGTGGCCGTTATCGGGCGTGATAGCGCTGAACCCGGCGGTGTCTGCACCGATGCGCTTGGGTATAAGCCGGCACGGGCAAAAGTGGATAAGACAATGATATGGTGCCCGGTGTGTGGTTTTGTAGTAATGATTTGTTATTCATAACACTTTTTATATACCGTCATACTTCAAGTCGCAGGTACGTTGGCTGCATTACTCGGCCCATCCCTGGGCCTCGCCCCTTCGGGGCCGCGGTAAACCGCGTTCAACGCTGCTCCCGGCAGCGTTGTCGCTCACCCCAGTCACTTACTTGAGTAAGCTCCTGGGGATTCACTCGGCTGCCGCGTTACAAGGCTTATTCTGAGCCTTGCCCTAAAGGGCCAACGCGTAGCGTTGTTCAACACGCCAGCGTGTTGTCCTGCAACTCGAATTATTTTGGGTATATCAACGACAGCAGGCAGGAATTATCATAATGCAGCAGGTTTTCTTTCCGGCTACGGTGTTGCGTGGCGCCGGAGTCAGTCAACAGTTGAGCGGGATTTGCGCCCGTCTCGGGAGTCGGGTGTTGGTCGCGGGAGGGCATCAGGCACTGGCGGCGGCGCAGACTCTGATTATCGAACAACTGCGGCAGGCCGGTGTGACGCTGACCGCGGTGGAGTGGTCTGGCGAGCAGTGCAGCGTCAGTCAGATTGAACGGCTGTGCGCGCGGGTACGCGAAACCGACAGCGATCTGTTACTGGCGGTAGGCGGCGGCAAGGCGCTGGATACCGGTAAAGCGGTGGCGTTCCAGTGCGGCATTCCGGTGGTGACGTTGCCGACGATTGCCGCGACCTGCGCCGCCGTGACGCCGCTGTCGGTTCGCTACTACGACGACGGTCATTTCCACGATTTGCACCACCTGCTGGTAGCGCCGGCGGCGGTGGTGATCGACAGTGCACTGTTGGCGCGCGCGCCGTTGCGCTGGCTGGCCGCCGGGCTGGGGGATACGCTGGCGAAGTGGTATGAATTTCGCGCTATCGATAACGGCGGCAACGACAGCGGTTTTGCCGCGTCGTCGCGCGCCAACAGCGAAATCTGCTTTCGGTTGATCGAACAGTACGGCGAGGAAGCCTGCCGCGCCGTGACGGCCGGGCAGCACAACGACGCGCTCGATCAGGTACTGGACGCTATCTTCCTGTTCGCCGGGCTGACCTCGCTGATGGCCAGCGGCGCGCACGCGGCGGCGGCCCATGCGTTGTACGAAGGATTTACCGTCTGCGACAAGACCCGCGAATTCGGCCACGGCCTGCTGGTCGGCTTCGGCAATCTGTGCCTGCTGGCGCTGGAGCAGCGCAGCGATGAAGAACTGCTGGCGGCGATTCGGCTGGCTCAGGCCTGTGCGGTGCCGTTGACGCTGGCGGCGATCTGCCCGGATTTGTCGGAAGCGGAGCTGACGGCGATCGTTCGCGCATCGGTTGATGCGCCGGATATGGCAACGATGCCGTTTACTGTGACGGAGCAGCAGGTGCGTCAGGCGATACGCCGGGTAGAGGCACTGGCGGCTCGTGTGGCGGGGTAACCCGCGGCGCGGAGACGTGAGGTGCGTGAAGACGCTTATCCCCGCACTCAAAAAACGAAAAAGCGGCGTCAGGTCGGCCATTGGCTGGCGGCCTGGCGTCTCCTGACGCCGGTCTTCTTATCGGCCGAGTGCCCTAAACACCACGCCCCTCAGTACGCCGCGGCGACATGCCCGAGCGCGTCATTGATTGCAGATAATCGGTACGAAACCGTACCCGGCCGCAGGTATTATGGCAAATTGGATTGATACCGTTAATCGACCGGGTAAATTCCGGTTGACAGCCATTCTAGTTTAATGGAAATTAAATCTATTATGATGGAAAATGAACCGCCATATCGTGACGATGCCAGCGCTGGCGTTAACGAACGTATCGCCCGCCGGGTACGCGAGCTGCGGGCTGCACAGGGTTACACGCTTGACGCGCTCGCTGCCCGCTGCGGCGTCAGCCGCTCGATGATTTCTCTGGTTGAGCGTGGTGCAACCAGCCCAACAGCGGTCGTGCTGGAGAAACTTGCCGCCGGACTTGGCGTAACGCTGGCCAGCCTGTTTGGCGGCGAACGCGAGGGGGCGACGGCGCAGCCGCTGGTACCGCGCGCCCGGCAGTCCCAATGGCGAGATCCTGATTCCGGATACGTGCGGCGAAACCTCTCTCCGCCAGGCTGGCCATCGCCTATCCAGATGGTTGAGGTGGATTTCCCGCCCGGCGTCCGTGTGGCTTACGAGACGGGAGGGCGCGACCGGGCATGGCAGCAGCAGGTTTGGGTAATCGAGGGGCGTATCGACGTCATGCTTGGCGATCAACTCTATCTGTTGCACGAGGGCGACTGTTTGGCCATGAGGGTGGATCAGCCGCTTGTGTACAGTAATCCCACTTCTCAGCCCGCACGCTACCTAGTGGTTATTTGCGACGAGCCTGTTTTAGCCGGTACGAGGAGTGCCTGATTTCTTCAATCAACAGGAATTTCATAATGAATGCATCAGCAATGAATGATGATGTGCGCCTGATCGACTGCGACGAAGCCGAGCATGCGTCGGCTATTCTGGCAATTCTGAATGAGGCCATCGTCAATTCAACGGCGCTGTACGACTATGTTCCCCGGCCTGCGCAGGCGATGGCCGCCTGGTTTAACGCAAAGCGCGCCGGCGGTTTTCCCGTGGTAGGGGCGGTCGATACTTCAGGTCAATTGCTGGGCTTCGCCAGTTGGGGCACGTTTCGTGCCTTCCCGGCTTACAAGTATACGGTGGAACACAGCGTGTATGTCCATCATGCACATCGGGGCCGCGGACTTGGCAAAATTCTGTTGAATGAACTGATCCGGCGTGCGCACGAAGCGCAATTGCACGTTCTGGTGGGCTGCATCGATGCCGCCAATTCCGCCAGTATCGGGTTACACACCCAGTTGGGTTTTACCCATGCAGGTACTTTCATGCAGGTTGGGTTTAAGTTCGGCCACTGGCTGGACGCGGCGTTTTATCAGCTCAACCTGGATACGCCCGCGCAGCCACAGGACAACTAAAGCCTATCCCCATAAGGGCTAATTGACTTGCTACTTTGGACCTGGCGGTGCCCGAAATCCTCAGGTACTGCCTGTATGCTCCGGTTTACTCGCTACGCTCGCCCGCTGGGCCGGACAATTGCGTTGTCCGTTCAACATGCGGTGGGGAAACGGCGTCGGCCTGAATAAAAAAGACCGGGCGCGTAGCCCGGTCTTGTCTGGTTGATACGCCAGGAAGCCCGTGTTGTGTTACAACCGGTCAGACGACCCTGTCAGAGTTTGGTCACGTCCGAACGGCTAACCTTGCAGTTGGCGGTGTCCCATTGATCATCTTTGCTGTACTTGGGCGATTCACCTTCGCCTTTCTGAACGCCCTTGTACTCTTCGCAAATCTTCGGGGTACCTGGTTTATAGTTTTTGATCTTGATGTTTTTAAGGGTTGCTACATCACCGTAGTTACGGTTGACCCCAGCAATACTGCCAATGGTGCCATTGACAATCAGTCCGTCAACGTTCAGGAAACGGGGACCGCCGTTGTTGGTGCAGTCACCGCAGGAACGCCACAACTTCCCGTGTTCACCGGTCAGAGTGAAGTTGCCTTTTACCACCGTGGTGCTGTTTTTGGCGTTTTGCTGCAACACCTTGTCCGGCTTGCCGCCGTAACCATTTTTGGCGTTATGCGCGATCCCGCCGATGATGGTCATGGTTTTACCGTTATTGGTTGCGGCATCTTCGCAGATGTCTTCCCAGATCACGTTTTCAATGGTGCAGTTGCCGCTTTCACAGTGAATGCCGTCCGCGCCGCCGGAGGCGGAAATACGCAGGTTTTTCACCGAGGCGTTTTTCAGAATGATCAGCGGTTTTTGTTTATCGCTGTCATTCGGGCAGGAGGTGCCGATGGTCACGCCGCCGCAGTCCACATTACGGTTTTCGAATGTGGCGCCCGGCTTACACTCGGAACTGGCTTTCGCTGCGCGCAGCGGGCCGGCGTTCGGTGCGGTGGTCACGGCATTCGATACCGTCTGGCTTTGCGTATCGCTGACCACATCCACCCAGTACCAGTAATTGACGCCGCTATTGGTGTCGGCATCTTTAAAGGTACGGGTTTCCGCGTCCAGCACGGCGATACGTTCACGCAGGTCAGGATTGCTGGTGGTGCCGCGATAAACTTCCTGACGCGCCACTTTACTTTCGTCGGTAGACCAGCCCAGATAATTAACATCGCTTTTCTGGGTCATCATCAGAGTGGTTTGGGCGGCGAATGAAGGTGCCGCCAGAGTGAGTGCACACAGAGGTATTACATACTTAAACATACAATCTCCTTGTAAATCCCACAGGTATTGACTCTCATTCAGTTGAGAGAAATAAATAAAAGCGGGTACTTCCTGAATGTATCGAGATTACTATAGAGCAAAAAATAAAAAGGGCGAGAAAAATAAACCGCTGTTTTGAAAATTAACCTGATGTGAATATCATCTATTTTATTTTCTAATTTTGAAAAGAGAGTTGTGTCATTTTTATTTATGAAACATTCGTAATATTGTAAAAATGAATGTGACAAGGATCCAATTTTTATAGTTAACTGATTGATTTTTGTTCCATTGCAAGAGCAGGGAAGAGAATAACTATGTGTTTGGTCGGCTTTATGATAATACCGTCGTGCAGTTTATTCAGTGGTAATCGTAATGTGAATGATTTGTTTATTTTTGATGGTTCGACTGGCAGGCAGCGGCTATTACGTCGGCTGGAGGAAGCCAGGCACCGGATGAAAGAAACCCTGACGGCATACGTGCGGCCATGCCGGAAGCAAAGGATGGCAACGTGTCTGCAACGCGAAAAACGACAGGTATATTCAGATATGCCGCTTTGCCGCTGAATAGGCATTTATAGGGGTTATGCCCTAAATAATTCGAGTTGCGGAAAGGCGGCAACCGAGTGAATCCGCAAAAGATGACAACAAGTCAGCAACTGAGAAAAACGACAGGTACAGCCAGACATACCGCTTTGCAACTTGAATAGGCATTGATAGGGGTTAGGCACGTTTTAATAGGGATGTCTGTGATGATGATAAATAAGGCTGCTTTCTGTGCGTTGATTGCCGTAGTGTTGTCGGGATGTGGCGGCAGAGAGCCGACCGAGCAGGATATTCGGCACGCCGTTGACGATATGGTGGCTCAAACTAATCAGGAAATTAAAAAAAAAGTCGGTACGCTTTTTAATGATGAGATGGTGCTTAAAATCAATTCGTTAAAAAAGCTGAATTGCATCAGAAGTGAAAATAAAGGCTATCAATGCAATGTCGATCTGGATATGTCATTACCACTGGTTGGAAACAAAAAAGAGATCGTCAATTTTACTTTTATTCAGGATGACGGTTCGTGGAAGCTGATTAAATAATTCGTGCCTTTCCTGATAAGCATCCCCGGCGTATTGCCGGGGATGCCCTGATATTATCCCAGCATCTTTTCCACGCAGCGTTTGAATACCTGCACGCCGGTTTCCAGCGACGATAATTCAAAATGCATGTCCGGATGGTGCAGCCCCGGTTTGAGATTGGTGCCCAGCCCCCAGAAGCCAGCTTTAATCTGCGGTTTGAGGCGCGGATAGAAGAAGAAGTCTTCTCCGCCTGCGGTGCTCTTGGGCGCGGTCAGACCGGCTTCGCCCAGCACATCCACGATAGCCGCGCTGATGAGCGCGGTGGCGTCGTCATGAATATCCGCCGCCGGAATCTCTTTTAGCAGTTTGATCTCGGCCGTCGCGCCGTAAGCCGCCGCGCTGTACTCAATGGCGCGGATCACTTTTGCTTTCAGCTCGTCCATTGCGTCATTCCGCGACGAACGCAGGTCCCAGCATACCGTGGCGTTATCAGGAATGGAGTTGGTCACGCCGGCGTCGCACAGAAAACGGGTAGCCTTGGCGCTCCAGGTCAGGTGCGGCGCCAGCGGAACCGCCTTCACCGCCATGACGGCGTTGGCGGCGGCTTCCAGCGCGTTCACGCCCAGATGCGGCCGCGCGCCGTGCGCCGGTTGGCCGTGAAAGGTGACTTCCAGCGTGCTGCTGGCGGAATAGTGCATTGCCGGTATCGCCTCGCCCAGCAGGCACTCTTCCACCGGGCGCAGGTGAAAGCCGAGGATCATGTCCACGTCGTCAATGGCGCCGCCTTCCACCATGGCGATGGCGCCGGTACCCAGCTCTTCGGCGGGCTGAAACAGGATCTTCAGCCGTCCTTTTTTCACCACGCCATCGTGTATCAGTTCCTGAGCGGCGGTCAGCACCACCGACGAGTGGGCGTCGTGTCCGCAGGTGTGGCGGGCGCAGAACTCGCCGTCAATGATGTGACCCAATGCATCCATATCGGCGCGCAACGCCAGCACCGGGCCGGGCGCGCCGCTGTTCAGTGCCGCCACGATGCCGGTGGTGCCGTTGACGCCGCGGGTGAGGCGGTAGCCCGCGGCTTCCAGTTGCGCGGCCAGATAATCGGAGGTCTTGAATTCCTGGAATCCCAGTTCCGGAATGGTGTGCAGGTAACGATAGTGATCGAATACGTTGGACATAACGTCCCTCTTGGTGTTCGTCAAAATGATGGTCAGACCGCGGGGAACACCGCCTGAATGCAGATTCAGTCGGTGCACGCAGTCGACATCAGCAGCAAGAGTTATGCCAGATGAACGCGATGTGCGATGGATGCGATGCCGGATAAATAGGAACCATAGTCGATAAGGAACACGGTCCGGCGCGCGATCCCAGTTGCCGGCGCGAGTTATTCACCGTGCGTTGCCGGCATGATAAACCCCCTTTCGCCAGCAGGTAACGCCATGCCCTATCAGGGCGTCTATCCTCACCGAACGGGGGCATTGCCTGCACCTGACAGGTGCCTGTTGGGATAGGCGTCAGTGCATATCGGGAACGGAGGCGTCGGCGTTGATACGCAGACCCTCGGCGTCGAACACCAGACAGTGAACGGCGTCGAAACCGACGGTAATCGCCTGCCAGGGGCGGAACTGTACGTCGCCGGGCAGCAGGATTTTGACGCCATCGTGGCCGTAGCACTGGCCGAACAGGTAGGTATTGTTGCCCAGCCGTTCCACCACTTCGCACTGAAAGGCCAGCGTGGCTTGATGCGATGGTTGGATGCCAAGATGCTCGGGGCGAATCCCCAGCGTGATGGCGTCGCCGGGCTGTAGCGGCGTAGTCTCGATGTCCAGCGTCAGCGTTTTATCCGCCGTCAGCGTCACGGTCAACTGATGCGGCTGCCAGGCGACGACGGTCGCGGGTAGGAAATTCATCTTGGGCGAGCCGATAAAACCGGCGACGAAACGGTTGACCGGGTTGTAGTACAGCGCCATCGGCGAGCCGGTTTGCTCCACCTTGCCGTTGTTCATCACCACGATTTTATCGGCCAGCGTCATCGCCTCCACCTGGTCGTGGGTGACATACACCATAGTGGTTTTCAGCTCCTGATGCAGCTTGGCGATGTGCAGGCGCATGTCGACCCGCAGTTCGGCGTCGAGGTTGGAGAGCGGTTCGTCGAACATGAACACCTTCGGATTGCGCACGATGGCGCGACCGATGGCGACGCGCTGGCGCTGGCCGCCGGACAGCTGTTTAGGCTTGCGGTCCAGCAGGTGGGACAACTGCAAGGTTTTAGCGACCATTTCGACCTGATGGCGAATCTCCGCCTTCGGCACCTTGTTGACCTTAAGCCCGTAGCCCATATTTTCCGCCACCGTCATGTGCGGGTAGAGCGCGTAGGACTGAAACACCATCGCCACGCCGCGGTGGGCCGGCGCGACGTCATTCATCACTTCGTCATCAATCAGAATTTTGCCATCGCTAATCTCTTCCAAACCGGCGATCATCCGCAGCAACGTGGACTTGCCGCAGCCGGAAGGCCCGACAAACACCGCGAATTCACCCGCCTGGATATCCAGATTGATATTGTGCAGCGTTTCAGTTTTGCCAAAGCGTTTGGTGACATTTTTTAAGCATATGCTGGACATCCGTTTTTCCTCAACGGGTTATCAATACGGTGACCGCAGGGGCGGGCCGGGTAGCGCTGATGAATGAATGTACTACGTATAACAAATATTGCGGGTCAATCTGACAGCGCTTTTACGTTGAGATGACTATAACCACCTTGTTTTTAGCGCCCTATCGGCACGTTTCATTTCTGCAATTGTGATCACACAATAGTCACTTTCCTGTCGTCATATCCCCATCGTTAGCGTAGCGTATAACATCATCGTTGGTGAAAAACTGGGTGTTTAAAGCCCTATAAAATCAGCCACGATGTTTTTGTTAATGCGAAGTGCCAGGTTTTTTGCTTAAAAATGTTATACCTTCACATGAGGTCGATAATGAAAACCAAAACGCTTACCGCCCTATTTCTCTCCGCCACCGCTGCCGGCCAGCTGGCGGCCTTTCCGGTACATGCCGCGCAGCAGCTGACCGTTTGGGAAGATATCCGGAAATCGGATGGCATCAAGGACGCCATCGGGGATTTCGAAAAACAGTACAACGTCAAAGTGAACCTGCAGGAAATGCCGTATGCCCAGCAGCTGGAAAAACTGCGGCTGGACGGCCCGGCGGGCATCGGCCCCGACGTGCTGGTGATCCCCAACGATCAACTGGGCGGTGCGGTGGTGCAGGGGCTGATTGCGCCGCTGAAACTCGATCAGGCGGCGCAAGACAGCTTCACCGATGCGTCGATGGCGGCATTTCGCATGAACAACCAGGTGTACGGCCTGCCGAAAGCGGTGGAAACCCTGGTGCTGATTTACAACAAGGATCAGGTGAGCAAACCGCTGGCCAGCCTGCAGGAGTGGTATGACTTTTCCCGGCAGCAGCAGGCGCAGAATAAGTTCGGGCTGCTGGCGAAGTTTGATCAGATTTACTACAGCTGGGGTGCGATCGGGCCGATGGGCGGCTACATCTTCGGCAAAGATGACAAAGGCTTCGGCAAAAACGACAAAGGCGGTCTCAACCCGTTGGATATCGGCCTGAACACGCCGGGCGCGGTGGACGCGGTAACGCTGCTGCGTAAGTTTTACGCCGACAAGCTGTTCCCGGCGGGGATCATCGGTGATAACGGGCTGAACGCCATCGATTCGCTGTTCACCGAGAAAAAAGCGGCGGCGGTTATCAACGGCCCCTGGGCGTTCCAGCCCTATGAAGCCGCCGGCATTCACTACGGCGTGGCGCCGCTGCCGCTGCTGCCGGACGGCAAACCGATGAGCTCGTTCCTGGGCGTGAAAGGGTATGTGGTCTCGACCTGGAGTAAGGACAACGCGCTGGCGCAACGGTTTATCGAATTCATCAACCAGCCGCGCTATGTGAAGGTTCGCTATCAACGCACCGGCGAGATCCCGCCGCAAAAAAGCATGATTGACGATCCGCTGATTAAAAACGACGAGAAAGCCAGCGCGGTCGCCATCCAGGCAGCCAGAGCCGTGCCGATGCCGGGCATTCCGGAAATGGGCGAAGTCTGGGGGCCGGCCAACGCGGCGCTGGAGCTGAGCATGACCGGCAAGCAGGAGCCGAAAGCGGCGCTCGATAACGCCGTGAAGCAAATCAAGATGCAGGTCGAAGCGATGCAGGCCAGCAATCAGTAATAACCGCCATCCGTTAACGCAGTAGGCCACACCGAGCGGGAGGGCGACCTCCCGCGACTAGAAGGAGCAGCGTGTGATTATCAGTTCCGGCGAACCCCTGTCCGGGGAAAAGCGCACCCGACGCCACGCCTGGGTCGCGGCGTTGTGCGCGGTGCTGCCCGGCGGCGGGCAGTTTTATCATCGCCAGTGGGCGAAGGGCATGATTTTTCTGGTGCTGCTCGGCAGCTATCTGGGGGTGTTTCATGACTTTCTGCGTACCGGCCTGTGGGGCGTGTACACCCTGGGGGAAGAGGTGCCGCGCGACAACTCTGTCTTCCTGTTGGCGGAAGGGATCATCAGCCTGCTGATTATCGCCTTTGGCGTGCTGATCTACGCCTTGTCGATAAACGATGCCTGGCGTAATGGCAAACGGCGGGATGACGGACTGGCGCTGAACAGCGTGCGGCAGCAGTACCGCCTGCTGCTGAGCGAGGGCTTTCCTTACCTGATGATTACCCCAGGCTTCATTCTGCTGGTGTTCGTGGTGATTTTCCCGATCCTGTTCGGTTTCGCCATCGCGTTTACCAACTACAACCTGTACCACACGCCGCCCGCCAAACTGGTGGAGTGGGTCGGGATGAAGAACTTCGTCAGCATTTTTACCCTCAGTATTTGGCGCTCGACCTTTCTGGACGTGTTGCAGTGGACGGTGGTCTGGACGCTGCTGGCGACGACGTTGCAGTGCACGGTGGGGGTGTTGCTGGCGATTTTGGTTAATCAGAAAGATCTGCGCTTTAAGCCGCTGATCCGCACCATTTTCATTCTGCCGTGGGCGGTGCCGGGGTTCGTCACCATTCTGGTGTTCGCCGGCATGTTCAACGATTCGTTCGGCGTCATCAATAATGCCATTCTGGCGTCTGTGGGCATCAGCCCGAAAGCCTGGCTGACCGATCCGTTCTGGACCAAAACGGCGTTGATCATGATGCAGACCTGGCTCGGATTCCCGTTTGTGTTCGCCATGACCACCGGCGTATTGCAGGCCATTCCGGACGATCTGTACGAGGCGGCCACGATGGACGGCGCCAGCCGCTGGACGCAGCTGCGCACCATTACGCTGCCGCTGGTGCTGTACGCCATCGCGCCGATCGTCATCACTCAGTACACCTTCAACTTTAACAATTTCAACATCATCTATCTGTTCAACAACGGCGGACCCGCCGTCGCCGGTTCCAATGCCGGAGGCACCGACATTCTGGTGTCCTGGATTTATAAACTGACGATGTCGTCGTCCCAGTATGCGATTGCCGCCACCATCACCATCCTGCTGTCGATTTTCGTGGTCGGGCTGGCGCTGTGGCAATTCCGGGCGACCCGGTCATTCAAGAACGATGAGATGGCATAAGGGGAGCATGATGACGACGACTCAAGGCATTAACCGTCAGGATATTCATCGTCAGGGTACGCATCATAAAAGTATCAAACGCGAGAAAGCCATTCGGCTTGCGCTGTCCTGGCTGGTGATTATCGCGGTGTCGGTGGTGATCATTTATCCGCTGGTGTGGACGGTCGGGGCGTCGCTCAACGCCGGCAACAGCCTGTTGAGCACCTCGATTATTCCGGAAAATCCGTCCTTTCAGCATTACGAGGAGCTGTTCAACGGTCAGGTCAATTACCTGACCTGGTACTGGAACTCGATGAAAATCAGCTTCCTGACCATGGTGCTGACGCTGTTAAGCGTCAGTTTCACCGCCTACGCATTCTCGCGTTTCCGTTTCAAAGGGCGGCAGAACGGCCTGATGCTGTTTTTGCTGTTGCAGATGATCCCGCAGTTCTCCGCGCTGATCGCCATTTTTGTGCTGTCGCAGCTGCTGGGGCTGATCAACAGCCATCTGGCGCTGGTGCTGATTTATGTCGCCGGCATGATCCCGATGAACACCTATTTGATGAAAGGCTATCTGGACGCCATTCCCCGCGAGCTTGACGAATCGGCGCGCATGGACGGAGCCGGCAATTTCCGTATTTTCATCGAGATCATTATTCCCTTGTCCAAGCCGATCATCGCCGTGGTGGCGCTGTTTTCCTTCACCGGTCCGCTGGGGGATTTCATCCTGTCCAGCACCATCCTGCGCACCCCGGATAAGTACACCCTGCCCATCGGCTTATACAACCTGGTGGCGCAGAAAATGGGAGCCAGTTACACCACCTACGCCGCCGGCGCGGTGCTGATTGCCGTGCCGGTCGCGCTGCTTTACCTGATGCTGCAAAAATATTTTGTCTCCGGCCTTACTTCAGGCAGTACTAAAGGATAATCACCATGAGAAAGATGATACCCGCATTACTGGCAGTATCCCTGGCTATGGGTGTTACACCGCTGATGGCCGCGGAGTCTATCGTGATAAAACCGCTGCGCAACGCGCCCGCCGATTTCATCAAGGGGGCGGATATTTCCACGTTGCTGGAGGTCGAGCGTCAAGGGGGCGTGTTTTACGACGAAAACCGCGTCCGCGTTGACCCGATCGCCTTACTGAAAAAAAATGGCGTCAACTACATCCGGCTACGGTTGTGGGTAGACCCGAAAGACAACGCCGGGCATCCCTATGGCGGCGGCGATAACGATTTGGCAACCACGCTGGCGCTAGCCAAACGTGCCAAAGCGCAAGGCATGAAATTGCTGCTGGATTTCCAATACAGCGATTTCTGGACCGACCCCGGCAAGCAGTTCAAGCCGAAAGCCTGGAGCAGGTTGTCGTACGATCAACTGAAAGTCGCCATTCATGACTATACCCGCGACACCATCGCCCGCTTCAAGAAGGAAGGGGTGCTGCCGGATATGGTGCAGATTGGCAATGAAGTCAACGGCGGCATCCTGTGGCCGGAAGGCAAAAGCTGGGGACAAGGCGGCGGCGAGTTTGACCGGCTGGCCGGTTTGCTGAACGCAGCCATTGCCGGTTTACGTGAAAACCTCAGTTCGCCGGGGCAGGTGAAGATTATGCTGCATCTGGCGGAAGGCACCAAAAACGCTAACTTTCGCTGGTGGTTTGATGAGATCACCAAACGCGGCGTGCCGTTCGATGTGATCGGCCTGTCGATGTACACCTACTGGGACGGGCCGATCAGCGCGCTGAAGGCCAACATGGACGACATCAGTCAGCGTTACAACAAGGATGTCATCGTGGCTGAGGCCGCTTATGGCTATACCCTGGCCAACTGCGACAATTTAGAGAACAGCTTTGGCGCAAAAGAAGCGGCGGCGGGAAAATATCCAGCCACGGTACAAGGGCAGGCTGATTTTTTTCGTGACCTGATGCAAAGCGTGATTGATGTGCCGAACAGACACGGCAAAGGCGGGTTTTATTGGGAGGTGGCCTGGATAACGCCGGCGGGTAATACCTGGGCGACCGAAGTCGGCATGAATTATCTCAATGAACGCGGGAAATTGGGCAACGCCCGTGAAAATCAGGCGTTATTTAATTGTCAGGGGGAGGTGTTGCCTTCGATAAAAATATTTAATTAATAATACCCGTCATACTTCAAATTGCAGGCAGATTGGCGACCCCTGGTTTATTTTTAGGGAATTATTTGGTTGCCGCCTGCCTGCATATCAACATATATCGGGTATACCGTCTGCCTATTCAGTATTAAGGATGTTTTATGAAACGATTTCCGCCTTTGAATCCGAAGGTCGATGGGTTATTACATGGCGCTGATTATAATCCGGAGCAATGGGAGAGTTACCCCGGCATTATTGATGATGATATCGCCATGATGAAACAGGTAAAATGCAATGTGATGTCGGTCGGTATTTTCAGCTGGTCCAAACTGGAGCCGCAGGAGGGCGTGTACCGGTTCGACTGGCTGGATGAGGTGATCGATAAATTATACCGGCAGGGTATTTCGGTGTTTCTGGCTACGCCCAGCGGCGCACGCCCGGCCTGGATGTCGCAACGTTACCCGGAAGTGTTGCGCGTAGGGCGCGATCGGGTGTCGGCGCTGCACGGTGGTCGCCACAATCACTGCCTGTCATCGCCGGTCTATCGGGATAAGGTTCAGAAAATCAATACATTGCTGGCGGAGCGCTACGGGCGTCACCCGGCGGTGATCGGCTGGCATATTTCCAATGAATACAGCGGCGAGTGCCATTGCGAGCGTTGTCAGCAGGCGTTCCGCACCTGGTTGCAGGCGCGTTACCAGACGCTGGATAACCTCAATCACGCCTGGTGGAGCGATTTCTGGAGCCATACCTACAGCGACTGGTCACAGATTGAATCGCCGGCGCCGCAGGGCGAAGTGTCCATTCACGGGTTGAACCTTGACTGGCGACGCTTTAATACCGCGCAGGCGACCGATTTCTGCGCGCAGGAAATCGCCCCGTTGAAGCGGGTGAACCCGGCTATCCCGGCGACCACCAACTTCATGGAGTACTTTTACGATTACGACTACTGGCAGCTGTCGCGCGTGCTGGACTTCATCTCCTGGGACAGCTACCCAATGTGGCACCGGGACAAGGACGACGCCACGTTGGCCTGTTATATCGCCATGTTTCACGATCTGATGCGCTCGCTGAAGCAGGGCAAGCCGTTTGTGTTGATGGAATCAACCCCCAGCGTCACCAACTGGCAGCCGCTCAGCAAGCTCAAGAAGCCGGGTATGCATATTCTCTCCTCGCTGCAGGCGGTGGCCCACGGCGCGGATGCGGTGCAGTATTTTCAGTGGCGTAAGAGCCGCGGCTCGGTGGAGAAATTCCACGGCGCGGTGGTGGATCATGTCGGTCATGTCGATACCCGCGTCGGCCGCGAAGTGGCGCAGCTCGGCCAGATTTTGTCGCAGTTGGATGCGGTGGCGGGCAGCCGGGTAGAGGCGCAGGTGGCTATCCTGTTTGACTGGGAAAGCCGCTGGGCGATGGACGATGCGCAGGGGCCGCGCAATGCCGGGCTGGAGTACGAAAAAACGGTGGCGGAACATTACCGCCCGTTCTGGGAGCAGGGGATAGCGGTCGATGTCATCAACGCCGACTGCGATTTCAGCGGCTACCGGTTGTTGATTGCGCCGATGCTGTACATGGTGCGGCCGGGGTTTGCCGAGCGCGTCGAGCAGTTTGTGCGGCAGGGCGGGCACGTGGTGGTGACCTACTGGAGCGGCATCGTTAACGAAAGCGACCTGTGTTATCAGGGCGGATTCCCCGGCCCGCTGCGCCCGCTGCTGGGCATCTGGTCAGAAGAGATCGACTGTCTGGCCGACGGCGAATACAACCGGGTGCTGGGGTTGGCGGACAATGACATCGGGCTGAAAGGGCCGTATCAGGCGCGCCACCTGTGCGAGTTGATCCACCTTGAAGGCGCGACGGCGCTCGCCAGCTACTGCGACGATTTCTATGCCGGCCGGCCGGCGGTGACGGTAAATCACGTCGGCGCAGGGAAAGCCTGGTATGTGACCTCGCGTAACGATCTGGCGTTCCAGAGCGATTTCTTTACCGCCATCATACGTGAGCTGAACCTGCCGCGGGCGCTGGATATCCCGCTGCCGCCGGCGGTGACGGCCCATCGTCGTACCAACGGCGACGAAGAGTTTATCTTCATCGAAAACTACAGCGCATTGTCGCATCCCATCCAACTGCCCGCCGGGTATAGCGATATGCTGACCGGGTTGCCGCTGGTGGATGTGGTCCTTTCCGCCTGGGATTGCCGGGTGATTCGTCGCCGTCTGGTCTGACGGCGTTCAGCCTGCGCCCATCGCCGATGCCGGCATGGGCGCTTTCTTCTGGGCGATGACCCGCCACGCCGGCGGGCGTCGCCGCGTACCGTACGATACCTTCAGAGGAGTATGCTCATGGTCAGTCTGCATTCTGTTATGCGTTATTTTTCGCATCCGAAACCGACGCCGGAATTAAGCGACGACGATAAACAGCAGATTCAGCGTCTGCTGCGGTTATTTGGCGGGCGGGATAATATCGAGCAGGTCGATGCCTGTATTACCCGGCTGCGTGTGACGGTAAAAAACCTGAGTCTGGTTGATTCACAAGGATTACAACAGGAAGGCGCACTGGGCGTCATTATTCTTGGGCAACAGGTTCATGCCATATTCGGTAAGCAGTCGGATACATTACGTAAATTACTGGAGGAACATTTCTCCCGGCCGGAATAAATATTTCGCGCAATCAAGAGCAGCGGAAAATAAACCGGCGTTGACGATAAAAAAGAGGATAACCGTTAACGGTTATCCTCAAAACGAGCGATATCATAACTAAACAGGCCGAAGCATAATGATGAAAATAAACTGCCGGAGAGAAAACGCGTAGTTATTGCCGTGGATTAATTACCACCAGGCTTCCACCTGTACGCCAACGTTCCAGGTGTTATTGGCGGTGCCGTCTTTGAACGGTTTGCCGTCCTGACTATCGTTCAGGTAAGAGGTGTAGAGGCGCAATTCCGGGCGCGACATAAATGCCGGGCCTGCCGCCAGCGCCAGCGCCAGTGTGTATTTCTCACCGCTTTGTTTAAACGAGGTGCCGTTTTTGAAGTTGTCTTTCTGGGTGAAGGCGCCCACTTCGCCAATGCCGCGCACATAGTCGGTAAACTGGTATTGCAGGCGTCCTACCAGCGACAGCAGCCGGGTGGTGTCGGTCGCTTCGTTGATGTGGTTAGCTGAGCCCCAGGTCAACACATGGTTGAACGATAACCGGCTGGTGAGCGGGATCAGTCCGGTGTTGATGGCGCGATAACCGGTGGCGCTATTCACCTGATTCCACATGTCGTACCAGCCGCCGCCCTGCGACACCATGTTTTGCGCCAGCCCTTTATTGGCGTACTGCAGCACCACTTTGTTGTAACCGCCCAGCATGTCCTGACTGATTTCGCCGGTCAGCATCACGCCGTTGTCCGCGACATACAGGCCGCCGAAGTCTTTCTGTTTTTTGGTGGTGTTCGGCATGGCGTAGTCGATGCCGAATTCCGTCCAGGCGCCTTTCCAGGGTTTCAGCCCGGCATAGCGAATATCGGCATAGTTGATGTTGACGTTGCTGTTGCCGTTGATGCGGTCGTCAACCGCGTTGGCGTCGCCGCGGATCCAGGCGACCGAAAGCGCGCCGGGGCCGAGCGTATAGTTTTCGATCCCGGCGCCGGAACCGGAGATATTCCAGTATTTGGTATCGATAATGTGCAAATCGTGACGCTGATAGTAGCGTTTACCGCCCCAGATCACGGCGTTAGGGTCGCCGGGGACCAGCCCCTTGATTTGCAGGTTCAACTGGCGCAGACCGAACTGGGCGTCATCGCCGATGGTGGTTTCGTTATCGTTGGAGCCATCCGACACCATGCTGACCATGCTGTCGACGTAGAAACTGACGTCGTTCTTTTTGTACACCTCCGAGCCCAGTTCCACTTCGCCGTAGGTATCGTTTTCGTTACCCAGACGGCCTACTTTGTTTTTTTGCCATTGCGACATGCCGCCATCATTGGACACCCCCACGCCGCCGCGCAGATAGCCGTGAAAATCAATGGGGACGGTGGTGGCCTCTGCCGCCAGTAATGCCGGAGAGGTCAGTATGACGGTGAGTGCGGTAGAGAGAGTAAGGAGTTTGGTGTTCATGGTGTCCTCTTGTTGTTATGTATTACGTTCACATTACGAGTTCAATAAAATGCCTAAGCGTAAATATGAGCAACGGATTCGTTGTTTTATTGTGATTTAATGCAAATAAATCATTTTGTTTTGTAATGATTGGTGATACGCATCACGGGTTTTTGATATGTGAACGTAATACTTGCATGTAATTTGGCCTGAGTGGGGTTCAGAACATGGTTTTTTCGCCGGACCAACTGTTACAATCCCGGTAAAACCACGATGGGAAACCTGACCATGAAGTCGAAAAGCGCTACGTTAGAAGATGTTGCCCGCCACGCGGGTGTTTCTTATCAGACGGTATCGCGGGTGTTGAATAAATCTGCGAATGTCTCCGAGTCCACGCGCCGCAAGGTAGAGCAGTCCATCGAACTGTTGCGTTATGTTCCTAACCGGCTGGCCCAGCAACTGGTGGGCAAACAGAGCATGACGATGGGGCTGGTGACGACGTCGCTGGCATTGCACGCGCCTTCGCAGGTAGCGGCGGCGGTGAAAAGATATGCGAATATGGAAGGCTATCAGGTACTGATTTCCATGATTGATGAGAACGTCAATCATAGCATTCAGGATTCCATCAATGAACTCAAGTCACAGCGGGTTGATAAGGTTATCATCAACGTGCCGCTGGAGACGGAAGAAGCAGAGCACATCGCCGCCGACAATGACGATATTCTCTGCTTGTTTCTGGATGTTGACCCTTACAGTTCGGTATTCAACGTGTCGTTTAATCCGGCGGACGGTACGCGGGCCAGCGTGAAGTATCTGTATGAACTGGGGCACCGCGACTTCGCTTTACTGGCGGGGCCGGCCGGTTCGGTTTCAGCGCGCTTGCGACTGAAAAACTGGCTGGAAACCCTGGATGGGTATGGCCTGACGCCGACAACGGTGATTCACGGCAACTGGGATGCGCAAAGCGGCTACGCCGGCGCGCTGCAGATGCTGCGTGAAACGCCGCAGTTCAGCGCGGTGCTGGTCGCCAACGATCAAATGGCGCTCGGCGTATTGAGCGCTTTTCATCAGAATCAGCTGACCATCCCCGGCCAGAAATCGGTGATTGGTTACGACGGCACGTATGAAAGTTCGTTTTTCCACCCGGCGCTGACCACCGTCTCGCTGGACCTCGACTTGCAGGGCAAGGAAGCGGTGCACCGTCTGTTGAACGCCAACGACAGCGACATGCAGCGATCGTCGTCCATCCTGCCGGCCAGGCTGGTGATCCGCAATTCCACCGGCCCCCGCATTGATGAACAGCGCGATTTACAGCAAATCGCCGAAGAACTGCGGTTGATTGCGCATCGGCTGAGTCAGTAGGTTGTACCGTATTTGCCGGACACGCCGCCACTGTCAGGACAGCTGGATGTAATCAAAATTGCAGTTATTAACCGCAATATTGGCGATGTCCGGCATCAGGCCTACGTTCCGGTCGGAACGGTACATGACGGCATAGCGCACCAGCGGCGGGGCGGGCTTTAGTTTGACAATGCCGAGTTTTCCCTGGGTAATTAAATGACGCAGCGCATGGGCGGGCAGGTAGGTGATGCCTAATCCGGCAATGGCCAGGCCAATCTGGGCAATCAGATTACTGCAAACAATCGTTTTATTTAATACCACATTGCGGCTGGCAAAGTAGCGTTCATAAATCAGTCCGGTGCCGGATTGCGTGCCCTGCGTCAGAAACGAATAGTCTGATATGTCGCTGAGACTGAGTTCTTTATGTGGTGGTATCAGGTTTGGCGAGCACATCCAGGCGTTCTCTACGCTTTTTAATGGCGTATTAATGAATCTGGCATCGTTATAGATATCAGGGATGATAATAATATCCAGCAAGTCATTCGTGAGTTGGTTAAACAGATTAAAACTGACATCGATTGTCGGGTAGATCTGTACTTTAGGATAGTCAGCCCGAATATTTTCAATCAGCCCCGGCAGCCAGGTCATAGCGGTTAATTCCGTAACGCCCAATCGCAGGTTGCTGAATAAGATTTTCTTATCGCTTATTCGTTCCAGCATGGCATCACGACGGGCGACGATATCCTGACAGTAATCCAGCAGCTCCCGGCCTTTATGCGTCAGACGGGCATTTCTGCTTTTACGGTCAAATATCTCAATGTCAAATGCCTCTTCAATTTCATGGATGCGCTTGGAAATAGCGGATTGCGACATGTTGAGTTTACTGGCTGCCGCTTCAAAACTGCCCATGTTGACAATCCAAATCAAGGCATCCATCTGCTTAAATGTGATCATTCTTGTTCTTTTTTCATGAAAAAAAGTGATGATGTTTCATGTTAAAATATCGCTAAAAATGGTGAAAGTCTACGATTAATATCGGGGTGAGTTAGGCTGGCTCGATGATGATCGATATTTAATAACCATTTGATATTAGAGATATTTATGGCTAATCCCGGCAGTGTTGTTAACCCAGCTATCCCTCCGATGAATGCTGAGGAACGTGACGCGTTTGCGCATGTGGTAACCCCCCATCTTAGCGATAATATGTCGCGTAATATTGGTGTGAAAGGACTCCAGCGGATAAATAAAACCGGCAAACTGATTGGTACGGCATTAACGGTAAAGGTACGCGGCGGCGACAATTTGCTGGTCTATAAAGCCATGACCATGATTCAACCCGGACATGTTCTGGTGATTGATGCTCAGGGCGATGAAAATAACGCTGTGATTGGCGAATTAATAAAACTGGATTGCGTACGACGTGGTTGTGTCGGGTTTATTGTCGATGGCGCAATTCGTGATGTCGCCAGCTTTGAAAATACCCCTTGCTATGCCCGGAGTATTATCCATAAAGGCCCCTTTAAAAATGGACCAGGTGAAATTAATACACCGGTTTGTGTGGGCGGGCAGGTGATTTCACCGGGCGATATTCTTGTCGGCGATGAAGATGGCGTGGTCTGCTTTGCCCATGAGTATAAAGACCTGCTGTTATCCCTGGCAGCCCAACATGCGGAAAAAGAAGAGCAGGTTAAACAACAAATCGCGGCGGGCGATGCCTCCTAGTATACCACTCTGCTACAGGAAAAGGGGTACTTGTAATCATGACTAATTCGGCATTGCTTTCCCATCGTTTAAAACGTATTAAACCGTCCCCCAGCATTGCAGCCAACGAATTGGTGGGCAAACTGCGCAGTGAAGGGAAAGACATTATCAATTTCACCATCGGCGAACCGGACTTCGATACCCCACAGCATATTATCGACGCCGCCGTTACTGCGATGAGGCAGGGCGAAACCCACTATACGCCGGCAAGCGGCACCGTAGCGCTGAGAAAGGCCATCGCCCAGAAATTACAACGGGATAACCAACTGGAGTATGGCCTGGATGAGATCGTGTGCGGCAGCGGCGGCAAGCACATTATTTTCCATGCGTTCGCCGCGACGCTGAACGCGCAGGATGAAGTCATCATCCATGCCCCTTACTGGGTTTCTTATCCTGATTTGGCCGTGTTGAATGACGCATTTCCCGTCATGATTGAAGGAAATGGCGCCAATCAGTTCAAACTGACGCCTGAAGCACTGAACAACGCGATTACGCCGGCGACTAAATGGGTGGTAATCAATTCCCCTAATAATCCAAGCGGCGCGGTGTATTCACAGGACGAATTGCGTGGTCTGGCAGCGGTGCTGCGCCAGCATCCGCATGTGCTCATTATGCTGGATGAAATCTATGAACATTTTGTTTATGGCGATCATCAGCATATTTCCATGGCGGCCGTGGCGCCGGATCTGCGCGAGCGGATGCTGATCGTCAATGGCGCGTCTAAAGGCTATGCCATGACGGGCTGGCGCATTGGCTTTGGCGCCGGGCCTGCGTGGCTGATTTCCGCTATGGCTAAACTGCTGTCGCAGACGACGACGTGCCCCTCTTCGGTCAGTCAGGCGGCGGCGGTAGCTGCGTTTGCAGGCGATCAGCAACCGGTAACAGCCATGCTGGAGATTTATAAAGCGCGGCGTGACGTGGTCGTTGCAGCGTTAAGCGATATACCTGGCATCAGCTTCGCACCGCCAGAAGGCGCGTTTTATCTGTACGTGGATGTCAGCGGGTTACTGGGTAACGTCACCGCGTCAGGGAAAGTGCTTGAGAGCGATGACGATGTGGTCGAATACCTGTTGACCGACGGCGGCGTCGCGACAGTAGGCGGCCGGGCCTACGGCATGTCTCCCTTTTTGAGGATTTCCTTTGCCAGCTCGCTGGAGGCGATTAATGAAGGGTGTCGGCGCATCAGGGCTGCCATTGGTCAATTGAGCGAGCCGTCAATGTCTTAAATAATGCCTATCGCAGAAAGGCGACGCCGGGTAATTTCCCCTGCATGGGTTGATGGCTGGGGAAATTAATGAAGGAAGTCGACCATTCTGCGATTTGAGCAGTTACAGAAATAAAAAATAAAAGCAAACACACAACATAACCAATTTAGTTAGGGGAAACCTATGCCAAGAATATCATTGCTATGGCAAATCATTATCGGATTATGTCTCGGTATTTTTATTGGATTAGTTTTAAACCAACACCAGGAATACAGTCATTGGATTATTGAACAAGTATTGCAACCGGCTGGCGATATCTTTATCAAGTTGATGAAGATGATTGTTATCCCTATCGTTTTTTCCTGCCTTATCGTTGGTATCGCCGGACACGGCGATAGCAAGTCTATGGGGCGTCTTGGGGCAAAAACGATCGCCTATTTTCTTGGTGTGACAACCATCGCCATTCTGTGCGGACTGGTCGTGGGTAATGTCGTCAAGCCAGGTGAAGGCGTGGATATGTCATCAATGGTGAAGACGTCGATATCCGTTACTGGTTCGGCGGCGCATGGTCATGGGCTGGGGCAGGTTATTCTTGGCATTATTCCCGACAATATCGTTTCTGCTATGGCGAACGGCAATCTTTTACCGGTGATTTTCTTCGCCGTCATGTTTAGCCTGGGGTTGAGTGCGATAGAAAAATCGAAAAAAGAGGCGATTATTACGGTCTTTTCCGGTATTGCGGATGCGATGTTTCGTGTTACCAGCATGATTATGGCTTACTCGCCGATTGGCATCTTTGGCATGATGGGGGTGACGGTATCGACATTTGGCGCCGCCTCGTTATTGCCGTTGATTAAGCTGATCGCCACCACCTATATCACTGCGCTGTTATTTGTCCTGATCATTTTTGGCATTATCGCCCGCGTTGCCGGTATTAATATTTTTTCGCTGATCAAGTTTATTCGCAGTGAACTGGTTCTGGCATTTTCAAGCGCCAGCTCCGCCTCGGTATTGCCGCTGGTGATGCAAAAAGTGGAACGCTTCGGCGCCGATAAGTCCATCACCAGCTTTGTCGTTCCGACGGGGTACTCGTTTAATCTGGATGGGGCGTCATTATTTTTGGGGATTGGAACCTTATTTATCGCTCAGATTTATAACATCCACCTCTCGTTGTCGGATCAGTTGATGCTGGTCGCAACGATGGTGATTACCTCAAAAGGTGCGGCGGGCGTACCGGGATTTATGTTTGTCATTTTATCTGCGACATTATCCAGTGTCGGTATTCCCCTGGAAGGGATCGCGTTTATCGCCGGAGTTTATCGTTTAATGGATATGCCGAATACCGCACTGAATGTATTAGGCAATGCGCTGGCGCCGTTGGTGATTGCGAAGTGGGAAAGTAAGTTTGATGTGCAACGGCATCAGCAGGCGCTGACCAGCAGGCAATGAACATGTTGCCGATAACGAATAATAAAGGAGCTTTCGATAATGTCTCAGCTTTCTTATGTTAATGACCATGATGCCAATGCATGGAGAACCTATCTGGCGCAAATCGATAGGGTGGCGCCTTATCTGGGCGATCTGGCCCACTGGATTGATACCTTACGCCATCCCAAACGTGCGCTGATTGTGGATATCCCGTTGGTGATGGATGACGGCACGATTCGGCATTTTGAAGGTTTCCGTGTGCAACACAACCTGTCGCGGGGGCCGGGGAAAGGCGGTATTCGCTATCATCCTAATGTCGATTTAAACGAAGTGATGGCGCTGTCGGCCTGGATGACCATCAAATCGGCGGCACTGAATTTACCGTTCGGCGGCGCGAAAGGCGGTATTCGGGTCGATCCGGCAACGTTGTCGGAAAGTGAACTGGAGCGGTTGACCCGGCGTTATACCAGCGAGATCAGCCTGATTATCGGGCCGCAGCAGGATATTCCGGCTCCGGACGTCGGCACGAATGCCAAAGTGATGGCCTGGGTCATGGATACCTATTCCATGAACGTCGGCGCTACCGTCACCGGGGTGGTCACCGGTAAACCGGTACATCTGGGCGGCTCGCTGGGACGAGTCAAAGCGACCGGGCGCGGCGTGTTTGTGACCGGCAGAGAAGTCGCCAGACAGCTGAATATTGACGTAGCGGGCTCCCGCGTCGCGGTTCAGGGGTTCGGCAATGTTGGCAGTGAAGCCGCCGTGCTGTTTGTCGAGGCGGGGGCGCGAGTGGTCTGTGTGCAGGATCATTCCGGTACGTTGTATAACGGTAACGGTATTGATCCCCGCGCGTTGGTGGAGTGGGTAAAAACGCATAAAGCGGTCGCCGGTTTTCCGGGGGCGGAACCGCTTGCGGATGAGTCATTCTGGGATGTTGAGGCGGATATCATCGTTCCGGCGGCGCTGGAAGGACAAATTACCGCCGCGCGGGCGCAACGGCTTAAATGTAAGTTGGTGCTTGAAGGCGCTAATGGGCCGACTTATCCGGATGCGGATGATATTTTGACGCAGCGCGGCGTGACGGTGGTGCCTGACGTGATTTGCAATGCCGGCGGGGTCACCGTCAGCTATTTTGAATGGGTACAGGATATCGCCAGTTATTTCTGGACAGAGGATGAAATCAATGCCCGCATGGATAAAATCATGTGCGACGCTATTCACGCCGTTTGGGATAAAGCCAGAGAAAAACAGTGTACCCTCAGAACCGCTGCTTATATTGTCGCCTGTGAACGTATTCTGACAGCGCGAAAAGAAAGAGGCATTTATCCGGGGTAAACAGCACACATTGTACCCTGAAGATATATTCTATTTATTCGATCAACCTCTTCTTAACTATTAAGAAGAGGTTTTCACGCTACGGATGGAGATGCCGGAAGATATACCGGCTTTATCGCGTCTATAGCCTGATAGTAAGAGTGGTTTATATTTATGATAAATCACCACTGAGTATGGTATTAAAATCGCAGCAGTTTTGCGCCAGCATGATAATGGATGATATCAATTCGCTGCGGACGTCTGATTTATATATGGCAACGTAGGTAACTGGTGGCAGTATCGGCGTCACATTCAGTTCTACCAGCATTCCCATATCAACCAGACTTTGAAGGCAGTTTTTAGGAAAGTAGCTGATCCCCAATCCTGAGATCGTCAAGGCCAACAATGCGACAATACTGTTACTCACCAGTTTATGTTCAGGGTTAAAACCGACCATTTTAAACCAGCGATGATAGATTAATCCCGGCCCTGATTTATCCATCAATAACTTATGTTCCCCTAATTCGTGCAGACGCAGGGGGCCGTCTGTATCATTAAGCAAACCCGGTTTACACATCCACACGTTATCGACTTTTCCAACCGGTTGAGATACCAGCTGTGGTTCTGAAAATGCATCAGGCACAATCATTAAGTCAATATGATCGGTCAGGAGTTTTTCTCTGAGGTTGATGCTCATATCGACATCCGGTTCAAGCGTAACACGGGGATAATGGCTTTGTATCAGCCTGACCAGACGCGGCAACCAGGTCATCGCTGTTAATTCGGTAACGCCAATTCGAATTGAACGCTCAATAATATCAGGAGAGCTTATTTGTTCTAATGCCGAGGCGCGCATGTCCAGAATTCGTTTTGCCAGAATTAACATTTCCTCGCCCTTTTCCGTTAATCGGGAGGCGCGCTGATTTCTGTCAAATAATGGAATGCCTAATAGACTTTCCAATTCCTGTATTCTTTTTGATATTGCTGATTGTGTTGTGTGCAATTTTAGTGCAGCAGGTTGAAAGCCACCTAACTGCGCGACCCAATAAAGTGCTTCCAGCTGTTTGAATGTCATAATTGCACCCGTGTGAATGATTTTATTACCATTAAATCTCTTTTTGGAATATAAAACAATAAAATTAAGTCGTTTTTTTTATTTTTTAACTGTGCGTAGGATACTCTTCAGACAGGGCTATTAAGCATGATAAATGTAAAAACAAGGGGATTCTATGCGTCGTTTATTGATATCGTTAATTGCAGTTGGATCTATTTTTACTGCCATGCAGGCCTCAGCCGATCAGCTCGCTGATATAAAAGCGAAAGGCGTACTGGTTTGCGGTACATTGGGCACTACGGAACCATTCAGTTTTACTAATCCTGAAACCCGGCAATTAGAAGGGTATGACGTGGACTTTTGTAAATCCATCGCTGACGGTCTGGGTGTTAAACTGGAACTAAAGCAAATTTCGGTTCCGGCTCGTATTCCTGAGTTGATTCAAGGGCGAGTGGATATTCTGGCGGCCGCGTTAGGCTGGACGCCAGAACGTGCCCAGCAGATCGCCTATAGCGATCAGTATTATCTTAGTCTAACCAAAATTGCCGCACGCCATAGCGACGGATTCAAGGACATTTATGCCTTGTCTGGAAAACGTATTAGTGCGCCTAAAGGTTCTACCTCGGAAATGGCGGTTAAAAAAGTCCTGCCCGGTTCGCCTACCATGACTTTTCAGGACCCGCCAGCCGCTTTCCTGGCATTACAGCAGAGCAAAGTCGATGGTATCGCACTTGGCGAGCTGATGTTGGTGAAGTATAAAAACCAGCTTACCGGTAAAGATAGCATCGATATTCTGGAACCGGAGATTATGGTCGAGCATTGGGGGCTGGGAATACGTAAGGATGAAACGGCATTCCTTGGCAAGGTGAATGAAATTCTCGGAAATATGGAGAAGTCAGGCGAGGCCGCCAAAATTTTTGATAAATGGGTCGGTCCGAATACGACCTATAAATTGCAGCGTACCTTTACCATAAAAGCAATTAATTAATACAACCGGCTCATCGTACCCTACCTAAAATAACAGCGTTATCTTAAATAGCATGATTAAAGGTTAGAACTATGTCGCTGGATTTCTCTGTCCTGCTAAATGGTGATTATCCATCAAGAGTGATTAACGGATTTCTTACCATGATGGGGCTGTCGTTGTCCTCCTGGTTGTTGGCAATGATGCTTGGCGTTGTATTGGCAATTGTCAGGATGAGTAATCAAAAACTATTTCATCCTATTGTGGCGGTCTATGTGGAGTATCACCAGAATGTCCCGATGTTGGTTCAGTTATTTATCTGGTATTTCGGTATCCCTGCATTACTTCCCGTCGATATGCAGCGTTGGATTAACGAACATCATGGCGAATTTTTGTGCGCGTTTATCTCTATCGGATTAACCATGTCGGCCTATATGTCGGAAGATTTACGGGGAGGGATTCGCTCTATTCCTTATTCGCAGTATGAAACCTCGCGGGCGCTTGGCTTGAGTTATCTCAAAGCGGTTCGTCTGGTCGTGATTCCTCAGGCATTACGGATCGCATTACCGGCGTTGGTGAATCATTCTGTTTTGTTGTTCAAGAATAGCAGCCTGGCGATGGCGATTGGACTGGCCGAATTAACCTATGTTACCAGAGAAATTGAAAGCGAGTCATTCCATACGGTGGAAGTGTATTTACTGGCAACTCTGATTTATCTCGCGGTTTCACTGCTTATTATGTTCATGGGAAGCGTGCTTGAACAACGTTATCGTATTAAGTCGAGGTAATGATGGACGATATGGTGCATATCTTACGCGATAACGGATTATTGCTATTAATCGGACAATATCCGCAAGGGCCGCTTGGTGGAATTGTGGTCACATTGATATTGTCTGCGCTGGGGATTGCGCTGGCTTTTCCGCTCGGTATTCTTTTGGCGGTGGCGCGCATCAGCCCGTTTCCCTGGTTACGTCGTCCGGCAACCTGCATGGTGTATCTGGTGCGAGGCGTGCCGCTGCTTATGTTTATTTTCTGGGTGTACTTCTTTGCTCCAGCGTTGATCGGCCATGCTATTAGCGGTTTTTCGACCATGCTGATCACGTTGGTGATTTATGAAGGGTCTTATATTTCAGAGATTGTCCGCGCCGGGATTCAGGGGCTGCCCAAAGGCCAGATGGAGGCATCTCGCGCGGTAGGGTTAAGCTATATTCAGTCGCTGAAAAAGGTTATGTTGCCGCAAGCATTGTATAACATGATTCCTGCGTTAATGGGGCAGTTCGTATCCGTCATTAAGGATACGTCTCTGGCTTATATTATCAGTGTCAACGAATTAACGTATGCGGCCAATCAGATTAATAACGCCTTGCTCACGAAGTCTTTTCAGGTGTTTTTCCTGTTGGCGATTATCTATCTCATACTCGGCTATTTACTGACTCAGTTTTCACGTTATATCGAACGTCGAATTTCTTATAAACGTGCGGGCATTGCTTGATCGGTTATTAATTTTAAGGTGTTTTTATGTCAACGATAAAACATAATTCTCCCCCGATGATTACCTTTGTTGGTGTGAACAAGTGGTACGGTACTTATCATGCTCTCAATAATATTACGGCAGAAATTAAGTTGGGGGAGGTGGTCGTCGTTTGCGGGCCGTCAGGATCAGGGAAATCAACATTAATCCGAACAGTAAACCGGTTGGAGGAAATTCAGGGCGGTATCATCAATTTTGATGGGAAAGATATACACTCCGCCACCCTGAATATTAACGACTACCGCTGCAATGTCGGGTTTGTCTTCCAGAGTTTTAATCTGTTCCCGCACCTTTCCGTGGCGGATAACATCATGCTGGCGCCGGTTAACGTGAGAAAGCAGAATCGCCCGCAAGCGCGTGCCCGTGCGCTGGAATTGCTCGAACGGGTTGGCCTGGCGGATAAGGCGGATGCCTATCCCGGACAACTGTCAGGGGGACAGCAGCAGCGCGTTGCGATTGCGCGTGCGCTGGCGATGGACCCGCCGGTTATGCTGTTTGACGAACCGACCAGTGCGTTAGACCCAGAGATGGTCGGCGAAGTCTTACAGGTGATGAAAAACCTGGCCCGCGACGGTATGACGATGATGTGCGTCACGCATGAGATGAATTTTGCACGCGAAGTGGCGGATACCATTTGGTTTATGGATAAGGGAACCCTCATCGAAACGGGTAATCCAGACGACTTTTTTACACATCCTCAAAGCGAACGAGCACAGAGGTTTTTGTCTGAATTACGAGCTCACTGATGCTACCGGCATTTCAGGCCGGGCGGTGGCGGGAACAGGCGGTCATGCGCTCGATAAGCCAGCGGCCGGCGGGGCCCGGCGGATTATCAATGCGATACACGGCCGACATCAGCATGGACGGCTCGTTGACCGGTTCATCCTCAATGGTGAGTTTAACGAGGCGACCGCTCTCAAGGTCCGACTGGATGGTATGCATCGGCATGCCGCCCCATCCCAGCCCATTGAGCAAAAAAGCATGTTTGGCAAACAGGTCCGCCAGCCGCCAGGTTTTGGGGGACATGACGCCAAACTCTCGTCCTTTGGAGTGCTCAGAGCGATCGGTCAGTACCAGCTGGACATGGTTGGCGAGTTCCTGCCTGGGGATCGGCCCCTGAAACGCGGCGAGCGGATGGTCCGCGGCGGCGACCATCGCGAAGGCGACGCGGGCTAAGGGTTCGGTGACGATACCCGGCGGCGTCACCGGAAGAAAACCGACGATGCCAACGCTGGCGTGTCTGTCCAGTACCGGCTGATACGCCGCCCCCAACGCTTCAACATAGACGCGTAATGGCACGTCGGGAAACTGTTCACGGAACGCTTTGGCCGCGTCAGTCAGCACGTCAATCGGGAAGAAGACGTCGACTACGACGGTCAGTTCAGGCTCCAGCCCGGCGGCCATGCCTTTGGCGCGTGATTTCATGGCGTCAACGCCGGCGACGATATTGCGGGCGTTGGCCAGTAACGCCGTCCCTGCCGGCGTCAGCCTCGGGTAGCGGCCGCTGCGATCAAAAAGCGTCACATCAAGCTGTTCTTCCAGACCGCGCACCAGCTCGCTGATGGCGGACTGCGCACGTCTAAGCCGACGCGCCGCCGCCGAGAAGCTTCCTTCATCAACCGCGACAATGAATGTTCGTAATTGATCCAGCGACACGCCATCGAGCATAGGGAATCCTGATGTATCTGAAATTGAGATGGTATATATAATAATATAACGTCTATTCAGATTATTTGCAGGGTGAAATACTCCAGTCGTCATCCATACGCCGGCCTGTTCCGGCCTTGTTCAGGAGATCTACCTGTGAGCATTCTGCATATTGATTCCAGTATTCTCGACAGCCATTCCGTGAGCCGCATGCTGTCAGCCGACATTGTGGCCAGACAACGCGGCATTCATCCGGGGAAAACCGTTATTCGTCGGGATCTCGTCGCCGACGCGGCATTACATCTGTCCCCCGACCATCTCGCCGTTTTTCAGGGCGGCACGCCGGGCACCCCGGCGCTTGGTCAAGATATCGTCCTTGGCGGCGCTTACATCAACGAGCTGTTCGCCGCTGATGTGATTGTCATCGGCGCGCCGATGTACAACTTCTCGATCCCTTCCCAACTCAAAGGCTGGATTGACCGCGTTCTGGTCGCCGGGCGTACCTTTCGCTATACCGAAAACGGGCCGGAAGGACTGTTGCCGGCAGGCAAAAAGGTTTTCATCGCCTCGGCCCGCGGCGGCGTCTACAGCGGCGCCAGCCCGGCGGCTCAATTCGATCATCAGGAACCCTATCTGATCGCCGCGCTCAATTTCATCGGTCTGACCGATATCACCATTATTCGTGCGGAAGGCCTGGCGCTCGGCGATGAAGCAAAAACCGCCGCGATTGCCAGAGCCAGAGCGGAAATCGACGCGCTCACCGCCTGACTTACCGTCCGGAAGGAGCGGTGTTGCACGGTGCCGGCCTGTCGTGGACGGGTATCGGCACCGCCCGATCTTGCTTTCCGTTTCAAACTCTTGCTTTCCGCTGCAAAAGGCGGTTCTTCGCTACAAAAAGGTATCGCTTATGGCACACCATCAGGCTTTCTCTACGACAACGCGCTCCATCGTTCATCGTACTTCGGGTCAACGCCTCGGTCCTCTCACCCGGCTGATGGCGCCGGGCGATCTGGGGCAGCGGGTCAAACCGTTCGTTTTTTTGGATCTGTTCGAGTCGGTGCCTTCAATCGGTACGGGTTTCAGGCCGCATCCTCATTCGGGGATTGCGACGCTCACGACCTTCCTCGAAGGCAGCATGACCTATGGCGATACCACCGGAAAACAGGGCGTGATGACCGCGGGATCGGTCGAGTGGATGCGCGCCGGAAGCGGGGTATGGCACGCCGGCGAGCCTGCGCCTGGCCACATGATGCGTGGATATCAGCTCTGGATTGCGCTGCCGCCATCGCTTGAGCTTGCTCCTGCGCAGAGTCTGTATCTGGAACCGGAACAGATCGAGCGCGACGGGCCGGCGCGTATCCTGCTTGGCCGCTATGGCGACAAAGTCAGCCCGATTCCGCTGCCCGTATCCATCACCTACCTCCACGTCCGGCTGGCGGACGGCGAACGCTGGACCTACCAACCCGCCGCCGATCACGATACGGCGTGGCTGGCGCTGAACAGCGGCAAGCTGCATGTCGGCGGTACGGTGCTTGAGCGCGAACTGGCGGTGTTCGCACAAGGCAATCAGGCCATCGGGATGACGGCCGAGGGCGATGTCGAGCTGGTTATCGGTTCAGCGTCCGAACATCCGCATCCGCTCGTGATGGGCGCTTATTCAGTTCATACCAGTATCGAGGCGCTTGCCGAAGGCGAACGTACGATCAACCAACTGCGACACAGCCCGGCGTTTGCCGCGCTTAACCACCGCGACGCGCTGTGGTCATAACGTCATTTAAAAGGAACTGTCTGTATGCAAAAGAAATCTGTCCTTGTTATTGGCGGTGGGGCGGCAGGGCACCAAATCGCTTATCAACTGCGCGATGCGGCGGACGTGACCCTCGTTGATCCCAAGACGTATTGGGAGGTGCCAATGGCGGTCCCGCGTTTGCTGGTCGATCCTGACAGTCTGCCGGCGCAAATTCCTTATGACAGCTTCATCGGCGCGGTGCGGTTCATACAGGGCAAAGCGGTGGGGTTGACCGATTACAGCGCGCACGTGGCACTGGCGGATGGCAGCGAAGGCACGGTGTCGTTCGATTATGCGGTGATCGCCACCGGGTCAGCGTATATCGATCCGCTTATCAAGGCCCAGACGCCGTTGAGCACAAGTCGTACCGCCGAAATCCGGTCGATGCACAAACGCCTGCGGGAGGCGCGAACCGTGGTGGTGGCGGGGGCTGGGCCGGTTGGTATCGAGATTGCCGCAGAGTTGTGCGAGGCGTTTCCCGATCTGGCAATCACCGTGGTTCACAGTGGTAAGACGGTACTGAATAACGCGCCGGACAAATTTCCCCAATGGGCGGAAAAAGATCTGCGCGATAAAGGCGTTAAATTTGCGCTCAACGATCGCGTTGTGCTGCCTGCGCCCGGTGAACAGCCGGTGGACGGTAAGGTCGTCACTCACTCGGGACTTATGCTCGCGGCCGATATCGTCATCTGGGCGGCGGGAGCGAAGCCGGTGACTGATTTTGTGGCGAGATCGTGGCCTGAGGCGGTGCAGCGCAACGGCCTGATCAACGTCGATCGCTATCTTCGTGTGGAAGGGCATGACAGGGTGTTCGCTGCCGGTGATATTACTAACCTGCCTGAAAACCGACTGGCGATGATCGCCGGGCTGCACGCCAGGTCGATCGTTGCGAACATCAAGGTGTTGATAGCCGCGAATCGGTCGTCCGAGGCCAGGCTTAAACCTTACAAACCGGTACAGCCCGGTAAAGGCATGGGTAAAGTCATGGTGGTCACGCTTGGCCGCAATGACGGCCTGACTTCGCTACCGTTCGGCCAATTCCGGGCGCCATTTTTCGCCCGCAAGATCAAAGCGCGCGATATGCTGGTGGGGATGTCACGCAAGGCCGTTGGTCTTTGACGGTGGCGGCGGGGTTTATACCGGCAATGCTTCTATCGGGGCAAAACGCGATGGCGTGTGTTTGCGTGTTACCGCCGCGATCAAAAAGATGATTATTTGGGGAAAATAATTATTTGAGTCAAATAAATGAATAGCAGCTAGTTGAGTAGCTGCTATTTGTCTGCAACACCACGATGTGTTTGCCAAACCACGACGTGTTCGCCAAACCACGATGGCAGCGATTATGCCGTGGTGTTGATGTTGCGGCCGATGGCCGGATTGGCGGGCAACTGCGGAATGGATTGAATGAGACTGGCTACTGTATCTTTCTGATTATCCAATGATTTCTTCAGAACAGTAGTACTGATCTCGCTGCTCAGTTGCATGTTACTAAGCCCAGTGGAAAGTGACGCAATCTGTGATACATCCATCTTGGTTATCCTGTTTCTGCGTTTGAAGAGGCCCGATAGGCAAGGGGGAATTCCCTGCTCATCGGGGCGACGTCTATCTATACGATGCTATCTGATGTTCACCAGTACACCGATAAGCTGACGGCATGTACGCCAGCTTTTTTATGGTATCGGTTTTTTCTGTTCAAACTTTAGGCTAGCAGACAGCGCACATTACCGCCGCTCTTTTCATCTCATCGCACTCTTTTTTATCGGCGAGCTATTTTTCTCGAAACACTATTCGTCGAAGAACTATTCGTCGAAGAACCAATAGCCCTGATTAACCAGCCCGGTCAGTTCCGCAACGAAAGCCGGATTGCGCAGCGCCTCGCCGAGTTCCTTTTTCCCGAGAGTGGTGTAACGGCACAACGCATCGGCGGCTTCCGGAGCGACGGTTTCCAGCCTTTCGCTGTTGATGAAAAAACCGTCGCCGATATGCAGCACCCGCAGCCCGCTTAAGCGGGTCAGGGTTTCGCCGGCCATCAGCGCGTCGGCAATCTCATCCTGCTCATAGGGCGGCTCTGCGGGGGCGATATCCAGCTCGTGGCGCGGCGTCGTCACGAAGCGACCGAACCACTGTTTAAAGTCTTCCGGCTGATTGAGCATGTCGATCATCATCGCGCGCAGGCGGTCTAACTCATATTCTTCCACCCGGCCCGGATGTTCCCGGCAGGTTAAATCAGGGTCGCTGTAGTGCTCGCCGCCGAGATCGTTTTCCAGCGCATAGTCGGCAAAACTGCTGATTAAATCCCTGCCGTTGGGCCCGCGGAAACCGACCGAGTAGTTGAGCGCGGTTTCAAAGGTGAAGCCGTCGTGCGGGAAGCCCGGCGGAATATATAAAATGTCGCCCGGCTCTAGCTCTTCATCGATGATCGGCGTGAAAGGATCCACGTGCAGCAGCGCAGGATGCGGGCAGAACTGGCGCATCGGCAGCTTATCGCCGACGCGCCAGCGGCGGCGACCCATCCCCTGGATGATAAACACGTCGTACTGGTCGATATGCGGTCCGACGCCGCCGCCCGGTACGGAAAAGGAGATCATCAGGTCGTCTAAACGCCAGTCCGGCAGCACGCGAAACGGACGCACCAGCTCGGCAGACGGAGCGTGCCAGTGATTAACCGCCTGGGCTAGCAGCGACCAGTCGGTTTCCCCTAAATGATCGAACTGCTCAAACGGCCCGTTCCACGCCTGCCACTGTCCATTAACATGGCTGACGATGCGGCTGTCCACCTCCGGCTCCATCGCCAGTCCCGCCAGTTCATCCGGCGTAATGGGGTCGACGAAGTTCGGGAACGCATTCTTTAATACAACAGGTTGTTTTTGCCAGTATTTTTCTAAAAATTCGGGCCAGTTAAGGTTAAGTTGATAAGCCATACTTTCACACCAGTGAGAAGACAAACGGGCTTGATTATAAAGAGGCTAACGTCCGTACCGCCTTGTCATTGGTCAAGATCGCGCGCTCGGGGAATCATCATCGTGGCGGAAGACCGGTTATGGCTGGAGCAGAATCGTGGAAGGAGACGCGCCATCTTATATAAGAGGGCGAGCAATTATAAGAGGGCGACCAAGGCCCGTATCAGCCTAAAAAGCCCGGTCTGGACCGGGCATAGCAGAGATAAACCTGGAGCAGGCAGCGGCTCAGCGTCAGGCAGTTAATACTATTTTCCCAACATTAAGGCCATCCTCCATGCGTTGATGAGCAACACTGGCCTCTGCCAGGGGAAATACGCTATCAATAACCGGTGACAGCCCATCTTTGCCGAAATGTGAAAGCCAGCGCTCTCTGAACCGCCGGGACATCTCATGCTTCACATCCTGGGAACGCGATTTCATGACCGTTCCGATGATCTGCAAGTGACGATAAAGGACGCGATCCAGCGGAATTTTAGCGTTTTCAACGCCTCCCATAATGCCAATTTGTATCAGACGCCCGCCGAAATTGAGTGAATTCACATTACGTTCCAGGTAGGACGCGCCAATAAAATCGAGGATGAGATCCACGCCGCGGTTATCGGTCAGGTCGGAAACGACGTTGGCGAAATCCTCTTTAACGTAATCGATGGCATGGTCCGCTCCCATGCGATGGACAAGCGCGTGCGCCGTCTCCTGGGCGGTGGTGATGACCGTCGCACCGACCGCATGAGCCAGTTGCACCGCTGCACCGCCGACTCCGCCGGCGCCGGCATGAATGAGGACGGTTTCACCCGCTTTCAGTTTACCGAGATGGATTAACGCTTCATGTGCGGTAACAAAGGTCTCGGTAATGGCGGCCGCATGAATATAATCAAGACTTGCCGGGATGGGCATCGCCATACGGTAATCAATGCGGGAAACCTCAGCATACGCACCGCCGCCGACGATCCCCATCACTCGGTCGCCGATGGCATACCCCTTAACCTGATCCCCTACCGCAATGATATCACCGGCGATTTCGAGACCCATGATGGTTGAGTCGCCAAAATCCGGACGTCCATATCCCCCTTTGCGATGCGTCAAATCGGCACGATTAACGCCAGCGGCACGTGTCCGTACCAGGAGGTCATTGGGCCGAATTTCGGGCTCCGGAACCTCACGGAGTTTGAGCACATCAGGTGATCCAAACTGGTCAAAAATGATTGCTTTCATGGCTGTTTCCTGTGAAAAAATTGGTTTACAACGGGATGCCGGCATAAATGAGATATACCGGCAGGGTATGCTCAGGCTGCGTCGTCCTCGCTGAATGTTGCGTTCGCGACGGCCGATGCGGTGATGGCGGCAGGAAAGCCTGCGTAGAAAGCCAGATGGGTGATGACTGCGCTGAGTTCTTCCCGGGTCAGCCCATTTTCAATACCCCGACGTAAATGGGCGGGCAGCTCGTTTGCATGATTCAGGGCGATCAGGCCGGCGATGGTGATCAAACTGCGATCGCGGGGAGCCAATGCCGGGTTGGTCCAGACCTGAGAGTACAGCGGCTGCTCGACAAAATCAGACAGCTCGGGAGTGAAGGGCCGGGCGGCAGCGCGGGGACTGGTAAAATCAATCGTTTTCATGGTGTGTTCCTTGTCTTTCGTGATTCGGGTCAGGTTATGAATCAAATCTGACTGATGAATTTGTTGGTCAGATAGTGTCCAATCCCTTCGGTGCCCCCTTCAGAGCCATGACCACTTTCCTTCATTCCCCCAAAGGGCAATTCCGTTGCGATGATGCGGTACTGATTGATGCCGATCATGCCGGCTTCCAGGCCGTCCCCCACATCCATTGCGGTGCGTGCGTCACGGGTAAAGGCATAGGCAGACAAGGCATATGGCAGGCGATTCGCCTCCGCCAGACCATCTGTCAGAGTATCGAACGGCATCAGGACCGCGATTGGGCCAAACGGCTCTTCATGCATGATGCGGGCGTTCATCGGGACATTGGCGAGCACCGTTGGCTCAAAGAAAAAGCCGGGGCGATTAATACGCTTCCCGCCCGTCAGGACTTTCGCACCCCGTTCCACCGCATCAGCAACCAGCGATTCCATCTTTTCCA
This sequence comes from Dickeya sp. NCPPB 3274, assembly GCF_000406205.1. Classification (NCBI taxonomy): domain Bacteria; kingdom Pseudomonadati; phylum Pseudomonadota; class Gammaproteobacteria; order Enterobacterales; family Pectobacteriaceae; genus Dickeya; species Dickeya sp. NCPPB 3274. Next base: position 3,512,147 of record NZ_CM001979.1, on the reverse strand, counting down.
ACTGGCGCTGACTGGCCAGTGGGCCAACCTGCGTTTTGGCGTCCATGCCATCACCGATAATCAGTTTCTCCGTTGCGCTAACAAAGCGCTCGGCGAAGCGATCATAGGATGTGCGCTGGATTAAAAAGCGGGTTGAGGATATACAGATCTGCCCGGTTCCACGGAACCGGTTGGCGGCCCCGCCATCCGCCGCCGCGTCGATATCCGCATCGTCAAAGACCAGCACCGGGCCATGTCCGCCGAGTTCCAGGGTAATCGGCTTCACACCCGCCGCCGCCCGTTCGGAAAGCAAACGGCCCACAGGCACCGAGCCGGTGAAGGCGACCTTGCGGATGATCGAAGAGGCGATGAGCTGGGATGAGACCCTATCTGGTACACCAAATACGACCTGTAGAACCCCTTTGGGAAGGCCCGCGTCATCAAGGCAACGGGCCAGCGCCAGGGCGGTTGCCGGGCTTTCCTCGCCGGGCTTCAGAATGACGCTGCAACCTGCCGCCAGCGCCGCAGAGAGTTTTCGGGCCGGCGTTATCGCCGGGAAATTCCAGGGGGTAAACGCGGCCACAGGGCCAATGGCCTGTCTTTTAACCAGTTGCTGCACGCCGGGGCGATTCGCCGGTACCACACGACCGTCGATACGACGGGCTTCTTCTGCAAACCATTCAAAGTAATCAGCCGCGCGCAACACCTCATCATGGCTTTCGGTCAGCGGCTTGCCTTCTTCCAGAGTCATCTGGGCGGCAATGTGTTCCGCACGTTCGCGCATCAATGCAGCCGCATCTTTCATTATCTGCGCACGTTTGGCCGGTACCGTGCGACGCCATACTTCAAATCCGTCCCGGGCGCCATCCAGTGCGTTATTCAAATCAGCAGTGGTGGCCAGCGGCAGTCGCCCCAGCGAAGCCCCCGTAGCCGGATTAATGACGGAGACGGTGTCGCGGTTACCGGCTTCCAGCCAGTCGCCATTGATAAATAGGTAGAGCGGATCATAGGTGGTGGTTTTCATATTTTCTTTCCCGGTTCGATGATGTCTGTAGGTGAACTTGCTGTGGGAAGAATATTAAGATTGGGGGAACTGACTGATAAGATGGCTTCTCCCCACAACAGCTATGCAGGAAATGCACAGATGCAGTCAGAGAAATTCGCCGAGTTCCTGGGCGTTTTTGTTGATGTCGCGCGCGAGAACAGTTTTTCTGGAGCTGGTCGTCGTCGCGGACGCACCCCTTCCTCGATCGGCCGCCAGATTGATGCGCTTGAGGCGCATCTTGATACGCCGTTGTTTCTGCGTTCCACCCGACATCTTACGCTGACGGATGCCGGCGAAGCGTTGCTGATCCGGGCAAGACAAATACTGGATTCACTGGCGGACGCGCAGCAGGAACTGGCCTCGATGAAAGGCGCCGTTACGGGCATTTTGCGGGTGGCGTGCTATCCGACATTCGGCAAACGCTATGTCCTTCCCGTCATGGCGCAACTGACGCAGCAGCATCCTGATTTAAGGCTGGAACTGGATTTGACGGAACGGCTGGCTGACCCGGTTGCTGAGCGGCTGGATCTGGTTATCCGAATCGGCGATATGGCCGACAGCACCCTGATAGGCAGTCGCATCGGTACACAGACCCGGGTGCTGTGCGCCAGCCCGACTTATCTGGCAACGGCGGGAATACCCGCCACGCCAGAGGAGATGTCGACGCATCGCCTGATCGATAAACTTCACGGTTCTGACCTGCTGAACTGGGCCAGCGTGCTGGGGCAGCCGATACGCGCAGCCGGCTTCCCCCCCATGTTCGGTTGTGATGATTTTGAAGCCATGCGGCTGGCGGCAGTAGCGGGGATCGGTATCGCCTGGCTACCGGACTGGGTGGTTGGCCCGGATATCAAAGCCGGTTTTCTGACGCAGCTGTTCCCGGAGTTGTGCCTGCAACCACAGGCATCGACGGGTATTTACGCATTACGCGCACTGAGAAATCCACCAGCCCGCGTGACGGTTTTTCTCGATGCGTTAAGGACCTATATCGGTCAGCCGAATACCTGGTCACTGACTGATTCGTCAGGCTCCTGTGCTAAATGAGCCGCCGCAGAACTTCTTAAGGTCATCCAGAAACTTGATGCAAAACGTAAGCCTTATCGGTGTATTTAGTGGCATTCGGTAGATGTGGGGGAGGGAGTTCAATTATAGGGTCGGATTGTCTATCGGGGCGGGACCAGTCTAGTTTTTACTTCATCCTGTCTACAGTGTTATCCAGTTGCATGAGCTGGGAAGCAACGTAATTTATTCTGCCGAATAATGGATTGACCCATCGCTACCCAAAACATCGTTTCGGGTCATTACCTGACGCACTAATCTGTGTAAAATCAGAGCTAACCCAATATCGTGGAGTGCTCTGCTATGGCTGGCGTGAACAAAACGCACCTGACTGAAACGGATATCATCACCAAATTTATCCTTCCTGCGGTTAAGGAGGCAGGCTGGGATGATGTGGCTCAGATCCGTCAGGAAGTGAAACTGCGTGATGGCAAGATTGTGGTGCGTGGCAAACTGGCCTCACGTATCAAAGTCAAATCAGCCGATATTGTGCTGTATCACAAGCCGAACTTGCCGTTGGCCGTTATCGAAGCCAAGGCCAACCAGCACGCCATCAGCAAAGGGATGCAGCAGGGGCTGGACTACGCGAGTCTGCTTGATGTGCCTTTTGTATTTGCTTCTAACGGTGATGGGTTTGTTTTCCACGATAAAACCAATCCGCAGCAGCTCGAATCCGAAATTGCCCTCAGCGACTTCCCAACGCCTGAACAGCTGTGGCAAAAATACTGTGTCTGGAAAGGATTCACGCAGGAACAGCTGCCCGTTATCAGTCAGGATTATTACGACGACGGTAGCGGAAAATCCCCCCGTTATTATCAGATACAGGCCGTCAACCGAACGGTAGATGCCGTGTCGGCAGGCAAGAATCGCATTCTGCTGGTCATGGCGACAGGGACAGGAAAAACCTACACCGCGTTCCAGATAATCTGGCGGCTGTGGAAAGCCAAAAACAAAAAACGCATCCTGTTCCTTGCGGACCGCAATGTTCTGGTCGATCAGGCTAAACGTAATGATTTTCAGCCGTTCGGCACCGCGATGACCAAAGTCTCCGGGCGCACCATTGACCCGGCTTACGAGGTGCATCTGGCGTTGTACCAAGCGATAACCGGGCCGGAAGAACATCAGAAAGCCTATAAACAGGTGTCACCGGATTTCTTTGACCTGATAGTGATTGACGAATGCCACCGTGGCAGCGCATCTGAAGATTCTGCCTGGCGAGAGATTCTGGAATATTTCGGCAGTGCGACTCAGGTGGGCCTGACGGCAACGCCGAAAGAAACCGAAGATGTCTCCAATATCGATTACTTTGGCGAACCGGTTTACACCTACTCGCTGAAAGAAGGCATTGAAGACGGTTTCCTCGCCCCTTACAAAGTGGTGCGCGTTGATATCGACGTTGATGTGCAAGGCTGGCGGCCAATAAAAGGTCAACTGGATAAATACGGCGAAGAAATTGAGGACCGTATCTACAACCTGAAAGATTTTGACCGCACGCTGGTGATTGATGAACGCACCATGCTGGTGGCGCAGACCATTACCGATTACCTGAAACGTACCAACCCGATGGATAAAACCATCGTTTTCTGCAACGACATCGATCACGCCGACCGCATGCGCCATGCGCTGGTGATCCTCAATGCGGAACAGGTGTTGAAGAACGAAAAATACGTGATGAAAATCACCGGCGATGACGATATCGGCAAGGCGCAACTGGAGAACTTTACCGATCCCAAAAAAGCCTACCCGGTTATCGCCACAACGTCTGAACTGATGACCACCGGCGTTGATGCGCAGACCTGCAAACTGGTGGTACTGGATCAAAACATCCAGTCGATGACCAAGTTTAAGCAGATCATCGGGCGCGGCACGCGTATCAACGAAAAGCACGGCAAGCTGTGGTTCACCATCCTCGATTTTAAAAAAGCGACGGAACTGTTTGCCGACCCACGCTTTGACGGCGTGCCAGAAAAAGTACTGGTGGTAAAACCCAGCGACATTTCCGACAACGACTCCGACTTCAATGAGCAACTGGATGCGGAAGATAACGCGGATAACGGCGATAACACCGGCAATGACGCGCGAGAAGACGATGCGGGCTATCAGGCCGGGCGTGACAGGCAGTCGGGCAACGGTGAATTCCATCATGACAACGAAAACAAAGTCCGCAAATTCTATGTGAACGGCGTGGCGGTAAATGTGCTGGCGAAGCGCGTTCAGTATTACGATGCTGACGGCAAACTGGTGACCGAATCCTTCCAGGATTACACCCGTAAAACGCTGCTCAAAGACCGTGAATACGCGTCACTGGATAGCTTCGTACGCAAATGGCAGCAGGCACCCCGCAAGCAGGTGATTATCGACGAGCTGGCGCAACTGGGCATTCTGTGGGATGTGCTGGCCGAAGAGGTGGGTAAAGATCTCGACCCGTTTGATTTGCTCTGTCATGTGGTGTACGGTCAGCCGCCGTTAACCCGTCAGGAGCGCGCCGCGAATGTGCGTAAACGCAACTACTTCACCCAATACGCCGAACCGGCGCGGCAGGTGCTTAGCTCGTTGCTGGATAAATACGCCGACGAAGGGGTTCAGGAAATTGAGGATGTGCAGGTGCTGAAACTAAAACCGTTCGATACCCTGGGCCGCCCCATTGAGATCATCAAAACCCGCTTTGGTGACAAGCAGGCTTATGAGCAAGCCGTCAACGAACTGGAAAACGAAATCTACCAGTTAGCGCCGCGCTCAGCCTGATAATGAACACAGACTGCCACTGGCCGCCCCTGCCGCCAGTGGCATCCTTTTTTAGAATGGAAAGAAAACATGTCGATTAGCTCAGTCATTAAATCCCTTCAGGACATTATGCGTAAAGACGCCGGTGTTGATGGTGATGCCCAGCGACTGGGGCAGCTTTCATGGCTGCTGTTTCTGAAGATTTTTGATACCCAGGAAGAAGAACTGGAACTGGAGCAGGATCACTACCAGTTCCCGATCCCACAACGCTATTTGTGGCGTAGCTGGGCGGCGAACAGCGAAGGTATTACCGGTGATGCGTTGCTGGAATTTGTGAACGACGACCTGTTCCCGACCCTGAAAAATCTCACTGCGCCGATTGATAAGAACCCGCGTGGCTTTGTGGTCAAACAGGCGTTCAGCGATGCCTACAACTACATGAAAAACGGCACCTTGCTGCGTCAGGTGATCAACAAGCTTAACGAAATCGACTTCAGCAGCAGCCAGGAACGTCATCTGTTTGGCGATATCTACGAACAGATCCTGCGCGACCTGCAAAGCGCCGGAAATGCGGGCGAATTCTATACCCCGCGTGCGGTGACGCGCTTTATGGTCAATCGTATTGACCCGAAACTGGGTGAGTCGATTATGGACCCGGCCTGCGGTACTGGCGGCTTCCTTGCCTGCGCGTTCGACCATGTGAAAGCGCATTACGTCAACACCACCGAAGACCATAAAACGCTGCAACAGCAGATCTATGGCGTAGAGAAAAAACAGCTTCCGCACTTGCTGTGTACCACCAATATGCTGCTGCACGGCATTGAAGTCCCGGTGCAGATCCGCCACGACAACACGCTCAACAAGCCGCTCTCTTCCTGGGATGAGCAGGTTGATGTGATTGTCACCAACCCGCCGTTTGGCGGCACCGAAGAAGACGGCATTGAGAAGAACTTCCCGGCAGAGATGCAGACCCGTGAAACCGCCGATCTGTTCCTGCAACTGATTATCGAAGTGCTGGCAGACAAAGGCCGCGCGGCGGTGGTATTGCCGGACGGCACGCTGTTTGGCGAAGGTGTAAAAACCAAAATCAAAAAGCTGCTGACCGAGGAATGCAACCTGCACACCATCGTGCGGTTACCGAACGGCGTGTTTAACCCGTACACCGGCATCAAAACCAATATTCTGTTCTTCACCAAAGGTCAGCCAACCAAAGAAGTGTGGTTCTACGAGCATCCGTACCCGGACGGCGTAAAGAACTACAGCAAAACCAAACCGATGAAGTTTGAAGAGTTCCAAACGGAAATCGACTGGTGGGGCAATGAAGCCGATGGTTTTGCCAGCCGTGAAGAGAATAATCAGGCGTGGAAAGTCAGCATCGACGACATCATCGCCCGCAACTTCAACCTTGATATCAAGAACCCCTATCAGGGCGAAACCCTCAGCCACGACCCGGATGAATTACTGGCGCAGTACCAGACGCAGCAGGCGGAAATCAGCGAGCTGCGTAATCAACTGCGCGATATCCTCGGTGCTGCACTTTCTGGCAACAAGGGGGCGAACTGATGACCGTTGAGAAGCTTGTCACCGACCATATCGCTATCTGGTCTTCTGCGCTGCAAACCCGTTCCACCGCCGGGCGCGGCAGCAACGGTAAAATCGACCTCTACGGCATTAAGAAACTGCGCGAGCTGATTCTGGAACTGGCGGTACGCGGCAAACTGGTGCCGCAAGACCCGAATGATGAACCAGCGTCGGAGTTACTGAAGCAGATTGCGAAAGAAAGAGATGAATTAGTTAAGAGTAAAGTGATTAGGAAACCTAAAAAACTTGAAAAAATTGCAATAACCAAAATACCCTTTGATTTACCTGATGGTTGGGAATGGTGTTATTTAAATGATATAGGTGATTGGGGGGCTGGAGCCACGCCAAGTCGCTCTAATGCAAAATATTATAATGGTGATATTCCGTGGTTTAAATCAGGGGAACTCTCTTCGGATTTTATTTCGGATTCCGAGGAGAAAATCACAGAATTTGCCTTGCAGGAGTGTTCACTCCGTGACAATAAAGTCGGGGACGTGTTAATTGCGATGTATGGGGCAACAATTGGTAAGACATCGATCTTAAATGTTCGTGGTACGACTAATCAAGCAGTATGTGCTTGCACTCCATATAGTGGAATTTCGAATATATATTTATTAACCCTCTTAAAAGCTTACAAGAGAATTTTCATCGGGATGGGGGCTGGTGGAGCTCAGCCGAATATATCAAGAGAAAAACTTATTGCCACAGTATTTGCTCTTCCGCCTAAAGCTGAACAAAATCGAATTATCTGCAAGGTTGACGAACTCATGTCCCTCTGCGACCAACTGGAACAGCAATCTCTAACCAGTCTGGATACCCATCAGCAACTGGTGGAAACCCTGCTGGCAACGCTGACCGATAGCCAAAATGCCGAACAACTCGCCGAAAGCTGGGCGCGCATCAGCCAGCATTTCGACACGTTGTTTACCACCGAAGCGAGTATCGATGCGCTTAAGCAAACCATTCTGCAACTGGCGGTGATGGGCAAACTGGTGCCGCAAGACCCTAACGATGAACCGGCTTCTGAACTGCTTAAACGTATTGAGCAGGAGAAAGCGCAACTGGTGAAACAAGGTAAAATTAAAAAACAAAAACCGTTGCCGCCAGTGAGTGATGAAGAAAAACCGTTTGAATTGCCGGAGGGGTGGAAGTGGTGTCGCTTTGAAGATATTGTTGATATCCAAAGTGGTATAACTAAAGGTAGGAACCTTGTAGGTAGAGAATTGATTTCAGTACCATATCTTCGTGTAGCAAATGTACAACGGGGATATCTTGATTTGTCAGAAATTAAAACAATAGAAATTCCTGTTGATGAAAAAGACAAGTATCATGTTAAATCAAATGATCTATTAATTACAGAAGGTGGTGACTGGGATACTGTTGGAAGAACTGCTATCTGGACTGACCCTTCATTTTACGTAGCTAATCAAAACCATGTTTTTAAAGCTAGACCGATTGTTAATGAGTTGAATGTTAAATGGATTGAAACATTTATGAATTCGTCTGTTTCACGAAATTATTTCGCAGGTGCTAGCAAGCAAACAACAAATTTGGCATCAATAAATAAAACTCAGCTTCGCGGATGTCTTATTGCATTGCCTCCAATTAGTGAGACGAATAGGATTCTAGAACTGTACATATCACTTCTGAGTGTTTGCGACACCCTTAAATACCGCCTGCAATCCGCCCAACAAACCCAGCTCCACCTGGCGGATGCCCTCACCGACGCAGTATTAAGTTAAGGAACAGACGATGCCGGTTCATCATGCTATCTGGCGGGTAGGGGATAACCCTCAACCGCTGACCATCAGTAAACTCGCCAGCGAGCAACTGCTGGAGAAGATGATTTTAAACGACCCGACGATTCTTTCTGACCAGTGGATGATTATTGGCCATCAGGAACCGACGCTTGATAAAGGGCGTATCGACCTGCTGGCGATTGCGCCGGATGCGTCGCTGATCCTGATTGAACTCAAGCGCGATCGCACGCCGCGTGAGGTGGTGGCGCAGGCGCTGGATTACGCCTCCTGGGTGGATGACTTAACCGCTGAGCGCCTGTCGCAGATTTACGAAAAATTCTCCGGTGGCGGTAATCTGGGCGAGGCGTTTAAGCAGCGCTTTAATACGGAACTGGAAGAAGAGTCGCTCAATCAGTCGCACCAAATCATCATTGTGGCGGCAGAGCTGGACCCCTCCACCGAACGCATTGTCGATTACCTGAGCAAAAATGGCATTTCAATTAATGTCTTGTTCTTTAAAGTGTTCCAGCATGGTAGTGAGCAGTTCTTAAGCCGTGCATGGCTTCTTGACCCGAGCGAGACGCAAACCAATGCCGCACAGGCTACAGCCACCAGCGCCAATGCCAAAGAACCCTGGAACGGGGAGTTCTACGTCTCGTTTGGCGACCCGCAAAGCCGCGTCTGGGAAGAAGCGAGTCGCTACGGGTTTATCAGCGCCGGTGGCGGAAGCTGGTACAGTCAGACGTTAAAACAACTTCAGCCGGGTAACCGCGTGTGGGTAAAAATCCCGGCGACGGGTTACGTCGGCGTCGGTATTGTGCAAAGCGCCGTTGAGCCTGCCAGTAGCTTCACCATCAACACCGAACAGGGTGAAACGCTGGCGATGGATGTGCTGAAGTACCGTGACCTCTACCGCCAAAATGCGGACGACCCCGATAAGTCTGAGTATTTTGTCTCCGTGAAATGGCTGGAAACCCGTAGTGAGCAAGACGCGGTGAACGAGGTCGGGTTCTTCGGCAACCAAAATACGGTTTGCAAGCCTACAGCTCCGAAATGGCGACACACGGTAGAGAAATTAAAGCGTTATTTCGGCAAATGGAACACGGAATTGTGATGTTCTGGTGATGATGTTTTCCAGTTATACAAGACATTAGTCTATAGGAAGACGTCTAAAAGTGAATGGTTCGTTTTAGCGCGATACTGACAGATAGACTTAGGTTGAATTTGAAAGCCTGATATCGCGCTAATTTACTGAATGAAAGGCATAAAAAAAGACGTCGGTTTAACTTCGAAATGGTACGCCCTACAGGATTCGAACCTGTGACCTACGGCTTAGAAGGCCGTTGCTCTATCCAACTGAGCTAAGGGCGCCTTGATGGGATACAGTCGCTTAGCGATGTGGGCTGGATTATACCGGGCATCCCTGATGAGTCAATGAATTGGCGCGTGATTTGGACTGGTCGGCGAATCCCTGAACAACCTTCGTATCGCTCGCTGTTATTCCTGCAAATGAAGTCGGCACATCGGAAGCGATCTCGCAAATTGGACAGTTTCGGCGATATCTGTTTGAGTTTTACCTCCATTGCTGAGTAAGTTATTAGCCATCTTGCCTGCGGGTATCGCTGCAGGTTTCTGTTTCATCCCAGGACAACCGGCGTAGGAATTGCCGCACCGGTTGACGACAGTATCAAGGGCACGTTGGGTGTATGCGTAAAGGGCTACTCGGAATTTACGGTTGGATGCTGCTGGTGGCGCTGTTTGCCTTCAGTTCGGTAAGTATGGCCGCGACAGATCCTGCGCCGGATGGGCAGGAGGAAACCGCGGACAAGGTGAATGTGGATACCGAACTGGTAAAGCTGCAGAAACAGCTTGATGGCATCAAACAGCAGGTGTCCGGCACCACCACTGACGCCAAACTCAATGTATTGAACGATACCACGCTGGAACTGGTCGCCAATGCGGATAAACTCGCCGGCATCCTGACGCCGATGCGTGCGCAATTGCAGGCTCAACTGGACGTTCTGGGGCCGGCGCCGCAGCCGCAGGCAGCCGTGAACGAAACCGCCGAGGTCACGCGTAAGCGCGCCACGCTTAACCAGCAGAAGCAGAAACTGGATGCGCAGGCCAGCCAGGTGCAGGCGATAAAAACCGGGGCGGAGAACCTGTCGACGCAGATTCTGGCGCTGCGCCGGAATGCGCTGAAAAATCAGCTGGCGCTCAATTCCGGCAGTATTCTTGGCAGCCGCTTTTGGTCACCCATTATCAAGCCGATGCAGGAAGACATAGAGCGGTTATCCGATTTGAAGGATGACCTGAGCGAGGCGTTTATTGCCGCCTGGCAACCCGGATGGCGTTACGGGTCGGCATTTTTTCTGCTGCTGGCGGCGGCGCTGAGTACGACAGGGCGAAAGCTACTGGAAAAATATCTGGCGCGGGCGGGCATTTATTTGCTGCCGGAAGGTCGTCTGAGACGCAGTTTTCTGGCTATCGCGGTGGTGTTTTCCACTGTGCTGACGATGGGGCTGGCGGTCCTGCTGGTGGATTATGTTTTCACCCGCCATGGCGATGTGACCGATCGCGCCGAGGGATTCATGGAAAGCCTGGTCCGGCTGGTGGTGTTCTGTTCGATGATCTCCGGACTCGGGCGGGCTTTTCTCTCCAATAAACGCCCGTCGTGGCGCCTGCCGTCGATTGCCAACCCGGTGGCGCGGGCGATGGAGCCTTTCTCCGTTATCGCCACCGGCTTTATCGTTGTTTTTGGAATAATTGAGCAGATCAATACTGTCAGCGGCATTTCGGTGGGGGTGACGATAGTCGGCAACGGCCTATCGTCACTATTTCTGGCGCTGACGTCCGGGGCGATAGCCCTGCGCAGCGATCAGATTCGCCGGCGTATGGTGGAGGCGGGCGAAACGCCTGAAGCGCGTTCAACCCTGTCGGGATTGATTCATCTGGCCGTACTGTTGACCACGCTGGCGGTGCTGGTGTCGCTGCTGATTGGCTATATCTCGCTGGCGCGTTTCCTGACGTATGAACTGGTGTGGGTCGGTATGGTGTTATCCCTGCTGTACCTGTCGACCACTTTTGTGGAAGACGTGTGTGAAAGCCTGTTTTCCCCGGCTTTTGCCAGCGGACGGCAGATCAAACGAACGCTAAATCTGGATGATCGTCATCTGGATCAGGCTGCGGCCATTTTGTCCGCCGGGTTGAAAGTGCTGTTGATTCTGATGGCCGTAGTGGCATTGCTGAATGGCACGTTTGGTTCGACCACGCCGGTTGATCTGGTGCAGAAAGCGGTGGAGATCTGGGGTGGGAAGGGCCTGGAGTCCATCAGTATCGTACCTGCCCATTTGGTTAATGCCGTGGTCCTGCTGGTTATCGGCATTTACAGTCTGCGCGTATCCCGCCGCTGGCTGGAGCACGAATTCTTCCCGAAAACTACGCTGGAAGCCGGTATCAAGGCCTCTCTGGTGACGCTGTATTCCAATATTGGTTACATCCTGATTATTCTGCTGACGCTGGCGACGCTGGGTATCGAGTGGAGCAAGCTGGCGTGGATTGTCAGCGCCCTGTCGGTCGGGATCGGTTTTGGTTTACAGGAGATCGTGAAGAACTTTATTTCCGGGCTGATTCTGCTGACTGAACGGCCGGTCAAAGTGGGCGATCTGGTTAACATCAGTGGCGTTGAGGGAGATATCCGGCGCATCAATGTGCGCGCTACGGAAATTCAGTTGGGGGATCGTTCTACGGTGATTGTGCCCAACTCCCAGTTTATTTCACAGAATGTGCGCAACATTACCATGGGTAATCCGCAGGGGGTGGCGACACTGGCGCTGACCTTCCCATTGGATATTGATCCGGATGTGGTTAAAAATATTCTGCTGGATGCCTACGACGCGCATGAAAAAATTCTGGAAACCCCGGCGCCGTCGGTGATGTTCAGTCAACTGACCCCAAATGGCATGGTGCTCAGCGTGACTGGGTATGTCGGCAGCCCACGCATGGTGGCGTCGGCCAAAAGCGATCTGTTGTTCGATATCATCAAGCGCCTGAGAACAGAGAGTATTCCGTTGGCGGTGCCGCAGAAAATGGTGCTGGAAAGCAATGTAGATGTTGCCGCGTTGCAGGCGGATGCGTTGCCCAGACAGTAGCAGCGGTTGCCGTGTGCGTACAACGTATCACGGCAAACAGAAGCGGACCGGCTTTCATGATTGGATAGTGAGCCGGTCCGCAACGCGAGCGGGTTAACGTGTCTGCGCGTGGGCCATCTCGATGTAGATGTCGCGCAGGCAGCGTGTGACTGGGCCTGGTTTGCCGTCGCCTACCTGACGACCGTCGATTTTCACGACCGGCAAGACAAATGAGGTGGCGGAAGTGATGAATATCTCCCGCGCCTGCCAGGCTTCTTCCGGTGTGAACGGGCGTTCTTCTACAGCAATCTGCTGTTGCTCGGCCAGTTTCAGCAAGGACTGACGGGTAATGCCGTGCAGGATGTCGTGGCTCAGCGGGCGGGTAACGACGGTATTGTTTTCCAGCACGATATAGCAATTGCAGGAGGTGCCTTCGGTGACAAAACCGTTTTCGACTAACAGCGCATCGTCTGCCTGATGGGCGTGGGCGTACTCTTTTGCCATACAGGCGGCCAGCAGGCTGACCGTTTTGATATCACGGCGATGCCAGCGGATATCCGGGCAGGTGACTACGGACAACCCGGTCTCGGCTTTGGGATGATTGATGATCGGACGATCCTGGGTGAACAGGACCAGCGTCGGTCTGACCTCGGCCGACGGAAAGTAGAAATCGCGATCGCCGCCGTTGCCACGGCTGAGCTGAAGGTAAATCGAGCCTTCCTGCAGGTGGTTTCGTTCAATCAGTTGCTGGTGGATGGTTTTGAGGTCATCGATCGACACCGGCAGAGATAAGGACAGCTCGCGACAGGAACGTTGCAGCCGTACCAGATGCGCATCCAGATCGACCAGCCCGCCGTTGATGACGGACGTCACCTCATAGACGGCGTCGGCAAACAGAAAGCCGCGATCGAACACCGAAATGGTGGCCTGGGATTCCGGCAGGTACTGACCATCAACATAAACACTGCGCTGCATGACAACACTCCTTAATGATGTCGGGCATAAAAACCATGCCGCACTGCCGTATTGATGAGAGGCAACGGCTTCTGGGCATGAAAGAAAATTCAGGAATCGGACGGGCAGTTCTGCCGGCAGCAGTCGGAGGCATTGGAGGCAAAGATTGTCGCGCGTCGTAACCGCGCATAAAGATACTGATTTCTTTGATTGGGTGAAAGAGCGTTGCAACAGTCTGTCACAGGAAAAGGCGGCAAAGAGACGCCGGCGGCTGTTGACCCCGAAGCCCCATCGGCAGGCTAAAACGCGGGTGACAAAAAATAATCGCCAGGCGCTATCGACAAGTATCTGCCAACTGGGATAGGGTGAATGACGGTCCGTTTTGCGGGCCAGGCGTCGCTCGGACGGTCCGGGCGCTCACGTTATCCTGAGGATCCTATGGCTGATTTTAATTCTCCGCGCCGTTTCTCGCGCATCGAACGTCTTCCCCCTTACGTTTTTAATATCACTGCTGAGCTGAAAATGGCTGCCCGTCGTCGGGGTGAGGACATTATTGATTTCAGCATGGGTAACCCGGATGGCCCCACGCCGCCGCACATTGTCGAAAAACTGTGTACGGTAGCCCAGCGTGAAGATACCCACGGTTACTCCACATCACGCGGCATTCCCCGGTTGCGCCGGGCGATTTCCCGCTGGTATGACGATCGCTATCAGGTGGATATTGACCCGGAAAGCGAAGCGATTGTCACTATCGGTTCCAAAGAAGGTCTGGCGCATTTGATGCTGGCGACGCTCGATCACGGCGACACCGTGCTGGTGCCCAACCCCAGTTATCCGATCCACATCTATGGCGCGGTGATTGCCGGCGCACAGGTGCGTTCGGTGCCGCTGGTTGACGGCGTTGATTTCTTCAACGAGCTGGAACGGGCGATCCGCGAAAGTATTCCCAAGCCTAAGATGATGATTCTGGGCTTTCCGTCAAACCCGACCGCACAGTGTGTCGAGCTGGATTTTTTTGAGCGGGTCGTGGCGCTGGCCAAACAGTACGGGGTACTGGTGGTGCATGATCTGGCGTATGCCGACATCGTTTACGATGGCTGGAAAGCGCCGTCGATTATGCAGGTTCCCGGCGCCAAAGAGATCGCGGTGGAGTTCTTTACGCTGTCGAAGAGCTACAACATGGCGGGTTGGCGTATCGGTTTTATGGTCGGCAACCCCGAGCTGGTGAGCGCACTGGCGCGTATCAAGAGTTATCACGACTATGGCACGTTCACGCCGTTGCAGGTGGCGGCGATTGCTGCGCTGGAAGGCGATCAGCAGTGCGTGCGCGATATTGCCGAGCAGTACCGTCAGCGTCGTAATGTGCTGGTGCGCGGTCTGCATGAAGCTGGCTGGATGGTGGATGAACCGAAGGCGTCGATGTATGTGTGGGCGAAGATTCCGGACGCCTACGCCCATCTGGGGTCGCTGGAGTTCGCCAAGCGCCTGCTGGCGGAAGCGAAAGTCTGCGTATCGCCCGGTATTGGATTCGGCGATTACGGCGACACGCACGTGCGTTTCGCATTGATTGAAAATCAGGATCGTATTCGGCAGGCGGTGCGCGGCATCAAAGCCATGTTCCGGGCTGACGGGCTATTGTCCGGCAATAACTTGTTGTCCGGCAGTAAAAAAGGTGAGTAAGCGTCGGGCGGACTTGCAGAAATATTTTTCTGATGGTTTGATCACGCAGTTCCTTTGCCGCCGCTTGTGGCGGCAAAGGGATAATGGTTTGCTAAGCGTATGCCCAAGCCGGGCCTCCCAGAGATGGAACTTAATTAATAAGACGAGTCGAGTCATGCATGTATCTTCGCTAAAAGTGGTCCTTTTTGGTGTCTGTTGCCTGAGTCTGGCGGCCTGTCAGGCGCCGGCGCCGGTGAAAAACACCGCTTCCCGCAGTGCGGCCAGCGTGCCGACTAATGAGCAAATCAGCCAGTTGGCGTCATTGGTGGCGGCCAGTAAATACCTTCGGGTGCAGTGTGAACGCAGCGATTTGCCGGATGACGGCACCATCCTGAGAACGGCGGTGAACGTGGCGGCGAAAAAAGGCTGGGATACCAGTCGCTATCAATCTTTGCCGCAATTGAGCGAGAACCTGTATCAGGGGCTGTTGAAAGACGGCACGCCGAAAGCGACGCAGTGTTCTTCATTCAATCGCGCCATGACGCCGTTTCTTGACGCCATGCGTACCGTCCGCTAAGAGAGAAGCAACTGCATGATGTGCAGTTGCTGTGTCATTTCTTCGTTGTTCTGATCGTTTTCTCCGATTTTGACGCCGGCTCGGGTTCATTGACTGGTGCGGCGTCAGCGTCCGGCTTTCCGCCTGGCCAATCCTGCAACGAATCCAGAATGAATGCCTCGCCGTTAAAACTGAAGATCACCATATCCTGCTCAATCTGTTCGATCACCAACCCCTGATACGGACTGTCGCCTTCCCGGTAGCGTTCTCCGTTCAGGGTAACGCTGCGTTTGTCCGGATCAGACGTATAGACATGCGCGCTGAAGGCGATATAAGGCAACTCACCGGGTTTGGCCGTTTGCCAGCCGACCGCGGGTTTTAGCGGCTTATCTTCCGCAGTGGCATCTGGCGAGGCCGCGGCTTCCTTGTTATCCGTAGCGGCCTGAGGCGGGGGCGTGGTCGTAGCGGCGGCTGTCGCGGGCGCGACGATCTTGATCGGCGGGGCAGCGATTGCCGCCGTGGGAACTGAAAGCGAAGACGAGCTGACATCCGCCCAGCGTTGATGACCAAACCAACCCAGCGCGAACAGCAGCAACGCGTAGACAACCAGCAAATAACCGGGGATGCGGTAACCGGTCTGGGTTGATGATGTCACTTCCGGTGTTTTTTTCACGTTTTACCTCAAACGTTATACAACCTGACGCTCATCCTGAGCGCACCATAACAGACCTTGACGGAACGTCTGATGCCTCATTTTTCAGGGAATGAGAAGGAATAATCAACGTTTCATCCCATTTATGTGACCTGAATGCCATTTCGGCAACATTCTATTACGCTGATCATTAATGCCGGTAAAACTTTGAGGCTGGTCGCAAAAAAAAACCGGCAATATGTTTTAATGAAACAGCGTTTTACAATCATGATTGTGCTGTTATCGTCTATCCGCAAACCACAATAACGGTGGGCGATAGGATATCAGCAAGGTCCAGGCAAAAAGTCGTGCAGCAAATGCTGCGCAGTGAACATACTATCGTCCCAGTGTGATCAGTGATAGTAATCCATTATATCTGTGATGGCGTGAACACCTGATTTTAGAAAAATAGAAGCATTTAACTCATTCTATCTAAAATAATAGTTGGTGAACGGCGTACTCGCCAAACGTTGTCTGTTCGAGGGGCTGGCGCTTGTCGCTTCAGAGCAGATAAATTGGTATTGGAATCATAACCTATGAGGATTTCGGGCACTGCCCACTATAGAGTAACGTTTAGTCATGACAGTGACATGAACATGTAAATAACATGTGATGTTATTTTATCGTAGATGTGTTCCTGTTGCGAATCTGTGCCGAGCACAGCCGGTACGATTGAGCTTGCGGGAATAATAATAAGAAAATAGCGGTAAAAAGGTTGCTGACCGAAGGATTGTCAGGTTATTAACCTGAGTTATATTATCGGGCGTTTTGGCCTGATTCGGCACGGTGGCACTGCAAGTCGTTCGCCTGGCATAACAGGAAACAGGAAGCCTGTCTGTCAGTCATGCGGATACCGGCAGGTTGCGTGCAGGCTTAGCGTGACGGGCTGAAAGTGATCAAGGCATGATACATAATGCTGTTCTTGCCGCCTTTCCAGTGCCGGTCTGTTGAAGCGGGAGCTCGCTGTCTGGCTCGGTGAACTATATAGGGGTCGGTACGCGGTCAGGATAGTAACAATTGCAGACGTGCATTTTCATGAATGGCTGTGCATCATTTGAAAATGGCGTCATATGGCCCTTATGTCACGTTCGAGAACGTGGCAAGGATAATCGGCGAACACATAGGGATAATGTTTGCAGATGAATATCTCGAAACTGCCACCGTTATCTCCGTCTGTCATCAGACGGATTTTATTTTATCTACTGATGCTGCTCTTTTGTCAGCAACTGGCAATGATCTTCTGGCGTATTGGTTTACCGGACAATGCGCCGGTCGCCAGCGTGCAGATCACCCCGGCACAGGCCAGACAGCAGCCTGTCACCCTGAATGATTTTACGTTATTCGGCGTTTCTCCCGAGAAAAATAAGACGGGCGCGCTGGATGCGTCGCAAATGAGCAATCTGCCTCCTTCCACGTTGAATCTTTCGCTGACCGGCGTTATGGCT
Source organism: Dickeya sp. NCPPB 3274 (assembly GCF_000406205.1). Lineage (NCBI taxonomy): Bacteria > Pseudomonadati > Pseudomonadota > Gammaproteobacteria > Enterobacterales > Pectobacteriaceae > Dickeya > Dickeya sp. NCPPB 3274. Next base: position 3,494,585 of record NZ_CM001979.1, on the reverse strand, counting down.
GGCGACGACGATTCCCGTTCTATCGCCATCATCAGCAAAGACAACGAGCAGTTCAGTCGCGGCGTCAATGAAGAGGTTCCCGGTTATAACGCCAGAATCGTATCTATCCGGCCGGATAAAGTGGTGCTGCAGTATCAGGGGCGTTATGAAGTGCTGGGATTGTACGGTCAGGAGGATAACGGTCAGGACGGCGTCCCAGGCGCGCAGGTCAATGAGCAGCTTCAGCAGCGCGCATCCACCACCATGAGCGATTACGTCTCTTTCTCCCCGATCATGAACGACAGCAAGCTGCAGGGCTACCGGTTGAACCCGGGGCCGAAGAGCGATTCATTCTACCGCGTCGGACTTCAGGATAACGATATGGCCGTTGCCCTGAACGGGTTGGATTTGCGTGACGAAGAGCAGGCGAAAAAAGCCATGGAACGCATGGCTGATGTGCATAACTTTACCCTGACGGTGGAGCGGGATGGCCAGCGTCAGGATATTTATATGGAATTTGGGGGAGATGAGTAACGTGCTTGGCAAAGGGATCAAAAAAAGCTGGGGGTGGCTGGGGCTAACCGTTCTCCTGCTTGGCTCGCCGTATGGCTGGGCTGCCGAATTTTCAGCCAGTTTCAAAGGAACCGATATTCAGGAGTTCATCAATACGGTCAGTAAGAACCTGAACAAAACGGTGATTATTGACCCGACGGTTCGCGGCACCATCAGCGTGCGCAGTTACGACATGATGAACGAAGGGCAGTATTACCAGTTTTTCCTCAGTGTGCTGGATGTGTATGGCTTTTCGGTGGTGCCGATGGATAACGGCGTATTGAAAGTCATCCGTTCCAAAGATGCTAAATCGTCCTCCATTCCGCTGGCTAATAATGAACAGCCGGGGATCGGCGACGAACTGGTGACCCGCGTGGTGCCGCTCAACAATGTGGCGGCACGTGATTTGGCCCCGTTGCTGCGTCAGCTTAACGATAACGCCGGCGCCGGCACCGTGGTGCATTATGAGCCGTCCAACGTGCTGTTGATGACCGGGCGCGCCGCGGTCATCAAACGTCTGGTGGACATCGTCAATACGGTGGATAAGACCGGCGATCGTGAAATGGTCACCGTCCCATTGACCTACGCATCGGCGGAAGACGTTGCCAAACTGGTCAACGATCTCAACAAGAGCGATGAGAAGAACGCATTGCCAAGCACCATGCTGGCTAACGTGGTGGCGGATGGCCGCACCAACTCAGTGGTGGTGAGCGGTGAAGAAAACGCCCGTCAGCGCGCGGTGGAAATGATCCGCCAGCTGGATCGCAAGCAGGTGGTGCAGGGCGGAACCAAGGTCATCTATCTCAAGTACGCCAAGGCGCTGGATCTGATCGAAGTGCTGGCCGGCAACGGCACCAGCGGCAACCGCAATTCGTCGTCGAATGCGTCGCGGCCGTCATCGCCGCGTTCCAGCAGTAACTCAAACAGCAACAGCAACTCCGGTTCGTCCAGCAACGCTTCTTCCGGCAGTTCGTCTTCGTCGTCCAGTTCCAGTATGGGATTTGGCTCCGCTTTTGGTTCGACCAGCAGTTCGGGCGGCCGCACTATCACGATTCAGGGCAAAGAAGTGACGGTTCGCGCCCATGATCAGACCAACTCGCTGATCATTACCGCGCCGCCCGATATCATGCGAGACCTGGAGCAGGTGATCAATCAACTGGATATTCGCCGTCCGCAGGTACTGGTGGAAGCGATCATCGCCGAAATTCAGGATGCCGACGGGTTGAATCTGGGGATCCAGTGGGCCAACAAACGAGCCGGCATGACCCAGTTCACCAACACGGGCATACCGATTTCAACGGCGGTGATCGGAACCGATCAGTTCCGCAACGACGGCACGCTGACGACGGCGTATGCCAGCGCGCTCGGCAGTTTCAACGGCATTACCGCCGGTTTTTATCGCGGCAACTGGTCAATGTTGCTGACAGCGCTGTCCAGCGACAGCAAAAACGATGTACTGGCGACGCCGAGCATTGTGACGCTGGATAACATGGAAGCGACCTTCAATGTGGGTCAGGAAGTGCCGGTACTGACCGGTTCGCAGACCACATCGGCCGATAACATTTTCAATACCGTCGAACGTAAGACCGTCGGTATCAAGCTGCGAGTCAAACCGCAGATCAACGAAGGCGATTCGGTGTTGCTGCAGATTGAGCAGGAAGTTTCCAGCGTGGCGGACAGCAACAGTAGTACCAACAGTTCACTCGGCGTGACGTTCAATACCCGCACCGTGAACAATGCGGTGATGGTCACCAATGGCGAAACCGTGGTTGTGGGCGGCCTGCTCGATAAAACCGCCGTTGAAACCAATAACAAGGTACCGTTGCTGGGCGATATTCCGTGGCTGGGCAGCCTGTTTCGTTCGAAAAGTCAGACGGTGAGCAAACGCAACCTGATGCTGTTTTTGCGTCCGACCATTATTCGTGACCCAAGACAGTTCCAGGAAGCGTCGATCAACAAATACCGTTCCTTCAATAATGAACAGCAGCAGCAACGCGGCGAAGGCAACGGCGTGCTGGACAACAATACCCTGCGTTTGTCCGGCGGCAACACGTACACCTTCCATCAGGTACAATCATCCATCTCCGCCTTTTATCAGCCGGAGGGGCGATGAGCGATCAGCCTGTCAACACGCCTGAACTGCGACCGGTGCTGCCGTTTGCCTTTGCCCGGGCGCAGCAGATTCTGTTGTTGCAGGATGAGTCGGCTACGGCGGCGGAAGTGGTGTGCGTGCCCGACACGCCAGCGCCGGCGTTGCTGGAGGCGCGCCGGGTCGCCGGGGTGCCGTTGACGGTGAGTCAGGTCAGCCCGGAAGAGTTTGAACGACAACTGGTGATGCGTTATCAGCGCGATTCCGAAGAGGCGCGCCGCCTGATGGAGGACATCGGCAACGATATTGACTTCTACACGCTGGCGGAAGAGCTGCCGGACAGCGACGACTTGCTGGATGGCGAAGATGACGCGCCGATTATTCGGCTGATCAATGCCATGCTCACCGAAGCCATCAAGCACAAGGCTTCGGATATCCATATCGAAACCTTTGAACGTCACCTGTTAATCCGATTTCGTATCGATGGCGTGCTGCGGGAAATCCTGCGGCCGCAGCGCCAGCTGGCGTCATTGCTGGTTTCCCGTATCAAGGTTATGGCCAAGCTGGATATCGCCGAAAAGCGTGTCCCGCAGGATGGCCGTATGGCGCTGCGCATTGGCGGCCGCGCTATTGACGTGCGTGTGTCGACCCTGCCTTCCAACTACGGCGAGCGCGTGGTGTTGCGTCTGCTCGACAAGAACAGCGTCCGGCTGGATCTGGAAACGCTGGGGATGGCCGAGCACAACCGTCGTCAACTGGATACGTTGATCCACCGTCCGCACGGTATCATTCTGGTAACCGGGCCTACCGGCTCGGGCAAAAGTACTACCCTGTATGCGGCGCTGAGCCGTCTCAATTCCGCCGAACGCAACATTATGACGGTGGAAGACCCGATTGAATACGAGCTGGAAGGCATCGGGCAGACCCAGGTCAACCCTAAGGTCGACATGACCTTCGCCCGCGGTTTGCGCGCGATTCTGCGTCAGGACCCGGATGTAGTGCTGGTGGGGGAAATCCGTGACGGCGAAACCGCGCAAATCGCGGTGCAGGCGTCGCTGACCGGCCATCTGGTGCTGTCCACGTTGCATACCAACAGCGCGCTGGGCGCGTTGTCCCGTCTGCAGGATATGGGCATCGAGCCGTTCCTGTTGTCCACATCGCTGTTGGGGGTGCTGGCGCAGCGGCTGGTGCGTACGCTGTGCCCGTCTTGCCGTCAGCCTTATGTCCTCAACGACGAACAGGCGCAGCAGACCGGTCTGGCGGCGGGGACCACGCTTTACCATCCCGGCGGCTGCGAAAAGTGCAACTACAGCGGTTATCGCGGCCGTACCGGCATCCATGAACTGCTGCTGATCGACGATACGGTGCGCACCGCCATTCATCACGGCGAAAGTGAACTGGGTATCGCCCGGATGCTGGGCGACACGCGGGTTACGATTCGTCAGGACGGGCTGGATAAGGTTCTGGCGGGCATCACCACCTGGGAAGAGGTGGTGCGTGTAACGAAAGAGGAATGACATGGCGCTGTTCCAGTATCAGGCATTGAACGCTCAGGGAAAGAAAAGTCAGGGCATGCAGGAAGCGGATTCTGCTCGTCACGCACGTCAATTGCTGCGTGAAAAGGGGCTGGTGCCGGTCAAAATTGAGGAACAGCGCGGCGAAGTGACCACCCGCAGCGGCTTCTCTCTGTCGTTGCGCCGTTCGCATCGTATTAGCGCCAGCGATCTGGCGTTGCTGACCCGTCAACTGGCGACGCTGGTGGCGGCGGCATTGCCGCTGGAAGAGGCGTTGGACGCCGTGGCGAAACAGAGTGAAAAGCCGAAGCTAAGCGCGCTGATGGCGGCGGTGCGCGCTAAAGTGGTGGAAGGGCATTCGCTGGCCGAGGCGATGGGCAATTTTCCCGGCAGTTTCGAGCGTCTGTATTGCGCTATGGTGGCGGCGGGCGAGGCCTCCGGCCATCTGGATGCGGTGCTGAACCGGTTGGCGGATTACACCGAGCAGCGTCAACAGATGCGCAGCCGTATCCAACAGGCGATGATTTATCCTTGCGTGTTGACCCTGGTGGCGATTTCTGTAGTGTCTATCCTGCTGTCCGCGGTGGTGCCCAAGGTGGTCGAACAGTTTATCCACATGAAGCAGGCGCTGCCGCTGTCCACCCGGCTGCTGATGGGTGTCAGCGATGCGGTGAGGGCCTATGGGCCCTGGGTGGTTTTATTGCTGGTGCTGGCGGTGATGGGACTTCGCGTGTTGCTGCGTCAGGAAAAGCACCGTCTCGTTTTCCATCGGCGTTTGTTGTTCCTTCCCTTGATCGGGCGTATTGCGCGGGGGCTTAACACCGCCCGTTACGCCCGCACCCTGAGTATTCTTAATTCCAGCGCTGTGCCGCTGTTGCAGGCGATGCGTATCAGCGGCGATGTGCTGACCAACGATTACGCCCGCTTTCGGCTGGGGCAGGCGACCGATGCGGTGCGTGAAGGCGTGAGCCTGCACAAAGCGCTGGAGCAGACGTCGCTGTTTCCGCCGATGATGCGTCACATGATCGCCAGCGGCGAGCGCAGCGGCGAACTGGATGGCATGCTGACCCGCGCGGCGGATAATCAGGATCGCGAGTTCAGCGCCCAGATGACGTTGGCGCTGGGGTTGTTTGAACCGCTGTTGGTTGTCAGTATGGCCGGTATTGTGTTGTTTATCGTGCTGGCGATTCTCCAGCCGATCCTGCAGTTGAATACTCTGATGAGTATGTAGCGAAGATTGATACGTTTAATGAGGTAACGAAAAGATGGAACGACGTCAGCGAGGTTTTACCCTGTTGGAAATCATGGTGGTCATCGTCATTCTCGGCGTACTGGCCAGTCTGGTTGTCCCGAACCTGATGGGCAACAAAGAAAAAGCCGACAGGCAGAAAGCCATCAGCGACATAGTCGCGCTGGAGAGCGCGCTGGATATGTACAAGCTGGACAACAGCCGTTACCCGACGACTGAGCAAGGGCTGGGGGCGCTGGTGAAAAAACCGACCACGCCGCCGGAACCACGCAATTACCCCCAGGATGGTTATATTCGCCGCTTGCCGCAGGACCCGTGGGGCGCGGAATACCAGTTGGTCAGCCCCGGCCGTCACGGCAAGGTGGACGTGTTCTCCTACGGTCCGGATGGTATGCCGGATACGGATGACGACATCGGTAACTGGAATGTCGGTAACGGCGCGCACAGCAACGGTAGTAACGGTAACGGGAACCCCTGATCGTGCGTCAGCGGGGATTTACGCTGCTGGAGATCATGCTGGTGGTGCTGCTGGCCGGTTTGGCCGCCACGCTGGTAATGATGGCGATTCCTGCGCCTAAGCAGCAGGACAGCGGCTGGCAAATCGCCCGCTTCAAGGCGCAGCTGCAGTACGCGGTGGAGGACAGCCAGATGAATGACCATATTCTGGGCATTTATATTCAGCCTCGCCGCTGGCAATACGCGTTGCTGCAACGTCAGGTGGTGGAGAATTCTCCGGAAGATCAGCAACGCCTGCGTTATGTCTGGGTACCCTGGCAGCCGTACCGGATGTCCTCGCCCAGCGAGTTGCCGGATGGCTTTCAGATCGAACTGTCCACGCAGGTGGGCGCCGCGGGGGATGGCGCCGGGTTTTCGCCGGGCAATGGCGACCCGCACATCCTGATCCTGCCGGGCGGCGAAGTCACGCCATTTCGTCTGACTTTGCGGAATGGCAGCAATTCAGCCTGGCTGCAGGTGGATACCAATGGCCGGGTGCAAACGTCGCCGGAAGCGGAGCAGTAAGGGATGAAACAGCAGGGAATGACGTTGCTCGAAGTGATGGTGGCGTTGGTGATTTTCGCGCTGGCCGGACTGACGGTGCTGAAAACGACCGCACAGCAGGCGAACGGGCTTGGTCGACTGGAAGAGAAAACTTTTGCGATCTGGATTGCGGAAAACCAGCAGGCGACGATGCGGCTGGAAAAACAGTGGCCGCAGACGCAATGGGTGGATGGCGAAGTCAATTTTGCCGGCTCGCTCTGGTTCTGGCGCATTCAGGGCGTGGCAACGGCGGATACGCGAGTGCGCGCGGTGGATGTTGAGGTTCGTCATGAGCGCGACAGCCGGGCCGCCGATGCCGTATTGCGCAGCTATCAGGTTCAGCCGGGAGAACCCGCGCAGTGAAACGGCCAGATCGCGGATTTACCCTGCTGGAAGTGATGCTGGCGCTGGCGATTTTCGCCGCGCTCAGCCTGGCCGCTTCGCAGGTAATGAACGGCGTGATGCGCAACGATGAGGTTTCGGCGCGTAAAGAGGCTCGTCTGGCGGAGTTGCAACGGGCTTTTTCCCTGATGGAGCGGGATTTTTCACAAATCGTTCCCCGCCGTAGTCAGGGCTATGAGCTGGGGTTTTACGCCGAACGTTATCAATTAAGCAGCGCTGACTGGGCGGTCAGTTTCATCCGCAATGGCTGGCTCAATCCGCTGGGTATTATGCCGCGATCTGAGCTGCAACGCGTCGGGTACCGCTTACGCGGCGATACGCTGGAACGGCTGTTTTATGATTCTTCCGAGCCGCTGTCTACGCAGGAGGCGGCGATACGTCCGGTGTTAACCGGCGTGACCGGGTTTGTCTTGCGCTTTTTCGGCAAGGATGGCTGGCAGGATCGCTGGGACGATCCGGCTCGCCTGCCGCAGGGCATTGCGATTGTCGTTACCTTGCGGGACTACGGTGAGATTACCCGCGTGTTCCTGGTGACGCCGCGCTATGTGGAGGCGCAGGGCAAGGGCGGCCCGAATGGCAATAATGGCGATGAGAACAAGGACGAGAACAGTCAGGATCAGCCGCCGCAGGAAAATACCGATTCGTCCGGCGAGCAGAATCAGGCATCGCCGGACGACAACGGCGGAGGTGACTCATGAGTCGTCGGCAACGCGGCGTCGCCCTGTTGATTGTGATGCTGATGCTGGCGTTGATGGTCACCATTGCCGCGGCGATTACAGAGCGCAGCGGCAAGGCGTGGCAACGCACCAGCAATTTGCTGAACCGCACGCAGGCTCGCTGGTATGCGCTGGGCGCAGAAGCGCTGATTTCCAGTGCGTTGCAGCGTGATGCTCAGGCATCGCCGGAAAGCACCTTTATCGGTCAACCCTGGTCGAAGGTGGATCATCAGATGATGGCGGACGGCAGCGAAATCCGTGCGCAGGTGCTGGACGGTCAGGCGTGTCTCAATCTTAACGCGCTCAGTCCGGCCAAAAAACCGATGCCCAATAATGCATCCGGTAATAACAATAACGCTAATAACAATGCCAGCAGCAACGCCAGCAGCAGTAATACCGACACCAACAATCAAAGCCCGCCTTCCAAAGGCGGTAATCCCGAACAGGGGCCTTATGCCGCGCAGGTATTTCGGCAGTTGCTGATGGTGCTGGGAGAAGATCCGAAGCAGGCTGAGCGCGTGACGGATGCGGTGCGCGACTGGATCGACGAGGATAGCGAACCGTTGATGAACGGCGCGGAAGACGACAGCTATGTCAACTTTCACCCCGGCAACCAGCGTATGACGGACGTCACGGAACTGCGGGCGGTTATGGGCGTGGATGCGGCGCTGTACCGCCGGTTACTGCCTTATGTATGCGTGTTGCCGGTGGACAAGCTGGTTGTCAACGTCAATACCCTGACGCCAGAGAGCGCGCCATTGCTGTCGGCGCTGTTCATGGGGGAGATGAGTACGGAAGCGGCCGAGCGCGTTTTGCTGCAACGTCCGCCTCAGGGATGGCGTAATCTTAATGAATTTATGGGACTGTCGCCACTGCCGGAAAACGCTAAAACCGGCGTCCGTCAGGCGCTGGCGATCAAGAGCGACTGGTTCTTCGCCGACATTCAGATACGGGTGGACGACAGTGAATTCTATCAACGCAGTCTGTTTCATCGTGGCAAGCAGATTGAGGTGGTACAACGTCAGTACGGGGGATATAGGACGGTGAACCCATGAACAGGGCCGAGAACGTCAGCGGCAAACAACAGCTGATTCTGCGGTTGTCCGCAGAGACTTCAGACAGCCTGGAATGGCTGATCTGGTCTGTCAGCCGCCACCAGACCCTGACGCAGGGCAACGGAACGCTGGAGCGTCTTCAGTCGGTGCTGGCGGATTATCCGGTGATGTCGGTGCGGGTACTGGTGCCGTCGACCGATGTCACGTTTCATAGCCTGTCGTTGCCGCGTCAGTCGCGCCGACAATTGCTGCAAGCTATTCCGTTTATGCTGGAAGAGCAGGTGGCGAGCGATATCGACCAACTGCATTTTGCCGTCATGGAAATGCAGGGGGATAACGCGACCGTCGCGGTGGTGCAGAAATCACGACTGCGGTCATGGCTGAATCTGTGTGAGACATTGGGAGTGGCGGTAGAGACGGTTGTGCCGGATGTGATGGCGCTGCCGCGAGCCGACAGCGCCTGGAGCGCCATCAGCCATCGGAATCTGTGGCTGTTTCGATTAGATACCGGCATTGGCATGGCGGCGGAAGATAGCTGGTATCAGTCGCTGCTGGCCGGTTTTCAGCCGTTGCCCGCCGTGCACTGCTATAGCCCGGTGCCTGCGTCGGCTCTGACCTGGCAACCGCAACCGGTGACGGATTTGCTGACGCTGGCCGCGCAGGCCAGTCTGCCGATGAGTATGGATCTGCGGCAGGGTGAGTACGCGCCAGTGAAGCCCTGGAAACAGGCGGTGCTGCCGTGGCGCAATGTGCTGATCGCCTTGTTCGCCTGGTTGCTGCTGGTGCTGGGCGAGTCGGTCTGGACCCATTACCAGTTGTATCGTCAGGCGGATTACTGGCGTCAGGAGAGTGTGCGGATGTACCGCAAACTGTTTCCGGACGAGAAGCAAGTGGTGAACCCACGAGCGCAGATGCAACGTCATTTGCAGGAGGCCCGTTCCGGCATGAGCGGCTTTGCGCTGACGGAACAGATGAACCGGTTGCAGCAACTGGTGGCGCAGAATGACGGCGTGTCGCTGCAATCGCTATCGTACGATCGCAGCCGCGATGAGCTGCGTCTCAGCCTGCGTGCGACGTCTTATGCGCAGATGGAACAGTTCCGCCAGCAGGCTCAGGCCTATTTCCAGATCCCGCCGGGTGAAATGAAGCAGGAAAAAGACCATGTGGAAGGCCAGTTAACCCTGAGGAGTCAGCCATGAATGAATTGCGTCGTCGCTGGCAGATAATGAGCCAGCGCGAACGGATGATGACGCTGGCGTGCGGCGGTCTGGTGCTGTTGTGCCTGCTGTATTATTTGTGCTGGGCGCCGTGGCAGGAGCGGGCGCGGCAGTGGCGAATGACTATTGACCGCGAACGCCAGACCGTGCGCTGGATGCAGCAACAGGCGCCGCGTTTGCCGCCGACGGAAGGCGCGCGGCGGCAGATCGCCGGGCGGGACATCAGCCTGACGGTGCTGGTGCCGCAAAGCGCGGCCCGCTACGGTATTACCGTGTTGCGTATGCAGCCGCAGGAGTCGCAGGTGTCGGTGACGCTGGCCCGTAGCGATTTCAACAATCTGCTGCACTGGCTGGCAGAACTGGAGCAGAAAAACGGCGTGATCACCCAGGGGCTGGACGTCACGGCAGTTCCCAACAGCGCCGGCATGGTGGAGGTGACCCGGTTGTCGCTGGAGCGGGTGCTGTAACCGGCGAAACTGTCAGCCTGCCTGACGCTAGACGGCAGGCAGGGGTTGATGCCTCCGCCGACAATCAACCAGTCTGCGCGCCGACGCGCAAAAAACGATGTCTGTGATTCACCGGTCTGGCACGGGCTGACGTCTTGTGTCAGCATACCGGGCCATCAGGGATCGGGATGGGAGAGCAACATGGATCTGATCGCCTTTGCCAGCGCATTCCCGCGCATCTGGCTGACGGCGCTGTTATTGCTGGGGCTGATTACCGGCAGTTTTCTCAACGTGGTGATCCACCGGTTGCCGGTGATGCTGGAACGGCGCTGGCAGCAGGAAGCGCGTTTTCAGCTCGGTCAGCCTGTTGGCGCGCCGTCTTCCCGTTATGACCTTTGCTGGCCGCCATCGTCCTGCCCTCATTGCCATCAACGACTGCGTGTGCGCGACAACATTCCGCTGCTGAGCTGGATATGGCTACGCGGGCGCGCCCATTGCTGTGGCGGCGCGATATCATGGCGCTATCCGCTGATTGAATTGCTGTCCGGGCTGTCGTTTCTGTTGGCCGGGTTGCTCTGGCAGCCGGGGCTGGCGTTGCTGGGGGCGTTGCTGTGCTTTGGCATGCTGCTGGCGTTGGCGGCTATCGACGCCCGAACCCAGTTACTGCCGGATGTCATGACCCTCCCACTGCTATGGGGCGGTTTGCTGTTTAATCTGGCGGACACCTTTGTGCCGCTTGAGCAGGCCGTGGTCGGCGCGATGGCGGGCTATCTGTCTTTATGGCTGATTTACTGGGCATTTCGTCTGCTGAGCGGGCGTGAAGCGCTGGGGCAGGGGGATTTCAAATTACTGGCCGCGCTGGGCGCCTGGCTGGGCTGGCAGGCGCTGCCGAATCTGGTGCTGATTGCCTCGTTGTCTGGGTTGGTGGCGACACTGTTGTGGCGGCGCGTGCGCCGTATCAACATGCAGCAACCGCTGGCGTTTGGCCCCTGGCTGGCAGTGGGCGGCGCGGTAAGTCTGGTGCTGAATGTGCTGGGGGGCTGGAGCCACTGAGCCGTTGCCGGACGGCGTTGAGCATCGGAAATCCCCATAAAAAAACAGGCTGGCAGAGTGGCCGCCAGCCTGTCGTTTGTTCGTCTTTCGTGTGTGCCTGATAATTATTTTTTGTTGTTGCCCCGACAGGAGCCGCCTGTCGAAGTGGATGGTGAAATACCGTCAGGGTTATTCCAGCATCAGTAAAAAAGTGCCTACCCACAAAAACAGAATGAACGAAACTCCCATGAACAAGTACTTCACTGATTTCTCTCCAGCAGCATCACGCCAGCAATGATTCCGATTGTGCGTTTCACCGTTCGGGAACTGCCCGGTTCAGAGCCGTTCCCCCAGCCATCGCTGCCAGTTGCAGACAGATGACGGAATCGGCGCTAAATCTACGCTGGGTCAGGGGCGAAATTCAAGAGGAATGGCTTTAAATCCGGTGGGAATAGCATTAAAAAGCATTGACGGCATGCTGCTTGCCAGACGAAAGGCAGAGGTTTGCCGATGTTGAGAACAACGGATCAGATTATGCAGACAAACACCATTTTTGAGCAGTTATGTCAGCGCCTTGAACAGCAGCGGGCGCGTTATCGGGTCGTGCATCATGACAGCGCCGGGCGTTCGGAGGAGGTGGCGCGGATACGCGGCACCGAACTGGGGCAGGGGGCCAAGGCGCTGGTCTGCCATGTCAAGGGTAATGGCCTGCGCCAGCATGTGCTGGCGGTCTTGCCGGCAGACCAACAGGCGGATTTAACCCGTCTGGCGCAGGCGTTGGGCGGCACCCGCGCGTCGCTGGCCAGCCCGGTGGAGGTCGACGCCCTGACGCACTGCGTGTTCGGCGCCATTCCGCCGTTCAGTTTTCATGCGGATTTGCTGCTGGTGGCCGACCCGATGCTGTTTACCCGCTTTGATGAACTGGCGTTCAATGCGGGATCGCTGACCTGCTCGGTGATTCTTAATACCGAAGATTACCGGCGTATCGCCAGCCCGCGCGAGCTGGCGTTTTCCCGCCAGGTTGCGTGAATCAGAGGAATATACGGCGGCAAGTGCCCGACACAAAAAGAAAAAATGGTTTTTCCCGGCAAGTACGGACGAGATGCAAATTGCTGTGTTGAATCAGGATACAAATCGGGAATCACGTGGTAGGCTGTAAGCCGGTGCTGATATTGTTATCAGATTGTAATGAGAAGGGTGTAAGGGACGACGGTATCACTGATGGTGTCCGTGTCACCCTGGCAGGCAATCAACAGGGAGACACAGAACCTGATGCAGACAACAGAAGTAGACCAGCGTCTGATGGACATCGACCCGCGCCTGACCATGGTATTGGTGCCGGGGCTGCGCGACAGTGATGAAGAGCACTGGCAGAGCCACTGGGAGCGTCGTTTTCCGTTCTGGCGGCGTATCCGCCAGAAAGAGTGGTATCAGGCGGATCTGGACCGGTGGATACTGGCGATTCGCCGCGAACTGGCGACCTGCGATCGGCCGGCGGTGTTGATTGGTCACAGCTTTGGCGCGCTGGCCGCCTGCCATGTGGTCCAGCAAGGTATGGAAGGCATCGCCGGCGTGATGCTGGTGGCGCCGGCCGAACCCATGCGTTTTGAAATTGAAGATCGTATTCAGGCCGAACGGCTGGCGGTGCCCAGTCTGGCGTTCGCCAGCCACAATGACCCGTTAATGACATTTTCCCGCGCTGAATACTGGGCGCACGCCTGGGGCAGCGACCTGGTGGATGTCGGCGAGGGCGGCCACATTAATGCGGAGTCGGGTTTCGGTAAATGGGAATACGGATTGCAGCGATTGGCCGCCTTTGCCGGGCAACTAGCGCCGGCAACCTGATATCGCTCCGGCGTGCGGGGACGTAAGCACACGTCTTCGCCGCGTTATAATCATTCACCTCGTTATAGCCATTCATCTCGTTATAACTAATAAGCTGCCATTAGCACCGAATGGTCTGGCAGCGCTCTCCACGATGGTGTATATCCCTATTCCTTCTGTTTATTACGCAACGAATCGTCAGGCGGTGTCTCCGTCCGATGCGGATGATGGCGCCGTAGCCGTTCGTTGAGTTCAGCCGTTCACTTGTTGGGTGTCAACGAAAAGGAAACGCTATGCCAGATTTGTTTGATCCAATCCATATTGGCGCTATCAAGGCAGAAAACCGTATTGTCATGGCGCCGCTGACCCGCATGCGCGCTTTCGACCAGCGGATCCCCAGCGCGTTATCGCTGGACTATTACGTCCAGCGGGCCAGCGCCGGGATGATCCTGACTGAAGCTACCGCCGTCACTCCGCAGGGCGTCGGCTATCCTAATACGCCGGGGATCTGGTCGGACGAACAGATCGAGGGCTGGAGCCGCATCAATGCGGCGGTACACGCGGCGGGCGGCAAAATGGTGCTGCAAATGTGGCACGTGGGGCGCATTTCCGACCCTGTTTATCTGGATGGTGAATTGCCGGTGGCGCCCAGCGCTATTGCGGCGGAAGGACACGTGGCGACCATCCGTCCGTACAAGTCTTATGTGGTGCCGCGAGCGCTGGAAACCGAAGAAGTGGCCGGTATCGTGGAGGATTTTCGCCGGGCGGCGGAAAACGCCAAACGCGCTGGCTTTGACGGCGTGGAAATTCATGCCGCCAACGGTTATTTGTTCGACCAGTTCCTGCATGATGGCTCCAACCAGCGCACCGACCAGTACGGCGGCTCCATCGCTAACCGGGCGCGTTTTCTGTTGGATACGGTGGATGCCGTACTGACCGTGTGGCCGGCGGATCGGGTCGGCGTGCATCTGAATACCATGACCAACTCGCACCCCATGACAGGACTGCGTCAACCCGCGAGCGAACTGATCAGCTGATGCACAGGCTTCCAGACCAACTAAACAGAGCGCAAACCGGCGTCCAGAAATGTGCAGGAATGCGTTTCTGGATAAGCCGCTAGCGCATTATGACGATGATTCCCAAAACAATCAACGCCATGAAGATCGAAAACGATGGTCTGCCAAACCGATACCAACCGCTGAGCAACTGCAGGCGGACGCTCCGACGCGAACTGAAGTGTGATGCGCTCAGCCGGGTCTACATCTCCAACCCGGATCAAGTTGGAACGTCCATTGCACCGTCCAGGCGCGCTCACCCAACGAAGTCGTCAACAGCAACACTATCTAGGGACGCCAGAGAAAAACCACACACCGATAACCAAGCGCTGGCGGAGTAAACAAACTGAGGAGGCCATTGGCCTCCTTTCTCATCTTTACGGCTGAATAACGGCCGTGGTTAGCCGGGCGATACAGCAGCGCCGTTGGCGCTCGTCCACGATCTCTATCTGCCAGACCTGCGTCTGGCGGCCCAGATGCAACGGCTGGCAGATGCCCCGGACCTCACCCTGCGCGACCGCCCGCAGGTGGCTGGCGTTAATTTCCACCCCGACCACGCTGGCGCCCGGTTCGGTACAGAGCCAGCCCGCCACCGAACCCAGCGATTCCGCCAGCACCACCGAGGCGCCGCCGTGCAGCAGGCCGAACGGTTGCCGGGTGCGGGCGTCCACCGGTAGGGTTGCTTCCAGGCTGTTGTCCGTCATGTGGGTAAAGCGGATACCCAGATGGGACACCATGCAGTCATCGCTCATCTGATTGAGCGCCTCCAGTGAGGTGGCGCGTTTCCAGATCATGCTCATTTCTCCATGAAAACCGGTCATGCGCCCAGCGTGGCGCCGCCGTCGATCACCATATCCTGCAGCGTGACGTGGCTGGCCAGATCGGACGCCAGAAACAGCACCGCATCGGTGATTTCGCGTGGATGGGCGATTTTGCCGAGCGGAATCCCCAGTTTGAACTGCTCGGGAAAACCGGCGATGGTGTGTTGTTCCGAGGCGGGGGAATGCCACAGGCTGCGTTGCATCGGCGTGTCGGTGGAGCCGGGCGACACCAGATTGCAACGCACGCCGTATGGCGCCAGTTCCAGCCCAACGGTCAGGCACAGGCTACGCAGCGCCGCCTTGGACGCACAATAGGCCGCCATGCCGACCCGCGGCACATGCGCGGCGTTGGAGCCAATCGACACAATCGCGCCGCTGCGTTGCCGTTGAAATTGCGGGATCAGCGCCTGAAACAGGTGAAAGGCGCCGCCGGCGTTAACATTCAGGCAATCCTGCCAGTCCTGCTGACTGAGCGCTTCGGTCTGGCCCATGCGCAGGATGCCGGCGCCGTTCACCAGCACATCCAGACGCGGCGTTTGCGCCAGCAGCGTCGCGCAGACATCGGCAACGGCAGCCGCGTTGCCGATATCCAATTCGATGGCGCGAAACGGCGGTTCGCCGGCGGAAAAGGCGCGGTCGAATCCGGTGACGGTAGCGCCCGCGTCGGCGAAACGACAGGCAGTGTCATAACCGATGCCGCGCCCGGCGCCGGTCACCCACACCTGTTTGCCGCTGAAATCCAGCGTGACGCTCATGCTTCCTCCCGCTGAGGCTGACTTAGCAGTTGGTGCCAGTGGCGCAGCGTGGGGTTTTTCACCAGCGCCACGAAGTCGAGGTCATGTCCCTGCTGACGCCAGCGGGTAACCAGCGACATGATGCGCACCGAATCCAGCCCGTAGTCCAGCAGGTTGTCGTCGTCGCCGATGTCATCGTCGTCATCCAGCAGCGGCAGCAGCTCGGCGCGCAAACGCGCCAGGCCGTCATCCGCCTGCGGGGCGAGCGCCTCCAGCAGTTGCTCGCTGGTCAGCACCCGGCCGCAACGCCCGGCGGTGTAACGCAGCGCCATCAGGTGCTCTTCCTGAGAGAAATCCGCCAGCGCGTCGGCGATCATGAACGGCTTGATATCACGCATAAACGCGTCGGTGGCGGTGGTCAGGCAACCAATGTGCGCGTATACCCCGCAGATAATCAGCTGATCGCGGCCCGTCGTTTTCAGTCGTTGTTCCAAATCGGAACGATGGAACGCGCTGTAGCGCCATTTCACCAGCACGGTATCGTCCGCATCCGGCGTCAGGGCCGCGGCGATTTGTTGTTGATCCGGGTGACGGTTCAGGCCCGGTCCCCACATGTCGTTAAGCAGCGCCCGGTCGGCGTCGCTCTGCTGGTTGGGTTGCGCGGTGTAGAACACCGGAATGCCCTGCTGGCGGCACGCCTGCCGGATACGCGCGACATTGGCGACCAGTTGCTCGGTCAGCGGGCTGTTTTCTCCCCAGAAATTGAGGAAATAGTTCTGCATATCATGAATCAGCAGGGCGGCTCGCGAAGCATCGACCGGCCAGTTAACCTTGTTGACCGGTAATTGCTCCACGCCGGGCAGCGGGTAGGCGTTCAGTTTTGGAATAGCCATGGTTTATTCTCCTGCGGCGGACGCCGCCACGCGCTGTTGCGCCAGCTGGCGTAACCGCTGTTTATCGACTTTGCCCACCGCGGTTTCCGGCAGGGTAGGCAATTGTTCAAATCGGTCCGGCAGTTTGTAGTCGGCGATGCCCTGTTCGCGCAGATGGCGACGCAGCACTACCGCTTTGAGCGGTTCGCGGGTGACCAGAAACGCGCAGCTTTTCTCGCCCATCATCGGGTCCGGAACCGCTACCAGTGCGGCGTTGATAACCGCCGGGTGACGCAGCAGCAGGTTCTCGATCTCCTCGGCGGCGATCTTTTCCCCGCCCCGGTTGATCTGATCTTTTTCGCGGCCCACCACCTGCAAATAGCCATCCGCCTGCTGGATCACCAGATCGCCGGAGCAGTAAAACCCGTCATCGTTAAAGACCTGGCGGTTGTGCGCCGGGCTGCGGTAGTAACCCCGAAAGGTGTAAGGACCGCGCGTCATCAGTCGGCCGGGTTCGCCGTGCGGCAGCGGGTTGCCATCGGCATCGGCCACCCACACTTCGTCGTCGTCGCTGATCGGGCAGCCCTGAGTGGTGAAACGGTGGGCATCGTCGTCGTCCAGCCGGGTGTAGTTCACCAGTCCTTCCGCCATGCCGAACACCTGTTGCAGCTGGCAACCCAGATCCGCCGGCACCCGGCGCGCCAGCGCTTCGCTTAAACGCGCACCGCCGACCTGCAATACCTGCAGACTTGCCAGCGCGCCGCGATCGCCGGATAGCGCCACCGCTTCCAGCCACAGCGTGACGGCGGGCGGCACCAGCGCGGTCAGCGTGATCTGGTGCTGGGCAATCAGCGGGAAACAGCAACTCGGGCTGGGGTCGCCCGCCAGCACCACCGTGCCGCCGGCGTAGAACACGCCCAACGCGCCCGGCGAACTGAGCGGATAGTTGTGGGCGGCGGGCAGGGCGCACAGGAAACGGGTGTGCGCATCGACCCGACAAATCTCCACGCTGCCGCGAATGCTGTAGTAGTAATCGTTGTGGGTGCGGGGGATCAGCTTCGGCGTGCCGGTGCTGCCGCCGGAAAGCTGGAAGAACGCCACCTGATCGGCGGGCGTCGGCGTGGCGGCCAGCAGGTCGCCGTCTTCCTGCAACAGCTGCGACAGCGCCTGCGCTGAGTCGGCATCGCCCCGCAGAATCACCTGTTGCAGCGACGGGCAGCGCCGGCGCAGTTCGTCGATAAAGCTATCGTCGGCAAACAGCGGATGGCTGCGATCGGCGATCAACAGCGTCGGGGCTATCTGGTCGGCGTAGGCGCACAGCTCGCTGCGCTGATGGCTGAACAGCGCGTTCACCGGCACGATGCCGGCGCGCAGCAGCGCAAAGTAAGTCAGATAGAATTCGGCGACGTTGCCCAGCTGCACCAGCGCGGTCTGCCCCGGTTTGATCCCCCGGCGTTGCAGCGCGCAAGCCAACTGCGTCACCTGCTGATTCATCTGTCGGTAACTGATGGCGCGCTCGCCGCAGATCAGCGCGGTGTCGCCATTGTCGGCGTGTCGGGTCAGGATGTCGCCCAGCGGCACATCCTGCCAGTAACCCCGTTCGCGATAACGCTGTTCCAGCTCGGGCGGCCAGCGGGTGAATTCAATCATCATGCTGCACACTCCTGATCCTGTCGCAGACCAAATGCGCGCAGCATGGTGCTCAATTTAACGCCGGTTTCGTGCCATTCAGACACCGGCTGGGAATCCGGCACGATGCCCGCGCCGGCAAACAGCCGTACCCGGTTTTGTCGGACTTCGCCGCAGCGAATGGTAACGACCCACTGACCGTTGCCTTCATCATCGCACCAGCCGACGATGCCGCCGAACAGCCCGCGCGAGAACGGCTCCAGTTGGGCGATGCGATCTCTGGCCGCTTCAAAAGGTACGCCGCACAGCGCCGGCGTGGGATGCAGCAGGCAAGCGATGGACAGCGCGTTTTCCTGCGGGTCCAGCACGTCGCCCTGAATACGGGTAGCCAGATGCCACAACACCGGCGTGCTGAGTAACTCCGGCGTGTCCGGAATGGTCAGCGTCCGGCAGCGTGAGGCCAATACCCGGCGGATGTCATCGGTCACCAGCCGATGTTCGTGGCGATCTTTGGCCGACGCCATCAGCATACGGCGCAGGCGCTGGTCTTCCACCGGGTCGTCGCTGCGGCGGGCCGAGCCGGCCAGCGGTTGCGACACAATATGATTACCCTGCTTGTTCAGCAGCAGTTCCGGGCTGGCTCCCAGCAGCGCGCCCTGTTCCAGCGGCACGTGGAAGTTATAGCTCCATGGGTTCTGGCGGTTGAGTTGCAGCAGCAGGCGAATCGAATCCAGCGGTTGCTCGGTATCGATATCCAGCAGGCGGGACAGCACGATCTTGTTTAGCTCGCCGCTGCGGGTCGCGGCGACCCCGGCGCTGACCATCTGGCAAAACGCATCCTGCTCCGGCACTTCGCGTATCTGACGCACGGTCAGCGGCGATGCGGACGGCGTGTCGTGCTGCAACGTCTCGCGTGCGAACCAGTGGGACTGTTGCGGCACGAACAGCCTGGCGGGCTGGCGTTTGTCGAACGGGATGGCGCCAACCAGCAACGGCCGGGCGATACCGTCCTGCCGGGCGCGGGCAAACAGCGTTTTTACCTGTTGCTGAACGTCGCCTTGCAGGTGACCGCCGTCTGCCACTGCCGTCGCCAGAGTGGCGTAACATCCGCGGGCATGCAGGCTGTTGTCGGGAGACAGAAACAGAAAATCATCGTGCTGAAGCGTGCGTGCATCCAGCGATGAAGAGGTGGCTGCGAGCGTTGACACGGGGGTTATCCTTATGTCGTGAGTGAACAAAATGGTGGCGCGCAGGCGTCACCGCAGGGCGGGGAAACCCCGCCCTGCCGCGTATTACCAGCTGTAGCTAACCGTGGCGACGACCGTGCGTCCGCTGCCGTAGAAGCAGGCGGTATCACCACCGCACGACGCCACATAGCGCTTATCGGTCAGGTTGTTGACGTTCAGCTGTACCGCAGCGCCTTTCAGTTGCGAGGCGAGCGAGCCCAGTTCATAACGCGCCATCGCGTCGTACAGGGTGTAAGCCGGTACCTTGAAGCTCTCCGCGTTATCGCCGTAGGTAGAACCGATATAACGCACGCCGGTGCCCAGCGTGACGCCTTTCAGCGGACCATTCTGGAAGCTGTAGCTGCCCAAGGCGGAAGCGGAATGACGTGGAATAGATGACGGCGCTTTGTTGACCTGGCTGGCGGTGTAGCTTTCCTTGGTGACCGCATCGGTATAGGTGTAGGCCGCCATCAGGTTGATTTCCGGCGTCAGTTGCGAGTGAACTTCGGTTTCCACCCCTTTGGATTTCACCTTGCCGATCTGCTCGTTGTATTTAGTCACGCTGTTGTACGACGTGATGTTTTTCTGCGTGATATCGAACAGCGATACGGTCAGCAGGGTATTACTGCCCTTGGGCTGGAATTTCACCCCCACTTCCTTCTGCTCACCGGTGGTCGGTTTAAAGGCTGGCGTGCCCGGCGCGCCGGAATCCAGGTTGGGTTCGAACGAGGTGCTGTAGCTGGCGTACGGTGAAATGCCGTTGTCGAAGGCGTACAGCAGACCAGCGCGGCCGGTGAATTTGCTGTCGTTTTGCGTGGGTCGTGGTGCTGGTGGTGCGATCCTGCGTACGTACTTCACTCCAGTCATGACGGCCGGACAGCAGCAGATTCCACTGATTCCATTCCATCTGGTCTTGCAGATAGACGCCGACCTGATCGAGTTTTTTCTTGTAAGACTGGTTCAGTGACAACTGGCTATCATCCACCAGATAGGAGCCGCCATAGCTGGGGTGCGCCCAGTCGAAGTTGTACTGGTCGCCCATGTTGCGCCAGTAGTTGTAATCGCGGTCCTGCCATTTGTAATCCAGGCCGCCCAGCAGGGTATGTTCCACCTCGCTGGTTGCCAATTTGACCTTAATCTGGTTATCCAGCCCCAGTTCATCGGCGTCCAGCTCCTCACGTACCTGACGGCGGGCCAGCGAAGTATCGGAGATTTCCGGTTTGCTCGTACTATAAACCAGATACTTGTAGCGTTCCCGCAACTGGGAATAGCGAAGGTTTTGCTGGAAGGAAACGTTGTCATTGAAGGAGTGATCGAAAATATAACCGATGCCGACCTGTTCGCGTTTTGAGCGGTTGTAGCTAGGGTCGCTGACGTTCAGGTCCTCTGGAATATAGCCAGCGCTGGCTTCGGTCACCGTACCGATTCTCGGCAGGAAATTGCGGTAGCCGGCTTTCGGATCGTTCTGGTAGCTGGTCAGCAGCGTAAAGCTGGTGTCGCTGTTAGGCAGCCAGGTGATCGCAGGCGCGATGGCGACACGTTTCTCTTTGTAATCCTTGACGAATTCATCGCGGGTGCTGGCGATGCCGTTGAGGCGATACATCAGGGTTTTGTCGTCGTTGAGCGCGCCGCCGAAGTCAAACGCCGCTTCGCCCAAATGCTGGTTGCCGGCGCTGAACTGCACCTTGCGGATGGTTTCGGCGGTCGGGCGTTTGCTGGTCATGCTGATCAGCCCGCCGGGGTTAACCTGACCGTACAGCACCGAGGCCGGGCCGTGCACCAGTTCCACTCGCTCCAGCAACCAGGGATCGATTTTCCCTAGCGCGGCGCCCTGACCGCTCAGACCGTAGCTCAGGCCGTCGAGGAATTTCGGCGCGTAACGGAAACCGCGGGCGATCACTTCATCGTTGCGGTTGGAAGAACCACGGTAGTTGGTGACTACGCCGCTGGAGTAGTTCAGCGCGTCAGAAACGGAGGAAACCGCCTGCGCGTCCATCTGGTCGCGGGTCACAACGGTGACCGCTTGCGGGGTTTTTATCAGCGGGGTGCTGGTTTTGGTGCCGGAGGCGCTTTCTTTCGCCACGATGCCTTTCAGCGGCGCGGTGACGCTTTCACCGGCGTTGGCCGACACAATCATGGTGTCGGTGCTGGTGGTTTCGGCCGCCTGCGCGTGTGCCGCCATCAGCAGAGTGGACGCCAGCACGGCTGGCATCGCTTTTTTATTTCCCTGCCAAGACTTTAATTTTTTTAATTGTTCATTCCTGGTGCTATGCATCAGTTATCCCCTCCTGTGAAAGACCTTATTTTTTGTGTGTTTCAGGCTTTATATTCGCCGGTCTTGTCATTCATCCCATTCAATCAATTAATTGACTTTAAATTCATCATGTTAATTTTTGTTGGCGTGTTTTGTGACCGGAGTATGAGTTTGTTTATCCCGCCAAAAATCGGGAATTGCATCTTATTGCAAATGTAAATGGTTCTCAATATTATTTCTCTTGTCTATAGAATTGTAAATCATCCAACCAACTCATTAGATTGGTTAATTAAATGTAAGAAAAACGTAAAGGGGCAGACCCCGGGAGGTTTTGATGCCGGCAGCACAGCCGTCAGGTTTCGCCGCAACACTTTTGTCATCGCCTCAGGCAGGGGAAGAGGTCTGGTGGCAACAGGTTGTCAGGTTGGGAACGCCACTGGTGGAAGTACAGGATGCCGGGCGGGTGCGGATGACGTTTCTCTGGCGCGATCCGGACGGTGACGAACGGTATTCCGCCATCCGGCGGGTGTATGCCGATATCAACGGCGTGACCGATCACCACAGCACCAATCCGCAGAGTCTGGAACGGCTGCCCGGCACCGATGTCTGGCACTGGTCGATGAGCATCGAGCATGACTGGCGCGGCAGCTATTCCCTGATTCCTATCGTGGCGGCGCAACTGCCGCCGGTGTTTAGCGACGATGAGCAACAGCGTGACGAACAGCAACGGGAGTGGTGGTGTTCGCTATTCCCCTGCGCGATCGCCGATCCGCTCAATCCGGGTCAGCCGTGGGGAGAACAATTATCGGCCGCTCACATGCCGGCGGCGCCGTCGCAGCAGGCTTGGCGCGCGGTGGACAACGGCTCGGCGTTAGCGCCGGATGCAGCCCGACTGACGGTATTTGACTGGAAGAGCGAACAGCTCGACAACCAGCGCCGTATCTGGCTGTACGTCACCGGCAGCAGCGACGCGCCGGCGCAGCGGCCGTTGTGCATCGTGCTGGACGGGCAGAAATGGGCGCAGGAAACGCCGCTATTTGCCGCGCTGGACGCGGAAACCGCACAGGGCAATCTGCCGCCTGCCGTCTGGTTGTTTATTGATGCCATTGACGGGGAAACCCGCTGCCGGGAACTGCCGTGCGATGCCGAGTTCTGGCAGGCGGTACAGGATGAATTATTGCCGCAGGCGGCGCGCCTGGCGCCGTTCAGCGACGACCCGGACCGTACGGTGGTATCCGGGCAGAGCTATGGCGGACTGGCGGCGCTGTACGCCGGCCTGCACTGGCCGCAGCGCTTCGGCCGCGTATTGACCCAGTCCGGCTCTTTCTGGTGGCCGAATCTGCAATTTATCACCGATTTCGACCTGCGCGACACGTTGGAACCCGGCGTGCTGGTCACGCAGGTAGGGCAGGGCGGGCGGACGGCGTCGCCGCTGGTGATTTTTCAGGAAGCCGGGCGGCGCGAAGCCGATATCGCTTTCGTCAACCAACAGATGCATGACGCGCTGGCGGCGGCGGGGCATCGGGTTCATCAGCGCGTGTATGCCGGTGGGCATGACACCCTGTGCTGGCGCGGCGGGTTGATTGACGGCTTCCGTTGGTTGCTGAGCGACGCGGGCTTACCGGCGGCGTCCCGGGATTAAGTATGCATGCTGCCGGCGTCTGACGGACGGCGGCGGCTCAATAACACGAGGTAACAACAATGAGTCAGGAACAACTTAATCCGTTTGACGATGATCGTCTGGCGTTTCTGGTACTGGTCAACGCACAGCAGCAATACAGCCTGTGGCCGGAGTTTGCCGCGGTGCCGGCGGGGTGGCGCGCGGTATATGGGCCGCAGCCCCGTGAGGCGTGCATCGCCTATACCGAAACCCACTGGCAAGACATGCGCCCGGCCAGTCTGCGGACCACTGAAGCCTAACCGGCGTTCACCAGTCAGGAATGTTTCCGTTGACGGAGTAAGGAAAACAACGTGTCAGAGCTATTCAACGAAGCTGAATCATCTATCGAATCAGAACGACCCAACAAATTAACGCCGGCGCATCCGGCGGATTCTCTGGAACTGCCGCTGGTAGCGGCCCAACCCGGTATCTGGATGGCCGATCAAATCGCCAGCCAGCCGAATGCCTTTGCCGTGGCGCATGCGCTGGAGCTGTGCGGCCCGGTCGATCCGGTTCGCCTGTCGGCGGCCATCCGTCAGGGGCTGGCGGAGGCGGATACGGTACAGGCTCGTTTTGGCCTGAACGATCTCGGCGAGCCGGTGCAGTGGCTGCCGTCCGCACCGGATGCCGCGGGCATCCGCGAACCGGAATGGCTGGATTTCAGCGATCCGGCGCAAGGCGAACAGGCGGCCTGGGCGCTGATGCGTGCGGATCTGGCGGCGCCATTGCCGGCCGATGGCGGGCAACCGCTGTATCGTCAGGTGATAATGCGGGTGTCGGCGCAGCCGGAGCGGTGGTTCTGGTATCAGCGTTTTCATCATTTGATGCTGGACGGTTTCAGTTTTGATGCTCTGACCCGACGGATTGTGGAGATGTATAACGCCCTCAGCGTCGGCGAAACGCCGACGGATTCGCCGTTTACGTCGTTTGCCGACGTGGTGGCGGAATATCAGGCGTGGGAGCGTTCGCCTGCCTGCCGGCAGGCGGCGGCATTCTGGCGCGAGCACGCCGGCTCCCTGCCGGCGCCGGTGTCGCTGGCGGCGGACGTTTGTTCTCCGGCGTCGGCGGAAACCCGTACCCTGCATCAGCGGGTGACGTTACCGGCGGCGCCCTTTGTCGCGCTGGCGGAGCAACAGTTCGGCGCTAAGGTGCAACCGGCCGAGATCGCGATGGCGGCGCTGGCGGTCTACCTCTACCGCATGAGCGGCGAATCGCGCCTGTCCATCGGTTTTCCGTTCATGCGACGGATGGGGTCGGCGGCGCTGTGTGCCTGTGGGCCGGTGGTCAATGTGCTGCCGTTGCAACTGACGCTACGGCCAGATATGACGTTGATCGACGCCACTCAGACGCTGCTGGCGGAAATCAGGGCGGTGCGGCGTCATCAGCGTTACGAAGCGGAGCAGTTACGACGGGATCTCGGTCTGGTCGGCGGCAGCGAAGGGCTGTACGGGCCGGTGATGAACTTTAAGGTCTACAACGCCGGGTTGACGCTGGGAAACACGCCGGTGACGACGCACGTACTGGCGATGGGGCCGGTGGACGATTTGGAATTTACCCTCGGCGTGCAGGATGGCGAGCTGCAACTGGAACTGGTCGCCAACCCGGCGCGTTACGACAGCCCGTCGCTGCAGGGGCACGCGCAGCGTTTACAGCATCTGTTGGCGCAACTGGTGCAGCAGCCGGAGCAGGCTATCGGCGCGCTGTCCCTGCTCAGCGACAGCGAATGGCGGCATATCGACGGATGGGGCAGCGGCCCGCATCTGACCATACCGGCGACGCTGCGTTCGGTGCTGGATTGTCTGCAACAGCAGGTGCAGCAGCAGCCTGATGCGCTGGCCGTTGCCTGCGGCCGCGACCATCTCAGCTACCGCGAGCTGTCGGCGCGGGTGATGCAGCTGGCGCGCAAGCTGAGGGCGCAAGGGATCGGCGCGGGGGATGTGGTGGCGATCGGCGTGCCGCGCTCGGTATCGTCGGTCGTGGCGATTTTCGGGGTGCTGACCAGCGGCGCGGCCTACATGCCGCTGGATCTGGATTATCCGCGTGAGCGTCTGGCGCTGATGTGCGACGACGCGCGTCCGGCTTTGTTGCTGACCCACAGCGCCGTGCGCGCGCAGATGCCGGAACTGCCGCAGGTGCTGTGTCTGGATGACGCCGCCTTGCGGGCCGAATGCGCCCGGTTGCCCACACACCTGGTGACGGACGCGGAACGGTGCGAGCCGCTGTGCGGCGAACATCTGGCCTACATGATCTATACCTCCGGCTCCACCGGAAAGCCGAAAGGGGTGATGAGCACCCACGCCGGCTTGCTCAACCTGATGATGTCCCATTCGAGCTTCCTGTTCGGCCCGGCGATAGCGCGTTTCTCACAGCAGCACGGCCGCCGCCTGCGCGCCGGACACACCGCGTCGTTCTCCTTCGACTCCTCGTGGGAACCGCTGTTTTGCATGATGATGGGCAGCGAACTGCACATTTTCGACGAAGAACTGCGTAAAGACGCCTGGGCGCTGGTGCAGCATCTTAATCAGACGCCCATCGACCTGATGGACATCACGCCGTCGTTCTTCACCCAGATGATCGACAGCGGCCTGCTGGAGGCGGATAACCACCAGCCCGCATTCATCATGATCGGCGGCGAAGCGGCCACGCCGCGGCTGTGGCAACTGATGCGTCAGCATCCGCAAATGGAAATTCATAACTACTACGGGCCGTCGGAATACACCATCGATACCCTGGGCGCGCGGGTCACGGTGGCGGATCAGCCGGTTATCGGTCAGCCGGTCGCCAACACCCGGGTCTGGCTGCTGGACAATCAACTGCGTCCGGTGCCGGTGGGCGTGCCCGGTGAGCTGTACATCGCCGGGCCGGGGCTGGCGCGCGGCTATCTGCGCCGCCCGGATCTCACCGCCACGCGCTTTGTCGCCTGTCCGTTTATACCGGGCGCGGTGATGTACCGCTCTGGCGATCTGATGCGCTGGCGTCATGACGGTCAGCTGGCGTTTATCGGCCGTGTTGACCACCAGATCAAGGTACGCGGCTTCCGCGTGGAGCTGGGTGAAGTGGAAAACGCGCTGGTGGCGCTGGCTGAGGTCAGCACCGCGGTAGTCATCGCTGAACCGCTTGGCGCGACGTACCGGCTGATTGGCTATTGCTCGGTGCCGGACGACGCCATCCGCGAACAACCGGATGTTGCCGCTCGCCTGTTGGCGCAACTGGCGGAGCAACTGCCGGATTACATGATCCCGGCGGTACTGATGGTGATGGCGGAGTTGCCGCTGACCGTCAACGGCAAGATTGACCGTCAGGCGTTGCCGAAGCCGCAGCAGGCCGCCGCGGTGGCCGGGCGCGAACCGGCCAACGAACAGGAACGGCTGATTTGCCAGTCCATCGCCAGCCTGCTGAAGCTGGACAGCGTGAGTGCGGAGGCGGATTTCTTCGCGTTGGGCGGCGACAGCATTTCCGCTATGGGATTGGGCACGCTGTTGCGTCGCGCCGGCTGGCAACTGCGGCCGAAGGTGATTTTTGCCGAACGCACGCCGGCGCGTATGGCGCAGGCGATGCAGCCGCTGGCGGCCATTTCTGCGCCGGCGCGCACGGTGCGGCATGGCGTGGTGGACGGCCTGCCGATTGTGCACAGCTTCGCCCGACTGGCGGGTATCGAGCGTCAGTTTGCCCACGGCGTGTTCCTGTCGGTACCCGACGCGCTGCAACCGGCGCACCTGACACAGGCGCTGACGGCGCTGGCGCAGGCGCATCCGGCGCTGAGCGCGCTGACCCGCGACGGACAACTGGTGATTGAAGCCTCTTCGTCAGCGACCGTGTCGGTACACCGCGAAACGCTGGCGGCGCAGGAGCCGGTTGACGCGGCGGCCGAACGGGCGTTTGAAACGGCGGTGGCGCGTCTCGACCCGGCGGCGGGCCGGATGATGCAGGCGGTACTGCTGCAACGCGGCGACCGCGCCTGCGGGCTGGTGCTGGTTGTCCACCACTTGGTGGTGGACGGCGTATCGTGGCGCGTACTGCTGCCGGAATTGCGTCAGGCGGCCGAGGCGGCGATGGCCGGTCAACCGGCCGCGTTGCCTGTCGAAGAGTGCTCGTTGTACGACTGGTCCGCCAGCCTGAAAGAGCAGGCGACGGCGCGGCGCGCCGAATTGCCGTTCTGGCAATCCGCGTTGACGGCGTCGCTGCCGCGACTGGGGCAGCGACGTCTCGATCCGTCGCGTGATCAGGAACAGCACCGACAGCTGGCGCGCCGGGTGCTGGACGCCGGGTTGACTCACGCGGTGCTGACGACCCTGCCGGAGCGCTATCAGGCGCGGGTGGACGAAATCCTGCTGGGCGCGCTGATGCTGGCCTGCCATCGTCATTTCGGCGTACGGCCGCTGCGGCTGGCGCTGGAATCCCACGGACGTATCGATACCACGGATGGACTCGATCTTGGACGTACGGTTGGCTGGCTGACCGCCGAATACCCGGTGTGTATTGCCGCGCCGGCGGAGCAGGCCGCCACGCCCTGGGCCATCCTGCGGTCGGTGAAGGGCGCGTTGCGGGCGGTGCCGGATCGCGGCGTCGGTTACGGCGTGCTGCGCTATCTGGACGCGCAAAGCGCCGGGGAACTGGCGACGCTGGAAGAAAACGCGCCGGAGATCCTGTTCAACTATCTGGGACGATTTGAGGCGGGCGAAGGACCCTGGTCGCCGCGCCGCAGTGACCGCTATTTCCGCGATGCCTTTGCCGTGGCGCAGGCGCCGGAGATGCCGCTCAGCCATCCGTTGGATATCAATATTTTCGTCGATGAAGGTGAACAACCGCAACTGGCTATCCACTGGGGATGGGCGCAGGGGGTGTTCGAGGCGGATGATATCGAGGCGCTGCATCAGGGCATGACGCAGGCGATCGATGAGTGGCGGGAGCTGGCGGGTTATCCGCCGCTGTCGGATACGCTGGTGTCCGCCGAAGTGGCGCAGGCCAGCGTAAACGACGAGGCGCTGGAGCGTTTGCGTCAACACTACGGGCCGCTGGCGGCGGTGCTGCCGGTGTTGCCGTTGCAGCAAGGTCTGCTGTTTCACGCCCAACTGGCGGACGCCGCCGGCAGTTATAACTCGCTGACCCGATTGTCGCTGCGCGGCCCGCTGTCGGTAGCGCAATTGAGTCAGGCGCTGGAGGCGGTAGTGCGTCATCATCCACAGCTGGCGGCGCGCTTCGATACCGAACAGGCGTCAGCGCCGTTGCAGGTGTTGCCGATCCTGCGTGACGAGCATTGCTACTGGCCGCTGGATCACCAGACCTTACCCGCGATGCCGGCAGACGAGGAAGCCGATGCATTGCTGGCGCTGGAAAAAGCTGAGCTGGCGCGTGACCTGTTCCACCAGCCTTCGTCAATGCTGCACGCCTTGCTGGTCAGCCACGCGGACGGGGAACGGCACACGCTGTTTCTTAACGCTCATCATCTGGTGGTGGATGGCTGGTCGACCCCGGTTTGTCTGCGCGATCTGTTCACCGCGCTGTATCAGGGCAGTAGCGCGTTGACGCCGCACGCGGTGCCGTATGCGGACATCATTCGTCAGTTGGCGGCCCGTGACGCGGAGGCCTCGCGTCAGCGCTGGCGCTCAGTGCTGGCCGGGGCGCGCCCGACGCTGCTGTTCGGCGATGGTCCGCATCACGGCGAAGTCCGCGAGCTGGAACTGTTGCCGGAACCGCAACTGGAACAGGGGTTACTGTCGCTGTGCAAACAGCATGGTCTGACGCTCAACAGCGTGATGCAGGGCATCTGGGGGATGCTGCTCAGCGCCGGCAGCGGCGCGGACGATGTGCTGTTCGGCTCGCCGGTGTCCGGCCGGTTTGGTCAGATTGACGGCATCAACCAGCAGGTCGGGCTGTTCAGCAATACGCTGCCGGTACGGGTGCGGCTGGATGCGTCGCGGGCGCTGTTGCCGCAGTTGGCCGAACTGCAGGCGCAGCAAATCCAGCTGATTGAGCACGACGATGTGGGGCTGGGGGAAATCCAGCAACTGACCGGCACCGGCACGCTGTTCGACACGCTGTTGGTGGTGGAGAACTACCCGGATGGCGATGAGCTGAGTCAGGCGGGGCAGGCGCTGCGCTGCGAGGCGGTCAACAATCGGGGTTACACCCACTATCCGCTGACGCTGCTGGTGTTGCCCGGCAAACGGCTGCGGTTGCTGATGGAGTACCGCGACAGCGTGGCGCAGCCGCAGCGGCTGGCGCAGCGTCTGTTGCTGCTGCTGGAGCAACTGGTGGCCGCGCCGGAGCACCCATTGTCGGCCTGGAACCTGCAACTGCCCGAGGAACAGGCGCTGCTGGCGGCGGTCAACCGCACCGAACAGCCGGTGCCGCCGGGCACATTGCACCAGGCGCTGGCGGCGCAGGCGCAACGCACGCCGGATTGCATCGCGCTGGTGGATTGCCAGCATCAGCTGACTTACCGTCAGGTACAACGGCAGACCCGTTTGTTGGCCGATCGGCTGATCGACGCCGGCGTGCGGCCCGGCGACATCGTGGCGGTGGCGCTGCCGCGCTCGGTGCGCCTCAGCCTGGCGTTGTACGCGATTCTGGAAACCGGCGCCGCCTGGCTGCCGCTGGATACCGGCTACCCGGATGAACGACTGGCGCTGATGGTGGAGGACGCGCAACCCCGGTTGATGATCACCGAAAGCAGCTTGCAGTCGCGCTTCGCCGAACTGGCCGAGTTATTGTTGCTGGATACGCTGGCGGATGAACGCCAGTCGCCGCGTCACCCGTCGCCGCAGGTAGCGGAACAGCAGGCGGCTTACGTGATTTATACCTCCGGCTCCACCGGTCGCCCGAAAGGGGTGGTGGTCGGCCATCAGGCTATCGTCAACCGCTTGTGGTGGATGCAGCATCAGTACCCGCTGCAGGCGGATGACGTGGTGTTGCAGAAAACGCCGTGCAGCTTCGATGTCTCGGTGTGGGAGTTCTTCTGGCCGCTGATGGTCGGCGCCCGGCTGGTGATGGCGCCGCCGGATGCGCATCGCGACCCGGATGCGCTGGTGCAGTTGATCAACGACTATGCGGTGACCACCATGCACTTCGTGCCTTCCATGCTGGCGGCCTGGGTGAGCGCGCTGGAGACGCGCCCGCGTGCGGAGATCGGCTGCGGCAGTCTGCGGCGAGTATTCTGTAGCGGCGAAGCGTTGTCGCGCGAACTGGCGGTGAGCTATCAGTTGTTAATGACGCAGTCACAGGTCAGCGCGCCGTTGCATAACCTTTATGGCCCGACCGAAGCGGCGGTGGACGTCACCTGGCAACCGGCGTCCGGCGAGGCGTTGGACCGCTGTCAGTTGCCGGGCATTCCCATCGGCCTGCCGGTGTGGAACACCCAACTGCGCATTCTGGACGGCGCGCTGCGACCGGTGCCGCTTGGCGTACCGGGCGATCTGTATCTGTGCGGCATTCAACTGGCGCAGGGGTATCTGCGTCGGCCGGATCTGACCGCCAGCCGTTTTGTGGCGGACCCGTTTGCCGCCGGCGAGCGCATGTATCGTACCGGCGACATCGCGCGCTGGCTGGAAGACGGCACGGTGGATTATCTCGGCCGCAGCGACGATCAGTTGAAAATCCGCGGGCAGCGCATCGAGCTGGGTGAAATCGAGCAGGTGCTGCTGGCGCAGCCTGATGTGGCGCAGGCGGTGGTCGGCGCGCGCGAGCTGGGCGGAAAACAGACCCGCCTGCACGGCGCCGATGCCCGGCAACTGGTGGCCTGGCTGGTGCCGCAGGCGGGGAGCACGCTGGATATCGCCTCATTACAACAGGCGCTATCGCAGCAACTGCCCGCACATATGGTGCCGGTGAGTTACGTGCTGATGACGTCATTCCCGCTCAGCGCCAACGGCAAGCTGGATCGCAAGGCGCTGCCGGCGCCCGCCGGGCAGCAGGCCGCCGGGCGCGCGCCGCAGACGGACGTCGAACGGGCGATCGCCGCGTTGTTCATCGAATTGCTGGCGTGCGAGACGGTATCGGCACAGGACGATTTCTTCGCGCTGGGCGGTCATTCGTTGCTGGCGATGCGGTTGGCGGCCGAGATTCGCCGTCAGTTGCAGCGTTCGCTGACGGTCGGGCAGATCATGGCGGCGCGCAGCGTAGCCAGCATCGCCGCGCTGGTGGAGGGCGACACCGACAGCAGTCAGGACGGCAACGGCGAAACCCTGCCGCTGCGTTCCGGTCGCGGACCGGCGTTGTTCTGCCTGCATCCGGCGTCCGGCTTTGCCTGGCAGTACGCGGGGCTACTGCGTTATCTGGACGGAGATTACCCGATCGTCGGGCTGCAATCGCCGCGACCTGACGGGGTGATCGCCCGCTGCGAATCGGTGGATGAGATGTGCGATCGGCATCTGGCGACCATTCGGCGCCTTCAGCCGCAGGGGCCGTATTTCCTGCTGGGCTATTCGCTGGGCGGTACGCTGGCGCATGGTATCGCGGCACGGCTGCAACAGGCGGGCGAAACGGTGTCGTTCCTCGGCCTGCTGGATACCTATCCGCCGGAAGGACAGGATTGGGCAGCGCCGGACGAAGCCGATGCCCGCGAGGAAGTGGCGCGTGAACAGGCCGGTTTTATGGACGACATGCAGGTTGAGGACGATCCGCAACTGCGGGCGGAGCGGGCGGCGATGTTCGGCAACATTGTCGCTAACTATCAGGATGCGGTGCGGTTGTTGTCATCAGCCCATTCATCCCGCTACGCAGGCGACGCCACGTTGTTTGTGGCGACCCGCACGCTGCCGGCTGACATGGATGTTGACGCTACCTGGGCGCCGTATGTGAGCACGCTGACGCAGTATCCTCAGCTTTGCGAGCACGCGGACATCCTGTCGCCGGCGTCGCTGGAAAATCTGGGGCCGTTGCTGAATAGGCTGCTGACAAACAGCTATGTTGTTTTATGAATGGTGAAGTTTGTCTGGTCAGTGAATAGTTTCGTGCGGGATAAGCGGTGTCATTTCTTTGCCGCTTCATCGCACGCACGACAAGGAGAGGTTCAAACGCCACCTCTCCTTGACCACTGGCTGGGGGCTAAACTGTGCCGCTGGCGCGGTACCTTCGGCG
>NZ_CM001979.1:3459344-3462043 GCF_000406205.1 Dickeya sp. NCPPB 3274 | reverse complement strand
AGTCAGGATACAAATCGGGAATCACGTGGTAGGCTGTAAGCCGGTGCTGATATTGTTATCAGATTGTAATGAGAAGGGTGTAAGGGACGACGGTATCACTGATGGTGTCCGTGTCACCCTGGCAGGCAATCAACAGGGAGACACAGAACCTGATGCAGACAACAGAAGTAGACCAGCGTCTGATGGACATCGACCCGCGCCTGACCATGGTATTGGTGCCGGGGCTGCGCGACAGTGATGAAGAGCACTGGCAGAGCCACTGGGAGCGTCGTTTTCCGTTCTGGCGGCGTATCCGCCAGAAAGAGTGGTATCAGGCGGATCTGGACCGGTGGATACTGGCGATTCGCCGCGAACTGGCGACCTGCGATCGGCCGGCGGTGTTGATTGGTCACAGCTTTGGCGCGCTGGCCGCCTGCCATGTGGTCCAGCAAGGTATGGAAGGCATCGCCGGCGTGATGCTGGTGGCGCCGGCCGAACCCATGCGTTTTGAAATTGAAGATCGTATTCAGGCCGAACGGCTGGCGGTGCCCAGTCTGGCGTTCGCCAGCCACAATGACCCGTTAATGACATTTTCCCGCGCTGAATACTGGGCGCACGCCTGGGGCAGCGACCTGGTGGATGTCGGCGAGGGCGGCCACATTAATGCGGAGTCGGGTTTCGGTAAATGGGAATACGGATTGCAGCGATTGGCCGCCTTTGCCGGGCAACTAGCGCCGGCAACCTGATATCGCTCCGGCGTGCGGGGACGTAAGCACACGTCTTCGCCGCGTTATAATCATTCATCAAGCTGCCATTAGCACCGAATGGTCTGGCAGCGCTCTCCACGATGGTGTATATCCCTATTCCTTCTGTTTATTACGCAACGAATCGTCAGGCGGTGTCTCCGTCCGATGCGGATGATGGCGCCGTAGCCGTTCGTTGAGTTCAGCCGTTCACTTGTTGGGTGTCAACGAAAAGGAAACGCTATGCCAGATTTGTTTGATCCAATCCATATTGGCGCTATCAAGGCAGAAAACCGTATTGTCATGGCGCCGCTGACCCGCATGCGCGCTTTCGACCAGCGGATCCCCAGCGCGTTATCGCTGGACTATTACGTCCAGCGGGCCAGCGCCGGGATGATCCTGACTGAAGCTACCGCCGTCACTCCGCAGGGCGTCGGCTATCCTAATACGCCGGGGATCTGGTCGGACGAACAGATCGAGGGCTGGAGCCGCATCAATGCGGCGGTACACGCGGCGGGCGGCAAAATGGTGCTGCAAATGTGGCACGTGGGGCGCATTTCCGACCCTGTTTATCTGGATGGTGAATTGCCGGTGGCGCCCAGCGCTATTGCGGCGGAAGGACACGTGGCGACCATCCGTCCGTACAAGTCTTATGTGGTGCCGCGAGCGCTGGAAACCGAAGAAGTGGCCGGTATCGTGGAGGATTTTCGCCGGGCGGCGGAAAACGCCAAACGCGCTGGCTTTGACGGCGTGGAAATTCATGCCGCCAACGGTTATTTGTTCGACCAGTTCCTGCATGATGGCTCCAACCAGCGCACCGACCAGTACGGCGGCTCCATCGCTAACCGGGCGCGTTTTCTGTTGGATACGGTGGATGCCGTACTGACCGTGTGGCCGGCGGATCGGGTCGGCGTGCATCTGAATACCATGTCCAACTCGCACTCCATGCAGGATTCCGACCCGCAGGCGCTGTTCGGCTATGTGGCTGAGCAACTGAACGATCGCAAACTGGCGTTCATCTTTGTGCGTGAAGCGCTGGATACGCCGCAGCGCATTCTGCCGCTGATTCGCAAAACATTCGGCGGCGTGGTGATCGCCAACGATGGTCTGACCCGTGGCGCCGCTGAGCAACTGCTGGCGGACGGCGAGGCGGATGCGGTGTCGTTTGGCCGGGTCTATATCTCCAACCCGGATCTGGTTGAACGCCTGCGCCGCGGCGCGCCGCTCAACGAGCTGAACAGTAATACTATCTCTATGGACCGGGAGCGGAAGGTTACACCGATTACCCGGCGCTGGCGGAGTAAACAAACGAGGAGGCCATTGGCCTCCTGAGGCTGCTGACAAACAGCTATGTTGTTTTATGAATGGTGAAGTTTGTTCTGGTCAGTGAATAGTTTCGTGCGGGATAAGCGGTGTCATTTCTTTGCCGCTTCATCGCACGCACGACAAGGAGAGGCTCAAACGCCACCTCTCCTTGACCACTGGCTAGTAGCTAAACTGTGCCGCTTCGCGCTACCTTCGGCGTTCGACTTCGCTGTTCGGGCCGCCCGTGACGCGCTCCAGACGCGGCACGGGCTTTCGCCGCGTATATGGACGCTCCCCAATTTGCAATGTGTTTTCTTTAAAACGGCATGGCAGGTTGTACAGTCATATATCCGGTTTTTCGCTTTTGTCGCGCCACCATAATGAAATCCGCCAGGAGAACGTCTTACATCCCTTCGGGCTCAAAGCCCACGCGGCGAACGACCTGTTTCTCCTGCGGTCTTACCTGTTTTGCCATTACTGTGATTACACCTTGCACTTTTCAGAACCGCCTGACTCGTTTCCTTCCTTTAAATCCCGACCTTCACACTGGCGCGATTTCCCGGTACTCACTCCCGCATGTCAACATTCGACCTACAAGATTCGCGCTGTTCTGCCTGCCTGGGCGACGAACTGCCACGTTGAACGGTTTTCCTTCAGCAGGCTATAAAAACC
>NZ_CM001979.1:3381907-3459244 GCF_000406205.1 Dickeya sp. NCPPB 3274 | reverse complement strand
CCCGGCGAAGTCGTCCACCTCAGCACTGTTTGGGACGCCAGAAAAAACCACTCACCGATAATCAAGGTGTTTGTCAGCAATCTGATGGCCGACGATAGTCGGCCATTTTTTATGGTGAAGGCGGTGAGCTTCAGGGGGCCGGATGATGGCGGCCGCAGGGGACGATCAGCGGGGTGTGGGAGACTGGGTCGTCGATGATGACGCAGGCCATGCCGAACACCGCCTGCACCAGTTCGGCGGTGATGATATCGACGGGCGTGCCCTGGGCCATCACGGCGCCGGCGCGCATCACGATCAGGTGGTCGGCGTAGCGGCAGGCCTGATTGAGGTCGTGCAATACCGCCACCAGCGTGCGGTCATGCTGCTGATTCAGTTCACGGAACAGGTCCAGCAGGTCGATTTGATGGGCGATATCCAGCCAGGTGGTGGGTTCGTCCAGCAACAACAACGGCGTTTGCTGCGCCAGTACCATGGCG
This sequence comes from Dickeya sp. NCPPB 3274, assembly GCF_000406205.1. NCBI lineage: Bacteria > Pseudomonadati > Pseudomonadota > Gammaproteobacteria > Enterobacterales > Pectobacteriaceae > Dickeya > Dickeya sp. NCPPB 3274. Next base: position 3,458,768 of record NZ_CM001979.1, on the reverse strand, counting down.
ATCCAGACTCGCTGGCGCTGCCCGCCGGAGAGCTCGTCTACGCTGCGCTCCGCCAGTTCGCTAACGTTGGTGGCTGTCATCGCTTGTTCCACCGCCGTCTGGTCCGCGTTGCTCCACTGGCGCAGCAGCGTCTGGTGCGGGTAGCGTCCGCGCGCCACCAGATCCATCACCGTGATGTTGTCCGGCACGATGGCGTGCTGCGGCAATAGCCCCAGTTGCCGGGCCAGCGTTTTGGTGGGAATGCGGTGGATACTGGTGCCGTCCAGCAAAACATCGCCCGCCATCGGTTTCAGCAGGCGGCACAGCGCGCGCAGCAGGGTGGACTTGCCGCAGGCGTTGGGGCCGATGATCACGCTGAATTTACCGGCCGGGATCGCCACGCTCAAATCCCGGGCGATGATTTTGTTGTCGTAGCCCAGCGTCAACTGCTCGGCGTGCAAAAGGTGTGTCATCAGAATCACTCTTTACAGACAAATTAACGTTGCTGATTACCGGCGTGATTCACGGATCAGCAGCCAGATCAGATACAACCCGCCGATGCTGACCGTCACCGAGCCCACCGGCAACTGCCGGCCGGTAAACAGATGCTGGGCGACGATATCGGCCGTCAGCAACAGCAGGCCGCCCACCAGCGCGGCGGCGCATAACGGCACCGTGCTGGCGCGGGTCAGACGGCGCGCAATCTGCGGCGCCGCCAACGCGATAAAGGAAATCGGTCCGGCGCTGGCGGTCACCACCGCAATCAGCACGATGCCGCACAGCATCAGCCACAACCGGCTGGCCTCCGCATTGACGCCCAACGCCCGGGCGCTGTCGTCGCCCATTTCCAACAGTTGCAAACGCCGGGCCAGCAGCAGCGTCGCCAGCAGCATCAGCGGAATCAGCAGCAGCGCGGGCGCGGCTTTACTCCAGGTCATGCCGTTCAGTGAGCCGGCGCCCCACAGCGCGGCGGTCATCACCGTTTCCAGCGCGCCGGTGATCATCAGCCAGGTGTTGAACGCCGACAGTATCGCGCTGACCGCGATGCCGACGATAATCAGCCGAAATCCGCTGATTCCCCGTCGCCACGCCAGCAAATAGACCGCCAGCGCCGTCGCCAGACCGCCCAACACCGCGCCGCCGGCAATCTGGTAGTAGCTGCCGTGCAACAGGATGATGGTGACCAGCGCCCCGGTATAGGCGCCGGTGTTGAAACCGACGACGTCCGGGCTGCCCAGCGGGTTACGGGTCAGCGACTGAAAAATGGCGCCGCTGACGCCCAGCCCGGCGCCGAGCAGCAGCGCCATCACCGCGCGTGGGGCGCGCCACTGGGTCACGACGGTGACGGTGCTGGCGTCGCCGTGGCCGGCCAGCGCCTGCCACACGGCGGGCGCAGACAGCGGCAGGGTGCCGAGGCTGACGGCCAGCGTCAGCAGCGCTGCGCCGCCCAGTAGCAGCGACAGATTGATCCACAGCGCGCGCAGCGGCAGTCGGCCGCTAATAAAGCCGGCAGGCGCGCGCAGAAACAGGGTTCGGGTAGACATGGCGTGGTCTTCCTAGGACTTGCGCTGACGCACCAGCCAGATCAGGACCGGCGCGCCGATAAAGGCAGTGACGATGGACACCCGCAATTCGCCCGGCACCAGCAGACGGCCGACAATGTCGGCGCCCAGCAGCAGTATCGGCGCGAACAGCAGCGAATAGATCAGAATCCAGCGTTGATCCGGCCCGGCCCAGCCGCGTGCGATATGGGGGATCATCAGGCCGACGAACCCGATGGGGCCGGCCAGCGCGGTGGCGGAACCGCACAGCAGCATCACCGACAACATCGCGACCACGCGGATTAACGCTACGCGGGTGCCGAGCGCGGTGGCGAGATCTTCACCCATACTGAGCGTATTCAGCGAGCGGGCGGCGAAAAAAGCCAGCGCGCAGCCCAGCAGTATGGTGGGCGTCACCCAGGCGATATTGCCCAGCGAGCGAATGTCCAGCGTCCCGGCTTCCCATAAGCGCAGCTGATCAAACGCCAGCGGATTGAGCAACGACAGCGACGAGGTGAAGCCGGACAGCACGGCGCTCAGCGCCACGCCCGCCAGCGTCAGGCGTATCGGGTTGACCCGTCCGCCGCTCAGGGTGCCGATGATCCACACCATCAGGCTGGCCGCCAGCACGCCAAGCCAGGCGAAGCCGAGCCACGAGGCCATACCGGTAATGCCAAAGAAGCTAATGCCCAGCACGATGGCGAAGCTGGCGCCGGCGTTGACGCCGAGGATACCGGGGTCGGCCAGCGGGTTGCGGGTCAGCGCCTGCATCACCGCGCCGGCCGCGCCCAGCGCCATTCCTACCAGAATGCCGGCCAGGGTGCGCGGCAGCCGCGCCTGCAAAATGATGGTGCTGTCCGGGCCTTGCAGGTTGCCGGTCAGACTGTGCCAGACCACTTCCGGCGCGATGGCGCGGGCGCCCAGCATCAGGCTGGCGAGACAGATCAATGCCAGCAGCAGCAGACAGGGAATCACACCGGCAATCCGCCGGCCGGTTAACGATGACAGCGCGCGCGGCAAGGCAGCTGGCGCGGCGGTCTGGGCGGAAAGGGGTGACCTCACTGATAAGAATCGCTTTATTAAAAAATGCATATGATTATTATTATCATTAATGTTGTGGCGTAGCTAGGATAGCATACGGGCTTCGGCAAAGACATTGACCTGAAGCCGGATTGGCGCCATTTACCGCACTGCCCGGGCCGCGAATGATAGCGGCGCGATTCTGATAGCAAGCATTTTGATTAAGAACAGGAATTCAACAAACGCTCATGGCTAAATCTTCTTTTTTTCTCGACTTCAGTTTACTGAAGCAGAATGCGCATTTTCGCGCCATTTTTGTGGCTCGCATGTTGTCGGTGTTTGCGCTCGGCATGCTGACGGTGGGGGTGCCGGTACAGATTCAGGCGATGACCGGCTCTACGTTGCAGGTTGGGATGGCGGTGGCGCTGGATGGCATCGGCATGTTTATCGGGCTGATGCTGGGCGGGGTGCTGGCGGATCGCTTCGATCGCCGCAAACTGATCCTGTTTGCCCGCGGTACCTGCGGGCTGGGATTCGTGGCGCTGAGTCTGAATGCGTTTTCCGGATCGCCGTCATTACTGGCGCTCTACGTGCTGGCCGCCTGGGACGGTTTCTTCGGCGCGCTGGGCATGACGGCGCTGATGGCGGTGATTCCGTTGCTGGTCGGGCGGGAAAATCTGCCGGCCGCCGGCGCGCTGACCATGCTGACGGTGCGGTTAGGCGCGATTCTGTCGCCGGCGCTGGGCGGGGTGATCATCGTTGCGGGCGGCGTGGGCTGGAACTTCGCCGTCGCCGCGGCCGGAACGCTGGCGACGCTGATCCCATTGGTGCGGCTGCCGTCGATGAAACCGGCGCCGGGCAAGCCGGAGCATCCGTTGCAGGCATTGGCTGGCGGGGTGCGCTTCGTTTGCGCCCATCCGGTGGTGGGTTGCGTGGTGCTGCTGGGCATGCTGGTGAGCGTGGTCGGGGCGATGCGGGTGCTGTTTCCGGCGCTGGCGGGCGATGCTTACCACGCCGGGCCGTCGGCGGTGGGATTGATGTATTCCGCGGTACCGCTGGGCGCCATGATAGGCGCGTTCACCAGCGGCTGGGTATCGGGGACGCAGCGACCGGGAAAGATTCTGCTGGGCTGCGCAACGGGCGCTTTTCTGGCGGTGGCGTCGCTGGGGCTGCTCAGCCATTTGCTGCCCGCGCTGCTGGCGCTGGTGTGTTACGGCTACTTTAACGCGATCACCTCATTGCTGCAGTTCACCCTGATCCAGAGCCATACGCCGGATCACCTGCTGGGGCGGGTCAATAGCCTGGGGACGGCGCAGGATGTCACCGGCGATTCGGTGGGCGCGCTGATTCTGGGGCTGATGGGGAAACTGCTGGCGCCTGCGACCAGTATTCTGGCTTTTGGCACTGCCGCCGCGTTGCTGGGCGGCGTGATCGCGCTGCTGGTGCGTCCGCTGCGTCAGTGCCGTTTTGGCGAACCGGCGGCGTCGCCGGATGAAGAAGAAACCGGCGACGCGGTACACGAGGGGTAGGCGGCGCATTACAGCGCCGGCATACCCAGTCCGTCAGCGGGATACCGGCTGGCGGAAATACTGTTCGATCTTGCTTAGCATGTTGCTGGCGCTGTAGTAATCGAGCCGGAAGGTGTCCGGCCCCATCGCCCAGATGCGGTGCTGTACGACCGGCTCAAGGTGGCTGAGGAACGGGTTGGCGATGACCCGATTAACGGTATCGTCGTCGTTGGCGAACAGCAGCAGCGATTGGCCGTTGAGGCTGCCGGCCATGTTCTCGCCGGAGATTTGCAGAATATCCTGTCGTTTACCCATCCGGGTTTCGGTAGGCAGATTATCCGGCAGCGACGCCAGCTGGAACCCCAGCTCCGACAGCAATTGTCCCTGCGCGGACGCGTGCGTCCACAAATTGACCCCGCGACCGTCTTCATAATACACCAGCGCCGATACCGGCTGAGGCGGCAGCTGAATCGCCTGCTTCACGGTCTGCACCCGTTGCTCGAAACGTTCAATCACCTGACGGGCATCGGTTTCGTGACCGATGGCTTCGCCCAGATACCCGGCCAGTTGCTGCCAGCTTTTATCGCCGTAATCCACCACCAGCGTCGGCGCGATGGCGGAAAGCTGCTCATACAGTTTCAGGGCGGAGTCGCCGCCGGTCGCCGCAATAATGATCATGTCCGGCGCGGCGGCGGCGATGGCTTCCGCATTGGGTTCGGTGATGTAGAGCGGTTTGACGCCGCGGGCTTTCGCCTCGGCGCTCCACTGGCGAAAGAACCCCTGATCATCGGCCACGATGGTATTGGGGCTGGTGGCGCCGGAGCCGATCAGCGGCGCATTGATCGCCAGCAGCGTGCCGCTGATGGTCACGCTGGTAGACACGATGCGCTGAGGCGCGTGGGCGAGCGTCACGGGGCCTTTCAGCGTTTGTACCGTGCGGGGCCAGCCCGTTGACGTTGCCGCCGAGGCGCTTTGATCGGGCGAGGCGGCGTTATCGCAACCGGCGAGCAGCAGCATCGCCATCAATCCCCATATCCACATAATGCCGCGGCTGTTTCTATTCCCGGACATACCTGTTCCGGATAGTGCGCCTGTTCCTGATAGCACGCCTGCCGCGCGCCAGTCTGATTCCACCATACGATTACCTGTCGAGCATGAAAAAAAGAGTGCTGCAAGGTTATCGATAATGCGTCTCATAAACAACGTTATCGGCCTAATCATGAATTTATATTAATAATTCTTTGAGTCGAAAATTATCAGTCATACATGCTGGTTTTTTTAGATTGGGTAATTTCATCGGTTTTTTAAGGTAAAAAACGCGATCTGTTATGTGAAGTTTTGTCAGTGATTACTCAAATCTCTGTATCACGATATTAAAAAGTGTAATAACATTAATGTGTCTATCCATTAGGAGAGACAGCAATATTCGTACAAAACAGGTCACGAAGACCTTAAGGCTGCCTTTGACGTCCGGTGTCAGGAGGCTTGCTTTCCTTTTCATTGGATCGTGAGAAGGCGTACCTATCATTATCATGCTCGGAAAACGGACTTATGTCGCAGATAAGAAAGCATATTTCTCTGGGGCGCTGCCTGCTTGCAGCGGGCAGTTTACTGGCGGCGAACGCCGCTTATGCGGATGAAACCTGTGTGGCGGGGAACTGGCAGGTCAGTAACGTCAGTGACATGCCGGCAGCACAGTATCAAACCGAACATTTTGCCTTTCGTTGGAATAATAGCAGTCAGGTTAACCGCAATGACGTGGTTGCCGCGGGCAAGCAGCTGGAGCTGATTTGGGATAAATTCATCAACCAGATCAAATTCCCGCAGCCGTATTGCAACGCGACCGTCAAGTACAAAGCGAATATTCACATCGACCCGTCTTTCGGCCTGAACGGCGGGATTGCCGATGGCGGCACCATGGGAATGTGGATCGGTCCCGGCGCGCTGCTTGACCACTGGGGTCTGGCCCATGAGTTTACCCATGCGTTGCAGGGGCAGACCGGCAGCTTCCAGTCTTACGGCAATCAAAACTTCGTCGGCTGGATCTGGGAATCTCACGCCAACTGGATGGCGCATCAACTGGACGAATACCGCGGCACTTCCGCGCATTGTTCCGACATGCTGGTGAACTATCCGCACCTCTATCTGGGTTCGACCCGCGATCGTTACTGTAACTGGCAGTTCATGGAGCACCTGAAGAACCGCTACGGGTACAGCGCCGTCAACGACATGTGGGCCAAAGCGCCAAAAATCGGCAGCGCCGAACAAAACACCACCGATCCGATCAGCGTGCTGAAGAGCAACATGGGCTGGAGTCAGTCCGAGTTGAACGACTTCTTCGGCGACTGGGCGATGCGCAACGTCAACTGGGATTACACCGACCCTGATGGCTACGATCGCGGCAGCTTCTACCGTCGCACTTACGGCGGTTACGGTGCGGTGACGCCGTCGCAGGGCAACGCCGATAAACTGCTGCGCACCACTGCGCTGGACCCGGTCGGCGCCTCTGGCGTGAGACGCTTCGCCGTGCCGTTCGATCAGGCGCCGCAGCGCTGGGGCTACAACATTGTGCGCCTGATTCCGGATAGCGGCGCCACCAAGGTGACCGTGTCGTTCCAGGGCGTGGTGCAGAGCGCGCCGGCGGTTAATAGCCTGCCGGGCCTGAAGAACGATCCGGTTTCTCTTACCCAGCCGGATTCCGACTGGCGCTGGGGGCTGGTGGCGATCGACTCCGCCGGCAAGAGCCGTTACAGCGCGCTGCAACGCGGTGCATCGGCCAAAATCAGCAACTTCGCCGTGAAATCGACCGACAAAGGGTTGTATCTGGTGGTGATGGGCTCGCCGTCGCAAATGCACCAGATTACCTGGGATCAGGCTTACTACTCGCTGTACCGCTACCCGTGGACGGTGGATCTGACCAACGCCTGGGCGGAAGGTTCGCAGCCGAACGCGCCGACGCCGACCGCCAATGGTCGCCGTCACAGCAACGGCGGCGGTTGGGTAGCTAATGGCGCGGAAGTCGCGTCGACCGCTTATGTCGGGCCGTACGCTCGCGTTATCGGCGGCAAGGTGCTGGATTATGCCCGTATCGAAGATCACGCCACCGTTCTGAGCGGCACCGTATCCGGCAACGCCCGGGTCAGCGGTCTTTCGGTGGTGCAGGGCGACACGGTGATCAAGGACAACGCGCAGGTTAACACGGTGTTCAAAGGACCGGGCGCCTTCGAGCGTGGCGTAGTGGTATCCGGCACGGCGCAACTGCGCGGCGATGCTGAGATCCGCGGCGTTTCCACCTCCAGAGGCGTGTTCTACGGCTTCGTTGATGAAAATGAAGTGAAGGACAGCCGGGCCGGCGCCAACCTGACCGACGCGGTACCGGAAGTCACCGAACGTCCGGCCTACGCCAGATGATAATCGGCTGAATAAGCCATCAGCATGAAAAGGGAACAGGGCGACCCGGTTCCCTTTTTATCAGGGACATCATGCGCGGCGGCGTGAAACGGAACCCAGCGCCGTCCGCCATGATACGTAAAGGAAAAGTAAAGGATGAAGCTATGACACACATAAGGACCGTGGCCCGGATGGTCAAAGGCGCGCTGATTATCGGCGGCCTGTTTACGCTCGCGCCGGCATTCGCCGATGAGACCTGCGTGGCAGGCAACTGGCAGGCGGATACCACCGCCACCGACATGCCGCCAGTGAAATACCAGAGCACGCATTTTGTCTTTCGCTGGAAAGACAGCGATGCCGGCAAACTGAACATAAAGGATGTTGAAGCCGCGGCGCAGCGCCTGGAACTGGCCTGGGACAAGTACGTCAACCAGATCAAGTTTCCTGAGCCTTACTGCAACAACAAGGTGAAACTCAAGGCGAACGTCCATCTTGACTCTACTTTCACCACGCTGACCGGCGGTCTGGCGCCCAACGGCAGCATGGGTATGTGGATCGGCACCGACGCGCTGAAAAACGACTGGTCGATCAATTGGGCGATGCCGCATGAACTGGCGCATGCCTTGCAGGGGCAGACCGGCGGTTTCCAGGCGACCGCGCCGGACAGCATCAACTATATGGGCTGGTTCTGGGAAGCGCATGCCGACTGGATGACCCATCAAATGGATAACCTCCACCACAACCTGACCGGTAGCGTGGAAGAGGCAATCAATAACCCGCATCTGTATCTGGGCACCACGCGCACCCGCTATGGCGGCTGGCTGTTCCTGGAGAATCTGAAAAACCGCTATGGCTATAAGGCGGTGAACGATCTGTGGGCCAACGCGCCGAAAGCGGGCGAGCCGGGGCAAGGGACCGCAGATCCGTTCTCGGTACTGAAAAGCAATATGGGCTGGAGCCAGTCCGAGCTGAATGATTTCTTCGGCGACTGGGCGCTGCGCAATGTCGGCTGGGATTACACCGACCCGGATGGCTACAATCAGGGGGCGGTCTATCGTCGCATTCTGGGCGGTTACGAGGCGCAGACTCTCGACAGCAGCTTATCATACCGTCTGCTGCGTACCGCAACCCTGGATCCTGTCAGCAACACCGCCGGCGCACGGCGCTTTGGCGTATTGTTCGAACAGGCGCCGCAACGCTGGGGCTACAACGTGGTGCGGTTGATTCCGGATAACGGCGCCAGCCGTATCAGCGTGAAATTCAACGGCGCAGTGCAGAACGTGGCGGCGGTGAATCGTTTCCCTGGGCTGAAAAACGACCCGGCCACGCTGCAATCGCCGGATTCCGACTGGCGTTGGGGCGTGGTGGCCGTGAATGCGTCCGGCAAAGCGCGCTACAGTGCGTTGCAGCGCGGCGCCAGCGCTTCCGTCAATAACTTCTCCGTCAAAAAAGGTGAAAACCTGTATCTGGTGGTGATGGGTACCCCGACGGACATGCATAAAATTAAGTGGGATCAGGCCTACTACTCGCTGTACCGCTACCCGTGGACGGTGGATCTGACTAACGCCTGGGCCGATGGCAGCCAGCCGAATGCGCCGACGCCGACCGCCAACGGTCGTCGTCATCGTAACGGCGGCGGCTGGGTGGCCGAGGGCGCGCAGGTGGATGAAACCGCCTATGTCGGGCCGTACGCCAAAGTGCTGAGAGGCAGGGTGCTGGGTAACGCCCGCATTGAAGATCATGCCATCGTGCTGGACGGTACGGTGTCGGATAACGCCCGCGTCAGCGGTCTGACGATCATTCAGAATGATACGGTGATCAAGGACAACGCGCAGGCCAATACGGCGTTCTGGCCGCTGGGGCTGACTGCTTCGGGGTTGGTGGTGTCAGGCGATGCCCAACTGCGTGGAGATATCGATACGCAGGATGCGAACATGTCGGTAGCGCGCGGGGTTTTCTATGGCTATCTCAACAACGCAGAACTGCGTGACAGCCAGGCTGGCGCCAACCTGACTGAGGCGGTGCCGGAAATTACCGAACGCCCTGCTTACGCTAAGTAAGTGCTTGGTGGATAACGGCATTCACGCCGATATCAGAATGAAATAACGGGGCGAAAGCCCCGTTATTCAGACTGCTGACGCACCCCATGTTTTGGCATGGGGTTCTTTTTTTGGCGCGACCGGAGGTCGCTGCTCGATATTTTTCCCCCCTTTAACCCTGAAGGCGTTTATCGGGACTGACCGGGGCCAATACCCTCCTGACGACCATTTCACGGTCATTAATAGCTAATAAAAAAGCGCCAGCAGCGCCATCTTCTTCATCTTTTACATTGTAGCCAGCACTGCATCTGCATTTTCGGAACCTCGCCCGTGGTGTATCGGCATACAGCGACATATTCTACGGAAAATGAAGTGAAAGACCGCCGGGCGGGTGCCAACCTGACCGACGCCGTGCTGGAAGTGACCGAGCGTCCGGTATACGCGAAATGAGGAAGAAAATATGACACACATAAGAACTGCTGCGCGTATGGTCAACAGCGCGTTGATTATCGGCGGCCTGTTTACGCTCGCTCCGGCATTCGCCGATGAGACCTGCGTGGCGGGCAACTGGCAGGAAGATACCACCGCCACCGATATGCCGCCGGTGAAATACCAGAGCGCGCACTTTGCTTTCCGCTGGAAAGACAGCGATGCCGGCAAACTGGATATAAAGGATGTTGAAGCCGTGGCGCAGCGGCTGGAGCTGGCCTGGGACAAGTACGTCAACCAGATCAAGTTTCCTGAGCCTTATTGCAACAACAAGGTGAAACTCAAGGTGAACGTCCATCTTGATTCTGCTTTCGGGACGCTGGCCGGCGGTCTGGCGTCCAACGGCAGTATGGGTATAGTGGATTGGCACCGACGCGTTGAAAAACGACTGGTCTATCAAGTGGTCGATACTGCATGAACTGGCGCATGCTTTGCAGGGGCAGACCGGCGGCTTCCGGGCGACCGCGCCGGGCAGCATCAACTATATGGGCTGGTTCTGGGAAGCCCATGCTGAATGGATGACCCATCAGATGGATAACCTCCACCACAGCTTGACCGGCAGGGTGGAAGAGGCAGTCAATAACCCGCATCTGTATCTTGGCACCTCGCGCACCCGGTATGGCGGCTGGCTGTTCCTGGAGAATCTGAAAAACCGTTATGGCTACCAGGCGGTGAACGATCTGTGGGCCAAAGCGCCGAAAGCGGGCGATCCGGAGCAGGGGACGGCGGACCCATTCTCGGTACTGAAAAGCAACATGGGCTGGAGCCAGTCCGAGCTGAATGATTTCTTCGGCGACTGGGCGCTGCGTAATGTTGGCTGGGACTACACCGACCCGGACGGCTACAATCAGGGGGCGTTTTATCGCCGCGTTCTGGGCGATTACGGGACGCAGGCTCTCGACAGCAGCTTATCATACCGTCTGCTGCGTACCGCCACGCTGGATCCTGTCGGCAATACCGCCGGTGCGCGGCGTTTTGGCGTACTGTACGAGCAGGCGCCGCAGCGCTGGGGTTACAACGTGGTGCGGTTAATCCCGGATAACGGCGCCGGCGGTATCAGCGTGAAATTCAACGGTACGGTACAAACTGTGGCGGCGGTCAATCGCTTCCCCGGCCTGAAAAACGATCCGGCCACACTGCCGTCGCCGGATTCCGACTGGCGCTGGGGACTGGTGGCGGTAAACACGTCCGGCAAGGCGCGTTACAGTGCGTTGCAACGCGGCGCCAGCGCCTCCGTCAATAATTTCTCCATCGAGGAAGGTGAAAGCGTTTATCTGGTGGTGATGGGCACCCCGACGGACATGCATAAAATTAAGTGGGATCAGGCGTATTACTCGCTGTATCGTTACCCGTGGACGGTGGATTTGACCAACGCCTGGGCGGAAGGCAGCCAGCCGAACGCGCCGACGCCGACCGCCAATGGCCATCGTCATCGTAACGGCGGCGGCTGGGTGGCCGAGGGCGCGCAGGTGGATGAAACCGCCTATGTCGGGCCGCACGCCAAAGTGCTGGGCGGCAGGGTGCTGGGTAACGCTCGCATTGAAGATCATGCCATCGTGCTGGATGGTACGGTGTCGGATAACGCCCGCGTCAGCGGTCTGACGATCATTCAGAATGATACGGTGATCAAGGACAACGCGCAGGCCAATACGGCGTTCTGGCCGCTGGGGCTGACTGCTTCGGGGTTGGTGGTGTCAGGCGATGCCCAACTGCGTGGAGATATCGATACGCAGGATGCGAACATGTCGGTAGCGCGCGGGGTTTTCTATGGCTATCTCAACAACGCAGCACTGCGTGACAGCCAGGCTGGCGCCAACCTGACTGAGGCGGTGCCGGAAATTACCGAACGCCCTGCTTACGCTAAGTAAGTGCTTGGTGGATAACGGCGTTCACGCTGATATCAGAATGAAATAACGGGGCGAAAGCCCCGTTATTCAATCCTTTCGAGCCGCCTGCATGGCGGCGCTCTTCACACTGCTCGCGTGATAAACAGCGGGTGTGACGCAGCGGGTTACTGTCCGTTCCAGGCACGAATTTGCCGATCGCGTACTTGCAGTTTCTGTTCCGGCGCCAGCTTGTTGTAGTCGCTGCTGAGGCCGCTTTCCCAGTCGCCGTAAAGCGGGTTAGGCAGTACGATGAATTGCGTACCGAATTTCGCCTGATTATTGCTGACGAATGCCCGACGCGCGGTATTGTCCTGATGGTAGGTTGCCGCACCGAAGTCGTTCAGGTTGTCTCCCACGTACAGCACAATGTCATTGCCCTGAGCGACGATATCATCAAAGCGCGCCTGCTTGTTGCTGTTGCCCTTGCTTAACCACAGCGTCTGGTCGTTCACGTTCGGAAAACCGAGTTTGACCAGGTTGTCGCGCGTATCGCTCGCTTCGATAATCAGCCGGTTGGACACATAAAAAATCTGGCCGCCATGACTGTCGACATAACGGGCGAACTCCACCGCACCCGGTACGGCCAGCGCCTGACGGGCCTGAGACCAGCGGTTCCAACTGAGCGGGCTGAATGATTTATGTTCTTTGGCCTGCCAGCCGCTGTAGGCGCTGTTGTCCAGCATGGTTTCGTCGATATCGACCACCACCGTCTTTTTCTTGCCCGGCTTGACCGGTGCCGCGTCGAACGCCATCCGCGCGGTGTTGAACGCCTGATAGCATAACGCCTGATATTCACCCGATTGCTGGAACCAGTTCAGGGCCAGCACTGACTGGTTGGAGAGCGTGGTCTGAGCATCCCGAGTCGCGGGCGTGGTGCAGCCGGTTAACGCCAGCACGGCCATCAGGGCGCTGGCGCTGAAAGTCAGCTTTTTCATGGTTCTTCCTTTGTTTTTGGCGAGCAAGGCGAGGGCGCCGAGCTGAAATAGTGCGGTAGTGGTATCGAAGCAGGAATATATCGGGGAGTAAATATGCTGGTTTTATTTGTACGCACTTTTTTAAGAACTGTCACGAATCGGCTCACAGATGGAATCGGCGGGAATCGTAATGACAACGATCCCACTACAGCGACCGTAGCCTGTTGAAATGGAAAATACTATTTCTGAGAGTCAATAAAAATAAAGGAAACTCATAATGAAGGCAGATAACTGACATACGAAGGACATGATCGTTATAGAGTAAATTATCTTTTTCTTAAACGGAAAATACTTCGTTTTTGCAATGTGTTTTATTTGCTATCGATATATCTTGCTACTCATTCTGCCGGGTCTTATTTATAACGGCTATTTATGACGACTTTATATCACCGGGATGACAAAAATGTTTTTTCTTCATCATCGGCCTTAAGACTAAATGGATGGAGAACTCCTGGATAGCGATAGAAACGCTATAAAAATTTTTGGTGACGGTCACAGTAATACCCGAAGGCAAGCAGGGTAAGCCAGCAGTCATAATTTTTTTGGGAAAACCTGGAAATGACAAGGCGTGATAATTACAGTGAATGCGTGGTTTTTCTCTGTATTAACGGTTGTTGGTTTCCTAAAAGTGGCGATTTATGATATGACAAACCAAAGGGGAAAATAAAATGGATGACAAAAAGCATTGTTTCTTGCAGGTGATGATTTTATATCGCTATCATTTATTGGTTTGGTTTTTTTGAAACGAATAACGGCTGTGATATTTGTATTTTTTATAATAACAATCCGCTCTGGCTAAGGATTGAATCCTGACTAAAAAAGCAGTTATGATGACTTCCGACCAGCCAGATGTTCGAGCCGGTATTTATTCACAGTTGTAACATGGGTGTCGTCATTGTGGTAATTAATATGAACCACCCATCTTTCTTTTGCTTTTTAAAAGCACTTACAGGCATGACGCCTAATTAAGTAAAACAGAAACAGGAGATGATATGTTTTTTAAGAAGACAGCTGTTCTGGCAACACTCCCCCTTTGGATTGCGTTTGCGGCTCACGCCGATGATTTTGACAAGCTGGATCAGGCGCTGCCTTCCGGCGTTAACGCCGCGTCGATTGCGCCGGTATTCGATTTCGATACGGACGGTTGTCTGCCCAGCGCCGGTATTAGCCGCAGCGGCCAGCAGAACGGCGGCCTTAACCCGACCGGTAGCCTGACAGGCGGTTGCCGCTGGTCCACTTTTCTGGACAAATCCAACACGTTGCACCGCTACGCCTGCGTCAATAACGGCGGCAACCGCTACTGCGGCCACTTTTACGCGCTCTACTTCCTGAAAGATCAGATTGTGCCCGGCGTCAAGAGCGGCCACCGCCACGATTGGGAATATGCGGCGGTCTGGACCAAAAACGGCACCGTGACGCACGGCAGCTACAGCGCTCACGGCAAGTTGACGACGGCTGCGGCATCCAGTCTCGATAAGCAAAATGGTCACCTGAAGTTTGTGTACCATAAAGACGGCGGGCTGACCCACGCTTTCCGTTTTGCCAAATCAGGCGAACAGGCGGAAAACCCCTACAACACTTTCGTTACGCCGGATATTGTCAGTTGGTACTCGGTGCATGGCGATGGCGTCAGCAATCAGGACATGCGCAACAAAATGAATAGCTTCAACTATGTATCGGCCGATATTCCGATGAAAGATAGCAATTTCCTCTCTAACCTGAACAACGGCAAACCGGGTGATTACCCGAACTTCACGCAGGCCAGCGTGGACAGCTCCCGATAATGCCTCCGGCCGGGCTGGATGGCCCGGCTATTTGTGATTCCCTCCATCTTTTTTAATCATCCTTGCGGCATGCATTACATGCCATTTCGCGTTTTCCCTATTTACGGTTTACGGTACAAACCGTTTCTGGCGTAAACCGTGTGCTACGAATGCCGGTATCAGGGGGACGGATTGATTTATGGTTGCAGACGAGATGTCAGGCGGTAGCCGGCGGAATATGCTGAGTGATGGGTCGATATAAAGATGAAAGATAGGCTTATATAGGAGAGTTTAAACTGACTGGCGTCCCCAGCAGGGATCGAATTTAATAAATAAAATATTGAATTTTAAGTATTTTATTTGTTTTGGTTTTTTGTTTTATACATGTAGTTATACGCATTTATGATAAATTTTATTCTGCCTTACTGAATTAGGACATGGCTGCACTCTGTCTATTTCTCTTGTTATTTTCATTTCTTTACAAAAGATTATTTCGTGAGCTTCAAATTGTTGAATATAGGTGAATAATGGTGAATACAGGTGAGGAGTGGTAAGAACAAAAATAATAAGATCTGTTATTCTTTTTCACACGCCGCTGTTACAAATCCTGCATATTTACATGGTGGCATTAAGATGTAACTCTATATCCATCCAACCGGTTCTTACCTAATCTGAGATTTTCTCACATGGTCTAATTTTATTTATTTTGAGGAAGGGAATGTATGAGTTTATCTATTAATGAAAATAATGACGTACGCCTAATCCGTCTGAAGGATGTGATATCAAAAACAGGGTTGCCGCGTTCAACACTTTACCGCCGAATGAAAGAAGGATTGTTTCCACTGAATGTGTCTATTGGAGAAAACTCTGTGGCATGGGTGGAGCATGAGGTTAATGATTGGATTAATGATAGTTTGAAGAATAGAAAGAGCGTGAAATGAAAATAATTCCTTTTTGTAAAAATAGCCCAGCAATGAATACTATTGCAGCGTATGTTTCGATCCCTTTTGAAACTGATCACGGTGATGGCGGTTTTGCTATTCGGGTGATTGAGATTTACCGCTTATTCAAAATGGAACGGTTATTAACTGAGTTTGAAATGTTGACCGGCTATGGCGCGCCCTGGTATCGGTGCGACGCTGAAGAAATTAACGCATTGGTTGAGCGCGGTACGGCTATCTGTGACGCTGCTCGCCAAGCCAGTCAGGAGGCCGAGCGTGAAAAAGCACAGTGCGAAAGCCTACTTACCAATCTTAGCCAGGGCGCTTTTGATGCAGCTAAATGGCGTATGTCACTTAAAGAAGCATTAAGGCAAACACAGGATAAGGTATTACGGGCGAAAGATAACGCTGAACGGGCACGGTTAATGGTGAATGCACGACAAGGGTTATTAGGACTATTGCGTCCGGTGGTTGAGGATATGTTGAGTAAGCGTATCAAGGGGCTGAGAAATAAGGTAATGGAACAACTACCGATTATCGAGTTGCCCGCTTATACCTATCAGGTTTCATTACACACCAGTGGGTTGGAAGAAAAATCACATATTGGTGCCTGGAAAACAATGGATGCATTACAGTCGGCTATTCAGAAAGTAGTAAACCATTGCCGTACTCCTACAGATAAATATGAATTAAATCACTACGGTGTTGAAAAAACGGAATTATATCGGTGTTATTACAGCGCTGATGGTGAGCTATTTCGTCAATTAATGCCGGTTGCCGATTATGTAGATTCTATGTTGCCTGGCAAAGTTGCTTTTTCTAAGAAGAACAGGTTAATGAAAAGCGATATCTAATCAAATTCATCTCTCAATTTAAAAAGGAAATAACCATGATTCACGTTAATGCTCCGGCATTGGCGGGGGAGTTTCATCGAAATTTTACCCGTGGTGTGCAATTTATTAATAAGGAAAAAGGCAGCTTTACTATTTCGGCTGGTGCTGAGAAACAGTTGCGTATCGCGCTGATGGAATCGGGCTGGATGATGCAGGGCATTACCTTGCTTGATGTGGATGACGGGGCCGGGCAGGCGATTACGCTCGGTGATAATAGCCTGCATACCGGGCGCAGTCTTAACGGGCGTTTTAACAAACCGCTGGCAGTGAATGGCACCCCTTATGTTTTGGTTGAAACGGATACGTGCGCGTCGCTCAGTTATCACCAGATGTCTGCCATTGCCAATTTGGGAGGCATTGAACACTTTACCCGTGTGGTATCTGATTTCTTCGATCGTGTGATGGCATTGGATATCCTGCGCATCGGCTTTAATGGTGCCTTCATTTCACCGGAAACCCGCCCCGAAAAATATCCCAGAGGTCAGGATGTCAACCTGGGCTGGCACGCGCTGGCCAAGCAGTTCAACGGCGGCTCTCAGGTTCTGACGGATGCCTTTACGCTGGGGCCGGGAGGGCATTTCCCCCATCTGGATGCACTGGCAAACCATTTAATCACTGAAAAAATTCCAGAAGGTTTTCGGGATGATCCGCGCCTGGTGGTGTTGGTCGGGGCAGAACTGGCGGCAATGGAACGGTTACGACTGTTCATGATGGCAGACAAACCTGCTGATACTGCTGCTGCACAGATGGCGACCAGCTCTGTAGCCGGGCGCTTTGCCTTTGTACCGCCATTTATGCCGGGAAAACGCCTGGCTGTTACCACTCTGGACAATTTACACGTCTACACGCAGATGAATACCCGTTATTTCCGAGCGGCCTTTATCGATGACCGCAAGGTTTATGAGCATAGCTATTTGCGTAATGAAGGTTATGCGCTGGGGGATGGGTACTTATATGCCGCTGCTGATGAAAACGCCGTGACGTTAGTGCAGTGAGGACGGGATGAACGATTCACAGTTAAGTACGGGGTGGTTTTGTGTTGCCACGCAAGGGGCAACGATTGACGGGCGTTACATTGAGCCGGAATGGCTTATCGATATGGCACAAACCTACGATCCCAAGCGCTATACCGCGTTGATTTGGGAAGAGCACCGGCGTGATGCGGATAACCTGGGGGAAGTGCTTGCGGCCCGGCATGAAATCCATCAGGGGGAGATGCGTTTATATGTGCGTATCCGGCCAACGGCCAGATTGGTGCGCTACAACGAGAACGGGCAAAAACTGTTTTGCTCGATTGAAGTCGCTGAGGATTTTCCGTCAGAAGGGCGCTTTTATCTCAGTGGGTTGGCTGTTACTGACAGCCCAGCCAGTGGAGGAACATCCCGGCTGAGTTTTAGTCGTAATCGAGCGTATTTCTCGCGTCGGGGGAAACCGATCCACTGTAGTCGGCCTGTTCCTTGTCATTTTTCGTTGTCGCCATCTGGCTGGTTTGCCGCCATTTCCGGGGGCTGAGGCGGGGCCAAAAAATACCCGGTGCGGTGGTTGCACCGGGTATCTCTGACGTATCAGGAGTGTCTCATCCATGAGAACAGGAAGGACTATGTACGCGATAACGTTTCCCGTCAATCACGGGAATTCGGATAAAAACCGCTTGCTGTCGCCAGAAAACGCGGGGTATAGTTTTCGCGTTGCCGCAAAATCGGCAACCGGGCGTAGGAACCCGAAACGTTTACAGGCGACACCAGACGCGCCATGCGTCTTTTTTATTGTCGATGCTTTTGCACACCTAGCAGAAATGGCTTTTTGCCATGCAGAATCAATGGTGGGCTGGGCGGGGCAGCCTTCGGGCTGGCCGGTTTCCTGTAACGCCGGTATTCCTACCCCCGCTCAGTCCACCACCCGCAGTGTAGGAACTCAGGTGGTGGGTATTTTACCCAGTTACAGGAGGCTACCTTTATGGTTGCGACCCCTACCCAAACTCACCCTGAATTTGTCTTTCTATTCCTGGCTGTACGCCGTTCAGATATTGATGCCGTACCACACCGTGAAAGCGTGGTGGCTCCCAATGAACAGTGTGCCCGCCGTTTACTGGCGCGTGATTATGTTCTTGCCTTTGCAGGGCGTTTGCCGGTTATCGGAGGCCGCCATGTTTAACGATACCCCGCTGGAACTGGATGAAGCGCTTGATCAATGTCGTGCGCTGGCCTATGCCCTGATTGAACTGGATCAGCCGGAAGTGCGAGAGATCCTGATATTTATTTTGGCTGAACGCCTGAACCTGTTATATCGCCTTAATGAATCCCCGGAGCCTGATAACCCGGAGGATGCCTATGAATAACGCTCATTTCCCATGTGCCTACACCCAGCGTGGTGATGAAAAAATTCAACGGGCGATGCTGGTTGCCGGATTAATGGCGGATCTACTGCGTGATCGTGACGGTATGGTGGCGCAACCCCTCAATGTAGAAAGCGTGGCAGCGGTCTTTGAATGTGTGCATGAACAGCTCAATGATGCTGTTAGCAATAATGCGTTTATGTCAGAAGCGCTATCGCCGGATGAAGGGGGCGCGTGTGACGCATAAACATCAATTGTCATCGACAGTAAAGGCGGCCAATGGCCGCTGGGGGCAGATTTTACCGGCATTAGGGATAAGCGTACCGGGAAATGGCAGGCATGGAGCCTGCCCAACATGCGGCGGGTCTGATCGTTTTCGGTTTGATGATAAACAGGGGCGCGGCACCTGGTTCTGTAATCAGTGCGGGCATGGTGACGGCTTAGATCTGGTGCAACGGGTCAATGGTTATGACGCGAAAACCGCGGCTGATGCTGTGGCCGCTGTGCTGTCGTTACCGGCGGTGCAACAGCCTGCCGATACGCCCGCCAGAAAGGATGCTGATGATGCCGAAAAGCGCCGTCTGTTT
Organism: Dickeya sp. NCPPB 3274; assembly: GCF_000406205.1. Lineage (NCBI taxonomy): Bacteria > Pseudomonadati > Pseudomonadota > Gammaproteobacteria > Enterobacterales > Pectobacteriaceae > Dickeya > Dickeya sp. NCPPB 3274. The sequence continues at coordinate 3,439,423 of NZ_CM001979.1, read as the reverse complement.
CAGGCGACTTACCGGCAGTTGCGGGCGCAGAGTACACCCGGCGACAGTGTATATCTCGCCAGTAAAGGGTTAACGGGGCAGTCTTTGCCCCTGATTAGCCATGAGCAACGTAGCGGCGGTGTGTCCTTTCCTACCGGTTCGCTGCTGTTGCCGGTGAGCGATATCCACGGGCAGATTATCGGCGCTCAACTGATTAGCCCTTCGGGGGATAAGCGGCTGTTGCCAAATTCGGTACTGAACGGGGGATTTATTGCTGTTCAGCCGGTGCCGGAAGCCATGCCGGAGCAGGTGACAATCACCGAAGGCTACGCCACGGCGTTAACCGTGGCCGCAATGACGGAGGGGATCACCGTGGCGGCGGTGGCCGCCAGTAATCTGCTGAATGTGGCGCAGGCGTTCCGGTTGCGCTGGCCGGAGGTTCGGCTGGTGATTGCCGGTGACAATGACCTGATTGATGGTAAAGAAAACACCGGCAGGCATTGGGCGGAGAAGGCTGCGAAAGCGGTCGATGGCTGGGTGACACTTCCCCCTACGCGCCATAAAGCTGATTGGGATGACTTTCGACAGGAGCATGGCCCGGAACGGGCCAAAGAAGCCTTTCGGGAGGAAATGGTGCTTTATTGCAAAGGTAAAACCCGTCTGCCGCAGGGGTTCCGGCTTACCCAGGAATATCTGTGGTTTGACAAGCAGGTGAACAAGTCCGATGGCGATGTGGAAATCCGCAATATCAAGATATGCAGCCCGCTGTGGGTAACGGCCATTACTTGCGACATTGACGGCAGCAACTACGGTCGCCTACTGGAGTGGGAAGATACCAACGGCATCCAGAGAAAATGGGCGATGCCGATGGAAATGCTGGGCGGCAGTGGGGAAGAGTTACGCCGGGTACTGCTGGTTAATGGGCTGTCGTACATCAACACTAACGGCCAGGCGCGGGCGCACCTGATGGAATATATCTCGTTGTGCAAGCCTGACCGCAAAGTGACCTGTGTAGATAAAACCGGCTGGCATGGTGGGGTGTACGTGTTGCAGGACGAAGTGATCGGCGATGAGGCGGATACGGTGATCCTGCAAACGTCCTGTGTTCAAGGGCGTGATTTTCGTACTGCCGGATCACTGGCGGATTGGCGTGAACAGGTCGCACGGTATTGTGTGGGTAATGCCCGTGTTGCATTTGCGGTTAGCCTGGCTTTTGCTGCGCCACTGCTGAAACTGGCCGGTGTCGGCGGCGGTGGTTATCACTTGAAAGGAGAATCAACGGACGGCAAAACCACCACCATGAAGGTAGCGGCGTCAGTCTGTGGCGGCGCGGATTACTGGCATACCTGGCGAGCGACGGGCAACGCGTTGGAAGGCACCGCCAGCCGCCGTAATGATGCCGCCCTGATGCTGGATGAAATCCGCGAAGTGGACGGGCGCGAAGCCGGAAATATCGCCTATATGCTGGCGAATGGTCAGGGCAAAGCGCGGGCCAGAACTGACGGCAGTGTCAGGGAAACCAACCGTTGGTGTCTGCTGTTTTTATCTACCGGGGAATTATCGCTGGTGGAACATGCCGCCAATGCCGGGGAGCGAACCTATGCCGGGGTTGAGGTGCGGATGGTACAAATCCCCAGTGATTCCGGTAAATACGGTGTATTTGAAACGTTGCACGGTTTTGCCGGAGGCAAGGCGCTGGCCGAGCATTTAGAGCAGGCGGTCACGCAATACCACGGCACGGCGTTTCGTGCCTGGCTACATCACCTGACGGCGGATTTGCACGGTATGACGGCTAAAGCCAAAAGCCTGTTAAAGACCTACACCCGCGAGATGACGCCGCAGGATGCCGGTAATCAGGTGGGCAGGGCGGTCACGCGCTTTGCGCTGGTGGCAATGGCCGGAGAGCTGGCAACCCAAGCCGGTATAACCGGTTGGCCTGCCGGGGAAGCATTGCAGGCGGCTAAAAGCTGCCTGGCGGCGTGGATGGCTGATCGTGGTCATGCAGCCAATCAGGAAGAAGCGGCCGCACTGGAGCAGGTGAAAACCTTTATGACGCGCAACCAGTTTAGCCGTTTTGCTGACTGGCATAACGAGCAAAGTCGCCCGTCCAATATGGTGGGATTTCGTCAGGTGGTGAAAGGAGGCCACAGCGAAGAAGCTGTCACGCTTTTCTATGTGCTGCCATCAGGCTGGAAAGAAATCTGTCAGGGGTTTGATGCCAAAAAGGTGGCGCAGTTGTGTGCCAGGGCGGGGTATCTGGACTTACCGGATGATGCCAGCCGGACACAGAAAAACATCCGCCTGCCAGAAATAGGCGTCAAGCGGGTGTACCAGTTTAACAGCAGCGTTTTAGGGTAATTCTCGCGCGTATCTTATTTTTCTGAGGTAACAGAGGTAACACTGGTAACAGACAGGCAGGACAAGGGGGAAACCTGTTACCAGTAAGGCATAGTCACTGGTAACAGTGGTAACACTCATGAGTTTGTTACCAGCGTTACCAGCAGAAATAAGACAGAGGTAACAGAGAAAAGCCATATATATCAAAGCTGTTACCAGTGTTACCGCTGTTACCACGCGCAGAGAAGAGACAGACAATTAGGAATGGCCGCTCGTAAGGGCTTTTTTCCTGGCGGGCGGTAGGTGAAGAAAAGGTGAGGAACTGATGAGAGTAATGCGCGTGTATTGTCCTGAATGTAGTTCGCTGGCGGTGGTGCGAAAGACCAACCGCAAACATCCACAGATTGCCGATATCTACTGCGCCTGTAGCAATATGGAATGCGGTCACACGTTTGTGATGAACATGACCTTTTCACATACCTTAAGCCCCAGTGCGTTGACGCACGGCCGAATGATGAAAAACATGATTGATGCCATCGCACCAGACAAACGCCAGGAAATGATCGACCTGTTAAGCCAGGCACAGGATGACGACCAAAAGGTGAGTAAAACGCAAGGGCAGGTGAGCGCCACGGCGCAAAGTCGGCGCTGATAGGCTCCTTATCGCTGTGTTCTCACCGTTCACGTTTTTCAGTGTGCTGAGTATTTCCATTCGCGTGTAAGCCGCATCCGGCAAGGGATTGCCGGAGCGTTGGCTGATTGTATCGTTATCCCTTCGTTGCCGAAAAACTCACACAAAATAAAAAATATCCTTTACAGTCATATAGATAATATTGGTTTGCATGGTCTTTCCGTTCCCCCAAAAAGCCTGAAAACTGAAAAATGCTGAAATGTGTTTCAATCATTTCAGTTGGGCTGTGTACGCTGATAGCCCAGGTACAATGCGGGCTGGCGCTATGGTTTGTAGAAAAGGAAAACTGAAAAATTTCATGACTACGAAAACCGCAGGCGGGTGCGGTGTAGTGCCGATTTTGTCTATGTTGTGTTTAATTTTCAGGCCAATGGATGACTATTTAAAAGTAGAAATGCTTATAGCTACATAAAGAACCTGAGATCTTTAGAACTCGCTGTAAGATGTCTGGCGTGGTATAACAGATTAGGGCTATTATCACTTTGTATTTAATACATTACACCTTAGAGTTAGCAGGGCTAAAATAATGCTATTTATGTGATGTGGCTTGGATTTTAATTTGCGTGTTAAATATTAGCTATCGAATAAATCAAAGCATAAGGTAATTATTTATGGATAATGGTGCTATTACTTTTTTTGATATTAATGCTTTTGGCTTTTATAGGTTAAAGCAGAATGCAAAGAATCTTGATTATAAATTTGGGACTTTAGAGGATATTTTTGATGAGTTCAATGTATGGCTCAGAGGTAAAGCAATTGAGGATACAATTCCTTGGGATATGAATGTCAATCCCATGCGTTCTAAGACATATTGTCGAGGAATCGCCATTGATCCTCAAACAAAAGATATTGTTGTAGTTTTGCTTCGCGAAGTTGGTGATGGTTCAGGGAATTTACATGGTGTAAGAATGGGGTCAGCGGTAGGTGCCGGTGAAAGTGAAACCGTCAAAGCTGGATCGCATGTTCAGGGGCAGAGAATTATTTGGGGAGAACCCTGCTATTATTGGGTGATTCCTGAGTATAATAAAGTTGCGTCTATTATATTTCGACACTCAGGAGCTGATACAACAAGATTTTGTAATTACTTTACAGCGTTTGTTAATAATCATTCCAATGCAGGTGGCAAAAAAACACAAACAATAGCAAGTCACCCTCATAATCGTGATCCTGAACGTACTGTTAATGTAACTAAGACAAGGTTTGAGTATGGGGAAGGCAAAGATAAATGCAATTGTATATTTAAGTTTGATGTTGAGCAAACTAAAATAAAAACTGCTGTAAGTAATTTGGAGGAGATGATCCCGAATATAACTCAGACTATTATACGAGACACGGCAACTGCCCGTGTTGATGATGAACGTAGTCCCTTGCTCCAGTTAGGTAGCGAATATTTGCCCTCACTGTTCGGTGAGGTGCCTCCCTTGCAAGCTCCAAAGCGCGTTGAAGTTAGAATTGATGGCGCTCCTTCTGCAGAGGAGATTGCACGTCTATTTGAACAACGAGTTGATGAAACTGATTGGGTTGATGTAGGGTTCAAAATAAAAGATTCAGACATTCCAATTTGGCTTACAAAATATGTAGTTAAATCTACATTGTCAATTGATTCTGATGGGCTTTCTCATTATTCTCCAGAAAAATTGCTTGAGGAAATAAATAACTTCAGGTCGGATATTATAAATGCTGTTTTAGCTCAAGAGGCATCAATTGAAGCAAGAGCAGAGATAATCGTACAAGAGGTCGATGACCAATTATCAATGGATGATCTTAATGACGCGATAGGTGGATGATATGAAACCAAAAATAAAAAAAGCATGGATGGAGTTAATAAAAGGAGTAAGGTGGGATTTTCTTGGCCTTATCTTGATTTTTCTAATGGTCTTTTTCTTTAAAGACTCATTGAAATTTAATGAAGTAAAAGATGTTATTGGTACTCTGCAAAATATCTCTGCTGCAATTTTCACTATTGTGGGGTTATGGGTCGGTTTTTTGTATCCGAATGCAATTCAAGGCATTGTAAGTGACAATGTTGATTATATAAAAAACACAAAAGATGTTCCTAGAATTGAACGATTAATTTATGTGATAATATTCTCGGCATTAGTTATGCTTGGGACGCTAATGTTCTATATTGTTAAGTCTTTAATTGGGTATTCTTCATTTTATATCGAGCATAAGGACAGCATAAAATTTTCAGGTTTGGTTTTTGTTTACTTTTTATGTTGGCTGCAGAGTCGCTGCATCTTTAGTGTAATTATTAGTAACTTCAGGTTTGCCAATAATCTTTACTCGAGGATTAATGAATCTAAGTTGAAGCATGATTGATCCCACTCCCCTCATTTTCATGAGGGTGGCAAGATTTTGAAGACGTTTTTTATTTTTTAATAACACTAATAATTTAAATGTGACTGGGAAATATAGTATTTGCATACCACTGCAACATCTCCCTACGCCCTTCCAAATATTGCGCATGATTATAAGCCCCACGGATGGAATTCTTATCAACATGCGCAAGCTGCATTTCAATCCATGCGCTGTTAAATCCGTGTTCATGCAAAATCGTACTCATGGTGTGGCGAAAACCATGACCGGTTAAACGTCCGTGATAACCCAGTTTTTTTATCACTTTGTTGATAGTGGCATCGCTTATCGGTTTTCTGGTGTCGTTTCTTCCTGGGAAAACGAATTCATAGTAACCGGTTAGTGTCTTTAGCTCTTTCAGGATGGCTATTGCCTGTGTAGACAGAGGCACCAGGTGCGGGCGTCGTTTTTTCATGCGCTCTTTCGGGATTTCCCACAGCGCATTATCTAAATCAAATTCATCCCATTTTGCGGCGCGTAGTTCAATGGTTCTTACGCCGGTCAGCATTAAAAGCTGGGTGGCGCATTGGGTTATCTTACTGCCGGTGTAATTGTTTAGCGCAGCGACAAACTCCGGTAACTCACTTTCCGTCAGGAACGGGAAATGCTGGCTCTGAGGCTTATTCATGGCGCTGGCCAGATCAGGGGCCGGGTTATACCTGGCACGTCCGGTCACCACCGCATAGCGGAAGACTTCACCACACCGGCGGCGGATCTTGCTGGCTTGTTCCAATGCCCCGCGTTTTTCGATTTTTTGCAGAACGGCCAAGAGTTCAAGTGGCGTGATTTGGTCTATCGGGCGTTTACCCAGGAACGGAAAAATTTCCTTTTCCAAATAGCGTATCACTTCTTTGGCATACCCTTCTGACCAGGTTGATAGTTTTGAGGCGTGCCATTCTTTTGCTACGGCCTCGAAGGTGTTTTCTGTAGAGAACTGAAGCGACAATTTTTCCGCCCTGCGGGCATCGCTGGGGTTGATGCCGTTGGCTAACATCGCTTTAGCTTCATCTCGCTTCTTCCGCGCTTCAGCAAGGGATACGTTGTCATAGGTGCCAAAGGAAATGAGCTTTGGCTTTCCGGCAAACCGGTAGCGGAAACGCCAGCCTTTCGTACCGGTGCTGTCGATCAGCAAAGACAGCCCATTGCCGTCATTGAGGGTATAGGGTTTATCCTGGGCTTTGGCCTTTTTGATTTTGATGTCAGTCAGCAGCATAGGTGTATAGAAAAAAGATCGAACCTGTCATATACACAATTTTATACACATAATTGCCGGGCTTCTATAGGCTTTCGTTGGATGGGATAAGACTGGATTTTCTTCTTTTTATTTGTTTTTAAAGGATTTTTAGACTTGCTAAGAAGGTGTGAGACGGGTTGATGGCGTCCCCAGCAGGGATCGAACCTGCAACTAGCCCTTAGGAGGGGCTTGTTATATCCATTTAACTATGGGGACTGCGCTGGCGTCGCATTATAACCGATTTGGCTGTCGCCATAAGCACTTGCCGGTGCGTTTGCTCAATCCGCCACCAGTTTTGGCCTGAATAGCGGCCTTAATCGTGGTATCTTTCGCTACGCTGGCCGTCAGACAAATGGGTGACGGGCTACGCAAGTCACTGAATTAGGGTGCGATCGCACAATTGGTGCTGGAATTATACCGGTGCCTGAAGCAGGATCCGCATCCTCCAATGTTGACCGTCGCGTCAGCCGATGCGACGGCGGTTGTTTCCCGAGCAAGGGTGTCCGGTATGAACCGGACAATTCTGAAGCGCTGACGGGAGGGGCGTCACTTCTGGCGCCGCTATTAAACAATCGCCATTTTTCCAACAGACCGCCGCCGGCGGTACGGGCAAACCAAAGCCCGGTGTATTAAGATGATAACATGTGGCCTTGTGCGCTGGCGGCCCGATGGCAGGTCGTGCGGACTGCATGAAAGTTCAGCAGGGAGATACGTTATGAATTTTCGTCTGGGTGGTGTAGTACTGGCGAGCGCATTGCTTGCCGGCTGTGCCAGCTCTAAAACCTCAGCGCCTGAGCAGCGTTCGGATCCGCTGGAAGGATTCAACCGCACCATGTTCGGCTTCAACTACAACGTGCTGGATCCGTATGTAGTGCGCCCGGCAGCGGTGGTCTGGCGCGATTATATGCCGCAACCGGCGCGAAATGGTCTGACCAATTTCTTCGTCAACCTGTCTGAACCCGCCACTATGGTGAACTATTTCGTCGAGGGCAAACCCTATCAGGCGATGATTCACTTTAACCGCTTCTTCCTTAACACCTTGCTGGGGATGGGCGGCCTGATCGACGTCGCGGCAATGGCGAATCCGAAACTGGCGAAAGAAGAACCACACCGTTTCGGCAGTACGCTGGGGCATTACGATGTAGGCTACGGGCCTTATCTGGTGCTGCCGGGTTATGGCAGCGCCACGCTGCGTGAAGACGGCGGCGGGGTAGTGGATACGCTTTATCCGCCGTTGAGTTATCTCACTTTCTGGATGTCCGCCGGTAAGTGGGCGGTGGAAGGCCTGGAAACTCGTGCCCGCCTGCTGGATTCCGACGGGCTGCTGCGTAATTCGTCCGACCCTTACCTGATGGTGCGTGACGCCTATTTCCAGCGGCACGATTTCCTGGCTAACGACGGTAAATCCGCCCCGGTGGTTAACCCGAACGCTAAAGCGATTGAAGGCAGTCTGGACGAAATCGATTCAGATAAATAAGCGTTTTTTTAGTATTGATGGGCGCCTGAGGGCGCCTTTTGTCACTAATCGTCTTACCTGCCCGCCTGAAACCCGCCAAACTGATTGTTTGTGAAACGTTATATGGTTGTTGAGCGTTTATTTAATTACATAAATTTATTTCCACCGTCTATGTAACAATAATAACAGCCGGTTAGAGAGGGTAACGATTCAGCAGCCCTGAGCAGCAATCCGCATATTGCGTAATGTGCTCTTATCTCCGCCTGCCGTCAGCCATTTTTGCTCTATGCTGAAATAGACGAAGGCGTTGTCGCGCACCTGCTTACGGGTTGCCGCCGTGTTTCTCATGGCTCATCGCTCCTGCATCGTTATCTCGCTAATCTGGAATCACCCTTGTTCACCTGCAGGGATGACACATTGACATAACGGGACATAAACATGAAAAAACTATTGGTTACCACCTTGTGTCTGGGCGCCATAGGGCTGGCACAGCCTGTCATGGCGGAAGAAAGTAAGGCAGTGGATGTAGTACTGATCGGCGGCGGCGTCATGAGCGCCACGTTGGGCACCTATCTGCAGGCGCTGGAGCCGAACTGGACCATCAGCATGGTCGAGCGTCTGGACAATGTGGCTGAGGAAAGCTCCAACGGCTGGAATAACGCCGGTACCGGCCACTCCGCTTTTATGGAACTGAACTACACGCCGGAAAAAGCCGATGGCTCGATTGACATCAGCAAGGCGGTCGAAATCAGCGAAGCGTTCGAAGTTTCCCGTCAGTTCTGGTCTTATCAAATTTCTCACAATGTGATGAAAGACCCGTCGTCGTTTATCAATAGCGTGCCGCACATGAGCTTCGTGTGGGGCGACGACAACGTTAATTACCTGCACAAACGCTACCAGGCGCTGCAACACAGCACCCTGTTCCGCGGCATGGAGTTTTCCGACAAAGCGGATCAGATCAAACAGTGGATCCCGCTGGTGATGGAAGGGCGCGATCCGCAACAGAAGATTGCCGCCACCCGTATGCCGATCGGTACCGACGTCAACTACGGCGAAGTCACCCGCCAACTGGTGGATGGGTTGAAACAGCATGCGACTTTCAACCTGAAACTGAGCAACGAAGTGCGCGACATCAAGCGCAACCCGGATAAAACCTGGGACGTAGTGGTTGCCGACCTGAAAAACGGCGGTAAAGAAAGCGCGATCAAAGCCAAGTTCGTGTTCATCGGCGCCGGCGGCGCGGCGCTGCAACTGCTACAGAAATCCGGCATTCCGGAAGCAGGCAACTATGGCGGTTTCCCGGTTGGCGGCGAGTTTCTGGTCACCGATAATCAGGACATCGTAAAACGTCATCTCGCCAAGGTATACGGTAAAGCCTCGGTTGGTGCGCCGCCGATGTCCGTACCGCATCTGGATACCCGTATCTTCAACGGCAAGCAGGTGCTGCTGTTCGGGCCGTTCGCTACCTTCTCCAGCAAATTCCTGAAAAACGGTTCGCTGTGGGATCTGCTCTCGTCCATGAACACCTCCAACTTTATGCCGATGGTGAATGTGGGGATCGATAACTTCGATCTGGTGAAATACCTGATCGGTCAGTTAATGATGAGCGACGACGACCGTTTTGCCGCGCTGAAAGAGTACTTCCCGCAGGCCAAACAGTCTGACTGGCGTCTGGCGGTGGCGGGTCAACGTGTACAGGTCATCAAGAAAGACAAAGATCTGGGCGGCGTACTGAAGCTGGGCACCGAGATTGTCAGCGACAAAGACGGCTCCATCGCCGCGCTGCTGGGCGCGTCGCCGGGTGCGTCGACTGCTGCGCCGATCATGCTGAGCCTGATGCAGACCGTGTTCAAGGATAAGGTCGCGACGCCGGAATGGCAGGCCAAACTGAAGGAAATCATTCCGTCTTACGGCCAGAAACTGGAAGGCAATATCGACCTGACCAACAAGATTCGCGGTTACACCAGCAGCACGCTGAAACTGAACTACATGGAAGTGAAGCCGGAATAATGCCGCCGGCATAGCCGACTTCCCATACAACAAAAGGCCGCGATAGCGGCCTTTTTTACGAATACGGATTAGGTACCCGGATTAGAAACTGTAGTTGAAGTTCACGCCGTACAACCACGCCCGGCCTTTAGAGGTAAAGGTGTAGGAGGGCAGGTTGGCCGCGACGCCGGCTTCGTGAATCGTCACTTTCTGACCGTGCATGTAAGACACGCCCACATCCACCGAGGCGTCTTTGTTGAAGGCGTAGGTGGTGCCGGCGCTCAGCCAGAGACGATCCTGATCCGGGATGGAGATGGTGCGTTTGTCGGCCGGTACCGGGCTGTCGTCAAACGCGATACCGGTGCGGAAAGTCCAGTTATCGTTGTAGTAGTAGGTGGTGCCCAGCGCGATGCGGTAGGCATCGTGGAAGCGTTCGTCTTTCTGGAACAGTTGCTGGCCGTTGCTGCCGGTGGCGCGCAGTTCCTGGAAGGAACTCCAGCTGGTGTAGGCCAGACTGTAGTGAACCGCCCATTGCGGGGCGACGCGGTGGTAAGCGGAAAGCTCCCACATTTCCGGCAGGTTGAGCGTCAGCTTGCCGGGGATGGTGGTGCCGCTGGTGCCGCGCGGCGCCGCCAGGTCGCTTCGGAAGGAACCATCAAAGTCGATGTCGACTTTGGAGCGGTAACTCAGGCCGAAGCGGTTGTTTTTATCCAGTTCATACAGGATGCCGGCGTTCCAGCCATAGCCCCATTCTTTACCATCCAGATGGGTGATCTCGGACGTTGAACGCACGCCCAGCGCCGGACCGACTTCGCCGGCGTTACGCACAATCTTGGCATCGGCGTACACGGCGTTGACGCCCAGACCAAAGCTGAAATGCTGGTTGAGGCGATAGGCCGCGCTCAGATTCAGGTTGGAAGTTTTCAGGTCGGTTTTGCCAGCGATGGAACCGGCGCTGAAATTGTCGCTGAATTCAGTCGCCAGACCGAAGTTGGTGGTGGCGGATGCGCCTACCGCCCACTGCTCGTTCAGCGGCATGATGAAATGCAGGTTGGGCACCCAGGCGTGCGGCGCAATATTGTCAGCGCTGGCGTCACGGCCGGTGCTGCTGGAGCCGCGCAGGTCGATGTCAGGGTTAATGTAGGTTACGCCGCCGGAAAAGGCCGGGCGATCAAACAGCGTCATGGTCGCCGGGTTGCGGCTGCCAGAGGTCGCATTGTCTGCAATGGCGCTTTCACCTGAGAAGGCGCGCCCCAGACCGGATGAGGAGAACTCATTCAACTGGAAACCTGCAGCGGTTGCATTGGATGCCATTAGCGCCAGCGCCACAGCAAGTGATGTTTTCTTTAACAGGACTTTCTGGCTCATGACCGAAACCTCACTGAACGTTTGTAATTTTTGTTAAGCGTGTAACAAGGGACGCGCATTGTAGGGGGGGTTAATGGGCTGACAAATCAGACCAGTTGCGAAAAGTATAAAAGTAAAACGACGAAATGTTTTCCCTTGGTTCCATAAATGTTGCAAAAATGATTTAGAAATTAGATCTAGTTAACAAATGTCATGATTGTGTTTAGAGCATTTATCCTATTTCATTGAAAAATAACGTTAAGATGTGATTTACATCACGTAATGTCCCTTTAATCGGTAAGTGCTAGTGATAGACGGCTGTGGTGAGTAAAATGGGGGCAGAATAGATGGATAGCGTGCTTCCGATTGTGGAGGCGCCTGTCGCCGCAGAGGAGTTTTGCCATGACAAACGCGATTAATAAATGTAGCGCAGAAGAAACCGCCGCCTGTTGCTGTGTGGATGTGGGAACCGTAATGGATAACACCGATTGCACCGCATCTTACAGCCGTGTATTTCCCCACCGCAGCGACGCGGAACAGACACAGAAGCAACTGACGGAAAAAGCCCGTTCGGTTGAATCCGAGCCTTGCGTGATTGACGCCCGTCTGTCCGAGGCGGAAGGCGGATTCAAACTGGATATGGATTTCACGTTTAGCTGCCAGGCTGAAACCCTGATCTTCCAGTTGGGCCTGCGTTAACCGCGATCACGCTAAGCGCGTCAATAGCGGCGCGCGCGCCTTCGCTTTGCGGCTGATCCGCTGAGATCAGCCGCGTCCCCGAGTCCTTCCACTTCATTATTCCTTCTCTTTCATTACCTTTACCGTCTTATTCCCGTTGCGTATGAACGCCTGGAAGCGTGGCGTGGCTCGCTGTTTGGTATCCGCTTGTTTGCATAATGTAATCTTCAGGTTAACAATGAGTTCAGACCCCATCGGTCTCTGAAAAGGGATGAACGGAATGGTTATGCGCGAACGCGAAGTAGTGCCGCTGGTCACCCGGCGTGGCGACCGCATTGCGATTGTCAGTGGGCTGAGAACGCCATTTGCCCGGCAGGCGACGGCTTATCATGGTATTCCGGCGCTGGAGCTGGGCAAGCTGGTGGTCAATGAGCTGTTGCTTCGCAGCGGCGTCGAACCGGAGCTGGTGCAGCAACTGGTGTTCGGGCAGGTGATTCAGATGCCGGAGGCGCCCAATATCGCCCGCGAAATCGTGCTGGGCAGCGGCATGAGTGTGAATACCGATGCTTATAGCGTCTCCCGCGCCTGCGCCACCAGCTTTCAGGCGGTCGCCAACGTGGCGGAAAGCATTCTGGCCGGCGCTATCGACATCGGCATCGCCGGCGGCGCTGATTCGGCTTCCGTGCTGCCTATCGGCGTCAGCAAGGCGCTGGCGCGCACGCTGGTCGATCTCTCGCGCGCCAGAACCTTCCGCCAGCGGCTGGCGTTATTCGCTCGCCTGCGGCCGCGGGATTTACTGCCGGTGGCGCCCGCCGTGGCTGAGTACTCCACCGGGCTGCGCATGGGCGATACCGCCGAGCAGATGGCGAAAGACTACCGCATCAGCCGCGACGCGCAGGACGCGTTCGCCCATCTCTCGCATCAACGCGCCGCGCAGGCCTGGGCCGACGGCGTGCTGCGTGACGAGGTGATGACCGCCTGGGTGCCGCCGTATAAGCAGGCGATTAATGAAGACAACACGATTCGTCGCGACAGCGCGCCGGAACAGTATTCCCGCCTGAAACCCGCCTTTGACCGTCGCTACGGCAGCGTGACCGCCGGCAACAGTTCGCCGTTAACCGATGGCGCCGCCGCTGTGCTGCTGATGAGCGAATCCCGCGCCAGCGAACTGAAACTGACGCCGCTTGGCTACCTGCGCAGCTATGCGTTCAGCGCCATTCCGGTACAGCAGGACATGCTGGCGGGGCCGGCTTACGCCACCCCGCTGGCGCTCGATCGGGCCGGTATCCGGCTCGATGATCTGGCGCTGATCGACATGCATGAAGCCTTCGCCGCTCAAACGCTGGCTAATCTGCACCTGTTCGCCAGCGCTGAATTCGCCCGCGATAAACTCGGGCGCAGCGAGCCGGTGGGGGAGGTGGACCGGGAGCGCTTCAATGTGCGGGGCGGCTCGATCGCCTATGGCCATCCGTTTGCCGCGACCGGCGCGCGCATGATCACCCAGACGCTGCATGAACTGCGCCGGCGAGGCGGCGGATTGGGGCTGGTTACCGCCTGTGCGGCGGGCGGCCTGGGGGCAGCCATGGTGCTGGAGGTGACGCAATGACCGAGCTGAATTCGATGCATCAGGCGCACGAACATGAGGCGCACGCCGCTTTCCAACTGACGCTACGCCCCGATCATATCGGGGTGATTACCGTGGATGTCCCCGGCGAGAAAGTGAATACCCTGAAAGCGGAATTCGCGGAACAGATGCGCGCGGTGCTGACGCAGGCCCGACAGCACAGTGGCCTGCAGGGGCTGGTTATCCTCTCCGGCAAGCCGGAATCGTTTATCGCCGGGGCGGATATCGGCATGTTGGATGCCTGTTCCGACGCGGCGGCGGCGCAAGCGCTGGCCGAAACCGGGCAGGAAACGCTGGAGGCGATCGCCCGTCTGCCGTTCCCGGTGGTGGCGGCCATTCACGGCGCCTGTCTGGGCGGCGGGCTGGAACTGGCGCTGGCTTGCGATTATCGCCTGTGTACGCCGGACGACAGTACCCGTCTCGGGTTGCCGGAAGTGCAATTGGGGCTATTGCCGGGCGCAGGCGGCACCCAGCGGCTTCCACGCCTGATTGGCGTGGACCGCGCGCTGGAGTTGATCCTGACCGGGCGGCAGTTGCGGGCGGCTCAGGCGCGTCGGCTCGGGCTGGTGGATGAGGTGGTGCCGCACGCGGTATTGCTGGAGGCGGCGCTGGGGTTTATCCGCCGCGGTAAACGGCAGCCGTCTTCGCCCGGCTGGCGGCATCGGTTACTGATGCTGCCTTACGTACGCCGCTGGCTGTTTGAGCGGGTGCGGCGGCAGACGCAGGCGAAAACCCAGGGCAATTACCCGGCGACGGCGCGCATCCTGGCGGTGGTGCGCCGTGGTCTGGAGCAGGGCAGTCAGGCTGGCTATCAGGCGGAGGCCCGCGCTTTCGGCCGACTGGTGGCGTCGCCGGAGTCCGTGGCGTTGCGGCGACTGTTTTTTACCGCCACAGCCCTGAAAAAAGATCGGGGCGCGTCGGTCGAACCCGGCCCACTGCGCCGGGTCGGGGTGCTGGGCGGCGGGTTGATGGGCGGCGGCATCGCCGGCGTTACCGCGCTGAACGGCCGATTGCCGGTAAGGATTAAAGATATTCATGAGCAAGGCATCACCCTCGCGCTGCGCAACAGCTGGCAACGGCTGAGCAAACAGGTAGAACGCCGCCGCATCACGCCCGCAGAGCAGCGGCGACAAATGAGCCTGATGTCCGGCGGAACCGATTACCGGGGGTTTGAGCGCGTCGATGTGGTGGTGGAGGCGGTATTCGAAGATTTGGCGCTCAAACAGCAGATGGTGCGGGAAACCGAAGCGGTGACGCCGCCGCATGCGGTGTTTGCCACCAATACGTCGTCGCTGCCGATTCATCAGATCGCCGCCGGCGCCGGCCGACCCGAACAGGTGATTGGCCTGCACTATTTCAGCCCGGTGGACAAGATGCCGCTGGTTGAGGTTATTCCGCATGCCGGAACCAGCGAGCAGACGTTGTCCACCACGGTGGCGCTGGCGAAGACGCAGGGTAAAACCGCGATCGTGGTAGCGGATAAAGCCGGGTTTTATGTTAACCGCATTCTGGCGCCTTACCTGAATGAGGCGGCTCGCTGCCTGCTGGAAGGCGAACCGGTCGAGTCGGTTGATCAGGCGTTGGTGCGTTTCGGTTTCCCTGTCGGGCCTTTTACCCTGCTGGATGAGGTGGGGATTGATGTGGCGATGAAGATTGTACCGGTGCTGGTAGCGGAGCTGGGCGAGCGGTTTTGCGCGCCGCCGGCGCTGGAAGCCATTGCCCGCGACAACCGTAAAGGCCGCAAGAACGGCCGCGGCTTTTATCGCTACGATCAGTCGCGTTATGAACGGTTATGCGGTTTGTGGCGACGTCAGGGCAAAGTGTCCGACGGCAGCCTCTATCCATTGCTGGATGTGACGCCCAAAGCGCATCTGGATCCGGCGCTGATTGCACAACGCTGCGTCATGATGATGCTGAATGAGGCGGTGCGCTGTCTGGATGAAGGGGTGATCCGTCGTCCAGGCGACGGCGATATCGGCGCGGTGATGGGGATCGGATTTCCGCCGTTTCTGGGCGGCCCGTTTCACTACATGAATCGATTAGGGATAGAAACGGTGGTGGGAACCCTGCTGTCGTTGCAGGCGCAGTACGGCGATCGGTTTGCGCCGGCGGAAGGGCTGCTCCGGCGACAGTCGCAGCAGGTTGGTTTTGCTGATGAAACGGAGCGCTGAGCGGGTGAAGGCAAAACCTGAACCCGTTATCCCCCCTCGTTTTTATTCTTGTCGGATGAGTAAATAATAAATTAAAAAGCCGAAAGGCAGATTTTTTGAATGAAAGAACCCGATCTTGTTTAAAAAATTATTTTATTGGCTGACGAGCAACTTTATTTATCGGATTCACTTTCAGGTGAAAAAAGTTAATTGATAAAAATGCTGAACACAATGGCGCATTAGCGGGGTGATAATTATATTTTATTGAAAATGCTTGTTTTTTATTTAAACGGTCCATCGTTTTTACCACCCAGTATAAGAATTCCCTGAATGCTGGGCATAATACCGCGCTGAATTATTTAAACGTACTGTATTCGGCACCGGTGTTTTCTCTGTTCACTATAGTGAGGTAGGGTATTTTTTCCAGTGTTTCCCGCGGTTATAAGATGAAAAAGTGTAAAAGTGTCAGAAAAATAAAACCGGTGCCGGTTTATTCTGTATTGTGGAGATTGATAATTTTTTTATCTGAATGAAAATTATTTTTTAGTCTAAACTGCTGTTAAATGAAATCTGAAAGCGAGCCAACAGCATATTATGATGACGTGATGTCGGCTTTGCCCTGAAAAAATTAAGGTTAATTGCCTGAAAAAACGGGAGGTTGCCGACTACGGCGCGATAGCGGGTCCGTGGCGCAGCGCGATGCATGATGCGGTTGGTTGCGATTCGCCGGCAATTGGGGTAAAAAAATGCGCTTTGCGCTGGTCAAAACGCCATCAGCATGATGTGGCGATACCCGATACCAGGCTGTGACCTGCCGCAAAACGGCCCCGTGCCGATTCAGCTAATCTGAAGCTATCCCCAGGGTTTTATTGCCCTTTTTCATCAATATAGCGGTGTAATATGCAAGTTTTGATCATGCGTCATGGTGATGCCGTACCTGACGCCGCCAGTGATGCGCTCCGGCCTTTAAGCAGCCGGGGAGATGAAGAATCTCGTCAGATGGCAGCCTGGCTCAACGATCAGTCGATTGATATTGATCGGGTGCTGGTGAGTCCTTACGTGCGGGCTCAGCAGACGTTGCAGGTCGTGGCGGAGGTGTTGCCGCTGCCGGAAAGTGAATGTCTGCCGGAACTGACGCCGGGCGGCAACGCCGAACTGGTGTGCGACTATCTGCTGGCGCTGGCGAAAGAAGGCACCAGCGCGGTGTTGGTGATTTCCCACCTGCCGCTGGTGGGGTATCTGGTCGCCGGGCTGTGCCCGTCTGAGACCGCGCCGATGTTCGCCACGTCGGCCATTGCCAACGTCGAGCTGGATGATGTCTCCGGTGCGGGCGTATACCACTGGCAGGTCACGCCGTCCCAATTGACGGCCAAAGTTAAACCCTGATCGTCCGACAACAGGCGCCGTTAGCGGCGCCTGTCTGGTTTTCATGCGGTTTCCCGCCGCGGGCGATTTTCCAGAATGGCGGAAGAAGGTGAGGCGGGGAGGATTATTCCTCGTCGGCGCTTTCCTGCGCCACCAGCACCAGCAGGGCGGCATTGCCGCCGAATTCCTTCGGCGCCTGATGAAACGCCAGCACATCCGGGTGTTGGGCCAGCCACAGCGGCGTTTGCTGTTTGAGAATGTGTTTGCCGTGGCCGTGCATCACGCAGGCGCAGTAGACATGTTCGCGCCGGCAGGCGGCCAGCAGCGCCCCTAGCTCCTGCTTGGCTTCCAACTGCGTCAGTCCGTGCAAATCCAAAAACAGTTCCGGCGAATAGTCGCCGCGACGCAGCTTCTTCAGCTCGTAATGACTGGCGCCCGGCCGGACATAGCGCGTCGGCCCGTCATTCTCCAGTTGCGGCTGGAATTCGTCCGAGAAATAGAAACTGGCGTCCACCTGTTCCTGAATCATCCGTCGTGGCGGCAATGCGCCGGGTTTGGTTCGGGCCGGACGGTGAACATAGGTGTCCTGACGTAACCGGGTAGCGCCCGCCACCGACGTGCGGAAAAGCGCCTGCTCCTCGTCATCAAGCATGAATTTTTTTTTCATTTTGCGTCACTCTGTCATCGTCGCGGTTCTGTTGCAGAACCTCAATACGTATTCGCATAGTTTCGGTATTCGCATAGTTTCGGTATTCACATAGTTTACCTGTTCCGTGCCGGTCGCTAAACAAAACCTTATCGTTGCATCCCCCGGTCCGCGCCGTCCGGCGGTGATATCTGCTGATTTGTCGCCGTCTTCATGGCAAACTATTGCCATCACAGAAACATGCCATCACAGAAACATGCGATTACAGAGACAGTAGTCTGCGGAGGACAAGCTTGGACAAAATTTTCGTCGATGAGGCGGTCAACGATCTGCATACCATTCAGGATATGCTGCGCTGGACAGTGAGCCGGTTTAACGCCGCCAACGTCTACTATGGACACGGCACCGATAATCCGTGGGATGAGGCGCTGCAACTGGTGCTGCCCAGTCTGTTTCTGCCGATCGATATTCCGGAAGACATGTACCTCGCCCGGCTGACGTCCAGCGAGCGTCATCGCATCATTGAGCGGGTGATTCGCCGCGTCAACGAGCGTATTCCGGTGGCTTATCTGACGAACAAGGCCTGGTTTTGCGGACTGGAGTTTTATGTCGACGAGCGGGTGCTGGTGCCCCGTTCGCCGATTGGCGAGTTGATCAACAACCGTTTTGCGTCGCTGTTGCCCAACGCGCCGCATCATATTCTCGATTTGTGCACCGGCAGCGGTTGCATCGCTATCGCCTGCGCTCAGGCATTCCCCGAAGCGGAAGTGGATGCGGTGGATATTTCCGCCGAGGCGCTGGCGGTGACCGAACAGAATATCCAGCAGCACGGCATGGAATACAACGTGACGCCGATCCGTTCCGACCTGTTCCGTGACCTGCCGGCGATTCAGTATGACCTGATCGTCACCAATCCGCCGTACGTGGACGAGGAAGACATGGCCGACCTGCCGCAGGAATACCGCTTCGAACCGGAGCTGGGACTGGCGGCGGGTAGCGACGGCCTGACACTGGTGCGCCGGATTCTGGCATGCGCGCCGGACTTTCTTACCGACGAGGGCGTGCTGATTTGCGAAGTCGGCAACAGCATGGTGCACCTGATGGAGCAGTATCCGGATATTCCGTTTACCTGGCTGGAGTTCGACAACGGCGGCGACGGCGTCTTCATGCTGACCCGTTCCCAACTGCTGGACTGTCAGGCGCATTTCAGCCTTTACCGGGATTAATCCCTCCGCAGGGCGGCGGGCGGTAAGTCTCCGTCTGGCGCCCTGATGTTTTTTCAATGCTAAGGAGCCGTGATGGCAGGAAACAGTATTGGTCAGTTTTTCCGTGTCACCACCTTTGGTGAATCTCATGGCATCGCTCTGGGATGCGTGGTGGATGGCGTACCGCCGGGTATTCCGCTGACCGAGGCCGATTTGCAGCACGACCTGGACCGTCGTCGTCCGGGGACTTCTCGTTATACCACCCAGCGCCGCGAGCCGGATCAGGTGCGTATTCTGTCCGGGGTGTTTGAAGGCGTGACTACCGGCACCAGCATCGGTCTGTTAATTGAAAATACCGATCAGCGTTCGCAGGACTACGGCGCCATCAAGGATCTGTTCCGCCCCGGTCATGCCGATTACACCTATGAGCAGAAATACGGCATCCGCGATTACCGCGGCGGCGGTCGGTCTTCCGCCCGTGAAACCGCGATGCGCGTAGCCGCCGGCGCCATTGCCAAAAAATACCTGCAACAGCAGCATGGCGTGGTGATTCGCGGCTATCTGGCGCAGATGGGCGATGTGGTGTGCGAACTGAAAGATTGGGCGCAGGTGGAGCAAAACCCGTTTTTCTGCCCGGACGCGGACAAGCTCGACGCGCTGGATGAACTGATGCGCGCCCTGAAAAAAGAGGGCGACTCCATCGGCGCGAAAATCACGGTGGTGGCTGAGTCGGTGCCGCCGGGGTTGGGCGAGCCGGTGTTTGATCGTCTTGACGCCGATCTGGCCCACGCGCTGATGAGCATCAACGCCGTCAAAGGCGTGGAAATCGGCGACGGCTTCGCGGTCGTGGATCGTCGCGGCAGCGAAAACCGTGATGAAATCACCCCGGAAGGCTTTCAGAGCAACCATGCGGGCGGCATTCTGGGCGGCATCAGCAGCGGGCAGGCGATCACCGCCCATCTGGCGCTGAAACCGACTTCCAGCATCACCGTGCCGGGGCGTACCATCACCCGCGACGGCGACGCCACGGAGATGATCACCCGCGGTCGCCATGACCCGTGCGTGGGAATTCGCGCAGTGCCGATTGCCGAAGCGATGATGGCGATTGTCCTGATGGATCATCTGCTGCGCCAGCGCGCGCAGTGCGCGGACGTGACGAGCCAGGTTCCCCGTTGGTAACACCATAAGAACACGGTAATACACCGAACACGAATACCATAAAACAATGAAAACAAACTGGATTGGGATGGTGGCGCTGCTGTTCTGCAGCGCCGCGCTGGCGAAGACACCGTGGCAGGAGATAACCCACCCGGTGGCAGGCCAGCCTCAGGCCATCGGCGCGTTTGCCAATGGCTGTATCATCGGCGCACAGCCGCTGTCGCTGCAGTCGTCTGATTATCAGGTGATGCGCGTCGACCAGCGGCGTTATTTCGGTCATCCGGACCTGCTGGCGTTCATCAATCGTCTCAGCGCCGGCGTGCATCGCGCCACCGGCGGCACCGTGCTGATCGGCGACATGGGCATGCCGGCCGGCGGACGGTTCAGCAGCGGTCACGCCAGTCATCAGTCGGGGCTGGATGTGGATATCTGGCTGCAACTGCCGCGTCAGCGCTGGAGTCAGCAGCAGTTGCTGCAGCCGCAACCGCTGGATCTGGTGCTGGCGGACGGTAAAAACGTCAATCCGCGCGCATGGTCGCCGGATGTGCTGAAGCTGGTGAAGACGGCGGCGCAGGATAGTGACGTAACGCGCATTTTCGTCAATCCGGCCATCAAAAAGCAGCTGTGTCTGGAAGCCGGCGGCGATCGCAACTGGCTGCACAAAGTCCGGCCGTGGTTCGCCCATCGCGCGCACATGCACGTGCGGCTGCGTTGTCCGGCGGATAGCCTGGAGTGCCAGGAGCAGGATGCGCCGCCAGCGGGCGACGGATGCGGCGCCGAACTGAACAGCTGGTTCCAGCCGCGCAAACCGGGCGCCGAACCGCCGGCCAAAACGACGCCTCCCCCGTTGCCGCCTTCCTGTCAGGCGTTGCTTGATCGTCATCTCATTGCGGAATAATTCATGGAATGGTTTGTTGTTGGGCCGGATGTTCTGGCCCTGTTGTTTCTGGCTAGCGTGATCGCCGGATTTGTGGATTCGATCGCCGGCGGCGGCGGGTTGCTGTCCATTCCGGTGTTGTTGGCGGCGGGGCTGTCGCCCGCTCAGGTGCTGGCGACCAACAAATTGCAGGCGGTGGGCGGTTCGTTTTCCGCCAGCCTGTATTTCATCCGCCGCAAAGCGGTGGACATGAGAATACTGAAGCTGGCGGTACCGCTGACCTTGCTGGGCGCGATGTTCGGCGCCTGGCTGATCCAGCAGATCCACGCCGATTTCCTGCGTAAATTGCTGCCGGTGCTGGTGATCGGCATCGGCCTCTATTTTCTGCTGATGCCGAAAGTGGGGGATGAGGATCGGCATGCGCGCCTGTCGCTGTTGCCGTTTTCCCTGCTGGGCGGCGCCTGTGTCGGGTTTTACGACGGCTTCTTCGGGCCGGGTGCCGGGTCGTTTTATGCATTGGCCTATGTCACCCTGCTGGGGTTCAACCTGGCGAAAGCCACCGCGCACGCCAAAGTGCTCAACTTTACCTCCAATTTCGGCGGCCTGGTGTTTTTCATGCTGGGCGGCCAGGTGGTATGGGGCGTTGGTTTGGTCATGCTGGTCGGGCAGATTATCGGCGCCCGGCTGGGGGCCAGAATGGTGCTGACCAAGGGGCAGAAACTGATTCGCCCGATGCTGGTGATCATGTCCGCCCTGATGAGCATCAAATTGATTCATGACAACCACGGCAGCGAAATTGCCCGTTGGCTGGGACAGCTATTCTGATGACGATGTTGACTGAAACTGCACACACTCACCATTACGACCAGTTGATCGCCATTTTCAACCGGTGTTTTAGCGAGGAATACAACACCCGGCTGGTGAAGGGCGACGATGAGCCGATTTATCTGCCGGCCGACGATCAGGCGCCGTATCACCGCATTGTGTTCGCACACGGGTTTTATGCCAGCGGCATGCACGAGATTTCCCACTGGTGCATCGCCGGTGAAGAGCGGCGTAAATTGGTGGATTTCGGCTACTGGTACTGTCCGGACGGACGCGACGCTACGACCCAGAGCCAGTTTGAGTCGGTGGAAATCAAACCGCAGGCGCTGGAGTGGATGTTCTGCGTGGCCGCCGGCTTCCCGTTTAATGTCAGTTGCGACAACCTGAATGGCGATGTTGACCCGGACCGTATCGCCTTCCAGCGCCGGGTGCACGCGCAGGTCATGATTTATCTGCAACAGGGCGTGCCCAGCCGACCTGCGCGCTTTATTCAGGCGCTGCGGGATTTTTACCACACTGCGCCGCAAACCGCGGCGGATTTTCCTTATCCGGCCGATCTGTGATGATCGGCGGGCAACACGATAACTGAGGACCCTTAATGATCGCAGAATTCGAGGCGCGCATCCTGACGCTGATTGACAATATGGTGGAGCACGCCAGCGATGATGAACTGTTTGCCAGCGGTTACCTGCGCGGCCACCTGACGCTGGCGGTGGCGGAAGCCGAAGCGCATGGCGAACAGACGGCGCAGGCGCTGAATGCCCGGGTACAGGACAGCCTGAACAAGGCGATTAACAACGGCGAGCTGTCGCCGCCGGATCAGGCGCTGGTCGCCCAGGTGTGGGAATCGTTGTATCAGCAGGCGCAATTGCAGTAACACCCGCGGGGGTCGGAATGGGCGGCCGCCTGTTTCGACCCGCGATGGGGTCTTAACCCTTCGCTGAAACTGATTCCGTGGCCGGCGTGCGGTCACGGAATCTGAATAGGTTCATCTTCTGGCCCGAACGTCATTCGGGTTGTCTCAACGGCGCGACAAATCTACAGCCGGTGTTTTTGCCTTAACCGAAACAGTAATGCTTGTCTGGCATGGGCGACGCGCGGCTGGCGCAGCGCGCTGGGTTGCCACAGTAAATAGTAACTTCGGCTGGCACGCGCTACGGGGGCGGGAATTTCACTCAGCTCCCCTCGTTCGATATAAGGCGTGCATAAATACGCCGGCAGGGCGCTCCAGCCAAATCCCTGGCACAACAAGCTGCATAAGGCGCGTAGATCTTGCCCGACCATGGCGGGAACGATGGTCGGCGCCTGCACTCGGTTCGCCGTAAACCAGTTATCGATAAGCGGGAGCGTCAGGCTATAGGCCAGCACCGGTTCGGTTTGCATCGCCGCCAGTGTATCCGGCGTGTTCATCAGCCGGGCGACGACCTGGGGCGACGCGACCGCCATCACTTCGTCGGTCAGCATCAGCTCGCTTTTCAACCGGGTGTCATGCGAGGGCGCCGCCGAGATCCCCAGGTCACAGTAACCCTCAATCAGGCTTTGGGTTATCGCGTCGTAATCCCCGGTTTGCATCCGGACGCGCACCCCCACCTCCAGCAGCGGCAACAATTGCTTGGCTACGACTTCGGCCAGAAAATCCGCATGACCAATGATTTGTAATGCGCCAGCCAGTTCCAGTGAGCGCGCTTTCACCGAGGCCAGTGCGTTTTCCGCCTCATCCAGCCGGTCGCCAATATCCGCCGCCAGCTCATCGGCCACCGACGTGGGGACGACGCCCCGCGTTTGCCGCTCAAACAGTGGTCGCCCAATCGACGTTTCCAAACCGGCGATATGCTGCGATACCGCAGGCTGCGTCAGGTTAAGCATGCGTGCGGCTCCGCTGATAGAGCGCTGTCGGTACACTTCAATAAAGGTTCTCAGCCGAACAAGAGACATGCATCACCCATAAAATTTTTTATATCAATACCCAAATATGCTAGTTGGTCACAACTGATTAACGCCGGTAAAGTACGCCCTATCAAAGCATAACTGCCTTTTTTTCGGAAGGTGGCTTGCAGGAAGTAAAGGAAAATTTATATCAAAGCCAGACGGCAAGCGAAGGGATCGCATTCCGTCGTTACGGTTTGAGCGGATTCGTCCGCCTGCTGCGATCCAGATAACCGTGAACCGAATAGAGACGCGCTTTTCGTTTTCCCGCCTGTCGGGAAGAAAGACACCACACGATTGTTAAGGATTCACCATCATGCCGTTAGCGCAAACGACCAACGATTTAAAAGCGATATTGCAGACCATGAAGAATGCGCACATCGCTAATGGCCCGGCCGACGCGGCGCTGCGCCGCGATAGGCTGCTGCGTAGCGCCCGGCTTATCCGGGAAAATTATCCGTCGCTCAGCAAAGCGATGGATGCGGATTTTGGACATCGCAGCGTGTATCAGTCGCTGGTGGCGGATATGGTGACGACGGTGAAAACGCTCGAGCATTCCGCGGAGTACGTAGCGCAATGGATGAAGCCGGAATTCGTCGACAGCCCCGTGCCGGGCATGCAGGCCTGGATACAGCAGCAGCCGCTGGGCGTGGTTGGGGTGATAAGCCCGTGGAATTTCCCCATTAATCTGGCATTTGGGCCGCTGGCCGGCGTGTTTGCCGCAGGCAATACCGCGATGCTGAAACCTTCGGAACTGACGCCCGCCACCTCGGAACTGCTGGCGGAACTGATCGCGCGTTACTTTGACCCGCTGGAGCTGGAAGTGGTGTTGGGCGACGCGGCGATTGGCGCCGCGTTCAGCAGCCTGCCTTTTGACCATTTGGTATTTACCGGCAGTTCTGCCGTTGGTCGCCATGTGATGCGTGCCGCAGCCGATAATCTGGTGCCCGTTACACTGGAACTGGGGGGGAAATCGCCGGTGGTCATCGACCGTGATGCGGATGTCGGCCTGGCGGCGCAGCGTACCCTGACCGTGAAGACCTTTAATGCCGGTCAGATTTGCCTTTCCCCTGACTACGTCATGTTGCCGGGCGATCAGGTTGATGCCTTTATTCAGGCTGGTAAAGCGTTTATGGCTCAGGCATTTCCGACGCTTCAGAACAACCCTGACTATACGTCGATCATTACGCTGCGACACTATGAGCGTCTGGTTGGTCTGTTAAAGGATGCGGAAAAACAGGGGGCGACGCTGGTGAGCCTGGCGCCTCAGGGCGAGCCGGATTTTGATGCGGTTTCCCGCAAAATCGCACCGCATCTGGTGCTGAATGTCACCGATGAGATGCAGATTATGCAGGAGGAGATCTTCGGGCCGCTGTTGCCGGTACGCACCTGTCATTCGCAGGAAGAGGCGATTGCATACATCAACGCGCATCCGCGCCCGTTGGCTGCGTATTACTTTGGTCAGCAGCTGGCGCGGCAAACCGCGTTCGCTGAACGGATCACGTCAGGGGCGCTGGTCATCAATGATGTGATGACGCACGCCAGTAACGACGCACTGCCCTTTGGCGGCGTGGGCGCTTCCGGCATGGGCGCTTACCACGGCATTCATGGTTTCCGCCGTTTTAGCCACGCCAAAGCGGTGGTGGTTCAGGATGAAGAGGGCGCATCCAACCTGCGTTTGCGGGCGCCCTATAGCGACAAATTGTCTCAGCTTGAAGCGTTTTTGAACGGCTGATGTGAACGATCTACTGAATTGGTGAGTTAAGGAGAATGACGATGAAGGTACTGATGGTATTGACGTCCCACGACGCGCTGGGAAATACAGGCAAGAAAACCGGGTTCTGGCTTGAGGAATTCGCCGCCCCTTATTACACCTTCAAAGATGCCGGTGCGGATGTGGTGCTGGCGTCGCCGGCAGGCGGACAGCCGCCGCTGGACCCGAAAAGCGATTTGCCGGAATTCCAGACCGAACTGACTCATCGCTTCAAGGCCGACCCGGCAGCACAGCAAGCGCTGGCTTCCACGGCGAAACTGGACAGCGTGCGTATGGACGATTTCGACACGGTGTTTTATCCGGGCGGTCATGGCCCGCTGTGGGATTTGGCGGAATCACCGATCTCCATTGCGCTGATCGAAGCATTTGAACGGGCCGGAAAACCCATCGGCTTCGTGTGCCATGCTCCCGGCGTCTTGCGTCATGTCAAGGCCGCCAATGGCGAGCCGCTGATCAAAGGTCGTCGGGTCACCGGGTTTACCAACACGGAAGAAGCGGCGGTGGAATTGACGGATGTGGTGCCGTTTTTGATTGAAGACGAGTTTCAGAAACTGGGCGGGCTGTATTCCAAAGGCCCTGACTGGCACCCTTACATTGTCGAGGACGGTAAGCTTGTCACCGGCCAGAACCCGGCCAGTTCGGAAGCGGTCGCTCAGGCGTTGTTAAAACAGCTGGCCTAATCGGCTGATAAAGGAAACAGGCAGAATGACCATAAGATTACATCATCTGAATGACTCGCGATCCATGCGTATTCTCTGGTTGCTTGAAGAGGCGCAGCTTCCCTATGAGCTGATCCGCTACCAGCGCAATCCGCAGACGCAATTGGCGCCGGAAGCGCTCAAGGCTATCCATCCGCTGGGTAAATCGCCGGTGGTGGAGATTGACGGCAAGGTGATTGCCGAGTCCGGCGCTATCGTTGAGTACATTATCAGCAAATACGCGCCGCAGTTGGCGCCCGATGAGCAGGATGCGGGTTATGCCGACTATCTGCAATGGATTCATTTTGCGGAAAGTTCGGCCATGCTGCCTGTATTACTGAAAGTCTTTAATCAGTTTGAGAAAAATACCGGTCAGACGCTGAAGTTTCTGGATGATTACGCCGAGGTGGAGTTCAAAAAAGTGTTTTCCTATTTGAACGACTACCTGGCTTCACGCGAGTTTATTGTCGGGCAGCGTCTGACCGGGGCGGACTTTATGTTGGGGTTCGTGGTGAAGCTGGTTACGGAGCGCTTTAATCTGGGGCAGCAGTACCCCCATATTCTCCGTTATGCGCAACGCATTGCTGATATTCCGAGCTGGCGAAAGGCGCAGCGTCTGGAATCAAATCAGGCCTGACGTTATTTACTGATTTTAAAACGGTTATCTTAAAGGGAGTGACAACTATGACTGTTGAGAAAGTACTTTATCGCGCCCAGGCGTCGGTGACCGGCGGGCGGGATGGACATGCGGTTTCCGATGATAATCACCTCGACCTGAAACTGACCACACCGCGCGAGCTGGGCGGCCTTGGCGGTTCCGGCACCAACCCCGAGCAACTGTTTGCCGCCGGTTACGCGGCCTGTTTTACCGGCGCGCTGAAACTGGTGGCCTCCAAAGAGAAGGTGTTGGTTCCCTCCACTACGGTGATTGAAGGCCTTGTCGGCATTGGTCCATCCGGCGGCGGTTTCGGCATTGAAGTTGAACTGCGCATTACCATTCCCGGCATGGACAAGGCGCAGGCTCAGGCGTTGGTGGAAAAAGCGCATCAGGTTTGCCCCTATTCCAACGCTACGCGCGGCAATATCGATGTGACATTGACCGTGTTGTAATTGTTTTTCGGATAAGTGTTGTAATTGTTTGTCGGATAAAGGGGATGACGTTTAAGCAATCATCCCCTGTTCCCGGTTACTTTTCTAAAACGCAATTGGCCTGAAGCGTCGCCGGAGCAGTTCAACTTGGTGCTTTCAACGTAGGCTATTGCAGCCAGAAACAGAGCGCATAGAACACGCCCAGACTTGCCATCACCGCCAGCATCGTATGGCGAACCAGCAAGGCGATCGCCACGCTGCCCAGCGCGCCCCATAAGTACGGGTTATCCGGAAAGGGACGCAGCGCGTCCTGATGCAGCAGGATCACCGGCCCGCAAATGGCCGTCAGCAGGCAAGGCGCGGAATAGTTGAGCGCTTGCCGGAACAGCGCGGGTAGCCTGACGGGAACGCCGGGTTCCAGAAAAACGTAGCGGTAAGCAAACACGACCAGCGCCAGTAGCAGTAATAATCCCCAACTCATGATGTTTCTCCGGTGAGCCGTGCCATCAGAACCGAAACGACCATGCCGCCAAGCCCGGCTATCATGATCGCCCCTTCGATGCGCCAGTAAGCCAGTAGCATGGACATCAACAATGAAAACAGCGTCCCCGCCAGCACCGGCAGGCGCTTGACCATCGGTACCACCAGCGTGATAAAGGTGGCGACGATGGAAAAATCCAGATGGTAGCGATCAAGATGGGGAATCGCATTCGCCATCATCACGCCCGCCAGACTGCATACCAACCAGCTCAGATAGAACATCAGCCCGGCGCCGAGTAGATAGGCGGTGGTCAACCGTGTCTTTGCGGCTATCGCCAGCGCGAATAGCTCGTCGGTCAGCAAAAAACCGAGTAACAGGCGATAGCGGGCTTTCAGCGGCGCGATGGTGGGGCGCAGCGTTAGACCATAAATCAGGTGTTGGGCGGTAATCACCATGACGGTCAGCAAGATAGTCATGACGCTGCCCCCCGACATCAACAGGCTCAGCGTCACCAACTGCGCTGCGCCGGCGAAGATCACGGCCGACATCCCCACCGCTTGCCAGAATGTCAGCCCGGCCTGCACCGCCATTGAACCCGCTAGAATGCCCCAGGGAATAACCGCCACGCACAGTGGCAGCATCGCCACCGTGCCGCTAAGGAATCGGCTGGAGGCCGAATCCGACGGATATCGTCGTGATAAGGCGGTGAAAGGTGAAAATGACATAACCACGATTCTCTTCTTCAACGAATGAGCCGGAAGCATAGACAGGAGAGAGGCGGCGGTATTGAAAGAAATTGCCTGATGTCTGATTACTTCAGAGTACGGACAAACTCACCCGGCGTGATGCCCATTGCGCGTTTGAAATGGCGATTGAAGTGGCTCTGATCGGAGAATCCGCACTGGGATGCGGTGTCAGACAGGCTGACGCCCTTTATCAGCAGCGAACGCGCCTGACGCAGGCGAGCCTGAACCAGATAAGCATGGGGCGTCATGCCCAGCAGCGCCTTGAATTGCCTGAGAAAATGCCACGGGCTAAGACCGGCTGCCTCCGCCAGTTGCAGCAGGCTGATATCCTGCTCCGGGCATTCGTCAAGCCACGCTTTCGCCCGCAGAATGGACAGGTTTGCCGATGGTAAGGTTCGTCCGTCGGAGCGGGTTTTGCTGTAGCGCATCATCAGCCAGCTCAATGACGAAAACAGCAGGGTTTCTTTCAACAGGCTATTGCCTGCCTGCGGCAGCAGGGTGAAGGCCAGCCGCAATTGCGCGGACAAGCCGGGGTCATGCAAGACGGCATCGGGAAACCACGGCGTGGCGCCTTGCGGCACGCGCAGGTCGCGCGACAGGTGGCATAACAAGTCCGGCGAGGGATAGATGGCGCGGTAGGACCAGCCGCTGGCGACCTCGGCGTGGCCGGTATGAATTTCATCGGCATTGACCAGAATGATATCGCCGGTGGGGGCGACGTGTTCACCGCCGGTGCGATAGAAACGCTGCGCGCCTTCCTCAATCACGCCGATACAGAAATTCTCATGCGAATGGCGGGAAAAACGCTGGTGATGGTAGCGAGCCTGTAGCATTTCCAGCCCGCCCAGATCTTTCAGGTGGTGAAACTGTACTTCTTCCCGCGATGAAGGTTTTCCCATGACCCGCTCCCGAATCCTATTTGGTATAAAATTGCTGCCGCATGGAATGCGCTATCCCGCTTATCTTCAACTATACCTGTCCTACTTCAAGTTGCAGGGGCGTTGGCTGCGCTCGCTCACCCAAATCACTTACCTGAGTAAGCTCATCGGGATTCACTCACTTGCCGCGTTACAAGGCTCAAATGAACCTTGCCCTGAAGGGCCAACGCTTCGCGTTGTTCAAAACGCAAAACGTTTTGTCCTGCAACTCGAATTATTTTAGGTAGATACCGCTTTGCCTTTCAGCAGTTTTCTCACCCAAAACCGATTGGGGTGCAGCGCCGCCAGCGTATCGCTATCCAGCGGCAGCGGTTCGCCGAACAACTGCGATGCCAGTATTTCGGCGGCCAGCGGTGCGGAACATAAACCGCGTGACCCCAACGCGCCAATCAGATAGAGATTCGGCCAGGACGGGGCGGCGGCTACGTCGTCGCCGTCAGCCAGCTGTTCTGGCAGATGCTGATAGCACGCCAATGTCTGTGGGTAATCCGGCGCCTGACCCAGCAACGGCAGATGATCGCGGATCGCGCAGCGCACGCCGCAACGCGCCTGTTGCCCGGAGATGTCCACCGCGGCGGGCCAGTCACTGTCGGGCAGACAATCAATCAACCGCTGACGGTTCTGCTGTTGATCGGTTTCACGGTAATCCGTATCCATATCGCCGCGATGATAGCTGGCGCCGATACAGTGCGTGTGGTGATGCGGGCTGACCGGCGTCAGATAGCCATCGTAGCACAGCACCTGACGCAGTGCGGACAGCGACGGCGTGTCGGGGACGTGGCTGACCTGACCGCGCACCGCGTAGACGGGCAGGTGGCGGGTCTGCTCCCAGTCGCCTAGCTGATGACCGTTGGCCAGCACCACCGTGGCGTGTTGTCGCTGACGGCCGTCCGCCAGCGTCAGTTGCCAGCCGCTGTCGGTGTGGGCGAGCGCGGCGACGGCGGTAGATAAATGCGCCTGCAGGCCCTGCCGGCAGGCCAGCGCAAGGGCCGATGCGGTCAGCTCGGCCGGGCACAGCCAGCCGCCCTGCGGGTAGGTGAGGCCGTGGGTATGCAGCGGTACGCCGGCCTGTTCGGTCAGGGTGCGCGCGTCCGCCGGGCGTACCAGCGTATCCGGCCAGTTGCCGGCCAGTATCTGGGTTATTTTGCGCGTGCTTTTTTCATCGTAAGCCAACTGGCTGACGCCGCACCAGTCGTGTTCAAACGTCACGCCTTGCGCGGCGAGGGCGTCGTAGCAGCGGCGGGCGAAGCCGAACGCGGTGGCGAAAAATCCCGATAACGCATCCTGCTTGTCGTTCAGCAGCGGATAGAGCGCGCCCTGACGATTGCCGGAGGCGCGCTGTCCCACCTGTTCGTCGGCGCAATACAGCGTCACCCGCGCGCCGCGTCGCAGCAGCGCGAGCGCCGTCAGCACCGCCGCGACGCCGCCGCCGACAATCGCCACCTCCTGCGGGTGTGTGGCCGCAGGACGCGCGTACCAGGGAGTGGGGTGCGGCTGTTCACTGCCGTGCGACACCGCGCCGCACAGCATTTCCCGTTTCTGCCCGAATCCCTTGATTTTGCTGACGTCAAATCCCGCCTGTTGCAATCCCCGGCGTACGAAACCGGCCGCGGTAAAGGTTGCGAACGTCCCGCCGTTGCGGCACAGACGCGCCATAGCGTGAAATAACGCATCGGTCCACATGTCCGGATTTTTGGCCGGGGCGAAGCCGTCGAGAAACCAGGCGTCGATGCGCTGGGTCAGGCTGTTGTCCAGTTTGGGCAGCAGAGCGTTGACGTCGCCGAACCACAGGTCCAGCGTGATGCGCCCCTGCGCCAGAATCAGCCGGTGGCAACCGGGCAGCGCCAGCGGCCAGTGCCGGCGCAGTTCGTCGGCGAAGGGCGCCAGTTCCGGCCAACTGGCGTGCGCGGCGGCCAGATCCGACTGGCGCAGCGGAAATTTCTCAAAACTGATGAAGTGCAGCCGCTGCAGCGCGGCGTCCGGTTGTTGCTGGCGAAACTGTTCGAACGCCTGCCACAGCGTCAGGAAATTCAGCCCGGTGCCGAAGCCGGTTTCCGCCACGGTGCAGGCCGGGCCGGGATGGTCGGGGAAACGCTGCGGAAAACCGTTGCCCTGCAGAAAGACGTAGCGGGTTTCCGCCAGGCCATCCTGGTTGGAGAAATAAACGTCATCAAACTGTTGCGATACAGGTGTACCCTGAGCGTTCCAGTTCAGGTCTGCATGCTGGATGGAAGGGCGTGTCACGGCAACTAACTCATTATTCAGGCGGTGGTGCGATTTTAGCGAGCGGTTTATTAAGTCGCAAATTTGAGAAAAGTTAGTCTGATCGGACTTGTTCAGCTTACATCTGTACGCTAAAGTGCGGAGCTAAATCCAAACTCTATAAGCGGAAGAGGTATTGAATGAAACGTGCGGTGATTACTGGTCTGGGAATTCTGTCCAGTATCGGTAATAACAAAGAGGAAGTGCTGGCATCCCTGCGTGAAGGCCGTTCTGGCATCACTTTCTCCGAAGAGCTGAAAGATTCCGGCATGCGTAGTCACGTCTGGGGTAACGTCAAGCTGGATACGGCAGGCCTGATTGAACGTAAAGTTGTACGTTTCATGAGCGATGCCTCTATTTACGCTTACCTGTGCATGGAGGAAGCCGTCAAGGATTCCGGGCTGTCCGAAGAAGCCTACCAGAACAATCCGCGCGTAGGGTTGATCGTTGGTTCCGGCGGCGGTTCCCCGCGTTTCCAGGTGTTTGGCGCTGACGCTATGCGTAGCCTACGCGGCCTGAAAGCGGTCGGCCCTTATGTGGTGACTAAAGCGATGGCTTCCGGCGTGTCCGCCTGTCTGGCGACGCCGTTTAAAATCCACGGCGTCAACTACTCCATCAGTTCCGCTTGCGCCACGTCTGCGCACTGCATCGGCAACGCGGTCGAGCAGATTCAGATGGGCAAACAGGACATCGTGTTCGCCGGCGGCGGCGAAGAGCTGTGCTGGGAACTGGCGTGCGAATTCGACGCCATGGGCGCGCTGTCCACCAAATACAACGAGACGCCGGAACGCGCTTCCCGTACTTATGACGCGGATCGCGACGGTTTCGTTATCGCCGGCGGCGGCGGTATGGTGGTAGTGGAAGAGCTGGAGCACGCGCTGGCGCGCGGCGCGCATATCTACGCTGAAGTGGTTGGCTATGGCGCGACGTCCGATGGCGCCGACATGGTGGCCCCGTCAGGCGAAGGCGCGGTGCGCTGCATGAAGCTGGCGCTGCAGGATGTCGATACCCCGGTGGATTACATCAATACTCACGGTACCTCGACGCCGGTGGGCGATGTGAAAGAACTGTGGGCGATCCGTCAGGTGTTCGGCGACAACGTTCCGCCGATCTCTTCTACCAAAGCCATGACCGGTCACTCGCTGGGCGCCGCGGGCGTGCAGGAAGCCATCTATACGCTGCTGATGCTGGAGCACGGTTTCATCGCGCCGAGCATCAACGTTGAAACGCTGGACGAGCAGGCGCAAGGCATGAACGTCGTCACCGAGCCGACCGAACGTCAACTGACTACCGTGATGTCCAACGGTTTCGGTTTCGGCGGCACCAACGCCGTGCTGGTGATGCGCAAATACGCGCAGTAACCGCGAAAACATAAAAAATACCGGGCTTGCCCGGTATTTTTTTGTCTGACGATCGTTGCCGCCAATCCGCTTTTCTCTGCCGCTTGCGCTGATTTTCCGCGCGTTACAGCACTATTCACATCAGCTTACAGCACTATTCAGCTTACAGCACTATTCACGCCAGCTTACAGCACTACCCACATCAGCAAGGCCACCACCAGGATCGCCACCAGCGCCAATCCGATAGGTTTATTGACCAGCGACCGCCATTCCTGCGGCAAGGCGACGATTAGCGGGTTGATAAACGGCTGCAGCGGTGCGGCGGAGGCTTCCTGGATCTGCTGGAGCCGCCGGCGGTAGAGGAACGTCACCACGTCGCTGATTTGCGAAGGGGTGAGCGGCGTTTGTGGCGTGATGTTCAGGGTGCTGCGGGTGAAATCCTGCAGCAGTTGTTGTTCCTGCTGATCGAGCGGCTGTTTCAGCGCCGCCTGCAGCGTATGCAGGGTGGGCAGGGTATGCTGCTGCAACAGAACGCTTTGGGTGTTGAGGAATTGGCTTAACACCTGAAAGTTCTTCGCCGGAATCGGATCGCCGGTTTTCAATCCCTGCATATCCATCAGCGTTTGCCAGACTTTACCCGGCGATTCGCCGGTCAGCGCCACCAGCTTTGACACCAACTGGTTGAGCTGGTTGTGTTCCGCGGGCAACAGCGCGCGGTCCAGCAGCGCGGTCGCCGCCGGCGATGAATTGGCGGTGACCCCGTCCGGAATGACGCCGGCTTGCAATAGGGCTGCCAGTTGCTGCGAGGTTTGCGGCAGTGGCGGCGGTATGGTGGCGGCGGTAGGCGTCTGGGGAAACTGAATCGGTTGCCCTGTCGCGGTATTGCCAAACGGCCGGCAGGGTATTGCCCCCCGTGGACAACAGCGTGGCAGCCTGCGGCAACTGGCCGTTTTGCAGCAGCGTTACCACCAGCTTTAGCTGCGAAGGCGTCAGCGAACTCAGCACGGTGTGGCCGAACTGCTGGCGGATGAAATCGCTGACGGCCTGACGGTTATTCCCCTGCGACAGCAGGCTGGTCAGCTGTTGCAGCAACTGGCGGGTATCCTGCGAACCCTGTACGGTCGTCAGTCGGTTTTGCAAACTCTGCTCGGCCGCCGGAAACTGGCTGGCAAGCAACTCCGCGTTATTTTTCGTGCCGAGCTCTGCGCGCACGGTTGCCCAGACTTCCGCCGGCTTAGCGCCGCTCAGGGTGGATATCTGCACCACCAGCTTTTCCAGCGTGGTGCGCTGCGCCAGCGTGAGCGGTGAATCGTCCGTCTGGGATGTCGCGGTTTTCGACAACGCGGTTTCCAGCGTTTTTTCTCCCTGCAGGGAAACATTGCCGGGGTTACTGATCGGTTGCATGGTGTGATCCTTACCGTAGACGCTCGACGGGATTTCGCATCAACCCGATGAAATTATCGCCATCATACCCACCGTCATCATAACAACGGCGCGGTATTACCGATAGTCGTCGGGCGTGAACAGGCGAAAATTCCGCTGAACCGAACGAAAAGGCGAGAAAACGCATGACCGGCGTGACGCGCGCCGATTCCGACGGGAAAAGCGGCGCGCGGATGGAGTAATCCGCGGCGCTCGCTTTATGCGGCCGGTGCCGCGGCTACGTGCGGGGGACGGACCGGAGTTGGGTGCGGCGGCGCCGCCAATATTTCAAAACCGGCGGCGCCAGCAGAATCAGCACCGCCATTCCCAGCAATGTCTGGCTGATGCGGCCTTCCCACAGGATGGATAACTCGCCGTTACTGATGGACAGCGCGCGGCGCAGGTTCTGTTCCAGCATTTCCCCCAGCACAAAACCCAGAATCAGCGGCGACATGGGAAAGTGCATTTTGCGCAGCAGGTAGCCGAACACCCCCAGCCCGACCATCAGCAGCAGGTCGAACGTGGTGCTGTGCACCGCGTAGACGCCGACGGCGGAAATGGCGGCGATCGCCGGCACCAGAAACCACATCGGAATCGCCAGCATACGGGTGAATACGCCGATCATCGGGAGATTGAGTAATAACAGCATCAGGTTGCCGATCAGCATAGCGGCGATCAGGCCCCAGACGATATCGGGCTGTTCGGTAAACATCGCCGGACCCGGCGTAATGTTGTATAGCGTCAGCGCGCCCATCATCACGGCGGTGGTGCCGGAGCCGGGAACGCCCAGCGTCAGCATCGGAATGAACGAGCCGCAGGCCGAGGCGTTGTTGGCCGCTTCCGGCGCCGCCACGCCGCGAATGTCGCCTTTGCCGAAGCTGTCGCTGTTGCCGCTGATCTTTTTCTCCGTCATCCAGGCCATCGCGCTGGCGATGGTAGCGCCGGCGCCCGGCAGTATCCCGACAAAGAACCCCAGCAGCGATGCGCGCAACGTCGCGCCGACGCACTGTATGCCTTCCCGCACGTTGAACAGCATGCGTCCGGTGTTTTTTACCAGCTTTTGTCCGCCGCCGGTCTGTTCCAGCATCAGCAGGATTTCGCTGACGGAAAACAGGCCGATCACCACCACCACGAACTGGATGCCGTCAGACAGATGAACATTGTCGAAAGTGAAACGATAGACGCCGGTATTGGCGTCTACGCCGACGGTCGCCATCGACAGGCCAATCAGCGCCGACAGAAAGGATTTCAGCGGGTTGTGGCTCATCATGCTGCCGAGGCAGGCGATGGCGAACACCATCAGGGCGAAATACTCGGCGGGGCCAAACGCCAGCGACCAGTCGGCCAGCAACGGCGCAAACAAAATAATGCCGACGATGGCGATGCTGGAGCCGACGAACGAGCTGACGGCGGAAATGGACAGCGCCACGCCCGCTTTTCCCTGCTGCGCCATCGGGTAGCCGTCGAGGGCGGTCATGATGGCGCCGGCGTCGCCCGGCACATTGAGCAGAATGGAGGAGATGCGCCCGCCGTATTCGCAACCGAGATAGACGGTAGCGAGCAGAATCAGCGCGGACTCCGCCGGCAGTTTGAGCGCGAAGGCCAGCGGCATCAGAATCGCGACGCCGTTGATCGGGCCAAGACCGGGCAGCAGCCCGACGATGGTGCCGATAAAGCAGCCGATCAGCGCAATCATCAGGTTTTGCGGCGTCATCGCTACCGCAAAACCCTGCATCAGAAAAGACCAGGTATCCATGAGATTGTCTCCCGGTTAGAACCACGCGCCGGCCGGCAGCGTGACGTCAAGCAGTTTATCGAAGGCGTAAAACAGCGATACGCCCATCACCGCGCCGGACAACGCCGCCATCCACCACACCGCGCCAAACAACATGCCGATGCCGCAGCCCAGCAGGGCGGTCGCCAGCGGGAAGCCCAGTGATTCAAACAGCCAGGCATACAGCGTCAGCATCACGACCAGTAGCGACAATCGCCGACAAACCGGTGGAGACGGCCAGACGAGTGTGTCCGGTTTGCGCAGCAGCAGCAGAGCAGCGCATAGCGCCATCAGCCCCAGCATGGCGAGGGGAAACGGGCGCGGGCCGACCGGTTCGTAACTGTATTCACTCTGGATCTCCCAACCGATAACCAGACCGATGAGGCACAGCGCCAGCCAGATTCCGGCAAACAGACGATCGCTCATGATGTGTTCCTCGCTTATTTAGCCAGCCCGAACAGCTTTGCCTGTTCGCGGTAATCCTCGACCTGTTTTTTGACGTACGTATCCAGCGCCTGTCCGGTCAGGTTGAATTCGAACAGGCCGCGCAGGTCGCGTTGTTTTTTGAATTCGTCGGTGGCGGCGATGTGCTTAAACGCCTGTTCCCACCACTGGTAGCTGGCGTCGCTGACTTTGGGGCCGAGGTAGAAGCCGCGGATGATCGGCCAGACCAGGTCGTATCCCTGTTCTTTAGCAGTGGGGACGTCGGCCAGTTGTCCCGGCAGGCGCTGGTCGGAGAACACCGCCAGCACCCGAATCTTGCCGCCCTGCAGATGCGGCACCATTTCGCTGATATCGCCGGAAACCGCCTGTACGTGCCCGCCCAGCATGGCGGTCAGCGGTTCGCCGCCGCCTTCGAACGCAACGTAGCGCATGTCGCGCGGGCTGATCCCGGCGTGGCGCGCCAGCATCGCGGTTTTCATCCAGTCCTGACTGCCGATGGACGCGCCGGCGCCGACGACCACCTGATTGGGGTTTTTCTGCATGGCGGCGAGCAGATCTTTCAGTGTCTGGTAAGGCGAGTCGGCCCGCACCGCGATCATGCCGTAGTCGGTGCCGACCGCCGCCAGCCATTTCACATCGTCCACGCCGTAGCGCCCGAATTTTCCCTGCGCCAGATTGAGCAGCGAGCCGCCGGAGAACGCGACCACGGTGCCGGGTTCGTCCGGACGCTGCGCCACGATGGCGTTGTAAGCGACCGCGCCGACGCCGCCGGGCATGTAGGTAACGCGCATCGGGCTATCGAGGGTGCCGGTTTCCTGTAGCGAGATTTGCAGCAATTTACAGGTCAGATCGAAACCGCCGCCCGGCTTGGCCGGGGCGATGCATTCGGTGCGGGCTGGCGCGGCAGCCTGGGCGGGCGTCGCGCCGGTAAACAATCCGCACAACGTCAGAGAAAGGGCGAGGTATTTTTTCATTGTCATTCCTTCCTGTTTATCGTTCCCGAAGCGGGATCGTTGTTGGATTGTTAATGATGTAATCTTTCAGTTACCTTTCGGTTATTGAAAATGTGTTCAGGATGTGATTGGGGTCGCTTAAAAAACCGACCGGTCCTGAGGGACAATAGCCGTCGGACGGTTACCGAAAGGAGAAGGACAATGTGGATACAGGCTGGCGGCGATGCGACTTTTACTGGTTGAGGATCATCCTGAACTGGCCCACTGGCTGGAGAAAGCCCTGAGCGAGGCGGGATTCGCGGTGGATCTGGTCGGCGATGGCGTGGCGGCGGACCACCTGTTGCAGCAGGAAACCTATGCGTTGGTGGTGCTGGATGTGTCGTTACCGCGCATGGACGGTCTGGCGTTGCTGGCGCGGTTGCGTAAACGCGGCCAGAATCTGCCGGTGCTGCTGCTGACGGCCCGCGCCAGCGTGGCGGACCGGGTCAGGGGGCTGAATCTGGGCGCGGATGATTACCTGACCAAGCCGTTTGAACTGGCCGAGCTGGAAGCGCGGTTGCGCGCGCTGCTGCGGCGCAGTCAGGGGCAGATACAGGACGTGCAGCGCCTGGGCGATCTTAGCTGGCACGATGAAGGCTATTTTCTATTGCAGGAAAAGCCGCTGGCGCTGACGCCGCGGGAGCAGGCGGTGTTGCATACGTTGATGCAGCGCCGCGGCCGCCCGGTGTCGCGCCAGTATCTGTATGATCAGGTGTTTACCCTGACAGACGACGCCAGCCCGGACAGCCTGGATTTGTACGTGCACCGTATCCGCAAAAAGCTGGCGGGCAGCGATGTGATGATTGTCACCCTGCGCGGACTGGGGTACAGCCTGGAGCGTAGCCATGCCGAAAGTTAATTCGCTGCGCGGCCAACTGATGCTGTATCTCGGCTTGCCGATGGCGCTGCTGTGGGCATTGTCGGTCTGGAGCCACTATCACAGCGCGAAAGCGGCGGCGACGCAGGCTTACGATCGCACGTTGCTGGCTTCGGCGCGCACGGTGGCTGAACGGCTGACGGTGCGCAACGGGCAACTGGCGGTGGATGTGCCCTGGGTGGTGTTGGACAGCTTTGAGCGCAACATGAATGACCGGCTCTATTATCAGGTGCTGACTCCTCAGGGCAAAACGCTCTCCGGCTATGACGACCTGCCGCCGCTGCCCCGCGGCATTCCGCTATCCCGCCATTATCCGGCGCTGGCGCATTTTTATGACGCTCGCTATCACGGGCGGGCCATCCGGGTGGCGGCGTTGTGGCAGCCGGTGCATGAATCCGGCGTGGAAGGCATGGTGCTGATTCTGGTGGCGGAAACGCTGAGTTCCCGCGAAGCCTTCGCGCACCGGCAACTGCTGACCGCGGCTCTCAGCCAAAGCGCGCTGGTGTTGCTGGCGCTGTTGCTGGTGCTGCTGCTGTTTCGCAAACTGCTGCGGCCGCTGCGTCGGCTGTCCGGCGTGATGGCGCGCCGTGAGCCGGGAGACTTAACGCCGTTGCCGCCGCTATTGCCCTGGTCGGAAATGCAGCCGTTGCTGGTGGCGTTCAACCGTTATATCGAGCGGCTCAGCGGATTGGTGCAACGGCAGGAGCGTTTTGGCGCGGATGCGGCGCACCAGCTCAGAACGCCGCTGGCGGTGCTGAAAACTCAGGTCGGCGTGGCGCTGAACAGCTCGCAACCTGCGCAGTGGCGCGATAGCCTGCTCGGCATGCGCGCCACGCTGGACGACACTATCCAGTTGACCGATCGTCTGCTGCAACTGTCGCGGCTGAGGGCGCAGGACAGCAAAGATCACACCTGGCAAACGGTGGACCTGGCTGAACTGGTGCGGGACGCCTGTTTTTCCCGTTTACCATTGGCACGCAGCCGGCGGATCGATCTGGGCTACGAAGGCGATGAGCGCTGCCTGATTCGCGGCGAGCCGCTGCTGCTGGCGGAACTGTGCGCCAATTTGCTGGATAATGCGCTGAAATACACCCCATCGGGCGGAGTTGTGACCGCCCGGATACAAGCGCAGCAACTGGAGGTGGAAGACAGCGGTCCCGGTATCCCGCCGGGCGAACGCGAGCAGGCGATGAGGCCGTTTCACCGGTTGGATAACCACGGCGGTCTGCCGGGCGCCGGATTGGGGCTGGCTCTGGTCAGGGATATCGCTCGCTGGCATCGTACCCGGGTCCAGTTGCTGGACAGCCCGACGCTGGGCGGGCTGCGGGTACGGATTGCGTTTGGCGAGCCGCCGACCTGATAAGGCGTATCCATTAATGTGATGCGTAGCTCGCAACGCCGCCTGTCTGCCGAGGCGAGTGCCGCTCCCGTCGTCAGTGTTACCCTGTGCCGGTTTGTGGCAGAATAATGCCCTTCGTTTCATCGCTGCGGCGCGGGTGTCGTCAGCGGTCTATCAGGAAAGCCAACGTGAAAATCCTAGTTGATGAAAATATGCCTTACGCGCAGACGCTGTTCAGCCGTCTGGGCGAGGTGACGGCGGTGCCGGGGCGGCCGATTCCGACGGATGCTCTGAACGGGGCGGATGCGCTGATGGTGCGTTCGGTCACCAAAGTGAACGCCGACCTGCTGACCGGCAAAGCGGTGAAATTTGTCGGTACGGCGACGGCGGGAACCGATCATGTCGATGAAGCGTTCCTGCGCCAACAGGGAATCGCATTCTCCGCCGCGCCCGGTTGCAATGCGATTGCGGTGGTGGAGTATGTATTTTCCTCGCTGCTGATGCTGGCGGAACGCGATGGCTTCAATCTGACGGATCGTACCGTCGGCATTATCGGGGTGGGCAACGTGGGCTCCCGTCTCAATGACCGGCTTACGGCGCTGGGCGTCCGCACGCTGCTGTGCGACCCGCCGCGGGCGGATCGCGGCGACAACGGGCCGTTCCTGTCGCTGGACGAGGTGGTGGCGCAGGCCGACGTGCTGACCTTTCACACGCCTTTGCTGAAAGACGGCCCTTACGCCACCTGGCACAACGTGGATGCCGCGCTGCTGGCGCGTCTGAAAGACGGCGTCATTCTGATCAACGCCTGCCGTGGTCCGGTGGTGGATAACGCCGCCTTGCTGGCGGCGTTGCAAAGCGGCAAAAACATCAGCGTGGTGCTGGACGTGTGGGAGCCGGAGCCGGAATTGTCCATCGAACTGCTTGAGCGGGTCGACATCGGCACCGCGCATATCGCCGGTTATACACTGGAAGGCAAAGCGCGCGGCACCACCCAGGTCTTCGAAGCCTGGAGCCATTTTATCGGTCAGCCGCAACAGGTCGCCTTGTCGTCGCTGCTGCCGACGCCGGAACTGTCCGAGGTCACCCTGACCGTGCCGCTGGATGAGCGTCAGCTCAAACGGTTGGTGCATCTGGTGTATGATGTGCGCCGTGATGACGCCCTGCTGCGCCAGGTGGCGCACGTGCCCGGCGAATTTGACCGGCTGCGCAAGTTCTATCAGGAGCGGCGCGAGTGGTCATCGCTGCATGTCGTCTGCGCCGATCGGGAGAGTGCAGACCGGCTGAACCGGCTGGGTTTCACCGCGTCGGTCAACGATCACTAATTTCCTGTATCAAAATCAGATTAATCCGGGCGGTGCGATCATCGTCCGGTGTGTTTTATTCATTATTGTTGGGGAGAACGATCACATGTCCAATGGCTGGAATATCGCGCTGCTGGGCGCGACCGGCGCCGTCGGCACCGCTTTGCTGGAGCTGTTGCAGGAACGTGAGTTTCCCGTGGGTGAGCTCTATGCGCTGGCGAGTGAAAACAGCGTCGGCGAGAGCCTGCGTTTTAGCGGCCGTTCGCTGCGGGTGGAAGACGCCGCGGATTTCGACTGGTCGCAGGTACAACTGGCTTTTTTCGTCGCCGGTATGGAAGCCAGCGCCCGCTATGCCGACGCGGCGGGCAACGCCGGCTGTCTGGTGATTGACAGCAGC
Organism: Dickeya sp. NCPPB 3274; assembly: GCF_000406205.1. Taxonomy (NCBI): domain Bacteria; kingdom Pseudomonadati; phylum Pseudomonadota; class Gammaproteobacteria; order Enterobacterales; family Pectobacteriaceae; genus Dickeya; species Dickeya sp. NCPPB 3274. The sequence goes on along the minus strand of NZ_CM001979.1, from coordinate 3,397,704 downwards.
GGCCTGTTCGCGCTGGAGCCGGACGTGCCGCTGGTGGTGCCGGGCGTCAACCCGCACGTGCTGGCGGATTACCGCAACCGCAATCTCGTGGCGGTGGCGGACAGCCTGACCAGCCAGTTGCTCACTGCGATCAAACCGCTGACGGAGCAGGCCGGGCTGTCGCGTCTGCATGTGACCAATTTGCTGTCGGTATCGGCTCACGGTAAGGCGGCGGTAGATGATTTGGCCGGCCAGAGCGCTCGTCTGCTCAACGGTATTCCGGCCGAGCCGGGTTTGTTCCCGAAACAGCTGGCGTTCAACCTGTTGCCGCTGCTGGCGGATAGCGAAGGCAGCGTGCGTGAAGAGCGTCGGCTGGTGGAGCAGGTGCGTAAGGTATTGCAGGACGACGGCCTGCCGATTTCGGTCAGTTGCGTACAGTCGCCGGTGTTTTATGGTCATGCGCAGGTGGTGCATCTGGAAGTGCTGCGCCCGCTGTCTGCCGATGAAGCGCGCGATGTACTGGCGCAGGCGGGCGATGTGGCGCTGAGCGAGGAAGACGACTATCCGACGCAGGTGGAAGACGCTTCCGGCAATGTACACCTGAATATTGGCTGCCTGCGCAACGATTACGGCATTCCCGAACTGTTGCAGTTCTGGTCGGTGGCCGACAATATCCGTTTCGGCGGCGCGCTGATGGCGGTGGAAACCGCCGAGCGGCTGATTGAGGAGTACCTGGGGTAATGACGGCGTTGCAGCACGCGGATGACGAGGCGCCGCTGAAAATCGCCCTGGGGATCGAGTATGACGGCAGTCGTTATTACGGCTGGCAGCGTCAGGCCGAGGTTGACAGCGTTCAGGGTTGCCTGGAGGCGGCGTTGTCTCAGGTGGCGAACGAGCGAATCGACGTATTTTGCGCCGGCCGCACCGACGCCGGGGTACACGCTACCGGGCAGGTGGTGCATTTCACCACCCGGTCGGTGCGTAAGGACGCCGCCTGGACTATGGGCGTCAACGCCAACCTGCCGCCGGATATCGCGGTGCGTTGGGTGAAAACGGTGGATGACGCGTTTCATGCCCGGTTCAGCGCCACCGCTCGTCGTTATCGCTACGTGATTTATAACCGGCGCTTCCGGCCGGCGATCCTGTCGCGGGGCGTGACGCATTACTACCTGCCGCTGGATGCCGAGCGTATGCACCGCGCCGGTCAGTGCCTGCTGGGCGAGAACGATTTTACCTCGTTCCGGGCGGTGCAGTGCCAGTCGCGCACGCCCTGGCGTAACCTGATGCACCTGCGGGTGGTGCGCCAGGGAGACTATGTGGTGGTGGATATCAAGGCCAACGCGTTTGTGCATCACATGGTGCGTAACATTGTGGGTAGCCTGATGGAGATCGGGTGCGGCAACCAGCCGGAAAACTGGATGGCCGAACTGCTGGCGGCAAAGGATCGAACGCTGGCCGCCGCGACGGCGAAAGCCGATGGACTGTATCTGGTTTCGGTGGATTATCCGCAGGATTTCGGTATTCCATGCGCGTCGATGGGGCCGCTATTTCTGCCGGATGAGGCGATTTAAGGGTAACTGGCGCGCCGTCAACGAACGGCGAAGTCGGCATTTGAACTGAATAAGGACGCGATTATGCTGGATTTTGTACGGTTTATCATTGATTTCATCCTGCACATTGATGTGCATCTGGCCGGGTTGGTGGCGCAGTATGGCGTGTGGATCTACGCGATTCTGTTCCTGATTCTGTTTTGTGAAACCGGCCTGGTGGTCACGCCGTTCCTGCCTGGCGATTCGCTGCTGTTTGTGGCGGGCGCGCTGGCCGCGTTGCCGACCAATGACCTGAACGTTCATCTGATGGTTACGCTGATGGTGGTGGCCGCCGTGCTGGGCGATGCGGTGAATTACACTATCGGCCGGCTGTTCGGCGAGAAATTGTTCCGCAATCCCAACTCGCGTATTTTCCGACGCAGCTATCTGGATCGCACCCATGCGTTCTATGCACGCCACGGCGGCAAGACAATAATTCTGGCGCGCTTTGTGCCGATTGTGAGAACATTTGCGCCCTTTGTCGCCGGGATGGGGCACATGCGTTACCGCGAGTTCGCCCTGTTCAACGTGACCGGGGCGCTGCTGTGGGTGCTGTTGTTCACCTATGCCGGTTACCTGTTCGGCGATCTGCCGGTGGTGCAGGAGAACCTGAAGTTATTGATCGTGGCGATCATCTTCATCTCCATTCTGCCGGGGTTGATCGAGTTCTGGCGGCATAAGCGCGCCCTGACGCGGCAAAATATGAAATAAGTGGAAAATTATTTTAACATCCGGTTTGACCAGTTTTTTATCCACACGTCCGGATCGTTATGGTTTAATGAGCAGCATTTACGGCTGTGTTTGCATAAACAAGCCTGAATGCCAATGTCTTATCCCGGCGTATCCGGGATGCGATATCGCTTTATCGGCGGCGTTGCCAGGGATGGGGTAACGTGTAGCAGCGTACTGGCTGGTGCCAGGTTCAAGCAGAAAGGTTATCAATGAGCTGGATTGAACGAATTCTTAATAAAAGTAATGTCACGCCAACCCGCAAGGCGAATATTCCTGAAGGGGTGTGGACTAAATGTGACAGTTGCGGTCAGGTGCTTTACCGCGCCGAGCTGGAACGCAACCTGGAAGTGTGTCCGAAATGTGATCACCACATGCGGTTGTCCGCCCGGGCTCGTCTCCATGCGTTTCTGGACAAAGAAGGCATGGTGGAACTGGGCAGCGAGCTGGAGCCTAAAGATGTCCTGAAATTCAGAGACTCCAAAAAATACAAGGACCGTATCGTCTCGGCGCAGAAGCAGTCTGACGAAAAAGACGCCCTGGTGGTGATGAAGGGCACGCTGTACGACATGCCGGTGGTCGCGGCTTCGTTCGAGTTCTCCTTCATGGGCGGTTCTATGGCTTCCGTCGTCGGCGCGCGGTTTGTCCGTGCCGTTGAGCAGGCGCTGGAAGACAACTGCCCGCTGGTTTGCTTCTCCGCCAGCGGCGGCGCCCGTATGCAGGAAGCGCTGATGTCGCTGATGCAGATGGCGAAAACCAGCGCGGCGTTGGCGAAGATGCGCGAACGCGGCCTGCCGTACATTTCGGTGCTGACCGACCCGACGATGGGCGGCGTGTCCGCTAGTCTGGCGATGCTGGGCGATCTGAACATCGCCGAGCCGAAAGCGTTGATCGGTTTTGCCGGCCCGCGCGTTATTGAGCAGACGGTGCGTGAAAAGCTGCCGCCGGGCTTCCAGCGCAGTGAATTCCTGCTGGAAAAAGGCGCCATCGATATGATCGTCCGTCGTGCGGATATGCGCTACAAACTGGCGAGCATCCTGTCCCGGTTGACGAATCGCCCGGAGCCGCAGGAATCCGCCGTGGCGCGGCCGTCCGCCTCGCCTGAATCACAGAGTGAAGCCTAATCAATGATGTACCGGGAGCAGGGCGGCGTCGTTGCCGTGTTCCCGGCAGCAATCAACCGTAAGTCAGTGAACGGGACTCATGGATAATCTTCAGACACCTCAAGCCACGTCGCCTCTGGCCACGTGGCTTCACTATCTTGAACATCTACACTTCCAGACCATCGACCTCGGTCTGGAGCGCATCCAACTGGCGGCGGAGCGCCTGCATCTGCTGCAACCAGCCCCCCGCGTGTTTACCGTAGCCGGCACCAACGGCAAAGGCACCACGTGCTGCACGCTGGAATCCATTTTGAGCGCCGCCGGGCTACGGGTTGGCGTGTACAGTTCACCACACCTGCTGCGTTATACCGAACGAGTGCGTATCCAGGGCCGCGAATTGCCGGAGTCCCGGCACGCCGAGGCATTTGCCGCGATCGAGGCCGGTCGCAACGGCACTTCGCTGACCTATTTTGAATTCGGCACGCTGGCGGCGCTGTGGTTATTCAAGCAGGCGCAACTGGATGTGGTGATTCTGGAAGTCGGGCTGGGCGGTCGTCTGGATGCCACCAATATCGTGGATGCCGATGTCGCGGTCGTTACCAGCATCGCGCTGGATCACACCGACTGGCTGGGTAACGACCGGGAAAGCATCGGCCGTGAAAAGGCGGGCATTTTCCGCGGGAACCGGCCGGCTGTGGTGGGTGAACCGGATATGCCGGCATCGATTGCCGCCGTAGCGCAGGAAAAAGACGCGCAGCTGTTCCGGCGAGGCTCTGACTGGCAGTTTTCACTGCAGGACGGCGGCTGGCGCTGGCAGAGCGGCGATGTTCATTATGATGGATTACCCATTCCAACCGTGCCGCTGGCGAATGCGGCGACCGCCCTGGCGGCGTTGCAAGCCTCCGACATTGTTTTGACTGTCGATGCCATCCGTCAGGGGCTGCGTCAGGCGCAATTGCCGGGACGTTTCCAGATTGTGAGCGAAAAGCCGTTGTTGATTCTGGATGTCGCGCATAATCCTCATGCTGCGGCCTACCTGGCCGCGCGACTGGCTGATTTACCGCGCGCCGGCCGGGTTCGGGCGGTGATCGGCATGCTGGCGGATAAAGACATCCCCGGTACGCTGGCGCATCTTAAGCCGCAGGTGGATGTGTGGTATTGCGCTCCGCTGGAGGGGCCGCGCGGCGCCGACGCCGAACTGCTGGCGACACATCTGGAGAGCTGTACGTCATTCCCGGATGTGGCGACGGCCTGGCGGCAGGCAATGCAGGACGCCGGCGAAGATGATGTAGTGATTGTTTGTGGTTCTTTCCATACTGTCGCGCATGTGATGGAAGCGCTGGACGGGAGCGGAACGCATGGCGAGTAAATTTCAGAATCGCCTGGTAGGAACTGTTGTGCTGGTAGCGCTGGGGGTGATCGTGCTCCCCGGCCTGCTGGATGGTAAGAAAAAGCATTATGAAGATGATTTCGCCGCTATCCCGTTGGTTCCCAAACCGGGCGATACGCTGGAAGCGGAGTCGATGCCGCCGATAAATCAGTCTCTGCCGGCCCAGCCGCCTGAAGGGGCCGAGGCGGCGATGCAGAGTAAGAATGAGTCTGCCGCGGAGGCGGCCGAAGAGCCGGATTCCGCGCAATCCTCCGCCCGTCATGGCGCGTCTCAGCCGTCGTCTTCCCGTCCGGCCGCAACGCCGGCGCCGGTGGTGACGGAACCACGCCCGCCGGTACAGCAAGTGGCGCCGCCAGCGATGAAGGCGCAGCCGGCGAAGCCTGAAACCAAAAAACCGGAGACCAAACCGGAAAGCCGGCCGAAGCCCGAGGCGAAAGCGGCGGAGAGCAAGACGGCTGAAAGTAAGCTGGCCGAAAGTAAGCTGGCCGAAAGTAAGAAGGTCGAAAGCAAGCCGGCCGAAAAACCGGCCGACACCCGCGCGGCGGAAGCCAAAACGGAAAACAAGGCGCCGGAAAGCAAGCCGACGCCTCAGGAGCAGGCGCCAGCCGGTCAGGCCTTTGTGGTGCAGTTGGGCGCGCTGAAGAATGCCGATAAGGTCAATGAGATTGTCGCCAAACTGCGTCTGTCCGGCTATCGGGCCTATACCGTGCCGTCGGCGCCGGTGGCGGGGCAGATTACCCGTATCTACGTCGGGCCGGATGCTTCGAAGCAGAAACTGCAGTCGGCGCTGGGCGAGTTGCAACAGCTTAGCGGGCTGAGCGGGCAAGTCCGGTCGTACAGCGCGCGCTAAGGCGGCTAATCAGCCTATACCCAAAATAATTCGAGTTGCAGGACAACACGTTCACGTGTTGAACAACGCAATGCGTTGGCCCTTTAGGGCAAGGCTCATAAGAGCCTTGTAACGCGGCAACCGAGTGAATCCCCAGGAGCTTACATCAGTAAGTGACTGGGGTGAGCGACAACGCTGCCGGGAGCAGAGTTGAACGCTGCTGGCAGCGGCCCCGCAGGGGCGAGGCCCAGGGATGGGCCGAGTAACGCAGCCAACGCATCGGCAACTTGAAGTATGACGGGGATATACAAGCAGGGGTAGGGGAGCGAGGCGACCTTGCCCCTTTATTTTGTGTGCGGAGTACTGAAATTTTGTGGCGGAGCACTGAACCGCTATCGGCGGCGCGCGACGGACTGGGGCGCTATCCGCATGGCGGCGAGAGGTTTTTTTTATTTCTTCGCCTATCGAAAAAATCGGCGGGAAATACGCTACGCAAACGTTTTCTTTTTCTGTTAGAATGCGCCGCGAACAGGATGACCGGCGCTGCGATTGTCATCGTTCATTATTAGGATAGTTCATGGTTTGGGTTGATTACGTCATTATCGGTATTATCGGATTCTCGGCTCTGGTCAGTCTCATCCGGGGGTTTGTACGTGAAGCGCTGTCACTGGTGACCTGGGGGGCGGCGTTCTTTATCGCCAGCCACTACTATGCCTATCTCGCGGTCTATTTCACGCGGTTTAATGATGAACTGGTGCGCAACGGTATCGCCATTGCCATTCTGTTTATTGCGACGTTGATTGTGGGCGCTATCGTTAATTATGTGATCGGTTCGCTGGTTGAACGCACCGGACTGTCAGGCACTGACCGGGTACTGGGCATTTGCTTCGGTGCATTACGCGGTGTGTTGATCGTCTCCGCGCTGCTGTTCTTTCTGGATACCTTCACCGGTTTTTCACAGAGTGCCGACTGGAAGCAGTCCCATTTAATCCCGCAGTTCAGTTATATCATCAGGTGGTTTTTTGACTACCTGCAAAGCACGTCGAGTTTCTTGCCGCGGCACATCTAGCCGCGGTAGCGCTGATGAGGAAAAGACCACATGTGCGGTATTGTCGGTATCGCCGGTTTTACACCGGTCAACCAGTCGATTTATGACGCGTTAACGGTGTTACAGCACCGTGGGCAGGATGCCGCGGGCATCGTCACCATTAATGATGCCAACTACTTTCGCCTGCGCAAAGCCAATGGCCTGGTGAAAGATGTGTTTGAAGCCCGGCACATGCAACGGTTGCAGGGCAACATGGGGATCGGCCACGTGCGCTATCCCACCGCAGGCAGCTCCAGTGCCTCAGAGGCCCAGCCGTTTTACGTCAATTCCCCGTTCGGGATTACGCTGGCCCACAACGGTAACCTGACCAACGCCCATGAACTGCGTAAAAAGCTGTTTGAAGAAGGGCGCCGTCACGTCAATACCACCTCGGATTCTGAAATCCTGCTGAACGTGTTTGCCAAAGAGCTGGATCGTTTCCAGCACTATCCGCTGGAAGCGGACAACATTTTTGCCGCCGTGGCGGCGGTGCATCAGCAGATTCGCGGCGCTTATGCCTGCATCGGCATGATCATCGGTCACGGGATGGTGGCTTTCCGCGATCCGAACGGCATTCGTCCGTTGGTTATCGGCAAGCGCGAACTGCAGGATGGGCGCAACGAGTACATAGTGGCGTCGGAAAGCGTGGCGCTGGACACGTTGGGCTTTGAGTTTTTGCGCGATGTGGCGCCGGGCGAAGCGGTATACATTACCGAGAACGGCCAGCTGTTCACCCGTCAATGCGCGGAAAACCCGAAAAGCCACCCGTGTCTGTTCGAATATGTCTATTTCGCCCGTCCCGATTCCTTTATCGACAAGATTTCGGTCTACAGCGCCCGCGTGCGTATGGGCCAGAAGCTGGGCGAAAAGATTGCCCGCCAGTGGGAAGAGCTGGATATCGACGTGGTGATTCCGATTCCGGAAACGTCCTGCGATATCGCGCTGGAAATCGCCCGCATCATCAACAAGCCGTACCGTCAGGGCTTTGTGAAGAACCGCTACGTCGGCCGTACCTTTATCATGCCGGGCCAGCAAACCCGCATTAAATCGGTACGTCGCAAGCTGAACGCCAACCGGGCGGAATTCCGCGGCAAGAATGTGTTGCTGGTGGATGACTCCATCGTGCGCGGTACCACCTCTCAGCAGATCGTGGAGATGGCGCGTGAAGCCGGCGCGCGTCGGGTTTATCTGGCCTCCGCGGCGCCGGAGATCCGTTTCCCGAATGTGTACGGCATTGATATGCCGAGCGTCAACGAACTGATCGCTCACGGTCGTGAAGTGGAAGAGATTCGTAAGATCATCGGCGCCGATGCGCTGATTTTCCAGGATCTGGATGACCTGATCGAAGCGGTGCGTGAAGACAACCCGGAAATCGTTCAGTTTGAATGCTCGGTGTTCAACGGCGTCTATGTTACCAAAGACGTGGATCAGGACTATCTGGACTATCTGGAAGCACTGCGTAACGACGACGCCAAGGCGATGCGCAGCCAGAATGAAGTCGAAGATTTGGAACTGCACAACGAAGGGTGATGACCGATCGCTAATCGTGGTTAAAAAGGGAGCGCAGGCTCCCTTTTTTGTCGCTGTTATTCTTGCCAATCCTCTGGTGATGCGGCAAAGTCAGCGCACATGTTTTGCCGTCTCTGTTGCGGTGGGTCTGAGAGGTGAGAATGAAGCGACTGATTGTCGGTATTTCCGGCGCCAGCGGCGTGATATATGGGGTGCGGTTGTTGCAGGTGTTGCAGCCGGTCGCCGGGATTGAAACTCACCTGGTGATGAGTCCGGCGGCCCGACAAACACTGTCGCTGGAAACCGACCTGACCGTGCGCGATGTACAGTCGCTGGCCGATGTGGTGCACGATTCCCGCGATATTGCCGCCAGCATTTCGTCGGGATCGTTCAAAACGGCAGGTATGGCGATTCTTCCCTGTTCCATCAAGACGTTATCCGGCATTACCCATAGCTATACCGACAGCCTGCTGACCCGCGCAGCGGACGTGGTGCTGAAAGAGCGTCGCCCGTTGGTGCTGTGCGTGCGGGAAACGCCGCTCCACCTCGGTCATCTGCGCCTGATGAATGCCGCCGCTGAAATGGGTGCGGTGATCATGCCGCCGGTGCCCGCGTTTTATCACCGCCCACAAACTGTGCAGGATATCGTCGATCAGACCGTCAATCGGGTGATTGATCAGTTTGACATTGCGCTGCCCCAGGATCTGTTTACGCGCTGGCAGGGTGCGTAACCGCCTCATTTGCAATAATAAGCCATATCATCGCGTCACCGGGCCGCCCGGTGCCGGTGTGGCGTTTTGCACTTTTTTGTGGCGTGATGTTTTTTGTGGTGCATCGATATGCACTAATATCGTGCATTCAATGCGAGTCACCAGCGTCCTGTTCGTTATCCCGATAGCATGAGTTGACATAATTCATTGATTATATTGATGCGGCTATCATGATCACCACGCCTGATTTTATGCAGAATTGCATATTCTTTATGGCATAAAATTTGCTATGTTTTGACAAACAATGTGTGGATTAACGCACACGGCAAACGCATTCATCACAACAATTTCGCGGTCAGATTTCACGAATCACTTAGGCATACACAATCATAAAATAAGGGTAACGCAATGAAAAAAATGTTGAAACTTTTGCCCCTTGCGCTGGTATTCGCAGCAGGCAGTGCCCTCGCCGAGGTTCCGAAAAATATCAAGATTGGCACCGACCCCACTTATGCGCCGTTTGAATCCAAGGACGCCAGTGGTCAACTGGTCGGGTTTGATATCGATCTGGCAAAAGAATTGTGCAAACGCATTCAGGCAAACTGCACTTTCGTCGAGAGTGATTTCGACGCGCTGATCCCGTCGTTGAAAGCGAAAAAGATCGACGCCATTATTTCCTCCCTGTCCATCACCGAGAAACGCCAGCAGGAAATCGCCTTTACGGACAAACTGTACGCGGCCAATGCCCGTCTGATCGCCAAAAAAGGCTCGCCGATTCTGCCGACGCTGGAGGCGCTGAAAGGTAAGCGTGTCGGCGTGTTGCAGGCATCCACGCAGGAATCTTACGCCAACCAGTACTGGCAGCCGAAAGGCGTTGATGTTGTCGCCTACCAGAATCAGGATCTGATCTATGCTGATCTGACCGCCGGCCGTATCGACGCCGCGTTCCAGGATGAAGTGGCGGGCAGCGAAGGCTTCCTGAAACAGGCCGCAGGCAAAGAGTATGTGTTTGCCGGCCCGGCGGTGAAAGACGACAAACTGTTCGGCGTGGGTACCGGCATGGGGCTGCGCAAGAACGAAACCGAACTGAAAGCCGCGTTGGATAAAGCCTTTGCGACCATGCGCAAAGACGGTACCTACGACAAGCTGGCCAAGAAGTACTTTGACTTCGACGTCTACGGCGAATAAGCCTTCCTGATTAACCTCTGCCTGCTCCGAGCAGGCAGATGTGTGCCTTTTCTGAGCGGATTGATGTAATGCTTTATGGCTATTCCGAATTAATCATGGATGGCGCGAGCATGACGCTGCAACTGGCGTTGTGTTCGCTGGTGCTGGCGCTGCTGATCGGCCTGGTGGGGGCGGCGGCGAAGCTGTCGTCCAGCCGATTGTTGTCCGGCTGTTTTTCCGGTTACACCACCCTGATTCGCGGCGTACCGGATCTGGTCCTGATGCTGCTGATTTTTTATGGTCTGCAGATGGCGCTCAACAGCCTTACCGAGGCGCTTGGCCTGGATCAGATCGATATCGACCCGCTGGCGGCGGGGATTATTACGCTGGGATTTATTTACGGCGCCTATTTCACCGAAACCTTCCGCGGCGCTTATCTGGCGGTGCCTCGCGGCCAGATTGAGGCGGCGGTGGCGTTTGGCTTTACGCCGATGAAAGTCTTTCGCCGCATCATGTTTCCATCGATGATGCGCTTTGCGCTGCCGGGAATCGGCAACAACTGGCAGGTGATTCTCAAAGCGACCGCGCTGGTGTCGCTGCTGGGGTTGAGCGACGTGATAAAAGCGACCCAACTGGCCGGAAAGGGAACCCATCATCCGTTCTTTTTCGCCATTGTGGCCGGCGTGCTGTATCTGATTTTTACCACCCTGTCCAATGGGGTGCTGTGGTGGCTGGAAAAACGCTACTCGCAGGGAGTCCGGAAAGTAAATTATGAGTGAGATTCTGCAACAATACTGGCAGGCCCTGCTGTGGAGTGACGGCTATCGCCTCACCGGGCTGGCGATGACGCTGTGGCTGCTGATTGTGTCGGTGACTATCGGCGGGTTGACGGCGGTTCCGCTGGCGGTAGCCCGCGTTTCGCCCCGTCGCCGCTACTGGTTGCCGGTATGGGCCTTTACCTATGTGTTTCGCGGCACGCCGCTGTATGTGCAACTGCTGGTGTTCTACTCCGGCGTGTACAGCCTGGAAATCGTGCGCGGCACCGATCTGCTGAATGCGTTTTTCCGCAGCGGCCTGAATTGCGCCATTCTGGCGCTGGCGCTCAATACCTGCGCCTATACCACCGAAATCTTCGCCGGCGCCATTCGTTCGGTGCCGCATGGCGAAATCGAAGCCGCCCGCGCCTATGGCTTTTCGCGTTTCAAACAGTACCGCTGCATTATTCTGCCGGGCGCGCTGCGCATCGCGCTGCCCGCCTACAGCAACGAAGTCATCCTGATGCTGCATTCCACCGCGCTGGCTTTTACCGTGACCGTGCCGGATTTGCTGAAAGTGGCGCGCGACATCAACGCCGCTACCTACAAGCCGTTTTACGCGTTCGGCATCGCAGGCGTGATGTATCTGGCGGTATCGTTCGTGCTGATCTCGTTGTTCAGAAAGGCTGAGCGCCGCTGGTTACGGCATCTTCATACCCGTTCATCCCATTAACCGTTCATTCCATTAAATAGTGCAGGAACAGACAAAGCATGCAGAATAATAAGCTGATGGTGACGGAATTACGTAAGCGTTATGGTCAGCATGAGGTGCTGAAAGGCATTTCATTACAGGCTAAAGCCGGGGACGTTATTTCCATTATCGGTTCATCGGGGTCGGGTAAAAGCACCTTGTTGCGCTGTATTAACTTTTTGGAAAAACCCTGTGAAGGGTCGATCCATGTGAATGGTCAGGAAATTCACATGGTGCGGGACCAGGACGGGCAGCTCAAGGTATTCGACAAGAAACAACTACAGCTGCTGCGTACCCGGTTGACTATGGTATTCCAGCATTTCAACCTGTGGAGCTTCATGACCGCGCTGGAAAACGTGATGGAAGCGCCAGTGCAGGTGTTGGGACTGAGCAAGGCGGAAGCCCGCAAACGGGCCGAGTTCTACCTGAACAAGGTGGGGATCACCGGCGCATCACAGGAGAAATACCCGTCCGATTTGTCCGGCGGCCAGCAGCAGCGTGTGTCCATCGCCCGCGCGCTGGCGATGGAGCCGGATGTGCTGCTGTTTGACGAGCCCACGTCAGCGCTGGATCCGGAACTGGTGGGCGAAGTGCTGCGCATCATGCAGCAACTGGCGGAAGAGGGCAAAACCATGGTGGTGGTGACCCACGAAATGGAGTTCGCCCGGCATGTCTCCAGCCATGTGATTTTCCTGCATCAGGGGCTGGTGGAGGAAGAAGGGCCGCCGGAGGCGGTGTTCGGCAACCCGCAAAGCCCGCGTTTGCAGCAGTTCCTGTCCGGTGCGCTGAAGTAACGTTCCGTACCGTCACGTCGTCCCCGCACCGGTTGACCCGGTCAGCCTGCGCGGGGATGCAGCAAATCGTTCAGTGCCTCTTCCAGCTCAAAGAAGCGAAAACCGAAACCGGCTTTCTCCAGCCGCTGCGGAATAGCCCGCTGTCCGCCCAGCAGCAACGTCGCCGCTTCACCCATCAGTATCCTGAGCGCCCAGCCGGGCGTGCGCACAAAGCCGGGGCGATCCAGCGCGCTCGCCAGCATGGCGGAAAATTTCTCGTTACGTACCGGATAGGGCGACACCATGTTGAACGGGCCGCTCAGGATCGGATTATCCAGCAGGTACAAAATAGCGTTGGTCATATCGTCGATATGGATCCACGGCAGGTATTGCTTGCCGGAGCCGATCGGGCCGCCTAATCCCAGCCGGAAAAGCGGCAGCATTTTTGCCAGCGCGCCGCCTTCGGCAGACAGCACCACGCCGGTGCGTAATAGGCTAACGCGGGTTTGGTCGCTTTCCGCTTCCTGCGCTAGCGCTTCCCAGCGCGTGCAGAGTTCATGAGGGAAGTCGTCGTGAGGCGGTTCATCTTCGGTCACCAGCGCTTGCCCCTGATCGCCGTAATAGCCGACGGCCGAGCCGGACAGAAACACGGAAGGCGGCGTTTGGCTATGGCGAATCAGCTGCGTCAACTGGCGGGTGATATCCCAGCGGCTCTGACACAGCCGCGCTTTTTGGGCTTTGGTCCAGCGTTTGTCGGCGATCGGCTCGCCCGCCAGATTGATGACGCCGTCAAAACCGTCCAGCGAGGTCTGATTCTCCAGTCCGCGCCAGTAATCAACCTGAGCGCCCCACAGCCGTCGCGCGCGTTCTGGAGAGCGGGTCACTACGGTTACCTGATGTGACAGGGACAGCAAACGCGTAATCAGATGACGTCCAATAAGGCCGGTTCCCCCGGTGATCAATAGCTTCATAGCTGGCCTCGCTTTGTATATCAGGTTATTCCCTTCCGCCGGGCAGTCGTGCTACGCCCGCTGGAACACCGTCTCTCCATCTCGGTTTCAGCATAGATGATTCGTTTTCGCCTGCCGGTGATATTAACCACATCTCAGGGAACTTTTATCAGCGGAACAAGCACTTTTCAAACCAACAGCGTAGCGTGACAGGATGACGGAAAATAGTTTGATGGCAGCAAATTATTGAGGGGAAATTACGCCCGGGAAACCGGGCGTGGCGGCTAGCCCGATCAGGCTTTCGTCGCGAGTTGGTAAGCGCGCTGCGTGGCCGGGCGTTCACGGATGCGCTCAAACCAGCTTTTCACCGCCGGGAAGGCATCAATGTCGATGCGCTGGCGGTCATGAGACACCACCCAGGGGTACGTGGCGATGTCGGCAATACTGTATTCATCGCCCGCCAGCCAGGCGTGGTGGCGCAGCTGCGTGTTCAGCACGCCGTACAGACGCTCTGTTTCTTTCTGATAGCGATCGATGGCGTAAGGCACCGGCTGAGGCGCGTAGTGGTTGAAATGGTGGTTTTGCCCCAGCATCGGCCCGAAACCGGCCACCTGCCAGAACAGCCATTGCAGCGTGGTGGCGCGTTCCCGTACGTCGGTGCTCAAGAACTGGCCGGTTTTCTCGGCCAGATAGAGCAGAATGGCTCCGGATTCGAACAGGCTGATCGGCTCGCCCCGATCGGCAGGTTGCTGATCCACGATGGCGGGAATTTTGTTGTTGGGGGAAATTGCCAGAAATTCGGGTTTGAACTGTTCGCCAGCGCCGATATCCACGTGGTGCAGTTGATAAGGTAACTGTGCTTCTTCCAGGAACAGGGTGATTTTGTGACCGTTCGGGGTAGGGGCGTAGTACACGTCAATCATGACTCATCTCTCCATAGGGGAGTCATCAGCCAGAAACTGAGGACTCTGAAAAACAGTTGGCAGGCAAAAGCCTAGCACTTTCCCGCCTGAAACATAAATAATCGTTATAGCTATCCTTTCCCTTTCGCTCCGGGAGCCGAGCGGCGTGTATCTGTGCGGAAAAGCAATAAGCCGATAATTTTGACCAGTGATGACATGGGTTTTTGGTACTATAGCGGGACCCAATCTTCTCACGCATCGGGATAGAATTATGAAACTGATGTTTGCGTCTGACCTGCATGGCTCGCTGTCTGCCACCGAAACCCTGTTGACCCGTTTTGAACAGAGCGGCGCCGACTGGCTGATCCTGCTGGGCGATTTTCTCAACCACGGCCCCCGCAATCCGTTGCCGGATCGTTACCAGCCGGCGGATGTGGCGAACCTGCTGAACCGCTACGCTTCACAGATTATGGCGGTACGGGGTAACTGCGACAGCGAAGTTGACCAGATGCTGTTGCAGTTTCCGATCACCGCGCCCTGGCAACAGGTGCTGCTGCCTGACCATCGCTTATTTGTGACTCACGGGCACCTTTATCACCCGGAAAAACGGCCGCCGCTGCACGCCGGCGACGTACTGGTGTTTGGTCATACCCATATCCCGGTGGCCGAGCGACGTGACGATATTTACTGTTTCAATCCCGGCTCTGTCAGCCTGCCCAAAGGCGGTTATCCCGCCAGTTACGGCCTGCTGGATAACGGCGTGTTGCAGGTTGTGCCATTGCAGGGTGGGGAGGCTATTGCACAGGTTGCGATTAGCCACTAACTTAGACGCTACTCTCACATCACATCAATAATTCCAATATTTTTAAAAACTGATGCGCGTGACCGCGCCACGACGAAAGGGTTTCAGAGGATGGTGGAACAAACACAGACGGCAGGCACGGAGTGGGTCGACATCGTTGATGAAAACAACGAGGTTATCGCCCAGTCGAGTCGCCAGCAGATGCGCGCTCAGCACCTGCGGCACCGTGCTACCTACATTGTTGTACATGATGGCATGGGCAAGATTCTGGTCCAGCGCCGCACCGAAACCAAAGATTTTTACCCCGGCTGGCTGGATGCAACCGCAGGTGGCGTGGTGCAAAGCGGTGAAAACCTGCTGGAATCGGCGCGCCGTGAAGCGGAAGAGGAGCTGGGAATCGCCGGCGTGCCGTTTGCCGAGCACGGTCTGTTTTACTATGAAAGCGATGACTGCCGGGTATGGGGCGCGCTGTTCAGCTGCGTAATGCACGGCCCGTTCGCCCTGCAGGCGGAAGAAATTGACGAAGTCAGCTGGCTGACGCCGGAGGAGATTACGGCGCGCTGCGATGAGTTCACCCCGGATTCACTCAAGGCGTTGTCGTTATGGCTAAGCCGCAACAGCGGCAGCAACGACTACGTCAAACCGCAACGTGTTTCGTCACGCGCCCAGAACGATGATTCGGCCGGAACGGAAGATCGCGACGCGGTGGAAGAAGAACATTGAGTTAGGTTGTTCCGAAGGGCACCTATAAAAAAACGCCAGTATTTGCTGG
>NZ_CM001979.1:3266594-3381807 GCF_000406205.1 Dickeya sp. NCPPB 3274 | reverse complement strand
CCAGTATTTGCTGGCGTTTTTGTTTCTGTCTTACCGGCGTATCGAAAGACGCGCCGGTTATGCCGTCGATCAGGCGATCTGGGTGGCCTGAATGGCGGTCAGCGCTACGGTGTAGACAATGTCGTCCACCAGCGCGCCGCGGGACAGGTCGTTAACCGGCTTGCGCATGCCTTGCAGCATCGGCCCGATGGAAATCAGGTCGGCCGAACGCTGTACCGCTTTATAGGTGGTGTTGCCGGTGTTGAGGTCCGGGAACACGAACACGGTGGCTTTACCGGCAACCGGTGAGTTCGGCGCTTTGGACTGCGCTACGTCGGCCATGATGGCGGCGTCGTACTGCAGCGGACCGTCGATCACCAGATCCGGGCGTTTTTCCTGCGCCAGGCGGGTCGCTTCGCGGACTTTATCCACATCGCTGCCGGCGCCGGAGTTACCGGTCGAGTAGGAGATCATCGCCACGCGCGGTTCGATGCCGAAAGCGGCGGCGGAGTCGGCGGACTGAATAGCGATTTCAGCCAGCTGTTCAGCGGTCGGATCCGGGTTGATGGCGCAGTCGCCATAGACCAGAACCTGCTCCGGCAGCAGCATGAAGAACACGGAGGATACCAGCGAGCTGCCCGGTGCGGTTTTGATCAACTGCAACGGCGGACGGATGGTGTTGGCGGTGGTGTGAACGGCGCCGGATACCAGACCGTCTACTTCGCCTTGTTCCAGCATCAGGGTGCCCAGCACCACGTTGTCTTCCAACTGCTCGCGGGCGACCACTTCGGTCATGCCCTTGCTCTTACGCAGTTCGACCAGACGCGGTACGTAGCGCTCACGAGCTTCGACCGGATCGACGATCTCGATGCCTTTGCCCAGTTCAACGCCCTGCGCAGCCGCTACGCGCTGAATTTCATCCGGGTTGCCCAGCAGCACGCACTGCGCGATGCCGCGTTCGGCACAGATGGAGGCAGCCTTGACGGTACGCGGTTCGTCGCCTTCCGGCAGCACGATGCGTTTGCTTGCCTGACGTGCCAGTTCGGTCAACTGATAGCGGAAAGCCGGCGGAGACAGGCGGCGTGAACGTTCAGACGCAGCGGTCAGCGAATCGATCCACTGGGTATCGATATGGCGCGCCACGTATTCCTGTACTTTTTCCACGCGCTCGTGGTCGTCGGCCGGCAGTTCCAGGTTGAAGCTCTGCAGGTTCAGCGAGGTCTGCCAGGTGTTGGTGTTGACCATGAATACCGGCAGGCCGGTCTGGAACGCGCGTTCGCACAGCTTGCTGATGGCCGGGTCGATTTCGTAGCCACCGGTCAGCAGCAGGGCGCCGATTTCAACGCCGTTCATGGCGGCCAGACAGGCGGCAACCAGGACGTCCGGACGGTCGGCGGAGGTGACCAGCAGCGAACCCGGACGGAAATGTTCCAGCATATGCGGAATGCTGCGGGCGCAGAAGGTCACCGATTTCACGCGGCGGGTCTGAATGTCGCCGGCGTTGATTACGCGCGCGTTCAGGTGGTTGGCCATGTCGATGGCACGGGTAGCGATCAGATCGAAGCTCCACGGCACGCAACCCAGAATCGGCAGCGGGCTGTTGGCAAACAGCAGCTTCGGATCGATATTGGCGACGCTGGCTTTGGTGGAATCATCGAAAATTTCGGACAAATCGGGACGGGTGCGACCCTGTTCATCCACCGGTGCGTTCAGCTTGTTGATGATAACGCCGGTGATGTTTTTATTCTTGCTGCCGCCGAAGCTGGAACGGGCGATGTCGAGACGCTCTTTCAACTGAGCCGGGGAATCATTGCCCAGCGCCAGTACGAAGACGATTTCCGCGTTCAGCGTTTTAGCGATTTCATAGTTCAGCGCGTTGGCGAACTGGTGTTTGCGGGTCGGCACCAGGCCTTCTACCAGCACGACTTCCGCGTCTTTGGTGTTTTCGTGATAGCGGGCGATGATCTCTTCCAGCAGCACGTCCTGCTGGTTGCTGCTCAGCATCGACTCCACATAGCTCATCGTCAGCGGCTCGGCGGCCGGAATGGCGGAAGTGGCGCGGACGATGGTGGTGGTCTGATCCAGTGCGTTTTCACCGGAACGCGGCTGTGCGATAGGCTTGAATACGCTCAGGCGCACGCCTTTCTGTTCCATGGAACGAATGACACCCAGGCTGACGCTGGTCAGGCCCACGCTGGTGCCAGTAGGAATCAACATGATTGTACGGGACACGGCTTAACCTCTGTTTGCGGTTGCTCGTTGTTCAAAAACGATGCTTCTAAAACAACTCCGTCAGCCGAAGCTGACGGAGTGGGGAGACTTATCAGGCGGTCAGGCGCAGCGCGTCCTGAGCGATGACCAACTCTTCGTTGGTCGGGATAACCAGAGCCGGACGGGCGCCGTCTTTGGCGATGTTGCCGCCTTTGCCGAAACGGGCGGCCAGGTTACGTTCGTGGTCGACTTCGAAGCCCAGCAGGCCCAGCTGTTTCAGCGTCAGTTCACGCACCATAGCCGCGTTTTCGCCGATGCCGCCGGTGAAGATCACCGCGTCCAGACGACCTTCCATCAGCGCAGAGTAAGAACCGATGTACTTCGCCAGACGGTGGCAGTACACGTTCATGGCGCGTTTGGCGTCTTCTTTGGTTTCGTAGTTGTCTTCCACATAACGGCAGTCGCTGGTGACTTCAGTCAGGCCCAGCAGGCCGGATTCTTTGGTCAGCAGCTTGTTGATGCTTTCCACGCTCATGCCCAGAGAATCGTGCAGGTGGAAAACTACCGCCGGGTCGATGTCACCGCTACGGGTGCCCATCACCAGACCTTCCAGCGGGGTCAGACCCATGGAGGTATCCACGCATTTGCCGTTGCGGATAGCGGAAACGGAACCGCCGTTGCCCAGGTGGCAGGTGATCACGTTCAGTTCTTCTACCGGCTTGTTCAGGACTTTCGCCGCTTCACGAGAAACGAAGTAGTGGCTGGTACCGTGAGCGCCATAACGGCGGATGTGATGTTCTTTGTATAATTTGTACGGCAGGGCATACAGGTAGGCTTCTTCCGGCATAGTCTGATGGAACGCGGTGTCGAAGACAGCGACGTTCTTGTCTTTCAGGTGCGGGAATTCCTTCAGTGCTTCTTCGATGCCGATCAGATGAGCCGGGTTGTGCAGCGGCGCGAACGGCACGGCGTCTTTGATGCCCTGCAACACGTCGGCGTTGATCACTGCTGATTGCGTGAATTTTTCGCCGCCGTGGACGATACGATGACCGATTGCTACCAGTTGAGCAGACAGTTCCGGCTTCTGGCTGAGGATGGTGTTAACGATGAAGCTCAGTGCTTCGCTGTGGGCAGCACCGGCACCCAGTTCAGCTTCCTGCTTGCCACCGTCAATTTTCCATTTGATGCGCGCTTCAGGCAGATTGAAACACTCGGCCAGGCCAGACAGGTATTCGTCTCCGTTGACGGCATCAATGATGGCGAACTTCAGGGAAGAACTGCCACAGTTAAGGACCAGTACTAACTTACTCGACATGGAAGTACCTACTTGTTATACATGGTTAAAAAAATGTCATACAACAGCCAGCGTAGCGCAGAAGGCGGTTGACATTTATGATTAACATCATGGCCGGGTGATTTTTCCAGACATGACAGCGAAAAACGCCGATGTAGCAACCGCCCGACAGCGTATTGAACGCCCCCGGCAAGGTGACATCGGCGCGGCAAAAACGGCGACAGCAGACACACATGACGTTCGCTGCGCGCTGAATCAACCGTGGCCGGATTCGCCAGCCGACATAACGAAACGCCGGCAGAAACAGCGGATGACTAAACAGCGAGTGCAGAACAACGGTGTCATACGGCTTTTTATCGCGGCCTAAAAGGCTATTTTAGGATACCGATAGCAATCATTAAACACAAAATATATTTTAAGCTTGTCAATTACAGTTGGTGATTTATACAAAATTTTTATTTTTTATATGTGAAGTTGAGGTTGAGCATGACGACGAAACCCTCCGGTAAGACAGGATGGCTACAATTATTCCGTCTGGGCCAGCACTATATGAAAACCTGGCCGACGGACAAGCGTTTGGCGCCGGTGTTTCCTGAAAATCGCGTGGCGCGCGCCACCCGGTTTGCCATTCGTATCATGCCGCCGCTGGCCGTCTTTACCCTGACCTGGCAAATCGCGCTGGGCGGGCAACTGGGGCCGAGCGTGGCTACCGCGCTGTTTGCCCTTGGCTTGCCGATGCAGGGGTTATGGTGGCTGGGGCGGCGTTCGGTCACTCCGTTGCCGCCTTCCTTATTACAGTGGTTTCATGAAATTCGTAATAAGCTGCTGGAGTCGGGAATGGCGCTGGCGCCGGTGGAAGGGCAGCCCACTTATCAGATGCTGGCGGACGTGCTGAATCGTGCCTTCAGGCAGCTCGACAAGACGTTCCTGGACGATCTTTGATGTAAACCCGGTTTTTAGCCAAAGACGCTGACATTTTTTCCATTGGATTCTGTTTTAAATCAAGAAACGAACGCCAGCCAGTATGCGATTCTGCTGTCAATATCCCTTTAGCCGGAATCAGATTCAGGAGTGCACCATGGAAATGACTAATGCTCAGAGACTTATCCTGTCCAATCAGTACAAAATGATGTCAATGCTGGATCCCGATAATGCGGAACGTTACCGCCGCCTGCAAACTATTATCGAACGGGGTTATGGGTTGCAAATGCGGGAACTGGATCGTGATTTTGGCGATTTAAACGAAGATGTGTGCCGTACCCTCATTAATATTATGGAAATGCATCATGCGCTGCAGGTTTCCTGGGCCAACCTGAAAGAGAAACCGGACATGGATGAGCGCCGTGTGGCGTTTCTTGGCTTCGATGCCGCCACCGAAGCGCGCTACCTGGGTTATGTGCGCTTCATGGTGCACGTGGAAGGGCGCTATCCCCACTTTGATTCCGGCACGCATGGCTTTAACTCACAGACCAAAATGTGGGATAAATACATCCGCATGCTGGCGATTTGGCAATCCTGCCCGCGTCAGTATCACCTGAGTGCGGTGGAGATCGCGCAAATCATTAATGCCTGATAAGTTCGGGGCCGGTAAATAAAGAAGGGGCTTTCTGTGGAGTGTAAAGGTTTTCTGTTTGATCTTGACGGCACGCTGGTGGATTCGCTGCCCGCGGTGGAACGGGCCTGGAGCAACTGGGCAAAAGATCATGATATCGACCCGCAGACGGTTCTGGATTTTATTCATGGCAAGCAGGCCATCACCTCGTTGCGTCATTTTCTGGCTGGCGCCAGTGAAGAGACGATTCAGCGCGAGTTTGTCGCGCTGGAGCAGGTGGAAGCGACCGACACCACCGGTATTGCGGCTATGCCGGGCGCACAGGCGCTGCTGGTCAGGCTGGACGCGCTGGATATTCCGTGGGCGATCGTGACGTCGGGAACGGTGCCGATTGCGCATGCTCGACACCGCGCCGCGGGTCTGTCTGCTCCGCGCGAGTTCATCACCGCGGAGCAGGTGGAGCATGGAAAACCGAATCCGGACGCGTATCTGCTGGGCGCCCAGCGGCTGGGGCTGGCTCCTGCCGAGTGCGTGGTGGTCGAGGATGCGCCGGCCGGCGTGCTGTCTGGTCTGGCTGCGGGGTGTAAGGTTGTCGCGGTGAATGCGCCGGCCGATACGCCGCGTCTGGACGAGGTGGATGCCGTATTACATTCTCTTGAGCAATTGCAGATTTCGCGTACAGCGGATGGTTGGGTCAACATCACCCTGAAATGATGCCCCAAACCGGAATAAACATGATCAAAACCCTGCTTTGTCAGGGTTTTTTTATGGCATGCTGATTTTCAGCGGTTTCTCCGGGGAATGCGTTTCCGGCTGAAATACCGCCTGATGAATAAGGACTGTTAACGTCAGGAGGAGGCATGTTGAGCAGTTCGCTGGTCTGGGTTGTCATGCTGTTATTGATTGCCATTGCGCTGTTTGCTACCGGCAAACTGCGCATGGATGTGATTGCTTTGCTGGTGATTGTGGCGTTCGTGCTAAGCGGCACGCTGACGCTACAGGAGGCGCTGATCGGTTTCAGCGATCCGAACGTATTCCTGATCGCCGCGCTGTTTGTGATCGGCGAAGGTCTGGTGCGCACCGGGGTGGCCTATCAGGTCGGCGACTGGTTGATGCGCGTGGCCGGGCAGAGTGAAACCCGCATGCTGATTCTGCTGATGTGCACCGTGGCGCTGCTGGGCGCCTTCATGAGTTCGACCGGCGTGGTGGCTATTTTTATTCCAGTGGTGCTGAACGTCGCCGCGCGGATGAAAACCACCCCGGCCCGCCTGATGATGCCGCTGGCCTTCGCCGGGTTGATCAGCGGCATGATGACGCTGGTGGCGACCCCACCCAATATGGTGGTCAGCAGTGAGCTGATGCGTACCGGTATGGCCGGGTTCAGCTTTTTTAGCGTCACGCCTATTGGTGTGGTGGTGTTGCTGATCGGTATCGCGTATATGTTGGTGGCTCGTTTTTGGCTGACCACGACGGACAGCGATAACTTCAAGGAAGGGTGGAAACGTAAAACGTTTCGTGACCTGATCCGGGAATATCGACTGACCGGGCGGGCGCGCCGGCTGGCGATCCGCACCGGCTCACCGCTGATTGGTCAGCGCCTGGATGATTTGCAATTACGCCAGCGCTACGGCGCCAACGTGGTGGGGATTGAGCGCTGGCAAAAATTCCGGCGCATTATGGTCAGCGTCAGCGGCAATAGCGAATTGCGCTTGAATGATGTGCTGCTGATCGATATGTCGGCATCAGACGTGGATCTGCGTGAGTTCTGCGCCACCCAGCGCCTGGAACCGATGGTGCTGCGCGGCGAGTATTTCTCCGAACAGGCGCGGGATGTGGGCATGGCTGAAGTGTCGCTGATCCCGGATTCCGGACTGCTGGGCAAAACGTTGCAGGAGGCGTCGTTTCGCAGCCGCTATGGGTTGACGGTGGTGGGCATTCGTCGGGACGGCGAGGCGCTGGAAGGCACGCTGGCTGACGAAGCATTAAAGCTGGGGGATATTTTACTGGTGATTGGCGACTGGAAAAACATCCGCCTGCTGCACCAGCACAAGCACCACTTTATTGTGCTCAACCTGCCGGCGGAAGTTGATGAAGTGGCGCCAGCCAGTAATCAGGCGCCGCATGCGCTGTTTTGTCTGGCGCTGATGGTGGCGATGATGCTTACCGATGAAATCCCCAACGCTATCGCCGCGTTGATCGCCTGCCTGCTAATGGGTCAGTTTCGCTGCATCGACATGGAAAGCGCCTATCGCGCCGTGCACTGGCCGAGCCTGATCCTGATTGTGGGAATGATGCCGTTTGCTCTGGCGTTGCAGCAAACCGGCGGCGTGGCCTTGGCCGTCAAAGGGTTGATGGAAATTGGCGGCGATGCCGGTCCGCATATGATGTTGGTGTGCTTGTTCCTGCTGTGTGCGCTGACGGGCTTGTTTATTTCCAATACGGCGACGGCGGTGCTGATGGCGCCGATCGCCGTGGCGGCGGCGGAGCAGATGCAGGTTTCGCCATATCCTTTCGCGATGATTATCGCTATTGCCGCTTCCGCTGCGTTTATGACGCCGGTTTCTTCGCCGGTGAATACGCTGGTGCTGGCGCCCGGCGGATATCGTTTCAGTGATTTTGTTCGGGTTGGGGTGCCGTTCACGCTGTTGGTGATGGCGGTCAGCGTGGTGATGGTGCCGTGGCTGTACCCATTTTGAATGCAAACATGTGTGAACAGCCTGACTGACCTGCTGTCAGGCTGTGCGCCGCGCTCATTGGTGGCTGACTAAAGCGGCGACTCCTGGCTGATTTCATCCAGCGACAGGCTGAAGCTTGGAATAAACACCGTCATGAAATAATCCATTTCCGGGCTCTGGCGCTGCTGGAGCGTCTTTTCCAGTCGGGCTTTGGCCAGCAAAAATTCGTTATTGCCGGCCGACAGTTCTTCCAGACACTTCAGGTACGCGCAAAGCGCATCCGCCTGTTTCACGATGGCGTGCTCTTCTTCGCTGATATGGGATTCATCCAGCAGCGGGCTGAAATCCTGCTGCAGTTCGGCAGGCAGCATCGCAATCAGGTTCTGGCGGGCAATCTTTTCAATCTTCTTGTATTCGTGGGCAATCTGCGCGTTGTAATACTTGATGGGGGTGGGCATGTCGCCGGTCAGCACTTCACTGGCGTCATGGTACATCGCCAGCAGGGCAATGCGACCAACATTGAGGTTGCCATTGAATTTACGGTTTTTGATCACCGCGAGGGCATGAGCGACAAACGCTACCTGCAGGCTGTGCTCGGAGACATTTTCGGTCCGGACATTGCGCATCAGCGGCCAGCGGCTAATCAGTTTCAGGCGGGACAAGTGGGCGAAGAAATGACTTTGAACCATAAGTGTCTCTCGGTGTACAGCATTAGGGGTTCATTGTGGCGGCTCCGGCATCAAGAAGCAAATCAGGTCGGGGGGAGCGGGAAAAGGCTCAGGCTGCAGGGGAGCAAACATGCCCGGCGCCAGTGCGGTGCCGGGCATCATCCTGATTACTGGTGATAACCTTCCAGGAAACGGCCAAATTTGTTGATCGCCATTTCCAGTTCGTCAACACGCGGCAGGGTTACGATACGCAGGTGGTCTGGCTCCGGCCAGTTGAAGGCGGTGCCTTGTACCAGCAGCACTTTTTCCTGCAGCAGCAGGTCCAGTACCAGCTTCTGGTCGTCATGAATGTTGAAGCGTTTGGCGTCAATGCGGGGGAACATATACAGCGCTCCGCTCGGTTTGACGCAGGATACGCCGGGAATCTGGTTGATCAGTTCCCAGGCGCGATTACGCTGCTCGTATAGACGCCCGCCTGGATGAATGAATTCGCTGATGCTTTGGTAACCGCCCAGCGCGGTCTGAATAGCATGTTGCATCGGCACGTTAGCGCACAGACGCATCGACGCCAGCATCTCCAGCCCTTCAATATAACCGCGGGCGTGCTTTTTCGGTCCGTTCAGCACCATCCAGCCCTGGCGGAATCCGGCCACGCGATAGGTTTTGGACAGGCCGTTGAAGGTGACGGTTAACAGGTCAGGCGCCAGCGCGGCAATCGAATGGTGCTGGGCGGCATCGTAGAGGATCTTGTCGTAAATCTCGTCGGCGAAAATGATCAAATTATGCTGACGGGCAATCTCGACCACTTCCAGCAGCAGTTCTTTGCTGTACACCGCCCCGGTCGGGTTATTGGGGTTGATGATCACGATCCCGCGGGTACGAGGGGTGATTTTACTGCGAATGTCATCCAGATCCGGGAACCAGCCTGATTCTTCGTCACAGCGGTAATGCACCGCATGGCCGCTGGAAAGCGACACGGCCGCGGTCCACAGCGGGTAATCCGGCGCCGGCACCAGCATTTCGTCACCGGTATTCAACAATGCCTGCATCGACTGGACGATCAGTTCGGAAACGCCGTTGCCGATATAGACGTCTTCCAGTGTGACGTCGCGCATATCGCGGGCCTGATAGTGTTGCACGATGGCTTTGCGGGCGGAATAGAGCCCTTTAGAATCGCAGTAACCTTGCGCGGTTGGCAGATTGCGGATGACATCCACCAGAATTTCATCCGGCGCATCGAACCCGAAAGGCGCCGGGTTGCCGATGTTCAGTTTGAGTACCTTGTTGCCTTCTTCTTCCAGCCGTTTTGCTTCTTTTAGTACCGGACCACGAATATCGTAACAAACGTTTTCCAGTTTTTTCGATTTTTCTATCGGTGACATTTAACAAACCTTTTACAGGATCCTATTCCTGATGAGTAATCGCCTAACCCGTCTAATGTACTCTTCCCGCCGTGTGTTTTGAAGAATCATTACTATGGCTGTGAAGCCGGTTCCAGATAGCAGTCAGAACGGCACGATAAATGACATTATTGTTAATGTGGTGTGATTGATCTGTGATGGCGCTTTGGATTTTCGGCCGATACTGAGAGCGAGAACCATAAAACAGCCTCTGGCGCCGGTAAATTATCCGGCCGAATCGCATGACGAAGCATTAATCATGTTCAGATAGTGGCCGCAAGGAATAATCTCAACAGCAATTGAGGTATTTTTTATACCTGATTCAAACGCTGAAACCGGTATCATAAAATGGTGGCTACCGTGAGGGTTATAAAAACCCATATTTTTAAATACGGTAATGGCAGAAGAGCAAGCAAATGTTTCTCTCTGCGGAAATGAGGGACGTGTCTTATCCGCAAAAAAAATAAAATTCAGCCAACTCACTGATAATAAAAAAACGGGGTCATTTAAACGAATAGCGAAAAAGTCAGGGTAAGAATAAAAAAGACCGGGTATATCTCATTGCTCATAAGATAATTCTTTGACTGGAGAAAACCTCTCCGCGTAACTTCATGAAAATTTATGTTACATGTGACATCCTTGCGTGTTATTTAACAAATTTACAAAAATATATCAATCTTTACATAAAAACTGAGTCATACAGTGATAGTAACTTGCTGTATTAACGGTGTTTGCCTGCGAACGGCACCGGGTTCGGTCTGAGGGGCACCTGTGGGGAAGTGAAAGGATAGTGAAGTGAATTCATCAGGTGGATTGATGGTTTTTATGATTGAATTAAAACGGGATTTCAAATTGAATGGCGCGATTTAAGAGTTTGCTGATGTTTTAAACGTAATGTCTTTTTCAAGCAAACGGAGAATCAATGATGCACAAAGCATGCGTTAAAAGTGAAAAATAAGAGATGTCGTTTATTTGGGTGAGCGTGTGTCGTAACGTAAGCGCAATCAAAATCTTATATCTCTTCATTGTAAATTGCCGGTGAAGTGAGACCGCTGGTTTTTTTTGGTTTTTATTTTATTATCTAAAATAAATAAAAGGGTTCTTTTTGAAAATCTGATTACGTAATAAGATGCTTAAATAAGGAGGCTGAGGGAAGAGGCGATTCGGACAAAGGAATATACATGGTCTTTTGCCGTAAGCGTTCGTCTGCGATACTGTCCGTCTTATATTGTGCGTCCGGCCCTTGCCGGGGCATCAACATCAACACCAGGTATGTTTGTTAAAAATTAAAATAGATAAGTGAAGAACCGTATGACAAATACAAGTCGCCCTGTCCTCAACCTTGATCTCGATCTGTTGAGAACGTTCGTCGCTGTTGCAGATTTGAACACGTTTGCAGCCGCCGCTGTGGCTGTGTGCAGAACACAGTCGGCAGTGAGCCAGCAGATGCAGCGTCTGGAACAGTTGATTGGTAAGGAGCTGTTTGCCCGCCACGGGCGAAACAAGCTGCTGACCGAGCATGGCATCCAGTTTCTTGGGTATGCCAGAAAAATCCTGCAGTTTAACGATGAGGCCTGCGCTTCGCTGATGTATAGCGATATTCAGGGCACTCTGACTATCGGCGCGTCGGATGACACGGCGGATACCATCCTGCCTTTCATCCTGCAGCGCGTTACTACCGTGTTCCCGAAACTGTCGATCGCCGTCAGTATCAAACGCAGCGCAGAAATGGCGGATATGCTGCAACAGGGGAAAATTGATCTGGTCATTACTACGAGCAACAGCGACGATTTGCCGCATGTGTTGCTACGCACGTCACCGACGTTATGGTATTGCTCGGCCGATTATCAGTACCAGCCGGGAGAGACTGTTTCGCTGGTGGTGCTGGATGAACCGAGCCCGTTCCGCGCGCTGGCGCTGGAACAACTGACCGCCGCAGGTATTCCGTGGAAGATCTCTTACGTCGCCTCTACGTTGTCTGCGGTGCGTGCGGCGGTAAAAGCCGGTCTTGGGATTACCGTGCGTTCGGTAGAAATGATGAGTCCGGAACTGCGCGTGCTGGGTGAAGAGGAAGGCTTGCCGAAACTGCCTGATACTCGCTATTACCTGTGCAGGAATCCGGATCATGACAACGAGCTGACCAATGCTATTTTCAGCGCTATCGAGTCCGGCACCCGTTCGCATTTGCTGCCGGTCAGCACGGGAACGGAAAACGATACGCGGGAACCGCCGACAGATGAATCATTAAAAGATATTACCTGAGTACAAACATAGCGGGGTGAAAGGCCCCGCTATGGCTTAGGCTCCCATCCTTCAGTCAGCCTTTTCCATGCTGATTCTCTCACCACGGTTTGTCTGTTCACTTCTGTGCTTCCTTTTTATCCCTCTTTGCCTAATGCGCCGTTTGTGTTCTTTTTTTATTAAAACTGCATTTCTATTTTTTTAAAGCCATGTTGACCGAATGAAAAGGTTACAGGTTGAGCAATCGATGCAATTTTTTTACTAACATAAATGAAAAAAGTGTGCCCTGGATCAAAAAATACCCCTATTAACACTATGGGGGAACAGGAATTCTTGCCGAAAATGTTATAGTCACCCTGCCAATAAGGGCTTTGTGTGGGTGGAATCGTTAACGTGAAGTGGTTGACTGACTCGATTTAGTCAACGTGTTACACACAAAATGTTAACGAAACTGCGTGCATGTAAAGTAATGTGCTGTTATTTTTAGTGGCGTTGAAAATAAGGTTACATAACAGGGAATCAGGCCTCATTAAACAGCCGCTTAACCTTATAAGTTGTGGTGTTTTTGTGGCGAAAAATCCTTCCTTTTAATCGATGTGGCGACGAACTGCCGACAAAAGAGCAGGTGTCTGATCACTTTTGATGAGTAAGCAAGAGTATGTCAACAACTACTGAAGTCCTCGCCCATCACTGGGCTTTTGCGCTATTCGTTATCGTTGCTGTAGGTCTCTGCGGCTTTATGCTGCTCGGCGGCTTCCTGTTGGGTGGCAGAGCCCGGGCCAGACACAAAAACATTCCTTATGAATCAGGTATCGATTCCGTTGGCTCCGCGCGGTTGCGCCTCTCCGCCAAGTTTTACCTGGTCGCCATGTTTTTCGTTATTTTCGACGTTGAAGCCCTCTATCTCTATGCCTGGTCCGTATCTATCCGGGAAAGCGGCTGGATAGGCTTCGTCGAGGCCACAATTTTCATTTTGGTGTTGTTGGCTGGTTTGATCTATCTGGTGCGTATCGGCGCGTTGGACTGGACGCCGTCGCGTTCCAAAAGACAAGTCGTGAAATCCAATGTCGTGACTCAGACCACTAACACTCATCAGCAGTAATAGCGAGGCATTTAGAAGATGGATTATACGCTCACCCGCATTGACCCGGACGGTGAGAACGACCGTTACCCCCTCCAGAAGCAAGAGATTGTCAGCGATCCGCTTGAACAGCATGTCAATCGCAGCGTTTTCATGGGCAACCTCGAACAGTCGCTGCACAGCATGGTCAACTGGGGGCGCAGCAATTCCCTGTGGCCTTACAACTTCGGTCTTTCCTGCTGCTACGTAGAAATGGCGACGTCGTTTACTTCGGTGCATGACGTTGCGCGTTTTGGTTCCGAAGTTATCCGTGCCTCACCACGTCAGGCGGATTTCATGGTTGTGGCCGGTACGCCGTTTTTGAAAATGGCGCCGGTCATTCAGCGTTTGTACGACCAGATGCTGGCGCCAAAATGGGTAATTTCCATGGGTGCCTGTGCGAATTCCGGCGGTATGTACGATATTTATTCCGTGGTGCAAGGCGTGGACAAGTTCCTGCCGGTTGATGTGTACATCCCGGGATGCCCGCCGCGTCCGGAAGCCTACATGCAGGCGCTGTTGCTGCTGAAAGAGTCCATCGGTAAGGAGCGCCGCCCTCTGTCATGGGTGGTAGGCGATCAGGGGGTTTACCGCGCCAATATGCAATCCGAGCGCGAACGTAAACGCGGAGAACGCATTGCGGTAACCAATCTGCGTTCTCCTGATGAGATTTGACCCTGTGAGTGAAGGCTGTAGTGGCTACGTAAGATCACGATAAATTCATATCACGATAAATCGTGTGTAGCCATTATCAGTCACAGAAATAGCACGTTTACTGTGGTGACATAATTTATGACAGATTTAACGACGCACGATGTCGCTCTGCCTGCGTGGCAAACCCGTGATCATCTGGATGATCCGGTCGTCAGCGAGCTGTGTAACCGTTTTGGACCGGAAGCATTTACCGTTCAGGCAACCCGCACTGGCCTGCCGGTGGTTTGGGTGAAACGCGAGCAGTTGCTGGACGTAGTGGCTTTTCTGAAAAAACAGCCCAAACCTTATGTGATGCTGCTTGACCTGCATGGCGTGGATGAGCGTCTGCGTACCCATCGCCAGGGCTTGCCGGACGCCGACTTCACCGTTTTCTATCACCTGATTTCGATTGAGCGCAACCGCGATATCATGCTGAAGGTGGCACTGTCGGAAAACGATCTGAACATGCCGACCCTGACCAAACTGTTCCCCAACGCTAACTGGTACGAACGCGAAGTGTGGGACATGTTTGGCATCACCTTCAAAGGGCACCCGCACCTGACGCGCATCATGATGCCGCAGACCTGGCAGGGGCATCCGCTGCGTAAAGATTTCCCGGCGCGCGCCACCGAGTTCGATCCCTTCGTGCTGACCAAACAGCGTGAAGACATGGAGATGGAGTCCCTGACTTTCAAACCGGAAGAGTGGGGGATGAAGCGCGGTACCGACAACGAAGACTTCATGTTCCTGAACCTGGGGCCGAACCACCCGTCCGCGCATGGTGCTTTCCGTATCATCCTCCAGCTCAACGGCGAAGAGGTCGTCGACTGTATCCCGGATATCGGCTATCACCACCGCGGCGCGGAAAAAATGGGTGAACGCCAGTCCTGGCACAGCTATATCCCTTACACCGACCGTATCGAATACCTCGGCGGCTGCGTGAACGAAATGCCGTATGTACTGGCGGTGGAAAAGCTGGCTGGAATCGAGGTGCCTGAGCGCGTGAAGGTTATCCGCGTCATGCTGTCCGAACTGTTCCGTATCAATAGTCACCTGCTGTACATCAGTACCTTTATTCAGGACGTCGGCGCGATGACGCCGGTGTTCTTCGCGTTTACCGATCGTCAGAAAATCTACGATCTGGTGGAAGCGATTACCGGCTACCGCATGCATCCGGCCTGGTTCCGTATCGGCGGCGTGGCGCACGATCTGCCGCGCGGCTGGGAACGTTTGCTGCGTGAATTCCTCGACTGGATGCCGGCGCGTCTGGATACCTACATCAAGGCGGCGTTGCAAAACAGCATCCTGAAAGGGCGTTCACAAGGCGTGGCCGCCTATAACGCCAAAGAAGCGCTGGAGTGGGGCGTGACCGGCGCCGGTCTGCGCGCTACCGGCATCGCATTCGATGTGCGTAAATCACGGCCTTACTCCGGTTATGAAAACTTCGACTTTGAGGTACCGGTAGGCGACGGCATCAGCGACTGCTACAGCCGCGTGATGCTGAAAGTGGAAGAGCTGCGTCAGAGTATGCGTATTCTGGAACAATGCCTGAAAAATATGCCGGAAGGTCCGTTCAAGGCCGACCATCCGCTGACCACGCCGCCGCCGAAAGAGCGTACGCTGCAACACATTGAAACGCTGATTAACCACTTCCTGCAGGTTTCCTGGGGGCCGGTGATGCCTGCTAACGAATCATTCCAGATGATCGAGGCCACCAAAGGGGTTAACAGTTACTACCTGACCAGTGACGGCAGCACTATGAGCTACCGCACCCGTATCCGCACGCCGAGTTTCCCGCATTTGCAACAGATTCCGTCGGTGATTCGCGGCTGTCTGGTATCCGACCTGATCGTATACCTCGGTAGTATTGATTTTGTCATGTCAGATGTGGACCGCTAATTATGCACGAACATAACAACACTCAGGATTCGATCGATGCTCCGGCGCAGGCCGCCAGCGATGTTTTTGTGTTAAGTGACACAGAGCGCGACGCTATCGAGCATGAAAAACACCACTACGAAGATGCGCGCGCCGCGTCTATTGAAGCGCTGAAGATTGTGCAGAAGCACCGTGGCTGGGTGCCGGATGGCGCGATTGACGCCATTGCCCAGGTTCTCGGTATTCCTGCCAGCGATGTGGAAGGCGTGGCGACGTTCTACAGCCAGATTTTCCGTCAGCCGGTCGGGCGCCATGTGATCCGTTACTGCGACAGCGTGGTGTGCCATATCACCGGTTATCAGGGGATCCAGGCGGCGCTGGAAAGAAAGCTGAATATCAAGCCCGGCCAGACTACATTTGACGGACGCTTTACGCTGTTGCCGACCTGCTGCCTGGGGAACTGCGACAAGGGTCCGACCATGATGATCGACGAGGACACCCACAGTCAGCTGAAGCCTGAAGATATCGATTCGTTACTGGAGCAGTATCAATGAGTAAAAACATTGTTCTGACGGCTGAACAGCATCCCCTGACCTGGCGTCTGCGCGCAGACAAACAGCCGGTGTGGCTGGACGAATACCGCAGCAAGAACGGTTATGCAGGAGCCCAAAAGGCGCTGACCGGCATGGCGCAGGATGAGGTGGTGACCCTGGTCAAGGATGCCGGCCTGCGTGGTCGCGGCGGCGCGGGTTTCTCCACCGGTCTCAAGTGGAGCCTGATGCCGAAAGATGAAAGCATGAATATCCGCTATCTGCTGTGTAACGCGGATGAGATGGAGCCGGGCACCTACAAAGACCGCCTGCTGATGGAGCAGATGCCGCATTTGCTGGTGGAAGGCATGCTGATCGGCGCTTATGCGCTGAAAGCCTATCGCGGTTACATCTTCCTGCGCGGCGAATACGTTGAGGCGGCGGCTAATTTGCGTCGTGCTATCGCTGAAGCGACAGAGGCGGGGCTGCTTGGCAAAAACATTATGGGCACCGGCTTTAATTTCGAGCTGTTTGTGCACACCGGTGCCGGTCGTTACATCTGTGGTGAAGAAACGGCGCTGATCAACTCGCTGGAAGGCCGTCGCGCCAACCCGCGATCTAAACCGCCGTTCCCGGCTTCCGCCGGCGCATGGGGCAAGCCCACCTGCGTAAACAACGTGGAAACGCTGTGCAACGTGCCGGCCATCATCGAGCATGGTGTGGAATGGTATCAGGGGCTGTCTGCCGGTAAGAGTAAAGACGCCGGCACCAAACTGATGGGCTTCTCCGGTCGGGTGAAAAATCCGGGCCTGTGGGAGTTGCCGTTTGGCACCACCGCCCGTGAGATTCTGGAAGATTACGCCGGCGGCATGCGTGATGGCCTGACGCTGAAAGCCTGGCAGCCCGGCGGCGCCGGTACCGACTTCCTGACCGATGCACATCTGGATCTGCCGATGGATTTCGAAAACATCGGCAAGGCCGGCAGCCGTCTGGGTACGGCGCTGGCGATGGCGGTCGACAATGAAATCAACATGGTATCGCTGACGCGCAATCTGGAAGAGTTCTTCGCCCGCGAGTCTTGCGGCTGGTGTACGCCGTGCCGCGACGGCCTGCCGTGGAGCGTCAAGATTCTGCGTGCGCTGGAGCGTGGGGAAGGGCAGCCGGGCGACATTGAAACGCTGGAGCAACTGTGCCGCTTCCTGGGGCCGGGCAACACCTTCTGCGCCCACGCGCCGGGGGCGGTCGAACCGCTGCAGAGCGCCATTAAATATTTCCGGGACGAATTCGAGGCAGGCATCGCCAGACAGGTTGTCAGTAACGCCAAACCGATTGGCGGCATTCAGCCCAACCTGCTGAAACAGCGCTGGTAATCGCGCAATCCGGCGTGTTGAGCATCACGCCGGGATTAAACGCCGATTCATCCCGCAGACAGAATTTTTGATTAGTGCCCGCCGAGGCGGGCTGTTATGGAAGCATGCTGACTATGGCAACGATTCATGTAGACGGCAAAGAATATGAAGTGGACGGAGCGGATAACCTGCTGCAGGCTTGTCTGTCTCTGGGACTTGATATCCCCTACTTTTGCTGGCACCCGGCGCTGGGGAGCGTCGGTGCTTGTCGCCTGTGTGCGGTCAAGCAGTACCAGAACGCGGAAGATACCCGTGGTCGTCTGGTGATGTCCTGTATGACGCCGGCGTCGAATGGCACCTTTATCGCCATTGACGATGATGAGGCGAAGCAGTTCCGCAAGACGATTGTGGAATTTCTGATGACCAACCATCCGCACGACTGTCCGGTTTGTGAGGAAGGGGGCAACTGTCATCTGCAGGATATGACCGTAATGACGGGGCATAATTTCCGTCGTTACCGTTTCACCAAACGTACACACCACAATCAGGATCTCGGCCCGTTCATCTCCCACGAAATGAACCGCTGTATCGCCTGTTACCGTTGCGTGCGTTATTACAAGGATTACGCCGACGGCAAAGACCTGGGCGTTTACGGCGCGCATGACAACGTCTATTTCGGTCGTCCGGAAGACGGTGTGCTGGAAAGCGAGTTTTCCGGCAACCTGGTGGAAGTCTGTCCGACCGGGGTCTTCACCGATAAAACCCATTCCGAACGTTATAACCGCAAATGGGACATGCAGTTCGCGCCCAGCATTTGCCAGCAGTGCAGCGTGGGTTGCAACACCAGCCCGGGCGAGCGTTATGGCGAATTGCGCCGTATCGAAAACCGCTATAACGGCAGCGTGAACCACTATTTCCTGTGCGACCGCGGCCGTTTTGGTTACGGCTACGTCAACCTGAAGGATCGTCCGCGTCAGCCGCTGCAACGCCGCGGTGATGACTGGATCGCGCTGAACGCCGAGCAGGCGTTGCAGGGCGCCGCCGATGTGCTGCGTCAGGCGAAGAAGGTGATCGGTATCGGTTCGCCGCGCGCCAGCGTGGAAAGCAACTTCGCGTTGCGCGAACTGGTCGGTGCCGGCAACTTCTACACTGGCGTCTCTCAGGCGGAGCAACATCGCTTGCAACTGATGCTGAAAGTGCTGAAAGAGAGCGGGGTGCATACGCCGTCTCTGCGTGAAATCGAAGGCTACGACGCCGTGCTGGTGCTGGGCGAAGATCTGACCCAGACCGGCGCGCGTATTGCGCTGGCGGTGCGTCAGGCGGTGAAAGGCAAAGCCCGTGAAATGGCGGCGGCCCAGAAAGTGGCCGACTGGCAGATTGCAGCGATCCTGAATATCGGCCAGCACGCCAAACACCCGCTGTTCGTCACCAACGTCGACAGCACCCGTCTGGACGATATCGCCGCCTGGAGTTACCGCGCGCCGGTGGCTGAGCAGGCCCGACTTGGTTTTGCGATTGCTCACGCACTCGATAATGCCGCGCCGGCGGTCAGCGATCTGCCGGCCGATCTCGGCCAGAAAGTGGACGTGATTGTTCAGGCGCTGGCTGGCGCGCGTAAGCCGCTGATTATCTCCGGCACCAACGCGGGCAGCGACGATGTGATCGCCGCCGCCGCCAACGTCGCCAAAGCGCTGAAAGGCCGTGGCTCCGATGTCGGCATTACCTTTGTCGCCGCCGCCGCCAACAGCATGGGCGTAACCATGATGGGCGGCGGTTCGCTGGATGAAGCGCTGTCGCAACTGGAAACCGGCGAAGCCGACAGCGTGGTGGTGCTGGAAAACGACCTGTATCGTCATGCGCCGGCCGCTCGTGTGGATGCCGCGCTGGCGAAAGCCGCCAACCTGATTGTGCTGGATCATCAACGCACCGCGATCATGGACAAGGCCGGTCTGGTGTTGTCCTCCGCCAGCTTTGCGGAAAGCGACGGTACGCTCGTCAACCAGGAAGGCCGCGCTCAGCGTTTCTTCCAGGTTTATGACCCGACCTACTACGACAGCAAGGTGGTCATGCTGGAAAGCTGGCGCTGGCTGCATTCCCTGTACATCACCTACAACAGCCGTCAGGTTGACTGGACGCAACTGGACCACGTGATTGACGCTTGCGTTAACGCATTGCCGCAATTGGCCGCGATCAAAGACGCGGCGCCGGATGCGTCGTTCCGTGTCAAGGGCCAGAAACTGGCGCGTGAACCGCATCGTTATAGCGGTCGTACCGCCATGCGCGCCAACATCAGCGTGCATGAGCCGCGTCAGCCTCAGGATAAGGACACGATGTTTACCTTCTCGATGGAAGGGAACAACAGTCCGCTGGCCGAGCGTCAGCAGGTGCCGTTTGCCTGGGCGCCGGGCTGGAACTCACCGCAGGCGTGGAACAAATTCCAGGATGAAGTGGGCGGGCATCTGCGCCACGGCGATCCGGGCGTGCGCCTGATCGAAGCCGGCGACGCTTCGCTGGCGTATTTCAGCCAGATTCCGGCGCCGTTTGCTCCGCAACAGGGGCAGTGGCAGGTTGCGCCTTACTACAATCTGTTCGGCAGTGACGAGCTGTCGCAGCGCTCCGGCGTTATCCAGCAGCGTATGCCGCAGGCCTGCGCGGTAGTGAATCAGGCCGATGCCGCATTGCTGGGCGTCAATGCCGGCGCGTTGCTGGACATCACCTGTGGAGGTCAGACGCTGCGTCTGCCGGTGCGTCTGAGCACTGAGCTGCGTCAGGGCCAGGTTGGTTTGCCGCTGGGCTTCCCGGGGATTGCTCCGGTGCTGGCGGGCGCGACCGTTGAAATGCTGCGGGAGGCTGCGCAATGAGTTGGTTGACTCCGGAAGTACTGGACATTCTGGCCACCGTCGGCAAAGCGATCGTGATTCTGTTGGTCGTGGTGAGCTGCGGCGCGCTCATGAGTATGGGGGAGCGCCGTCTGCTGGCGCTGTTCCAGGGGCGTTATGGGCCTAACCGCGTGGGCTGGGGCGGTTCGCTGCAGCTGGTGGCGGACATGCTCAAGATGTTCTTCAAGGAAGACTGGACACCGCCGTTTGCCGACAAGGTGATTTTTACCCTGGCGCCGGTGATTGCTTTTACTTCGCTGTTGCTGTCGTTCGCCATCGTACCGGTCAGCCCGACCTGGCAGGTGGCCAATCTGAACATTGGGGTGCTGTTCTTCCTGATGATGGCGGGGCTGGCGGTTTATGCCGTACTGTTCGCCGGCTGGTCCAGTAACAACAAATACTCGCTGCTGGGCGCGGTGCGCGCCTCTGCGCAAACGCTGAGTTATGAAGTGTTCCTCGGGTTGTCCCTGATGGGCGTGGTGGCGCAGGCCGGCTCGTTCAACATGGCCGATATCGTCAATTCGCAGTCCACGGTGTGGAACGTCGTCCCGCAGTTCTTCGGTTTTATTACCTTTGCGATCGCCGGCGTAGCGGTGTGTCACCGTCATCCGTTCGACCAGCCGGAAGCCGAGCAGGAACTGGCGGATGGCTACCATATCGAATACGCCGGGATGAAGTTCGGTCTGTTCTTCGTTGGCGAATACATCGGTATCGTGACGGTTTCCGCGTTGATCGTGACGCTGTTCTTCGGTGGCTGGCACGGACCTTTCCTGCCGCCGTTCGTCTGGTTTGCGTTGAAGACGGCGTTTTTCATGATGATGTTCATCCTGATTCGCGCTTCGCTGCCACGTCCGCGTTATGACCAGGTAATGGCATTCGGCTGGCGGGTGTGTCTGCCGCTGACGCTGCTGAACCTGCTGGCGACCGCCGCAGTCATTCTGTACAACGCTTGATAGGGGTGAATAAACCATGACACTGAAAGAACTTTTGATTGGTTTCGGCACCCAGGTACGCAGTATCTGCATGGTGGGTTCCAACGCGTTTAAAAAGCGTGAAACCAAAATGTATCCGGAAGAGCCAGTGAATCCGCCGCCGCGTTTTCGCGGCCGCATTGTGCTGACCCGCGATCCGGACGGACAGGAGCGTTGCGTAGCCTGCAACCTGTGCGCCGTGGCTTGCCCGGTAGGGTGTATCTCCCTGCAGAAGGCGGAAATGAAGGATGGCCGCTGGTATCCGGAGTTTTTCCGCATCAACTTCTCCCGCTGCATTTTCTGCGGCATGTGCGAGGAGGCCTGCCCGACCACGGCTATTCAGCTGACTCCCGATTTCGAAATGGGTGAGTTCAAGCGTCAGGACCTGGTGTACGAAAAAGACGATCTGCTGATCTCGGGGCCGGGTAAATATCCGGAATACAACTTCTACCGGATGGCCGGTATGGCTGTTGATGGGAAAGAGAAGGGCGAAGCCGAAAACGAAGCCAAACCCATTGACGTTAAAGGCCTGCTGCCCTAAGGAGCCAAGCATGGAATTCGCTTTTTATGCGACTGCGATTATTGCGGTACTGGCAACATTGCGTGTCATTACCCATACCAATCCAGTACATGCATTACTTTATCTGATTGTTTCGTTACTGGCGGTGGCCGGTGTGTTCTTCTCGCTGGGGGCGTATTTCGCCGGGGCGCTGGAGATAATCGTTTACGCCGGCGCCATCATGGTGTTGTTCGTCTTCGTGGTGATGATGCTGAACCTCGGCAACTCGGTGGATGAGCAGGAAAAACTGTGGCTGAAACCCAGCGTATGGATAGGACCGGGTGTGCTGTCCCTGATTCTGCTGGCGGTTATCGTCAAAGGGATTCTTAGCGTCACCGGCCAGAATATCGCTGGCAATATCGTGGATGCCAAAGCGGTCGGCATCAGCCTGTTCGGGCCGTATGTGCTGGCGGTGGAACTGGCGTCGATGCTGCTGCTGGCGGGTCTGGTGGTGGCTTTCCACATCGGCCGTGAAGACAAGCGCGGAGAGCTGATTGCCAAAGATCAGGATGCCGACAAAAAAATAACGGAGGAACGCGCATGATTCCGCTACAACATGGCTTGCTGCTGGCGGCCATCCTCTTCGTGCTGGGGCTGACCGGGCTGGTGATTCGCCGCAATCTTCTGTTCATGCTGATCTGCCTGGAAATCATGATTAACGCTGCGGCGCTGGCTTTCGTGGTCGCCGGCAGCTATTGGGGGCAACCGGATGGTCAGGTGATGTATATCCTGGCTATTACGCTGGCCGCGGCGGAAGCCAGTATTGGCCTGGCGCTGCTGCTGCAGCTGTATCGTCGCCGTCAGACCCTGAATATTGATACTGTCAGTGAGATGCGCGGATGAACTTACTCTACTTAACAATTCTGTTTCCGCTGATCGGATTCCTGTTGCTGGCCTTCTCTCGCGGGCGCTGGTCGGAAAATGTTTCCGCCACCGTCGGGGTGGGGTCTATTGGGTTGGCTGCGCTGGTGACTGGCGGAGCCGTGGTGGATTTCCTCAGCCAGCAACAGCCTGGCGGGGTGACCTTCTTCAGCCAGCATCTGTGGAGCTGGATGACGGTCGGCAAGTTTGACATCGGCGTCACGCTGGCGCTGGATGGGCTGTCGCTGACCATGCTGTCGGTAGTAACCGGCGTGGGTTTCTTCATCCACCTGTTCGCCTCCTGGTACATGCGCGGTGAAGAGGGTTATTCCCGTTTCTTCGCCTACACCAACCTGTTTATCGCCAGCATGGTGGTATTGGTACTGGCGGACAACCTGCTGCTGATGTACCTCGGTTGGGAAGGCGTGGGGCTGTGCAGCTATCTGCTGATCGGTTTCTACTACACCAACCCGAACAACGGCGCCGCGGCGATGAAAGCGTTCATCGTGACCCGCGTGGGCGACGTGTTCCTGGCGTTCGCGCTGTTTATCCTGTACCGCGAGTTGGGTACGCTGAACTTCCGCGATCTGATGGTACTGGCGCCGCAACATCTGGCCGAAGGCTCCCCGGCGATCACCTGGGCGACGCTGATGCTGCTGGGTGGCGCGGTCGGTAAATCGGCACAGTTGCCGTTGCAGACCTGGCTGGCGGATGCGATGGCTGGTCCGACGCCGGTTTCGGCGTTGATCCACGCCGCAACCATGGTGACCGCGGGCGTGTATCTGATCGCCCGTACCCACGGCTTGTTCCTGCTGGCGCCGGACGTGCTGCATCTGGTCGCTAATGTGGGCGCCGTCACGCTGTTGCTGGCCGGTTTCGCCGCGCTGGTGCAAACCGATATCAAACGCGTACTGGCCTACTCGACGATGAGCCAGATTGGTTACATGTTCCTGGCGCTTGGCGTACAGGCGTGGGACGCCGCTATTTTCCACCTGATGACCCATGCGTTCTTTAAGGCGCTGCTGTTCCTGTCGTCCGGTTCGGTGATCCTGGCCTGCCATCACGAACAGAACATCTTCAAGATGGGCGGTCTGCGTAAAACCATTCCGCTGGTGTATGCCTGCTTCCTGGTGGGCGGCGCCGCGCTGGCAGCGTTGCCGATGGTAACCGCCGGCTTCTTCAGTAAGGATGAAATTCTGGCCGGCGCCTGGGCCAACGGTCACATTAATCTGGTGATTGCCGGTCTGGTGGGCGCGTTCATGACGTCGCTGTACACCTTCCGGATGATTTTTATCGTGTTCCACGGTG
Organism: Dickeya sp. NCPPB 3274; assembly: GCF_000406205.1. NCBI lineage: Bacteria > Pseudomonadati > Pseudomonadota > Gammaproteobacteria > Enterobacterales > Pectobacteriaceae > Dickeya > Dickeya sp. NCPPB 3274. Next base: position 3,357,639 of record NZ_CM001979.1, on the reverse strand, counting down.
AAGCAAAAACCAAGGCCCACGCAGGCAAGGGGATTTCCCATCACCTGCCGTTGCTGGTGCTGCTGGTGCTGTCCACCTTTGTCGGCGCTCAGATTGCGCTGCCGCTGCACGGCGTACTGCCGGCCACGACCGAGCTTGAGCACGGTCAGGTCATGACGCTGGAAATCGCCTCCGGCGTGGTGGCGATTGCCGGTATTCTGCTGGCGGCCGCGCTGTGGCTGGGCAAACGTCAGTTGGTGACGAGCGTCGCCAACAGCGCGCCGGGTCGTTTCTTCTCGACATGGTGGTTCCATGCATGGGGATTCGACTGGCTGTATGACAAGGTCTTCGTCAAACCGTATCTGGCTATTGCGACGTTGCTGCAGCGTGACCCGCTCAATGCGCTGATGAACATTCCGGCCATCCTGACCCGCTGGGGCAACCGTGCGCTGATCGTCAGCGAAAACGGGCAGGTGCGCTGGTATGTCGCCTCAATGGGGGTCGGCGCCGTGGTGGTGCTGGCGCTGCTGTTGCTGGTCTAAGCGATGCGGTAATGCAGAGGGGCGGGGCGTTCGCTGATGGGTGGCCCCGCAGGCAGCAAGTTTTTCGTTTTCTTTAATTTAGGGACACAAAACGCCATGCTACTACCTTGGCTGATTCTTATCCCCTTTATCGGCGGCCTGCTGTGCTGGCAGCTCGAGCGTTTTGGCACTCGCGTGCCGCGCTGGATCGCGCTGATCTCCATGGGGCTGACACTGGCGCTGTCACTGCAGTTGTGGCTGCAGGGCGGCTTTTCGCTGGCGACACCGACGGGCCTGCCGCAATGGCAGTCGGAGTTCGTGCTGAACTGGATACCGCGTTTTGGTATCTCGATTCACCTGGCGCTGGACGGACTGTCATTGCTGATGGTTGTGCTGACCGGCCTGCTGGGCGTGCTGGCGATCCTCTGTTCCTGGCGTGAGATTCAACGCTATCAGGGCTTCTTCCATCTCAACCTGCTGTGGATTCTCGGCGGTGTGATTGGCGTCTTCCTGTCCATCGACATGTTCCTGTTCTTCTTCTTCTGGGAAATGATGCTGGTGCCGATGTACTTCCTGATCGCACTGTGGGGACACAAAGGCTCTGATGGCAAGACCCGTATCGCGGCAGCAACCAAGTTCTTCATCTATACGCAGGCCAGCGGCCTGGTGATGCTGATCGCCATTCTGGCGCTGGTGTTCGTACATCATAATGCTACCGGCGAATGGACCTTCGATTATCCCCGCCTGTTGAAAACGCCGATGTCCTACGGTCTGGAATATGCGTTGATGCTGGGCTTCTTCATCGCCTTCGCGGTGAAAATGCCGCTGGTGCCGCTGCATGGCTGGTTGCCGGATGCGCACAGTCAGGCGCCGACCGCCGGTTCGGTGGACCTGGCGGGGATTCTGTTGAAAACCGCCGCCTACGGTCTGCTGCGATTCAGCCTGCCGCTGTTCCCGAACGCTTCTCACGATTTTGCACCGATCGCCATGTGGCTGGGTGTCATCGGCATCTTCTACGGTGCCTGGATGGCGTTCAAACAGACCGACATCAAACGTCTTATCGCTTACACCTCGGTGTCGCACATGGGCTTTGTGATGATTGCCATCTATTCCGGCAGTCAACTGGCCTATCAGGGCGCGGTGGTGCAGATGATTGCCCACGGCCTGTCGGCCGCCGGTATGTTCATTATTTGCGGTCAGCTGTATGAACGCCTGCACACCCGCGATTTGCGTCAGATGGGCGGTTTGTGGGGACGGATTCGCTACTTGCCCGCGCTGTCGCTGTTTTTCGCGGTAGCCACGCTCGGGATGCCGGGTACCGGTAACTTTGTCGGCGAATTCATGATTCTGTTCGGCAGCTACCCGGTGGTGCCGGTGATTACGGTGATTTCCACCTTCGGTCTGGTGTTTGCTTCCGTTTATTCGCTGGTGATGATGCAGCGCGCTTTCTACGGCGCCGCTAAATCGGACACGCCTTTGCAGGCGATGAGCGCGCGCGAACTGTCGCTTATTCTGCTGCTGGTGGTGTTGCTGGTGCTGCTGGGCGTTTATCCGCAGCCGATCCTGGATACGTCCAGCGCGGCGATGGCCAATATCCAGCAATGGTTTACGTCATCGGTTCAGGGTTCAACAATTTCAACGACAGGGCTGTAATTCGCCATGACAATAACTCTTCAACAACTAATCGCGATATCGCCACTGTTAATCGTTGGATTGACAGTCGTGGTTGTGATGCTGTGCATTGCGTGGCGACGCAACCATTTTGTCAACGCTACGCTGACGGTCATCGGCCTGAACATCGCGTTGTTATCGCTGTATCTGGTCGGCCAGGTTGGGCCGACCGATGTCACCCCGCTGATCCGGGTGGACGGATTCTCGATGTTCTATACCGGCCTGGTGCTGGCGGCGAGTCTGGCGACCAGTACGTTCGCCTACCCGTGGCTGGAAGGCTACCCGGACAACAAAGATGAGTTCTATCTGCTGGTGCTGATTGCCGCACTGGGCGGTATTCTGCTGGCGAGCGCCAACCATCTGGCGGCGTTCTTCATCGGCATCGAACTGATCTCCCTGCCGCTGTTCGGTCTGGTGGGGTATGCCTTCCGGCAGAAGCGTTCGCTGGAAGCCGCCATCAAATACATGCTGCTGTCCGCCGCTGCGTCCTCGTTCCTGCTGTTCGGCATGGCGCTGGTGTATGCCGACTCCGGCAGCCTGAGCTTCGCCAGCCTTGGCAAGAGCCTGAACGACCACCAGTTGCATGCGCCGCTGTTGCTGGCCGGTCTGGGTATGATGCTGGTCGGGCTGGGCTTCAAGCTGTCGCTGGTGCCGTTCCACCTGTGGACGCCGGATGTGTATCAGGGGGCGCCGGCGCCGGTGTCTACCTTCCTGGCGACCGCCAGCAAGATCGCTATCTTCGGCGCGGTGATGCGTTTGTTCCTGTATGCGCCGCTGGTGGATGCTGAATCGGTGCGCACCACGCTGGGCGTGATCGCTTTCGCGTCGATTCTGTTCGGTAACCTGATGGCGGTGGCGCAGAGCAACATCAAGCGCCTGCTGGGGTACTCGTCGATCGCGCATCTGGGTTACCTGCTGGTGGCGCTAATTGCGGTGCAGACTCAGCAACTGGCGTTGGAAACCATCGGCGTATATCTGGCCGGTTACCTGTTCAGCAGCCTGGGCGCGTTTGGCGTGGTCAGCCTGATGTCCAGCCCGTATCGGGGTCCGGATGCGGATTCGCTGTTCTCTTACCGCGGTCTGTTCTGGCATAAGCCGATCCTGTCTGCGGTGATGACGGTGATGATGCTGTCGCTGGCGGGTATTCCGATGACGCTGGGCTTCTTCGGCAAATTCTACGTGCTGGCGGTAGGCGTGAATGCCCACCTGTGGTGGTTGAGCGCGGCAGTGGTGGTGGGTAGCGCCATCGGTCTGTATTACTACCTGCGCGTATTGATAAGTTTGTATCTGAGCGCGCCGCAAACCCTGAACCGCGATACGCCGAATAACTGGGCGTTGACCGCGGGCGGCGTGGTGGTACTGATTTCGTCGGTGTTGGTTCTGCTGCTGGGTCTCTACCCGCAGCCGCTGATTTCGCTGGTACAACTGGCGCAGCCGCTGATGTAATCCCTCGGTATACCGTACTGAAAGCCGCGAATTATCGCGGCTTTTCTATTATTGCGGGTTAATCGTATTGCGGGTTAATCGCCTTCATCTTCGAGGTTCTGTTTCCAAATCCTGCCTCTGGTTTTAATTCCCCTTCTTTTTAATCAGTTATCGGGTTTCATTATCTACGGAAAAATATCGATACAGTGTCTTTTCCGGGTTTAGGAAAATATCTGATTGCCCGAAATGAACGTGCTATTTACTTTCCCCCAGACGTTTCCGGTCTGGAAATAATGACAAGATCTTTTGTTATTTACAGCCCTTCTGCAATACATCGGGCTAATAAAGAGGATTTGTTATTTTATCCATTAAATTCAATAAATAATGAATTGTGTCAGGTCAAGGGGGATGGTGAGATGGCAACATGTGACAAGGTTGGATACAGAATGACATTGCGGGATGTTTTTATTTTCCTGCTGACATTAGTGGTATTTGATAGCCATGCCGATGGCCCGTCGGCAGTCAATGAAAATACGCCGGATGAAAATAAAGAGGCTGATTTTCTATTTGAAAACCCGCCGCACTTGCAGCGACTGGTCAGGTCGCTATTGCAGAATCATTTTAGCGGAGTGCAGGAGGGAAACAGGGAAAAATATTATGAACTGGATGTCGGATATGTAGACGGAAAGATTTATGATCCGTCGCAAAACCGTTTCCAAAAGGTGCATTTACGGGGTTACACCGGCAGTACGGACAGGCAACCGGTTATCGGGGCGCCGTTTGTGGCGCCGCAGATTGATGCTATGCCCGGCGATACGGTGCGTATCCTGCTCAAGAACAATTTGCCGGTGGATAGCAGTTGCCAGCCGCATCAGATGAATGGTGAAGCGACTGCCCATTCGCATACCAACATGGCGCAACCTGCGGCGAACGATTCGCGGTCATCGCCGAAGTTGTTCGACCCGCCTCACTGTTTTAATGGCACCAACCTGCATGCCCACGGTATCTGGATCAGCCCGACAGGCAATAGCGACAATGTGCTGCTGTCGGTGAATCCGGGCAACAGCTTCGAATACCAGTACAACTTCTCGCAGGATATTCCGGCCGGCACCTTCTGGTATCACTCACACCGGCACGGTTCCACCGCGTTGCAGGTTTCCAGCGGCATGGCGGGGGCGCTTATCGTTCATGGCAACCGCAAACCCACCGAAGCGTCGAACGGCGATCTGGATACGCTTCTGATCGATCCCGACAGTCAGCAGCCGTTTCCCGAGCACACGGTATTGTTTCAGCAGATTCAGTACGCCTGCCTGGGGCGAGGACGGCAAGCTGAAACGGGATAAGCAGGGCAATATCAACTGGAATTGCCTCCCGAATGAGACCGGCGTGATTGAAGATTACGATCAGTTCGGCCCCGGCACCTGGCAGGCGTCCGGCCGCTGGACCAGCATCAACGGCGTGGTGCTGCCGACCTTTAAAGCCACCGCCGGGCAGGTAGAGCGCTGGCGGTTGATTCACGCTGGCGTGCGGGAAACCATCAATCTGGAATTCCGCAAGATAAAGCCGGGCCTGAGTCTTAACGAATTACATCGCAAGGCTTATCTGGGCAATTTACGCCGTCAGGAGGTAGGAGCGCTGATTAATGAACTCTGCTCCGGCGAAAAGGTGCCATTCCAGGTGGTCGCCGCCGATGGCCTGACCATGTCCCACTCGCTGACGGCGGATAAGGTAACGTTACAACCGGGGTACCGTTATGACCTGCTGGCGATGTTTCCGCAGGCGGGCGGTTATTGCATGATTCAGCCGCAGCAATCCATGACGGGCAGCATTACCGGTAAGGCTCAGGGCAACAGTTTGCTGGGGTTTGTTTCCGTATCCGGCACGGACAGTATTGCCGTGCAGGACTTTGTCCCTACCTTACGGCGGAAACTGACCTATTCGGCGCAGAAGCTGATGCCGGAAGAGGTGCGGCAGGCGGTTATTCGTGATCTGAATCGTGACGATAATCAGATCTATCTCACCCGGTTCGCGCCGCATACAAGGGATGTGAGCGATGAAGAGATTGCCGGTCAGCCAAAACAGAAAATCGTTTTCTTTGCCGGCGGCACGCGGCCGAATACAAACAACGTCTTCGCTATTGGTCACGATTTTGGCGTCGAGAAAGTTAACGGTGTGTGGTTGCCGAAACACATACAAGCTTATGACCCGAAGCGAATTGATATAACTTTGCCGCTATGGGCGTCGCAGGAGTGGGAACTGCGTTCGTACAGCGTCAGCCATCCGTTTCATATCCATGTGAATCCGTTCCAGATTGTCGCGATTTATGACCCGCAGGGGCGTGACGTCAGTTTGCCCGGTGTCACGGAAGCCGATGGCGACAGCCAGTTCGCCGGCTTGAAAGGGCAGTGGAAAGACACGATTTTCGTCAAAACCAACCTGTTGCCCGGCCAGTTGACGGGTACGCCGCAAAATTATTATCGCGTACTGCTGAGAACGCGCTATCAGCGCTATATCGGCGAATTCGTGCTGCATTGCCACATTCTGGACCATGAGGATCAGGGGATGATGGAAAATGTCGAGATAGTGCTGCCGCAAACGCAAAAGGCTCAGACATCGTCAACGAAGTGAGCAGAAATCAGATACAGGGATGAAAAAGACTGCGTGATATATGTCAGAAGGGAATGAAAAAACTAAAGCCGCCTCGTCAGAATGATGATGGCGGCTTTTAGTTTACGGCGCTCATGTTAAAACGGGCTGATGATGGAACCGATACGTTCGCAGTAGCTTACGTAGATGTCGCCCAGTTTTTTGAAGAAGTTGATGAATGCGTTCATGTGGTGTCTCCATTATCGTCGTTGAGGTTTTATGTGATGTTCATCACGGTTTTGATAATAATGGATAAGGAACGTCATTTCAACTTTTTCGTGATGAAAGTCACATTATTTTGAAGGTAATGGCCGTGTCGGAGGAATAACCGGCCGCCGCTCTGACGGCCGGTTAGCGGGTAGAGCCGCGTATTAGACGGTAATATGCCCGTCAATCAAGGTGTTGCTGAGGCCGCCAATCCACGGCTGGCCGTCAATGTAGGAAACATTGACCCGGCCGTCCCGGTACAACATGGTGCCCTGACGTACCCGATAACCGAGCGTGTGGTCCGCCTGCTCCGGCAACGGGCTGTGCTGAATCACTCTGGCAATACAGGCGTTGGCGCTGCCGGTTACCGGATCTTCCACCACCGCATCATTCATGACAAAGAAGGCCCGTACTTCATAATCGGCGGGACCGGCGTGGTCATGCGGGCCGTAAATCGCTACGCCGTCGGTCTGTCCGAGTTGCTGCAATCGTTGTAGATGCGTAGCGTCCGGGCGTGCCTCCAGACAGGCACGCGCGCTTTCCATCCGCACTGTCAGCCAGCGGATGCCCATCTGCACGTTGACGGGACGATGGCCTGGATGACGCAGATGGCTTCCGATGGCGCTGTCGAGCAATGCGTCATGCTGAGGGTCGAGCTCGGTCGTCGTGACGTCCGGCGCGCGAAATGCGAGCTGGCCGTTATCGCCGATAGCCACCGGCACCAGCCCGACGCCGCATTGCTGGATCACCTGATGCGGTACATGCGGTGTCAGGCCGGATTCCAGCAAGACGTGCGCGGTTCCCAGCGTCGGGTGTCCGGCGAACGGCAATTCTGCCGACGGGGTGAAAATACGCACCCGATAATCAGCCAGCGGATCGTCCGGCGGCAGCACAAAGGTAGTTTCCGACAAATTGGTCCAGCGGGCGATGGCCTGCATCTGTTCATCGCTGAGGCCATCGGCGTCGAGAATGACGGCCAGCGGATTGCCTTTGGCGGGATGATGGCTGAACACATCGACCTGTTTAAAACGGCGTGATGACGGCATCTGATCTTTCCTTCTGCGATCGGGAGCAGTGCTCATTATGTACGGTTAACAAGATGTTGTCGTGTCTGTCGTCAGGCGCGGTCGCTGCTGATGCCGTTGGCGGGGGCATCAAATCCGCATCTGATTAAAAAACGTCCGATAATCGCCGGGATTCTGTGTTCCGCTTGTGGCATAATGCGCGCCAAATCACATTCCGAATCGAGTAAGTGCTGTGCTGGTAACCAATAATATTACGATGCAATTCGGCAGTAAGCCGTTGTTTGAAAACATTTCTGTCAAATTTGGCGGCGGTAACCGCTATGGATTGATCGGCGCTAACGGCTGCGGCAAATCCACATTTATGAAGATCCTCGGCGGCGATCTGGCGCCGAGCACAGGCAATGTCGCCATCGACCCGAATGAGCGGATCGGCAAACTGCGTCAGGATCAGTTCGCGTTTGAGCAATACAGCGTGCTGGATACGGTGATCATGGGGCACGCCGAACTGTGGGAAGTCAAAGAAGAACGCGACCGTATCTATTCGCTGAGCGAAATGAGCGAGGAAGACGGCTATCGGGTCGCGGATCTGGAAGTCAAATACGGCGAAATGGATGGTTACAGCGCTGAATCGCGCGCCGGCGAACTGCTGCTGGGCGTGGGGATCCCGCTGGAGCAACATTACGGTCCGATGAGCGAAGTGGCGCCAGGCTGGAAACTGCGTGTCTTGCTGGCGCAGGCGCTGTTTTCCAATCCGGATATTCTGCTGCTGGACGAACCGACCAACAACCTGGACATCGATACCATCCGCTGGCTGGAGCAGGTGCTGAACGAGCGCAACAGCACCATGATCATCATTTCCCATGACCGTCACTTCCTGAACATGGTCTGCACCCATATGGCGGATCTGGATTACGGCGAATTGCGGATCTATCCCGGCAACTACGACGAGTACATGACGGCGGCGACGCAGGCGCGCGAGCGTCTGCTGGCGGACAATGCCAAGAAGAAGGCGCAGATTGCCGAATTGCAGTCGTTTGTCAGCCGCTTTAGCGCCAACGCGTCCAAATCGCGTCAGGCGACTTCCCGCGCCCGTCAGATAGATAAAATCCAGCTGGAAGAAGTGAAAGCGTCCAGCCGTCAGAACCCGTTCATCCGTTTCGAACAGGACAAGAAACTGTTCCGTAACGCGCTGGAAATCGATGGGCTGACCAAAGGCTTTGATAACGGTCCGCTGTTCAGCCAGTTGAAAATGCTGGTGGAAGTGGGGGAGAAGGTGGCGATTCTCGGTACTAACGGGATCGGTAAATCCACCCTGCTGAAAACGCTGGTGGGTGAACTGGCGCCGGAATCCGGCATGGTCAAATGGTCGGAAAACGTCCGTATCGGTTACTACGCGCAGGATCACGAATACGAGTTTGATGGCGATCTCACCGTGTTTGACTGGATGAGCCAGTGGAAGCAGGAGAACGACGACGAGCAGGCGGTGCGCAGCGTGCTGGGGCGTCTGCTGTTTTCTCAGGACGACATCCGTAAAAAGGTTAAGGTGCTGTCCGGGGGCGAAAAAGGACGGATGCTGTTCGGTAAGCTGATGATGGAAAAACCGAACGTTCTGGTGATGGACGAACCGACCAACCACCTGGATATGGAATCCATTGAATCGCTGAACATGTCGCTGGAGATGTATCAGGGCACGCTGCTGTTTGTGTCTCACGACCGTGAATTCGTCAGCTCGCTGGCGACCCGCATTGTGGAAATCACCCCGGGTAAAGTGATCGATTTCAGCGGCAACTACGAAGATTATCTGCGCAGCCGCGGAATCCAATAACGTTTTGCCTTTCGGAAAAAAGCAGCCGCTTGTCGGCTGCTTTTTTTATTGCCTGAAATGTTAAAAAGACGGCGACCTGAAATCAGGCGCGGCGAGGGAGAAATAGTCCTGTGTGAAAAACAACCGCAGCCATCGCTTTTATCTTTCGTTTAGACAGAGACATTATCCTGTAATCACACTTTTAAAAGTAAAGTATCTAAAATAACTGAGCTGACTGATGGGCTGATGACGAATGTAAACGAGTGATGGAAAAATAAAACCACTCTGAAGTTGTTTTCTAATAAAAACATTAAAAATCAATATGATAATAATTTTATTATAACTGATATAAGTCGCTGTTAAATCGATTAAGCTATTGTAGATCACAAAAAAATTATCCGTTTGTTACGCATTGAGATATTTTCTCATTTAATCTGACATTCCGTGCTTTTAAAAAAGAAATGTCGCGGAGAGCCTCACAGAAGACGTACAAATAAAATGGTTATTCCCCGGCCGATTGATAGAGATCAAATCGGTGACGTTATTCTCCTCATTATTCTATGCCGACACGTAAATGTGTTACTTCGACCTGGCTACAGGAGAATAATAAAGAATGAATGGGGAAAATATGATGCTTTCCCATCACGGCATCAATCGCCGTGATTTTATGAAGCTATGTGCAGCACTTGCCGCCACCATGGGGTTGAAAGAAGCCGCCGCCGCAGATATGGCCCAGTCACTGACGTCTCCCCAGCGTCCGCCGGTGATCTGGATTGGCGCGCAGGAATGTACCGGATGTACCGAGTCCCTGCTGCGCGCCACCCACCCGACCATTGAAAACCTGCTGCTGAATACCATCTCGCTGGAATACCACGAAGTCCTCTCCGCCGCTTTCGGCGAGCAGGCGGAAGAAAACAAACACCGCGCCATCGAACAGTACAAAGGCAAATACGTACTGGTGGTGGATGGCTCCATCCCGCTGAAGGATGGCGGCATCTACTGCATGGTGGCCGGCAAGCCGATCGTCGAGCATATCCGCGCCGCCGCCGAGCATGCCGCGGCGATCGTCGCCATCGGTTCCTGTTCCGCCTGGGGCGGGGTGCCGGCCAGCGGTTCCAACCCGACCGGCGCCGCCAGCTTGCAGGACGTGCTGCCGGGCAAAACCGTTATCAATATTCCCGGTTGTCCGCCTAACCCGCACAACTTCCTGGCGACCGTGGCGCACATCATCACTTATCAGCGCGCGCCGGCGCTCGACAGCCAGAACCGTCCCACCTTCGCCTATGCCCGACTGATCCACGAAAACTGCGAGCGTCGCCCGCATTTCGACGCCGGCCGCTTCGCCAAAGAGTTTGGCGATGAAGGACACCGGCAAGGGTGGTGCCTCTACCATCTGGGTTGCAAAGGGCCGGAAACCTACGGCAACTGCCCGACGCTGGAGTTCTGCGACGTGGGCGGCGGCATCTGGCCGGTAGGGATTGGTCACCCGTGCTATGGCTGCAACGAGCAAGGCATCGGGTTCACCAAGGGCATTTTCCAGTTGGCCAACGTGGAAAACCCGACGCCGCGCGTTGAGAAGCCGGCGGTCACCAGCCCGGAAGGCGGCAACAGTTCCGCTACGGCCACGGGGCTTATCGGCGGCGTGCTGGGGGCGGTGGCAGGCGTTAGCCTGATGGCGGTGCGTGAACTGGGTCGTCAGCAAAAACAGCAGGACGCCGGCAACGCATCCCGGGAGGGTTAAGCCGTGAACAGACGCAATTTCTTCAAGCTGGCTTCCGCCGGGGCGTTGCTGGCGGGCACGCCGCTGGCGACTGAAGCGGCGGCCACCAACCGGCCGCCGATTCCCGGTTCGCTCGGCATGCTGTACGACTCCACACTGTGTGTGGGTTGTCAGGCGTGCGTAAGCAAATGCCAGCAGGTCAACAAGCTGGATTATAAACCGGATAGCTCGGTCTACAGCGGCGGCGCGGCGACCTGGTCCAACAACGACAAGCTCAGTCCCTATACCAACAACATCATTCAGGTATGGCGCAGCGGCGACGGCAAAAACAAGGATCAGGTACAAGACGGCTACGCCTACATCAAGAAGCAGTGCATGCACTGCGTCGACCCCAACTGCGTGTCGGTGTGCCCGGTTTCGGCGCTGAAGAAAGACCCGAAAACCGGCGTGGTGCATTACGACGCCAGCGTCTGTACCGGCTGCCGTTACTGCATGGTGGCCTGTCCGTTCAATGTGCCGAAGTACGACTATGAAAACCCGCTCGGTAAGCTGCACAAATGCGAGCTGTGCAACCAGCCGGAACTGGCGCGGCTTGATAAGGGCGGCATGCCGGGGTGCGTAGAAGTTTGCCCGACCGGGGCGGTGATTTACGGCACCCGCGAGCAGTTGCTGGATGAGGCGAAACGTCGGCTGGCGCTCAAGCCGGGCGACGAGTACGCCTATCCGCGCCAGACGCTGAGTAGCAAAGACACCTACCTGCACACCGTGCCGACTTACGAGCGTTATGTGTATGGCGAGAACGAAGCGGGCGGCACGCAGGTGCTGGTGCTGGCCGGGGTGCCGTACCAGAACCTGGAAATGCCGACGCTGGATTCGCTGTCTACCGGCGCGCGTTCGGAGCATATCCAGCATACCTTGTACAAGGGGATGGTGCTGCCGCTGGCGGTGCTGGCCGGGTTGTCGGTGCTGGTGCATCGCAATACCCGCGCCGAGCGGGAAGAGACGCACGACTCACAGGAGAAACCTCATGACGGCGCATAAAGCAAGTCCGTTGGGCGGGCGGCTGGTGAGCTGGCCCGTAATGCTGCTGGCTCCGCTGGTGGCGATTTGCGCGATCCTGATCGTGAAACGTCTGTTTCTGGGGATCGGCTCGGTGGCGGATCTGAACGGCGGCTACCCGTGGGGGATCTGGATCGCCTTCGACCTGCTGGTCGGCACCGGGTTCGCCTGCGGCGGCTGGGCGCTGGCCTGGGCGGTGTACGTGTTCAATCGCGGCGAATACCACCCGCTGGTGCGCCCGGCGCTGCTCGCCAGCCTGTTCGGCTACTCGTTGGGCGGGTTGTCGATCACCATCGACGTTGGGCGTTACTGGAACCTGCCGTACTTCTACATTCCCGGCTACTTCAATACCAACTCGGTGCTGTTCGAAACCGCGGTGTGTATGACCATCTACATCGGGGTGATGGCGCTGGAGTTCGCGCCGGTGGTGCTGGAACGCTTCGGCTGGAAGGTGTCGCTGAAACGGCTCAACAAGGTGATGTTTTTCATCATTGCGCTGGGGGCGTTGCTGCCTACCATGCACCAGTCGTCGATGGGGTCGTTGATGATTTCCGCCGGCTATAAGGTGCATCCGCTGTGGCAGAGCTATGAACTGCTGCCGCTGTTGTCGCTGCTGACTGCGTTCATCATGGGCTTCTCGATTGTGATTTTCGAAGGTTCGCTGGTGCAGGCCGGGCTGAAAGGGCGCGGGCCGGACGAACAGGCGTTGTTTCGCAAGCTGACCGGGCTGGCCCACGTGCTGGTGCTGCTGTTTGTGGTGCTGCGCTTCGGCGAGATCGTCTGGCACCAGAAAACCGTGCTGCTGTTCGCCGGCGACCGGTTCTCGGTCATGTTCTGGTGCGAAGCAGGGTTGATGCTGCTGCCGCTGGTTATTCTGCGGTTGAAACGTTGCCGTCAGGACGCCCGCTGGCTGTTCGTCAGCGCGCTCAGCATGCTGTTCGGCGCCGCCCTGTGGCGACTGAGTTACTCGCTGCTGGCGTTCAATCCGGGCAACGGCTACCACTACTTCCCCAAAGCGCAGGAGATCCTGATTTCCATTGGCTTCGTCGCCATTGAGGTCTGCGCTTACATCTTGTTAATCCGCCTGCTGCCGGTACTGCCCGCGCTGAAAGGCGAACATACGCATCATCAGGCTGAGGTAAAGCATGAGCCAACGCATCACCATTGATCCCATTACCCGTATCGAAGGGCATCTGCGCATTGATTGCGAAATTGAAAACGGCAAGGTCACCAAAGCCTGGTCATCCGGCACCATGTGGCGCGGTATGGAAGAGATCGTCAAAGGGCGCGACCCGCGCGATGCCTGGATGATCGTGCAGCGCATCTGCGGCGTGTGCACCACGGTGCACGCCATCGCCTCGGTGCGCGCGGTGGAGAACGCGCTCGGTCTGAACGTGCCGGTCAACGCCCAGTACATCCGCAACCTGATTCTGGCGGCGCACAGCATCCACGACCATATCGTGCATTTCTATCAACTGTCGGCGCTCGACTGGGTGGATGTGACCTCGGCGCTGAAAGCCGATCCGCAGAAAGCGGCGGCGCTGCTTAAAGGATTGTCCGACTGGCCGCTGAATACCGCCGCCGAGTTCACCAAGGTGCAGCAGAAACTCAAAGATCTGGTAGCCAGCGGCCAGTTGGGCATTTTCGCCAACGGCTACTGGGGCCACCCGGCGATGTCGCTGCCGCCGGAAGTGAACCTGATCGCCGTCGCCCACTATCTGCAAGCGCTGGAATGCCAGCGCGACGCCAACCGCATTGTGGCGATTCTGGGCGGCAAGTCGCCGCACATCCAGAATCTGGCGGTCGGCGGCGTGGCTAACCCGATCAATCTGGACGCGCCGAGCGTGCTCAACCTGGAACGGTTGATGTACGTGAAAAGCTTTATCGATCGGCTGGGCGATTTCATCGAGCAGGTCTACAAGGTGGACTGCGCGGTGATTGCCGCTCACTACCCGCAGTGGCTGACGCTGGGGCGCGGCGCCGATCACTACCTGAGCGTGCCGGAACTGCCGACCGACAACAAAAACGGCAGTTTCCTGCTGGCGGGCGGGTATATCGAAAACAGCGACCTGTCGCGCTACCGGCCGATCACCAGCCACAGCGATAAGTTCCTGATCGACGGCATCCGCGAGAGCGGCAAGCACGCCTGGTATCAGGACGATCAACCGCTGGCGCCGTGGGAGGGCTTGACCCGTCCTAACTACACCGGCTGGCATGAAGACGGCAAGTACTCGTGGGTGAAATCGCCGACTTTCTACGGCAAAACCGTGGAAGTAGGGCCGCTGGCCTGGCTGCTGTGCGGTCTGGCCGCGAAGCATAAAGACACGCTGGCGCATTTCGATCAGGTAAAAGCCGCTTATAAAGCGCTTAGCGGCCATCAACTGGAAGAGAAACACCTGCACTCTACGTTAGGCCGGGTGATTGGCCGCACCGTGCACTGCTGCGTGCTGAAAGATACGTTGGCGCAGCAGTGGCAGGCGCTGGTCGACAACATCGGCAAAGGCGATCACCAGACCTTCATCAAGCCGGATCTGTCGCCGGACACCGAATTTCACGGCGTGGGCTTCGGGGAGATGCCGCGCGGCATGCTGTCGCACTGGATCGTGTTCAAAAACGGCAAGATCACCAACTATCAGGCGGTGGTGCCGTCCACCTGGACCTCCTGCCCGCGCAACGGCGACGACAAGCCCGGCCCGTACGAGCAGTCATTGGTGGGCACGCCGGTGGCCGACCCGCACAAGCCGCTGGAAGTGGTGCGGACCATCCACTCCTTCGACCCGTGCATGTCCTGCGCGGTGCATGTGGTGGATACCGTCAACGGCAATGAAGTAACCCGGGTGAAGGTGCTGTGATGAACATACTGGTGCTGGGGATCGGCAATATCCTGCTGAGTGACGAAGGGGTTGGGGTGAGGCTGGTGGAACGGCTAGAGCAGCGGTTCGACTGCACGCCCGCCATTGAAGTGGTGGACGGCGGCACCTGCGGTATGGAGCTGATGGAATGCATGGCCGGGCGCGATCACCTGATCGTAGCCGACGCCGTGCTCACCGGTCAGGCGCCGGGCAGTGTGACGGTGCTGCGCGACCGTGAGGTGCCGGCGCTGTTTACCCGCAAGATCTCCCCGCACCAGTTAGGGCTGGCCGATGTGCTGATGGCGCTGCAACTGACCGGCGAATTTCCCCGCCAGCTAACGCTGGTGGGGGTGGAACCGGAAGCGCTCGACTCCGGTATCGGCCTGTCCGATACCGTTACCCGCGCGCTGCAACCAGCGTTGCAGCATATCATCGCTGCGCTGCGCCAGAGCGGCGTTGCGGTAACGGAGAAGGCCGCGCAGGAGGTGTGCGATGACTGACATTTTTTCCGCCTCGCCACTCGACGTCGGTAATAATCCGCCCGCAATACCCGGTGAGCGCAAAGAATCGGACTGGATTGAGGGGCATGATCAGAGTCCGGTGGCCTGGCTGGAGGCCGAGTTCAGCCGTATCGCGCAAGAGCGTATGCGGCTGTTGCCGTTTTATCGCGATGGCATTCCGGTGCAGGCCTGTGGGTTTACCCTGTTTGAACAGCAGTGGTTCGGTTGCCTGTTGACGCCGTGGATGATCAGCCTGTTGGTGTTGCCGGGACCGGGACAGCAGTGGCCCCGGCGTGAGGTTTCCACCCGACTGGCGCTGGACCTGCCCTGCGGCAGCGTAAAATTTGTCGTGAGCGAAAGTGACGACGGACAGCAGTACCTGTCCTGCTCGCTGATGTCGCCGCTGGACCCGGCGCTCGACGCCAGGCAGGCGCTGCAACTGGCGCAGCAAAGCGCGTGTATGGCGCTGTCGTTGCCGGTGCGCGACGCCGACGCTCCTGCAAACCTCAGCCGCCGCGCGCTGTTCAGCCGTTACCGGAGTTAGCGGGATGCATGAAATTTCCATGTGCTACAACGCGCTGGAGTTGATTGAGCAGCAGGCGCGTCAGCACGGCGCCCGGCGGGTGACCGGCGTCTGGCTGGAGATCGGCGCGTTGTCCTGTATCGAAGAGCGCGCGTTGCGGTTCTGTTTTGAATCGGTCTGTCGTCAGACGCTGGCGGACGGTTGCCAGTTACATCTGGCGGTGCGTCCGGCGCAGGCCTGGTGCTGGCAGTGCAGTCAGGCGGTAGAAGTAACCGACCACGACAGCGGTTGCCCGCATTGCGGCAGCCATAGCCTGCGGGTCGAGAGCGGCGATAGCCTGCAACTGAAGCAACTGGCGATTGAATAACACGCCGTCGCCATGCCGGCGTGCAATCAGTAAAAAACGGTCTGCTTGACCGGAGGAGTCGTATCAATGTGTACCACATGCGGTTGTGGCGAGGGAGAACGTCGAATCGAAGGCGATGAGCTGACCCATTCACACGACCATCCCCATACGCACGATCACCACCACGAACATAGCCACAGTCATGACCATGTCCACTCGCATCCCCATCACCATGAACATGACGATGCGTCGACCGCGCCCGGCGTGATCATTCATCATCACCACTACTATTATCATCACGGCGATGTGCATCACCATTATCACGGCGCGTCACGTCCGCTGGCGTCGCGTCGCGCGCATGATCACTCACACTCTCATCATGATCATTCGCACTCTCATCATGCACATGAGCACGCCCAGTCGGAAGCGCGCTTTCAGCCGGTGGAGCGGGAGCAGCATTTGCACTATGGGCAAGGGGCGGCCGGCACCCACGCGCCGGGCATAGGTCAACAACGCCTGTTGCAGATCGAGATGGATGTGCTGAGCAAAAACAACCAACTGGCGGCGCACAACCGCGAGCATTTCGACGCCGATCAGATTTTGGCGCTGAATCTGGTGTCCAGCCCCGGTTCCGGTAAAACCACGCTATTGACCAGTACGCTGCATCTGCTGCGTGAACAGGTGCCGTGCGCGGTGATTGAAGGCGACCAGCAGACCACCAACGACGCCGAGCGTATCCGCGCTACCGGCGTTCCGGCGATTCAGGTCAACACCGGCAAAGGCTGCCATCTGGACGCGCAAATGGTGCATGACGCCATGCATCGGCTGCAACTGCCGGCGCACAGCCTGCTGTTTATCGAGAACGTCGGCAATCTGGTGTGTCCGGCCGGTTTCGATCTGGGCGAACGTCACAAGATCGCGGTGCTGTCGGTGACCGAAGGGGAAGACAAGCCGCTCAAATACCCGCATATGTTTGCCGCTGCCTCGCTGATGATTATTAACAAGATCGACCTGCTGCCGTATCTGGATTTTGATCTGGAAGCCTGTGTCGCCAATGCGCGCCGCGTCAATCCGCACATCAAGGTGATTGCGCTGTCCGCCCGCACCGGCGAGGGGATGGAAGCGTGGCTGGCCTGGCTGGAAGCACAGTTGCTGGGAACCCAGTTGGCGAATACGCCTTCACAACCGTCGCTGTTATCAGGAGCCTAATCATGTGCCTGGGCGTTCCCGGAAAAGTGGTCGCGGTCGGGCCGGATCTGCATTACCCGGCGCGGGTGGATGTCTGCGGCGTGCAGCGCGAGGTGAATATCGCGCTGGTATGCGAGGGCGACCCGGCGGCGCTGGTGGGGCAGTGGGTGCTGGTGCACGTCGGCTTCGCCATGAGCCTGCTGGACGAGCAGGAAGCGCAGGAGACGTTGGCGGCGCTGCAATCCATGCAGGCGGTCGGGCTGGAGCTGGATGAAGTACGGCAAACCGGAGCCATTTATGCAGTACGTTGATGAATTTCGCGATCCTGAGCTGGCGAAAGCGCTGTTGCAGCGCATTCAGGCGCTGGTCGACGCGATGCCGCAACTGAAAACGCGCCCGTTGCAGTTGATGGAAGTGTGCGGCGGGCATACCCACGCCATCTTTAAATTCGGTATCGACCGGTTATTGCCGCCGGAAATCGAGTTTGTGCACGGGCCGGGCTGCCCGGTGTGCGTGTTGCCGATGGGGCGGATTGACGCCTGTCTGGAGATCGCCGCCCGTCCGGAGGTGATTTTCTGCACCTTCGGCGACGCCATGCGGGTGCCGGGCCGCAACGGATCGTTGCAGGACGCCCGCCGCCACGGCGCCGATGTGCGGGTAGTCTACTCGCCGCTGGACGCGCTGGCGCTGGCGGAACAGTTTCCTGACCGGCAGGTGGTGTTTTTCGGGCTGGGGTTCGAAACCACCATGCCGAGCACCGCGCTGACGCTGCAACAGGCCAAACGCCGCGGTATCGGTAATTTTTCGCTGTTCTGCCAGCACATCACCATTATTCCCACGCTGAAAAGCCTGCTGGAACAGCCGGATCTGCGTATCGACGGCTTTCTGGCGCCGGGGCACGTCAGCATGGTGATTGGCGCTTATCCCTATCAGCCGCTGTGCGAGCAGTTCCACAAGCCGTTTGTGGTCACCGGTTTCGAGCCGCTGGATATTCTGCAGGCGCTGCTGATGCTGGTGCAGCAACTGCACGACGCGCGCTGCGAGGTGGAAAACCAGTACCGGCGCATCGTGCCGGACAGCGGCAATACGCTGGCGCAGCAGGCGATGGCGGAGGTGTTCGAAACCAAAGCCAGCAGCGAGTGGCGCGGACTGGGGGAAATCGCCGATTCCGGCATGCAACTGCGGGCGGAATACGCTGAATTCGACGCCGAGCGCCGCTTCAATCCGCAGCAACAGCGGGTGGCGGACGAGCCGTTGTCGCGCTGCGGCGAGGTGCTCACCGGGCGTTGCAAACCGGGCGATTGCCCGCTGTTCGGCCAACGCTGCACGCCGCAAAACGCTATCGGCGCGCTGATGGTGTCCTCGGAAGGCGCCTGCGCCGCTTATTATCAGTATCGCCGGGAGTGCGCCTGATGAAGAACACGTTATTACCCAAAGAGATTACCCTGGCGCACGGCAGCGGCGGGCAGGCGATGCAGCAACTGATCGAAGGATTGTTTCTGCAGGCGTTTGATAATCCGTTGCTGGCGGAGCGCGAGGATCAGGCGCGTTTGCCGCTGGCCGCATTAAGCGAGCAGGGCGACCGGCTGGCGTTTACCACCGACAGCTACGTCATCGATCCGATCGAATTTCCCGGCGGCGACATCGGCAAACTGGCGGTGTGCGGCACGGTTAACGATCTGGCGGTGAGCGGCGCGCTGCCGCGTTATCTCTCCTGCGGCTTTATTCTGGAAGAAGGGCTGGCGGGTGAGACGTTGCTGCGTCTTGTCACCTCAATGGCGCAGACCGCCCGCGACGCCGGGATTCAGATTGTTACCGGTGATACCAAAGTGGTGCCGCGCGGCGCGGCGGACAAAATTTTCATCAATACCGCCGGTATCGGCGTGATTCCTCACCACCTGCGCTGGGGTACTGGTGAAATCCGTCCCGGCGATCGTCTCATTGTCAGCGGTACGCTGGGGGATCACGGCGCCACGATTCTGAATCTGCGTGAGAAGCTGGGGCTGGAAGCGGAGCTGACCAGCGATTGCGCAGTGCTGACGCCGCTGATTGCGCCGTTGCGTCAGATTGACGGCGTTCGCGCCCTGCGTGACGCCACCCGCGGCGGGGTGACGGCGATCCTGCATGAGTTCGCTCAGGCCAGCGGCTGCGGTATGGAAGTGCAGGAGAGCGCCTTGCCGGTCAAACCGGCGGTGCGCGGCATCTGCGAACTGCTGGGGCTGGAGGCGCTGAATTTCGCCAACGAAGGCAAGCTGGTGCTGGTGGTGTCGCCGGAGGCGGAAAGCCGGGTGCTCGACGCCTTGCGGTCGCATCCGCTGGGGCGCGATGCCGCGGTCATCGGCAGCGTCACCGATAAAAAACAGGTGCGCCTGTGCGGCGTGTTCGGCGCCTCTCGGCTGCTGGATTTACCCCACAGCGAACCGATGCCGAGGATTTGCTGACACGCAGCTGTTGGTAAACAGCCGTACTGTTTTCATCGCATCGGCAATATAGTGGGAGGTTTCGTGCGGGATAAGCCACATTGTTTCTCTGTTATTTCATCACTCGCACGACAAGGAGAGGCTCAGCGCCGCCTCTCCTTGACCTCTGGCTGGTGGCTAAACTGTGCCGCTAGCGCGGTTCCTTCGGCGTTCGACTTCGCTGTTCGGGCCGCCTGTGACGCGCTCCCGGCGCGGCACAGGCTTTCGCCGCGTCCATGCGGCTCACCCGGCGAAGCCGTTCACCTCAGCACAGTTTTTGACGCCAAAAAAACGAACATCGGCATCTTTGCTACAGAAAATCCACCCTACAGATCCCCAATATAGGTTCTTACCTATGTCAGCTATTCATGTAACTACGACATCAGGCGTTGAAATCCGCGTTAAAGGTAAGGTGCAGGGGGTGGGGTTTCGCCCCTATGTCTGGCAAATCGCCCATCGTCTTGGCGCCAAAGGCAGCGTGCTCAACGACGGCGCGGGCGTGCTGATCCGGCTGTGGCCGGCGAGCGCTGAGGCCGCTTTCGTGGCGGCATTGTACGCCGAATGCCCGCCGCTGGCGCAGATCGACCAGGTAGTATGCCAGCCCTATTGCTGGGAGACGCCGCCGGGCGATTTCGTGATTGAGCACAGCGGCGCCGGGCAGATGGATACCCACATCGTGCCGGATGCCGCCACCTGCGGGGCGTGTCGTCAGGAGTTGTTTGACCCGCATGACCGCCGCTACCGTTATCCGTTTATCAACTGCACCCACTGCGGCCCGCGTTTTACCATCATTCGCCGGATGCCCTACGACCGCCCCAATACCGCGATGGCGGCGTTCCCGTTTTGTCCGACGTGTCGGCAGGAGTACCAGCACCCGGCGGAGCGGCGCTTTCATGCTCAGCCCAACGCCTGCCATGCCTGCGGCCCGCAGGTATGGCTGAGCGACGCTCGCCGCATCGTGGCCCACGGCGATGACGCCATCATGCAGACGGCGGCAGCCTTGTGCGCCGGGCGAATCGTGGCGATAAAAGGGCTGGGCGGGTTTCATCTGGCCTGCGACGCCACTGATGCGCAGGCGGTAGCGCGGTTGCGATCGCGCAAGCATCGCCCGGCCAAGCCGCTGGCGGTGATGTTGCCGGACGCCAGCTGGCTGGCGCAGTGCAGCTCGGTTGCGGAGCCCGCGTCGGCGCTGCGCATGATGCAAAGCCCTGCGGCGCCGATTGTGCTGCTGCCGCTGCGGCAGGATGGCGCGCTGGCGGCAGGCATTGCGCCCGGTCTGGATGAAGTGGGATTGATGCTGCCCGCCAATCCGTTGCAGCATCTGCTGCTGGCGGCGGTGGCGCGGCCGCTGGTGATGACCTCCGGCAATGCCGGTGGTAAGCCGCCGGCGCTGGATAATACGTCGGCGCTGGCCGATCTGGCGGGCATCGCCGACCTGTGGTTGCTGCACGATCGTGATATCGTGCAGCGGGCCGACGACTCGGTGGTGCGGATGCAGGACGATCGGGCGGAAATGCTGCGGCGTGCGCGCGGCTATGTGCCGAATGCCTTGCCGCTGCCGCCGGGGTTCAGCGCGCAGCCGGCGTTGCTGGCGATGGGCGCAGATCTCAAAAATACCTTCTGCCTGCTGCGCGATAGGTCCGCGATCGTCAGCCAGCATCTGGGCGATCTGGCGGATGACGAGGTGGAGCAGCAGTACCGGCAGGCGCAGGCGCTGTTCGCCGATATCTACCGGTTTACACCGCAAGCCATCGCGGTGGATGCGCACCCCGGTTACGCCAGCCGCCGTCTGGGGCAGCAACAGGCGGCGCAGTTGGGGATACCCTGCATTGAGGTGCTGCACCATCACGCGCATATCGTCGCCTGCATGGCCGAGCACCAGTGGCCGCGCGATGCCGGGCCGGTGATCGGGCTGGCGCTGGATGGCATCGGCTACGGCGGCGATAACCGCTGGTGGGGCGGCGAATGCCTGCGGGTGGATTACGCGCAGTGCCGGCATCTGGGCGGTTTGCCTGCGGTGGCGCTGCCGGGCGGCGATCTGGCGGCGCGTCAGCCGTGGCGCAATCTGCTGGCGCAGTTTCTGGCGTTTGTGCCGAACTGGGAAACCTTACCGCAAGCCGGCGCGATCCCCGCCAACGCGACGCCGCTGTTGACGCGCGCTATCGAGCGGGGTCTCAACGCGCCGCTGGCGTCGTCCGCCGGGCGGTTGTTCGACGCAGTGGCCGCCGCCTGTGGGTTTACCAGCGAGCAAAGCTGGGAAGGCGAAGCGGCCTGTTGGCTGGAAGCGCTGGCCCGGCAGCATCATGATGAAACGCCGCCGGTGACCATGCCGCTTTCCGGCAAGCAACTGGATCTGGCGACGTTCTGGCGGCAGTGGCTGGCGTATCACGCTGCGCCGGCCGACCGCGCCTTTGCCTTTCATCTGGCGCTGGCCGACGGGCTGGCGGCGCTGGTGCGTCAGGCGGCGCGGGAACAGGGCCTGGATACGGTGGCGTGTTCCGGCGGGGTGATGCATAACCGTTTGCTGGTCAATCTGTTACGTGAGAGGCTGGCGGATTTTACCCTGCTGATGCCGTCGCGTTTGCCGGCCGGCGATGGCGGACTGGCGTTGGGTCAGGCGCTGATTGCCGCCAGCCGCCTGTCAGCGCAGCACTAACTGTTATGGTTTTTTCACGCCAGACTGTATCTGTTCTGATTTACGCGTCTATGCTATCTTCTCGCACGAATAACGCTGTGCCGGGAGGATTAGCGTGGACGAAGTCAAACGTATTCTGAGCGAAGAAATCGAGCGTCTGAACCGTGAAGAACGGCGCGACAATCGCATCCGCTTTAGCCGTAAATTCATGGTGAGCCACCCCTATCTGTTCGGCGGTATGCTGGTGAGCTATGTGCCGGTGGCGCTGATTCTGTGGTACGCGCCTTATTTCGGTGCCCCTTATGTGGCTGGGTTTACGCTGTTTCTGTTGCTGATGTCGCTGGCGATGTCGATGGATATCAACCCGCGCTACCGTTTCGAAGATATCGACGCGCTGGATCTGCGGGTATGTTACAACGGCGAGTGGTACAACCGCCGCCATGTGTCGCCCCAGACGCTGGAGTTGCTGCTGCAGAGCCCGCAGGTGGCCGGGCCGGTTAAAGACGGCGTCGCCAGGCTGTTGCAGACCAAGGGTTACCTCTATTTTTACGACGTCTTTTCTCTGGCATACCGCTCATCCGCCCGGTCAATCCCCGGCTGATCGATAGGGTCGCCGTCTGTTGCCGATATGAATAAAGATCAACGGCATGAGGCGGTGACAGGGCGCGCCCCGCGTGGTACGTTCAAAACTCATCTTGTTTAAAGTCCCCGAGGCAAGCGACGTGCCATGACGACGTTAACCGCGAATTTCCCCGCTTCATCCCGACCGCCTTCACTGCTTATTGTGCAGATGGGCGAACCGCCCGAACCGATCGCTCACGCCGTCGGCCAGCAGGCCGACTGGTTCGGCAGCGCGCTGGCCGATGAAGGCGTGCGCCTGCATGTGGTGCGGCCGGACGCCGGCGATGCTTTGCCGAATCCCGGCGAGCATGACGCCGCCATCATCAGCGGCTCCTGGTCGATGGTGACCGACCGGCTGGACTGGAGCGAACGCACCGCCGACTGGTTGCGCCAGAGTGTGGATGCCGGGCTGCCGGTGTTGGGGGTGTGCTACGGCCATCAGCTGTTGGCGCATGCGCTGGGCGGCACGGTAGCGGATAACCCGAATGGCCGGGAAATGGGCTTGAAGACCGTGACGCTGCATCACGACGCCGCTGACGACGCGCTGCTGACGGCGATACCGACGCAGTTCAGCGCCTACCTCAGCCATCTTCAGTCGGTAGTGGCGCCGCCGCCCGGCGCACAGGTGCTGGCGGCATCGGAACAGGATGGTTGCCAGATTATCCGCTATACGCCGCATACCTTGTCATTTCAGTTCCACCCGGAGATGGATGCGGCGGTGATGAATGCCTGTCTGCGTCATTGCGCGTTGCCGGAAATGGCCGACAGCGCCGAGCCGGTGTGGGCGCGGCGGTTGCTGCTGGATTTTGTCCGGCTGGCGTTGTCCCGCTAAGGAGTTCTCCGCTGGCGAAATTCGAACAACTGGCCGACCAGATGCAGGCGCAGTTACAGGCCGGCATCTGGCAACCGGGAGAAAAATTGCCGTCGCTGCGCGAAAAGGCGGTGCATTCCGGTCTGAGCCTGATGACGGTGCTGCATGCCTACCAGTTGCTGGAAAGTCAGGGCTGGATCATTTCACGCCCGCAGTCCGGCTACTACGCCGCGCCGCGTATCGAACGGCCGGTCGCGCCGCCCGCCAGCGGCGACGCGGTTCACCTGACGGAACACGTTGACGTCAACCGTTTTATCTTCGATGTGCTGCACGCCAGCCGCTCGCCCGGCGTGGTGCCGTTCGGTTCCGCTTTTCCCGATCCGCGGCTGTTTCCCCAGCGCCAGTTGACCCGCTCGCTGGCGACGGTGGCGCGCCGTATGCAACCTGAAAACGCGGTGGACAACCTGCCGCCCGGCAACGAGCGGCTACGCAAGCAGATCGCCCAGCGCTACGCGCTGCAGGGCATCGCCGTGTCGCCGGACGAGATCGTGATCACCAGCGGCGCGATGGAGTCGCTTAATCTGAGCCTGCAGATGCTGACCCGGCCCGGTGATTATGTGGTGGTGGAGTCGCCGTCGTTTTACGGCGCGTTGCAGGCGATTGAACGTTTACAACTGAAAGCCATCGCTATCGCCACCCATCCGCACACCGGCGTCGATCTGGCGGCGTTGCGCCAGGCGCTGCACGATTATCCGATTCGCGCCTGTTGGCTGATGACCAATTTTCACAATCCGCTCGGTTGCACGCTGGCGTGGGAGAAAAAGCAGCAGTTGGCCGCGCTGTTGCGCGAGCATCAGGTGCCGCTGATTGAAGATGATGTCTACAGCGAACTGTACGCCGGCATCCATCGCCCGCTGCCGGTCAAGGCGCTTGATAGTGACGGGCAGGTGCTGCACTGTTCGTCCTTTTCGAAGAATCTGGTCGCGGGATTCCGGGTTGGCTGGGTAGCGGCGGGGCGGTGGGCGCAAGGTATTCAGCGGCTGCAACTGATGAGTACGCTCTCCGCCAGCGCGCCGATGCAACTGGCGGTGGCGGATTATCTGGCCACCAGCAGCTACGACAGCCATTTGCGGCGTTTACGGCGTACGCTGGAGCAGCGTAAACACCGGTTGTATCAGGCGATGAAGGCGCATTTCCCCGCCGGAGTGGACATTTATTACGCCGAAGGCGGCTATTTTCTATGGCTGGGACTGCCGGAAGCGTTCAATAGCATTGAACTGTATCAGCAGGCGCTGGCGCAGGGCGTCAGCATTGCGCCGGGCAGAATGTTCACCACCGGCGATAAATTTGACCGCTATTTCCGCATCAATACGTCTTTCGAATGGCAGGAAAAAACGGAAAACGCCATCATCGCGCTGGCCGCTTTGCTGAGAAAAAGGCTGTCCTCTTCCTGACGCCGACGCGCTGTTTGGATGCCCGACGGCGTCGACTCATTACTCCCCCGTTTACTGCCGCATAGATACAGGTCGTTTATTCCTATCAGGACGTTCATTTTTATTTTTACTCCGGTAACGATGGCTGCCGGTTTTCGGCGTAAGCGCTGGCGGAAATATTATTATTTAATTTTCTGATTTATTTCTTTTCAATCTGACTGGTTTATTTATTTTCAGCCGGAAGATTATCGTCGTTATTTTCTTGTTATTAGCGAAGGCCTAAAAATAGGGTATAGATAGCGGGTTTTTTATAAAGAAACTCTTAATTATTTCCAGTTGGAATAACATCGCTGCGGCCGTTTTTTGTAGTCGCTATGTAAAAAAATATACAACGACACAGCATGTTAGCTCGATTTGGTAATGAGAATTATTCTATTTAAGCTAGTGATAACGTTAAAAAACAGCCTGTCTGTGGTGAATTGTGATGGATTTGTTGTTGTTGAGATAATTAATTGGCGCTTTTTATTCATCAGTTCATAATACATATGTTTGGTGGGGGTTTATGCGTTATTCCTGCCATCATCCATTCATATCAATAAAGCATTAATACATAAATACGATGTATACCCAAAATAATTCGAGTTGCAGGAAGGCGGCGACGCAGCGAATCCCCAGGCGCTTACTGAAGTCAAGTGACTGGGGTGAGTGACAACTCTGCCGGGCGCAGAGTTGAACGCTGCTGACAGCGGCCCCGAAGGGGCGAGGCCCAGGGATGGGCCGAGTAATAAAGCCAACGCACCTGCAACTTGAAGTATGAAGGGTATCGCTCTGAGTGATGTCGTGCGAGGAATCTCCATGCAGGTCAGCAGAAGGCAGTTCTTTAAAATATGCGCAGGCGGTATGGCCGGAACCACGGTCACCGCGCTCGGCTTTTCTCCCAGTGCCGCGTTAGCCGAAACGCGGCAATATAAATTATTACGCGCCAGAGAAACCCGGAATAATTGCACCTACTGTTCAGTCGGGTGCGGGATTCTGATGTACAGTCTCGGCGACGGCGCCAAAAACGCCAAAGCGTCCATTTACCACATCGAAGGGGATCCGGATCATCCGGTCAGTCGCGGCTCGTTGTGCCCGAAAGGTGCCGGACTGGTGGACTTCATCCATAGCGACCAGCGCCTGAAATACCCGGAATACCGCGCGCCCGGCTCCGACAAGTGGCAGCGCATCAGCTGGGAAGAGGCGTTTGATCGCATCGCCCGGTTGATGAAAAAAGACCGCGACGCCAACTTCATCGAGAAAAACAGCGCCGGGGTGACGGTTAACCGCTGGCTGACCACCGGGATGCTGTGCTCGTCGGCGGCCAGTAATGAAACCGGCATTCTGGATCAGAAATTTGCCCGCGCGCTGGGGATGGTCGGCATCGATACCCAGGCGCGCCTGTGCCACGCCCCGACCGTGGCGGCGCTGGCGCCGACCTTCGGTCGCGGTGCCATGACCAACAACTGGGTGGACATCAAGAACGCCAACATCATTCTGGTGATGGGCGGCAACCCGGCGGAAGCGCACCCGGTCGGCTTTAAGTGGGCGGTGGAAGCCAAGGTGAAAAACGGCGCCAAGCTGATCGTGGTCGACCCGCGTTTTAACCGCTCCGCCGCGGTAGCGGATCTCTATTCGCCGATTCGCGCCGGCTCCGATATCACCTTTCTGCTCGGCGTGGTGAACTACCTGTTGAGCCACGACAAGGTGCAGATGCCGTATGTGCAGGCATACACCAACGCCAGCCTGATCGTGCGCGACGACTTCAGTTTCGACGAGGGGATTTTCAGCGGCTACAGCGAGAAAGAACGCAAGTACGACCGCACCTCCTGGCAGTACGAACTGGATGAGAACGGTTTTGCTAAACGCGATATGACGCTAAGCCATCCACGCTGTGTGTGGAACCTGCTTAAGACGCACGTCAGCCGCTATACGCCGGATCTGGTGACCAGTGTCTGCGGCACGCCAAAGCAGGACTTTCTCACCATCTGCGACCTGCTGGCTTCCACCAGCGTGCCGGATCGTACCGCCACCATCATGTACGCGCTGGGCTGGACGCAGCACACCTCCGGCGCCCAGATGATCCGCACCGCGGCGATGATCCAGCTGTTGCTGGGCAATGTCGGCATGGCGGGCGGCGGCGTGAATGCGCTGCGCGGCCACTCCAACATTCAGGGTTATACCGACCTGGGGCTGCTGTCGCTGAACCTGCCGGGGTACATGCCGCTGCCGTCGGAAAAACAGACCTCGCTGAAAGATTATCTGGACCAGATCACCCCGAAAGCGCTGCTGGCGGATCAGGTCAACTACTGGAAGAACACGCCCAAGTTTTTTATCAGCATGATGAAGAGCTTCTGGGGCGATAAGGCGCAGAAAGAAAACGACTGGGGCTACGACTGGCTGCCGAAATGGGACAAGAGCTACGATGCGCTGGCTTACTCCCGCATGATGCTGGACGGCAAGGTCAACGGCTACATCGTGCAGGGCTTTAACCCGATAGCCGCGTTTGCCGACTCCAACAAGGCGCGCGACGCGCTGGCGAAACTGAAATATATGGTGGTCATCGACCCGCTGGCGACAGAAACCTCCAACTTCTGGCAAAACCACGGCGAACTGAACGATGTCGATTCGAGCAAAATCCAGACCGAGGTGTTCCGCCTGCCGTCCAGCTGTTTCGCCGAGGAAAACGGCTCCATCGTCAACTCCGGCCGCTGGTTGCAGTGGCACTATCAGGGCGCCGAGCCGCCGGGTGAAGCGCGCCACGACGGCGTGATTATCGCCGGTTTGTTCCTGCGTCTGCGCGAGCTGTACGCCAAAGAAGGCGGCGCCAACCCGGCGCCGGTGCTGAACATGAGCTGGGATTATCTGGAGCCGGACGATCCGTCCGCCGAGGAGATCACCAAAGAGGCCAACGGTCGCGCGCTGGCGGATCTGTTCGATGACAAAGGCAACCTGTTGCTGAAGAAAGGGCAACTGCTGCCTGATTTCTCCCTGCTGCGCGATGACGGCTCCACCGCCAGTTTTTGCTGGATTTACGCCGGTTCCTGGACCGAGGCGGGCAACCAGATGGCGCGACGCGACAACGCCGATCCGTCTGGTCTGGGCTGTACGCCGGGCTGGGCCTGGTGCTGGCCGCAGAACCGCCGCATTCTCTACAACCGCGCCTCGGCGGACGAACAAGGCCGCCCGTGGGATCCGAAACGCGTGCTGTTGAGCTGGAATGGTCAGAAGTGGAGCGGTATCGACGTGCCGGACTTCGCCGCCACCGTGCCGCCGGGCAGCGCCGCCGGGCCGTTCATTATGCAGGCCGAAGGGCTGGGCCGTTTGTTCGCCATCGACAAAATGGCGGAAGGCCCGTTCCCGGCGCATTACGAACCGACCGAATCGCCGTTGAAAACCAACCCGGTGTACAGCAAGGCGCTGATTAATCCGGTGGCGCGTATTCTGGAGGCGGACCGCTCGCGTATGGGAACGGCAGATGAGTTCCCGTTCGTCGCCACCACGTATTCGATCACCGAGTTGTTCCGCCACTGGACCAAGCATGCGCGCCTTAACGCCATCGTGCAGCCGGAGCAGTTTGTCGAAATCGGCGAAGGGTTGGCGAAGCAGAAGGGGATTCAGGCCGGCGATGTGGTGAAGGTCAGCAGCAAGCGGGGATACATCAAAGCGAAAGCCGTCGTTACCAAGCGTATCCGCACCCTGACGATTCAGGGCAAACCGGTGGAAACCATCGGCGTGCCCTGTCACTGGGGCTTTGAGGGCACCACCCAGAAAGGCTTTATGGCGAATATCCTGACGCCGCATGTCGGTGACGCCAACAGTCAGACGCCGGAGTACAAGGCGTTTCTGGTCAATGTGGAAAAGGCGTAGTCGCGGAGAAACACTATGGCAATGCAATCACAAGATATCATCCGTCGCTCTGCGACCAACTCACTGACGCCGCCGCCGCAGGCCCGCAATCACAAAGAACAGGTCGCCAAACTGATCGACGTGACCACCTGTATCGGCTGTAAAGCCTGTCAGGTGGCCTGTTCCGAGTGGAACGACATCCGCGATGATGTCGGGCACAACGTCGGGGTGTACGACAACCCTACCGATCTCAGCGCCAAATCCTGGACGGTGATGCGTTTCGCCGAATTCGAGGAAAACGGCAAACTGGAATGGCTGATCCGCAAGGACGGCTGTATGCACTGCGCCGATCCGGGCTGCCTCAAGGCCTGCCCGTCGGAAGGAGCGATCATCCAGTACGCCAACGGCATCGTCGACTTCCAGTCGGAGCACTGCATCGGCTGCGGCTACTGTATCGCCGGTTGTCCGTTCGACGTGCCGCGCATGAACAAGGACGACAACAAGGTGTACAAATGCACCCTGTGCGTCGACCGCGTGGAGGTTGGGCAGGAACCGTCCTGCGTGAAGACCTGCCCGACCGGGGCGATTCATTTCGGTACCAAGGAAGAGATGAAAGTGCTGGCGGCCGAACGGGTAACAGACCTGAACAGCCGCGGTTACAGCAATGCCGGTCTGTACGACCCGGCCGGCGTCGGCGGTACGCACGTGATGTACGTGCTGCATCACGCCGACAGGCCGCAGTTGTACAACGGCCTGCCGGCCAACCCGAGCATCAGCCCGGCGGTGACCTTCTGGAAAGGCATTTGGAAACCGCTGGCCGCTATCGGTTTTGCCGCCACCTTCGCCGCCAGCGTATTCCACTACGTGGGTATCGGGCCGAACCGGGTGGAAGACGATGACGACGCGCACCACGAGGGCAAGCAGCATGAAAAAGAGTAATCGGATTCAGCGTTACAGCGCACCCGAGCGCATTAATCACTGGATTGTGGCGTTCTGCTTTGTGTTCGCCGCACTGAGCGGGCTGGGGTTTTTCTTCCCGTCGCTCAACTGGCTGATGAATGTGCTGGGTACGCCGCAGCTGGCGCGCATCCTGCACCCATTTGTCGGGGTGGTGATGTTTGTTGCTTTCCTGCTGATGTTTTTACGTTACTGGAAACACAACCTGATTGAGCGCAGCGACCTGGAGTGGGCGAAAAACATCCACAAGATCGCCCGTAACGAAGAAGTCGGCGATACCGGTCGCTATAACTTCGGTCAGAAATGCGTGTTCTGGCTGGCGATTAGCTGTCTGCTGCTGTTGCTGGCGAGCGGGATCGTGATCTGGCGGCCGTACTTCGCGCCGTCGTTCTCCATCCCGGTGATCCGGGCGGCGCTGGTGGTACATTCGGTGTCCGCGGTAGGTTTGATCCTGACCATCATGGTGCATGTGTACGCCGCCTTGTGGGTGAAAGGCACCATCACCGCGATGGTGGAGGGCTGGGTTTCCAGTTCCTGGGCGAAGAAACACCATCCGCGCTGGTATCGCGAGCTGCAATCCAAAGCGCAGGATAAGCAGCACTGATCCTAATTCGCAAACTGGTGAAGTCTGTGGTTGATGGTGAGGTTTTTCAGCGTCAAAAACTGTGCTGAGGTGGGCGACTTCGCCGGATGAGCGGCATGGACGCCGCGAAAGCCTGTGCCGTGCTGGGAGCACGTCACAGGCGGTCCGAACAGCGAAGGCGAACGCCGAAGGGACCGCGTCAGCGGCACAGTTTAGCCGTCAGCCAGAGGTCAAGGAGAGGCGGCGCTGAGCCTCTCCTTGTCGTGCGTGCGATGAGATAACAAAGAAACGACACCGTTTATCTCGCACGAAACTATTCCCTGATCAGACAAACTTAACCGTTCACAAAGCAACACGGCTGTTTGCCTACAGCCCAACTTAGCGATTTACCAGTTTTGCCGGCAGCGCCACCACCAGCAGCGAGCTGAGCAGCAGACAGAAGGCGAAGAACCACAGCGCGCCGCTGCCGCTGCCGGTTAGCTCCATAGCGAAACCCATGATTGAATTGCTGACCAGACCGGCGATATTCGCCAGCGAGCAGGCCAGCGCAAAGCCGGTAGCGGCGGCGGTGCCGGTGAGGAAGGTGGCGGGCAGGCTGAAGAACACCGGCACGGTGCCAATGATGGTGGCCTGCGCCACCGAGAACAGCAGCACCGTCATCACGATATTCTGGGTGAAGAAGGTGCTCGCCACCATCGCCGCCGCGCCCAGCCAGAACGGCACGATGATGTGCCAGCGCCGTTCGCGCAGCCGGTCGGAGCTGGCGCCGAGCAATACCATACCGGCCAGCGCCGCAATGCTGGGGATCGCCGTCAGCAGGCCAATCTGCCCGAGATCGGCCACGCCGGCTTTTTTAATGAAGGTCGGCAACCAGAACCCCATGGCATAGGCGCACAACAGAATCGAGAAATCGATGCCGCCCAGCATCCAGACTTTCAGGTTGAGGAAACCGTCGCGAAAGCGGTGTTTCATATACGGCGCTTCGCGGGCGTCGATCGCCAGGTCGGCGCGCACCTGCGCTTTGTCCGTCTCGCTCAGCCAGCGCGCCTGATCGACGCCGTCCGGCAGCAGCCAAAGGGTCAGCACGCCAAGCAGTACGCTCGGCAGCCCCTCCAGCAGAAACATCCACTGCCAGCCGTGCAGCCCGTGGGCCGAATCAAAATGCGACATAATCCAGCCTGACAACGGGCCGCCCACCACACTGGAAAGCGGCAGGCCGATCATGAACAGCGAAATGATGCGACTGCGCCGCCAGGAGGGGAACCAGCGCGTCAGGTAATACAGCACGCCGGGCAGAAAACCGGCTTCCGCCGCGCCAAGCAGAAAACGCAGCACGTAGAATTGAACCGGCGTGGTGACAAACATCGTCGCGGCGGACAGCAATCCCCAACTGATCATGATGCGCGCGATCCAGATTCGGGCGCCGACACGTTGCAGAATCAGGTTGCTCGGCACCTCGAACAGAATATAGCCGACGAAGAACAGCCCGGCGCCGAGGCCGAAGGCGACATCGCTGAGCGCCAGCTGACTCGCCATCTGCAGTTTCGCCAGACCGATATTGATGCGGTCAAGGTAAGCGGCGAGATAACACAGGCACAGGAACGGGATCAGCCGCCAGGTGATTTTGCGGTAAACCGACGCGATAGCGCCCGGCGTGGGTGTCTGAGAATAAACTGCGGTCATGTATGTCGTTTCCAGCATTAGACGGAGTTATCGTTATACCTAATCAGGCGGTGTCCCTTGGTCGTGCGCATCCGTGACTGACGTCCTTTCACCCGGTGTTTGAACCTGTGCGACGGATCGCCGCCGCGTGCCTGCCGGCGCGCCAGCGACGCTAATCGTAACGGCACAGCCTGAGTTCTGTCGGCGAAAGACAGCCACCCAATTTTGCTGTCGATAGCCGGTCGTGTCTATCCAGTTTGGCTGATGTTTTCCATTCCCAGGCACGGCTCGGAAAATCACTCCTTATTGTGAGGAATAACCTGCTAACATGAGGGCATCAGAACGGGGGCCGGCGTGGTATTCGCACGGCCCCTGCCACGTGGATAAACAGGAAACATAACCTGATGAGTATTCGTATTGTGCCGCAGGAGCAACTGGCCGACAGTGAGAAAACCTCAACCATCGGCACGATTCCTCCCTTGCTGTTCGCTAACCTAAAAAGCCTGTACAGCGGTCGTGCCGAGCGCCTGCGCCAGCTGGCGCAGGATCACCCGCTGGCGGATTACCTGCTGTTTGCCGCCGAAGTGGTGGACGCGCAGGAAAAAGTGCGGCATGACCATCCGCTGGATAAGGACCTCGCCGGCCTGTTGCACGATAGCGTGCACAACAGTCACGAGCAAAACAGCGCCCGCCGCCCGCCGCTGGACGCCGCCACGTTTGCGCGCGATCCGCACTGGCATACTCTGCTGCAGGCGTTGATTGAAGAACTGAAAGCCACCGCCAGCGGCCAGGTATTGACCACGCTGGAAAACCTGGAAAAGATGCCGGCGCAGCAGTGGGACGCACTGGCGGACGCGCTGATCGCGCAGCAATTCACGCCGGAAAACAACGATAAGGCGCCGTTCGTCTGGGCGGCGTTGTCGCTGTACTGGGCGCAAATGGCGACCCAGTTGCCGGGGCGGGCGCACGCCGAGCAGGGCGAGCATCGCCAGTTTTGTCCGGTGTGCGGCAGCATGCCGGTCTCCGGCGTGATACAGATTGGCACCACCAGCGGCCTGCGCTACCTGCACTGTAACCTGTGCGAAACCGAATGGCATATGGTGCGCGTCAAATGCAGTAACTGCGAGCAGGCGGGCAAACTGAACTACTGGTCGCTGGATGATGAGAATTCCGCCATCAAGGCGGAAAGCTGCGACGACTGCGGCACCTACCTGAAGCTGTTGTATCAGGAAAAGGATCACCGGGTGGAAGCGGTGGCGGACGATCTGGCCTCGCTGGTGCTGGATGTGAAAATGGAAGACGAAGGTTTTTCCCGCAGCAGCATCAACCCGTTCCTGTTCCCGGACAGTAGTCAGTAAGCGGAATAGGTCGCCCGCTGGAACGGCGTTGACTCACGGGAGCCAACGCCGTTGTTGTTGATTTGGTATTTCTCTCTTCTTCTTTTATTCCAGTCGATGCTGCATTATTTTTTACGGCAGTAATTTTTTATAAAAAAACTAATCGAATAATTGGCGTGAAGCTATTTTTTTATCTCTTTTATTGCCCGGAAATTATTCTTAAATGGTTTTTTCTTCACCAGATTGACCGGCTCGTTTTTTCCCCAGCCAACAGACAAACACGATTTTTTTATACCCTGAATAACAATTATAGTGGCGCTGTCTCAAGGTAATTATCCAGTTATACCCGTCATACTTCAAGTTGCAGGGGCGTTGGCTGCGTTACTCGGCCCATTTCATGGGCCTCGCCCCTTCGGGGCCGCTGCCAGCAGCGTTCAAATCGGCTTACGCCAATTTGTCGCTCACCCTGGTCACTTACTTGAGTAAGCTCCCAGGGATTCACTCGGTTGCCGCCTTTCTGCAGCTCGAATTATTCAGGGTTTATTTCATCAGAAATAATCGTCTGACAGGCGATTATAAAATGTTTTTTTAATCATTTTAAGGACTGTATTTATTATGAATACTGCTACTAACGTTAATCGCCTGCCGGGATACACTCAGGGCGCACAGGTTATTCGTGTTAAAAAAGTACGTCAACAAATTGATGCTATTAATGGCATCGTTTATTCCCAGATTAAAAGCCTGCAACAAGTCCGTCAGTTGGAAATGTCCTTGCTCGTCCCCCGTACAACCGCCCTGAAACCGGCGATTGTCTATTTTCCCGGTGGCGGATTCCGTTCGGCTTTCTATGAGAAATTGATTGAAATGCGCATGGCGCTGGCGGAATCCGGATTTGTTGTCGCGGCGGCGGAATACCGCGTTATTGCCGACCAATACCCGGCGTTGATCGAGGATGCCAAATCAGCGGTTCGTTACCTGCGTGAACACGCGGCGGAATACGGCATTGACCCGACCAGAATCGGCGTACTGGGCGATTCCGCCGGTGGCTATGTCGCGCAAATGGCGGGAGCGACGAACGGGCAGCGAAACTTTGACAAAGGACAGTTTCTGGACAAATCGTCCGATGTGCAGGCGGTAGCCACCCTGTATGGGATTTCCAGTTTGCTGAATATTGGCGAGGGCTTTCCGGAAAATATGCGCAAAGTCCACGAATCGCCCGCGGTGCCGGAAGCCCTGCTGGTGAATGGCACTGCGTTTATGGATTTCCCCGGCGCCAGCATTACCAGCGATCCGGTCAAAGCGCTTAACGCCAGCCCGATGGGTCAGCTCAGCGGAAGAAAACCGCCGTTTCTGATCATGCACGGCAGCACCGACAATATCGTTTCGCCGCTGCAAAGCAAGCAGCTCTACGAGGCATTGGTTGCAGGCGGCAACCGGGCGGAATATGTGCTGCTGGAAGGGGCCGGGCATGGCGATATTTACTGGTTCCAGCCGGTGATCATCAGCAAAGTCGTGAGTTGGTTTAAACAAACGCTGGGTGAATCAATCCCGGACCCTGCCTTGTCTGGCGGCGATGATCTCACTGAAGGCCGTTTGTAAGCGGGATAAGCCCGTGCCGTGAATCTTGCTGGCACGGGCTGTGCGCGCCGGGGAATCTCGGTATTCAGCGCGATGACCGACTTCTCATCGCCGCGTGCCGGTTCATCCCTTTTCCGGTTGGTCTCCCTGAGCGGTGGATTTCAGGGATAACAGCAGATAGGCGATGACCGCCAGCAGGTAGCATCCCAGGATCACCAGCGCCATCGACAGCGCGCTGGTGCTGCCGGTCAGCCCGGTAAACGGCACGCTCAGTGCGCCGAGCGCGAACATGCTCAGACCAATCAGCGCCGAAGCGCTGCCGGCCTTGCTGCCCTGGCTCTGCATCGCCAGCGATGACGCGCAGGGGCCGACAATCCCGATCATGGCGATGGCGAAAAACAGCGGGATCAGAATGCCGATAAGCGGCGCGTGCAGCAATCCGGCCACCGTCAGCACCAGCGCCGAGATGACCGCGACAGCCAGCCCGGCGTGCAGCACGCGCTGCTCGCCAAAGCGCAGGCTAAAGTGGGAGGCCAGCTGTCCGGCGGCGATCAGCCCGATGCCGTTGACCGCAAAACACAGGCTGAACGCCTGCGGGCTTAGCCCGTATACTTCCTGCAGCACGAACGGCGAGGCGCCGATGTAGGCGAACATGCCGGCGCCGCACAGCCCCTGCGCCAGACACAATCCCATGAATGTTCGCTCCCGCAGCAGGCTTCCCAACGACGACAGCATCGAACCGACCCCGCCGGCGATGCGCCGCTCGGCGGGCAGCGTCTCGTTTAGCCGCAGCAGACACATCGCCAGCAACAGAAAAGCAATCACCGCCAGCAGCACAAAAATGCCGCGCCAGTCGGTCACGCCCAGCAGTAAACCGCCCAGTACCGGCGAGAGGATCGGCGCCAGGCCGTTGATCAGCATCAGCAACGAGAAAAAACGGGTCAGGGCATGGCCCACATACAGATCCCGCGCGACGGCCCGGGACAACACCGCGCCGCCCGCGCCGGCGATGCCCTGCAACAACCGGGCGACGATCAGCTGGCCGATATCCTGCGCCAGCGCGCACCAGACCGAAGTCAACAGCAGCATCGCCAGCGACAGCAACAACGGCAGGCGTCGGCCCAGCTTGTCGCTCAGCGGGCCGAAGATCAACTGACCGGCGCCCAGCCCGAGCAGGCCGGCGGTCAGGCTAAGTTGGGTGGCGGCCGTCGAGGTGGCGAGCGCGCCGGTCATCTGCGGCAGCGCGGGGAGGTAGAGGTCGGTACATAGCGGGCCGAGCGCGGCCAGCGTACCCAGAATCAGGGCGTATTCGAGTCGTGAACGGGATGATTTTTCAGTCATGGCGTCTTATCAGGGAACAGTGAGTCAAACAGGGATTGGTACAGCGGCTCCAGCACCGCGACCGGGGCGCGCTGCGGAATCACGCTGCGGAATGTCGTGCCTTCGCACAATACCGCCATCAGTTCGGTACGCGCGGCGATTTCCTCATCCGAAAAATGCGGAAAGCGGTATTTCATCAGCGTACTGGCGCGGGTAAACATGTGCCGATCGGCTTCCTGCATGATGCTCGCCACCCGCGGGTTACGGGTGGCTTCGGATGCCACTTCCAGCATCAGCAGGTTATCATCGTCGTCGCTGTCTCCGGCGATCGGCAACTGGCGGCGGGCCAGCAGCGGCGCAAAACGCCGGGGTTCTTCATTTTCCGGCGTCATGCGCTGTAGCCGGATATCGACGATACGCCGCACGATCTCCTCAATGATGTCGTCTTTGTTGACGAAATAGCGGTAAATCTGCCCGACGCTAAGCTGGGCCTGCGCGGCGATCTCCGCCATGCTGGCGCCGTGAAAGCCGGACTGGCGAAAGCAGCGGCGAGCGGCGGCGATGATCTGATCACGCCGGGCCTGCGCTTTGTCTTCATGATGGGGTGATGGCATAGCATTGCTCCAATGCCTGGATAACGTTGCTAACGCTATCCTTGCAAATTTTATAAGAAGTCTGACGTCAAATTTTTTATATTGAGAATGAACGTTCATTCTCAATTCTAGGACAGGACTTGATGCGAAGTAACAACTTTATTGTAACAGTGGCTACGTGCGCCGCGCTGTTGACGGGATGCGATCGCAGCGCTGTTTCACCGGCGTCGTCACAACCGGTGGCGGTAACCGTGCAGACGCTGCATGGCGCACCCGTCACGCTGCACAGTGAACTGACCGGCCGCGTGACGGCGGCGATGGTATCCGAGGTTCGCCCGCAGGTGGATGGCATTATCCAGCAACGGTTATTTACCGAAGGCAGCGAAGTGAAAGCCGGGCAGATGCTGTATCAGATAGACCCGGCCAGTTATCAGGCGGCGGCGGATCAGGCAGCCGCCGCGCTGAAAAACGCCCAGTCCACCGTGCGTTCGGCCAAACTGAAAGCCGAACGTTACGCCCGGCTGTTGAAAGAAGAGGGGGTGTCGCAGCAGGACGCGGACGACGCGCAGGCCACCTATGAGCAGGATGTCGCCAGCGTCGCGGAAAAGACCGCCGCCCTGAAAACCGCGCAGATCAACCTGGCGTATACCCGCATTACCGCGCCGATTTCCGGGCGCATCGGTATTTCGTCGGTCACGCCGGGCGCGTTGGTTACCGCCAGTCAGAGCACCGCGCTGGCCACCA
The DNA here is from genome assembly GCF_000406205.1 of Dickeya sp. NCPPB 3274. NCBI lineage: Bacteria > Pseudomonadati > Pseudomonadota > Gammaproteobacteria > Enterobacterales > Pectobacteriaceae > Dickeya > Dickeya sp. NCPPB 3274. The sequence goes on along the minus strand of NZ_CM001979.1, from coordinate 3,319,555 downwards.
TTCGCCAACTGGACCCGATCTACGTCGACCTTACCCAGTCCAGCAGTCAGCGGCTGGCGCTGCTGGCGCACCAGAAACAGCAGCAGGCGGCGGTAACGCTGACGCTGGAAAACGGCCAGCCTTACCGCCAGCCGGGCGTGCTGAAACTGGCGGAAGTGGCGGTGGATGAAGCCACCGGTTCAGTGACGCTGCGCGCCGAGTTCCCTAACGCCGACCATATGCTGTTGCCGGGCATGTTTGTGCGCGCCACGGTGGAAACCGCCAGCGTGCCTGACGCCATTCTGGCGCCGCAGCAAGGCATCCTGCGCGACACCAAAGGCAATGCCTATGCGCTGGTGGTCAACAACCAGCAAGTGGTGGAACGACGCGAGGTGGAAACCGGCGAAGCGATGGGCAGCCGCTGGCTGATCACTCAGGGGCTGAACGCGGGCGATCGGTTAATTACCGAAGGCACCGACAAGGTACGTACGGGCGATAAAGTCGCCGCCGTTGAGGAGAGCGCCCAGTCGGATACGGCGACGCCGCGCGCTACGGAGGCTCGCTGATCATGTTCTCCCGTTTCTTTATTCATCGCCCGGTGTTTGCCTGGGTGATCGCCATTGTCATCATGCTGGCGGGCGCGTTGTCGATTGAATCGCTGCCGGTGGCGCAGTACCCGAATGTGGCGCCGCCCTCCGTCGCCATCAAAGCCAGTTACCCCGGCGCTTCCGCCGACACGCTGGAAAACAGCGTGACCCAGGTGATTGAGCAGCAGCTCACCGGGCTGGACGGGTTGCTCTATTTTTCTTCCTCCAGCGATTCGAGCGGCGATGTGCGCATCACCGCCACGTTTACGCAGGGCACCAACCCGGATACCGCGCAGGTGCAGGTGCAAAACAAGGTGCAACAGGCCACCAGCCGCCTGCCCACTGAAGTGCAACAGCAAGGCATCACGGTGACCAAGTCCCAGCAGGATTTCCTGCTGATCATGGCGTTATACGACACCACGGATAAAAGCACCGCCGCCGACATCGCCGACTACATGGTCAGCAACCTACAGGACCCGCTCTCCAGGGTGGAAGGCGTCGGCAGCGTACAGGTGTTCGGTTCCCAGTACGCGATGCGCATCTGGCTGGACCCGACCAAACTGGCGGCTTATAGCCTGATGCCGTCGGATATTTCCTCCGCGATCGAAGCGCAGAACACTCAGGTGTCGGCCGGGAAAATCGGCGCGCAGCCCGCCAGCAGCGATCAGCAATTGACCGCGACCGTCACCGCGCAATCGCGGCTGAAAACCCCGGCGCAGTTCCGCGACATCATCGTCAAAAGCGAATCCAGCGGCGCGCTGGTGCGTCTCGGCGACGTGGCGCGGGTCGAACTGGGCAACGAGGACTACACCACCACCACCCGGCTGAACGGTCACCCCGCCGCCGGTATCGCGGTGATGCTGTCGTCCGGCGCCAATGCGCTGGCGACGGCGGAGCGGGTGAAAGCCAAAGTGGCGGAGTTCACCCCGCAGATGCAGCAAGGCTACGAGGTGTCCTACCCGAAAGACAGCACCGACTTTATCAAGGTGTCGGTGGAAGAGGTGGTGCAGACCCTGTTTGAAGCCATCGCCCTGGTGGTGCTGGTGATGTTTCTGTTCCTGCAGAACCTGCGCGCCACGCTGATCCCGGCGGTGGCGGTACCGGTGGTATTGCTGGGGACGTTCGGCGTGCTGGCGGTGTTCGGGTACTCCATCAATACCCTGACGCTGTTCGGCATGGTGCTGGCGATCGGCCTGCTGGTGGATGACGCCATCGTGGTGGTGGAAAACGTCGAGCGGTTGATGCGCGATCAGGGGCTGTCGCCGGTGGCGGCCACGGAACAGTCGATGCGCGAGATTTCCAGCGCGCTGGTCGGGGTGGCGCTGGTGTTGAGCGCGGTGTTTCTGCCGATGGCATTCTTCGGCGGATCGACCGGGGTGATCTATCGGCAGTTCTCCATCACCATCGTGTCTTCCATGCTGCTGTCGGTGGTGGTGGCGTTGACGCTGACGCCGGCGCTGTGCGCGGCGTTGCTGAAACCGGCGGCACATTCGTCGCCGGACGGCAACGGTTTCTTCGCCCGTTTCAACCGCGGGTATGACCGTTTGCAGCAGCGCTATACCGGGCGAGTGGCGCATGTCATTACCGGACCGTGGCGCTATCTGGCGCTGTACGGTCTGCTGATCGTGGCGTTGGGCTTACTGTTCCTGCGGCTGCCGGGCGGCTTCCTGCCTAACGAGGATCAGGGCGACGTGATGGTGCAGTTTACGTTGCCGGCTGGCGCCACCGAAGCCCGCACCAGTAAGGTGGGGGAGCGCATCGAGCACTATTTCCTCACCGAGGAAAAAAACAATGTTGAAGCCATTTTCGTGATTTCCGGCTTCAACTTCAGCGGCAGCGGCCAGAATGCCGGGATGGCGTTTGTGGCGCTGAAGAACTGGAGCCAGCGCCCCGGCAGCGCGAACAGTTCCGACGCCATCGCCCATCGCGCCATGCAGGCGCTGTCCGCCATTCGCGACGCGCAGGTGTTCACCATGTCGCCGCCGGCGGTGCAGGGGCTGGGCCAGTCTGACGGCTTTACCTTTGAATTGCAGGCTACCGGCAATACCGACCGCGGTCGTTTACTGGAGTTGCGCGATCAACTGCTGGCGGAGGCGGCGAAGAATCCGCGGCTGTCCGCAGTACGCCCCAACGATCTGGTACAGATGCCGCAGCTACAGGTGGACCTCGACTACGCCAAAATCCGTGCGTTAGGGCTGTCGATCAGCGATGTCACCAGCACGTTGAGCAGCGCCTGGGGCGGCACCTACGTCAACGACTTCATCGATCGCGGTCGGGTGAAGAAAGTCTACATTCAGGGCGATGCCGGCTCGCGCGGCCAGCCGTCGGATCTCGACAAATGGTTCGTACGCGGCAGCGACAGCAGCGGCAACAGCGTGATGACGCCGTTCTCCGCCTTTGCCGCCACCCGCTGGAGCTACGGCCCGGAAAGCCTGTCGCGTTATAACGGGCTGGCGTCTTACGAAATTCAGGGCACCGGCGCGCCCGGCGTCAGCTCCGGCAAGGCGATGGACGAAATGGAAGCGCTGGCGCGCGCGCTGCCTGCCGGCACCACCTTTGCCTGGAGCGAGCTCTCCTATCAGGAACGGCTGGCCAGCGGGCAGGCGATATCGCTCTACGCCATGTCGATTCTGGTGGTGTTCCTGTGTCTGGCGGCGCTGTATGAAAGCTGGAGTATTCCGTTCTCGGTGATGATGGTAATCCCGCTCGGGGTGGTGGGCGCGGTGCTGGCCGCGACATTGCGCGGGCTGGAAAACGACGTCTATTTTCAGGTGGCGTTGCTCACCACCATCGGCCTGTCGGCCAAGAACGCCATTCTGATCGTGGAGTTCGCCGAGGCCGCTTACCGGCGCGGCGCCACGCTGTATGAAGCGGCGCTGGAAGGGGCGCGTACGCGTCTGCGGCCGGTGCTGATGACGTCGATGGCGTTTATCGCCGGGGTATTCCCGCTGGCGGTGGCGACCGGCGCAGGCGCCAACAGCCGTATCTCCATCGGCAGCGGTATTGTCGGCGGTACGCTGACCGCCACCGTGCTGGCGATTTTTCTGGTGCCGATGTTCTTTGTGCTGGTCAGACGGGTATTCCCCGGCCGCCACACGCAAACATCGCCATCAACCTCGATGCCTACGCCTACGCAGGGAGAAAACTGATGCGCGTTATCATGACCTTACTGACCGGCGCTATGCTGTTATCCGGCTGTTCGCTGGATCCGCACTATCAGCGGCCGTCCGCGCCGGTGCCTGACGCCTGGCCGCAAGGGGCGGCCTATCATGCGGCGGCGGCCCGCCAGCCGGCGGATGATATCCCGTGGCGCGAGGTGCTGGTGGACGATCGCCTGCGTCAGGTTATCGACATGGCGTTGTCGGACAACCGTGATCTGCGCAAAGCGATTGCCGATGTGGAAGCGGCGCGCGCGCAGCTGGGCGAAAAGCGCGCGGCGTTGCTGCCGACCATCAACGCCGGGATAGATGGCGATCGCAGCCGTTCGCTCAGCAGCAGCGGCAACGGTACGGTATTGAGCAGCAGCTACGGCGCCAGCCTGTCCACCAGCGCCTTTACGCTGGATTTGTTTGGTAAAAACCGCAGCCTGACCGGCGCGGCGCGGGAGGCATATCTGTCCAGCGCCGCCACCGCCGCCAGTACCCGGCTGACGCTGATCGCCGATACGTCCACCGCCTGGGTGGCGCTGGCGACCGCTCGCAGCAATTTGGCGCTGGCTCGTCAGACGATGGAGAGCGCCGGGCAGTCGCTGGCGGTGACCCGCGGCCGGTTGCGTAACGGCGTGGCGTCGGCGGTGGATGTAGCGCAGGCGGAAACCGTCTACCAGCAGGCGCGGGCGGACGTCGCCAGCGCGCAGACCACCGAAGCGCAGGATAAGAATGCGCTGGATCTGCTGGCCGGGCGCCCGGTGCCGGAGGCGCTGTTGCCTGCGGATGTGGCGTCGCTGGCGCAGGCGGTGAAACCGGTAGCCGCCGGTATTTCGTCCGCCGCGCTGTTGCGCCGTCCGGATGTGCAGGCGGCGGAACATACCCTGAAATCGGCCAACGCCAATATCGGTGCGGCGCGGGCGGCGTTCTTCCCCAGCATTACTCTGACCGCCAGCAACGGCCTGAGCAGCGAGGCGCTGTCGTCGCTGTTTAGCGGCGGCGCGCACGTCTGGTCGCTGGCGCCGGCCGTCAGCCTGCCTGTCTTCGACGGCGGCGCCAACCTGTCGGCGCTGCGCTACGCCGAGGCGGAAAAACAGGGCTATGTCGCCAGTTACGAGAAAACGCTGCAGACCGCGTTTCGCGAAGTGGCCGACGCGCTGGCGCGCAAAGGCACGATTGATGAGCAGCAGGCGGCGCAACGCGATTACGTGGCGGCGGCCGAGCGCAGTTATCAACTGGCCAGCAACCGCTACCGCGCCGGAGTCGATACCTATCTCAACGTACTGGATGCCCAGCGTACGCTGTACAGCGCCCGTCAGTCGTTGCTCAGCCTGGAACAGTCGCGGCTGGATAATTTGATTACGCTGTATAATGTATTGGGTGGCGGGGTGAAATAATATTTTTCGGCAGAGCGGGTATTATTTCCCGGCTCTGCCTTCTTAATTTTTGGTTATATTTTGATTGCTGTTTTTATTTTTACAAGTCGGGCATTGTGACTTAATACAACAATGGCAACGCTACGTCCAATATGTTTTTATTATCATTTTTCTGTCATTATTTTCTGGTATGAACAGTGTCGTTAATAATGCATGCCAGTGTGGATTTTGTAATACTCCGCTGCGCTCATTCCTGATTCGTTGTTGAATAATAGGTTTGGTGTCTGTTTATGTGGACGCCGGAATAACATTTTGTAATGAATTTGGATGGCGTTTCAGAGAAAACTAAAACCTGCCTATCAGGATAAGAAATATAAATGCAAGGAGAATATCTCATGAATAATAATAATACTCAGCGGATAGTGTTTTCCGCTAACCCGACACCGGCAATCGGAAAAGGCGTGACCGGCCGTCCGTATGCGGCAATCCGCCGCGGGCGCGTCGGCATCATGGCGCTGTCGATGTCTCTGCTGGCGGCGTTGCCGACCTGGTCGACGGCGGCGACGACTTACACACTGACGCTCAATGCCTCGCCCCAGGGCGCCATTACCGGCGCGGCCTCCGGCAGCAGTTATCCTGCCGGTACCCAACTGACGCTGAAAGCCAGCCCATACGGCAGCTACGGCGTGAAAACCTGGACCGGCGATGCCGCCGCGTGCGGCGGCAGCGATACCTGCACCCTGACCATGGACGACAAGAAAACGGTGGGGCTGGAATTCAAAAGTGCGCCGGTCGGTTTTGGCGCCGGTGTGACCGGCGGCGCGGGCGGCGATGTCGTGACGGTAACCACGCCGGATGAATTGAAACGGGCGCTGTGTGATAACGTGGTCGACGGCGTTTGTAAAGACACGACCCCGCGCGTGATCCAACTGAAGTCGGTCATCGATTTCAGTAGTCTGGAAGGCACCCGCACCGACCTCGGCTGTACTTACTCCAATAATAGCTGTGCAGTGAACGGTAAAATGGAGCGTATCCTGTCGGTCGCCAACTATTGCGATGGAAAGCCGACCTACAACATCACCTATGATGCGGCCGGTAAAACGCCGCTGCTGATCGGCTCGAACAAAACCCTGATTGGCGTCGGCAAAGATGCCGGCATCAAAGGCAAAGGGGTGATTATGCGCGGCGGCGTGTCCAATATTATTGTCCGCAATCTGTCGATTACCGATATTAACGAAAGCGTTATTTGGGCCGGCGATGCGATTAGCATTGATAACGCCAGCCGCATCTGGATTGACCACAACTATATTTCCCGTATTGGCCGTCAGATGATTGTGACCGGCTGGGGCACTGCCGCTAATGTGACCATTTCCAATAATTTCCTGGATGGCACTACCGAAGCCGGGCATTATTGCGACAACCGTCATTACTGGATGATGTTGCTGGTAGCGGAAAATCAGAGCATTACGCTGATTGGCAACCGGATTTATAATTCTGCCGGTCGTTCTCCGGAGATTGGCAAGCAAAGTAGCGCCGCAAACGGCGGTATTGTGCATCTGGTGAATAACCTGTTCGACTCGAACTATTACATGGGCATCCGCGGTCATGACGATGCGATTGCCTTTGTGGAAGGCAATTATTTCGTTCCCGGCAATCGTTATTTCCTCCCCATCTTCCTGTATGGCGATACCCCGGACAAAAATAAGATGTTCGCTACGTTGGATGCCAATATCGGCGCACAGCAATCAACCTGCCGTTCGGTGCTGGGACGCGACTGCGTCAGTAATTTCGCAACAGCGAATATCGACAAATTTATCGTTAACCCGGACGTAATGAGCGATATCAAGGTGTCGGAGTCCGTGAAGACAGCGCTGGGCAGCGTGACGCCGGTCGGCTACTCACAGGTGAAATCGATGGTGGAGAATAACGTCGGGCCGCAGAGCAACCTGGATCGGTAATCTCATCAGACGATGCGTGCGTGCCATGTCGCTGTGACATTGATACGGGCGCTCTCTCATACCACCACCGCCCGGCGTACGTCGGGCGGTATCATTTCCCCGAACGTTTTCCCCTGCCGCACCGAGTGTCACGCGCCGGTTTGGCGCCGGTCAGCCCGTTGGTTGCACAACCGCCTGAGCTGGCGCACTATTTGCCGGTGCGCTACTTGCTTCAGGTGCACTATTTGCGTCAGGCGCACTATTTGCATGAGTATTGCATAATGTGGCAATCAGCGGTGTAGAGAGAAGAGAGAATGGTGGCGGACCCTTCAACGACAATTCGTTTTCTGATGGCTTCGCGTCAGTGTGAACTGAATAGCCTGCGCGGGCTGCTGCAAAGCGGCGAGCTGGTAGGGCGCATCAGCCAACTGGTGCACATGCTGCAACGCGAACGCGGTACCTCCAACCTGTTCCTGTGTTCGGACGGGCGGCTGTGCGTGGATGAACTGCCGCAGCGTGAGCAGGATGTGCGACAGGCCGAGTCGCAATTTATGGAGCAACTGGATGACCTGGCGCAGCGCGCCGGGTCGTTACCGCAGGCCAGCCGGCTGTTCAGCCGTGCCGCCAGCGTGGTCTACACGCTGGGATTGCTGCCGTCGCTGCGCCAGCAGGTGCGTCAGCGCGCGTTGCCGCAGTCGGACGCGATGACGGTGTTTAACGACATTATCCGCCATCTATTGACGTTGGTGTTCGAAGTGTCGGATACCGCGGCGGAACCGGTGATCGCCCGCGCGCTGGTGGCGATGTTCAGTTTCATGCAGGGCAAGGAATTGGCTGGTCAGGAGCGAGCAGTCGGCGCCGCTGCGTTTGCCGCCGGCGAATTTCCGGTCAGTACTCAGCAGACATTGCTGGATCTGATCGAACGTCAGGAGCGTTGCTTCGATACCTTCGCCAATTTCGCCGATGACGTCAGCCGTGAGCGCTGGCTATCGCTGGCGACCGATCGGGAATTTGAACGACTGCGGCGCGTGGCCTGCACCCGCGCGCCGGACAACCTGCCGCTGGAAGGCAGCCTGCAATGGTTCGCGCTGGCGACGGCGCGCATCGACGCCATGAAGCAAATCGAGGATCGGCTGGAGCAGACGCTGATGCAACTGTGCCGCGATCGCATCGCCGCCGCCGAGCAGGCTTGCCTTGACCAGCAGGCGGATGTCGCCGGCCTGATGGCGGCGCAGCAGGGCGAAGACCACAGCTATTCGGTGTTTATCGCCCGCTCGGAGATGGAGCAGGGCGCGGCGGCGCACAGCTGGCTCGACAGCGACGGCGTGCGGCCGCAGCTAGGGCGTTCGCTGCTGTCGCTGGTGCAACAGCAGGCGCGGCGTTTGCAGGCGCTGGATCATGAACTGGCGGCGATGCGCGCGACGCTGGATGAACGGCGCCAAATCGACCGGGCCAAAGGGGTGCTGATGCAGCACCGGGGCTTAAGCGAAGAAGAGGCGTATAAAACCCTGCGTCGTATGGCGATGAACCAGAACAAGAAACTGATCGAGATTGCCAACGCCATGCTGGCGGTGGCGGATGTGTTTCAGAATAACCCCTGATGGAAAGCGGCGAGTTCGCATGGCGCTAACTGAATACGCTGGTCATGAATGCACATAAAGCGTGCGTGATTTGCCAGATAACGGTGCAGCCGAAGCCGCTCTCTTCCCACCGCTCTGACGTGCATAGCGGCAGTGGTTCGTTTTCGCCATCGGCCTGATATCCCGGCTGAATTGATCCAGCTCAATATTAGCCGCGCTTGCGGCGAGCAAAATAGCCCCATCGGGACGTGTCGGTTATCCGGCGCGGCATGGACGGTCCACCCAATGTGCTGTCAGGTCACAGGGATATCTGACAGGTTGGCACACACCTTGCTTCATCTCCGGTAACAATTCACTGCGACTTTTTCGTGCTAATGGCGGTACGGGAAAGCGCTGGGCAAAGGCGTCCATAAGCGTGCGAATTTTCGCATGGCTTATGGACGCCTTTTTGTTTTTGCCGCCGAAACGGCGGGTTGCCGAGGTGTCGTTGATGAGTGATCCCACAACCGATAACAAAACCAATACGTTTTCCCGTCGCCAGTTTCTGGTGGGGAGCGCCGCGCTGGGCGGCGCCATGCTGCTGCCGGGAATAATGAACCGCGCCTGGGCGGCCGGTTCCGATGCCCCGGAGAAGAAAGAGGTGCGCATCGGCTTTATTCCGTTGACCGACTGCGCATCGGTGGTGATGGCGTCGGTAAAAGGTTTTGACAAGAAATACGGCATCACCATTGTGCCGAGTAAGGAAGCGAGCTGGGCCGCGGTGCGCGACAAGCTGGTGTCCGGCGAACTGGACGCGGCGCACGTGCTTTACGGGCTGCTGTACGGCCTGCAGGCCGGCGCGTCGGGGCCGCAGCACAATATGGCGGCGCTGATGACGCTGAACAACAACGGTCAGGCTATCACCCTGTCCAATAAGCTGCGCGAAGCCGGCGTGAGCGATGCCGCCAGCCTGAAGCGGTTTATTGCGGCCAGCCCGGCGGGGACTTACACCTTCGCCCAGACGTTTCCTACCGGCACCCACGCCATGTGGCTCTATTACTGGCTGGGCGCAGCCGGCATCAATCCGTTTGACGACGTGCGCACCGTGGTAGTGCCGCCGCCGCAGATGGTGGTGAACATGAAGATCGGCAACATGAGCGGTTTCTGCGTCGGCGAACCCTGGAACCAGCGCGCGATTACCGACGGCCTCGGCTTTACCGCCGCCACCTCGCAGGATATCTGGCCGGATCATCCGGAGAAGGTTCTCGGCACCAGCGCCGAGTGGGTTAACGCCAACCCCAATACCGCCCGCGCGCTGACGGCGGCGGTGCTGGAAGCCTCGCGTTGGATCGATAGCTCGGACGACAACCGGCGCGAAACCGCCCGCGTCATCGCCGGGCGGGCGTATGTCAACACCCAGGAGGAGACGATTGTCGGCCGTATGCTGGGGCAATACGACAACGGCGCGGGCAAAAGCTGGCAGGACGCGCACGCTATGCGCTTCTACCACGACGGCGAAGTGAACTTCCCGTATCTGTCGGACGGGATGTGGTTCCTCACCCAGCACAAACGCTGGGGCCTGCTGGCGCAGGAGCCGGACTATCAGGCGGTGGCCCGCCAGGTCAACCGCATCGATATCTACAAGCAGGCGGCCAGTGCGGTCGGCAACGTGCCGCTGCCGTCCGGCGAGATGCGCAGCAGCGTATTGATTGACGGCAAGCGTTGGGACGGCAGCGATCCGGCCGGTTATGCCAACAGCTTCAGCGTGAAAAAGTAACGGAGAGCGACCATGAAAACGCAAGCCCAGATTCTTTCGATCGTGCCGGAGCCGACTGACACGCCGCACCACAACGCGGTCGCGACCGACGCTACCATTACTCGCCTTACCTGAAACCGTCGGCGTCGCTGCACCGGCGCCGACCGTCGCCTCGCCGCGCGCCGTCTGGCGGCCGCGCCTGAGCCGATGGCTGTCCCGGCTGCTGCCGGGCGGCGTCGGCATGATCCTGCTGCTGGCGGTCTGGCAGCTCGCGGCGCTGAGCAGCAAAGGTTTCCCGACGCCGTGGCAGACCTGGCTGGCGGCGCAGAGCATTTTTGCCGACCCCTTTTACGTGGCCGGCCCCAACGATCAGGGCATCGGCTGGAACGTGCTGGCGTCGCTTGAGCGCGTCGGCATCGGTTTCGGGCTGGCGGCGCTGGTGGGGATTCCCGCCGGTTTCCTGATTGGCCGCTTCCGGTTTATGGCGGCGATGTTCAACCCGATTATTTCGCTGTTGCGTCCGGTCAGCCCGCTGGCGTGGCTGCCCATCGGCCTGCTGCTGTTCCAGCGCGCCGAGCCGGCTTCCAGCTGGACCATTTTTATCTGCTCCATCTGGCCGATGATCCTCAACACCGCCGAGGGGGTGCGCCAGATTCCGCAGGATTATCTCAACGTGGCGCGGGTGCTGAAGCTGTCCGAATTCACCATCATGCGCAAGATCCTGCTGCCGGCGGTGCTGCCGAGCGTGCTGACCGGGGTGCGGCTGTCGATCGGCATCGCCTGGCTGGTGATCGTGGCGGCGGAAATGCTGACCGGCGGCATCGGTATCGGCTTCTGGATCTGGAACGAGTGGAACAACCTCAACGTGCCCAACATCATCATCGCCATTCTGGTGATTGGCGTGGTCGGGCTGTTACTTGAGCAAGGGCTGATGTTGCTGGCCAGACGCTTCAGCTATGAAACCCGTTAAGGAGAAACGTATGCGCGATCAACCGATTATCCGTATTCAGCAGGTCAGTCAGCGTTTTTCCACCGCCGGCGGTTCGTTTCTGGCGCTCGATAACGTGAGTTTCGATATCCATACCGGGGAAACCATAAGTTTGATCGGGCACTCCGGCTGCGGCAAATCAACGCTGCTCAACCTGATTGCCGGGCTGACGCTGCCGACCAGCGGCGGCCTGCTGTGCGACAACCGCGAAATCGACGGTCCGGGGCCGGAGCGGGCGGTGGTATTTCAGAACCATTCGCTGCTGCCGTGGCTCACCACCTACGACAACGTCGCGCTGGCGGTGAAGCAGGTATTCCGCGGCCAGATGAACAAGGCGGAGATGCACGAGTGGATCGTCCATAACCTGGAGCTGGTGCACATGGGGCACGCGCTGAACCAGCGCCCGCACGAGATTTCCGGCGGTATGAAGCAGCGGGTGGGCATCGCCCGCGCGCTGTCGATGAAACCCAAGGTGCTGCTGATGGACGAACCGTTCGGCGCGCTGGATGCGCTGACCCGCGCCCATTTGCAGGACGCGGTGATGGAAATCCAGCTGCGGCTGAACACCACCATCGTGCTGATAACCCATGACGTGGATGAGGCGGTGTTGCTCTCCGACCGGGTGCTGATGATGACCAACGGCCCGGCGGCCACGGTGGGCGAGATCATGACGGTGGCGCTGGAACGCCCGCGCGCTCGCGTCGCGCTGGCGGATGACCCGCGTTATCACCAGTACCGTCAGCAGGTGCTGCATTTCCTGTATGAGAAGCAGCCGCACGCGGCCTGACGGGAGGAAGCAGCGATGAGCGCGCATCTGGTGATTATCGGCAACGGTCTGTCCAGCGCGCGGCTGGTAAAGCGACTGGGGCAACTGGCACCGCAACGCTACCGCGTCACCGTCATCGATCGCGAGCCGCGCGACAGCTATAACCGCGTGCTGCTTTCCTCGGTGCTGGGGGGCGAAAAAACCTTTGAGGACACGCAGTTAGAGCCGGCGCCGGCAACGATGGACGTGACCATACTGACCGGCGAGTCGGCGCTACGTATTGATCGGGCTACGCGGGAAGTGATTACCGATCGCCGTCGCCTGACCTATGACCAACTGGTGTTCGCCACCGGTTCCCGCCCGTTTATGCCGCCGTTGCCGGGCATCGACCTGCCGGGCGTGATGGGCTTTCGCACGTTGGATGACGTCGAGCGGATGTGGGCGGCGGTGCGACAGGGAAAGCCGGCGGTGGTGATCGGCGGCGGATTACTGGGGATTGAAGCCGCCGCCGCGCTGCGACTGCAGGGCGCCGCGGTGACGCTGCTGCACCGCCACGCCCGGCTGATGGAGCGTCAGCTCGACGCCACCGCCAGCGACCTGTTGTGCGCCCGGCTGCATGAGCGCGGCATCCGTTGCCTGACCGGCGTGCAGATTCAGGCATTATCCGGTAACGAATTGTCCGGTAATGAATCGTCCGGCGACGAGCAGGTGGAGGCGGTCGAACTGGCTGACGGTACCCGCTTGCCTGCCGGTCTGGTGGTGGTGGCGACCGGGGTGCAGCCGGTGTGTGAGCTGGCTCGCGACAGCGGCCTGGCATGCGGGCGCGGCATTCTGGCGGACGGCCAGTTGCGCACCGCCGATGAATACGTCAGCGCATTCGGCGAGTGCGCTGAAGTGAAGGGTGAAACGGTCGGGCTGGTGGCGCCCTGTCTGGCGCAGGCCGATGTGCTGGCCGCCCGGCTGGCGGGGCAACCGGCGGCGGATTACGCGCCGGCGGCGCTGGCCACCCGATTGAAAGTTACCGGGATTGACGTGGTGAGCGCGGGGGAGTTGCACCCGCAGGAGGGCGATCGACTCCACTCGCTGTCAGACCCGCTCGGCGGCCATTATCGCCGCCTGATATTCCGCGACGACCGGTTATGCGGTGCGCTGCTGTTCGGTCATGTCAGCGACAGTCCGCAACTGCTGGCGGCCATGGAGACCAGGCTGCCATCGGCACCGTCGTCGCTTTTGTTTGGTCTGTCTTTTCCTGAAGTAGACATACGGCCTGCGGCCGTAAGGATTTCTGTCATGAGTAAACCCGTATTGGTGGTAGTGGGGCACGGCATGGTCGGGCACCACTTTCTGGAGCAACTGGTGGAACGCAGCCTGCACCAACAGTATCACGTGGTGGTGTTTGGCGAGGAACGCCATCCGGCCTATGACCGGGTACATTTGTCCGAGTATTTTGCCGGTCGCAGCGCCGAATCCCTGTCAATGGTCAGCGAGGGCTTTTTCGAACAGCACGACATTGAATTGCGCACCGGTTGCCAGGTGACGAAGATTGACCGTCAACGCCGCTGCGTGCGCGACGCGAACGGCCAGGAAACCCCGTACGACCGGCTGGTGCTGGCGACCGGTTCCTATCCGTTCGTGCCGCCGATGACGGGCAACGATCGCCCCGGCTGTCTGGTGTATCGCACGCTGGAGGATCTGGACGCCATTGCCGCCGAAGCGCGAGAATCGCGCAGCGGCGTAGTGGTGGGCGGCGGTCTGCTGGGGCTGGAAGCCGCCAACGCGCTGCGCCAACTGGGGCTGGAAACCCATGTGGTGGAATTCGCCCCCAGACTGATGGCGGTGCAACTGGACGACGGCGGCGCGCAACTGCTCAAGCGCAAGATTGAGGCGCTGGGCCTGCAGGTGCACACCGGCAAGGAAACCCGCGCGATTACGGCGGGCGAGCAGGCGCGCCACCGGATGAATTTCGCCGACGGCACGGCGCTGGAAACCGATCTGGTGCTGTTTTCCGCCGGTATCCGCCCGCGCGATCAGCTGGCGCGTGACGCCGCGCTGGAGATCGGCGCCCGCGGCGGCATCGTGATCGACGACTATTGCCGGACTTCAGATGACGCTATTTTCGCCATTGGCGAGTGTGCGTTATGGCAGGGGCAGATGTTCGGGCTGGTGGCGCCGGGTTATCAGATGGCCCGCACCGTCGCCGCCCGGCTGGCGCAGCAGGAGCAGACGTTCACCGGCGCCGACATGAGCACCAAGCTTAAGCTGCTGGGGGTGGACGTGGCGTCGATCGGCGATGCTCACGGTAAAACCGAGGGCAGCCTGAGCTATCAGTGGAACGACGAACCGAATCAGGTCTATAAAAAAATCATTGTTTCGGCGGACGGCAAACGGCTGCTGGGGGCGGTGCTGGTGGGCGACAGCAGCGATTACAGCACGCTGTTGCAGATGAAACTCAACGACATGACCTTACCTGCGCACCCGGAAAGCCTGATTCTGCCGGCGCTGGACGGCGCTGCGCCGAAAGGGCTGGGGGGGGCGGCGTTGCCGGACAGCGCCCAGATCTGCTCCTGCCATAACGTCAGCAAAGCGGACATCTGTGCGGCGGTGGACAACGGCTGCACCGATCTGGCGTCGCTCAAGGCCTGCACCAAGGCGGGCACCGGCTGCGGCGGCTGCGTACCGCTGCTCAAGCAGGTGATGGAGTACCAGTTGCAGCAGTCGGGCATCGAGGTAAAAAAAGACATTTGCGAGCATTTCGCCTATTCGCGTCAGGAGCTGTACCACCTGATCCGCGTCAACCGCATCCGCAGTTTTGGCGAGCTGATCGCCCGCCACGGTCACGGGTTGGGTTGTGAAATCTGTAAACCGCTGGCCGGATCGATGCTGGCGTCCTGCTGGAACGATTATGTGCTGAAACCCGAACACGTACCGTTGCAGGATACCAACGACCGTTTCCTGGCCAATATCCAGAAAGACGGTACCTACTCGGTAGTGCCGCGTATTCCCGGCGGCGAGATTACCCCGCAGGGATTGATCGCCATCGGTCAGGTGGCCGAACGTTATCACCTGTATACCAAGATTACCGGCGGCCAGCGGGTCGATCTGTTCGGCGCGCGGCTGGAGCAACTGCCTGCTATCTGGCAGGAGCTGATCGACGCCGGGTTTGAAACCGGTCATGCCTACGGCAAGTCGCTGCGTACCGTCAAATCGTGCGTCGGCTCCACCTGGTGCCGCTACGGCGTGCAGGATTCCACCTCGCTGGCGATTGCGCTGGAGCACCGTTACAAAGGGCTGCGCTCGCCGCACAAGCTCAAGATGGCGGTTTCCGGTTGCACCCGCGAATGCGCCGAAGCGCAGGGCAAAGACATCGGCGTGATCGCCACCGACAAGGGCTGGAACCTGTATGTGTGCGGCAATGGCGGCATGAAACCGCGTCATGCCGACCTGTTCGCCAGCGATCTGGACACCGATACCCTGTTCCGGCTGATCGACCGCCTGCTGATGTTCTACATCCGTACCGGCGACCGCCTGCAGCGCACCAGCGTTTGGCTGGATAACCTGGAAGGCGGCATCGACTACCTGCGGCAGGTGGTAATCGACGACAGTCTGGGAATTGCCGACGAGCTGGAAAACGACATGCGCCAGGTTATCGACAGCTATCAGTGCGAATGGCAGACCACGCTGGCGCATGACGAACACCGGGCGTTGTTCCGCGCCTTCCTTAACAGCGACACGCCGGATGAAGCGGTAGTGATGGTGCCGGAGCGCGGTCAGCCTCGCCCCGCCCGTCTGGAGGAGAAGACGACGGCAGCATCAGAGGCGGCTGGCGTGGAAGGCTGGCAGTGCGTCGGCTTCCTCTGCGATATTCCGGCGAATGCCGGCATGGCGGCGCGGGTCGGACATCAGCAGGTGGCACTGTTTCATCTGCCTGCCGCCCAGCCGGGGCAGGCGGGACACGTGTTCGCGCTCGATAATCAGGAACCGGGCAGCGGCGCCAACGTGCTGTCGCGCGGCCTTGTCGGCGACGTGGCGGGCGAGCCGGTGGTGATTTCGCCGTTGTACAAAAAGCGTCTGCGTCTGCGTGACGGCGTTAGCCCGGATGACAGCCAACTGCGGGTGCGCGCCTGGCCGGTGCGTGTGGTACAGGATCGTATCTGGGTGGCGAACGAACCGATGGCGGTGGCGGCGGCCGACATGGCGGAGGCGTTATGAGCGGCTGCCGCACCACCTGTCCTTACTGCGGCGTGGGCTGCGGGGTGATCGCCACCCCGCAGCCGGACGGGAGGGTGACCATTGAAGGCGATCGCCAGCACCCGGCCAATCTGGGGCGGTTGTGCGTCAAAGGCTCGGCATTGGGCGATACGTTGGATCTGCAAGGGCGGCTGCTGTGGCCGCTGGTTGACGGTCATCGCGTCAGCTGGGATCAGGCTCTGGATCGGGTAGCGCAGTCGCTCGGCGACATTATTGCGCAGCATGGCCCGCAGGCGGTGGCGTTTTACGGTTCGGGGCAACTGCTGACCGAAGACTATTACGTCGCCAACAAGCTGATGAAAGGATTCATCGGCAGCGCCAACATGGATACCAATTCCCGGCTGTGTATGGCATCGGCGGTGGTCGGGTACAAGCGGGCGCTGGGCGCCGATGCGGTACCTTGTAACTACGAGGACATCGAACAGGCCGATTTGGTGGTGCTGGTCGGGTCCAACACCGCCTGGGCGCACCCGGTGGTGTATCAGCGGCTGATGCAGGCCAAACAGCAGCGCCCGCACATGCGGGTGGTGGTGATCGATCCGCGTCAGACCGCCACCTGCGATGCGGCGGAGTTGCACTTGCCGCTGGCGCCCGGCAGCGATGCCGGGTTGTTCAACGGGCTGCTGCGCTGGCTGGCGCAGCGGAACGCTCCGGTTCCCGACGGGCTGAGCGGCGTGGAGGCGGCGCTGGCGGCCGCCGATGACTGGACGGTGGAGCGGGTGGCGGAATTCTGCCAACTGGACCGCGAGGACGTCGCCTGTTTTTACCAGTGGTTTAGCGACACCGATAACGTGGTGACGCTTTATTCGCAGGGCATCAACCAGTCCTCTTCCGGCAGCGACAAATGCAACGCCATCATCAACGTGCATCTGTTCAGCGGCCGTATCGGCCGGACCGGGTGCGGCCCCTTTTCGATTACCGGTCAACCGAATGCGATGGGCGGGCGCGAAGTGGGCGGGCTGGCGAATCAGCTGGCGGCGCACATGGGCTTCAGCCCGCAGGAAGTGGACCGGGTCGGCCGTTTCTGGGGCAGCGACCGGGTGGCGCCGGCGCCGGGATTGATGGCGGTGGATCTGTTCCGCGCGATTGAAGCCGGGCAGGTCAAGGCGGTGTGGATCATGGGCACCAACCCGGTGGTTTCCATGCCGGAGGCAGATCGGGTGCGGCAGGCGCTGTTGCGCTGCCCGCTGGTGATCGTCTCCGACGTGATGCGCCACACCGATACCGCCGACTGCGCGCATGTCCTGCTGCCGGCGCTGGCGTGGGGGGAAAAGGACGGCACGGTTACCAACTCCGAGCGCCGCGTTTCCCGTCAGCGCGCCTTTCTGCCCGCGCCGGGCGAAGCGAAAGCCGACTGGTGGATCCTGTCGCAGGTGGCGCAACGCATGGGATTTGGCGCGGCGTTCGATTATCGCCACCCGGCGCAGATCTTCCGTGAGCACGCCGCCTTGTCCGGATTTGAGAATCAGGGACAGCGTGCGTTCAACATCAGCGCGCTGGCAACGCTCAGCAATGAACAATGGCAGCAACTGACGCCGGTGCAGTGGCCGGTCACCAGTGCCGTCAGCGACGGTACCGCGCGATTGTATACCGACGGGCGCTGCTGGCACCCGGACGGTAAAGCGCGCTTGCTGGCGATCACGCCGCAACTGCCCGCCAATCCGCCGTCGCCCGCGTATCCACTGGTGCTCAATACCGGCCGGGTACGCGACCAGTGGCACACCATGACCCGCACCGGCAAGGCGCCGCGCCTGATGCGCCATCTGCCGGAACCCTATTGCGATCTTCACCCGCAGGATGCGCTCAATGCCGGCGTCCACGACGGCGAACTGGTGCGTATCAGCGCCGAGTCGGGCTGGATGCTGGCGCGGGCGCAGGTCCAGCGCGGACAGCAACGCGGCAGCATTTTTGTCCCCATGCACTGGAACCGGCAGTTTAGCGCGCAGGCGCGGGCGGATAGTCTGGTAGCGGCGGTGACCGACCCCTATTCCGGTCAGCCGGAAAGCAAGCAGGCGCGGGTGCGCATCCAGCGCTGGCCTGCCGTCTGGTTCGGCGAACTGTTTGTGCGCGGCGACGTGACGGCGCCGGATTGCGGCTACTGGAGCCGTATTGCCGCCGACGGTGTGTCCCATTACACGATCGCCGGCGAACAGACGCCGGAGCACTGGCTTGACTGGCTGGCCCGCCAGTACGGGCTGGACGGCGTCGACTATCAACAGGCGCAGGGGGACGGCGGCCTGTTTCACGCGGTTGGCTGGCTATCGGGGCAGGTAGCGGTGGCGCTGTATGTCGACGCGCGCCGGCCGGTTCTGGCGCGCGAGACCATCCTGACGGCATTTGCCGCGCCGCCGCAACAGCCGTCGGACCGGCTGGCGTTGCTGGCCGGGTGCGCGCCGCAGGGCGAAGCGCCGCAAGGGGCGACTATTTGCAGCTGCTTCGCGGTGGGAGAACAGCGCATTATCGACGCCATCCGTCAGGGGTGCCACAGCGTGGCGCAACTGGGCGAACAACTACAATGCGGGACCAACTGCGGGTCCTGCGTGCCGGAATTGAAGGCGTTGCTGCAACACTATGCCACGTCGGACACATTACGCCGGGCGGGTTGAGCCGCGCCCGGATTAAGGAGTCATCAACATGAACCCTACTCTGAACACACTGATGGCGCAGGGCCATCAACGCCAGCCGCTGCTGGCCGGCGATGTCTGGCTGGTGGGCGCCGGCCCGGGCGACGTCGAGCTGCTGACTATCAAGGCGCTGCGGGCGATTCAGCAGGCGGATGTGGTGGTGCATGACCGACTGGTCTGTGCCGATATCATGGCGTTGGTGCAACCGGAAACGTTGCGCATTGACGTCGGCAAGCAGCAGGGGCACCACGCGCTGCCGCAACCGCAAATCAACCAGTTGCTGATGGAGCTGGCGCAGGCCGGGCAGCGGGTGGTGCGGCTTAAAGGCGGCGATCCGTTCATTTTCGGCCGCGGCGGCGAGGAAATGGATTATCTACAGCAGCAGGGCGTGACCTGCCATGTGGTGCCCGGCATCACTGCCGCCACCGGCTGCGCCGCGGCGGTGGGGCTGCCATTAACCCATCGGGACTGTGCTCAGTCGGTGCGTTTTATCACCGGCCATGCCCGCGACGGCGAACCGCAACTGGATTGGGAAACGCTCGGCGCCGGCCAGCAGACGCTGGTGTTTTACATGGGGCTGAGTCATGCCAGCCGCCTGTGCCAGAAATTGATCGCCAATGGGCTGCCCGCCAGTACGCCGCTGGCGATTATCGAGCGCGGCACCCAGTCGGAACAACGTTTGCTGACCGCCACGCTGGCGACCCTGCCGACGCTGATGGCGCGTTATCAGCCGCAGTCACCCAGCCTGCTGGTGGTGGGGGAGGTGGTGCGTTTCTGCCGTCACCCGGCGCTGACGGTCGCCAGCGAGGCGATGATGAAGGTGGGAACGGTGGCGGCGTAAACGACTGCCGCCCAATCACGGGCGGCAGCTTGCAGGCGAGGTTTATTTTCCGCGTGCAATCGCATCGGCGAGCGCGTTCATCTGATCGGCGATCAGCGCGGTGATTTTTTCGTCTTTCAGGTTGCCCTGATCGTCAAAACCGCCGGCAAAGGCGTTGGCGAACACTTCCGGTTTATTCAGCGGATGGATATTCAGGTAGATACAGCTCTGTCGCAAGTGGTACTGCGCGCGGGAGGTGCCCATACCGCCGCCCGCACCCATCAGCGCGGCCGGTTTGTCGTTCAGGATGGTGGTGTCCGGCAGGCGGGAGATCCAATCAAGAATGTTTTTCAGCGCCGGTGCCATCGAATAGTTGTATTCCGTACAGGCGAATACGAAGCCGTCCGCCTCGCTGGCCTGACGTGCGATACGCTGCACCGAGGCGGGAACCTCGGTCAGGTCGGCGTTATAGAACGGCACATCCAGCAGGTCGGCGATCTCAAGCGTGACGCCCGCCGGCAGCACGGACTGCGCGGCGCGCAGCAATCCCCGGTTGGCAGAGGCTTTACGCAGGCTGCCGGCAATACCTAACAGTTTGATATGACTCATGGTGTTGTCCTTTTTTGTATGAAAAGAAAATCACCGGGATCACGTCGGCGCACACCGCGTCTCCGTTTGTCCCTGACTCGTCATAGCATAGAGCGTGGGTGGGAAAATGCCATTAGCCCGATGGGTTGAGCTATCGCTGTGCGCCTTTATCCACGATAGATTCAATACCGGTGGGTTAGTGAAAATACATCAGTTCAACTATAGTATCCGCTCCTTTTCTTATCTGTTTACTTAACATGAACTTATTAAAATTGACCTCAAGGATGTTGGTGCTGGGTTTCGTTTGTTTGGTGGGCATCGCTCAGGCAAAACCAGTGGTATATGGCGGCACGTTGGGGACGACGCCGGTGGTGATGGAACTGGATGTTCAGCTGGATGGGCGAGTGGAGAGCCGCTATTTTGTTGCATCGGAACGTGTGACTCACCATATTAACGGCCAGCGCAGCAAGCAGGGGCAGGTGACGCTGAATATTGATGTGGATGCATTGGAGAGTGACGACGAGGCAGACGCAAAGCCGGCGAGCAGCCCAGTCATCACGTTACGTCCTGCCGATAATAATGGCTGGCAGGGCGAGTGGCGTCAGGGGCAGGGTACGCCGCTCACCGTTAAACTGTCACAGATGATGCCGATAGCGACAGCCGGATTGTCGCCCTTTATGCAATCGCTCTACCCGCTCTCGCCTTATGAATATCTGCTGCGTGCAACAGCTGAACCGGCGATGGTCAAACAAGGTGTCGTTAACGGTTATAACGTGGAATGGTGGCAGGAACCGAACACTAAACTGTCGATATTTCAGTTGACCTCGGGCTACCCGGCGGAACGACTCGCTGCCCTAAACGCGGCGCTGCGAGACAGCTTCTGGCGCACGGTTCTGGCCGTTGCGCAGTGTGAGCATTCGGATGACAAGGTAAAAATCAGCCTGCTGTCGGCGAATGTGATCAGCTATGTGATATCTGGCGACAGAAGCTGCGGCGGCGCACACGGTTATATGGACGTGTCGCCTCGGGTGCTGCGTGTCTCCAATGCGAGCGAGTTGAGGCTTTCTGATTTGATGTGGGTCGACGAATCGCCGGTGCCGGATGCCTTCGCTATCCCTGATGACTATTTGCGGGAAACCTTGCCGACATGGCTGGCCGCACAGTTTGCCCGGCTCTACCCGGAACAGACAAAGGCGATGGATGACGAGAGCGAGGATGCCTGTGATTACACGTCGCCAGAAGTGTGGGCGAACGCACCCTGGAGCCTGACGCCCAAAGGCATCTATTTCCAGACAATGACTCCCAATCTGATGTCGCTGTGCAAAGGCTCCGGCTGGGAAATCCTTCCCTGGGACCTGGTCAAACAACACCCCGGTCGGCTGAAGGATTTGCCGTTGCCGTAACAGGTGCTTCCCCGGCTAATCGCCTGTGCCAAAAACAAGGCCCGTCGCCATCTGGCGCGGGCCTTGTCGTTTCTTCGCCGCCGTTCAGGGTGCGGAACGGCGGGAAGCGGCGGTTACTGCACCCGCACGTCGAAACCGGGGAAGTATTTTTTCGCCAGTTTCTCAACGGTGCCATCGTCCTTCACCTGTTTGATGGCTTTATCCAGCTCGGCTTTCAGCGCGGCGTCGCTTTTACGCAGACCAAAACCGATACCGCTGCCCAGAATGGCGGCGTCGTCCACCGCTTTGCCGATAAAGGCGAAACCTTTGCCTTCCGGTTTGTCGAGGAAACCGGACTGACCGGCCGCCGCCATCACCAGCGTACCGTCCAGACGGCCTGCCGCCAGGTCGTCATACGCCAGATTCTGGTCTTTGTAAGAGGTTACGGTGACGCCTTTCGGCTCCCAATGCGCCTTGGCGTACACTTCCTGAATCGATCCCTGCAACACGCCGATATTCTTGCCCTTCAGCGCTTCCGGCGTCGGCGCCAGACCGGTGTCCGGCTTGCCGACCAGTTGGGTCGGAATGCGGTAGATCGGCGCGGTAAAGTCGATCGCTTCCTTACGTTTTTCGGTGATGTTCATCGCGGAGTTGATGGCGTCGAACTTTTTGGCTTGCAATGCCGGAATCAGGGCATCAAACGAGGTTTCAACCCAGGAGCATTTGAAATTGCCTGCTTTACAAATGGCGTTGCCCAGATCGATATCGAATCCTTCCAACTGGCCCTTGGCGTTTTTGCTTTCAAACGGCGGGTATTCCGCTTCCAGCCCAAAACGCAGTTCAGTCTGCGCCAGTGCGACGGAGGAGGACAGTAAACCCAGCGACAACATCAACATGCTTAATTTTTTCATATCGGGAACGATCTCCGGTAAATCAATGAGTAGTCTTTAAACTGCAATCAACATCACACAGTAACAGCCATCAAACACAAATCGAGCGCAACCGCATTTATCGGCATACGGCAGCCGGTTAGCGTCGGCGCTCTGCGGCCTGACACAGGGCTTTCGCGCCGGCCAGCAGCGTCTCGTCATCTTTGGAGAACGACAGACGAATCAGTTTATTGTCGGTGCCGTCGGTGTAAAACGCCGACAGCGGAATGGTCGCCACGCCGTGGTCGACAATCAGTCGTTTGACCATGTCGCTGTCGCTTTCGTCGCTGAAGTGCGCAAAGCTCGCCAGCATGAAGAACGAGCCGGCGGAGGGCAACAGTTCAAACGGTCCGTCCTGTAAGGCATTCGCCAGTAGATCGCGCTTATGCTGATAGAACTGGCCGAGCGACAGGTAGGTCGCCGGGTCCGCCATGTAGTCGGCAAAGGCGTACTGCATCGGCGTGTCGGCGGAGAACATCATAAACTGGTGGATTTTGAGGATCTCATCCATCAGCGCCGCCGGGGCCAGACAGTAACCGACGCGCCAGCCGGTGACATGAAAGGTTTTGCCGAACGATGAGACAATCACGCTGCGCGCCGCCAGTTCGCTGTGGGTCGCCATGCTGTGATGGCGTTGGCCGTCAAACACCACGTGTTCGTAAACTTCGTCAGACAGGATCACGATGTCGGTGTTTCGCGTCAGGCGCGCCAGCTGCGCCAGATCGTCGGCGCTCAGCACCTGACCGCTGGGATTATGCGGCGAGTTGATGATGATCATGCGGGTGCGCGGGGTGATGGCCGCCTGCACTTCGTCCCAGTTGATGGCAAAGCTCGGTACGGCGAGTTTCAGCGCCACCGGCGTTGCGCCCTGTAGCCGGACGATGGGCGCATAGCTGTCGAACGACGGCTCAAAATAGATAACCTCGTCGCCCGGATGCACCAGCGCGGAAATGGCGGAATACAGCCCTTCACTGGCGCTGGCGGTGATGGTGACTTCCTGTCCGGCGTCGTAGTGCTGGCCGTGCAGGCGCTTGACTTTCTCCGCCACCACCTCTTTGAGCGACACCAGCCCGGACATCGACGCGTACTGGTTATGACCCTCGGTCATGGCGCGCGTCACCCCGGCGATCAGCTCGGGAGAGCAGGGAAAGCTGGGCGCGCCCTGAGACAGGTTGATGGCGTTGTGCTGGCTGGATAGCTGACCGATAACGGTAAAAATAGTCGTGCCCACATCCGGTAATTTGGAACTGAATTGCACCGGGGTTTGAATCGGCATGGGGTCTCCGTTGAGTGTCATAGCAGACCCGCACGTGTGCGAACGGTACGATAGAGAAGCCCTGTCTGCTAAAATTTATTGGTTGTACGTGAATAACTATTCATGCATTAGACGTTGCCGCCGGTAGTACTACAATCGAATTGTTGTCATAATAGCCATGAGAAAAACGCATGGCTCGCGGCAACTAGTTATCGCAATAGAGCAATAAGATGTGGTGATGGTAGCCGCTGCTTGCCGTGAAACCGGGGCTGACGATGCCGCTCGCATCGGGAATCGGTACTCAGGCTCGCAGCGTTTTTTCTGCATAGTTATGTAATCAGTTTTCTTATGGCCGCCTGACGGAGAGCGCGTATGACCATCAATAACCGCATCCCGCCGCTGAATGCGTTGCACGCTTTTGTGGTGACCGCCCGTCATCTCAATTTCACCCGGGCGGCGGCGGAGCTGTTTGTCACGCAAGGGGCGGTAAGCCGGCAGATCGCGTCGCTGGAAGCCTGGCTGGGCTTCGCGTTGTTTCAGCGCCATGCCCGTGGTTTACGGTTGACGCCGCAGGGCAGTCAGCTGTTGCCGGAGGTTCGCGAGGTGTTTGATCAACTGTTTCGGGTGACGAACCGGGTGCGCGAAGGGCGTTCAATTCGCATGAAGGCGCCGACCTGCGCCATGCGCTGGCTGGTGGCGCACCTGATGACGCTGGAGCAGCGGCGACCGGATATCCATGTCTCGCTAACGACTACCACCGAACACGGCGTCGATTTCCGTCACGAAGATTTCGATGTGGCGGTGGTGTTCGCGCCGGATGCCGCGCCGCGCCAGCATGACGGCAAGTTGTTCGACGAGGTGTTGTCGCCGGTGCTGGCGCCGCATCTGCTGCCTGTCGGGCAAGCAGCGCTGTCGCCGGAGCAACTGGCGCGTCTGACGCTGTTGCATCCGACCCATGATCAGCGTGACTGGAAGTTGTGGCTGAAAACCCACGGTATCGGCGAGCAGGTGATGCGCCGTAATCAGCAGTTCGACACCATGGATCTCGCCATCAGCGCCGCCATTCAGGGCTTTGGCGTCGCGATGGCGGATGTGACGCTGGTGGCGGAAGATATCCGGCGGCAACGGCTGGTGATGCCGTTTACCGAAACGGTGAAAACCGGCGCGGCTTACTATCTGGCGCACCGGCCTGGGTTGGATGGACATGCGCAGGCGGAATGGCTGACGGATTTTCTCGCCAGCTTTACTGATTGCCTGCCGCCTGGTCAGGACTGACGCAGCCAGGGGGCGTTCAATACGACGCGACCGGCATTAAAATCGACCGTAATACGCACACCGAGCGGCAGGGTCAGCATCGGGTGAGTATGGCAGCAATCAAAATCCGCCAGCACCGGCAGCGGTTGACCGTTAAGCACTTCGCGCAGTACGGTCAGCGAATCACGGCCGGTGCCCTTATCATCGAACTGTTCGTGTTTGCCCAGCATCACCGCCGCGACCCGGTCAAACACGCCGCATAGCTTCAGGTGGGCAAACGCGCGCTCCACGGTGGCGATGTCCTTCAGCGAGTCTTCCAGCAGCAGAATATCGCCGTCTTCAATCGCCGGCATAAACGGACTGCCCCAGATCCCCGCCATAGTATTGAGGTTGCCGCCGATAAGCCGCCCCTGATAAACGCCGCTGCCGTCGAAGCGCCATTGGTTGGGATGGGTGATTTTGGCGCGCGATTGTTGATTCCAGTCCAGCCGCTCGTCGCTCCATCCCGATGGCATGCGATAGGCGTGTTCAGACTGCGCCGCGCCGGTCAGCGCGGCGAAACCGGCAAAGGTGTCGTTCACCAGCGGCGGGAATTCGCCAAACGACGCCACCAGCGCCGGGCCGTAAAAGGTCACGAGTCCGGTGCGGGCATAAATGCCAAGCAAGAGCGCGGTGACGTCGGAATAGCCGATGATGATTTTCGGATCGCGGCGCAGGGCGTCGTAATCAAGATAGGGCAGCAGCGAGTTGCTGTTGCTGCCGCCAATGGTCGACATGACGCAGCGTACGGCAGGGTCGCGAATTAGCGTATTCAGTTCGTCGACGCGCGCGGCGATGCTGCCGGAGCGGTAGTGGTCGGTTTTACCGGTCAGCGCGCCGGCGTGCAGCCGGTAGCCGTGCTGCTCAAGAAAGACTTTTGCCCGCTCAAAGCGTGCCGGGGCAAAGTGCGTCGCGGGCGAGGACGGCGAGAAAAAGCCGATGGTATCGCCCGGGCGCAATGGCGGGGGCAGTAACAGTGCATGGGACATGGCTTCCTTTCTCCAAACGAAGGCGGCAGGGGATAATGCTCCAATCATAAGCGTTTCTTTTTTATCGGCGATCACTATAAAAAATAATTTCCGACACTTTTTTATAAATGGCTGCCGGTGATGGCAGAAATAACGTTTCCCGTGCGGAAAATCGATTTTCGCTATGCAATCCTGCTTGTGAAACGCCATTTCATTCTATTTTATGCGCCGAACGGGAAAATCGCTAACCTTCTGTCATAACACGGTTTTCTATATAGTTCATCGCGGGTTTTTATACGGATATCGACCGACGCCTGCTGGCAGTATTTTCACTTGTGACATAACTACAGACGACACACACCGCACAGGGTTTAAGGCAATGAAGATTTCGACACGATTATGGAGTTTTACCGGGATGCTGTCGCTGGGCATTCTGATCATGGGCGCGATCGGCATGTTTACCGCCGAAAAGGCTAATCAATCGCTGAAGACCGTGTATGAGGATCGCACGGTGGTGCTGGCGCATCTGGAGCAACTGGAATGGCTGGTGCAGCGTAACCGGGTGCTGATCATGGACATGTTGTTGCTGCCGAACGCCAGCAACAAACAGCAGCGTATCGAAGAACTGAGCCAGAATATGGCGCGGATCGAACGGACCTGGACCGACTACCGCGCGACATACCTGACACCGGAAGAGACACAACTGGCGGACCGGTTTGCCGACAGCCTGCAGCGCTACAACCGCGAAGGCGTGCAGCCGACCGATGCGGCGATCCGGGCCGGGCAGATGGAACAGGCGATGCGTCTTTATGATGAGAAGGTCAGCACGCTGGAAAAACAGGGCCATGCACTGCTTAGCCAACTGGTGACGCTGCAGGTTAACGTGGCTAAAGACGAATATACCGGCTCGGTGCAACGTTACCAGTGGCTGAAAGCGCTGGCGATTATGGCGGTATTGGCGGGGATTGCCGGCGCGGTGCTATTTGGCTGGATGATGGTGCGCAGCATTGTTCGCAGTCTGGCGCAGGCGCAGGCGGCGGCCGAAGCGGTAGCGGACGGCGATCTGACTTATCCGATCAACGCCAGCGGGCGTGATGAGATCGCCACCGTGCTCAATGCGCTGTCGCATATGCAGTCGAGCCTGATTCGTATCGTGACGCAGGTTCGGCATGGCGCCGAGTCGGTAGGGGTGGCCAGCGGCGAAATTGCCCACGGCAACCATGATCTGTCCGCGCGTACAGAATCTCAGGCCAGTGCGCTGGAACAGACCGCCGCGTCGATGGAGCAACTTTCCGCCACGGTGAAACAGAACGCCGACAACGCCCGGCAGGCCAACCACCTGGCCCAGACTGCCAGCCAGGTGGCGGAGCAGGGCGGCGAGGTGGTGACGCAGGTGGTGGACACCATGCGGGAAATCAACGACAGCGCCCAGCGCATTGCCGATATCATCGGCGTGATTGACGGCATCGCCTTCCAGACCAATATCCTGGCGCTGAATGCCGCTGTGGAAGCCGCGCGCGCCGGCGAGCAAGGGCGAGGTTTTTCCGTGGTGGCGGGCGAAGTGCGTGCGCTGGCGCAGCGCAGCGCCGAGTCGGCCCGTGAGATCAAAACGCTGATTTCCGCCAGCGTGGGGCGAATCGAAAGCGGCGGCGCACTGGCGGATACTGCCGGGCACACCATGCAAGAAGTGGTCGATAGCATTCGCCGGGTGACCGACATCATGGGCGAGATCAGTGTCGCCAGCGGCGAGCAGAGCAGCGGGGTGTCGCAGGTGGGCGAGGCGGTATCGGGCATGGAACGCACCACCCAACAAAACGCGGCGCTGGTGGAAGAAATGGCCGCCGCCGCGGGCAGCCTTAATAGTCAGGCAGAAGAACTGGTGCAGGCGGTCGGCGTGTTCCGTCTATCGGGCAACGCGCCCGGCGCGCGGCCAGACATCCATGCTGCCGAACACGAACTGTTACTGGGGTATAGCCGGTAAATTCATGCCGGCGGCAGAAAAGGCTCCCCGGTCATTGATTAATGTGATGACCGGGGAGCTCTGCCGGATACCGATGTGAACCGCGTTTGCAACGGCCCACAGGGCCGGACAACCGAGCTCAGTCGGCATCCCCGCGCTCTGCGGGGAGATATCAGTAACCGATGGCGGCGCCGGCCGGACGGCGCGAGTCGTTGGCGCCGTACAGATACCCTTCACGCACCTTACCGGATACCGCCGAGTCGTTGCCGGAGTTGGCGGGGATCACCCCTTCCACGCCGGGCAATCCGACCATAATCAGCTCGGTTGCGCCCCACGGCGTTTGTTCCACCATCTTATAGCCGCGCTCTTTTAACAACGTGAGGGTATCGGCGGACAGGCCGCGCTGTTCGTAATACACCTCATCCGGCAGCCATTGATGATGGATACGCGGCGCGTCCACCGCTTCCTGCGGCAGCATGCCGAAGTCGAGGATATTCAGCGCGCTTTGCAACGTGATACTGATGATGCGCGAGCCGCCCGGCGAACCAAGCACCAGGAAGATCTTGCCGTCTTTGGTCACCAGCGATGGGCTCATCGACGACAGCGGGCGTTTGCCCGGCGCGATGGCGTTGCGCTCGCCCTGTACCAGCCCGTAGAGGTTTTTCTCACCCACTTTGACGGTGAAGTCATCCATCTCGTCGTTCAGGAAGAAGCCGGTGCCGGGAGCGATCACCACCGCGCCGAAGCGGCCGTTCACCGTGTACGTGGTGGAGACGGCGTTGCCCAGGCTGTCGACAATCGAATAATGGGTGGTTTCCGGTTTTTCATGCGGCTCCATGCCGGGCTTCACCTGCTCGGACGGCGTGGCTCGGGTGTCGTCGATTTTTTTGCGGATTTCGGCGGCATAGTCTTTGCTCAGTAGCCGGTCGACCGGGTTTTTGACAAACTCCGGGTCGCCCAGATAGGTGTTGCGGTCCATGTAGGCGTGACGCATGGCCTCCGTCATGACATGGATGGCCTGCGCCGAGTTGAATCCCATGCTCTTCAGGTCATAGCCTTCGAGAATATTCAGCGTTTCACACATCGTGACCCCGCCGGAGCTGGGCGGCGGTGACGAGATGAACCGATAGCCGCGATAACTACAGGTGATCGGCTGGGTTTCGGTTACGCGATAGTTGGCGAAGTCCGCCGCCGTCAGGATGCCGCCGCCTTTTTTGGCTGCGTCCTCGATGATTTGCGGGAGTTTGCCGTGGTAGAACGCGTCCGGCCCTTTATCCGCGATCGCCTGTAGCGTATTGGCCAGATCGGTTTGCACCAGACGGTCGCCCGGTTGCAGCGCCGAGCCGTCCGGACGCAGGAAGATACGTGCTGACTCCGGGTCCTGCTTAAAGCGTTTGACGGTGGTGTCAAGAATGTCGGTGTCGCCGCGGGTCAGAATAAAACCTTCCCGCGCCAGCTTGATAGCCGGCGTCATGACCTGTTCACGGGTCAGCTTGCCGTATTTCTCGCGTGCGGTTTCCAGCCCCAGTACCGTACCGGGAACGCCTGCCGCCAGGTAGCCATACAGGCTGGCGTCTTTTTTAACTTTACCTTCCGCATCCAGATACATATTGGCGGACGCGGCGGCCGGCGCCGTTTCACGGAAGTTGATGAAGGTATCTTTGCCATCCGCCAGATGGATGGTCATGAATCCGCCGCCCCCAATGTTACCGCAGCAAGGGTTGACCACCGCCTGTGCGTAACCGACCGCTACCGCGGCATCAATGGCGTTGCCCCCCATTTTCAGGATATCGACGCCGACCTGCGACGCCAGATATTGCGAGCTGACCACCATACCGTTCTTCGCTTCCACTGCCGGTATGGAAACCGCGTGGACTGCACCGCTGACCAGCAATGCAGTCAGACTTAACGGCAGCAGCCATTTTCCCGATGCCATAAAACCCCCTTGTTGTGTTATTGGCGTTGTTGTTATTGATGTTTTGTCTGTTGTGTTTTTTGACATGCATACCGCATGCCATTGTTCATGTTGGGTAACATGGCGTTATCAGTGTAAACGCTGTGGCATGGCATGCCCGGAAAATCATCAGGAGTGTGATCGAACAAGGGCTTATGCTGTTTTGGCATAGTCTGCGTCTAATGGTTCTATCGCTGCCGGAGCGGCGCGCGACGCTTCATTCCGCGATTCTGCGCCGTACAGGATCACGGTATGAAACAGGGATAATATGGGAGAGGTGGTGTCTGGCTCGCGCCAGACGCGCCACCCGTCAATCGGGAGAAATGACTGTTCGTTTGCCGTAGGCATCAGCCTTGGGCCATGTGTCGGGCGTAGGCCTCACGCACGGTAGCGACGATTTGTTCGCAGACCGTCTGTTCGGAAGGAAACTGTTGACGGGTACGCTGACAGTGCGCCGCAATATCAGGGTCGTTCAACAGGTGTTGCAGTTTATCTCCCAGCTTGTCCATGTCGCTTTCCTGCAGCCACTCGCCGCATTTCATGGCGGTTACCCGGCGGGCGTTATCGAATTGATCAAAGGCGCTGGGAATAACCAATTGGGGGATCCCGGCCGCGAAAGCTTGCGCCATCGTGCCAATGCCGCCGTGATGGATAATGGCGGCGCATCGATGCAGGTATTGGCCCAGATTAATATGACTCTCGGCGCGAACTCCCGTATCGTCCGCCAGCTCATGGTACGGCTTGCCGACGATCAGGCACTGGTAGCCGCGTTGCCGGATTTTTTTCACCAGCGAGATTGCCAGCGGGCGTTTGGTGCTGAGCGCCCAACTGGGCATGAAGATCACCGTGCGTTCACGCGCGATAAATTGGGCCAGGTCATCGTCCTGCTGATTGTCCAGCAGGTTGAACAACGGAAAACCAACCTGACGAACATGGGCCGGCCAGTCTGGCAATGGCGAGGCGAACCATTCCGGAAACAGACACAGCAACGCCGCATCGGTGCGATGCGTCCATGACGTCAGGACACGTTCGATACGCGGCAACCCCAGCCGGATTCTGAACGCATTAATAAAAGACGCCAGTTGGCGATCGGCCAGATATTTCTCGGCGAGATACAAAAACAGACGGCGTAGGCACATCGGTAATCGGCGAACCCACATCAATTGCCGATGGTAGGGCGGATCGTAGCTGGAGATAAATGTCGACGGCGTGACGCGGACCGGAATGACGCAGCATCCACGGGTTTCGCTGAACATTTTGGCGGTGAAGGACCACAGCGAGGTGAGAATGACGGAGGAGCTGTCTACCCAGGGCGCTAGCGCGTCATAGGCCGGTTGCTGCTGCGCATTCATGAAATTGACCATTTCACTAAAGGCGGATTGGTGATGCCACAAGCGTTGCGAATTGACGGCTCGTAAATAATCTTCGCTGGTGCCAACGGAAATAAAATTAAGCCCTCTTTCCTTGGCTGTTTGTTCAAAATAAGGATTGGTACAAAGATAAACATCCAGTCCGGCATTCTTTAATGCTTCACCTATTTTGATGAAGGGATAAACATCCCCGGCCGAGCCAAGCGTGGACAAAAATACCCTCATGATTCCCTCCCTGAATCCAGAAATAACGGGTGCGCTCTTATCCTTGAGCTGTGTTTATTACGGTAATGAATGGTGGTGCGGATTGATGTTTTTTAACCTGTCTCCGTCGTTGCTTTTCTTACCCGATGGGCGGCGGGCGGCGCTGAAGACACTCGCCACGTCAGCGCGACGTCGCGTCGCACCGCGCTTTCGCCATCCGGCTGCAATAATAAACATTGGTTGGGTAGTGTGTTATCGCGAGTATAGGGGAGGCGGTGTACGACTGTACAGGTATTATTTCCTCCGTATGTTTTTAATATCAATCTGGTGTTGGGTCGTTATTTTTATATAGAAATAAAATAGCAAATTGAAAAGTAACACCAATAAATTATCACATTGATTTTTTTATTATGAAAGAGAGAGCAAAACTAATCGGATGACTATTCTCTGATTTCCATCATGCACTATTGTGGAAAGAAACCATGACCCGGCTACATGATGGTTAACCGCCCGATGCGGCGATCCTGATATCGTGACGCCGTTGATTATTGGTCTGTAGTCAACATTGGCCAGTGGGGTTCGCGTTCCACAAAGAAAAACGCCTCGCGATTCTTTCGAATTGCAAGGCGTTGAATTTGGCTCCTCTGACTGGGATCGCCTTTGCCAGTAACTGGCTGATAATTAAGCTATAACGGAAAATCATCTTTGTCAAGACCACCATTATGACCACCTTTTGAATACACCAATGACATAAAACAGTTCCAGCTTCTGCTCAGAAAGAAGACGATGGAAGTTGAGCTCATAATCGCAGCAATGAAGTGTGGTCAGCTACGCCATTTACGCATACTGCAAGTGCTGTTTTCATCCAATAGATGAAGTTTCTATTGCATAAGCTCTCATACCAAAAGGTTACTTGCAAAGGATCCTCAAGAGGCCAACGTAATCATAAATTGGTTAAATTTTATGGTGTTTGAGATAACAATAGTTGCCCTTAGACAGATAAATGCGCATAATGTAATTAAATATTTCTAAGCCAAATGACTAATAAAATCCTACAGTTGAGGGCTATATGAATAACGATACTGGTAACTCTGTAGTACCTCCAGAAGAAAATAAGATGGGTGAGCATGTGCATTGGAAGCCTATGTTATGTGCTACTTTTTTCTCTTCTGCTGTAACCATGTTGGTATGGTTGTTTATTATGCTTTGTTTATTAAAACCAGCTGTAATGCAAAAGTTTGGTTTTGTTTCTAAATACTTCCTTACAAATCCTCATCTCATCACCGAAAACAACCAAAAAGAATTAGTTAACTTTATATCAAATGGAACAGTGTTAAGTCTAAATGATTTATGGACTTTTCAAACAGGGTTGTACCAAACAATTATTGCACTTTTAATAGGTATCAATGCAATACTTGCCACACTTTCATTTTTTATGATTCGTAATTCTACAAGTTCAGTGGCCCGAGAGGAAGCAGTAAAAGAAGTAAAAGTTCATGTGAATAGCCATTCTTTTAATAAAAAGGTAAAAAGAGCAATTCACAAAAAATTTAATGCATCGCAGATGGATTTTAATTACTTAGTGTCAAGGATTGAAGAGTTAATGACAAACTCAGAAGTATTAAACAGTGCTAAAGTTGAAAATGAGGCTACTGTAACTAAACTTGCTGATGAGATAATAATTTTAAATAATAAGCTTGAAATAATAATAAACACTATATCCAGCAATGATCAAGAAGAAATAACCTCAGGAAATAACCTTAGTATTAAAGAGGTATCCTAAAATGGCGTTCATAAGAAAAAAGAAACCAGATGCAAACAAAGTAGAATTAAATGAATTAGGTATTTCTAGCCCTGAAGAGCTTTTATTTTTTGCAGAGCGTAATAACGTTAATTTGAATCCATTGGATGTCTCAAAATTAACTAGCCTCTTAGGTATAATTATGAGACATGAACCAATGAGAGGTGAAGACTCTGGATGTTTAAAGAAAGACAAAAAAACAGGTGAGTGGATAATGACTGTTAATTCTCTGCATCATCCTAATAGGCAGCGATTTACCATTGCGCACGAGCTTGGACATTTTATAAAACATAGCACTCAGTCTGATTTCTTCGAAGATAAAATATTCTTTAGAAACGGCGAAACAAACCTTTTGGAAATTGAAGCAAATAAATTTGCGGCAGAACTACTTATGCCAGAACTTGAATTTCGTAAGTTCGTTAAGGACAATTCAACGTTAGTTTCTGATATTGCTGACTTTTTCCACGTATCATCGATGGCCGTAAGGATAAGAGCTAAACAATTAGGTTTTGAAGGGCACAATTTATGAAAGATTTTATCTATTTTCCAATAGTTAAGACTAGAGACGCAGAGTTGAAGGCTATGTCTTATTTAGATAAGACTACATTTGATTTCATTTTACCTATCTATGAACTTACAAAGTCAAGAAAGTCTAAAATAACACCTGACGGTGATATCCACAAAAAGATGATTGAATTGAAAAGAATTCAAGGGGATAGACCATTTATTTTAGATCTTTGTGCTAATGAGAATTATATAAATCCACAGATAGAAACGCTTCTCTCTCCTGAAAATGGTTATTATGAATGGGTGTATTTTCTTAATACATATAATTATATGAATATCATTCCTATGGTACACATTTACGATGACGATGACTTTCAGGAAGTCGAAAATTTTGTTACTTCTCCTTATTTAAAAGAGAAGTCTCTTGCTGTGCGAATTCCATTTGATGTGGAAGATATAGATAAGTTTATCATGCCGATTACGGATAATCTAATGGGGACGTACCTCTATGTAATTATTGATTTAGGGCAAATGTTATTACCATTAGATGAAATAGAAAGTAAGGTAATTGATAGAATTAACGAAATTAATAAAATTGAATATAAAAAGATCATTACAATTGTAAGTGGGACATCCTTTCCTAAAACTGTTGGACAATTCGGGGAACATGAAGGGGTTTTTGAAATTCTCGAAGAGAAACTATACCTTTCTTTATCATCACAATTTTCTATTAAATATGGTGATTATGCTTCGATAAATATTGAACAAATTGAAATGAAAGGCGGAACTTTTATACCCCGCATCGATATATCATTAAATGATACATTTGTTTATAAAAGATACAGAAGAACGGAAGGAAGCTACCCTTTATGTGCAAAAAAAATGATTGCTGATATTCGCTATACCTCTTTAGCTACTTGGGCAGACTCTGAAATAAAATCAGCGGCAGAAGGAATACCATCAGGAATAAGCCCCTCATTTTGGATAGCGGTAAGGATGAATTATTTTATGACCAAACGTGTTAATTTACGTCAGGGAAAATAATTCAATCGATGGCATTCTATTCAAAGTAGATATGTCATCATGATTTATTTCTTGTCCAACTTCTTTCATAAATGTTTCGAAAGGTATTTCGAGTTTCTTTTTAAGGAATTTACGAGAAATTTCTTTCACTTCCGTTAATCTGTATTTTTCTGAGAACGACTCGCATAATTCATGCTTGGAGGCTTTATTTAGTTTTAATGATTGTTTCATATATGAAATGTCTACAGTACTCATTAGAGATACCTTGGATAGCTTTTTGAAACGGTTAGATCTTCTAATCGGTAGAACTTGGGTGTCATCAACAACAATTATGCCAATATCTCTGCTGATAATTTTACGTACTGCAGATACATTGTTTTTTTCGTCATACTATATAGCATTCATCAAAATACTTTTTATATCCATCAACTTGGTGACTTAACCTTTTCAATGAATCACCAATCCCTTTAATCTCATAAGCACAAGCGATATTTCCATTTAAAGTTATTACATCTACTCGGCGAGATCCAAAATCAAATCTTACCTCTGAACCAATTAATGTTCCGTAGGGACGATCATCAAGTAACCAATTTATTAAATGTACCTTTATTTCAATTTCTTTCATCGGTATCACCAAATCCTCAAACTACCTAATTATCCTATAGCACTGAGTGTATGTACAGTCTTTAAATGAATTTAGATATATTACGTTAAATATTCTTAAGTTTTCTCTGAAGTTCCATTTCACCACTGCGGCCTAAGGGGTGCTACGCCCGGTTATGCAGGGGCAGTTTTTTCTCCTGCGTGATTTTCGTTCCCGTATTCGCTTCCGGTTAATCGTTTCCCAACACAACCCGTCCCGCAAGGGTAAATGGCACGCATTCTGCGCCCTTGCGTGCCGGAACGATGCCGGGAAAGCGAACCGTCAGGCGATACGAAGACGAAATTCACACTACTGACGGAGAAAAAATCATGACGATTTCCCTGCATACCCAGACTAGCACCCCTAACACCGCAGCGGCGACCAGCGTATCCCCGCTGGAGCAGTCAGGCTCCTCAAAAACGAAATTTTCCAAAACCAAAACCGATATTTACCAGACCGTCACCGACAGCATCATCGCCGCGCTGGAAGCGGGTGTGAAGCCCTGGACGTGCCCGTGGCAGCGAGTGCCGGGCATGTCCGGTTTACCTTCCAACTTCGCAACCGGCATCGCGTATAGCGGAATGAATATCATGCTGTTGTGGTGCAGTGCGTCAGAACAGAGCTTCGGTGATTCACGCTGGATGACCTACAAACAGGCACAGGCAGTAGGTGGGCACGTTCGCAAAGGCGAGCACGGCACGACAGCCATTTTCTATACAACCTTAGAGAAAGAGAACGAAGACGGTGAAATCGACCAGATCCCGATGCTGAAAACCTTCAACGTGTTCAATGTTGAACAAATTGATGGCCTTCCGCTGACAACTGAGGTTGTTAGCCCCGCTGAGATGTTCGAGCCGTTACCGCAGGCTGAAAACCTGCTGCGCCGCAGTGGTGCCCGCGTCGTAGAGAAAGGTCAAAATGCCTTTTTCAAGCCGTCCACGGATGAAATCTGGCTACCGGAACGCCACCTTTTTTCCGATGCTGCTAATTTCTACGCCACCGGCCTGCATGAGCTGGTTCACTGGAGCGGAGCAAGAGCGCGTCTTAACCGTGAAATGAAAGGGAAGTTTGGCAGTGAGGGGTACGCGTTTGAAGAGTTGATCGCCGAGCTGGGAAGCGCATTCCTGATGGCGGATCTGGGGATCGTCGGAGAGGTTCAGCATGAAAGCTATATCGCTTCCTGGCTGAAAGCGTTGAAGAACGACAAGCGCTATATTTTCAAAGCGGCTAGTGCAGCATCAAAAGCGCATCGCTATCTGATGGATAAGGCTTGAGTTGAAGCCCAAGACGCCGCAAAGGAAGGCGGCGTTAACCTGATATCTGGGCAGCCAGCGTGACGGCGTTTTTAATTTCCCTGAGAATATTCTGGGCATTGAATGCCCGGAATATTCTCAGGCTGCGGGTGCGGGCGGCAAAGAGCCCGCGCATCCCGCAAATGGCATTTTTACACCGGTGATTGCTGTAAACGACGACTCAGGTATGACGATTGACGGTGACGTTTGCAGAACTACAACGGTAGCCGGGCCTGTTTTTGGTGTTATGATAAGTGTATTGTGCCGTGTAATACGCACGTATCTCATATAGGAAGGAAATCATGACAGCGAAACAACGCAACACGCAGAGCGTGACCATGGCGGTAGAGCGTGCCTTACTGGTCCGGGCGCGTGAAGCGGGGATTAACCTGAGTGCTACTCTGTCAACCGCCCTGGATGCGGAGCTTCGCCGTCATGAAGCGAAAAAATGGCAGGAAGAGAACAGGGAGGCTATCGACGCATTAAATCGTTTTCATGATGAAAACGGCTGTTTCAGTGATGAATACAGGACGTTTTAACCATGCAATTCACCGTATACGGTAATACCGGGAAAAGCACCATTTACCCGCTGTTACTCGATGTCACGAGCGATATTATTGGGCAGTTGAATCGTCGGATAGTGATCCCATTACTCCCGGTTGAAAAGTACCCGGCAGGCCGCCGACCGGAGCGCCTTGTCCCCGTCGTCAGGCTGACGGACGGCAAAGAATACGCCGTAATGACGCACGAGCTGGCAAGTATCCCTGTGCAGGCCCTGGGGGCTGTGTTTTGTGATGCGTCGCAGTACCGTTCTCAGGTAAAGGCGGCAATAGACTTCCTCATCGACGGCATTTAATCGTGGCTGTCGGGAGCCTGCTCCAGTTCGTCTATTGTGCGGAACAGAAACATCTATTGTGCGGAACAGAAACATCTATTGTGCGGAACAGAAACATCTCTCAGTTTTTGGCGTCAAACGGAACCGGAATACCGTTTCTTGCCACTGTTCTGATACTGTCAAACAGCCTAACCAGACCGTTGCTGTTAGCACCCAGAAAATTAGCCCACCATTGCAGCATCAGACGGCGATGTTCAAGGTGCTTGGTGACTTTACTCCCTGTCCGCTAAGCAGACATTGTTTGCGCGGCGCTTTCTTGGCTTACAGGGTGCAGATTATCGACACTACGTACTGAACAATCCTCTCTACAGGCTGGTAAACACTTTAAATATCCATTGGTCGTAGTTAGCTTTGGGAGATTTTTGTCTTTGTAGTTAGCCGCTGGGATAATCATTTACACGTTATAAACCAGAAGATAAAGTCATCCACTTCAAAACCATACTGGATGATGCTGTGAAGATTGAAATCGATACACTTTCAAACTATCTCGAAGCAACCCTTGAAAATCTTGTTCATCATGCGAAAGAAGAACCCGACCTGATGGGGATGATCCATGAGATGGACAGGATTTTTCATCAAGAGATTTTCGCCCACGAATATGACGCAAACGCAGCAACCATGCTGCTGGCGATGAACTCGTATATGATGCTTTCAAATGCAGTTTTTCAGGCACTATCTGGTCACCAGGTCGCAGTGCTTCCAGTAGCCCGTGCTGCTCTGGAGTCAGCTTGTTATGCCTATCTAATATCATCCGATAACAAGATGGGTGAAATCTGGTTTAATAGAGATAAATCCAAAACCGCAACTGACAACTGCCGTAAGGCATTTACTATCGGAGCGACAGTAGCCAAATTAAAGCACATCTCGCCAGATATGTCTGACTACCTGAAAAAACTCTACGACTTGTCTATTGAGTATGGTGCACATCCAAACATCAAAGCCATATCTCACCATCTGCATAATAGAGGTTTGGTGGATGATAAGTTTCACTCTTTTTCGCACATCGGTGTTTATGGCGAAAACAGTTATCAGGTAAACGGCGCCTTATTGCTCTGTGTTGATGTTGGGCAGGCTATTGCATTTCTGCTTTGTGCATCGGCTAAAGACCACCCTTTTATTAATGAACGAAAGGAGGTTTTTCATAACTGGATGGATGAAAAGAATCAAATCATAGATGGGATTTCAGCCGAGCTTGATAAAAATATGTCATAGCAACCGTAGGGAGTGTGGCCAGTTCCCATTAATTAATGCTCCTCAATGTTAGTCATGCGTTACAAGTGTTAGAACAACCGCCAACATCCACTCCTCGCTCTTAGCCGACCATGAGATTTGGCAACGCCAGATCCAGCTTATGAATATTGCCTCGGCTCCAGTTGTCGCAGCTCGTCGAGAGTATAGATACGAAAAACATTCCGATGACGTGCTTCGAGTGGTATGTGCTGATGGTTGATGATGACGTGTTTGATGCTGCCAAACAGCAGTTCAAGTGCCCGTTTTTTCTGTAGGTCCGGTACGATGTAAAAGACGTAAATCCAGTGCTTTTGTGTCCGGGCCAGCAAATGGCTGGCGATGATTGACTGGTAGCGGGCTTTGGTCTTCAGGCGGCGCTCGGTTTCTACCGCGATGACTTGTCCATCAGGCAGGGTGATGAGTCCATCAGGGCGGTGTTTGACCTGATATTGGCTGAGGAAGGTTGAACGATCACCGTTTATCCAGCCGGTAGCGCCTTTTTTCTCCAGAATAAGGCGGGCTGCCTGATTATCCATATGGTGCTCTAACGTCCAGCCGGTGAGTCTGGACGGTTCAAACCGTGCCGGGAAAATATCGTCATTGGGTTTTACTACCACCGCTAACCCGTCACTGGTGATCCCCCACAAAGAGATTTTCCCCGTGCGGGTATCAAATTCATGTTTTTGTACCCATCCCATTTTGATGACTTTGGCAAGCAACAGATAAAGTGGTTTGTGATTTTTAAAATCAAAAAGCAGCATCAGTGTTTTAAAGTCACTGTAGGTTTCTTCTTTCAGGAAATTCAGCAGTATCTTTATTTTCTCGTTATTACGCCTGTGGCGATCACGGTATGTTGATATCAACATGGCGTCTCCTAAAAATCGATCTGAGGCACGTTGTCTTCTTCGCTGAAATCCAGCGCCCGTTTTACCGGTGCCGCTGATGCAGCGATATCAGGCGAAACGGTGAACGTTTCCAGTTCACGTTTTTGCACCTTGATGGGGGAAATCAGCGAGGCGGAGGGAAGTGTTTTCGTGGTGAAGATAAAACTGACGAAATCAGGCAGGTTGAGGATCATATTGCCGTCAATAAAGAAACGCTCCGCCTGCCTGATGGCGCGTTCACTGTCGATGGTTTCCGTCAGAACAGCATCGGTTTTCGCCTTGCGGATTTCATCATCCACTAAGATGGTGCCGGACATTCTTGCCACCCATTCCGCTGTATCCGGGTCCATAACGCGGTAAACCAACTTGAATTTAGCATTTTCAACGATGGCCCCGACAACGGCGTCGCCGTTTAAATCCGCCGGGCAGTCTTTTAAATCGGCCACGGACTGGTGGGCCATAATAATATGCACGCCTTTATCCCGTGCAGCGCCCAATCCTTCCAGCGCCGGTTTGGATAAATGGTATTTCAGCTCATCAAGAAAAATAGCCACAGGGCGCGGCGCGGCGTGTATCCGGTCGCGCCGCTCCGCTAACTGATAAAGGCGAACCAGCAACATGCGTTGTGCGGTAATTATCTTGCTGTTGCGCATTGAGCCGATGACATAACAGCAGCCACCTTCATCAAAAACTGATTGGAGTGAAAACCCTGTCGGCGCATTGATGGCATTGAGTAACGCCAGCTCTTCAAGCTTGCCGAAAAACGCGTTGATCTTTTCAGCAATACTCTGAACATACTCGCTGTTATAAATATTACGGATAGTCGAAGAAGGGCTGTTGCTGACAAATTGCGCCGCTATACGTGCCGCTTTTCTGTCGCCGATACGGTAAAAGTCAGATTCCTGGCCTTTCTCCGCCAGACTAAATCCGGCGACAAAAAGCTCTTCCAGTTCATCGGCGGTAATCGCTTCAATCAGGTTTAGCTGGTAATGCGGTTTTCGCAGGTCAATTAAGGCAAACGGTTTGCCTGCATCCTCACAGGCTTTGCGGTAAAGGTGTGGGGCCCATTCATCGTCTTTTGGGTCCATAATAAATACCCCTTCACCCGCCAGGATGCTTTGATAAAGCAATATCCCGGCAGCCACCCCTTTTCCAGCCCCGGTGGTGCCGATAATATCCGCGTGCTGTTTTTGCCAGTCGTTTAACGGGAGATACATCGGTTGCGTATCCCGGTCCATGCCGAGAAAAATACCGTTATTCAGATCAATATAATCCAGCGGGTCATAATGCAGCGTTTCCGGCAGTAGGGATTTTACCGTGCGCACATCGGTGCGTAATTCCCGCTCAAGGGTGGTTTTTTTAACCAGGCGTTTCTTTATTTTATC
The DNA here is from genome assembly GCF_000406205.1 of Dickeya sp. NCPPB 3274. Lineage (NCBI taxonomy): Bacteria > Pseudomonadati > Pseudomonadota > Gammaproteobacteria > Enterobacterales > Pectobacteriaceae > Dickeya > Dickeya sp. NCPPB 3274. The sequence continues at coordinate 3,278,206 of NZ_CM001979.1, read as the reverse complement.
CAGTTCAGGGGTTAATGCCCGACGCAGAATAATATGGAAGATAATCCCTGTTGCCGTGAGGATAATCAGTATCGGCCAGGTTGCCAGCGAATACCGGGTGGCTATTCTGGTCTGATAGACCCACTGAAAGAACCTGATGATCACCGGAGCCATGGTGCCAAACAGAAAACACAGCAGGGAAAAAGCGATAATTCCCTTTTTCCAGAACGGGGCTGATTGTCGTTCGTCGCTTTTCATTGATGCGAAAAACGGTAACGTCAGCCCCGATAATAACGCCAGCATCAGTTGATGCTGTTGCGTAAACATAAGCAGTGCCAGCATTCCGTTCACTATCGGTGATAGTGAAACGGCAAGCTTATTTAACAGCATAGTGCCTCCGGTGTCGGCTCTCGCCTCATGAGATCGCCTCATCCTTTCGCCTCAGCGTATGAGTCGATGTCATGAGGCGATCGGGTGAGGCGAATGCGGTGGCTTCTTCGCAGCCATGCGCCGGAAAGTTCACTTCCCGGCACGGAACGGCGTGCGCCAGTTCATGCGGGCTGGACGCCCTTATTGCCTGGCTCATGGGGGTAATATCGTGGCTGGACGCCACGCCAAAACCCCCAGGGTCAAAGGCGGCACACCGTCGCGCGCTACGCGCGACCACCCCCTTTGAGACGCCGTTTTTCGCCTATTTTTTCTGTTGTCCGTTCCGGCCAGCGAAAAAATGGGAAAACGCCTTCAAAGTGGGTGGTCGCGCCACGCTACCGGCTTTGGGCCGGAGACTTAGCCGCGACGGTGTGCGGGGCACGCCCCCCACAAAAACCGGCGCGTGGGCGCGCCTATTTGCTCGCTGGGGCGGCAAATTTTTTGCGGCTCCCCCCGGCCGGCAAAAGCCGCGTGGGCGCGGCTGTTTGCCGGTGAGGCGCGGTGCCTGAAATATTTTCGCGCCGGAATCCGCGAAAATATTTCTGTCCGCTGCCTCATTTTTACGGCCCGGTATTTCTTCGCGCTTTAATCCGCGAAAAATGGGCGGGCCGTAAAAACCTGAAAACCGTCACGGCTTTGCGCCCGGTTCGTTAGTATTAGCCACGAACGCGGCCATATTGACCGATAATCTGGCTGATCGCGGCCGGGTCAGCCGAATCACATTCGTTTAAAAAGGATTGCCTGGCATCGGCAGTCTGGCCGGGGAGAAAACCGTGCCGGTTCTTTTTCACAATAGAAAAGAAGGCGCGTTCAGCCGACTGACAGGTATTTCCACCGCTGTTTCCGGTGGTTTTACCGTACAGACATAAAACAGCTTCACAGGCATCAGCGGCCATTACGGCGGTGGGAAATAATACATTCATGCCGAGAAGAAAGGCGGTGAGTATGACGGTTTTCATATCGAATACCTTTACTGGGTGGCCGGGGGAAATGGTTCGTCTATCTGAATATTTCCTTCATGTGATGAAGGTGTACCGGTTTAAAATAAATATCGCTCATCCGGCGGACGTCGCCATGAATATCAATACTGACGATCACATCAATGCTTTTTAGCACCTTGCGTAACAGCACATCGAACGGGATATTGTTGCAGTCCGGGTTTTCATAGCAGCGGTCGATGAGTCCCTCAATACACTCTTCCGGGCTGCCCGCGTGCAGGGAGGTGATAAGCCCTTCATGACCCGAGCCGATAATTTTCAGTGCATCCCAGGCTTCCCGCCCGCGAATTTCCGCCAGCAGAATTCTGTCTGGGTTCATTCGATAATTCGCCCGTATCAGCCTGCCGGGGGTGACAATCGCCTCGTCGGTGGCCTCCGCCGGGTAAAACAGATGCACATAATTGGTGTGGTGGTAAAACCGGATTTCAGGGTTGTCTTCAATTGTCGTCAGCCTGAGATGCGGCGGAATATAGTGCAGCAATGTCTTCATATAGGTGGTTTTACCCGAGCCGGTTTCTCCCACAATAAAGAGCGTTTTGCCGTACTCGACGGCTTTTTCAATAAAGTGGGGGATGTCCCCGTTGTTGTAATAGCGGGTCAGTTCCTCGTCTTTGCTTTCAGCCTGCTCCTGACCGGTTACTCGGTGATAAAAGCCCGCCTCAATCCACGACTGATGCGTTTTCTGCGCATATGACGGCTTGCGCAGCGTAATGGATACGGTATTCCGTTCGCAGGCTGGGGGAATAATGGCCTGAATGCGTTCGCCGGACTCCAGCGTGGCGGACAGAATCGGCGACGTGTCATCAATATTATCGTCATGCCATGAGGCCAGCGCGTTGGCAAAGGCATGGCACTGACGCAAGGTGACCGGCGATTCATGCCTCTGCCAGTGCCCCTGTATTTTGGTGTGGATCTCGCCGGGGCGGTTAATTGCCACCTCGGTCAGGCCATCCAGCCGGAGATAATGCCCGAAGAGCTGATGTTTCATGAAATCCAGCGACAGGTTTTCAGCGTTCATACCACCTCGTTTTTAGACGCAGTTGATAAACGGAAGAGAAATCGATATCCGTACCGGTCATGATGCCGATCACATCCCCCTGATTGAGGTACATCGTGGGCGGGATATTGATGCTGTTTTCCAGTGCCGTTTTCGCCATTTCCGAGGCGGCAGCACGCGTATTCTCGGTGTAGTCGGTATTGCGGTCTTTCCCCGGCGCTGTATTCGCCGCCGCAGCGGCGACGTCCTGTACCGTACTCAGCATTAACGCGTTGCCGAACCGCTCCCAGAAATGGGTATCGATCCTGCCGCTAATCCCAGCCTCTCCAAGCGGGCCGGTGGCCTCGGTATCGGTCAGCGGAATTTGCAGGCTGCCGGGCTCCGGTGTGCGTAACTCCGTCCAGATGACAAACATCCGGCTCCGGCCCTGTTGCAGTGCGCCGGTGCGGTAGATGCCACGGGCGACCGTGCCTGCCGGGAGCAGCTTCACATGATGACTGGCGCTGTAGACATCCTCGCTGATAAGGCAGGAAATCCGCCCGCCGACATCGGAAACAAAGCGCTGCATCATCGAGCAGGGAATGTAGCTATCAACCGGCAGGTAGAGATCGGGATCGAGACCGAGCCGCCGGACGTGGGTGACTGTTACCACGCCGGGAGTGGCGTCTTTTATCTCCGGGTCAGGCGTGATAGTGGGCTTTTGCTTGTCAGTGCCGGAGGCGGTGACGTGGGAAGCCGATGCGGTATCTGACGCCTGACTTAACCCGTCGGCCAGGGCGGCGGCCTTGTTTAACGCGGGCGGTGCTGGCGGTGGCGGGGCAGCCTGCGTTTGGCGATGATCCGTTGTGGTTTCCGGTCTGTTCTGCTCGAACAGACCGAACGGATGACGGTCCATACCGAGGTTTTTACGCGCAGGCGGTATTACACCGGTCAGCGGCAACGGCTGGGTCTCTGTTGCCTTGTCATCGCTGTGTTTGACTGCGCCAAAAAAGCGATCCCCACTCCATGCCAGCAGCATCAGCACCGCCAGACTGAGCAGGCTGACCAGCAGCGTTCGGCGACTGGCAGGTTTTTTAAAGCGGGTAACGTCCGGCTGACCGGGCGGTGAGTTGTGCGCCTGTGTCTGGCTTTCTCTCGCGGCTCTGGCGCGTTCGCGGGCTTCATCTTCCCGTTCAGCCACGGTTTTTTCCGCTGTATCCGGGATGGGATGGTCTGTCATTTGGCCTCCAGCGTGACGGCGGGCGAAACGGTGTCACCAGTGCTGACGGCGACGTTGCCGAATGCGGTATTCTCAATACCGACCACGGCGCGGCCATAACGCAACACCAGATACGGCGACATGGCCCGCACGACCATCACGGTGTAGTTACCGTGTGTGGAGATTCGGGGTGTGACGGTCTGCTCCTGCTGGTTAACGACCCGAAACAGTGACGGCAGGATTTTGGTGGACGAAAAGCCGAGGGTGATAAAGCGGCCATCATCGTAGGCAAAATCCGGTGCAATCGCCGCCGAGCCCGCCGCGACCCGCTTGGTATAGCGCCAGTTTCGCGATGTGGTGGCCTGCTCGAAAGCTGCCGCAATCTGTTGCTTTTCCTGTGCCTCACGCAGGCGTTGCAGGTGGGCGGCATCGGCGGCCGCTGATTGCCTGCGCGCCTCATCGGGATAGTGAAAACGGATAATGAAGGCCTGCGAGGGCGAGTCGTTATCCAGCACGTTAAGCTCCAGGCTGTAATCGCGTTTGGATGTCACCACCAACAGGTTGGTTTTCCACTCTTTGGCGGTCGGCAGAAACACCTTGTTGACGTTATTGCCGTTGTCCTCCGTTACCGGCTGGATGACAGGGTTGGGGCTGACGTCCACCCGGTTATCGCTTTTGGTCACTCGCCAGCCTTTGGGAAAACCGGTCTGGGCGTCGAGCACCGCTTCATCGTCATCGAACAGGATCGTGGTGAGGTAGCCGGGGCGGGTGTTGACGACGGTGGCATTTTGGCTGTCATAGGTGACATGCTGGATGCGGCTGTCATACGTGCTGCCGCGTGGTATCGCGGCCCCCCAGACGGCGCACGACGCCAGCATAAGCCCTATCAATACGGTGTTTTTCAGCATCATTCCCCCCTCAGTTCTTTATCGCGCTGGTAGCTGGTGACGATGAACCCCAGCGGGTTCACTTCTCGCTGGCTGTCCGTCAATTGCTTGCGGGGGAGGTAGCGGTAGGTCAGGCGGATGTTCCAGATATCCGTTTTGATCGTGTTATCCGCAATGCGACGGATTGTGCGTTTAACTCGCAAGGTTGCCAGATGGTCAGGGGCGGTGGCGGGGGCGTGGATGTTGGAAATAATCTCGACAGACACGACGTATTCCGCTTTATTGAAAATGACGTCGGGGGCCTGATTGCCGTTAAACTCGTCAAGGTAATCCCGGTTCACGCTGTCGCTGTTGAAGAGCTGCACGTCGTCATAATCGCGCTGAAGCGCAAAATAGTTATAGCCTTCGCGTAGCCGGATATACTGGGCGGATAACGCATGGGCCAGCGCTGCTTCGGTCGCGATATCCCTCTCCTTAAGCCGGGTCATATATTCATAGCGCCCGGTCTGTTTATCCACCGACCATAATTCGATGTCGGTGGTTTTCAGCGGCAGCAGAATAATCAGCGCGGTTATCGCCATCGCCGCCAGCGCAAACCCGGTTGCCGCCATTCGCCACGCGCGCTTTTTTTCCCGTTCATCCTTTTCCAGCAGAACCGCTTCAAAGGTGCGGGATGACGCAATGAGGTTTTCTGTTTCAGACATGTGTTGTCAGCTCCTGAATAATCGCGGGGGAATTGACCGGTTGAGGATCGCCGGATACCGGCGGAAGATCGTGTTGATGCCCTGCGCAGCCCGTGAGGATGCACAGCATCAGAAAGACAATGCTGGATTTCATGGAAAGCCCTTGTTAACGGATACAGACATGCCGTACCGACGGCGATTGCCACGGCACCCTGTGACGAGTTGGGGAGTGAGAAAGAAATTAGCGAGGGCGCAGTTGGTTAAGGCGCTTCATACTCTCAATGGCGGCGGCGCGCTTTTGCCATGCGGAGATGGCGTTGCCGGTGCCTGTGGCGACAAGTGTCCCGGCGGCATGGCTTCCTTTGGCGGCCAGCCGGGCCGCCGCCGCCCCGGTTTTCATCGCCGGTTTTGCTGCTTCAGATGACGTGCTCGCCAGACCGCGTAAGCCGCTCATGGCCGCACCCTGCAAGGCGGCCTGAACGGCGATACCGCTCAGTGCGTTGGCTATCTTTGCGGAAAACCAGACGACGGCACCAGATGCAATTCCGGCCAGTAAACATTGTGCTGCCAATGTCACCATGTTGCTTTCGGCGGATGTTGTTGTTGCGGCATCCAGTATTTTATTCAGGTAGTTGATGACTATTCGGATAGATAAGGCGGAAAACATTATCGTCAATATCGCCGTAAAAATAGTTTTCAACCAGTTATCAAACATCGGTTTGAGAAAACCGTAGAGCAGGCAGAAAATAAATATTGGGGAGGTTGTTGTCATTAGCAGTATGGCGATTTCGGCCAGCAGGTTTACAAACGTCGCGGCCAGTAAAAGAACGATGACACCGCCCCAGACCAATACTTCGGCCAATCCGCCATTCAGTTTGACGTAGGTTGACGTATCCAGGTTAAACAGCATTTGTCCCAGTGTCTGTGCCTTTGCCCACACGGTATCAAGTAGCGCCCAGATATTATCATTACCGCTAATACCATCTTTAATTCCTTCAATAGCTGCAATACTGATATCCAGCCAGCCATCGAGGTTTAACACGAAAGTAGTAATCAGCAACATGCGACCCACATCCCAGACAACATCTTCAACAGGCGTCTGGAGTTTGCCGCCAAGCGTCTGATAACCACGATACAGAATAAATAACGTGAAGGAATTGACAATAATAACGCTAATCATGGTGCCGTATGTAGACGACTGACCCGCTAATACGGCGTTGAGCCCATCCATGATGTTTTTGTCCATACCAACGAAAATACCACCAGACATGGTGCCTCTCTTGAAACAGGAACAGACAGAAAATAAGAAAACAGGGAATCATCCCTGTTTTCGTGGGTGGGGATATTACTCTGTGACGGCTTTTCTCTTTTGGGCTTCCTGCTGGAACAATGTCTCGAATTTTTCCTTGATACCTGGTTTTCCTGTCTGGGCAAACATCAATGCTGCCCGGTGGGCGAACTCGCAATTATCACTTGCCTCACCATCCTTGAGGCATCGCGTATAGACTTGATATGTTTCATCAGGATGCTCTTTGTACCAGGCTTCGGATCGTGTCTCTTTACAGCCGGATAGCGTAGTAATGGCTGAAATGACACATAAGATTAATACGGGTTTTAACATGCGAACCTCCCTATATATTGTTCAGATCGGCAACGGGGGCAGTTAATTGCTGTTGCTCAAAGGCTTTCTGCTTTTGCTGCTCCAGCAGTGTTGCCCGCTGCTCCGTCTGCCGGACAGACATCTCCCACTGGCTGGTCAGGGCGTTCAGTTGCACGCTTTTGGCCGCAACGGCATTCGCCAGGTCCTGTGACTCTTTCGAGTCTTTGGCATTGGCGATGCGATCAGACAGGTCTGCGATGTCGTTCAACGTGCCCGTCATCCTGTCCTGAACCTCGCGGGTATTCTCAATCGCCAGTGCCTGATTGAGTAACAGCTGTTTGCAACTGTCCTGATAACGCAGGGATGAGCGGGACGGGTTACAGCTATCAAACGATTGGTATTTTTTATATAACCCCTGAAGCGCGGAAGAATAGGAACCGTCTGGATTGGTCAGCAGGTCATCCAGTGAAATACCGTTCTTGCGAAGCGCGTCGATATCGTCTTTCAGGCTTTTCGCCTCGCGGAGAAACCCCTGAATATCCCGTATCCCGGTGGCAGTCGCCAATTGCTGTTTATAGGCATCCAGCTCGTCTTTATAGTGGGTAACAGTTTCCTGCCATTGTTTGAGTTTTTGCATCCATTGATTAATCGACTCGGCATTGTTGACGGCATCAAACACCGGGATACCGGCGCTTATCGCCGGTGCGGACAGCCATAGCAAGAGCGCCAGAAAGAGAGTGCGGGTTTGCATGGTGATTTACCTCCGAAGTGAATCTCAGATGGCCTGTTCAAGGAAGACTGCTTTCCAGTCCTGAGGGGACATCCCTTCCTGATAAAGCGCATCAAACCGTTTCAGGTTGTCTTCGCTCCCGCTCAAAAGTGTGGTGAGGTTGCCGAGGCCCGATAAATCCATTCTTGCCAGGGCGACAAAAGGCCGGGTTTCACCGGCGCGCAGCGGTGTTTTCACGATGACCATATAATGCTCGCCTGGGTCCAGACGACGGACGGTGTCATACACGCTGTCGGGGATGTTCATTTTCTCCACGTAATCCGCCCGGCTGGCTTTGGGATTGGCGAGAAAGAGTTGCGTGCTGCACTGCTCAATAATCGCCGGGGCGATGGGATGCCTGACAATTTCATCGGGGGACTGGGTGGCGGGGATAAAAATGCCGTTCAGTTTGCGGATCACCTTAAGCATATTGAGGGAGAATTTAGAAAACTCGACATCCGCCAGCCATTTCCAGAATTCATCCATGAACATCACCAACCGGCGACCGTCCAGCAGGCTGGTGACGCGGAACAGCAGGTAAAAGGTGATCGGGCCGCGTATGTCGTCGTCATCCAGAAATTCGGTTCCATCAATGCCGATGTTATCGCTCTCGCCGATGTTAAAGCTGTCCTCCGCGTTATCGAAAATCCAGCCGAATTCGCCGCCCTGCGCCCACTGTTTCAGACGGATGCGCAGCCCGTTGGTTCTGGCCTCGCGGGTCGGCGGCTCGGGCAACACCTCCAGCAGCCGGGTTATACCGTAACGGCGCAATTCCGGCGGGTAGTCCTGCATCAGGGTATCCACGGCGGCGCTGATGCGCGCTTCATCGCGTGGGTCAAGCGGTTTGCCGTTGCGACGGCACAACATGCGGACCAATTGCTTGATAAAGCTGAGGTTACGTCGGGTTGGCGTCAGTGAAAACGGATTGAACCCGGCAGGCGTACCGGTGCGGATGCGAAAGTAACGCCCGCCCATCTGGCGGATCGACATCTCGGCGGCGCGGTCTTTATCGAAGTAAACGGTGGTCAGCCGTTTACCGGGGGCCGCAGCGGAAAATGTCGCCGGGTGGCGGTACTTCTGCATCAGGTGTTGCATCATCGTCATCAGCAGGGTCTTCCCTGAGCCGGTTTTGCCGATGATGGCGGTATTCCCCGGCGTTTTTTCGTTGAAATCATCCCGCCCGACCTGGCTGTCGTGCAGGTTCAGGTAATAACCTCCGCCGCCAGGCGATGTCAGAATGGCGATGGCGTCGCCCCACGGGTTGCCGCTGCGCTTGTGAGGGTGAAAGTTATGCAGGCTGCCCAGATCCGCGTAATTCTGGCTGCTGACGACCACCAGCCGGGGGCGAAAGGTATACATGCCGGGCAGTTGAGCCAGATACGCAGCAGGCAACGACAGCGTGGACAGCGAGGTCATGATACCGAGGTCGGTAAACGGCTGGGTCAGCGCGTGGGTCTCCCTGACCACCTGATCGGCACTGGCCGAGGACACCAGCAGGGAAAAATGGTATTTGCCGCAGGATACATGCCCGGACTGGAGCAGGTCGCGCAAGACAACCAGCTCTTCACGCTGTGACAGGGCGTCATCGTCGGTTGCATTCAGCCGTTTTTCCGCCAGCCGGATATGGTGTTGTGCTTCATCCCGCGCCATGCAGGTGAAAGACTGCGTCAGTACGTACTCGCTTTCGGCATACAACAGCGCATCCAGTAGGCCGGTCGCGGTCTCCGGCGAATAGTCCTTAATTTCCAGACTGCGAAAGAAACGGGAGCCGCCGACGGTCTGGCATTCGGCGGTGTCGGTGGTAAAAAATACATCCGGTGTACTGAGCGTGAGGTAAAACGGTGAGCGTGTCACCGCCACCGGCTGCCATTGGCCGGTGATCAGGCGATGGTAGAACGCCAGTTGCGAGGAGTAGACCCGTCCTTTCTCCTCATAGGTTCCCAACGGGGTTGCCATATAGCGTGACAGTGCGCTGCCGAGTGCGGCATGGTGCTCCAGCATGACCCTCAGCGCCTGATCCAGCGCCGCCTGCCTTTTTCCGGCGGGCTGTGTCTTCATGGCCTTTTTCTCCAGCGCGGAGAAGGGCGCATAACAGACGGTGAAAAACAGCCGATGCCGCCAGAGCGGCTTTGCGTTGAGTGCCCGGTAATAGCGCGTTGTGACCTCGTCGGAAAACGGAATACCCGATGCCGCCTCAAAGGCATCCTGATAGGTTTCCCGGATACGGTGAATATAGAATGTGACCGGCAGCCCTTCATAGGCGCGGATCAGGTTGTTGAGATGGCTTGCCATCAGCGTCAGATGATGTTCATCCTCACATTCAAACAGGGTGCCGCCCAGCTCCCAAGAAGCGACGAAGTCACTGTGGCGGTTTCTGATGACGTGCGGGTGAAGGTGGGAAGAGTAGGGGATGTATTTATCCAGCGTGATGCGCGCGTTTAATTTCATCTTGTCGGTAAACTCCGAAATATCGACGGCGTCATACTGGTTTGCCAGCATCGCCGTCGCACCGAAATAGCGATTGGTGGCAAACCGGCCACGGGTTTTAAACGCCAGCCATAACAACCCGAAATGATGGATATCGGCTCGGGCCTTCGCCCGCATTTCCAGCCAGGCCGGGATCAGTAATAGCGCCAGGTAATAGCTGACATAGACCGACAGCAGGACGATGGCCCCGCTGACGAGAACGAACGGGACGAGGGGGATGCCCATGATCGCGGCGGGCCGGGTGAGCGCTTTATTCAGGGTGGTCATCGGTTTTCCTCTAGGATGCCCAGTACGCGCCAAAACCGGATGCGCCGACGATCAGGATGGCCCCGATAATGACGTTGCGCATGTCATGCAGGCTTTTACCGTCAAACAGCACCTTGTAACCCACCCACATGGTGGCCAGTGTGATGGTGACGGCGGCCAGCCCCAGCAGGCCAGTGGACGTGTTGCTCAGCGTGTCGTTGGCTTTGGTAAATCCGCTGCCTGCCGCCAGCGTCTGGCCGGACATGAAGGCGGGAAAAAAGGCCGGTAAGTGGTTACGTTTTTGCATCGTCATCTCTCCTCATGGTTCACAGGGGGGATACATCGCCGCGAAGGACGGCGTTGGGGTAGCGCAGGGTGGTCGAAACCGGGGTAGAGGGGGCGGCAAGCTCACCGCGCAGCACGGTGGCTGGATAATGAGTCTCTGACGTGGTCTGACTGGCGCGCCTACGCGCGCGGTCTTCCCGCGTTGACGGGACGGCATAGCCAATACGCTGGAGATAGCTGGTCTGGTCGACAGTGGATTCGTGCTGCTGACCAGCAGTGAAATTACCGGCGTAGTAGCAACTGAGTGCGCGTTGCAGCGTGCCACCGCGCTGATAGCAGTCGGTAAGGATGCGCTCAAAAACAGACAGGTTGGTACACGGGTCTAACAACGCCTGGGCGGTCACGCCGTAATGCTGAAAATTGGTGCTAGTGATTTGCATCAGCCCGACTGAATAGCGGCGACCTCTGGCCTCTATCCGGTTGATGATACTGACGGCCGTTTCATGGCGGGTGGGCTGATGAGAAATGACACCGGCGCTGCCGGGCATTCTCTCTTGCTTTGGCACGATTTCAGCGATGGCGTAAGGATTCAAGCCGGATTCCACCTTCGCCACATCGAACGCGGTGGATGGGTGAATGCTGGCGGCACACTGCATTGCCGCCGCCAGAAACGCTGTCGGGGAAAGCATGGTTGCCTCGGTGACGTCATTCAGGTTACAGATTGCCATCAGTCTGTCCGATGGCGGGGGAACGGTGCGTTACGGCTGGGCGTTCATCGTGCCGGGCTCGGGTGGTGTGTCGCTGTCATCCCGGGGTTCGAGAAGCACCAGCTTACCGAAGACCGCAAGGCCGGGTGTCAGGACGATATTCAATCCGGGTTTACCGTGATGGGCGAAGGCCACGCCGACCTTAGTCCAGAATGTGTTTTTTTCTCCGCGTGAGTCGGGCGGGCTTTCCTGCGTGACAAACACATGATAGGTAGGTTTTCGCATGGTATTTCCTTTAATAAAAACTCATGGTGAATTAACTTAATAGGTCACATCCCGATTCTGCA
>NZ_CM001979.1:3200849-3266494 GCF_000406205.1 Dickeya sp. NCPPB 3274 | reverse complement strand
TCAGGCAGTCCGGCGCACCGCGAAGGTGGCTGACCCAGTACTGTTGCTGACGTTGCAGAACGTCCCCCAGCAGGTGTTGCCGCTGCCAGGCGGCGTAATCGCCATAGCGGATGCGCAGTGCCGGCAGCGGGTCGGGCTGACCGGCGTTAAAGGCGGCGTACAGCGTACTCAGTTCGTCGATAAACAGGCTGACCGACCAGCCATCGGCAATGATGTGGTGCAGCGCCAGCCGCAGGAGGTGGGTCTGTGCATCCACACGGAGCAGCTGACCCTGTACCAGCGGGCCGGTACGCAGGTCAAACACCGGGGCGAATAGCGGCAGCGCGTCGCCGGGTGTCACCGCTATTATTGCTAACGGGAAGGGGCGCAGCCCGGCGGGCTCGATGACCTGAACCGCGTCGCCCTGTACCGGCTCAAACCGGGTGCGCAGTGGCGCATGACGGGCCATGATGCGGTCCAGCGCCTGCGTCAGTGCGGACGAGTTGAGCGCGCCCTGCAACTGCACCGCGCCCTGGATCACGTAGGCGGCGCTGGCCGCCGGGTCGAGCTGGGTCAGGAACCAGAGGCGCTGCTGCGCCAGTGACAGCGGTGGGGTGACCTCATCGGGCAGCAGCTCGATGGCCGACAGGGTCTGTGGGACGGCGTCCTGCAGTACTGCGGCCAGCGCGTTCAGCGTCGGGTGTGCAAACAGCTGCGCCAGGGGCAGTTCACGGTTGAGTTCGGAGCGGATATGCGACACCAGCCGTACCGCCAGCAGAGAGTGGCCGCCGAGTTCGAAGAAATGATCCTGGCGCCCGACGCGTTCAATGCCCAGCAGACTCTGCCAGATAGCGGCCAGCGCCTGTTCGGTTTCCCCCTGCGGGGCCTCGTGGCGGTTGCGGACAAAGGCGCTGTCGTCCGGGGCAGGCAGCGCCTTGCGATCGACCTTGCCGTTTTGTGTCAGCGGGATCTGCTCCAGCCGCACATACGCCGACGGCACCATATAGCCCGGCAGGCGCTGTGCCAGTTGCGCTTTCAGTTCGTCCGTCGTGACTTCACTGTGATCGCTGGTGTAGTAGGCCAGCAGCTGCTGCGCCGGGCTGATAGTCACCACGGCGTCGGTAATGCCGGTACAGGCGGTCAGCGCGGCGGCGATTTCACCGGGCTCGATGCGAAAACCACGAATTTTGACCTGATCGTCATTACGGCCCAGATAGTCGATAGTGCCGTCGGCATTCCAGCGACCCAGATCACCGGTCCTGTACAGGCGTGCATTGGGAGCGGTTGAGAACGGATCTGTCAGGAAGTGTTCGGCGCTCAGATCGGGGCGGTTCAGATAACCGCGTGCCACACCGGCTCCACCGATATAGATTTCACCGGCAACACCGACCGGCACCGGCTGGCGGTCAGCGTCCAGCAGGTAAATCCGGCGGTTGGCCATCGGCCGCCCGATATGCGGCCGGGCTGTTTGCCCGGTGATGAGCGTATGGGTACTGTCCACGGTACATTCGGTCGGACCGTAAACGTTATGGAATGTGATGCCTTCCAGTGAGGCCAGTGCCTGCCACTGCGCGGCATTGATGGCTTCACCGCCGAGCAGGACCGTACGCAGTGACGGCGGTAACGGCCCGGCGGCCATCAGCAATGCCAGTTGTGACGGTGTGCAGTCAAAGACCGTCAGTGCCTGTTGAGCAAGCCAGTCGCGCAGCTGTTCACCGTTCTGGCGTATCGCCTCGGGCACAATCACCAGCGTGCGGCCTGAGGCCAACTGCACCAGCTGCTGCACGGAGGCATCAAAGGAGGGAGAGGCGTTGAGGCTGACGCGTTGCAGGTCGGCTGAACCATACACCGCCTGCTCCAGCCCGGCCCAGAGATTGACCACGCTGCCATGCTCGACCAGCACCCCTTTGGGCTGCCCGGTGGAGCCGGAGGTATAGATGACATAGGCCAGATGACGCACTGTCAGGCCCCGTGTCGCCGGGGCGATATTGTCGGTTGGGCAGGCTGACCACGGTTGGGCCGGGGTATCCAGCTCAATCACCGGGCAGTCGGCCGCCATCTGGCTATTCAGTGCGGTGGTGGTAATCAACGCTACCGGTGCACAGTCGGCCAGTATAAAACGCAGGCGCTCGGGCGGGTAGGCCGGGTCGAGCGGGACATAGGCCCCACCGGCTTTTAGCGTCGCCAGCAGCGCCACCACCAGGTCGACACTGCGCTCCAGCGCCATCGCCACCCGGTTATCCGGCCTGAGGCCCTGTTCAATCAGCCAGTGCGCCAGCTGATTCGCACGGCGGTTTAGCTCGCCATAGCTCAGTGACTGACCGTCAAAGACCACGGCGACCGCATCCGGCTGACGGGCGGCCTGTTGCTCAACCAGCTCATGAATGCAGATATCCGCCGGGAAGTCCGCGTTGGTGTCATTAAAGCTTTGCAGCACCTGCTGGCGTTCGGCGTCCGGCAGCACCGTCAGGCGATGCACCGGTTGCGTTGGTTCCTGCGCCAGCGCGTCGGCCAGCGCCGTCAGCGTGATCTGCATCATCTCACCGACACGCGCCGCACCGATACCCGCAGCGACCTGAATATCGAGACTGAAGCCCGCCGTACCCTGATCGTTCACCGATACGTTGATCGGGTAGTTGGTGCGCTCCTGACTGAACAGCACGTCGATGCCCGTCAGTTCTGTCTGTACATCCGTCTGCTCGCTGCCGCCGTTATAGCGGTAGTTGAGCAGGCTGGTGAATAGCGGGCTCTGGGTACCAACGCCGCTGTATTGCTGGACGTCGGCCAGCGAGGCGTGCTCAAAACGCAGCAGCCCGGCCAGGCCGTCGTGCGTCTGGCGCAGTGCCTGTTCGACACTCACCTGTCCCAGCGACAGACGTAACGGCAGGGTATTCAGGAACATGCCCAGCACCCGGTCAGCGCCTTCACCACCGGCCATACGACCAAACAGCACGGTGCCGAACACAACATTGTCCTGTCCGGTGGTGGCCTGTACCACGCGACCCCAGGCCAGATGGAACAGGCTGGCGACGCTGATGCCGCGCTGTTGTGACAGTGTTCGCAGCCGTAGCCCTAATCGATCTGACAGCGGCAAATGATGTTCATCGATGTGCTGACCGCTGCCCTGAATATCCAGTAGCCCGAACGGGGCACAGGGCTCGTCAATATCACCGAGCTGTGTGCGGAAATAGTCCTGCTGTGCCTGTGCATCCGTCTGCTGACGGGCGAGGGCGACAAACTGCCGGAACGGCAGCGGGGCCGGCAGCTGGTCGGCGCGACCCTGCAGATGCGCCTGTACCTCTTCCAGCAGCAGCTCCAGCGTGGTGTGGTCCATGCACAAGTGGTGGTGCAGCAGGCACAGCAGCCAGCGGTTATTCGCCGGGTCGGCGGCCTGCCAGGCTTGAATCATCGGTGCCTGAGCAATGTTCATGGATAACCGGGTCGGATCGAATTTTTGGTGTAACGCTCCGATGACATCGTCGGCGGTGATCACCAGGTTTTCCACCGGCATCACGGCGTTGCGCCAGACCACCTGAACGGCGTCATCCAGCCCTTCCCAGACGATCGCCGTGCGCAGAATGTCGTGACGCTGGATCACCGCCTGCAATGCGCTGAGGAATTCGGTCAGTCGGTTTTCATCGCTGAAACTCAACATCAGCGGAGAAATATAAGCATCGCCGATGGGTGTCAGCAGATGGTGGAACAGAATACCGGTCTGGAGCGGTGCCAGCGGGTAGATGTCCTGCACATTGCGCACGCCCCCCGGCACGGTAGCCACCACGGCATCGATCTGCGCCTGCGTTAATGCAACCAGCGGCAGCATCTCCGGGGTGATCTGTTCACAATGCAGGGGGACCCGATTGGTCGGTACGGCGTCGGTCGTGGTGGTGGCGGTCAACGTAGTCGCCAGTGCGGCCAGTGTCGGCTGTCTGAACAGGTCGCTGACGGAGAGTGTATACCCCGCCCGACGCAGGCGTTCGATCAGTTTAATCGCCAGCAGGGAATGGCCGCCGAGTTCGAAGAAATGATCCTGCCGCCCGATACGTTCAATCCCCAGCAGGTCCTGCCATGTCGTGGCAATCGCCTGTTCGGTTGCGGTTTGCGGTGCCTCGTAGTCGGTGCGGGCAAACGCGTTGTCATCCGGGGCCGGTAAGGCTTTGCGATCGACCTTGCCGTTCGGCGTCAGCGGCAGTGCGCTGAGCTGCACATAGGCTGACGGCACCATATACGCGGGCAGGTGCGCCGTCACCTGTGCACGCAGTGTTTCAGTGGTAGCGTTGCCGACATACCAGGCGATCAGACGCTGTTCACCCTGAGCGCCGCGTCGGATCATGACGACGGTGTCGGTCACACCGCTGTCCGCCCGCAGGCAGGTTTCAATTTCACCGAGTTCGACCCGGAAACCGCGGATCTTGACCTGATCATCATTACGACCCAGATAATCGATGCGGCCATCGGCATACCAGCGGCCCAGATCGCCGGTGCGGTACATGCGCGCGTTTTGCTCGGTTGAGAACGGGTCGTCCAGGAAGCGTTCGGCACTCAATTCCGGCTTGTTCAGGTAGCCTCGCGCCACTTGCACACCGCCGATATAGAGTTCTCCTTCGACACCGACCGGTACCGGTTGTCCGGCTGCGTCAAGAATGTAGATTGCCATATTGGCCAGCGGCCGACCGATGGAAATCGCTGCGCTATCCTGCGGTTGAAAGCGCAGGGCGGTCGTATTCACCGTTGCTTCAGTCGGGCCATAGAAGTTGAGCAGAGTCGGGCCTTCAGGGTAATTCTCAAACCAGCTCTGTACCGCCGCTTCTGGCGCGGCTTCACCACCGGTGCAGACAATTCGCAATGTTTCAGGCAGCGCTAATCCGGCGTGACACAGTTGTTTCCAGAACTGGGTGGGGATATCCGCGTAGGTGATGCGGTACGCGCGGCAGTACTGCCAGAAGGCTTCCACGCTGCCTATCCAGTCATCGGTGCGTAGCACCAGCGTGGCACCGCAGCACAGCGAACCGAAAATATCGGCCACGGAATAGTCAAAGCCGATATTGGCAAACTGAACCACGCGGTCGTGTCTGGTCAGTGCACAATACTGCGCCTGAGACATCGCCAGATGCGCGACATGACGATGCTCGATCATCACACCTTTCGGTTTTCCGGTAGAGCCGGAGGTATAAATCACATAGGCCAGATGCGCCGGTGTCAGACCCAGTACCGCCGGGGGGATATTATCGGTCGGGTACACAGTCTGAAGCGGCGATTCATGCTCCAGTTCAATCACGGCGTGTGGTGTCGCCGTGTCCGCAGACAGGCAGGTTAGTTGCGCGCGCAGGGTGGATGTCGTGATCAGCGCCGCCGGTTCACTGTCGGCCAGCATGTAGCCTAAGCGCTCTGGCGGATAGGTGATATCCAGCGGCACGTAGGCACCGCCCGCTTTTAACGTTGCCAGCAGTGCCACGATCAGTTCAGGGCTGCGCTCCAGGGCAATCGCCACTCGATTATCCGGCCTGACACCCTGTTCAATCAGCCGATGCGCCAGTTGATTCGCCCGGCGGTTCAGTTCGCCGTAACTCAGTGACTGCTCTTTGAAAACCACCGCCGTGGCGTCCGGTTGCTGTTCGACCTGCTGCTCAAACAGTTCATGAACACACAGACCCGACGGGAATGCGGTATGGGTTGCATTGAAACCGTACAGCACCTGCTGTCGTTCGGCCTCCGGCAGAACGGGCAGGGTGTTCATTGTCTGCATCGGTGTCTGTTCCAGCGCGTCGGTCAGAGCGTTCAATGCTGTCAGCAGCATCTGACCGACCCGTTCGGCACCGATGCGCGGATCGACCTGAATATCGAGGCTGAAGTGTTTGCCTCCGTGGTCATTGACCGAAAGATCGACCGGATAGTTGGAACGTTCCTGGCTGAACAGGATGTTCATGCCGTTGATGCCGGACCGATACGATGCGTCCAACTGCTGACTGCCGCCATCGTAACGATAGTTGAGCAGGCTGGTGAACAGCGGGCTCTGGGTATCGACACCGCTGTATTGCTGTACTTCAGCCAGAGAGGCGTGCTCAAACTTCAGCAGTCCGGCCAGGCTGTCGTGCGTCTGGCGCAGCGCCTGTTCGACACTCACTTTTCCCAGCGACAGCCGCAACGGCAGGGTGTTCAGGAACATGCCCAGCACGCGGTCAGCCCCTTCACCGCCGGCCATCCGCCCGAACAGCACCGTGCCGAAAACGACGTCGTCCTGCCCGGTGGCGGCCTGTACCACGCGGCCCCAGGCCAGATGGAACAGGCTGGCCACGGTGACACCGCGCTGTTGTGACTGCGCCCGCAGCCGTTGTGCCAATGTGTCTGACAGCGGCAGATGATGTTCATCACTGTGCTGGCCGTTACCCTGAATATCCAGCAGCCCGAACGGGGCGCAGGGTTCATCAATATCACCGAGCTGTGCCCGGAAGTAGGCCTGCTGCGCCGATTGTTGTGCCGGTATAGCCGCCTGCTGACGGGCGAGGGCGACAAACTGCCGGAACGGCAGCGGGGCCGGCAACTGGTCGGCACGGTCCTGAAGGTGCGCCTGCACCTCTTCCAGCAGCAGTTCCAGCGTGGTGTGGTCCATGCACAGATGGTGATGCAGCAGGCACAGTAGCCAGCGGTCATTGGCCGGATCCTCGGCCTGCCAGGCCTGGATCATCGGTGCCTGAGCGATGTTCATCTGCAATTGCGCAGGGTTAAAGCGCTGTTGCAGTGCCTTGATCACGTCTTCATCGGCAAAACGTAACGTTTCTACCGGCATCAGCGCCTCGCGCCAGACCACCTGAACGGCCTCGTTCAGCCCTTCCCAGACGATTGCTGTGCGCAGAATGTCGTGGCGTTGAATGACTGCCTGCAAGGCGGCAATAAAATTATCCAGCCCGGTCTGCTCCTTAAAGCTCAGGATGGAGCGGGTGATGTAGGCATCCCCCACCGGTTGCAGCAGATGGTGGAACAGAATGCCGCTCTGCAACGGTGCCAGCGGGTAGATATCCTGCACATTACGGACACCCCCCGGCACGGTAACCACCACGGCATCGATCTGCGCCTGCGTCAGTGTCACCAGCGGCAGCATCTCCGGTGTGATCTGTTCACAATGCAGGGGAATCCGATTGGCCGGTACGGTGTCGGCCGTGGTGCTGGCAGTCAGTGTGGTCGCCAGTGCGGCCAGTGTCGGCTGCCTGAACAGTTCGCTGACGGAGAGCGAATACCCCGCCCGGCGCAGGCGTTCAATCAGTTTAATCGCCAGCAGCGAATGGCCGCCGAGTTCAAAGAAATGGTCCTGACGACCGATTTGTTCAATCCCCAGCAGGTCTTGCCAGAGCGTGGCAATCGCCTGTTCGGTTGCGTTTCGCGGTGCCTCGTAGTGAGTACGGACAAAAGCGCTGTCATCCGGCGCAGGCAGGGCGTTGCGATCGACCTTGCCATGCCGGGTCAGCGGTATCTGGGCAAGTGGCACATAGGCCGACGGCACCATAAAATCGGGCAGAAGGCGCGCTAGCTGCTGTTTCAGTGTCTCAATGGAAACGGATGCATCCGAGAGTGTGTAATAGGCAACCAGACGGTGATCGCCGGTATCGGTGCGCTGGGCGATGACCACCGCGTCACTAACTCCGTCGCATGACTGCAACGCTGATTCAACCTCGCCGGGTTCAATACGAAAGCCGCGAATTTTGACCTGAAAGTCGTTACGGCCGAGGTAGTCAAGGGTGCCGTCAGCATTCCAGCGCGCGAGGTCCCCGGCGCGGTACATCCGGGCATCGGTTTCTGTTGCGAACGGGTCATCCAGAAAACGCTCCGCCGTCAGATCGGGACGGTTCAGATAGCCGCGTGCCACACCCATCCCGCCGATATAGATTTCACCGACCACCCCAACCGGCACCGGCTGACGGTGTTCATCCAGAATATACATCCGGGTATTGGCGATCGGACGGCCGATCGGCACCGCACCGGTGCTACGCAGATCGCTCAGTGTATGCATACAACAGCCAACCACGGTCTCGGTCGGGCCGTATTCGTTCACTATGCGCACATCGGGCCGATGCTGCCGCCAGAAACTCACGTGGCGCTCCAGCACGGCTTCCCCGCCGAGAATAAATTGCTGCAAACCGGGCAGCGTGGCGATGTCGACACCGTTCGGATCACTGATCAGCAGACGGCTTAATGCATCCAGATAGGATGGCGTCAGTTTGATAAAGCTGAACGGCTCACCGGACACCAGCGCATGGTACAGCGACGCGATTTCATCCTGACTATCGACGATATACAGCGTCTTACCGACCAGAATCGGTACAAATACACTGGTAATGGTGGCATCAAAACCGATGGATGAGTTCATCGGGATGCGGTCACCGGCGGTGTTCGGGTAGGTTTGCAGGCTCCAGTACAGGTAGTTCATCAGGCTGCGATGTTCGATCATGGCACCCTTGGGCCGCCCGGTGGAGCCGGAGGTGTAGATGATGTAGGCCAGATGACGCGGTGTCAGGCCGAGGGTCGCCGGTGCGATATTGTCAGTCGGGCAGGTTGCCCACGGTTGGACGTCACTGTCTAGTTCGATCACCGCCAGGTCAGCGGTGGTCTGCGTAATCAGCGTCGTGCGTACCGTGCGGGTGGTAATCAGCGCCACCGGTGCGCTGTCGGCCAGCATGTCGCTCAATCGTTGTGAGGCATAACCTGGGTCAATCGGCACATAGGCCCCACCGGCTTTCAGTGTCGCCAGCAGTGCCACGATAAGCTCAGGGCGGCGCTCCAGTGCAATCGCTACGCGTTGATCCGGTCTGACCCCCAATTCAATCAGCCAGTGCGCCAGTTGGTTGGCCTGTTCATTCAGCTCGCGATAGCTCAATGACTGCCCTTCGAAGACCACGGCGATGGTATCCGGCGAGCGCGCTGCCTGCTGTTCAAACCGTTCATGGATGCACTGGTCCGCCGGGAAGTCCGCCGCGGTGTCATTAAAGTCGTGCAGCACCTGCTGCCGTTCGGCGTCCGGCAGGATATTCAGCGCCGGTACGGGCCGTTCTGGTGTCTGTTCTAATGCATTAGCCAGTTCTGCCAGCGCCGCCAGCATCATCTGACCGGCGCGTTCTGCGCCAATGCGCTGGTCGACCTGAACATCCAGACTGAAGCCCACACCACGGTGGTCATTGACCGAGATATTAACCGGGTAGTGGGTACGTTCCTGACTGAACAGGATATTCATCCCGGTGATGCCGGACCGCTCCGCAGCGCCCAGTTGCTGACTGCCGCCGTCGTAACGGTAGTTGAGCAGGCTGGTAAACAGCGGGCTTTGTGCATCAACGCCGCTGCATTGCTGAATTTCAGCCAGCGAGGCGTGCTCGACGTTCAGCAGGTCGGCCAGGCTGTCTTGAGTCTGACGCAGCGCTTGTTGGACACTGACCTGTCCCAGCGACAGGCGCAACGGCAGGGTGTTCAGGAACATGCCCAGCACCCGGTCAGCGCCTTCACCGCCCGCCATACGGCCGAACAGCACGGTGCCGAACACGACGTCATCCTGCCCGGTGGTGGCCTGGACCACGCGACCCCAGGCCAGATGGAACAGGCTGGCTACGGTGACGCCACGTTGTTGTGACTGCACCCGCAGCCGTTGCGCCAGTTCGCTTTCAAGCGGTAAATGACATTCTTCAATGCGCCCGATGTTCTGACCGTCGCCCTGAATATCGAGCAGCCCGAACGGGGCGCAGGGCGCGTCAATATCACCGAGCTGTGTACGGAAATAGTCCTGCTGCGCCGATTGTTGTGCTGGTATAGCCGTTTGTTGACGGGCGAGGGCGACAAACTGCCGGAACGGCAGCGGGGTGGGTAACTGGTCGGCCTTGCCTTCAAGGTGTGCCTGAACCTCTTCGAGCAGCAGCTCCAGCGTGGTGTGGTCCATGCACAGATGGTGGTGCAGCAGGCACAGTAGCCAGCGGTTATTGACCGGGTCGGCGACCTGATACCCCTGGATCATCGGTGCCTGAGCGATGTTCATGGATAACCGGGTCGGATCGAATTGTTGGTGCAACGCCCCGGTGACATCGTCGGCGGAGATTTCCAGTGTTTCCACCGGCATCCGTGCCTCGCGCCAGACCACCTGAACGGCGTCGTCGAGCCCTTCCCAGACGACTGCGGTGCGCAGAATGTCGTGGCGCTGGATCACCGCCTGTAATGCGCTAACAAAGTTATCCAGCCCGGCCTGCGCCTCAAAGCTCAGGATAGAGCGCGTAATGTAGGCATCGCCCACCGGTTGCAGCAGATGGTGGAACAGAATACCAGTCTGTAACGGTGCCAGTGGGTAGATGTCCTGTACATTACGGGCACCGCCCGGCACGGTAGCCACCACGGTATCGATCTGCGCCTGTGTTAGAGCAACCAAAGGCAGCATTGCCGGGGTGATTTTTTCAGCATGTGGGGGGATCAGCGTAGCCGGTACGGCGTCGGTCGTGATGGTCTTGGTCAGTGCGGCCGCCAGTGCGGCCAGTGTCGGCTGTTTGAACAGTTCGCTGACGGAGAGCGTATAACCGGCCCGGCGCAAACGTTCGAGCAAGGTAATCACCAGCAGCGAATGGCCGCCCAGCGCGAAGAAATGATCCTGACGACCGACGTGTTCGATACCGAGTAGATCTTGCCAGAGCGCGGCCAGAAGCTGTTCGAGTTCACCCTGTGGGGCTTCGTATTCGGTGCGCACCACATCACGCTCTGTGGGGTCCGGCAGGGCCTTGCGATCGACCTTACCATTCGGCGTCAGCGGCAGTGTATCGACATGAATATACGCGCCCGGCAACATGTGAACCGGCAACTGAGCGGCAAGATGCGTATGCAGCCCGGCTACCTCGGCATGACCGGTAAACCAGGCAATCAGCCGTGGCTGATGGTGTTGATCCGGTCGGGCCATGACGATGACGTCGGTGACACCGGCACAGTTACGTGCGCAGGACTCGATTTCACCCAGCTCGATGCGAAAACCGCGGATCTTGACCTGAAAGTCATTACGGCCAAGATAGTCAATGGTGCCATCGGCGCGCCAGCGCCCCAGATCACCCGTCTTATACAGGCATGCGCCGGGTGTGGATAAAAATGGGTCGGGAATGAAACGCTCGGCACTCAGTTCTGGCCGGTTCAGATAGCCGCGCGCAACCTGTACCCCGCCAATATGGAGTTCACCCACTACCCCGACAGGAACCGGGTGCCCCTGCGGGTCGAGAATATACAGGCGGACATTGGCTTTGGGCCGACCGATGGAGACCAGCACGTTGTCGGCGTCATAGGCGCAAGCCCAGCCGGTGACGTCCACGGCAGCTTCTGTCGGCCCATAGAGGTTGTGCAGTTCAGTGTGGGGCAAATATCTGCCCGTCTGCCTGATGGTGGCGGCAGGCAGGGCTTCCCCGCTACAGAATATTGCTCGCAGACTCGGGCACTGGCCGGGTTTCAGCACGCTGAGAAAGTGGCTCAACATCGGTGGGACAAAGTGAGCGATGGTCACCCGCGCCTGCTCAATCAGTGTGCTCAGGTAATACGGGTCTTTATGGCCCTCCGGTTTAGCCAGCAGCAGGGTGGCTCCGACCCATAACGGACAGAAAAACTCCCACACGGAGACATCAAAACTGAAGGGCGTTTTTTGCAGAATAATGTCTTGCGCGTTGAAGGCGTAGTCTTCAATCATCCAGGCCAGACGGTTGACCACGCCCCGGTGCTCATTCATCACGCCTTTGGGTTGACCGGTCGAGCCGGAGGTGTAGATAACATACGCCAGATGATGACGTTCCAGACCGATGTCGCTCGGGTTGATGTTGTCTGTCGGACATTGCTGCCACGGCGTGGTTTCGCCATCCAGTTCGATCAGGTGAATAGCGCTGGGCTGTGTAGACAGGAGGCTGACCCGGGCGTGGATAGACTGGCTGGTGATCAGCACCGCAGGCTGGCTGTCATCGATCATATAGGACAGCCGCTCCTCTGGATAATCCGGGTCCAGAGGCACATAAGCGCCCCCGGCTTTCAAGGTTGCCAGCAGGGCGATAACCAGTTCATGGCTGCGCTCCAGAGCAATACCGACCCGGCTGTCCGGCCCCACGCCCTGTTGCCGCAGCCACCAGGCCAACTGGTTGGCCCGGCGGTTCAGCTCACCATAGCTGAGCGTCTTACCGTTAAACGACAGCGCTGTCGTTTCTGGCTGTTGGCGAGCCAGCGCTTCAAACGGCAGGTGGATATAGTCGCTGACCGGGCCCGTGAGCTGAGCGGCATTCCAGTGCTCCAGAATTCTGGCTCGCTCGCCGGGGACAAACAGCTCCCGCTCGCCGACAGGCTTCTCCTGATGCTGGTCGGCCTCAGCGATAAAACAAAGCAGACGATGGAGATGACTGTCCAGATCCGCGGTGCTGTACAAAGCTGCATTGGCATCCATGTAAAATTCAAGACCATGCTCACCGAGGTCGGAGACGGTGACGGACAGGTCATCCACTGGGCCGAAGGCCAGATTGTGCTCGGCGGTGTTCAGACCGTCGAAAGTTACCTCGCCTGACAGCGGCAGGAAGTTGAACGCGGTGGCATAAAATGTCCGGTTTTCTGTCGCCAGGCCGAGATCGGTTCTTAACTGCTCGCCCCGGTAGCGTTGGTGGCGCAGCGCACTACTTAACTGGCCTTTCACCTGTTGCAGGCACTGGCTCAGGGTCAGATCGGCTGACAGGGCTAAGCGCATCGGGACGATATTGGAGGACATGCCAGCCAGGCTTCGATGCTGACGCGTCATCCTCGCCGTGACCGGCAGCCCCATGACCAGGTCGTTCTGGCCTGTCATCCGGTATAGATAAATGGCGGTCAGGGCGGTAAATAACTGTGCAAGGCTGGCATCGTGCTGGCGGGCGAGGTCACGAATGCGCTGGCTTTCCTGACGGTTCATGGCCCGCGCGCGTCTGACAATATCAGAGCAACGCGCCTGCTGGTTGGCCAGACTGACTGGTGTCGGTGCGTTTTGCATCAACGCCAGCCAGTATTGACGGTCACGCTCAAAATGGCTGGATGTGTGGTAATCCTGCTCCAGATTCATCAGCTCCTGAATGCCGCCAAAGGTGTGCTCTGACACCGGCTGCCTCTGCATCAGGGTCGAGTAGATATCAGCGATGCGGCGTGTCATCAGGGTTCCACTGTAACCATCGATCACCATATGGTGAGCGCACTGATAAAAGAAAAACCGTTCCGGGGCGATGCGTAGCAAGGCAAATGAAAAAAGCGGCCCCTGCTCAATATCAAAATGCTGGTTCAGGTTTTCCTGCATCCATTGGCGGGCACATTGCTCAGGATGCTGTTCAGTGCTGAAATCCAGTGTTGGAAACGCCCAACGCGGTGCTTCCGACACCCTCTGCACCGGCGTGGAGCCAGAGGCATCAATGACTGAGCGGAACGATTCGGTCTCTTCGATTGCCTGAGCAATAGCCACCTTTAATATATTGGCATCTACCTGACCACCAATATCGGTATATTTGGAAACCTTGAATACGTTGGGTTGGGCATCCTGATTCACTTCCTGTGCTAACCAGATGCCTTGCTGAGCGGTTGATAATGGAAACGAGTGGGAGTAGTTTGATGGGCGACGCTTTTTGTTGTTACTCATATGATTAGTTCCTATTGTAATCTGACACATCCTTTTGAAAAATTCAGAGTTACCTGTTTTGATAAAGGTGCAGGAACGTAAATCAAAACAAAAAGCGGTAACGCTCGTGTTGCATACTAACAATCCCATTATTAAATACAACGGAGGTTTATTAAATATGACGGAATGATTAGGCGGCTCACATAGAACAAATAGTAACGAACGTGATTTTAACTAAATACTCTCTGCGATCGTGACGGTGCTGGTGGTGATATGGTCTGGACATTTCAATTCGATATTTGATATGGCGTCACGTTTGCGAGGAGTGTGTTTTTATGACCAAATGGATAATGCTATGTCTGAGTAAGTTTATTTGGTAATTTTTTGTAATTTTTCACATTGAGTTTTTATTTGTTTTTTTAAATTTTTTTCAAATTAAATATTCCAAACAGAAAAGAAGTTGTTTGAAAATGTTTCACTGAATGTGATTTATATTGGTAATTAAGAAAGGAAAAATTTTCTGTAGAGTGTTATTTAAAATGGGTTGGTTAACTTATTTTTTGATTTTGCTCTGATGAATAATAGCAGATAGATCGTCATCTTTAGGATGGGGGATTCATAGTGAAATATTGGACACGCGACTAAGTGAGTAAACGCTCAATTAAGAGGTAACTCACATGCCCAAACCCATTTCACCACTGCGCCTAAGGGGCGTTACGCCCGGCTATGCAGGGGCAGTTTTTTCTCCCGCGTGATTTTCGTTCTCGTATCGGCTTCCGGTTAATCGTTTCCCAACACAACCCGTCCCGCAAGGGTAAATGGCACGCATGTTGCGCCCTTGCAGGCCAGAACGATGCCGGGAAAGCGAACCGTCAGGCGATACGAAGACGAAAATCACACTACTGACGGAGAAAAACCATGACGATTTCCCTGCATACCCAGACTAGCGCCCCTAACGCCGCAGCGGCGACCAGCGTATCCCCGCTGGAGCAGTCAGGCTCCTCAAAAACGAAATTTTCCAAAATCAAAACCGATATTTATCAGACTGTCACCGACAGCATCATTACAGTGCTGGAGGCTGGAATGAAACTCTGGACGTGTCCGTGGCAGCGAGTGCCGGGCATGTCCGGTTTGCCTTGCAACTTCCGCCGTGATGTTCGACCCGTTACCACAGGCTGAAAATCTGTTTCACCGCAGTGGTGCCCGCATCATAGAAAAAGGTCAAAATGCCTTCTTCAAACCGTCAACGGATGAAGTCTGGCTACCGGAGCGCCATCTTTTTTCCGATTCCGCTAATTTCTAAGCCACCGGCCTGCATTAGCTGGTCCACTGGAGCGGTGCGAAAAATCGTCTTAACCGTGAAATGAAAGGCCGATTCGGTAGTGAGGATTATGCCTTTGAGGAGTTGATCGCCGAGCTGGGTAGCGTGTTCCTGATGGCGGATCTGGGGATTGTCGGAGAGGTTCAGCATGAAAGCTATATCGCTTCCTGGCTGAAAGCATTGAAGAACGACAAGCGCTATATTTTCAAAGCCGCCAGCGCAGCATCGAAAGCGCATCGTTATCTGATGGATAAGGTGTGAGTTGAAGCACAAGAAGCCGCAAGGGAAGGCGGCTTTAACCTGATATCGGGCAGACCGCGTGACGGATGTTTCAATTTCCCTGCGAATGTTCCTGGCATTGAATGTCCGGGAAATTCTCAGGCTGCGGAGGCGGGCGGCAAAGAGCCCGCGCATCCCGCAAACGGCGTTTTTACACCGGTGATTGCTATAAACGATGGCTCAGGAATGACGGCTGACGGTGACGTTTGCAGGACAGCAACGGTCGCCGGGCCTGTTTTTGGTGTTATGATAAGTGTATTGTTCCGTGTAATGCACACGTATCTCATACAGGAGAGCAGTCATGACCGTGAAACAACGCAACACACAGAGCGTGACCATGACGGTAGAGCGTGCCTTACTGGTCCGGGCGCGTGAAGCGGGCATTAACCTGAGTGCCACCCTGTCAACCGCACTGGATGCGGAGCTTCGCCGTTATGAAGCGAAAAAATGGCAGGAGGAGAACAGGGAGGCCATCGACGCATTAAATCGCTTTCATGATGAAAACGGTTGTTTCAGCGATGAATACCGGACGTTTTAACCATGCAATTCACCGTATACGGTAATACCGGGAAAAGCGCCGTTTATCCACTGTTGCTCGATGTCACGAGCGATATTATTGGGCAATTGAATCGTCGGATAGTGATCCCATTGCTGCCTATTGAAAAGTACCCGGCAGGCCGCCGACCGGATCGCCTTGTCCCCGTCGTCAGGCTGACGGACGGCAAAGAATACGCCGTAATGACGCACGAGCTGGCAAGTATTCCTGTGCAGGCCTTGGGGGCGGTGTTTTGTGATGCGTCGCAGTACCGTATTCAGGTGAAGGCTGCAATCGATTTCCTCATTGACGGCATTTAGTCGTGGCTGTCGGGAGCCTGTTCCAGTTCGTCTATCGTGCGAAACAGAAACATCTCCCGGTTTTTGGCGTCAAACGGAACCGGAGTACCGTTCCTTGCCACCGTCCTGATACAGTCAAACAGCCTAATGAGAGTGGTTTTGGGTCAGAGTCAACAAACCGACATTACTAACTGGTGGTTATATCTAAATTGTGGGGCAGGTCACTGTTTTTGTATAAGATTTGAGTTGCCCTTGTTACTTCACAGAAAAACTACGTTTTGCCATTACACTCCTGAGCCTTTTCGTTTAACTGGTAGTACGCGATAAATCGCGCACGCTGTCAGAAACGAGCAAACCGATACGGCTTCGGGTCAATCAACGGCGTATTGACCTTCTCCCGGAAACCTCAAAAAGTGTGTGGAACTAAAACGGGTGTGCTTACAGCCGGAGTGATGCTTTTCTGTGAGAGAGTTAAGTCTGATTTTTATGCAGTATGACGAAGGGATATTCTGAAATGGTTTTCTGAAAGTATTCTGAAATGCAAAGGGCTGCATACGCAACCCCTTGATAAATTTGGCTCCTCTGACTGGGATCGCCTTTGCCAGTAACTGGCTAATAAGCAAGCTAAACCTGAATTCCTTCTCTGTCAAGACCACCAGAATGACCACCGATGACACAGGTAACATAAACTAGTTTGAGTTCCCCGCTCTGAATGTGGTGAATCGCCACGGATTATCTATTCATCATTACTGCTCTCAAACTCAATAACAATGGAGGGGGCATCAAGTAACCCACCTAATCTGACCCCATTAGTAGGGATGACATTGGCACAATTAACAGGATCAATTATGAGCCTGATTTCATCCGACTGACCTGTTTCAAGTCCTGACACGAGAGCCAGAATAAAGTTGCTTCCACGTTCCTTAGCTCGTAAGTACTCATTGTTAGACATCTCTATCTGGTTCTGGGGACCACGGCCAGTGGCTTTCATTTCGATAAACTGTTTCCAGTCAATGACGGCATCGGCGCCCACGCCATGGTTGCGTCTGAAATCAATAATCCTCTGATCGTCGGTTGTGTCCAGTGCTTGGGAAAGTAGCTCCCAGGCTCTCTGCTCAAGATCTGCGTTGGTATAGGCAACCGGTGCGGGAACTGATGAACTTGGACCTCGTTGGGGCACTGGTGGGGTATTTTTCAGTCCTCGGGATCCTCCACGGGTGGCTGTAGATTTTGAGGGTGCAGCCTTGGTCTGCAGCGAAGCTCCGACCATAGCACCTACCGATGGCTTCAGTGTTCTTGGCTTCGCTCCAACTGATCGGCTCTTCGGTGGAGTAACGTTAATTTTGTGTTTTACCGAACCGTTAATATTGGTGATTATATCTTCCATGGCTTCAGTACGAGCCTCGTCACTCGCCAGGCGGATTGCTTCTGCCGCTGAGTGACAGCTTTTTTGCCAAGCAAGAACCCATTCGCCATCAATTCGCCGACGTTCTTTTGCAGGAAACAGAGAAGCAATAAGCCATCCTCCAGAATCACGATTGCCGATTGCGTCATTATAAAAATGGAAGACTTCGGATTGGTTCAAACTCACGGCATTAAGAGCAACTTCAATAAATCCAGCAGGGAACTCTGAAGACAATGCACGGATTGCGATGGGGTGCTCGTAAACATAGAGCTGAGTATTCCTAAGCGTATCCCAGCTTATAACGAGTTTTTCACGTAATTCAGGGGTACTTCTGGCAAGCTCATTTGACAGGTGTTCAACAGCATGCCCAAAACGTAATCTTTCCTGGTCACCACGCTCTTTAGCGTAGGGATTATTACCGAGAATCTGAAGTTCAGGATTCAGTTCTTTTACTCTAAGTGCTTTAACCAGTCTAGGGAAATCCTGTATATCACAAGGCGGTATCCAGCAATGAAGGGTAGGAAGCCTCTTACTTAATTGCTGTCGAAGCTCTGGATTGTCCACGTAGTGAATTGGGCGTTGAGTTACCCAGCCAGTCGAGCAGAACAGTGGTAGTACCCGTAACTTATCTTTATGGTAGCGCTCTACATGCTCCAGCAATTTCTCCATGTAACGATAAACATCCATAAGCTGAGATTCTATTCTTGAATCATACTGTTCACGAGTCAGTTCCCGACAGCATTGGATACAGTCATCAATGCCTGGTTCGGGGATATTCAGTGTACGCCAAAGGTTTTGGCAATTGGACGACGAGCCTCCAGGCACAAAAAGTCGCTGGCCATGGAAAATATCTAGCCCTCTAAGTAATTCGTTTGGTTTAGCCCATCCTTTTGAGGGAACATAAACGAGTCCTTTTCCCTCTAGAAAGCGGCTCCTGAGCTCCTGGATAGTGAGTTCGCCCACTTTCGATGAAAAATATGACTCGGAAGAAGGACAGCGTTTTGCAATTGCACGGTAAATCGACTGTGTTTGAGTCTGATCTACCATTCTCGGGCTGTCACGTAAGGCCTTAAGTTGAGTTAGTAGGTCACTGATTCTGACATCAGTAATGATGCCTAATGCGGTTAAAAAATCGAGATCAATATCCTTGGCATTTACCCCGCAGATGAAGGTCTGGTAAAGCGTTTGAGTCTCTGGGGTCTTCAACACAGCAATATTAGAAAAAACAGTTTCTCCTTTACCGACGGCAACCCAATCGACACTTCTTAGTGTATTCAGCCACGCAGCTGTGACATTTCCCTTTTTATAAAAGTACTTAATCGCTTTGTGAAGGGAGGGGACCATTGAGACATGGGCATACAGGCGATGCCAGTTTTTGGAAAGGGTATGGACCAGCGCAGGACTTCGCTGTTTCGCGTTCTGCTTAGTGGCTTCCTTGATATTTTGAATGACATGCTCAAGATCTGGTGATTCATAGTCGTAATCAACCAGCTCAGCTCCATGTTCCCTGAGTTCTTTTTTACGGAGCTCTGTTCCCCAATAGAGGTTTTCATTCACTTTCTCTATACGAGGTGATGATTCAACCCCAAGCAGGAATAGAAACTTTCTGGGTCCCCGAGATTGTGTTCCATCCTCGCGTTTCCGTTTTGCTCCTTTGGTGATGTTGGTTTTCAAAATGGTTTCATATTTGGCTCCAACCCATTGAATACCATTTGTTTTCCCGGCGGCATCAGGCCACGTTGAGTTTTCACCATCTAGGGTTTTACACAGATAGCTTTCTGAGAGGCGCACTTTTTGTCGGAGCATCCGAACACCATCATAGACATATCCATCCAGTTTGAGAATAGTGCCAATTTTAGTCCCTATAACCTTTGCTTCGGTGTCCCGTAGATAATCAAATTTGTCCCGAAGTAAGCGGAGCTCATCTTCAGATATTTCAATGCTGCTTTTTTCGAATTTCTCTGCAAAGGCATTCAGTTCGATAGCTGTGTCGGTTTGGCTGACAAAAGCGGCGTGGTTATCCAGCCATGCAATGACTGGTTCGCCAGTACTCTTATCAGCATAATCTGAATGCAGTCGTTCCATCAGCCCCCAGTGTAAAGAAAAATCAGAAGGGCTGTTCAAAACCAGAGGGATTGAAGTTTGCGCTTTCGGTTTGCAGGAAACTGGTTCATTAAGATGAGAAAGCAGGAAGGGACGTTCAAATAATTCGGTATTTTCATGATTCTCAACAAGGCATGCCCCTGCATTGACCCACCATGCCGCAGGTTTAAAATTGAATATCCGGTTTTCCATGGCATCAAGTAATTCACCTGTATCGACAAGTCTTGACACATTGAGTTCATTCATAACACTACGCCAGCGATCCTGGCTATCCCGGGTACTTCTATGTAAAGCATGCAAACCTTTATGAATGAGTTCGACATCCTCTTCGGTCAGAAAACCAGTTAGTATGTCTTCTTCGTAACTGAGATCAGAAAAAGGATAATTACCTAAAGGTAGTTGTATCAGGGCATGCTGAGATAACCATGTTCTGGTTGTTTTTAGCGCGGCTAAAAAACGCTTGTTAAGAATTGAGCTACGGCCTGGATCTACGCCCTCAATAGAGAGTGGAATGAGATTCCATGCCGTTTTGGGGCTGGTAATTAGCATCCCAGCGGCTATATTTCCAACGACTTCTGCAGTTCGATCTATTAACCATCGATTCCAGTCATTTTCTATAATGGACTCACGTGACGTACTAGGATCGAATTGTGCATCTAATGAAAAAGGGAGCGTTGAGGGAATATCGGTACGAAAGCCAATGAAGATTCCTGAGTTAACCGGCTGTGACGAAATGGCGATTGAAATATCTGTTTCTTCGCTACGTGTTTTATGAGCTGGGTGTAAATGTTCAGGAACGGCTACCGATGCTCGCCAGACAGTCCAGTCATCCTCTTTACTTTTAGCGTATCGATATTGCAGCTTTCTGATTCCCGGGTGTTGCAGCTCATAACCAGTATCCTTCCAGCTTGAAAAATCCAGCGAGCGTTCGCTTTTTATACTGCCATCTAGTTCACACCATTTTAATTGGCTTACCGAACTTAGAAACAGTAATCCTTCATGGCGCCATGAATCAAACCATTCAATGAGCTCAGCATCATCAAAGGCTGAATTAAGATCTGCGACAATCAGCGTATGGTGTCCCGGGTCATAAAAACCAGGAAGAGCTGGTTCAGGTGGCAAGCGGTTAAAATCTAGTTGATTACATGAAAAATGGTAAGGCGCAGAGTGTACGGAAATTGAGTCGGCAATGCGCAAAAGAGTTTTCATCCCGATCCCAAATCGGCCACGTTGGTCTATTCTATTGGTCTTGGAAGTTTGGTAAGGAAGAACCATCCCAAGAACGTTGAGGCAGGTTACTGGAGTGCCATTGTGGACAAGCAGTAGCTGTTTACCTGCTTCAGTTGATCTTAGTCCAAACCATACCTTAGTCGCCCTTACATCATCTGCGTTCTGAATAATTTCGATGATACCTTGGAAGGTTGCCACTGCTAGATCTTCTGCGCTTGCAGCCGCACCCTTAACCATTTTTTTGAGTATACCGGCGGCGTTTTTAAGTTCGCCTGCAGCAGTGTCGATCATGGCATCTGCAAACTCGATGGTTCTGGGATCATGGATATGAACTGCTGCGGGATCATTATCAATGATAAGCCGGGCGGCATTTTGACCTTTAAGAGTATCTGAAATGTCTGGTGTATTACTGGTGTCTTGCGGAAGGGACATATAGAAAAAGGCTCGCTGAAATTGAAAACAAAGGCGGTTATCCTGCTAGTAGGCTAACCGCCATACCTGTTTTGTTAACATGATGGGGCAGTTGTTCACTATCACTTCGCTCTATCAACATTGTATAGCACTTTTTTTGAGCAAGGGGCTCACCATGCCCCAGTTACGTAACCAGTTAGCTGCTTAGATTACCCTTTAGTGACTAGGCTGCGATGTTATCTCTCCAGATACGGATACATGCTAAAAAGAATCCCTAACTCTCAAGATTAATAAATAGATCGTTTCACTAAGTCGAGCTATTTAGTTGCTTTAGATATGCAGCTAGCAGCCTTTTAGATAAGCTATAGGCGTCATAATATATTTTGTACATTTCCTCTTTATCGTCTTTTAAAACACCGGCATGAACTAATTGAGATCTATACTCATAAAGATTATAGAATAACTTCGCATCCTTCCCTCCTAGTAAATTTTTTACCAATGTCTTGCAGCTTTTTCCTATGGATTCATTTCTGGCTGATTCTAATGATTGTATGAGTTTTTTCTTGGTGTTTTCATCAATGTCATTATTTCCATCAACAATATTCACTAAATAATCTATGCCTTTTTGCTCTTCATCGGATTTTCTGACTTTATTTGATAAGACTTCTATGACTGTCATTGAAAGTATTATCTTATTAATTAGTGAGTCCTCGAAAATTGATGTTGTAAATATCGATGTGGCCACTTCAAATTTTTTGAAATTATAGTCGCTAATATATAATTTATTAAGCTGTTTGTAATTATCATTAAAAAAAGAATGAAGTTTATTTGTGTCCGCAGGTTCTTTTTCCTCTGAAACCTTACTATCAAAGGGAATTGACCCCTCTTGAAACATCACAATACCGAATTTGTCACTAAAGTGAATTAGCGGCCTTTCATAATAAGTGTCGTATGTAGTTGTATGCTTGGTAAAAAAATCATCTTCAATTATCGTTCTTATTTTTTCAAATATGGCTTCTGAAGCTAAATTCTTAGGGTAGGTTATTCCAATTCCTAATTCTGAAAAAGCCAATATCAAGGATTGCTCAACTTTTTTTGACGCAATAAAAGTTTCTCTGTAACTTTGAAATTCTGAGTTTTTTAAAACTAAAGTTTTAGCATCTTTTAAGGTCTGATTTGCATCGGCTTCAATGGTGTATTTATCTAAAAAATGCAGAGTGTTTTGATCTGAGCCTAAGGGTTCTGATGTTTTGAATCGGATATAAAAATTCCACATTATTTCACTTGGATCCGGAATATATCCCTTAGATGATTCTTCTTCTTTCTTCAGTAATTCGCTTTCAAATAGTTCAATAAACGTGGATGAGTCAGGCTCTTGGAGTTCTTCAGAGAAACTAAAAACTTTCACGATAATATCGTCGGTAGCTTCTTTTATCGTTTTTTCACCTTTTTCAGTTTGCTTCAAGATCAACTCTGGAAAAATCCCGACTAACTGAATAATACTATCCAATTTAATAGGGCTGTAAAAGGAAACACCAAAGAGTTTCCCTAGAAAACGTTTGCTCATAATAACCTCGATTGTACATTAACAAAGCATCAATATGGGGAGCATGTATGATGATGGCTATTTTCTATACCATCACCATGCTATTTCACATTTAAAAAGTTCAATTTATGTGACCTTGGACAAAAACAATGCCGTGCTGACCTGCCTAAATAGCTGTGCGGAATAGTAGATCACTTTAGGGAACTCAGCCCGGATTGTGCGATCTGATCAATCGCCAAACCAACCAAAATCACCAACCGGACTGAGCGATGCCGATCATAGTGTAAGTATCCCAGTAAACCACACTATTCACTTTTAGAGATCTTCCAACACATTGAATATGCCAACCAGAGTAGATCTATATATGGATACTTGATTCACCAAAAAAAGGATTATCGCGCCTTTGAATCCATTAAGCTAAAGTGAGGTTCTTATACTAATATAGTACAGAGGTAAATAACTCATAATTTTTAGCTCGCTTGAGTTTTATATTCTTCTCTTGCTACACATTCAAGCCAGTTTTTAGGCGGAACTAGTTTTTCAAGCCCGATATTATAAATTTCGTGACCTTTTCGGATTTGGTAGTGTTCGTGTACCCATTCACCAGCATTGTAGTAACGTGCCTCTTGTAAAAAACTAGTACGTTCGATCCCACCCAATAGCCACATACGGCGTTTAGGAAGCTCATAGGTCATGAAAAAAAACTGATCGATAGGCTCGTTAGCGTGGCGAGCAGTTATTTGGGCTGTATAGTTTTCAAGGGGAGGAACTTTGCGTTTAACGGTTTTAACACCTATACGGGTGTTTAATTCAGTGACGAAATCTGGTTGGCCTGCCGTGTTGTCCAGAATCCATTCGAAATTCTTAATTCCCTCATGTTTTAACCAAGAATTGAAAACCATTTCACCCAAGTCACCGACCCAGCGTTCATCAGTTTCAGTCTCAGAGTAGATATTACCGTATTGTTGATCTCGCTCGGCGCGTATCTGTTGAGCACGCTTTTCATGTCTTTCTGGCACCGAAACAGAAATCCACCCTTGCGGGTGTATATAACTGTTTGCCATATCATTCAACCTCGCTCGGGTAAGGACCTAAAAAACGAATACCATTAAAATGAATTAAATGTGAAGGTGCATCAGCTACCCACACCTCTGTCTCCCAAGCAATTTCTCCAACGTAACGACTCATGATGGAGCGATTCGGGAAGGCTGTCACATATACCAAACCAGCCTTTGAATTGGAAAATAAATTAGTGAGCTCAGTATAGCGTTTACCATCGACAGGGCCATGGCTGGTCACAGATTCAACCAGTAGCAACCAGTTTTTTTCGGTAAAATAAATAACGACATCTGGCATTTTGCCATGTGAATCTATATTTACACCTAATTTTCCTAGCATACCGGAATCGAAATATCCCCATTTTTCACCTGTGTCACCAGCATAGATGAGTATGCTGCCTGGTGCAAAGCGAGGTGCAAAGTTTTCTATGATGGCTTTAATTAGCTCGCTATGAGCTCCTGGGCTGAGAATGATTTCCTTACCCGGTGCAATTTCCACCGGTATTTGGTTTTGCTGACGTGCTTTTGCATATTTAGCAACTAACGTTTCTCTTCCCGCTAAGTAGACTGCGAGATGGTCAGACCACTGTGGCGTACCAAAAGTATGCAGTAGTGACAGTGCTTCTGGTGCAATTTGGTAAACTGCTTTTGGGCTATTTACTGGACGGTTAGGTTTGTCTGGATTGTAGAGAGATATGCCAGCATCGCAGAACTGATGCATCGTTTGGCGACGAAATGTTTCACGTGTATTCGGGGCATATTCTTTATCATAATTCTTTCTAACCCACTCCATGATCGGAGTGATGCCCATGAGTGGGTTCTCTGCTTTAGACCATGCTTTACCCGGTGTAAGATTTAATAGGGCGAGTAAGGAAAGTGCAGAACGATCGTTTTGCTGAGTTTTTGGCAAACCGAGAGAGGCTATAATCTGTAGTGCCGCTTCAATATATTCTTTCTGTTCGTCGGTCATGAAATCAGTTTTCCAAATTGTGTATCGATAGTCTCTTGAGTGAGGTTACGCTGTTTCTGGGCCCACTTTCCTAGTTCAACCAATGTTTCATGACTTGGGTATTTCATTGTTTTAAGGTCGGTAGCATTCACTTGTGTATGGCCATTGAAACGACGAAAGCTTTCATCCACTGCTGTTGAATTGAGGAATACGGCTAAGCCCCTTGCTAACAATTCGGGTAAGCCATTTTTATTATCGTGAAATAAATTGAGATGATTTTCAAAACCCAATACGGAATGTTCCCCAAAAGCTGTAGGTTCAACAACGCTGGCTGATATACGTCGTTTTTCCTCTTTTGATGAAAAGCGACGCACTACGCAATAGAAGCCATTTGGATATAGCCATTTCTCGGTCGCTTCGTTACGTAAAATGGCGTTTGGCTTCTTCTGGTCGCCTATTGGCCACACGGCTCCGTTGATACTCAAATGCCCTGGATAAATTAATGGAACAGTGTTCTCTTCAGGCATGTGTCGGAGGTGTTCTTTCAAACGGAAATCTACCACTGGCCCTGTTGAAACCTTAATACCTAGGTCACTGAGCGTATAGCGAACAGAAGAAGATAACTCAATGATGCTTTTCTCCGGAGATGTGGGTATGTGGATGAATCTCTCTGGATTATCAAGGTTTATGATCTGATCAAATGGATATTCATGAGTGACAAGGTCTGAAAAGCTATCATCAGTTGATGTGGTAATCGTTACATGCCCTTGTTTACCACCTCTCTCAAGCCGAATGATTACGTTTTCTTGTAGGACATCGTCATCCTTGAAAGCTTTCTTACGAGAAGCAAAAAGGTGTATGTGGCGAATAGCCGTATGTTTAATGATAAAGTCACGGAATGGGCGGTAATATGGTCCATTACAGAAGCTACGCGGAATAATAGCCACAATCTGTCCCTCATTCGCGGCCTGTAATACAGCTAATGCTACAAAGGCAGAATAGAGATTTACGGTTTCAATACCGACAGAACGTAAGGCCAGCCTATGGGGGGAGTTACTGTTTATCTTTTTGTAGGGAGGATTAAGAATTACATGTGTGTAATCTTTAGGCTGCCCATAATTTTTGGCTGTTAACTCGATGTAATCTCCTGTAATGACGTTAGCTTTAACCTGACTATAGCTCTCAATATGTTGTTTGAGACGACTGCAAAGGTCATTGTCAATTTCGTAGGCTGTGGCTTCTACGGTGTTGAATTCGAAGCCACCCGCAATCCATCGATCCAAAAACGCGCAGGAGAGTGCCCCCACACCGGCTCCGGCATCTAGCAAACGACAAGTAGGTAGGTTTCTGTTGGGAAACATCCCGGCCATAAATGTCGCCACAGTTGAGGGGGTCATAAATTGACCGAAGTCAGCTTTGTGCTTTGCAGAAGTTCGTGAAGAGATCTCACGGCGAACGCTGTCTGCTATGTCTAATTGTTGATGCATTCCGTCTTGTCCTCACTGGTGAGTGGTTTCGATTCTATTGCCAAGGGGGCAGACCGCGACGCAATATCCTAATATGAAGTGTAACATCACCTATCTATGTGTTTGAGATGTGATCTTTGATTATTACATCCGATTATCCTGTTCAGAGGTATTGTTATCAATATCTAATCCAACTCACATCCCCAAACCCATTTCACCACTGCGGCCTAAGGGGCGCTACGCCCGGCTATGCAGGGGCAGTTTTTTCTCCCGCGTGATTTCCGTTCCCGTATCAGCTTCCGGTTAATCGTTTCCCAACACAACCCGTCCCGCAAGGGTAAATGGCACGCATTCTGCGCCCTTGCGTGCCGGAACGATGCCGGGAAAGCGAACCGTCAGGCGATACGAAGACGAAAATCACACCACTGACGGAGAAAAAACCATGACCATTTCCCTGCATACCCAGACTAGCGCCCCTAACACCGCAGCGGCGACCAGCGTATCCCCGCTGGAGCAGTCAGGCTCCTCAAAAACGAAATTTTCCAAAACCAAAACCAAAACCAAAACCAAAACCAAAACCGATATTTATCAGACTGTCACCGACAGCATCATCACTGCGCTGGAGGCTGGTGTGAAACCCTGGACGTGCCCATGGCAGCGAGTGCCGGGCATGTCCGGTTTACCTTCCAACTTCGCAACCGGTATCGCGTATAGCGGAATGAATATCATGTTGTTGTGGGGCAGTGCGTCAGAACAGAGCTTCGGTGATTCACGCTGGATGACCTACAAACAAGCACAGGCAGTAGGCGGGCAGGTTCGCAAAGGCGAGCACGGCACGACAGCCATTTTCTATACAACCCTAGAGAAAAGGAAAACGAAGACGGAGAAATCGACCAGATCCCGATGCTGAAAACCTTCAACGTGTTTAACGTTGAACAAATCGACGGCCTTCCGCTGACAACTGAGGCGGTTAGCCCCGCTGAGACGTTCGAGCCGTTACCACAGGCTGAAAACCTGCTGCGCCGCAGTGGTGCCCGCATCGTAGAGAAAGGTCAAAATGCCTTCTTCAAACCGTCAACGGATGAAATCTGGCTACCGGAACGCCATCTTTTTTCCGATGCCGCTAATTTCTACGCCACCGGCCTGCATGAGCTGGTTCACTGGAGCGGAGCAAGAGCACGTCTTAACCGTGAAATGAAAGGGAAGTTTGGCAGTGAAGGTTACGCCTTTGAAGAGTTGATCGCCGAGCTGGGAAGCGCAGTTCCTGATGGCGGATCTGGGGATTGTCGGAGAGGTTCAGCATGAAAGCTATATCGCTTCCTGGCTGAAAGCGTTGAAGAACGACAAGCGCTATATTTTCAAAGCGACTAGTGCAGCATCGAAAGCGCATCGTTATCTGATGGATAAGGTTTGAGTTGAATGACAAGACGCCGCAAAGGAAGGCGGCGTTAACCTGATATCGGGGCAGCCAGCGTGACGGATGTTTCAATTTCCCTGAGAATGTTCCTGGGCATTGAATGTCCGTAAAATTCTCAGGCTGCGGGTGCGGGCGGCAAAGAGCCCGCGCATCCCGCAAACGGCATTTTTACACCGGTGATTGCTGTAAACGATGGCTCAGGTATGACGGCTGACGATGACGTTTGCAGGACGGCAACGGTAGCCGAGCCTGTTTTTGGTGTTATGATAAGTGTATTGTGCCGTGTAATGCACACGTATCTCATATAGGAAGGAAATCATGACTGCGAAACAACGCAACACGCAGAGCGTGACCATGACGGTAGAGCGTGCCTTACTGGTCCGGGCGCGTGAAGCGGGCATTAACCTGAGTGCCACGCTGTCAACCGCACTGGATGCAGAGCTTCGCCGTTATGAAGCGAAAAAATGGCAGGAAGAGAACAGGGAAGCCATCGACGCATTAAATCGCTTTCATGATGAAAACGGCTGTTTCAGTGACGAATACAGGACGTTTTAACCATGCAATTCACCGTATACGGTAATACCGGGAAAAGCACCATTTACCCGCTGTTGCTCGATGTCACGAGCGATATTATTGGGCAGTTGAATCGTCGGATAGTGATCCCATTGCTCCCGGTTGAAAAGTACCCGGCAGGCCGCCGACCGGATCGCCTTGTCCCCGTCGTCAGGCTGACGGACGGCAAAGAATACGCCGTAATGACGCACGAGCTGGCAAGTATCCCTGTGCAGGCGTTGGGTGCGGTGTTCTGTGATGCGTCGCAGTACCGTAATCAGGTAAAAACCGCAATAGATTTCCTCATTGACGGCATTTAATCGAGGCTGTCGGGAGCCTGTTCCAGTTCGTCTATCGTGTGGAACAGAAACATCTCCCGGTTTTTGGCGTCAAACGGAACCGGAATACCGTTCCTTGCCACCGTTCTGATACTGTCAAACAGCCTGATGAGAGCGGTTTTGGGTCAGGGTCAACAAACCGACGTTACTAACTGGTGGTTATATCTAAATCGTGGGGCAGGTTACCAGTAACTCCTCGTAGGCGCAGAATGAAAAGAGTTGACAAATATACCCAACAAAAATACTGTATGTATATACATGGAAAAGTTATTGCGAAGGTGCTAAAAACTGGAGGGACGACACTATGGCATTAGGTGAGGTCCGAAACTCGAGACCTCTCAGAAGATAGCGCTGTGTGGGGAGGATTGTTGATAAATATGAGCAATATGTGCAAAAACGAGATGGTAATAAGTGAGATAAACGTTGGTTGTGGGTATTAATGGTGTGGGTTTAGTTGTGATTTTCTCCATATGTAGTAACTTGTTTAAAAAAAACAAGGATTTTATTCATGTCTCAAAAAATCACAGCAATTAAAGAACCCGTCATTGAATACAAAGACAAGACTCTTCATTATCGTATCGGGAAAGTGGTTGGCGAAAACGTCGATCAGACGCTGCAAGAGATGGTGGCTACAGCCCTAAGCCGCTTATCGGCTGTTAAGGATCGCTATCAAACTGTAAGCGTAGATAGTCATGACGGTGAAGATGGCGATGTCCAACAGGCACGCCAATTCATGAACAATAAAATTGAAAGATGGAATATACTTTTCAACGAGTTAGTTCGCTATAGCGATGGCACCAATAAGAGCATTATAACAATTGATGAGAATGCTTCATTTTTATCGATCGATCAAATAGCTCCGCCGGCATCAGATGATGGTAAAAGACGTGAGTTTTTAGATTCCATAATGCATATGGCATTTTTAAAAAACCATGTTGTTTTGATTCAATCCCCTATACTTAGAACAAGAGAGCTTGAAAAATATATCACATGGTTATTAAAGGCAGCTGGCGTAATTAACAAAGGTTCTGTAATGCTCAATGCTGAATTACCTAAACAGCAAAGAGAAAAAATAATGAATAATAATATAAAGAAGGTCAGGATTGGTACTCCGTTAGTTGATACTTTAGGGAATACCCCTATTGAAAGTGCAAGAGCCTTAGTAACGTCTGAAACGATTAAAGCTAATCATGTCAAAGTAACACCAAAGGGAATGGGGCTTGATATTATTAAAGTGCTATTTACAGATAGGGAGCGTGAAAATTATGGACTCACAGATGAAATATTTTCTGGAGATGCAATAGATAAAGGTAATATTAATGTTTCTGTGGAGATTAGCTATAATTACAAAGCAAAAAAAACATCTCAGGTAATAATTAACAATATCAGCCAGGCACTTAGACATAGCCATCCAGAGGATGTTGAGTTAACACTCGATAAAGTTGGAAAGATAAAAGGCGATAACTTAATTATTAGCAGAAAAATAAAATTGAAGTTTATTAACGGCATAGCCGATCCTGAGGAGTTATATATAAAAATTCGCGAGTGGTTGATTGAACAGATCCAGTTGGGCGAATTAGATGCTGAAGCTGAGTAATATTTTTAGGGCTATTCTTTTTCTCTTTATCTTTTTTTGCTCATTTTTTTATTTCTCAGAGCCGGAAAGAATAGAGAATCTGAATGGCTGGTTACAATTGCTCGTTAGTGGAGGGGTTTTAACTCCTCTAATTACCTATGCATGGAGTTTGAAAAGTCGGTTCGAAAAATTAATTGATAGTGATGGATTGAACTCTGTTGAGACTGATAGGTTAAGTGGAAATATATCTTCATTTATTAAAAAGATATGGTTATGGATGATTTTTTACATACTCAGTGGCGCTGTTATATTTTTATTCAATGTAATCAAGGATGATGTTGTTCACTCACGTTATTTGGGGGCTTTGTCTGTTTCATTTTTATTTGTTGCTCTTTTATCATCTATTTCTCTTCGTGATTTTGATGTCTCGCTATCAGAGTTAAAAGCAGCTATCATAGTTAGACGGAAGAAAAATGCAGAAAAGGAGGCTATGCTTAACCTACTTAAGGTAGATGATGATTTTAGTAAAAAAGAAAAAGATTATTTCAAGCATTACAATAGTGAGGAGTGATTTTTAAAGTTTAAATGAGAATTAACTTTTTAACTTCCGTACTTAATTACTCAATGATATTTACCCTCGCTTTAATCAGCGGTTTTTTATGCCTAGCATTAAGAAATAAAATAGTCTACGATCTGCAACAAAAAACTGAAGGGTTTTATTGAACAAGAACTGAGAATCGCTGAACACCAGAGAGCTAAATAACTATTTAGCTTTGACCTCTGTGACCCAGTAGCTCCCACAGCTATGAACACAACAAAACCTCGCACTTAGCAGACCATGAGATTTAGCAACGCCAGATCCAGCGTAGGAATTATTGCCTAGGCTCAAGTTGTCGCAGCTCGGCAAGAGTATAAATACGAAAAACATTCTGATGTCGCACTTCCAGCGGGATGGGTTGATGGTTAACGATGACATGTTTGATGCTGGCGAACAGCAGTTCAAGAGCCCGTTTTTTCTGCGGGTCCGGCACGATATAGAAAACGTACATCCAGTGCTTGTGGGTACGGGCCAGTAAGTGGCTGGCGATAATCGACTGGTAGCGGGCTTTGGTTTTCAGGCGGCGCTCGGTTTCTACCGCAATGACCTGTCCATCAGGCAGGGTGATGAGTCCATCAGGGCGGTGTTTGACCTGATATTGACTGAGGAAGGTTGAACGATCACCATTTATCCAGCCGGTAGCGCCTTTTTTCTCCAGAATAAGCAGGGCTGCCTGATTATCCAGATGATGCTCCAACGTCCAGCCGGTGAGTCTGGAAGGTTCAAACCGTGCCGGGAAAATATCGTCATTGGGTTTTACTACCACAGCTAACCCGTCACTGGTGATCCCCCACAAAGAAATTTTCCCCGTGCGGGTATCAAATTCATGTTTTTGTACCCATCCCATTTTGATGACTTTGGCAAGCAACAGATAAAGTGGTTTGTGATTTTTAAAATCAAAAAGCAGCATCAGTGTTTTAAAGTCACTGTAGGTTTCTTCTTTCAGGAAATTCAGCAGTATCTTTATTTTCTCGTTATTACGTTTGTGGCGCTCACGATACGTTGATATCAACATGGCGTCTCCTAAAAATCGATCTGAGGCACGTTGTCTTCTTCGCTGAAATCCAGCACTCGTTTTACCGGTGCCGCTGATGCAGCGATATCAGGCGAAACGGTGAACGTTTCCAGTTCGCGTTTTTGCACTTTGATGGGGGAGATCAACGAGGCGGAGGGAAGTGTTTTCGTGGTGAAGATAAAACTGACGAAATCAGGCAGGTTGAGGATCATATTGCCGTCAATAAAGAAACGCTCGGCCTGCCTGATCGTTCGCTCGTTGTCGATAGTTTCCGTCAGAACAGCATCGGTTTTCGCCTTGCGGATTTCATCATCCACTAAGATGGTGCCGGACATTCTTGCCACCCATTCCGCCGTATCCGGGTCCATAACGCGGTAAACCAACTTGAATTTAGCATTTTCAACGATAGCCCCGACAACGGCGTCGCCGTTTAAATCCGCCGGGCAGTCTTTTAAATCGGCCACGGACTGGTGGGCCATAATAATATGCACGCCTTTATCCCGTGCAGCGCCCAAGCCTTCCAACGCAGGTTTGGATAAATGGTATTTCAGCTCATCAAGAAAAATAGCCACAGGGCGAGGCGCGACGTGTACCCGGTCGCGCCGCTCCGCTAACTGATAAAGGCGAACCAGCAACATGCGTTGTGCGGTAATTATCTTGCTGTTACGCATTGAGCCGATGACATAACAGCAGCCACCTTCATCAAAAACCGATTGGAGTGAAAACCCTGTCGGCGCGTTGATGGCATTGAGAAACGCCAGCTCTTCAAGCTTGCCGAAAAACGCGTTGATCTTCTCAGCAATACTCTGAACATACTCGCTGTTATAAATATCACGGAGAGTCGAAGAAGGGCGGTTGCTGACAAATTGCGCCGCTATACGTGCCGCTTTTCTGTCGCCGATACGGTAAAAGTCAGATTCCTGGCCTTTCTCTGCCAGACTGAACCCGGCGACAAAAAGCGCTTCCAGTTCATCGGCGGTAATCGCTTCAATCAGGTTTAGCTGGTAATGCGGTTTTCGCAAGTCAATTAAGGCAAACGGTTTGCCTGCATCCTCACAGGCTTTGCGGTAAAGGTGTGGGGCCCATTCATCGTCTTTCGGGTCCATAATAAATACCCCTTCACCCGCCAGGATGCTTTGATAAAGCAACATCCCGGCAGCCACCCCTTTTCCAGCCCCGGTGGTGCCGATAATATCCGCGTGCTGTTTTTGCCAGTCGTTTAACGGGAGATACATCGGTTGCTTATCCCGGTCCATGCCGAGAAAAATACCGTTATTCAAATCAATATAATCCAGCGGATCATAATGCAGCGTTTCCGGCAGCAATGATCTCACGGTGCGCACATCGGTGCGTAATTCCCGCTCAAGGGTGGTTTTTTTAACCAGGCGTTTCTTTATTTTATCCAGTTCAGGATTTAATGCCCGACGCAGCATAATATGGAAGATAATCCCTGTTGCCGTGAGGATAATCAGTATCGGCCAGGTTGCCAGCGAATACCGGGTGGCTATTCTGGTCTGATAGACCCACTGAAAGAACCTGATGATCACCGGAGCCATGGTGCCAAACAGAAAACACAGCAGGGAAA
The DNA here is from genome assembly GCF_000406205.1 of Dickeya sp. NCPPB 3274. Classification (NCBI taxonomy): domain Bacteria; kingdom Pseudomonadati; phylum Pseudomonadota; class Gammaproteobacteria; order Enterobacterales; family Pectobacteriaceae; genus Dickeya; species Dickeya sp. NCPPB 3274. The sequence continues at coordinate 3,233,226 of NZ_CM001979.1, read as the reverse complement.
AAGCGATAATTCCCTTTTTCCAGAACGGGGCTGATTGTCGTTCACCGCTTTTCATTGATGCGAAAAACGGTAACGTCAGCCCCGATAATAACGCCAGCATCAGTTGATGCTGTTGCGTAAAAACAAGCAGTGCCAGCATCCCGTTCACTATCGGCGACAGTGAAACGGCAAGCTTATTTAACAGCATAGTGCCTCCGGTGTCGGCTCTCGCCTCATGAGATTGCCTCATCCTTTCGCCTCAGCGTATGAGTCGATGTCATGAGGCGATCGGGTGAGGCGAATGCGGTGGCTTCTTCGCAGCCATGCGCCGGAAAGTTCACTTCCCGGCACGGAACGGCGTGCGCCAGGTCATGCGGGCTGGACGCCCTTATTGCCTGGCTCATGGGGGTAATGTCGTGGCTGGACGCCACACCAAAACCCCCAGGGTCAAAGGCGGCACACCGTCGCCCGCTACGCGCGACCACCCCCTTTGAGACGCCGTTTTTCGCCTATTTTTTCTGTTGTCCGTTCCGGCCAGCGAAAAAAATGGGAAAACGCCTTCAAAGTGGGTGGTCGCGCCACGCTACCGGCTTTGGGCCGGAGACTTAGCCGCGACGGTGTGCGGGGCACGCCCCCCACAAAAAACCGGCGCGTGGGCGCGCCTATTTGCTCGCTGGGGCGGCAAATTTTTTGCGGCTCCCCCCGGCCGGCAAAAGCCGCGTGGGCGCGGCTGTTTGCCGGTGAGGCGCGGTGCCTGAAATATTTTCGCGCCGGAATCCGCGAAAATATTTCTGTCCGCTGCCTCATTTTTACGGCCCGGTATTTCTTCGCGCTTTAACCCGCGAAAAATGGGCGGGCCGTAAAAACCTGAAAACCGTCACGCCTTTGCGCCCGGTTCGTCAGTATTAGCCACGAACGCGGCCATATTGACCGATAATCTGGCTAATAGCGGCCGGGTCAGCCGAATCACATTCGTTTAAAAAGGATTGCCTGGCATCGGCAGTCTGGCCGGGGAGAAAACCGTGCCGGTTCTTTTTCACAATAGAAAAGAAGGCGCGTTCAGCCGACTGACAGGGATTTCCACCGCTGTTTCCGGTGGTTTTACCGTACAGACATAAAACAGCTTCACAGGCATCAGCGGCCATCACGGAGGCCGGAAATAATACATTCATGCCGAGAAGAAAGGCGGTGAGTATGACGGTTTTCATATCGAATACCTTTACTGGGTGGCAGGGGGAAATGGTTCGTCTATCTGAATATTTCCTTCATGTGATGAAGGTGTACCGGTTTAAAATAAATATCGCTCATCCGGCGAACGTCGCCATGGATATCAATACTGACGATCACATCAATGCTTTTTAGCACCTTGCGTAACAGCACATCGAACGGGATATTGTTGCAGTCCGGGTTTTCATAGCAGCGGTCGATGAGTCCCTCAATACACTCTTCCGGGCTGCCCGCGTGCAGGGAGGTAATAAGCCCTTCATGACCCGAGCCGATAATTTTCAGTGCATCCCAGGCTTCCCGCCCGCGAATTTCCGCCAGCAGAATTCTGTCCGGGTTCATTCGATAATTCGCCCGTATCAGCCTGCCGGGGGTGACAATCGCCTCGTCGGTGGCCTCCGCCGGGTAAAACAGATGCACATAATTGGTGTGGTGGTAAAACCGGATTTCAGGGTTGTCTTCAATCGTCGTCAGCCTGAGATGCGACGGAATATAGTGCAGCAACGTCTTCATATAGGTGGTTTTACCCGAGCCGGTTTCCCCCACAATAAAGAGCGTTTTGCCGTACTCGACAGCTTTTTCAATAAAGCGGGGGATGTCCCCGTTGTTGTAATAGCGGGTCAGCTCCTCGTCCTTGCTTTCAGCCTGCTCCTGACCGGTTACGCGGTGATAAAAGCCCGCCTCAATCCACGACTGATGCGTTTTCTGCGCATATGACGGCTTGCGCAGCGTAATGGATACGGTATTCCGCTCGCAGGCAGGGGGAATAATGGCCTGAATACGTTCGCCGGACTCCAGCGTGGCGGACAGAATCGGCGACGTGTCATCAATATTATCGTCATGCCATGAGGCCAGCGCGTTGGCAAAGGCATGGCACTGGCGCAAGGTGACCGGCGATTCATGCCTCTGCCATCGACCGTTTATTTTGGTGTGGATCTCGTCCGGGGCGGTTAATTGCCACCTCGGTCAGGCCATCCAGCCGGAGATAATGCCCGAAGAGCTGATGTTTCATGAAATCCAGCGACAGGTTTTCAGCGTTCATACCACCTCGTTTTCAGACGCAGTTGATAAACGGAAGAGAAATCGATATCCGTGCCGGTCATGATGCCGATCACATCGCCCTGATTCAGATACATCGTGGGCGGGATATTGATACTGTTTTCTAACGCCGTTTTTGCCATCTCCGAGGCGGCAGCACGCGTATTCTCGGTGTAATCGGTATTACGGTCTTTCCCCGGTGCTGTATTCGCCGCCGCAGCGGCGACGTCCTGTACCGTACTCAGCATTAACGCGTTGCCGAACCGCTCCCAGAAATGGGTATCGATCCTGCCGCTAATCCCGGCTTCTCCCAACGGGCCGGTGGCCTCGGTATCGGTCAGCGGAATGTGCAGGCTACCGGGCTCTGGTGTGCGTAACGCCGTCCAGATGACAAACATCCGGCTCCGGCCCTGTTGCAGTGTGCCGGTGCGATAGACGCCACGGGCGACCGTGCCTGCCGGGAGCAGCTTCACATGATGACTGGCGCTGTAGACATCCTCGCTGATGAGGCAGGAAATCCGCCCGCCGACATCGGAAACAAAGCGCTGCATCATCGAGCAGGGAATGTAGCTATCAACCGGCAGGTAGAGATCGGGATCGAGACCGAGCCGCCGGACGTGGGTGACTGTTACCACGCCGGGAGCGGTGTCTTTTATCTCCGGGTCAGGCGCGGTAGTGGGCTTTTGCTTGTCAGTACCGGAGGCGGTGACGTGGGAAGCCGATGCGGTATCTGACGCCTGACTTAACCCGTCGGCCAGGGCGGCGGCCTTGTTTAACGCGGGCGGTGCTGGCGGTGGCGGAGCAGCCTGCGTCTGGCGATGATCCGTTGTGGTTTCCGGTCTGCTCTGCTCGAACAGACCGAACGGATGACGGTCCATACCGAGGTTTTTACGCGCAGGCGGTATTACACCGGTCGGCGGTAGCGGCTGGGTCTCCGCCGCCTTGTCATCGCTGTGTTTGACTGCGCCAAAAAAGCGATCCCCACTCCATGCCAGCAGCATCAGCACCCCCAGACTGAGCAGGCTGACCAGCAGCGTTCGGCGACTGGCGGGTTTTTTAAAGCGGGTAACGTCCGGCTGACCGGGCGGTGAGTTGTGCGCCGGTGTCTGGCTGTCCCTCGCGGCTCTGGCGCGTTCACGGGCTTCGGCTTCCCGTTCAGCCACGGTTTTTTCCGCTGTATCCGGGATGGGATGGTCTGTCATTTGGCCTCCAGCGTGACGGCGGGCGAAACGGTGTCACCAGCGCTGACGGCGACGTTGCCGAATGCGGTATTCTCAATGCCGACCACGGCGCGTCCATAACGCAACACCAGATACGGCGACATGGCCCGCACGACCATCACGGTGTAGTTACCGTGTGTGGTGATTAGAGGCGTGACGGTTTGCTCCTGCCGGTTAACGACCCGAAACAGTGACGGCAGGATTTTGGTGGCTGAAAAGCCGAGGGTGATAAAGCGGCCATCATCGTAGGCAAAATCCGGTGCAATCGCCGCCGAGCCCGCCGCGACCCGCTTGGTATAGCGCCAGTTTCGCGGTGTGGTGGCCTGCTCGAAAGCGGCCGCAATCTGTTGCTTTTCCTGTGCCTCACGCAGGCGTTGCAGGTGGGCGGCATCGGCGGCCGCTGATTGCCTGCGTGCCTCATCGGGATAGTGAAAACGGATAATGAAGGCCTGCGAGGGCGAGTCGTTATCCAGCACGTTAAGCTCCAGGCTGTACTCGCGTTTGGATGTCACCACCAACAGGTTGGTTTTCCACTCTTTGGCGGTCGGCAGAAACACCTTGTTGACGTTATTGCCGTTGTCCTCCGTTACCGGCTGGATGACAGGGTTGGGGCTGACGTCCACCCGGTTATCGCTTTTGGTCACTCGCCAGCCTTTGGGAAAACCGGTCTGGGCGTCGAGCACCGCTTCATCGTCATCAAACAGGAGCGTGGTGAGGTAGCCGGGGCGGGTGTTGACGACGGTGGCATTCTGGCTGTCATAGGTGACATGCTGGATGCGGCTGTCATACGCGCTGCCGCGTGGTATCGCGGCCCCCCAGACGGCGCACGACGCCAGCATAAGCCCTATCAATACGGTGTTCTTCAGCATCACTCCCCCCTCAGTTCTTTATCGCGCTGGTAGCTGGTGACGATGAACCCCAGCGGGTTCACTTCTCGCTGGCTGTCCGTCAATTGCTTGCGGGGGAGGTAGCGATAGGTCAGGCGGATGTTCCAGATATCCGTTTTGACCGTGTTATCCGCAATGCGACGGATTATGCGTTTAACTCGCAAGGTTGCCAGATGGTCAGGGGCGGTGGCGGGGGCGTGAATGTTGGAAATAATCTCGACAGACACGACGTATTCCGCTTTATTGAAAATGACGTCAGGGGCCTGATTGCCGTTAAACTCGTCAAGGTAATCCCGGTTCACGCTGTCGCTGTTGAAGAGCTGCACGTCGTCATAATCGCGCTGAAGCGCAAAATAGTTATAGCCTTCGCGCAGCCGGACATACTGGGCGGATAGCGCATGAGCCAGCGCTGCTTCAGTCGCGATATCCTTCTCCTTGAGACGGGTCATGTATTCATAGCGCCCGGTCTGTTTATCCACCGACCATAATTCGATGTCGGTGGTTTTCAGCGGCAGCAGAATAATCAGCGCGGTTATCGTCAGCGCCGCCAGCGCAAACCCGGTTGCCGCCATTCGCCACGCGCGCTTTTTTTCCCGCGCATCCTTTTCCAGCAGAACCGCTTCAAAGGTGCGGGATGACGCAATGAGGTTTTCTGTTTCAGACATGTGTTGTCAGCTCCTGAATAATCGCGGGGGAATTGACCGGTTGAGGATCGCCGGATACCGGCGGGAGGTCGTGTTGATGCCCTGCGCAGCCCGTGAGGATGCACAGCATCAGAAAGACAATGCTGGATTTCATGGAAAGCCCTTGTTAACGGATACAGATATACCGTACCGACGGCGATTGCCTCGGCACCCTGTGACGAGTTGGATAGTGAGAAAGAAATTAGCGAGGACGCTGTTGGTTAAGGCGCTTCATACTCTCAATGGCGGCGGCGCGCTTTTGCCAGGCGGAGATGGCGTTGCCGGTGCCTTTGGCGATAAGTGTCCCGGCGGCATGGCTGCCTTTGGCGGCCAGTCGGGCCGTCGCCGCGCCGGTCTTCATCGCCGGTTTTGCCGCCTCAGACGACGTGTTCGCCAGACCGCGTAAGCCGCTCATGGCCGCACCCTGCAAGGCAGCCTGAACGGCGACACCGCCTAATGCACCGGCAATTTTCGCTGAAAACCAAATAATGACGCCGGAAATAACGCCCGCAACACAACACTGAACACCAAGCGTAATGATATTGGCGCTGTCGGCAAAATTAACCGCCTTATCTAAAATACCATTGAGGTAATTAATGACGATCCTGATGGATAAAGCCGAAAACATCATTGTAAGGATGACCGTAAAAATAATTTTCAGCCAGTTGTTAAACATCGGAGTCAGGAACCCATACAACAGGCAGAAAATAAATAATGGCGCGGTCGTCGTCATTAATACAATGATGATTTCGGCTAACAGGTTAACCGTAGCGCCAAAAAGCAGTGTGACAATAACACCGCCCCAGACCAGAATTTCGGCAATACCGCCGTTGAGCTTTACATAGGCGGAATCATCCTGTTGATAAAGTTTTTGCCCAATGGTCTGTGCTTTCTCCCAGACGGTATCGAGCAATGACCAGACATTATCATCACCACTGACGCCGTCTTTTAAGCCGTTAATGGCCGCAATGGCTAAATTCAGCCAGCCATCGAGATTTAAAACGAATGTCATGATTAATAACATTCGCCCTATATCCCACATGACATCTTCGACGGGCGTTTGGCGTTTTCCGGCCAGGGTTTGATAACCCCGATAAGTGACAAATACAGTGAAGGAACTGACGGCGATGATACTTACCATATCGCCATAGACGGAGGTTTGCCCCCGCAGTATGGCTTGTAGGCCGTCAGTGATCGTGTTGTTCATTCCAACAAACATACCACCCGACATAGATTGCCCCTTTAGTTCAAATTGGGAACCTTGGCCTTTTCCTGACGGAGTTCGAATCGCGCTGTTCGCGCATTTTTGCAATCCTGCGAGTCTTCCCCGGATGATTCACACGCCTGATATCGCTGGTTCATTTCATCCGGGTGCGCTTTGTACCATTGTGTTGATTTGGGGTTATCACATCCTGTTAGGCAAAATGCGCCCAAAATAACCGAAAAAATGCACAGTGACGTTTTCATGCTTGCCCTCTCAATGATTAAAATCGGGAACCGGTGCGGCAAGTTGCTGCTCATTGAACGCATTTTGCCGTTGCTGCTCCAGCAGTGTTGCCCGCTGCTCCGTCTGCCGGACAGACATCTCCCACTGGCTGGTCAGGGCGTTCAGTTGCACGCTTTTGGCCGCAACGGCATTCGCCAGGTCCTGTGACTCTTTCGAATCTTTGGCATTGGCGATGCGGTCAGACAGGTCTGCGATGTCGTTCAACGTGCTCGTAACCCTGTCCTGAACCTCACGGGTATTCTCAATCGCCAGTGCCTGATTGAGTAACAGCTGTTTGCAACTGTCCTGATAACGCAGGGATGAGCGGGACGGATTACAGCTATCAAACGATTGGTATTTTTTATATAACCCCTGAAGCGCGGAAGAATAGGAACCGTCTGGATTGGTCAGCAGGTCATCCAGTGAAATACCGTTCTTGCGAAGCGCGTCGATATCGTCTTTCAGGCTTTTTCGCCTCGCGGAGAAACCCCTGAATATCCCGTATCCCTGTTGCAGTCGCCAATTGCTGCTTATAGGCATCCAGCTCGTCTTTATAGTGGGTAACAGTTTCCTGCCATTGTTTGAGTTTTTGCATCCATTGATTAATCGACTCGGTATTGTTGACGGCATCAAACACCGGGATGCCGGCGCTTATCGCCGGTGCGGACAGCCATAGCAAGAACGCCAGAAAGAGAGAGCGGGTTTGCATGGTGATTTACCTCCGAAGTGAATCTCAGATGGCCTGTTCAAGGAAGACCGCTTTCCAGTCCTGAGGGGACATCCCCTCCTGATAAAGCGCATCAAACCGTTTCAGGTTGTCTTCGCTCCCGCTCAGGATTGTGGTGAGGTTGCCGAGGCCCGATAAATCCATTCTTGCCAGGGCGACAAAAGGCCGGGTTTCACCGGCGCGCAGCGGTGTTTTCACGATGACCATATAATGCTCGCCCGGATCCAGACGACGGACGGTGTCATACACGCTTTCGGGGACGTTCATTTTCTCCACGTAATCCGCCCGGCTGGCTTTGGGATTGGCGAGAAAGATTTGCGTGCTGCACTGCTCAATAATCGCGGGCGCGATAGGGTGCCTGACAATTTCATCGGGGGACTGGGTGGCGGGGATAAAAATGCCGTTCAGTTTGCGGATCACCTTGAGCATATTGAGGGAGAATTTAGAAAACTCGACATCCGCCAGCCATTTCCAGAATTCATCCATGAACATCACCAACCGGCGACCGTCCAGCAGGCTGGTGACGCGGAACAGCAGGTAAAAGGTGATCGGGCCGCGTATGTCGTCGTCATCCAGAAACTCCGTTCCATCGATGCCGATGTTATCGCTCTCGCCGATGTTAAAGCTGTCTTCCGCGTTATCGAAAATCCAGCCGAATTCGCCGCCCTGCGCCCACTGTTTCAGACGGATGCGCAGCCCGTTGGTTCTGGCCTCGCGGGTCGACGGTTCGGGCAACACCTCCAGCAGCCGGGTTATACCGTAACGGCGCAATCCCGGCGGGTAGTCCAGCATCAGAGTATCCACGGCGGCGCTGATGCGCGCTTCATCGCGTGGGTCGAGCGGTTTGCCGTTGCGACGGCACAACATGCGGACCAATTGCTTGATAAAGCTGATGTTGCGTCGGGTTGGCGTCAGTGAAAACGGGTTGAACCCGGCAGGCGTACCGGTGCGGATGCGAAAGTAACGCCCGCCCATCTGGCGGATTGACATCTCGGCGGCGCGGTCTTTATCAAAGTAAACGGTGGTCAGCCGTTTACCGGGGGCCGCAGCGGAAAATGTCGCCGGGTGGCGGTACTTCTGCATCAGGTGTTGCATCATCGTCATCAGCAAGGTCTTCCCTGAGCCGGTTTTGCCGATGATGGCGGTATTCCCCGGCGTTTTTTCGTTGAAATCATCCCGCCCGACCTGGCTGTCGTGCAGGTTCAGGTAATAACCCCCGCCGCCAGGCGATGTCAGAATGGCGATGGCATCGCCCCACGGGTTACCGCTGCGCTTGTGAGGGTGAAAGTTATGCAGGCTGCCCAGATCCGCGTAATTCTGGCTGCTGACCACCACCAGCCGGGGGCGAAAGGGATACATGCCGGGCAGTTGAGCCAGATACGCAGCAGGCAACGACAGCGTGGACAGCGATGTCATGATACCGAGGTCGGTAAACGGCTGGGCCAGCGCGTGGGTCTCCCTGACCACCTGATCGGCACTGGCCGAGGACACCAGCAGGGAAAAATGGTATTTGCCGCAGGACACATGCCCGGACTGGAGCAGATCGCGCAAGACAACCAGCTCTTCACGCTGTGACAGGGCGTCATCGTCGGTCGCATTCAGCCGCTTTTCCGCCAGCCGGATATGGTGTTGTGCTTCATCCCGCGCCATGCAGGTGAAAGACTGCGTCAGTACGTACTCGCTTTCGGCATACAACAGCGCATCCAGCAGGCCGGTCGCGGTCTCCGGCGAATAGTCCTTAATTTCCAGACTGCGAAAGAAACGGGAGCCGCCGACGGTCTGGCATTCGGCGGTATCGGTGGTAAAAAACTACATCCGGTGTACTGAGCGTGAGGTAAAACGGTGAACGTGTCACCGCCACCGGCTGCCATTGGCCGGTGATCAGGCGATGGTAGAACGCCAGTTGCGAGGAGTAGACCCGTCCTTTCTCCTCATACGGTTCCCAAAGGGGTCGCCATATAGCGTGACAGTACGCTGCCGAGTGCGGCATGGTGCTCCAGCATGACCCTCAGCGCCTCATCCAGCGCCGCCTGCCTTTTTCCGGCAGGCTGTGTCTTCATGGCCTTTTTCTCCAGCGCGGAGAAGGGCGCATAACAGACGGTGAAAAACAGCCGATGCCGCCAGAGCGGCTTCTCTTTGAGTGCCCGGTAATAGCGCGCCGCGACCTCGTCGGAAAACGGAATACCCGAGGTTGCCTCGAAGGCATCCTGATAGGTCTCCCGGATGCGGTGAATATAGAACGTGACCGGCAGCCCTTCATACGAGCGGATCAGGTTGTTGAGATGGCTTGCCATCAGCGTCAGGTGATGTTCCTCCTCACATTCAAACACGGTGCCGCCCAGCTCCCAAGAAGCGACGAAATCACCGTGGCGGTTTCTGATGACGTGCGGGTGAAGGTGGGAAGAGTAAGGGATGTATTTATCCAGCGTGATGCGCGCGTTTAATTTCATCTTGTCGGTAAACTCCGAAATATCGACGGCGTCATACTGGCTTGCCAGCATCGCCGTCGCACCGAAATAGCAATTCGTGGCAAACCGACCACGGGTTTTAAACGCCAGCCACAACAACCCGAAATAATGGATATCGGCTCGGGCCTTCGCCCGCATTTCCAGCCAGGCCGGGATCAGCAACAGCGCAAGGTAATAGCGGACATAAACCGACAGCAGGACGATGGCCCCGCTGACGAGAACGAACGGGACGAGGGGGATGCCCATAATCGCAGCGGGCCGGGTGAGCGCTTTATTCAGGGTGGTCATCGGTTTTCCCCTAGGATGCCCAGTACGCGCCAAAGCCGGATGCCCCGACGATCAGGATGGCCCCGATAATGACGTTGCGCATGTCATGCAGGCTTTTACCGTCAAACAGCACCTTGTAACCCACCCACATGGTGGCCAGTGTGATGGTGACGGCGGCCAACCCCAGCAGGCCGGTGGACGTGTTACTCAGCGTGTCGTTGGCTTTGGTAAATCCGCCGCCTGCCGCCAGCGTTTGGGTGGAAATGAAGGCGGGAAAAAAGGCAGGTAAGTATTTACGTTTTTGCATCGTCATCTCTCCTCATGGGTCACAGGGGGGATACATCGCCGCGAAGGACGGCGTTGGGGTAGCGCAGGGTGGTCGAAACCGGGGTAGTGGTGTCGGCAAGCTCACCGCGCAGCACGGTGGCTGGATAATGAGTCTCTGACGTGGCCTGGCTGGCGCGACTACGCGTGCGGTCTTCCTGCGTTGACGGGACGGCATAGCCAATACGCTGGAGATAGCTGGTCTGGCTAAAGGCGGATTCGGGCTGCTGACCAGCAGTGAAATTACCGGCGTAGTAGCAACTGAGTGCGCGTTGCAGCGTGCCGCCGCGCTGATAGCAGTCGGTAAGGATGCGCTCAAAAACAGACAGATTGGTACACGGGTCTAACAACGCCTGGGCCGTCACGCCGTAATGCTGAAAATGGGTGCTAGTGATTTGCATCAGCCCGACTGAATAGCGGCGACCCCTGGCCTCTATCCGGTTGATGATACTGACGGCCGTGTCATGGCGGGTGGGCTGATGAGAAATAACACCGGAGCTGCCGGGCATTCTCTCGTCCTTTGGCACGATTTCAGCGATGGCGTAAGGATTAAAGCCGGATTCCACCTTCGCCACATCAAACGCGGTGGACGGGTGAATGCTGGCGGCACACTGCATCGCCGCCGCCAGAAACGCTGTCGGGGAAAGCATGATTGCCTCGGTGACGTCATTCAGGTTACAGATTGCCATCAGGCAGACCGATGGCGGGGGAAAGGTGCGTTACGGCTGGGCGCTCATCGTGCCGGGCTCGGGTGGTGTGTCGCTGTCATCCCGGGGTTCGAGAAGCACCAGCTTACCGGAGACGGCAAGGCCGGGTGTCAGGACGATATTCAATCCAGGTTTCCCGTGATGGGCGAAGGCCACGCCGACCTTGGTCCAGAATGTGTTTTTTTCTCCGCGTGAATCGGGCGGGCTTTCCTGCGTGACAAACACGTGATAGGTAGGTTTTCGCATGGTGTTTCCTTTAATCAACAAGAGTGATGAGGTAAACCGATAGGTCACATCCCGATTCTACATTCCGGTTTCAACGGGTCAGCGAGAACATTCAGCGGCACCCTGAATTGTGGTTACGTGACAGCCCGACCCAACTTGTTAAAGAGCAATACCGGCCCCGGACGACTACACGTCCATCACGCTCGCCAGGGGAAGGTGGCAGGGTTAGCGTGCAATAGTTCATTCGGGGGGAAAATGGAAAAATCAAACGGGAAATAAGAGAGAAAATGTGTAGTGGGTAATTATTTTGAGTGGCGGATTGTATTAGCTTGGGTTTGAGATGGCACGTTTTTGGCTTGGGGACTGCCTAATCTGACAGATAGCTTTGTGCCAGAGCGGACGTTACTTACATCGAGTTATATTAGTTTACTGAGAGCAAGTCAAGATTGCTTCTGACTGTTAAAAACCCGCGTCGATTGTTTTCGAAATAATAATTTAATCAGGTTTTATGCAAGAGCGTGAAAAAAACGGGCCAGATAACATCTGGCCCGTACACTCATTGAGTTACCAAGAAGTTAAGCACATTCCCTTTCGAGCCATGTTCTAAACATATCAGCTCTATGAATGATTAACTGGTCTGCACTGCGGGATATTGTCTTCAGCAAAAAATCACACTTTGATAGTTTTTTTCTTATGTGGATGTCTTTATGAAAATCGGGAAGTTCATCAAATAGGTTACGCATATCTTCAAGAAAAGACATTGCATCAGAGTACTCTCCTTTTTGAGCGGAATCATCTGCTCTTCGATAGGCAATTTGAATTTGAGTGTCTTTAAATATTTTTACGTTATGCTCGCTTGAGTTTTCAATATCTGGTTCAATTAACATAAGTGTTTTTTCAGCTTCATCAAATCTGTGCTGGAACATGTATACTCTAGACAATGTTAGTGAAACTTCAATCGAATTAGGATCCAAATCATGAGCAAGATTTATTTGGGTCAAGGCATCATCTGTATTATCTTCTTCACGCAATAAAAATCTTGCAAACCAATAGTGTAGTTGCGGGGTGTCAGGTGATAAGACGATTGCTAACTCATATTGTTCTCGAGCGTTACTAATTGCACCGTTTTGCTGATGCAAATAGGCCATAACACGCGCTACTTCAAAGTAGTCAGGGGACAATTTGTGGGCTTCCGTAAGTAATTCAAAAGCCTTGTCATGATGACCGTTTCTTATAAAGGATTGGGCATCCCTTAGCATCTTAACGATAACCCTGTCTGTTTTATCTCTAAACTTTATGTTGAGAGGGTTGTACTTGTCTTCATTTCTCATCATCATCTGCTTTTCAAAAAGAGCGTTTAGTTTATTTCTTTTTTCATGAATGCTTCTTTGATAAGTTTGAGATGGTTTGTGATTTTTACCTAAGTATAACCTCGCAAGTTCAGATAATTGGTAGGTGGTTTTAACACTTGCACCTTTTGTTTTAGATGATTGTGATAACATATTTGTAGACATCAATTCTTGGATGGATTGATGTGTTTGAAGGGAGTCAAATCCAGTTAAATATGATAATTCAGGCACATCTTTCAATCCCGGAGCGCACTGCAATGCTGCTGTAAGTGTTCGGGCATTTACCGATAGATATTCATAGACGTTCGACATGCAAAAGTCGAGAAACATATTAGAATTCTGTAGAACAGATTCGGGGCTAAGCCCTGTTTGAACGGAGCTTACAAACCATTTTATATAACTCGGATTTCGTGACATCCGGTTTACATAACTCCTCGACACTTTTTCATTAATCTTCTCAAGTGAACTAACTCCTCTTATTTTTGACAGTAATCTCATTAATTGAGAGGCATGGGACTCCTCGATACCCTGCAATTTAACCGGATACTCGAATGCACCAAGACCTATTCTTGAAGTTATTACTATTTTACTACCTTGAGGAAGAGCACCGACAAACTCTCGTATATTATCATCAAGAATGGTTTCGAGGTTATCTATGAATAAAATTATTTTAAATGTTGCTAGGTAATCGATTATTTCATTAAAATTAGACTGATTAGTATTTACACCTATTATCTGATTTGATATTTCCTGAATTATACCTATTGAATCAGAAATTGCCTCTTTTATCTCCTTGATTTCATTAACTGTTATCTGTGTTGTTTTTGATGACACCCATACGATTGCATCGAAAGGGTTATTATCATCCTCAAGTATTTCATACGCAACTTTAAGAGCTAAAGCGGTTTTACCGACACCTCCTTCACCTACAATAGAGATTACAGGAAAGGCTCCATAACATAGTTGTTTTATTTTTTTTACATCATCTTGCCTTCCTATTAATCCCGTTTCATCAAAATCTGGGAGTGGCAAATTATGATTATTTATTTCTTCGTCATAATTTTTTATTTCCATCGAAAATAAGAAGCTTGGGTTAATGTTTATTTTATCGGTGACATCTACAAGGTTACTCCAGCAATTTATATCTGATTTTTTTATTTTATCGCAGATAGAAACCAATGTTGGATAATCCTCGACATCCAAAGGTCGGATGTGCATGACTCTATTTCTTATCAAGACAAGAGCATCTAAATCTTTGGTAATTGATTTTATGAATTTATATATATGCTCTGGAATATCCCTTCCATTTGAGTTTATGACTTGATACGTATCCCCTAAATCAAAGTATTCAACCAAATCAATCGGCTCAACTCCATTTATTACAGTCCCAATGTCCTTCTCAAGTCTCCGCTTGGCTTTTTCTAACAATTCAACCGGAAGTTTTTTTTCTATATTTTCTGGATTCAAAATATAAGTTATTACTATTGAGCGAAGATCTTCTTCTAGCGCACAAAGAAGAGCATAAACAGTCATACGGGTGAGGTTAAATGCCATGAAGTTATCCTTAAATTCTGAATAGACTTAGTAAATATAGTGCCTCACACCTAAGATTACTCTTAAATTTTTTAAATGTTAAGAGCCGACTTAGATGAGTTGCTATCAAATCGTTAACACGCCCCCTTATTACTTCCGCTACTCGCTCATTGCCGACTGTCAGGTTTAATCATGTTCTAACAAAAAACACCTTCATATCAAGTCTGAGCCCATACAGATAGGTAATAATGGCGGCGGCTTTTTGCTTAGTATTTTAACGCTTATCATAAGCATGATATTTATTAAGACAATAAGTAACGCACAGAGAAACACTATTCTCTGCGCGTATATTTACACATTATCAGCGTTGGCGGCGCTCAAGAATAGTCTGGCATTCTGTGCAGGTTGTCACGCCCGGCAGAGTCTGCCGTCGTTTCTCGGGAATAGGCTCACCGCACAGATGGCAGTAATGTAATGAGGGTGTGCTGGCTGGTTTAAAACGATTCTGTTCAATCATTTCTTCCAGACGTTGCTCATTAAATTCCTGATCGCGATCGATCTCATCTGGCATGTGATGTCCTCCTGTTCGGTGCTTCCTTTTCGCAAAGGGTGATACGGTTCCAGACAACGGTGAGCGAAGGCTCTTCTTTCCGTGAGGACAACGCTTCGGTGATCTGCATCATCACTTCCAGCGCGTCAGGCGTTTCAAAGTTTTCAGGTCGGCTTTTCTGCCATAACCGCCAAATTTCGGCATCAGTGGCTTCATCGGGGATAGGCGTGCGGCCATAAGGGATGATGACACCCAACAACCGGCGGCGAGTGCAGACCTCATTTGAAGTGAGGCCAAAAAAGTGGTGCAAGAGAGCGATTGATCCTCCTAACCGGATGGCCCGGTTAATCTGCTGTTGGCGCAGAGCTTCCTTGCGGGATAACGCCAGAATCTGCTGTAGGACGTCATGGCGGACAGTTACCGCCATAAATTGCGCCGATGCCCGGCTGACGATAAACAGTTCGTCGAGGGAGAGCTGATTGAGGGCATTTAATTCGTCAAATGTGAATCCTAACGTTTCACAATAATGAAAATTACCGTCCTTGAGCGCAGCAAGGGCATGTGTTAATACCGCGTAATTCAGTGAGGGGATCATAAGACGATATCCTCCATCAGCGCGTTAAGCGGTTGGCTAATTTGAAGTTAATCCATTCGTCAATTTCAGATTCGAGCCAGGCCACGCTGGCAGGACCAATCTTTATTGAGGCCGGAAAGGTTCCGTACTTCATATACAAATAGATTTGCGAGCGCTTAAGGCCAGTTTTTTCTTCCACTTGTCTCAAACGCAATAACTGATGAGATGACATAGGTTCCTCCAGTGCAGAATGGCGTATGCCCGGAGAAGACAAAAAAACACAGCGAGGGACGAAGTGAAAGTTGATGAACCCGTATTACGGATATCACCATCCTTAATACGGGTTTTTAGACAGTATCGCGGAATTGTTTTTCTATAACTCAGCGTTTATTTAACCAGAAGATGTATTTTACGTTGCCCCTTGCAATTTTTCCGATGACGGCGGGGTGCCGATGACCTTTCTGCTACCACGATGTTTATGGCAAACTCTTTATAGTCGGTTTAAGCGGTAGCCTAAAATTGGAATGGTAAATTTTATCTTCACCGTATTACTTCAGGACATCCGCTAACCGCGATACCAGCGCGTTGGAGGGGTAACACTATTTCAGCCAGTTAATTCAAGGTGCTGGAGCGGGAACTGTAATCTCGGTCAGTGCCGGTACGACAAGGGTTTTAGGCGGTTGTATTGTTGCCACCCGTGATTACACGTGATCTGACAAGGTATGTTTATTGACTGGTCAGCCACTATCGCCAGCCAGGCAGGCGCGGAAGTCGGGTTGAATACAAGCTGGGGGAGCCTGGTGCTGAACTCGTTACTGGTGACCAGCATGCTCTATTGACTGATGAAAGCCAGTACCTGCTATACGCTGAGAACCGCTGATTGCCAAATTAAAAGACAGAGCCTAATCCTAACCACTCCTCTTGCTGCGAAATAACTCAAGCACGTCTTGCGCAAACTGATCATCCACTATATAGAAATAGCACTCAGGTACGTCCAGTACGCGAGCAAACTCGCACACCAGCTCAAAGGTCGGCTTGTGCGTACCGTTTTCATAATGAGACAAGCGTGAGTAAGCCGTAGCTTCTTCAAGCCCAGCCAGTACACCCAGTTTTTCCTGAGTGAGTTTAGCGTGCAAGCGTGCTTCTTTGAGTCTTTTGGGGATCATGCCGTGTTCCCAATGAGGATTTCACGGAGATCTTTAGCATTGCTCAATAAAATTTATCTTTAGAGTTCATAAAGATGATGATCGGTATTTATAGGGATCGCTAATTTTTTCAATTAATTAGATGTGTCTTTTCTCCACTGAACCAATTCGCCAGCATGCAGCTCAAGCATCGCTTCAGCAAAGCTGTCATCCAGCGTGTAGAAGTATCCTTCCGGCACATCCAATATTTTGGCAAACGTGCATATCAGCTCAAATTTTGGTCTGTGCCTGCCATTCTCATAATGTGACATTCTTGAGTAGCCCGTATCCTCAGAAATCCCGGCGGCTATCGCCAGTTCTTCCTGTGAAATATCTGCACGCTCTCTTGCTGCCTTCAGACGCTTCGGCACCATAACTCTTCCTGTTATTGGTTATATTGACATCATCTTTAGCATTCCTTAAGATGAATCATCTTTAGACTTACTAAAGATATTATGCATCCACTTATCCTTGTCGGACTTCAAGTCTTTGAATGAGGTAAATAAAATGGTTAAAATCGACTGGCATTCTGCCGACATCATTGCCAGGCTTCACAAACGTGGGACCACGTTGGCCGCCGTGTCGCGGGCAGCGGGGTTGAATTCCTCAACGCTGGGGAATGCGCTTATCCGTCCGTGGCCCAAAGGGGAACTGCTGATTGCCGAGGCACTAGGGGTGCCGGCCTATGAGATTTGGCCGAGCCGCTATTTTGACGAACAGGGACAGTTAATCCCACGCACCCCACGTTCTCAGCTTCGGCATACTCAGGAAAAATACCCTCCTGCCGACAGTTAGCTGCGCATGTGTTCACCGGGGCGATAAGGGGCTGTTATAGGAATGTCCCGATAGTACCTGATCGTCTTATCAGTGTGAGTGCCGTTCAACGTTGTTTTTAAACGGTTATCCTACACGTTGTACTCTGTGGCCCGATGCCATCGGGCCGCCTGTTTCTGCCGGGTTACCCCGCATACCACCCTTAGCAGCGAATGCTATTTGCACGTTGGTGATAGGGGGTGCCCGGCGTCCGCCGGGGAATGTTACAGCCTGCACCGCGTTTATCCTGTTGCGGAGCAGCCCAGTTCTCAGCCAAGAGGTTTATGTTTCGTCGGGATTTTGGCAATGATGCTGACTGGCTCCAGTGAAAGTAAGCGGGCAATGTGAATAAATTCCACAACGTCTAGCCTTCTTTCTCCATTCTCAACCTTGGCGATAAATGATTGAGGGCGCTCCAGCGCCTGCGCTAAGCTCTCCTGTGTGATCCCTCTGGCAATACGCGTTTCACGTAATGTCTTGATAACAAGTTGGTATTCATCCGAGTAAATGGAAGCCATTTATTTGATCCCACAAAATTTAGGATCAAATATCCGTCGCTTATTGATTTATCCCAAAATGGGATTTCATGGTTGGCGGGTTTTGGTTATCTAAATTTATCTTTATGTATTTTAAGAGTTATTTTCTCTAAAACAGCGGTGTGATCTACGGACAGCAAATGTGCGATGTGGACAAACTCAACCACATCGAGCCTGCGTTCTCCATTCTCGATTTTAGCGACAAAGGATTGAGGTCGACCTAAAGACCTGGCCAGATTTTCCTGGGTTATGCCATTTCTAATTCTGGCCTCGCGTAGTGTTTTTATAATTATCTGATATTCAAATGAATAAATAGATGCCATGCCGTTAACCTTGACTAATATCCCAAGATCGAATATCAGTTGTTCGTGTAATTATCCCAAAACGGGATAATTACATCATCTTGTTATCAGGAGGGGCAACAGACATGAACAAAATCGACTGGCATTCTGCCGACATCATTGCCAGGCTTCACAAACGGGGAACCACGCTGGCTGCCGTGTCGCGGGCGGCCGGACTGAATTCCTCCACGCTGGGGAATGCGCTTATCCGTCCGTGGCCCAAAGGGGAGCTGCTAATTGCCGAGGCGCTGGGCGTGCCGGCCTATGAGATTTGGCCGAGCCGCTATTTTGACGAACAGGGGCGGTTAATTCCACGCACCCCACGTTCTCGTCTCCGGTCTGATCAGGAAAAATATCCCCCGGCCGACAGTTAGCCACGCCTGTGCCGAACCGGGTAGAGAAGGGCAGCAATAGGCGTGTCCCTTTATTAATGTCCGAATCACACTTATATGTTTGATTTTTTAGTCTTTTACCTGGTTTGTCTTTTGTGCTCTGTGGCCCGATGTTATCGGGCCTGTCTTCGTTCATAGAGCATAGATGTACCGGTTGGTTTTCGTCGAACGCATAAGTCGAGGAGTGGATGACGCAAGACAGGTAGGGTAGGGGAGAGTGACTTTTTAACTCAGCCACCTGTATCACTCTTCGCTACTACGTTGACCTTGCTGGGATACAGATTAAGGTTGTACTTGTGCCATCAACTGTAATTTCAGAGTTTAGCGGCAGCAAAAAGCTGCTCCAGACTCCACTCAAGCGCATCTGCAATGCGTAACAAATTCAGCAGGGTAACGTTGCGTTCACCCCGCTCGATTCGGCCCATGTGGCTGCGATCAATACCTGTAGCGCTTGCCAGATTTTCCTGCGACAAACCAAGAAGTTCTCTCCGCTGACGGATAGTTTGTCCCAAAAGTGGCAAGGCGTGAGCAGGATCGTTTTTTCCGGAAACTCTTTGCATTTAGTTATCATCTCGCTTCCTCGTTAACACTCTCCCACAACGATTGCACAAAAAAATGTGATTTAAATCACAAAAAACTGAACGCCAATAGTTCATAAAACATCCTTCCACAGAATGATCACAAAATCTGCGCAACTTCTTGCTCACTTTCCAGCATAAATCCCTGTTTGCGCAATGGATGCCGTTTTTTCGGGAGGTCTGCGCAATTTTTTGCTCAAATTTGACTTAGGGAAAATTTGACTTAAGTGAATTGTGTTTAAAAACAATAATATATTAATTGGCATGGAAGTTGCTTTATAAACGGCGAAGTCATACTAACCGTTCAACAACAAGGAGCAAGACTATGCCAACTCCATGCTATATCAGCATCGAAGGGAAAACCCAGGGCAATATCACCGCCGGTGCCTTCACTTCCGACTCCGTCGGCAACATCTACGTGCAGGGCCACGAAGACGAGATGCTGGTGCAGGAATTCAACCACGTCGTTACCGTACCGACCGACCCGCAGTCCGGCCAGCCTTCAGGCCAGCGTGTGCACAAACCGTTCAAGTTCACCGTCGCGCTGAACAAAGCCGTGCCGCTGCTGTATAACGCGCTGGCCTCTGGCGAAATGCTGCCGACCGTGACCCTGAAGTGGTTCCGCACGTCTGTCGAAGGCAAGCAGGAGCATTTCTTCACTACCACCCTGACCGACGCCACCATCGTCGACATCAACAACCAGATGCCGCACTGCCAGGACCCGTCCAAGCAGGACTACACCCAGCTTATCGAAGTGTCGCTGGCCTACCGCAAGGTGGACTGGGAACATACCGTTGCCGGCACCTCCGGCTCTGATGACTGGCGCGCGCCGATCGAAGCGTAATGATGCCTTAACCCGGACTTCGGTCCGGGTTGTGCTGTGTTCAGTCTGTACTGAGCCGTGGCGGCAGCCATCGCTGAGTGCGGACGCAGGTCGGGGACGTAAGGAGGAAGCAAGGTGGCCAACAGTACAGGATTGCAGTTCACCGTAAAAATCGGCGCGCTGCCGGAGAGTACCTTCGCGGTGGTGGATTTTGAACTCGGCGAGGCGCTGAACCAGCCGTTCGCCCTGTCGCTGAATCTGGCCAGCAGCCAGCCCGGCATCGACTTCGGCGCGGTGCTGGACCAGCCGTGCGAGCTGCTGGTGTGGTACGAAGGCGAATTGCAGCGCCGGGTCAGCGGCATCGTCAGCCGCTTTGCCCAGGGCGACACCGGCTTTCGCCGCACCCGCTATCAGGCCGAGGTGCGCCCGGCGCTGTGGCGGCTGGGGCTGCGCACCAACGCCCGTATCTTCCAGACCCAAAAACCGGACGCGATTATCAGCGCCCTGCTGGAGGAAGCCGGGATTACCGATTACGCCTTCGCCCTGCGCCACGACCACGCGGTGCGCGAATACTGCGTGCAGTACCGCGAAAGCGACCTGGCGTTCATCAACCGGCTGGCGGCAGAAGAAGGGATGTTCTACTTCCACGAGTTCGACGCCGGCAAGCACCGGGTGGTGTTCGCCGACGACGCCGGCGCGCTGTCCAAAGGTCCGGAACTGTTCTTCAACCTGGCGACGCAGGGGCTGACCGAAGGCGCCTATGTGCGCCGTTTCCGCTACGCCGAAGCGGTGAGCACCGCCGAGGTGGCGCTGAAGGATTACAGCTTCAAAACCCCGGCCTACGGGCTGCTGCACAACAGGATGAGCAGCGAGCTGGGCCATCAGCGCGAATCCTACCAGCACTTCGACTACCCCGGCCGCTTCAAGCAGGACCCGAGCGGCAAGGCGTTTACCGGCTACCGGCTGGACGCACTGCGCGCCGGGGCGATGACCGGCAGCGGCGAATCCAACGCCGCCGAACTGATGCCGGGCAGCACCTTTACCCTCACCGAACACCCGAACCCGGCGTTTAACCTGGCCTGGCAGGTGGTGGCGGTGACCCACAGCGGGCAGCAGCCGCAGGCGCTGGAAGAAGAGAGCGGCGGCGAACCGACCACGCTCAGCAACAGTTTCGAAGTGGTAAAAGCCACCACCACCTGGCGGGCGGCCATGCCGTACAAGCCGATGGTGGACGGCCCGCAGATTGCGACGGTGGTCGGCCCGGCGGGCGAAGAGATTTACTGCGACGAATTTGGCCGGGTGAAACTGCAGTTCCCGTGGGACCGCTACGGCGCCAGCGACGACCAGAGTTCGTGCTGGGTGCGGGTGAGCCAGGGCTGGGCCGGCGGCCAGTACGGGCTGATTGCCATTCCGCGCATCGGTCATGAAGTGGTGGTGAGCTTTCTGGAAGGCGACCCGGACCAGCCCATCGTCACCGGGCGCACCTTTCACGCCACCAACCCGTCGCCGTATCCGCTGCCGGCGAACAAGACCCGCACCTCGCTGCGCACCAGTACCCACAAGGGCGCCGGGTTCAACGAACTGCGTTTTGAAGACCAGGCCGGGCAGGAAGAGGTATTCATCCACGCCCAGAAGGACATGAACACCGTGGTGCTGAACAACCGCAGCACGGCGGTGAATGCCAATCATAGCGAGAACGTGGGCGGCGACCAGACCGTGGTGGTGCAGCACAACCAGACGGTGTCGGTGAAGGAAAATCAGGTCACCGAGATTCAGGGCGAGCAGACCGTCGCCGTCACCCAAAACCGCAACACCACCGTCAACGACAACGAGTCGCTGCAGGTGAAAAACAATATCGCCATCCAGTCCCAGAGCGGCGACATCCTGATTGCCACCGCCGGCGGCTACATCGCCATTGATAAGGACGGCAACATTGCCATTACCGGTAAAGGACTGGTGCTGAACGGCACCCGTATCGATTTGAACTAAGGGAAACGCAACGTATGTATCAGATGAACGAAGGCACCCTGGCTATTCCGACGGGCTGGCGCGACGAGTCGCTGCACGTGTTTGTGCTGCCGGGCGATACCGCCAATCTGGTGGTCAACCGCACGCCGATTGAGTTCGGCCTGTCGCCGGACACCGTCTATGAACAGACGCTGTCACAGTTTTCCGCCCACCTGAAGGGCTATCAGGAGCGTGCCGCCTGGGAACTGACGCTGGATGGTCAACCTGCACGCGGGCTGGAGTACAGCTGGCGCTCGCCGGAAGGCCCCATGCATCAGGTGGTGGTGATGCAGGTACGCGGCGAGCTGTTGCTGACCTTTACCCTTACCGCCGCCGGCGAACTGAAGGATGAACAGAAAACCGCCCTGCTGGCGGTGATTGAGACGTTTACCGCCGCGTCCTGAAGGGAGTCACGATGCTGAACGATATTCTGAGCCGGGTGGCCCGGGTGGGGGCCATGCACGCCGGTAATCGACCCAACCCGCCCGCCGACCGGCCACAGCCCTGTCAGGGCAAGCCGCCGACCTCGCCGGGCAAGACCATCAAGCACAAGAGTTTTAAAGGCGCCATCTTCGGGGCGATTGCCGGGGCGCTGGTGGCGGCGGCCGTGTTTGCCGTGGCAGCGGCAGCGGCGGCGGCGGTGGCGGTCGCCGTCATCGGCACCGGCGGTATGGGCGCGGCGCTGGTGGTGGGGGTGGTGAAACTGGCCGCCGGGTTTGGTGCGGTCAGTTTGCTGGGCGGCCTGATAGACTCGGTATCCAGCAAGGTCTCGGCGATGGTGGACAGCGGCTCGCCGTCGTTCGGGCCGGTGGCGTCCGGCTCCGGCAACGTGTTTGTCGAAAAGCAGCCGGTGGCCCGCGCCACCCAGGATGCCGTCGCCTGCACCCGGCACAGTGGTCCGCAGTTGATAGCCCAGGGCAGCGAGTCGGTATTTGTGAACGACGCGCCGGCCGCCCGCATTGACGACAAGACGGTGTGCGGCGCCACCCTCAAGGAAGGCGCCTCGACGGTATTCTTCGGCTCGGGTCAGGGCACCTATCTGGAGATAGCCGAAGAATTTACCGCACTGCAACGAGCGCTGCTGATTGCGGTGGAGTTTCTGGTGCCGCCCAGCCGCGGCATGTTCAGAGGGCTGGGCAAGTTGTTCACCCGCGGGCCGATGGCGGTGCTGCGGGGGATGCGTGTCGGGGCGCTGAAAACGCTGGAAGGACTGAAAAGCGCCGTTAAATGTGCCAGTGAGGGGTTTCGCAGCAACAAGGGGCTGTCGCGTGTCACGGAAGCGGTGCGCGGCTTCCTCAAAGACCCGGTCTACATCGCCAGCGGCGAGGTGATTGAATCCCGTACCGATATCGAACTGGGTCAGACGCTGCCGCTGGTGTTCCAGCGCACCTACCGCTCCGCCTCCGTGCATGTCGGGCTGCTGGGCCGCGGCTGGCACGACAGCGGGAGCGAGGTGGCGACGGTGACGCGCGACGGCCTCAACACCCACGTGGTCATCACGCTGGCACAGGGCTACGACATTGATTTTACCTTCCATCAGGACGTGCAGGCGGTGTACTGCCCGCACTACCCGGAATTTACCCTGCACCGCCGGGGCGACGGTTTCAGCCTGTGGCACCGCGACCAGCAGACCTGGCGCGATTTTAGCGTGGTACAGGGCGAGCGCCGGCTGCTGTCCGCCCTGCGCGATACCCACGACAACCGCATCGAGCTGGTGCGCGACCCGAAAGGCTACCTGCGCCAGTTGCGCCACAGCGACGGCGTTACCCTGCTGCTGGTATGGCAGGGTGAATTCCTGCACCAGATTCAGCGCACCGACGGCAGCCAGAAAACGTTGCTGGCCGAATACCGTCAGGACGAACAGGGCCGGCTGATTGAGGCCAACGCCACCCAGGCCTATCACCTGTACTACGAGTACGACACCGTCCATCGGCTGACCCGCTGGCACGACCACGACCAGACCTGGGCGCGCTACGAATACGACGCACAGGGGCGCTGCGTCTACACCACCTGCGCCGACGGTTTTCTGACCGCCCGCTTCGACTACCACCCCGACCGGGTGGTGATGACCGATGGCCTCGGCCAGCGCAGCGAATTCGGCTTTAACGACCTGCATCTGATGAGCTGGGAAAAATCCCCGCTCGGTCACGTCACCCGCTACGACTACGACGATGACGGCAACCTGCTGCGGGAAATCTCGCCCGCCGGTCGGGTGGTCGAGTTCGGCTATCGGGACGATACCGGGCGGGTCAGCACCTTTACCGACGCCAGCGGCCACCAGTGGCAGTACGACTATGATGAGGCGCAGCGGCTGTGCGGCGTCACCGACCCGCTGGGGCGCGAATGGGGCTGGGTGTATGACGCCGAAGGCAACCCGGAGCGGCTGACCGGGCCGGATGCCAGCGAAGTGCGATTTACCTGGAACCGCTACGGCCTGCTGACGCAGGTAAGCGACGCCGCCGGCGAGGTGCAGGCGCGGTTGCAGTATGACCACCGTCAGCGGTTGCTGAGCGCCACCGACGCCGAGAGCCGCACCCAGCAGTTACGCTACGACAGGCAGGACCGGGTGGTGCAGTGGCAACGGGCGGACGGCGCTCGCTTTGGGCTCGGTTACCGCCGGGCCAGCTGGAAACTGCCGGAGCAGCTGATGCGCCCGGACGACAGGGAAGAGCGGCGCCAGTACGACCGCCACAACAACCTGCTGAGCTACGTGGACGGCAACGGTGCGCTGTGGCGTCAGACCTTCGGGCCGTTCGACCTGCTGACCGCGCGCACCGATGCCGAAGGTCGCACCTGGCACTACGAGTACGATAAAGAGAGCCAGCAGCTGACAACGGTTATCGCCCCGGACGGCAGCCGCTGGCAGTGGTGGCTGGACGCCGACGGGCGGGTCATCCGCGAGCGCGACATGACCGGCACCGACACCCATTACGACTACGACGAAGACGGTCTGTGCATCAGCGTGCGCAATGGCGAAGGCGACACCCGCCACTTCCTCTACGACGCCCGCGGCCTGCTGCTGCGTGAAACCGCGCCGGATGACAGCCTGCACTACCGCTATGACGCGGTGGGTCGGCTGACGGAAATCACCTCGTCGGTCAGTCACGTACAGCTGGACTACGACCTGCGCGACCGGGTGGTGCGCGAGTGGCACAACGGCACGCTGCTCACCCGCCAGTACGATGACGCGGCCCGCACCGTCACCCGCACCCTGACCTGGGACGGCGATGCGGACGACAGCACACACGCCCTTGCGCCGCTCACCAGCCTGTTCCATTACACCCGCACCGGCGAACTGCGGCAGGTGCAGTTGCCGGACGGTGCCGAGCTGACGCTGACCCAGGATGCAGCGGGCCGGGAGTCGCTCCGCACCGGCGGCAGCGGGTTTGTGCAGCGGCGGGAATACGACGTGATGGGCTGGCTGACGCGAGAGCAAAGCGGCGCGCAGCACGACGGTCGCCTGCTGGCGGCCCAGACGCGGGAATACCGCTACGACGGCGCGGGCAACCTGACCGGGGTACGCCACAACCGCGAGGCTGAAGGCTACCGGCTGGACGCCACCGGCCGGGTGCAGGCAGTGCTGAGCGGCGGCGCGGGCAAAATCGTGGACACCACCGCCCGCTACCACTACACCCGCAGCGGCCTGCCGCAGGAGGCGGGACGGCTTACCGAATGGCAGGCCGGGCAGACTGATTCAGCACGATGATACCCACTACCAGTACGACAGGGCCGGACGGCTTAGCCGTAAACAGGTGCTGCAGCCGGGTTACCGCCCACAGGTGTGGCAGTACCGCTGGGACAGCCGCAACCAGCTGCGGGTGGTGGATACCCCAAACGGCGAACGCTGGCTGTACCGTTACGACCCGTTTGGCCGCCGGGTGGGCAAACGCTGCGACCAGAAAGCCGAAGAAATTCGCTACCTGTGGGACGGCGACCAGATAGCAGAAATCCGCCACTACCGCCACGGCCAACTGGTGGCCCGTCGTCACTGGGTCTACAACGGCTGGGAGCTGGTGGTACAACAGCGCCAGCACACCGGCGGCGACTGGGAAACGGATTTTGTCGACCAGCAGCCAGAACGGCGCACCGCAGGCACTGTTCGCACAGGACGGCGCACTGCGCTGGCAGGCACCGAAAGCCACGCTGTGGGGACATCGGCAGACAGAAAAATCGGAAAGTCCGGACCCCGGCCTGGCCTTCGCCGGGCAGCTCCGTGACAGCGAAAGCGGGCTATGCTATAACCGCTTTCGGTACTACGACCCGGCCGGCGGGTGCTATGTCTCGCCAGACCCGATAGGGATAGCTGGGGGGGGAGAGTAACTACGGGTATGTACACAACCCAATTAGTTGGATCGATCCTTTCGGCTTAGCAGGCTTGTTTGACATTGGTACATATGGAAGCCTAAATGGTTCTATCCATGTTGGCGATGGATTACAGGCACATGAGCTTATTAGGCATGAGTTTTTAAAGCAATCAGGATTAGCAGGCGATGCCCGGCTAAGTGGAAATCCCTCTATAGCGTTAGATCTCGACCATCATACCAGAGGGCCATTAAAAGATACTCGTGGTATTGGTGGTGTTCATTATCATGAGAGTGTAGTCAGAGCTGAAAAAGGTTTGGGACCAAACCAATTTGCATCAACAATAAAGGGAGAGTTGGATATTACATCGGAAGCCATGAAAAGGGCTGGCGTACCAGCAGAACGGGTTGAGCAGTTAAGAAAAAAATCTGAGAGCTTTTATTCAAAACTCAGCAAATGCGCAAAAAAATGAGGCTAAGATGAAAACTGTTTATCAATTTCAGCATGCAACAAATGATAATGATTTTGGGATTATACTCGGAGGTGATAAAAACACCGACTTGGATTGGCCACAGAATCCGCTTGGAGAAGATCTAAAACTGTTGATGACGATTGATAATAACCGTTTTAATGAAAATATTAGCGAAGTAATACTTCCTGAAGATAAATTCACTTCTGTTTTTTCAACTTATTCTGAAGAAAGATATTTTCTAGATGATATCATTTACTCTGGTGACCAGGTCGAATTTAACTATATAAAAAAAGGATTCACAAAAGTAATAGTCAGCGAAAACCCATTTCTTAAAGCTGATAATGGGAGCCAAACCAACCGTTTTTCGCTCAAACCCAGAGAACTAGAAAGCGATATTTTCCCTGCATTCTCCTTTTTCTCAAAGGAATTACCAAACGGCGTTAATGGCTGTAATGAATTGTTGAGTGAGTATTATTTTATCTGCCAAATATATTCTTCAGACATTCCATCCAAAGATGGAGGAGCATTAGGATTATCCGATGCCATAGGATATCTTTTTCTGAAAAAAGATATCTCAGAACATACCGACGCTGGTTTTTTCTTTATTCAAACCGCTTAAAAAACCATGATAAACGCTTTTCTTTCGATGGTAGATTAAAATTTAAAAAATCAATCATTACCAATGAGATAATATAGATTATCTCATTGGTATTAACAGTATCGCGTACCGAATCTTTTATTTCTTATCAACTTGTTCCAGAATCGGTGTCATGCTAGACGCACCGGCAGTGGACCAGAGGCGTCGGCAAACAGAAAAATCGGAAAGTCCGGACCCCGGCCTGGCCTTCGCCGGGCAGCTCCGTGACAGCGAAAGCGGGCTGTGCTATAACCGCTTTCGGTACTACGACCCGGCCGGTGGGTGCTATGTCTCGCCAGACCCACTGAGCATCCTGGGTGGTGAGCAGAACTATGCGTATGTGCCGAACCCCAATACTTGGGTTGATCCGTTTGGGCTAACCAGCTGTGAACTGGCGAAAAAAATGGAAAACGCAGGGACCCCGAGGCCTGTAAATTCAGCAGCGCATCATATTGTTGGAGAAACCTCCAAAGGTGCTAAGCCAGCCAGAGATGTTTTGAATAAGCATAAAATAGATATAAATGGAGCTGATAACGGAGTTTTCCTGCCAAACAGAAATAATACAGATGGATTATCAGGGATACTTCACAATGGCAGACATCCAGATGACTATTTGGCAGCGGTAAATAAAAGGATTATACAGGCTGATATCTTGGGTGGTAAGGACGAAGTTATTAATGAGCTCGGAAAGATTAGAGACATTCTTTCCTCCGCTAATCGAGATGCAAGTTGGAGTAATGTTCTACTATGAAGATATATTTATTGCATTCAAGCTCCATGGAATCTTGTTCATTTATCCAGGACTATCCAGATGGAGAAAGCAGCATTATTGGCAGGGCAATGATGAGACGCTGGAAAGCATTTTCTAACGACTACAGCGAAGTAAG
Organism: Dickeya sp. NCPPB 3274; assembly: GCF_000406205.1. Taxonomy (NCBI): domain Bacteria; kingdom Pseudomonadati; phylum Pseudomonadota; class Gammaproteobacteria; order Enterobacterales; family Pectobacteriaceae; genus Dickeya; species Dickeya sp. NCPPB 3274. The sequence goes on along the minus strand of NZ_CM001979.1, from coordinate 3,205,013 downwards.
GTTGGAGCTGAGAAAGAATGACAAAGGTAAAAAAAATTATCAATTTGATTTTAGTGGAGCCTTGAGTCCTTTTTTTGTATTTAGTGATGCAGCTATAAAGGTGCTGGATGATATATTGAGGCCGAGAGGGGAAATATTGAGGGTGTTAACAGAAAGCAAGAAAAAAGATTTTTTTGGCTATTATCCCACCAATGGTTTGCATGGGTGTTTTGATAGGGAACGTTCTATATATCGTGAAGCTAAAAACGGCCTCATAATTGAGAAGCCAATCCTTATTTCATCAAATATTACTGATGATTATCTTTTTTCTATAGAAGAAGATATAGGGAGAGTTTTCGTAACAGATAAGTTTAAACAGCGTGTTGAAGAGGCGAACTTGATTGGATTTGATTTTTCCATTGAGATTCAAACCTCATAATGCAGAAATAAATCCCGGTAGGCAGGAGAATCTCAGAATGTAAGGTCGGAAGCGGTTCTAACGATCCTCCGGCTGCTTTTTTATGCTGTTTAATTCAACGATCAGATATTAGGCTGTGTCTCTTAATTCATATTCACTGATTGATGGTGAAAAATGCATTAAATTCGTTTATTTATGAGCCGATTTCGTACATTGCCACTGCCATCACCTGTAAGCGCTATGTGATTTTCCACCACGCAGGTGATTAAGAGACACAGCCTGGATTGAATGAGGACGGACTCTATTAACCAGATCCCGAAATGGATGTGGGGGATCCGCGCTCCAGCGCCGTTTTTAGTGTGTCACCACTCAGATGGTCGGTGATACCATCAGTTGATGCCCATTGCTCAAAAATGGACAACAGTTTATAGGGCTGCCTAATTAATGGGCTAATAGCCTCATTATGTTTACAGGCGAGCCAGAATAATCGGGATAACGGCGTGGATATCCGCGTGGAAGACGACGAGGATGCTTGGTTTTTGGTCGGCATGTTGATTAACTTTTCCAGTTCAGTATGCCGGATGACAAAGCAGGCATCTTGCGGTAGGTCATGAACCGGAAAGTAAGCCTTTCGGAGGTCTGGATTCACGCCTTGTTGTAAAATTCTTTGATAAATATCAGTCGACATTTTTTCAGGGAGCAGCATGATTTTCTGGTTTATTCTTTCCTGCCATGTGAGCTTTTCGAATACCTGAAATATCTCTCCTGAAAGGGTTACTGATATACCGTAATTGATCTCATTCTCACCGATGTGTGGCAATGGAATGTGCAGGGAGCGAGCAAGCAAGCGTTGTACCATAACGTACTCATGTCCCGCTAATAGCGTATCGATAATTGGCTGGGAGGGGATAATATATCTTCCCTCAGTACTGAGAATAAGATTTCCTTTGCTAAGGAAACTGTTTCGATCAAGCAAACAGAGTCGGTCGATGAATGAGTGCCCGACTGGCCGTAGCTTCAATTTATTATCTAATGTTCGTATTTTTCGTAAAACGATCGGTGATTGGAAGTAGATGGAAAGGTTGATGTCGCCATATAAAGCATGGCGATAAATATCACTGTCTGTCAGTTCTATTTTTATTGTTCTTTTAGCTATTCTGATTGCCTCTTGTATCGTCATCCATTCAGGCATACTGCTTTTCGTGTTTAAAAGGAAGGTCTGTTTTTGCATGATGTAATCTCCTCAGCATGACAACCTTTCCTGTGTGTAGCGAGTCACTATTGGTTAATAAAGTTGCCGGGTATGACGTTAAAATTTTATATGTAAATCAATAGGATGAAAAAAGTTGTTTAGAATGACCTGGTTTATGTTATTTTTGTTTTTTCAGTAAATAAAATAACAAATCCACAAGGAGTGATGTAGCCTGTATCACAATTGGGCTACCGCCTGCTGTGGCAGCACCACCACAGCATCTGAGATATGCACTCTTTAGTTTTATGAATGGATGCCATCAAATCGTTTCATACTGGCCTGAACAGCCCAGAACTGCTCTGTCAGATTGAATTTATAGAATGAAATTTTTACTTAAGGTGATGCAGTTTGTCATGAAAATATATGTGCTGCTGTCATTATTGGTTATTACGTGTTAATTCAGGTGTCTTTGAGTGTATAGAAAGGGTAATTGGCATCCCTTCAGTATTAAAAGGATGCCCCAGCGTAATTGACGGGGCGTTTTCGTTTGCCATAGCTTGCTGCGTCAGGTTGCATGGATGCTTGCCGTTTTTGACACTGGCGATGATGGTGTTGCGGTCATGAAGAATGCGTCACCAATATACCGTCCGGCCTGATGACCGGGTTGACGCCATAGGCTGTTTGCACCGAGGGACTGGCAGCAGGGCATGTCGCCTGTCGCGGGGATGATGGCCTTGACCGAATCAGGAGAGGAGCCGGTAAAGCCGTCGTGCGGGGAAGCCGGGTCAGCCAATGCGCCTTTCGGCTTGGTCAGCCTATGCGTCCTTGAGCACGTTGTGAATCCTTGCAGGAGCCGGGCTTTATGGACGCAACCGGAAGAAGCAAACAATTTCCCCGGCGCAAACGCCTTCCTCGCGCAGCAAATTCTTTGCCTCTTCCGGTCCTTCACGGTGTTACGGTCGCAAGCGATGCGGCCAGCTCGGCTCCTGCCATTCGGATCACCACAAAGGACGCGACAGGCGCGACCTTAAAAATCCGAAAGGAGCAACATCATGGCTAACATCGGCACCTTCACCGCACAAAACAACGGCTTCACTGGCACCGTCCGCACCCTGACCCTGAATGTCAAGGTTAGGTTTATCCCCTGCGACAAAAGCAGCGAGCACGCCCCTGACTTCCGCATTCAGACCATCGGTGGTTACGACATCGGCGCAGCCTGGCGGAAAATCAGCCAGGCCGAACGGCCTTATCTGTCGGTGACGCTCGACGACCCTTCCTTCCCGGCAACCCTCTATGCTCGCCTTATCGAAGAAGAGAATGGCAAGCACCACTTGATCTGGTCGCGCAGCAAACCGTCGGCCTGACAGCCAGACACCTCGCCCCGCCAGTCACGGCGGGGCGCACACTGTTTACTCCGGCAATGAACCCGTGGCTCATTGCGTTTTTACTGCTCTTGAGGGGTCAGCAGCGTCACTTGCGCATAAACATAGGGCGCAACGTAATTTTCCCGGTTCATATCCAGATAATCCGACCACCATTGCATCATCGCTTTTCGGGCATCAAGGTATTCCGCTTTATGGATGTAAGCCGCCCGCACGCTATTGCGTTCCTGATGGCTCATCTGGCGCTCAACCGCATCCTGTAACCACAGGCTGGATTCCATCAGCGCACTACAGGCCATAGCCCGGAACCCGTGACCGCAGATATCATTTTTTGTGTCATAGCCCATCAGGCGCAACGCCTTGTTGACCGTGTTTTCGCACATCGGTTTATACGGATTGTGAGCGCCGGGAAATATCAGCACCTGATGTCCGGAGATTTCCTGTATCTGTCTCAGAATAGCGATGGCCTGCCGGGAGAGGGGAACGATATGCGGGGTACGCATCTTCGCGCCACGCCCGGAATAACGTACGCCGGGGATGGCTTTGCGGGTAGCGGGAATAGTCCAGATGTGGTTTCTGAAATCAATTTCTGACCATCGCGCGAAGCGCAATTCGCTGGAGCGGATGAACAGATGCAGGGTGAGTGATACGGCCAGTCGGGTTAATTCCCGTCCTTGCCGGTAGTCCTCAATGCGCGTCAACAATTCCGGTAGTTGCTCCAGCGGCAGGGCAGGGTAGTGACGTTTAACTGGCGGGGCGATAATACCGTCCAGATTGGCCGCCGGATTGTGTTCTATCAGTTCCTGATGCACAGCATGACGCATGATGTTGCACAGGTGCTGCCGGGTACGGGCTGCCACTTCCAGTAAACCTTTTTTCTCTATGCCTTTCAGCAGGTCGATGAAATGACGGGGTTTCAGCTCCGCAACAGGCAGGTGCCCGATAACCGGAAAGATATGGTTGTTCATGCTGGCAAGCAGACGGGCGGCATGGTTCTCTGACCATGTCCGGTTGCTCTTGTGCCAGTCCTGCGCCACAACCTTGAATGATTTTTCTGGTGAACGGGGCGCTTTTTCAGCCGCCCGCTGGTGTGCGGGGTTGATATTCTGCGCCAGCAGTTTACGGATGCCGTCACGCTGTTGACGCGCATCGGCCAGCGATACATCGGGGTAGGTACCTAAACCCAGGCGCGA
>NZ_CM001979.1:3169620-3200749 GCF_000406205.1 Dickeya sp. NCPPB 3274 | reverse complement strand
CACTTGCGCATAAACATAGGGCGCAACGTAACTTTCCCGATTCATATCCAGATAATCCGACCACCATTGCATTATCGCTTTTCGGGCATCAAGGTATTCCGCTTTATGGATGTAAGCCGCCCGCACGCTATTGCGTTCCTGATGGCTCATCTGGCGCTCAACCGCATCCTGTAACCACAGGCTGGATTCCATCAGCGCACTACAGGCCATAGCCCGGAATCCGTGGCCGCAGATTTCATCTTTCGTGTCATAACCCATCAGACGCAACGCCTTGTTGACCGTGTTTTCGCATATCGGTTTATACGGATTGTGAGCGCCGGGAAATATCAGCACCTGATGCCCGGAGATTTCCTGTATTTGTCTCAGAATAGCGAGGGCCTGCCGGGAGAGGGGAACGATATGCGGGCTACGCATCTTCGCGCCACGCCCGGAATAACGTACGCCGGGGATGACTTCGCGGGTAGCGGGAATAGTCCAGATGTGGTTTCTGAAATCAATTTCTGACCATCGCGCGAAGCGCAATTCGCTGGAGCGGATGAACAGATGCAGGGTGAGTGATACGGCCAGTCGGGTTAATTCCCGTCCTTGCCGGTAGTCCTCAATGCGCGTCAACAATTCCGGTAGTTGCTCCAGCGGCAGGGCAGGGTAGTGACGTTTAACGGCGGGGCGATAATACCGTCCAGATTGGCCGCCGGATTGTGTTCTATCAGTTCCTGATGCACAGCATGACGCATGATGTTGCACAGGTGCTGCCGGGTACGGGCTGCCACTTCCAGAAACCTTTTTTCTCTATGCCTTTCAGCAGGTCGATGAAATGACGGGGTTTCAGCTCCGCAACAGGCAGGTGCCCGATAACCGGAAAGATATGGTTGTTCATGCTGGCAAGCAGACGGGCGGCATGGTTCTCTGACCATGTCCGGTTGCTCTTGTGCCAGTCCTGCGCCACAACCTTGAATGATTTTTCTGGTGAACGGGGCGCTTTTTCAGCCGCCCGCTGGTGTGCGGGGTTGATATTCTGCGCCAGCAGTTTACGGATGCCGTCACGCTGTTGACGCGCATCGGCCAGCGATACATCGGGGTAGGTACCTAAACCCAGGCGCGATTCTTTTCTATTGATACGATATTTGAGATACCAGAGACGTGAACCGCCTGGATTAACTAAAAGGTACAGACCGTGAGAATCGGAAACTTTGAAGGGTTTTGCGGATGGTTTTAAGTTGCGGATTTTTGAGTCATTAAGAGACATGTGGGGGTCACTCCGTCATCGAACCAACTTGACCCCAAATCTGACCACCAAATTCTCCCGATGCGGAGGGAAAACTGAAAATGCATCGGGAAGATATTTCACGCTAACTTATTGAATCCGAATCACATAGGGATTCGCAAAGCCGCATGAAAACAAGAATTTGGCTCCTCTGACTGGACTCGAACCAGTGACATACGGATTAACAGTCCGCCGTTCTACCGACTGAACTACAGAGGAATCGCTAAGTGGTGTGGATGATAGCGATAGCCTGACAGCTTGTCAAAGCATGTTAACGTCAGGTGCGACTGTTTGCTGAACTTATAACCAAATGATTGAAATTGCTGTGGTAGTCGGCGCTTTTCATCTCAGGTGAACCGTTGAACTCGCTAGCGGGTGCACTTTCAGATAGCAACGTTTGCACTATTTTGGTGCGGAAGAATCCTGGCGCCAGGATACGGCGGACAGCGATAAGGGGATTAGCATTGTTACTGTCACCGCTATCGCCATTGCTTTTACTTATTTTTAAGCGGGTTAAGCCATCGCCACACTTTTTTTGATGATAGTGAAATGATCTGGCGCGCTTCTTGCTACTACTTAGCCGTAACTATTCAGGAGGTACACATGAATCTGAGACGGCTCAAATACTTTGTGAAAATCGTTGATATCGGCAGCCTGACCCAGGCCGCTGAAATGTTGCATATCGCGCAACCAGCGCTGAGCCAGCAAGTTGCCACGCTTGAAAGCGAAATGGAGAAACAACTGCTGGTCCGTAGTCGTCGTGGCGTGACGCCGACTGAAGCGGGCAAAATTCTGTATTCGCATGCGCAAACCATTTTGAATCAATGTGAACAGGCTAAGCACGCAGTGAATGGTGTACGGCAAACGGTAAGCGTCTAATCGGGTACGGTCAGCTACATCATCGGGCGTAGCTGACCGTATTGGCCCGGAGCTGTTTTAAGGCGTCACGCCAGGGCGTTGACTCTGCGGCGGCGAATAAACTGATAGGCGATAGCCAGAACCACAAACCACACCGGCGTAACCATCAGCGCCTGCAAGGTATCCGGCTGTAATGTCAGCAGTACCATCACGAAAGCAAAGAAAGCCAGACATACCCAGCTCATTACTATTCCCCACGGCATTTTGTATGAAGATGTTTGGTGCAACTGCGGCCGGTTGCGGCGGTACACCAGATAAGAACACAGAATGATACTCCACACGAACATGAACAGAATGGCGGACACGGTGGTGACCAGCGTGAAGACCGTCATGACGTTCGGGATTAAATAGATCAGCACGACGCCGGAAAGCAGGCACAGGCACGAGAAAAACAGCCCTGCCGAGGGTACCGCTCGTTTTGACAACCGACCGAAACGTGCCGGCGCATCACCTTGTCTGGCCAGCCCAAACAGCATACGGCTGGTCGAGAATACCCCGCTGTTGGCCGACGACGCGGCGGAAGTCAGCACGACAAAATTAATGACGCTGGCGGCGGCCGGCAAGCCGACTAACACAAACATCTCCACAAACGGGCTGCGGTCTGCTGCAATGTGGCTCCACGGCGTAACCGACATAATCATCATCAGCGCAAACACATAAAACATAATGATACGTATCGGTATGGCGTTGATTGCGCGCGGCAGAACCACTTTCGGGTTTTTGGTTTCCGCCGCCGTGGTGCCGACCAGTTCAATACCGACAAAGGCAAACACGGCTATCTGAAAGCCGGCGAAAAAGCCGCTGAGTCCTTTTGGAAACATACCGCCGTCCTGCCAAAGATTGGTTACGGATGCCACCGCGCCGGAAGGCGATGTAAATTGCATGATAACCAGAACCGCGCCAATCACGATCAGCGCGACGATGGCGACAATCTTGATCATGGCGAACCAGAACTCCATTTCACCAAACAGTTTAACGGTAGCCAGATTTAAGGTCAGCAGCAGCAGGACGCATAACAGGGAACTGATCCACTGCGACAGGTCCGGAAACCAGAATTGTGCATAGGCGCTGATGGCCACGACATCGGCAATGCCGGTCACGACCCAGCAAAACCAATAAGTCCAGCCGGTAAAAAAACCGGCCCACGGCCCCAGCAGGTCGGCGGAAAAGTCGCTAAACGATTTGTAATTGAGGTTGGAGAGCAGTAACTCGCCCATCGCACGCATAACAAAGAACAACATGAACCCGATGATCATGTAAACGAAGATAATCGATGGGCCGGCAAGGCTGATGGTTTTTCCTGACCCCATGAACAGGCCGGTACCGATTGCGCCGCCGATGGCAATCAACTGAATATGGCGGTTGGTTAGATTGCGCCGTAGATCGCTATGCCCGGTGGAGTCCGGGACGTGGTGCGTTTGTTCTGTCATGTAATGTGATTTCCGGATTGTGTCTGCCAGGGTGAGGGCGTTTGTCAGGTCTCGCCCCGTTACCCATGTGATATAAGAAGTTAGAATGGTTAATAGTAACACGGTATTCTTCTCATGATGAGTTGGGGCGTACTTGCTGCCGCTTCGGTACGTTCTTCACGCGGTGGCGAATTTACATCCAGGAATCAATCGGAAGGCCGTTGGCTGCTCGTGAGAGGGAACAAAATAGTGATAGGTTACAATGTGTTCGCCAATTCCCCTGTCTGCTGAAAAAATAAGATGAACTATTTGACAGATGGCGTTAAGAAGAGAATAATCCGTCCCCGTTGGGTCGTTAGCTCAGTTGGTAGAGCAGTTGACTCTTAATCAATTGGTCATAGGTTCGAGCCCTATACGACCCACCAACACTTCCTTTCGTCCGTGTTAATGTATTTATTCTCACAGAAACATTTTCTCACCATTTAATCCCCGGGTTGATTACTCTATAGGTCTTTTCTGGTTAAAGAGTTCTATTTCAGAATGGATCACAATTATTAAATTTTCATCTTGTCATTTATCTGGTAATAACCTGCTTTGTTGACGAAATATAAATCATAATGTCAACATTCGCGCATTGTTGCTTTTATTTTTGCTTGTTTATTGTGCGGGAAAAACGGTTCATACCCATCGGACAATAGCGGGTTGCGCTGATGTCCGATGAGCTTTGATTAGCGGCGATAGACTGTTTTGATTTGCTTAATGGTGGTGCCGAATATTTCCGCCTGAGCAGGGTCTTCCAATTGGGCAATGTATTTTTCCATGCTGACGATGACCTTGCCTGCATCAGCCTGACCAATGGATTTCAGCATCAACGTCATCAGCACTTTCAGGCAGCTGACTTCATGCGCCAACGTTTCGGGTGTGGAGGCTGTCGGAAAGTCGTTGTTGTTCATAGTGTCTCCTGTAACAAACGGAAGCCGGCGCGGTGGAGCCAGAGACAGGTTCTGTGCAGCCACACACGCCGGCGACATAACAAAATTTGGTTTTATTATACCATAGGTGCCAATGCATCTGGTCAGGAAAATAACCATTCTGACCCATTAAGTTGTATTCTTTTTATCTGTTTATGCCACATTCTGCCTATATTTTGTTAACGTGTTTTTGGCTTTTAAATGCGTTTGATTAGATACATTGCAACTTTTATATGGATATTTTGGGGCAGGTGTATTATTTGTAGTAAACAGTCGGTGCGGTAAAGTGACAAGACAGTTACAATGATGGAAAAGAAAGCAATCGCGCACCCAATTGCCTGTACTTACAAAACTTGATAATCTATTGATTAAATTTAGATTTTGACATTTTTCAGACAGTGAAATCTGTCTGTTTCTCTAAAAAACCAGGTTGGAAATATGAATACTGTGATGGAAGTGAGTTCCGCGTCTGATACGCAGTCGCTATCATTCAGGAACTTAGAGAATAACACCACATGGTAGAATAAAAAATACATTTTTAATTAAAAAGTGTATTCATTTTTTCTAAACCACGTAGTACCACCTGCAACAAACTCGTCTGTAAGTGTTACTCTTTTTGGAGAATTGTTCTTTGATTAGCGTTTTTCTTGTTGATGACCATGAACTGGTGCGAGCAGGGATACGGCGCATTCTTGACGATATTAAAGGCCTCAAGGTTGTTGGTGAGGCGCAGTGCGGTGAAGATGCGGTCAGATGGTGCCGTAATAACAGTGCGGATGTTGTGCTGATGGATATGAACATGCCAGGAATCGGCGGTCTTGAGGCAACACGCAAAATTGTACGATTTTCCCCTGAAATTAAAGTTATAATGCTAACGATTTACACAGAGAACCCGTTACCTGCTAAAGTGATGCAGGCCGGGGCTGCGGGTTACCTTAGCAAGGGCGCCACGCCGGAAGAGGTGATCTGCGCCATCCGCTCTGTGCATGCCGGCAAACGGTATATTGCGTCGGATATCGCTCAGCAAATGGCGTTGAGCCAACTGGAACCGCAGACGGAAACGCCGCTGGAGTGTCTGTCTGAACGCGAATTGCAGATTATGATGATGATCACCAAAGGGCAAAAAGTGACGGAGATCTCTGATCAACTCAACCTTAGCCCGAAAACGGTCAACAGCTATCGTTACCGAATGTTCAGTAAGCTGAACATTAACGGCGATGTGGAGCTGACGCATCTGGCGATTCGCCACGGGTTATTTAGTGCGGAGACATTGATTAGTAGTGACTGAACGTTTTGACGCCCAGGCTTTTCTGAAGACCGTAACCAGTCAGCCTGGGGTTTATCGTATGTACGATGCCAGCGACACGGTTATCTACGTCGGTAAAGCCAAAGATCTGAAGAAACGCCTTTCCAGTTATTTTCGTGCTCATGTCGCCAGCCGTAAAACAGAGGCTTTGGTGAAAAGTATCCGGCAGATCGATGTGACGATCACGCATACTGAAACCGAAGCCCTGTTGCTTGAGCACAACTATATCAAACGTTATCAGCCGCGTTACAATGTGCTGTTGCGTGACGATAAGTCCTACCCAATGATTTTCCTCAGCGGGGATACGCATCCCCGCCTGTCCGTTCACCGCGGCGCCAAACACGCCAAGGGCGAATACTTCGGCCCGTTTCCCAATGGCAATGCCGTGCGCGAAACCCTGATGCTGCTGCAAAAGCTGTTCCCCATTCGTCAGTGTGAAAACAGCGTCTACCGCAACCGCTCGCGTCCTTGCCTGCAGTATCAGATCGGCCGTTGTCTGGGGCCGTGCGTAAGCGGTCTGGTCAGCGAGGAAGAGTATCAGCGCCAGGTCGAGTATGTGCGTCTCTTTCTGTCGGGCAAAGATCAACAGGTGCTGACTCGTCTGATCGATCGTATGGAAACGGCAAGCAGGGAATTGAGGTTTGAGGAAGCCGCACGTATTCGCGATCAGATCCAGGCGGTGCGGCGGGTGACAGAAAAGCAGTTTGTCTCCGGCGACGGCGATGATCTTGACGTGATCGGTGTGGCATTTGAAGCCGGTATGGCGTGTGTGCACGTGCTCTTTATTCGTCAGGGGAAAGTGTTGGGTAGTCGCAGCTATTTCCCCAAAGTCCCGGGAGGGACAGAGCTGGCGGAAGTGGTGCAGACGTTTGTCGGCCAGTTCTATTTGCAAGGCAGTGTTTCCCGTACCTTGCCGTCTGACATCTTGCTGGACTTCTCGTTGCCGGAACATCAGTTGCTGGCTGAATCGCTGACCGAACAGGCCGGCCGTAAAATTCAGATTCAAACCCGGCCGCGTGGCGACCGCGCACGCTATCTTAAACTGGCGCGCACCAACGCCCATACAGCATTGACGACGAAGTTGTCGCAGCAATCGACGGTCCAACAGCGTCTGGCTGCGTTGGCGTCTGTTCTTGGGATCGAAAAAATCAACCGCATGGAGTGTTTCGATATCAGCCATACCATGGGGGAACAGACCGTGGCGTCCTGCGTCGTGTTCAATGCGGACGGGCCGCTGCGCGCGGAGTATCGCCGCTACAATATCTCCGGTATCACGCCGGGGGATGACTATGCCGCCATGAATCAGGTGCTCCGGCGCCGGTATGGCAAGTCGATTGACGAAGGTAAGATTCCTGATGTCATCGTGATTGACGGCGGCAAAGGGCAATTGGCGCAGGCCAAAGATGTCTTTGCATCATTACAGGTGCCCTGGGACAAATCACGCCCTTTACTGCTGGGGGTCGCGAAAGGCAGCGATCGCAAGGCTGGGCTGGAGACGCTGTTCTTCGAAGCGACAGGCGAGGGGGTGGCGCTGCCTGCCGATTCGCCGGCGTTACATGTAATTCAACATATTCGTGACGATTCGCATAACCATGCCATTAGTGGTCACCGTAAACAGCGTGCTAAAGTAAAAAGCACCAGTTCGCTGGAGACTATCGAAGGGGTGGGACCGAAGCGGCGGCAGATGTTATTGAAATACATGGGCGGATTACAGCCGCTGATGAACGCCAGCGTGGAAGACATCGCCAACGTACCGGGAATTTCGCATGCGTTGGCAGAAAAAATCTTTCATGCATTGAAACACTAGAGGCAATGTAGCAACATAACCCTATTATCTTTCGGGCCAGACAGTTACCCAGACGCTATGCGATTTAATATACCAACGTGGCTTACCCTGTTTCGTGTTGTGCTAATCCCATTCTTTGTGCTGGCGTTTTACCTGCCATTCAGCTGGGCACCAATGGTATGTGCGGGCATTTTTGTCTTTGCTGCGGTGACAGACTGGTTTGACGGTTTTCTTGCCCGCCGGTGGAAACAAACCACGCGTTTCGGCGCATTTCTGGACCCTGTGGCCGACAAGGTCATGGTGGCTGTTGCGCTGGTACTGGTGGCTGAGCATTATCATTCCTGGTGGATTACGCTGCCCGCCGCCACAATGATTGCCCGTGAGATCATCATTTCCGCATTGCGCGAATGGATGGCGGAGCTGGGTAAGCGCAGCAGCGTGGCGGTGTCCTGGATTGGTAAAATCAAAACCACGGCACAGATGGTCGCGCTGGTCGGTTTGTTGTGGCGACCGGAGCGCATGGTGGAGGCCGCTGGCGTGGCGGCGTTGTATGTGGCCGCAGTGCTAACGTTTTGGTCGATGTTTCAGTATCTGAGCGCCGCCTGGCGCGATTTGCTTGAACATTGATCGCCTCGCCTTAAAAAACAGCAAACGATTCAGGTGGGATGATAATTTTATTGACTCACTGCGTCAGGTAAGTAGAATGCACCGCATCGACAGCGACACAGTTTATTGAAAACGCTTGATAAACAAGATGTTCTGTAGAATGCGGGAATAGCTCAGTTGGTAGAGCACGACCTTGCCAAGGTCGGGGTCGCGAGTTCGAGTCTCGTTTCCCGCTCCAAATCGATTTAGCAGTAGCATCAAGGTAAGGCGCGTTGGCAGAGTGGCCATGCAGCGGATTGCAAATCCGTCCACCTCGGTTCGACTCCGGGACGCGCCTCCAAATCTGAGCCCAGATGGTGGAATCGGTAGACACAAGGGATTTAAAATCCCTCGGCGTTCGCGCTGTGCGGGTTCAAGTCCCGCTCTGGGCACCATGTGCTAACGCCTTGTAATATAAGAAAATAATTAAAAGAACATGACCGCCACGAGGCGGTTTTTTTGTGCCTGTAATTTGGCAAGTGGCAGCAAAATGGCAGCAGAGTGGCAGCGCCCGTTTTTCAGGTACAAAAAAGGCGGTCTTCAATCAGCCGCCATTGTTAACTGTTGTTAAATAATCGGTACCCAAACAAAAGCCCCGCAATCATCCTGCGGGGCTTTTGTTTTACAACGCCAGATTCAGCTGATCCCGTCCGTAATGCGAAGCCGGAAAGGCGTCTTGCGGGATAAAGTCAGGCGGTAGCGGGTCTTCCCGTGTGCGCTTTGATACGCGCCGTTCTACCGTGTTGAGGGTGGTAAACGTCTCGCTGCATTCCAGATTTTGACACTGGTGATACTGCCGGATGGTGATATCGCTCAGGCGGCGACTGGTACGGGTGCGGGCCATTGCCCCGCAAAAAGGACATCTGAACATAATGGCTCCCCTGTGGGAGTTGAACTCGCCGCCATTTTATTCACTTTCCGCTATCCAGTCAGGGATTTTTGCTTCCAGCTCCAGACGGGTGGTAAAGCCGTTACCATCAATAACGTGTTCCGCGCGGGCGATGATCCAGTCCTGATTGTCGATATCCGGTTTAAAGCCGCTTACCGTCAGGTGCATTTCGGGATAAAGCTCAGCACGTCCACGCGCCAGGGTGATCGAGAACTCGGCGGCGCCGCGTTGCAACTGGCGCCATTTAGCCGCGGCGGCCCGCTTGGCTGCTTCTTCATTCTGATAGGTTTTGCGCAGCACGAACACGTTACCTTCTGCGCCTGTGATGTAATCACCTTCGCGGCTGCTGCTCTTCTCTTTTTTGGGTTTGGGCTTTATCCGGCGGCGCTTCACGCTGACCTTTTTCTTTTTACCGAATTTCAAGTCCAGCCAGTAGGCGCGCACGCCGGTATAGGCATCCCGATCCGCAATGCGGAAGCGGTGGCCGTCGCCGCTGCTGCGGGTAAGGCTGGCCGACGGCAGCGCCTTGCCGGACGCCGTCACACCGCCGCCGGGCAGGATAAACAACAACGTACCATTTTTGATGGTGGCAATTGCCCCCAGTTGCTCGGCCATCCGGGTCAGGAATGACATATCGCTTTCTTCGGTCTGGTCGGCGTGGTCGATTTCGATATTCATCAGCATGTCGCTGATTTGCGCCTTCATACCGTAGCGGTGCGCAATCGCCGACACGACACGCTCTACCGTCACGTCATGCCAGGAGACCTCCCGTTTCACGTTGAACTCTTCCCGAAAATCCGCGCTTCTGGCCGTCACACCCAGCACATCGGGCGGGCCTTCGTGGGAAATCTCGTCCACGGTGTACAACCCTTTGTAGGTCAGCGCCTCACCCTGCCAGCCGATGGACAGCGCAATCTGGGCGCCTCGCGGCGGCAGCTCTACACGCCCGTCACTGTCGTCTATCGACAGCGTGAGCTGGTCGGCCTCAAAGCCCCGGTTGTCGGTCAGCGACAGCGAGATCAGTCGGTCGCTCAGTTCCTTCAGTGATTTACCGCCCAACGTAATGCTGAAGGCCGGGCTTTTTACCGCCTCGGTCAGTGCGTCATCGTAGCGCTTCGCTGCGCCGATAAGTGAGTCAGCCAGTTCGGTGATAGCCATCGTTTCCCCCTGTTTTTGCCGCATGATTTCACGCGCACGCGTGGGGAAAAATGGCTTTTTGTTGTCGCCGGGCGGCCAGACCCGTCAGCGCGTGAGTGCGCGACGGATATCAGGGATTATCGCCATGAACTCAATAACGTAATGGTGGCGAACATGTCCGAGACACGTTTCCACGGTGTGCGCGTTCGTGAAAATACCGACCTGGTAACCGCAATCAATGACATTGATTCAAATGTGATTGGCGTGGTGGCGGTGGCGGATGATGCGGACGCAGACACCTTTCCCCTGAATACGCCGGTGTTGATCACACGGGTGAATAGCGTGCTGGGCAAAGCGGGTAAAACCGGCTCGCTCTACAAGACGCTGAAAGCAATTTCTGACCAGACCAGCCCGAAAGTGATCGTGGTACGGGTGGCAGCAGCAACCGAAGGCGGCGACAAAACCCAGTCCCAACTGATTATTGGCGGGACGGCGGCAGACGGCAGTTATACCGGCATGTATGCCTTGCTGACGGCGGAAGCGAAGGTCAATTACCGGCCGCGCATTCTGGCGGTACCAGACTATGACACCGCCGAAGTGACGTCAGCGCTGTGTGTGATTGCGCAGAACCTGCGGGCGTTTGTCTACGCCGGTTGTCACGGCTGCATCACGATGGCGGAGGCCATCACCTACCGCGCGCAGTTTGCCTACCGTGAGCTGATGCTGATCTGGCCGGATTTCATCGCCTACAACCCGCAGGCCGGCAGCAATGAAACGTTCCCGGCGCCGGCGTATGCCTGCGGCCTGCGCGCGGCGATTGATAACGATCAGGGCTGGCATAAGTCGCTGTCGAACGTGGCAGTGAATAACGTGTTGGGCATCTCGCGGGACGTGTTCTGGTCACTTCAGGCCGAAGACAGCGACGCCAATGAACTCAACAACCAGGAGATCACCACGCTGATTAAGCGTAACGGGTTCCGCTTCTGGGGCAACCGCACCACCGACACCCATGATTACCTGTTTGAGGTGTACACCCGTACCGCGCAAATCCTCGCTGACAGTATCGCGGAAGCGCAGTTTGAAGCCGTTGACGAGCCACTGACCCCGGCTAACGTGAAAGACGTGGTGAACGGCATCAACGGCAAGCTGAGCGCGCTGGTCACGGCGGGCAGGCTGATCGGCGGGGAATGCTGGTTCGATATTCAGGATAACCCCACAACCGGCCTGCGACAGGGACAGGTGCGCGTGCGTTACAAGTACACGCCGGTGCCGCCGCTGGAAGACCTGACGTTATACCAGACCTTCACCGATGACTATTTTGAATCTGCATTCTCGTCACTGGGAGGTGTGTAAATGGCCGTACCGCATAAATTGCGCCTGTTCACCTGTTTTGTGAACGGCAACAACCAGATCGGCAAGGTCACATCGGTCACGCTGCCAAAGCTGACCCGCAAGACTGAAGACTTTCAGGGCGCGGGCATGATTGGCTCGGTAGCGGTCGATCTCGGTATGGATTCCGGCGCACTGGAAGCGCAGATGGTTGTCGGCGGCATGGAGAAAAAGCTATTGCTGGAATACGGCGGCGATATCGATGACGTTCGCCTGCGCTTCGCGGGGGAATACTACACCGACGGCGATAGCCAGCTTGTCGAGGTGGAAATGCGCGGGCGTATTACCGAGATTGACGGCGGCGAGTCCAAGCAGGGCGAAGACACGTCCGTTACCTATGCGCTAAAAAACACCTATTACAAGCTGTCGATTGACGATCAATCGGTGCTGGAAATTGACCTGCTGAATTTCATCTACAAGAAAAACGGCAAAAACATCTACCCGGATCGCATCACGTCTGCGCTGGGGCTGGGTAACTGAACAACCTGAATCATGGCGGCCACAAGCCGCCCGGAGCCTGTCACCATGAACACACCGAATGAACACACCGTAACCCTGGCGACGCCTATCG
The DNA here is from genome assembly GCF_000406205.1 of Dickeya sp. NCPPB 3274. Lineage (NCBI taxonomy): Bacteria > Pseudomonadati > Pseudomonadota > Gammaproteobacteria > Enterobacterales > Pectobacteriaceae > Dickeya > Dickeya sp. NCPPB 3274. The sequence goes on along the minus strand of NZ_CM001979.1, from coordinate 3,188,464 downwards.
TGCGGGGCGATAGCACTATCAGCCAGGTGAGCATTACCGACGATATCAAACAGGCTGGCTCACTGCGCGGCCTGCGGCTGGTCAACGTCCTGAATATGGATGTGGATTCCATCACCACCCTGTTAACGCGCGTTACCTCGCCAAAGCTGAAGCTGGCCGAGATTAACGCGATGGATACCCGCGATTTCATGCGACTGGCGGAGGCCATCACGCCTTTTTTAGTGCATGCGGAGCCTGGCGAGCCGAACGCGGAGGCGACGGAGGAAGCGTAACCGTATTGCAGTTCGACCAGATAGACGATCTGGTCGCTGATATCGCCGTTGTTTTTAACTGGCCGCCCTCTGAACTGTTCAGCATGGATCTGGGCGACGTGATAGCCTGGCGCGCGCGGGCGGCTATCCGAAGTGGAGCCAGTGAAGCCGATGAAAAGCCTTGATATCCGCGTAGCCTTCAGCGCTATCGACCGGCTGACCCGCCCGGTCAACGCCGCCCGCCAGAGTGCGGGCGGTTTGTCTGAATCCCTCAAACGCACCCAGGCCGCTATTAAGGATCTGGACAATCAGTCCAGGACCTTCAACCGCCTGCGCGACAGCGTACAAAAGACCTCACGCAAGATTGATGAAGCCAGCCGTAGCCTGGACGGGCTGAAAAAGGCCCAGCAAAGCGGCACCGTGCTGACCGATAAGCAACGGGAACATATAGCGGCACTGGCCGCCAAACTGGAGCGGCTGAACGTCACCCGCGATCAGGAAATGGTTAAACTGCGCGCCGTCTCGCAGGCGCTGCGCGGTCACGGCGTGTCGCTGGTCGGCAGCAATGCCACTATCCAGAGTGCCATCCGGCGCACCGAGCAATATAACCAGACACTGGGGCGAGAGCGGCGGCAACTGGCCGCCGTTACGCAGGCCCACGCCCGTTATGAACGGATGCAGCAGACGGCAGGCAAACTGCGCGGCAGCGGCACGATGGCAGTGGCAGGCGGTGCGGCAGCCGGATACGCGGGCGGGCAGTTTCTGGCCCCGGCGGTCGGGTTTGATGAAGAGATGTCGCGCGTTCAGGCGCTGACCCGCCTGGATAAAGGCGATCAGCAACTGGCGGCCCTGCGGGCGCAGGCCAAAAAACTCGGTGCGGAAACGGCGTTCACCACCCGCGATGCGGCCAGCGGGCAGGCGTTTCTGGCGATGGCCGGGTTTACTCCGCAGGCCATTCAGGCGGCATTGCCGGGCGTGCTGAATATGGCGCTGGCCGGTGGCATGGAACTGGGCGAAACCGCCGATATCGGGTCAAACATTCTTTCACAGTTCAATCTGGATGCCAGCCAGATGGATCGCGTCAGTGACGTGCTGACCGGTGCGTTTACTCGCACCAACACCGACCTGTTCAGCCTCGGCGAAACCATGAAATACGCCGGGCCGGTAGCGGCCAAGCTGGGGATCAGTCTGGAAGATGCGGCCGCAATGGCCGGCATGCTGGCGAATAACGGTATTCGCGGCAGTGATGCCGGTACTGCCATGCGTGCCAGCCTTTCCCGGCTGGCTTCGCCGCCGAAAGCCGCCGCAGCGGCATTAAAAGAACTGGGCGTGTCGGTGGCCGATGCAAAAGGCAAGATGCGGCCAATGCAGGATGTGTTACGCGATCTGTACAAAGCGACCCAAAAATACGGCCAGGTCGATCAGGTGTCTTTCTTCAAGGATATCGCCGGGGAAGAGGCCTTTGTCGGCCTGCAAACACTGGTACAGGCGGCCGGTAGCGGCTCGCTGGGTAAACTGTCCGGCGAGCTGAAAAAAGCCAAGGGTGAAGCGGATGCCGTCGCCAAAAAGATGGCGGATAACCTGGGCGGCGATTTGAAAAACCTCGACAGTGCCTGGGAAGGTTTTCGAATTCAGGTTGAGGAGACGGCAGACAGGCCGCTGCGCAGCCTGACGCAGGGGTTAAGTGACGTGATCACCAACGTGAGCGGCTGGGTGAAAGAAAACCCCAGGCTGACACAGACGCTGTTACTGGCTGTCGGCGGTGCTACAGCATTCGCGGTGGCGATCGGTGGTACCTCACTGGCAATCGGTCTGCTGATGGGGCCGCTGGCTAAGCTCCAGCTCGGCTTTTCACTGCTGCTGGGCGCACGGGGCGTCGGTGGCGCGGTGTCGATGTTTTCCGGGTTAAGTAGCCTGCTCGGCGGGCCGATGGCACGCATGGGCGGCTGGCTACAGCTTTTTTCCGGCAGCGCAGGCCACCTAACCACGACACTGACCCCGCTGCGCGGCATGCTGCTGGCCGTGTTTACCTCTCCGGCGGCGGCGTTAGGTTCACTGGTCAGGGGCGTAGGCGGGCTGTTGTTGCGGCTGAGCGGCCTGCCTGCGCTATGGAGCCTGATCACCGGCGCTGTCTCGGTGTTAGGCGGCGTGCTGTCGCTGCTGTTAAGCCCGATCGGGTTGATTGGTACGGCGTTTGTGGCCGCCGGACTGCTTATCTGGCGATTCTGGGAGCCTATCAAAGCGTTTTTCAGCGGGATGTTTACCGGCATTGTTATCAGCCTTGGCCCCATTCGGCAGGCGTTTACGGGCCTTGCTCCCGTCTTTGATGTGATTGTGTCGGCCGTGTCTCGCCTGTGGGATCGATTTAAGCAGCTCTTTGACCCTATCCAGACCACAAAGAAGACGCTGGATGACTGCGCGATCGCAGGCTATGGATTCGGAAAGGTGCTGGGTTCGGCGCTGGACATGCTGTTATTGCCGCTGCAAAAACTGATGGAGGGGATCGGCTGGGTTCTTGAAAAGCTCGGTTTAATCCCATCCGGGCTGGATGCGGCACAGAAAAAAGCCGATCAGTTGAAAGGCGAACTGACGCCGGAAGGGAAAAACCGGCTACAGGGTCTGGTCACCAACCTGACCGGCGATTTAAAAGGGGCCACCACTGCACCACCGCCTGCGCCCAAGCCGCCCCTGACCGGGGACAGCGGCACCCAGCGCCGTTTGCAGAAGATTGCCGACAACACCGGCGGCGTGCTGGAAGAAACCAAAAAGCGCATCGGCCCCGGCGATATCGTTTTCAAAAACCTGCCGAAAGCGCTGGCCGTGCGTGGCGAATGGCAGGAAGCCCGGCTTACTGGCGGCACACCTTCTGCCCCTTCACAACCAGCCCAGACCATGCAGACGCTCAGCGACCGCCCCGCCGTGGTCGCGGCAACACAGCCCGTCAAACAGGCCGACGCGTCCCCGGTCAGTCGTCCGGCGGCCAGAACACCGGCGGCGGGTGGTTTCAATGGGGAAATTCATATACACCTGCACGGCGTTGAACGGCAGGACGCCCGCGAGCTGGGCCGTATTGTGGCCGATGCAGTCAGTGCCGAACTGGCCCGCCGCGACAGACTTCAGCGCGGCAGCTTCAGAGACAGAGAGTAAGGAGAAAAACCGATGATGATGGTATACGGGTTGTTTGTGTTTGAGCTGCAAACGCTGCCTTACCAGCAGCTTCAGCAGTCGCGCGCCTGGCGTCATGTGAAGAATGAGCGGATCAACCGTTCCGCGAAATGGCAATACATTGGCGCGGGGGAAGATCAGATCACGCTGAGCGGTGTGCTGTACCCGGAAATTACCGGTGGCGAGGTGTCGTTAACCGCGCTGACCACGCAAGCCTACAGCGGCCGCCCCTGGCCGTTGATTGATGGCACCGGGCAGATTTACGGCATGTACGTGCTAACCGGTATGCATACCACGCGCACAGAGTTGAATCGCTACGGAAAGGCAAAGAAGATTGAGTTTTCGCTGAGCTTCCAGCGCTGTGATGAAGACCTGCGGGAAAAGCTGCAATCTTCATCCTTTAGCGACATGATGGACAATGCGCGCAGCAGTGCAACCAAAGCGATGAATACCGTCAGCACGGCCATGACGGACACTGTCAACACGTTGAAAGGGCTGGTTTAACGGCCCTGTCTAAACAGGGCCGAATAAGTCAGGATGAGGGAATTTCCGGCCAGTCGATATCCGGCGCGGCGCCGGTGTCGATGCGTGACAACTGCACCAGATAGGTTTTCCATTCAGTCAGCACTGCCCGCTCCGCCTCGGTCGCCATAGCCAGATCAACCGCGTAACTCAATTCAGCAATTCGCGCCGTCGCCGTCGCTTTACGTGCTGACAGTTCCCGCTGCGCCGCTGCTGTTGCCGCTGCCTGTTTCGCGGCGGTGTCTGTTACCCATGCGGCGCCGTCCCACGTATCGTACGCTGTTGTCGGCGCCAACAGCGTCAGCTCATCCGGCAACTCACCGAGCGTTGTCACTGTTTGTTGCTGCCCGTCCGCCGTGCGATACACCGTCTGCCCGCGATAATCCGGCACATGCTCCCATTCCTCGCCGTCAACGCGGCGCCGCAATGCCTGACCCGCCGGCGGCAGGTCGGGCGCGTCGGCGTAACTATCAGCGGGTAACCCTGTGCCGACCATCAGGTATTCATAGCTCGCGCCCGTATACTCGCGCGTCAGCGGATCAACATGGTAAACAGTCAGCCAACCCGCACGCTCAGCCAGTCCGTTCTGACCCAGCGCGGCGCCTTTTACAGCAACAGAATATTTCTCATTCATTATGCAGCTCTCACGATGTAGTTAAATGCGACGTTGCGGGGGCGTACCGTTATCCAGTTCACGCCGCCCGAAAATACGGTATTGCTCGCCGTACCTGAAACCCCGTTGTCTCTGCCAGCGCCACCAGCCATTAGCGTGCCATTGGGGTAACCCTGGTTAGTAAAATTTACGGTGTTTACTGAACTGTCAGCATCGGCATAGCCGATGCCCACGTATACCCCAGCGCTGTCTGCATCGCTGCCGTTGTAGTCCATTGCCCCCGTTCGTAATCCGGTCGCCGCCTGCTTACTGGCAATACCTCGACCACCATCTACACCGCGATCGTCATCCCAGCCACGAAGAAACTCGCCGCGCAAATCCGGCAGCGCGCCCGATGGATACGCCGCCGCCAGTTTCGGATAGAGCGCTTTGTCAAACGACTGACCGTTGCATTTAAGCCAGCCCGCCGGCGCCGTAGCCTGCGGCCAGGGTAGCGGTATGCCTGTCACCACACTATTGATTTCAGACCGCACAAACGCGGTAGTCGCAATTTGAGTTGTGTTTGTCCCAGAGGCGGCAGTGGGAGCCGTCGGCGCCCCTGACAGCGCTGGCGAAACCAGCGTCAACCCAGAGGCGTACTGAATCGAGAGCGATCCCCCAATGACATCCCATTCGCCATTTCCGCGCGATATCAACTCAATGCCCGCGCCCGGCGGCAGCGAAATGCCGGATACGGACCCGGCGACGGCGCCGCCATAAATAATGTCCACTCCAGCACTGACTAGCGTTTGGGCTACTGTCGAGTAATTAATGAGCCGAATGGTCTGGCCGAGGGCAACGGTTGAACCGCCCGGCAGCGTAGTGGTAAACGTCGTGCCGCCGGTCATGTAGACAAGCGCGCCGGCTGCTGAGGCCGTGAGCGCGTTCGTGCTGGAAACCGACTGGACGCTGGCAATGGCCCCTTTCGCTGCTTGGATAGCGGCCATCGTTGCGATCTGCGTTGTGCTTACGCCGAAACTCGCCGTCGGCGCAGTCGGCGTGCCAGTCAGCGCCGGGTTGGCTATCGGCGCGTACTGTGGGTGAGGATTAGCGGCGGACAGGTGCGCCGTCATCAGGCTGTCTGTGTAGGCCCCTGCCTCGCTTTTGGCACCACTTGCCCGCGCATCCGCATAATCCTTCACCTCACTTTTGGCACCGTTCACCTGTGCATCGGCATAGGTTTTCGCTTCGCTTTTGGCTCCGCTCGCCTGCGTATCCGCATAGGATTTCACCTCGGTGATCTTGCCGTCGGTGTACGCCCGCGTCGCCAGCACCACCGACGGGTCAATTTTCAGCGTTACCGCGTCGGTACTGCTGACAATCAAAATCATGCGCACCGTCTGCACCCGGCCGGAGCCTTCCTGTAACTGCGGCTTGTAGGTTTCCGGGCAGTTGGCGACGGCAATCAGATTGCCGTTGGCGTCATACAGGCCGATTTCACGTATCCACCAGCCGCCTTCATCTTCGGGGATCACCTGCTCGGCAATAATCTGGCTGGGGTTCGCCGGATCAACGCTCAGAGAATTGAGCGGCGCCCGGCGCCGTTCGTTCACCAGTTTGGTTTGTGCCGGGTCGGGAGTTGGCAGGGTGCCGCCGCCATCGCCCAGCGCCATTTGTGTAATCGACAGTTGCCGTCCCAGCGCGGTAGCGTTCGCCAGCAGCGCCGCGCCAGTGTTTGTCAGCAAGGCAAAATATTTTGTCGTCATGCATTCACACTCACGTTATCAGAAAGATGTATCGCACCGCCGCACCTGTCAGCGCCGGTTGTAGTAATGGTTTCAGGAAAGTAGGGATAGACAGTCAATGCATCGCCGCTGTACTGCCCTGCGGCAATCGGGATTTCACCCGCGCTGTCCATGACGATATTTAGCCCCAGCAGGTGACGGCTCACCGGCTTTGCATCGGCGATCAGCCGCTCCAGCTCAAGATAGGTTTCTTCGGTGATGCCAGCATCCTGCACGCCGATATCCAGCCGGAAGGTGCCGGGCTGGCCGCCGGTCTGCCACCATTCTGTGACCCGAATCAGATAGCCGAACGGCTCCACCACCCGGCGCAATGCCGCGAGGGTGCCCTTCTGGCGGTGTACCAGCCATGCCGCCTTGATCACCTGACGTTTGGTCTGTTCTGACCAGCGCTTATCCCAGCGGTCAACCGACAGCGCCCAGGCGAGGTACGGCAGTAATTGTGTCGGGCAGCGCTCGGCGTCCCATAACGTATCCAGATCGACCGCTATCTCACTCAGGTGTTGGGTTGAGCTGGCGACGTGGCGCATAAAGTCGCTGGCTGACGGGGGCAGCAGGCTGTTACTCATCGCTACCGCCCTCGGTGATCGTGAACCCGGTACAGTACGCCGCTTGCGTGTCGCTGATCACGATGTCTTGCGCCGGTTCCAGCAGCTCGACACGTTGCACCCCTTGAACATGCAACGCCGCCATGACGGCCGAGCGAGCCACATCACGCCCGATGCGCCCCTGTGCGCCAAGCCATGACGTTAATGCCTGCTGCGCGGCCTGTTGGATCGGTTCCGATTCCGGCCCCGGATAGCGGTACAACACCGCTGTAATGGCATAGCGCACAATTTCGGCACTTTGCACCGTCAGGCGGTCACCGACCGGGCGTTTATCGTCAGCAGACAGGGCAGCATCAACCGCCGCCAGCAGGTCAGCCGAGGCGCTGCCGTCACCCTCGGCGGATAACACCGACACCACCACCGCCGCCGGCGACGGGCTGATCGCTTTGGCATCCGCTACCTTGCCGCTGGCACTTTTGGCGAAATACTCATACGCGCCGGTCGGCCCGGCCACGCTCAACCCTTCAAAGGCCGCCTGCGTTCGCAACCGTAGCGCGCTGTCGCTTTCCATCACCGCGTCGGCGGTGTCGGTTGCTTCGGTGATGGTCAGCCGGGCGGTGTTCAGGTTGGCCGACAGATTATCCAAATCGGACGACACGGCATGACTGAGCAGGCAGGCTTCCGCGCCTTCGTTAATCCGCTGGCGTAACATCATTTCCCGGTAGGCGATCACCTGCGCTATCACTGCTAACGGTTCGGATTCCAGCGCCAGCGCAGCAGTCACTGACGCCTGCTGAGCGGCCGGAAAGGCGGCAATCATCACCGCCTTCACGTCCTGAAGGATGACTTCGAAGTCCAGCACTTCAATGATTTGCGGCTGGGGTAACTGTGATAAATCAACCGTTGCCATCACTGTCACTCCTGAGCGTAATGGCAGCGTTGGCCGCCTGCATCGTTTCGGTAATCAACCCCGATAACGCCACGTCTACCGCTCCCGATGCTGAATAGCGAATATCGACGGCATTCAGCGAGATACGCGGCTCCCAGCGCGTCAGGGCAATAACGGCCGCACTCATCAACTGAAGCCGCGTAACGGCGTTCTGCGGCGCATCCAGCAGGTCAGGGATCAGGCTGCCGTAATCCCGGCGCATCACCCTGGATGCCAGCGGCGTAGTCAGAATGTCGCGCACCGACTGCCAGAGCTGATCGGCATCGGTCAGGGTGCCGGTGCCATGCGGATTCATGCCGGTATAGGTCGCGGTCATTGTGTGCCACTCGTCCAGCTACCGCCGGGCTGAATGCCGCCGTGGCGGTGGCTATCCACCTGGACGCCGTTAGAGGTCAGGGCGCCGCCGGAGTGCACCACATTACCGGCCAGGGTGCCGCCGTGGGTGATCTCCACCGTGCGGGCCTTCAGGTGCTGGGTACATTCCACCACCGGCGTGTTCAGCGTGACGCTGACCGAGGCCACCACGTTGACGGTTTTCATGCCGGTGGCTTCCAGCGCACCAGCCACAGCGTCATACCGAAACCGGGCACCGTCCGGCGCGGTGATCACAATCTCCTTCAGGCTGTTGCCCGGTGCCGGGTGGGCCTCGCTGAACAGACTGCCGATGATCACGGCGGTTTCCGGATTACCGCCAAGGCAGCCCAGCCACACCTGTTCCCCGACGGCGGGCGGGATCCAGACGTTAAACGCCCCGGCGCGCGTGGTGTTCCAGCGCAGCCAGTCGGTGAGCAATTCACCGCTCTTAACACGTACCCGCCAGCTTTCCGGGTCAACCGCCGTGACGACGCCGACGCGCAACACGTTTTCCAGTAATCGCATCAGTTCGGCGCTCATGTGGCAGCACTCCCCAGACTGTTGATTACCGTATCCTGGATCAGCCGTTCGTCAGTCGGGGAGATCCCCAGCAGTTCACGCACCGGATAGCGGGCAAAGGCACCCGACCCGACCTTGTCACGCTCGCCGTACTGATGCACGCGGGCGATACGGGCAGCCATGCCGTCAAAACCGACGCTGGCCCCGTCGGTATCGGCCCGCATTTTGAGAAAACGGTAGCCGCGCAGGCGTTGAAACATCGGGGCTTTCTTGCTGGTCGTGCGGCGCACCGCCTGCGTGTTGATCTCGATATAACGCTCAATATCGCTGCGGTAAAACGTGCGGATGGCATTGCGGTCTTCATCAAAGCCGGTGATTGTGCGGCCGTATTTTCCCCGGCCGCCGTGCCAGTTTTTCAGGTGGCGCACCTGGCCTTCCCAGACAAAAATCATTCCCTGCTGCGAGCGCAACACCTTGCGGCGGCGGGTTGCATAGGCCGAGCCGTCCGGGTTCCTCTGCGCCCTGATGCGCTGCTGCTGACTGCGTCGCAGCGCCTGCCCGACCTGACGGGCTGTTTTCAGCCGCCCGGCGGGTGACAGACCTGAAAGGATGTCGTCAAACACCTGATCCAGTGCGTGAAACAGTTTATCCGTCATGTCGCTGTCTCCCCGGTGGCATCGTCAAGCACCGCATCCCATACCCCGCCGGTGAGGCGCGGACGAGGTTCAGGCAGATGTTCAGCACGCAGGATGCCGTTATCGTCCCGCGTGACCCTGACCCGCTCGCGCACCGGAATTTCAAACAGAATGTCAGCGCTGTCGTCGTTGTTGATCAGCGTGGTGAATTTCACCTCGCGGTTCTTTTGCGGGTTCAGCAACAGGTCGGGCTGGTTCTGCCATAGCCAGGCCATTAACGGTAAGGTGAAATCGTCGATATCACCGGTGAAGTTCATCACGAACAGCACCAGCGAGTAGCGGTACAGAAACGACGGCGTTTCCCCGGTGGTTTCAATACCGCCTTCTTCCACAAATACCGTGAAGGCTTCCGGGTTGGCCCGGCACCAGACATTGGATGCCGTCAGCGCATCACGCAGCGAATCGGTTTTCAGCATGAGCATTCCCCTATGGTGTGGCGGCGGCATCCTTCAGACGCTGAAGGCGACGCAGGTATACATCGTTGATGGCGGCCTTGTCTGCATTGCAGGTGTCCAGCGCATCCAACAGCTGATCACTCCAGAGCGCGACCGCGCCCCAGGTCACCGGTGTTTTCAGTACGGGCGTCGGTGTGGGTGCCGTCAGGCTGGGTGGTACCGGGTCGTGCAGTATCTGCACGCTGGACGACGGCGGCGCGTTTTTGCAGGCTGTCGCTGACAGCAACAGGCACCACAGTGTTAGCGCACGTATCGGGCTGCATCCCCTCACGCATCTTTTCACGGCGTTCTTCCCCCTCGGCATAACGCTGTTGCTCGCGCTCGCGCACCTGCGCCAGCACGTTTCTGGCATCGTCGGCCAGTGCCCGGAATTCGGTTAACAGCTCGCGCTGTTGTTGGGCGCTGTCTGTCAGTGCCTCGGTATGCGCCCAGTCGATGCCGCGCTGGTAGGTTTGCCAGAGCACACCACCGACGGCCAGCACCAGCAGCACGGCAAGGGTGGCGGCCAGTTTCATGGCACACCCGCCAGATCACGCAGGCACCAGGCTTTAAAGTCGCTGCGACGATTGACCAGACCGGCGGAGCGCTGGCCGCCGCTGTTGACAAAGTCGGTCAGCCGCTCACACATCGCGGGCCATTCATGCGCCTGCGCATGTTTCCAGATGGTGGTGCGCTGCTTGCTGCCCTGCCGGTTGGTAAACCACATCAGGCCGCTGCAACCGAGGTTAAACGCCGTGTCGGTCATGGCTTCAAACGCCGATTGAGGCATGGCAGCGCCGTTAAAATTGCCGTTGACGCAGTTCTCTGCCCGCTGCATGTCGTTAACCCAGCGGCGTGCGATCTCGTCATTGCTGTACGGCCGATTTTGCACGTTACCGGTAGAGCCAATGCCCACCGTCAGCACTCCGGCGGGGCAGTAATACGGCGACGCCCGGCAGTCTTCCCAACTGGCCGTTTTCTGCTGTGCTTCCGGCGACGTGCGCAGTGTGCCGGGGGACAGCGTGACGCCGAGCGCCACAATCAGCGCAATCGAACAGCGTTTAATCGCGGTTTTCATCGTCAACGTCACCCTGATGCAAAATGGCCACCGCACGGCGTTCCGACGTATTCAGCGTGCGGCGCTCGGACTGCTGTAAAATCTGTTCAATCAGTTCATTGCGGCGTCGTTGTGCGCGCTCAATACGACGCCGGAACAACCAGGCGCGCCATGCGGTGACAACACCGATGACCAGGCCCGCCAGCGCGACTTTTTCACTGACGGTCATCACCCCGATGCCGGTCACCATCACGGACAGGCCATAGGTCACCCCATCATTGAGGCGCTGAAGATCGTTTAATCCCATAACTGCACCGTTTCCTGTTCTGTCTGACGGGGAATATCAGGCAGCGTGATAGCCTGCCCGGCCGTCAGAAACATCTGGCGGCTTAACCCCGGATTGGCGGCGATCACCTGCTCGGTGACGCCGGCGGATGTGCCGTAATGGCGATAACAGAGCAAGTCCACCGTATCGCCCTGAAGCGCCCGGACCACCATCAGCACAACTCCGCAAAAAGGCGCTGGGCGCCGCGTATATCGGCGATGCTCCAGCGCGCATCACGCCACAAATCGTCACGCTGGCTGTCAAAAGTGTCCGTTGCCTTGTCGCCTTTGGCCGTGGTATCCACATCGCGGTATCCCTCCAGCAGCAAGGCGCGGGCGATGGCATAAACCGCACGCTTGAAGCGGTACACCTTGATGCTTTCGCCGTTGACCTGTCCGGCCGGGACGTCCGCCAGTGCGGCATATCCGGCGGCCTGTTGTGTCTGCTGCCAGCTCGCCAGCTGGTCAGTCACATGCACCACCGCTTCAGTGGTGACGTGCATCAGGCGGGTGGTGGTGATACCGCCGGTGATGCGGGCGGCCAGGCGCAGATCGCGCAGGACGATCACCGGCCAGAAATCCCCGGCGCTGACTGCTGCCGCGCCGTCGTCAATCTCCGGCACGTCGCCGCTGTCACTAACACGTTTCGAAGCCACCAGGCTCATGCTCAACTCTCCCAAAAGTCAGGCGGTGGGCGCCGGGCAAAAAGACCGCATACGGGCAGATCACCCGGCGCGCCGCCTGTCGGACGGGGCCGAAGTCGTTAACGTTTGGCAGACTGACGGGCGGCTTTGCTTTTACCCGTCGTCCGTGTGGTTTTCCGCGCCGTGGTGTTACGCACGGCGGCTGGCTTTGCCGCTGGCTGTGCGGCATCGGTCGGGGTCGTCGCCGGCGTCGTCTCTCCGACAGGCGGCTCAGTGGCTGCTCCATCGTCGCCGGGCGCGCCGTCTTCCGGTTCGTCACTGCTGGCCGGCATGAGCTTTTTCAGCTCCCGCGTCAGCGTGGCGATATCCCGTTTCACCCCCGCGTTCGGATTGCGGGCCATCGCTTCCCGAAACAGTTTCAACGCCTCAGCTTTGGTTTGTGCATCCACTGCCGCACGGCGTGAGAAGGCGCGGGCTTTACACAGCTTGGCGCGCACTTCGTCCGGCATGTCTTTGCCGTCCACAATCGCGGCCACTTCATCCAGCACGGCGGTGTAACCGCTCAGGTCAGCGCGGTCGTCGGTGGCGGCCAGTGTCAGTACCGGGTTGCTCACTTCCTCAGCCAGTACCGTTACCGCATCGCGGCGGAACTTGTCGGCAGGCAAAGACAGGCCATGCTTAACGACGTAACGCCCCAGCCTCAGTGTCAGTGCGCTATCTTGGCAGTCGATCGCCCACACCATCAGGGTGACGATCACCTCATCCTGTCGTCCGCTGTCGCCTTCCAGCGTGCCATCAATCCAGCCGTCGTATTCCGGCAGCATGGCTTTTTTCATCTCCGCTTTGGTGGCGGCAGATTGCACCTGTTTCAGCGCGGCCTGATGCAGGCGCAAGCGGTGAAGGATTTGCTCATGGGCCGTGCGTGACACCTCCGTTTCGGTGTCCGCCTGGCCCCGGCGTTCGGCCATGACCCGCTGAAAATGTCGTTGTGCCGGTGTCAGCATGGTGTGTTCTCCGGTTGGGCGGAGTGTTACCCCGCCGGGCTGTTACTGGCCGTCGCCTGCGGCCTGCGCAAACTGAATGCCATCGATCAAGGCCACCTTGCCGTAGTCTTCCACCACAAAGTCATCGTTGGACGACTGGTAGGTGGCTATCCGGTTGTACTCCGGCTCTTCAGCAATGCTGCGGCGCAGCGCCCCCAGTTGGTAGTAAACCGACAGATTTTTGAACGAGGTGATCAGCACCGCATTGGACGGGAAGTAAGGCGCCAGAAAGGTCGGCAGGCCGCCCACACGCTCCTGACTGACAATCAACTGACCGGCCAGCAACTCGGTATTGGGGTTGCTCTGGCTCAGCGCATTGAGGCGCGGAAAGTTGCTGGACGTCAGCAGGTCGGACGCCATGATCACCACCAAATCCGGCGCCTTGCGGTGCCACGGATCCAGCAGGCTGTTTTTGGCGTCAAACACAGCGGTGTCGAGGTTGCCGTAGGTGCCTTTGGCAATAATCTTGTTGTCTTCGTCGCGGGCGGTCAGCGTGACGTTTTTGATAATGCGGTGCCCCGCATCGTTGCGAGTTTTTTGCAACCAGCCGACACCGCAATCCTGCAACAACGGATTGGCGCTGCGGTTGGACTTCTCGGCATAGGTGATGCCGTTGAAACCAATCATGATGCGGTCGAGGCCGATTTGCCGCGCATTGGCCTGACTGATCAGCGCCTGAAAGTTCGGCTGCGTCGCCCAGGCATCCAACTGCGGGTAACTGATCGCCGAGTCATAATTCACCTTGCGGCAATGGTAGGTGTTCGGCTCTTTGGAATGGTTGTCGGTCGGGTTACGGCGGGACGTGCCGTCGCTGCTGTTGTTGGTACTGGCGATCGGTCCCTTGCTGCCGATCAGGATCTTCTGGCCTTCCTGGGCTTTAACCCCAAACACGTTAATTTGTTTCAGGAATTCATCGCTTTCCTGCGCCGCTTGCTCCATGCGCTGCTGGGCAGCCGGTTCGACGCTGAAGGTCATCGCCACGTCATTCGGCTGCACCCCGTTAAGCTGCGCCTGACGGGAAATGTACTGGTTATAAAGATTACGGGTAGAATTTTCCATGTTCGCTTGTCTCGCTTAACGGTACTTAAAAGTCAGCCAGTTGCGCGCCGCTGTTACCACCGCTGGCCGCCGGACGCTGGCTGTAGCTGTTATCCTGCGTCGCCAGCTTTTGCGTGAGCGCGGCCAGCTCGCTGGTCAGCGTCTGGATGGTGCGGCTGTCCTGCTGCTGTTGGTTTTTCAGCGCGTTGAAATTGTCCAGCAGGTCAGCATGGGACTGGGCGACGTTCTCCACCGCTTCGCGTACCTGGGAAAACTGTTCACCGTCTGACTTGCGGCCTTTGCCGATAATCCCCATCACGCGGGAAAACCATTGCTTCCCCTCGTCGCTGCGCTGTTCGGACAGTTCGACCAGCTCCGCTTCCATCGCTTCGGTGAACATGACCGGCTCACCGGGCAGATTGTTGAATGCCTGTACCTGCGCCCGCTGCTGTGCCGCGAATTTCAGACGCTCAGTGCCCAGGCTGGCCGGGGTATCCGTCATCGCCAGACCGCGCAGATATGGCCTGCCGGTCGCGGCAAACTGCGGATCGATTTCGATACTGGAATAAATCTTCTTCCCTTCCCCGGTGAGCTGCTTCATTCGCTCGGTGGGTTCGATTTCCGCATACAACGCGGCGCGGCCTTTTAGCGGGCCGTCGGTAATGTCTTCCGCGCTCAGCGCGACCACATCGCCCATCGCACTGAAGTCACTGCCCGGATAGGGCGAAAGAATGTGCTCAACGTTAACGCGGGCGCCGTATACCTGCGGGTTGTAGCTTTCCGCCATTGCATAGAGGTGGTCACGTCCGATTTCACGCCCGTCAACGGTGGAGCCGGAGACGGCAACCCGGAATTTTTTACGGGTCGGTTTGGTGGTACCGCTCATGCCTGTAGTCCTGTCCTGTGGTGTCTGTGACATCATGATTGCAAAGCCTAACTCCCTGTCTCAACGAGGTTTTGTTGTCGGCGGAGGGCCAGAGCCGAAAGTGAGCGAAAGGCGGATCGCGCGCGGGGTAATCTTCCCGGCAAAGGGGGGAAACCGCGCATGATTCAGGACGCATTTGTACGGCAGCGAGCAAGACAGCTTTACTGGCAGGGCTACCCGCCAGCGGAAATTTCGCGCCTGATGGGGATTAATCAAAACACGGTGTACGCCTGGAAAAAGCGCGACGAATGGGACGAGACGCCGCCTATCCAGCGCGTAACGCATTCTATCGATGCACGGTTGTGCCAGTTGGCCCAGAAGCCAACCAAAACCGGTGGCGACCTGAAGGAAATGGACGCGCTGACCCGGCAGTTGAAAACGCTGAATGACGGCCAGCCGGGCAATGCCGCAAGCGGCAAGAAACCCCGCAAGCGCAAGGTGAAAAATCACTTCACTGACGAACAGATTGCCGCGTTGCGAACCAACATTCTCGACTCACTGGCCTGGCATCAAAACGGCTGGTATGCCCAGCAGGATCAACGCAACCGTATGATCCTAAAGTCCCGCCAGATCGGCGCCACCTGGTACTTTGCCCGTGAAGCGTTATTGCGGGCGCTGCGTGATGACGTGGCTTACCCTTATCAGCGCCACCAGATTTTTCTTTCTGCCTCGCGCCGTCAGGCGCACCAGTTCCGGGGCTTTATCCAGAAGGTGGCGGAAGAGGTGGACGTCGAACTAAAAGGCGGCGACAAGATAGTCCTGAGCAACGGGGCCGAGCTGCATTTTCTGGGGACGTCTGCCGCGACGGCGCAGTCCTACACCGGCAACCTGTATTTCGATGAATTTTTCTGGGTCAGTAACTTTGCCAACTTGCGCAAGGTGGCCGGGGCGATGGCGACCCTGAAAGGGCTGACGCGCACCTACTTTTCCACCCCGTCGAGTGAAACCCATGAAGCGTACCCGTTCTGGACGGGCGCACGCTGGAATGAGAAGCGCAGCAAGGTGCAAAAGGTCGCGTTTGATGTGTCATGGAAAGCGCTCAATAGCGGTTTGCTATGCCCGGATAAAACCTGGCGTCAGATTGTGACGCTACAGGACGTCATCGATCACGGCTGGCAATACACCGACCTGGAGGAGATCCGCGACGAAAACAGCCCGGATGAATACAACAACCTGTACGGCTGTGAGTTCGTCCGCGATGGTGAGTCCGCCTTTAACCTCAACCTGTTATTTAGCTGCGGCGCCGACGGTTACGACGAGTGGCCGGACTGGAAGCCCTTTGCATCGCGCCCAATGGCCGATCGCGGCATCTGGATTGGCTATGACGCCAACGGCAGCAGCGGCAACGGCGACAGCGGGGCGATCTCGGTGGTGGTACCGCCACTGGTGGCGGGCGGCAAATTCCGCACCATCGAAACCCAGCAGATACGCGGCCTGGAGTTTGAAGAACAGGCGAAAGTGATCGAAGCGCTGACCTTCAAATACAACGTGCAGCATATCGCCATTGATGGTACCGGCATCGGTGAAGCGGTCTACCAGATTGTGAAGAAATTCTTCCCGGCGGCGGTGTGCTTCCTGATGTCGGTGTCATCCAAACGCGCCTTAGTGCTGAAAATGCTTCAGGTGATCCGTGCCGGTCGCTGGGAATACGACCGCAGCGAGCAGGCGCTGATCAATGCGTTCAACGCCGTGCGGCGCGTCAAGACGCCGGGCGGCATCATGACTTACGACACCGACCGCGCACGCGGCTCTAATCATGGCGATCTGGCCTGGGCAACCATGCTGGCCGTCATCAATGAACCACTCGGCCAGGAGCAGGGCGGTGGTGGCTTTGCGATGGAGTTCTGATGAAAAGAAAAGATAAAACCGGCACACACCGGGCGGTTACCGCCAGTCAGCCGGATATGGCGGCGGCCCTGAAAAGCGATCCGGGGCTGAGCGCGTTTACCTTTGACGGCCCCTATCCGGTCAGGGATGGCCATGATCTGCTGGATAACATGTATTGCGCCGACAATGGCCGTTATTACGACACCCCGGTGGACTGGTACGGGCTGGCTCGCGCGTTTGGTAGTGCGTCATGGCACCAGTCCGCGCTGTACTTCAAACGCAATGCGCTGACCGGGTGCTTTATCCCGCACCCGCTATTGTCTCGTCAGGCGTTCTCCGCCTTCGTGCTCGACTGGTTTGTTTTCGGCAACGGTTACCTTGAACGCCGGGTCAACCGGCTGGGCGGCCTGCTGGCCCTGCGTCACGTTCCAGCCAAGTACACCCGGCGCGGCAGCGATCTGAATACCTATTGGTTTATCCGGCAGTGGAAGGATGAACACACGTTTGCTACCGACAGCGTGTGCCACGTCATCAACCCGGATATTCACCAGGAGATATACGGTATGCCGGAATACATGGGCGCGCTGCTGTCGGCCAGCCTGTCACACTCTGCCGATATGTTCCGCAAGCTCTACTATGACAACGGTTCGCACGCCGGGTGCATTATCTACATCGGCGCATCCCAGGTGGATACCGAAAGCATGGATAACGTGAAGAAAACGCTGAAGGAAGCGCGCGGTAAAGGCGCGTTTAAAAACCTGCTGTTACATGCGCCGGGCGGCGGTGAAAAAGGGGTACAGATTATTCCCTTCAGCCAGATATCTGCCAAAGATGAATTCCTGAATATCAAATCGGTGACGCGTGATGACATCCTCGCGGCGCACCGTGTGCCGCCGCAACTGATGGGCGCCATGCCGGAAGGCAACGGCTCCTTTGGCGATGTGGAGAAAGCCGCGCGGGTGTTCGCTATCAACGAACTGATGCCGGTGATGGAAGCGCTTAAGCATGTGAATGACTGGCTAGGGATGGAGGTGATCCGCTTTAATCCTTACGCCCTGTTGAAAACCGAGTGATATCCCGCCACTGCCGTCGCACTCACGCGGCGGTTTTTATTCAAAAACTTTCACGCTGACCGCACACAATTTCTTTTCAGATCAACGGCTAACGCCACCATTTCCCACCCACATAAAACCGCATCAGCGCTACGCCATCGGGCGCTCTCACCGGATGCCGCGTCGCGTCTCCCGAACGAAAATACGCACGCAGCAGTCCGGGAAATGTGCCAGATTTGGCACATCAAAGGCGATCCCTACCTACCCCCCATCGCGGGGGCTGTTCCCCCGTCACCTGCGCGCTGCTCTCGCTTCATTTTTTGTGCAAGTGCAGAAACCGGCCCGGCGCGCACGCGTACCGGGCGGAAAGGGGTAAAACAGCATCAAAAAAGTTGTGCAAAATTGTGCGGGTTTGTGCGGCGCATTTGGGGTAAAAAAAACCTGCCGAAGCAGGTTTCAGAGAAGGTTAGCGAATGGATGAAATCCGCTCTAATGCTGCCCGAGCAAGGAACCCTGAGCGGCTCTTAAATTCCGGGTTACTCGCTACGCAGCGGTCAATACGGTCAGGTCAATCAGCGACACCAGTTTCCATCAATCTTGTGCGTAATGATTTTGAACCGTTGCATGAAATTATTTTTTAGTTAAAAACCTTAATTCAAAAAGTCATTTAATGTTTTTTTGCTTTGTAGTCTTTTATAATTTTCTTGATGTCGTTTAATAGAACGTTAAATCCGGTAAAATCTATTGTTTTTCTTTTAGGTTTAACTACATACTCAGCAAAATGATTCTTACCGTAGTGTTTGTCAGTGTCAAAGGTACCCTTATAGCTAAAGGTTTTTTTCTCTAATTTTTCGTTTAATGTTGCAGTATCAAAGAAATCCTCGATGGCACTATCCCCCCCTTTAATTAAAGGAGTTTGCATAACGTAAAGGTTTTTTATGACGTGAGTGAAGCTATCATTGCTAGAGAAGTTTTTCTTTGTAATTTGATTAACTAAGGATCTAACTGCAGGAGCACCAGAGTCATTATCAATTAATATTATCACGGGTTGGGACAGAGAAAATCTATTAAATTCATCGCAGTAACTTGAATAATTGCTTATC
>NZ_CM001979.1:2768921-3169520 GCF_000406205.1 Dickeya sp. NCPPB 3274 | reverse complement strand
AGCTTATCAAATTGCCTATATCTCCTGTACCACCTGTCACTTTAAATAATTCACTTATTGTTTTTGTCGGTCTAAAGAAACTAATTTGCAGTTCTTTTTTTATAATTAGAGAGCGGTGTTTTGCTGCCTGTGACTCAAGTGCACATTGTAGGTAAGTTATATCAGTTTTACCTTCACAGACAATGACCGGTTTTTTATTTTTTACGAAATTTTTGAAGAAAAGGACATCTCTATACATTCTGCTATCAGCATCGAATATATCATCAAATGTTTTTTTGTTAGGTTTCTTGGGAATGATATATTCTTCTTTTGTTGTGACTCTATGCTCACGTCTTACGTTGTGTATGTGGCTTAAAATACCAATCAGATAGTTAATATCTTTTTTAATTTCTGGCTGGGAATTTATAGCATAGATTTCTTTTCCATTTTTAAGTTTATGCCATATAACACGAGCCTTGTTTCTATAATCGTAGGGCACATTGACCTTTTTATTTACGACAATACCGGTTACGTCCTGTCTGGAGTTGCAGAACTGAAGTCTATTTTTTTTGTGATTTATATCAAAACCACACTTTTTAATTATTCCTTCAAGAGAACTCCCAATCCTTACGTCTCCATTTTCAATGGATGCTATTCTTGGTGGAAATTCTTTTAAGTTGGTTGAAAATGTAAGATCATCAGCATAGCGTGTGTAATAACAACTATATTTTTTTGCAAGTGACGCAAGTTTTATATCTAATATTCCAGCAATTAAATTTGATATCACTGGAGAAGTTGGCGCTCCTTGTGGTAATCCTTGCTGATAGCAAGTAATATTTGCTAATACTTTAGCAACTTCGTCTGATAATTGGAAGTGCTTGTTGTTTTTAAAAAAGCCATAAACTCTCCCATAATGGATCTGTCCGAAGAAATCTTTCAAATCAACATTGAGAACAAATCTTTTATTTTTATGTGGAGTAGCATTGGTTATTATTGATTTCCCTTTAATAAATCCATGTGAAAGAGAATTAATTTTCTTAAGATGATTTCTATGTCCTTCCAGAATACAAACAATCCTAAAACATTCCTGTAATAGAGATGACACTTTCTTTTGAATGTCTTTTAATTCTTTGACTGGCGCATTAATTGTTCTTTCGGAGCCATCTTTTTTAGGTATCTTAAAAGTATGATACTTGGCTAAATTCAGCCTATTTATGCCATACAGAACATAAGTAATTGACTGACGAGGGACTGAAATAATTTTTGCTAAGTCTGTTATATTTTTTGCTGATTTTAGTTCTGAAAGTTTATTGTTTTTCGACATAGTTTTGGTTTTATTTTTTACAATAGTGAGTTGAGGTGCTATAGGCACTCATTAAGCTCACCGGCAAACTGTTATCGGTGATCTTAAAACATTGATGGCATTCCGCCGGACATTCTTTTCACATATCACGCTTCGTGATAAAAAATCTGCCTATAGCCCTCAACTTATTAATATTACATTGTATCGATTTAGGCAACTAAAATTTAAGCATAGAAAGTGTTGCGTTTAGTTTGGCAAGGTATTACGAAAACAGGCCGACATCCGTATCGTTCAGTGATTAGACTCTTCAATAACTGAATTTTATGGCATAAGAAAAAGCCCGCCAGAATTTGCGGGCCGGAACATCAACGGTTGAAACTACTGTCACGCATGTTTCATTCTCTCGTTTAGCGTCTCGATGATGAAGGCGTTGACAGATGTTTCTTGCTCAGCTGCAGCCTGATTCAAACGCTCTCCGAAAGACTCAGGGTAGCGTAACGTAAACGTTTTAACCCTTTCCTGACGGACGTATGGTTCAATGCCCGCTGCGCTGCAATCATCCAGATATTCACGCAGTGAAATCTCACCTTCTTTTTTCAGTCCCTGAATGCTGTCCGAAACAAAATCACAATAGCCGGTCAGACCCATAAACTTACCACGAAACGTGCCAAGCTCCGGCACATAGCTGATAACAGCCGGTTGTCCGGCTATCTCAATGGTGTTTGGTGTAGATGGTTTGCTCATGGTTTCACTCCTATGCTTTCAAGCCAGTCGCGCAGGTTAGCCACTGCGCCTTTATCTGTATCTGGTGAAGGATGTGGGCGATGGAAGTTAGCGATACTGCCGTTGAGGAGAAACTTACAACGCGAACCACGCCCCTCTTTAACTTCCCCACCCAGAGCCTTTATCAGTGACTCTATATCGGCCCATTTGATACCTGACTGGACAGGGGATTTAAACACCTGTTCAAGCGTGCTTCTTTGCCTTTTCCGTAATGATGAAACCTGTTCCTTCATTCCCTCGCCTCACGACATCACTCTATGAAGTCATTATCCAACCCGCCATAAATGAAGTCAAATTATGAAGTCATAATAGTATATGACAATCTATCATTCTTCCTGATACCCCTCCATCCGCAGCCGTGCTATCCAGTTGCTTACAGTAGCGGCAACATCTTCCGGTCGACGTTCTCGCCGAACGCGATACAGGCATCCGTCAGAGCGTGAAACGTATAGCTGATCCGCAAAGGTGAGAGTATGCCCCAACGCCAGCCGCTGGATCTCGATATTGCTAATATCCCAGCCGATTGAGCGGGCGAAATCGGCAATACTGGCACGCCACTCGTCCGACAGTTTGCCAACCACCTGTTTTTCAGCCGATTTGTTCCGTTGAGTAGTGGACGAGTGTTGGTTATTCCGCCGATCTGGCGGTTGAGTTCGCAACCTTGACAGCAGCGCCCGGCGTTCCGGGTCTGTCATGCGCTCGAAGTCGGCGAAGGTTTGAGCGGGTGTATCGCCAGGCTCTCCATCTGGCAGTTCACAGCTACCATAGTCATCCCCGTCTATACCCGTTGGAATGGATGTTTTTTCATCGCCCGTAGAGTTATTGACAGAACTCCAAGCGTCGCCGGTTGGCGACGTAACGGCCAAACCACTCCCGGTGCCAATGCTGGCACCATCGTCAGCGGACTGCTTCTTGCGGATTTTCCATTTGATTAACCGGGTGCAGATACGGGATATCGCCCCCAGACGTGGAGAGAACACACCGAAGATTTTTTCCGGTGTCTCGCCGTAGGTGTTTTGTTCGTCAGCGTCTTCATAGGCAATGCGCACGGTGTAGCGCTCGCGTGGGATCAACACGCCTCCTTGCTTTTCGATGTATGTGGCAAAACAACCGGCGTCAGCCGATGCCAGCACGGCATCCATTGCCGGGTCAGCAAGCTGTGCGGCCCCGCGTTTAAACGTGCCGTTTTCTTTCTGGACTGCGGTAAGTTGGTTTGCCAGGCGACGCAGTTCACGCCATACCGTTACCGGCGGTAGACCGAACGGCTGAAACTGTCGGATGTTATGCTGTGATGCCCAGGCCATTGCAAACTTTGCTGTTTCGCGTAATGGCTTGCCGGTTTCGTTATCCAGCTCGCCATCCAGCGCGTAACCGTCGATATTCTTACTGATGTACTTCGCCACGTAAGCCGTAGCGCTGCCTTTTCTTGGATCGAGCATTTTAGCCTTGAATCGTGCGCCGGTGTTGCGCCCCAGCTCCGCACGGTCTTCAGCAATAAAATACTCTCGCAAGATATCGGTGATGGCCTTTCTGTCGGCAGGTGGCATAAACAGCAACACATGCCAGTGCGGTGTTGCATCGTGGTGCGGCTCGGCAACGCGAAAGCCGTAAGGGCGCAAGCCACGACGATTCAACGCAGACATGGCACGCGCCCAGGTGCGGCATAAATACCGCTGCCCCTGACGTGGAGAGGTATGATCCCACTTAGGGTTTTGGTGACCGTTCAGGATGTTAGCGTGGTAACGCGACGGGCAGGTGATAGTGAGAAAAACGCCTTCATCACCCCGCGCGATTGCCACCATTTCAACACCGGCCATACGGGTCATCAGCTCATGACGGCGGATAGCCGGATTACTGATACTGCCGTACACCATGTTTTCCAGTGATGCGATGTTGCCATCTTCATCAACCAGTTCATGTGTCTGGAAAAAAGCGAGATTCTTGCGGCGCTGCTCTTGCCACTGGTTGAGGGCATCAAGGCTGACATACGGCATTCGTTTTTTGTGGATCACGCCGATGGCGCGAAACTGATTTTCCCGCCATTCACAACGCAGTCGCCACAGTTTCCGCCCCCACCATTCAGGTGAAGTAATGCGTAAAATGGCGGAATAGATGCGGTGCCGGGCTTGTTCATCACCGATGACCAGCCCCCAGCACGGTGGCGTTACACGTAATGCCAGCAGTTCGCGCCCCAGATGGCGATACAGCCACTGAATTTCATTGTCGGTCATGTTTTCCGGCGATGTGTGGCCGCACTCGGTTTCAAACATTTCGGCGATGGCGGCCGCAAGGGTATGCGCGGCATTGATCACCTCATGCTTGGTAAACCCGGCCAGATGCACCCAACGCGGCCCCCAATAGGCCGCCAGTTCCGATGCAAAGCCATTACGCACACCTTGCTGCATACGCACAGCATCCAGACGCATCAGGGCTTTTTTCACGGTTCCCATGAAAAAGGCGCTGATGTGTCGCGGCTCGCGGTTCGCTCGTAGCCATTCGATTTTTTGGCGGTAAACGTCACGGATAAAAAACGGTTGTTCGTGCAAGCGGGCTTCCACGCCTTCCGGTGTTTTCATCCAGTCACTTAGCGTTTTCTGATGATCCCGGCGTACTATTTCCGCCAGACCGCGACGGATAAGCAACTGGGTGCCGTTCGGCTCCCGGTGCTCCAACTGTGCTACGACTTGATTAAGATTCCGGTCATCACCTGGCGCTGCCAAAGCGCGTTTAACCATCCGGCTCAGATGCCGTGTGACGGTGGGGTGCGGTTCCGCATCCGTAACGAATAGAGAGGGACGGAGATCAGTCACGCCCGACGGTGCGGAGATCGCAGGGCGTGGAGCGTTCCAGGGATAGGCCCATTCATGGCTTGACTCATTTCCTGCACATAACTGAAGTGTGGATGAGTGCCTTCCCTTAGACTCTCTGAACATTTATAACATCACCTTCTGAAGTCTTTCTGACACAACAAGGCCCTCATATGGAACATAAGTATTTCAAGGTGAAAAAAGAGCTCGCCCTTCCGTCTTACGATGAAGCGATAACCAAATGGCTTGAATTTCAGCCTAAAACTTCGCCATTAATTCCTTATAAGATACTAATATGTAATGAAAATGTTTTTTACCGTGAGATCACTTGTGATGGACTAGGTGAATACGTTGAAGCATGTGAATTTCTCCGGTCTCTGGATCTTGTAGATGCATCGGAATATGACTTTGGCCTAAGGGGCTATGATTCTGTGTTTGTGAGTCAGAGGTACATTGATAAAGCCTCTTCAACTCATCGATAGCATCCGCAGGAGTGCTTTTTTGTGAATGTTTGATCACGGCCAGAACGAGCATTCTGGTTTCATTACTCATTTGATACGGCATAATTCCTCGCAAGATAGAATGTCATGCCCACTGTTCAGGCATTCAGAACGGCTCCGCGTTCAACGCGCCGGATGCCACCATTTCCTGATAGGTGGCATCACCCATAACTGGCCCATAGTCAGGGCAGTGCCCACCACCTTCATAGCCGCACCCGTCGCAAACTTTCGACAGGCTTCGGGCAGCAGGAATCGGCAGACGCTTAGCAATGATTTCCCCGGCCTGCTTGCTCTCACCAGCCGCAACACCGACGCTACGCGGCGCGGTGAAACGGCAGATATCAAACCTGTGGTAAAGGCTGTGTGCGTGGTGAGTGTCGCTGTTTGATGCGATGACAGGGATCCCGCGCTCGGCCAGGCGTGATAACGCGCAGCACAAGTCATACTGATCGTTGTGGGTGAAACCATCAGTGTGATAACTGGTGAAGCTGGCCGTTGGCGTTTGCGGGATATACGGCGGATCGCAGTACACCACATCGCCGGGGCGGCTCAGTTGCAATGTTTCGCCAAATGCGGCGCAGATGAATTTTGCATGGCGGGCTTTTTCGGCAAATGCCTGAATCTCGGCCAATGGAAAATAAGGCGATGCATAATGCCCGTAAGGAACGTTAAACCCACCGGCGCGGTTATAGCGACAAACGCCCCGGTAACCGTGTCGGTTCAGATAAAGAAACAGTGCTGCTGAGGTGGTGCGATTCTCTTTGCTGCGGTTAAATACCTGACGGAAACGGTAATAACTTTCTGCTGTATTCGCAGTGCGAAACAGACCTTCGGCAGTATCAATAAACTCCTTCAAATCCTCTTTGATGACCTGATACAGGTTAATCAGGTCAGGGTTGATATCAGCGATCAGGTATTCCGGGTAATCGGTATTCATCATGACCGAACACGACCCGGCGAACGGCTCAACCAGACGATCACCAGCCGGTAAATGCTCGCGCAGGATATCCATTATGCGGGCCTTGCTGCCGACCCATTTCAGCGGTGTGGCAATAATGCTCATAACGCACCCCGATAGTGTTTGTTTTTCAGTTCTGCATCGCCCTGGCAGTACACGCACAGACGCACACCCGGAACGGCCACGCGGCGGGCTTCGGGGATAGGTGCATCACAGCTTTCACAGACGAATGCAGAAACGGCACAGCCCGACTGTTGCCGGGCCTTCTGGATTTGTGTTTCGCGGATGAACGCTTCGCGCTCCTGAGCCATGTCAATCGAGTCCATCAGCTCAGCTCCTGAGCGGAGCGCTCAAAACGTTCGGACTCCTGGCGTATCAATTCCACCATTTCGGCGGCGGAAAGGTCGCGTTGTTGAGCGCGGACAGCCAGCGCAGCAAGGCGCAATGAGAAGGAAAAATGCTGATCTTTGCGTTCCTCCAGTCTGGCCTTTTTCAGCAGCTCGACCAATGCGCCATCATTGGCGACAGTCATGGTTTTTACTTCGGCATTTTTCATTGTGGTTTCCTTTTTTTAGGTAATAGAAAGCCCGGCGGGTTTACGCCTAAAATTGGTTTTTTTATTACAGTGGAAGAATTAAGTTTTTGGGGAATAAACTCACAACTGCGCGGAGCTTATTCATTGCTTTAATCAGCCTTTCTTTTTCGTCAGTTGTCAGTTCATTAAATTTCAAGTGATGCCGCTCCTTATCAATATCCGCTAATTCAAATATTGCCGACAGTACGCGCATATTCTTATGGTAATCGTCATCAATCTTGTCCCGCATATCATCAATAAAGCGGCACATTTCTTTCTCACTGTTTGTCTTGAAGTGTTTCCCTCGCAGCATGGCTATGTGGTTTAGCCCGTCTGTTCTTTCCGCGATACTCAGCGGAATGGCGCGAGCGGGTTCGGTATTAGCCATGACGCTACGCCGCAATACCCATGAGACGGGAAAACCAGCGGCGCTTTTGCTTAGGCGCTGGCATGTAGGGCTTTTGGCTCCAGGGTGCGAAATAGACCTGATTAACGGACGGCTTAACGCGCTGGCCGTTTGGCAGTTCCAGCCAGCCTTTACCCTGATTAGGGATTACTGGTGATGGTGACTGAGAAGTTAATAGACGAGCTATGGAAATCATATTATCGCCTCGCTGTGTAAAGGTTATCGATATAACCGGTGGCTAATGTCAGTGCATCAAATAAACCGTAAGACTGCCCAGACTGACTAACACGATATCGGGTAATCGGATTTGATATCGTTCGCGGACATTTAATAATTGAGAAGCCCCGATATACGTTTGTGTGCTTACTTAATTGTGTAATTGCGTATTGGCGGCCTGATTTTTTATTCTCCATGTGGCTCCTTTATATTTCACTGCTGGCAATGGCATCGCGCAGCATGGCAACGAGATTCACCTCTACTTTCTCGTTTGCTTTTTCTTTTGGCCGGATAATGATTTTCCCGCTTTTTACCATGCCCCGGCAGGTTTCAAAGGGGATACCCGTTAATTCTGAGTATTTCCTGAGAGAAACATATGCCGTTGGGATGGTGATATTGATGGTTAACGCTTTACTCATGGCGCTTATCCTTCAGCGTTAAAAGACTCCAGCCCCCGGAGAAAAACCAGTCTCGCCATGCTGGAGAGTGAACGGCTTTCTTTTTCAGCCAACGCTGCTAGCCTGGCGCGTTCATCTTCGGAAAGCCTCATGGGGGTAGGGTTGCGCGATGCAATCCCCCGCGGCAGACGC
Source organism: Dickeya sp. NCPPB 3274 (assembly GCF_000406205.1). Lineage (NCBI taxonomy): Bacteria > Pseudomonadati > Pseudomonadota > Gammaproteobacteria > Enterobacterales > Pectobacteriaceae > Dickeya > Dickeya sp. NCPPB 3274. The sequence goes on along the minus strand of NZ_CM001979.1, from coordinate 3,161,404 downwards.
GACCGCTGATCATGATTTTCTTGTGTCATAATGGTATGTTGTGATCCACTGTTAGCCTGTGAAAATCATTTTGGTATAAAAAAATATACCAGTCAAGAGATTTGGTATGGAAAATTATATCGGCACTCGCTTGCGAGAGGAGCGTGAACGCCTCGGCCTTAGCCAAGTAGCGATGGGAGATATTGGGGGAGTAAAAAAACTAACCCAGTTGAATTATGAAAAAGGCGACAGGATGCCAGATGCGGCATATCTGAATGCTGTATCAAAAATCGGTGTTGATGTGCAGTACGTTGTTACAGGTGTTCGTTCTGCTGCCACGTTAACTGATGAAGAACAACAGTTGCTTGGTAACTATCGGACTGCGCCTCTTACAGTAAAAGCTGCTGTACTGGCCGCATTAACGGCAGGAAGCTCAGTATCAACAGGCTCGATAAACGTAACGGGTAGTGGTCAGCGTGTTGCTGGCAGGGATTATCACGAAAACAAAAAATAAGGGAACGCTCCAGGAATGAGTGTTGAATCTCATGGAAATGAAAACCGGGTAGCCGGGCGGGATTTTTACGAAAGCAGCATCACGGTCGATAAGATCAATATTGCCATTCCGGCGGCCAATGAAGAAAAACGCCCACTGGTTCCCGCGCAGCGTAAGCAGTTAAACCAACTGGTAAAAGAAATTGCTGACGGCGGCTATGAAGAAGGTTTTTCAGTGTGGCAGCGCGTCCATGCTGAAATTGGCGTCAAAAGCATTGAGGATATGACGGTCAACCAGTATCAAACGGCGGTCAGTTATCTTCAGGCGTTGCGCGACAGATACCGGGAAAAGGATGCCAGTAATGCGCTTGTGCATCTGCTGTTGAAGAACACCCAGCAGGTAGATCAGCGGCAGCAATTAATTCACTACTGTCACATTCATTTCGGTACTGGCCGATTAACTGAACTGACCCGATCCCAGCTTCAGCAGGCGCTTTCATGGTTGGATGATCGTCAGTGTTCGAGCGTTCCCGGTCAAACCACGCCTAACACTCGCCAGAGCTGGCAAGAGGTGCTTAAAGCAGAACCATTGGTTTTCAGTGCTGTGTTTGTTGCTGGAATAATTCTCGGCGCTATTTTTTTTCGTTAGACGTATCGATAAGTAACATAAAAAATATCTCAACTCTAAAGATAGATAAATCAAATAGCTATTTATAGAAGGGCTTTTTATGACATTTGAAGAATGGATTTCAAAAACCGAGAAAGAAATATTCTTTACTTATATCAATGCTAATAATGAGGTGTCTAACAATTACGTTGTCGATGCAGTATATAAAGATAATTATCTTCAAGGGTATTGCATCAACAAGAAGGGCTTTAGAACCTTCAAACTTGAAAGAATAATAGATGTATACTCTTCAAATGAAGAAATGGTTTCTGCCGCTAGTCCTTTAGCTATAGCAGATCTCAAGATTGAAACTCGGCGAGTGAAAGATACTCCCCGTGGTTTGGAGATTTGCTTTACTGGTTTTGATAAAGACATAAAGGATGAACTAGAATCACTCGCTGAAAAAAAAGGACTGTTAGTCAGAAAAGGTATTACAGCCAAATTATATTTCCTGTGTTGTGGCCCTAATGCTGGATGGAAGAAAATAAAACAGGCAAATGAAAAAAACTGTTTCATCCTTTCCAAAGATCAATTCTTTTCATTTGTTGATACAGGTGAGATTCCAATAGAACCGACAGAGGTTTATGAATCTGACGAAAAGGATATACATGAAAAAATAGAGATTTTGCACAATGAGGTAACTTCAACATTTCGAACTATCAGAGAGCCACGCAGGAGTTCCGCGCTTATTGCTCGTTTTGTTGATGGTTATGCCGCTGGTTGGCGCTTTGCAATAAGAGAATCCCACCGTGATGCACTAGATATAAAACTAACTAAATTTGTCTTCAATAAATATCAATACGAGGATTGGACGCAAGGTAACTCTTTTTCTTTCGGTAGAGGTGATGTCTTTTATAGTGATAAATTGGGTTATAGTGAGTGGAGCGAGTTTCTAAAAATACCAGATGCTGTTGCACTACAAGTCAAATATGAGTGTTTTTCTGGTTATGATCCAGTTGCAACTATTGATGGTTTCTTTTCAGGTGATTTTATTCCATATCACCAACTAACGCCTAAAAAGTTAACCAACCTGCCAATCATGATAGAAAGTCAGAGTTATGATCCGGGTAAAATAACACTGGATATATTCAAACCTAGTATTGATAGAAGTAAAATTGACCTGTTTGATACGATAAAAATAACTCAGGACGAACTTATCTCATTACTTCAGTCAGGCTACTACTGGAAGAAGGATGAAGGAAAAAAACCAGTGCGTGTAAATTTATTTGGTGATAATTAGAAATATTTGTCAGTATTGTTTTGAGTAAATGATTTCCCGGTTGGAAATGTAGTTATAAGTTGACTTTGAAATTAATACCAAAGGAAAACCTCATGGCAGATGAAAAACTAGATTTTTTTAACTATAAAAGGAATAAAGATAAATTACTTATTAACCTTATCAATATCATTGAGGGCATAAACTGTGATGGTCATATAGATGAGAAAGAGGTTTTGTTTCTTGATACATGGATAAAAGATGCTGATTTAATCAGTAAAAACTATTGTGTGCGGATGATTTCAAATAGACTTTCCGATATATTGTCTGATGGCGTTATTGAGCCGTATGAATTGAATTATTTGAAAGCTGATTTAATCAAGGTGCAAAAAGAGCTGTCTGATTTACCTGAGCTTGACTTGTACTCCGATGAAGCGGACAAGCATTTATTGGAAGGCCTATGTAAAGGAATGATGGCTAATCATGAACTTAATGATTCAGAAATAAGATACTTAAATTGGTGGCTATCATCTAATGCTTCGCTCAAAGTTAATTACCCTGGAAAAGAGTTATACGCATTGGTTAACCGGATTCTTGCCGATGGGATCATTACATCAGAAGAACGTGATGAATTGAAAAAAGCGTTAATCGCTTTTACCGGAAGTGATGTTGATTCCGGTGTAGTGGATGGGTTGGCAACTCGCTTACCAGTGGATGATATAGAGAGCTTAGTTCTTTCCAATGCAACAGTTTGTCTGACAGGTGAATTCCTTTATGGAAAAAGAACAGTGTGTAAAAAACTGATTGAAGATGCAGGCGGGAAGGTGATTGATAATATAACAGCAAAACTTGATTTTCTTATTATTGGTACATTGAGTTGTAAACATTGGAGATATCAGGCTCACGGTCGGAAAATAGAAAAAGCAATAGACTACCGGGATAATCGTGGCATTCCACTGAAAATAATCAGTGAAGAACAGTGGCAGAGCTTTACTGGATAATATTACATGGCTGTAAACAAACTTCCATCCGGCAAATGGCTTTGCCAATGCTTCCCCTATGGGCGCGATGGTCAGCGCGTTCGTAAACAATTTGCTACCAGAGGTGAGGCACTCGCGTATGAACGCCGCCTGATGGCGGATAAAAAAGGGATATCGACCGAAACCAATAGCACAACGCTGCAAGACCTGATCCAGCGCTGGTACGACATGCACGGCCAGACGCTGGAGTCAGGTGAAGACCGTTACTCTAAACTGATGGCGATCTGTGAGCGGTTGGGTAATCCCTTTGCGATAGACGTTGACAAAAATATGTTCGCTGTTTACCGCGAGCGCCGGTTAAAAGGCGAATGGAACCCAAAAGGGAAGACGGCTATCAAAGAGGCCACGGTGAACCGCGAATATTCCTACCTGCGGGCGGTGTTTTCTGAGCTGAAGCGCATGGGGGAGTGGGAAAAAGAAAACCCACTGGATGGCATACGCCAGTTTAAGGAAGGCGATCAGGAACTGGCTTTTCTCTACCCGGATGAAATTAAGCGCCTGCTTGCTGCCTGCGATGAATCAGAGAATAAAGATCTCGGTATCATCGTTCGCTTGTGCCTGGCGACGGGGGCACGTTGGGGCGAGGCCCAAACCCTGAAACAATCGCAAATCCTTCCCGGCAGGATTACATTCGTCAAAACCAAAGGGAAGAAAAACCGAACCATTCCTATTTCTGAAAGAATGCACGCCTTGTTGCCCAAACGGCGCGGCCAACTCTTCAAACCAGCGTATGAGGCATTTAAGCACGCCTTAAAGAAAGCGCACATTGAATTACCAGAAGGGCAGTTGACTCACGTTCTCAGGCACAGCTTTGCCAGCCACTTCATGATGCGCGGCGGCAATATTCTGGTGTTGCAGCAGATACTTGGTCATAGCTCTATCACTATGACCATGCGGTATGCGCATTTCGCGCCGGATCATCTGGATGCGGCCGTGACCCTCAACCCGTTTGATTCTTTAACCACAGATGAATAATCATGGGGCGCTGCCACGTTAAACCGATGGCAGCAGATTTCCGCATTAGCTCGCATTAACCTGAATTGAATACTGCTAACGTATTGAATTAACGTAACTCTATGATATAAAAAGCGGGCATTAACTTTTTAAAATCCCTCGGCGTTCGCGCTGTGCGGGTTCAAGTCCCGCTCTGGGCACCATGTGCTAACGCCTTGTAATATAAGAAAATAATTAAAAGAACATGACCGCCACGAGGCGGTTTTTTTGTGCCTGTAATTTGGCAAGTGGTGCCAAAATGGCAGCACCGATTTTTCAGACATAAAAAAAGCGGCCTCCGGTAAGCCGCTATTGTTAACTATGGTTGAATAATTAGCGGCTGCACAGGATGTTAGTGCTACTGAGGTATCTTTCAGTCGATTGCCGGTGTCTTTTTGCACCGCTTGTTATTCAACGCATAATCGCCGATGTTTTTGGCTATATACCCGGCTCCGTCGCCTTTGAACCGGTGCTTATAGTCAAAACGGTTTTCCATGCGTTCGGTTCAGTGATTGAGCAAAAAAAGCATATAAACGCGGAGAATAACAACAGGCATTCATCGGTTACCTGTGATAATGCTTTATTCGGAATAGTCTTAGCGATATGCTGCGTCCATTGATAATGAAAAGGAGTCTTTATGCTTCAGAATTACTTTTATGATCAGCATGATGTCGCAAGAAGTGATGAAGAGAAAAGAGAAATAGTCATTTCAGCTATACTCGAGATCATCAAAGAGGGTGCCAGCGAAAGTGGAGTACAAGTCGCTTTGGATGCGATAGGTAGTAGAATCACCGAGACTGCCGATATCATTCAGCGTGCGCTAGAGAACGATTAATTACTATAACGAGTTATGGCCGCCTGCGGGCGGTTTTTTATTGCCGTCACGACAGGCCTATTCACTATGTAGCCGCCGGGTCGAAACGTGAACAGCCCGCTACCTCCAGCCCTGAAAACCCGACCTGATTTGGGCTGAAGGCTATGAGCGACTGGCTTGAATGGGAATACCTCAATTTCCTGGCTCGGTCGCCCTGACATCCCAGTCTGAGACTTCGCTTCCCAACTTTACCTTCCTGTGATTCATCTTGCCTCAACGGCGGAGATCATTGCGTTGCCGCTGCGGCATCCCTATTGCCCGGTTGATTCCCTGATACAATCGTGGCGCCGGGCGTAGCATCGTTTTTTGCCTGACAGGCAATAATGGCATCCACCTGGTCGGCGCAAGTCGCCAGCGCGGCTTCGGTTTCATCCAGCAGGCTGTTTAGCTCACCGTTGGTTTGCGGACTGGCCGCCGGGAACCGGCAGGGTGTCAGTCTGGGACAGCCATTCACGGTAAGCACGGCCACCTGCGAAGGCGGGGCGCTGGCGCAGCCGGATAATATCAGTAGGCAGATCAGTGTCAGCCCAGCGTTTAAGCGCTTCGTTCTCATGTTGTAACCTCATCACCACTTTTTGCCGTTCAGAGCGCGCCGCCTGAGTCTCGGCGGCCATGTCGCGCAGTCGAGCCTGTTCAAGGTTGTTGCGTTCAGCCTGTTCGGACAACGCTTTCAACTGGCCGGATTTTTCATCCAGCGCTGTCTGTTGTAACGACAATGTCTGCGCTTGCTGATCGGTTAACTGACGGGCGTTGTGCAGTCGCCAGGACTGCACGCCCACCCCTGCGCTAAGCGCAATCATGATGACAGCGATGATCATGGCGCTTTTCATGCCAGTTTCCCGCCCGCTTGCTGGTACACGGCGACCAGCCGCTCGGTGTTATGCTCGCGCTGACCGTAGCCCGCTCCCGGCAGTGAGGCCCAGATGTTGTTGCACCGGGTAATGGCGCTGGCAAGCCGGCCTTGCGTAATGTCGTCCAACGCACGCTGTTCTCGAATCAGCTGGATAGCTAACGTATCTTGCGCATTGGGTCCGAAATCCGGCAACGCCAACTGGGTCTTGTAGGCTGGCCAGTAGCGGTAGAGCTGCTGATAGCGTCCGGCTGCCGTGGAGCGCTGCCCCTGCTTGTTGAAGATTTTTCCCGGGCGGCCATTGGCGAATGGATGATCCCGGTAGTCGGTGAAAATCTCTGGTTTGCCATCAATCCCGGTGACAATCACGTCGTAACCACGATTACAGGTGAGTGGATGTGTTGCGGTTCCTTCGGAAAAGGCCAGCATATCCAAAAACGCAATAAGGTTAGGGTTATTGAGCATCGTTATTTTTCTCCGATGTGCTTTTTTTGCCCAGTTGGCGAACACGGCGTTGAATAAGCAGTTCGATAGTCTGGTAGCCGGCGATGCCCAGTGCGGCGCCGATACCGTTGATAGCGACGGGCGACAGGTCGGGGAACTGTACTAATGCGATGCCTGCCATCATTGAGACAAAACCTCCCAGCATCACGCGACCAATAAACAGCCGCAGTGTGATGGGCTCACTGCCCGCCAGCACTTTGCCGGCGGCAATCAGCGTGCCGATAATAAATAGAGAGACGATGCTTTTATCTGTTTCATTCATGTGTGAGTCCAGTCGTTGGTTTTTCAGGCAGAGTAATAACGGCGGAGATAACAGGATGTTTTCACGCGTTGTCTCGCGTTATATGCCCGTCATTAAACCAACTGACGTATGACGATGGCAGCGATGGGTGATGGCTCAGCCATCAGCAAACACGGGGGTGCCGGATACGGTAATACGGGGGTGAACAGTCGGTGTTGCCAGTCATGGTGATGGCAGGGCATCCGTGCGGCAATATCTTTATCTGCTATTAAATATAACGGTTATTCTGTTCACATATATAATGATGCTCTCATTTCTGAATTAATACACTAATAATGTAATTTTTATTTAGATGAGCGAGAAATGGCTTTTTTTGTATTTTGTTTGATGCTTTATCATGACGTATGCGCCATGAATGGCATATGTGTCTTTAACAGCCGAATATCATTCAGTTACGGTCAGTATTCATATACCGTAAACGTAGTATACTCACGCCACCTCAATATGCAGGATGCAATGTACTCAGAACAGCTTCTGTTCAAGGAAAACCGAAGGAATGGTTCCCTTCCAACGTAATTTTTCACAGTGACAAGCTGATTCATTGGCTATCGATTTTAGATGTAGCGGATCGCAGCCTTTTTCTCGCCTGACGACATTTGCCGGAGTATGCATCTTGAGGCCGATGGATAGATAATTTTTACAACATCATGAGGCAAAGGATGAAATATTTAAATTGTTTTATCAGTACCGGGTTAGCGGCATTTTTTCTGGTAAATAGCACATCAGTTCTGGCAGCGGATTGCAGTTCGGATCTTACCAGTGGAATTAGCACCAAGCGTATTTATTATGTTGCGCCGAATGGCAACAGCAGCAATAACGGCAACAGCTTTAATTCCCCAATGAGTTTTTCTGCCGCCATGGCGGCGGTTAATCCCGGCGAGTTGATTCTGCTGAAACCGGGAACCTATACCATTCCCTATACTCAAGGTAAAGGGAATACGATTACATTCAATAAATCCGGAAAAGAGGGGGCGCCAATTTATGTGGCAGCCGCCAATTGCGGTCGGGCGGTATTTGACTTCTCATTCCCGGACAGTCAATGGGTACAGGCGTCCTACGGGTTTTATGTGACCGGCGACTACTGGTATTTCAAAGGCGTAGAGGTAACCCGAGCCGGCTATCAGGGGGCTTATGTGATCGGTAGCCATAATACCTTTGAGAATACGGCATTCCATCATAACCGTAATACCGGACTTGAAATCAATAACGGCGGCTCATACAACACGGTCATTAATTCGGATGCCTACCGTAACTATGATCCTAAGAAGAACGGCAGTATGGCCGATGGATTTGGACCGAAACAAAAACAGGGGCCGGGTAACCGTTTCGTCGGTTGTCGTGCCTGGGAAAACTCGGATGACGGATTTGACTTATTTGACAGTCCGCAGAAAGTGGTGATTGAAAACAGTTGGGCTTTCCGTAATGGCATTAATTACTGGAATGACAGCGCGTTCGCCGGCAATGGCAACGGGTTTAAACTGGGCGGAAATCAGGCGGTGGGCAATCATCGCATTACCCGTTCTGTTGCCTTTGGCAATGTGAGCAAAGGCTTTGATCAGAACAATAACGCTGGCGGCGTTACGGTGATAAATAACACGTCATATAAAAACGGCATTAATTATGGTTTCGGGAGCAAAGTACAGTCAGGGCAGAAACATTACTTCCGTAACAACGTGTCGCTGTCTGCTTCCGTAACGGTCAGTAATGCGGATGCGAAATCCAACTCATGGGATACGGGACCAGCGGCCTCCGCGTCCGATTTCGTCAGCCTGGATACGTCTCTTGCGACCGTATCTCGTGATAATGACGGTACGTTGCCGGAAACTTCATTATTCCGTCTGTCGGCTAACTCAAAGCTGATTAATGCGGGTACGAAAGAGAGCGATATCAGCTATTCAGGCAGCGCACCGGATTTGGGCGCTTTTGAACGCAATTAAGTGACGGGATGTTATATATCAGGGCTGCAATCGTGCAGCCCTGTTTTTTAGTGTGAAGCAAATTAATCAATCAGTTACAGCTGCCAACCTGCGTCCAGGAAGTGTCGCTGCCTGGAACGGATGAGGTGTACCAGTTTGCGGTGTAAAGGTTGCCTTTATAGACGATCGATTGGCCCGCTTCGTTATGGCTGGGCTGCCCACCTGCCCAGTCTTTGCTAACCCAGTTGGGGTAAACGTTGACGTTGGCGCAATCGGCGGTTGCCGGTGTGTCGGTCGTGGCAGGTTCATCAACGGTGGTGCTTGTGGTGGGGTCGATTGACGGTTCGGTTGCTGCGCTGGCGGCGTTACCCGATTTATATGGCCAGCTTTGAATGATCGATTTTACTTTTTTGCCAGACTCGGTCAGGTTTTTAGAGTCCGGATAATAGGTTGACGCCCCTTCGTTTTTATCATTCAACGCCCAGTTTGCGTTGCTGATGTTGTTATCACGCATAAACGTTACCCAGGCGTCGGTTTCTGTCTGGTTCACTCCGCCATTGCCGTCTGCGTTAACTGCGCCCCACTCGGTGACGAAAAGCGCAATACCGTTATTTAACGCCAGGCGTGCTTTATTGCGTAATGACTCGCCATGGGTCCCGGCGTAGAAATGCAGCGTATAGGCGATATTCTTGCCGTTGATCGGATCACGTGAGGCTTCATCCACGTTTTGCGACCAACTGGGTGTACCGACAATAATCAGGTTATCCGGGTCAATGGCGCGAATGGCGGAAATCACGGCTTCGGCATAAGGTTTAATGGTATTGCTCCATGATACCTGAAGCGGTTCGTTGTAGATTTCATAAATGACATTTGGCTTGTTGCCATATTTACGCGCCATTTCCTGGAAGAAGCGGATGGCTTCACTGCGATTGTTTTCTGCAGAATGCGAGTGCCAGTCAATAATGACATACATATCGTTGGCAATTGCGGCATCCACCACTCTTTCAACTTTGGCTTTGTTGCCAGCCGGGTCCTGAAGATAACCACCGCTTTCCTGAACGCCCATAGCGGCGCGAACAATACTGGATTTCCAGTCTTTTTTCAGCGAGGCAACGGTATCGGCCGTGTAGAATTTTTCACCGCCCCAGCCGTTGTTACTCCAGAATAAGCTGTTGCCGGCAAAACTCTTGGCTTTTTCACCTGCATAGATTTTATTACCGTTGACGGATAACGGCTCAACACTTGCCCAGGCATTACTGGAAAGGCAGGCAAGGCTTAATCCCAAGCAGGCACAAGATAGAAACAGTTTTTTACGTGGTGCGTGTTTTTTGCCATCGATAGCGGTATTTTCATCCAAATAAGAGAGAAGCATAAATGAATCTCCATTTCATATGACTATGTGTCAGTGTTAACTGTAAATAGAATACGTGATTGATTTTATTCTATTCAGTCGGTGTGTTCATCAATATTGCAATACCCGCACATGATGAAACTCTCTAGGTTATAGTGGATTTTCTACAGTAGATCCAGATGCCCGATTCATTCTCGGAATTTTCAATACGACCTTTGCCGATTATGTGGATTATCATAACGAATGCTTAATCGTGTTATTTTTCTGATGGTACCTTGTGGTTTCCTAATACATTCACTGGGAGGAATAAACTGGCGATATAAAGCGATGAAAAAGAGCAACTATGCTGTTTTATTCATGCTGGATGGTGAAGAGGGAAGGCCGCAGCAGGGATAATAAGCCCCACTGCTGCGGTGACTGGTGAATTACACACCCAGTTTTTTGTGGTACTCGGCGCGGGTTTTTTTCAGTTCATCCGTGGCGGCTTTGGCTTCCTGCAGTTTGCCTGCATCAACCAGCGCGATAGCCGCGTCGATTTGTTTGAGCAGTTTTTCCAGACCTTCGTTAAACACTGCGCTATTCGGGCTCTTATTGAACTCAGGGTCTGCTTTGGCCTTGGTCGCATGGGCTTTCAGGTTTAGCAGATCCGCTTTCAGCGTGGCGGCGTCATTGGCGCTGGATGCGCTTTTGTAGCTCTTCGCCATCGCGCCCATTTCGTCTTTGACGGCGGCCTGGCTGGCGAGCGGCAGGGCTACAGTAGACGCCGCGATTGCCAAGCCGATAGCCATAATAGTTTTTTTCATTGCTCACTCCTGTTAGTTAGCCAGATGGCGGGGTTTATACCCTTATTAGTTTTCGGCAGTATTCACGACCCAATATGTATGGTCAAATGGATTTTATATTGCAGGATAATGATAATTATTAAAAATAAAGAAAATCGTGACACTTCCTTGGTCAAATGATTAGCTGCTGTGATGATTTTATTCTTATTGAAATATTAAACGTCATATTTCTAAATACGTTTTTGAGGATGCCGATTTTCTTACCTGTCCTGGTTGACCGTGGGTTTGTAGCGCCACAACCATTTGCCGCTGACCATACGGTGATAAAACAGCGCGCCACGGACGATCCAGTCAAAAAACATCCCCATCCAAACGCCGATCACCCCAAACCCTAGCATAATGCCCAGAATATAACCGGCGATCACCCGGCAACCCCACATTCCAGCCAGTGCGACCCACATAGTATAGCTGGCATCTTTGGCTCCCTTCAGGCCGGCGGGTAGTACCCAGGACGCAGCCCATATAGGCATGAACAACGCATTCAGCCAGATCAACTGTTTAACCACGGTAATCACATCGGGTTCGTTGGTATACATTGAGGCCATCAATCCGGCGGTAGGCACAGACAGTAATGCCAGTGCGCATAGACCAACATTGGAAAGCCAGAAGATATACTTCAACTGCCGTTCCGGTTGCATACGTTGTCCTTTACCCAGACGCGACCCGACAATGATGGTCGAGGTCGAACCCAGAGCGTTACCTGGCAGGTTAATCAGCGCGACGATTGAAAAGGCAATAAAGTTGCCTGCGATGACCTCGGTCCCCATGCCGGCGACAAAGCGCTGGGTGATCAATTTCCCCACATTAAACATGACCGATTCGATGCTGGCCGGAATACCGATGCTGAGCACCTCATAGAGAATCGTGGTGGTGAACGGCGCGAAGTAGCTCTGAAACGGGATGCGCAGCGCGCCGTTGAAGCCTTTGGTCAGCGCGAGCACGACGCATAACGCGCCCAGATAGCGAGAGAGCGTGATCCCCAGTCCCGCGCCAATGAACCCTACGCCTTGCCATGAGGCCACGCCGTAAATCAATACGCCGCTGAGCAGAATATTCAGGATATTCATCCCGATATTGATGATCATCGGCAAGCGGGTGTTGCCGGCGCCGCGCAATGCGCCGCAACCGACCAGCGTGATAGCCAGCGCCGGGTAACCCCATACGGTAAGGCGCAGAAATGTCAGCGCCAGTGATTTCACGGCCGGCTCGGCATTATAGGCAATCAGGTCGATGATGATTTGACCGGCAAACTCCACCAGCACCACCAGCAGCAGGGAGATCAGCACCAATAATGAGATCGATTGCCGTGCGGCTTGCCGGGCCTGTTTACGATTACGCTGACCAAGACTAAACGCCACCACGACGGCAGTCCCCAACGCGACCGCGGTGAAAAACGCAATAATCAGCATGTTGAAGCTATCCGCCAATCCTACGGCGGCCATGGCTTCTTTACCCAGCCAGCTAACCAGAAAGGTGCTGAATATCCCCATCAGCACCACACACAGCCCTTCGATAAAAATAGGAACCGCTAATGGCGTAATTTCACGCCAGAACAGGACTCGATTGGAATGACGCTTTTTGTACCAGGAGGTGTTTCTCAGTGTACTCAACAGCTGTTTGGCTGTATTCAAAATCATGTTACCTATCTTCGTATCACAGGCGGAAGGAGGACAAATGTCGCGAGCCTTTTTCATCACGAACTGAGCGTGTTCCGCGTCTAAACCAGAGTGCAGTCGCCGACAAGCGTAAACCGAGATCAAACAGGCTTCGCGTTGTACCGTGAACATCGCGGTTGAATTGCATGTTCATAAAACTATTCACCGTGGTGATTATAAAAGTATGTTGGGCAAGGTGGAGTCGGTGATATCAGAAAAACAGCAATTCAGATGAAACGATGTTTTAAAAGTATGCGGCGATATATTCATCTGTCAGTGGCGCGAATGCGGCGCTGATGTGCCGTGTATGCCGATAGATAAAAACTGAGAAATTCCCTATTCGTCCGGCTATTCACGCTATATATATTCCTTATGGTTTCCATTCATTATAAAGGCCGTACCATGTCTAAATCCTCTTTTTCAGTGCTGGCGATGGTGCTGGCTACCTCTGTTTTTTCGGCTTCGGTTCCGGTATTGGCAGAACCCGGTGGGAAAGGGCCGGGCAATGGTGGACCCGATTACCAATGGCAGCGCGATAACCCTCGCCAGCAGGGGGGACATCCAGGGGGCGCCCGTTCATCCATGCCCGACGATGGCGAGCGATCGCCGGATCGCAACCGTTTCTCATATAATGATGCGCGGCGTCTTGCCGTCGATCATGGCTTTACCGGTTATCGTGGGCTTCCTCCCGGCGTTGCGAAAAATCTGGCCAGAGGGAAACCGCTGCCGCCGGGGATTGCTCGCCGTGCCGTGCCACCTGAAATGCTGCGCGGGTTGCCGTCTTACCCAGGGTATGAATGGCGGATTGTTGGTAAAGATCTGGTATTGATTGCGATCAGTACGGCGGTAGTGACCACCATTATCAACGGTGTGTTTGACTGATGGTCGGGTCTGGAGCGTGAAATAGACATAAAGGAAAAGAGATGTTCAGTCATATCATCCTCGGTGCCCGGGATATCGACCTTATGGTCCGCTTTTATGCTGCTATTCTGGGGGAGCTCGGGTTTGTCCCGGTTGAGGAGGAACCTGGCGGCCCGGCGGGGCAAGGGTGGCATATCCCGGGGCGGCGTTGGCCGCAGTTTTATGTGCAGGTTCCGCTCAATGGCTTGCCGGCGACCTGGGGAAATGGCACACAGGTCAGCTTCGCCGCCAGTTCACCGCAGGCTGTACGCCACGTTTGGCAAACCGCGTTATCGCTGGGAGGCGCTGATGAAGGTGCGCCAGGACTTCGCCCGCACTATGCCCCTGACTATTACGGCGCTTACTGTCGTGACCCGGAAGGGAACAAACTGTGTTTTGTCTATACCCCGGAGTTTGACAATACCGTCGGCGGATTGGCATAAGTGTTTTCGTATGGGCTGTACGGCAGCGCCGGGACGAAAGAAGACGAGGTGAACGATTGAACGTAAATGATGCGGTGACAGTAAAGACCGATGGCGAAGTGCGAAGAGAAGGGGTCATCCTGGCGGTGGAGCCGTTTCAGGAAGGAATCATGTACCTGATTGCACTGGAGGACTACCCCGAGGGGATCTGGTTCTTCAACGAGCTTAACAGCCCGGAGGGGGTCTTTGTCGAGCCGCGTCAACCCGCGGAGAAATAACAGGCCGATACGGTCACCCGCATCGGCCTGCACACATCAGAAGGTTTCCCAGTTATCGTTGCCGGATTTAGCGCTGGAAGAAGAACTCAGCGCTGCGGTTGACGTAGCCAACAGCGGTTTTGGCGCAAGGGGAGCCGGGGCGTAACCCTTATCCTGGCGATGGCCGGTAAGTTTGAAGGCGGACACTGCGCGGGTCAGCACCATCGCCTGTTCTTCGAGCGATGAGGCGGCGGCAGTGGCCTGCTGCACCAGTGCGGCGTTTTGTTGCGTGACGCTGTCCATCTCGGAAATCGCTTGCCCGACCTGAGTGATGCCGCGGCTTTGCTCATCCGAGGCAGAAGCGATTTCATTCATAATGTCGGTCACGCTGCTGACGGCCTGAACGATTTCATGCATGGTTTGACCCGCCTTGTCTACCTGCTCTGAACCGCTATGAACCAGAGACACGGATTCGGAGATCAGGCCTTCAATTTCCTTGGCCGCCTGAGCACTGCGTTGCGCCAGGCTGCGCACTTCTCCCGCCACCACCGCGAATCCCCGGCCTTGTTCGCCCGCACGCGCCGCTTCTACCGCGGCGTTCAACGCCAGGATGTTGGTCTGGAAGGCGATACTGTTGATCACGTTGGTGATTTCAGAAATTTTCCGTGAGCTGCCGGAAATGCTGTTCATGGTGTTAACCACATTCTCGACGATTTCGCCCCCTTGTTTCGCCTTGCCGGAGGCATTAGAGGCTAGCTGGCTGGCATGGTGCGCGTTGTCGGAGTTCTGTTTTACGGTTGCGGTCAACTGTTCCATGCTGGCGGCGGTCTCTTCAATCGCCGCCGCTTGCTGCTCGGTACGGGAAGAGAGGTCGCTATTACCGGCCGTGATTTCAGTGGTTCCCTGATAAATGGAGTCCGCACTGTCGCGTACGGTGGAAACCGTATGCACCAACGATGCCTGCATTTGCTGGATGTTCTGGCTCAGGATGCCGATTTCATTTCTGCCATAGGTTTCGTTAGGCTGGGTCAGGTCGCCCTGAGCAATACGTTGAATACGCTGCACCAGACGGTTCATCGGCTTGATCAGCGTACCGCGCAGGAACAGGAAGGTCAGCAGGGTCATGACGATGGCGATGGCGAAGCTGACGGCCATCAGCGTGTAACCCATCATGGCCTGATATTGCGCATTGCTATTAAGCGCTTTGGCTCGCTCGGTTCGGAAGGCAATCGCTTTCAGCAATGGCTTATTGTAGGCTTCGTCCAGCACACGAACCTCTTCCGATTCGTGCGTCAGTATTTCTTCGAAATAACCATCTTTCGCCGCCTTAAGCATCGGCATGATGCCTTTTCCTACGTAATCGTTATAGGCCTTATTCAGTTCCGGCTCCAACGCCAGATCCGTGTCGGTTTTGACGGCACGATTCTCATAAACGTTGAAGGCGTCCTTCGACGAGGCAATGCGTTGTTCCGCCTGCTTCAGGTTGTTATTGAATACTTCCGTGTCGCCAACGCGAACGGCGGCGCCGGCCTGGATAATGAGCAGGCGAGCGGTTCTGAGATGGTTGGAACTGTTTGACAGCCCGAGGCGGACGTCAATTTCCTGAGTAACGTAATCCAGGCTCTGATTGGCGCGCACCAAAAAGTAGCTGGCGGTGCCGATGGCCAGGGCGAATAACAGCATGATCCCGCCCAGAATGATGACAAATAACGGCACCAGTCCAAGATTACTCAATATGCCGGTTTTACCCTGTTGTTCAGACTTTGACATCATTTTCATATCCATTCGCTCATTTTCAGGAAAAATATATCTGCATCAACCGTACTACGCGCAGGTGTAGTTTGGGTGTTTTTTTGTTTCTGGAAACAGCTGTGTGGCGATCCGTACTCAAATACCAACATAATCTAACATCGGCATATAATGTGAAACATTCATGAATTTCAATGCGATGTCGATCACGAATCTGGCGGCAGAGGCATATCAGATAACGTTATTTATATATTTCAATTATTAGGCAATTAATCGGCGTGACGGATGTCTAAAAACAGGAAGGCGCGTACCCGGAAACGGCATACGCGCGTGATGCATTGGGCTACTGTGTTCGGCTAATCAGGAACGGCGGTTTAATAACTTTGACGCAGAATCCGCTGGGCGACGGCACGGTCAATATCCTGGTGTTCCCCCTGTGGCAACAAATGAAACTTGTCCAGATTCGCCAGCATATCGTCAATTGCGGACTCGGGCAGGTTGTAGTCGCGCATTCGGGTCTTCACTCCCATGTTTTCAAAGAACTCTCGTGTTTTCTCGATAGCCAGTGAAATCAGGTTTTCCTCATCCGTAGCGGTAAGATTCCATACCCGGTGGGCGTACTGCACCAGTTTGTCATGCTTCGTGCGTCGCTGCACATCAAGCAAGGACGGCAGAAGTACCGCCAGCGTTTGCGCATGGTCCAGCCCGAAAGATACCGCCGAATTTGAAGCAGGTATAATGGATTAATATCTGTCGGATTTCATCCAGCGTGCCGTATTTTCTGGCGCTGTCTCCGCCATAAGTTATTAGTATGCGGGCATTTTCCGGAATGTATTTGACAATCTCAGTCAGTTTGCCTGGCCCAAAAAGGATTCTCGTCGGGTTGAAATACTCAAAATCCAACATGAAAATGGCTCCAGTATTTCGTTATATGGACACAAAATGCACTACTGAAATAGTAACTCAGGTGATAAAATTAGAAATATTAATGTAAATCAAAGTGGTTGTAGAGCCAGGGTTTAATCTGATAAGCAGGTGTGTGTCAATTTTTTACTTTTAAAATCAATTAATTGTTTTTGTCGTGTCAGACGAAAATCTATTGCGGGGAGTTTTTTTCTCCTGTTGTGATCATATTGTGTTCAGGAAAATTTCACAGCAGGGCAAAAATCAGTGAAATATTATGTTTTGCCTCTTTCATTTTTGTGACTCAGATCACATAATTATCAAAATGCTGATATGCCTGCGTTGTATGAGTCAGGCCGAAGGCGGTACAGTGGCGGAGGATTAGGATTAATCCTACGTTCTATGTTGGACGCAATACAGAGAAAGGATGAGCCTGGAGTTATGAAGAGATGGAGCCTCAGACGCATCAACGTTGATGCTGTATTTTTCGTCATATTAGAAGATTATAAAGTAGTAGAATTATCTGGCACCGATAGTTTTCATGCCACCTATGGAGAGTGATTGTTTAGCGGGTGAGCAGTCTATCACCTAACTTATGTTTGAAACATAGTCTGTCGGGATGGGAATATGGGTACCTCTGAATTGCTCAAGCACATTTATGACATCAATTTGTCTTATTTGTTACTGGCTCAGCGATTAATAAACGACGAAAAAGCATCAGCGATGTTCCGGTTAGGTATCAATGAAGAAATGGCTGAGGCATTGATGCAGCTGACTTTGCCGCAAATGGTAAAGCTCGCTGAAACCAATCAGTTAATATGTCATTTCCGCTTCAGTGATCACAATACGATTAAGTTATTAACACAAGAATCCCGGGTTGATGATCTGCAACAGATTCATACCGGTATTTTGTTGTCGAGTCATTTATTACAAGAGCTGTCTTCAAAAGAAGAAGGCTTGCCTAAGAAAAGGGCATAATGATGGCGGAGAAAAGTATTGTTCAGGAAGCTAAGGATATCCAGCTGGCGATGGAACTCATTTCACTGGGTGCGCGCCTGCAGATGCTGGAAAGCGAGACGCAATTAAGTCGCGGTCGCTTAATCAAGCTGTATAAAGAATTACGGGGTAGCCCTCCACCTAAAGGAATGCTGCCGTTTTCTACCGACTGGTTCATGACATGGGAACAGAATATCCATTCTTCCATGTTCTATAACGCCTATCTGTTTTTACTCAAAAATGGACAATGCACCGGTGTCGAGGCAGTAATCAAGGCTTACCGTCTTTACCTCGAACAATGTGCTCCCCAAAGCGATGTGCCTTTGCTGGCGTTGACCCGCGCCTGGACATTGGTTCGTTTTGTGGATAGCGGCATGCTGCAACTGTCCTCATGTAATTGCTGCAAGGGTATGTTCATTACCCATGCGCATCAGCCCAAGAATAGTTTTGTCTGCAGTTTATGCCAGCCACCCTCCAGAGCAGTAAAAAGACGTAAACTTTCGCCGAATGTTGCCGATATGATACCTCAACTGCTGGACGAACAGGTTAAACATGCAGTCTGAGCCTGATGGCGATTTTGTGGTTCTGTCATCGCGCGTTCATTGCCCGATGGCAGTATTCCCTCCAAATAAGTCGTTGGTAAGACTGCATTTATAACTCTCTCCGCCACCCTTTTACTATCTATAAGGAATTCTTGTGCTGGTTATATTGGGTTATCTTGTCACTATAGGCTCCATACTTGGCGGTTATCTTATCGTGGGTGGCGAGTTGGGGGCGTTGTATCAGCCTTCGGAACTGTTGATTATTGGTGGCGCGGCTGCGGGTGCGTTTATTGTTGGTAACAACGGCAAAGCGATCAAGGCGACGCTGAAAGCGCTTCCCACGCTGTTGAAAGGATCCCAATATACGAAAGCGGTATACATGGATCTGATGGCGGTATTGTTCCGGCTGATGGCCAAGTCCCGTCAGCAGGGTATGCTCTCGTTGGAGTTTGATATCGACAACCCAAAAGAGAGTGAGATTTTCTCCAATTATCCCCGCATCCTTTCTGATAACTATATCGTAGAGTTCGTCACGGATTATCTGCGACTGATGGTTAGCGGTAACATGAATGCGTTTGAAATCGAAACGCTGATGGATGAAGAGATCGAAACTGTCGAGCATGAAGTTGAAGTACCTGCTACCAGTCTGAACCTGATGGGGGATGGTTTGCCGGCATTCGGTATCGTGGCGGCGGTCATGGGGGTTGTGCATTCTCTGGCGTTTGTTGATCGCCCTGCCGCAGAACTGGGGATGATGATCGCCCACGCGATGGTGGGTACGTTCCTGGGGATTTTGCTGGCTTATGGCTTTGTGTCGCCGCTGGCGTCGCTGTTACGCCAGAAGAACTCAGAGAAGCTCAAGGTTCTTCAGTGCATCAAGGTGACACTGTTATCCAGCCTGAATGGTTATGCGCCGCAGATTGCTGTTGAATTCGGTCGTAAAACCCTTTATTCAACAGTGCGTCCTTCATTTACCGAGATGGAAGAGCATATTCGTAATGTGAAGGCACCGGCACAGCAGGCATCGGAAAATGACGCATGAAACACCAGCATCCCATTATCCGCAAAAAACGTAAATCGGGGCATGCCGCTCATCATGGTGGTTCATGGAAGATTGCTTATGCCGACTTCATGACTGCTATGATGGCTCTCTTCCTGGTCATGTGGCTGATCGCCATTTCCTCACCTTCCCAGTTGGCTCAGATTGCCGAATATTTCCGCACGCCATTGAAAATCGCCATCACGTCCGGTCCGAAGATGAGTGATGCCTCCAACCCCATTCCGGGCGGCGGTTCGGATCCTACTCAGCAAGAAGGCGATGTGAAGCGGCAGATTGACACCATGGATGGCCGTCTTGAGGAAATCAAACTGAACAAACTGCGGGAGCGGCTCGATCAATTGATTGAGGCTGATCCCCGTCTTAAAGCGTTACGTCCGCATCTGTTGATTGAAATGGTGGATGAGGGGCTGCGTATTCAGATTATTGACAGCAACAATCGCCCAATGTTTAAAACCGGCAGCGCTCAGGTCGAGCCGTACATGAGCGATATTTTGCGAGCGATCGCGCCGATTTTGAATGATATCCCCAATAAAATCAGTTTATCGGGCCATACTGATGATGCACAGTATGCGATGGGGGAGCGAGGCTACAGCAACTGGGAATTGTCGGCCGACCGCGCTAATGCTTCCCGGCGTGAACTGATTGTAGGTGGACTGGCTGAAGGTAAGGTTTTACGCGTAGTTGGCATGGCCGACACGATGAATCTAAAGCAGGCGAAGGGAGGCAGCGATGCCATCAACCGGCGAATCAGCCTGGTCGTCCTGAACAAGCAGGCACAGGAAAACATCGAACGTGAAAATGCTGAAAGCAGCGCAGTAAACATTGATAAAATAGAGAATTTGCAGAACATGGGGATGGAAAAGGCCAAACCGGCTACCGCGCCTGCGGATAACGGTAGCAGTACGGCTACACCACAACCCGAAACCAATGGGACGCCTGCATCTGGCTCAACTGTGGCTCCTGCTCAGGCACCGGCAACGACGGCGCCGGCGTCGGGGGCGAATGGCGCGTCGACGACAGGACGTCGACAGCCTACTACAGCCTTGCCAGCAGCACCTGATAGCCAGGCGACACCTTCTTCAACAAGCCGCGATTCACAGCAGAGGTGACCCACGTGAGCATGGACATGAGTGCTTTTTATCAAACATTCTTTGATGAAGCAGATGAATTGTTGGCGGACATGGAGCAGCATTTATTGCAACTTGATCCGTTAGCGCCCGATACGGAACAGATGAATGCCATATTTCGCGCTGCTCACTCGATTAAAGGGGGCGCGGGCACGTTCGGTTTCACGGTATTGCAGGAAACTACGCACATATTAGAAAACCTGTTGGATGGTGCCAGACGCGGTGAAATGCGATTGAGCACTGATATTATCAACCTGTTTTTGGAAACCAAAGATATCATGCAGGATCAGTTGGATGCTTACAAAACCTCGCAAGAGCCCAACGCCGAAAGCTTTGAGTATATCTGTCAGGCTCTGCGCCAGCTTGCTCTGGAGTCCAAAGATGATGGTGCTGCCGGAGCGGCCTCTGTCAAGGTAAATGCTGAACAACCGGTTTCCGCGTCCCCTACACCGGCTTCCGCCGGCGGTCATTCGGGATTGCGTATTGCCCTTACCAACCTGAAAGAGTCAGATATTCCTCAGTTGCTTGAAGAATTGGGGAATCTGGGGACGGTAAAAGATACGGCGCAGACCAGCAACAGTGTTGAGCTAACGCTGGAAACGTCAGCCAGCGAAGATGACATCAGCGCTGTGCTGTGTTTTGTGCTGGAACCGGACCAAATCAACTTCAAATCTGCCGCTGAGGCAGCGCCAGCCGACGCTGCTCCGCCAGTTGCTGCGGTGGTCGAGCCGGCTGAGCCTGCGCCAGTTGCCCCCGTTCAGCCTGCTGCGCCAGTGGCGGCTGCACCGGCGGCCAAGCCTGCAGGCGGCAATGATGCAGCCAAAGGCAGACAAAAAGCCGGTGATACCAGCATCCGTGTAGCGGTGGAAAAAGTTGACCAGCTCATTAACCTGGTTGGTGAACTGGTGATTACCCAATCCATGCTGGCTCAGCGTTCCAGCGCTCTGGACCCGGTCGCTCATGGCGACCTACTTAATAGCATGGGGCAGTTGGAAAGAAACGCGCGTGACCTGCAAGAGTCCGTGATGTCGATCCGTATGATGCCGATGGAATATGTATTCAGCCGTTTCCCGCGTCTGGTTCGCGACCTGGCCGCCAAGCTGGGCAAAGAAGTTGAACTGACCCAATTGGGAAGTTCAACCGAGCTGGATAAGAGCCTGATCGAACGTATTATTGATCCGTTGACGCACCTTGTGCGTAACAGTCTGGACCATGGTATCGAGTCACCGGAAAAGCGTATTGAAGCGGGCAAATCGGCTGTCGGAAACCTGACGCTGTCTGCGGAACATCAGGGCGGCAATATCTGTATCGAAGTGATTGACGACGGTGCGGGTCTGAATCGCGAGCGTATCCTGGCCAAAGCCCTGTCCCAGGGGATGGCGGTGAGCGATAGCATGACTGACGAAGAAGTCGGTATGCTGATTTTTGCTCCCGGTTTTTCTACTGCCGAGAAAGTGACCGATGTGTCGGGTCGTGGCGTTGGCATGGATGTGGTGAAACGAAATATCCAGGAAATGGGTGGGCATGTTGAAATTCATTTCGTGAAAGGTAAGGGAACCACCATCCGCATTCTTCTGCCGTTGACGCTGGCGATCCTGGATGGGATGTCGGTCAAGGTCAATAACGATGTATTTATCCTGCCGCTTAACGCGGTTATGGAGTCTCTGCAGCCGCAGGCCGAAGATTTGTATCCTCTGGCTGGAGGAGAGCGTGTGCTGCAGGTTCGTGGCGAATATCTGCCACTGGTTGAGCTGTATCAGGTGTTCGATGTCGCCGGAGCAAAAACGGATGCTACTCAGGGGATCGTTGTTATCCTGCAGAGTGCCGGCCGTCGTTATGCCTTGCTGGTTGACCAGTTGATTGGTCAGCATCAGGTTGTTGTGAAAAACCTGGAAAGCAATTATCGCAAGGTACCAGGCGTTTCAGCCGCAACTATTTTGGGTGATGGTAGCGTAGCGCTGATTGTGGATGTTTCTGCGTTGCAGGCGCTTTATCGGGAAAAGCGTGTGGTTGAAACCGCAGCTTAACAGCAAATTACAGCTATAGATTAAAGGTGAGAAACATGACTGGACTTGCAAATGTCACAAAATTAGCAGGCGAGACAGTAGGTCAGGAATTTTTGATTTTCACGCTGGGTGACGAAGAGTACGGCGTGGACATTTTGAAGGTTCAAGAGATTCGCGGTTACGATCAGGTCACTCGCATTGCCAACACGCCGAGCTTTATTAAAGGTGTTACCAACCTTCGCGGCGTCATCGTGCCGATCGTCGATTTGCGCATCAAGTTTATGCAGCAGGAAGTCGACTATGATGACAATACGGTCGTCATTGTTTTGAATCTGGGACAGCGTGTAGTGGGCATCGTGGTTGATGGCGTATCTGACGTGTTGTCACTGACCGCAGATCAAATTCGTCCTGCTCCGGAGTTCGCGGTGACCCTGTCGACGGAATACCTCACCGGGCTGGGTTCTCTGGGCGAGCGCATGCTGATTCTGGTTGATATTGAGAAGCTACTCAGCAGCGAGGAAATGGCGTTGGTTGATAGCGTCATGAAGGTTTAATAAACCAGCCATATTGGGCCACTTCGGTGGCCCATCTCATTTGATACCCTCAATCTCTGGAATTCAAAAGTTATAGAGATGCACAAGCATCAGTGATCGTTGTTATTAAGGCTTAATATGCTGAATCGTGTAAAAGTTGTTACCGGGCTAGTTATCGTTCTTGGACTATTTATTGCTCTTCAAATCATTTCTGGTGGGTTATTTTTTAATGCACTGAAGTCGGACAGAGATATCTTCACGACGACACGAATTATTAATCAGCAAAAATCAGAACTGGAATCTACCTGGTCTTATTTATTGCAGACGCGTAACACGTTGAACCGTGCCGGAACGCGTTATGCCATGGATGCATCAGGCGGGGCATCTGGAGGCGTGTCAGCCAAGGAGCTGATTGAACTGGCGAAAAAACAGCTGGTTATCGCTAACACCCACTTCGCCAACTATGAAAAGATCCCTTATACCAATCAGCAGGATCCGGCTGTAGCTCAAGTGGTGAAAGATAATTACACCGCGTTGAATAGCGCATTAAGCGATCTGATTGTTTTTATCTCTAACGGTAGGCTGAAGGAGTTTTTTGATCAGCCGACTCAAAGTTTTCAGGACAAGTTCGAGAAGGCCTATTATTCTTACAAAGACTCTTACGACAAAGTCTATGCCAATGCCGTAGATGAAAATAATTCGTCTTATTCAACGGCATTATGGCTGCTGATATCGGTAGCGGTACTGGTTGTCGTGATGGCTCTGCTTGTCTGGCTGGGTATCAATCGTTCGCTTATTCAGCCATTGACCAATCTTATTGAACATATCCGGCATATGGCGAAAGGCGACCTGACTACCCGGATTGATGTCCATGGCACGAACGAAATGGGGAACCTGGCTGATAGCCTGCGTCATATGCAGACAGAGTTCTTTACGACGGTCAGTGCGGTTCGGCAGGGGGCTGAGGCCATTTATACCGGCGCATCGGAAATCAGCGCTGGCAATAGTGACCTGTCGTCACGAACCGAACAACAGGCTGCGGCGCTGGAAGAAACTGCTGCCAGCATGGAGCAGTTGACATCCACCGTGAAGCAGAACGCCGAGAATGCGCGGCAGGCAAGCCAACTGGCGTTGAGCGCCTCCGAAACCGCGCAGAAAGGCGGCAAGGTCGTTGATAACGTGGTGAAAACCATGCATAACATTGCCGGCAGTTCGCAGAAGATTGCTGATATCACCAGCGTGATCGACGGTATCGCTTTTCAGACCAATATTCTGGCGCTGAATGCTGCTGTTGAAGCGGCCAGAGCCGGAGAGCAGGGAAGAGGCTTTGCTGTTGTGGCAGGAGAAGTGCGTAACCTGGCCCAGCGCAGCGCTCAAGCGGCCAAAGAGATCAAATCTCTGATTGAGGATTCGGTAAATCGGGTTGAGGAAGGCTCCGTACTGGTTGAAAGTGCCGGGGAAACCATGGGCGAGATCGTTGGTGCCGTTACACGTGTTACTGACATCATGGGTGAAATCGCTTCTGCGTCTGAGGAGCAAAGCCGCGGTATCGATCAGGTTGGCCTGGCGGTGACCGAGATGGACCGTGTTACCCAACAGAACGCCTCTCTGGTGGAAGAGTCTGCTTCTGCGGCTAATGCACTTGAAGAGCAGGTCCGGGTATTGAATCAGGCAGTAGCCGTATTCCGGTTGTCAGACAATGCAATGGCCGGGCGCCCCGCTGCGATTGCTTCACGGGCGCCGGTTACCAAACCGGTTCTCCTGGCAACGCCTGCTTCCGTAGAGAAAGAGAAAAAAGCCAGAGCCAGCAAAACTACCGATAACTGGGAAACCTTTTAATCGCTGAATCGGATGGGCCAGGTTATCGGCCCATCCGATGAATAGACCGGTAATAATGAAAACTTATCCTGAGCAACAATAACAATGCTGAGCATAGATTTTCATCTGATGATTTTTACAGCTTTCTTTTCTATCACTAATGAAAGCTGCATCACGGAACAAAAAAATGGCAGGGAGACGCTATATTGAATGATGTTTACTTAAGATATTTTTAAGGGATTCTGTGCCTTAATGTTCTGCAGACGGTATAGGTACGGTTGTGGTTTTGAGACAAAGGCTGCAGTTTTAATTTTTGTTACCGTTATGACGCTTCTTTAGTTAAAGAAAGGTTTAATACGGCCGATTGATATAAGTAATGCCAACTATATAGGCATATTTTAACGGCATTCTGAGCGTGATTGTCAGTCAGATGCAGGCTTGCAGCACTCAGGAGCGTATGGCGACGATAAGCATTGCATTATTTTTCGGTGAGCAATCTTCACGATGAACAATGCCGAAAAGGCATCAATGTAAACCATCGCATGATTATCGCCATTAATCCGTCGGAGAAGGGCTGATAAAAGCTCGCTTCCCGCTGGTATTCTGGGTGGTACCCGGTTCATCGCATAAGAGGATGCCGGAGATTAAAGCATGAGACCTGTAATAGCTATAATGGGAAGTCTGATTGGAAAACAATAAAATCATCTATCCATTTTCGGGCGGTCAGATATGAAAAATACACCATCGCCAAATCGTTCAGGTTCTACATCTATTTTGAGTCAGATGGTTGAACGGTTGCCGCTGTCTGATGTTCATTTCCGAAGAATCAGCCAGCTTATCTATCAGCGCGCCGGCATCGTGCTGGCCGACCATAAACGTGAGATGGTCTACAACCGTCTGGTCAGACGGCTGCGTTTACTGGGAATCAACGATTTTGGTCAGTACCTTGCTTTGCTGGAGTCGGATCCGAACAGTGCCGAATGGCAGGCATTTATTAATGCGTTAACGACCAATCTGACGGCGTTTTTTCGTGAGGCGCACCATTTCCCCATTCTTGCCGAGCACGCCCGCAAACGGCCCGGGGGGTACAGCATCTGGTGTACCGCCGCGTCTACGGGAGAAGAGCCTTACTCACTGGCGATGACCCTGGCTGAAGTCTATGGCGACCGTGCCAGTAACTGTCAGATCGTCGCCAGCGATATTGATACGCAGGTTTTAGAGAAAGCATCTGCCGGCATTTACCGGCAGGAAGATCTGCGTTCGCTTTCTCCACAGCAGATGCAGCGTTTCTTTTTGCGGGGAACCGGGCCGCACAGCGGGTTGGTCCGTGTTCGGCCGGATCTGGCGAACATGATACATTTTCAGCAAGTGAATCTGTTGGCTCCCGAGTGGTCTCTGCCAGCGCCTTTTGATGCGATTTTTTGTCGTAACGTAATGATTTATTTTGATAAAGAGACTCAGGAGCGCATTTTACGTCGTTTTGTTCCGCTGCTTAAACCGGGCGGATTATTGTTTGCCGGGCATTCAGAGAACTTCAGTCAGATCAGTCGGGAATTTTACCTGCGCGGGCAGACTGTTTATGGGCTGGCTAAGGAAAGATAATGAGCAAAATAAAAGTATTATGTGTTGATGATTCTGCGCTAATGCGTCAGATCATGACCGAAATCATTAATAGTCATCCCGATATGGAGGTGGTTGCCACTGCACCTGACCCTTTAGTGGCTCGCGATTTAATCAAGAAGTTCAATCCGCAGGTGTTGACGCTCGATGTGGAAATGCCGCGCATGGATGGTCTTGATTTTCTTGAAAAATTAATGCGACTTCGTCCTATGCCGGTAGTGATGGTGTCTTCGCTGACCGGTAAAGGTTCGGAAATTACTTTGCGGGCGCTTGAGCTCGGGGCGATCGATTTTGTTACCAAGCCTCAGTTGGGCATTCGCGAAGGGATGTTGGCATACAGTGAACTGATCGCGGAAAAAATCCGTATGGCTGCCAAAGCGCGTTTGCCTCAGCGCAACGCGACGCCTGCGCCTACGGTGTTGATCCCCAGTACACCGTTGCTCAGTAGTGAAAAACTGATCGCAATTGGCGCCTCAACCGGCGGCACCGAGGCGATCAGGCATGTCTTGCAGCCGTTGCCGCCGACCAGCCCGGCGTTGCTGATTACTCAGCATATGCCGCCGGGATTTACCAAGTCTTTCGCTGAGCGGTTGAATAAACTGTGTCAGATTACAGTGAAAGAGGCCGAGGACGGTGAACGTGTCCTGCCGGGGCATGCGTATATCGCGCCTGGTGCCCGGCATCTTGAACTGGCGCGTAGCGGTGCGAACTATCAGGTAAAATTGCATGATGGCCCGCCGGTTAATCGTCATCGTCCTTCTGTTGACGTACTGTTCCACTCTGTTGCACAGTACGCCGGGCGAAATGCGGTAGGAGTAATCCTAACTGGCATGGGAAATGATGGGGCCGCGGGAATGCTGGAACTTCATAAAGCGGGGGCGTATACGATCGCGCAAAATGAAGCCAGCTGTGTGGTATTCGGTATGCCTCGAGAGGCTATTGCACTCGGTGGTGTCGATGAGGTGGTGGATTTGCACCAGGTGAGTCAGCGGATGCTGGCACAAGTTTCTGCCGGACAGGCATTACGTATATAGCAGCTCCGGGTGAGCAATAATATTAGGAGTAGGTATGGCTGATAAAGAACTCAGATTTTTAGTAGTGGATGATTTTTCGACAATGCGTCGTATTGTTCGAAATCTACTAAAAGAGCTGGGCTTCAACAATGTGGAAGAAGCGGAAGATGGCGCTGATGCTCTGAACAAGCTCCGTTCAGGCGGTTTCGATTTTGTCATTTCTGACTGGAACATGCCTAATATGGACGGACTTGAGCTGTTGCAGGCTATCCGTGCCGATGGCACGCTTTCCAAGCTTCCCGTTCTGATGGTAACCGCTGAAGCAAAGAAAGAGAATATTATTGCTGCAGCACAGGCTGGTGCCAGTGGTTATGTTGTTAAACCGTTTACTGCCGCTACGCTTGAAGAAAAACTGAGTAAGATTTTCGAAAAGCTTGGTATGTAAGGAGATGCCATGAATCCACATCCGATGCCCATTAACGATCATGCGTCTGCCACAGAGATTATTTCTCGTATCGGGCAACTGACACGCATGCTGCGTGATAGCCTGAAAGAGCTTGGTTTGGATCAGGCGATCACTGAAGCGGCGGAAGCGATTCCTGATGCTCGCGATCGTCTTGATTATGTAGTTCAGATGACCGCACAAGCTGCAGAGCGTGCACTAAGTTGTGTTGAAGCCGCCCAGCCTCGTCAGAATCAACTGGAAGAAGAATCCAAATCCCTGAAGGTTCGCTGGGATCAGTGGTTTGAGAATCCGATTGAACTGTCGGAGGCGCGTGAGTTGGTTACCGATACGCGCAACTACCTCGAATCCGTCCCGGACCATACTGCGTTTACCAATGCTCAGTTGCTGGAGATCATGATGGCTCAGGATTTCCAGGATTTAACCGGGCAAGTGATTAAGCGCATGATGGATGTTGTTCAGGAAATTGAAAAACAACTGCTGATGGTCTTGCTGGAAAACATTCCGGAAAAACCGTCTGAAACCCGTCGTGCGAATGAAGGCCTGCTTAATGGGCCTCAGGTTGATAAAACCGCCGCAGGTATTGTTTCTAACCAGGATCAGGTTGATGACCTGTTGGATAGCCTGGGTTTCTGATTTTTCCCCGACACCCATTGCATCCGTATGAGTGGGCATCGTGGCGTAAGGTATGTGGATGTTTACGATCGGGCGTGTCCCGATCGTAAATTCCTGCGCCCCATCTTATGCAATAAAATAAATAGCCGCTTATTTTCTCCTTTTTTCTACCCATCATGATTTGCCGGATTTGTCATGCTAACGGTGTATAACTTTATGTCAGCGAGCATTAACAGGAGCGGCTGGTAGTGGCAGACGATAGCGATCTGGAGAAAACAGAAGCTCCCACCCCCCAACGAACGGAAAAAGCCCGAGAAGAAGGTCAAATTCCCCGATCGCGAGAATTGACGTCGGTGCTTATGTTGATCGCCGGCCTGGCGATTTTGTGGGGAAGCGGCTCCGGCATGGCGGCCAGACTGACTGATATGATGGCCAAGGGATTGATTTTTGACCATAAATTCATCAGCGATGAGCGGTTAATCATTTCCCATGTCGGCTCGCTGATCGAGCAGGCGGTGATGGCGCTTGTCCCCATCTTATTCGGTCTGGTACTGGTTGCCCTGGCCGCGCCGGTATTGCTGGGGGGACTGATTTTTAGCACCAAGGCGATCAGCTTCGATTTTGGTAAAATGAATCCGCTATCTGGGTTGAAACGTATGTTTTCAACCCATGTATTGGCCGAATTATTTAAAGCCATCCTCAAAGCCGTCATTGTCGGCTGCATTACTTTCTGGTTTCTCAAGCACAACTGGAATAGCATGCTGCACCTTGTGTCTGAGCCATTGGGGAGCGCGATAAAAGATGCGCTGAACATTGCCTTCCTGTGCTGCTTCTGGGTGATCCTGGGGCTCTTTCCCATGGTGGCTTTTGACGTGGGCTGGCAGATATGGAGCCATATTAAGCGGCTGCGTATGAGCAAGCAGGAAATCCGCGACGAATACAAAGAACACGAAGGGGATCCGCATATCAAAGGCCGCATTCGCCAGCAGCAACGAGCGATGGCCCAGCGTCGAATGATGGCGGATGTGCCGAAAGCGGATGTGATTGTTACCAACCCGACCCATTATGCCGTGGCACTGAAGTATGATGAGAAGAAAATGCATGCGCCCAAGGTATTGGCCAAAGGCACCAATCAGATAGCGCTGCGCATTCGCGAACTGGGATCCGAGCATCGTATCCCGATTCTGGAAGCACCGCCGTTGGCACGCGCCCTTTACCGTCATACTGAGATTGGGCATCACATTCCCACCGGATTATATGCCGCAGTTGCTGAAGTGCTTTCCTGGGTCTACCAGCTCAAGCGCTGGAAACGTGAAGGCGGTTTGATACCGCGTAAACCTAAAAACTTACCTGTGCCGGATGCACTGGATTTTGCTAAAGAGAAAACAACCGATGGCTAATCTGGCCTCTTTGCTTCGCCTACCAGGCAATATGAAAGGTTCACAATGGCAGATTCTGGCAGGACCTGTTCTGATATTGCTCATCTTGTCGATGATGGTTCTGCCGTTGCCACCGTTTGTTCTGGACTTGTTGTTTACGTTTAACATCGCACTGTCCATTATGGTGCTGCTGGTCGCCATGTTTACCCAGCGCACACTCGATTTTGCCGCCTTTCCTACCATTCTGCTGTTTTCCACGCTGTTGCGTCTGTCGCTCAACGTGGCATCGACTCGTGTCATTCTGATGGACGGACATACCGGTGCCGGCGCCGCCGGGCGTGTGGTTGAAGCCTTCGGCCACTTCCTGGTTGGCGGTAATTTTGCCATCGGTATTGTGGTGTTCATTATCCTGGTGCTGATCAACTTTATGGTTATCACGAAGGGTGCTGGCCGTATCGCTGAAGTTGGCGCGCGCTTTACGTTGGACGGTATGCCAGGTAAGCAAATGGCCATTGACGCCGACCTGAATGCCGGGTTGATCGGTGAAGATGAAGCCAAGAAACGGCGTTCTGAAGTGACCCAGGAAGCGGATTTTTACGGCTCCATGGATGGTGCCAGTAAGTTCGTGCGGGGGGACGCCGTCGCCGGGCTGATGATTATGGCTATCAACATTATCGGCGGGCTGCTGGTCGGGGTGGTTCAGCATGATATGGTGCTGGGACAGGCGGTTGAGAACTACACGCTGTTGACCATCGGTGATGGTCTGGTGGCGCAAATCCCTGCTCTGGTGATTTCAACCGCGGCCGGTGTGATCGTGACGCGGGTCAGTACCGATCAGGACGTTGGTCAGCAGATGGTGACCCAGCTGTTCAATAACCCGCGTGTCATGGTCCTGAGCGCCGGGGTGTTGGGGTTGGTCGGTTTGGTCCCCGGTATGCCTAACTTTGTTTTCCTGCTTTTCACCGGCGCTTTGTTAGGGCTGGCCTGGTGGATGAGGAAAGGAGAAAGCAAAGCGGAATTTGCAGCGAATGAAGCCGCGGCTGCGGCACCCGTTACACCTCAGGTGGTGGAAGCCAGTTGGTCCGATGTGCAACTGGAAGATCCGCTTGGTATGGAAGTAGGGTACCGCCTGATTCCGATGGTTGATTTTCAGCAAAATGGCGAGTTGCTCGGGCGTATTCGCAGTATCAGAAAGAAATTTGCTCAGGAAATGGGCTTTCTGCCCCCGGTCGTTCACATCCGGGATAATCTGGATCTGCAGCCGGCCAGCTATCGTATTCTGATGAAAGGGGTTGAGATCGGCAGCGGCGAAGCTCACCCCGGGCGCTGGATGGCGATTAACCCCGGAAATGCGGTAGGTACCTTGCCGGGTGATTTGACTAAAGATCCCGCTTTTGGCCTGCCGGCGATCTGGATTGAAAGTGCGCTGAAAGAGCAGGCGCAAACACAAGGGTACACCGTGGTTGAGGCCAGTACGGTCGTGGCTACGCACCTGAACCATTTACTCAGCATGCATGCCAGTGAGTTGTTCGGCCGTCAGGAAGCGCAGCAATTGATGGACCGCGTGTCTCAGGAAATGCCGAAGCTGACCGAAGACTTTATTCCGGGCGTAGTGACCTTAACGACTCTGCACAAGGTGCTGCAGAACCTGTTAAGCGAACAGGTTTCGATTCGGGACATGCGCACGGTTATTGAAACACTGGCCGAGCACGCACCGGTGCAAACCGATCCCTATGAGCTGACTACCGCGGTGCGTATTGCGTTGGGGCGGGCTATCACGCAGCAGTGGTTCCCGGGCGATACGGAGCTGCAGGTGATTGGTCTTGACAGTGCGCTGGAGCGTTTGCTGTTACAGGCGCTTCAGGGCGGCGGCGGTCTGGAACCCGGCTTGAGCGACAGATTATTGGAACAGGCAAAACAGGCATTGCAACGACAGGAAATGCTGGGAGCGCCGCCGGTGTTGCTGGTTAACCACGCACTGCGCGGATTGTTGTCACGTTTCCTGCACCGCAGCCTGCCGCAAATTGCCGTATTGTCTAACCTCGAGATCAGCGATAGCCGGCAGATCAGAATGACGTCGATGATTGGTGAGTCTTCCTGATGAAGAGCATGTTGATAGTTGGTCTTTTTAGTTTAGCGACAGGGGCGTTTTCATGCAGCGCCCTCGCTCAACAAGGTGGGTGGAATACAAGCCTGACCGGGCCATCATTTCAATACAAGGGCATGCTGGCCTCTTCGCCTGCGTTGCTTCCTCCCCCGGGATTGGGCGTGACGGCCGCCCAATCCGTGACGGTAATCTACTGGCGATATCAACTGAAATCGCCGGCGCCGATAGATCTTGCCGTCAAGCTCTGCGCCGCCAATCGTTGCGTCAATCTGGATGGCGCCAGCGGGCAAACTCGCGGATTGCAGGGCGTACCCGCCAACAGCGAGTTCAGGATGTTGTTCTATGTGCCCGGAAGCGGGCGGATGGTTACATCGGTGGATGTGGCATCCAATGAGATATCAGTGAACTATCAATAGTGCATTGAAACTATATACACTGATATTTCTACGACAAGATGCGTGAGTAACGATCAGTTTAGCCCAAATCAGATGCTGATTCGTCGGCCAGAAATGGAATTACTTCGAGATTGACCGTCCGGTCCGTACAGAGACTGTGCGTGACGAGGTTTCAGCACCGCCAGCGCTTTTTCATTGTGATCGAGATGATAACCAAGCAGTAAGCCATTATGCTGGTTTTTATCGCGCAAAGATTCACTTAACGCGGTGATCTGTTGCCAGGTTTGTTCCAGGGTTGCATGGCTAGAGTAGGGCGCTTTCACACGCAACACCGATTCTCCCTGCAGACGAATTTTATCCAAATGCTGGATGGTCGATAACAGAGAGCCCTTCTTATCGGTAATCACTTGCAGAGCTGGCCCATCAACATGGCCCGCACAGAGCAACAACTGCTCATCAGACAGCACAACTTCAAGTTCACGCATGTTGAACAGGAGTTGCTCCAGCAGCTTTACAAGTTTTTCCATAGGGTTAGTCGCCTGCGATTAAGTCCTGAGCATCTTTAATTAATGCATCAGCAATTTTACCGACGTTCATTTTTAATGAACCGTCACGAATAGCCTGCTTCAGGGTTTCTACGCGCTGCATATCGATGTCCTGCGACGACGGTTGCATCAGTTTGGACTGCGCATCGCTCAGTTTAACCTGAGTACCGGTCACACCGCTTTGCTGCCCGGTTTCTTCCTTCCGCTTTAATTTTGTTACGTCGCCGGTATCCCGGGGTTGAACCTGGCTTACCGGTTTGACTGACTGGGTCCGATCAATGCTCATGGTAGTGTGCTCGTGTCATGAAAAGTATAAATGATGATAATCAATGAGATAGCTAACACCATCTAAAACTGGCATTTATTTAACCAGTATATCATCAGCGACTATGTACATCATATCGGCAGCATTGAGCATTACTTTAGCAAATTATTGTGAGATCAGAATAATCCCATCGTCGGTTGCGATGCCGGATACGACCTGACCTGAAGCCGTGCGTGCTCTGGCAGATTGACCCGAAGCCGCATTGTTCATCGCCTTACCTTCACTGCGTACGTTAAAGCCATCCCCCTGGGCCAGAATCTGCACGTTTTGCCCGGCTCGGATCACCCAGGGTTTTCTGATCATCACCTGGGTGATGGGCTGGCCTGGCGCGATATCCCGCAACGCCACCGCGCCCTGAGCCTCTCCCGGGGTGAACAAGGCGCGGGGAGGCAGTTGATCGATCCTGCCGCGAATGGTTCGAATATCGCCGGACGTCAGTTCTGTTCCCCGGCTGACCGGCGCCGCGGCGACCAGATAGTTTCCAGTAACCTGCACTTCTACCTGCACGAAACGCCGCTCTTGGCTACAGCGAACAGACACCGAAAGATTACCCCACATTTTGGCATTTCCCGGCAGTGAAATCTGCGGATTTTCACAAACGAGCCATTGGGCTTCAGGTGTCTTTACCACCACATTAATCGTATTGGATGAGCCTTTAAAGTTATCCGAAAAAAAGCGGGAAATTTGTGATGCAAGATCGGCAGCATTCACCAGTACCGGGGCAAACAAGATACCCAAAATCGATAACTGTATGTATTTTCTGATATCAGGCATCAGTCTTACGCTCTCCAAAACCCGTTTAATTTCACGGTATCAGTGTAACGGTACTTGCTTACAGTTAAGGCAATAAATAGCGCTTCATTTTATGTCTATTCTTGCGATGATTTTTACAGGATGAGAATTATCCTACCAGCACTAAAGTTTAAATTGCGGAGGGAGCATGCTCGATAAATTGGATGCCGCGCTACGGTTTCAGCAAGAAGCATTGAATCTCCGTGCCCAGCGTCAGGAGATTTTGGCCGCCAATATTGCCAACGCGGATACTCCTGGTTATCAGGCGCGTGACATTGATTTTGCCAGCGAACTGAACAAGGTCATGGAGCAAGGGCGTGCCAGCGGTCAGTCTGTATCGCTGAGCCTGACGTCTGCACGTCACATCCCCGCTCAGACAGTACAACCGCCCGAACTCGATCTGCTCTACCGTGTCCCGACCCAGCCGGCTCTTGATGGAAACACGGTTGACATGGATCGCGAACGTACCAATTTCGCGGACAACAGTCTCAAGTATCAGAGCAGCCTGACGCTCATCGGCGGGCAGATTAAAGGGATGATGTCGGTACTTCAGTCCGGGTCATCATAACAGCATTGGCGACAGATATAAGGTTGATGTCTCATGTCGTTACTTAATATTTTCGATATTTCCGGCTCGGCGCTTTCTGCCCAGTCTCAACGCCTTAACGTTAGCGCCAGTAACCTGGCTAACGCTGACAGCGTTACGGGACCCGACGGTCAGCCCTATCGCGCCAAGCAGGTGGTTTTTGAGGTCGATGCTGCTCCGGGGCAGGCGACTGGCGGTGTGAAAGTCGCCAAAGTGGTCGAAGATCCTTCTCCGGAAAAACTGGTCTATCAGCCGGGAAATCCGCTGGCCGATGCCAAAGGCTATGTCCGCATGCCGAATGTGGATCCCGTCAATGAAATGGTGAACACCATTTCGGCGTCCCGAAGCTATCAGGCGAACGTGGAAGTATTGAATACCACAAAATCGATGATGCTGAAGACATTAACCATTGGTCAGTAATCTGGAGAATTCATGGCTACCACATCTTCTGTCAGTGACGTCCAAAGTACTACATCAACGACGTCGACATCGACTGTCAGCGGAAGTACCAGTGCTGACTTACAGAATAGTTTCCTGACTCTATTGGTTGCTCAGCTGAAAAATCAGGATCCGACCAACCCGATGGATAACAACCAGCTGGTCTCTCAGCTGGCTCAGTTAAACACGGTGAGCGGCATCGAGAAGCTGAATACCACACTGGGGTCCATTTCCACGCAAATCAACAGCAACCAGTCCATTCAGGCGGCATCATTGATTGGTCACGGCGTGCTGGTGCCGGGCACCAAAGTGCTGGTCGGCAAGGAAACGACCACGCCGTTCGGCGTTGAGTTGGAAAATGCGGCGGAGAACGTTACCGTCAATATCACCGACAGTTCCGGCAAAGTGGTTCGCAGCATGGAGCTCGGCTCACTGAGCGCCGGGGTTCATGCCTATTCCTGGGATGGCAAGGCCTCCGACGGTACGGCCGCACCAGATGGCGCTTATACAATTTCGGTTTCCGCTACCTCAAATGGTACTCAGCAGGTAGTAGAAGCTTTGAACTACGCGTACGTGAATGGCGTGGTCAGCAATAGTAGTGGGGCATTACTGGACCTGGGCCTGAGCGGCCAGTCCACGCTGGATAATGTACGTCAGATTTTGTAGCAGTTACGGATATAACGCGCGTCACTTTTTTAGTGAATAACAGTTCATCAATATTCAGGAGAGCACTATGAGCTTTTCTCAGGCGGTCAGTGGCTTAAACGCTGCCTCTAACAATCTGGACGTGATTGGCAACAACATTGCCAACTCCGCTACCGTTGGTTTCAAAGCCAGTAATATCTCTTTTGCCGATATGTATGCCGGCTCCAACGTAGGCCTGGGGACCCGAGTTGCATCCGTACTGCAGGACTTTAGCAACGGTTCTATCACCGGCACGTCTCGTTCGCTGGATGTAGCCATTAACGGGAATGGTTTCTATCGTCTTCTTAACAGTAACGGCAGTGTAGCTTACAGCCGTAATGGTCAGTTCACGTTAGACAGCAGCCGTAATATCGTCAACGCGCAGGGGCTGCAGTTGACCGGTTATCCCGCTACCGGTACTCCGCCGACCATTCAGCAAGGTGCGGACCCGGTGGCGCTGAGCATACCGGAAACCACGATGTCGGCCAACGCGACGACCACGGCATCCATTATCGCCAACCTGAACTCATCGGATAGCATCAATACCTGGAACGCGACCGATCCGACCAATACCTCAAACTACAAGGGTTCCATTACTACCTACGATAGTCTGGGTAACGAACATAACTTTGCGCTCTACTTTGTGAAATCCGCCGCCAACAGCTGGAACGTGTACGCTCAGGATACCAGCATTACCGGCGCAGGTTTCCAGGGGCCGACCGCACTGACCTTCAATACCAGTGGTGCGCTGACGACGACGACGCCGGCGACGTTGACCATGGCGACGTTGAATGGTTCTGCCGCCAGCAACTTTACGCTTGCCTTTACCGGCACAGTACAGCAGAACAGCGGCTCCAATAGCACCAAGACGCCAACACAGAATGGTTATGCTCCGGGTGAATTGACCGGTTACAGCATCAGTAACGATGGTACGGTTGTCGGCTCTTATTCCAACTCGAAAACCCAGGTACTTGGGCAGATCGCGCTGGCTAACTTCGCTAACCCGGAAGGGTTGTCTCCCCAGGGGGATAACGTTTGGGCGGCAACCAGTAATTCTGGTCAGGCTGTTGTAGGTCTGGCAGGTTCCGGCAACCTGGGCAAACTGGTTGGTAAGGCGACGGAAAGTTCCAACGTCGATATGAGTAAGGAACTGGTCAACATGATCGTTGCCCAGCGTAACTATCAGTCGAACGCGCAGACCATCAAAACGCAGGATCAGATTCTCAACACGCTGGTCAACCTGCGTTAATTATCGTAACGGGGATATTGCATGGATCACGCTATCTATACAGCGATGGGCGCAGCAAGCCAGACGCTGGAGCAACAGGCCATTACGTCAAACAACATGGCCAACGCCTCGACGCCGGGCTTTCGCGCGCAGCTGGCTGCGATGCGTGCTGTGCCGATCCAGGGGGTTACCAACGAGACGCGTACGCTGGTGATATCATCAACGCCTGGGGCGGATACCACCCCGGGTTCGATGGATTATACCGGGCGTTCGATGGACGTTGCCTTGTCGCAGGACGGCTGGCTGGCGGTGCGTGCTGCGGATGGCAGTGAAGCCTATACCCGCAACGGTAATATGGAAATCAACGCCAACGGGCAGTTGACCATTCAGGGCAACCTGGTAATGGGCGACGGCGGTCCGATTGACGTTCCGCCTCAGACGCAGCTTACTATCGGTCCTGACGGTACCATCAACGCGTTAAACCCTAGCGACGCCGCGAACACGGTTACCCAGATCGGGCGCCTGAAGCTGGTCAAGGCGACGGGAACCGAAGTGACCCGTAGCGACGACGGGCTTTTTCGTGTGTCCCCGGCCGCGCAGCAGCAGCGCGGCGCGGTATTACAGAATGACGCAACCGTCAGGGTAATGCCGGGGGTACTGGAAGGCAGTAACGTCAATACGGTTGAATCGATGGTGGAGATGATTTCCAACTCGCGCCGTTTTGAGATGCAGATGAAAGTGATCAGCAGCGTTGATGATAATACGCAACGTGCTAATCAGATACTTGCAATGAATTAAGTGCCCTTGCGCACAGGAGTGACTCGATGATCCGTTCTTTATGGATTGCCAAAACCGGTCTGAACGCCCAGCAAACCAATATGGATGTCATATCCAACAACCTGGCGAACGTCAGCACCAATGGTTTTAAGCGTCAGCGTGCCGTATTTGAGGACCTGATGTACCAGACAGTTCGTCAGCCAGGGGCGCAGTCTTCAGAACAGACCACACTGCCGTCAGGTCTGCAACTGGGGACTGGTGTGCGTCCGGTGGCAACCGAGCGCATTCATACGCAAGGCTCCTTTTCCGAAACCGGTAATGTGAAGGATATGGCGATCAAGGGCGCCGGTTTCTTCCAGGTGCTGATGCCGGATGGAACTACGTCGTATACCCGCGATGGCTCTTTCCAGCAGGACTCCAACGGTCAGCTGGTGACATCCAGCGGCTTTCAGGTCCAGCCGGCGATCACTATCCCGGCAAACTCCAGCAACCTAACGGTTGGCCGCGACGGGGTGGTCACCGTGACTCAGCAGGGGCAGACTGCGCCGGTGCAGATCGGGCAGCTTAACCTGGCGATGTTCATCAACGAGGCGGGCCTGGAAAACCTCGGCGAAAACCTGTATGCGGAAACCGCCAGTTCCGGCGCGCCGACTCAGAGTACGCCTGGCCTGAACGGAGCGGGTCTGATTTATCAGAAATACGTTGAAACATCGAACGTGAACGTCGCCGAAGAGTTGGTGTCGATGATCCAGACTCAACGCGCGTATGAAATCAACAGTAAGGCGATTTCTTCCACCGATCAGATGTTGCAGAAACTGACCCAGCTGTAATCTCTCCTGGGTAGCGCTTGTTAAATAGGGTGGCGTTTTACTGATTTGCGGCTGGAATGCAGATGGGTAAAGTGGCCACCTTGATTCAATATGTGGATAGATTACTGAAAGTAAGGCGATATCCGTAGTGATGATGAATACGAAGTCGGTTGCAGCGTTGCAGCCATGTCGGCCCCGTCTGCTGGCATACGTGATGATGTTAACACTGTCCGGTTGCGCCTATATACCTCATGACAAGGTGGTGACCGGGCCAACGACAGCGCAGCCTGCACCGCCTTTACAGGCTATTCCCAACGGTTCTATTTTCCAGACCGGGCAGGCGATGAACTATGGTTATCAGCCGATGTTTGAGGATCGTCGCCCAAGGAATGTAGGGGATACGCTTACCATTGTGCTGCAGGAAAACGTCAGCGCCAGTAAGAGTTCGTCGGCAAATGCCAGTCGTGATGCTTCCGGTTCGTTCGGTATGACCACGACGCCGCGTTTGCTGGAAGGCCCACTGGGCAACAACCGGGCCGCATTTAACGCCACCGGCAAAGATGACTTTACCGGGAAAGGCGGCGCCAACGCGAATAATACCTTCACCGGCACCATCACGGTTACCGTGGATCAGGTGCTGACGAATGGCAACCTGCATGTCGTGGGCGAAAAACAGATTGCAGTTAATCAGGGAACCGAATTTATTCGTTTTTCCGGGGTAGTGAACCCAAGAACTATCAGCGGCAGCAATACCGTACCGTCAACACAAGTGGCGGACGCGCGTATGGAATATGTGGGTAATGGCTACATTAATGAAACGCAGACCATGGGCTGGCTGCAACGCTTCTTCCTTAATGTTTCGCCGTTCTAAATTGATGAGGCATACAATGCGGATCACTTCAATCTTTACCGTTCTTCTTGCTTTGCTGATGGTGGTGGCTCCGCCAGCATCGGCTGAGCGTATCCGCGATCTGGTGAATATTCAGGGCGTGCGTGATAATGCCCTGATTGGCTATGGTCTGGTAGTGGGGCTGGATGGTACCGGTGACCAAACCACGCAGACGCCGTTCACCACTCAAAGTCTGAACAACATGTTGTCTCAGCTGGGGATTACCGTTCCGGCTGGTACCAACATGCAGTTGAAAAACGTGGCTGCCGTTATGGTGACGGCAAAGTTGCCGGCGTTTGCCCGTTCGGGACAACCGGTGGATGTGGTCGTTTCTTCGATGGGTAACGCCAAGAGCCTGCGCGGCGGTACGCTGCTGATGACGCCGCTGAAAGGGGTGGATAATCAGATCTATGCTATCGCGCAGGGGAACGTATTGATCGGCGGCGCTGGCGCGTCCGCGGGCGGCAGCAGCGTGCAGGTAAACCAACTGTCGGGTGGGCGTATCAGCGGCGGTGCAATCATCGAGCGTGAACTGCCCAATACTTTTGGCACCGGCAATACCATCATTCTGCAGTTAAATCAGGATGATTTCACCATGGCACAGAGCATCAGCGATGCCATCAACCGTTTTGGTCGCGGTGGTTCGGCAGCGCCGCTGGATTCGCGTACTGTCCGGGTTGTGGTGCCTGCCGGCAACAGCGCTCAGGTGAGGTTCCTGGCCGACATGCAGAATATTGAGGTGAATGTCGGCACGCTGGACGCCAAGGTTATCATTAACTCCCGCACCGGTTCGGTAGTTATGAACCGCAATGTCCAACTGGAAAACTGCGCGGTTGCTCAGGGCAACCTGTCCGTTACCATCAACCAGCAGAATGTGGTCAGTCAACCGAACACGCCGCTGGCAGGCGGGCAAACGGTCGTGACGCCGCAGACGGAAATCTCCATGCGTCAGGAAGGCGGCGCGCTGCAGCGAGTCAACTCCAGTGCTAACCTCAATAGTGTGGTCAGAGCATTGAACTCGCTTGGCGCCACGCCGATGGATCTGATGTCAATTCTTCAGGCGATGGAAAGTGCTGGTTGCCTGAGAGCGAAGCTGGAAATTATCTGATGAGCGATATGAAGACGTTTAACAATCCTGCTTATGAGACACAGTCACTTAACGCGCTGAAGCGGGATGTATCCAGTCATCCTCAGAGCCGGGAAGGGATCCGCGCTGTGGCTAAACAGTTGGAAGGCGTCTTCGTGCAGATGATGATGAAGAGCATGCGTGACGCGTTGCCGAAAGATGGCATTTTCAGCAGCGATCAAACCCGCATGCTCACATCAATGTATGACCAGCAACTGGCCCAGCAAATGTCGTTGGGCAAGGGGCTGGGATTGGCTTCCGTGATTGAAAAACAGATGATGGGCCAGGGCATTGTCGGGAATGAACCCGCATCGGCGGCGCCTTTCAAACCCGATGGTCAATTAGCCCGTGCCATGCCGTCGTTTGTGCTGGAACAGATGGTACGTAAGGCCGTCCCCAAACTGCCGGAAAAATCGTCTGCGTTGCCGATGAGCAGCACCGATTTTATCTCCCGTTTGTCCACACCAGCCATGCTGGTTAGCCAGCAAAGCGGTATTCCACATCATCTGATCATGGCGCAGGCTGCCCTGGAGTCCGGCTGGGGACAGCGTGAGATTCCTACCGCCGATGGCCGTCGCAGTCACAACATTTTTGGTATTAAAGCCGGCAGTAGCTGGGATGGCCCGGTTACGGAAGTTACCACGACAGAATACGAGCAGGGCATCGCCAAAAAGGTCAAAGCCGCCTTCCGTGTGTATGGTTCTTATCTGGAAGCGTTAAATGATTACGCCAAATTGCTGACGCAGAACCCCCGTTATGCTGGTGTTTCTGCTGCGGCAACCGCGGAACAGGCTGCGGTGGCGCTGCAACAGGCAGGGTATGCGACTGATCCGGCTTATGCGAAGAAGCTGGTAAGCATGATTCAGCAGATGAAAAACTCGGGTGAAAAGGCGGTTCAGGCCTATACGCATGACCTGAGCGGGATTTTCTAATTTTCCTCAAGTTTTCAGCCCGTCTGCCGATAGCTATACAAGTTAATTTATAACGGCGATATCTCTTTGTGCCCGGTAATAGGTACTGTCCTGTCTGTGCATGAGCAAGAGTAAAAGGAACCCAGCATGTCCAACTTGATTAACACCGGAATGAGTGGTTTGAGCGCTGCCCAGGCGGCGTTGAGTACCGTCAGTAACAATATCAGTAACCAGGCTGTTACAGGGTATAGCCGTCAAAATGCACTGTTGACACAGAACAACGGCACCAATCTTTCCGCCGGTTATATTGGCAACGGGGTCAGCGTTGTCAGCATCAATCGTGACTACAACGATTTCATCGCCAAACAATTACGTGCGGCACAGACAACAAGCAGTGCGACCACGTCGTATTACAGCCAGATCTCCAAGATCGATAACCTGTTATCGAGCAGTTCATCCAGCCTGTCCACCACGATTCAGGACTTCTTCAAGAACCTGCAGAACCTGACCAGCAATTCCAGCGACTCTTCAGTACGTCAAACCGTGCTGGGCAAAGCCGAAGCTTTGGTCAATCAGTTCAAGATTACCGATCAGTACCTGCGTGATATGGACAGCAATATCAACGGCGAGATTTCCATCACCGTTACGCAAATTAATACGTATGCCAAACAGATTGCTGATATCAACGATCAGATTATTCGTCTGAAGGGCGCCAACAACGGCGCGTCGCCGAATGATCTGCTGGACCAGCGCGATAACCTGGTTAACGATCTGAACAAGCTGGTTGGCGTGGATGTGGCGGTCCAGGACGGCGACGTTTACAACATCGCGTTGAAAAATGGCCTGACCCTGGTTCAGGGCAAAAGTTACAATACGCTTGTCGCTACCCAGTCCAGCACCGACCCGACGCGTACCACCGTTTCCTATAACGACGCCATCGCCGGTGCAAGCGAAGTAAAAGAAAGCGCCATTACCGGTGGTTCTCTCGGCGGTTTGCTCAGTTTCCGCACCAGTACGCTGGATAGCGCTCGTAATCAGTTGGGACAGATGGCGCTGGCGTTTACCGATGCTTTCAACCAGCAACACAAAGCCGGGTTTGACCTGAACAATGCTCAGGGAGGGGATTTCTTTGGCGTTGGCTCATCTGTCACGTTAAAGAGCGCCAAAAATACGACTGCTACCGAGTTGACCTCTTCCTATCTGAGCGATACTTACTCGATGCAGTACAATGGAACGTCCTGGAGTGTTACCCGCTCTGACGGCACGACAGCAGCCTCAACCCTGTCAGGCTCGGCATTGACCTTTGATGGTTTCACTATCGATATTTCCGGTTCTGCTGCATCAGGCGATACTTTCAGTTTCAAAGTATCACCGGGGCAATCATCCATTTCGCAGACTGCGCCGACCGGCTCAACCTCTGCCGCTTCGTTGGCGCGTAACGATTCCAACTACATCAAGGCGAGCGACTATAGCGTCAAATTTGTTGGTCCGGCAGCCAATGACTGGTCGATCACGCGTTTGTCGGATGGTGCTGACCTGTCTTCCTCTGCGACGTATACCGCGGCCAGCGGTTCGACGTCGGCCAGCCTGATTTTTGACGGGATGAAACTGGATATCTCCGGTACGCCGGCAGCGAAAGACCTGTTTACGGTTAAGGGTGTTCGCGATGTCGTCGTGGATATGTCGGTGAAAGTGACGGATT
Organism: Dickeya sp. NCPPB 3274; assembly: GCF_000406205.1. NCBI lineage: Bacteria > Pseudomonadati > Pseudomonadota > Gammaproteobacteria > Enterobacterales > Pectobacteriaceae > Dickeya > Dickeya sp. NCPPB 3274. Next base: position 3,118,007 of record NZ_CM001979.1, on the reverse strand, counting down.
CGTCCAAGATTGCGGCGGCTGGTGTTTCGCTGACGTCAGCGGGTGGTGGCGTGAGTGATAACACCAACGCTAAAGCGTTACTGAATTTGCAGACCAGCAAAGTTGTCGAGAATAAATCCAGTATCAGTCAGGCCTATGCCAGTCTGGTCGGAGATATCGGCAACAAAACCAGTACCGCCAAAGTTACCGACACATCGCAGAAAAATGTGGTGTCGCAGCTGACGACCGAGCAGCAGTCTGTATCCGGTGTCAACCTGGATGAAGAGTATGGCGATCTGGTTCGTTTCCAGCAGTATTACATGGCGAATGCCAAGGTAATCCAGACTGCTTCGACGATCTTCGATTCCCTGTTGGCGATCCGTAGCTAAATTTGTGACGAGAAACAGTAAGGAATAAGTTATGCGACTGAGTACCAGTATTATTTTTCAGCAGAGCATGCAAGGCGTCACAGATGGATTATCGTCCTTCAGCAAAACGGGCCAGCAGCTTGCCAGCAACACCCGCGTGCTAACCCCCTCTGATGACCCGATAGCGGCGTCCAAGGCGGTTATGGTCAACCAGGCGCAGGCACAAAACGAGCAATATACGCTGGCGCGCACCTTTGCTGAAAATGGCATGAATAGCGAATTGTCGGTACTGACCAACGTAGCGACCGCATTGACCTCGGCCAGCACGACGCTGTTAAGCGCGGACGGTACAAAGAATGATAACGACCGCCAGCTTATCGCAACCTCTCTGCGCGGCCTGAAATCTCAATTGCTCAATCTGGCAAACAGTACGGATGGTAATGGCAGCTTTGTTTTCGGTGGCTATAAGACCGATTCTCAGCCGTTTACTACCAATGCGTCCGGTACCGTTAGCTATGTGGGCGGCACTCAGGCCATTTCCCAGCAGGTGGACGCGGACCGCATCATGACGGTCGGGCATATCGGTTCCGACGTATTTAACAACGCGAGCGGTACTGCGGACATCTTCGGTGCGCTGGATAGCGCGATTAGCGCGCTGGAAACTCCGCTGGAAGGCGCCACTGACGCCGTGAAGAGTGCTAATACCGCATCAATCAGCGCAGCCAGTCAGGGCCTCAAGAACGCGCTGACTAACGTGTCTTCTGCGCAGGCAACGCTGGGTGTTCAGCTGCAGGAGATCGATACGCTGGATAGCATTGGTACCGATCGTACTACGGCGAACAAACAGACATTGAGCGACTTGGTTGACATCGATATGGTTGCGACCATCTCCACATATATGATGCAACAACAGTCTCTGCAGGCTTCATATAAAGCCTTTAGCGATATGCAGAGTCTTTCGCTGTTCCAGCTTAATAAATAAAACGGAATAGCGACCCGTATTTGGATACGCTTAAACCGGGCGTATTCTTTTTGGCATGTCATCCTTAATAAGATGACATGTCTTTTTTTTGCCGTGTATTTTTCGATGCGCATGCGATGCGAATCAGTTCGTTTTGGATAAGCCGCAGAGTAAGGCAGAGGAAAATAGCGAACGAATGGGCGGATTACCCGGCAAAGCGGCTTAATAAGTCAGCCAGTAAATCGTAGGTTTCGCCGAACAGTTTTTCTGCATAAGGCGAGAGCAGGAAGATCAGAAAACCCACGGTGATGATCCCGGCGAAGAGGGTGATGGGAAAGCCGATGGCAAAGATGGTTAGCTGCGGCGCGAGCCGGCTTAATAAGCCAAGCGCCATGTTGATAGTCAGCAGTAGTGTGATGAGGGGCAGGGCAAGCATCAGCCCGTTAGAAAATATCCTACCGCCAGCCTCGGCCAGGGTCATAAATACGTTACCGCTGATCGGTTCGGCACTGATGGGAATGGTGTGAAAACTGTCAACCAGCAGCGATATCAACCATAGATGCCCATTCATGCTCAGAAAAAGCAGCAACGCCAGCAAGTTCATGAACCGGGCGACCACCGGCATATTCGGGCCGCCGCTGGGGTCAAAGAAGGTCGCAAATGAAAGCCCCATCTGCAGGCCGATAATCTCACCGGCCAGACGGATTGCCGCAAACGCCAGCTGCATGGCGAAGCCCAGCATCGCGCCTATCAACACCTGCTGACATAGCATCCAGACACCGGCTGCGGAAAATATTGGAGTCGAGGTGTGGGGAATGCTCGGTGTAATGACAATAGTAATCAGCACTCCCAGTCCGATCTTTACCCGGCGAGTGATTGAGCGTTCGCTAAAGATCGGCGCGGTACTGATAAGCGCGAGGATCCTGACCAGTGGCCAGAAAAACTGGTTGAACCAACCGATCATGTCGATGCTGCTGAGGGTGACCATGTCTATCCAATCATGTTGGGAAATTGGCTGAACATCGTGCGCATATAATCAAGAATGACGCTGAGCATCCAGGGGCCGGCAACCACCAGCGTGAAAAATACCGTCAGCACTTTAGGAATGAATGACAGGGTCATTTCGTTGATTTGTGTGGCTGCCTGAAGCAGGCTGATAATCAAGCCGCTGACCAGCGCGGCGACAAGAGGAGGGCCTGCCAGCATCAGCGCTATTTTCATTGCTTCATAGCCTAAAGCCATGACGGATTCAGGAGTCATACAGGCATTCCTCTGATGTGGTGAACAGCGGTAACCGCACCGACTAAGTATAGAAACTCTGGGCCAGCGACCCCAGCAACAATTGCCACCCGTCAACCAGCACGAAGAGCATCAGCTTGAATGGTAACGAGATGGTGGCCGGAGGAACCATCATCATACCCAGCGCCATCAGCACACTGGCTACAACCAGGTCGATCAGCAGGAAAGGAATGAAAATCGTAAAACCGATCTGAAAAGCGGTTTTCAGCTCGCTGGTAACATAAGCCGGCACCAGTACCCGCATCGGAACCGCTTCCGGGCCTTGCAGTGAGGGAATTTGCGCCAGGCGAGTAAATAAAGCTAAGTCCGCTTCCCGGGTTTGCCGGAGCATGAATTCACGCAACGGCTGCGAGCCTTTTTCGATAGCCACTTCCATACTGATCTTATCTTCACTGAACGGACGATAGGCTTCGTCATAGATGCGGTTCAGTACCGGAGACATCACAAAAAAAGTCAGAAACAGACTAAGCCCCAGCAACACCTGGTTGGGCGGTGCGGTTGGTGTTCCCAATGCGTTGCGCAATAGACTCAGGACGATGATAATGCGGGTAAAACAGGTCATCATCAGTAATACCGCTGGAATAAAACTCAGCGATGTGATGAAAACCAGCGTCTGAATCGGCAATGACCAACTCTGCCCGCCGTTAGCCAGGGGTTGGCTGATAATACCGGGCAGCTGCGCCAGTGCATGGGGTGCGATCAGGAACAGAATGGAAGCCGCAGGATAACGTAGCAGACGCAGCCATGCGGAGAAAGAAGTCGGACGCAGGGTGGTACTCATTCGGTTTTTTCCGGACGCTTGGTCGCTTTCTTGAGAAACTGGAGAAAATCGGCCGGCGCAATTTTTTCTGCCGATGCCGCGTTGCCAACGGGACGCGCGGGCAGGGTATGCAAATGGGTGATCTGCTGGGCAGTTACCCCTAATACGAGCCAGGTATCGTCGACTTCAACAATCACAATACGTTCGCGTTGCCCGACCGGACACGACGACATCACTTTCATAACATTGCTGCTTTTGACCTGCGGCGCGAGACCCAGTTTGCGTAATAGCCAGGCGACCAGCAAGATCAATAACAGCACACCGCACAAGGCGGTGCCGATTTGCGACAACAGTGCGCCGCCGGAAATAACGGATTCAGCAGCCGCGGGCGGCTGCTGAATCGTAGAGACAGTCTGTTGTGCGGTGCCCGTCATTAACGGCCTAACCTGCGCATACGTTCTGACGGCGTAATAATATCGGTGATACGTACGCCATACTTGTCAGAGACGACCACGACTTCACCCTGAGCAATCAGATATCCGTTAATCATGATATCCAGCGGCTCACCGGCCAGGCCATCCAGCGCTACCACGGAGCCCTGCGACAAACGCAGCAACTCTTTGATGGTCATTTTGGTGCGACCGAGCTCGACCGTCAGTTTGACCGGGATATCCAGAATCAGATCGATATCCTGCATTGAACCCTGCGTGTCCTGCACATCAAAGTTTTTGAAGATACCTTCGGTACTACCCGGCGCGCTTTTTTCTGCCGACTGCTGCTCGTTAAATGCATCAGCCCACAGATCGTCCACGGAATCCGTTTCTTCGGACGGTTTCTTGATGTCACTCATTGAGCGGTTCCTCGTCATTCAGAGAATTTAAAATGGGGTTAATCAAGTGTTCAACACGCAAGGCATATTGGCCATCTAACGTACCGTATTGACAGGTCAATACCGGCACGCCATCAACATGAGCCACCAGGCGTTCAGGTTTATCAATCGGCAAAATATCTCCGGGTTTGAGTTTCAAAACCTTCGACAGTCGAACCGGGATATCGACAAAGTTGGCAACCAGCTCCAGCTCCGAGTGCTGTACCTGCTTTGCCAGTGTTTCACGCCAATGCTGGTCTTCCTGCTGAGAGTTCTCCAGCGGCGGGTTAGCCAGCAATTCGCGTAAAGGCTCAATCATGGAGAACGGAATACAGATACTGAATTCACCGGTCAAGGTCCCGATTTCCAGATGGAAAGGGGTCGTCACCACGATATCGTTCGGCGATGTGGTGATGTTGGTGAATTTTACCTGCATTTCCGAACGCACGTATTCCACATCTAACTTGTAAATCGCATTCCAGGCATCACTGTAAGCTTCAAGCGCCAGTTTAAGCATCCGGCGCACAACGCGCTGCTCGGTATGCGTAAATTCACGACCTTCAACCTTGGTGGGGAAACGACCGTCGCCGCCGAACAGGTTGTCCACGGCAATAAAGACCAGGCTAGGGGAGAACACAAACAGGGCCGTGCCGCGCAGTGGCTTCAGATGTATCAGGTTGAGGTTGGTCGGAACCGGCAGGTTACGCGCAAACTCATGATACGGCTGAATCTTGATAGCCCCGACAGTAATATCCGGGCTACGACGAAGCAGGTTGAACAGCCCCATACGGAACTGACGAGCAAAACGTTCGTTAATGATCTCCAGCGCCTGCAGACGTTCACGAATGACGCGCCGTTGTGTATTGGGATCGTAGGGTTTGACATCCCCGTCTTTCTGCGAAGCAGCGTTGCTGGCATCAGCGCTACTATCGCCACTGTCACCGTTTAGCAGAGCGTCAATCTCTGCCTGTGAAAGAATGCTGTCACCCATAGTGATTACCGCAAAATGAAAGCAGTGAACAGGACATCGCTGACTACCTGGTTAGGTTGTCCAGGAACCAGCGGTGGGCTTAATACCTGCTTGATATCTTCAACCAGTTTTTGCTTGCCTTGTTCCGTTGCCAGAACAGATGAGCTCTGACGAGAAAACAGCATAATCAAACGACTGCGAATTTCCGGCAGATAATTGGTCAGGCGCGCACGGGTCGCTTCATCCGGCAGTCGCAGGGTGATCCCCACATACAGCACCCGATCCGGGTTGTTATCCGGAGATAACAGGTTAACGGTGAATGTATCCAAAGGCATGAATACCGGCGCTGGCGGCGGAGGCGGCTCGCTGGCTGCCGTTTCGGTTTTTTTCTGACTCAATAACCACCAGCCGGCACCCGCTGCGGCAGTGGCTGCCAGGGCGATAACAATCAAGAGTATCAGCCAGAGGGACCTCTTATTACCGCCTGACTGGGCTTTCTTATTAGACGTAGCCAATGATATATCCTGTTATTTATCAGTATCTAATGGCAAAGTCAGCCATTAGATAAATGCGTGATATCACGATTATCCCGCCTATTCACCGCTTCAATACAATGAATAAACAATAAAAAAAGCGTTAACTTCTTCATTAGGCAAAGATATCGACGCCATTAATACCTGTTGCCATTGACTGCAGCTGTGCCGGTACCGTCAGCGGTTCAACTTCGGCGGCGGTATGCCCAGATTGGCCGAATTGCTGCTGATAAGACGAGGCGTTGCCGCCGCCGTTACTATTGGCGTTGCTTGCCACTTGCTGCTGTGACTGCTGCCAACTGCTGGCATCCGACCCTACGCTGCTCTGCCCCAGGTTGATACCGCTCTCGGCCATCGCGCTGCGCAAGTGGGGGAGTGCGGACTCCAGTGCGGAACGCACCTGGCTGTTACCTGAAACCAGATGAATTTGCGCCTGATTATCTTCGATTTTCAGCATGATATGCAGTGAACCCAACTCTTCCGGGTGAAGTTTCAGTTCTGCGGTCTGCTGTCCGTTACGGCTAAACATCACGACCTGTTGACCCAGCGCATCATTCCACTGCTGAGTACCCAGAGGCGCGTTGATCTGGCTGGTTACGTGCTGGGCCGCGGGTTGCGTTGGCGTAGCGTTGCTGGCGAACAGCGACGACAACGTCTGTAATGACGAACTGGCGCCGGCATCGGCCGGTGCAGATGCGGCTATTGGATTACTGGCGCTGTCTTCCTTACGGGATGCCAGCAGAGGGCTATCTTTGGACTGGTCCGCCGCCTGCAATCCGGTATTTTTGGCAGCGGTACCCGCGGCAGTCAGGGACGACGCAGCCGAGCTATCCGTTGTTGCGGATGCATTCAACGTAAAATCGCCTTGTGACGATGAATCGCCGGTTTTTGCCGAACTCAGCAACGAGCTCAAAACGCTGCTGCTGGTCTTGCCGTTTTTCAACTCACTCAATCCATCGGATAAAGACGGGCTGGACGCCGAGCCTTCAGTTACCGCTTTTGTCTGAGCCGTAGTTTGTACCGGAATCATGGCAAACAATGCCTGCATAGCTAGCGCATCGGTATCAGCCGTTTTCTCGTCCTTTGCACTGACTTTCTTCTGAGCCTTGGCCAGCAGTGATTCAAGGGAATTGCCTGATTGCAGGTCGGCCAGCGTCAACGTTCCCTTAGTCAGGGCGCCCAGAATGGCATTCAATTCGTCACTGTTTGCTTCAATGCCGCTTTTTGCCAGTGCGTCTTTGAGGTCGGCGCTTTCCTGATCGCTGATAATGGTTTTTTTGGCGGACTGCGCCGTTGACAGTTTCTGCGAGAGCAACTGAACAAAATTTTCCGGTAGCTGGTCTTTGCCCAGCAGCGCAAGTAAGGAATTCCCCTGAGGCGCAGTTGTGCTTGCATCAGTCGTTGTGGTGATCGGCATTGCTGGCAAGTTCATAATTATGTTTTCCTCATTGATGCGCGTTGGGCGAATTCATCCATCCGCTTTTGTTCCAGGCGATTTTCATGCGCCAGCATTTTAGTCTGTTCACGCTGTTGCAATGTACTAAATGCATTCAGTCGCTGCTGCTTTTCCTGCCAGGCTTTCATCGCCTGATTTAAACGAGAAGACCAATTTAATAACTGATGCTGGTGCTGCTCAATCGCTTTTTCCAGAGTCAAAATAAATTGCTGATAATTTTGCCAGGAGGTATTGGCCATGCCTTCGGTCATTGAGTCATTGAGCCGCTGGCGATAATCATCATGGTAACCTAACAACGCATTAAGTTGCTGTTCAGCCTGCAAATAGGCTTTTTGTACCTGACCCAGATGCGTTGTCGCAGCATCGACCTCTTTTTGGGCCAAATCACGCAGCATGACGAAGGTAGATTGAGTTCTCATTCACCCTCCTACCGATTATACGGGAAAATGTTATCCAGTGCCTGACAGGCTTCCTCAAATGAGCTTCGCTCAAACATTCCCTGCTGCAAAAAATGTTGCATCTGCGGATAAAGCTGTATTGCCCGATCAAGTAGCGGGTCGCTACCGGCGGCGTAAGCGCCGACATTAATCAGATCGCGGTTGCGCTGATAACTGGATAGCGACTGCTTGAATTGCCTTACCGCAGAATAATGGTTTTCATCTATTAACGCCGTCATTGCACGGCTAATAGAGGCTTCGATATCAATAGCCGGATAATGTCCGGACTCTGCCAACTGACGGGACAGCACGATATGGCCGTCCAGAATGGCGCGGGCCGAGTCGGCAATCGGATCCTGCTGGTCGTCGCCTTCGGTCAACACCGTATAAAACGCTGTGATTGAACCACCACCTGAAATACCGTTGCCTGCGCGCTCTACCAGAGCGGGCAGTTTGGCAAAAACCGACGGCGGGTAGCCTTTGGTCGCCGGCGGTTCGCCAATCGCCAGTGCGATTTCACGTTGAGCCATCGCATAACGCGTCAGCGAATCCATAATCAACAATACATGATGACCACGGTCGCGGAAATCTTCTGCGATGCGCGTAGCATAAGCCGCGCCTTGCATACGCAGCAGGGGAGAGACATCCGCCGGGGCGGCGATCACCACAGAGCGTGCAAGCCCTTCTGTGCCGAGAATGTTTTCAATGAAGTCTTTAACTTCGCGCCCACGTTCCCCGATCAGGCCGACTACGATCACATCGGCTTGAGTATAGCGCGCCATCATTCCGAGCAGCACACTTTTACCAACACCGGAACCGGCAAAAAGCCCCATACGCTGACCACGGCCCACCGTCAGCAATGCGTTGATGGCACGCACGCCAACATCCAGGACGTGTTCAATCGGCGTACGCTGGAGCGGGTTGAACGGCGCGGTCACCAGTGGCGCGGTGTAGCCGGTATCAGGCGCAGGAAAACCGTCCAACGGTTTGGCGCTGCCATCGAGTACGCGGCCCAGCAATGCCGGACCCAGCGGTAGCTGCTTGCCCTGGCTGCTACCGGAAAGACCGACGCGTTCATAGACCCGTGCTCCCGGGATGATCCCTTCGACCTCTTCAAGCGGCATCAGGAACAGTTTCTGGCCGTTAAAACCGACGACTTCGCTTTCTACTTCGTCAACCTGATTGCCGTTCTGACGCTCAATCAGGCAGGTTGAACCCAGCGGCATGTGCAGGCCGGTCGCCTCAAGCACCAATCCCGTCGCGCGCGTCAGCCGTCCATAACGGCGTATCGCAGGCGTATTGGCGATACGCTTTTCAAACGCATCAATAGAAGAGAGCCAACGGGAAAGACGCACAGTCATCAGAGTTCTCCCGGTGCTGCCAGTCGGCAAAGTTCATGCCAGCGTGTAGCAATGCTGGCGTCTAGATCCCCTTCTTCGGCGCTGACCTTGCAGCCACCGGGATGCAACTGGTTATCCGCCAACAACCGCCAGCCGTGAAGGCTGAGGGTAGGGCCGAGGTGCTGTTCCACCCGATCCAGATCCGATGGGTGTACGCGCAATTGCGGCTTGCCGCTGAACATAGGTTCCTGCTGGATCAACTGCTGTATTTGCCCCATTAACGCCGTGCCGTCACAAACCGGCGACTGGCCAATTACCTGCTTGGCGGCGGTTAAAGCCAACTGCATCAGGCGTGAGACAATGACGCTGTCCAGAGCGTCCAGCGTTTGCTGGAATTCATTGACCATTTGTTGCATCTGGGCAATAACCGGTTGCTGCTGTTGAGCCGCATCCTGTAAACCCTGCTGTGTACCGGTCTGGAGTCCGTCCTGATAACCGGCGGCGTAGCCCTGTTGCTTGCCTTCGGCAAACCCGTTCTCCCGCGCTTGTTGCAGCACCTGCTCGCGCAGGGTCGCCAGATCATCCTCCGGCTGCTGAAAGTCAGACATGCCGAAGAAGTCGTTGTCTCCCGGTTGCGCCGACGGTGACACCGGGGAAGACGACGTTGGCGTCCCCACATCCGCGACAGCGGGTGTAGGGGAGGAAAGGTCATCCAGTTTCCACGGCTGCCAGTCAAGATTGGAAGAGTTAGACAAACGCGTCATCGCCACCACCGATAATCATTTCGCCGCTGTCTGCCAGTCGACGTACAATGAGCAAAATGGCTTTCTGTTCGTTTTCCACCTGGGACATACGTACCGGACCACGGGTTGCCAGGTCGTCGCGCAGGATTTCCGCCGCACGCTGCGACATGTTGCGCAGGAACTTCTCGCGCAGCGGCTGTTCGGCACCTTTCAGCGCGATCAGCAGAGACTCGGATTCCACTTCCTGCAGCAGACGCTGGATACTGCGGTCGTCCACTTCCACCAGGTTTTCGAACAGGAACATTTCGTCGATAATTTTCTGTGCCAACTCGCCGTCGAATTCGCGTACGGCATCGATAACCGCTTCTTCGTGCTGCGTTTTCATCAGGTTGATGATCTCTGCCGCAGTACGAACACCACCCATTTTGCTGCGTTTGAGGTTTTGACCGTCCAGCAATCCGTTAAGCACTTCGGTCAGTTCCGCCAGAGCGGACGGTTGCACCCCGCCGAAGGTGGCGATACGCAACATGACGTCATTACGCATGCGCTCGTCGAAGTGGGCCAGAATATCCGCCGCCTGCGCGCGTTTGAGGTGCACCAGGATGGTGGCGATAATCTGCGGATGTTCGTCGCGGATAAGGTCGGCGGCGCTTTGCGGCTCCATAAAGTTGAGCGTTTCCATACCGGTAGAGGTTTCCTTGCTCTCAAGGATATCTTCCAGCAGGCTGGAGGCGCGCTCTTCACCCAACGCCTTGACCAGGACAGAACGAAGGTATTCGCCGGCATTCACACCTAACGCCGCATACTGCTCGGCCTCAAGATCAAACTCGCGCAACACTTCCAGCAACTCAGACTGAGAGACCTGTTTCATGTTGGCCATCGCAGTACTGAGATGCTGCACTTCGCGGGTTGAGAGGTGCGTAAAAACTTCTGCCGCGCGGTCTTCGCCGATAGTCATCAATAATACGGCGCTCTTTTCTGTACCTGTCAAACTCATAGTTCGTTACTCATCCAGTGGCGGATTACCAGCGCGACGACGCGAGGATCATTCTCGGCCAGCTCACGGACACGCTGGCTGTGCATTTCTGCATGGGCCCGCTGCTCGGATTTCCGCTGTAGCTCTTCTTCCATCGTACTGAGCGTGACGGTGACATCCGCATCCTGACCGCGCAACGAGGCGGCCGCTTCGGCTGCTTCCTGCACCTGCGCACGTCTCTGCAACTGCGGACGCACCAGTTTACGATACAGAATCCAGCCAACAATCAGCACCAGCAGCCAGCGGCCTACTTCGGTCAGCAGATCGAAGAACGCCTGTTTCTGCCAGAAGGGCAGTTCGCCGCCAGTGGCATCTGTGATGGTGAACGGTGTATTAACCACGTTCAGGGTATCACCGCGATCGCCGGAGAATCCCATGGATTCACGAACCAGCGCTTCGATTTTCTTCAGTTGGTCATCATTGAGCGCTGCCGGCTTGCCGTCCTCGCCCTGCGTGTAGTTAACCACGACAGCAACAGACAAACGCTGAATATTGCCGGTGTTCTGCTTGGTGTGCCGGATGGTGCGATCAACTTCATAGTTAATCGTCTGATCGTGGCGGCTGTTGTAGGTCTGATTAGCCGCATTGCCGGCAGACGTCTGGGTATTGGTTCCCGCCGCGTTAGCATTAGCGTTGTTTGCGTTGTTCGCATTATTGGCATTGTTTGCGTTGTTTGCCGGCGGGGTGGAAATGGGCGCAGTCGGCGCCGGTGTTGGTGTATTCGATAATGCGCCAGGCACGCCACCTACGTTAGGACCACCGCGCTGATCGCTCTGACTGGTTTGCTGAGAGCGTACCGCAGCCTGATTCGGCGTCTGGTTAGGTTGATACTGTTCATCAGTCTGTTCGCGGCTGGCGAAGTCGATCTGAGCGGTGACTTGCGCATGGACATTGCCTGCGCCGACCACTGGCGTCAGAATCGCTTCAATCCGGCGCTGGTAATTGCTTTCGACTTCATTGGCATATTTCAGCTGCGCGGCATTGAGGTCGCGTCCTGAACCGTCATTTTGCGTCAGCAGCTTACCGGTCTGGTCAACGACGGTGACCTTGTCGGCCGGCAGGCCGGCTACGCTGCTGGAAACCAGGTAGGTAATGGCGCTAATCTGGCTATCGTCAAGCGCCCGGCCAGGTTGCAGCGTAACGGTAACCGCTGCGGAAGGGGATTTCTGTTCGCGCACGAACAGCGACGGCTTGGGAATGGCCAGATGTACGCGCGCATTCTGGATCGGCCCCAGGGTTTCCATAGTTCTCGCCAGTTCGCCTTCCAGCGCGCGTTGATAGTTGATCTGCTCGCTGAACTGGCTGATGCCGAATTTTTCCTGGTCAAGCAGTTCAAAGCCAACAGCACCGCCTTTCGGTAACCCTTGCTGGGCGAGCTTCAGACGGGTTTCATAAACCTTGTCCGACGGGATCATGATGGCCGCGCCGCTTTCGGTGAAGCGGTAAGGGATATTCATTTTGCCCAGTTCGGAGACAATACTGCCACCATCACGTTCATTGAGGTTGGTGTACAACACCCGATAATCGGGGCCGCGAGCCCACAATGACAGGGCGACAACAATCGCAATAGTTGCAGCGGAGGCAATCAGTAACGGGATTTTAGGGTTGGCACGCAAACGGTTGAGTATCTCGCCAAAGCTTTTCCCACCGGTTGCGGCGCCGGATGTTAAGGCGTTCATACTCTATCTCTGCCTGGTTGCTGAACGATATGGGTAACGTTGTAACGTAACAAAACAGAACTCCCTGATTGCGCAATCATAAAAACTCATCGCCTACATTTACCGGCATGCCATTATTTTCCGTTACGCAAAAATTGATGGGTCGATAAGCTGGCATTTTTAATGTCATTTATACGATTTACTACCTTATGGATATGGTAGCGTATTGAACCTGTAAAGAGATGTATGTGAAATAAACGGCGCTAATGGCACAGTTCGTTTGCTACATATACATATGTTTATCATTTATTTGGTTTTTATATCATTCTCAATCTTTAGTTGAGGAAACAGGCATGTCTATTCAGGGTATCGACGCGGTATTGCAGCAGATGCAGATTACCGCAACCAAAGCGGCCGGTGGATCGGATTCCAACGTGGCGTCCCAGTCTGGTTTTGCCGGCGAGCTGAAAGCTGCGCTCGAAAAAATCAACGAAACGCGGACGCAGGCGCAGGCGCAAGCTGAAGCATTTACGTTGGGCAAGCCGGGGGTCGCTCTGAATGACGTCATGGTTGACAACCAGAAGGCCTCTATTGCTTTGCAAATGGGGGTTCAGGTGCGCAATAAACTGGTCTCGGCTTACCAGGAAGTCATGAACATGACGATATAATCGGCAAGCAAAACACTGCCCGGTTATATCTACTTTTTATTGATTGTTATATTCGGTTGATTGTTGCATTCGGCAAACACCCCGAGAAAAGGGTGAATGACCAATGGTTATTCACCCTGATTTTTGCCTGATTTTTTGAAGTAAAAAGAGCCCGTTCTGGGAAGTCAGGGCTTGTATACAGGAACGATGTTAATCAGGGCTGTGGTTTTCCCGGTAGTATATCGTTGGAAAACTCGGCATAAGTGTTGTTAATCGATTTTTGATTCTGCGACTGCTGGATGAGCACCGCCAGCTCCTGCATTCTGTTCTGCAGCAGTTCTTTCACCTGTGATTCCGTATCCAGTATGTCCTGAAGAAGCTGCCGGAACTGTAATTGCACCGTGCTGGGAATATTGGCAGGAACGGTAATCTGGCTGATTCTCTCTATTGACTGGATATAAACTATTTCCTGTTCAACAACATCATCCCATAATCCATTAAGCGCCATTGCCTTGATATTTCGGATGAGTTTGAGTAACCCCTGATACTCAATTAGTAATGGAGAGAGGTTTTCCATTAGCGCGTTTCCGTCGTTGGTTGATAACCAGGTCCAATTTGTTTCCAGGCATCCGCAATATTACTGAGGAGGGCCTCTACTTCTATGATTGCCTGCAAATCGTTATTGATATTGGCATGCAATAACCGACGCACCATGTAATCGTAAAGATCGGACAGGTTTTCTGCCAGCTCGCCACCTTTTTCCATATCCAGTCCGAGTTTCAACCCATTACTGATAATATCGATGGCTTTGGAAAGGGCATTCCCTTTTCCGACGATGTCATTCTGTTCAAGAAGAATTCTTGCCCGGACAAGCGCGCTCTTGGTACCGTCAAACAACATAACAATCAGTTGATGCGGACTGGCGCTCATTACTGCGCTTTCCACTCCCACCTGAGCATACGCCTGACTGACATTCTTTCTATACATGACCATGCGTTGGATAACCGATTAACAATAAATAAAAAGGTAATAACATTCGTAAGTGTATGACGTGCGATAAATCCCCGCACGTCATACATTCCTGGCTTAGTTAGCTCGAACTACTATTGGTTTTGTTAAACTGCTGCGTCAGGTAGGTACTGGTTGACGACAGTTTGGCCAGCAGAGTATTAAGCTGAGTAAACTGGGTCTTGTAACGCGCCATTGTTGAGTCAATGTTATTCTGAATACTTTGGATCTGCTTGGTCAAAGCTGCCTGGCTGGTGGTAATGCTGTTCTTGGCCGACTTAATCAGGCCATCTGACGAGTCCACAGTCTTGCTAAGGTAATTTCCAGCCTGAGTGGCAAATCCGGTAGTGGTGCCGTTGCCGACAAAGAACTGTGTCACGCTGTTGGCGCTGGTTTTCAGCGTACTTTCCAGCTTGGTGGTATCGACGGTTAGTTTACCGCTATTTGTGGGATCTTGAGTAATCCCCAAATCAGCCATAATGTGCAGAGAACCGCTACTGCTTTGGAAGTTACTCAGCAAACCCTGCAACTGCCGCTGGACGGTGCGGATAGTTCCATCACCAACCAGCGCGCCATTGCTTGACGATTGGCTACCATTGGCCTTTTCGGTCGAGCTTGGCGCGGTGTAGTTGGTCTGCGCTTTAATGACATCCAGCACGTTATTATAAGCGCTGACCCACGTCTGAACCGCTTTCTCAGTGTTGGTGATATCCGATGATACGGTCAGTGTTTCCGCTGTAGCGCTGGAGGATGTTGATTTAAGATTCAACGTTACGCCGCTGATAGCGCTACTCACGGTATTGCTCTGGCTGGTGACGGACATGCCATTCAGCGTAAACGTCGCATCTTTAGCCGCGACCTGCTCAGTAAAGCTGCCCAACGAGCTGGAAAGCGATCCGCTGACTGAAATGGTCATAGCGGATTGCGTGCCGGTATCTTTTGCCGTCAGCATCAAATAATTACTGGTACCGTTATTAATGATACTGGCACTGACGCTGCCGCCGGCATTGTTGATAGCATCACGGATATCATTTAATGATGTTTTGTCATCGGTCAGCGTAATTTTCAGCGGCGTAGACTGACTGGACTGAGCAATCGTGATCGTGCTGCTGGTGCTGGAGGTTCCCCCTGATACCAGAGCGGTCGATGCACTGCTGAAACTACCGGAAATTTGTGACTGTGCCTGAGCAAGCTGGCTGACGGAAATGCTGTAGGCTCCGGCAACCGCCGTGCTGTCGGTACTTGCGCTGAATGAGGTATTGGTGCTGGTCACCGCAGTTGAGGTGATCGTCTTCATGTTCTGCAGCGTCGTTGTGGCGCTCTGCAGGCTCTTCATCGCCGCTTCAACCGCGCTGTAGGCTGTCGCTTGTTTACTCAGACTGGTTTGCTTGTTGGTATAAGGTGTCAATCTCTGGTCTTCGACAGTTTCCAACTTGGTGAGCAGCGAACTCAAGTCAAGCGACTGACCACTGACTGACGTACCCAGGTTCATGCCTATTGATGAGATAATGCTTGCATTACTGCTAACTGTCGTAGCCATAGAGATACCCTTCCGTTTAAATTGTGAACTGACAGTCTTATCGGCACTGTATACGAAAAGTTTACAGACGTAATGTAAATTTCAGCGTAATCGTTATCCTCCCTGATTTCCATCGCGCCTGAGCCGTCTGCGGGATTTTATCCCGTCACGATGCGTATAATGCCGGGAGCAACAGCTGTAATCTGGCGTTTTCGGCTTGCCGAAGGCATTGAGTGTGTCGCCAGTATCCATTTGGTTAGTTGTCTATTCAGAAGCTTATGACAGCGTATCCACTCGTTGGATGCCCATGACCTGACCACATGACTGTGTTATCGACCGAGTATGTTGGCTCGCATGCGATGAAACCTTACATCGCGTCTTGTCAGTAAACCTGGGTCGATGCGCCAGATACCTTTATAAAGTATAGAGAGAGAATGAAGCGGGCGCTTTTCATTCGTCACCGCGCTGCCTATGTCGACGTATGACGTTTGATAAGCGCGGTGACGAACGCCGCCCTTACGGCCTCATTACATTTTATAGCAGGCCGCTGAATATGGAATGACCGATTATCACATTCCCTGCAAGTTGCCGCCTTTTCTTTATTATCCTTGCCGTAAGTGTCGGCCTGACTGGTTTTTTTCGGGGGATACGAAAATTTCAAAAAAAAACTAAAGGTTGTTTTACCCCGGCCGATACAGTTAGTGACGGTGATGACACCGGGGGCAACAGCCCATCCCCATTAATAGAGATGAAAGGAATATAATTATGGCAGTCATTAATACTAACAGTATGTCGCTGTTGGCCCAGTCCAACCTGAACAAATCACAATCTTCCCTGCAGACTGCTATCGAACGTCTGTCCTCTGGCCTGGCTATCAACAGCGCCAAAGACAACGCCGCAGGTTCTGGTATCGTTAACGGCATGACCGCTCAGATTCGTGGTCTGACCCAGGCTTCCAAAAACGCCAACGACGGTGTGTCTCTGGTACAGACCGCTGAAGGTAACCTGAACACCATCAACGACAACCTGCAGCGTATCCGTGAGCTGGCCTTACAGGCAGCGAACGACACCAACGGTACTAACGACCGTACTGCTGTCCAGACTGAAATCAACCGTCGTGTTGACGAAATCAACCGTGTTGCTGCCAGCGCAAACTTCAACGGCAAAGCGCTGCTGGACGGCACTGTTACTGCTACTGGTTTCAACATCCAGGTTGGCGCCGGCACCACTGCTAACGATGCTATCACTGTGGGCAGCGCGGCACTGATCAACGCCACCACTGGTGGTCTGGGTATCACAGCTACCAATACCGACGTATCTACTGCTGCAGGCGCTACGGCGCTGGTTGCTGCGATGGATACTGCTCTGCAGTCCATCAACACCGCTAAGGCGAACATCGGTGCGACTCTGAACCGCTTCCAGTCCACTATCGATAACCTGAGCAACACCATCAACAACCTGAGCAGCGCACGTAGCCGTATTCAGGATGCTGACTACGCGACTGAAGTATCCAACATGAGTAAGGCTCAGATTCTGCAGCAGGCTGGTACTTCTGTACTGGCTCAGGCTAACCAGGTACCGCAGACTGTTCTGAAACTGTTGCAGTAATCTCTGTTCACGCAGTGATGAATTCAGAAACCAACCCTTCGGGGTTGGTTTTTTTATTTTGTGACACAGCCGGGATAAATAAATTAATCAGAATAAAAATCGGCTTCTTAAGCGACGAAATAGGGAAGTTATAATTTGATGCTCAGAGGATTGGTGAAAAGGGTTTTCTTATATACTACAGGCAATTTTATCTCCGCATAAAGTATTGAAGGAAATTCCTTGTGACCATGCCAGATACACAACCTTTAGCGAATAATGACGACCTGGGTGAAGATACTGGTAAAACTCCATTGAGTTCGATGGCCCCTCCCGTTCCTTACACTGCACCTTTCCATCTGCAAGCCACTGCACATCTTTACGGCATCACATCGGCTGCGCCGGAAAATGCGCGCGTGCTTGAGATCGGGTGCAAGGATGGCGGCAATTTGCTGCCTTTTGCGCTGGCAAACCCCCATTCGCAGTCTGTCGGGGTCGATCTTGATGCGGAGCAAATTGAAAAAGGCAGTGCGCTGGTAAAACAGCTGGAACTGGACAATATTGCGTTATTTGCCATGGACCTCGAATCTCTGCTGGCTTGCGATCCTGGGAAATTCGATTACATCATTATCCACGGTCTGTTCAGTCTGATTGGCGGTGAAACGCGGGAAGCGTTGCTGCGATTCTGTAGCGAGCACCTGACCGCAGAAGGCATCGTCTGTTATTGCTACAACACTTATCCGGGATGGAAGACCGGCGAAATTCTGCGGGACGCCATTCAGCTTCACAGCAGTCTCGCCAATGATGAAAAGATGGCACAAGCCAGCGCCCGCGCGATGCTGACCTACCTGTCTTTGGGAACGTCTCCGGATAACCCCCAGAATGCAGCGCTGAAAACCTTTATTGAACAAGCTGAAAAACAGTCCGATGTGGATTTTGCGTTGCATTATCTGCAGGGGCTGAACCAGCCTTGCTACTTCGTTGATTTCTATTCACAGATTACCCAAACCGGCTTTGCCTATGTCGGCGATGTTCGCGCCTACACGGAACTGGCGGGGCACTACGGCGATCAGGTTTCGCGCTTGCACGAGACGATTTGCCCTGAAAATACTACCTATCTGCGCCAGCAATATCTGGATTTTGCTGTTAACCGTTCTCAGCGATTCAGCATATTGGTCCCGCAGGAAAGGTCCGGGGCGATTCTGCCTGAACCTGATCTTGCAAAACTAACGGACTTCAATTGGGCCGGAAATTTTCAGCGTGTCAGAGCGGACGACGATAGGACGTTGAATGCCCACACGTCCGGTATCGGCGAAACCATCAGCACGGAAAACCCGGTGGTATTAAGTATTCTGGATACGTTGGGGGAAGCCTGGCCAGCCAGTTTGACGTTGGATCAATTGGTCTTTAATACTCAGTTGCCGGAAAAAGAAGCGGAGAATCATCGGCAGGATGTACTGGACGCGCTAAAGAATCTTTTTGTGAAAGGGATCGGCGGCATCTACACGCGGATGGGAAATTGTTCTTACCGGAACAGTAGGCATAAGACGCTGACCGGGTTGCCCGGTATTGCCACGACCGATCTGGCATTCAATTTCTGGCATGAGCCGGTGTCGCTTGATAGTAACGAACGGCAGTTCCTGCAACAGCTGTCATCATCGACCCTGAATAAGGATAAGGCGTTTTACAGCCAGCTCTGGGCGCTGCGTAATAAAGGCGTGATATGGGGAACGCCACGCGCGTGGCGAGACTATTTGCAGGAAGCGATCGTGACGGCGGATGCCGGACAGGTTGCTGTTTATATTCAGTCGCTGGTGATGTACACCAGTGAAACCAATGCCGGCGGCTTTGTTGAACCGGAAAAATCATCGGCGCATAAAAAGAATAAGCCGCAGGATAGAAACCCGCTCAACCGGAAAGTGTACGAAGAGATTAATCGACTAACCGCTCTGGGGCAGTTTGCCGAGGTCAGAACCAAAGCGGAAGAGATTATCAGTACCTATCCCGACAACCTGTGGGTCTGGTATCCCTTCGTGAATACCTATGTCCGCACCGGCGATTTTGATGGTGCGCTGAGCATCATTACCCGAGCAATCGCCCTGATGCCTTTCAACTGGGATTTTTATGTTGATCTGGCGGTGTGTTTCTGGAAAAAGAACGAACTGCACCAAGGCATGGCGCTGACCAGAAAAGTACTGCGTTGTGATAAGCAAAAAGGGTTGGCGTGGGATACGCTGGCCGTCTTGTTGAATATCACCCATAGCCTGGATTCAGCATTTAAATGTATGGAGAAAGCGCTGCAGATTGAACCAGAAAACCCCAACTTTATCAGTCATATGGGGATGGTTTGTCATAATCTGGGGCGGAAGGACGCCATTCAGTACCACCGTAAAACCATTGAGTTGATGCCCCATGCGTTTCATCTGTACAGCAACCTGCTGTTAGGGTTGTCCCACGATGTCAACGTGACGCCGCTGGCGCTATTCCAGGAGCACCTGGCATTCGGTAAGCGCGTGGAAGAAGCGGCTGAACGCTATCATTGCCATTTTGCCTACTCCCTCGATAAAGCAGCCCAGCGCCCACTGCGCATTGGTTTTATTTCCGGCGACTTTGGCAACCATCCGGTGACGAATTTCCTGGAGCCTGTCTGGAATTCGCTTGATCGAAACACGTTCTCGCTTTACGCCTACTCAAGTTTTCAGCGTCACGATGAAAAGGCTGAGAGCCTAAAACAGACCGCGGCCGGCTGGCATGATGTCGACAAGATGGGCGATCTGGAACTGGCGACGCTCATTAATAAAGATGAAATCGACATCCTGATCGATCTGTCCGGGCATACGGCTTACAACCGGTTGCCGGTGCTGGCGCTGAAACCCGCGCCGATTCAGATGACCTGGATTGGTTATCCCGGCACTACGGGCATGAAGAGCGTTGACTATATCCTGCTTGATTTGCATTACCTCCAGGGGGGCGCGCTCGATCCATACCTGACGGAAAAAATCATTTATCTGCCTTCAGTGAAATATTTTGAGCCGGTCAAAGACAGCCCGGAGGTGAATGAACTGCCGGCATTGAAAAACGGTTATCTGACGTTTGCCAGTTTCAACCGTCCGCAGAAAATCACTGATGAAACGTTAGCCCTGTGGGCCAAGGTTCTGACGGCGATGCCGGATTCCCGGTTGATCATGGGGTACATGACGGGGCAGGAAACCATCGACTATTTCCGTGACCGGTTGGTTGAGTTTGGGGTGAAAGAAGAACAACTGTCTTTCCGCATGCGGACCGGGCTGAAAGAGTATCTGGGAATGCACCGCGAAGTGGATCTGCTGCTGGATACCTATCCCTATACCGGCGGGACCACGGTGAGTCACGCCGCCTGGATGGGCGTACCGGTGCTGACCCGTGAAGGCGAGTCCATCGCCTCACGTCAGGGTAGCGTCACCATGCGTATCCTGGGGCTGGATGACTTTATCTCGACGGAAGAAGACGAGTTTGTACAAAAGGCGCTGTACTGGCGTCAATCACTGGAAAAACTCAGTGACGTGCGTGCCGGAATCCGGGGGCGCATCGCCGCCAGAATGAATTCCGTCCTGTCGCCGTCCGTCTATTTCGAACGCGCAATACGCAATGCGTGGCAGATTTATTGCGACGGCAATGAGCCCAGAACATTCAGCATTGACTGGGAAAACGAATCATAAGCTTACGTAAAACCCGAAGGGGCTGCTTTCCACCTCGATGATAAAGCGGTGGAGGCAGCGGTAATAGCGATAATAAACAGACAATGCTGCTTTATGCATGGCGACATAAGCGCAAGGACAGGTGAATGATGAGCAAGAACATCTACGTAACGAGCCCTTTACTGCCTCCGCTTGATGAATTTACGCCCTATCTGGAAAAGATATGGGATAACAAATATCTGACGAACGGCGGGCCTTTTCACCAGCAGCTTGAACAAGCTCTGGCCGAGTATCTGGGCGTCAAGCATTTGTGTTTATTCACCAACGGCACTCTGGCGCTGTTGACGGCGCTGCAGGCGCTGCGCATCACCGGCGAAGTCATCACCACGCCTTATTCGTTTGTAGCAACCTCTCACTCGCTATTGTGGAATAACCTCAAACCTGTCTTTGTCGATATCGATCCGGTTACCTGCAACCTTGATCCCAAAAAGATTGAAGAAGCGATTACGCCGCTCACGTCCGCCATTCTGCCTGTCCACTGCTATGGTATTCCCTGCGATGTTGATCGAATCCAGAACATTGCGGATGTTTACGGCCTGAAGGTGATTTATGACGCCGCACACTCTTTCGGCGTGAAAAAAGATGGCGACAGCATTCTGAATTATGGCGATCTCTCGATTCTAAGTTTCCACGCGACCAAGGTGTTTAACACCATTGAAGGCGGCGCCATTATTTGTCCCGACGCAAAAATGAAGAAACGGATCGATTATCTGAAAAACTTCGGTTTTGCGGATGAAACCACCGTGGTCGCCCCCGGTATTAACGGCAAAATGAACGAAGTGCAGGCGGCATTTGGTTTGTTGCAACTGAATTATATCGATCAGGCGCTGGAAGACAGAAAACGCATTTATCGCTATTACCGCGATGGACTGGCGCAGATTAATAGCATCAGGACGTTGAGCGTGCCGGATTCAATTGACTGGAATTATGCCTATTTCCCGCTTTTTGTTAATGATTACTCGTTCGATGTGCGCGAGAAACTGTATGACGCTCTGAAAGAGCACGGCATCATGTCACGCCGGTATTTCTACCCGTTGATCAGCAGCTTCCCGATGTACCGCGGTCTCGGCAGCGCGAGCGCCGAGAACTTGCCGGTGGCGGCCGACATCGCCAACGCTGTGCTGTGTCTGCCCATTTATCCAGGCCTGGAAACCGGCGATCAGGACCGTATCATTGAGATTATTGGGCGCACGTTGAGTGAAAACGTGCGTTAAGTGACAGGCTTGATCTCGCACTGGGGGCGTGTGCGTTCCCTGTCGCAGCGGGAAGCCTGAGAAAATATTGGTAACAGAGAATGGATATGTCGACTATAGATGCCTTAATGCTTGATGCGGGTTTTTCTGCGTTGCCTCTGCTGGAAGCGTGCCTGGAACAGGGCGTTGCGATTGGTGTGTGCAGCGGTAAACCCGGCGATCCTGGTCATATCCGGGCAACCCGGTCGATTGTCGAAGATTATTCGGACAAAGAGGCCATTCTCGGCATTGTCAGAAAAGAAAATATTAAGGCTATTTTGCCCGGCGTGACGGATGTTTCTTACGAAACCGGCGCCTGGGTTGCGGAATCGCTGGGCATGCCAGGTTTTGATTCGGTTGAGACAACGGCGATTCTGCTGAAAAAGGATGCGTTTCGTGCTTATGCGCAGCGTAAAGGACTGCCGATTCCCAAAGCGGTGCGTGACATTGAGTCGGTGGGGCAACTGTCGTACCCGATTCTGGTCAAGCCAGTCGATGCTTACAGTGGCCGCGGCATTACTCAGGTTCAGCGTGAGCAGGATATTCTGCCGGCTTACCAGTCGGCCGCGTCGGCATCGGTAAGCGGTCAGGTGGTGATAGAAGAGTTCAGGCAGGGCTCGTTGCACAGCCATTCGGCGTTTATTCGTAACGGCGAGATTGTCTGTGAGTTCTTTGTTGATGAATATTGCACGGTCTACCCTTATCAGGTGAACAGCAGTTGTGTTGCTCATCAAATGAGTGAAACGCTGAAAAATGCCGTCAGTGACTGTATCAACAGCATTGTCGCCGACCTGAAGTTATGCGATGGCTTGCTGCATACGCAATTTATCTCCAGGGGCGACGATTTTTGGTTGATCGAACTGACCCGGCGCTGCCCGGGCGATTTATATTGCCAGCTGATTCGTTATTCCACCGATATCCCCTATGCGGAATATTTTGTGGCGCCTTTTTTGTCGCTGCCGTCGGCATTTGCCAATAAGCGGCCGACGGCCCGCCATTATGTCGCCAGACATACCGTATCGGTGTCTGAAAAAACGATCTTCAACGCGCTGCGTTATCACCAGTTGCCCGGTGAATTACTAGAGAGTGTCGTGCTGAAAAAAAGCGGCGAAGTATTGAACCCGGCGCCAGGCGATCGGGCTGCCGTTGTGTTTATGACCTTCGATGAAGAAGCCGCGTTGCTGAAAAGTACCGTGAACCTGAAAAATCACCTGGTGGTGAGCCACTCTTTTCTGGGGAAAGATCAATGAAAAGCATGACAAACAACGGTGAGGCATTAAAAGTCGGGTTCATCGGCGGAGGCATTAATTCGGCAATCGGTGAAACGCACAAGATTGCTTCGCAGATGGATGGCCACTTCGAATTGGTATCAGGTTTTTTCAGTCGCCATGATGACATCAATCAGCAAACCGCCGCCAGTTGGGGAATTCATGAAGACCGCGTGTACCGCGATCTGAGCGGCTTTTTGCAGGCGGAAGCCAGTAAACTGGATGCGGTCATCATTCTGACGCCGACGCCGACGCACAAAGATATTGTGATTGCCTGTATTGAGCATCAACTGCCGGTTATCTGTGAGAAGTCGCTGGCAACCAGCGTAGCGGAAGTGGCCGAGATCCAGCAGGCGCTGGAACAAATGAACGGGACTCTGCTGGTCACTTTCAATTATTCCGGCTACCCGATGGTCAGGGAGCTGAAACAGCGGATCGCCGGCGGCGAGCTGGGCCAGATCAGGCAGGTTATGGTTGAAATGCCTCAGGAAGGTTTTCTGCGTCATGTGAAGAACGGGGCGGTGCCGCGCCCGCAGGACTGGCGTCAGCATGACGGCGTGATCCCTACCGTGTCGCTGGATTTGGGGGTGCATGCCCATCAGATGGTGGATTTCATCATCGGCGAGCAGGCGCAGGATGTGTATGCGGTGCACCATCGGTTCGGTGAGATCCCGGACGTGGTGGATACGGTTCACTGCATCTCTGGCTACACCAATCAGGTAGTGTGCAATTACTGGTATACCAAAGCGGCGCTGGGTTACCGCAACGGGCTGCGTATCCGGGTTTATGGCAGCAAAGGATCGGCTGAATGGCTGCAGATGGACCCTGAGCATTTGAAACTCAGTAATATCAACGGCGTCTCCTATGTGATCGACAGAACGCATCCGGATAACCTGATCGCATCTCAGCCACGGTACAACCGGTTTAAAGCCGGCCACCCCGCCGGATTTATTGAAGCGTTTGCCAATTACTACGAGGACATCGCTTCTTATCTGAAAGAAGGCGCGTGCGAGTATGTGTTTGGCGCCGATGTTGCGATGCGCGGTATTCGTTATCTCCAGGCCGCCGCCGCCAGCGCGCATAAAGGAGAGAAGGTTCGAATTACGGAGTAAATCCGCGATTTGATAAATATATAAATCAATGTGTTGCTGATTTTGTACTGTATCGGTTTAGAGATCACCCGGTGTTACTGTCGCTAAACTTTTACTGGTAAGCCGCGTTTGCTGATAACAGCATGTCGGAGCGGTGCATGATGAGGGTGATGACTCATTGCGATATCAGAAGGTATTGGAGAGAAGACGAATGAATACAGCCAGTAAGCCTGCGGCAGCGCACAGCGCAACAGCTGACTTTTTTGAACGGTTTACCCGTGCCGATGGTGTTAAACACTATGTACTGGGTGTTAACCAGTATGCGGAGGCCGTCGCCAGAGTCGCGCCGGTTGACGGCTTTATTGACGAATACACCGACCTGACGACATGGCTGGGAAAGCCGGTGCTGCGCCTGAATCAAATCGAGAAGGACAGCATGGTGGTGTCTGCAGTGACCAATTCCCGTCCCAGAACCGGCGTGGAAAAACTGAAGGCAGCAGGCGTCAAAGAGGTGATGGACTATTTCGCGTTTGCCGATTTGAGCCACGGCGCAGTGCCACAGCTTGAATGCATTACCGATATGCGTAAAGAGTATGCGACCAACACCGCGAAATTCGAGTGGATCCGCGGGCTGCTGGTTGATGATGAGTCCCGCCAGGTATTTGACGACATTTTACGTTTTCGCCTGGAGGCCAACCTGGCCGCGATCGACAAATACGATTTTTGTGTCGACAGACAGTATTTCGAACCGTTCGTTGCGTTTTCCGATGGCGAAGTTTTTGTCGATGGCGGCGGGTTTGATGGTTTTACCAGCCTGGAGTTCGCCAAACGTTGCCCTGGGTATGGCGGCATCCATTTCTTCGAACCGGGCAGCGATACGCTGGTGCTGGCTAAAAAGAATATGCAGCATCTGCATGGCGTTACCTACCACCCACTTGGGCTGTTCGACCGGAATACGACGCTGAGCTTTTCCTCGGGCGATGGTTCTGCCAGTCATATTTCGGAGGAAGGGAACGTAAAAATTGAAGTGGCGACACTGGATAGCGTAGTTAATGAGCCCGTTACCTTTATCAAGCTGGATCTGGAGGGAGCGGAAATCGCCGCGCTGACCGGAATGAAACAGCATATTCTGGATGATCACCCGAAGCTGGCAGTGGCGGTTTATCATTATCCGAGCGACTTCTGGAAAATTCCCGAATATATCCTGAGCTTGCGGAGTGATTATCGCATTTATCTGCGCCACTATACCGAAGGATGGGCTGAAACCATCATGTTCTTTATCCCGGCGGCCAACTGATGAGCTATTTTCCGGGTGGTTGTGCAGACCATCCGGAAAGGCATTCTGTAATATGTCTGATCATGTTGCCGTAACAGTAAATACAATGAATTGAAGGTTGTTTATGGCGGATTACACGCATGTAAAATCGACGCATCAATATTATCGGGATGTGTTCAGCCGGGAGTTGATGATTGGCGATATTGGCGACTTGCCGAAAGCGATTATCGTTGATGTGATTGTCAATAGAAGCTGTGATGTTTATACCCTGAACAAAAATCTGGTTGCCAGCCAGAGCAATTTGCCAGAAGCTCAGGATCGCGCGCTGAAATTACTGCTGAATGCGATTGCCTTGTCTAATCTGGCGCTGGATGAAAAATGGAGTGGTCAGCAAGTACATATGCCGGCCGAGTATATTGACAGTGTTGTCCGTTATCTTAGCGACGTATTAGAGCTGGCGCCGAATCTTGAATATCTGGTCGTCTCTATTCAACTGCTGTACCGGATTGGCGCGATAGAACATGCCGTTTCTCTGATCGAAAACAATCTGGACGCTTTGCAGGATGTGCCTGTTATTTTTAAGATTCTGCTGCTCACCTGCATTCTGGAGGACGATTACGAGTATGCGTTGTTACTCGTCAAGAGAATGACCGCCAACTCCTATCTTATTGGCGAAGACCCGCTAACGTTGCTGATGGTCGTTTCGACCATATTCAAAAGTGGTGGCTGTCCTGACTCATATATTGATTTCAGTTCGCTGGTATCGAAAACAGAGAACATCAATTATGAGCATTATCAATGGTTACAGCAAAGAGATCATGATAATGATAAACCCACCATACTTATCGCGTGTGATGTTAAATATTATCATCAGCATGCCGTACATCTGATTTATTCACTCTATGAAACCAACCGTGAAAAATTCAATGTACACCTTCATGTCTATAATATTGACGAGGTGACGGCTGATGATATCAAAGCGAAACATGCACAGTTTCCTGAGCTGAATATTTCTTGTACGACCGAACCGGTTGCTGATGTATTCGGTATTAATGTGCACTATGCCTGCAGACGGTTTGTGGCGGCTAATTATCTGTTGCCTATCGTCAAGGGGCCGCTGATTATTGTCGATGCGGATTGCCTGATGAAGAATGGCTGGCAATTTGTCGAGCATACTGTGGCATCAGCGGATATTGCTTTGACGAAAAGCGAAAGTTCGCCGTTCTGGGAAAAAGCCATTGCCGGATTTGTCTACCTGAACGGTGGTGAGGAATCCAGACGATTCATCAAAAAAGTTGCCTTGTTTATATGGAATAATTTGATGAAGAATAATGCTGTCTGGTTTTTGGATCAGGTCGCATTGTCTGCCGTTCTGGATGGCGTGGGGAAATCGACCCATATTGCGCGGATTGATGCGTCTTTTGTCTGTGACGTCAATCACAGAGAAAGTTCGTTCGCCTGGGTGGTGACGACTATCAAGGATGCGCAAAACCACTATTCGGAATATAAAGATTATCTTGTTGAAAAATATGGCAATAAGCTTAACGGCTAACATTTATTGAGCAACGGGAATAAGGCGCCAGTGGGATGGTGTCTTATTCCTCAGTCATATTTTATTATGCTGATTATCCGATAATGACGGTTTATCACCGTATGCATCCGCAAGCAGCCTGATCGCGCTTCTGCCGTCATGACTATTATTGTATTAATAGTTTCTTGCATTATCAGTCAATAACTGTACATCACAAAAATGACCGACTCCGGCCAGGGGAAGGTACCCACCTTACGCTATAGCGGCTACAATATTCAGAAATGGGGATTCGGTTGCATATCTGAAAAAAGCCTTTTTTCTACACCTATTCTGCCGATTGCCATAGTATGCTAAACGCATAATGTTGCTGAGCACCTTAATTTTATAGGTATTTATCACTGTGAGCGAACTGTATACCGCTGAAGGCACAATGGATAAAAATTCATTATGGAAGCGCTATGTTCCCCTGGTGCGCCATGAAGCCTTACGCTTACAGGTTCGTCTTCCGGCAAGCGTCGAGCTCGATGATCTCCTGCAAGCGGGGGGAATTGGGCTGCTCAGTGCCGTAGAACGTTATGATTCGTTGCAGGGCACGGCATTCACCACCTATGCCGTGCAACGTATTCGTGGCGCGATGCTGGATGAGTTGCGCAGCCGGGACTGGGCGCCGCGCAGTGTCAGGCGTAACGCCCGGGAAGTCGCTCAGGCAATGCAACAGGCTGAACAGTCACTCGGCCGGGCTGCAACCGAACAGGAAGTGGCCCAAACCCTGAATATCTCGCTGGAGGAGTATCGCCAGATTCTTCTGGATACCAACAATAGCCAGTTGTTTTCTTACGATGAGTGGCGGGAAGAGCATGGGGATAGCGCTGAGGCGTTACTGGAAGGCAATGAGGAAGCCAATCCGTTAAATCAACTGATGGACGTGAATTTACGCCAGCGAGTGATGGACGCGATTGAGAGCCTACCAGAGCGAGAGAAAATGGTGTTGACCCTCTATTATCAGGAAGAACTGAACCTAAAGGAGATTGGGGCGGTTCTGGAAGTCGGAGAGTCGCGCGTTAGTCAGTTGCATAGCCAGGCGATAAAGCGTCTGCGTGCGAAATTAATGAGTGACGTTTAATTTTGGAGCGCGCAGATATGTAGTTGTACCCACACTACTGTCAGGAATGGACTCATGCCTCAAGCAACCAGGAAGAAGCAGCTTCTGAGCCGTTATTTGAAAGACTTCAAACACAGGCAAACACACTGCGCCAATTGTGCCAAGGAACTGGATCGTGTTTCGCTGGTATTTCGCGATCAGCTCATCAATAAAAAGTCGATAGCCATGATGGATCGGCTGATTGACAACACTATCTGGGAATCTGTGCAGGAAGAACTCATCCCCTTATGTCGTTTTTGCAGTGAAGTTTCCTGCAATACACACGCCAATTATTTCGATATCAAAGCGTTTACGCAGTATCTGATCGAACAGACTGAGGTGCGTCACAGCACGATGCGGGAATATGTCATCCGCTTGCGGCGTCTTGATGAATTGCTGCTGTCGAAGAATTACCCGCAGGAGAGCTTCTCCTCGGATGGCAATATTCAGCAGCGTGTTTGCGATTATTTGCCTGATATCGAGCAGAATACATACCGCAGCGCTCTGCGGAAGTACGATCAATATCTGCACTGGCAGAAGCATTACTAACCTTCGCGTTCCTCCGCTGACCGGCGGAGGAAATCCAGCTCATAGTTTTATGTTATGGTGATGTGAAAATACTTGCCATACCGGGGCAAAATATAGCACTGTCATCTTAATGACATCTGTGGGCGGTAATTTCATCCTCAGATGTCGGGTGCCTGATACGGTCAATCATTATTCACCCGAATAGTTATTGTCACAGTGAGGAGCGCGAATGGTAGAGTCCTTCCCTGGACGGAATAGTCAGCAAATTCGCCCGCATTTACCGCCTCAGCAATGCGGAGGATCTCCCTCCCGCTTCATTTTCTCACTGTCCCTTGCTTGTTGCGATATGGTCCCTGGAGTGATTCCCGCTCCATTCTTCAAAGCCGATGCCGAACGCGCCGTCATGCCAGTAAAGGCGACTGCGCCAACTTCGCGTCGGCTTTTTTCATTCCACCTGCGTTACGGCTTAATAAGGAAGCCAAACCTCATTTGTGAACAAAACACCGTCGACCCTGGGTCGTACGGTCAGTGAAACAAACTGTAAGGTGCCACTATGGGAAGACAAAAAGCAGTGATCAAAGCGCGTCGTGAAGCCAAACGTGTTATCAGACGCGAATCGCGCAGTCATCGTCAGCGTGAAGAAGATTCGGTCACTTCTCTGGTTCAGTTGGGCGGCATTGAAGCTATCGGTATGGCGCGTGAAAGCCGCGACACCTCAATGATTGAGGCCCGAACCCCAGCTCAGGAACACTACTTGTCTGCAATAGAAAATAAACAGTTAATCTTTGCCACCGGTGAGGCGGGTTGTGGCAAAACGTTTCTCAGTGCGGCCAAAGCGGCCGAAGCACTGCTTCATAAAGAGGTTGAACGTATTATTGTTACACGGCCGGTATTGCAGGCGGAGGAAGATCTCGGCTTCCTGCCGGGCGACATCGCGGAGAAATTCGCTCCTTACTTTCGGCCGGTTTATGACGTGTTGCAGCGTCGGCTCGGCTCTTCCTTCTTGCAATACTGCTTGCGGCCGGAAATCGCCAAGGTGGAGATCTCGCCATTCGCCTATATGCGCGGGCGGACGTTCGAAAACGCAGTGGTGATTTTGGACGAAGCGCAGAACGTTACCGTCAATCAGATGAAGATGTTCCTGACGCGTCTGGGTGAGAATGTCACGGTGATTGTCAATGGCGATATTACGCAGTGCGACTTGCCTGCCGGCGTGAAATCGGGCCTGCGCGACGCGCTGGAGCGATTTACGGAAGATGACATGGTAGGCATTGTCACCTTTAGCAAAGAGGACTGCGTCCGTTCCGAGCTGTGTCAGCGTACGCTGGTGGCGTATTCCTGATTCACGATTGGCGTAAAAGCGAAAAGGGCTGCGTGAGCAGCCCTTATTTCACCGAAACATCAGGTCAATCAGTGATGGCCGAGGCGTAATGGCTGTATGTCGTTCATGGCATACGAATCGGTAAAATGGCCGTTCCCCTGCAGTTTGAAGGCCTCCACCGACTGGCGCAATTTGGTTGCCTGCTCGTTGAGTGAGTCCGCTGCGGATGAGGCTTGCTCCACCATGGCGGCATTCTGCTGTGTAACCGCCTCCATCTGGTTGATGGCAGTGTTAATCTGGGATATGCCGCGACTTTGTTCTTCCGACGCCAGCGACACTTCATTGACCAGGCTCGACACGTTCTGAATTACGCCTTTCACGTTATTGATGGAATCACGGACTTCGTCAGCCTGCACCGCACCATGCCGTACGGCGGCAATCGCACTGTCGATCAGCGTCTTGATCTCTTTGGCGGCGGATGAGGAACGCTGGGACAGCGTGCGGACCTCGCCGGCTACTACTGCGAAACCACGCCCATGTTCACCTGCCCGTGCGGCTTCCACGGCGGCATTCAGCGCCAGGATATTGGTCTGGAAGGCGATGCCCTCAATGAGGTTGGTGATATCAGCCACTTTTTCTGACCCGTGAGCGATCTCTTCCATCGCGTGCATCATACGCTGCACCGCTTCATCGCCATGCTGGACCGCGACGCTCGCTTGCTGACCCAGACGATTGGCCTGTGCGGTATTGTCGACATTGCTTTCGATGGTGGATGAGATTTCATGCATGCTGGCGGCGGTCTGCGCCAGCGAAGAGGCTTGCTCTTCCGTTCTGGCGGAGAGGTCTTCGTTGGCGGCGGCGATTTCACCGGATGCCGTCGAAACGCTTTCACTGGCGGAACGCACGTCAGCCAGAACGGTGGCGAACCGCTGAATCAGGTTGTTAAAGGCACCGGCGGTCTGACCGATTTCATCGTTCTTTCTGGTGTCGGCTTGCAGGGTTAAATCCAGATTTTCACTGACGGTGATCAGCGTCTGGCGCAAAGCATTCAGGCTGGCGCGCACATAGCTGATAATCACCGTGGACAAGGTACCGGCGGCGAGCAGGGCGATCACAATCAACCCGATCAGCCCAAAGAAAGCCTGTTTGAAACTGGTGGTATTTTGATCCTGCAGTCCGCCGGCCAGACCGACGTTGTAGTTGTACTGATCCTGGAAACCTTTTACTAGTTTCTCCTGAGCCAGCGTGACATAGCCCTGAGAGGCAAAGGCTTTCTCTGCGGCCTGAGCATCGGTTTGAGACTGCTGAAACAGCTTATCTTTGGCGGCGCGGAAGTCACTCAGATACTGCAGATTATCATTGGCCATCTGCACATCTTTGTTGTCAGAGACCAGATCCTTTTTATATGTAGCATTCAGTTTTTCAACGCTGCTCAGCGAGTCATCAAGCGCGCGTTTTAAGGTATTGCGCTGTTGCTCTTCCCGGGTGAGAAAAATAAGCGCCAGATCGCCACGTGCATCGTTTAATGCATTATTCGATTTCACCAAATTATCAAGGCTGGGTAATGTGTTAGTCATCACATATTCCAGACGATCTTTTGACTGGCTAAGTGAATGAAGACCAAAACCACCGACGCTAATCAGCGCCAGGGAAAAAATACTGATTGCGATAGCTAATTTCTTCACAATGGTCATGTTGGAATGCTCCGCCAGAAATGAGGATGGAGATAAAAAAGTATAATTATCTTACCGCGATGAATTTATTTTATTTAGATTAAGTGAACATTAATGGCAATAAAAAAGCGATTTTATTTAAGTTTTTTGGGGAAATATAAGCTTGATAATCAATATTGCTTTGTTGATTTTTGATTTATATCAATAGCTTGATTTTATTGGTGGGATTGTGACCATTACTTGTGAAGGCTGTGCTGAAGATGATGAAATGAGACGGATTATTATATAAAAGATAATTAATATTTCCTGTATTTAAGGAGTGTTTTTTCCTTCCTGTGAAGGTTTATCGTTGCTGTGTTGTCTGGCAAGGCGCTGTTTGGTCGAACCGCTGTCGCGGATTCTTATCGCCGTTCCATCATCGGTTTAAAAACAAAAACCCCAGACTTGCGTCTGGGGTTTTTGTTTTTAATTCTGGCGGTGAGGGAGGGATTCGAACCCTCGATACGTTTTCACGTATACACACTTTCCAGGCGTGCTCCTTCAGCCACTCGGACACCTCACCGGATCGTCGCCGTCAGGGGCAACGGGGCGCTACTATAGGGAGTCACCCTGTTATGGTCAAGCAGTATTTCAGGCTTTTGAAACGTCTGGCTAACTGTTGTTCGACCCGAACAGAAGCACGCCAAATAACCGATAAAAAAAGACCACCGCCGGGGCGGTGGTCGGAATAATCATACCCGCGGAATTAGTTCAGCAGGGATTTGATGTAGCTGGTCAGTTCAGCATTGGTGCTGTTAGCGAAGAAATATTCCTGGAATTTCGGACCGGCAATAGCGCCTTTGACCAGATCCTGATCCAGACCTTTCAGAATGGTGATCAGGTCCCGGTAGGTCACTTCTTTAACGGCATCCAGGATTTTCTTGTTACGCTGCTGCGGAACTACGCGATCGCTCGGGTAGCCGCGGCCGCCTTCTTCTTTGAACAACTGAGTGAACAGGTTTTCCAGGTTCAGCTCGGCGCCCCAGCCAAAGCCTTTGGCGTAAGGCAGAGAAACGGCGTTACCGTTGTTGATCTGGGAGAACAGGTAAGCGTCAGACGGGTCAACAACCAGACCACAGATCACACCCGGGAAAGAGTTACAGGCCAGCATGGCGCCCTGACCGGTACCACAACCCGTGACCACGAAATCAGCGGCACCGGAGTTCAGCAGGATGGCAGCCAGGATACCGTTCTGGATGTAGGTCAGCTGTGCAGCATCTTCAACAGCATACTGACCGTAGTTGTATACGGTGTGACCCTGCGGTTCAACGGCTTTGGACAGGGCAGTGGCGATAATCGCGTTCTTTGCGGCCTGGCTGTTCTCGTTAATCAGTGCAATTTTCATGTTCGTTCCTTTATATGTGCGGACAACTACATTTTTTAAAACACTATTTCATTTCGATAGCCCAGTATACCTTGCTCGCCAGAAACCGCAAACCACCAGAAACCGGAATTGATCGCAAAAACGTGAGCTGATCGATCTCTCGCGGTTGTCGTCATTCCTGCGATTTGTGGGTCGGATTTATTTTTGATTGATCGTTCAATTAAAAAAAGTTTCAATGGACCCCTGATAACCAGACAACCATTCGGCTGGCGCAGCCGTAATACGCCCGCCGCAGGAGGTGTTTATGCCCAAAGTCGGGATGCAACCGATCAGGCGACAGCAATTGATCGACGCTACATTGATGGCGATTGACGAAGTGGGACTGCATGAGGCGTCCATTGCGCAGATTGCCCGACGAGCGGGCGTTTCTAACGGCATCATCAGCCACTATTTTCAGGACAAAAATGGCCTGCTTGACGCCACCATGCGCTACCTGTTGCGCCTGCTGGGCACCGCCGTCAGGACGCGTCTGGCCGCGCTGACGTCAGACGACCCTGGGTTGCGTTTACGGGCGATGGTGGCGGGTAATTTCGATGCGAGCCAAACCAGCGCGGCAGCGATGAAAACCTGGCTGGCCTTTTGGGCCAGCAGCATGCATTCCCCTAACCTTTATCGGCTGCAGCGCGTCAGCAGCCGCAGGCTTTATTCCAACCTGTGCGTCGAATTTCGTCGCTGTTTGCCGCGCGAAGAGGCGCGCCGTGCGGCAAGAGGCCTGGCGGGGTTGATTGACGGATTGTGGTTGCGCAGCGCGCTGAACGACAAGGGATGCAGCCGGGAGGCGTCTCTGGCGGTTGCCTGCCACTTTATCGACTGCCTGCTGGCGCGCCCTGCGCCACACCTGAACAGGAGAACTGATCATGTCACTTTATGGTTTACAGCCGCTGTTTATCCACGGCGAACGGGTCAACAGCGGCGGTAGCGACAGGTTTCCTGCCGTTAATCCGGCGACGGGCGACGTCATCGCCCAGCTACAGGAAGCCACGGTCGGCGACATCGAGCGGGCGGTCACGTCTGCGCAGCATGGGCAACGCGTATGGGCGGCAATGACGGCGGTACAGCGAGCGCGGGTGTTGCAGCGCGCCGTGGCGATACTCCGCGAACGCAATGACGAGCTGGCATTGATGGAAACCCATGATACCGGCAAACCGTTGACGGAAACCCGAACGGTGGACATCGCCACCGGGGCTGATGTGCTGGAGTATTACGCCGGGCTGGCGCCGTCGCTGGAAGGGCAGCAGATTCCGCTGCGCGAGATGTCCTTTGTCTATACCCGGCGAGAGCCGTTGGGGGTGGTGGCGGCGATTGGCGCCTGGAATTACCCGATTCAGATTGCGCTCTGGAAATCCGCCCCTGCGCTGGCGGCGGGCAACGCCATGATCTTTAAACCCAGCGAGGTGACCTCGCTGACAACCTTGCAACTGGCGGAGATCTACCATGAAGCGGGGCTGCCGGCGGGCGTATTCAATGTGCTGACCGGCAGCGGCAAGAGCGTTGGTCAGGCGCTGACGCGTCATCCCGGCATCGCCAAAGTGTCTTTCACCGGCGGCGTGGCTAGCGGCAAAACCGTGATGGCGAATGCCGCTGAGTCCAGCCTTAAAGCGGTGACGATGGAACTGGGCGGCAAATCACCGCTGATTATTTTTGATGACGCCGATCTGGATCGGGCCGCCGATATCGCCATGGCGGCCAACTTTTTCAGTAGCGGTCAGGTGTGTACCAATGGCACGCGGGTATTTATCCCGGCTGCGCTGAAGCTGGCTTTTGAGCACAAAATTCTTGAGCGCGTGGCGCGCATCCGCATGGGCGACCCGACCGACCCAACGGTGAATTTTGGTCCACTGGCAAGCATGGCCCACCGGGAGTCGGTGCTGCGTTATATCGAACTCGGCAAAGCACAAGGCGCCAGATTGTTGACCGGAGGCGGCGCGCCGGAAGGCGACGCATTCGCTCGCGGCGCCTGGGTGGCTCCCACGGTATTCACCGATTGCCGGGATGACATGACCATCGTGCGCGAAGAGATTTTCGGGCCGGTGATGAGCATCCTCGCATACGGCGATGAAAAAGAGGTGATTCGGCGCGCCAACGCTACCGATTATGGGTTGGCGGCTGGCGTGGTGACGCGGGATATCAGCCGGGCACATCGGGTTATCCATCAGTTGCAGGCCGGAATCGGCTGGATCAACACCTGGGGCGAATCGCCGGCGCAAATGCCGGTCGGCGGTTACAAGCACTCGGGCATCGGGCGTGAAAACGGCATCGTCACGTTGCAAAGCTACACCCAAACCAAATCCATCCAGGTCGAACTGGGAGATTTCAATCCGATTTTTTAATGCTGACGGAGGATGACATGGATTATGACTACATCATTATTGGCGCCGGCTCTGCCGGCAACGTGCTGGCCGCCCGGCTGACGGAAGACCCGGATGTCAGCGTTCTGCTGCTGGAGGCGGGCGGACCGGACTACCGACTGGACTTTCGAACTCAGATGCCGGCCGCGCTGGCCTGGCCATTACAGGGGCGGCGCTACAACTGGGCGTATGAAACCGATCCTGAGTCGTATATGGATAACCGGCGTATGGAGTGCGGGCGCGGTAAAGGATTGGGCGGATCGTCGCTGATCAACGGCATGTGCTACATCCGCGGCAATGCTATGGATTTTGAACACTGGGCGAGCTTGCCCGGTCTGGCAGACTGGCGTTATCGCAACTGCCTGCCGTATTTTCGCCTGGCGGAACGGCGTGACAGCGGCGCTGATGCATATCACGGCGATCGGGGGCCGGTGTGTGTGACGACACCCAAAGCGGGAAACAACGAGCTTTTTCATGCGATGGTCGCCGCAGGCGTACAGGCTGGTTATCCGCGTACGGATGACCTGAACGGCTATCAGCAGGAAGGGTTTGGCCCCATGGATCGCACGGTAACTCCTGACGGACGCCGGGCCAGCACCGCCCGCGGTTATCTGGATATGGCGCGGGATCGCCCGAATCTGACCATCGTGACCCATGCGCTGACCGATCGCCTTCGGTTCGACGGCCAGCGTGCGACCGGCGTCAGTTATCTGCGTGGCGACAGCAATCAGCCGCAGCAGGTTTCCGCCCGGCGTGAAGTCCTGCTGTGCGCGGGAGCGATTGCGTCGCCGCAGATATTGCAGCGCTCCGGCGTCGGTCCGGCGGATTTGTTGCGCAGTCTGGATATTCCGCTGGTACAGCATTTGCCGGGCGTAGGGCAGAATCTGCAGGACCATCTGGAAATGTATCTGCAGTACCGTTGTAAGCAGCCGGTTTCGCTTTATCCGGTGCTGAAGTGGATCAATCAGCCGAAGATTGGCGCCGAATGGTTGTTTTTCGGTACCGGCATCGGCGCCAGCAATCAGTTTGAAGCCGGTGGTTTTATTCGCAGCAGCGAAACAGTTGACTGGCCCAACCTGCAATTCCACTTCTTACCGGTGGCGATCAATTACAACGGCTCTCAGGCCGTGCGTGAACACGGGTTTCAGGCGCATGTCGGATCGATGCGTTCGCCAAGTCGCGGCCGTATTCATTTGCGATCCGGCGATCCGCGTCAGCACCCGAGTATTCTGTTCAACTATATGTCAACCGAACAGGACTGGCAGGAATTTCGCGCGGCGATTCGCATTACCCGGGAAATCATATCGCAGCCGGCGTTGGATCGTTATCGGGGGGCAGAAATCAGTCCGGGGCCGCAGGCGCAGAGTGACAACGAGCTGGATGCGTTTATTCGCCGACAGGCGGAAACCGCCTATCATCCTTGCTGTTCCTGCAAAATGGGGCAGGACGCAATGGCGGTGGTGGACGGTCAGGGGCGGGTACACGGGCTTTCCGGATTGCGGGTGGTGGATGCGTCGATCATGCCGCAGATTATTACCGGCAACCTCAACGCCACCACGATCATGATGGCGGAGAAAATCGCCGATCGCATTCGCGGACGTACGCCGTTACCACCCAGCGAAGCGGATTTTTATGTCGCGAGCGCCGTGCCGGCTCATCAGGTATGAACCCTCAACAGGAATATCCGCCATGCGGCGCGTAGTCATACGGCAAATGGCCGTGCAGGAAAATCGCAGATAAAAAGCGACGGCAAGAGAGTGTGTTGAAGGGAAGGGATAACCTGTGTCGGCATTGCCCTTCATAGCAAAACGCGGCGTTAGCGCCGCGTTTTATCTGCTATCAGAAGGTGCTGGTATCTTTGAACAGACCGACTTTCAGGTCGGTTGCGGTGTAGATGAGACGACCGTCCACCAGAACTTCGCCATCCGCGATGCCCATGATCAGCTTACGGTTGATAACGCGTTTAAAGTGAATGCGATAAGTCACTTTTTTAGCTTCCGGCAGCACCTGACCGGTGAATTTCACTTCGCCCACGCCCAATGCGCGGCCTTTACCTTCACCGCCCAACCAGCCGAGATAGAAGCCCACCAACTGCCACATGGCATCCAGACCCAGGCAGCCTGGCATCACCGGATCGCCGATAAAGTGGCAACCGAAGAACCACAGATCCGGACGGATATCCAGTTCTGCTTCCACATAGCCTTTCCCATGCAGACCGCCTTCTTCGGTCATCGAGATGACACGATCCATCATCAGCATGTTGCCGGCCGGCAGTTGTGGCCCCTGCGGACCAAACAGTTCACCGCGTCCGCTGGCGAAAAGGTCTTCTTTGGAATAGGAATCGCGTTTGTCTACCATGTTTCTATAAGCCCTGTTTTTGTGGAGCACGCAGGTTAGCGTACAGATGTACGCTGAGCAAGTCTGTTGCTTCTGGACCAACCAGTTTCCTCAACGGAAAAACCACGGGAAGCGGCGGCGTTCCGGAGGCGCCAGCTGCGCGATCCGCTCGCGGATCGCCGCCAGCAGACTGGGCTGCCGATCGTCATCATACGGCATCTGGGTCAACAGCATCAGCGCTTCGGCCACCGAATCCACGATGTAGATATGGAATTGCCCTTCGCGCACTGCGTCGACCACTTCCGGCTGCAGACACAGATGACGCTGATTAGTCGCTGGAATAATCACGCCCTGTTTGCCGGTCAGACCACGACGCTGGCATACCTCGAAAAATCCTTCGATTTTTTCGTTGACGCCGCCGATCGGTTGCACATGCCCAAACTGGTCGACAGAGCCGGTAACAGCCAACTGTTGATTGATGGGGAGCAGCGACAGGGCGCTGACCAGCGCGCTGAGCTCAGCCAGCGAGGCGCTGTCGCCATCGACTTCGCCGTAGGACTGTTCAAACACGATCGATGCGGAAAACGGCAGCTGCTGTTCCAGTTCCAGCTCGGAAATCAGGAACGCCTGCATAATCATCATGCCTTTGGCGTGCAGGTTGCCGCCCAGCTCAGCTTTGCGCTCGACGTCGGTCAGCTCGCCGTCGCCAGGGTGCACCACGCAGCTGATGCGGGTCGGTTCGCCAAACATCAGCGGATAGCCGGGATACTCCAGCACTGACAAACCATTAACCTGTCCGATCATGTCGCCTTCGGTTTCGATCAGGATCTGACCAAGCTCGATTTCGTCCTGCATACGTTCGGACAGGTAACCTTCACGCCAGCGGCGCGCGGTAACGGCATCAATAATAGCCTGCCCGGTGATATCTTCCTGACGGGCATAGAGCGCGGCGTGTTTGAGTTGATGGAGCAGCCACTGCGGGCATAAGGGAACATTGCCCTGATCGCCGCTATAGCGCACCGCCAGCGTAAACAGTTCCGGCCAGGCATCGGCGGCCAGCAGCGGCAACTGGTTTTCCAGACATAACGCATTGATGTAGGAACACCAGTGCACCATGTCTTCGGGTTCGATCAGTTGCAACTGTGATTCAAATTCGCCATAGATCGCCAGTTCGCCCAGCTCCGGCTCCATCTCGTGGATATCGCCCAGACTGTCACGATCGCCAAGCACGATCAGACGCAGATCGACCGGCATCGGCGGAATCTCTACCGGCAAGGGCCGCCGTTCGTCGGGAGACAACCAGTGGTACTGACCGTCAATAATGATCTGCTTGAGCCGCAGCCACATCAGCGGCTGAGCCAGTAATGTTCGGGCGGACAGAATCAGCGTGCCGCCGTTGACGCGATGGAGCAGGCCGGGCTGCAGGCTGATATCGTCTTTGTACACCCGCACGCAGCCAAACAGCTGTTCCGGCTCGATCCACTCCTGATAGCCGCAGCGCAGGGTGGCAGCAAAATTGTCGTCCGGATACTGGGCTGGCTGGATACTGATTTGACGGCCGTCGATCTGATAACGGTTACCATGCAACGTTTCCGATTGCCGGGCAGGTAGATGAGCGATGGCATTGGCAATCAATGCCAGATAAGCGTTGTTCTCCTGCGCCTTCAATAACATGAATCGGGAAGGCGAGCGGGGATGACAGAAAATCGTCAGCGCATCGGCTAGGCGCGGCTGTACCGCTGAGAACTCGGCGGGGGCAAGTTGGGCTGCCTGAGAGAATAACGTCTGATATGGCGTATGATCGGGCAGCAGTTGCTGCCATTCGAGTCGGTTACTGGTCAAAGTATCTGCTGTAATCGTTTAAAGGAAAACCGCAATTATACAAGAATTCTTGGGGCTGCATATGCGCTGAGTCCGGAGATGCGAACAAGAGAACATCCACTGGCGAATTTTTGGACGAAAAATGGTCAGCAAGGCATTGCCTGAAACGGGAATATCGGGCAACAATGGGAATAAGTTCAGGCACGTTACACGGTCACTAAAGAATAATGTATGAAATATCAACAACTAAAAAATCTTGAGTGCGGCTGGAAGTGGAAGTACCTGGTCAAAAAACATCGCGAAGGCGAGCCAGTCACGCGCTTTATCGAGCAAAGCGCGGCCGATGAGGCCGTAGGTCGGTTGCTGAAAATGGAAAGCCAGCCGGTGCTGGTGCTGGAGTGGATTGCGCAGTGCATGAATCCGGCGCTGGAAAACCGCATGAAACAGACGATCCGCGCCCGGCGCAAACGGCACTTCAACGCCGAGCACCAGCATACCCGCAAGAAATCCATCGATCTTGAATATCTGGTCTGGCAGCGTCTGGCGGCGCTGGCGCAACGCCGCGGCGTTACCCTGTCGGAGACGATCGTGCAGTTGATCGAAGACGCGGAGCATAAAGAGAAATATGCCAGCCAGATGTCGCTGCTCAGGCAGGATCTGCAAGCGATGCTGAACCAGCCGCCGGAAAACGAATAGCCTGATTAATGTATGCCAGCGACAGAAAGCGGTCTGGCTGTTAAAGCAGAACAGACATCATCGCTGGCCGAATGCTCATTCCCCGCACGACCCGCATTTTGAACCGGGCAGCAAATATCATGTCTGCTAATTCATTAAGTGATAATAATTAAAAAAATGAAAAAACGATCACCACTGGAAAACTTAATGGCCAGGTGACGCCGATTAATATTGAGGCCAGAAAGCGCATGGTCAGAGAATTATCTTTGCTCATAAAAAAAGTAAATAGCATCGAGACCGAAAGGCCCAGGAAATAGAGGGTTCTGATCATTTCCCACAGGTGATGGTGTGACACATTTACTTCCTTATGGTTGCAGGGGCGCGTATTCTATGCTGTTAAAACTTTTCGATCAATCGATTAACCTGCCTGATGCCCGGATGCGCTCGCGGATGGACAAACCCCGCTACGCAGCTGCTGGCGGGCCGCTCTGGTTTCTCGTCAACGCGGCGACGAATCGCCATCTGTCGGCTGATGCGCCGGTAAAATGTTAACAACTAAAATGTTAACAACGTGGTATCGCGTTGTTGGCGCCGTCGGTCAGCCGTGCATTGGTTGTAATATATTACGCGGAGTCTCCATTTATTTTTGACGGACGTGTCAAAGAATACAGATCCGGAAGAATCTGAACCTCAATTGATAATTTTTTCAGCGGCCATTTATTTAATGGTGGAACGGATAGCTGAAAATGTTAAATCGATCCGATGCCGACAGCCGATAAGACAAAGATAAAACGACGGATGAAAAATGTGAGATAAAACTGAGATCTATATCACATCAAAAGTATGCTTGTTTTATATTTTTTTGTGGTTTTCATGACATTTATATTAATTTTTTGTTTCAGTATGGACTTTGTCAGGAGACTGGCATAGTTTGAGATTTTCTCCTGCCATAAAGGTAATGAAATGAGTGAGATATCAAGTCTGTCACTGAAAATCCCGTTGGATCTGAAAGAAAAGATCAAAGCGGCTGCGCTGGAAAACGAGGTCTCGATCAGTGCTGAGGTCAGTGCTCGTTTGCTGAAAAGTTTTGATATCGAAGACCATGCCCATGACGCTGATGAGGCAGAGATCGTTGATAGTCAGAATACGGAAGAGATCGTGGAGCAACCGCTGACGGCGAAGGAAATCAAAAAACTTCGTCAGCTGCTGAAAGGCAAGGGCGTTTCCAGGAAGAAGTAATTCCGGTTCTCGCATGCTGTATCCGTCGCAGGGATACAGCATTTATTCCCACCTTCATGCTGTTCTTCTTTTATTTTTTTTTTTTTCTTTTGGCTCGCGGATAGCGGACAGCAGGGGCGAAAGCGCCTGTGGCGACGTGAATGATACTCGTGCGTGACGAGGCGTGGGCGACGATTTCAGATAATCTGGCGGAACTCTTACGGCATTCTACTTACTTAACCTCAAAGGGATGGTAAATGGAGAGAGCGTGGTAATTCCCGGCCGATGATCGTTAAAAACGGGTAAGAACCACTGAGCGTAATGGCGATGAATAATCATAAAGCAGGTAAGACGAAAGGTATCTAAATGAAATAAGGTTCACTTTTCTGTTAGATAATTATCCTGAAAGCGTAAATATTCGACTGGCTTTCCCCAAATTTGTCGAGCATTTTTCTGTTCTATCGTAGACTGACGCCAATTTTAGACGAAAAATTTTGGGCGTAAGGATATTTCTTGCATGAAAAGTCACGTGAGTTATCGCGTGATGATGTGAAAATTTCTGTAAGATTTTTTTTGTATTAACAACAACGCACTTACCATTCCTTTTATAATGTGAAACAATCCGCTATCGGCGTGGTCTCAGACAAGGTGATTGCGCTGATAATGGGGATGGCAGGATGCCGCATCCGATTATTGATAATCAATAGCCGGAATAAATAACCGTGCCGCGGTTTAGGTTTTGGCCTGAACCGTGGCATGGTTACTTCACCTGCCAATGCATGGCGGGAATTGATGATCACGGAGGATAAATGATTCCCAGGACAGGAATAACTCGCCGGCGCGTTCATTGCGCCAACTGGATTGGTTCGACCTTCACCCATACCGGGTTCCATCATTCAGACTCTGCTGCATGGCGTGCAGGTAAGAGCTCTGTGCTGTTACCTCACCCCGTTTCCCTGCTGTCCGGGAAGAGATGGCTTGCCGATGGTTCATCTTGCAATGGAATGACTTTTTTAAGGTATGGAGCCTGGTAAATATAAATTATTTGCCACTCGATTTTTTAATTGGATTGTAACCGAAAGGATTTTATTAAAGGGGCTTGCAATGAGTTTTTCTAATTTAAAAATAGGCTATAGACTGGCAATCGGATTTTCATTTCTTATCATTATGCTACTGATCGCAGGGGCGGTGGCGTTAAGTAATCTGAGCGATTTTAACCGTAAGATGGATTATACCGTTTCCGAACTTTATCCGCTGACGGCAAAAGGAAATAAGCTGATCGATGAGCTGAATAATGCCCTGTTGGGGCAGCAGCTAATATTGATGCTGGATTCTAATGAAGATATTAAACGCAAGAATGAAGAAACTAAAGGACACTCTGCGGAGATTACGGCCTTGCTGGCCGATTTAAGCAAAAATGTCAACGATGCTCGCTCTGCCAGTCTGCTAAGCGATATTCAACAGATTCGCAGTGAATATAGCGTATCGGGAAATAAACTGATGGATCTGGCCAGCCGCGGCAATAAGCAAGAGGCGGTGGCAGAATTGATTAATGTATCCCTGACGCTGCAGCAAAAATATAAGGACAAGGTAGCCGAGTTTATCGACTATCAGGATGATCAGATGATGAGCGCGCGGGAAGCGGTGCAGCAGAGCTATACCGATATTCGCATGATCTTGTGGCTGGTTTTTATTATTAGCATCGTAGCCGGAGGGCTGATTGCCTGGTGGATTACCCGTAGTGTGACGCAGCCGCTGCAGGAGGCGTTAACGCTGGCGGAAAAGGTCGCGAAAGGCGATTTGACTACCGAAGCGTCTGCCTGTGCGCAGGATGAGACCGGCAAATTGCTGCGGGCGCTGTATGAAATGAATGACAGCCTGCGTAACATTGTCAGTCAGGTGCGTGATGGCGCTGAAACCATTTCCTCCGCCGCATCACAGATTGCCGCCGGCAATCAGGATCTGTCCGCCCGTACCGAAGAACAGGCCAGTTCTCTGGAACAGACCGCCGCATCGATTGAACAACTAACCGCCACCATCAAGAATACGGCGGCAAATACGGAACATGCGGCTTCGCTGGCGGGGCAGGCTTCCGAGATTGTTCGTCAGAGCGGCGAAATGATGGCGGATGTCACCCGGGAAATGCGCGAAATCCGCAGCGGCTCCCAGCGTATGGCGGAAATTATCGGCGTTATTGACAGTATCGCCTTCCAGACCAATATTCTGGCGTTGAATGCCGCGGTGGAAGCTGCCCGAGCCGGTGAACAGGGGAGGGGATTCGCCGTTGTGGCTAGTGAAGTCCGGGCGCTGGCGCAGCGTAGCGCTAATTCAGCCAAGGAAATCAAGGAACTGATTGATAACTCGGTGCAGAAGGTGCAGGACGGCATGTCGCTGGTGGAAAATACGGAACAGACTATGGGCGCAGTGATTGATAATGCGCACAACGCCGATGGCGTGATCACTGAAATCGCCAAAGCCAGTCTGGAGCAGAGCGAAGGCATTAACCAGATTAACCTGGCGATTGGGCAGATCGATACCACGACGCAGCAGAATGCAGCGCTGGTGGAAGAATCTGCGGCAGCGGCGCTTTCTCTGCAGGAACAGGCGCAAACGCTGGCGAAAACCGTTAGTGTGTTCAAACTGAATAGCAACTGGTCCGACAAAGGGACGACGCGGCAGCAGCCGGGAGGAAAGGGGCTGGCGCTGGCCGGTTTGCCCGGCGCGAAGGACGCAACCGGATCTGATACACCTGAATGGGCGACCTTCTGATTCGCGATGATGTTGAATGAAAACCGCAGTCGATTATGACCGCGGTTTTTTTACGTCCGCCTGTGCTGACCGGACATGAGCGTTGGCTGATACAACATGC
Organism: Dickeya sp. NCPPB 3274; assembly: GCF_000406205.1. Lineage (NCBI taxonomy): Bacteria > Pseudomonadati > Pseudomonadota > Gammaproteobacteria > Enterobacterales > Pectobacteriaceae > Dickeya > Dickeya sp. NCPPB 3274. Next base: position 3,073,352 of record NZ_CM001979.1, on the reverse strand, counting down.
CGGTACGACTCAGTCTACCGGCCTTCCGTGGTCAGTCGGGAATACTACGCCGTCTGACGTTGTCGCGACCAGCGCCAGATATCGACCAACAGGAACATGAGCAGACTGATCCCCATCACCGGCAGGCTGACCGCCAGCACACCGGCAACAACCAGCACCAGTAGCCGAAGGCGGCCGTTCAGTTGCAGGAAGGCGGTCGTCAGTGTCTGCAGTGGGCTATGGACGGAGGGACGCGTTGGCCGCCGGCTCCACCACATCCGGTATCCCCAGACGATCAGAGAACAGAGCCCGAGGCCGAATGCCGACAGCAACAGTTGATTGGGCAGTCCGAACAGTACCCCCATATGCGCGTCAATCCCCCAGCGTGTCAGTTTGGCTACTAGCGGATAGTCGGCAAAATTGACTTTGTCGATGACGCGGAACGTTATCGGGTCAACCGCCACGGTGTCAACCTGCGTGGGCCATGCCCGATCAATTTCGCTCACGGTCCACGCCCGCTGAATCCTGGCTGCCGGGCGAATCTCTATTTTCCCGGCATCAATTCCCGCTGCTCTGGCGGCGGCCAGTACGCCATCAAAAGTTTGCGGCGCAACCTGGTTGGCCGCCGGATGCATTGGCATCGACATCATGTCGTGTTCGGCATGTGCCGAGGGTGGGGGCGGCGGCGCCGTATCCAGGCGGGTATTGACCGACGGCGTCTGCCAGCCCATGACCGCACGAAGCTGGGCGACGTTGTCGCCGGCCCAGCGCGACCAGGTCAGGCCGGTCGCTGAAAAGAATAGCAACCCGACCAACAACAGCAGGCCGGTAACCGCGTGATTGCTGCGTAATCGCTGGTGTTGCCGGGCTGGACTCAGGCGCCCTGCGGCGGGGCGGCGACGCAGGCGAGGAGCGTTTTTGCGGGTCGAAATCCAGATATACAGGCCGCCCAGAGCGGCAATCCATAGCCAGGAAGCGGCCAGTTCACTGTAGTTTCGGCCAAGATCGCCCAGCAACAGACTACGATGCAGATAATCCAGGCTGGTGCGAAACGGCAGAATACCGCTGGTGCCGTATACCGTGAGCGCGCCACGGATGTCGAGTGACACCGGATCTACAAATACCGCAAAACTTTCGGATGGACCGAGATCAGGCAGGGAAAACATCACCCGCGTCGTCTGTCCGGCTTCCGGTGCCGGGCGAACAGCGGTCAACCGGGCGTACTGGGCCTTCTCGCCCAAAGCGTGGGTCGCCGCCGTAATTTGTTGCGACAGCAGTTGGGGCGTTCCCACGGCATCAGTAAGCAACTGGTGAGAATAGAGTTTTGATTCAATCTGCGGCGTCAGCACATACAGCGTGCCAGTCAGCGCTGCGATAAAGATGAACGGGCCGATGAATAGCCCGATATAAAAATGCAACCGCATCAGCAGTGCTTGCAATGCTACGCGCTGTGAGCGGACCTGACTATTGCGAGACGCGTCGTACGTCTGCGGTGTGTCAGCGACCGCTCCCGCCTGAATGAAGGATGCCTCGGTTTTTGACTCGGACATAAAACCTCCGGATAGGGTAAGCCAACAGCCGACAAAGAGGAATGTTACTTCTGTCGACAGGCGTGGTTGTTCAGCGGCATCTGGTGATAAAAACCATCAGCAAGAGTGACCGTAAGCGGTGTCAGACACGGCTTTAATGAACAAAGAGTTTTGATGGCAATGGCTTATCCACGAGGAGGGGCGCGGGGTAGCGGTGAAAGGAAACGTGGATCATGGTACAGGGAAAAAGCGGGGAGAAGCGCTTGCCAGCGAGGCGACCAGACGGCGGCGGCAGGTTGAAGCAGGGCTGATAATGTCAGCAACGGCAGATGAGAAAGCAGTACGCAGTAGCCGCAGGCAGCATGATCCATGCCCATGCCCATGCCCATGCCCATGCCCATGCCCATGCCCATGCCCATCTCATCCATATCTCCTTTTGGCGCAGCAGGAGAAGCCGTGGCATGGTGGCTGTGATGCTCCGGCATAGAGAGGCTGGCGGAAGGCGAATGATGATGTGGATGCGACGATATCTGAACGTGATTACTGGCCCGCAATGACTGCGAGATGGGCGGGGCCAGGAAGATCATGACAAGGGCCAGTATCCCCAGCCAGGCTGGGGTTCGCCGTTGTCTCAGTTCAAACAGAGACATGCGTTACATGTGACGATGAGAAAAAGGCAACATAGCTGATACTGTACCCGATCATGGAATAAGGGTTAAGAAAATGTTCTTTTTTGATCATCTCAGGTGAAAAAGTTGCGTTCCGCTTTCCATAAAACACCGGTTAATGGCCGTCAGGCCCAGAAGTTTCTTGCTACTGCGGTCATGTGAGAGGAAAATTTACTCTGGTTTCTCAACGGACTATTCCTAGGCATTTTTAGGGCGATATCCGTTATGGTTTTTCATCCTGAAAAGGCGGTTTGTCATTTAGGCGTGTCGATGTTGTTTAAACCGTGACCTATTATGATGAACCATTCTTTTCTCAAGTTGTCGGAAAGCTAACTTATCCATTAATATGGGTTTTAGTTGATTTAGGCACACATACAGGGGGAGATGTGCTGGTTAATAAATTTAGGGTTAAGCAGCGGGTTGCTAATCTTCGCTGGGTTTCAGCTGCGGTTATGCTGTCTCTGACATCATTGCACGCATGGGCTTTTTCCATTGACGATGTTGCACAGAAGGCGGAAAAGCTTGCTGAAAAGGGGTATGAAGCGCCAAAGAGTAATCTTCCGGCCCAGTTTCGCGACATGAAGTTCGCCGATTATCAGCAGATTCGCTTCAACCAGGACAAATCCTACTGGAATTCGGACCAGACGCCTTTCAAACTGCAGTTCTACCATCAGGGCATGTATTTTGACATTCCGGTCAAAATCAATGAAGTGACTGCCACTGAAGTCAACGAAATCAAATATTCTACCGACTATTTCAATTTTGGTTCCGTCAACCACGATCCGGCGACGGTGAAAGATCTGGGCTTCGCGGGTTTCAAGGTTCTTTACCCGATCAACAAAGCGGATAAGCACGACGAAATCCTCAGTATGCTGGGGGCGAGCTATTTCCGCGTGGTAGGTAAAGGACAAGTGTATGGTCTGTCGGCCCGCGGCCTGGCTATCGACACGGCGTTGCCGTCTGGCGAAGAGTTCCCGCGTTTCCGCGAATTCTGGATTGAGCATCCGAAACCGGAAGACAAACACCTGGTGATTTACGCGTTGCTGGATTCTCCGCGTTCCGTCGGCGCCTACCGCTTTGTGCTCTATCCGGGTAGCGACAGCATGATGGATGTGGAAGCCAAGGTTTATCTGCGCGACAAAGTGGGCAAACTGGGCGTAGCGCCGTTGACCAGCATGTTCCTGTTTGGGCCGAACCAGCCGTCTCCGACGCTGAACTATCGTCCGGCGCTGCATGACTCCAACGGCTTGTCTATCCATGCCGGCAACGGCGAGTGGATCTGGCGTCCGCTGAATAATCCGAAACACCTGGCGGTGAGCACCTATACGATTGAGAATCCGAAAGGCTTCGGGCTGCTGCAGCGCGGCCGCGATTTCTCCGGTTATGAAGATCTGGACGACCGTTACGATTTGCGTCCCAGCGGCTGGATTGAAACCAAAGGCGACTGGGGTAAAGGCAAGGTGGAACTGGTAGAAATTCCGACCGCGGATGAAACCAACGATAACATCGTGGCTTTCTGGACGCCGGAAAACCTGCCTGAGAAAGGCAAACCGCTGGAAGTTAAATACCGCCTGCATTTCACCAAGGATGAAGAAGCGCTGCATTCGCCGGAACAGGCCTATGTGATGCAGACCATGCGTTCAACCGGCGATGTGAAACAGTCCAATCTGATTCGTCAGCCGGACGGCACCACTGCATTCCTGGTCGATTTTGCCGGCGGCAAAATGAAGGATCTGGACCCGAATACGCCGGTTGCGCCGCAAGTCAGTATCGGTGACAACGGCGAAATTGTGGAAAACAGTGTTCGCTATAATCCGGTAACCCATGGCTGGCGTCTGACACTGCGTCTGAAAGTGAAGGACAACAAGCAGCCGACGGAAATGCGAGCGGCATTGGTCAATGGCGAAACCACATTGACTGAAACCTGGAGCTATCAGCTGCCTGCTAATGAATAAATCAACTTCTACTCTCGAGTATATCGAGAAATTGCCTCTGCCTGCCGAGCAGGCAGAGGCCTTGCGTGAGAGTTTGTCCTCGTCTCAGGATCTGTCTTCCCTGCATCAGTCTCTGTCTGATGATTCTGCCGTCACTCTGCAATCGCTGGATGATATTCCGCTGGTTTCCGTACCGCGTCGTCTGGAACTGGCATGGGAAGACGGGCTGAACGGCGGCAAGCAACTGGGTAAAGACCGTGAAGGGCGGACTGCGCTGCAGGCGATGCCGCGTGTCACCCGTGCCTCTATGTTCCCCGATGCCTGGCAGACGAACCCGATGGTGCGCTGGTGGGATATGATCAACGGGCGATCCAAACCACTTCGTCATCAGTACAAGACGGCGGAAGAGAACGAAGCGGAAAACCGCTGGCGCAGGGTAGGGACATTGCGCCGCTATATTCTGCTGTTGCTGACGCTGTTCCAAACCGCTATTGCCACCTGGTATATGAAGACCATTCTTCCTTATCAGGGATGGGCGCTGATCGATCCTTTTGCGATGGTGCATCAGGACGTATGGCGTACGGTTATGCAACTGCTGCCTTATGTGCTGCAAAGTGGGATTTTGATCCTGTTCGCTATCCTGTTCTGTTGGGTATCGGCCGGTTTCTGGACCGCATTGATGGGGTTCCTGCAACTGCTTATCGGCAAGGACAAATACAGTATTTCGTCGACAACGACCGGCAATGAACCGCTGAATCCGGAACACCGCACGGCGCTGATCATGCCTATCTGCAACGAAGATGTGGAACGTGTGTTTGCGGGATTGCGGGCGACTTACGAGTCGGTTGCGGCTACCGGCGAGCTGGATCATTTCGACATTTATGTGCTCAGCGACAGTAACGATCCGGATATTTGCGTCGCTGAACAGAAAGCGTGGATGGACCTGTGTCGTGAAGTTGGCGGTGCCGGCCGTATCTTCTATCGCCGTCGCCGTCGCCGCGTGAAGCGCAAGAGCGGCAACATCGACGATTTCTGCCGTCGCTGGGGCAATCAGTACAGCTATATGGTGGTGCTGGATGCCGATAGCGTCATGAGCGGCGAGTGCCTGACTTCGCTGGTTCGGCTGATGGAAGCCAATCCGAGAGCCGGGATTATCCAGTCTGCACCGCGTGCATCGGGTATGGATACGCTGTATGCCCGCTGCCAGCAGTTTGCCACCCGTGTTTATGGCCCGTTGTTCACTGCCGGCTTGCACTTCTGGCAATTGGGTGAATCCCATTACTGGGGTCATAACGCCATCATCCGTGTTAAGCCGTTCATTGAGCATTGTGCGCTGGCGCCGCTGCCGGGCGAAGGGTCGTTTGCCGGTTCCATCCTGTCGCACGACTTCGTTGAAGCCGCGCTGATGCGTCGCGCCGGGTGGGGCGTGTGGATTGCCTACGATCTACCGGGCAGCTATGAAGAACTGCCGCCTAACCTGCTGGATGAATTGAAACGCGACCGTCGCTGGTGTCACGGTAACCTGATGAACTTTAGGCTGTTCCTGGTTAAAGGCATGCATCCGGTGCACCGTGCGGTGTTCCTGACCGGGGTTATGTCTTACCTGTCCGCGCCGTTGTGGTTCATGTTCCTGGCGCTCTCCACGGCGTTGCAGGTGGTGCATACGCTGATGGAGCCGCAGTACTTCCTGCAGCCTCGCCAGCTGTTTCCGGTATGGCCGCAGTGGCGGCCGGAACTGGCGATAGCCTTGTTCTCGACAACATTGGTTCTGTTGTTCCTGCCTAAATTGCTGAGCGTCATTCTGGTGTGTGCTAAAGGCGCTAAATCTTACGGCGGAGTAGCCAAACTATTTATCTCTCTGCTGATTGAAATGCTGTTTTCCGTGCTGCTGGCGCCGGTACGTATGCTGTTCCACACCGTGTTTGTGGTCAGCGCGTTTCTGGGATGGTCGGTGCAGTGGAAATCACCGCAGCGTGATGATGATGCGACACCCTGGAGCGAGGCCTTCACCCGCCATGGTTCTCAGCTACTGCTGGGGCTGGTTTGGGCGATTGGCATGGCATGGCTGGATTTACGCTTCCTGTGGTGGTTGGCGCCTATCGTATTCTCGTTGATCCTGTCGCCGCTGGTATCCGTACTGTCCAGCCGCGCCGGCTTGGGGCTGGCCTGCAAACGCGCCAAGCTGCTGCTGATCCCGGAAGAGTACGATCCGCCGCGTGAACTGGTAGCGACCGATGAGTATTTCCGTCGCAATCGTGAGCGCAAGCTGGAACATGGCTTCATGCATGCGATCTTTGACCCGTCAATCAACGCGCTGACCAGCGCAATGGCGACGGCGCGTCACCGCTTCAGCAAGCCGATTGAGGATATGCGTGAGCAACGCGTCAATGATGCGCTGAGTCGCAAACCTCAGGATGTCGATGGCAATCTGCGTCTGGCGTTGATTAGCGATCCGGTAACGTTGGCTCGCCTGCACCATCGGGTGTGGAGTCAGCCGGATACTCACAGCGACTGGCGAAGCCATTATCAGGCGCTCGCCGCTCCGGTGATTAAAAACGCCCAGTAAGTCAGGGTGATCGACGAAAAAGCAACGGCCAGTCCGTTGCTTTTTTTATGGGCAGAATTCAGTCCATCATCAGGGTTATTTTCATCCTACTCCGGTGCGACGACGCTTTATTCAGGTTCGGATACCGGTAGGCGATTGGATTTGCGGCGCAGAGAGAACCATGAGTAGAACGCGTTAATCATCACGACGGCAGCGGTAACCAGAAATACGGCTCTGAACCCGAAGCTGGCGGAAATGCTGGCGCCCAGTAATGGCCCCGTCACGTTGCCGACATCACGGAATGATTGGTTATAACTGAATATCCGGCCGGCGACCTGATGAGAAGAATGGTAGATCAGCAACGTTTGCACGGCGGGTAACAGTGCGCCGTCAGCGGCTCCCAGCAGGAAACGCAGCAACGCCAGTTGCCAGGGCGATTGTACGAACGCCATCGGGATTAGCAGTAGCACCGAGAGTATCAACATGGCGATCAGGATGCGCTCCGGGCCAATCTTGTCGCCGAGTTTTCCCAACCGTGGGGCGCTTAGCAGTGCCGATACGCCCGGAATGGCGGCAATAGCGCCGCTGATAAAGGCCAGATTATCGGTCTGCCCCGCCAGTTCACGCACATACAACGTCAGAATTGGCGCGATGGAACCGGTGGCTATCTGGATAATCATGGTCGTCACAAACAGGCTCATCACCAGGTGCGGGTTTTTCAGTGAAATCATCACCTGGCGCCCGCTGAGCATGTCCTTTTTCCGAACGGGTTCAATTCGTTCCCGGATGAGAAAGAGCGTAATCAGAAAACAGATGAACAAGACCACCGCGGTGATGAAGAAGACCGGCCGCAAGCCAAAGGTATCCGCCAGATAGCCGCCCAATAGCGGCCCGAGCAAGGCGCCGCCTACTGCGCCGGTGGACAGGGTTCCCAGTGCCCAGCCGCTACGATTGCGGGGAACCTGGGTAGCGATCAGGGCATTGGCATTCGGCACGAAGCCGCCCAGGATACCCAATGCCGCTCTGAGCAGCAGGAATTGCCAGATATTTTGCACCAGCCCCATCAACGCCATCACTATCGCCATTCCTAACGCAGAGCGCAGCAGCATCAGCTTGCGCCCTTTACGATCGGCAAGACGTCCCCAGAACGGCGAAGCGATAGCTGAAAACAGGAAGGTAATGCTGAAAACCACGCCCGACCACAGATTCAATTCTTCATGGCCCTGTATGCCGAGTTGCTCGACATACAGTGAAAGAAAAGGCATGACCAGGCTGAAGGCGGCCCCGGTAAAGAAACACCCCAACCAGGCGATGTAGAGGTTGCGTTTCCAGTCAATCGGGGCGGTGTTATCCATCGTATTTTCCTGACTGGGTTGTCCCAGGGCTTAGTACAGCGAAGGTTCCCCGGCAGGGCGTGTTTTGAAGCGTCGATGCAGCCACATATATTGGTCCGGCGCCAACAGGATATTTTCTTCAACCAGTTTGTTCATCCAGGCGGCGGTCACTTCTTCGCTTTCCAGCGGAATATCCAACTGCGCAGGCTGAATAATCAATTCATAGCCCCTGGCATCCGACAGACGGCGGGGAACAAACGGAACGATAGCGGGTTTGGCGGCTCGGGCCAGCATGTAGCTGCCGGCTGTGGTCGCCGTTTTCTCGACGGCAAATAAGGGAACGAATACGCTGCTGCGCGGACCGTAGTCATGGTCGGGGGCGTACCAGATAATTTCCCCCTGTTTCAGGGCGCGAATCATGCCTTTTAAATCTTTGCGATCCAGCATGGATTTGTTGGATCGCATTCTGCCCCAGGTTTGCAGCCAGTCGATCAGTTTATTGTCATTGGGGCGGTAAACGCCGATCCCGGCATTTTGCAGACCGAAGATGCGCGCGCCCAATTCCAGGGTCAGGAAATGCAGGCCAATCAACAATACGCCGCGCTTTTGCTCACGCAGGGGCTGCATATTTTCAATACCGATCACCTTGAACCAGCGCTCGACCCGCCAGTCAGGCCAGAACCACGCCATACCGGTTTCCATCACCCCCATGCCGACGGATTCAAAGTTTTTCTTCACCAGTTGCTCCCGCTCTTCTGCGGGCATATCCGGAAAACAGAGTTGCAGATTGCGATGGGCGATAGCGACGCGGCGTTTTAGAAAACGCATGGACAATCTCCCCAGCCCGGTACCGATGCGGTAAATGAGAGGATAAGGCAGCAATACCAGCAGATAGAGAAGAGCAATGCCTGACCACATCGGCCAGTAGCGAGGGTGTAATAGCGAGCGATGGAAAGAGGGGATTTGTGTCATAGCCTCAGTATCAAAATCAAAAAACGGCGAACAACGCGCCGACGGTTAATGTAATGATCAGCGCTTTCCAACAGAATAGCCGAAAGCGGCGTGGTTAAGGAAAGAATACGCTTGTTGCTTTTATCCGCAAATTCAACACGGTATCCATAATAACATCTGAGGGATATGGGTTTTAGCGTTTGGTGACATTGGGCGAAACGGTCCCCGCACTGTGCGGCGGGGACATCAATTTATAGCGGGGTGAACAACCCTTTGGCGTAGTGCGGTTCGCAGCGCCAGTACTGGGGAGGCGCGATAACTTTTTCTTTCAGCCGGATCGCCGCGTGCCACGGCCAGCGCGGATTGAACAAAATCGCACGAGCAAGGGCTACCGCATCCGCCTCTTCAGTTGCCAGAATCGCTTCTGCCTGTTCCGGTTCAGTGATCAAGCCGACGGCGATGGTCACCAGCCCGGTTTCCTGGCGAATTTTTTGTGCGAAAGGCACCTGATAATTGGGAGCGGGATGAATTTGCTGTAAGGGCGACAGACCGCCGCTGGAGACATGAATATAGTCGCATCCCAGCTGACGCAACAGTTGGCCTAGCTCAATGGATTGCGCCAGATCCCAGCCACCCTCGACGGCATCAGTGGCGGAAATGCGGACGCCCACGGCTTTATGCGGCGGAAACACTTCACGCACAGCCGTATAAACCTCGCGCAGCAGGCGCATGCGGTTTGTCAGCGATCCTCCATATTCATCGTCGCGCTGGTTGGTCAGTGGCGAAAGAAACTGATGCAACAGGTAACCGTGCGCGGCATGGATCTCGATCAAATCGAACCCCAGCCGATCCGCCCGTCTGGCCGAGGCGGCAAAGGCGTCAATCAGGTTCTTGATTTGATCGTGGCTCATGGCGACAGGCGGGGTGTCATCCGGGTGGTAGGGCAAGGCGGAAGGCGCCACCGTCTGCCAGCCGCCTTGTTCTGGATGCAGGAAGGCCCGGTTGGCCCAGGGCGCGCCGGTTGAGGCTTTGCGACCGGCGTGGCCGAGCTGGATGCCCAACGGGATAGCGGAGTGTTTGCGGATGCCCCGTACAACCGGCGCCAGCGCACGTTCGGTATCGTCGTCCCACAGGCCAAGGTCCTGCGGCGAGATGCGTCCCTCCGGCAGGACTGCGGTGGCTTCCAGAATCAATAATCCGGCGCCTGAATGCGACAGCGTACCCAGATGCATCATGTGCCATTCGGTCGCTTTACCATTTTCAGCTGAATACTGGCACATCGGCGCGATGATGATGCGGTTTGGCAACGTCAGGTTTCCCAATGCCAATGGGCTGAACAATTTGCTCATAAAGATAACCTCCGTCTGAGATATACCCGGGAAACATTGCCAGAGATGTCGCTGCGCCTGAAATAACGATTTCACATTCCGATATGCACGTCATTCACTGACAGTATGCTATCCCTCGTGTATGATGCGGCGGCAATTTATTGTTTGCGCAACATCGCCTTCATAATATCTTAACGCCATTCACCTCAATAAAAACAGGATCGTACACCATGCCAGTGTTACATAACCGTGTTTCCAATGAGGAGCTGAAAGCGCGTATGCTCGCTGAAACCGAGCCGCGCACCACAGTTTCCTTTTACAAATATTTCCAGCTGGACGACCCGCAAGCCTTCCGCGATGCGCTCTATATCGCCTTTAGCCATGTAAAGGTATTCGGCCGCGTTTATATCGCCAGAGAAGGGATTAACGCGCAGATCAGCGTTCCGGCCAGCCATTTTGAGGACTTTCGCGGCGCCCTGTTCGGCTCGCACCCGGCTCTGGATGGGATTCGGCTGAATGTCGCGCTGGAAGATGACGGTAAGTCATTCTGGGTATTGCGCATGAAAGTGCGGGATCGCATTGTCGCTGATGGGATTGAGGACGCCAGCTTCGATCCGACCCGGGTCGGTCAGTATCTCAAAGCGGAAGAGGTCAACCGGATGGCGGACGATCCTGATACGTTGTTCGTGGATATGCGCAATCATTACGAGTATGAAGTCGGCCATTTTGAAAATGCGATTGAAGTGCCTTCCGATACGTTCCGCGAGCAGTTGCCAATGGCGGTGGATATGCTGGCGGACGCGCGCGACAAGAATATCGTGATGTATTGCACCGGCGGAATTCGCTGTGAAAAAGCCAGCGCCTACATGCTCCATCATGGTTTCAGAAATGTCTATCACGTAGAAGGCGGCATCATCGAATACGTGCGGCAGGCCAAAGCTAATGGGTTGCCCCTCAGGTTTATCGGCAAAAACTTTGTATTTGACGAACGGATGGGGGAACGAGTATCCGGGGATGTGATTGCCCATTGCCATCAATGCGGTGAGCCATGCGATACCCATGTTAACTGCAAGAATCAGGGCTGCCATTTACTGTTTATTCAATGTCCGACGTGCGCGGAAAAATATGAGGGATGCTGTAGCGCCGTGTGTCAGGATGAGATTCGGCTACCGCTTGAAGAGCAGCGTCAGCGCCGAAAAAATCGTGAAATCAGTATGAAGATCTTCAACAAGTCTAAAGGATTGCTGAATACCACCCTGGGTATTCCCGCACCGGAAGAGAAAAAATAACGCTGATGGCGAAAAGCGCAGAGCCTATGAGAGACTCTGCGCAAATTATTATTTCTGACGAATACCTTCAACCGAAATGATCAGCTCCACTTCCTGAGAAGCCGGGCCAAGATCGGTCGTGATATTAAAATCTTTCAGTTTCAGCTTGCCTTCGGCTTCGAAACCGGCGCGATAATTCCCCCACGGGTCATTACCCTGACCAAGCACTTTTGCTTCCAGTGTCAGCGGTTTAGTTACGCCATTCAATGTCAGGTTGCCGGTAATTTTCAATTCATCGCCGTCTTTTTTCACGTCGGTGGATGCAAATGTCGCCTGAGGATGTTTGGCGACATTCAGGAATTCGGCGCTGCGAATATGTTTATCACGTTCGGCATGATTGGTGTCAACACTGTTGGTATTGATGGTTACGCTGACTTTGTCTGCGGAAGGATTATTTTCATCAAAGGTAAATGCGCCGTCGAAATCTTTAAACGTACCGTATAACCAGCTGTATCCCAGATGTTTGATACGGAACTGAACAAACGCATGTTGTCCTTCCTTGTCAATTTTATAATCGGCGGCGGTAGCGGCCCCCGCGAAGCTAAACAGGGAAGCCATAGTCACGCCCAGAATTGCTTTCTTAAACATTAGTCTTTCTCCTTAAACCCAGAATGAATTAATCCGCCTGTCGACCCAACATGCGTTTTAACGTAGCGTCACGATCGATAAAGTGGTGTTTAAATGCCGCCAGAGCATGCAAGACGGATAAAATGACAACCGCCCATGCAAGATACAAATGGATGGTACCGGCCGTATCCGCCTGATCCTGAATGCCGCTCAGCGTAGCGGGCACAGAGAACCAGCCAAAGACGGAAATTGGCTGACCTTCGGCGGTAGAAATCAGATAACCGCTAATCAGGATGCTGAATAACAGCAGATACAGGAAAACATGCGCCAACGTGGCGCCGATACGTGTCAGTGTGGAATAGCTGGATAGCGGGCGAGGAGGAGGAGAAACCCAGCGCCATATCACCCGGAACAGCAGAGCCAGAAACAGCAATATGCCTATGCCTTTATGTATTTCAGGCGCGTTGTGATACCAGGGATCGTAATATCCCAGGGCAACCATCCATAGCCCTAATGCAAACATGCCATACACTGTGGCGGCGGTAATCCAGTGCAGCAGTACGCTAATGTGCCCATAGCGGGTTGACGTATTACGCCAAAGCATTATTGAAATCCTTATCGTAAGTTAACCTTTGTTTCAGGAAATTAAACATCCGGAAACATAAAATCAATATAAAAATGACCTATTCAATATGATATTTTTATATTTCAATAAATTTGAAAGTGGTGTGGATTTATTATTCAGGATGACTGTGTAAGGTTATTAAAACATTTCTTTATTTATTTAAATTCAGGGAGATAATTTTTGCGTTATTAAATTGCGTTATTTGTTTTTCTGATTTTATTTTCCGGGGGATTTCTTTTTATAAACCAATAAGTCGCTAAATTTGTTGTAATGAAGATATCGATGGAGAGACACCGCTCTGGAGAGCGGTGTCAGGGGAAAGAATGACATTGGTGAATGGTGATAAATATAAAAAATATTAATGCTTAAGATAGTCAGCAGGTTGATATTCATTCGATTCGATTTTGGCAATCCCAGCCTCAAGGATCGAGATAAGCTGTTTTGCCACATCCGTGGTTAACCATAATGTCCGGTCAACCTGCGCCTCATCTGGCGCCTGGTCCGCCGTAGAAAGGTAATGCAGGCGGATCATCATTGCGTCATAACTGTCAACGGTACTGATATCCCAGCCGACTAGCGGGTGCGTTTGAATAATCTCATTTTTTCTGTCCATAAATACCCCTTATTGACTAGTTACTACCGTGAGTGACTAAACGAGGTTTAAGACGGCTCTTGTAGCTGAGCAATATCAGTATATCTCTGTCAGATTCATTTATGGAAATTAAATGTAAAAAAAACTCAAGTGGATGTTTCGGTTAATTATCTGGTGAAACGAACGATGATTGCTGAACAAAAATAGTACAGCTCGTTAATGTGAATGCGCGATTCAACGCGACACCCGAGGAAAAAATGAAGAGGCCAGACGCAAGAGGACTGACCATTGGGTAACCTGTGCGGATGGAGAAAGGACTACTCGTTTTGAATAAACCAGTCGTCAGCGCTTTCCCATGTCTCCTGCAGGATTTCCGATATTCTCTCTTTATCGTCCTTGTTGCCGCCAAAGACGCTCAGATTATTGGCGGCAGCGTAACGGATGTGGACAGGGGTATCCGGGTAAATGTCATGAACCCGGTGACTCAGTTCATCGGTCAGCGCTTCAAGTGCGCCAGCGGGCAGCGGGGTCGTTTTTGCTATGGTAAGTTCAATACGCATGGTTGCCTCCTTATGTGACTGTATTTTTATACAGTATCTCAAGGAAGGCAACAACATGAATAGAAAATGCGTAAGAAATGACTCCCTGGCTGGCAGGGAGCGGGGCGTTATCAGGCGACAGACCAGTTCAGGCTTTGGCCGGCAAGAAACGGAATGATGGTTTCTTCGCCTGCGACAATTTCTTCCGGAAACTGTACCGGCTGGCGGCGTAATTCAAGCGTGCCTTCGTTCACCGGTAACCCGTAAAAGCGTGGACCATTCAGCGAGCAGAACGCTTCCAGTTTATCCAGCGCGTTTAATTCCTCGAATACGGTGGCGTAAGCGCTCAATGAGGCCTGCGCGTTGAAGACGCCGGCACAGCCACAGGATGATTCTTTGCGGTGTTTGGCATGCGGGGCGGAGTCGGTGCCGAGGAAGAATTTCTCGCTACCGCTAGCGACCGCTTCGCGCAGAGCCTGTTGGTGCGTGTTGCGCTTGAGGATCGGCAGGCAGTACAGATGCGGACGGATACCGCCCACCAGCATGTGATTGCGATTAAACATCAGATGCTGCGGAGTGATAGTGGCCGCGACAAAACGATCGGCAGACTGCACATACTGGGCGGCTTCGCGAGTGGTAATGTGCTCAAACACCACTTTCAACTCCGGGAACTGCTGGCGCAGCGGCTCCATGATGCGCTCGATGAAACGGGCTTCGCGATCGAAAATGTCGACTTCCGGATCGGTGACTTCGCCATGAACCAGCAGCGGCATGCCCAGTTTTTGCATCGCTTCCAACACCGGGTAGATGGTTCTGATATCCGATACGCCGTGGCTGGAGTTGGTGGTGGCATGCGCCGGATAAAGCTTGGCGGCGGTAAATACGCCTTGCTGATAGCCCGAAATAATTTCGTTTTTGTCCAGTGACTCCGTCAGGTAACAGGTCATCAACGGCTGGAAGGTCTCGCCGGCTGGAACGGCGGACAAAATCCGCTGCCGATATGCTTCAGCCTGGGCCGCGGTGGTAACGGGCGGCGTCAGATTCGGCATCACGATCGCTCTGGCGAAAAGTCTGCTGGTATAGGGCAGTACAGCCTTGAGCATCTGATCGTCACGCAGATGAAGGTGCCAGTCGTCAGGACGACGAATCTTCAGAACATTCGGCAAGGGGGTCATGGAAAAACTCCGGCGGTCGGTAAATAACGTCCCTGAAACAGGGAGTGATATGGCGGGGGGTAAGCATAAGCGGAAAGTGTAGCGAATGCATCCGTTTGTTGTGAAAAGGTTGAAATTAGCCTGTAGTTGGCGTTTTATGGTTGGATATTCAATCGGTTGTTATATTCATGGAGTATTATGATGGAAATTCGTATCGTCGCCAGCGTTCAGGCTAAGCCGGAGTTCATTAACGATGTTGCGGCAGCTGTCCGGCAGGTCGTTGCGCCGAGCCGTCAGGAAGCCGGTAATCTGCAGTATGAGTTGCATGAAGAGCTGAACAAAACCGGTTCGTTCGTGTTCTTTGAACGCTGGAAAAGTCAGGAAGCTATCAACGAGCACGAGCAGACTGCGCATTTTCGCGCGCTTGTCGCTCAACTGGAAGGCAAGATCGATGGCATGGACATTAAGTTGCTGCAGACGATTGCCTGAAAAAATAATGCCCGTCATAGACGGGCATTCAATGGGAATAAGCACCCGCCGAAGCGAGGTGCTTTTTTTATATTATTCCACCGGCCGTGTCGCCGGCGCGCTGGCTTGATTCGCGGCAGCATGACCACCGGCAGAACCTTTACCGGTGAAGGCAAATGCCGGGCGCTGCCAGTCGCTGACGCGCGGTGCGTCTGGAACATATGCCGGCGCAGGTGCGCGAGTCATCGGCGCGGCGGCGTGGTGCTGGCGGGCCGACACCACGGTCGTGGCTTCGGCTGGTGCCGGCGCGGCGACAGGTTCCTGAGCGGCTGACGCATTCTCAACCTGTACCGGCTCGTGAATCACCTGCGGTTGTTCAGTGACCTGCGTTTCGGCTGGTTCGCTGCTGGTTGTCGCGTCGCTGTCAGCAACAACAACCTCGGCAGCAACAACCGCGACGGGAGCCTCTTCGGTCGCTTCTTCAACAAGAACAGCCGTTTCCGCGGGCTGTGGTGCCGGCGCCTGTATTTCCTGAGACTGAGGAGCCTCTTCCTGCACGTTGGCGTCGAGATCCTGAGTCGCTTCGCTCGACACGGTTTCTTGCTGCGTCGGGGCGGATACTACGGCTGGCGTTTCCGTCGCCGGGGCGCTTGCCGGAGCCGTATCCAGAACGTCTACCGCTTCCGGGAGCGTAGCAACCGCTACTGCCGCCAGTTCCGGTGCGACGAAAAGCGGAGCATCAATGGACTCGGATACCTGCTCTTCTACCAGTTCTGGCTGTTGCGGCTGGGCAACCGGATAACGAATCCAGACTTTGCCTGAGGCCATTTCCGGTGAGGCTGACGCCTGTGCCATCGGCATCGGCGACTGCGCCGGATAGCGTTCATCGCGGTAACGACGACGACGCTGACCGCTGACTCGCAGATGGCGCGGCGAACGGCGAGAGCGACGCGGCAGACCATTTTCACGGTTGCTTTCAGCCGCGTCATTTTCCGTATCAGCTCCCTCAGCAGCCAATGCGACAGGTTCAGTCACTTCAACCACGGACGGTTCCTGAACATATGGAACGGCGGGAAGCTGCGCTTCGGTATTCTCTCCTGTGGCATCGCTGTCCTGAACCCGCACTTTCTGGGTCAGTTGGCGACGTTGACGACGCTGCATCACCTGTGCCGGTTTTTCCTGCTCGGCACCGGCGTCTTCGGCGTCGGCAGCCACGGTGTTCAGTTCTTTAACTTCGCTCTGCGCCTGACGTTTTTCTTCCTGACGACGGCGTTGACGCTCGGCACGCTGCTCACGACGTTGTTCATCACGCGCGGCTTTGTCTTGTGCAGAGGCTTCCGCTACCGGCGCGGTTTCGGTGTCGGCGTTCTGCGACGGCGTGCGCTTGTTACGGCGCTGTTCGTCACGCTCGCGCGGCTCGCGATTGTCGCGGGTGCGTTCGCGACGACCGGATTGACGGCGGTTGTTTCGGCGTTCCTGCTTTTGTTCCTGCTCATCGGATGCCGCTTCGACAGTTTCAGCCGGTTTGTCTTTGGCGTCGGCCGGCGCGGCAAAGATGCCTTTCAGCGCGCCGACAAGACGACCGAACAGACCGCGTTCGGAAGAAACCGGTTGTTTTTCCGTTTTCGGTGCGGCAACCACCGGGGCTGGCTTGGTTTCAGCGGGCGGGATGTCCGACATGGTGAAGGACGCCAGAGCCGGCTGTTCCGGTACCCGACGTTCGGACACCTGCTCCTCCGTCGAAGGCTGTGATTCGACATCCAACAACTGAGGCAACATATAGCTCAGGGTCTGCTTTTCTTCGCCTTTGCGGACACGCAGTACGGAGTAGTGCGGGGTTTCCATACCGTCATGCGGTACGATAATGGCGCGAACGCCTCCCTGACGTTTCTCAATCGCGTTGACCGCTTCACGTTTCTCGTTAAGCAGATAAGACGCGATGGGCACGGGAACGATAGCGTGGACTTCTTTGGTGTTCTCTTTCAGCGCCTCTTCTTCAATCAGACGCAGGATCGACAACGACAGCGATTCATTATCACGGATGGTGCCAGTGCCGTTACAGCGCGGGCAGACGTGGTGACTGGATTCGCCCAGTGACGGGCTCAGACGCTGACGGGACATTTCCAGCAGGCCAAAGCGGGAAATACGGCCGATCTGGATGCGGGCACGGTCCTGACGCACCGCGTCACGCAGGCGGTTTTCCACTTCGCGCTGATGGCGGACCGGGGTCATGTCGATGAAGTCGATGACGATCAAACCGCCCAGGTCGCGCAAGCGCAGCTGACGGGCAATCTCATCCGCCGCTTCCAGGTTGGTGTTAAAGGCGGTTTCTTCAATGTCGCCGCCGCGGGTCGCGCGGGCGGAGTTGATATCAATGGCGGTCAGCGCTTCGGTGGTGTCGATAACAATCGAGCCGCCGGAAGGCAGACGCACTTCACGCTGGAAAGCGGATTCGATCTGCGATTCGATCTGATAATGGCTGAACAGCGGGATCTCGCCGGTATACAGCTTGATTTTACTGCTGAAGTCCGGGCGCCCCAGCGCAGAGATATGCTCTTTGGCCAGCTCCAGAATTTTGGGGTTATCGATCAGGATTTCGCCGATGTCCGGACGCAGGTAATCACGGAACGCGCGGACGATAACGTTGCTTTCCTGATGGATCAAGAACGGCGCCGAACGACCTTCCGCCGCTTTCTTGATCGCTTCCCAGTGTTTCAGGCGAAACGCCAGATCCCACTGCAGCGCGTCGGCGGACTTGCCCACACCGGCGGTACGGACGATCAAGCCCATACCGTCCGGCAGTTCCAGCGAGCCAAGCGCTTCTTTTAATTCGGTACGGTCATCCCCTTCGATACGGCGGGAAATACCGCCTGCTCGTGGGTTGTTCGGCATCAGCACCAGATAGCTGCCGGCCAGACTGATGAACGTGGTCAGCGCGGCGCCTTTGTTACCACGCTCCTCTTTGTCCACCTGAACGATGACTTCCTGGCCTTCACGAAGCACATCTTTGATGTTCGGGCGGCCATGCGCATTGTAGTTGCTGGGGAAGTATTCGCGGGCGATTTCTTTGAGAGGGAGAAAGCCATGTCGCTCTGCGCCATAATCTACAAAAGCGGCTTCAAGGCTGGGTTCTATGCGGGTGATCTTGCCTTTGTAAATGTTTGCCTTTTTCTGTTCATGACCGGGGCTTTCAATGTCCAGATCGTAAAGCCGCTGACCATCAACCAAGGCAACACGCAACTCTTCCTGCTGAGTTGCGTTAATCAACATTCTTTTCATCGTACTTAACTCGTTATTTTTACTTGCATTATTGATAGAGCTGCGGATGAACGGAGGCATGACCGGAGGGGACCGATGGCCTCGTGTCTTATCGCAGGGGCGTCAACCTCACGGTTGTCGCCTGCATAGAGGCGCATGTTTCGGTAGCCTGTATTTCCTGATGGAATACAGCGCATTTACTGCGGGAACAGCTTCTGAAAATAGGTTGCCAGATCTGATTCCATATGCCGGCCAAGCTGCAAACCACAGCTCGCTAACTGCCTGATTATTCAATACGTCTTACGCCATTGCTGCGTTTATGAGTAATCCGGCAAAGATAATAATTCCGCAATTTCCCTTGTTTGACCGGAAATCAGCACGGAAAGCCAAAGCATTATTCCATTGCTGATACGTCGATAGCAAGGTGACTTTGCCTGTCAATATAAAGTTTGTTGTGCTGTTTTTAACCAAACTGATGCCAGTTGATGCTGAAATCAGTCGGGGTGCGAACAGTAACAATATCTTCATAAGCCAGACTGACAGTTAAGCATAGAAAAAGATGTGGCGCTATCGGTGTGTGCTATTTAGAATCCGCCTCCATGAAAACAGAGAACCCAACCGTACAGTTTCTGACGATTTCCGCCGAGGAAGCCGGCCAGCGAATCGACAACTTTTTGCGCACCCGGCTGAAGGGCGTGCCGAAAAGCATGATTTATCGCATCCTGCGCAAAGGCGAGGTGCGGGTGAATAAAAAACGCATCAAGCCGGAGTACAAGTTGCTGGATGGCGACGAAGTGCGCATTCCGCCGGTGCGTCAGTCGGAGCGTGAAGAACCGACGGTTTCCGCCAGCCTGGATAAAGTCTCGGCGCTGGCTGATTGCATCCTTTATGAAGATGATTATCTGTTGCTCCTGAATAAACCGTCGGGCACGGCGGTGCATGGCGGTAGCGGGCTCAGCTTCGGCGTGATTGAAGCGCTTAGAGCGTTGCGCCCTGAAGCGCGCTTCCTGGAACTGGTTCACCGTCTGGATCGTGACACTTCCGGCGTGTTGCTGGTGGCTAAAAAGCGCTCGGCGCTGCGTTCGTTGCACGAGCAGCTGCGCGGCAAGGGGATGCAAAAGGATTATCTGGCGCTGGTCCGCGGCCAGTGGCAGTCGCACTGTAAGGCGGTGCAGGCGCCGTTGTTGAAAAATGTGCTGCAAAGCGGCGAACGCATCGTCCGGGTTAATAGTGAAGGAAAGCCGTCTGAAACGCTGTTTAAGGTAGAAGAACGGTTCGATTGCGCTACGCTGGTGCGCGCCAGCCCGATTACCGGGCGAACCCACCAGATTCGCGTTCACACCCAATATGCTGGGCACCCGATAGCGTTCGACGATCGTTACGGCGATCGTGAGTTCGACGCCCAACTGGCGGATACCGGCCTCAAACGCCTGTTCCTGCATGCGCAGGCGCTGCGTTTTGAGCATCCTCACACCGGTGAGACGCTGCGTATTGAAGCGCCGCTTGACGCCGCCTTACGTCATTGTCTGCAAGCTTTGCGGCAGCGCCAGAAATAAGCTGGCGCCGCGTCCCTGACTACCCGCAGGGACGCGGTTCGCACCTCGCGATCATCACGGTAATAACGGATTCACGCCTTCCTCTCGCAATAATTCCAGCAGTGTAATCAGCGGTAAACCGACCAGGGTATTGGGATCCCGGCCGGATAACCGGTCAAACAGCGCGATGCCAAGTCCCTCGCTTTTAAAGCTGCCGGCGCAGTCAAAAGGACGTTCGCAATCGACATAGCGTTCGATTTCACGTGTGCTGAGCGTACGGAAATACACCTCGAACGGCTCTACCACGCATTGCAGACGTGCGGTTGCGCTGTTGAGCAAGGCCAGTCCGGTATAAAAAGTGATGCACCGTCCGCTGGCCTGTTGCAATTGGCGTATGGCGTTTTCCCGGGTGTGAGGTTTACCGGTGATGACGCCCTCCAGCACACAGACCTGATCGCTGCCGATGATAAGATTATCGGGGTATCGCCCGGCCAGCTCGCGGGCTTTACCGATCGCCAGTCGGCTGACCAGTTCGCCGGCGCTTTCGCCGTCGGCCGGTGTTTCATCGATATCAGGCGCCGCGCAGACAAACGGTAGCCCCAGTTTTTCCAGCAGGGCTTTGCGGTAGAGAGAGGTGGAAGCAAGGACAATTCGGGTCATAAATGCAAACCAGGTCATAGCGTAATCAGAGAATGCATTTTAAACTGTCTGCCGCTTTGGAAGCGAATTTGGGTGTGCGAAGGCAAATTTGGGTGAAAGCACTGACATCGCCACCTTTTTCTTTGACTCTCCGTCGTTACGACGTTAATATGCGCGCCCTATGCAAAAGGTAAAATTACCCTTAACCCTTGATGCGGTTCGCACTGCTCAAAAGCGTTTAGATTATGTTGGTGTCTATGCGGCTGAACAGGTGATGCGTGTTGCCGAATCAGTGGTTAGTGTGGACAGTGATGTGAATACGACGCTGTCGTTCAGCATTGACAGCCAACGGCTGGCGGTGATTGATGGACAGGCTGATGTGACGGTGACGTTGCTGTGTCAGCGCTGCGGCAAGCCTTTCGAACATCAGGTCCACGCCACGTTCTGTTTTAGCCCGGTCATCAGTGATGAACAGGCCGAAGCCTTGCCGGAAGCGTATGAACCTATCGAAGTCAATGAGTTCGGTGAGGTTGATTTGCTGGCGATGGTTGAAGATGAGCTTATCCTCTCTTTGCCCATTGCGCCGGTGCATGATTCTGAACACTGTGAAGTGTCCGAAACGGATATGGTGTTTGGTCAGTTACCCGCCGAGGCGGAAAAACCGAATCCATTTGCCGTATTAGCCAGTTTAAAGCGTAAGTAATTAAGGAGTAAGGTCCATGGCCGTACAACAGAATAAACCTAGCCGTTCCAAACGTGGTATGCGTCGTGCTCACGATGCGCTGACCACTTCCGCTGTATCCGTAGATAAAGTTTCCGGCGAAACGCATCTGCGTCACCACGTCACTGCGGATGGTTACTACCGCGGTCGCAAGGTTGTTGCCAAGTAATTCCTGCGATTTAGCAAGGAAACACTTTGACGCGCCTAACCTTGGCGTTAGATGCAATGGGCGGGGACTTCGGTCCCTGCATTACAGTGCCTGCAGCATTGCAGGCACTGGCTTCTAATCCAGACCTCCATTTGCTGCTGGTTGGCGACCCTTCTGCGCTTACTCCATTACTCGCTAAAGTCGATTCCCCTTTATTTTCCCGTTTGGAAATCGTGCCGGCTGAATCGGTAATAGCTGGCGATGCGCGTCCATCCCAGGCTATTCGTGCCAGCCGGGGGACATCTATGCGTATCGCTCTGGAGTTGATCAGGGAAGGGCGAGCGCAGGCCTGCGTTAGCGCAGGCAATACCGGCGCATTGATGGGGCTGGCGACATTATTGATCAAACCCATTGAGGGCATTGATCGTCCGGCATTGGTGACAATGCTGCCCCATCAGCAGCACGGGAAAAGCGTGGTGCTGGATTTGGGCGCGAATGTTGATTGCGACAGCGCAATGTTAGTGCAGTTCGCCGTGATGGGATCCGTCATGGCGGAAGAAGTGCTCGGATTGCAGAATCCGCGCGTAGCGTTGCTGAATATCGGTGAAGAAGAGAGCAAGGGGCTCGCTAGTATCCGGGGCGCAGCGGCGCAATTGAAAACCATGCCTTCGATTAACTATATCGGTTATCTGGAAGGCAACGAATTACTGACCGGCAAAACGGATGTGATGGTCTGTGACGGTTTCGTGGGAAACGTCACGTTGAAAACCATGGAAGGTGTAGTGCGAATGTTTCTGTCTCTCCTGAAGGGCTCGTCCGGCAGGGGAGAAGGTCGGCAAGCACAGCCATGGTGGTTGAAATTTTTAGGGCGCTGGCTGCAACGGCGTCTGGCCAGGCGGTTTGGACACCTGAACCCTGACCACTATAACGGCGCATGTCTGTTAGGATTACGTGGAACTGTCATAAAAAGCCACGGTGCAGCAAACCAGAATGCGTTTGCTGTTGCAATTGAACAGGCGATGCAGACGGTGCAGCGGCAACTCCCGGAGAGGATTGCGTCGCGACTAAAGGCTGTATTACCCAAGAGTGACTGAGCGTACATGTATACAAAGATTCTCGGAACGGGAAGCTATTTGCCCGAACAAATCAGGACGAACGCTGATTTAGAAAAAATGGTGGATACGTCGGACGAATGGATCGTCACACGTACCGGTATTCGCGAACGCCGCATTGCTGCTCCAGGTGAAAGCGTTGCCTCCATGGGGTACCGTGCCGCGCAGAACGCGCTCGACATGGCGGGAGTCGACAATAATCAGGTCGGCTTGCTTATCGTCGCGACCACGTCGTCCAGCCATGCTTTCCCCAGTTCGGCCTGTCAGATCCAGCAGATGCTGGGCATTAAAGACACGATCGCTTTTGATCTTGCCGCCGCCTGCGCGGGATTCGCCTATGCATTGAGCGTGGCCGATCAGTATGTGAAAAGCGGCGCGGTGGATTACGCACTGGTCATCGGTTCCGATGCCTTGTCCAGAACGCTCGACCCGGCCGATCGCGGTACTCTGATTCTGTTCGGCGACGCCGCCGGCGCTGTCTTGCTGGGCCGCTCGGAAGAGCCGGGAATCCTTTCCACGCACCTGCACGCAGATGGTCGCTATGGTGATCTTCTGACATTGCCTTATGCGGATCGACAAGAACCGCAGCCTGCTTATTTGACGATGGCGGGCAACGAAGTATTTAAAGTCGCCGTAACGGAACTGGCCCATATTGTCGAAGAAACGCTGGATGCGTCCGGCCTGAATAAAAGCGAACTCGACTGGCTGGTCCCTCATCAGGCAAACCTGCGTATTATCAGCGCCACCGCTAAAAAACTGGGCATGGGCATGGATAAAGTGGTGGTGACGCTGGATCGTCACGGTAATACGTCCGCCGCTTCCGTTCCTTCCGCACTGGATGAGGCCGTCCGCGATGGTCGTATCCAGCGCGGTCAGTTGATTTTGCTGGAAGCGTTTGGCGGCGGCTTTACCTGGGGCTCTGCTCTGATTCGTTTTTGATTTATCAGGACGTATGACTATGACGAAATTTGCAATGGTATTTCCCGGTCAGGGTTCCCAGTCGGTGGGTATGTTGGCTGAACTGGCTGAAAAATTCCCGCTGATCAAAGAAACGTTTGACGAAGCCTCCTCGGTTCTGGGATATGATCTGTGGCAGCTTTCCCAGCAGGGACCGGCGGAAGAACTGAACAAGACCTGGCAGACCCAGCCGGCGTTGTTAACGGCGTCAGTCGCTCTGTGGCGCCTCTGGCGGCAACAGGGCGGCGCGTTGCCGACGCTGATGTCCGGCCATAGCCTGGGTGAATATTCTGCGCTGGTGTGCGCCGGCGTTCTGGATTTCAAGCAGGCGGTCAGCCTGGTTGAACTGCGCGGCAAACTGATGCAGGAAGCGGTACCGGAAGGGACTGGCGCAATGTATGCCATCATCGGTTTGGATAATGATGCGATTGCCGCGGCCTGTGCCGAAGCGGCGCAAGGTCAGGTGGTGTCGCCGGTCAATTTCAACTCGCCGGGGCAGGTGGTTATTGCCGGTAACAAAGAAGCGGTTGAGCGCGCGGGCGCAGCCTGCAAAGCTGCGGGCGCGAAACGCGCATTGCCGTTGCCGGTCAGCGTACCTTCTCACTGCGCGCTGATGGAGCCGGCGGCCCGTAAGCTGGCCGACGCGCTGGAAGCGATCACCTTTAATGCGCCGGACGTACCGGTGGTCAATAATGTGGATGTTCGCGCTGAATCCGCGCCGGAAGCGATTCGCAGCGCGCTGGTGCGCCAGTTGCATAACCCGGTCCGTTGGACGGAATGTGTCGAATACATGGCCGCGCAGGGTGTGGTTACCCTGGTGGAAGTCGGTCCCGGCAAGGTGTTGACCGGGCTGACCAGACGAATCGTTGATAGTCTCACGGCAACGGCGATTAATGATCCTGCTTCCTTATCGGCAGCGCTTGAACAGTAAAAACGGTGAAGATAATGAATTTTGAAGGAAAAATTGCCCTGGTGACGGGCGCAAGTCGTGGCATCGGTCGGGCGATTGCCGAGACGCTGGCTGCCCGCGGCGCTACCGTAATCGGTACGGCCACCAGCGATAAAGGGGCGGCGGATATCAGCGAGTGGCTGGGGCCGAAAGGCAAAGGCTACGCGCTGAACGTGACGGATAGCGCCTCGATTGAAAGCGTTTTAGCCAGCATCAAAGAAGCGTTTGGCGATATTGATATTCTGGTGAATAACGCCGGTATTACGCGTGATGATCTGATGATGCGTATGAAAGACGACGCCTGGCAGGAAGTGCTGGATACCAACCTGAGCTCCGTTTTCCGACTGTCCAAGGCGGTGTTGCGCGCCATGATGAAAAAACGTTTTGGTCGCATCATCACCGTAGGGTCTGTCATCGGTTCCCGCGGCAACGCTGGTCAGGCCAACTATGCCGCCGCCAAGGCTGGACTGGTTGGCTTTAGCAAATCGCTGGCGCAGGAAGTGGCGTCTCGCGGCATCACCGTTAACGTGGTGGCGCCGGGCTTTATCGAAACCGATATGACGCGGGCATTGACAGAAGAACAGCGTGTGGGCATTTTGGCGAATGTTCCTGCCAACCGTCTGGGTGATGCGAAAGAAATCGCCAGCGCTGTAGCGTTTTTAGCCTCTGATGAGGCGGGTTACATTACTGGCGAAACATTGCATGTCAATGGTGGCATGTATATGATCTGATAAGCAACACCGTAATTTGCGTTAATTTGCAGCGAAAACTGCAAAAAGCACAAAATCTTGGTTCGACCAGTCTTGATTTTGTTGCATCTTTTTCAACATTTTATACACTACGAAAACCATCGCGAAAGCGAGTTTTGATAGGAAATTTAAGAGTATGAGCACTATCGAAGAACGCGTTAAGAAAATCATCGTTGAACAGCTGGGCGTTAAGCCGGAAGAAGTCGTGAACAATGCCTCTTTCGTTGATGACCTGGGCGCTGATTCTCTTGACACTGTTGAACTGGTAATGGCATTGGAAGAAGAATTCGATACCGAGATCCCAGACGAAGAAGCTGAGAAAATCACGACTGTTCAGGCAGCCATCGATTTTATTCAGGCTAATCAGCAGTAATCGAACATATCTAGGCGGTCGCTCGACCGCCTAAGTTTTCTTCTACCTCAGTATCATTTTTTTCCCTCCCTGGAGGATCAGCGTGTCTAAGCGTCGAGTAGTTGTGACTGGTCTGGGCATGTTATCTCCTGTCGGCAATACAGTAGCGTCAACCTGGAATGCTCTGCTTGCCGGTCAGAGTGGCATCAGCCTGATTGATCATTTCGATACTAGTGCCTATGCAACGCGTTTTGCTGGCTTAGTAAAAGACTTTAATAGTGAAGATTTCATCCCGCGCAAAGAAGCGCGCAAGATGGATGCCTTCATTCAATACGGGGTTGCAGCCGGCATTCAGGCCATGCAGGATTCAGGCCTTGAGGTGACGGAAGCCAATGCGAGTCGTATCGGAGCCGCTATCGGGTCGGGTATTGGTGGTCTGGGGCTGATTGAGGAAAACCATGGCGCGCTGGTGCATGGTGGCCCGCGTAAAATCAGTCCGTTCTTTGTGCCGTCCACCATTGTCAACATGGTCGCCGGACACCTGAGCATCATGTTCGGCCTGCGTGGTCCAACTATTTCCATTGCCACCGCATGTACTTCTGGTGTGCATAACATCGGCCACGCTGCGCGTATTATCGCGTATAACGATGCCGATGTTATGTTGGCCGGCGGGGCGGAAAAAGCCAGTACGCCGCTGGGTGTCGGCGGATTCGGCGCAGCGCGCGCCCTGTCGACCCGCAACGATAACCCGCAGGCGGCAAGCCGTCCGTGGGACAAAGATCGCGATGGCTTCGTGCTGGGCGACGGCGCCGGCATTCTGGTGCTGGAAGAGTATGAGCATGCCAAAAAGCGCGGAGCGAAAATCTACGCTGAAATCGTCGGTTTTGGCATGAGCAGCGACGCCTACCATATGACGTCTCCGCCGGAAAATGGCGCTGGCGCAGCGCTGGCGATGGAAAACGCCTTACGTGATGCAGGTATTACCACGGAGCAGGTGGGTTATATCAATGCGCACGGTACGTCCACGTCGGCGGGTGATAAAGCCGAAGCGCAAGCGGTGAAATCGGTTTTCGGTGCGGATACCCGCGTGCTGGTCAGCTCGACCAAATCCATGATCGGTCACCTGTTGGGTGCGGCGGGCGCGGTGGAGTCGATCTTCTGTATTCTGGCGCTGCGTGATAAAGCTGTTCCGCCAACCATCAACCTGGATAATCCGGATGAAGGCTGTGATCTGGATTTCGTGGCGCACGAAGCTCGTCAGGTGGCCAATATGGAATACACGTTGTGTAACTCCTTTGGTTTCGGCGGCACCAACGGTTCTGTGGTGTTCCGCAAAGTCTGATGCGATGCTTTAATGAAGAGCCCGGTTCTGCCGGGCTTTTTTTTGTCTGACTGAAAATCGGATATTGCCGCTTGCCGGACGCCCAGACGACTGACAGGCTTGCACCCTGGCCGAGGAGACGAATATGTGGTGGATTGACGGAAAAGCGGAGCAATGCCTGCCGGTATCGGATCGCAGCGTACAGTTTGGCGACGGCTGCTTTACCACGGCCAGGGTTGTGAACGGCCGTATTGTATGGCTGGAGCGACATATTCGGCGATTGCAGCAGGCGGCGGAAAAACTGTTGTTGCCCGACCCGGACTGGCAGCAACTGAGCGACGAGATGCAGCAGGCCGCCGAAGGCCGGGCTGACGGCGTGGTAAAAGCCATCATCAGTCGGGGCAACGGCGGTCGCGGCTACAGCCCGGCGGGATGCCACAAGCCGGTACGTATCGTTATGCAGGCGGCGTACCCGCAACATTACGTTCAATGGCGTCAGGACGGCATCCGACTGGCGCTGAGCCCGGTTCCGCTGGCGCAGAGCGCCTGGCTGGCGGGGATAAAGCACCTGAACCGGCTGGAACAGGTGTTCATCCGCATGCATCTTGAACAGTCCGGCGCTGATGAGTCGCTGGTGCTTGACACCTCCGGGGCGCTGGTGGAATGCTGTGCGGCTAATTTATTCTGGCGCAAGGGAAAGCGGGTTTTCACGCCGGATGTATCGCTTGCCGGCGTTGACGGCGTCGCGCGTCGGCATATTATGGCGCTGTTGTCGGCATCGGCGTTTGAACTGCATGTGGTGACGGAACCGCTGGAAACGCTGGCGGACGCAGACGAAGTGCTGGTGTGCAATGCGTTGATGCCGGTGATACCCGTGAACCAGGCGCATAGCTGGTGTTATCGCTCACGAGAGTTGTTCGACTTTCTGAGCCCTAACTGTGAGTCATGATGTGTTATGAAGAGAATAAAATGGGGTCTTGGGATTATTGTTCTGCTGGCGATCGGTGCCTGGTGGGGCTGGAAACAGATACAGCACCTTGCCGATTCACCGTTGGCTATCAAACAGGAAACCATTTTTACTCTCCCTGCCGGCACCAATCGTGAAGCGCTAAAAGAGCTGCTGGTAGAACAACAAATTATTGGCGCCAGCGGCTGGTTCCCCTGGTTGCTGCATCTGGAGCCGGAGCTGGCGGCGTTTAAGGCTGGGACCTACCGGCTGACGCCTGCGATGACGGTGCGCGACATGCTGGCGCTGCTGGCCAGCGGCAAAGAAGCGCAGTTTTCGCTGCGGTTTGTGGAAGGTTCGCGCCTGAAAGACTGGCTGGAAACGCTGAAGTCGGCACCTTATCTCAAGCACACGCTGGATGATAAAACACCGCAGGAAATCGCCGACGCGATGGGGTTGAAAGACAAGTCCAACCCCGAAGGCTGGTTTTATCCGGATACGTATCTGCACACTGCGGGCATGAGCGACAAGTCGATCTTGCAGCGCGCGCACCAGCGGATGACGAAAATGCTCAATGACGTCTGGCAGGGGCGGGACGAAGGGTTACCCTATAAAACCCCGGACGAGCTGTTGGTAATGGCGTCGCTGATTGAAAAAGAAACCGCTATTAACGACGAGCGGCCGCTGGTGGCTTCGGTATTTATCAATCGCCTGCGCGCCGGTATGCGGTTGCAGACCGACCCGACGGTGATCTACGGCATGGGGGACAGCTATAACGGCACCATTACCCGCAGTGCGCTGGAGGCTCCCACGCCGTACAATACCTATGTTATCAGCGGGTTGCCACCCACGCCGATTGCCATGCCGGGCAAGGCGTCCCTCGAAGCAGCCGCGCATCCGGCCAAAACCGGCTATCTCTATTTTGTGGCCGACGGCAAGGGTGGACACAAATTTACCACCAACCTGAACGATCATAACCGCGCCGTGCAGGCGTATCGTTCCGCGCAGGCTGCCGCCGGAAAGGAAAAGAATGAACAGTAAATTTATCGTAATTGAAGGTCTGGAAGGCGCGGGTAAGACCAGCGCTCATGCGGTGGTGGTGGACACGCTGCGGACATTCGGCATTGATGACATTGTGTTTACCCGCGAACCAGGCGGCACGCCGCTGGCGGAAAAACTGCGCGAGTTGATCAAACAGGGCGTAGCGGATGAAAAGCTGACGGATAAAGCCGAATTGCTGATGCTGTATGCGGCGCGCGTGCAGCTGGTGGAGAACGTGATTCGACCGGCGCTGGCTCGTGGCGCCTGGGTTGTGGGCGATCGGCACGATCTCTCTTCCCAGGCCTATCAGGGCGGCGGTCGGGGTATCGATGCGCGATTGATGACCTCGCTGCGGGATACCGTGCTGGGCGATTTCCGTCCTGACTTCACGCTTTATCTGGATATCTCGCCTGAGCAGGGGCTTAAACGCGCCCGCCAGCGCGGCGCGCTGGATCGCATCGAGCAGGAGTCGCTGGCGTTTTTCGAACGTACCCGCGCCCGCTATCAGCAACTGGCGGCGGCCGACGCTTCTATCGTGACGATTGATGCATCCCGCAACCTGGCGCTGGTCAACGCCGACATCCGTCAGGTCTTGTCTGACTGGCTGCGGCAACTGAACGGGCAAGGGGAGTGAGCGGCTGATGGAGTGGTACCCCTGGCTGAATGCGCTTTACCGCCAGTTGTTGGCGTCGCATCAGGCGGAGCGCGGTCATCATGCGCTGTTGCTGCATGCTATCGACGGCATGGGCGATGCCTCGCTGGCGTACGCATTCAGCCGCTGGCTGCTGTGTCAGCAGCCGGATGGCGCAAAGAGCTGCGGGCGCTGCCATTCCTGTGCGTTGATGAACGCCGGCACCCATCCGGACTGGCATACCCTCAGCCCGGAAAAAGGTAAGCACAGCCTGGGCGTTGACGCGGTGCGCGATGCGTTAGAGCAAGTGTATCAGCGCTCGCGGCAGGGTGGTGCGAAGGTCGTCAGGCTGCCGCAGGCGGAAAGCCTGACCGAAGCAGCGGCCAATGCGTTGCTGAAAACGCTGGAAGAGCCGCCGGCGCAAACCTATTTTCTGCTGGGATGCCGTGAACCGGGACGGTTGCTGGCGACGATGCGTAGTCGCTGCCTGCATTTGTACCTGGATGTGCCGGCTGAGCCGCAAGGGATGCAATGGCTGCGCGGGCGCGGGCATCATGATGAGCTGGCGCTGCAGACCGCATTGCGACTGACGGCGGGGGCGCCGCTGGCCGCGGAAGCATTGCTGCAGCCGGATAGCTGGAAAGCGCGTCAGGCCGTGTGCCAGCAGTTGGCGCAGAGCCTGCAGTCCGGTGATGCGCTGGCGCTGTTGCCAGTACTCAATCATGATGACGCCGATCGTCGTATTCACTGGGTGAGTACGCTGTTGCTGGATGCGCTGAAATGGCGCCATCAGGCCGCCGCTCAGCGGACCAACCAGGATCAGGCGCCGCTGGCGGCGCAATTGGCGTCACAGCTTGGCGACGCTCGTCTGCACTATGGCTTGCGGCGCTGGCTGCACTGTCGTCACCAACTGCTGTCGGTGACAGGCGTTAACCGCGAATTGTTATTGACGGAACTGTTGCTGGCGTGGGAGAACCTGTTGTCGTCTCCAACGCTGCCGGTGTCGTCATCTTTTTCCTGAATACCGGATATCCTTGATTATGTTGTTAGTTGATTCCCACTGCCATCTTGATGGTTTGGATTATCAGTCGCTGCACAAAGACGTGTCTGACGTGCTGAACAAGGCCCGTGAGCGCGAGGTGGGCTTTTTTCTGGCGGTAGCGACCACCTTACCGGGATTCCGCGCCATGACCGAGTTGATCGGCGAGCGCGACAATGTGGCGTTTTCCTGCGGCGTACACCCGCTCAGTCAGGAAGAACCGTACGATTTCGCCGAGCTGCGCACACTGGCGGCCTTACCGTCGGTTGTCGCACTGGGGGAGACCGGGCTGGATTACTATTATCAGCAAGACACCATCCCGCAGCAGCAGGCATCGTTTCGCGAACATATTCGCGTTGGCCGGGCGCTGAATAAGCCGGTGATTGTGCATACCCGTTCCGCCCGTGAAGATACGCTTGCCATCCTGCGTGAGGAAAAAGCGGACGAGTGCGGCGGCGTGCTGCACTGTTTTACCGAAGATCGGGAAACGGCGGAGAAACTGCTGGATTTGGGGTTCTATATTTCCTTTTCCGGGATTGTGACTTTCCGTAATGCGGACGCATTGCGCGACGTCGCGCGCTACGTGCCGCTGGACCGGCTGCTGATTGAAACCGATTCCCCGTGGCTAGCGCCGGTTCCCTACCGCGGCAAGGAAAATCAGCCCGCCTACGTGCGCGATGTGGCTGAATATCTGGCCGTACTCAAAAATGTCAGTCTTGAACAGCTGGCATCCACCACTACCGAAAATTTTGCTCGGCTATTCCACATTGATGCAGCGCGGTTGACCGTGGCCTGATACTGGTTGAGAATACGCGAGTTTTTTTTGGCTTCGTAATTAATCGCTGACAATCCCTGTCATTTACAGCTTGCGCTGTACGGTGGCGGGGTTAATTTTTAGCGTTAGATCACAAACCATAAGACTTCTGATAGTAACGTGGGTTTCCCATGAGTTGAAACGTGACTGCTATCAAACATTTGATGCAACATTTATTTTACTCTGCGTAAAAATTAATGAGGATGCATATCACATCCCGACCGCGTGAAGGATGACCTCCCCACCTTCAGGCGAACTGTCAGAAGTAGAAGCACTATTACTCAGGAGTACTCTCTATATGTTCAAGAATGCATTTGCAAACCTACAGAAAGTAGGTAAATCGCTGATGCTGCCAGTATCCGTGCTGCCTATCGCCGGTATTCTGCTGGGCGTCGGGTCGGCCAACTTTAGCTGGCTGCCGGCGGTTGTTTCCAGCGTGATGGCGCAGGCGGGCGATTCGGTTTTTGCCAACATGCCGTTGATTTTTGCTATCGGCGTGGCGTTGGGCTTCACCAATAATGACGGCGTGTCCGCGCTGGCTGCGGTGGTGGCTTACGGCATTATGGTGAAAACCATGGCTGTGGTTGCGCCGCTGG
The DNA here is from genome assembly GCF_000406205.1 of Dickeya sp. NCPPB 3274. Classification (NCBI taxonomy): domain Bacteria; kingdom Pseudomonadati; phylum Pseudomonadota; class Gammaproteobacteria; order Enterobacterales; family Pectobacteriaceae; genus Dickeya; species Dickeya sp. NCPPB 3274. Next base: position 3,041,003 of record NZ_CM001979.1, on the reverse strand, counting down.
TGCTGCATATGTCGCCGGCAGATATCGCCGCTAACCACATGGCCGATACCGGCGTACTGGGGGGGATTATCGCCGGTGCGATTGCCGCCTACATGTTCAACCGCTTTTACCGCATCCGCTTGCCGGAATACCTGGGCTTCTTTGCCGGTAAGCGTTTTGTGCCGATCATCTCCGGTCTGACCGCCATCATTGTCGGTGTGGTGCTGTCGTTCATTTGGCCGCCGGTGGGCAGCGCGATTCAGACTTTCTCTCAATGGGCCGCTTATCAGAACCCGGTGCTGGCGTTCGGTATCTACGGCATCGTTGAGCGTAGTCTGGTGCCGTTCGGTCTGCACCATATCTGGAACGTGCCGTTCCAGATGCAGGTAGGCGAGTTCACCAACGCTGCGGGTCAGGTGTTCCACGGCGATATTCCGCGCTATATGGCGGGCGACCCGACCGCAGGTAAACTGTCTGGCGGTTTCCTGTTCAAAATGTATGGTCTGCCGGCTGCTGCGCTCGCTATCTGGCATTCGGCTAAACCGGAAAATCGCGCCAAAGTGGGCGGCATCATGATCTCCGCTGCGCTGACCGCGTTCCTGACCGGTATCACCGAGCCTATCGAGTTTTCCTTCATCTTCGTGGCGCCGATTCTGTATGTTATCCACGCGGTGCTGGCCGGTCTGGCGTTCCCGATCTGTATTCTGCTTGGCATGCGTGACGGTACCAGCTTCTCGCACGGTCTGATCGACTTCATCGTACTGAGCGGCAACGGCAGCAAACTGTGGCTGTTCCCGATCGTCGGTCTGTGCTATGCCGCGGTGTACTACACCGTGTTCCGCGTGCTGATCGCCAAACTGGATCTGAAAACCCCGGGTCGCGAAGAGTCCTCATCCGAGCAGTCCGCTCAGGGCAACTCTGAAATGGCGGCGTCGCTGGTTTCCGCATTCGGCGGTAAAGAAAACATCACCAACCTGGATGCCTGTATCACTCGTCTGCGCGTCAGCGTGGGGGATGTGTCCAAAGTTGACCAGGCCGAGCTGAAGAAACTGGGCGCGGCGGGCGTGGTGGTGGCCGGTTCCGGCGTGCAGGCGATCTTCGGCACCAAGTCCGATAACCTGAAAACCGATATGGACGATTACATCCGTAATCACTGAAATATCCGTAACCACTGACGGATTACGGGGAGTTGACGAAAAGGGGCTACGGCCCCTTTTTTACATTCTGCTGTTTTACATCCCGCTTTTTTATATTCTAAAACGCCTCCCGGCAGAACAGAATCGTTTCCCCTCACCGGAAGTTCGGCAGTAGGATAACTGACGCTGCCGTGCGTGATACGCCGTTGTCAGTCACGACAGTGGATAACCAACGCCGCTCCACCCATAACAACATCGTCTATCAGCGGCGTACCACAACATCATTCTTTCAGAGGGAACAGTATGCAGATTTCAGCTGAGCGTTTAACGCAGATAGCCTATGAACTGTTGCGTAACACCGGGTGTGACCACGACGAAGCCGAGTGTGTGGCGCTTCATCTGGTTGGCGCGAATCTCAAGGGGCACGACAGCCACGGAGTCGGCATGTTGCCGGAATACGTCAGTTTCATCGCGCAGGGCATCATGCATCCCAACACCCCGGCCCGTTTGCTGCAGGATGGCGGCGCGGTGCTGCAGTTCTCCGGCGATCGCGGGTTTGGGCAGCGCACCGGGCGCGAAGCGATGCAGGCGGCGATTGAGCGGGTGAAAACCACCGGTATCTGCCTGATGACGCTGGCGTCGACCTGTCATCTGGGACGTATCGGCACCTACGGCGAAATGGCGGCGCAGGCCGGTCTGATTTCGATTCACTTCGTTAATGTCGGTGATATCGCGCCGTTGGTGGCGCCGTTTGGCGGCAGCGAGGCACGTTTTGGCACCAACCCGATCTGTATTGCCTTCCCAGGCAGCGACGACAATCCCGATTTTATCCTGGACTTCGCCACCAGCATTGTAGCGTTGGGTAAAACGCGCGTGGCCTGGCTGGCGGGGAAAACCTTTGATGAGCCGGTGATGCTGGACAGCGACGGACGCCCGAGCGCCGATCCGCGGGTGATGTGGGAAGGCGAGGCGACCGGCGCGTTGCTGCCGATCGCGCGTCACAAGGGCGGCGGCCTGATTCTGGCGGCGGAACTGCTGGCGGGCATTTTGTCCGGCGGCGGCACCATCCAGCCGGGCAATGCGCGCGAAGGCGCCATCGTCAACAACATGACCACCATTGTGATCGACCCGTCTAAACTGGTGGGGATGGCGTGGCTGAAACAGGAGTACGATGCCATGCTGGCGTATGTCCGCGCTTCGCGCTCGCCGGATCCGTCCGTGCCGATTCTGATCGCCGGCGAACCGGAACGTCAGGCCCGTCAGCAGCGCCAGGCTGAGGGCATCACCATTTCTGAGGGAGAGTGGCGGAAAATTACCGACGCCGGGTGTTCTCTGGGGATGCCGGCGGCATTTTTCGCGGCATAACGCCGATGAAACACGTGGCGAACACCGACAAAGAGAGTTGAAAAGTATTGGATTTATCACTCATACTGCAAGCCGCATCGCTGAACAGCGCTCGTTTTTAAAGGAACTGTGTTATGGCTGAAGAAACCATTTTCAGTAAAATCATTCGTCGGGAAATCCCCGCCGATATCGTGTATCAGGATGAACTGGTGACTGCCTTTCGCGACATCGCGCCACGTACCCCTACCCACATTCTGATTGTGCCGAATGTACTGATTCCCACCGTGAATGACAGCGCGCCGGAGCATGAAGCGGCGCTCGGCCGCATGATCACCGTCGCGGGCAGCATTGCCCGTCAGGAAGGGATTGCGGATGACGGCTACCGTCTGATCATCAACTGCAATCGCCACGGCGGTCAGGAGGTGTATCACATCCATATGCATCTGCTGGGCGGTCGCCCGTTGGGGCCGTTGCTGGCCGGTTGATACGGTCATGCGCGTATTCTCATCAGGCGCATTGGCCGCCCTGCTGCTGGGCATGTCGCTTGTCGGATGCAGCAAGACGGCCAGTCTGACCATTAACTCCAAACAGACGCTGGTGCTGGACGCCTCGGTGATGGCGGCCGGCATTAGCGCCTCTCGTCCGTCGCTGTCGCGCGGTAGCGCGGGTCAGCAGGCGTCGGCTCGTATCAGCAATACGTCGGGGCAGCCGGTGACGCTGCACTACCGTTTTTACTGGTATGATCAGCAAGGGCTGGATGTGCCGCCGCTGGGTGTCAGCCAGACGGCGGTGATCCCTGCCCATACGGATATCTCCCTTGTTGCCACGCATGCTGACCCGGCGGCCAGCCAGGTACGGCTTTATCTTTTTCTCTGATGCGTGATTGAGAGGACAGACATGAAAAAATATCTTGGCATCGTGCTGATGGCGCTGGTGATTGCAGGCTGTACCAGCCGCGCGCCGCAAACGGAACAACCAGCCACTATCGAACCCGCCGTCCCCACACCGTCGAAACCGCAGTTGCCGCCGGCAGAAAGTCAGCCATTGCCGACGCCGCCGAAGATTCAGGTACCGGTACTGGACTGGTCGGCCGCGATCACACCGCTGGTAGGGCAGATGGTGAAAACCGACGGCATCGCCAGGGGTAGCATTTTGCTGCTGAACAAGCTTAAAAATAACACCAACGGTTCGCTGCAGACCGCTCAGGCAACCACCGCGCTGTATAACGCGCTGGCGTCTTCCGGGCAGTTTACGATGGTGTCTCGCGAACAACTGGGCGTTGCCCGGCAGTCGCTGGGATTATCGGAAGAAGACAGTCTGGAATCGCGCAGCAAAGCGGTGGGGTTGGCCCGTTATGTCGGCGCGCAATACGTGCTGTATGCCGACGCCAGCGGGGACGTGAAGTCACCGGATCTGTCGATGCAACTGATGCTGGTGCAGACCGGCGAAATCGTCTGGTCCGGCAATGGTACGGTTCGCCAGCAGTGAGGCGCTGAACGCGCTGTTGCAGCAGGCTCTGCCGGCGGTAGCGACCGCCGGTTTTTATTTACAGCCGGTCAACGGCCTTAGTCACCAGAGCTGGCGCGTTCATTCTCCAGCCGGACTCTGGCTGGCGCGCGGCGAAACGCCGCAGGGGCGCCAGCTTGGCACCTCCCGACAGCGTGAATTTCATGTGCTGCGGCACCTGGCCGGGCAGTCGCTGGCGCCGCATCCGGTGTGCTGGCGCGATGGCTGGCTGCTGGTGGAGTGGCTGGCGGGCGAGCCGGCCGATGAGCGCCAGTTTGCGCAGGCGTTGACGGAAGGACAACTGGCGGCGATGCTGGCGCGTTTGCATCATCAGCCGCGTTATGGCTATCCGTTGCCGTTGAAACGCCTGATGGCGCATCACTGGCACCATATGGACCCGGCCCGGCGCTCGCCGCGTCTGAGGCGCGCCTATCAGCAGGTGGTGGATAAGCCGTTGCCGACGCCGTTACTGAGCGCGCCGCTGCATCTGGATGTGCATCCCGGCAACCTGCTGCGTACCGAGGCCGGCTGGCGATTGATTGACTGGGAATACGCGGCGGACGGCGATATCGGGCTGGAGCTGGCGTTGCTGTTCCGGTCCTGCGAGCTGGATGGCGCGCGTCAGCAGGATTTTTTGCAGGCGTATTGCCGACACTGGCGCCACCTGCGCCCGGCGTCATTGCTGCGGCAGGCGGCGCGCTGGCAATATTGGGTGGATTATCTGGTGCTGATGTGGTTTGAAGTCCGCTGGCGGCAGAGCGCTGAGGCGTATTACCGACAGACGGCTGACGCACTGCGGCGGGCCGCGGGATGGCGCGATTGAGCCTTTGTCTCTGGGGGGCGTTTGCGCGGGCCGTTTGATTACCAGGCCGATTTTTCCATCATGCCGATGTGGCAATCATACAGAAGGGGTATTTGTGGGGCCGTTAATGTTAGATGTGGCCGGCTATGAGCTGGACGCGGAAGATCGCGAGGTGCTGGCGCATCCGCTGGTGGGTGGCGTGATCCTGTTTAGCCGTAACTTTCACGACGCCGATCAGTTGGCGGAGCTGGTGCGCCAGATGCGTCGCGCCTCTCGCGAGCGGCTGGTGGTGTCGGTCGATCAGGAAGGCGGGCGCGTGCAGCGGTTTCGCGACGGTTTTACCGCGCTGCCGGCCGCGCAGTCGTTTGCCGCGCTGAACCCGTTGCCGCAGGCGCAACTGCTGGCGGAAGAAGCGGGCTGGGTGATGGCGGCGGAGATGATCGCCATGGATATCGATATCAGCTTTGCGCCGGTACTGGATGTCGGACACCAGAGCGCGGCGATTGGTGACCGTTCCTTCCACGACGACCCGGACACCTTGCTGGCGGTGGTGGAGCGTTTTATTGCCGGCATGCGTGCCGCCGGTATGAAGGCGACAGGCAAGCATTTCCCCGGTCATGGCGCGGTAAAGGCGGATTCCCATAAGGAAACGCCGCGGGACGAACGTCCGCTGGCGCAAATTCGGGAACGGGATATGCGGGTGTTTCGGGAGCTGATCGCCCGCCAGCAGTTGGATGCGGTGATGCCGGCGCACGTGATTTATACCGATGCCGATCCCCGTCCGGCCAGCGGGTCGCCCTACTGGCTCAAACAAGTGCTGCGTCAGGAACTGGGATTTGGCGGCATCATCTTTTCGGATGACCTGTCGATGGAAGGCGCGGCGGTGATGGGCGGCTATGCCGAACGCGCGCAGGCGGCGCTGGATGCGGGGTGCGACATGATTCTGGTCTGTAACCAGCGTCAGGGCGCGATCAGCGTGTTGGATAACCTGTCTCCGGTCAAAGTACCGGGGCTGGAGACGCTCTATCATCGGGGGTTGATCACTCGTCGGGAACTACTGAATTCATCGCGCTGGAAGCAGGCGACATCGCAGTTGACGGCACTGAGTGAACGCTGGCAGGCGCACAAAGCCGCCGGTTAAATCACCCGCTAAATCAGGCTGGAGGGAAGGCACCGATGATCATTTATTTGCACGGTTTTGATTCAAGCAGTCCGGGTAATCATGAGAAAGTGCTGCAGTTGCAGTTCATCGACCCGGATGTCCGGCTGGTGAGCTACAGTACCCTGCATCCGCGCCATGACATGCAGCATCTGCTCAGGGAAGTGGACAAGATGCTGCAATTGAATGCGGATAATCGCCCGCTGATTTGCGGCGTCGGGCTGGGCGGATTTTGGGCTGAACGCATCGGTTTCCTGTGTGATATCCGCCAGGTGATGTTCAATCCCAACCTGTTCCCGCAAGAAAACATGGAAGGCAAAATCGATCGTCCGGAAGAGTACGCTGACATCGCCACCAAGTGCGTGGAGAATTTCCGCGAGAAAAACCGCGATCGCTGTATGGTGGTGTTGTCGCGCCACGATGAAATGCTGGATAACCAGCGCAGCGCCTGTTTGCTGGGGGAATACTACGAAATCATCTGGAATGAGAGCGAAGGCCATAAATTCCGCGATATCTCGCCGCACCTGCAACGCATCAAGGCGTTTAAATCACTGGGGTGATTTTTCCTCTACACTGTTTTTGTGGCTGTCAAACCCGCGTCAGGCTGGGGCGACAGCCGCTTTCCCTCTGCTGACCTGCTGCACTAACTTGTTGGATCTCAACATCTAATTCTTCGCTCTGACGATCTGTAACTAAAATAAATTGATATAAATCAATTTTGGTATGACCAAATGACCTTACATGCTATTCTCATCGCATATATCCAATTTTCATTATCATAACCATATGTAATATAAGGATATTATTTTTTACCCTTTATTAACTATTGGTTCACAAAATTTCAGGGGGTCATTTTGACATCATTGCCAATCAAGAAAATCGTGATTGTCGGCGGTGGCGCCGGAGGGCTGGAGCTGGCAACCAGTCTGGGGCATAAGCTGGGTCGCAAGAAGAAGGCGGAAATAACACTGGTGGATCGCAACCACAGCCACCTGTGGAAACCGTTGTTGCACGAAGTGGCGACCGGATCGCTGGATGATGACATGGATGCGCTGAGTTACCTGGCGCATGCCCGCAATCATCACTTCAATTTCCAGTTGGGCATGATGACCGACCTCGACCGCGAGCAGCGTACCGTCCAACTGGCCGAAATCCGCGGTGAGCAGGGGGAACTGCTGGTGGCGGCCCGTTCACTGCCGTATGACATTCTGGTGGTGGCGCTGGGCAGCACCTCCAATGACTTCGGCACGCCGGGCGTCAAAGATCACTGCATTTTCCTGGACAACCCGAAACAAGCCCGCCGTTTCCATAACGAAATGCTTAACCTGTTCCTCAAATTCTCCGCCTCTCAGGGGCAGCAGGAGAAGGTCAATATCGCGATTGTCGGAGGGGGCGCCACCGGGGTGGAATTGTCCGCCGAGCTGCACAACGCGGTGAAACAGCTACACAGCTACGGTTTTGACAGCCTCAGCAATCAGGCGCTCAACGTCACGCTGGTGGAAGCCGGGGAACGTATTCTGCCGGCGCTGCCGCCGCGCATTTCTGCGGCGGCGCACCATGAACTGACCAAGCTCGGTGTGCGGGTGTTGACCAAAACGATGGTGACCAGCGCCCAGCAGAACGGCCTGAACACCAAGGACGGCGAGTTTATCGACGCCGATCTGATGGTATGGGCGGCGGGTATCAAGGCGGCCGACGCCATGAAGGATATTGCCGGTCTGGAAACCAACCGTATCAACCAACTGGTGGTGGAGCCGACGCTGCAGACCACGCGCGATCCGGCTATTTTCGCCATCGGCGACTGTGCGTCCTGTCCGCAGCCGGGCGGTGGCTTTGTGCCGCCACGCGCGCAGGCCGCGCATCAAATGGCGTCGCGTTGTTACAGCAACATTTTGGCGCTGATGAATAATCAGTCGCTGAAGCCTTACGTCTACAAAGACCACGGTTCGCTGGTGTCATTGTCCAAATTCAGCACCGTCGGCAGCCTGATGGGCAACCTGATGCGCGGTTCGGTGATGGTGGAAGGGCGGATTGCCCGTTTCGTTTACATTTCGCTGTATCGCATGCACCAGATTGCGCTGCATGGCTACATCAAAACCGGCCTGATGATGCTGGTCGGCAGCATCAACCGGGTGATCCGCCCGCGTCTCAAACTGCATTAAAGCCGGATTGCTCTGCTCTGGCGCCTCGGTTGCCCGCCATTCGGCGGGCAACCTGTTATTCCCCGCTATATCGATCACATCACAGAATAAAATATTGCACTAACACCAACTGAAGGTAAGAAAACTCTCAAATGTGACAGTTTTGTTATCTGTACAACCCTTTTGGGGTAGAAATCCGATTGAGAGTACCAGGTGGATTAGGCAGACTTCATCACGTCAGGCGGCGTAGCGCGCACGCCGCGCCCCGGAAGGTGGGGCTTTCGGGTTAAAAGCCATCAGCCCGTTATGAGCCGTGAGAGCGCTCAATGCAGGGTGGGGTGGGGGATGCGTGGTTATTTATTCAGGAGGTTTCCTGTGAACAAGTCAATGTTAGCGGGTGTGGGTATTGGTATGGCTGCAGCTCTGGGTGTGGCAGCCGTCGCCAGTCTGGATGTGTTTGCGTCCAGACCGCAGTTTGCACAGGTGCTGACAGCAACACCTATCAAAGAAACCGTGAAAACGCCGCGTCAGGAATGCCGTAATGTCACCGTGACGCATCGCCAGCCGGTGCAGGATGAAAACCGTATTGCCGGGTCGTTGCTGGGCGCCGTGGCTGGCGGCGTGTTGGGGCACCAGTTCGGTGGCGGCCGTGGCCGTGATGTGGCGACGGTAGCCGGCGCGCTGGCCGGCGGTTACGCCGGCAATCAGGTGCAGGGAAAAATGCAGGACGGTGATACCACCAGCTCTACGCAGCAGCGTTGCCAGACGGTGTACGACAAGTCGCAGAAAGTGCTGGGTTACGATGTCACCTATAAAATCGGCGATCAGGAAGGAAAAGTCCGGATGGAGCGCGATCCCGGCACCCGTATCCCGCTCGATCGCAATGGCCAGTTGATTCTCAACCAGTCCAGCTGATGCGACGGACAGGCAGGCCCGCGTTGTCACACTGCTGACCGCGGGCCTGATGCCGTCGACTACACGCCCACCGGACGCATTCATGCATCATATAAATCGGTGTCCTGCACCGGCGAATGGCGCTGGCTGGGCCTAATGCGTTTGACCGAATCTCTCACCACCAGCGTGCCGTTAAGCAGAATATTGCCGGTACCTCGTCCCGGCTGCATCAACTGCAGCTGCAATAATCTAACCGCCTCTCGTCCCAACTCTTCACGCGGGATCAGCACCGATGTCAGCGGAATATCGTGCACCGCCGCCAGATTAGCGCCATCCATGCTCATGACCGAGATATCCTGCGGCACGCGCAATTTCGCTTTATGCAGCGCATTGATGGCGCCCACCGCCATAAAGTCGCCGCCCGCCAGTATGGCGGTAGGGTACTGTTCCCGCGGGCAGGCAGCCAGAAAATCAGTGACGGCCTGTTCTGTTTCCGCGCTGCCGAAGCCGCGGGGCGTCAGCAAGTGAATGTCGTCAATAAAAGGCAGGTTGTGCTGTTGATAAGCATCGCGAATGCCCGCCAGTCGCCACTCCATGGTGTAGCGCCGCAGGCACAGCAGGGTCAGGATCTGACGGTGCCCCTGGTCGATCAAATAGTTGGTGGCAAATTCGCCGATAAGCTGATGCGCGGGCGACACGCCGGACAATTTCATTTTGTTGTCGAGACAGTTGACCAGCACGCAGGGTTTGTTCAATTCGGCCGCCAGCGCGTGGATATAAGGATCGTCAATGCCGATCAGAATGGCGCCTTCGGTTTCCGGTGACGACATTTTTTCCAGAAACAGCGCCGCATCGCTGTCGTTTTCCGCCAGCCCGCAGTAGCGCAGACGTACATCGTGTGAGTCCAGCGAGTCGAGAATCCCTTCCAGTACCTTATGGTAGAAAATGTCCGCCCGGCTATTAAAGGCGCGCTCCGGCGCGAACACCGTCAGACTATTGAGCAGCAAACGGCCGGTAGCCAGGTGATCCATCACGCCGTATTGCCGGGCGGAGGTCAGAATTCGCGTCCGCGCCGCATCGCTGGTATTGGATTTGCCCGCCAGCACCCGGGAAACGGTACTGACGGAGAAGCCGGTTTGCATGGCGATTTCACGAATTTTGAGGTTTTTTTTCATTTTGTGATCCCGTTCAATTTGAGTCGTGAAAAAATTTTCATCACCAGAAAAAAGGCGGCAAATGGCGGATGAATGGTCAGAAAGAATATATTCCGACGCTACCATGAAAATAGTTGCAAAAAAGTGAGTATCTCCGGCTTTTTAATTTTTCTACGCTGAATCGGTCGTGGTTCTTCAGGCGTCGTCACGCCGTGGAATACGTCGTCTCGACATAAAAATATTTATAAAAATCTGAATATTAGAACATCAGGATGGTGTTGCGTCGAAAGGCGTTTCACTGTTGTCTGCTGCAAGGAGATCACCATGAGTCTCGACGTTAATTCCTCGCCCGTCATCAATGAAAAACGAAAATTCAAACAATTGCGCTGGTGGATACTGGCGTTATTTCTGTTTGGCGTGACGGTTAATTATATTACCCGCAATTCGCTGGGTATTCTGGCACCCGAATTAAAAACGGTGCTGAATATTACCACCGAGCAATACTCCTGGATTGTCGGCGCTTTTCAATTGGCCTATACGCTATTTCAGCCTTTATGCGGATGGTTGATCGACGTGATTGGATTAAAGCTGGGCTTCATGATCTGCGCCGTGATTTGGGCGCTGATGTGCCTGCTGCATGCCGGCGCCGGGAGCTGGGTGCAGCTTGCCATTTTGCGTTTCATGATGGGCGGGGCTGAAGCGGCGGCCACGCCGGCCAACGCCAAAACCATCGGCGAGTGGTTCCCCCGCCAGGAACGGCCCATCGCCGCCGGTTGGGCCGGCGTGGGTTTTTCCATCGGTGCGATGCTGGCGCCGCCCATTATCGTGGTCGCGCACTCCGCTTTCGGCTGGCAAGGGGCATTCCTGTTTGCCGGGGTGCTGGCGATGTTGTGGGTGGTATTGTGGTGGCTGTTTTACCATAACCCGGGAGAACACCCGCGCCTGAGTAAGGAAGAACTGGCGTTTATCCGTCAGGACAATGAGCCGGAGCCGGTGAAACAACCGTTTTTTACCGCCATGAAAACGGTGATGAAAAACCGCCGTTTCTACGGCATCGCCATTCCCGCGTTTATGGCGGAACCCGCCTGGGCGGTGCTGAGTTTCTGGGTGCCGCTGTATCTGGCCAAAGAGCGCGGCATGGATTTGAAACAAATCGCTATGTTTGCCTGGCTGCCGTTTCTTGCCGCCGACTTCGGCAGTATCGCCAGCGGCTACCTGACCCGGCTCTACGCCCGGTGGTTTGGCTGTTCTCGCATCAACTCGGTGGTGGGCAGTTCGGTGACCGGCGCGTTTCTGATGCTGTCGCTCGCGCTGGTCAGCGTGACCCAAAATCCCTATCTGGCCATCATCCTGATTTCGATTGGCGGATTCGGCCACCAAATTATCTCCTGCATGTTGAGCGCCGTCGTGGTGGATTCGTTCGATAAAGGCCAGATGGCGACGGTCAACGGTATGCGCGGCGCCAGCGCGTGGATTGCCAGCTTCCTGTTTTCACTATTGATTGGCGTCACCGCCGACAGGATTGGATTCAATCCGCTGTTTGTCGCCATGGGCTTTTTTGATTTATTCGGCGCGCTGTTCCTGATTGCGTTCATCGCGGAACGTCGCCAGCGCGCGCACTGACAGAACTTCCGAATAGACGAGTGATGCTATGAAGACATTGAAACATTGGGTATTGCACCATCAGGCCGAGGATCGGGTTGAACTGCTGGTGGACGGCGCACACCGCTTTTTGTTGTACGTGCTGGCGCCGGGGCTGATGCGGGTACTGATTAAACAGCATGGCGAACTGCGGTTGAATCGCACCTGGAGCATCGCGCCGCAGCAGGACGTACCGTGGCAGGGCAGGGAACGGGAGAGCAGCGAGGGGTTTACGCCGCCGGGCTATACGCTAAGTTGGCAAGGCGATGCCTTGCAGATCAGCACCGGGCAATTGCGGGCGACGGTACATCAGCCGTTATGGCTGGCATGGGAATACCTTGATGCGCAAGGGCAGTGGCAACCGCTGGCGTCCGATCGGCCGACCGGCGCCTATCTGCTCAATATGCACGGCGACGGCGTGGCGCACTATCAGCGGCGCGCCCCGCAGGAACGCTGCTACGGACTGGGGGAAAAAGCGGGCGACTTAAACCGCTCCGGTCGTCGCTTTGAATTCCGCAATCTGGATGCGATGGGCTACAACGCGCAAAGCACCGATCCGCTGTATAAGCACCTGCCGTTCACCCTAGTTAATCAACCGGGGGCCAGCTACGGCGTGTTTTACGACAATCTCAGCACCACCTGGCTGGACCTGGGCAACGAGATCGATAATTACCACCCGGCTTACCGGCGCTATCAGGCCGACGCCGGGGATCTGGATTATTATTTTCTGCTCGGCCCAGCCATTCTCGATGTGACCAAAGCCTTTGTCCGGCTCACCGGCAAAACCTGTTTCGGCCCCAAATGGAGCCTCGGTTACAGCGGGTCCACCATGCATTACACCGACGCGCCGGACGCTCAGCAACAGCTGTTGTCCTTTATCGAACTGTGTCGCCAGCATGCGATTCCGTGCGACTCGTTCCAGCTCTCGTCCGGCTATACCTCGATTGGCAACAAACGTTATGTGTTCAACTGGAACTACGACAAAGTGCCGCAGCCGGAGCAAATGAGCCGGGCATTTCACGATGCCGGTATGCACCTGGCGGCCAATATCAAGCCTTGCCTGTTACAGGATCACCCCCGCTATCAGGAGGTGGCGGCCAAAGAGCTGTTTGTGCGCGATTCGCAGTCGGATAATCCGGAACGCTCCAGCTTCTGGGACGACGAAGGCTCCCATCTGGATTTCACCAATCCGGACACCGTCGCCTGGTGGCAGGAGAACGTGACCCGGCAACTGCTGGAAAAAGGCATCGACTCCACCTGGAACGATAACAACGAATTCGAGATCTGGGACGGCGAAGCGCGCTGTCATGGCTTTGGTCAGCCGATTGCCATCAAGCATATCCGTCCGCTGATGCCGCTGCTGATGATGCGCGCCTCGATGGAGGCGCAGCAGCGGTTTGCGCCGATGCTGCGGCCTTATCTGATTTCGCGTTCCGGCAGCGCCGGCATGCAGCGCTACGTGCAGACCTGGAGCGGGGACAACCGCACCAGCTGGCAGACGCTGCGCTACAACACCCGTATGGGGGTCGGCATGAGTCTGTCCGGCCTGTATAACGTGGGCCATGATGTGGGCGGTTTCGCCGGCAATAAGCCCGATGCCGAACTGTTTGCGCGCTGGGTACAAAACGGGGTGATGCATCCGCGGTTTACCATTCACTCGTGGAATGACGACGCCACGGTCAACGAACCCTGGATGTACCCGGCGGTGACGCCGATTATTCGTGACGCCATCCAACTGCGTTATCGGCTGTTGCCGTATCTGTATACCCTGCTGTGGCAGGCGCATGCGGATGACGAGCCGATGTTGCGCCCGACCTTTTTGGATCATGAGCATGACCCGCGTACCTTTGAGGAAACCGACGATTTCATGCTGGGACGCGATCTGTTGGTGGCGAGCGTGGTGGAGCCGGGACAACGCCGGCGGGAGGTCTATCTGCCGGATAACGGCGACGGTTGGTATGACTTTTATCGCGGCGACTGGTTCAGCGGCGGGCAAACCGTGACGCTTGACGCGCCGCTGGAACGGTTGCCGTTGCTGGTTCGGGCCGGCGCGATGGTGCCGCTGTCGGCGCGTACGGATTTCACCTGCCCGGCGGAAGATGACCAGCGCACCCTGTTGCTCTTCCCGCTGACAGGCAATGGCGTGCAGCAAGGGCTATTGTTTGAAGATGACGGTGAAACGCATCGCTGGCGCGACGGACAGGCGTTGTGGCTGCGTTGGGAGGTGTGTTGCAGCGCCCGGCGCATTGACATCACCTTCCGCCCGGAAGGCGCATTCATTCCGGCGTGGCGGATGTTGAGCGTGCAGCTGCCGCCTGACGAACGGCGCGCACTCTATATCAACGGCGAGCGTAGCGCGCAGTATCGGTTGCCTGCCAGTCACTAACCCGAACGGGCGGCGCACGCCCGGTTGGCTGATGCGCCGCCCCGTGACCGGCCTCGCCTTATTGCCAGCCGGATGCGGCGTCCCGTTTATCAATAGGCTGCGAAGGGGTATTATCAATCGCACATTGGAGGTTTTATACCGTCATATTTCAAGCTGCTGATGTATTGGCTTTCCTGCAACCTGACGTATGACGGGGATAGGCTTTTATTCAGGCACCGGGAAGACATATGCTGGATAATTCAGAAGTTCAACGCTATCTGCAACGTATTGGCGTTAGTGCATTGCCCGCGGAGCCGGCTTTACTGCTGCACCGGCTCCATCTTGCTCATCTTACGCACATTCCGTTTGAAAACCTGGATGTGGTGTTCGGGAAACCGATACGCCTTGACCCCTCCGCCATCTATCGCAAGATCGTTGATGAGCGACGCGGCGGGTTCTGCTACGAACTCAACTACGGATTTTATCTGCTGCTGAAGGCATTGAGGTTTGACGTACAACTGCTGGCCGGTCAGGTGTGGAACGACGACGGTCATTACGGGCAGCCGTTCGATCATCTATTTCTGAAAGTCGAACTGCCGCAGGGGGCGGTGATCGCCGATATCAGTTTCGGCGATTCATTCTGTGTTCCGGTGCCGTTGTCTGGCGCGGTGTCCCACGAAGAACGGATCAGCTATCGGGTGGCGGCCGTGGATGACGGCTACCAGTTGCAACAACTGACGGCAGGCGACGTGTGGAAACCACAGTACAAGTTTACGCTGCAACCCCGGCAACTGGAGGAGTACGCGGATATGGCGCATTACCACCAGACCTCGCCGTCGTCGCCTTTCACCAGCAAATCGCTTTGCACCCGCGTGACGCCGGAAGGGCGAGTAACGTTATCGGACAACCGCCTGATCGTGACCCGACATGGGCAGAAAAGCGAACGAAGGATCGACAGTCATCGTGATTATCTGGACTGCCTGCAACAGCAATTCGGGATTGTGCTGGCCGACGATTACGACAGCCAGCGCTGGTTTGAACGCCTCACGACAGCCGTGTCCTGAGGCGTTTGACGAGCGGAATAGCGTTTAGCTGAACCGTGTTTTAACGGAATAATGTCTTAACGGAATAACGTCTCGGCCCAGCGGGCCAGCCCGGCGGTGACGGAACCGAAGTCGTCGCCGCTGGCGATCGGCACATCGGGCAGACATTCGCTGATGGCGGCGCGCAGCAACGGCGAGCGGGCGCTGCCGCCGGTCAGGTAAATCACATCCGGCCGGGTCTGACTGTTTTTCTGCGCCTGAATCAATTGCTGTTTGATGTGCTCCAGCGGCTGGGCGATCGCCTCTTCCAGTTGATTCACGCTGACGTGGGTTTCCAGCTCGGGCGCGATAAACGGCAGGCTAGCCTGTGAGGTGTCGGCCTGCGACAAGGCGATTTTCTGCTCTTCCGCCAGCCGTACCAGACGGTAGCTGAGCCGCTGGCGCCACACCGTCAGCAGGCGTTCCACCCGGTCGGGCTCGCGCGCGTCGCGGATCAAATCGCGCAGCAGCTTACCGCAGGCGCCGCTGTAGAATTCCGCCTGCGCCGGCACGTCGTTGATGGCGACGGCGTTCCACCAGGGCAACACCGGCAGCGCGGTGCCTTTTTCGGTGATGCCGTTCATCCCCAGCAGCGGGCAGAACTGCCGAAACGCCAGCATGATGTCCAGATCGTTGCCGCCGACCCGGCAGCCGCTGTGACCCAGCAGGCTTTCCTCGCGTTCGCGGCGGGCGCGCCAGTCTGGCCCCATCAGCAGCATCGAGCAGTCGGTGGTGCCGCCGCCGATATCCACGACCAGCACCCGTTTTTCCTGTTGCAGCGTGGCTTCGAAATCGAGGCCGGCGGCTACCGGTTCAAACTGGAACGCAACCTGCCGGAACCCGGCGCGTTGTGCCGCGCGCTCCAGAATGCCCTGCGCCTGACGGTTGGACTCTTCGCCGCCGATTCCCTGAAAGTTGATCGGCCGGCCAATCACCGCCTGCTCGATCGGCTGGTCGAGCTGTTGCTCGGCCTGCTGGCGAATGTGCAGCATCATGGTGCAGACCAGATCTTCAAACAGCGCTATTTGCTGGGCTTTCAGCCCGGTGGCGCCGAGAAACGACTTGGGCGACTTCACGAACCACACGTCTTGCGGGTCATCCATGTAATGCGCCAGCGCCGCCAGCCCGAACCTGACGCTGTCCGGCTGGACACGGATATCTTCGTCGCGGTTGTGGTTGATGGCGCGTTGCAGCAGTTGGGCGTTTTCACCTTCCGCCGCGACCTGATGATGCCGCCACAGCCATTCGCTTACCGCTTCGCGGCTGGGCGCGCACAGCATCGACTGCAAATAGGGCGACTGTTGCTCCAGCCGCAGCAAGCGCGGCGTCCCGTTTTCCATTACGGCCAGCGAGCAGTTGGCCGTACCATAGTCAAAGCCGACAAACATTGTTTTTTTATCCCCATGCCAGTAGAGAAGGGGCGGGAATTTACCGCTTGTCTCAGGGCTTGTAAAGATAAAGCCACATACCCGTTCGCGTAGCCGGGCTTTTTCGCGTTTTCAGGGCATTTTCGCGTAGGGGCGTCAGTCAAGCCCAACGAATCCGCCGGTCTGCCGTTGCCAAAGCCGCGCATAGAGGCCATTTTTCGCCAACAATTCGCTATGGTTACCGATTTCGACGATATTTCCTTTATCCATCACCACCAGCCGATCCATTTTGGCGATGGTTGATAAACGATGAGCGATGGCAATCACGGTCTTTCCCTGCATGAGCGTGTCCAGACTCTCCTGAATCGCCGCTTCGATTTCCGAATCCAGTGCCGAGGTGGCTTCATCCATAATCAGGATCGGGGCGTCTTTCAGCAGTACCCGGGCGATGGCGATACGCTGTCGCTGGCCGCCAGACAGCCTGCTGCCTCGTTCACCCACATGCATGTCCAGACCTGTGCGTCCTTGGGCATCACATAACGTGGCAACAAAATGATCCGCGTGCGCACGGCGCAGCGAGTCAATTAAGGCGTCGTCACTCGCTTCCGGTTTCCCGTATTGCAGGTTCTCTCGAAGAGAGCGGTGTAGTAGCGATGTATCCTGCGTAATCATGCCAATTTGCGCTCGCAGGCTGTCTTGCGTCACATTGGCGATATTCTGATCGTCAATCAGGATCCGGCCATTATTGAGGTCATAAAGCCGCAGCAAAAGATTCATCAGTGTTGTTTTCCCAGCACCGGAAGGCCCGACCAACCCAATTTTTTCTCCGGGGCGAATCGTTAAATTCAGGCCGGCAATGGCGGGAGAAGACGGTTCGTAGTGAAACTGAACCTGCTCAAAGATTATCGCGCCCCGTGTGATGTTCAAAAGAGGTGCCTGGGGTTTATCTGTGACGCTGATAGGGTGTGACATGGTCTTGATGCTGTCTTGTAGAAGACCGAACTGCCCGAAGATGCCATGCAATGTCCACATCACCCAGCCTGACATATTAACAATTCGCATGATTAACCCGGTAATCAGCGCCACCGTGCCGATAGTGACGATTGATTGTGTCCAAAGCCAGATGGCCAGGCCGGTGCTGCTGGCAACAAGGATGCCGTTCAGCGCCGTCACGCTGATATCCATACTGGTCAACAGGCGATTAACGTACCAGACTTTGCCCGTTTGTTCGGTGATAGCGTTGCGGATGTAGTGCCTTTCAAGCTCGGAATGGGCGAACAGTTTGAGGGTGGCGATATTCGTGTAGCTGTCCACAATACATCCGGTGAGTTTGGAACTAGCTTCAGATGAGACGGCTGCCCGTATTTTTACGCGAGGTACAAAATAAATCAGGGTAAGCAGGTAGACGATTATCCAGACGATGAGTAACGCCAACAGCCGCCAGTCGATGTCGGAAAACAGAATAAGGATGGTTACAGTGGAAATCAGTACGTGCCAGATTGAAGCGATGGCCTGCAGCGTGGCTTCACGTAATGCATGGCTTGCCTGAGTGACCCGTTGAACCAGACGCCCGCTAAAGTCGCTTTGAAAGAACGACAAACTCTGTTTTAGCGTATGCGTATAGTTCTGCCATAGCATCATGCTGGTCATGGCTGGCCCAATTGATTGATTCACTAATAAACTTCTTAAATAGAAGAAGAAGGGGTGAACCAGTAACGTTGCACCGGCCATCAGTAGCAGTTCCGTACCATACTTATTCAAAAATTGATCGGCAGGCGTGGTGCGGATCAGATCGATGAGTCGGCCTAAATAACTGACTATCCCAACTTCAATCAGCGAAATGATTAAGCCGACGGACAGCAAGGCGGTTAAACCTGGCCAGATTTGGCGCAGATAATGAGCACAAAACGGCCACAGTCGATCGGGGAGCGGCGTTGCCGGCGCTTCCCGGAAGATGGTAATCATCTTTTCAAAGCGATAAAAAAGCATCTCTCAATCCCTTCCGGTATATTCATTTTTAAAGGGCCTTCATGCCCAATCACGATGCTGTTTCTGCCGTCATACCTTCCACGTTTTTAGGTATTGAGTGTCAGCAGCGGAGGTAAACACTCTTCACCGATGATACGAGCCGCATGGTGAAAATAGTGTGACCAAATTGCTGAACCGTCCCCGCAGTAAGCCATATGCCAAGGCTTCGGCGTATTGACGAAATGTACGATGCTCGCTTCTTCATACATTTCCGTGAAAGCTCCATTGGGAGGCAGGTGACGGTTGTAACTGTCCTCCAGTGCGAGGTACATGCCGCGTACCGCTTTGTTCAGCGCGCATTGATCATGAAAAATCAATTGGCTGTCACTTTGCTCGCTGTTAGCGATGGCGTTTTCGATGATGGATAGAGTGGCGGGGTGCTGCATGTCAAATAGCAACACCCCGGAATTGAAATAACGGCCATTCGGGATGCTGTGCAGCTTGATGGCGATTTTGACCATCGGGTCGGGCCTGTCGTGGCAGGCTGCCAGCGGTAAGCCTTCCATATCGGTGTATAGCAACTCCTGCAAAGGACGTTGCACGATGATGTCGGCGTCGAGGAAGGCACGCTTTATGCCCAGTTGGTGCAGATAACGGCTGGCATAAATGCGTGCGTAAGCCGTGGTGCTCAGCATATGGCCGTATGTCTGGAAGCCATAGCGTGCCCGGCTTTCATCAAGCGGAACTTGAACTGTGGAGATGATGCGTAGCGTAAGATTGTGAAACGCATCCTCAAGGCGCTGCGCCGCCGTTTCCCATAGTGGGTATAACTCAGGGGGAACAAACAGATAAATATCCGGCGGGTTTTCACTGTGTTCGATTTGCATGGCCAACGATGTCAACGCGACTATGGCCGGCGTGGTGTATTCGGCATCGGCACAGAAAAAAATGGCATGGCTGGACAAAGGTTTTGATGACGGTAAGCGTGTATTGGCTGGGGGCGACACGCGGGCATAATCAACGAGCAATGCGGTATCATCCTCGCTTGCGTGCTGTTCTGCTTGTCGCGCCAGATGAAGTTGATGCAGGGCGGTGTGCAAACGCACCAGATCCGCAGAGGTAAACCAGCCGTGAACCCGCTCGACCGCCAGTTTCAATCTGCCGGCTTCGCCGGTATGGGTGGCAATACGTAAAACGCGCCGGGCGCCTTCTTCATACACGAACGTCAGCCCAAGCCAGGCTTCAAGCAGTGGCACGGTTTCGTCGTAACGCCCAAGACTGAGCAGACAATCCACCGCCCATTGGATGAGCTGCGGCGGCAGAGTGTCGAGCGGCCCCAGTTCATTTAACAGCGCCAACCCCTTTTCGGGATGACCCGTGATGCAGTCATACCGGATGCGGTTGATCAGCATCGCTTCCGAAGCCTTGTACTCGTGCTCAGCGATGCCGGCAAACTGCTCATGTAATTCATCAAGCCGTATGTCTCTGAAAAGCAGCTTCAAATGAAGCGCACGCGTGGTGGGTTGCGCACCAGCGTATTCGCGTAAATAGCTCACCAGTGTCTCGGCATCTTGGGTGAAGCGATGGTCTATCAGACGGTGCGCGGCACTGAGCAGTAGGTTATAGCGGTGGTGTGAGTAAGGCAGACGCGTACTCTGCAATAGACTGGCTATGCCGCGATCAGCGCCATAGCGGACACATAGTTTCAAATAGCTTTCGGCGGCATCGATTTTGCCGAGTCCGATAATTTTGGGGCGTAACTTAGCGAGAACTTTGCCTGCATCCTGTCGGTTAAGCAGAGTTTTGATTAATTCGGAATGCACATCGCTGATCGCGCGAGACGTTGTCTGGGGTGAGTAAAACACTGTGCTGGCGGTGTGGCGCTGAGCCACTGCCATTGGCGAGGCATGAACGGCAATCGGCGTTGCAAGAGCGGGGGCGGTAATACTCTTCTGGGTATGTTTTGGCATAGCCGTGTTTCCTTACGTGGCTGTTTTTTAGTGTGATGTCGTTTCTATGCGATGGTGTTGTTTTTTATGCGATATAGCATCCGGCATTAAGACGATGGTTTACCCTACGTTCGGATTTTTATCGACGGCACACCCAGGCGCTATTGGCGCCGTGAGGCAAACTGCCTGAGCGCATAAAAAAGAGGTTCGCTTACTGTGGTGATGGCATGGCGTTGGTAACGTTGCCACAAGGCGGCACCCCATCCCCCATAGCTGGATTCCCAGGGTTTCGGTGTGCTGATGAAATGCACAATGGCAGCCTGTTCGCTGCCGTAAGCCAGCGGGCCTTCCGGGAGCATGAACCAGTTGTATTTTTCGTTCAGCCCTAAATAAAGCCCTTGCACTGCTTTATTTAACGCGCATTGGTCGAGGTAGAGCAAATGGTGGTGGTGTTGTTCGCTATAAGCAATCGCGCTATTGAGCATGGAAAGGACGGCGGGATGTTGCAGATCAAGCAGCAGCACGCCGGAGTTGAAATAGCGGTTATTCGGGATGCGATGTAACCGGATAGCCCGACTGACTCGAGGATGGTTGCGTTCGGTTCGCGCCGCCAGTGGGAAACCCGCCATATCTATATGCAATAGTGGCAGCGGCGAATGCTGAATAATGATGTCCGAGTCCAGATAGAGTGCGCGCGATACACCGCGCTGATGTAAATAGCGGCTGGCGTACAGCCGGGTATACGCCGCGATGCTCAGCGTTTTCCCATAGTTTTGGAAGCCGTATTGCGCGCGGCTTTCGTCAAGCGGTATGTCCAGTGTAGAGATAATGTAAAGCCTGAATGCCCGGTGATGTTGGGACAGATGCGTTGCGATGTCTTCCCAGACAGCATGGGATTCCGGTAATACAAACAGATAAATATCGGGCAGTCGTGCTTCGGTGTGATGAGTGGACATGACCAGAGAGGTCAGCGCAACGCAGGCGGCGACATTGTAACTGGCATCGATACAAAAAAAGATCGCGTGCTGGCGGGGTTGGGGGGCTTGTTTCCCTGTGGCGAGTTCCTTATCGGTTTGCGGTGAAGTTGCATCTGCTGCCGGTAACGCGGAGCGGACGCTATCCGCTGGAGAAATCAATCGGGAGGGTGAGCAGCAATGACGCGTGACGGCGGCCTGTTCTCTTTTCATATCTGAATTCCTTTTCTTGTTTCATTCTGGAAACGGCAACAGCATGGGCGATTAACGATATCCTGTCGTTATCTACCGTCTGTGCGATGTTCTGTCTCGCGCTGTCTATGGCTGTGCGGTAACCCCGGCGGTAAGGAGCGCATCTTCGCCGAACAATCTGGCAGCATGGTTTCGATATTGTTGCCAGAGTGCCGTGCCCTGGCCTTTGTAATTGCTATCCCACGGTTTGGGCGTACCCACAAAGTGCACAATTGCCGCCTGATGATGATCGGGGAGCGCGGATGGGGTGGGGCGAACAAACCAGTTGTAGTTTTCGCTGATGGCGATATATAGCCCGCGAACGGCTTTATTCAGTGCGCATTGATCAAGAAACAGCAGTTTTTCGTCGGGGTGTTCGCTATTGGCGATCGCCTGCTCGATAACCTGATGGGCCGCAGGATGTTGCAGGTTAAACAGCAAAATGCCGGCGTTGAAATAACGGCTGTTGGGGATGTCGTGCAACTGAATAGCTCGCCCGATGAGTGGCGTTATATGCTCAGTCCGCGCCGCCAGCGGGTATATGTCCATATCCATATCCAGCAACGAGAGGGGTGAGCGTTGGATTATGATGTCTGAATCCAGGTAGAGCGCCCGGGCGATGCCAAGACGATAGAGGTGGCGGCTGGCGTAAAACCTGGCATAGACCGCGGTACTTAATACATCGCCAAAGCTATGAAAACCAAAATGAGCGCGACTGGCATCAAGCGGCATGGGGTGGGTGGAGACAATCCTTAGTGTAAGTGATTTAAATTCAAATGAAAAATTATGGGTAATGTGCTCCCACCATGCCAATGTCTCGACTGGCGTGAAGATATAAATATCGGGCGGATTTTCTTCCCGGCTAATCGCCATTGCCAGTGACGTTAAGGCAACCAGGGTGGGAATGTTGAATTTGATATCGGTACAAAAAAAACAGGCACGCCGGGATAACGAACGCACAGTGATGGCGGCAGGGGGAGGTTCTGTGACTTCTGCATCCGTATTCGACGCCTGAGCAAACTGGGCGGCAGCGGACTCCTGTTCACGGTTATTGCACAATAATGTCGTTCGTAATTGAACCAGATCCGGTGACATAAACCAGCCGTGCAATTGCTCGATGGCACGCACTAACCGTGCGGTTTCACCGGTACTCGCGGCGACGGGAAGTACCCGGCGCGCTTCATTTGAGTAGCAAAAGTCAAGGCTTAACCAGGCTTCAAGTAAGGGAACGATTTCATGATGACGGCCGAGGCTGAGCAGGCAGTCTATCGCCCAACGCATCATCTGCGGCGGTAATGTATCCAGCGGACCCAATTCGCTCAGTAGCGCCAGGCCGCCTTCCGGATTGCCGATGGTGCACTCGTATTTGATACGCAGCATCATCAATTCTTCCGATACTCGGTAATCTTGCGGTGGAATTCGGGCGAACAGCGCATGCAGCTCGTCGAGCATTTCCGCGCGAAACAAGTATTTTAACCGCAGCAGGCGTGTCCTGGGTTGTTTGCCCGCAAACTCGCCAAGGTAAGCAATAATCCTGGCGGCTTCGGTCATGTGTTCATTTTCGATCAGGCGGGTGGCAACGTCGCACAACGGGGAATAATAGTCACGTTTATAAGGAAACTGTACGGTGTGAAGTAAATTGGCGATACCAATGTCAGCCTGATAGCGCAGACACGTCTGTAAATAATCATCGGCAACCTCCGACACGGATGATTTATCGGGTGTCAGTTCCGCTATCAGCGCGTGGGTATCCTGTTCATTAAGCAAAAGTTTGATAATTTCTGTGTGAACAGCGTCAGTTCTTATGGGTGGTTGAGATAAAGGGGAGTGAGTCAGCTCGCGTGTCGTGGAATAATTAGATTCTATGACGAATTGTTCAGCCATAACGGCTGAATTATTGTTGGGTGAATGGGTAACCAATTGATTCATATTAACCATATCAGTGCTCCCTGCAATTGATAGCGGTTTGATTAATAAATTAATTTAACATTTAGAAATACTATTCAATATTTATTAAAGTTTATGTGTGTAATTTTTTCTATTAGTTTTTAGCAATTACAGTAATTGGTTTCTATACCCCAAATAATTCGATCTCCATAATAAAAACTTATTTCACCCTAAATAATTCGAGTTGCAGGACAAAACGTTTTGCGTTTTGAACAACGCGATAACCGAGTGAATCTCCGGGAGTTTACTCAAGTAAGTGACTGGGGTGATCGAGGGCCGCCAACGCACCTGTAACTTGAAGTATGGCGGGTATAATTAGGCTATTTCACTTGCAATTTTACATCTGGCCGTATTTAAACTTCTCGCGCGTTAACTGCTCTGCCCAGATCGCCCGTAGTGCTAATTACGCCTAAAAGGATAGATTCTTACAGAGAACAACGGCTGTTGTGCGCCACGAGCCACGATACTGACAGTAAGGCACGGTTCCAGGGCGGTACGCATGCCTCACTGTGTGAGTCAGTCATCAGCCGTTGCGGGCTTACTTTTTGCTGAGCCAGGTTTGCGCCAGTTCGTCAAACGGCAGCGGCCGGGAGAAGAAATACCCCTGCATGAAATTGATCTGTTTGCGGGACAAAAACGCGGCCTGATATTCGGTTTCCACCCCTTCGGCGACGGTCTGCAGGTTCATCTGTTGCGCCAGGTCGATAACGCAGTTCACCAGCGTACTGGATTGCGGATCGTTCTCGTCGATCATGCTGACAAACGACTGGTCGATTTTGATGACGTTCACATGCAGTTTTCTGAGATAGTCAAAATTGGAATAGCCGGTGCCGAAATCATCCAGCGCAATCAGCACGCCGGCGTCGCTTAGTCGTTTGAAGAAGGCGATGGTTTCCGGCGTCATTTCGATTTTTTCCCGTTCGGTAATTTCAATCATCAAATGCACTTTTTTCTCGCTAAACGCGGCGATGAAGTTCTGGCAGTCGGTAATAAAATCGTCGGACTGGCAGTGTTGGGCGCTGATATTGATGCCGATATGCAAATGGTCCGGCAGGGTGTCCAGACGCGATGTCAAATCGCGCACCACGCTGCTCATTAACGAGCGGGTCAGCGGGATAATCAGTCCGCTCTGTTCACACAGCGGAATAAAAATATCGGGGGAAATAAAACCGCTCTTCGGGTGATGCCAGCGCGCCAGCACTTCCACGCCGTAAATTTCCCGTGACTCGGTGGCGATAACCGGTTGGTAGTAGGGTACCACTTCCTGATTTTCGATAGCGCGCCGAATGCCGTCATAAGGCGAGTTGAAACGCGTCGAATACTTATAGGCCAGAAAGCCGGAACTGAGGGCAATCAGGAAGACCACCAGCAACGTCATTTTTTCCTGATTCCAAAAGTCGGCCAGCGGGTATTTATCGTCGCGAGGAAAGAGAATGAAAAAATGATATTGGCTGGAAGAAATAACGATGAAATTGCGCAGATCTTCGGGATTAAACGCCGATACCTTATTGTAACGGGATATCCAGGTATTGCCGACCAGCAGATAAAGCTCCCGTCGCTTGCTGAGCAGATCCAGCACGTTGGTCAAATGCTGACCATGTATCGCCACGCCAATGCTGCCGTCCGCCGTGGTGCCGAGATACATAATCAACGTTCTATCCGGCGTGACGGAATTGCCGGGCAACAACGCCAGTTCCCGCATATGAAAGCGTCCCAGCGACGCCGGGCGATTATCCACGCCATACAGCGACGAGCAGTACACCACATCATTTTTGATCAGGCTGACGGTGCGCAGATGGCTGGCGATCGCCGCCGTCATATTCAACCGCCGGATGACGTCAGGCGTGCAGGATTGAGCCAATAGCGGTTTACTGTCTTCCACCGCATCTTTGGCTTCGTTGAGAATTTCCTCGATATTTTTAACGGCTCTTTCCGCATTGGCGTAAGCGCTCTTACGCTCAGCACGATAGTCCTGGTAGTAAATAGCACATAAGCCCAAGGCGAACATCGCTAAAAAGGTCAAGAAAGCGATTAGTTTATTCATTTGTGTATGGCCCTTTAACTGACCTTATAGTTTTTCTATATCGGCGGTTATTCTTTTGATTTTAGTCGGGCCATCACAATTTTGAGCAGAAAAATAGTCAGGCGGCACACGTATGCTGCGCCATCTCCTCCAACAGGGTAGTGATAAACGCCAGCCGCTGCGGGTATCCGCTCAAATCCTTGATAAATTTCAGCCGGCTGGGGCCATCCAGACGATAAACTTTTGGGTCGCGTTGCAGCAGGCCGATCAGATGGGTGGGATCGACGCGATTATGCTGGCTGAACTCGACAAAACCGCCCTTGTCGTTGCCTTCGATACGCTTGATGCCCAGTATTTGCGCCTGCTGACGCAAACCGGCTACTTGCAACAGGTGGCGAGCGGCATCCGGCAGTTTGCCGAAACGGTCGATCAGCTCCGCCTTCAGGTCATCCAGTTCGTCGTCGTTTTTAGCGCTGGCGATACGCTTGTAAAACGACAAGCGGGTATTGACGTCCGGAATGAAGTCGTCCGGCAACAGGGCCGGTAACCGCAGTTCCACATCGGTCTGGCTGCTGATCAGGTCTTCCAGCGATGGCTCTCGTCCGGCTTTGAGCGACTCCACCGCGCTTTCCAGCAAATCCATGTACAGCGAGAAACCGACGCTTTCCATCTGGCCGCTCTGGTCTTCGCCGAGCAGCTCGCCCGCGCCGCGGATTTCCAGATCGTGGGTGGCGAGGGCGAAACCCGCGCCCAGATCTTCCAGCGAGGCGATGGCCTCCAGCCGCTTGTGGGCGTCGCTGCTCATCGCCTTGGGATTGGGCGTAAGCAGGTAGGCGTAAGCCTGATGGTGAGATCGCCCGACGCGGCCGCGCAACTGATGCAACTGCGCCAGGCCGAAGTGGTCGGCGCGTTCGATGATGATGGTATTGGCGCTCGGAATATCGATACCGGTTTCAATGATGGTGGTGCACACCAGCACATTGAAACGCTGGTGATGGAAATCGTTCATCACCCGCTCCAGGTCGCGCTCGCGCATCTGGCCGTGGCCGATGGCAATGCGGGCTTCCGGCACCAGCTCGTTCAGACGCTGGGCGGCTTTCTCGATGTTTTCTACGTCATTGTAGAGGTAGTACACCTGCCCGCCGCGCAGAATTTCACGCAGGATAGCCTCACGCACCACCAGACTGTCGTACTCGCGCACAAAGGTTTTGACCGCCAGACGGCGCGCCGGCGGCGTGGCGATGATCGACAGATCGCGGATGCCGCTCATCGCCATGTTCAGGGTGCGCGGAATCGGCGTCGCGGTGAGCGTCAGGATATCGACGTTGGCGCGCATCGCCTTGATCCGCTCTTTGTGGCGCACGCCGAAGCGGTGCTCTTCATCGACGATCAGCAACCCCAAATCCCGCCAGCGCACGTCGCTTTGCAGTAATTTGTGGGTGCCGATCAAAATATCCACCTTGCCTTCCTGCGTTTGCTCCAGCACCTGGGTTTGTTCTTTCTGGCTACGGAAGCGGGACAGCATTTCAATGCGCACCGGCCAGTTGGCGAAACGGTCGCGGAAATTGTCGAAGTGCTGCTGAGCCAGCAGGGTGGTCGGCACCAGCACCGCCACCTGCTTGTGGTTTTCCACCGCCAGAAACGCGGCGCGCATCGCGACTTCGGTTTTGCCGAAGCCGACGTCGCCGCACACCAGCCGGTCCATCGCCAGCGGGCGGCACATGTCGCTCAGCACGGCGTTGATGGCTTGCGCCTGATCCGGCGTGGTATCAAACGGGAACCCCTGACAGAACAGCTGATACTGCTCCCGGTCGTGTTTGAAGGCGAAGCCGGTGTGAGCGGCGCGCTGGGCATAGACATCCAGCAGTTCGGCGGCCACATCGCGTACTTTTTCCGCTGCTTTCTGCCGCGCCCGCGTCCAGGCGTCGCCGCCCAGCTTGTGCAACGGCGCGCTGTCCTCGGCGCCGCCGGCATAGCGGCTGATAAGATGCAAAGACGACACCGGCACATACAGTTTGTCTTCGCCGGCGTAATGCAGAATCAGGTATTCCGCCTTGATGCCGCCCGCTTCCAGCGTGGTTAGCCCGGCGTAACGGCCGACGCCGTGTTCGAGGTGCACCACCGGCTGGCCCGGGCGCAATTCCGCCAGATTGCGGATCAGGGTATCGGTGTTGATGGTGCGGCGGTTGTCCTGGCGACGACGGCTGACGCGCTCGCCCAGCAGATCGCTTTCGCAGATCAGCGTGCGCTGGCGCAGGGTATCGATAAAGCCGTGCTCGCTGGCGCCTATCATCAGGTAGCAACCCGGCGACGCCGTCTGCTCCAGGCTCTTCACCGGCGCCGGGGACAGCTTGATACGGGACAGCAACTCCTGCAACGTTTCCCGGCGCCCCTCGCTTTCCACGGAAAAGACAATCTGCCCACCGAACTGCTCCACAAAACGGCGCAACGCATCCAGCGGCGATTTGTTCTGGTGCTGGACCGCCAGATCCGGCAACGGCTGGTAACCCAGATTGATATTGGCGGCTTTATCCGGCAGCGTGTCGCTGCGCAGTTGTACGCGCGGCCATTGCTTGAGTTCGGCAAACAGCATATCAACCGGCAGCCACAGCGCATCCGGCGGCAACAGCGGGCGCATTGGGTCGACCCGGCGGCTGTCATGGCGCTGCTGGATATCCTGCCAGAAACGCTCGGCGCCTTGCTGGATGTCGCCGGTATTAACCAGTAGCGTACCGGCCGGCAGATAGCTGAACAGCGCCGGCAGCGGCTGGCTGAAGAACAGCGGCTGCCAGTATTCGATCCCGGCGGGCAGGGTGCCTTTGCTCACCTGCTGGTAGACGTGTTCGGCGTCGCGCCTGACCTCAAATTGCTCGCGCCACTGGCTGCGAAACAGCTCGATGGCGGTTTTGTCGGTAGGGAACTCCCGGGCCGGCAACAGATAAATGTGTTCGACTTCATTCAGCGTACGCTGGGTATCGGCGTCAAACAGTCGCAGGCTGTCGATTTCATCGTCGAAGAAATCGATACGGAACGGCTCTTCGCTGCCCATCGGGAACAGGTCGAGCAGCGCGCCGCGGGTGGCGAACTCGCCATGCTCCATTACCTGATCGACGCTGCGATAGCCGGCCTGTTCCAGTTGATTGCGCAGCCTGTCGCGCGACAGGCGCTGGCCTTTTTTCAGCATCAGCGCATGGCCGTGCAGGAACGCGTGCGGACACACTTTCTGCATCAGGGTATTGACCGGCAGGATCAACACGCCGCGCGTCAGCGAGGGTAACTGATACAGCGTGGATAAACGGGCGGAGATAATTTCCTGGTGGGGGGAGAAACTGTCGTACGGAAGGGTTTCCCAATCCGGCAGCGTCATGATCGGCTGAGCGGTAAACTGCCGAATTTCGTCGCGCAACCGCAGGGCATTCTGCATGTCAGGGGTAATCAGCACCACCAGTCCGGCGTGACGTTCAACGATCTCTGCGCATTCGACGGCGCAGGCTGCGCCGGTAAGCTGGCCTAACAGGCGTTGTTCACCCGCTTTGCCAGGCAAGGTATAGCGATATTGTTCAGGCATCATCCGATTATCAGGTCTCGATATCCACTAAGAAAAAGTCGGGAAGAGAGAGGGTTAGGGTTCCATAAAGTGGTACTACCCTTTATTATCCTTGTTCACTTTGCTTTAGCAACCTCATCCAGACGGATTTCATGTATCAACCTGTCGCACTTTTCATCGGCCTGCGCTACATGCGAGGGCGGGCCGCGGACCGCTTTGGGCGGTTTGTTTCCTGGTTGTCCGCTATTGGCATCACCCTCGGCGTGATGGCGCTGGTCACCGTGCTGTCGGTGATGAACGGCTTTGAGCGGGAACTGGAAAACAGCATTCTGGGGCTGATGCCTCAGGCCATCATCACCACGCCGCAAGGCTCCCTTAACCCACAGACTCTGCCGCCTTCCTCGCTGTCCAGCCTGAAAGGCATCCGCCGTGTCGCGCCTCTGACCACCGGCGACGTGGTGCTGCAAAGCGCCCGCAGCGTGGCGGTGGGCGTGATGCTCGGCGTTAACCCCGACGAGCAGGAGCCGCTGGCGAACTATCTGGTCAATACCCGTTTGCAGCAACTGCAGCCGGGGCAGTATCAGGTGATTCTCGGCGAGCGGCTGGCCAGCCAGCTTGGCGTTAAGCCGGGCGACCAGTTGCGGCTGATGGTCACCAGCGCCAGCCAACTGACACCGATGGGGCGCGTGCCCAGCCAGCGGTTGTTTACCGTGGCCGGCACCTTTTCCGCCCGCAGCGAAGTGGATGGCTATCAACTGCTGGTCAACCAGCAGGACGCCTCGCGCCTGATGCGCTACCCGCTCGGCAACATTACCGGCTGGCGGTTGTGGCTCAATCAGCCGCTGGCGGTGGACACGCTTAGTCAGCAGGCGTTGCCGCCGGGGACGGCGTGGAAAGACTGGCGCGAACGCAAAGGCGAACTGTTCCAGGCGGTGAGGATGGAGAAAAACATGATGGGGCTGCTGCTAAGCCTGATTGTGGCCGTCGCCGCGTTCAATATCATTACCTCGTTGGGCTTGCTGGTGATGGAAAAACAGGGCGAGGTCGCTATTTTGCAGACGCAGGGGCTGACCCGACGCCAGATTATGGCGGTATTTATGGTACAGGGCGGCGGCGCCGGTGTGATGGGGGCGCTGGTCGGGGCGATACTGGGTATGGTGCTGGCCAGTCAGCTTAATGCGCTGATGCCGATGCTCGGGCTGCTGATTGACGGCGGCGCGCTGCCGGTGCAGATCCAGCCGGCGCAGGTGATCGCCATTGCGCTGGTGGCGATGCTGCTGGCGCTGCTTTCCACGCTTTATCCTTCCTGGCGCGCGGCCGCCACCCATCCCGCAGAGGCTCTACGTTATGAGTAATTCACCTTTATTGCAGTGTCGTCAGCTGTGTAAACGCTATCAGGAAGGCAACCTGTCCACCGATGTGCTGCGTGATGTATCGTTCGACATGCAGACTGGCGAAATGATGGCGATCGTCGGCAGTTCCGGCTCAGGCAAGAGTACATTGTTGCATTTGCTGGGCGGGCTGGATGCGCCGACGTCCGGCGACGTGATATTTCAGGGCAAGACGCTGAACCAGTTGTCGGCCGCCGCCAAAGCGGCGATACGCAACCGCGAGCTGGGTTTCATCTATCAGTTCCATCACCTGCTGCCGGATTTCACCGCGTTGGAAAACGTGGCGATGCCGCTGTTGATAGGCAATGTGGCGCCGAAAGAGGCGAAAGAGAAGGCGCAGGCCATGCTGGCCGCCGTTGGTCTGGCGCAACGCAGCCAGCATCGCTCTTCAGAACTGTCCGGCGGCGAACGTCAGCGGGTGGCGATTGCGCGCGCGTTGGTCAATAGCCCGTCGCTGGTGCTGGCTGACGAACCCACCGGCAACCTCGACCAGCGTACTACCGACGCCATTTTCGAACTGCTGGGTGAGCTGAATGTGCGTCAGGGCACCGCTTTTCTGGTGGTGACGCATGACCTGCGTTTAGCCAGCCGCCTTGGCCGTCAGTTGGAAATGCGCGACGGTCAGTTGCAGCAGGAGTTGACCCTGATGGGGACGCCGCAATGACTTTTCCTCCGCTTTCGCTGCTGGTCGGATTGCGTTTCAGCCGTGGGCGCCGCCGCAGCGGCATGGTGTCGCTGATTTCGGTGATTTCCACCCTGGGCATTGCGCTCGGCGTGGCGGTGCTGATCGTCGGTCTGAGCGCGATGAACGGCTTCGAGCGCGAGTTAAACAACCGTATTCTGGCCGTGGTGCCGCATGGCGAAATCGAAGCGGTCAACCAGCCGTTCCGGGACTGGCAACCGCTGTTGCCGAAGATTGAACGTGTTCCCGGCGTCGCTGCCGCGGCGCCTTACGTCAGTTTCACCGGTTTGCTGGAAAACGGCGCCAGCCTGAAGGCGATCCAGTTCAAAGGCGTGGACCCCGAACAGGAATTGAAACTTAGCGCCTTGCCGCAGTTCGTGCAGGACAACGCCTGGTCGCGTTTTCATGCCGGCGCGCAGCAGGTCATTATCGGCAAGGGCGTGGCGGATGCGCTGGGCGTGAAAAACGGCGACTGGGTAACCGTGATGATTCCCAATAGCGACCCGCAGATGAAACTGCTGCAGCCGAAACGCATTCGGTTGCAGGTGGCCGGTATTTTGCAGTTGAGCGGTCAACTGGATCACAGCCTGGCGCTGGTGCCGCTGGCCGATGCTCAGCAGTATCTGGAACTGGGCGACGGCATCACCGGTATCGCCATCAAGGCGCAGGATGTGTTTGCCGCTCAAAAGCTGGTGCGTGACGCCGGCGAGGCCATCAATGTCTATGTGTATATTCGCAGTTGGATCGGCACGTACGGCTATATGTATCGCGATATTCAAATGGTCCGCACCATCATGTATCTGGCGATGGTACTGGTCATCGGCGTGGCCTGCTTCAACATCGTTTCCACGCTGGTGATGGCGGTGAAAGACAAAAGCGGTGATATTGCCGTATTACGGACGTTGGGCGCGGGCGACGGCCTGATCCGCGCCATTTTTGTCTGGTACGGTTTGCTGGCCGGACTGCTCGGCAGCGTGGTGGGTACGGTCCTGGGGATTGTCGTCACGCTGCAACTGACCCCGATCATTCGCGGACTTGAGGCGCTTACCGGCCACCGTTTTCTGTCCGGCGATATTTATTTCATCGATTTTCTGCCGTCGGAACTGCATATGCTGGACGTGATTATCGTGCTGGCCACTTCACTGGTGCTGAGCCTGATTGCCAGCTGGTATCCGGCCCGCCGCGCCAGCCGTATCGACCCGGCCCGGATATTGAGCGGCCAGTAAACCCGCGCGCCGCGTATTGAAAAAGCCCGTTATAGCGATGCGGGCGGCGTGCGCGGCGCAGCATTGCTACACTTGATGGGTCAGCCGGCGCCGCGCCAGTCCTTATGACGGGCACGACTGACAATCCCGCTGTCAGGGCGGACGCAGAGCGTATTCATCGATGCGCTCTAAAGACAATCTAAGGAGCAGACATGCACTCGCGTCAGCGATTACACCGTTTTCGGCAGCGAAAGCGTCTCCGTCATCAGCGTTTGTGTGCCCGCATTTTTCATCTTGATTATCTGGTGGTCAAAAACGTGAATACACCACGTGTTGTTGTCCTTACCGGAGCAGGGATTTCTGCCGAATCCGGTATTCGCACGTTTCGTGCCTCGGATGGACTGTGGGAAGAGCATCGGGTGGAGGATGTCGCCACCCCGGAAGGGTTTCATCGCGATCCGCAAACGGTTCAGAATTTTTACAACCAGCGTCGCCGCCAGTTACAACAGCCGGAGATTGCGCCCAACGCCGCGCATCTGGCGCTGGCGGAACTGGAAGCGGCGCTTGGCGATCATTTTCTGCTGGTAACCCAGAACATTGACAATCTGCATGAGCGCGCCGGCAGCAAGCGCATCATCCACATGCATGGCGAGCTGTTGAAAGTGCGTTGCAGCCAGAGCGGACAGGTCTTTGAGTGGACGGGCGACGTTTCGGCGGACGAGCGTTGTCACTGCTGCCAGTTTCCGGCGCCGTTGCGTCCGCACGTGGTGTGGTTCGGTGAAATGCCGCTGGAGATGGAACGCATTTATCATGCGCTGTCACAAGCAGACCTGTTTGTTGCCATCGGTACCTCGGGCAATGTCTATCCGGCTGCCGGCTTTGTGCATGAAGCGCAGGTGCACGGCGCGCATACCGTGGAGCTGAACCTGGAGCCCAGCCAGGTGCAGAGCCAGTTCGACGAACACATCTATGGCCCTGCCAGCAAAGTGGTGGTGGAATTCGTTCGCACCTGGCTGGCGCGACACCCGTCAACCTGAGCCTGATGACTTGCCCGCCCAGCGCGGGCGTATGGCGCTGGGCATGGGGTCGGTCAGCGGCGGATGTTCCTGCATCAGCGCATCACGGCGGGCGCGCAGGCACTCTTCAATCTGGTCGAATGGCAGGTTGGCTTCGTGGTTGTAGAAGCTGTATTCGCATTCGACGCAGTTGCCGGATGGCTCGGCCTGCCGGCTTTCGTTTTTTCGCCGGCCGCGATACAGCGTGCGCCAAAGGGATGTCAGCATAATTTACCCCGCAGGATGACTGGTTGATGATGATCTATCCCCAAAATAATTCGCGTTGCAGGAAAGCCAGCACACCTGGAACGTGAAGTATGACGGGTATAATAGATGTGTTGATAATGACCTATAGGTATAAAGGTAGTCGAGATTGCGGCGATTAAAAAACAATCAATCTGGATAAGATAATCACATCTCATACAATGCGGCGGGGGAATGGGTCATGATCCCTTGCGGCATACTTTGCGAGCCGCTTTCCATTCCCTGGCGAAAATTCACGGCATCAGCTTGATATCACAGCGGATATACGCATCATGATTGCCATTGTCCGATTTTTCATTGCAGGCGACCCCATGCAGTCAACCCCGGTGCGTTATACCCAACTGAAACAGCAACAGCACAAGCGAGATCGCCGGCGGCTGTTGGGGTTATGGCTGTTGCTGGCGGTCGGCGTGGCGATAAGCTTGTGCGCCGGCGAGCGCTGGATTGGACCGACGCACTGGCTGGATTCGGACTCATCGTTGTTTATCTGGCAACTCAGACTGCCGCGCACGCTGGCGGTGATGCTGGTCGGGGCGGGGTTGGCGATGGGCGGCGCGGTGATGCAGGCGGTGTTCGATAATCCGCTGGCCGAACCGGGGTTGCTCGGCGTATCCAGCGGCGCAGGCGTGGCGTTGGTGCTGGCGGTGCTGATCGGGCAGGGGATGCTGCCGGTCTGGAGCCTCAGCCTGTGCGCCATCGCGGGCGCGCTGCTGGTGACGCTGATGCTGCTGCGCTTTTCCCGCGCCGGGGTGTCCAACGCGCGCCTGCTGTTGATCGGGGTCGCGTTGAGTATTATCTGCAACGCGCTGATGACCTGGGTCGTCTATTTCAGCACCAGCCTCGATTTGCGCCAGCTGATGTACTGGATGATGGGGGGATTCAGCGGGGTCGACTGGCGTTACGGCGGATTGATGTTACCGATGCTGCCGCTGCTGGTCTGGCTGGCGCGTTGCGGCGGGGTGCTCAATCAACTGGCGCTGGGCGAACTGGCCGCCCGGCAGTTGGGGGTCGCGGTATTTTACTGGCGTAATGTGCTGGTGTTGGCGATGGGCGCGCTGGTGGGCATCAGCGTGGCGCTGGCTGGGGTGATCGGCTTTGTCGGGTTGGTCATCCCGCATATTTTGCGCTTGTGCGGGCTGACCGATCAGCGCTATCTATTAACCGGGTGTGGGCTGGCCGGCGCCGTTGTGCTGATGCTGGCGGATACGCTGGCGCGCACGTTGCTGGCGACTGCGGAGCTGCCGGTTGGCGTAGTCACCGCCACGCTGGGCGCGCCCTGGTTTATCTGGCTGCTGCTGCGCCATCAGGCGTGATCCCCGCAATGATGAACAGGCCGGCGCACAAGCCGGTGTGACGAAAAAGGAACAGACGATGAGCAATACGCTATACGCAATTCCCCTGCAAACTATCGATGGCCGTCAGGCATCGCTGGAAAACTGGCGCAACAACGTGCTGCTGGTGGTCAACGTCGCCTCGCAATGCGGGCTGACCAAGCAATATGAAGCGCTGGAGAATCTGTATGAAACCTATCGTGACCGCGGGTTTGCGGTACTGGGGTTTCCCTCCAACGAATTTGCCGGGCAGGAGCCAGGCAGCAATGAAGAGATAAACGCGTTTTGTCGCGGGACGTTCGGCGTACAGTTCCCGATGTTTGGCAAAATTGACGTCAACGGGAGCGGACGTCATCCGTTGTATCAGGCGTTGATTCAGGCTCAACCGGAGGCGCTGCGGCCGCAGGGGAGCGAATTTTACGAGCGCCGCGTCAGCAAAGGACAGGCGCCGGCTCATCCGGGCGATATCCTGTGGAACTTCGAAAAATTTCTGATCAATCGCCGTGGCGAGGTGATAGCGCGTTTCTCACCGGACATGACGCCGGATGACGGCGCGATTATCAAAGCTATTGAGCAGGCGCTGGCGCAGTAACCGTGTCTGTCCAACCGCTGCTGTACCTGCACAACGTCAGCGTCGCCGGGCGTTTGTCATCGGTGACGGTGCGTTGCCGCCCGGGCGAACTGGCGCACATTATTGGTCCCAATGGCGCGGGTAAGAGCACACTGCTGGCGTTAATGGCCGGATTACAGCCGGGGGACGGCGAGACGCTGTTGTTGGGGCAGGCGATCGCCGACTGGTCGGCGCGCGACCTGGCGAGGGTACGCGCCTACCTGCCGCAACACCATAGCGCACTGGCGCTGATGCCGGTGTTTCAGTACCTGCAGTTGCACCAGCCGCCGCGCTGCGATGCTGAAAGCGTGGATAACGTGGTGCAACAGTTGGCCGAGCGATTGTCGCTGACGGATAAATTGCGTCGCCCGCTGACCCGGCTTTCCGGCGGCGAATGGCAGCGGGTCAGATTGGCGGCGGTGCTGCTGCAAGTCTGGCCGACGCTCAATCCTTTGGCCCGGTTGTTGTTGCTGGATGAACCTGCCGCCAGTCTGGATATAGCCCAGCGTGTGGCGCTGGATTCATTGCTGGCGGAGCTGTGCCGCGCCGGGATTGCGGTCATCGCCTCGGGCCACGACCTGAACCATACCCTG
This sequence comes from Dickeya sp. NCPPB 3274, assembly GCF_000406205.1. Taxonomy (NCBI): domain Bacteria; kingdom Pseudomonadati; phylum Pseudomonadota; class Gammaproteobacteria; order Enterobacterales; family Pectobacteriaceae; genus Dickeya; species Dickeya sp. NCPPB 3274. The sequence goes on along the minus strand of NZ_CM001979.1, from coordinate 3,004,663 downwards.
CATCACGCCGACCGGGTATGGCTGATGTCGCGTGGCGAGTTGATGGCGCAAGGGGCGGTCGCTGATGTGATGCAGCCGGAAGCGCTGTCCCCGGTATTCGGGGTGGCGTTTACACGTTATGCGCTGGACGGCCGCCACTGGATGCTGGCGCAGCAGGAATGACGGTATCGGAGAAAAAACCGGTGCCGGGCCGATGTGGCTTCCGGCCGGTTCGCGGGTGACGCCAGGCAAAATATTCTTCGTAACGCGCTGTCACAACAGAAAAATTCTCTGTTTTCGGCCGATTAATGTTCGGGCGCAAATGATAATATGACGTAATTCGATTTTTGTGGGGTTGTTCTTCGTTAACAATTGTTCTTCGTCAACAATTATTCCCCGTCAACAGCGAGCACGATGCATGAAGTTCTGGAGATTTTGGCTAATACTGATGGCGCTGTTTCTGGCTGGATGCAGCAGCCATGTTCCGCAGAGTACTCGCCTGGGCGATGCCGGTGAGGTGCGGGCGCAGTTGCACGCCCAACTGGCAAAGTGGCGTGGCACGCCATATCGCTATGGCGGGCTGGATCAGAACGGCATCGATTGTTCCGGTTTTGTCTATCTGACGTTTCGTGACCGGTTCGGCTTGACGCTGCCGCGCTCGACGGAGGAACAGACTGAAGTCGGCACTCGCGTCGACCGTGACGCATTACTGCCGGGCGACCTGGTCTTTTTCCGTACCGGCAGCGGCGAGAATGGGCTGCACGTCGGCATCTACGACAATAATGATCAGTTTATTCATGCCTCCACCAGCCGCGGTGTTATGCGGTCGTCGCTGAACAACGTTTACTGGAAACGGGCCTACTGGCAGGCTCGCCGCATCTGATTTTCCGACCGCCCGGCGGCGGTCAGCTGCTATTCGGAGTTTCGCCATGCCTGCACTGCGTTTGCTGATTTCCGATTCTGTCGACCCCTGGTTCAATCTGGCGGTGGAGGAGTGCATTTTTCGCCAGATGCCGACCACGCAGCGGGTGCTGTTTTTATGGCGCAATGCTGAAACCGTGGTGATCGGCCGGGCGCAGAACCCGTGGAAAGAATGTAATACCCGGCGCATGGAGCAGGATGGCATCAAACTGGCGCGACGCAGTAGTGGCGGCGGGGCGGTATTCCACGATCTCGGCAATACCTGTTTTACCTTCATGGCGGGCAAACCCGGCTATGACAAGAGCGTTTCCACCGGCATCATCCTGCGGGCGCTGGCAACGTGCGGGGTGACGGCGCAGGCATCGGGGCGCAACGATCTGGTGGTTGAGACCGCGGATGGCGTAAGAAAGATTTCCGGTTCCGCCTATCGGGAAAGCGCCGATCGCGGCTTTCATCATGGGACGTTATTGCTGGCGGCCAACCTTTCCCGTCTGGCCGATTACCTCAATCCGGATGTTAAGAAACTGCAAGCCAAAGGCATTGCATCGGTACGTTCGCGGGTGGCCAATCTGGCGGAGTTGCTGCCGGAGATTAGCCATGAGACGGTTTGCGATGCCGTTACGCAGGCATTTTTCGAGCATTATCAAACCCGGTGCCAACCGGAGATTATCTCACCTGACGTTGTACCGGATCTGCCGGGGTTCGCTGAATTGTTCGCGCGCCAGAGCAGTTGGGCGTGGAATTTTGGTCAGGCGCCGGAATTTACCCATATGCTGGATACCCGCTTTGACTGGGGTGGCGTAGAACTGCATTTCGACGTGGAGCGTGGCGTAATCAGCCGCTGTCAGCTTTTTACCGATAGCCTTAATCCTACACCGCTGGAAGCGCTGGCGGAGCGGCTGGAAGGGGTGTCATACCGTCCGGATGCGCTGATGGTTGTTGGCGAGCGGCTGGTGGCGGATTTTCCTCAACAGCATAACGAAATAAACGCATTAATTGTCTGGTTATCGGAAAGCATTCGTTAATAATTTGCAATGGGTATTAGGGCTTTGTCTGAAAAATGAAAAACGGATTGTTTTTCGATACCGCCGAATTATAGATTAGTGTCGGTTCCGGTAGTAACCAAATGGGTATTCGCGTGAAGAAAAGGATTGGGATTATTTATCATATCTTCTTACGGGTATTTAGGGGCGCGATTGTTGAATCGGAATTATAGCTTCTGAATCAACATAATATTACGCGCCCCGTTTGAGTATTATTGTTAATAATCTTTAATGTTTCTGGAGTGGTAGCAGCGAATAGGATCAGGTCAGGCATGTATTGTCTGGCTGCCCGTTACGGCGGGTTCAACCTTTTTAATCTGGCTATAACACTATGCGTATCCAGCTTGAAGTTGACTATGTCAGTCAGTATCTTTTCTCTCCGATTTATCATCTGGATTCACGGTTGCTGGCGCTTGAGATGATCGGACGTTTCCAGAGCACGGCAGGAAGTCTGTCCATGCCACAGGAAATCTTACTGGGCATGCTGAACCACCGACAGAAGCGAACGTTGCTGAGAGAGCAACTGGCAATCCTGAAGGATAAATCAGCCTGGTTTATCAATAACCGGGTGACTGTGCTGCTGAAGATCGATCATACATTGACGGAGTTTCTGGTTAACGACGAGTCGCTGGGGCGGGAGTTTCGCGCGCTGCCTTTTTTGCAGCTTGAAATTAATGAGAGTTTTCCCGATATATCCCGTGGGCGGGATAATTCCCAGTTGACTAAATTAAGCCAGTCTTTCCATTTATGGCTGGATAATTTCGGCTCCGGGAAAATGAATCTAAAGCCATTTTATGACGGTATGGTTGCCAGTGTGAAAATGGACGCCGCGTTTATCAATAAATTATTAACCCGACCCGCGTCTGTTTCTATTATTAATCCGATGTTACAGGTGATGAAAAAACATTGCCCCTCGCTGAAAGTTGTGGCGAAAGGGATTGATAATATAGCCAGTTTTGAAAAGGTATGTGAGCTTGACGTCAACGCTGTTCAGGGACAATTATGGCCGAGCTTGCCGCCGGAAGCGCTGGATAATGCGCTGATGCCGGTCGCCTGCTACGGTTGAACAAATGTGGGCGCTTGGCTGCGGCTGACGCCCGCTGTTTGTACGCCATCCGCTGTCTATCTTATTTGCACCATTCTTATTTACACCATTAATGTTTCCATACGGCTAATATCCCTGTATTTACTCCGTGTTAATTCTCCAGCCGCGGTTCTACACTGACGGAAAAGGGGGAATTATGTCGCATCACCTTCTGTTTAATAACCATTATCACCAGCAACTGCCGGGGTTTTACACCGAGCTGACGCCCACGCCATTGCAGGGGGCGCGTTTGCTGTATCATAACGCCACGCTTGCTCAGGAACTGGGGTTATCGGACGCCTGGTTTGACGGCGACAATAGCCGAATCTGGACCGGAGAACGGCTGCTGCCGGGCATGGCGCCGCTGGCTCAGGTATACAGCGGTCATCAGTTCGGGGTCTGGGCCGGGCAGTTGGGTGATGGACGCGGCATCCTGCTCGGGCAACAGCAACTGGCGGATGGCCGTACACAAGACTGGCACCTTAAAGGCGCTGGACTGACCCCCTATTCACGCATGGGAGACGGCCGGGCGGTATTGCGCTCGGTGGTGCGCGAATTTCTGGCGTCGGAAGCGCTACACCATCTCGGCATTCCCACCACGCGTGCACTGACTATCGTCAGCAGCGACCATCCGGTACGGCGTGAGCAGGAAGAGCGGGGGGCGATGCTATTGCGGGTGGCGGATAGCCATGTCCGTTTCGGTCACTTCGAACATTTCTATTACCGCCGCGAGCCGGAGAAAGTGCGTCAGCTGGCGGAGTATGTCATCGCATGCCATTGGTCGCAGTGGCAGCAGGAAACCGATCGCTATTACCTGTGGTTCAGCGATGTGGTGGAACGCACTGCGCGATTGATTGCTCACTGGCAGGCCGTTGGCTTTGCCCACGGTGTGATGAATACCGACAATATGTCCATTCTTGGCCTCACCATCGACTACGGCCCGTACGGGTTTATGGACGATTATCAGCCCGGCTACATCTGTAACCATTCGGACCATCAGGGGCGTTACGCATTCGATAATCAGCCGGCGGTGGCGTTGTGGAACCTGCACCGCCTGGCGCAGTCGCTATCGGGGTTGATGTCCAGCGATATCCTGCAACGGGCGTTGGATCGCTATGAACCCGCGTTGATGCAGCGTTTCGGCGAACTGATGCGCGCCAAACTCGGTTTTGATACGCCGCAGGCGCAGGATAACGAATTGCTGGTGGGGTTGTTGAAGCTGATGCAGCGCGAGCAGGCGGACTATAGCCACATTTTTCGACTATTGTCGGAAACAGAACGGCACAGCAGCCACTCACCGTTACAGGACGTGTTTATCGATCGCCCGGCATTTGACGATTGGTTCCGCGCGTACCGTCAGCGGCTATCGCTGGAAAGCGTGGACGACGCTGAGCGCCAGCGTCGGATGAAGCAGGCTAATCCGCGTTATGTGTTACGTAATTATCTGGCTCAGCAGGCGATAGAACAGGCGGAGCGGGAGGATATCGGCTTACTCGGGCGTTTGCATCAGGCGTTGCGTCAACCGTATGCGGATCAGCCGGATATGGCCGATCTGGCCGCGTTGCCGCCGACATGGGGCAAACATCTGGAGATTTCCTGCTCCAGCTAAAATACGTGGTCCCGGCAAGCGAAGCCGGTGGGAAAGATAAGATAACTGACTGTATGATGGTCAGAATTAGGGGAGTAACTGGCTTATTATTTCCCATGCCACGCCGTAAAATCAGTATAAACTAGGGAGTACCCCGCCATTATTCGTGACGCGGGTTTGCCCGTCAGGGCGAACTATTCCGATGCGCCACGGCGGTTTGTTGCAACGGATATATCGGTTGCGAAAAATAATTGGCTAACAGAAACAGGCCGGTTGCGAAAAACGCAGTGTGATAAAAGCAGTGTCATTTTATGTACAGGGGATAAATGGATGTTGTTAGTCAAACGAAATACACAAAGACTGCTTCTGGGGGTGGCCGGCTCGATTTGGCTGGGTAGTCTGTTGACTTCGTTTTCCGCTCAGGCGGCTTCGCCGACTGTACCGGGCAGTGTGGTGTCATCGGCCGCGTCAAAAAGTCATACCTCTGTTACCGCTGGTTTGCCTGCCGGTATTTCACCTCATTATCTTGGCGAATTGACCGCGCTTTATACGCGCCAACGCATGCAACCGATGTGGAACGACAGCCACGTCGTCAAGGCGTTTCAGCAGCAGCTGGCGGAAGTCGCGCTTTCCGGTATTCAACCGCAATTCACCACCTGGGTCACCTGGTTGACCGACCCGAAATTAAACGGTTTTGCCCGCGATGTGGTGCTGTCGGACGCCATGCTCGGGTACATGCAGTTTGTTGCCGGGGTGGAGAAAAACGGCAACAGTTGGTTGTACAGCAGCGTTCCCTATAAGCTGGCCATGCCATCGGCGGAGATGATTGAACAGTGGCAGCGGGCGGTCGCATCGGGCAACGGGCTGACGTTTATTGCGTCGCTGGCGCCTCGTCATTCCCAGTATGCAAAAATGCACGACGCGTTGAAAAACATGCTGACGGACAACCGTCCCTGGCCGAAACTCATCCTGGCGGACTCATTGCGCCCCGGCGATGAAAGCAACGCATTACCGGTATTAAAAGAGATTCTGCTGCGAACCGGCATGTTGAATCAGGATGGTAGCGCGATGCCGTTGTTTAATGAGGCGTCGTCAGGTAATACATCGCCGCTGCGTTATGAAGGGGATGTTGTGGACGCGGTGAAACGCTTCCAGCACTCGCAAGGGCTGCAGGATGACGGCGTGATCGGCAAACGGACCCGCGACTGGCTCAATGTCTCTTCGCAGATGCGTGCTACGTTGCTGGCGTTGAATATCCAGCGCCTGCGGCTGGTGCCGGACAAGGTCAGCAGCGGCATCGTGGTCAACATTCCCAACTACTCGCTCAGTTACTATCAGAATGGCGCGGAGATTTTGTCGTCAAAGGTGATTGTCGGTCAGCCTAAACGCAAGACGCCGCTGATGAGCAGCTCGCTGAGCAATGTGGTGATGAATCCGCCGTGGAACGTGCCCACTACGCTTACCCGTCAGGACATCATTCCTAAGGTGATTCAGGACCCGAGTTATCTGCAGCGCCACGGTTACACCGTATTGTCAGACTGGACCGAAAGCGCTCAGCCGATCGATCCTTCGATGATCGATTGGCCGATGGTATCGGCCAGCAACTTCCCGTACCGCCTGCGTCAGGCGCCGGGGGACAGCAATTCGCTGGGGCGTTACAAGTTCAATATGCCGAATACGGACGCCATCTACCTGCATGACACGCCTAACCACAATTTGTTTCAGCGAGATATCCGGGCGTTAAGTTCGGGATGTGTGCGTGTCAACAAGGCGTCGGAGCTGGCGGCATTGTTATTGCAGGATGCCGGCTGGAACAATGCCCGTATTTCGTCAACCCTTGAGCAGGGCAACACCACTTATGTGGCGGTGCGCCAAAGAGTACCGGTGAATTTTTACTACCTGACCGCCTGGGTGGCTGACGATGGCAAGCCGCAGTTCCGCACAGATATTTACAATTATGATGATACGGTGAAAACCGGCGCGCTGGCTTTGTCTAAGGTTGGATTATTATTACAGTAAGTATCCGTAATGCGGGCAATTCTCGGGTTGCGTCGACGGGCGTTGTCAGGCGAAAAGCGGTGGGACCCCGCGCCAGAGTTGGCGTAAAGCCGGTTGACGGGCCTGTCGCCGGCAGTTAAGGTGCGAAGCGGTGCATTTTTTACGTACCGCTTCACTTGCTGTTCTTCTCTTCGCTTTTTTTAGCCCAGGGTACTCAAGCTTTATGGAACACATTGATAATCATCGACGCAAATGGCTGGCGCTCGGCGGCGCGGCGTTAGGGATAGCACTGCTACCGGGTCAATCGCTGGCTTCGTTATCCACTGCTCGTCCGCGTATTCTTACGCTGAACAATATCAATACCGGTGAGCGCCTCAAAGTCGAATTCTTCGATGGTCGTCGTTATAACAAAGAAGAGTTATCCCGGTTAAACCATTTCTTCCGCGATTATCGGGCGAACAAGGTCAAAACCATCGACCCGGCGCTGTTTGATCAGCTCTACCGCCTGCAAGTCATGTTGGGTTCCGCCAAGCCGGTACAGCTGATCTCGGGTTATCGTTCTTACAGCACCAATGAAGATTTGCGGTCGCATAGTAAGGGCGTAGCAAAACAGAGCTATCACACCCAGGGAAAAGCCATGGATTTCCATATCGAAGGCGTCCAACTGGCTAATATCCGAAAAGCCGCGATGAAAATGCGTGCCGGCGGCGTTGGCTATTACCCGCAGAGCAATTTTGTGCACATTGATACCGGAGCGGTTCGCACCTGGTAACATGAATCACTGAGTGGGCGAAGTCGCATTCCCTTGAACAAGGATTGAAGTAAAACGGAGCGGTATGAAGTACCAGATTATTCCTGTCACAGCTTTTAGCCAGAATTGCACGCTGTTATGGTGTGAAAAAACGTTGCAGGCCGCCATTGTCGATCCCGGCGGTGAAGCAGACAAAATCAAGCAGGTTGTGGCGCAGACCGGCGTGACGGTGACGCAGATTCTGTTGACGCATGGTCATCTGGACCATGTGGGTGCCGCCGCTGCGCTGGCCGAACATTTTCAGGTGCCGATCGTTGGCCCGCAACAGGCAGACGCCTTCTGGCTTGATGGGTTACCCGCCCAGAGTCGGATGTTCGGTTTGAATGATTGTCCGCCGTTGGTGCCGACCCGCTGGCTGGAGGAAGGCGATACCGTCGCCATTGGCGAATCGGTGTTATCTGTTCTGCACTGCCCGGGGCACACGCCGGGGCATGTGGTGTTCATCGATGAGCAGGCGCGTTTCGCACAGGTTGGCGATGTGATTTTTCGTGGCGGAGTAGGGCGTAGTGACTTCCCGCAAGGGAACCATCAGGCGCTGGTGGATTCCATCCGCAACAAGTTATTCCCGCTGGGCGATGATATCGCCTTCATTCCAGGTCACGGACCCATGTCCACATTTGGTGAAGAGCGTCGTACTAACCCGTTTGTGCGTGATGCTGACTGATTCTCGTTTTATTGAGCAATATAAAAAGGCCAGCATGTTTGCTGGCTTTTTTGTTTTTAAAGGGCGACAAGTTTAATTACAGCACTGCAACGATGGCTTCGCACAGCGGCGCCATATTTTCCGGTGTCATGCCTGCTACGTTGATTCGGCCGGAGTTCACCGCGTAAATACCAAATTCGTTGCGCAGACGCAGCACCTGATCCTTGCTCAGTCCGCTGAAAGAGAACATGCCATTCTGGTTGATGATAAAGGCGAAATCCTGATTGGCGCCTTTTTCCTGCAGCGTACTGACGAACAGGTGGCGCATGCGCTGGATACGTTCACGCATTGCCGTCAGTTCCTGTTCCCAGATGTTACGCAGCGATTCGTTGGAGAGCACCGTCGCCACCACCGCAGCACCGTGTGACGGCGGATTGGAGTAGTTGGCGCGGATCGCCGCCTTGACCTGGCTGAATGCGGTGTCGACGGTAGCGGCATCGGCTGCCACGATAGTGCAGGCGCCGACACGCTCGTTGTACAAGCCAAAGTTCTTGGAGTAAGAACTGGCGACGATTAATTCTTGGTGTTTGGCGGCAAAAATGCGCAACCCTGCGGCGTCTTCATCCAGACCACGAGCAAAGCCCTGATAGGCGAAGTCAAACAGCGGCAGCCAGCCTTTCTCCAGCGCCAGATCGGCCAACTGCGCCCACTGTGCTTCCGTTGGGTCGATGCCGGTGGGGTTATGACAACAGCCATGGAACAGTACGACATCGCCGGCCTGAGCCGCATTGAGGCTGGTCAGCATGCCGTCAAAATCCAGCGCGTGGTTAACCGCATCGTAATAGGTGTAATCACAGACTTCGAGGCCGACGGCAGTGAAAACATTTTTGTGATTCGGCCAGCTCGGGTTACTGACCCAGATGCGCTTGGCGCTGGTCTGGTTGGCAATGAAGTCTGCGGCAACACGCAGGCCACCGGTGCCGCCCGGCGTTTGTGCGGTACGTGCACGTTTGTTCGCAATGATCTCGCTCTGCTTACTGAACAACAGCTCCTGAGTGCAACGGGCAAATTCCGGTATGCCATCGATACTCAGGTAGTTTTTGGTGGTTTCTGTTTCCAGCAACAGCTGTTCCGCTTTTTTAACACTGGTGAGTACCGGCGTCTTACCTGTTTCGTCCTTATAGACCCCAATCCCCAGATTGATTTTATGAGGACGCTCGTCAGCGCGAAACAGGTCGGCCAGCCCCAGAATCGGGTCGGCAGGTGCGGCAGAGATTTTTTCAAACATTGCGAAGTAATCCATGACAGAGAGTAAACAGAAATAGCAGGTTAACGCCAGCGCCCGGCTTTGCCAACCGTTTGCATCAAAAGAAACGGAAATTAATGCGCAACGTGATAAGTAGACGATATCAGGGTAGAAGACGGCCTGACATCGTCTCAGGCGATTGATTATAAATCACCCCTCACTGATTATTAGAATTGATAGACTAACCCTGTGAACACGGTATCGTCAGTTTTGATGGTAAAGGGGGTATTTTGGGCGTTAATCAGGTTACGCAAATAAGCGATGTTGGCCGCCAGATTTTTGTTGAACGTGTAGTTGAATCCAAAACTGGCGTACCTGGTGACATAGCCGCTTGTACCCTGAGACGCGCCGGTATCATCGTTAGCTTTGGCTGAGACGTAGGCCAGTGAAGGCGTTAGCCCGAAGTCAAAATGATACTGTGCGACGGCCTCGACTACCTTGGTTTTATCAGCAAATGCCGTGTTGGCGACGCCCACCGGGGTCAGGTTATGAAACATGCCATAGGTGACTGCCAGATAAATGCTATTGGCATCGTATTTTAACCCGGTTGCCCATGCCTCAGCCTTATTACCTTCACCCGAGGCAATCTGCGCTGTCGTGCGGTTGGCTGCTTCATAAGAGGCGATAACACCAATCCCTACAGGCGTATTATAGGCAGTGGAAACGCCGACCCCGTCGCCAACCTGACGAGCGGGGGCGCTGGAGTCACTATGTTTAGCCTGATATTGCAAACCAAAATCCCAGCCTTCAACTAGGCCAAAGAAATTTCTATTACGGTAAGTCGCCACGCCGGAAGTGCGGCCGGTAATATTATCGGTGTACCCTTGGTCCCCACCAAATTCCGGCAGCACATCGGTATAGGATAATCCGTCGTAAGCTATGCCTTTATTTCTTCCATAATCAATGCTGCCAAGCTCACCAAATTTCAGGCCGCTATAAGCATAGCGAGTTTTTCCATTAATAGCGTTGGTATCTTCTGCTTTACTGGCATCAAAGTGATATTCAAAATTACCATAGCCGGTAATGTCTTGGGTGATTTTTGTTTCACCTTTGACGCCCAGTCGAGCATAGGTCTGATCACCATCACCTTTAAAACTGTTTGTTTCATTACCAAAATAATAACCTGCTCGAGCCTTTCCATATAGGTCAATTTTATTTCCATCTTTATTATAGACTTCGGCTGCTTTAGCCATATTGCTAATCAGCAGCAATGACGTTATGCTCAGTGCTATCGTATGCTTTATCATTAGTATTACCCTCATTGCATCATCTAATTACAGATTGATTACGGACACCTCTGCCAATTGGTTCATTGACTTTATGAGCTGTATGGTGAGTGGTGTCTTATTATTTGCATGTGAAGTGTTTCATTCATGCGGGAGACGATCTATATTCCAGATGATACAAATGAGGTGTTGGTGAAATACTATGTTTTTATCGGTGTTTAAATATTATCATTATATTTTTGTGTTGTTATTTTTTCATAATTAATATGGTTATGTTTTGATTTTATTTCTGTTTTTTAATCGGCAATTAAGGGTTTAAATAAAATTTAATGAATATTAAAAAATAGAAATATCAGAGCGGATATCAATAGCATAAAGTGATGTTTTGTGAGCTGCAATAATGTGGGGGATTAGGCACCGTCCCACAGTTATGCGTGATAATTACTGGAGGTCAATTCGCTTTGAGGCAGCCACATGATTTTGTGGCCCAAACAAGCGGTGAGTATGCTGGGCTAGCGCTTCTGTACCCCCCTAAAACGCTGCTCACATACCACTATGTGCATCGACTACCGTTTTGATAGCGGCACTTTGTGCCTGCAACACGAATAATTGCGGGACCCCGCTGGTAGTTGATAATTAAAAAAGCCGGGAGAGGGCTCCCGGCTTTACAACAACAATATGACTTTAGAAAGTCATGCTGTCATTAGAACTGGTAGGTCAGGCCGGTGAAGACGCTGTTGTCAGTTTTCACGCCAGGCAGAGTGTTGTTATCTTTGTCAATCAGGTTGATTGCGTATTCAACAGATGCAGCCATATTTTTGTTGAAAGAATAGGTTGCGCCAACGCTGATGTATTTAACCAGATCACCACTACGTTGGTTTGTTGTATCGTCATAGCCTTTAGCTGACACATATGCCAAAGAAGGCTTCAGACCGAAGTCAAAGTTGTACTGAGCAACCGCTTCAAATACTTTTGTTTTATCGTAAACAAAGTAAGTCGCAGCTGATCCTGAACCGGTTTTAGAGTAGCTCAGGTTGTGGTATTCAGCATAAGATGCTGCAAGGTAGACATTGTTTGCATCATATTTCAGGCCGGTAGCCCAAACTTCAGCTTTTTTGCCTTGACCAAATGAAGATGAAGTCATCTGGCTATTGGTACGATCGGCTGCGGCATAAGAAGCGACTACGCCTACGCCAATCGGAGATGTGTAGGAGGAAGAGATACCCCAGCCATCACCAGTCTGTTTGGACAAATCGCTAGAATCTTCATGTTTGGCTTGGTATTGCACACCGAAGTCCCAACCCTGAACCAAACCGAAGAAGTTTTTGTTGCGATAAGTAGCCAGACCAGAGCTACGGCCAGTAATGTTGTCAGTGTAGCTGCTATCACCGCCCCATTCCGGCAGAACGTCAGTATAAGAGATACCGTCGTAAGCAATACCGCGGTTACGGCCATAGTCAAAAGAACCAAAGTCAGCGAATTTCAGACCGGCATACGCATAACGAGTTTTGCTCTTGCTTGCGTTGGTGTCTTCGGCGTTTGATGCGTTGAATTCATATTCAAAACGACCATAACCGGTCAGGTCACTATTGATTTTGGTTTCGCCGGTGAAACCCAGACGTGCATAGGTTTTATCACCATGAGGAAATAAGCTGTCGTTCTGATCACCGAAAATGTAGCCTGCGTGAAGTTTGCCGTTAAGATTCAGCTTGTTGCCGTCTTTGTTGTACACTTCAGCCGCATTTGCCGCGCCAGCAGCCAACAGAGCCGGGATTACCACTGCCAGAATATTACGTTTCATCATTATAAATACCCTCATTGAGTCATATCATCTCGGTCACAAGCAAAAATTTACCTTCAATGGAACTTTTACGTTGTGCCGATGTCTTTATACCCGTTGGCAGTGTTCCATCCACCCTCTGGTTTATCTACCCCACAAATGCTACCAATTTCCACTTTTTGAAACAAAATGAAATATTAAATTTCAAAATGTAAATGGTTGGCGCTTTTATCGATCGGTGTCAAAAAAATGAAATTTATTGGAAGGGTTTATGAATTCAGATTTTGTTTATCGGAGAGAAATGATGTCGATTGGTTTTCTAACTCATTATTCTTTTTAATAAAATTACAATAAAGATGACATGTACTTGTCATATGCATGAAAGAAAATGAATGTAGTATCTGGTTTGCTTATTGTTTTGGCATGGATTTGCCAAAAAAACGCCGACTGATGACTTATACAACGCAGTCGGCGTTTAATGTATTAGATAACTAAAATACTAGCTATCAATAATTGATTAGAACTGATAGATAGCGCCAACAGCTACAGTGTTGCCAGTAGCAACGCCGTGTGGGTTGTTGTCGTTATCGATCAGGTTGATATCGTATTCAACCAGAGTAGAGAAGTTCTTGTTGAACGCATAGGTAGCACCTACGCTGACATATTTCTTCAGGTAGCCGCTAGCTTTCACTGCAGAGGTATCATCATCTGCTTTAGCAGTTACATAACCCAGAGACGGGGTCAGACCGAAATCAAAGGTATACTGTGCAACGGCTTCAAATACTTTGGTTTTGTCATAGGCAAACAAAGCAGTTGAATTTTTGTAAGACAGGTTGTGATATTCACCATATGTAGCTGCAACGTACACATTGTTTGCATCGTATTTCAGGCCAGTTGCCCAAGCTTCGGCTTTTTCACCACGACCATCGGTGATCTGAGAATCAGTACGATCAGCAGCGGTATAGGAACCGATTACACCTACGCCAAACGGAGCAGTATAAGAAGAGGAGATTGCCCAACCGTCACCAGTCTGTTTTCTCAGCTGATTAGAGTCATTATGCTTAGCCTGGTAACCCAGAGCGAAGTCCCAGCCATCGACCAGACCGAAGAAGTTTTTGTTACGGTAGGTAGCAACACCAGCATTACGACCAGTGATATTGTCGGTGTAAACGGAATCACCACCTTGCTCTGGCAGTACGTCGGTATAAGACAGACCATCGTAGCCGACTGCGCGGTTACGGCCGTAATCCAGCGAGCCGAAATCACCAAATTTCAGGCCAGCGTAAGCATAACGGGTTTTACCAGCAGTGGCGTTAGTATCTTCTGCAGAGCTTGCGTTAAACTCGTATTCGAAACGACCATAGCCGGTCAGGTCGCTGTTGATTTTAGTTTCACCTTTGAAACCCAGACGTGCATAAGTCTGATCACCGTCGCCAAACAGACTCTTAGACTCATCACCAAAGTAGTGAGCTGCTTCGATTTTACCAGTCAGATCCAGCTTGTTACCATCTTTGTTGTACACTTCAGCCGCGTTAGCTGCACCGGCAGCCAGCAGAGCAGGAATTACCACTGCAAGAACATTGCGCTTCATCATTATTAATTACCCTCATTGGTGTTATTCAGACTTCTGGATCACAATTAAAACCCTTAACGGAACTTTATTGCGAACACAGTTGTCTTCCTGTGTCTTCACGCAGTTTTCCATTCACGCCCTCGTTTATCTACCGTTTAAATGATACTAATTTCGTAAAAACGTAATAATTGGAAAAAATATTTTACAAAATGTAAAAATAAGGGAACTTTATGACACATTCATTAAGCAAAAAAAGAAGGGCACCCATAAGGTGCCCTTCTTATTACAGATATCTGTTTTTCTTATGTTATTTTTTGCTTAGAAGGTGGCGCTGCGCGGTGTCCGCGGGAACGGAATGACATCGCGCACATTTTGTACACCGGTTACATAAGCAATCAAACGTTCAAAACCGAGACCGAAACCAGAATGGGGGATGGTGCCGTAACGACGCAGATCGCGATACCACCAGTAGTCTTCTTTACTGAGTCCCATTTCTTCCAGACGGCGATCCAACTGCTCCAGACGCTCTTCACGCTGAGAACCACCAATAATTTCGCCGATGCCCGGCGCCAGCACGTCCATCGCCGCCACGGTTTTGCCGTCGCTGTTCATGCGCATATAGAATGCTTTGATGTCTTTCGGGTAGTTTTTGACGACGACGGGCGCCTGGAAGTGTTTCTCTGCCAGGTAGCGTTCGTGCTCGGAAGACAGGTCGATGCCCCAGGAAACCGGGTTTTCAAATGTCTGCCCGCAGTTTTCCAGGATAGTGATGGCATCGGTGTAATCCACCTGGGCGAAGTCGGAGCTAACAAAACGCTCCAGCCGGCTGACGGCGTCTTTATCTACGCGTTCAGCAAAGAATTTCATGTCATCGGCACGTTCTTCCAGTACGGCCTTGAACACGAACTTCAGCAGGTTTTCCGCCAGTGCGGCGACGTCGTCCAACGTCGCAAACGCCACTTCCGGCTCGATCATCCAGAACTCCGCCAGATGGCGGCTGGTGTTGGAGTTTTCAGCACGGAAGGTCGGCCCGAAGGTGTAAATCTTAGACAGGGCGCAGGCATAGGTTTCGCCGTTAAGCTGGCCGGATACGGTCAGGAACGCTTCTTTACCGAAGAAATCTTCGCTGAAATCCACTTTGCCCTGATCGTTGCGCGGCAGGTTTTCCAGATCCAGTGTGGATACCCGGAACATTTCGCCGGCGCCTTCGGTATCGGAGGCGGTAATGATCGGGGTGGACACCCAGTAGAAGCCGCTCTGATGGAAGAAACGGTGGATAGCCTGCGCCAGCGTGTGACGCACACGGGCGACGGCGCCGACCAGGTTGGTGCGTGGGCGCAAGTGCGCAACTTCACGCAGGTATTCGATGCTGTGGCGTTTGGCCGCCATCGGATAGGTATCGGGATCTTCCACCCAGCCGACTACCTTGATGTCGGTCGCCTGCAGCTCAAAACTCTGGCCTTCGCCGGGGGATTCCACCACCTTGCCGGTGACTTCCACCGAACAACCGGTAGTCAAACGCAGAACATCGCTCTGGTAATTGGCAAGATTATTATTGACGACGGCCTGTAGCGAATCAAAGCAGGAACCGTCATAGACGGCAATAAAGGAAATACCGGCTTTAGAGTCTCTCCGGGTACGTACCCAGCCGCGCACGGTGACGTCACTGTCAACGGCGACACGGCCTTGCAGTACGTCGACTACAGGCACTACGCTCATAACATTCTCTCTATTGGTGAAATTTAATGGGTAACTGTCACTGCCCAGCAACGGGCGTTTCGTTATGTTACTTGTCGTTAGGCAGGACACAAGCAGAAATCACCGGAACGCGCCAAGTTTTACGCGATTCCGGTGCTGCCGGCTTAAAGAGTAGTCAGTAGTGCGGGAGGCGCGACGTTCAGGAGGCTTTTTTCACTCGCGGCAGATCAAACGCCTTGCGCAGCGCGCTGACGAACGCCTGATCCTGGCAAATGGTTTTCCCCGGGCTGTCTGACAGCTTGGCCACCGGTTTGCCGTTGCACTCCACCAGTTTGATGACGATATTCAACGGTTTGACGCCGGGGATATCGCAGGTCAGGCGGGTGCCGATACCGAAGACCACGTTGATGCGTTGCCCGAAGTGACGGTAAAGGTGCAGCGCTTTTTCCAGATTGAGGTTATCGGAAAACACCAGCGTTTTGCTCATCGGGTCGATATCCAGCGCGTGATAATGGGCGATGGCTTTTTCACCCCATTCGATCGGGTCGCCGGAATCATGCCGTAATCCCTGATAGCGCCGGGCGAATTGCCGGTCGAAATCGCGCAGGAAAGCGTCCATGGTGATGCAGTCGGTCAGCGCGATACCGAGCTGTTCCGGATATTCCTGCAGCCAGGCATCCAGCGCGGCACGTTGACTGTTGGCTAGCGTCGGGCTGATCTGCTGATGGGCCTGGAACCATTCGTGCGCCTGGGTGCCGACCGGCGTCAGTTGCAGACGTCGCGCCAGATCGTAGTTGCTGGTGCCGATCAGGTAAGGGAACTCCGCCTTGAGAGTCCGCACGATCTGGTGCTGAACTTCACGAGAGAAACGACGGCGGGTCCCGAAATCCATCAGTCTGAAACGGCTGAGGTCGGTATCGGCGCTGTGCTGGCGAAAGCGCGTCAGCGTGTCGTGCAACTGGCTGAGCGCGGCTGCGACATGATCGCCGGGCGAGCGGGCGCGGTGCACCACTTCACTGATGACCGCCAGCAGCGGCACTTCCCACAGAATCACTTCGCGCCACGGCCCGGTGATACGAATATCCAGCTTGCCCTGATGATTGCTGACGCGGATTTGCGCCGGATTGAAGCGGAAGGTTTTCAGCCAGTCGAGATAGTCGGTTTTGAAAAACGGCAGGGAGGCGAGGTAGGCGTACTCATCGTCATGCAGCGACAGTTGGCTCATGGCCTCTACCTGTGCCCGGATCTCATCGGCATAGCTCCCTAACAACTCATCGCCGCGGCAGCGAAATTCGGCGGCCACATGCACATCATGGTAGTGATGGTAGACCGCTTGCTGCATATGCAGCTTATAGGCGTCGGTATCCAGCAATGAGGTCAGTATCGGGGCAGTGTGTAAAGTCATAATGCGTTACCGCATCCTCGTTTAATACAATTTACAAGCTAATGCAAATGACTGTCATGGTCATCGACAGCGAAAGCCAACTGTCTGTTCAATGGGGCTTATCACATCATATTGGGCGGATGAAGGCGAGATTCAATCGTGCGATTGTGACAAAAAAGTATCTGTTTTTACCGCCTATTTAACATGAGTGGTTGAATTATAATGTTTTTTATACTAAACAAAATTACCTGGGAAATCGGCTTGCCGTCACGACAGCACATGAAAAGCAGGAAAGTTTGCATTCCGACAGGCACTCCCCTTTAATAGACGTAACAGCCTGTTGAATAACGGAACTGCGTACAAAGTAGCCGGAATCAGGCGCGTGAGCAGGCGATAATGCGGTTTCCCGCTTACCGGCGGATAAATGCCGGCGCAGGGAGGCTGTTTACCCTTGTTTACTGTGTGAATACATACTGTGTGAATACATAAAAGACGGCGAGTATTGCCTGGCTGCGCGGGTTCTTCGTAGCCGGTAGCATTCGGTGTGTTAACCGCGTTTTTTTGCTCCTCATATCTATATAAAGAAGAGCGAATGCGCAGCCAGTGCATCCCGCGCCGTCATCATTACTGCTGTCATTAAGGTAATCAGTCATGAGTCAACAACCACAAGTCAAATACCGGCACGATTACCGCGCGCCGGACTATACCATTACCGACATCGCGCTGGATTTTGACCTGCACCCGGAACAGACCCGGGTGGTAGCCGTCAGTCAGGTAGTGCTGCAAGGAGAGCAGGGCGCAGCGCTGAAACTGGATGGTGAAGGACTGAAATTACTGAGCGTGCAGGTCGATGGTCAGAACTGGCAGGCGCACCGTGTGCTGGAAGGCGGCCTGGAACTGACCGGATTGCCGGAGAAATTCACGCTGCGGATTGAAACGGAAATCAGCCCGGCGACCAACAGCGCGCTGGAAGGGTTGTATCAGTCAGGCGAAGCGCTGTGCACCCAATGCGAAGCGGAAGGATTCCGCCACATCACCTATTATCTGGACCGCCCGGACGTATTGGCGCGTTTCACCACCCGTATTACCGCCGATAAGGCGCGCTATCCGTACCTGCTCTCCAATGGTAACCGTGTGGCGCAGGGTGAACTGGGCGAAGGCCGCCACTGGGTGGAATGGCAAGATCCGTTCCCGAAACCCTGCTACCTGTTTGCGCTGGTGGCCGGCGATTTTGATGTGCTGCGCGACAGTTTCATCACCCGTTCCGGTCGTGAAGTGGCGCTGGAGCTGTTCGTGGATCGCGGCAATCTCGACCGCGCCGACTGGGCGATGACCTCGCTGAAGAACGCCATGAAGTGGGATGAAACCCGCTTTGGCCTGGAATACGACCTCGACATTTATATGATCGTGGCGGTGGATTTCTTCAATATGGGGGCGATGGAGAACAAGGGGCTGAACATTTTCAACTCCAAGTTTGTGCTGGCTAAGGCTGAAACCGCCACCGACAAGGATTACCTCGGTATCGAAGCGGTGATCGCCCATGAATATTTCCACAACTGGACCGGTAACCGCGTGACCTGCCGCGACTGGTTCCAACTGAGCCTGAAAGAAGGGTTGACGGTGTTCCGCGACCAGGAATTCAGCTCCGACGTTGGCTCCCGCCCGGCCAATCGTATCGACAACGTGCGCGTTATGCGCAGCGCACAGTTCGCCGAAGACGCCAGCCCGATGTCCCACCCGATTCGTCCGGATCAGGTTATCGAGATGAATAACTTCTACACCCTGACGGTTTATGAAAAAGGGTCGGAAGTGATTCGTATGATGCACACGCTGCTGGGTGAAGAGAAATTCCAGGCGGGGATGCGGCTGTATTTTGATCGTCATGACGGCAGCGCCGCCACCTGTGATGACTTTGTGCAGGCGATGGAGGACGCTTCCAGCGTCGATCTGTCCCAGTTCCGCCGCTGGTACAGCCAGTCCGGCACGCCGGTGGTGACGGTACGCGACGATTACGACGCCGCCACCCGCCAGTACCGCCTGCACGTCAGCCAGACGACGCCGGTCGGCGCCGATAAGCAACCCAAACTGCCGCTGCATATCCCGCTGGATGTGGAATTGTACGATACCGAAGGGCAGGTGATCCCACTGCGTCAGAAAGGGCAGAAGCTGGGTTCGGTGCTGAACGTGACCGAAGCGGAACAGACGTTTGTGTTTGACGATGTTCCCTGCCAGCCGGTGCCGTCGCTGCTGCGCGAATTCTCCGCGCCGGTAAAACTGAACTACTCCTGGAGCGATGAGCAACTGACGTTCCTGATGCGTCACGCCAGCAATGCGTTTTCCCGCTGGGACGCGGCTCAGAGCCTGCTGGCCAACTACATTCGCCTGAACGTGGCGCGTTATCAGCAGAAACAGCCGCTGTCGCTGCCGATGCACGTGGTGGATGCCTTCCGCGGCGTGCTGCTGGATGACCAACTGGATCCGATGTTGGCGTCTCAGATCCTGTCGCTGCCTGGCGAAAATGAAATGGCCGAACTGTTTGACGTCATCGCTCCGGACGCCATCGCCGCGGTGCGTCAGTCGTTGATGCAAACGCTGGCGCAGGAAATGGCGGATGAACTGCTGGCGGTCTATCGCGCCAACAAACTGGCGTCCTACCGCGTCGATCAGCAGGACATGGGCAAACGCGCGCTGCGCAATGTGTGCCTGAGCTATCTGGCGTTTGCCGATCGCTCACAGGCGGACGCGCTGGCGGCGGCGCAGTTTAGCGCTGCCGACAACATGACCGATTCGCTGGCGGCGATGGCGGCGGCTGTCGCCGCGCAACTGCCGTGCCGGGATACGCTGTTGGCGGCCTTTGACGAACGCTGGCATCAGGATGGTCTGGTGATGGACAAATGGTTCGCCCTGCAGGCCAGCAGCCCGGCCAGCGACGTGTTGAACCGGGTGCGTGAATTGCTGAATCACCGTTCCTTCAGCCTGAACAACCCCAATCGCCTGCGTTCGCTGGTCGGTTCGTTCTGTGCGGGCAACCCGTCGGCGTTCCACGCGGTAGACGGCAGCGGCTATCTGTTCCTGACCGAGATGCTCAGCGATTTGAACACCCGCAACCCGCAGGTGGCTTCCCGCCTGATTGAACCGCTGATTCGCCTCAAACGTTACGACAGCAACCGTCAGGCGTTGATGCGTCAGGCGCTGGAAACGTTGAAAGGGCTGGAAAACCTGTCAGGCGATCTGTTCGAGAAGATCACCAAGGCGTTAGGGGCGTAAACACAACCCAAATAATATCAGTATCTTATTGATATTATTTAAATAATAAAAACCACCGCTGTCGACAGTCGGTGGTTTTTTTATACCCGAAACGGCGAGACGATATCAGGCGTGCGCCTGCGATCGGTGCGGCGCATCGCGGGACACAGTAGGCGTCAAAATCCGCTCCAGCACCTGCGCTTCCAGTTCCGCCAGTCTGGCGGAGCCGCGGCGACGCGGACGCGGCAGGTCGATCGCCACATCCAGCCCGATCTGGCCTTGTTCGATCAGGATCACCCGGTCGGCAAGCGCGACGGCTTCGCTGACGTCGTGGGTCACCAGCAGTACGGTAAATCCCTGTTGCAGCCAGAGGGATTCGATCAGCCCCTGCATCTCAATACGCGTCAGCGCGTCCAGCGCGCCAAGCGGTTCATCCAGCAATAACAGACCGGGGCGATGGATCAGCGCGCGCGCCAGCGCCACCCGTTGTTTTTGCCCGCCGGACAGCGCGGCTGGCCAGTCGGCGGCGCGTGATGACAGCCCGACCGCTTCCAGCGCCTGGTGCGCGGCCGTGCGCCATTCGCCGCGCAGTCCCAGCCCGACGTTGTCGAGCACCCGCTTCCAGGGCAACAACCGTGCTTCCTGAAACATCAGTCGGATATCGTCGCGCGCTTGATGTAACGGGGCGCGGCCGGCCAGCAACTCCCCGCCGCTGGCGTGCTCCAGACCAGCCAGCAGGCGCAGCAGGGTGCTCTTACCGCAGCCGCTGCGGCCGACCACGGCGACGAACTGGCCGGCCGGAATGTGCAGGTGTACGTCATTCAGAATAGTGCGCTGACCATAGCGCTTGGTGACGCCGTTGATCAGCAACGGGGTACCGGCGTTAAGGCGGGCCGGCGCAGCGGGATTGAGCGCAGTGGCGTTGAGAGCGGTAGTATTGAGAGTCATGCGTGTTCCTCCGTTAATTGCCAACTGGGGTGCCAACGCAGCCAGATGCGTTCCAGCGTCAGGGCGATGACGTCAGCCAGTTTGCCCAGCAGGGCGTACAGAATGATCGCTACCACCACCACGTCGGTTTGCAGAAATTCGCGGGCGTTCATCGCCAGATAGCCGATGCCGGAGCTGGCGGAGATGGTTTCCGCCACGATCAGCGTCAGCCACATCAAGCCGAGCGAGAAACGCACGCCGACCATGATTGAGGGCAGCGCGCCGGGCAGCAGCACCTCGCGGAACAGCCGGAAACCGGACAGGCCGTAACTGCGCGACATTTCCAGCAGGCCGCTATCGATATTGCGGATGCCGTGATAGGTGTTGAGGTAGACAGGGAACAGGGTGCCGAGCGCCACCAGAAAGATCTTGGCGCTCTCTTCAATGCCGAACCACAGGATCACCAGCGGGATCAACGCCAGATGCGGCACGTTGCGCAGCATCTGCACCGAGGTGTCCAGCAGGCGCTCGCCGGTGCGGGACAGCCCGGTAATAAAGCCCAGCGCCAGCCCCAGCGCGCCGCCGATGGCAAACCCGGTCAGCGCGCGCCACGTACTGATGCTGAGGTGCTGCCACAGTTCACCGCTACGGGTCAGCCGCCAGAAGGTTACGGCAATCGCTTGTGGCGAAGGCAGGATCCGGGTGGAGAGCCAGCCGACGCTGGACGCGAGTTGCCAGACCGCCACCAGCAGCAGCGGCAGCAGCCAGGGCGTCAGGCGTTCGCTAATGAGCGTCAGTGTCTTGCGCATGCGGCCGCCCTCAGCTCTGCGCCGCTTTCAGCAGCGGGACAAACTCGTTGCCGACGATTTCGCCTTGCGAACGCAGAGGCTGCGGTTGCGGCACTTCCGGTACCGCCACATCCAGATGGGGAAACAGCAGTTCGCCCACTTTGTAGGCTTCCTCCAGATGCGGATAGCCGGACAGAACAAACGTATCGATGCCCAGATCGGCGTATTCCTGAATGCGTTGCGCCACGGTTTGCGGGTCGCCCACCAGCGCGGTACCGGCACCGCCGCGCACCAGACCGATGCCGGCCCACAGGTTGGGGCTGATCTCCAGCTTGTCGCGGCGACCGCCGTGCAGCGCCACCATGCGTTGCTGGCCCACCGAGTCAAAACGTTTCAGCGATGCTTGCGCCTGGGCGATGGTGTCGTCGTCCAGCCGGGAGATCAGGCGGTTGGCGGCCTGCCAGGCCTCTTCATTGGTTTCGCGCACAATGACGTGCAGGCGGATGCCGAAACGTACGCTGCGCCCTTGTGCGGCGGCTTTGGCCCGTACTCGATCCAGCTTTTCTTTCACCTGCGCCGGCGGCTCGCCCCAGGTAAGGTAGAGTTCTACCTGTTCGGCGGCCAAATCCAGCGCCGCGTCGGACGAACCGCCGAAGTAGAGCGGCGGGCGCGGCTGTTGTACCGGCGGGTAGTGCAGTTTGGCGCCTTTCACCTGAATATGCTTGCCGTCGTAATCGACGGTTTCGCCTTCCAGTACCCGTCGCCAGATACGGGTAAATTCGGCGGAAGCTTCATAGCGTGCTTCATGATCGAGGAACAGCCCTTCGGCGGCCAGTTCGTCCGGGTCGCCGCCGGTAACCAGATTAAACAGCGCTCGGCCGTTGGACAGCCGATCCAGCGTGGCGGCCTGGCGGGCGGCCAACGTTGGCGAGATGATGCCCGGGCGCAGCGCCACCAGAAAACGCAAACGCTGGGTGACCGGGATCAGCGACGATGCCACCAGCCAGGAGTCTTCGCAGGAACGGCCGGTAGGGATCAGCACGCCGCCGAACCCCAGCCGGTCCGCCGCTTGCGCGATCTGTTGCAGGTAACCGTAATCAACCGGGCGAGCGTTTTCGCCTTTGCCAAAGTAGTGTCCGTCGCCGTGAGTGGGCAGGAACCAGAAAATATTCAGACTCATTGTCATCGTCTCCATGAAATCAGGCAGGATTAGTGTGCTGCCGGGGCGCGCCAGATGCGGCTGGCGACATCCAGCCTGGTGGGAATCAGGCGGTTTTCGTAAAACAGGTCGGCGGTGTGCTGCTGCGCTTGCAGCGTGCGTTCATCCACCGGTTTGATCACCGTCACCGGACGATGGTCGAAATAGGTGCTGATAACCGCTTCCGGCAACCCCATGGCGTTGGCCAGCAACGTAACGCTTTGCGAACGCTGGCTGATGGTCAGGGCGTCGGCCTGGGTCAGCGTGGTCAATAATTGCTGCAGGAAAGTGCCGTGTTGTTCGGCGTAACGGCGGGACGCCAGATAAAACGAGCCGGTCAGATTCAGGTCGGTACCGTCGGCCAGTACCCGCACGCCGCCTTGCAGCAGCGCGGCGGAGTAGTAGGGATCCCAGATGGTCCAGGCATCGACGTTACCCTGCTGGAACGCGGCGCGGGCGTCGGCCGGCGTCAGGTAGGCCGGCTGAATATCGGCGAATGTCAACCCTGCTTTCTGCAGATTGCGCAGCAGTAGGTTGTGGGAGCTGGATCCTTTCTGGAACGCCACCTTGCGGCCTTTCAAGTCGGCGACGGTTTTGATCGGGCTATCGCTCTTGACCAGAATCACTTCGGCTTTAGGTTTGGGCGGTTCGACACCGATGTAGACCAGATCGGCGCCGGCGGCCTGTGCGAAGAGCGGCGGGATATCGCCGGTGCTGCCGACATCGATGCTGCCGATGTTCAGCGCTTCCAGCATTTGCGGCCCGGCTGGAAATTCAATCCAACTGATCCTGGTGTGCGGAAACTGCTTTTCCAGCAACTGGTGGGTTTTGGCCAGCACCAGACTGACCGAGCCTTTCTGAAAACCGATACGCAACTGTTCTGGGTCGCTGGCCGCGTGGGCGAGGGCGGACACGCCGAGCGCGCCGGAGAACAGCAGTGTCAGGGCGGCTTGTTTAATCCGGGATAACATAAGCATTCTTTCCTTATATAAAGCAGCCGGTCAGGCGCTCTGACGCAAGGGCTCGGGCTGACGGCGAATCAACGCCTGAAAGAAGATATTCAGGGCCTCTTGCAGACGGGCTTCCAGCGCATCGCTGAAGATCGGGGTACGGTCGTAGTGGCTGATCTGGCTGTCATCTGCGAACACGCCCTGCAGGATTTCCTGTGCTTTCAGGGCGTTCAGCACCGGTTTAAGGCTGTAATCCACTGCCAGCATGTGAGCGACGGAGCCGGCGGTGGACAACGGCAGCACCACTTTGTGTTCCAGCGCACGCTCCGGCAACACGTCCAGCAGCGCTTTCAGGCCGCCGGAAAACGACGCTTTGTAAATCGGGGTGGCGACCAGCAGGCCGTCGGCGCCGGCGAGTTGTTCATTCAGGGTTTGCAGCGCCGGGCTGTCGAAACGGGCATTGAGCAGGTCTTCCGGCGGAAAGTTGTGCAGGTGCCACGGCAATACTTCGGCGCCTTTGGCTTCCAGCCATTTTCCGGCGTGATGCAATAAAGCGGTTGAACGGGAAGGGTAACGTGGGCTGCCTGCCAGTGTGATAACGCGCATGGTGACTCCTTATATACCCGTCATACTTCAAGTTGCCGATGCGTTGGCTTTATTACTCGGCCCATCCCTGGGCCTCTCCCTTGCGGGGTCGCAGCACGCTGCGTTCAACGCTTTTCCTGCAATTCGAATTATTTAGGTATAACCAATAATTATCAATTATTACGATTTAATAACAGTTTGTTCAGTCTGGCAGACGCGGCGGAGGTTCGGAAAATGATTTATTGTGGAATGGAAAGCGAAAAAACGAATAAAAAATCCACAATGTGCGGCGTATAAAGGAAAACGATTGCGTCGTCGCGGCGTTTTTTGGCCCAGGTCAATTCCCTTTCGCCTGACGATGGACGATAATACGCCCCCGGTTTGTAACCGGGAATCCAGGAGAAGTCATGTATCCCCTCATTCGTAAAGCGTTATTCCAGCTCGACCCTGAACAGGCGCACGAGTTTACCCTGCATCAGCTGCGCCGCATTACCCACACTCCGTTTGAATGGTTGGTTCGCCAGTCGGTTCCCACCAAGCCGGTGACCTGCATGGGGCTGTCGTTCCGCAATCCGCTGGGGCTGGCCGCCGGGCTGGATAAGGACGGCGAGTGTATCGATGCGCTCGGCGCCATGGGGTTCGGCTTTATTGAAGTAGGCACCGTTACGCCGCGCCCGCAGCCGGGCAATGACAAGCCGCGTTTGTTCCGGGTGGTGGAAGCCGAAGGGCTGATCAACCGCATGGGCTTCAACAATCGCGGGGTGGATAATCTGGTGGAGAATGTCAAACAGTCGCGTTTTGGCGGCGTGCTTGGCATCAATATCGGCAAGAATAAAGACACGCCGGTGGAACAGGGAAAAGACGATTACCTGATTTGTATGGATAAGGTCTATTCCCATGCCGGTTATATTGCCATCAATATTTCCTCTCCCAATACGCCGGGATTACGCACGCTGCAATATGGCGACGCGCTGGATGATTTGTTACAGGCTGTAAAAAATAAACAGGCTGAACTGCACGCCCATTATCAGAAATATGTGCCGGTCGCGGTAAAAATTGCGCCGGATCTTTCCGAAGAAGAATTGATCCAAATTGCCGACAGTCTGGTGCGCCATAATATCGACGGCGTGATCGCCACCAATACGACGTTGGATCGTCAGTTGATCCAGGGGCTGAATCATTGCGGGCAAACCGGTGGATTAAGCGGGCGTCCTTTGCAGTCGCGCAGCACCGAAGTGATTCGTCGTCTGTCGCAGGAATTGCAAGGGCGGTTGCCGATTATTGGCGTAGGCGGAATTGATTCGGTGGTCGCCGCCAGAGAAAAATTAGCAGCCGGGGCGGCGCTGGTTCAGATTTATAGCGGATTTATTTATCGCGGACCGCGCCTGATTAAAGATATTGTTACCCATATCTGATTTTTTCATTCCCGTTATACTGTCGATAATTGGGGTTTCATTTCTGCCCCGCGCTGGTCTATATTTTCTTCGTTTGTGCAAAAATAAAGCATCACCGTGCCTGATGGGTTATTTTTAACGCGGTTGCACCCGACGACTCGCGTAATACCCTAAATAATTTGAGTTGCAGGACAAAACGTATTGCGTTTTGAACAACGCGAAGCGTTGGCCCTTCAGGGCAAGACTCATTTGAGCCTTGTAACGCGGCAAGTGAGTGAATCCCGATGAGCTTACTCAGGTAAGTGATTCGGGTGAACGAACGCAGCCAACACACCTGCAACTTGAAGTATGACGGGTATATACCCTAAATAATTCGAGTTGCCGGTAGATTGGTTGCGCTAATTCATTTCGGTTGCTTATTGATGTGGTGGCCGATTATTCATCCGGGCCTATTTTCCGGTACTTTGGCATCAGCAAAGCATAAATGAAGGTAATACGATGAAATTAATCCCTGACGATAGCTGGCGCTGGTATTTCGATACTGAACAGGCGCGCCTGATGCTCGATCTGGCTAACGGCGTGGTATTCCGTTCCCGTTTTTCTTCCTCAATGCTGACGCCGGATGCCTTTATGCCGAGCGTGTTCTGCGTGGAGGACGCCGCGCTGTTTTTCACCTATCAGGAGAAATGTCAGGCGCTGGCGTTGTCCGCCGAAGCCCGGGCTGAACTGGTGCTGAATGCGCTGGTGGCTAACCGTTTCCTGAAACCAATGATGCCGAAAAGCTGGCACTTTGTGGCTCAGGGCGCGGCCGCATCATCACCGCAAACCGGCGATCAGGTTAGCGTGCAGTTGAATGAACGCCCGGAGGCGGCGAATTTCATGGTGGTGGAAGCCGGGGATAAAGCCAGCCTGTGCGTGCTGGCGCAGGAGCAGTTGGCAATCAGCGGCAAGACCATGCAACTGGGCGACGCCATCAAAATCATGCATGACCGCCTGCGCCCTGTTGCGGACAGGAACGACGAAGCATCGCCGCATTACGCTTTCGCCGGCTAAGAGCCTATCCCCAATAGGGCTATTTTACTTGCCATTTTTGCTCTGGGCAGTGCTCGAAATCCTCACGTACTGCGTGTACGTTCCGGGTTCTCTGCGCTGTCCGAGTCCAAACTGGCTGCGCCAATTACGCCTATTGAGATAGGCTCTACACCCCGGCGAAGCGATACATTCATTACGGCGCCAGTTCATCACGTCACTATTTTATCACGTCACTGATGACTATCAGGCTAGCTGAATATCTCCTGCCGGAATGCAACTGCACGCCAGAATCGTTCCGTCTTCGCTCCGCGCGCTGGCTTTCAGCGGCGACACGTCGCCATCGGTCAACGTCAGTCGACAGCAACCGCACAACCCGGCCCGGCAGGAGTAGGGAACGCGGATCCCCTGTTGTTCCAGCTGTTCCAGCAGGATTTGCTGGTTGTTGCCGGTAAAGCGCTGGCCCTGATACGCTATCTGCACCGCTTTGACGGCACTGGCTTGCGGCGTCAAACTTTCAGTGGTAGCGCCTGCGCCATAAGGCCGCGGCGGTTTGGTGGCAAGAATCTCAATGCCGTCGCCGGCGCGAATGATGCCGCTGTTACGGGCGATCAGATTCATGCCGAAATCTACGTCGCCGTTTTCCGCCGTGCGGTATTGCTGTAGCGTCGCCAGCGGCTCGCCGGACGGATGACGGCGTCCGCGTTCGATGCTCACCGTGGTCAGCACGCAGCGGCTACAGGGCTTGGCTACATCGAACACCACCTCGCCGACCCGCACGGTCTGCCAGCTGTCTTCGGCGTAAGCCTCGGCGCCGCTGACGATCAGATTAGGACGGAACTGCTCGATGCGGATGCCCGCACTGCAACGGCGGCGCAGATCGTCGAATGAGGCGTCGTTGATCAGCAGGAAAGGGTAGCCGTCGGCAAACCCCAGCGGGATATCCGGGCGGCGTTTGACGCGGCGCGACGGTTCCGGCCCTTGCCAGCGCAGTTGCACCGGACGCTGCAGATAATCGCTCAGCCAGCGGTTAACCGCTTCCGGCGCGATGCGGGCCTGAAAATGGTTACCCCAGACTTCGGTCGGCGCGGTGGCGGGGGCGAAATCGTCAAAGCGCACCAGACATGTCCGGCCGTCGGGCGCGGACAGGAAAACGCCATCGTGGGTCAGCGCCGGCGTGAACAGCACCAGTTGCGGAAACTGGCGGGCGGTAATGAAGGTGCCATCGGGCTCGGTGATCATGAAGATGCGGTCAAACGCCAGGCCGCTGTCGCTGGCCATCGCCTGCGACAACTGGATACCGCGCATGGATTTGACCGGGTGAACAAAAAGCCGACTTAACACGACCACGGTGAGGATTTCCTTGCTGACGTAAAGCGGCAACTTTATGACAAGCCGCCGGGATTAGCTATAATGCGCCTCAATTTTCTTTAAGGCTCCCGGTTTTCCTTAGGGTCGCGTGTTTCCAGGGCGCTTTCTGGTTGGGGAGCGTTCTTTATTAAGCTAGTTCTTCATTAAGGTACTAGTTCTTCATTAAGGTAATAGTCGCGATATGAACTCTCTGTTTGCCAGCACGGCGCGTGGTCTGGAAGAATTGTTAAAAAGTGAACTTGAAGCGCTGGGCGCGCAGCATTGCACCGTGGTGCAGGGCGGGGTGCACTTTCAGGGAGACGACCGACTGCTGTACCAAAGCCTGATGTGGAGCCGACTGGCGTCGCGCATCCTGCTGCCGCTTAACGAGTTTAAAGTCTACAGCGATCTGGACCTGTACCTGGGCGTGCAGGCGGTGGACTGGAGCTCGGTATTCAGCGTCAACCACACCTTTGCGGTGCATTTTACCGGCACCAATGACGAGATTCGCAACAGCCAGTACGGCGCGCTCAAGGTCAAGGACGCGATTGTGGACAGCTTTAGCCGCAAAACCGGCCAGCGTCCGGACGTTGCCCGCCAGCAGCCCGATATCCGCATTAATGTGTTTCTGCAACGCGAGAAGGCCAGCGTGGCGCTGGACCTGAGCGGCGAGAGCTTGCACCTGCGCGGTTATCGCGAAATGGCTGGGCAGGCGCCGCTGAAGGAGAATCTGGCGGCGGCGATCGTGTTGCGATCCGGCTGGGAGACCGGCACGCCGATGGTGGACCCGATGTGCGGCTCCGGCACGCTGCTGATTGAGGCGGCAATGATGGCGGCGGATCGCGCGCCCGGTTTGCACCGTCAGCACTGGGGCTTCCTGGCCTGGCAGCAGCATAACCCGACGCTGTGGAAAAGCATCGCCACTGAGGCGCAGGAGCGCGCCCAGGCCGGCCTGCAAGCCACGTCTTCCCGGTTCTTTGGCTCCGACGTCGACCGCCGCATGGTGGACATCGCCAGCGCTAACGCGCGTCGCGCCGGGGTCGGTTCCCTGATTCGGTTTGAATCCGCCGACGCCACGCAACTGAAAAATCCGCTGCCGCAGGGGCCGACAGGTACGGTGGTCAGCAACCCGCCTTACGGTGAGCGTCTGGAGAGCGAGCCGGCGCTGATTGCGTTGCATAACCTGCTCGGCCGCAAAATGAAAAGCGAATTCGGCGGCTGGAAACTGTCGCTGTTTAGCGCCTCGCCGGAGCTGCTCAGTTGCCTGCAACTGCGTGCCGATCGCCAGTTCAAGGCCAAGAACGGCCCGCTGGAGTGCGTACAGAAAAATTACCAACTGGCGGAAAAAGAAAACGGCGCGGAGAACACGGCGACGTTCGCCGAGGACTTCGCCAATCGTCTGCGTAAAAATCTGCGCAAGCTGGAGAAATGGGCCGCACAGCAGGGGATCGAATGTTATCGCCTGTATGACGCCGACCTGCCGGAATATAACGTGGCGGTGGACCGTTACGGCGAGCGGGTGGTGATTCAGGAGTATGCGCCGCCGAAAAGCGTCGATGCGCAGAAAGCCCGCCAGCGGTTGTTTGATGTGATCAACGCCACCCTGAGCGTGTTGGGGTTGCCCGCCAGCCATCTGGTGCTGAAAACCCGCGAACGTCAAAAGGGCAATAGCCAGTACGAAAAACTGGCCGAGAAAGGCGAGTTTCTGCAGGTATCGGAATTCAACGCCAAGCTGTGGGTCAACCTGACCGACTATCTGGACACCGGACTGTTTCTCGATCACCGTATCGCCCGCCGCATGTTGGGCGAGATGAGCAACGGCAAGGATTTCCTCAACCTGTTCGCCTACACCGGCAGCGCCAGCGTGCACGCCGGGCTGGGCGGCGCGCGCTCCACCACCACGGTGGATATGTCGCGCACTTATCTGGAATGGGCGGAGAAAAACCTGCGCCTCAACGGCCTGACCGGTCGCCAGCACCGGCTGATCCACGCCGATTGCCTGGCGTGGATGCGCGAAACCCATGAACAGTTTGACCTGATTTTTATCGATCCGCCGACTTTCTCCAACTCCAAGCGGATGGACGAGTCGTTCGATGTGCAGCGTGACCACCTGATGCTGATGACTCAGCTCAAACGTATGCTGCGCCCCCGCGGCACCATTCTATTTTCCAACAACAAACGCGGATTCCAGATGGATCTGGCCGGACTGGCCGCGCTGGGACTGGAGGCGAAAGAAATTACCGGACAAACCTTGTCGCAGGATTTCGCCCGTAACCGTCAGATTCACAACTGCTGGCTGCTGAAACACGCCGGCGAGGAAAAATAACTACCATGTCATTGATCAGCTTATCCGGCGCCTGGCTGTCGTTCAGCGATGCGCCGCTGTTGGACAACACCGAACTGCATATTGAAGACAACGAGCGCGTGTGTCTGGTTGGGCGCAACGGCGCCGGCAAATCCACGTTGCTGAAAATTCTGGCGAAGGAAATACCGCTGGATGACGGCCGACTGGTGTACGAGCAGGACCTGATTGTGGCGCGTTTGCAGCAGGATCCGCCGCGCGATGTGGCCGGCACGGTGTTCGATTTCGTGGCCGAAGGCGTGGCGGCGCAGGCCGAGTACCTGAAAGCCTACCATGTCGCGTTGCGGCTGGTAGGGGAAGACCCCAGCGAGAAAAACCTGAACCAGTTGGCGAAGATCCAGGACGTGCTGGACCATCAGGGGTTGTGGAAGCTGGAAGACCGCATCAACGAGGTGCTGGAGCAACTGGGGCTATCGGCGGACACGCCGCTGTCGGCGCTGTCCGGCGGCTGGCTGCGTAAAGCGGCGCTGGGGCGTGCGCTGGTCAGCGCGCCGCGGGTGCTGTTGCTGGATGAACCCACCAACCACCTGGATATCGATACCATCGACTGGCTGGAAGGCTTCCTCAAGACGTTTTCCGGCAGCATCGTGTTCATTTCCCACGACCGTTCGTTTATCCGCAATATGGCGACCCGCATTGTCGATCTGGATCGCGGCAAGATGGTGTCCTGGCCGGGTGATTACGACAATTACCTGCTGGGTAAAGAAGAGGCGCTGCGGGTGGAAGAACTGCAGAATGCCGAATTCGACCGCAAGCTGGCGCAGGAAGAGGTGTGGATCCGTCAGGGCATCAAGGCCCGCCGTACCCGTAATGAAGGCCGCGTGCGGGCGCTCAAGGCGATGCGTCAGGAACGCGCCGAACGCCGCGAAGTGATGGGCAGCGCCAAAATGCAGGTGGAAGAGGCGGCCCGCTCCGGCAAGATCGTATTTGAACTGGAAGACGTTCATTATCAGGTGGACGGTAAGACGCTGGCGTCCGGTTTTTCCGCCCAGGTGCAGCGCGGCGATAAAATCGCGCTGGTCGGGCCGAACGGCTGCGGCAAGACCACGCTGCTGAAACTGATGCTGGGGCAACTGGCGCCGACGTCAGGGCGCATTCACTGCGGCACCAAGCTGGAAGTGGCGTATTTCGATCAGCATCGCGCCGAGCTGGATCCGGAAAAAACGGTGATGGACAACCTCGCCGAAGGCAAGCAAGAGGTGATGGTCAACGGCCGTCCGCGCCATGTGCTGGGTTATCTGCAGGACTTCCTGTTTCACCCGAAACGCGCCATGACGCCGGTTAAAGCGCTGTCCGGCGGGGAACGCAATCGTCTGCTGCTGGCCCGGTTGTTCCTGAAACCCAGCAACCTGCTGATTCTCGACGAACCCACTAACGATCTGGACGTGGAAACGCTGGAACTGCTGGAAGAGTTGCTGGAAAGTTATCAGGGTACGGTGCTGCTGGTGAGCCATGACCGTCAGTTCGTCGATAACTCGGTGACCGAGTGCTGGATTTTTGAAGGGAATGGTCTGATTGGCCGCTATGTCGGCGGCTATTATGATGCCCAGCAACAGCGTGCCTCCGCCGCGCCGCTGCGAACGTCAGCATCGGTAAAAAGCGCGCCGCAGAAAGAAAATCACAACAGTGAGAACGCGCAGAGTGCGCCGGCCGCACAGCCAGCTAAACGCGGCGGCGGCAAGCTCAGTTATAACCAGCAGCGTGAGCTGGAACAGTTGCCGCAACGTATTGAATCGCTTGAGGCGGAAATCGAAAACCTGCAACAGCAGATGAACGATCCGGCGTTCTTTTCCCGGCCGCACGATGAAACCCAGCCGGTGCTGACGGCGCTGGCTGAAGCGGAGCAGCAACTGGAAACCTGCTTCGAGCGTTGGGAAACGCTCGAAGCCCAGAAGAATGGCTGAGGTATCGCCGGCGTTGACGGGGAGCGGGGATTTTCTGGCGTAAACGCGGCGCTGGGGCGAGCCTTCGTTGGGTGAACCAAACGGGCATCATTAACCATGAGTTCGAGGCCAGGGCGGGGCGGCGTTTGCGCCTTTTCCTGGCCTGCGATCGTAGTGGTTGCAAGGACGCGGTGGTTGTGAAGAAACAAGCTGGTTTATCTCGCACGCCACCGTGCCGCCATAAATCCAGTATCGACAACATCGTGATTTTTCGTATCAGCCAGGCCACCGGAGGCGGCGAATGTGTGTTCATCACCACCACTATGACCGGCATATGCTGTGTCCGCACTGTGACTTGCTGGTAGAACTGCCGACATTGCATGATGGGCAGCGGGCGGTGTGTCCGCGTTGCAAAACCTCGTTGTCCAGCCGTCAGCGTGAGCCGCGGTGGCGGCCGGCCAGCTTTGCGTTTAGCGCGCTGATCATGCTGCTGTTGTCCATGCTGTTTCCCTTTGTCTCGATGAGCGTCGCCGGTATTCGCAGCGAAATTACCCTACTGGAAATCCCTCGGGTGATGGTGGCGGAAAACTATGCCAGCATGGCGACGCTGTTTCTGCTGTTTGCTCAACTGGTGCCGGCCTGTTCAATGGCGGTGATTCTGCTGCTGTGCCTGCGCGTGCCGCTGCCTGATAACGTGCGGCGTCTGTTCACCAAGACGCTGTTCCAGCTGAAAAGCTGGGGCATGGCGGAGATCTTTCTGGCGGGGGTGCTGGTCAGTTTTGTAAAACTGATGTCGTATGGCGATATCGGTATCGGCGCCAGTTTCATCCCCTATATCGCTTTTTGCCTGTTGCAGTTGCTGACGTTCCAGAGCCTCGATCGTCGCTGGCTGTGGGATGACGTCGCGCCGCCGCCGCCGATGCCGGCGGGGCTGGAAACCGGCCGCAGCGGGCTGGATCAAGGCGTGCGCGCCTGCACCTGCTGTAGCGCTATTCTGCCCGCCGATGAGGTCCGCTGTCCGCGCTGCCATACGCACGGCCATGCCCGGCGGCGTCACAGCCTGCAATGGACGCTGGCGCTGCTGCTGACGTCGGTGTTGCTGTACGTGCCCGCCAACGTGATGCCGATTATGGTCACCGAAGCGCTGGGTCATAGCATTACCTCGACGATCATGTCCGGCGTGATCCTGCTGTGGGATTCCGGTTCGTGGCCGGTGGCGCTGGTGATTTTCATCGCCAGCATCATGGTGCCGACGCTGAAAATGCTGGCGATGGGCTGGCTGTGCTGGTGCGCCTACGGCTCGCGCCGTTACGATACTGAGCGGCTGCATCTGGTGTATGAGGTCGTGGAGTTTGTCGGCCGCTGGTCCATGATCGATGTGTTTGTCATCGCCGTGTTGTCGGCGATGGTGCGTATGGGCCGACTGATGAGCATTTATCCGGCCATCGGCGCGGTGTTGTTTGCCACCGTGGTCATACTGACCATGATTGCTGCGATGACTTTTGATCCCCGCCTGCTGTGGGATCGGCATCACGTGCAAGGAGAGGAGCGTTCCGTTGACGAAAACTAATCAAGGCATGGCGCAGATCGAAAGCATCAAACGCTGGTCGCCGGTATGGATTGTACCGATTGTGACCGTGCTGATTGGCGCCTGGATTCTGTTTTATCACGTGAGTCATCAGGGGCCGGAAATCACGCTGACCACCAGTAACGCCGAGGGGATCGAGGCGGGAAAAACGGCGATCAAGAGCCGCAGCGTGAACGTGGGAGTGGTAGAAAGCGTGATGCTGAGCGAAGACCTGCATCAGGTGGAAATCAAAGCGCGTCTTAACGACGGCATGGATAAACTGCTGGGCAAGGATTCGGCGTTCTGGGTGGTGAAACCGCAGATCGGCCGCGAAGGCGTTTCCGGGCTGGGGACGCTGTTGTCCGGTTCCTTCATCGAGCTTCAGCCGGGGTCCAGCAAGGAAGACAGCCGTGCTTTCAAACTGCTGGATTCGCCGCCGCTGGCGTCGCCTGACGCCAAAGGGATTCGCATCGTTCTCAACAGCGATCAGTCCGGGCAGTTGACCGCCGGCGATCCGGTGCTGTTCCGCGGCTATCGGGTCGGGTCGGTGGAGACCAGCCATTTTGATCCTACGGCCAGAAAGATGCAGTATCAGCTGTTTGTCGCCGCGCCCTATGACCAACTGGTAACGGCGAATGTCCGTTTCTGGAAAGACAGCGGCGTGGCGCTGAATTTGTCCGCGCAGGGGATGCGGGTGGAAATGGGGTCGCTCAGCACCTTGTTAAGCGGCGGCGTCAGCTTTGATGTGCCCACTGGTTGGGAGAAGGGTAATCAGTCCCATGAGCGCGACGAATTCCAGCTGTTTGACAATCAGAACAGTATTCAGGACTCGCTGTATACCGAGTACAAAGAATACCTGCTGTTTTTCGATGAGTCGGTACGCGGTCTGCAGGTGGGCGCGCCGGTCGAATTCCGCGGCATCCGGCTGGGGACCGTCGCCGAAGTGCCGTTCTTCCCGCGCAGTCTGCCGCAAAGTTTCGACAGCGACTACCGCATCCCGGTGCTGGTACGCATCGAGCCGGGTCGGCTGAAACAAGGGCTGCGCGACCAGATCAATCTGGAACAGGAACTGAGCAAGGGCGCCGTATCTGGTCTGCGGGCGTCGATGAAAACCGCCAATCTTCTGACCGGCGCGCTGTATGTGGATCTGGATTTTTATCCGCAGCAGAAAGACCGCGTGACGGCGCTGACCTCGATGGATGGTTATCCGGTGTTGCCGACGGTCAACGGCGGCCTGACGCAGATCCAGCAGAAGCTGATGTCGGTGCTGGATAAAATCAATAATCTGCCGCTCAACCCGATGGTGGAGCAGGCGACGAAGACGCTGGCGGAAAGCCAGTCCACCCTGCGCGAACTGCAGAAAACGCTGGCATCGCTCAACAAGCTCACCAACAGCGAGGCGATGCAGCAGTTGCCGGAAGACTTGCAGCGTACGCTGCGCGAACTGAACCGCAGCCTGCAGGGCGTACAGCCTGGTTCGCCGGCCTATAACCGCATGGTGGGCGACATGCAGCGCCTGGATCAGACGTTGCGCGAATTGCAGCCGTTGCTGCGTACCCTGAACGACAAGAGTAATGCTCTGATCTTCGAGGCACCGGGTGCCCGTGATCCACAACCGAAAAAGGCGAAACCATGATGAAAGGATGGCCGTTGTGGCTGGTGTTGTTGCTGGGCGCCTGTAGCAGCCCGCAGAAAGTCTATTATCAACTGCCTGTCGCCACACAGAGCACCAGTCTCTCGGTTGCGTCGACCGAAGGGCGCCAACTGTGGGTGGCCCCGGTCACCCTGGTGGATTCGCTGGCAGGGAACGGCATCGTGTTCCAGACTTCGGCGGTGCGTTACACCATCGCGGCCAATAATCTGTGGGCCAGCCCGCTGGACCAGCAGTTGCAGCAGGCGTTGGTGGCGTCGCTGCGCAACGGCCTGCCGGGCTGGCATGTCGCCGCTACCGGCGCCGCCAGCGATAGCGCCTCCAGTTTGCAGGTCAATGTGACGGCGTTTCAGGGGCGGTTCGACGGCAAGGCGGTGATTCGCGGCGAGTGGGTGCTGAAGGGGAGTAAACACGTCGTCACCCAGTCGTTCAACATCGAAGTGCCGCAGGCCGAAGACGGTTATGACGCGCTGATCGGCGCGCTTGGCAAGGGCTGGCAGCAGGTGGCGGAGCAGGTGCGTCAGCGCCTGCAGGCGGGCGTCTGATACCTACTTAACGTGGAAGCCGGACCGCTTTTATACCCGTCATACTTCAAGTTGCAGGTGCGTTGGCTTTCCTCGCTCACCCCAGTCACTTACTTGAGTAAGCTCCTGGGGATTCGCTGCGTTGCCGCCTTCCCGCAACTCGAATTATTTAGGGTATATACCGGGATGAATTGAGTTATAGCAAATACCTCTGGATCCTGTTTTTGTGATCGCGATCGGGTTCCAGGGGTTTTGTTTTTGTCTCAGCCTGTTAGGCCAAAATGTGGCTTTGTCTCACAGAAAATTCTTTATTCTGGTTCACAAATATGACAATGGCGTGAATTTTGCGCCTTGATCTTCGCCTCCCGAATGGCTATTCATAGGGTGTGGTTGCGCGAAAAGTAACCACTGTTTTCTTTCCACCAGAGTCGAAATGAGGGAAACAAGGCATGAAGAGACAGAAAAGAGATCGTCTGGCACGGGCGCATTCACGGGGCTACCAGGCTGGTATCGTTGGCCGGTCCAAGGAGCTCTGTCCTTATCAATCGATCGATGCCCGGTCTAACTGGTTGGGAGGTTGGCGAGAGGCCATGGAGGACAGGGCGGCGATTGCCTGATCGCACCTTGTCAATCGAAAAGGGAACGACCTCCGCCGCGGCGGAGGTTTTCTTTTTCAGAGCGGGACGATACGCCGAATGGCTTTTCGTCAGTCCGCAAAACGGCTGTCCACCGCATCCGCCAGCATGGACAGCAGACGTTCGCTGTCCTGCCAGCCGAGGCAGGCGTCGGTAATCGACTGACCGTAGGTGAGTTGATCCGGATGGTGCAGCGGCTGAGTGCCTTCCACCAGAAAACTTTCCGCCATTACGCCGGCGATAGCGCTGGCGCCGCTGCGAATCTGGTCGCATACCGCCTGCGCTACGGTCAACTGGCGCTGGAATTGCTTCTGACTGTTGCCGTGGCTGAAATCCACCACCAGCCGTTCCGGCAGCGCAAATTCCCGCAGCGCGGCACAGGCTTCGGTAATGTGCTGCTCTTCGTAGTTGGGCGTTTTGCCGCCGCGCAGAATGATATGACCGAACGGGTTGCCGTGGGTCTGGTACACCGTCATGCGGCCGTGTTTATCCGGCGACAAAAACATGTGGCGCGCCCGGGCGGCGCGGATGGCGTCAACCGCGATGCGGACGTTGCCGTCGGTGCCGTTCTTGAATCCCACCGGACAGGAGAGGGCGGAGGCCATTTCCCGGTGGATCTGGCTCTCGGTGGTACGCGCGCCGATCGCCCCCCAGCTAATGGTGTCGGCGATATACTGCCCGGTGACGATATCCAGAAACTCGGTGGCGGTCGGCAGGCCGAGCGCGTTGATATCCAGCAACAGCTGGCGCGCCTGCGTCAATCCCTCATTGATCAGGAAACTGCCGTTGAGCAGCGGGTCGGCAATCAGCCCTTTCCAACCCACCACGGTGCGCGGTTTTTCGAAGTAGGTTCGCATCACGATTTCCAGCCGGTGCTGGTAGGTGGTGCGCAATACCGCCAGCCGCTGGGCGTATTCTCTGGCGCTATCAATATGGTGAATGGAACACGGGCCAATGATCACCAGTAAACGGCGGTCTTGCCCGGAAAGAATGCGTTCTATGCGTGCGCGCGAGGCGATGACGGTGTCGGCGACATCCGGCGTGAGAGGAAGTGCGGTCAACAGTTCATGGGGCGTCATCAGACTGGCAAGTCGCTCACTGCGCAGCTCATCAGTTGGTTGCATGTGTAGTCTCTGAATGTACGTGGCGCCTATCCCGTTAGGTATAGGCTTTTTTATGAATAACCATCAGGTCTGGCAGAAAGCGCGGGGAGGTGGCCGTGGGGCCACCGATATTTTTCCGGGTCCGCCTGGCCGCGATGGCGATAGTCTATCACAGCCAACCCCTTACTCCGATGAGTGAAAACAGCTAATACATACGTCGATTTATGCCCATCAGGTCGATAATGCGGGCGGAAATCTCTTCCACCGAATAATTAGTGGTGTTGATGTAACGGATTTGATGACGGCGGAACAGCGATTCCACCTCGCTCAGTTCCATGCGGCATTGTCGCAGCGAGGCGTACCGGCTGTTGCCGCGCCGCTCTTCACGAATGGCCGCCAGCCGCTCGGCGTCGATGGTTAGGCCGAACAGCTTTTGCTGATAAGGCTTGAGCGCTTCCGGCAGCAGCAGGTTGTCCATATCGTCGGCGGTGAAGGGATAGTTGGCGGCCCGGATGCCGAACTGCATCGCCAGATAGAGGCTGGTCGGGGTTTTGCCGCAGCGGGAGACCCCCAGCAGGATCACCTGCGCCTGATCGAGGTTGCGCAACGAAATGCCGTCGTCGTGAGCCAGCGTGTAATCGATCGCGGCGATACGCGCGTCGTATTTGATCAGGTTGTTGGCGGTCAGCCCGTGGGTGCGGTTGGCCACCGGCATCGGCGAAACGTTCAGTTCCTGCTGCAACGGCGCCACCAGCGCCTGCACGATGTCCTGACAGAATCCTTCGCTGCCGACGATGATATCGCGGATAGCCGGCGTGACAATCGAATAGAACACCAGCGGGCGCACGCCATGCTGACGGTACAGGGTGTCGATCTGCTCGCGGACGGCCGCCGCCCGGGCTTCGTTATCGACGAACGGCAGGGTATAACTGACGGTGCTAACCGGAAACTGGGACATCACCGCGTGACCGAGCACTTCCGCCGTAATGGCGGTGCCGTCGGACACATAAAATACGCTTCTTTCCATACAGACTCCTCCAATGCCTTCGCTGGCTATCATAAGACTTTTGTGCCGGAAATCAGGTGTTTCCTGACATTTTTATTAAAACGTCATTTCATTATCTTCATGATTACGATGGTATTATTCTACAATATTGGGATTTTTCTGACTTTTGGCAATCCAAAACCATGAATTCCTCTTTTTTTCACCAGGTTGATCGATTCACCTTTCCGTCCTTTTTGAAACCCTGTGCTACGCTCATAAAGCCGAAACTCATTCATGGCGAAATATTTAACACCCTAATTCTTTACACCGAAACTGTATGCAAAAAGGATTATTTTCGATGTCTAACAACGGCCCTGATATGCGTAATGTCCTGTGGTATAACCAGCTTGGTATGCACGACGTTGAGCGGGTGGGAGGCAAAAATGCCTCTCTGGGGGAAATGATCACCAATCTGTCGGAACTTGGGGTGTCGGTTCCGAATGGTTTTGCGACAACCGCCCAGGCGTTTAATGACTTTCTCAACCAAAGCGGCATCAACCAGCGGATCTATGAACTGCTGGACCGTACCAATGCCGACGATGTCAGCCAGTTGGCCAAAGCCGGCGCGCAGATCCGTCAGTGGGTCATCGACACGCCGTTCCAGCCGGAGCTGGAGCAGGCAATCCGCGACGCGTACCAGCAACTGGCGGACGGCGAGCCGGACGCGTCGTTCGCGGTGCGTTCTTCCGCCACCGCGGAAGATATGCCGGACGCCTCCTTCGCCGGCCAGCAGGAAACTTTCCTTAACGTACAGGGTATTGATGCCGTGATGGTGGCGGTCAAGCATGTGTTTGCTTCGCTGTTCAACGATCGCGCTATTTCCTATCGCGTGCATCAGGGCTATGACCACCGCGGCGTGGCGTTGTCCGCCGGGGTGCAGCGCATGGTGCGTTCCGATCTGGCGTCTTCCGGCGTGATGTTTACGCTGGATACCGAGTCGGGCTTCGATCAGGTGGTGTTTATTACCGCCGCCTGGGGGCTGGGCGAGATGGTGGTGCAGGGCGCGGTCAACCCGGATGAGTTTTATGTACACAAACCGACGTTGCTCAGTGGCAAACCGTCGATTGTGCGCCGCAATATGGGATCGAAAAAAATCCGCATGGTGTACGCCGCCACGCAGGAGCACGGCAAGCAGGTGCGGGTGGAGGATGTGGAAGAGGCGCAGCGCACCCGTTTCTGTCTGAGCGATGATGAAGTGCAGGCGTTGGCGCATCAGGCGTTGCTGATTGAAAAACACTACGGCCGCCCGATGGACATCGAATGGGCCAAAGACGGCCACACCGGCAAGCTGTATATCGTGCAGGCGCGTCCGGAAACCGTACGTTCCAACGGCCAGGTGATGGAGCGTTATCATTTACCGGCCGGCGGCAAGGTGCTGGTGGAAGGGCGTGCTATCGGCCATCGCATCGGCGCGGGCGAAGTGAAGATCGTCCATGACATTAGCGAAATGCATCGGGTGAATGCCGGCGACGTGCTGGTAACCGACATGACCGACCCGGACTGGGAACCGATCATGAAAAAGGCGGCGGCGATCGTCACCAACCGCGGCGGGCGGACCTGTCATGCGGCGATCATCGCCCGTGAATTGGGCATCCCGGCGGTGGTGGGCTGCGGCGACGCCACCGAGCGGCTGCAAAGCGGCCAGAAGGTGACGGTATCCTGCGCCGAGGGCGACACCGGCTACGTCTATCAGGACCTGCTGGATTTCACCGTGAAAAGCTCGCAGGTGGATGCCATGCCGTCGCTGCCGCTGAAAATTATGATGAACGTCGGCAACCCGGATCGGGCGTTCGATTTCGCCTGCCTGCCCAACGAAGGGGTGGGGCTGGCTCGGCTGGAGTTCATCATTAACCGCATGATCGGGGTGCATCCGCGCGCCTTGCTGGAGTTTGAACAGCAGACGCAGGAACTGCAGCGCGAAATCCGTATCCTGATGCAGGGATACGACGACCCGGTCGAGTTCTACATTGAACGGCTGAAGGAAGGCATCGCGACGCTGGCGGCGGCATTCTGGCCGAAGCGGGTGATCGTGCGTCTGTCCGACTTCAAGTCCAACGAGTACGCTAACCTGCTGGGCGGTGCTCGCTACGAGCCGGAAGAAGAAAACCCGATGCTGGGCTTCCGCGGCGCCGGTCGTTACGTGTCGCCGGACTTCCGCGCCTGCTTTGCGCTGGAGTGCGAAGCAGTGAAACGGGTACGCAACGACATGGGGCTGAGCAACGTGGAAGTGATGATCCCGTTTGTGCGCACCGTGGCGCAGGCGCAGGCCGTGGTGGCCGAGCTGGCCAGTCAGGGGCTGAAACGTGGCGAGAACGGTCTGAAAATCATCATGATGTGCGAAATTCCGTCCAACGCGCTGCTGGCGGAGGAATTCCTGCAGCATTTCGACGGTTTCTCCATCGGTTCGAATGACATGACCCAGCTGGCGTTGGGGCTGGACCGCGACTCCGGCGTGGTGTCTGAACTGTTCGACGAGCGCAATGACGCGGTGAAAGCGCTGCTGGCGATGGCGATCCGCGCAGCGAAAAAACAGGGCAAGTACGTCGGGATCTGCGGTCAGGGGCCGTCGGACCATGAGGATTTTGCCGCCTGGCTGATGGATGAAGGCATCGACAGCCTGTCGCTGAACCCGGATACCGTGGTGCAGACCTGGCTGAGTCTGGCTGAGAAACGCTAAGCCGTTATCCGTCTATTCGGCGTTATTGAGATACCCACCGCCCGCCGCACTGCGCCGGGCGGTTTTTTTACGCCCGCGTTTGGTGAAGTGGGATAAGACGAGCGAAGAAGAAGACGGGAGACAAAAACGGAGCCGGCGCACCAGCGGGAGAAAGAGGGAAAGCAACAGATAAAAAAAAGCCCACCTCAGGGGATGGGCAAAGACTACACACAGCAATTCGTTACTAGCTCTGACGAGGAGAAACCTCACTGACAAACATTACGTTAACAATAGCTCCGGGTATGAATACTAGGTTTTGGGGCGATCGGAGTCATTAGGAATCATCCTAATGGTTAATTATTTTTGAATAATAGATTTGTCATGCAAGAATTTTTGTCAGGAAAACTGATCTAATAGCAGATTAACTGCCATAAATGATGAAGATCGGCTGAGAGGTTTCCTAAAAGTATAAAATTATCTTACATATTAGGACTAATCCCGATGCGTGATGCACCGGGAAATGGATGTGAAAATCAGGGTTTTTTGTGATGGTGGGAAATAGAGCGGATCGGCGGCGGCTCCGGCGACTCTTTCATCCAGGCCGACAGCAGACGATAAGATACCGCCAGCACTACCGGACCGATAAACAACCCGATCATGCCGAATGCCAGCAGGCCGCCGATCACGCCGGACAGAATCAGCAACATCGGCAAATCAGCGCCCATACGAATCAGCAACGGGCGGATGATGTTGTCCAGCGTGCCAACCACGCAGCTCCAGATCAGCAGGATGGTGCCCCAGGTGGTATCGCCGCTCCAGTAAAGCCAGATAATGGCGGGAATCAGCACCGTCAGCGGGCCGATTTGCGCCACGCAGGACAGAAACATCAGCACTGTAAGCAACGTGGTGTAGGGAATCCCTGCCAGCGCCAGACCAATGCCGCCCAGCACCGACTGCACAATCGCCGTCACTACCACCCCGAGGGCGACCGCCCGGATGGCTTGCGCCGCCAGAATCACCGCCGAGTCGCCGCCCTGACGCCCGAGGCGAATGGCGAAACGACGCACGCCCAGCGCGACCTGATCGCCCTTGCTGTACAGCAGCACGCTGAACAGCACCATCAGGGCGCAGTGCATCAGGAAACGGCCGATATGCGCCGCCTGCGATACCACCCAGGAGGCGGTCTGGCCGATATAGGGCTGGATTTTGGCCATCAGCGCCGGACCGCCGCTGTGCGCCAGTGAATACCAACTGCTGTGCAGCTTGGCGCCCACCAGCGGGATGGACCGCAGCCAGTCCAGCTCCGGCGGGGTAATCCGCCCCTGCGCGCCGATCCAACTGATCAGATTCGAGGCATTGTCAATCACGCTACTGACCAGAATCGAGGTCGGGAACACAAACAGCAGCACCAGCAGCACGGTCATGACCAGCACCGCCAGCGAGCGGGATCCCCAAAGTATCTGCTGCAAACGGATTAACAGCGGCCAGGTGGCGATGACCACCATACTGGCCCAGGCAAAGCCGAGGATAAACGGTTGCACCACCCAGAAACAGGCAATAATCAGAATACCAATAAACAACAAGCTGAACAGGATTCGCGCGAGGTCGAATCGCTGTGACTGAGATTGTTTC
The DNA here is from genome assembly GCF_000406205.1 of Dickeya sp. NCPPB 3274. Taxonomy (NCBI): domain Bacteria; kingdom Pseudomonadati; phylum Pseudomonadota; class Gammaproteobacteria; order Enterobacterales; family Pectobacteriaceae; genus Dickeya; species Dickeya sp. NCPPB 3274. The sequence continues at coordinate 2,961,104 of NZ_CM001979.1, read as the reverse complement.
ATCAAGAGAGGTTACCTCGTTAATTCAGGCGACAGGCCTAATGCAAAATGATGAAAACGGGGCTGGCTGTCGTCCCTGATGGCTGATAATGCAAAGGATTTGAGCCAGAATTTATCATGCGTGATTTCCGCCGGTTTGCACAGTGATTCCTGACCGGGAGGGCGAATCGTCAGCGTTATGCCGCGGGCGCGCCAGCCGCCGCAACCCTAAGTTTTTATTGATCCATTAACGCACAGCCGGGGGAAATGTGATAAAACGAAGGGGCCGCGGATGGCCGACGCGTCGCCTGCCGGCATTTGGTTTATTGGCAAACACCTCTCGCACGAACAGGGTCAACACATAATGATCCCACAGATCACACAAGCGCCGGGAATCGTTCAACCGGTGCTGAGCTTTTTGGAAGCCTTGAAGCAAAACGGTTTTACCGGCGATATCGCCACCCAGTACGCCGACCGCCTGACGATGGCGACGGATAACAGTATCTATCAACTGCTGCCGGACGCGGTGGTTTTTCCCCGCTCGACCGCCGACGTGGCGCTGCTGGCCCGTCTGGCTGATGAGGAGCGCTTTCGCGAGCTGGTCTTCACGCCGCGCGGCGGCGGCACCGGCACCAACGGGCAGGCGCTCAATCACGGGATTGTGGTGGATATGTCCCGCTACATGAACCGTATTCTGGAAATCAACCCGGAGCAGGGCTGGGTACGGGTGGAAGCCGGGGTTATCAAGGATCAACTGAACCAGTACCTCAAGCCGTTCGGCTACTTTTTCGCGCCGGAGCTGTCTACCAGCAACCGCGCCACGCTCGGCGGCATGATCAATACCGACGCCTCGGGGCAGGGCTCGCTGGTGTATGGCAAAACCTCGGACCATGTACTGGGGCTGCGCGCGGTGCTGCCGGGCGGCGAACTGCTGGATACCCAGGCGATGCCGGTGGCGCTGGCGGAACAGCTGGCGCAGGACGATTCGCCGATCGGTCGCATTTATCACACCGTATTGCATCGCTGCCGTGAACGCCGTGAGCTGATTATAGAAAAGTTCCCCAAACTGAACCGTTTCCTGACCGGTTACGACCTGCGTCATGTTTTCAGCGATGACATGCAAACGTTTGACCTGACTCGCATCCTGACCGGCGCCGAGGGGACGCTGGCGTTCATTACCGAAGCGAAGCTGGATATCACGCCGTTGCCCAAGGTGCGGCGGCTGGTCAACGTCAAATATGACTCGTTTGATTCCGCGCTGCGCAGCGCGCCGTTCATGGTGGAGGCGCGGGCGCTGTCGGTGGAAACGGTGGACTCGAAGGTGCTGAATCTGGCGCGCGAAGACATCGTGTGGCACTCGGTCAGCGAACTGATTACCGATGTGCCCGGCGAGGAGATGCTGGGGCTGAACATTGTCGAGTTCGCCGGCGACGACGAGCCGCTTATCGACGGCCAGGTGGCGTCGTTGTGCGAACGTCTGGATGGGCTGCTGGCTGCCCGCGAGGCAGGGGTGATCGGTTATCAGATTTGCCGCGATCTGGCGGGCATCGAACGTATTTACGGCATGCGCAAGAAAGCGGTCGGCCTGCTGGGCAACAGCAAAGGGCTGGCGAAACCGATTCCGTTTGCCGAAGACACCTGCGTGCCGCCTCAGCATCTGGCGGATTACATCGCCGAGTTCCGCGCGCTGCTGGACAGTCACAGTTTGAGTTACGGCATGTTTGGTCACGTGGACGCCGGTGTGCTGCATGTGCGTCCGGCGCTGGATATGTGCGACCCGCAGCAGGAAGTGCTGATGAAGCAGCTGTCCGATCAGATCGTGGCGCTGACCGCCAAATATGGCGGTTTGCTGTGGGGCGAACACGGCAAAGGTTTCCGCGCCGAATACAGCCCGGCATTCTTCGGGCCGGAGCTGTATGAAGAGTTGCGCCGGGTCAAGGCGGCGTTCGACCCGGACAACCGCCTTAACCCCGGCAAGATCTGTGCGCCGCTGGGAGTGGACGCGCCGATGATGCAGGTGGATGCGGTGAAACGCGGCACCTACGATCGGCAGATTCCGCTGACGGTACGCACCGCGTACCGCGGCGCGATGGAGTGTAACGGCAACGGCCTGTGCTTCAACTTCGATACCCGCAGCCCGATGTGTCCGTCGATGAAAATCACCGGCAACCGTATTCATTCGCCCAAAGGCCGCGCCACGCTGGTGCGCGAGTGGTTGCGACTGTTGTCGGAACAGGGGGTGGATCCACTGGCGCTGGAAAATGCGCTGCCGCATCAGCGCGTCAGTTTCCGCGGACTGATCGCCAAAACCCGCAACACGCTGGCTGCGCGTCAGGGCGTGTATGACTTCTCGCATGAGGTCAAAGAGGCGATGTCCGGCTGCCTGGCCTGCAAAGCCTGCTCCACCCAGTGCCCGATCAAGATTGACGTTCCCGGTTTTCGCGCTCGTTTCCTGCAACTGTACCACACCCGCTATCTGCGTCCGGCGCGGGACTATCTGGTGGCCGGCGTGGAAAGCTACGCTCCGCTGATGGCGCACAGCCCGAAGACCTTCAACTTTTTCCTGCGCCAGCCGTGGGTGAATGCGGTCAGCCGCAAGTTCATCGGTATGGTGGATTTGCCGTTGCTGTCGACGCCGTCGCTGCGCCGGCAATTTGTCGGCCACCGGGTGATGACCACCACGCTGGAACAACTGGAGCAGATGTCGCCGCAGGCGCGTGCCGATCATGTGTTGATCGTACAGGATCCATTTACCAGCTATTACGACGCGCAGGTGGTGGCGGATTTTGTCCGGCTGGTGGAAAAGCTGGGGTTGCGACCGGTGCTGCTGCCGTTTTCGCCGAACGGCAAGCCGCAGCATATCAAAGGATTCCTGCAGCGCTTTGCCAAAACCGCCGGTAAAACCGCGGAATTCCTCAACCGGGTGGCCCGCCTTGGGCTGCCGATGGTGGGGGTGGATCCGGCGCTGGTGCTGTGTTATCGGGATGAGTACCGGGAAGTGCTGGGCGATCGGCGCGGCGATTTTCAGGTGCAACTGGTGCATGAGTGGTTGACGGCGCTATTGACCAGCCGCGACGATCGCGCGCCGGCGCTGCGCGACGATCCGTGGTATCTGTTCGGTCACTGCACCGAAACCACGGCGTTGCCGGTCAGCGGGCAACAGTGGTCGGCCATTTTTGCCCATTTCGGCGCCCGGCTGGAAAACGTCAGCGTCGGCTGTTGCGGCATGGCGGGTACTTACGGCCATGAGAGCCGTAATCTGGCGCACTCTCAAGGAATCTATGCTCTCTCCTGGCAGCCGTCCCTGCAACGGTTGCCGCAGGCGCGCTGTCTGACCACCGGCTACTCCTGCCGCAGTCAGGTTAAGCGTATGGAAGGGCGTGGGTTGAAACATCCGTTGCAGGCGTTGCTGGAGCTGGTGTGATGCTGTGGAAACGTACCGTAGATATTGAGCAGTTGAATCAGATGGCGGTGGGCGGCATGGCCGGTCATATCGGCATCCGCATGACGCGCCTGACCGACGATACGCTGGAAGGCGTGATGCCGGTGGATCATCGCACGCGTCAGCCTTTCGGGCTGCTGCATGGCGGCGCATCGGTGACGCTGGCGGAATCGCTGGGGTCGATCGCCGGTTATCTGTGTTCGGAAGGCGAGCAGCGGGTGGTGGGGGTGGAAATCAACGCCAACCACCTGCGCGCGGTAACGGAAGGCGAGGTGCGCGGCGTTTGCCGCGCGCTGCACACCGGCAAACGGATGCAGGTCTGGCAGATTGATATTTTTGACAGCCGGGATCGGTTGTGTTGCACCTCGCGGTTGACTACGGCGGTGATCACGCCGGATGCCTGATCTCCCGCCAATCGTTACGCTGCTGTCGGGCACCCGGCCCGGCAGCCTCTCTTCAGGGTATATACCCAAAATAATTCGAGTTGCAGGAAGGCGGCAAGAGAGTGAATCCCGATGAGCTTACTCAGGTAAGTGATTCGGGTGAACGAACGCAGCCAACACACCTGCAACTTGAAGTATGACGGGTATAAACCTTCAGGGGATAAACGCCACTCGCTGCATAAAATCGGTTTGGAAAGCGGTGGCTTTGTCCCAACTGCCCATCAGGCTGAACTGGGTGCAGATGCGCTGCAACGTCTGGCGCGCAAAGTAGTAACTCTGCACCCGGAACAGGTGGTCGCGCTCGGCATTGTTGATTTCATGAATCAGACGCTGGTGGATCTTGATCAGGCTGAACAGGTAACTGTTTTCGTCGCCCTGCTGCTGGCTCAGCTCCGCCATTTGGACACCGGTCAGGTAGTAGTGCCGCAATTCGCCAATCTCGCCGTCATCCCGCTCCAGCGATAATTCCGCCAGATAAAATTCCATCGTGGCATTACGCAATTGCCGCCGGTAGTCATCGATTTGCGTCTGCAACCAGGCTCTGAACGGGAACATGACCGGCACCTCATACATTAAATAAGAATCATTATCATATTTTTAAGCGCTCCATCATGCAACGCTTCCGGTGCGTATTCGCCGGTAAGAGGCGATCGCGATCGCATTTTCTGCATGAAACGTGCTGAATTTATCATCGTGTGCGCGCAGCGGAGAATTTTTGGCATGGCAGGGGCGTTCAGAAAATAGACTGATTCAGGGGTGTTATACTGATGATAAGAAAATGTTGATAGCAATAACAGGCAAAACCATAGGTATAAATTATCAAGGTTTGCTATATCAATAGTCAGTTGTTGGTTTTTGGGGCAGTGAGCGCCGAAAATACCGGTTGCAAATGGAACGTCCTGGAGCCGGTAACCGGGAAAAGCCCCACAATCATCCGGGAAAAGCCCCACAATCATCCGGGAAAGCCCCCACAATCACCCGGTTGATGTAGTAATAATTATCATTAACATTGTGTGAGTTCTGACAGTATAGATATCCGAATTGATCAACCAGCAGGAAACGGATGTCATGCGGTCGGTATCACAGCCCGCCGTGCGGGGGGCAATAACAGCAAGCGAGGTGATCCCGATGCAAACGCACGATGTAGAAACTTTTTCACTGGACGAACAGGCATGGCAGGGATTGACGCTGACCGATAGCGCCGTAGCCCATATCAGTAACCTGATGCGGCGGGATGAATCGATGCAGGGCATCCGGCTGGCGGTTAAGCAATCGGGTTGTGCGGGGTTTGGTTACGTACTGGAGCTGGTGCATCAGCCTGACCCCACCGATCTGCTCTATCAGCGCGAAGGCGCGCGATTGTTCATTCCGCTCAAGGCGATGCCGTTTCTCGACGGCACGGAAGTGGATTTTGTCCAGGAAGGCATCAATCAGGTATTCAAATTCAACAATCCCAAAGCCCGGCATGCCTGTGGGTGTGGCGAAAGTTTTGGGCTTTAAGCGGCGACACGATTATGGCGCGTAGTAATGTAGACGTATCCGACGATGTCCAGACCTGGCTCGATGACGGCCGTTATAAAGAGGGCTTTTTCACCGAGCTGGCGATGGACCAACTGGCCCACGGCATCAATGAAGACGTGGTGCGGGCGATTTCCGCCAGACGCAATGAACCGGAGTGGATGCTGGAGTTCCGGCTCAGCGCCTACCGGGCCTGGTTGCAGATGGAGGAACCGCACTGGCTGAAGGCGCATTACGAGCGGCTGAATTATCAGGACTACAGCTATTACTCCGCGCCTTCCTGCGGGCAGTGCGACGACAGCTGCGGTTCCCAGCCGGGCGCGCAGCAGCAGCCGGCCGGCGATGTCGCCCACAATAATTACCTGACCCGCGAAGTGGAGGACGCTTTCGACAAGCTGGGCGTACCGGTACGGGAAGGCAAAGACGTGGCGGTCGACGCCATTTTCGATTCGGTGTCCGTCGCCACTACCTATCGGGATGAACTGGCGAAGCAGGGCATCATTTTCTGTTCGTTCAGCGAAGCGATTCAGGAACATCCGGAACTGGTGCGCCAGTATCTGGGCACGGTGGTGCCCGCCAACGACAATTTCTTTGCCGCTTTGAACGCCGCGGTGGCTTCGGACGGCACCTTTGTCTACATCCCGAAAGGGGTGCGCTGCCCGATGGAGCTGTCGACCTATTTCCGTATTAACGCCGCCAAGACCGGCCAGTTCGAGCGCACCATTCTGATTGCCGACGACGACAGTTATGTCAGCTATATCGAGGGCTGTTCGGCGCCGGTGCGCGACAGTTATCAACTGCATGCGGCGGTGGTGGAAGTGATCGTCAATAAGAATGCCGAAGTGAAATATTCCACGGTGCAGAACTGGTTCTCCGGCCAGGGCAGCGAAGGCGGCATTCTCAACTTCGTGACCAAACGCGCGCTGTGCGCCGGCGACCATTCGCGCATGTCGTGGACGCAATCGGAAACCGGGTCGGCGATCACCTGGAAATACCCGAGCGTGATCCTGCGCGGCGACTACTCGGTGGGCGAATTCTTCTCGGTGGCGCTGACCAGCGGCCACCAGCAGGCGGATACCGGCACCAAGATGATTCATATCGGCAAGAACACCCGGTCGACCATCATCGCTAAAGGAATTTCCGCCGGACACAGCGAGAACACCTATCGCGGGCTGGTGAAGATCATGCCCAGCGCCACCAATGCGCGCAATTTCACCCAGTGCGATTCGATGTTGATCGGCGGCGACTGCGGCGCGCACACCTTTCCCTACGTGGAGGTGCGGAACAACAGCGCGCAGCTGGAACACGAAGCCACCACTTCGCGCATCGGCGAGGATCAACTGTTCTATTGCCTGCAACGCGGTATCAGCGAAGACGACGCTATCTCGATGATAGTGAACGGTTTCTGCAAAGACGTGTTCTCGGAGCTGCCGCTGGAGTTCGCGGTGGAAGCCCAGAAATTGCTGTCCATCAGCCTCGAACACAGTGTGGGTTGATGATGCGCCAACACCACGGCACGCCATGCACCGCGCAGCGGTGTCGATAATCATGAGCGTCGGGTAAGACGCCGGAAGGGTAAGAGTATGTTAACGATTGAAAACTTGAACGTCAGCGTCGACGACAAACCGATCATCAACGGGTTGAACCTACAGGTTAACCCAGGCGAGGTTCACGCCATCATGGGGCCGAACGGCTCGGGCAAGAGCACCCTGTCCGCCACGCTGGCCGGGCGCGAGGACTATGAGGTAACCGGCGGGTCGCTGCGTTTCAAGGGCAAAGATCTGCTGGAACTGTCGCCGGAGGAACGGGCCGGCGAAGGGATCTTCATGGCGTTTCAGTACCCGGTGGAAATCCCCGGCGTCAGCAATCGCTTTTTCCTGCAAACCGCGCTGAACGCGGTGCGCGCTTATCGCCAGCAACCGACGCTGGATCGGTTCGATTTCGAGGATTTCATCGACGATAAAATCCGGCTGCTGAACATGCCGGACGACCTGCTGACGCGTTCGGTCAACGTCGGTTTTTCCGGCGGCGAGAAAAAGCGCAACGACATTCTGCAAATGGCGGTGCTGGAACCCGAGCTGTGCATCCTGGATGAAACCGACTCCGGGCTGGACATTGATGCGCTGAAAATCGTCTCCGGCGGCGTCAACGCGCTGCGCGACGGCAAGCGCGCCTTTATCATCGTCACCCATTACCAGCGTATTCTGGACTATATCCGGCCGGATTACGTGCATGTGCTCTATCAGGGGCGAATTGTGAAATCCGGGGATTTCTCGCTGGTGAAACAGTTGGAGGAGCAGGGCTATGGCTGGCTTACCGACCAACAGTAAAGCGCAACAGGCGCTGCAGCAGTGGCAACGCCTGTTTGATACCGCAGCGCCGCGCGCCGATGAGGCGCAGCAGCACTGGCAACAGGTGATGCAACTCGGGGTTCCCCACCGCAAGCTGGAGCACTGGAAGTACACCCCGCTGGAGCGGCTGCTTGATCATGAATTCACCACGGTAGCGACCGCAAGCGAGGTCACGCCGGCGCAGCGCGACGCGCTGGCGCTGCCGGTCGACGGCTGGCGATTGGTGTTTGTCGACGGTTGCTTCAGCCGTGCGCTGAGCGACGCCGATACCGGGCCATATCAGGTGGAGGTGATTCCGTCAGCCCGGCGGCAGCCCGGTTTGCCGCCAATTCAGCCGGAGGTGTTTTTGCACCTGACGGAGAGCCTGGCGGCGGAACAGACGCTGATTCAGGTCGACAACGGCGTGACGGCGGAGAAGCCGCTCTATCTGCTGCATATCAGCAGTGGGCGGCCGGCGTCGCTCAATACGCTGCATTATCGCCATCATGCGCGTATCGGCGCAGGGGCCAACGCCACGCTGATCGAGCATTACGCCAGTCTGGAAGGGGCATCTCACTTTAGCGGCGCGCGCCTGACCATCGATGCGGGTGAAAACAGCCGCACCGAGCACTACAAGCTGGGGTTCGAAGCCGCCGACAGCTATCACTTCGCTCACAATGACTTACGTCTGGCACGAGACGCTCAGCTTCATAGCCATAGTTTTCTGCTGGGCGCCGGGCTGACCCGCCATCACACCAGCGCGCAGATAAACGGCGAAGGCGTGACGTTGTCGATGAACAGCCTGATGGTGCCGACCGGCAACGAGGTGTGCGATACCCGTACCTGGCTGGAACACAATCAGGGGTTTGGCGAAAGCCGCCAGTTGCACAAGGCGATTGTGCGCGATCGGGCGCGCGGCGTGTTCAACGGCTTGATCAAGGTGGCGCCCGGCGCCCTGAAGACCGACGGCAAGATGACCAACAACAACCTGTTGCTGGGGCGACTGGCGGAGGTGGACACCAAACCTCAGTTGGAAATCTATGCCGATGACGTGAAATGCAGCCACGGCGCGACGGTCGGGCGCATCGACGAAGAACAACTGTTTTATCTGCGTTCACGCGGTATCGGCGAACAGGCGGCGCAACAGATGATTATCTTCGCGTTTGCCGCCGAACTGACGGAGGCGATCCGCTATGACGCGCTGCGTGATGCGGTGCTGGAGCGAGTGGCCCGGCGCCTGCAGGCACTGGGAGGAGAAACAGCGTGAATTATTCCATCGGTCATCATCCTGTCGATCATTACCCTATCGATCGGGTACGGGCGGATTTCCCGATTTTGCAGCAATCGGTCAACGGACAGCCGCTGGCCTATCTGGATAGCGCCGCCAGCGCGCAGAAACCGCTGGCGGTTATCGACCGCGAGCGGGATTTCTATCTGCACGAATACGCGGCGGTGCACCGCGGCATTCATACCCTGAGCGCCCGCGCCACCAGCGCGATGGAGGAGGTGAGGGCGAAGATCGCCACCTTTATCCATGCCGCTTCGGCGGAAAACATCGTGTTTGTGCGCGGCACCACCGAAGCCATCAATCTGGTGGCCAACAGTTATGGCCGTGTCGCGTTTCAGCCCGGTGACAACGTGGTGATCAGCGAAATGGAGCACCACGCCAACATCGTGCCCTGGCAGATGCTGGCGCAGGCGCGCGGGCTGACGCTGCGTGTTCTGCCGATCACCGATGACGGCGAACTGGACATGGCGCAACTGCCGGCATTGCTGGATGAGCGCACCCGACTGGTGGCGGTGACGCAGGTTTCCAACGTGCTGGGCACGGTTAACCCGCTGGCGGAGATCATCCGTCAGGCGCATGCCTGTGGCGCGAAAGTGCTGGTGGATGGTGCGCAGGCGGTGATGCATCAGTCAATCGACGTACAGGCGCTGGATTGCGATTTCTATGCGTTTTCCGGTCATAAATTGTATGGGCCGTCAGGCATCGGCGTACTGTACGGCAAAAGCGAGCTGTTGCAGGCGATGCCGCCGTGGGAAGGCGGCGGCGCCATGATCCGCGAGGTCAGCCTGACGCAGGGTACCACCTATGCCGATCCGCCGTGGCGCTTTGAGGCGGGTTCGCCGCATGTCGCCGGGATTATTGGTCTGGGGGCGGCGCTGGATTATGTCTCCGCGCTGGGGATTGAGGCGATTCAGGCGCATGAGGACCAACTGATGCGCTATGCGCTGGCGTCGCTGGCCGAGGTGCCGACGCTCCGTCTGTACGGTCCGGCGCATCGGCAGGGAGTGATCGCCTTCAATCTGGGGCGTCACCATGCGTTTGACGTCGGCAGCTTTCTCGACCAGTACGGCATCGCCATTCGCACCGGCCACCATTGCGCCATGCCGCTGATGAGCCGTTATGGCGTACCCAGCATGTGCCGCGCCTCGCTGGCGCTCTATTCCTGTCAGGATGAGATTGACCGATTAGTGGCGGGCCTGCACCGTATACATCGTCTGTTGGGCGAGTGAGCTGACGGCAGAAAGTCATTGTTTCTGGAGCATTGTGGGCATTGTTATGGCGCAAATTGCTAGGGCGCAACTGCCGGATCCGCAGAAGTTGCTGCGGAATTTTTCCCGTTGCAGCAACTGGGAAGAGAAGTACCTCTATATCATTGAACTGGGTGCCGGTCTGGCGCCGCTCAACGACGCACAGCGTCAGGACGGCAACCGGGTGTCCGGCTGCCAGAGTCAGGTGTGGATCGATCTGGCCTGTGACGAACAAGGCAACGTGGTGCTGCACGGCGACAGCGATGCCGCTATCGTCAAGGGATTGATTGCCATTGTGTTCAGCCTGTATCAGGGGCTGTCCGCCCAGGAGATTGTCGAGCAGGATGTGCGCCCCTTTTTCGCGTCGCTGGCGCTGACCCAGCACCTGACGCCATCACGATCGCAAGGGCTGGAAGCCATGCTGCGCGCCGTACGGACGCGGGCGGCTGCGTTGGTATAACGCCCACAGGGCGCGACTCCCGCGCCCTGATACGTCACATTTCAGAATCCATCCGGTGGATTTCCTGCTACCTTGCTTTTATCCTTGGGAACTTCCAATGATGAAAAGAGATTCAACCTATTGATAAGAAATAAGAAAGAAGGTGTCTGCCAACGGCAATTCACCCGCGCCTTTTTAGGGTGTGACCTTGTGTTACGCTCTGGCGCTCACCCGATCTTCAGCAGTAAAACAGGAAACCGATAATGAAACGTGCGCTTACCCTGGTGGGATTATTGTTTACCTCCTGTCTGGCGGGCATGCAGCCTGCCAGTGCGACGGAATATTCTCTGCCACCCCCTGACAGTCGCCTGATCGGGGAAAATATTACCTATACCGTGCCCAATGACGGGCATCCGCTGGAAATCATCGCTTCCAAATTCAAAATTGGCCTGCTCGGTATGCTGGAAGCCAACCCCGGCACCGACCCCTACCTGCCCAAGCCAGGCTCCAGCCTGACGATTCCGTTGCAGATGTTGCTGCCGGATACGCCGCGGGAAGGGGTGGTGGTTAATCTGGCGGAACTGCGGCTGTACTATTTCCCGAAAGGGAAAAATACGGTGATCGTCTATCCGATCGGCATCGGTCAGCTTGGCCGCAATACGCCGGTGATGGTGACCCGCGTTATCGAGCGGCGCCCGAATCCGACCTGGATCCCTACCGCCAACATTCGTCGTCACTATAAAGAGCAGGGGATTACGCTGCCGGCGGTAGTACCCGGCGGGCCGGACAACCCGATGGGACTGTTCGCGTTACGGCTGGAAAAAAGCGGCGGCGTGTACTCGATTCATGGCACGAATGCCGATTTCGGCATCGGTATGCGGGTGAGCTCCGGTTGTATCCGTCTGCGTCCGGAAGATATTGAAGCGCTGTTTAATGACGTGCCGGTAGGTACCCGGGTACAGATCATCAATGAACCGATCAAGATTGCGGTGGAACCCGATGGGAAACGTTATGTGGAAGTGCATCAGCCGCTGTCGCGCACCGATAAGGATGACCCGCAAACCATGCCGATTGCGCTGAGCCAGAAGGTGAAAGCCTTTATCCACAATGACGATACCGATGCCGAAGCGGCTCAAGACGCCATTGTGCGCCGTTCCGGTATGCCGGTGCTGGTCAGTGCCGGGCAGAGCGTTCCTCATCAGCCGCTGCTGCAACAGCAAGGGGCGCCGATATCGGCGGTGGTGACATCCCCATCGCACTAACGACTATCCCTCAACGACTACCATCTTAACCACCATCGGTGTCAGGACGTCATCAGCGGGCGTTCTGACACGCCAGACTTGTTGTTGGTAAGGCGATGCCCGGTAACGCGATATGCAATAAAAGGCGAGCGGCACGCTCAGGAGGACGGTGTGATGAGAGCAAAGGGAAGGGCAAAAAAAATGGCGCACAAAGTGCGCCATTTTTCATTCAACCAGTTCTTACTTCTTGTAAGTACGAACCTGGTTGTCCAGGCGCTGGTTAGCACGAGCTGCGTCGTCTTTAGCAGCCTGCACGTCGGTAGCCAGAGCGTCAACTTTGCTGGTCAGAGCAGATACTTTTTCGTTCAGAGAAGAAACGTCAGAAGACAGCTGATCCAGTTTAGCATTGCTGGAGCAACCAGCCAGCAGAGTGGAACCCAGGATTACCGCGCCCAGTACCAGTTTAGTACGATTCATTATTAATACCCTCTAAATTGAGTTAATCTCCATGTAGCGTTACAAGTATTACACAAACCGTTTTCTGATGAGAATAAATTTTTGATGGGAACATGCTTAATTTTGATCGTTCGCTCAAAGAATCATCGAGTTTTACAAACAGGTTAAAAAAGTAAGGAAAACAGCGCTATCTTATCAGATTACTCCGACCTTCACGGCCGCGGATATACCTTTTTTGTATAACCGATCGCGCTATTTATCAGCGATAAACATGGCGCCAAAATAAAAAGCGCCCCGCAGGGCGCTTTGAAATATTCTCATTATCGAATTACAGGCGGTGTACCGAAGAGGTATTGGTGGTGCCGCTCGACACCAGCGCGCCGGAAACCATCACCACTACGTCGCCTTCCTGAGCGAAACCGCTCTTCAGCGCCGCTTCCTTGCCGATGCGGTAGAAATCATCGGTAGACGCGATCTCTTTCACCAGCAGCGTTTCCACGCCTTTGCTCAGCAGCAGCTGACGCGCGGTGATTTCGTTGGTGGTCAGCGCCAGAATGCGGGCATTCGGGAAGTACTTACGGATGGATTTGGCGGATTTGCCGCCGTGGGTAGCGACGACGATCAGCGGCGCTTCCAGTTTCTCTGCAGTTTCCACCGCACCGCGGCATACCGCTTCGGTGATGCGCAGTTTGCTGGTGTTTTGCAGTTTATCCAGACGCGATTTCATCACTTTATCGGTGCGTTCGCAGATGGTTGCCATGATGGTGACCGCTTCCAGCGGGTATTTGCCTTTGGCGCTCTCGCCGGACAGCATCACTGCGTCGGTGCCGTCGATGATGGCGTTGGCGACGTCACCGGCTTCAGCGCGGGTCGGGCGCGGGTTCTTGATCATCGAGTCCAGCATCTGGGTCGCGGTGATCACCACTTTGCGAGCCTGGTTGCATTTTTCGATCATCATCTTCTGAGCGAAGATCACTTCTTCAACCGGGATCTCAACGCCCAGGTCGCCGCGGGCTACCATGATGCCGTCAGAGGCTTCCAGAATGTCGTCGAAGTTGTTCAAACCTTCCTGGTTTTCAATCTTGGAGATAATCTGGATGTGCTCGCCGCCATGCTGTTTCAGGTGGGCGCGGATCTCTTCCACGTCGGAACGCTTACGGATAAAGGATGCCGCTACGAAATCGACGCCTTGCTCGCAGCCGAAAATCAGGTCGCGTTTGTCTTTTTCCGCCAGCGCAGGCAATTGGATGGAAACGCCCGGCAGGTTAACGCCCTTGTTTTCACCCAGATCGCCGTTGTTCAGCACTTTACAGATAACTTCGCCGCCTTTGATCTCGATGACTTCCATACCGATCAGGCCGTCGTCGACCAGTACGGTGTTGCCGACGCTCAGGTCGTTGGCAAAACCGGCATAGGTTACCGCTACGCGTTCCTTATTGCCGATGACGCTCTGGTCGGTTGTGAAGGTGAAAGTCTGACCGGCGGTCAGGGAGGCGTCCGCGCCGTTTTCCAGCTTGATGGTCCGGATTTCCGGGCCTTTGGTATCCAGCAGGATTGCTGCTTTCTGGCCGGTTTTTTCCGTGATGGCGCGCAGGTTCTTGATGCGTTGACCATGCTCGGCGTAGTCACCGTGAGAGAAATTCAGGCGCATTACATTCATGCCTGCGTTCAGCAGTTTGCCCAGCACTTCCTCTGATTCGGTTTTCGGGCCGATGGTACAAACGATTTTAGTCTTTTTCATAACGGTAGTTTCTACAAGTTGTGATGGATAAAAAAACAGGGTGACCGGCGGTTAACCGAAGCTGAACCTCCGGGGATAATACGTTTGCGACTGCGAGAGAATGATAAGTATAGATGGTGACAGGCGAGGGAGAGTGAAGCTGCACGTGACCGGATATTGCCCATAATCAAGAGTGGGCGAGGCGGCAATATCCCTGAGGATTGTGTTGTTAGTTGTGTTTTTGTCAGTGGCACGTGGATTCGCTGAAACCATTCAATGAAACGACGTTCCGTATTATAGTTATCAGGCAAAGAGATACAAGTCATTGAACGGAAGGATAACGCGTATTTTCGTGCTCTTGCGCAAAAAAATGTGCGATTTATTGTTTTTACACAAACTTGTTGCGCAAATGCACTAAGAATATCTGCCTGTCGGTGCGAAATGAGCCCGGCGCCTGGGGCGCTGCCGGCTGGTCTGGCAATGGTATATGCGGGCGATGCGGCGTTATTCAGGTACTATCGCCTGCTATCAAACAATCGACGTAATAATTCGGTTCCTTATTACATGGATTGTGGTGGTTATCGCTAACCAGCGACACTGGCTGACGGTATTTCTGATGATAAAATCGGCTATCCGGATTAAGACCCTGCTGTTGATGATTGATTCTTTTTGGCGAGCTCTTCCTTATTGTTCAGTACCTGCGTTAAGTAGAGTTTCCGGCACGCCTTCTCCTTAAAAAGAGGTCATCCGGCATGAAAAAGACGCGTTATACCGAAGAGCAGATCGCTTTTGCCCAAAAACAGACCGAAGCCCGCTCGCTGGCCTGGGGGGGATACCGTTGATTACCTTGACGTCTTCGACAACCAGACCCGGCGTTACAGCTACCTCGGCGGCGTCAGTCCTGAAGCCTCATCGTGAGGACAGAATTCGTCTACTGATGTGGGGGAAGTCCAAACCCTTTATCCATATGGGATTGTGAAGTCTATTAATAATATGCTGCGTTATTGGGTTTGTGTCGATCCCGGTCACGTTTCCGTCACCGGGAGGTTGAGCCCGCGCGCGCCGGTGGTAAGTTAGCGTCTACAGGTTGTGCCCGGTCAGCGACATTGTTGTGTGGCGCGGTGCGCAATCCGGGGTTGCTACTGCCATTGGCAGGCAAAACCAGATGTTCGCGTTTACGGCGAGCGTCTGGTTTTTTTGTTTTCAGGGGTCGGACAATGAAGATCGCCAAAATATTGAATAATAATGTCGTCACGGTCATGGATGAACAGAATAACGAACAGGTCGTGATGGGGCGGGGGCTGGGATTCAAAAAACGGCCGGGGGATACGGTGGACGCCGCGCTGATCGAAAAAATCTTTTCTCTGCGCAGCAGCGAGCTGACCGCCCGCCTGAGCGATGTGCTGGAACGCATCCCGTTGGAGGTGGTGACCACCGCCGATCGGATCATCGCGCTGGCGAAAGAGAAGCTGAGCGGCAGCCTGCAGAACAGTCTCTACATTTCATTGACCGACCATTGCCACTTTGCCATCGAACGCCACCGGCAAGGGGTGGATATCCGCAACGGGCTGTTGTGGGAGGTCAAACGGCTGTATCAAAAAGAGTTCGCCATCGGGCTGGATGCGCTGGACATTATCCACCGGCGGCTGGGGGTTCGGTTGCCGGAAGATGAAGCGGGCTTTATTGCGTTACATCTGGTCAACGCCCAGTTGGACAGCCATATGCCGGAAGTGATGCGGATTACCCGCGTGATGCAGGAAATCCTGAATATCGTCAAATACCAGTTGAATCTCGACTATAACGAGCAGGCATTCAGTTATCACCGGTTCGTGACTCACCTGAAGTTCTTTGCACAGCGATTATTGGGGCGCACGCCGGTATTTAGCGAAGACGAATCGCTGCACGATGTGGTGAAGGAAAAATATACGCTGGCGTATCACTGCGCCGAAAAAATTCAGGATCATATTATGCTGCATTACGACTATACCCTGACCAAGGAAGAATTGATGTTTTTGGCCATTCATATCGAACGGGTTCGCTCGGAATTACAGGAGCAGGCGGCAGAGTGAATCTCGGGTACGGAAAAACGAAGTTTGCGTGATATCACAAAATAACAGATTACCCGGGTGAAACGCTTGTCAGAATAAATCGCACTGGTAATCTGTAAAGCGATAAATATGGATTGCGACTGTATACCCCCAGCGGAAAATACAGGCAAAACCTGAACCGTTTTTTGCGAGCCTTGCGCCGCGATGAGACGGTTCAGGTTTTTTTTTGTCTTGAAAATGGGGTGTCCTGAAACCGTATATACCCAAAATAATTCGAGTTGCGGGAAGGCGGCAACCGAGTGAATCCCCAGGAGCTTACATAAGTAAGTGACTGGGGTGAGCGAGGGCAGTCAACGCACCTGCAACTTGAAGTATGACGGGTATATACCGGTCACTCAGCGGTTTTCTCCGGGCATGGATCGAGCATTAAGGATGTAGCAATGAATTACGAAACATTAGCCAGTGAAATAAGAGATGGCGTAGGCGGTAAGGACAATATCATTAGCGTGATACATTGCGCCACGCGCCTGCGGTTTAAACTCAGGGACAATGCCAACGCCAATGCCGATGCGCTGAAAAATAATCCGGGCATTATCATGGTGGTGGAAAGCGGTGGTCAGTTTCAGGTGGTGGTAGGCAATCAGGTGGCTGATGTTTATCAGGCGCTGCTTTCCCTTGACGGCATGGCCCGCTTTGGCGACTCGGCCGCGCCGGAAGAGGAGAAAAAAAATAGCCTGTTTGCCAGTTTTATCGACATCATTTCCAGCATATTTACGCCATTTGTCGGCGTGATGGCGGCGACGGGGATCCTGAAAGGCTTTCTGGCGCTAGGCGTCGCCACCCATTTTATGTCGGAAAGCAGCGGCACCTATAAATTGCTGTTCGCCGCCAGCGACGCGCTGTTTTATTTCTTCCCCATTGTGCTGGGTTATACGGCCGGCAAGAAGTTTGGCGGCAACCCGTTTACCACGCTGGTGATTGGCGCCACGCTGGTGCACCCGAGCATGATCGCCGCTTTCAACGCCATGCAGGCGCCGGATCACCCAACGCTCCATTTTCTGGGTATCCCGATTACCTTTATCAATTACAGTTCTTCGGTGATCCCGATTCTGTTTGCCAGTTGGGTATCCTGCAAACTGGAAAAGCCGCTGAATCGCTGGCTGCACGCCAATATCCGCAATTTTTTCACCCCGTTGCTGTGTATTGTCATTAGCGTTCCGCTGACCTTTCTGCTGATTGGGCCGAGCGCTACCTGGCTGAGCCAGATGCTGGCGGGCGGATACCAGTGGCTGTACGGGCTGAATTCATTGCTGGCTGGCGCCGTGATGGGCGCGTTGTGGCAGGTGTGCGTAATTTTCGGGCTGCACTGGGGCTTTGTGCCGCTGATGCTGAACAACTTCAGTGTGATTGGACACGATACTCTGCTGCCGCTGCTGGTGCCGGCGGTGCTGGGGCAGGCCGGCGCCACGCTGGGCGTGTTGCTGCGTACCCGTGACCTGAAGCGCAAGGGGATTGCCGGGTCGGCGTTTTCCGCGGCGATTTTCGGGATTACCGAGCCAGCGGTGTACGGCGTGACGCTGCCGCTGCGTCGCCCTTTTATCTTCGGCTGTATCGGTGGGGCGCTGGGCGCGGCGGTGATGGGATACTCTCATACCACCATGTATTCGTTCGGTTTTCCCAGCATTTTCTCCTTCACCCAGGTGATTCCGCCGACCGGTGTGGACAGCAGCGTTTGGGCGGCGGTGATCGGCACGCTGGCGGCCTTTACGTTTGCCGCGTTGACCAGTTGGTCGTTTGGCGTGCCGAAAGATGAAACACAACCGGCGGCAGCGGATAGCCCGGCGGTACCGGTGGAAACGCAGGACAACGCTGGCGCCGTTCGTGCCGAGACGCTGTTCAGTCCGCTGGCCGGTGAGGTACTGCCGCTAGAGCAGGTGGCCGATCGTACCTTCGCCAGCGGCGTGATGGGCAAGGGGATCGCCATTCGACCTACGCAGGGACGGCTGTACGCGCCGGTAGACGGTACCGTGGCGTCGCTGTTTAAAACCCACCATGCCATCGGCCTGGCCTCACGAGGCGGCGCCGAGGTGCTGATGCATGTCGGCATCGACACCGTCCGGCTGGATGGCCGTTATTTTACCCCGCATGTGCGTGTCGGCGATGTGGTGCGCCAGGGCGACCTGCTGCTGGAATTCGATGGCCCGGCCATTGAGGCGGCAGGCTATGACCTCACCACCCCGATTGTGATTACCAACAGCGAAGACTATCGCGGGGTCGAACCCGTCGCCAGCGGCAAGGTGGACGCCAATGCGCCGCTGACGCAACTGGTGTGTTGAATGATTATTGAACAGAAAAAAGGAGACGAGTGATGAGCAACCCTTTCCCGGCGCATTTTCTATGGGGCGGCGCGATTGCCGCCAATCAGGTGGAAGGCGCCTATCTGACGGAGGGTAAAGGACTTTCCACGTCGGATTTACAGCCTCAGGGCATCTTCGGCGAGATTGTGACGCGCCAGCCGGGCGACAGCGGTATCAAAGATGTGGCGATTGATTTTTATCACCGTTACCCGCAGGACATCGCGCTGTTTGCCGAAATGGGGTTTACCTGCCTGCGCATATCGATAGCCTGGACGCGTATTTTCCCGCAGGGTGATGAGGCAGAACCGAACGAAGCGGGGTTGGCGTTTTACGATCGGCTGTTTGACGAGCTGGCAAAGTACGGCATCCAGCCATTAGTGACGTTGTCACACTACGAAATGCCGTACGGACTGGTGGCAAAACACGGCGGCTGGGGCAACCGGTTGACCATCGATTGCTTTGAGCGCTACGCCCGCACGGTGTTTACGCGTTATCGTCACAAGGTCAAACGCTGGCTGACGTTCAACGAGATCAATATGTCGCTGCATGCGCCCTTTACCGGGGTGGGATTACCGGCGGACAGCGACAAAGCGGCGATTTATCAGGCGATCCATCATCAACTGGTGGCTAGCGCCAGAGCAGTGAAGGCCTGCCACGACATCATTCCCGACGCGCAGATCGGCAATATGCTACTGGGGGCGATGCTCTATCCGCTGACCAGCAAGCCGGAAGATGTGATGGAAAGCCTGCACCAGAACCGGGAATGGCTGTTCTTCGGCGATGTACAGGTGCGCGGCGCGTATCCGGGATATATGCATCGTTATTTCCGGGAACAGGGCATTACGCTGAATATCACGGCGCAGGATACGCAGGATCTGCAATCCACCGTCGATTTTATTTCCTTCAGTTATTACATGACCGGTTGCGTCAGCACCGATGAAGCGCAACTCGAAAAAACGCGCGGCAATATTTTGAATATGGTGCCGAACCCGTATCTGGAAAGCTCTGAATGGGGCTGGCAGATTGACCCGCTGGGGCTGCGTTATTTGCTCAATTTCCTGTATGACCGTTATCAAAAACCGTTGTTTATTGTCGAGAACGGTCTGGGCGCGAAAGATAAGCTCGAAGAGAATGGCGATATTCATGACGATTATCGTATCCGCTACCTGAATGATCATCTGGTGCAGGTCGGCGAAGCCATTGCCGACGGCGTTGAGGTGTTGGGATATACCTGCTGGGGGCCGATCGATTTGGTCAGCGCCTCGAAAGCGGAAATGTCCAAACGTTATGGCTTTATTTATGTCGACCGCGATGATACCGGCCAGGGCTCGCTGGAACGTCGACGTAAAAAGAGTTTTTACTGGTATCAGTCGGTTATTGCCAGTCACGGAAAAACGCTGACGCGCTAATCTACCTCAATTTATTCGCATTGCAGGAAAGCCAATGTATCTGCAACGTGAATTATAGCGCGTATCAATATATCTGAAGTCAACCTGCGGGTAGTGATATCCGCAGGCTGTTGACGCTCGCCGTTAATCGGCAGGCGTGAGTTGTTGTTTTTTCTGTATCCGATTATCCGACGGGAATGTGAATATGAAAATAAAAAATAGCTATTTGGTGATAGCCAGCCTGTTATATCCGGTGTCGTTTATTTCCACAGCGGCGCCATTAACAGTTGAACAACGACTGGCGGCGCTGGAAAAAGATTTACAGGAAACCAAACAGGAGTTGCAGCGTTATAAAGAACAGGAGAAGCAAAATAAAACCATCACCCTTGTCAGGGATAATTCCGCCGCCAGTGCGGGTAATAAGAATAATGCCGGCAGCGCGGCGAAAACCGCTACGCCGATCGCAGATAACGCCTTGTCTTCTGTGGCAGTATCATCCGACAGTCGCGCTTCCATGACATTGCATGAACTCAGCCAGTATGTAAAAGAGGATATCGGTTTTACCTATTCCGGTTATTTCCGTTCCGGCTGGGCCACCGGTTCGCAGGGGTCGCCCAAATCCTGGGCCATTGGTTCGCTGGGGCGGTTTGGCAATGAGCACACCAGTTGGTATGACCTGATCCTTAAACAACGGGTGTTCAATAAAGACGGCAAGTCCGCCTATGGGGTGATAAAACTGGACGGTAACGTCGGTCAGTCCTATTCCGGCGGCTGGTTTGGCGAAGACAGCAGCAATGAAAACAAATTGCAGTTCTCGGATATTTATCTCACCACCACAGGGTTCCTGCCGTTTGCGCCGGAGGCGGATTTCTGGGTCGGCAAGCATGCGCTGCCGGTGTATGAAATTCAGATGCTGGACTGGAAGAGTAATAAAACCGACTCTGCCGCCGGCGTGGGGGTGGAAAATATCAAAGTGGGCGTCGGCTCTATTGATGTGGCGCTGACCCGTGAAGACATCGATGTTTATAACCGCGACCTGACCAAATATCAGCAGATGAATACCAACGCGGTCGAGGCGCGCTATAAAGGCATTCCGTTATGGAACGGCGCCAGCCTGATGGTGCTGGGGAAATACGCGATGGCTAATAAAAACGATACCCAGAAAAATAATGAAGCCAGCAACAACTATTTCCCGATGAAAGATTCCTGGCTGGGCGGCGTGGTGCTGCGTCAGGCATTGCCGAACAACGGCTTTAATGAGTTTACCGCCCAGATGGCCAATAACTCGATTGCCAGCAGTCTGGCGCGCTATGCCGGATCCAGCCCGTTTGTGGCGGTGAACGGTAAATACTACGGCGACCACAGCGGCGGCACGGCGCTGCGTCTGATTTCGCAGGGAGAAATGTACCTGCGCCCGGATGTGATCATGGCTAACGCGCTGGTGTATACCCGCGGGCAGGATGTCTACAGCTATGACACCGGCGCCCATACCGATTTCGACAGCGTGCGCGCGGTGGTCAGACCGGCCTACATCTGGAGCAATTACAACCAGAGCGGCGTCGAGCTCGGCTATTTCAGCCAGACCAACAAGAATCAGGCCGGGAAGTATTTCACCGAGTCAGGCTATAAAACCACGCTGTTCCACACCATCAAGGTCGACACCAGCATGCTGGCTTCCCGTCCGGAAATCCGCTTCTACGGCACCTATATCCGGGTGCTGGATAACGAACTGGATCAGTTCACCTTTGCCGATAGCAAGAAAAATCAATTTACCGCCGGCGTTCAGGCTGAGGTCTGGTGGTGAGTCCCCATGACACAGCCCGCCCGTTTTTACCCTGTACCAATAAAAAAGAGGTTGAAAATGAAAATCAGGAAAACCAGTCTGTGCCTGTTGCTCTCCGCGCTGAGTTTATCCGCGCCGCTGGCGGCGTTGGCCGAATCGGGCGCCATCCCGGCGTTGCCGCGCGCCGACGTGGCGACCCGGCACTACCTGTCGCAGGTCAACGCGGATAACAGCATTACCTTCCGGCTGTTTGCGCCGGACGCCAAATCGGTGAGCGTGGTGACCGGCGCGACGCCGGAAACCTGGGTCGCGCACCCGATGACGAAAAACGATCTGGGCGTTTGGTCGTGGCGCAGCGAGCCGCAGCGGCCCAACCTGTACGAATACTTCTTTAATGTGGACGGCTTTCGCAGCATTGATACCGGTTCGGCGTTGCCCAAACCGCAGCGTCAGGTCAACACCAGCATGATTCTGGTGCCGGGCAGCGTGCTGGATACCCGGGCGGTGCCGCATGGCGAACTGCGCACCGTGACCTATCACTCGGCGTCGCTGAAATCGGAACGGCAGGTCTATGTCTGGACGCCGCCGGGTTACACCGGTACCGGCAAGCCGCTGCCGGTGCTGTATTTCTACCACGGGTTTGGCGATGCCGGTGATTCCGCCGTCACGCAGGGCCGCATCCCGCAGATTATGGATAACCTGCTGGCGGAGAAAAAGATTACGCCGATGCTGGTGGTGATCCCGGACACCGAAACCGATGTTTCCGACGCCATTGCGGAGGATTTTCCACCGCAAGAGCGGCGTAAGACGTTTTATCCGCGTAACGCGGCGGCAGCCGATCGTGAGCTAATCCACGACATTATTCCGCTGGTCAGCGAACGGTTTAATGTACGACGCGATGCCGACGGCCGGGCGCTGGCCGGGCTGTCGCAAGGCGGTTATCAGGCGCTGGTGTCCGGGATGAGCCATCTGGAGCACTTCGGCTGGCTGGCGACCTTCAGCGGCGTGACCACCGAAACGGTGCCGAACGCTCAGGTCACGGCGCAGTTGAGCAACGCCGCCGGCATCAATCAGCAACTGCGCAATTTCACCGTGGCGGTGGGCGAGAAGGATACGGTAACCGGCAAGGACATCGCCGGGTTGAAAGCGCAACTGGAACAGAAAGGCGTGAAATTCGATTACCGGCAGTATCCCGGTTTAGGGCATGAAATGGATGTCTGGCGGCCGGCGTACATCGAATTTGTGCAGAAAGTCTTCAAATAACCACCGCTGTTAGGCCAGCTACGGAAACGGGCAGGGTATCCTGCCCGTTTTTCTATTTAATATTCAACTCTTTATAGCACCCAAAGATAATATATGAACGAAGGGTGAAAAAACCGACAACAGCTCCCGAAGAGACGGCTAATAGCAGAATCATGGGAATGCTAAGAACATGATCAACCGCGATTGCCTGACGATAACCAATATAATAACGAAGAGGGAAATAGAGTAAAAAAATGGTAATAATAGAATACGTCCCCGGCACCGTTATTGTGCCTTCCTTACGGCCTGGGCTGTAGGTCTGAGATGAAAAAATTCGCTTTGCTGCAATCCCGCCGGCAATACAGCCTAATAACCATATCAGACTTGAAATCAGGATGTTGCCTTGTCGTAGTAAAGAGATAATCGAAAAAACCATAAAACAGCCCGGGATAAGTAACAACAGCTTAATGCTAACCTCTTTTTCAAAGCAAAAACTTATACAATAAAAAGTAGTTGAAACCAAAATCACAATTACCCACGCAGGCATCCCTGTTACAGTTTCTAACATAATAACTCCATTTAAAATATGCTATTCATCAGTGGTAACGAATTGTCGTCAATAACGCCATCAATAACGATAAACGCCGTTTTTATGTTAGCTGACTGCCGTTGGTTGAACAAATAAAATCATTCCGCCCTCAATCCGGTTTTTTGTAACTTTTGGCATAAATAGGATTCCTGCACAGACCGAATATCGAGCGGCAGCACCTGTTATCGATGTTCGCAGGGCATAATGCGTTATCAAGCGCCGGATATTGAACTCAATAGATGAAAATCTCCCAAATAAAAGATGTTGTTATGTTCGATTTAATGCGCGGTATTAATTTATATTCATCCTGGTGCTGGTGGTAATGTATTCTTTGCGTGCTAATTAGTGGTGGTGGTTTTTAGTATGACGTTTGTGTGATTTTTTTATGACATTTTTATTATGATTGAATATGTAATTAATAATTCGCGAGCGACTTAATTAAGATCTGATAGATAATATTATAAAAAATATTTGCACTACGTTATCTCATTAGTGAAATTTATTTTTTATGGTTGTTTCATTCTGAATGTGGCGTAAGTTGTGTTTTTTTGTTTCAGGAATAATTATTTAAAAATCAATGCTTTAGTATTTTAATTAATCAGAGTTTTCTGCTTGTTTTGTTTATGATTTACATATTGAAAAATAAATTAAGAAAATTGCATTAGGCTGGTTTATGTTTTTGATGCAGTATTCGTTAAAGCCATTTATTTAATGGTAATCGAATATCAAACTTGTTGACCTACTAATGAGCCATACGTCAGAAAGACTATGCTCCAAATAATTCGAGTTGCAGGAAGGCGGCGACGCAGCGAATCCCCAGGAGCTTATACAAGTAAGTTATTGGGGTGAGTGACAACTCTGCCGGCAGCGGCCCCGAAGGGGCGAGGCCCAGGGATGGGCCGAGTAATAAAAGCCAACACCCCTGCAACGTGAAGTATGACGGGTATATTTGGTAGCTCAGGTGATGGCATCAGTTTTTGCGGAAAATAATAAACATATGGACATGGGTAATGGGTATGGATATTGCAATTACAGGGATCGCTTGTCGGTTCCCTGACGCCAATGACTACAATGAATTCTGGCAAAATATAATTCATCGGCGCAATTCGGTTGCTGAATTTTCTGATGCTAACAAAGATACGTTGTCGCATAACCGAAAGTTTTTACAGTGGCCAGACGCCAGTGAAAAACGATGGGCTGCTTTTGTTAATAACGTTGATGGTTTTGATAATCAATTCTTTGGCGTTATTCCTAAAGTTGCAGAGACAATGGATCCACAGCAGCGGATTATGTTGGAACTTACCTGGTCTTGTTTGGAAGATGCAGGTATTGCTCCGTCAACACTGCGGGGGCATAAAGTCGGTGTTATTCTTGGTGTTTTCAATAACGATTATAAAGAACTACAGGAAAACACCGATGCGCCAATAGAGGCGCATTATTCCACGGGTACGGCAACATCTATTATTGCTAACCGTATTTCACATTTCTTTGGCTTTCACGGCCCGAGTATTGCCATTGATACCGCCTGTTCGGGTTCATTAAATGCGATTCACAGTGCGATTCAGGCAATCACTAATGGTGACTGCGATGTTGCTATTAGCGGCGGCGTTAATCTTATTTTAACCTCCACCCGGCATCAGTCTTTTGCCAAAATGGGAATGCTGTCGCCTACCGGCGCCTGCCACTCTTTTGATAGCCGTGCTGATGGTTATGTCCGTGGGGAAGGGGCAGGGGTTTTATTACTGAAGCCATTAGATAACGCGCTGGCTGACGGCGACGTTATTCACGGAGTCATCAAAGGCAGTGCCATTAACCACTGCGGCACCACCTACACGCTCACCTACCCAAGTGCCGAAGCGCAGGCTGAGGTGATTATTGCCGCGAATGCGCATGCCGGCGTGCCTGTGCGTTCCATTGGCCTCATTGAGGCGCATGGAACCGGGACGCCGAAGGGCGATCCCATTGAGTTTGAAGGGCTTACCAACGCCTTCAGGAAGCTCGCTCAGCAACAGCAAACCTCGCTGGATGAGGCTTTCTGCGGCGTGACGTCCGTTAAGAGCAATATTGGTCACCTTGAAGCGGCGGCCGGCGTTGCGGGCATCATCAAAGTATTACAGGCTTTTAAACACCGCACACTGCCGCCATTACGAAATTTCTCTGCGCTCAATCCTAAAATTGACACGACTTCAACGCCTTTCTTCTTCGTTGATGACGCCGCTGACTGGCCGCGTATTGACGCGAATACGCCGCGTCGGGCGGGGGTGAGCTCGTTTGGATTCGGCGGGACCAATGCCCATATCGTGCTGGAAGAAGCCCCTGAGCCGGTGAACCCGCCGCATCAGGAAAACCAGCCTGCGGCG
Source organism: Dickeya sp. NCPPB 3274 (assembly GCF_000406205.1). Taxonomy (NCBI): domain Bacteria; kingdom Pseudomonadati; phylum Pseudomonadota; class Gammaproteobacteria; order Enterobacterales; family Pectobacteriaceae; genus Dickeya; species Dickeya sp. NCPPB 3274. The sequence goes on along the minus strand of NZ_CM001979.1, from coordinate 2,935,235 downwards.
GATATCCCTTATTTGATTGCGCTGTCTGCCAAAAGCCCGGCGGCGTTGTTGCAACGTCAACAAGATCTGATCGACTGGCTGGGTGAGCATCCCGACGTATCGCTGAATGATGTGAGCGCGACATTGCTGACTTGCCGCGATCACTTCGCTTATCGCTATGGTTGTGTGGGCGGTGATGTTGAGACGGTTATCCAGACGCTTGCACAAGCGGTTGAGCAAGGCCCGCTGGCGTTGCAGGAACACGCGGCGGATGATGCGCAGGCAATGGAAAACGCCCGCGCTGAAGGAGCTGCGGTGCTTGATGCGATGCGCGAGGCGGATTCGACTGTAGCAAACCGGCTGTTGCAGCAGCTGAGCGAATGTTATCAGCGTGGCGTGCAGCTCGATTGGTCCCGGCTATTTGACGGCGAGCGTCCAGCGCGCATTGCGTTGCCTGGTTACCCGTTTATTCATACGTCATTTTGGCTGAGTGATAGTTACCGTGCCGATTCGTCTTTCCCGGCGCTGTGCGGCGCGCGTCATCGTGTGGTGAATGTCGGCAGTTCTCGTTATCAGGCTCAGCTTCAGGGCACTGAGTTTTTTATTGCCGGTCATCAGATCGGCGGTCAGACGATACTGCCGGGGGTTGCCTATCTGGAACTGGTCCGTGCCGCCTTTACTGATGCCATTGATTTAAAAGACATCAACGCGCTACGTTTCTCCCAGGTGGCCTGGTTAAGGCCGCTTGAGTTCCATGATGTTGCGACAGAACTGTACATTCAGCTTGATCCGCATGAACCCGGCAAACAGTGGCTGTTCCAGGTTCTCGACCAGGAGCAAACGCTTTATTGTCGGGGAACTATCGGGTTTTCCAGGGATGAGCGCCCGGCGTTGCCGACCGCGATGCCGGCTGACGATGCTCATACACGCGATGCGATGGCCTGCTACCACCTGCTTGATAGTTTGCAGATGTGCTACGGCACGGGGCTGAGGTCTATCCGGCAGATAACTTTCGATGACCGCGCCTGTGTGGCACGTCTGGTTCTGCCGGATGCGCATAGTACTGGTTCGCATAGTACTGGCTCGCATAGTACTGATTCGCATAGTTCTGACTTTGTGATTCATCCGTCGCTGGCCGATGGCGCCTTGCAGGCTGCGGTGGTCTGGGCGAGCGAGAAACGGCGTGCATCCCAGCAGGGGAACGAGCAGGGGGCGCTGGTCATTCCCTTCGCGCTGGAAGGGCTGGAGTTATTGCATCCTTGCCGTTCGGCCATGACCGCAACCATTACCTTGTCTGGCGAGCATGTTATCCACGATGGCGTCTTCAAGGTTGATATTCACGTCAGCGAGGCGAGCGACCCTGAACGCGTGGCGCTGATATTCCGTGGCTTAAGTTTGCGCGTGCTGGATGACAGCCTCACGGCGACCGGACGGTCGAAATCTGAAAATCAGCCGCCTGTGCTATCTGACAGCGTCAACCTCTATCAGCCGTACTGGATTGAAAAACCGGTGTCAGAGGCTGATGAACCGATGGAACAGGTGGTGCTGGTGGGCGGTGAACAGGATGTTGACTGGCTCGCCAACCTCATTGCGCAGTCGGAAAATCCGCCGCAAATGCAGCGGATCCTGTTGGCATCAACGCCGGATGTGAGTCGCGAGCCGGATCGCGCGTGGGTTCGTCCGGGCAATCATGACGACTTTATCGCGGCGGTGGATGCGTTGTTGGCGCAGGGGGCTACGTTTGAACGTGTGCTGTGGGCCAGTGCGCCGCAGGCCGGCGCTGATTTTGCGGCTCGCCTGAATGACGGCCCGCATAGCCTTTTTGCCTTGACGAAGGCAATGATGCGTAAGGTTAAGAAGGCCCGGTTTGTCCATTTCCATCTGGCTGACGAGAGCCTGCCGGATGTCGCTGCCATCAGCGGCTTTTATCGGACATTGCGTGTTGAAAAACCGGCCTACATTGGCCGTGTGGTGTACTGTGATTCGGTTGCGGAGGGCGCGCCGGATACGGGCATCGTCATCCCGGCGTTGATCAAAACCGAATTCAGCGACGTCTCCAAAGATGCGGATGTGCGCTATATGCAGGGCGTGCGTCTGGTGCGTCGCTTTGTCACAGATGCACCGTCCTCAGCACACCCCCGATCGCCGGCGAGCGCGAAGGTGGCCGACGCGGTTAACCAACCGGTATCCGCCCCGGCGGCCTTGCGCCGACAGGGAAGCTACCTGATTACCGGCGGGTTAGGCGCGTTGGGGCTGATTTTTGCCCGTTTCCTGTGCTCTCGTTATGACGCAACCGTTTATCTGAGCGGGCGCTCCGCGCTGGATGAAAAACGACGGCAACAGCTTGATACGCTTAATGCTCAGGGCGGCAATGCCATTTATCTGGCGTGTGATATGAACGATCCTGATAGCGTTCATGACTTGATCGCCACGATCCGCGCATCGGGCCGCACGCTGAACGGCATCATCCACTCCGCCGGCGTCATCGAAGACAACTTTATTCTGCGTAAAAGCCCTGACGCTTTCGGGCGGGTCATTACCCCGAAGGCCATCGGCACCTGGCTGCTCGATGAGGCAACCTGCGGCTTGCCGCTCGACTTTTTTGTGCTGTTCTCTTCGGTGACCGGCGTGCTGGGCAATATGGGCCAATGCGATTATGCCTTTGGCAATGCCTTTGAAGATTACTTCGCCTATCAGCGCAATGTCCGGCAACAGCAGGGAGAACGCAGCGGCAAAACCCTTTCGCTGAACTGGCCTTACTGGCAGGACGGCGGTATGCGGCTGACCGAGAAAGAAGCCGGTTTCCTGAAGAGCCAGTTCGGGATTGTGCCGCTGCTGACCGAAGACGGCATCGCTATTTTCGACTATGCCCTGCAAAGTCAGGCGTCACAGATAGTGGTGATGCCGGGCGTACCGGGTGAACGTGCGCGCATTGAGGAGGTGCTGGGCGTTGTCGAACCCGCGCCGCAGCCTCTGCTGCCTGCTTCGGCGGCCGCTGCCACGACTGATGCGAATGACCCTCACGCATTACAGGATGTGGTGATCCGCTATTTGTCCGACTTGTTTGCCAGCAAGTTGCACATCCCGCCGTATTTCGAGCGTCATGGTTTTTTTCGTGATTATGGCTTCGATTCGGTGGTGGTGATTGAACTGGTCAATGAGTTGAAAAACACCTTCGGCAGCGCGTTGCCGATGACGCTGTTCTTTGAATATCAAACCATGGACGAGCTGAGTCGCTTCCTGCTTGAGAACTGTCAGGCGGCCTGCCGTGGTTTGCCGGGGGCCGCACCGGCGGGTGCTGTCGTGCCGCCTGCGCTTCATACCGCCTCGTCGGCGGCGAATGCAGTACGGGCTGCGGCGCACCGGACGACGCAACCGAGGGTAAACGATGACGATATCGCCATTATCGGTATCGCCGGGCGTTACCCGCAAGCGGATAGTCTGGAACAGTTCTGGAGCAACCTTGCTCAGGGGCGCGACTGCATCATCGATGTTCCGTCCGAACGCTGGGACGCGAGTTGGTTTCAGGCCGGTGCGGCAACGCCAGGGAAAAGCTATAGCCGTTGGGGCGGGTTCCTTTCTGGCGTCGAACGCTTTGATTTCCGTTATTTCAATATTTCGCCGAAAGAAACGGAAATTATGGATCCGAACGAGTGGCTGTTCCTTGAAACGGCGACGCACGCCATTGAGGATGCGGGCTACACCGCGGATAAGCTGGCGCCGTCGCAGGCAGGGCGTGAAAACCGCGTCGGCGTTTATGTCGGCATCATGTGGGGGGATTACCAGCTTCATGCCATCACCAGCCCAGAGAACGAGTGGACCACCTCCCACTCGTCTTACTGGTCGGTGGCAAACCGTGTATCGCACTTCTTCAACTTCTCCGGCCCCAGCATGGCGCTGGATACGGCGTGTTCATCGTCATTGACGGCTATCCATATTGCGTGCCATGCCATTCGCAGCGGCGATATCCCGGTTGCCATTGTGGGCGGCGTCAACCTGTCGTTGCATCCTTATAAGTATCATCTGTTATCCAATATGCACTTCCTCTCTTCAGACGGTCGTTGCCGCAGCTTTGGCGAAGGCGGTACCGGGTATGTGCCGGGAGAAGGGGTCGGGGCGGTGGTGCTGAAGCCGTTGTCTCAGGCCCGGGAAGATGGCGACCATATCTACGGCATCATTCGCGGTACGGCGGTTAACCACGGCGGTAAAACATCGGGCTTTACGGTGCCTAACGCGAAACGCCAGGCGGAGTTGATCGCTGAGGCGCTGGAGACGGCCAATGTCAATCCGCGTCATATCAGCTATGTCGAAGCGCATGGCACCGGCACCAAACTTGGCGATCCGATTGAAATTAGCGGCTTGAATAAGGCTTTTTCGATTGCCGGAGAGAATGCCAAATACTGCGCCATCGGTTCGGTCAAGGCCAATATTGGTCATCTGGAAGCCGCCGCCGGCATGTCGGCGCTGACCAAAGTGCTGCTACAGATGAAACACCAGACGCTGGCGCCGTCCATTCAGTCAACAGCGATTAACCCGTTTATCGACTTTCAGGGCGGACCGTTCCGTGTGCAACAATCACTGGAACACTGGCAGCGCCCGGTGCTCGACGTGACGCAGGAAGATGGTCAGCGCGTTAGCCGGGAAATTCCGCGTATCGCAGGCATCAGTTCGTTCGGCGCGGGTGGCAGTAATGCGCATCTGATCGTCGAAGAATATATTGCGCCGCCGCCTTCGGCCGCTGACCAGCGGAAACCGGCGTTAATCGTGCTGTCTGCCCGTCGTGAAGCGGCGTTGCAGACGATGGCCGGACAGCTTGCCGACGCTATTGAACGCCATCCTGAACTGTCGCTACAGGATGTGGCTTATACGCTACAGGTTGGGCGCGTTGCGCACGAATACCGGCTGGCTTTGGTGGCGGAAGTCGCGGCGGATGCGGTCAACATGCTGCGAGCGTATAGCCAACAGCAGCTATCTGGATTGATCACCGGCCATCGCGACAACGCGCGTCAGGCGACCTCGACGCCGCCGTTGGCTGAGTGGGCAACGCAGGGGCGCCTTGGCGCGCTGGGCGAAGCCTGGGCTAATGGTCATGTGGTGGAATGGAGCCAGCTACACGCGGCGCATGTCCGCCGGCGTGTTTCTCTGCCCGGTTATGCGTTCCAGCGTCAGGACTGCTGGGCGCCGACCTTGCCCGTTGCCACGCTGTCAGGCCCCGCCGTGTCGGGCGCTGCCGCGCTGCACCCGCTGATTGACGCCAATATTTCCACTCTGGCCTCGCAGGCATTCCGCAAGCGGCTGCATGCCGAAGAATTTTTCCTGAACGATCACCGCCTTGGCGATAACCGTATTCTGCCCGGCGCTGCCTATATTGAGATGGCGTTGAGCGCCGGCGAGCTGGCGTGGCAAGGCCATGTGTTGCCGCTTACAGGCGGCATGCCCCTGTTTGCGCAGGTGCAGAATATTCAATGGCGTCAGCCGATTATGGTCGCCAGTGATGCTATGGAGATAGCCATCTCTCTGACGCCATCGCAGGGGGGGCTGGATTTTGAGATTTACCGGGCGGACGACGAGAAACACCATATTTATGGCTGTGGCCGCTTGTGTGAAGAGACCTCGCCTCAGCCAGAGCCTGCTAACCTGCAACGGTTATTGACCAACGGCCAGGTTTATCAGCGTAACGATATCGATGTGGCGTTCAAACAGCGTGGCTTTACTTTCGGCCCGACGTTTCAGGTGCTTGAGTGTTTGTACGCGAATGCGGAAGAGGCGCTGGCGGAGCTGAAGTTTCCTGACGGCTTACAGATAACGCCGGTTGTGCAGCCGTTTATCCTGCCGCCTTCGCTGCTGGATGGGGCATTCCGCACCGCGCTGGGCATCGGCGGTTTTCGCGCAACGGCGAATACGCTAGAGGTGCCGGTGGCGCTGGCAAGGTTGCAGATATTCAGGCCGATTGACGGCGTTTGCTATGCCTACGCCCGCCGCGACAACGCGCACGGCTCGGCGACGGCAAGCTACCACATTGATTTGCTGGATAGCATCGGCAATGTGGTGGTCAGGCTCACCCAGTTGCAGACCCAGGCGGTGCCGCATCTGGGCATGAACGCTTCACGTGTCGTGAAGCCGACGAAATCCACCGCGCCGATGCGTGCCGGCAATGCCGATGCGCCTCAGCCGGTTGCGACGACATCGGCGATTTCCGCCTCGCCGCACCAGCCGTCCGGCGCCAGTTCTGCGCATGATGCCGTCGTCAATACGTTAATCGCGCACGTCATCGACGTGACCAAACTGGATGCGGGCGAAGTCACCGCCAGCGGACCGTTATCGAATTATGGTCTGGATTCAATGATGATTCTGGCGCTGAACGAGAAACTTGCCGCTGCGTTTGATGGCCTGCCGCAAACCCTGTTCTATGAATACCAAGACCTCGCTTCGCTGGCTGATTTTCTGCTGGAAAACAGTCCTGAGCAGGTGACGGCGTTCGCTGGCATCGCGTCGGTTGCGAGCGTGGCGGCGCTGGCGCCGGTAACAGCAGATCCCCGCCCGGTACGCGACGACGTGCTGGATTACCTGGTAGCCAGCATTATTGACGCTACGAAGCTTGATGCGGGCGAAGTGCGACCGGCTACGCAGTTGTCGGATTATGGCCTTGACTCAATGATGATCCTGGCCCTGAACGGTAAGCTGGCGGCCACCTTCGGCGAGGTGTCGCAAACCCTGTTTTATGAGTATCAGGACCTCGACTCGCTGGCCGATTTCCTTTGTGAGAGCTATCCCGAACAGGCTGCTGCCTTGCCGTCTGCGGCGGCGGGAGCCACGCCAGCGCTGTCGCAGCCCAAAGTTAGTCACGCCGCGGACCCCGTGGTTGCACCGGATAGCGTGATTGAACCGGATAGATCGACAAACCCGGTAGCGGCGATCGGTGATGCGGTGTTCGACAGTTTGACGGCGGCCGTCGGTTCGGCGGCGGCAAACTGCTCAGCACTGACGCCGCTCTGGCAGTGGCCGCTGGATACGATCGATCTCATTCGCTTACAGCATGAGCTGGATGCGCGTGTTGCCGGCGTTGATGCCGCCGCCGTCTACCGTTATCAGACGCAGGCTGAGTGGGCCGACGCGATACAGGCCGCGCAGCAGCCGTCGCCTCTGCACACCACCGCGACGCCGGTATCGTCTTCACGCCCGACGTTGGCAAGTCTGTTAAACCATTCTCGTCTTGATGCGCTGCGGCGTAATGCGTCGGGCGAAGCTGGAGCGGCGGGTGTGAAAGATGACATTGCCGTTATCGGGCTCAGCGGCCGTTATCCGGGGGCCGGCAATGTGGATGAATTCTGGGCCAACCTCACCGGCGGCGTAGACAGCATCACCGAAATTCCTCTGTCACGCTGGGACTACCACCCACATTATTCGCCGGAGCGGGGGCCGAAGAATAAGGTCTACAGCAAATGGGGCGGGTTTATCGATGATATTGATCAGTTCGATAGCCAATATTTCAACATATCGCCCCGCGAAGCGGAGCTGTTGGACCCGCAGGAGCGGCTGTTTCTGCAAACCGCCTGGGAGTGTATTGCGGACGCCAGCTATTCCCGTCATGCCCTGAGCAAGTCACAGGTCGGTGTCTATGTCGGGGTGATGTGGGCGCAGTATCAATGTATTGAAACGACGGAGAAACAGCATGAATCCGGCTGGGCCATGTCGCTGCACTCATCGGTCGCCAACCGGGTTTCCTTTTACTTCAATCTAAATGGTCCGAGCGTGGCGCTGGACACTATGTGTTCGTCGTCACTCACCGCACTGCATATGGCGTGTCAGGCGATCCAGAACGGTGACTGCAACATGGCGATAGCCGGCGGCATCAATCTGATCGTGCACCCGATGAAGTACTACCAACTGGGGCAAAACCAATTCCTGTCCAGCGATGGGCGCTGCCGCGCTTTTGGCGAAGGTGGCGATGGTTATGTTCCCGGCGAAGGGATGGGGGCGGTGTTACTCAAACCGTTGCAACAGGCGATCACCGACGGCGACCAGATTTATGGTGTGATCAAGGCAACGGCTATCAACCACGGCGGCAAAACCAGCGGCTTTACCGTGCCGAATCAGGCGGCGCAGAGCAACGTTATCAGCACCGCGTTAGCACGGGCAGGCTGGAACCCCGCCTCAGTGGATTATGTTGAGGCGCATGGCACCGGCACCATGCTGGGCGACCCGATTGAAATCTCCGGGCTTGCCAAAGCCTTTTCGCCTATCAACGCGCAACGTAACGCACAACGTAACGAACCACAGGAGATAGCCCATACGCTGCAGCCGGGGCATTGCCGCATCGGCTCGGTGAAAAGCAATATCGGGCACCTTGAGTCTGCCGCCGGTATCGCCGGGTTGACCAAGATCCTGCTACAGATGCGTCATCGTCAGATCGTGCCGTCGCTGCACTCACAGACGCTGAATACGAAAATCAACTTCGCTGCCTCGCCGTTTCGCGTGGTGCAGTCGCTTGAGCCGTGGGAATCGGCGGCTGATCATCCGCGCCGCGCCGGCCTGAGCGCCTTCGGTGCGGGTGGATCGAATGCCCATGTGTTGATAGAAGAAGCGCCGGCATTGGCATCGGCCGGCCTGCGGAGTGGCGAGCCGCGGTTGTTCGTGCTCTCGGCGGATAGTGAGGCGCGTTTATCGCGGTATGTAGAGCGCATGGTGCGCTTCCTCAGTCAGGCGGTACGTGAACCGCAGACGGCGCCTGATTTTGACTCGCTGGCCTTTTCTTCGCTGGTCGGGCGCGATGCCATGACGGAACGTCTTGCTGTGGTGGCGAGCAGTCTGGGCGACTTGCTGAGCCAGCTTGAGCAATACCAGCGCGACGGCGCGGCGAAGCAGCTGTTCCGTGGGCGCATTGCCGGCGGCAACGAGCGTCTGGATACCATTCTGGACGGCAAACAGCTTGATGAGCTGGTCACTGGGCTGGTGCAGGAACGTCAGCTGCTGCGTTTAGGGCGGTTGTGGACCACGATGCTGGATGTGAACTGGCCGCAGTTCGCGCCGGTACTCTTCACTGGCGGCGGCGCGCTTGCAGGCAACGGCGCGGTGCGTCGGGTGTCATTCCCGCCGTTGCCGCTGATGATGCGCAGTCACTGGCTGGCTCTGCCTTCTGAACAGGACAAACAAGGCCGCGTTAACTCGCTGCACCCGTTGATCGACGAAAATACCTCAACGCTGTCGCAGCAGAAATTTATCAAACAGTTGACCGGACAGGAGCGCTATCTGCGCGATCATGTTGTGGGTAGCCATGACGCACGGATGATCTTACCCGGTTCGGCTTATATCGAAATGATCCATGCGGCGGGCCAACTGGCGATGGAGAGCGACTGGACCGTGGCGTCAGTCCGCAACCTGATGTGGATGAACGCCATTCAGGTAGACGGCGAGCCGGTAGCGGTGGAAATCTCTCTGGCGCATGCGGGCGGCGATAACGTACAGGTCGCCATTCGTAACCGCCACACCGATACGCTCTCGCTGGAAGCCGAACTGGTCTATCGCCCGGACACGGACGTGCCTGAAGAGGAGTGGATCGATCTTGACGCATTGCGTAACAGTGGCAAACACGACAGCGATCAGGCAGCCATCTACGCCGATTTTGCCAAAATGGGCTTTGCCTATGGCCCGAGCTATCAGGTAACGCGCGAGCGTTATCGCTTTGCGGATGCGGCGCTGAGCCACTTGTGCCTGCCGGATGACCTACCTTCTGCCGATGCGTTTTATCTGCATCCGTCACTGCTGGACGGGGCGCTGCGTACCTGTCTGGCGGTGGGGCTGGAGCCGGTGGAATACGCCACGCCTATCGTGCCGTTCTCTTTGGGGGAGCTGGAGTTCCGCCACCCGCTCGGCGCAGAGTGCTATGCCTATGTTACGCCAGCCCAATCGCAGACGGCAGGCCAGCATCTGGGCAGTGCCATTCAAAAACACGACATTACGCTGGTGGATACCACCGGCCGGGTACTGGCGCGTCTGAAAGACTTTGCCGCCCGCCGGCTGGAGAGTGATGCCAGCAATAAGGCACCGTCCGTGACGTCACAAGACGTGCAGTACTACTCCGACGTGCAGTACTACGCCGACGTGCAGTACTACGCCTATGAATGGCAGGCATCGCCACTGCCAGAGACCGTATCCGGTACGGCGGTGAATTCTGAAGCGGCGCGGGTGCTGGTGCTCAGTGATGACGACACCCTGGCCGAGGCGCTGCGCGTGCGTTACGGCGATGACGCCAGCGTGATTACGGCGATGTCAGCCAAGGCGTTTACCCAGCACGATGCCCATCGATTCAGCGTCGATACGCAATCCCAGGCCAGCGTACAGGCATTGTGCGAGCAGTTGGCGGCACAGCAGCTGTGGCCTACCCACATTGTGCATGCCATCGGCGCGGACAAGCACTTTGATGACTTGCCCGTCGCAGGCACGGCGTCGTTATTGCATGCGGGATTGCAGTCGTTACGGCACCTGTTTGTGGCGCTGGAAACGGTAAAACCGGGGCAGGCGCTACGCTGCGTGAACGTTTATACCGCACAAGCGGAGCAGGTTGAGCCACAAAAGGATGCGCTCAGCGGCTACGCCCGTTCGTTGCTGACGATTAACCATCGCTTCGAGCTGTTCACCTTGCGTAGCGATGCGGATAACGCCGCTGCGCTGGCGAATGACGTTTATCAGGAGTTCGTACAACGCCCGCTGCCGGTGGCCGGCGTCGAGGTGGCCTATCGGCAGGGTATCCGCTACCAGCGTCAGCCTGGCGAAATCACCCCGCCGGATGCAGACGGTATGGGAAGCCAGCCGCACCTGAATTTTGTTCATCGCGGTCATTATGTGATAACCGGCGGTGCCGGCAAGCTGGGGCTGCTGATGGCGCATTATCTGGCGTCCCGCTATCAGGCTCGCATCGTGTTGAGCGGCCGTTCGGCCCAGCCGGACGAGACGGTGCAGCAGCAACTGATTGCGATGCGTGAGTACGGTGCCGAAGTGCGCTACATCGCGGCGGATGTGGCGCAGGAAGGGCAGGCGGAGGCTTTGATTGCACAAGCCAAAGCGGCGTTCGGCGCGGTAGACGGCGTGCTGCACTGCGCGGGCGTCGCCAGCGCAACGCCTATCACGGCACTGTCGGATGAGGAGTTTTATGCGCTGATTGGCCCGAAGGTGGACGGTCTGGTCGCCCTCGACCGCGCCACGGCACAAGAGCCGCTCGCTGTCTTTATCAACTTCTCTTCCGTTTCAGCGGTACTCGGTGATTTGGGATCCGGCGCTTACGCCGCCGGTAATCGCTTTATGGATAGCCATGCGGTATGGCGCAACAGCATGGTGAAAAAAGGGCTGCGCACCGGCCAGACGCTCTCTGTCAACTGGCCGCTGTGGGCCAGCGGTCAGATGAACATCGACCAGGAGGATGCCAGCCTGTTTGCGTTCTCCGGTATGGCGGCATTAGGCCAGCAAGCGGGCATTATCGCCCTCGAACGCGCGTTGCTTGAACAGCGTTCGGCATTACTGGTGGCGGTCGGCGACCGTAGCAAAGTTGCCCGTTCTCTGCGCATTCAGGCCGAGGCGACGGCGCGTCCCATCGCGCAAGCCGCGGTGAGTGCCGCAGCCGAGGCGCCGCGTCATCAGCCGGCAGAAACTGCAACGCAGCCCAGCGATAGCGCTTACCTGCGCAGCGAGCGCGCGCTCAAAGAGCGGATTGCTACTATCACCAAACTACCCGCCGGCGATATCGCGGTGGACGCCACCTTTGAGCAGTTAGGGATGGATTCCGTCATGCTGATGGAGCTGCGCGCGGTGCTGGAGAAAGAGTATGACGGGCTGCCGAAAACCGCGCCGTTTGAGTTTAATACCACCGCTAAACTGGCTGGATATCTGTGCGAGCGCTATGGCGTAACGCCGGCGCATGATCAGGTCGTGGCGACGCGGCCGCATCCTGTTGCAGACGCGGTAGATAGTCATCACGCCGGCGCGCCAGTTGCGCCTGATATCAAACGGACGATGCCTGCCGCCGCCGGGAATGCCCTGAGTTCACGAATGGTGCGTACATCATTGTCGTCAGCCGCCAGTGCCGCCGGTTTTAATGCGGAAAGCGACGCCGTGGCGATTATCGGTGTGGCGGGCGAATTCCCCGGCGCTGAGAATCTGGCGGATTTCTGGGCGGATATTCAGGCCGGCAAAGAGAGTCTGACCCCGATTCCGCAGGCGCGTTGGGCTATCGCGCCGGATGATAACGGCAATCCGCATTACGTGAATCGCGGTGGCTTCCTCAACAACGTGGATTGCTTTGATCCCGAGATGTTCCGTATGAGCAGCGAGGAAGCCAGTCGCCTCGATCCTCAGGTCCGAGTGTTGCTGCGTAGCGCCTGGCATGCGCTGGAGAACGCGGGTTACACCCCGTCGGCGCTTAACGCGCAACAAGTCGGCGTGTATGTCGGGGCGATGAACGAAGATTTTACCTGGGTGATGGCCGAGATTTACGCCCGCACGGGGCGCTATCCGGGCGCAGGTTCGGTTGTCAGTGAGCTGGCGAATCGCATTTCGTTTTTGATGAACCTGCGCGGGCCTAGCTTCTGCGTTGCCACCACCTGCGCCTCGTCGCTGACGAGCGTGCATATCGCGCGCAAAGCCATTCTCGGCGGTGAATGCGATATGGCGCTGGCAGGCGGCATTAATCTGAGCCTGCATCCCAGCAAATATATGTTGCTGCAGGAGATGAAGGTGCTCTCTGCCGACGGCAAGGAGCATACCTTCGATGAGCGCGCCAATGGCCTGATCCCGAGCGAAGGCAGCGGCATGGCGGTGCTCAAACGCCTGAGTCGGGCGCTGGCTGACGGCGACCACATCTATGGCGTGCTGCGGGGTTCCAGCATCGGCCATGCCGGTACCGGGGCGGGGCAATACCTGCCGAACCTGACGGTGATGGAAGACACCGCCGTTCGGGCTATCAACGAGGCGCGCATCGATGTTAACGAACTGACCTACATCGAAAGCCACGGCGCGGCGACCGAATTGGGCGACCCGATTGAGCTGAAGGCGCTGTCCAACGCGCTGCGCCGTCAGACTCAGGCCCAACGCTTCTGCGCATTGGGCACCAAAGCCAACCTGGGGCACATGGAAGCCGCATCGGGCATCTGTTCCTTGATTAAGGTGTTGCTGAGTATGCAGCACGGGCGTCTGTCGCCGTGCGTCAACCTGCACCGTATCAACACCTCGTTTGAACATGAAACCTCGGCGTTCCTGTTCCCGCGCGAGGCGCAGGAATGGCACGCCAATGCCAGAGGCACGCGTCTGGCCGGGATCAACGCCTATGGTATGGGCGGCTCTACCGCCTTTGTCGTGGTGGAGTCTGCCGACGCGGTGCTGAGACAGCACGCCCGCCACACCGCGACTGGCAGGGTTCACGCGCCAAATAGTCCGCAAATCGTGGTGTTGTCGGCGCTGTCTGCGGAGCGTTTGGCGGCTTATGCAGCCGGCATGCGCGACTTTGTTAAGCAACAGGGCAATGCGCTTTCGCTCGCTGACCTTGCCTACAGCAGCCAGATTGGGCGCGTCACGCTGGACAATCGTCTGGCGATCGTCGCGACCAGCATGGATGAGCTGCTGGCGAAACTGGAAGACTTTATTGCCCAACCGACCGCTGAACATAGCCTGCGGGAGATGTATAGCGGCAACGTCCGCCACAGCAAGGACGTCCCGCAACTGATCGCCGGCGAGGCGGGGAAGAGCTTTATCCGTGCGCTGGTGCAAAACCAGCAGCTCGCCAACGTTGCCACGCTGTGGAGCCGGGGCTGCGACATCGACTGGAGCCTGTTGCACCACGGAGAACCTCGCCGTCGCGTGCCGTTCCCCGGCTATCCCTTTGCGAAAGAACCCTGCGATCTCTACGCCGCGCTGCGCCTTGACGCGCCGCAACGGCAAACCCCGCACCGCGAACCCGTGGTGGCGGATGCCGCAGGCGCGCTCGCCCCGGTAAACCTGCCGCAAACATGGTTTGCCCGCGCAGTGTCGGCGGGCGACGTGGAAGCCGGTAATGGCCCGTCATTGCAGGCGTTCTGGGGGGAGTTGTTGCAGGCCAAAGAAGACGTCGGTTCGTTGACGGCGTCGGTATTGCTCGGCGGCGCTGCGGTGCAGGACGGCGAGGCGACTCAACCGCTTAGCCTGTCTGTGGAGCAGCTAATCGATCCTGACACGGTGACGGCTGTGCAAGTCTGCACTCAGCGTCAGGAAATCGCGCTGGAGACGCTGGTAGCTGCCGGTTGGGCGCTGCTCATCAATCGTCATACGCGGGTCAAACAGGCGCAGTTTGGCCTGATCCGGCACGCCAATGACGACCAGTTCCAGATAATCCCCGCCCGTATTCAGGTGGTTGGGCGCTATAAGACCGCCGCCTGGCTCAACGGCGTTGAAACCCAACTGGAAAAATGCCTTGAGCATGCCGGGGCCGCGCTTGAGCAGATAGCGCACTGGGTGGGTGATGCCGGGCAGTTCGATAGCGCGGTGGCGCTGCTGGCCGACGGTGTCGATGTGAACCCGGCTATCCCGGCGTTGTTTGCGGCGCACCCGCAGCTGCGTCTGGCGATGTTGGTTCGCATTGAGGAAAACGGCGTGCAGATGCGTCTGGCGTGCCGGGGCATGGATACCCAGATAGCACAGCTCAATCAACTGCTTGAGCAGTTCGTGCTGCTGCTGGAGGGCGTGGCCCACCATCCTGATAAAAATCCGGCGGCGCTGCCGATGCGCAGTAAAGGGGAAGGGCGTAAGGCCTTTTTGAAAACGCTTGAAAAACTTAATCAGCAAGATCAAACACCATGAAAATACTGATCACCGGAGCAAACGGATTTGTTGGGCTCAACGTGGTAAAAGCGCTGGTCGCCGCCAACCATCAGGTAACGGCCTATGTGCGCGCTTCCTCTAATGTGAGCTTTCTGGAACCTTTCGGCGTCACCCTGGTGCGCGGCGAATTACGGGATAGCCAGCGCCTGCGAGACGCAATGGCCGGGCACGACGGGGTGATCCATACCGCGGGCAATACCAGCAGCAACCCGCGTGACTGGCCGCTGCTGGCGGCGGTTAATGTGGAAGGAACCCGATCGGTAATTGAGGCGGCGCTGGCGAGCGGGGTCTCTCGCCTGGTGTATACCAGCACCAGCTCGACGATAGGGGCGGATAACGACCCGGCCGCCGAGGCGACTGAAAACACGGCGCTTGCCGGGTTTCGTGCCAGAAACCCGTATGCCAAAAGTAAGTTGCAGGCGGAGGAGCTGGTGTACCGTGCCTGCGATCGCGGCTTGTCCGCCGTCATCCTCAACCCGGCGGAAGTGCTGGGGGCTTACGACTATTCCATGCAGTGGGGACGCATGGTGCTGGCGGTAGCCTATAACCAGCTGCCGTTCCTGCCCCCCGGCGGCGCCAGTTTCTGTGGCGCGAGCGCGGTGGGTGAAGCGCACGTCAGTGCCTTAACCAAAGGCAACGTCGGTGAGCGTTACCTGATTGCCGGAGCCAATACCCGTTATAGCGAGCTTATCAACACCATTGAAGCGGTTGTGCCGTGTAAGGCGAACCGGCCTCAAACCCCTTATTCGTCTGTCTATCTGAAAACGCTGCTTCAGGAAAAGCTGCCCTGGCTGGTGCGTGGCGAACCGGTGCTGGACGCCTATCGTCTGCGTGTCTTCGGCGGGGTTTATTACTTTAGCAGCGCCAAAGCAGAGCGTGAGCTGGGCTATCAGCCTTCTCCCTTAAGCCAGATGGTGGATGAGTGCGTGTCCTGGTATCGGGGCAACGGTTTTATTGCGCCTTAGCAATCGGAAGCATTCTCCGAGAGAGAATAAATAACCAAGGAGGTTTTTATAATGGATTTTCATGATCTGGTCGAACTTGAGCGTAAGCCTTTCAAAGAACGCGTCAAATTACGTTATGGCACCTATTTAAAAGAAGTAGAAAAAGGTTTTATGTTCAGCCGCCAGGGGATGGGGCCTGTCGATGCGCAGATGCAATACAAAGATCTGCATAGCGACGACTTCAGGAACGTGCTGGTGTTTGGCTCCAACAGCTATCTCGGCCTGGCTAACCATCCTTATGTAAAAAGTAAGGTGGTTGAAGCGGTAGAGAAATACGGTATCGGCACCGGCGGGTCACCGGCATTTTCCGGCTATACCAAGCAACATCGGGATCTTGAGTTGCGCCTGGCGGCGCTGGCCGGCCACGAAGACGCGGTGCTGCTGCCGAGCGGCTATATGGCAAACCTGTGCTGGGTTAACGGATTGATGAATCGTAACGACATCATCATCTATGACCAGAACAGTCACGCCAGCGTGATCAACGCCGTCAAAATGACTAACGTGCCGTTCTTTACCTTTGATCCCGAGCGTCTGGATGAGTTTGAGGCGATGCTGCCTAAAATTCGGGCGCGCTCCAAACCGAATGCCCAGATTTTCTCCACGGTTGAAGGGGTGCGTTCTACCGACGGTTCGATCATCGATCTGAAGCGTTACATCGAGATTTGCCGGGCGCACGACATCATCATCATTCTGGATGACGCCCATGGCTTAGGCACCATGGGGCGCACCGGCAAGGGGACGCTGGAACATTTAGACCTGTTAGGTCAGGTTGATTTGCGGATGTCCACCTGCAGCAAATCGCTGGGCGCGCAGGGCGCTTTTATTTCCGGTAGCCGCGAGCACATCTTTATGCTGCGGAACTTCTCTTACCCTTACCTGTTTACCTCGGGGTTGGCTCAACCGACGATTGCGGCGATTTCCGCGGCATTAGACGTGATGGAGCGTGAGCCTGAGCGTATTGCCCGGTTGCATGACAATGTGCGTTACATGCAAGACCTGCTGGAATCGAAAGGCTTCAACATTCTTCGCGGCGAATCGGGAATTATCCCGATCTTTTTCAGCAAGCTTTCTGTCGTAGGCAATATCAATCGCCGTCTTTTCGAACGCGGCGTGTTCGCCAACATCATGGAATACCCGATGGTTCCCCCCGATAAAGAACGCCTGCGTATTTCGGTGATGTCGACCCATACCCGGGAAGAGATCGAGCAGGTCGTTGAGCTTATCACCGAGGTAGCGCGCGAGTTTGACGCACTCTAATGGATTGGATGAAGGAGAGAAGAAATGGATGCTCAGAAAGAGATTCTCGCGGTGGTGCTCGACATTATCAATGGCATCAAAAATACCGGGTTTACGCCTGATGTCGTGGAGTTGGATTCGTTTATCGGCGGCGAGCTTGGCGTGGATTCGGTCGAGATGCTGGAGTCCTGGTACGAGATCGAGAAGCGGCTCCACATCAAGGTCAACGACGGCGACAAGCGCGGTATTTACACGCTTGGCGACCTGATCGGCACGATTGAGGCCCATCTACCGGCAGAGGCTGTCAAGTCCTGACCCCGCGAGCGGCTGGTGGGATAAGCAAGCAACGTTAAGTGACAATCCTAGGGAACAGTAATAGGAGATTTATGTCTTCTTCAATTTGGGTATTTCCTGGTCAGGGATCGCAGCAGAAAGGGATGGGGGATGGGCTGTTTGAGCGTTTCCCCGAACTCGTCAGAGAGGCCGACGACGTGCTCGGTTTCTCGATTCGAGAGCTGTGCCTCAACGATCCGCAGGGCGTACTTGGTGAGACGGAATTCACCCAGCCGGCGTTGTTTGTTGTCTCAGCGCTCGGGGTTCTTGCCAATCGACAAGACGGCGTGGAAGCCCCGGACTGCTATGTCGGTCATAGTCTGGGGGAATTCGCCGCGCTGTTTGCGGCCGGGGCGTTTGACTTTGCCACCGGCGTCGCGCTGGTAAAAGAACGCGGTCGGCTGATGTCGACAGCGCCGCGCGGTGCGATGGCCGCCATTCTGGGCATCGAGCTGAATCAGGTGACGGCGTTGCTGGCGTCGTCACCGTTTAGCGGCATTGATATTGCCAACATCAACTGCGCGCAGCAAATCGTCATTTCAGGGCTGTATGATGACATCATTGCCTGTGAAACGCTGTTTACCGCTGCGGGTGCGCGTTATATCAAGCTGAACGTGAGTGCGGCGTTTCACTCCCGCTACATGCGTGATATCGAAACCCAATTTGCGCAGTTTGCGCAGCGTTTTACCTTCAATCCGCTCAATGCGCGGGTGATTTCCAACTACACCGCGCATGACTATCCCACATCCGATTACCTTGAGCTGTTGACGCGCCAGATAAGCCACCCGGTCCGTTGGTACGAAAGTATTTCGCGGCTGTTGGCGTCCGGTGAGGTCAATCAGCACGAAATTGGGCCGGGGCAGGTGCTCACCAGCCTGTTTGCGAAAATCAGCGCGCAACCGATGGCGCTGGCGGATGAAAAGGCGCCCACGGTCAAAAACGTTGCCGATTCCCCCGTGGCGGATTCATCCAACCCCGGCGTGGTGTTTATGTTCGGCGGGCAGGGCTCGCAGTATTACGGCATGGGGCATGAGCTGTATCGTCGGAATGACGCGTTCCGCAGCCAGATGGACATCTGCGATGCCCTGTGTCGCCAACACACCGGCTACAGTCTGCTGGATACGCTGTATGACGACGCTCGCCGCCACCTGCCGCTCTCGGATGTCGCGTTGTCGAATGTGGCGTTACTCAGCGTGGGCGTTAGCCTGAGCCATATGCTGAAAGCCGAGGGAGTCAAACCTGACGCGGTCTTGGGATACAGCCTGGGAGAGTGCATCGCCGCTGTCGTCGCCGGCGTATTGACGCTGGATGATGCCATGAAACTGGTGGTGTCGCAGGCGCACTTACTGCGCGATAAAAGCGCAGGCGGTGGGATGATGAGTGTGCTGGCGCCGGTAGCGCATTTCCATACCCATGCCGCGCTGTATCAGGGAACCGAGTTAGCCAGCATTAATTTCCAGAATAACTTTGTGGTCAGTGGCAATAGCGCGAGTCTGTCGGCGCTTAAAGAACGTCTGACGCAACGGGACGTTATCTCGATGCTGCTGCCGGTTGAGCAACCCTTCCACTCGTCCGGCATCGCCGCCATCGAGGCGGATTTCCGGGCCCTGGTCGATACCTTGCCGAAACACCCCCCCGAAATGACGGTGTACTCCGCGCTGTTGGGGACGTCGGTTGAACGATGGGATAGCGAGTATTTCTGGCGCGTCCTGCGTGAACCGGTCGATTTCTACCGCTTAATGCAGGCGTTGGCGGCGAAAGACGAGGCATTTTTTGTTGATCTCAGCCCAACAGGCACCCTGTCAACGTTCATCAAATACGGTTTTGCCGCGCGCATTCAGCACGGCGCCGTCATCAATCAATTCGGCAGGAACGCCGAAATCCTATCCAACTTACTGAATGTTATAAAAAATCATTCCAGGCAAGTTGTCACGGAGGGAGCCTGACCCATGACTATCACGCAGGAAAATATGCTCTTATCGCGTAAGGACACTGCCGTGGCGTATTGGCAGCGCTATCTTACCGGGGCGCAAACAACGGCCAATGCCAACCTTGTTAATGCCACGGAGAGCGAGGATACCAAGGCCGCACAAACCTCCTCCGCGCAAGAGGTTGGTGTGCTCGTCTCCCACATTGAGCGGGCGCTGAGTACCGAATTACTGGCGCTGGTGCAGCGTGAGTCCTCGTCGTGGGATGTGCTGATGACGGCGGCGTGGAGCCTGCTGCTGAGCAAGCACAGCGGCGAGGATGAGGTGCTGTTCGGCAAGCGCTTCGCTGCCAGCGCCGCAGGGGAAGATTGTGCCTTGCCGTTGCGGTTGACTATTGATGGCGACCGCACCTTGCATCACTGGTTTCGCGATATTGCCGCCGTGTTTGAGCAGCATCAGCGCCATGCCGATCTGATGCCGGATGCCCTTACGAACGGTGCAGGCTTCCCATCCAACCCAGCGCTGTTCGAATCACTGATCGGTGTGTATGACGAGCAAGGCCCGGAAAAGGAATACTACAGCGAGCACGTGCCGCTGCATCTTATCGTGCAGGCCGGGGCGACGTTGTCGTTAACGCTGCATTATCGTCAGGGCGAGATGAGCGATGCGGATGCGCATAACATTCTCAATCGGTTGCAGCAGCTGTTGTCCAGCTTTGCGCAAGGCAGCGAGCGGACAGTAGGTGAACAGTCACTGCTCAGTCGCGCCGAACGTGAACGCGTTATTCACGAATGGAATGCGACCGAACTCGATGCGGCGTTGGATCGCTCGCTCTACGCCCTGTTTGCAGAGCAGGTCGCGGCCAGAAATGAAGCCACCGCGCTGGTGGCCGGTGATGAGCGGTTAAGCTATCGGCAGCTCGCCGAACGCGCCGAACAGATAGCCGCAGGGCTACGCCGTGTCGGCGTGACGCAGGGCGATCGCGTCGTGCTGAGTATGGATAAAACGCCGAACCTGATCGCGTCCATGCTGGGTATCATCAAGTTAGGGGCCGCTTATGTGCCTGTCGGTCTGGATGCGCCGGCCGAACGTCGCGCCTTTATCATTAACGATGCGAGCGTGCGCTGGACGCTGACCAGCCGGGCCGATCGGTCAAGTTTCGGCGAGGACGAAAGCAGCGCCTTGCTGTGGGTGGAAGACTATCTGGAGCAGGCGCAGCCGGAGGGCGGGCAGCGTGAGGATGTCTTCTCTGACACCATCGATTCGCACGCTATTGCCTATATCATCTATACCTCTGGCACAACGGGCACGCCGAAAGGCGTGGAGATAGCGCATCGCAGCCTGATTAATTTCTGCGCCTGGTGCGAACACATCGGGATTTTTAGCGTCGGACAACCCATTACCCAGTTCGCGCCTTATACCTTTGATGCGTCTGCGGGCGAAATTTTCGGTACGTTGACCCGCGGCTGTGAACTGCATCTGCTGTCGACTGCGGTGATTCAAAATCCGCCCGCGTTGATGGCGTACATGACCCAAAACGACATTCGCTTTTCGGCGTTCCCGCCGCCGTATCTCACGCACTTGGATCCGGCTCTCGTACCGCAAGGCATGACCATTTTGACCGCGGGGTCGGCACCGACGCTCGGGCTGATTGCGCGCTGGAGCGAGCGCTGCCGTTACATCAATGGCTATGGCCCGACAGAAACCACCATTATGTCGTCGGCATGGATGCGTGGCTTTGAGCAGAACCGGGATACTCGCCTGAGTATCGGGCGGCCGATCGCCAATACCCGTATGTACGTGGTCGATAATCTGGGCCAGCTTTGTGCGCCCGGAATGGCGGGTGAAATCTGGATCGGCGGTGAAGGCGTCGCGGTGGGATACATGAATCGCCCTGAATTGACCGCCCAGCAGTTTATCGCCGACCCCTGGGTTGCCGGGGGCCGAGTCTACCGCACCGGCGATATCGGGCGCTGGTTTGACGATGGTCGCATCGAGTTTCTTGGCCGCCGCGATCACCAAATCAAACTGAGCGGGTACCGTATTGAGCTAGGTGAAATCGAGTCGCGGATTGCCGCGCTTGAGCACATCAAAGACGCTACCGTTATCGGTATCACGCCGGGTGGCGGCGAGGCGCGTCTGGTGGCGTATGTGGTGCCCGAGGCGGGGTACGGCGGCGGTGCCATTGCGCAATGGCGCGAGGTGCTCGCCACGCAACTGCCCAGCTATATGATCCCGGCGGCGTTTGTGGTGATGGAGTCGCTGCCGCTGACCGCCAACGGCAAGATCGATCGCAAAGCCTTGCCGCTACCGGACAACAGCGCTTACGTGCAGCGTGACTTTGAAGCCCCCAACGCCGGTACGGAAGCGACGCTGGCGCAGTTATGGCAGATCATTCTTGGCGTGCATCAGGTCGGACGGCAGGACAACTTCTTCGAGCTGGGCGGTCATTCACTGTCGGCGATGCAGTTGCAGGCAATGCTGCGCGAGCAACAGCTCTACACCGATGCGCCCACGATTTTCGCTCATCCGGTGCTGGCCGATCTGGCGACACAGATTACCCATGAGGATGACGCTTCGCAGGCGTGGGTGGTTCCGGCTAATCGGGTGACGCCTGAGACCACGGCGCTTCATCCGGCGCTGTTCCCATTGGTGTCGCTTTCCCAGCAGCAGATCGACCAGATCGTGGCCCGTACACCCGGGGGCATTGCCAATATTCAGGATATCTATGCGCTGGCGCCGCTGCAGGAAGGCATTCTCTTCCATCATCTGTTCGATGACGCCGGCGACCCTTATCTTCAGTGTGGTCATCTGTCGTTTGCGCACCGACAGACGCTGGACCGATACCTTGAGGCTATTCAACGCGTTATCGATCGCCATGATATCTTGCGTACCGCGTTTATCTGGCAAGGCGTAGAGACGCCGGTGCAGGTTGTGCTGCGCGATGCACGTTTGCATGTCACAACGCTCAGCGTTGACGCCCAGCATGGCCCGGTGGTGGCGCAGATGAAGGCGCGTTTTGATCCTCAATCCCACCGCATCGATCTTACCCAGCCGCCGCTGCTGCGCATGGTGGTTGCCTATGACGACGAGCAGGCATGCTGGCAAGCGTTGATGTATATCCATCATGTGGTGGATGACATTCCCTCATTGCAGATGTTGCTCGCTGAGATTCAGGCATTCCTCACTGGCAAGGGGGAGAGTTTGCCTGCGCCGATGCCATTCCGTCATCACGTGGCGCGCCTGCAACAACGTAGCGATACCCAACAGCAACTGGCCTTTTTCAGCGACATGCTGGCAGACATCACTGAACCGTCGGCGCCGTTTAATCTCAAGAGCGGCCATCTTAACGGCCAGCGCATCAGTGAAACACGGCGTCCGTTTGAGGCTGCGCTTGCGCAGCGGCTGCGCGCTCAGGCCCGCCGCCTGGGCGTCAGCGTGAGCAGTCTGTGCCATGTGAGCTGGGGGCGGGTGCTGAGCGCCGCCTGCGGCAGCGATAGCGTGGTGTTCGGCACGGTACTGTCAGGGCGCATGCACGGCGAGAACAGCGATAAAATCATGGGGCCGTGCATCAATACGCTGCCGCTGCGTCTTGACGTGGGGGATGGGTACGCGGTTGATGCCGTGCGCCAGACGCATCAGCGTCTCTCCGCGCTGATAAAACATGAGCTCACCACCTTATCGCTGGCGCAGCAGGGCAGTGGCATTGTGGCGCCGACGCCGATGTTCAGTACGGTGTTCAACTACCGTCGTAACCGCCCGACAGACATGGACGTGCTAAGGGGGATTGAGTTTGACGGCGTGGCCTGGCACGGCTTTGACGAGCGCACCAACTATCCGGTTTCGATTTCTGTGGATGACGCCGACGTCGGCTTTGATATTGGCGTTCAGGCGATTGAGTCGCTGTCTGGCGAGCGCATTTGGGGTTACTTCCAGCAGAGTGTTCTTAGCCTGGTGGAAGCGCTTGAAGTCGAGGCCACGGCGTCTGCTGCGCCGGTGCCGCTGTGTGAATTGACGGTGCTTCCGCCAGAAGAGCGCCGGCATCTGCTGAACAGCTGGAATGATACGGCGCTGCCGTTCCCGGCGATGACGATGATTCATCAGTTGTTCGAGCAACAGGTCGCGCAACATCCCCAGGCGCTGGCGCTGCAAATGGGTAACGTCCGCCTCAGTTATGCCGAGCTTAACCAGCGCGCCAACCGGCTGGCACACCACCTGATAGCGCAAGGCGTGGCACCGGATACGCGCGTGGCGGTGTGTACGGAACGCACCGAAACCATGCTCATCGCCTTACTGGCGATCCTCAAAGCCGGCGGCGCCTACGTGCCGCTCGACCCTGAATATCCCGCCACCCGGCTGGCCTATATTCTTGAGGATGCCACACCGAGGGTATTGGTGGTTGACCGGCGTGGGCGCGACCTCTTTGGGTCTGCGACCGGCGGTGATGTTACGGTGGTCGATCTGGAGCGTGACGGCGCACGTTGGGAAGAACTGCCTGGCGGCAACCCGGATGCGGCACCGCTCAACGCCAGACATCTGGCGTATGTGATTTACACCTCGGGTTCGACCGGCAAGCCGAAAGGCGTGATGGTTGAGCATCGTCAGGTGGTCAACTTCCTCACCGGGATGCAGGCGTTATTCCACCTCAGCGCGGAGGATTGCCTGCTCTCCGTCACCAGCATTTCATTCGATATTGCCGGGCTTGAGCTGTATTTGCCGTTGATGACGGGCGCGTCGATTGTGCTGGCGAGCCGTACTCAGGCGATGGATCCTTACGCGCTGCTTAATCTGTTGCAAACCCTGAATATCACTATCATGCAAGCCACGCCGACCACCTGGCGCTTGCTGGTGGATACCGACCCAACGCCACACCCGCAGTTGAAGATTCTCTGCGGCGGCGAAGCGCTGCCCAGTGATTTGGCCCGGCGTCTGCATGCCTTCGGCGAGTCACTGTGGAACCTCTACGGACCGACGGAAACCACGGTGTGGTCAACCTGCAATCGCGTCAACGCAGAGGACGTCACGCAATACAACCAGTCGATTGGCCGTCCGATTGCCAACACGCAGGTCTATCTGCTGGACAGACACGGCAAACCGGTGCCGATGGGTGCTATCGGGGAGCTGTATATCGGCGGTGACGGCGTTACCCGTGGTTATCACCAGCGCCCGGAGCTGACCGCTGAGCGTTTTATCCCCGATCCGTTCTCAACCGATCCGACCGCGCGTCTCTATCGTACCGGGGATTTCGCGCAATTTATGGACGATGGACGGCTGATTTTCCTCGGACGTACCGATCATCAGCTGAAGTTACGCGGGCATCGTATCGAACTGGGCGAAATCGAAGCGCGGCTGTTAAGCCATTCCTCGGTGCGTGAAGCGGTGGTGGTTGCCAGAGAAGATATTTCCGGGGAGACGCGGTTGGTGGCGTATGTGGTTCCCGGTGCGACCGAAGAGCGTGCAGCAGAGACATCGCCCGACAGTAGTCACCTCGATTTTAGCCTGTTCTTCTTTGGCGCTCATACTGACGCCCGACAGGGATATCACCATTGCGCCGAGGTGACGGAGTTCGGCGATCGGCACGGTTTCACCGCCGTGTGGACGCCGGAACGTCACTTCCACAGTGTCGGCGCGCTGTTCGCTAATCCGGCGCTGTTAAGCGCCTCGCTGGCGGCCAGAACGCGCCATATCCAGCTGCGCTCCGGCAGCGTGGTGTTGCCGTTGCACGACACGCTCTGCGTAGCTGAAGACTGGTCGATACTGGACAACCTGTCGAACGGCCGTGTCGGTATCGGCATCGCTTCTGGCTGGAATCAGCGGGATTTTGTGCTGGCGCCGCAGAACTACGATGCGCGTTGGGACGTGATGTATCAAGGCATTGAGGAACTGAAAACGCTGTGGCAAGGCGGTAGCGTTTCTCGCCGGGATCATCATGGGAATGACATCTCGGTACGGATTTACCCCACGCCGGTGCAAAAGGAGCTGCCGATGTGGATAACCGCTGCTGGCGCGCCGGAAACCTTTGAGTATGCGGGTCGCAGTGGGGCGAATTTGCTGACTCACCTGCTGACGCAGAATATCGACAAGCTGGCTCACCATATCGGGATATACCGCACGGCGCGTGAAAACGCGGGGTTCGACCCCCGCACCGGCACGGTGACGGTGATGATCCATACCTACCTGGGGGAGAACCTCGACGAGGCGTTAACGCAGGCGAAAGGGCCGTTCCTTGATTATCTGGAAGGGCATCTCAGCTTGCTCTCGGGCTGGCTGAAAGAGCAAAACATTCACCTCGATACGCTCCCCAGCGCGGATAAACAGAGCATGCTGGAGTTCGCGTTCAGGCGTTATACCCGTGAGCTGTCATTTATTGGTACGCCGGAATCCGCGCTGTCTGTGGCCGAGAGTCTACAGGAAGCGGGGGTGAATGAGGTGGCGTGTTTGATCGATTGGATCGTGCCTGAGAATGCGGTATCGGCGCTGGAACACCTGGTGACGCTCAAAGATATGGTTCAAAGCCTGTTTAGCCGTAAGGCATTGCGTAAACACCTGCAGGATGGGTTGCCGGATTATATGGTGCCGGCCGCCTTCGTGACGCTCAAAGCGTTACCGTTGACGCCGAACGGCAAGATAGACCGTAACGCCTTAGTGCCGCCGGATGAGAGGTCTTTCGCCCGGCGCGCGTATGTTCCGCCGCAGGGGAACATGGAAATCACGATGGCGTCTATCTGGGAAGAACTGCTCGGTGTCGAGCGGGTCGGTCGTCATGATCACTTTTTTGAACTCGGCGGATATTCGCTGTTAGCCGTGCGTTTGATTGAACAGCTGCGTCGCAGAGGGCTCAGTATCGAGATTCGCACACTTTTTGACACGCCTATTCTGGCAGACATTGCGGCCAGAACCATCGAGCTTG
The DNA here is from genome assembly GCF_000406205.1 of Dickeya sp. NCPPB 3274. Lineage (NCBI taxonomy): Bacteria > Pseudomonadati > Pseudomonadota > Gammaproteobacteria > Enterobacterales > Pectobacteriaceae > Dickeya > Dickeya sp. NCPPB 3274. Next base: position 2,909,004 of record NZ_CM001979.1, on the reverse strand, counting down.
CGGAGACCCGACTGTGAGCAGGTTATTTCCAACATTTTGGCCAGACGGCCCTGACGGTTTCGTCGCATGGCATTACGTCAATCACTATCGACCACAGGTTAGTATCACGGAGGATAAAAAATGAGCGATTTCGAACAATTACTGCTGACGTTGGAACAGGCGAAGATCTCGATATCGCTGGATAACGAGGATTTGGTTATTACTTCAGCCAAAGGCGCGCTAACCAGCGAGATTAAAAGTGCGCTACGCGAGCACAAAATGACCATGGTGAATGCTCTGCGTAATGGCAAACGCCTGTCAAACGCATTTGAGGTGGTGGTGCCTGAGAACAAGATTACGCCGGAGACGACGGTGATTACCCCTGAGCTGTTGCCCCTTATCGACTTCACCCAGAAAGATATCGATCATGTGGTCGAGCAGGTGCCCGGCGGCGTGAGCAATATTCAGGATATCTACTCGCTGGCGCCGCTTCAGGAAGGGATTCTGTTCCATCATATGCTGGCCAGCAAAGGCGATCCGTACCTGCAAACGGGGCAGATGACATTTGATAGCCGCGAAAAGGTCGATAATTACCTTGCCGCGGTACAACAGGTTATCGATCGTCACGACATCATGCGTACCGGTTTTTACTGGGAAGGGGTCTCGACCCCGTGCCAGGTGGTGCAGCGTCAGGCGACGCTGCATGTGCTGGAGGTTGATTTGGATCCGGCGGACGGCCCTATCGCCGCACAACTGGCCGAGCGTTTCGATCCGTCGCATTACAGCATCGACCTGGCTAAGCCGCCGTTACTGCACGCGTTTGTCGCTTATGACAAGCGCAGCGAGCGTTGGGAGATGTTCCGCGTACTGCATCACCTGATCGATGATATTACCTCGGTGCTGATCCTGTCGGCCGAGATCCATACCTTTTTGGCCGGGCGCGGCCACACGCTGCCCCCGGCACAACCGTTCCGTCGCCTGATTGCGCAGGTTCGTCTTGGTAAAAGCCCGCAAGAACATGAACGGTATTTCCGCTCGACGCTGGCGGATATCGATGAGCCCACCGCGCCTTATGGCCTGGTCAATATGCTGGATGACTTCGAGATAATCGAAGTCACGCGCAAGGTTCCCCAGCGTTTGAACGACACCCTGCGTGCGCATGCGCGCCGTCTGGGGGTGAGCCTCGGCAGTATTTGTCATCTGGCATGGGGTCAGGTACTGGCCTGCATCAGCGGTCAGGATTCGGTGGTGTTCGGTACCATTTTGTTTGGCCGTATGCATGCCGGCGACGGTGCCGACCAGATTATGGGGCCATTCATTAATACGCTGCCGATCCGCCTTGATATGTCCGGCGCCAGCGTTGAGGACAGCGTACGCAACACCCACAAACGGCTGGCGGAACTGCTGAGTCATGAACATGCATCACTGGCGTTGGCGTTGCGTTGCAGCGGCGTGAGCAGCTCCACACCGTTGTTCAACACCCTGTTTAACTATCGCCATAACCGCGAGTCGGAAAGCAAGTCGCTGGATTTTGTGGTGCCGGAAGCCGATCAGTGGGATGGCTTTGAAGAGCGCACTACCTACCCGATCACGCTGTCGGTGGACGACTACGGCAGCGCGCTTGGCCTGAATATTCAGGTGGTGGACTCGCTGGATCCCGAACTGCTGTTCGCCTATACGCAACAGGCGCTTGAGAATATCGCCAGGGCGCTGGATAACGCGCCCAATACGCCGATGCAGCAGATCGCTATTCTGCCCGAGGCAGAGCGCCGGTTACTGTTGAATGAATGGAATAACACCGACAAGGTTTACCCTGATGTGGCCTATACGCATCAGATGTTCGAACAGCAGGTGAAGCTGACGCCAGCGGCAACGGCGCTGCGCTTTGGCGATCGTGAGTTGAGCTATGCAGAGCTGAATGCCTTGTCCAACCAGCTGGCGCACCATTTGCACCAGCAGGGCGTCAAACCCGATGATCGCGTCGCCATCTGTCTGGATCGCAGTATCGAGATGGTGGTGGGATTGATGGGGATCATCAAAGCGGGCGGGGCTTACGTGCCGCTTGACCCTGATTACCCGCAGGAGCGCCTGTCCTACATTCTGCAAGACTCGGCGCCGAAACTGTTGTTGCTCGACAAACGCGGTCGTGACGTGACCGCTGAACTCGATACCGCCGGCATCGTTACGCTTGAGCTGGATGCGGCGTCTCTGGCGCGCTCATCGTTATCGACAGCATCGCTATCGCCCGCGGCGTTGGGGCTGACGTCGCGCCATCTTGCCTATGTTATCTACACCTCTGGCTCGACCGGTAAACCCAAAGGCGTAGAAAACGAACATCGCGGGCTGATCAACCGCTTGCAGTGGATGCAGGATGCTTATCAGCTCGACGGCAGCGATGCCGTATTGCAAAAAACCACCTTCAGCTTTGACGTGTCGGTGTGGGAGTTCTTCTGGCCGCTTTCTGTCGGCGCGACGCTGGTGGTTGCCCCTCCGGGCGCGCATAAAGATACGCAGGCGCTCGCCGAGGTGATTCAGGCCAACAACATCACCACCCTGCACTTTGTCCCCTCGATGCTGAATCTGTTTCTGGCCAACGACAGCGTGGCGGCCTGCCGTTCACTGCGCCGCATTGTGTGTAGCGGCGAGGCGCTGAGTTCCGCCAGCGTGGCCCGTTGTCACAAATTGCTGCCGGGCACGGCGGTACACAATCTGTATGGGCCGACGGAAGCGGCTATCGACGTGACGTCATGGACCTGTCCGAAAGATTTGCCCGAAACCGCCACCGTGCCGATTGGTCGCCCCATCGCCAATCTGCGCATCTATTTGCTCGATCAGCACCTGCGCCCGGTGCCGCGCGGCGTGGTGGGCGAGTTGTATATCGGCGGGGTGGGTGTGGCGCGCGGATACCTCAACCGGCCTGACCTGACGGCGGAACGCTTCGTTCACGACCCGTTTGTCGCCGATGCCGACGCCCGGATGTACCGAACCGGCGACGTGGCGCGCTATCTGGCGGACGGCGATATCGAGTACCTCGGACGTAACGATAACCAGGTCAAAATCCGCGGTTTCCGTATCGAGTTGGGTGAGATCGACGCGGAGTTACTCAAACAGCCGTCGATTAGCGAAGCGGTGGTGGTGGCCCGGGGTGATGCGCAGGGTGATTTGCGTCTGGTGGCGTATGTGGTTCCTGATGCGCAAGCGCAGGCCGACGGCCTGAGCACCTCTGAGCATATTGCGCAGTGGCGCAGCAGCCTGGCGGCGCAGTTGCCGGAATACATGGTGCCTGCGGCATTCGTCAAACTGGATCAACTGCCGCTGACGGCCAATGGCAAGCTGGATCGCAAAGCGTTGCCGCAGCCCGATGATTCGTCGTTCTCTCGTCGTGCCTATGAAGCGCCGCAAGGCGATGTTGAAATTGCGATGGCGGAGCTGTGGCAGGAACTGCTGGGCGTTGAACGTATCGGACGTCACGACAATTTCTTCGAACTGGGCGGTCATTCGCTGTTGGCGGTGCAGTTAATGGAGCATTTGCGCCAGCGCGATTTGAGTACGGAGATTCGCGCCTTATTCGATAGCCCGACGCTGGCCGAGCTGTCCGCTCGTACCATTGAACTCGACGAGATGAGATTATGATCGATTTTGATGACCTTTTGCGGACACTGGATGAGGCCAACATCGCTTTATCGCTTGATGGTGAATCTCTGGTCATCAAGGCAGTGAAGGGGTCGTTGACCCCTGATATCAAGGCGGCGTTGCGGGAGCACAAACCGGCTCTCGTTGACGCCCTGCGCCAGGGAAGAACGTTGTCCTCGCAAGGCGGGAATAATGGTTCAAACGTGCCGGTGAATCGGATCACGCCGGCGACCACCCACCTGACGCCAGATATGTTGCCGCTGATTGATCTGACTCAGGCCGATATCGCGCACATTGTCGCCAATGTGCCGGGCGGCGTGGCGAATGTGCAGGATATCTACGCATTGACGCCATTGCAGGAAGGGATCCTCTTTTTGCACCAGTTGAGCGACAAGGGCGACCCTTACCTACAGTTTGCCAGGATCTCGCTGGCTAACCGCGAGGTGATGGCGCAATACGTGCAGGCGGTTCAGCAAACCGTTAATCGGCACGACATTCTGCGCACGGCATTTTTTTCGCGCGGGTTGTCGCGCTCGGCACAGGTGGTGTTGCGTCAGGCACACGTGCAGCTCACTGAAATTGAACTGGATCCGGCCAAGGGGCCGATTATGGCGCAATTGGTCGAACGCTATCATCCATCGCATTACCGTATTGACCTGACTCAGGCGCCGCTACTGAGTCTGTATACCGCGCAGGACCCGCAAAGCGGGCGCTTCGAAATGCTGATGCTGCTGCATCATCTGATCGATGACATCGCGTCGTTGCAGATCATGATTCAGGACATTACCGCTTTTCTGCTGGGCCGTGGTCAGCAATTGCCTGTGCCGCAACCCTTCCGGCGGCTGATTGCCAATGTGCGCAACGGAACGACGGAGGCGGAGCACGAGCAATTTTTCCGTCAGATGCTGGGCGACATTGATGCGCCGACCCTTGCATTCGGCATGTCGACGGGAACGGCAAGCAACGCCAGCGTGGTGGAGCTGCGTCAGAATGTCGCACCGGCTGTTGTCGCGCGTTTGCGTGCGCATGCGCGTCGCCTCGGCGTCAGTATGGGAAGCCTCTGTCACCTGGTGTGGGGACAGGTGATGGCGCGCGCCAGCGACAGCGATACGGTGGTGTTCGGCACCATCCTGCTGGGCCGTTTGCAGGCCGGGGAGGGCGCCGACCAGATCATGGGGCCGTTCATTAATACGCTGCCGATCCGCCTTGATCTGGGGAATGTGGGCGTGGAAGAGAGCGTGCGCTTAACGCACAAACGGCTGGCGGCATTGCTGAGCCATGAACACGCCTCACTCAGTCTGGCCCAGCGTTGCAGCGGGATTGCACCGCCAACGGCGTTGTTTAACGTGCTGTTCAACTACCGCCACAACCAGCAGGCTGAAGACGAAAGCGTGGATGTGTCCGGTGAACGTGATGACGTTGAATGGCACGGCTTTGAAGAACGCACCGATTACCCGCTGACCGTGTCGGTGGATGACTTTGGTGAGACGTTGCGTTTGAACGTGCTCGCGGCGGTACCGTTATCGGCGCCGCGGATTATTGGCTATCTCCAGCAGGCCATGCAAAGCCTGGCCGAGGCGCTGGACGGTAATCCCGCGACACCGATGCATGAACTGGAGATCCTCCCGGTCAGCGAACGCACCCAACTGCTGGTTGACTGGAACGCGACGGCGGCGCCTTATCCCGCGCAGGAACCCGTCCACCGCGTGTTCGAGCGACAGGCGGTACGTACACCGCAAGCGGTGGCGGTGATTGAGGGTGAAGAACAGATTAGCTATCGCAGCCTGAACCAGCGTGCCAACCGTCTGGCACAGACGCTGATTGCACGTGGCGTAAGACCGGGGGACGTTGTGGCGCTGCTGTTGCCGCGTAGCAGCGCGTTGCTGGCGGCGACGCTGGCGATACTCAAGGCGGGCGCGGCTTACGTGCCGCTGGACCCGCTGGCGCCGCAACAGCGCCTAAGGTGGATTATTGAGGATTGCTCTGCTCGCTTCCTGATAAGCGATGCCCATCAAGCGCCGGCGGCAGCAATCAACCTGCCGGTGATTGATGTTAATAGCCCCGAGGCGGCGCAGGCGAGCGACGGCTCGGTCAGTGACGACATAGTAGCGGTCAGTGGCGACATAGTAGCGGTCAGTGGCGACATAGTAGAGGTGCAGGTTTCCGCCAGTGCGCCGGCCTATATCATCTACACCTCCGGTTCGACCGGCATACCGAAAGGCGTCGTGGTGCCGCATTACGCCATCAACCGATTGGTGATAAACAGCGGCGTCGGTGTTTTTGCGCCCGGCGATCGCATGGCGCTGGCGGCCAACACCGCCTTTGACGCCAGCACGCTGGAGATTTGGGCGCCGTTGCTCAATGGCGGCAGCTGCGTAGTCATTGATCAGGATACCTTGCTCACGCCGGCGCGACTGGTGCGCACCCTGCAGCAGCATCGCGTGAACCAGATGTGGCTGACGGTGGGGCTGTTCAACCAGCTTTATAGCGAACTGACCCCGGTTCTCGCCCAGTTCACGTCGCTGTTTATCGGTGGTGATGCGCTCGACCCGAACATTATTGCTCAGGTGCTGCGCACGGTGCCGTCGGCGAAGCTGGTGAATGGCTATGGCCCCACTGAAACCACCACCTTTGCCACCACCTACCCGATCCGTGACGTGGCGACCCATGCCGTCGGCATTCCTATCGGGCGTCCCATCGGTAATACCCAGCTCTACGTGCTGGATAAGCATCGGCATCCCGTGCCATTAGGCGCCATTGGCGAGTTGTATATCGGCGGGGACGGCGTCGCGCTGGGTTACCTGAATCGTGATGATCTGACTGCCGAACGTTTCGTGGCCAATCCGTTGGTGGCCGACTCGCGCGCCCGCCTGTATCGCACCGGCGATCTGGTGCGCTATCAGGACGATGGCAACCTGATCTTTGCGGGGCGTAACGATCAACAGGTCAAGCTGCGCGGTTTTCGTATCGAACTGGGTGAGATAGAGGCGCGCTTGACCGAACATCCCCGCGTCGATAACGCGCTGGTGCTGGCGGTGGATAACGGCAGCGGCAAGCGTCTGGCGGCCTACGTCGTTGGCGCGGACTCGCCGGCATTCTCTGAGGCGATATCCTTTGAGGAAACCCTGCGGGATTACCTCAGCGAGCGCCTGCCTGACTACATGGTGCCCGCGCGTATCGTCGTGCTGGCGCAATTCCCGCTTACCGCTAACGGGAAAGTGGATCGCAAGGCGCTGCCAGCGGTTGAATTCAGTGATACCTCCACCTATCGGGCGCCACGCAATGCGCGCGAAGCGGTGCTTTGCGAGCTGTATGCCGAATTGCTTCAGCAGCCGCAAGTCGGCATTGACGATGACTTCTTTGCGCTGGGCGGACACTCGATTCTGGCTACCGGATTGATCGGGCGTATTCGCGCCAGGCTGGGTATTGAACTTCCGGTGCGCGTGTTATTTGAAAACCCGACGGTGGCGAGCCTGGCGAAACAGCTTGATGATCACGCCAACGTGCGCCCGCCGTTAAGGAAAGTTGAGCCGCGTCCAGAACCGGTGCCGGTGTCCTACGGCCAGCAGTTGATGTGGGTTGGGCAGAATACGCGTGGTGATAACTCATCGCTCAATACGCCGATTGTCGTCTCGCTTGAAGGCGAGTTGGATCAGGCGGCGTTAACCGCCGCGCTGTACGATCTGGTGGAACGCCATGAGCCACTGCGCACCCGTTTTGCCGTGGTGGACGGGCAACCGGTGCAGGTGATCGAGCCCTTTGCCGCCGTAAATTTGGATATCCCGTATACGGAAGTGAGCGCAGAACAGACTCAACAGGCGGTGTTTGCGGCGATTACCTCGGTGTTCGATCTGTCGGTTGATCTGCCGTTTCGCCCTGCAATACTCCGGGTGGGGCCGCAGACGCACATTCTGGTGATGCTATTCCACCATATTGCCTGTGATGCGTTTTCACTGGCGCCGCTGACTCGGGATCTCACGCAGGCTTATCAGGCGCGTCTCGCCGGTCACGCGCCACAGTTCACCCCGCTGCCCGTTCAGTATGCCGACTACGCGGTGTGGCACCGTGAGCTGCTTGGCTCTCCTGATGACCCGAACAGCGTGTTTGCCGAGCAGTTGGCGTACTGGAAGACAACGCTTGCGGGCTTACCCGCGACGCTTGCGTTGCCGGAAGATTACCCGCGCCCGGCCAAGCCCAGCTATCGCGGTGAGATGTTGCCTTTGCAGATCAATGCCCGTTTGCACCAGCGGCTGAGTACCCTTGCGCGTGAGCGCAACATGACGCTGTCGATGGTATTGCAGGCGGCGCTCGGCATCTATTACACCCAGATTGGCGCCGGCGAGGATATCCCGCTGGGGGCGGTTTCAGCAGGGCGCAGTGACGAAGCGTTGAACGATCTGGTGGGATGCTTCCTGACGCAGTGGGTGATGCGTGTTGATACCTCCGGGGCGCCCCGCGTTAATGAGGTGCTCGAGCGGGTACGCGCACAGGCGTTAAGCTCGTATGGTCATCAGGATATTCCTTACCTGAAGCTGGTCAGTGAGTTATTGCCGGTACGCTCGCCGTCGCATTACCCGCTGTTCCAGACCATGATGATCCTGCAAAACGCACCATCGGAAACCTTTGCTGTTCCCGGTCTGGCGGCGCAGGTCTACCCCGCCCACAGCGGGAATGCCAAGTGGGATCTCTATGTCATGCTGTATGAAAAATATAGCCAGGAAGGGGAGCCGCTGGGGATGGAGGGCATTCTGGAATACGCCGTCGATCTGTTTCGCCGGGAAACGGCCGAGCGCATGGCCACCGGCTATCTCGCAACGCTTGAAGCAATGGTCGCCAACCCTGACGCACCGATAAGCCAGCTCAATGTGGGCACTCACTCGATAGCGGCCGGTGAGCAGCAACGCCCGGCGACAGGCCGGGCGTTCGCCGCGACGGCTGATTTCAAGCCGCTCATCACGTTGCAAAAAGGTAGCGCCGATAGCGCACCGCTGTTTTGTGTGCCCGGGGCCGGCGCGAGCGTCACGGACTTCCTGCCGTTCGTGCAGGCGTTGCCCGGCGGGCAGCCGGTTTATGGCCTGCTGCCGAAAGGGATCGATGGTGCTGGCGAACCGGAGCGGTCGGTTGAGGCGGCGGCTATACGTAACCTTGCGGCGATGCGTCAGGCGGGGAGCAGCGAGAAGACGCCTGTTCACCTGCTTGGTCACTCTTTTGGCGGACAGGTGGCCTTCGACATGGCGAGCCGATTAGCGGCTCAAGGCCGCCTTGTGGCGTCGTTGACGCTGATCGATTCCGAAGCCCCGTCTGGCAGCAAGGATGCCGTCGTCACGCCGAGTCTGGCTGAGTGCATGCGCGAGTACGTTGAGAGCATCGGCTTCACCTTAGAGATGGCGCTGGCGATGGATGAATCCCTTTATGCCGGTCACGACGTCGAACAGATGCTGTCTGCGGTGCACCGGCATCTTCATCGCGCGGGGAAAATACCGGCCAATTCCTCTTCACGGTTACTGCAAGGCCCGTGGCAAACCTTTTATGCCGCGAGACAAACGCATTATCTACCGGCGGCACGCTACCACGGGCAGGTCAACCTGATACAGGTGCGCGATCCGTGGATGAATACCGAAGCGGATCTTCAGCGCCGACGTGAAGATGCGGCGGGATGGGCCCGTTGGGCCAACGAGCTGGAAACCATCGCGGGGCCGGGGCAGCACTTTACGGTGTTGAAAGCCCCCCATGTTGCCGAGCTGGTGCGATGGTGGCGTCAGTATGTTCATGCCGGTGCGGATCAATAAAGGTTTGCGCTTGCGTACCAGGGAAGGTGCCGGGGCAGGGTTCGCCAGTTGGCTCCTTCTGCAGTTACGTGCTGTAGCGCTATCGATGCACGCTATCGGCAGTGCTGTAGCACATTCTCTAGAAACACAATGAGTGGATGAAAATGACGAAACAATTACAGGATGTTGTTGAGGATGTTAATGCTATCCCGTTAGAGAAATTAAACCCTGCGCGTCGGGATCGGTTTGTGAATGCAACTGAATTGCCGGTGTTTGAGCGTCTCAGACGTGAAGACCCGGTGCATTTCACACCGGAAAGTGAGTTTGGGCCTTACTGGTCACTGACACTGTGGGACGATATTCGCACGGTTGGAAATAATTATCGCGATTTCACCTCCACCCAGAATATCGATCTGAAATCGCTTGAAGAGAAGGAGAAACTCGAAGCGGCGATGCAGGCTCTGGGCCATGAACGGCGGAAAAATGTGGGTTTCATCACCATGGATCCCCCCGAGCATACTAAACACCGCAAGGCGGCGGCGCCGTCGGTAGCCCCCTCCAGTCTGGCTCAAATGGCGCCGATAATGCGTGAGCGTGCGGGAATTATTCTCGACGGCTTGCCGATTGGCGAACCCTTTGACTGGGTGGATCGGGTCTCCAAGGAGATGACGGCGACGGTGCTGGCAACACTGCTCGATTTTCCTTTTGAAGAGCGCCGTAAGCTGACGTATTGGTCTGACCTGCTGATGTTTGAGCCGGGACATGGTCTGGTGAAAAGCTGGGCGCAAAAGGCGGAAGAAACCGTTAAATGCTACCAGGTCTTTGAGGAAATGTGGGAAAAACGCCGCAATGCACCGCCAAGCTATGACCTTATCTCAATATTGGCGCAGCATCCCGACACGCGCGATATGACGTTAGAACAGTACCGTGGCACCATTGTTCTGCTGATTATCGGTGGTAACGACACGACGCGTAACACGATTTCAGGCAGCCTTTACTTGCTGGATAAATATCCCGCCGAGTTTGCCAAGCTTAAGGCCAATCCTAAGCTGGTGATGCCAATGATATCGGAAACGCTGCGTTTTCATCCGCCAGTCAATTTTATGAGCCGTGTCGCCACCCGCAATGTTGAAATTCGTGGCAAAAACATCCAGAAAGGCGACCGTGTCGTTATGTGGTATGCGTCCGGCAACCGCGATGCCTCGGCGATTGAAGAACCTGATACCTTCAGCATCGACCGTGAACGTGCCCGTCGGCATCTCTCCTTTGGTGTGGGTATACATGCCTGTATTGGCAGTCGGCTGGCTGAAATGCAACTGACGATTATCTGGGAAGAGATTCTCAAGCGTTTTTCCAGAATAGAGGTGTTGGAAGAGCCGGAGCGTAATTACTCTAATTTTTTACATGGTTTTGAAAATCTGAAAGTCATCATTCATAAAGAATAACTTTCTTCATCGGAATGTGGTGCCAGCACCAGTGGAATATAGTCGGAGTATCATTTAAATAACCGGGAATGGGACGGCGATATCCGTAGATCCTTATCGGCATCGCCGTAACTGGAATAATTGATTGTTTTAATATTTTCGTATGCGACGAGGGCGAAATAATACCGACTGGATGGGTTTTTGTAGAAAGTTATAGCTTTAATTCTAACTGATAGTTGCGCATGAGAAATACAGTTGATTGGAATACTTAACTGTTAGCATCCGGCGGATATGTTCATGTTGGTAAGGGAGACTCGTGGATATGCGAGATGAAAATTATTTAAACGACTATTTTAGTAGTGCTAATGAGTGCTTTATAGGAAGCGAGGTGAGGGATGTCAGGCCATCAAAGCTGTATTTTGATGACCTTAAGGTCGGTCAGGTTTTTCATAGTTCCGAGTATTATGTCAGTGCGGAAGAAATAGCTGAATTTTCGATAAAATATGACCCGCAGCCCTTTCATATAGACGATAAACTGGCAAAGGATTCCATCTTCAGAGGCCTGGCGGCGAGTGGCTGGCACACAGTAAGCATTACCATGAATCTACTGGTTAAAAGCTTGCCTCTGGCACATGGCATCATTGGTAAAGGGGTTGAGAAGATCAGCTGGCTTCGTCCTACGCGGCCCGGTGATATATTACGAATAAGGGCAAAAATTACTGGAATAGATATCTCCCCTGCCAAACCGGACAGAGCGTTGATGACGATTCATATTTCTACCATTGGTCAGGATAATAAAGTTCGTCAGGAGTTACTCGGTAAGCTTCTTATATTTCAGGGGGGCGACGTGGCCAAGACGCCTTAATCATTACACTGTAATGAGGTTGCATGGTATGAATGAATCTCTCATGCTTACTGTTTTTGCATAACGGTAAGTCTCCCATAACGACTGACATTAAGGGATTAATTATTGTCTTCTGAACTGATTGATGAAAAACCAAACGCCTTGCTGCAAGGTTCAATAGTGCGCTCACTGGTCAAAATAGGCGTTCCTGTTATTTTGTCCAATCTTTTACAGTCAGGATACATCATGATTGATGCTTTCTGGGTCGGGCGTTTGGGTGATAAATCCGTGGCGGCAATATCGGTAAGTCAGCCCATCATTTTTCTTGCTTTTGCGTTAGGTATTGGCTTGAGTATCGCGGGCACTACGCTGGTCGCGCAGTGTGTCGGCGCCCGTTTGCATCAAGACGCAAACGATATTGCGGCTCAGGTATTCATGCTGTCGTTGCTATTTTCAATACCTATCTCGGCGGCAGGGTATTTTCTTGCACCCTGGATGTTGCACTCGCTCGGTACTCAGGAAGAGGTCTTTCCGTTCGCACTCAGCTTTTTGCGCGTTATCATCAGTGGCTTAATATTTACCTTTGGCTTTGCCATGCTGCAATCCTTGATGAGGGGCGCAGGCGAAGTCCGTATCCCATTATTGATTACGTTGGGTACACTGATTCTTAACGCCGTCATGGATCCGCTATTTATCTTTGGTTATGGGATTATTCCCGCATTTGGCGTAACGGGGGCCGCTATTGCCACTCTCATTAATCAAGGCATTGCGATGGCGGCTGGGCTGTTGGTATTACGGTTTGGTCGTATTGGCCTTAGGATCTATTTCCGCGCGATGAAACCCAGATGGGATATGGTTAAATCTGTCGTTCGGCTGGGAATGCCATCGTCAATTGAACTGTGTGCTCATGCATTGGGCGCGAGTGGTATGATGACCCTGGTCACCGGGCTGGGGACTGCGGTTACGGCGGCTTACGGTGTCGTTAATAATATTAATGCACTGGTTATTGTACCTGCCATCGGTATGTCAATTGCTACAGCAACGCTTGTTGGACAAAATATTGGCGCTGGACAATTTAAGCGCGCACATGCCATTGGCCGTTTGAGCGCAACGATCTCATTTCTAACCCTGACCACTATTGGCCTGATAGGGTTCGTTTTTACACCTTATATTATTGGGTTATTCGCACCCGATCAGACCCAAGTTATTTATTACGGAACGAATTTCTTTCATATTATCGCGCCAGGTTATGGATTAATTGGGTTACAGATGGCGCTAAATGGCGCCTTTCGCGCCACAGGACGCACTATGACGACCATGATACTGGCGTTGGTTTCTCAATGGCTGATTCAGATCCCGCTGGCATGGGGATTATCCCACTATACCTCGCTAGGTATCTCCGGCCTGTGGTGGGCATTTCCGATCACTAACCTATTAATGACAGCGATAACGATTATTTTGTTTGAACGGATTGATTGGGAACGCTCAAGGCTGAGCCATTCAATGACATCATCTGCTCAGTAACAATCTGGAGTCGAATTCACCTGCATTCAGGATGGACTTGACGGTGGACTTAAAATCGTTGGATTTGGGCGGATTCGATAGGTGTTACTAGAACAGAAGAAGATAAGAATTATCTTCTTTTCAAGACACTATAGACGCTAGCGTAGGCCTATAGAACATGAAATGGTGCGACCGAGTGGACTCGAACCACCGACCCCCACCATGTCAAGGTGGTGCTCTAACCAACTGAGCTACGGTCGCAAATTGACGTGTTCATTTATCGGTGTTTAAGGTAAGTACATGATAAATCATGCTGTTTCCCTTCCCGTTTTGAACGGGCGCTATTATGGCCTTGCACTGATGCAATGACAAGTATTTTGTTGCCATCCCCACATCGAGTGCTGAATGTTTGGCCTGATTGAAAATCATTGCCGAAAGTAAGCAGAACAATCGCCGGTATGTTTTTGTCCTGCTTGCTTACGGTGCGTTCAGCGACGGCTTACAACAGCATTTCGCTGCCGTTAATCAGAACACAGAGTCATTGTGTGCAGCGGGCACCGCCGCGAGTTTTGAGCTGGCTAGCGTATCCGAATATACCACCGTCAAGCCAATCCATATAAAAATAGTGGAATGTCTTATGCCATGACAATTACGTGGTCGGGCGTGAGATCAAAACCATTACCGCCGGGTGTTCGTAGGGATTTCAGCCAAAAAAAGCGGCAACGATGGATTACGATTAGCGCTCCGCCAGGCCAAAACTTGTTCCACATACGGGCTGTCGTCGAGATCGCGATAGATAACGCCCGCCACGCCGATTTTGGCTACGGACTGCGGCACCAGCGCGATGCCCAGGCCTTCAGCGACGAAACTGATAATGGTTTGCTGCAACTGGGCTTCCAGCCTGAATTGAGGGACGAAACCGCCCGATCGACAATAGCCTTCTATCGCTTCCCGCAGCATTGGCGCAACGTCGTGCGGCGCGGCGATCAACGCTTCTTCCTGCAAATCACCCGCAGCAAGCGCGCCGCGACTGCTCAGCGGGTGGCCGGCATAGATGGCGAGGCATAAGCGCTCCCGATGTAATGCGATGGTCTCTATCCCCTTAATCGGGCCGGGATTAAACATGATTCCGGCGTCGAAGCGGCCGCTGAGCACGGCATCGGTAAGTTCGCCGGGAATGATTTCACGAAGCTCCAGATGAACATGCGGATAACGGGTAATAAAACGCCGGGTTAAGTCGGGAACACTGGTATAAGCCGCGTGCATCATGAAACCGATAGCCAGACTGCCCAACTCTCCGCGGTCGGCGAGCCGGGCATTGCGGCAAGCCTGATCAAAAGCCGCTATGGCGGCGCGGGCATCCTCCAGAAAGATTTTACCGGCGTGGGTTAATGTGGCTCCGTGGGCATGGCGTTCCAGTAAGCGTGCGCCCAGTTCGGTTTCAAGCGCGGCAATCTGTCTGCTTAACGGCGGCTGGCTGATATTAAGACGCTGCGCCGCGCGCCCAAAGTGCTGGGTTTCGGCTAACGCAATGAAATAGCGGATGTGTCGAATGTCTATCATGATACCAAAAAGGTATCATGGTGGGCCTTAAAACGCATTGGATTATATCGTGGCCGCCTTTTACATTGTGTTTTTCGAATAGAAACCGGCGCTTTCCATGCTGTCAACGTTTGCTGTTGCATTACCCATTTTCGCACTTATTTTTGCCGGCTGGTTTTTCCGTAAACTCGGTATCTTCGGCCCGAATGCCACCTCAGAACTCAACCGCTTCGTCGTGTATCTTGCGCTTCCCGCACTGCTTTTCGACATTATCGCGCATGCGCGCTGGTCTGATGTATGGCAGCCCGGTTTTATCATGGCGTTTGGTCTTGGCGCGGTGCTGGTATTCGCGGTTACCCTCATGTTTCAAATTTCCCGCTCGCGGCATCTGGCCGATGCCGCGCTGGACGCACTGAATTCAAGCTATGCGAACACGGGGTTTATGGGTTTCCCGCTGGCGTTGGCGTTTCTGGGACCGACGGCGATGGCGCCGACCCTGATCGCGACGATTATCACGGTCTGCGTGCTCTTTGCGCTTGCGATCGTGATTGTTGAAACGGGGATCCAGACCGAGAGGCGGCGCGCACAACTGGCGGCGAAAGTCGCCGGGGCATTGGTGCGTAACCCGCTACTGATCGCGCCGGTGGCGGCAATGCTGGTTCCTCTTAGCGGGCTAAGCATTCCACAACCCATTGACGTCTTTCTGAAAATGCTGGGCAACACAGCTTCGCCTTGCGCCCTGATTGCGCTGGGGCTTTTTCTGGCTAACACGTCCCGTAGCGAGCCTTTTCAACCGAATGTTATCGTCGGTCTGCTGGTCACGTTAAAGCTGGTGCTGCACCCCGTTGTGACCTGGATTATCGCTGCGAAGGTGTTGGGTCTTCAGCCGTTGCTGATCCATACCGCCGTGCTGCTGGCTGCGTTGCCGACGGGAACCGGGCCCTTCATGTTGGCGGAGTTTTACCGCCGGGAAGCACGCATTACCTCGCGAACCGTCCTGTTTTCCACCATTATTTCGATTCTGACGATAACGCTTTATCTTTCCTGGATTCATCCGGAAACCTGACTGACGAGGGTATTTATCGCCGGTCGGAATGGCTGGGCGGTATGTTAATTCGCTTCATTTCCCAAGACAGACGAGCAGGGCGGAGATGTTGGCGGTGCGCACTTGACGTGATGCTGGCGGACAGAAGGCCGATAGGCTGATGGGGAAACCGTGCTGTGCCGGTGTTGTCGTCACGCCCGCATTTAAACGCGGGCGTGCAACCGGCTATTACTGCGTACTAAGTTAATACGTACTGAATTAATGCGTACTGAATTTCAGGCCGATAATTCCCGCCACAATCAGTGTCAAACTGATAATACGCGGCGGGCTGACGGATTCGCCAAACAGGATAATCCCTGCCAGCGCGGTACCCACGGCGCCGATTCCCGTCCAGATGGCGTAAGCCGTACCGGTCGGTAAATTTTTTAGCGCTAAGGAAAGTAGCCCGATACTGGTGAACAGCGCGACAACGGTAATAACGCTGGGGACCAGACGGCTAAAGCCGTGGGTATATTTCAGGCCGATAGCCCAGACGACCTCTAATAATCCGGCAAGAAAAAGAATTAACCAGGACATGTCCACTCCATTATGGATAATGGGGTCGTCCCCACCACAACAAAAACGCTTGCAGGTCGTCCAGCAAGGCGGAAAAGCCGAATGGCTTTTCTGACAGGATTAACGCTTACGGTTTATTTTATTTCACTGAGGTTTATTCCCGGCAGTCAGAACCGATGAGAGTCATCTCAATGCTGACCCCGGGCATCATGCGTTGCAGACCATCGCTCAACCGTTCACCCGCGTCATATAATGCCTTCAACGGCATCACCGGCAAGCTTTCCAGAATAAACCACATTTGGCGGGTTTCTGAATTCAGCCGCGTTCTGACTCCCTGACGCCAGTTCCAGCGACGACAGGTTGCGCCTTCATCATCCCGCCAGATAACCTCTCCCGGTTCGGGGGACTCCTGAGCCGGCAGGCCGTCCTTCATGGTGTCGAACCGCTCGGTGCCATCTGCAATCGTCAGTCTGGGCGAACCGACATAGGCCGCGAGGTTTTCGCCGCCCACGGGGATTGCATATTGGAGGCTAATGGCGTTGTAGAGATCCACCACCGGATCAATGCCCGGCATGCCGCCATCGCGCAAAACACGTTTACGCAGCGCTTCGGCTGAGCACGGGGTACGTTGTGGTTTAGCGCCGAACTTCCTGAAAACATCAGCCCAGGCGGCAAGGTGTGCATCAGCCCAGTTTGCTTCTCCCGCAATAACCGATTTGCAGGCAGCGGTCAGCGCTTCATCAGCGATACCAGGATCAGTGATAGGCGTTGCGGCAGCGGTGATGCTCAGCGCCCGGAAACCCGGTGCCAGTATAGCAACACTGGCGTCGATTGACGGTAAAACGGAAAGCATTAGATAATCCTAAAATGACTAATTTATTTCACATTATCGACCGATGACCAAAAAAGTCAATATATCGACCGAATCGGGTGCGGATATCCAGACGGTGAGCGAAGCCGTTTCCCGCAGAATTAAAGCGCACCGGAAAAAGCAGAAACTCTCGCTGGATGAGCTTTCAAGACGCGCCGGCGTCAGCAAAGGTATGCTGGTGGAGATAGAGAAGTGCACGGCTAATCCCAGTATCGCCATGTTGTGTAAGATCGCGGCGGCGCTTGGTTTGTCCGTCGCCGATATCGTCAACGTGACGGACGCTCCGGCGGTATACCTGATCGAACAGGGAAATATTCCAACGTTATGGAACGGCCCTCACGGCGGTACGGCGCGTCTGCTGGCGGGGACCAGCGGCCCTAACATGATAGAACTGTGGCGCTGGGAGATGTTCCCCGGTGAAGTATTCGAGTCGCCAGGTCACCCCCAGGGGACGCTTGAGCTGTTCCATGTTGAGAGCGGGATGTTGAGCATGAAGGTGGATAACACCGAGCTCATTATTCCTGCCGGGTGTTCAGCGGTGGCAAGAACCGATGTGCCGCATCGCTACGCAAACGCAAACGATAGCACACTTATTTTTACGATGACGGTGGCTGAACTTCATCAATAGCCGGGATAGTGGGCGTTACCGGCATTGGTTCCGCCAATATGCTCGATATTTAGCATCAGCAGTGCGTTGAGATAGCCATATGTTAAGACAGCTGGCGTCACCGGTTTTCCCGCTGGCGCTGGTTTGCTGTGATCATCAGGAAGAAAACAAACTGGAAAGCGTTAACGCAAATGAACCGTGGGAAAGCGTATCGGTACAATAGGGGAATCAGAATTTTTACGTCGTTATAAACATTGGCTGAATGTTTATATCTATAGAAGATGAAATGGTGCGTTCAATTGGACTCGAACCAACGACCCCCACCATGTCAAGGTGGTGCTCTAACCAACTGAGCTATGAACGCATCGTGTTATTGAAACTGTCAGGGCGACAGCGGGGACGAATATTAACGGGCTATAGGGCCGCTGGCAAGGGGAAAAATGCAAAATTCCCGTTAGATCACACTGAGTGACGAGCTTGTAAGCAGAGCGCCGAAAAAAACGGCGCTCTGCCGCCATCAACGAATCAACGTGCCGCCCGCGCCAGAATGCGCGCCGGCGATTGGCGTTGCACCCAACGGATCCGCAGCACCATCATGGTGGCGGAGGAGGTCAGGCCGATGATGAACCCCCACCAGAACCCGGCCGGTCCCATCCGCGGCACCAGTATGTCGGTCAGCGCCAGCGTATAGCCGCTGGGCAGCCCCAGCATCCAGTAGGCGATGAAGGTGATAAAGAAAATGGCGCGGGTATCCTTGTAACCTCGCAGTACGCCGCTGCCAATGGTCTGCACCGCGTCGGAAATCTGATAGACCGCCGCCAACAGCATCAGGTGCGAGGCCATCGCCACCACATCCGGGTTTTTGTTGTAAAGCATGGCGATGGGTTCACGCAGCGTGATGGTAAAGATAGCCGTACACATCGCCAGCAATACGCCGGTAGCGATACCGGTACGCGCCGCTACCCGGGCCGCCTCCGCCGAACCTTCGCCCAGCCGGTGGCCAACGCGAATAGTGGCGGCGACGCCGACAGACAGCGGCAGCACGAACATCAGCGAGCTGAAGTTGAGCGCGATCTGGTGGCCCGCCACATCAACCACCCCGAGCGGCAATACCAGCAGCGCGACAATCGCAAACAACGTCACTTCGAACAGCAACGCCAGCGCGATGGGCAGCCCCATGCCGGACAGACGCTTGAGTACGGCCCAGTCCGGCTTCAGCTGGGTTTTGAACTGGCGAATGTCTTTCAGCCAATAGGCATGGCGGGAATAGGCCGCCATCATCAACATCATCATCCAGTATACCGAGGCGGTCGCCACCCCGCAGCCGACGCCGCCCAACTCCGGCATGCCCAGCTTACCGTGGATAAAAACGTAGTTGATGGGAATGTTGATCAACAGGCCGATAAACCCGATTACCATCCCCGGCTGGGTTTTGGATAAACCTTCGCACTGGCTGCGAAACACCTGATAGAACAGGTAACCGGGCGCGCCCCACAACAATGCGTGCAGGTATTTCACCGCCTTGTCGGCCAGCTCCGGCGCGCCGTCATGCATCAGATTAATGGCGTATTTGCCCTGATAGAGCACGAACATGGTCAGAATGGAGATAGCCGCGGCCAGCAAAAACGCCTGCTGAGTCTGATGAGCGATACGATCCCGGCGTCCGGAACCGTTGAGGTTGGCCACTACCGGCGTCAGCGCCATCAGCAAACCGTGACCGAACAGGATGACCGGCAGCCAGATGGAGGTGCCCACCGCCACCGCCGCCATATCGGTGGCGCTATAGGAGCCCGCCATGATGGTATCCACCACACCCATTGAGGTTTGCGATACTTGCGCGATGATGACCGGAATAGCCAACGCCAGCAAATGGCGGGCTTCTGATAAATACTTCTGCACGAAAACACCTTCCTAAAGCAGGATGGAGAGAGATCTCTAATGGGGAGAGAAAGGCAATCATCCTTTATTTATAAAAAAAGATGAAGCATTGTAACGATTTGCCAACAGTAAACCAATGACTGACTGAGCGGGAGTGATCCTGTTTGGTTTTCCTGAGGATATGGTGCACACTGCCAGACATTAGTGAACGTTGTCTCTCCCGAGCGCAGGCTCGCCGCGCCATATCACTGTAGCGTCACGTTCACGCTTATTACTGTTCAGGAGGCAAGACCAGCACCATGTTTACCGGTATTGTTCAGGGCACGGCGACCGTCGTGTCGATTAATGAAAAACCCAATTTCCGCACTCATGTCGTTCAACTGCCGCCCGAACTGTTGCCGGGGCTGGAAACCGGGGCTTCCGTAGCGCACAACGGCTGTTGCCTGACCGTCACCCAAATCGATGGCGATCGGATCAGTTTTGACCTGATCAAGGAGACGCTGCGGTTGACCAATCTGGGCGAAGTTAAAGCCGGCGATCGGGTTAATGTGGAGCGCGCTGCTAAATATGGCGACGAAATCGGCGGGCATGTGATGTCCGGCCATATTATGTGTACGGCGGAGATTGTGAAAATCCTGACGTCGGAAAATAATCACCAGATCTGGTTCCGGTTGGCTGATGAATCGCAGAT
The DNA here is from genome assembly GCF_000406205.1 of Dickeya sp. NCPPB 3274. NCBI lineage: Bacteria > Pseudomonadati > Pseudomonadota > Gammaproteobacteria > Enterobacterales > Pectobacteriaceae > Dickeya > Dickeya sp. NCPPB 3274. Next base: position 2,888,664 of record NZ_CM001979.1, on the reverse strand, counting down.
GAAATATGTGCTGCACAAAGGCTTCATCGGCATTGACGGCATCAGTCTGACGGTGGGGGAGGTGACCCGCAGCCGTTTTTGCGTGCATCTGATTCCGGAAACGCTCCAGCGCACGACGCTGGGTCAGAAACGACTGGGCGACCGTATCAATATTGAAATCGACCCGCAAACCCAGGCCATCATCGACACGGTCGAACGCGTCCTGGCCCGTCAGGCGCAGCAGCAACAGGAGCAGGCCGCGGCGCAGGCGGAGCAGGGCGAATAAGCCCTTCCTTCCCTGACACGTTCTCCCATATGAAAACCGGCAGCCAGGCTGCCGGTTTTTTGCTATTTAGCTGCGACGCGTTAGGTGCGACTCGCCCGATGCCGGTGATTATCTGGGGACTCGCAAGCCACCTTCCACGCCGTCCATGCTGAACAACACCTGCCAGAGTTGAATGTTGCGGGCGCGAAACGCGCCAGCGAAGCTGTTGAGATAATAGGTGAACATGCGCTGGAAACGCTCGGAGTAACGCTCGGACAATGCTGGCCAGTGCTGCTGGAAGCGGTGATACCAGGCCATCAACGTGCTGTCGTAGTCAGCACCGAAGTTATGCCAGTCTTCCATCACCAGATACGGCTCGCTGGTTGCGGCGATTTGCTCTATCGACGGCAGGCTGCCGTTGGGGAAGATGTACTTGGTGGTCCACTTGTCTCCCGTTGGCGTAGGGGTGTGAGTGCCGATCGTGTGCAGCAGGAACAGCCCATCAGGTTTAAGATTGCGCGTTACTATCTGGAAGTAGGTATCGTAGTTCTTGGCGCCGACATGCTCGAACATGCCGACGGAAACAATGCGGTCAAACTGCCGGTTCAGGTCGCGGTAGTCCTGCAGCAGGATGTTCACGTCCAGATCATGGCAGCGCTGTTGCGCCAGTTTTTGTTGCTCGCGGGAGATGGTCACGCCGGTGACGGCAACGCCGTAGTGACGTGCGGCGAATTCCGCCAGCCCACCCCAGCCGCAGCCGATATCCAGCAGGGTCATACCGCGGCGCAACTGCAGTTTTTCGCAGATCAAGCGCAGCTTGTCCTGCTGTGCCTGCTCCAGGGTTTCGGCCTGTTTCCAGTAGCCGCAGGAGTACTGCATATAAGGGTCGAGCATCAGGGTGAAAAGATCATTACCGAGGTCGTAATGCTCCTTGCCCACGATCCAGGCCCGATGGCGGGACTGCAGGTTGGTCAGCCGCGCCATCAGGATCCGCAGCGTATCGCGCCAGCGGTGGGGTAGTTGGTTTTCCAACCCGGCGCGCAGCACGCGGTGGAAAAACATGTCAAGCCGCTCGCACTCCCACCAGCCATCCATATAACTTTCGCCCAGTCCCAACGAGCCTTCGCGCAGCACGCGCTTATACATGTCGGGATTTTTTACCTGAATATCAAACGGGCGCGAACCGTTAATGACGATGTCGGCGGCCGACAGCATTTCATTAACAATCTGGAACCAGGATAGGTTAGGGCTACCCAGTTCCTCCACATAAGATGAACTCATAACTTCTCCCTACCTTGCCGGAAAAATGCCTTTGCAAGGAACAATATTAGACAAATGTACCCACGGAGGGCATTCGGTGGACTCAATCCATCGTCTACCCCTGAACGTCTCAGAGGAAAATAAGAGAAAAGCCGGTACGAAAGTCATCTATCCCTGGCCGTAACAAAAAGCCGCAGCGGTCAACAGGCAGGATAGAAAAAGTAAGGCGATGCGTGAGGCCGAAAGCATCGTCTGATCATGATTATTGTCGTCAACGACAGTGACAAGTGTATGACTGCTTTAACCCGACGACAAGATTCGTTGGGTTAAAGCAGCACGTTAAGTTATGAGCTCAACAGCGATAGCGTGCGCCGGCGCCAGGTGTGGTGCGGCCTGCCGCTTGATTGAATAGCCAGACAGAGATAACGGAATCGTCTGAATTTTAACGACGGTAATCGAGGAACGGGCCGTCGGCGACGGAGCGGCGTTCGATCAGCGTCGGGTGCACTTCAATGGTCTGGGCTTCCTCGCGTTTGCTGGTAATGCGGTCGAGCAACATCGAGAATGCCGCCTGTCCCAGCCGTTCCTTGGGCTGGTGGATGGTGGTCAGCGCCGGGGTAAAATACCGGGAGTGACGGACATTGTCATAACCGATCACCGAAATATCCTGCGGTACGCGCAGCCCCAGTTCGTCGGCGGCGCAAATGGCGCCCATCGCCATGATATCGCCGCCGCAGAACACCGCGGTCGGTCGCTGTTTCTGGGCCAGAATCTGGTGCATCGCCTTGTAGCCGGATTCCGGCTCGAAGTCGCCCTGAACCACCCACTCTTCCCGCAGCGGAATGTCGGCCTCTTTCAGCGCTTTCAGGAAACCCAGGTAACGCCCGCTGCCGGTATTGCGCCCCTGAGAACCGGGAATGGCGCCGATGTCGCGGTGGCCGCGTTCAATCAGGTAACGCCCGGCCATGTAGCCGCCGGCAAACGCGTTATCGATAATGGTATCGGTAAAATCGCTGTGGGCTTCGCCCCAGTCCATCACCACCATCGGGATATGGCGGTAATCCACCAGCATGGACAGCAGCTCCGGCGGATACTCGGCGCACATCACCAGCAGGCCGTCGACCCGTTTTTGCGCCAGCATGGACAGGTAGGCGCGCTGTTTGTCCTGATTATTATGGGAGTTGCACAGGATCAGCGTGTAGCCTCTGGCGTAGCAGCTGTTTTCCACCGCTTCGATGATTTCGGCGAAATAGGGCGCCTCGCTGGATGTCGCCAGCAGGCCGATGGATTTGGTGTGGTTGACTTTCAGGCTGCGGGCCACCGCACTTGGCGAATAATGCAATTCATCGATGGCCGCGCGCACCGCAGCCTTGGTCTCTTCGGCGACGAAACGTGTTTTATTGATCACGTGTGATACGGTTGTGGTCGAAACGCCCGCGCGTTTTGCCACATCTTTGATCGTTGCCATCTAAAGTGACTCCTGAACTCATCTGTTACAGTAGCTTGTCTGTTACAGCAGTAAATATGTTGTTAATCGTTTGCCTGCGTGAATTCTTCTCCTGCCAGACAACAAGGCAACATTTCAGGAGGAGACATGCCGAGGTGTGTAGCTTGAAGGGAGGGCTGACGCTTCGACCAACGCAGTGTATACAGTAAACTGCGGATTTTGGCCGATTTAGAGCAAAAGTGGAAGAGGCAATTCGTTTTATCTCTGTGACGCAGAAACCGGTTTTTTGACGCCCGCCGGGTGATAATAGGCCTATGCTTTATAATGTTTCCCCGCCTGCCGGGATTGGGGTTTGATTCAGACATGACAGGATGATGGCGATCATCAGTCACATACAGGAGAATACTATGGATACCAATTTGAAAATGTCGCTGTTCACCACCGTGGCTTCACTGGCGATGATCATCATCTTTAGTCTGACTGCGGTAATGAACTGACGGCGTGGCACTGGCGGCGCCTGGAACCTCAGCAGTACATTCGTTGCCGTCAAAGACAGATATCGGAAAACAAAAAGGGGCGTGATGCCCCTTTTGCCGTATTGATAATCGCCACTCCCGCGGAAGTTTCTTAACGAATGGTTTTCGGCGTGACCACGCGACGGGCGCCGACGTAATGATCCTGCCAGTAGTCTTCGCTCAGTTTGCTGATTTTGATGTCGGAGCCGGAACGCGGCGACTGGATGAAGCGACCATTGCCGAGATAGACGCCGACGTGGTCGGCGGCGCCGCGATTGGTTATCCGAAAGAATACCAGGTCGCCGCTTTCCAGTTCGCTTTTCTTGATAGGCGCGGCATCACGCAAGTGGAACATCTCATTGGCGGTTCGCGGGATCGGGATTTTCACCACATCTTTATACGCGTAATACACCAGCCCGCTGCAATCAAAACCGGAGTAGGGGGTCGTGCCGCCCCAGTGATAGGGTTTGCCGATTTGGCTCATCAGCTTATTCATAGCGGTCAGTTTGGCATGCTGGTAGCGCTTTTGGTGAGCGGCGCTGATGGTCAGCGCGGCTTTATCCTGGCGGCCTTTTTTACTTTTGCTGTGTGGTGATGCGGCAGCGGTTTCTTCGTCGGCGACGGCCGACTTGCCTTTTTTACCTGCCGTTTTGGCAATCACGGTTTCGTGCGCCTTATGACTGCTTTTCGCCGGTGTCGGGGTGTCCTTTTTCGCGGTTTTGCTGGCTGGCGCTTTAGCCTGAACGCGTTTTTCCTGCTTCTGTTGCTTGCTGGGTGTGTGGGCCGCGGCCGCGGTGGTCACCGGTTTTTTATCATTGTGCGGTTTGACGTTTTTATCGTGAGCGGCGGTCGTTTTGGCAGGTGCGGTTTTGGTGGTTTTTTCCGGTTTTTTGTCATGAGTGGGCGCCGCACCCTTTTTGGTATTTTTGGCAACCTTGCTTTTTTTGGATTCCTCAATAGCTTTATTCGCCGTTTCCACGCCGGTTTTGCGCGGCAATACCGCAGCGCTATGTGGATTAGCCTGTGCCAGGTTAAAAAACAGATTACTGAAAAATAATAAGAAGAGCGTAATAAATAAACGCATGATAATTCTGACCGAATGTTGTCCTCAATCGTTCAATCTTCACAGTATTCCCGAAAATGACCTGATAAAAAAGTGGGGAATAAGGCATTGTTACTACAAAATAGTGAGAAAACGTTAACAACGGAGCTTGCTGCTTAATTATCAGCCGATTCGGCGTTGTTTTGTTCTGGCGCGCGACCAGCCGGACAAAACCCTACAAAAGATAGCGTTTTTTTGTGGCCGTCGCTATCGTTAGAATACAAAACAACAGAAGCGGCACGGCACGGTATGCCGCGAGTCACATGAACAGCCGTTGATGGGCTGGTCATCACGCCCTTGAGGAAGCAATAGAATGACGACAACGACACTTGAAAAGATTCAGCGTCAGATCGCTGAAAACCCGATTTTGCTGTATATGAAAGGTTCTCCCAAACTGCCGAGCTGTGGTTTTTCTGCCCAGGCGGTACAGGCGTTGTCGGCGTGCGGCGAGCGTTTTGCCTATGTGGATATTCTGCAGAACCCGGATATCCGCGCTGAATTGCCCAAATACGCTAACTGGCCGACGTTCCCGCAGCTGTGGGTGGATGGCGAATTGGTTGGCGGCTGCGACATCGTGATTGAGATGTACCAGCGCGGCGAACTGCAGCAACTGATTAAAGAAACTGCCGATAAGTACCGATCCCAGCAGGCGGATCAGCAGTAATCCCCTTCTATATCAGGCAGCCCGGCGCTGCCTGATGTCGTTTTAATCGTTACGATTATGGTGCTTTGATACCGCAAGGCGTCTGCACGGTCATACGCGTCCGCGCAGCTTTATTCTTCACTGCCGACAGCCAGCGGCGCTTCGGTATCGGTTCCCGATGCCAGCGGCCAGCCGCCCATACGCTTCCAGCGATTGACCAGTTCACAAAATAGCTGCGCTGTCCGTTCGGTGTCATAGAGCGCCGAGTGCGCCTGGCTGGCGTCGAATGGTATCTCCGCCGCAATACAGGCTTTAGCCAGCACCGTCTGTCCCAGCACCAGCCCGCTGAGCGCAGCGGTGTCGAAGGTGGCGAAAGGGTGGAATGGGTTGCGCTTCAGGCCGCAGCGTTCTGCCGCCGCCATCAGAAAGCTGTGATCGAAGGTCGCGTTATGGGCCACGATGATGCCGCGATTGCAGTTCTGATCTTTGATTCCCTTACGCACGGCCTTGAAGATTTCATGCAGCGCTTCATATTCGCTCACCGCGCCACGCAATGGATTGGCAGGGTCGATGCCGTTAAAGGCCAGCGCTTCGGGCCGCAGGATAGCGCCTTCAAACGGTTCGATGTGAAAATGCAAGGTTTCGTCCGGCTGTAACCAACCGCTTTCATCCATTTTCAGCGTTACGGCTGCAATTTCCAGCAGCGCATCGGTTTTCGCGTTGAACCCGGCGGTTTCCACATCGATAACAACAGGGTAAAAGCCACGAAAACGCGCGTTCAGAGCGTTCAGGTTATTTTTCTCAGCCATTCGTTTCTTATTTCTTCAGTAACATGCAGTGCGCATTATGGCAAATTCCGGCGGGGGATGCAGCAGCCGTGCATGACGGCGAATAACCGTTCCCCCGAAAGACAGGCGCCTGTCGGCACCTGAACAGCAAAGGCGGGATGATCAGTTGCCCAGTCCCTGACCGGCCTGTGAATGTTCGATCAGCTCGATCTTGTAACCGTCGGGGTCTTCAACGAAGGCGATAACGGTGGTGCCGCCTTTGACCGGGCCCGCTTCGCGGGTAACCTTGCCGCCGGCCTGACGGATACGTTCGCAGGCGCCCGCTACGTCATCCACGCCCAAGGCGATATGACCGAAGGCGGTGCCCAATTCATAGCTTTCCACGCCCCAGTTGTAGGTCAGTTCGATCACCGCGCCTTCGCTTTCCTCGGTATAGCCGACGAATGCCAGAGAATATTTGTATTCCGGATTGTCGCTGGTGCGCAGCAGGCGCATGCCCAGTACCTTGGTGTAGAAATCGATAGCGCGCTGCAGGTCGCCAACGCGTAGCATGGTATGAAGTAAACGCATAATGACCCCTATTTTGATCAGTGGGTTAACCGTCATGGGCGATACCGGTTGTGTTCCGGTACCGCCTGAAACAACAGGGCCTGAGTATAACGTCGTTGCCGGGGGGAGTCCAAACCTGTGGCCGGGCGCCGCTTTGCAGGTGTGCTTGCTGAAAAAAAGACGTGATAAGCGGGAAAATGGCAGTTAATTGCGCGCTAACGTTACGGAAAGCTTGCCAGTGACGGCAATCAAGGTTTCAATAAAGACGTCAGATGAGGAGGTCCTGTGGCTGAGCAGCTCGAACTTTTTCCTGTTCCCAACCCTTGCCGGGGTATCTGCCAGGCGGATGACCGGGGCTTTTGTCGTGGTTGTTTTCGAAGCCGCAGCGAGCGTTTTAATTGGGGAACGATGAGTGATGTGCAAAAACAGGATGTGCTGCGTTTGTGTCGACAAAGGATGAAACGTTCGCAGCGAAGCGAAAAAAATTCAGCACCCTCCGAGCCGGATCAACCAGCCTTGTTTTAACCGGCATGGTGATATTTAATGATATAAATTAAGTTCAAGATCATTTTTAATTAATTATTATTTGCTAGAATAGATTGATAACAATAAGACATTTTTTATTAGACTTTCGTTTTAAATCAGAGTTGATTGCAATCCAGGGAAGTTGCTTAGTATGCTAACTATAAGGAGAAGTGATGGAATTGCCGTTAGGTTCTGATTTAGCCCGGTTGGTTCGTGTATGGCGCGCTTTGATTGATCATCGATTAAAGCCTCTGGAGCTCACGCAGACGCACTGGGTCACGCTGCATAATATTCACCAACTGCCTCCGGGGCAGTCCCAAATTCAGCTAGCCAAAGCGATAGGAATAGAACAGCCTTCGCTGGTGCGTACGTTGGATCAACTTGAAGACAAGGGGTTAATTACCCGGCACATCTGCGCCCACGACCGACGCGCCAAGCGTATTCTGCTAACAGATATGGCGGATCCTATCATTCAGGCCGTTAATGACGTTATTGATCAGACACGCAGCGAAATATTAAATGGTATTACCCCGGAGGAAGTGGATGAGTTGGCCACTATTATCTCCAGGTTGGAAAAAAACATTTTGGCATTACATGAGAGCCAGTCTTAATTAATAGAAAAAGTAAATGTCTTGGCGGGCGAATTCGAATTCCAGGCAACATATACTTTAAATAATTCGCGTTGCAGAACAAAACGCTCTCGTTTTGAACAGCGCAAAGCGTTGGGCGCATTATGAGCCTTAACGCGGCGACCGGTGGAATTCTCAGGCGCTTACATAAGTAAATGACTGGGATAAGCGGTAACTTCGCCGGGAGCAGGGTTGAATGCGGTTTGTCGCGGCCCCTAAGGGGCGAGGCCCATGGATGGGCTAGTAATAAAGCCGGCGCACCTGCAACGCGAAGTATGACAAGTATATGGCGTGAATGATGGTTATCTGGATATATCGAGCCGAATTGATGACATTAGACAATCACCACCCGGCGGGTGGTGATTGATAATCTAATCTTAGCGCGGAGAGACGGTGATGGAACGGCCGTTGCTGGCCATTGCCACACGTTGCCCAGCGTGGAATTTGGTATCGCCCTGTTTTTGCACCACCATGATGGTGCTGCCGTCGTCTTTACGGATTTCCAGCTCCACACCCTGAACGCGGTTGACCGCGCCTTCAATGCTGTTACCGGCAACGCCACCGGCAACCGCGCCTGCGGCTGTCGCCAGATTGCGGCCAGTACCGCGACCGACGGTATTACCGACCAGCCCGCCCAGTACGGCGCCGCCGAGGGTGCCGATGACGTTGCTGTCTTCACCGGCCTGAATCTGTACCGGACGGGTGGAGACAACGGTGCCGTAGGTTACAGTCTGAACCTGCTTGGCTTCGGATGCACTGTAAACGTCTCCTGACAGGGTGCTGGTATTGGCGCAGCCGGCCAGTGTGATACCTGCTAAAGTGATCACGAGAAAACGTTTCATCATAGAAAGACTCCTGTTTATAGCTGTGTCTGTGTCGGGGGCGCAGCCTAAGCCGACGAATTATCTATTGTCACATTATGGTGTGGTCGAACGCACCATTCTACTGTTTCAATTGATGTTAAGGATAGAATAGCGTGCCTAAATTGATAATAAACGCGCTATAAAGTTCCCTGTGAATCCCGCTTTTTCTGAAAAACCGTGTCAAATGGCGATTTTTTACCTACGCTGGCATCAGTCTGACAAAAAAGACAAAATCTAAATCCAATATACCGACAACGCGCCTGAATCGCCTGGTCATTTGAGGCCATTTCGTGACAGACGGTTATTTTACAAAACAAAGGTAATCCGATGAGGTCTGGAAGATATATTGGTGTGATGTCCGGCACCAGTCTGGATGGTGTCGACGTGGTGCTAGCCGCCATTGACGAGCACACCGTCGCACAGCAAGCCAGTTATTGCCACCCGATTCCGCCGGCGATTCGCCAGACGATACTCAGCATGAACCAGGGCCAGGCCGTGACGCTCTCCGAGTTGGGGCGATTGGATACCCGGCTCGGGGCGCTGTTTGCCGAAGCGGTACAGGCGCTGCTGCGCCAGACCGGGTTGAACGCGAGCGAGATTACCGCGATTGGCTGTCATGGGCAGACGGTCTGGCATGAGCCGGACGGCGACGCGCCTTGCACCATGCAGATTGGTGATTGCAACCGTATCGCCGCGGTGACCGGCATCACTACGGTCGGCGATTTTCGCCGCCGCGACATGGCGTTAGGCGGGCAGGGGGCGCCGCTGGTGCCGGTATTCCATCACGCGCTGTTGCAGCATCCGGTGGAGCGGCGAATTGTGCTGAATATCGGCGGGATCGCCAACATTTCGGTGCTGGTGCCGGGGCGCCCGGTAAAAGGCTATGACACCGGGCCGGGCAATATGCTGCTGGATGCCTGGGTGTGGCGCAACCGGGCGCAACCATACGATAAAGACGCCGCCTGGGCGTTAACCGGCCAGGTGGACAACGCGTTGCTGAGCCACATGCTGTCCGATCCCTATTTCGGGTTGCCGGCGCCCAAGAGCACCGGGCGCGAGTATTTCAATCTGGCGTGGCTGGAAAGACAACTGGCGGCTTTTCCTCGTCTGCGGCCTGAAGATGTGCAGGCCACGCTGGCGGCGCTGAGCGCGGAAACCATCGCCGGGCAAGTGCTGCTGACCGGCGGTTGCGAACGTGTGCTGGTATGCGGCGGCGGGGCGCGCAACCCGCTGCTGATGAGCCAGCTGTCGGCGCGTCTGCCGGGCATTGAGGTCAGCGCTACCGACAACTTCGGCATCCGTGGCGATGATATGGAAGCGCTGGCGTTCGCCTGGCTGGCGTTCCGTACCCTGTCGGGGTTGCCGGGCAATTTGCCGTCTGTTACCGGCGCCAGCCGCGAAACCGTGCTGGGCGCCATTTATCCGGCGATGACCGTGTAATCGGATTTTGCCGAGAGGTCCGTCCGCGGTCTGTTGATAGACTGCTCCGTTATTGGATTTGTCCGGATGGGACGCCGGGATCCGCTAATAACAGGAGAAAAATAGAATGAAACCACTGCTGATTGCCGGTGTAGTGCTATTAAGCGGCTGCGCTTACTTAATGCCGGCCGCGAAGCCGCAGACCTTTTACTACCAGTGCGGCACCATGCCGCTCACCGTCACCCTGAACCCCGGTCCGCAGGGCGACAGCGTGACCTTCCTGCTGGATGGCGAGTCTCACACGTTGCCCCAGGTGCCCGCCGCGTCCGGCATGCGTTACAGCGACGATCGATACGCCTTCTGGAGTAAGGGAAATCAGGCGTTTATCGTGCGAGGCGACAGAATCATCGTCAATGACTGTGTGCTGAAGTAATCCATGTCCATGCCGTTGCGGGCGTTGAGATTTTGGCGACGCGGGCGCAGAATGAGTCCTCTCTATTTCTCGCCCGGTTAGGCAACGGCAGGACCTCATGACCACAGAACACGATGACGCGCACAACCCTGACACCCGAAACCGCGTTGCGATCGCGCCCGGTAAAAACACCGCTGTCGATATCGCCGATTTACGGCGCGAATACACCCGTGGCGGGCTACGTCGCCACGATCTGACCGACAACCCGCTCGATCTGTTCGAACGCTGGCTAAAGCAGGCTTGCGAAGCGCAACTGGCGGATCCTTCCGCGATGTGTGTGGCGACGGTCGACGAGCAGGGCCAGCCTTATCAGCGTATCGTGCTGCTGAAACACTATGATGAAAAAGGCATGGTGTTCTATACCAATATGGGCAGCCGCAAGGCGCAACAGTTGGCGGTGAATTCCCGTATCAGCCTGCTGTTTCCCTGGCACACGCTGGAGCGTCAGGTCATCGTGCTGGGCAAGGCGGAAAAACTGCCGATGCTGGACGTGATGAAGTATTTCCATAGCCGCCCGCGCGACAGCCAGATCGGCGCCTGGGTTTCAAAACAGTCAAGCCGCATTTCCGCTCGCAGCATGCTGGAAAGCAAGTTCTTCGAGATGAAGCAAAAGTTTCAGCAGGGCGAGATTCCGCTGCCGAGTTTCTGGGGCGGGTTCCGCGTCACTATCGAGTCGATGGAATTCTGGCAGGGCGGCGAACACCGCCTGCACGATCGTTTTCTGTACCAGCGCGAGGGCGATGGCTGGACAATCGACCGGCTGGCGCCCTAAATCACCGGAATTTGTTGCGCTAAGCGCTGGCACTCCCGGTGTCGGCGCTTTATTCTATGTCACCCTGAATTTTTCTTTCGCCAAAGAGGCGAAAAGTCGTGTACCGGCAAAGGTGCAGTCGTTTATACATGGAGACTTTGATGGCAAGCAATCTGATTCAACAATTGCAAGAGCGGGGCCTGGTGGCCCAGGTAACGGACGAGGGCGCGTTAGCAGAGCGACTGGCGCAGGGGCCAATTGCACTGTATTGCGGCTTCGATCCGACTGCCGACAGCTTGCATTTGGGACATCTGGTGCCACTGCTGTGCCTGAAACGCTTTCAGATGGCCGGTCACAAACCGGTGGCGCTGGTGGGCGGCGCGACGGGGCTGATCGGCGATCCGAGTTTCAAAGCCGCCGAGCGTAAGCTGAATACCGAAGATACGGTGCAGGAGTGGGTGGAAAAAATCCGCCGTCAGGCGGCGCCGTTCCTGGATTTCGACTGCGGCGACAACAGCGCCGTGGCGGCCAACAACTATGACTGGTTCGGCTCCATGAACGTGCTGACGTTTCTGCGCGATATCGGCAAGCACTTCTCCGTCAACCAGATGATCAACAAAGAAGCGGTCAAACAGCGCCTGAACCGGGACGATGTGGGTATTTCGTTCACCGAATTCTCCTACAACCTGCTGCAGGGCTATGACTTCGCCTCGCTGAACGCGCTGCACGGCGTGGAGTTGCAGATTGGCGGTTCCGACCAGTGGGGCAACATCACCTCCGGGATCGACCTGACCCGCCGTCTGCATCAGAAACAGGTATTCGGCCTGACCGTTCCGTTGATCACCAAGTCTGACGGCACCAAGTTCGGCAAAACCGAAAGCGGCGCGGTATGGCTGGATCCGAAGAAAACCAGTCCGTACAAGTTCTACCAGTTCTGGATCAACACCGCTGACGCTGACGTATACCGGTTCCTGAAATTCTTCACCTTCCTCGACATTGAAACGATTAATGCGCTGGAAGAGGAAGACAAGAACAGCGGCGTGGCGCCGCGCGCTCAGTATGTGCTGGCGGAAGAAGTGACCCGTCTGGTGCACGGCGAAGAGGGATTGACCGCGGCCAAGCGCATCACCCAGAGTCTGTTTAATGGCAACCTGAGCGACCTGACCGAAGCGGATTTCGCGCAGCTGGCGCAGGACGGCGTGCCGATGGTTGAGCTGGCGACAGGCGCTGACCTGCAGCAGGCGCTGGTGGATTCCGAATTGCAGCCCTCCCGCGGGCAGGCGCGCAAGACTATCGCTTCCAACGCCATCACTATCAACGGCGAGAAGCAGTCAGATCCGGAATACGCCTTCACGGGCGCCGATCGTCTGTTCGGGCGTTACACCCTGCTGCGCCGGGGCAAGAAAAACTATTGTCTGGTCTGCTGGAAAGACTGATTGATCCACCAAAGGGAGCGAAATGCTCCCTTTGTTTTTTAGGCGCGCTCCCCGCGTTCTGCGCCATGATGGGAGACGGGCTGACAACACCGGATAGCGCCGCATCGGTTACGCGCCGAACGGCGGAACAAAGGCAACGCGCGGTTTTATAGCAAGCTGCTTTATAAAAACAAGCACATCGCATTTGAGCAGGCAAGGGTAGTCACTTTCATGAAAAACATACTGTCGATTCAGTCTCACGTGGTTTTCGGTCATGCCGGCAACAGCGCGGCGGAGTTTCCCATGCGCCGGATGGGCGTGAATGTCTGGCCGTTGAATACCGTGCAATTTTCCAACCATACCCAATATGGTCAGTGGACCGGCTGCGTGATGCCCGCTGAACATCTGACCGAGATTGCTCAGGGCATCAGCAATATCGATCACCTGAAGGACTGCGATGCGGTATTGAGCGGGTATATCGGTTCGCCGGAACAGGGCGGGCATATTCTGGAAGTGGTTCGCCGGGTGAAAGCCGCCAACCCGCGCGCCATCTACTTCTGCGACCCGGTCATGGGGACGCCGGAAAAAGGCTGCATCGTACCGGCGGGCGTGACCGATTTTCACTGTAATCAGTCACTGCTGGCGAGCGATATGATTGCCCCCAACCTGCCGGAGCTGGAACTGCTGAGCGGCCGTGCCGTGCACACGGTGGATGAGGCGGTGCAGGCCAGCCGCGAGCTTTGCCGGCGCGGGCCGAAGCTGGTGCTGGTCAAGCATCTGAGCCGCGCTGCCGCCAGCAAGGACAGCTTTGAGATGCTGCTGGTGACGCCGGAAGATGCCTGGCATATCCAGCGTCCGCTGGTGGATTTCGGGCCGCGCCAGCCGGTTGGCGTGGGCGACCTGACCAGCGGCCTGCTGCTGGTGAATCTGCTGAAAGGCGTCGCGCCGGAAAAAGCGCTGGAACATACCACCGCGGCGGTCTATGAAGTGATGTTGGTGACGAAAGAAATGGAGCAGTACGAACTGCAACTGGTGGCGGCACAGGATGGCATTGTGCAGCCACGCCATCATTTCCAGGCCGTTCGTCTCTAAACGGCCATCAGTTCAACAACGGGGCGTGGCGTCCCGTTGTGTTCCTCTGCCTGGTATCCTGCTATCAGAGGGCGTCAGTATTTGACGTCAAGTCCTTCCGCCGTCAACGCTTTTTCCACCGCCGGCCGCCCGGAGACGCGCTCCAGATAAGCCGTCAGCGCCGGGAACTGAATCAGGTCGAACTTCAGATCGTGCGCCCAGCGACAGATGGTGAACAGGTAGGCGTCGGCGACGCCAAAGCGGTTGCCCACCAGGTAGTCGTGCTCGCTTAATACCTGGTTCAGATAGCGGAAACGTTGCTCCAGATAGCTTTTCAGCAAATCTTTGTACAGCTCCGGCGTGCCGGGGCGGAACAGCGGCGTGAAGGATTTGTGCAGTTCAGTGGAAATGTAGGCCAGCCACTCGATGGCGCGATAATGATGAATCGTGCTGGACGGCGCGATCAGATTGTATTGCGGCGCTTTGTCCGCCAGATACATGGCGATGGCAATGGTTTCCGTCAGAATGGCGCCGTCATCCAACGCCAGCGCCGGTACCATGCCTTTCGGGTTGATCAGCAGGTAGTCATCGCCCTGTTCGGTTTTTTTGGTGCGCAGGTCGACGTTCACCAGCGTGAACTTGGTCCGGGTCTCGTGCAGAATAATGTGAGGAAACAGTGAGCAACTTCCCGGTTTGTAATAGAGTTTCATTCGCCATTCCTTCAGTAAACGTCTTTGCGGTGAGTCGCAGTGTCAGGTAAGGGTGTTAACAACGGTAAACGTTTTCACACGATCGTGTAAATCATATTGCAATAAATCAGTAGAGCTGGCTGTGCGCGGCATCGCAAGATAAGAGTGCTGTGAAATCAACGTACTGCCGGGCCATCGCTTTCTCCCGACATCCTTGTCCAGGGATAAACTGTCTCCTTTCTGTTGTTATCGGTTGCATCGCGGGAATATTCACCCTCGCGTGTGGCTTATCTTGCCATCCAATATGTTGCAAATGCGTTAATCGTAGTTTGTGTTATCTTTAAATAAGCGATACCTATCGCCGTAAGGCGATGCAACACCGATGGTTTTTAGCCATCAGATCATTTTGCAGCCATGTCTGTGTGGCGTTCACTGACGTGTGTCCGCCGTGCAGGTTGCCTGCCGGGGAGAAATCATGTCATCTCAATCTTATCGTGATGCTTGTCTCGCTACCCTTAAGGTCCACAAGCAAACTTACCAATACTGGCGTTTACCGCTGGCGGCGCAGCGGCTGGGGAACCTTGATCGGCTACCCAAGTCGCTGAAGATTCTGCTGGAGAATTTGTTGCGCCATCTGGACGGCGACACGGTGCAGGAAGCCGATCTGCAGGCGCTGGCGGACTGGCAGCGCGACGGCCATGCGGACCGCGAGATTACCTTTCATCCCGCCAGAGTGCTGATGCAGGATTTTACCGGCGTACCGGCGGTGGTAGATCTGGCGGCGATGCGCGACGCGGTGCGACGGCTGGGCGGGCAGGTCAGCCGGGTGAATCCGCTGACGCCGGTGGATCTGGTCATCGACCATTCGGTCACGGTGGATCATTTCGGCGATGAACGCGCGCTGGTGGAAAACACCCGTCTGGAGATGTCCCGCAACCACGAGCGTTACGCCTTTCTGCGTTGGGGACAAAAAGCCTTCCGGCATTTTCGCGTGGTGCCGCCGGGCACCGGTATCTGTCATCAGGTCAATCTGGAGTATCTGGCGAAGGCGGTCTGGAGCCGCCAGCAAGACGATGTGCTGCTGGCTTACCCGGATACGCTGGTCGGCACCGATTCGCACACCACCATGATCAATGGGCTTGGCGTATTGGGCTGGGGCGTCGGCGGTATCGAGGCGGAAGCGGCGATGCTGGGCCAGCCGGTTTCGATGTTGATCCCCGATGTGGTCGGGGTGCGCTTGAGCGGCAAATTGCGCGAAGGCATCACCGCTACCGATTTGGTGCTGACGGTGACCCAGATGCTGCGCCAGCACGGCGTGGTGGGGAAATTTGTCGAATTTTTCGGTGACGGTCTGGATCATCTGCCGCTGGCGGATCGCGCCACGTTGGCCAACATGGCGCCGGAGTACGGTGCTACCTGCGGCTTTTTTCCGATCGACGACATCACGCTGGATTACCTGCGGCTGACCAACCGCGGCGACGAGCAGGTCGCGCTGGTGGAGGCGTATTGCCGCGAGCAGGGCTTATGGCGTCATCCAGGGGATGAGCCGCGTTTCAGCAGTGTGCTGGAACTGGATATGGCGAGTGTTGAAACCAGTCTGGCTGGCCCCAAACGGCCGCAGGACCGGGTGACGCTGGCCGAGGCGCCCCGTGCGTTCAAAGCCAGTCGGGAACTGGAATTGACGACGGAAAACCGGGCGACCGCCACATCGGCGGCGCAGGAAAAAGACCCGCCGACGCGGCTGACGCACGGCGCGGTGGTGATTGCCGCCATCACCTCCTGTACCAATACCTCGAACCCCAGCGTGCTGATTGCGGCGGGATTGCTGGCGCGGAATGCCGTTGCGCGCGGGTTGAAGGTTAAACCCTGGGTGAAAACCTCGCTGGCGCCCGGTTCCCGGGTGGTGTCGGACTATCTGGAACTGGCCGGGCTGACCGAACCGCTGGCGCAACTGGGCTTTCATCTGGTGGGATACGGTTGCACCACCTGCATCGGCAATTCCGGGCCGTTGCCGGAAGCCATCGAAAGCGCTATTCGTGAGGAAGACCTGACCGTGGCGGCGGTGCTGTCCGGCAACCGTAACTTTGAAGGGCGCATTCATCCGCTGGTGAAAACCAACTGGCTGGCCTCGCCGCCGCTGGTGGTGGCCTACGCGCTGGCCGGGAATATGTCTCTGGACCTGACCTGTGAGTCGCTGGGTGAGGACGCGCAGGGGCAGCCGGTTTATCTGCGTGATATCTGGCCGTCTGCCGACGCGGTGGCGGATACGGTACAGACGGTCAGCGCCGGGCTGTTCAGCAAAGCCTATGCGTCGGTGTTTGATGGCACACCCGAATGGCAGGCGATCGAGGTAGGCGAGGATCCGACCTACCACTGGCCGGCGGACTCCACCTACATTCGGCGCACGCCGTTCTTCGACGATATGCAGAAAATGCCCGCGCCGGTGCAGGATATTCGCGGTGCGCACATTCTGGCGATGCTGGGCGATTCGGTCACCACCGATCATATCTCGCCCGCAGGCAATATCCGGCCTGACAGCCCGGCCGGGCGTTATCTGCAAGATCAGGGCGTCGCGCCGCCGGCGTTTAACGCTTACGGCGCGCGGCGCGGCAACCATGAGGTGATGATGCGCGGCACCTTTGCCAATGTGCGCATTCGCAACGATATGGTGCCGGGTAAAGAGGGCGGTTTCACCCGGCATGTGCCGTCGCAGGAGGTGACAACGATCTATGACGCGGCGGTACGCTACCGCGAGCAGCACATACCGCTGGCGGTGATCGCCGGGAAGGAGTATGGCTCGGGTTCCAGCCGCGACTGGGCAGCCAAAGGCCCGCGTCTGCTGGGCGTGCGGGTGGTGATTGCCGAGTCATTTGAGCGCATTCACCGCTCTAACCTGATTGGAATGGGGATTTTACCGCTGGAGTTTCTGAATGGCGAAAGCCGCAAAACGCTGCACCTGACCGGCGACGAGCGGCTTGAGGTCCTTGATCTGGCAGCCCTGACGCCGGGAGCGACGGTAGCGGTGACGATCACCCGACCGGATGGCGAATCCCGGATTATTCAGACCCGCTGCCGTATCGATACCGCCACCGAACTGACCTATTTCCGCCATGACGGCATTCTGCACTATGTTATTCGGCGTATGCTTGGTGATGCGCCGCATGCCTGATGCCCGAACGGTTACCTTACTTTCTGCCTGCCATCAGCCCCCACTCTGGGGGCTGATTTTTTGCCATTGTGGCGGTGCTGCGGGAATTGTGCATTGCGCACTTGTACTGACCGTCCGGATGAAGTATTAGTGTTTCATGGCTTAATGCCATGATTCATAACATAAAATTATCACACCCCAAATAATTCAGGTTGCAGGATAAAACGCTCGCGTGTTGAACAGCGCAACGTATTGGCCCTTCAGGACAACGTGCATGACGAGCCTTGTAACGCGGCGATGCGGCATCCCCGGACGTTGACGACAGCAGTGAGCGGGGCAGCGAGCGGCGTTGTGTGCGGCTTACCGCGGCCCCGACGAGGCGGGTCATCACGCCAATGCACCTGCAACCGGAAGTATGGCGGGATAGAGGAGCAAGGAATGACAATAGACAAGGGTTGGCTGGCATCAATACTGGGTGTATTGAGCCTTACTGCGGTTTCGGTGCAGGCGGCGGCGGTGCCTGCCGGTGTGCAACTGGCGGATAAACAGGAACTGGTGCGCGCCAACGGTTCCGAACCGGCGTCGCTGGACCCGCATAAAGTGGAAAGCGACGTAGAAGGTAACCTTATCCACGATTTTTTCGAAAAACTGGTGTCGGTGCGCGATGACGGCACCGTGATGCCGGGTCTGGCGGATCGCTGGGAAAATAAAGATAACCAGGTCTGGACCTTCCATCTGCGTCCGGGGCTGAAATGGTCGGACGGCAGCCCGATCACCGCCGATGACGTGGTGTTCAGCTGGCAGCGTCTGGTGGATCCCAAAACATTGTCGCCGTACCAAACATATGTCAGCAGTATGCATGTGCTGAACGCCGCCGACATCATCGACGGTAAAAAGAGCCCGCAGGAACTGGGCATCAAGGCGCTGGACAAACAGACCGTACAGGTAACGTTGGATCAGCCGCTGTCCTATTTCCTGCCGATGGTGGATCACTATGTGATGATCACCGTCCCTAAAGCGGCGATTGAGAAATTCGGCGACAAGTGGACCCAGACCGCCAATTTTGTCGGCAGCGGCCCGTTTATTCCCTCCGAGTGGGTGGTTAACGAGCGCATCACCGCCAAGCGTAACCCCAATTATTGGGATAATGCCCACACCGTGCTGAACAAGGTGACGTATCTGGTGATTGTCTCTAACACCGCCGAAGTGAACCGCTATAAAGCCGGGGAAGTGGACGCGACTTACACTATGCCCAATCAGTTGTTTAAATCGCTGAAAGAAGAATTGCCGAATGAAGTGAAAGTCACGCCTTATCTCTCAACTTACCTCTACCGCTTCAATACTCAGAAACCGCCGTTCAACGACGCACGAGTCAGACGCGCGCTGGATCTGGCGCTGGATAAGAGCGTGATTGCCGACAAGGTGCTGGGGCAAGGCCAGGTGCCGGCTTATAACTATGTGCCGCGCGGTATGGCCGGCTATACCAGCAATCAGCCGGAATGGGCCGGTTGGACGCAGCAGCAGCGCAATGCCGAAGCGAAAAAGCTGCTGAAGGAAGCGGGCTACGACGAAAGCCATCCGCTGAAATTCCAGTTGCTGTACAACACCTCCGAATCGCACCAGAAGATCGCCATCGCCGCCGCGTCAATGTGGAAGCAGAATCTCGGCGCGGAAGCCACCTTGTTGAATCAGGAATGGAAAACGCTGCTGGATACCTCTCGTACCGGCAACTTCGAGGTGGTGAGAAGCTCTTGGGGCGCCGACTATAACGAGCCGACGACCTATTTCGATACCCTGCGCGCCAACGACAGCAACAACACCGGCAAATTCAATGATAAAGCCTATGATGAGGTGCTGGATAAAGCGGTGAAAGCGTCGTCGCTGGATGACCGCAGCACACTCTACCATCAGGCGGAGACTATTCTGCAACAGCAGATGCCGCTGATCCCGATTTACTACTACGTGCGCAGTCAGATGGTGAAGCCGTATGTGGGCGGGTTCCAACCCGATTTGAAAGGGGATTACTACAGTAAGGACATTTACATTATCAAGCATTGATGATGACACGCCAGGCGGGCGACCGCCTGGCGAGATGGCACTGATTTGGTGATGATACTTATTCGGTGTCCAGCAGGTGGCCCATCTTGGCCGCTTTGGTCGCCAGATAATGCTCGTTTTTCGGGTTGCGGCCGACAATCAGCGGCACGCGCTCCACGATGTTGATGCCCGCTTCGCTCAGGATCGTCACCTTTTTTGGGTTGTTGGTGAGCAGGCGCACCGCTTCCACGTTCAACAGCTTGAACATGTCGGCGCACAGCGTGAAGTCGCGCTCGTCAGCGGCAAAGCCCAGTTGATGGTTGGCTTCCACTGTGTCGGCGCCCTGATCCTGCAAGGCATAAGCCCGGATCTTGTTCAACAGCCCGATGTTGCGCCCTTCCTGACGGTGATACAGCAGTACGCCGCGTCCTTCTTCGGCAATGTGATTCAGGGCAGCTTCCAGTTGAAAACCGCAATCACAACGCAGGCTAAACAGTGCATCACCGGTCAAACATTCAGAGTGTACTCTGGCCAGTACTGGTTCGGGACTGGAAATATCGCCATAAACCAACGCCAGGTGATCGCGCCCGGTCGCTGTTTCCTCGAATCCTACCATCAGGAAATCGCCCCACGGGGTGGGTAGTTTGGCTTCCGCCACCCGTTTTAGCTGCATGTTAATCTCCAACGCATAAATGATGAATTCCCGTTCCTCACCGGAAGAGAATTACGTATCGACGCCACCGGGCTATAACCCCGGCAGCGAGGTGGTCAGCCGTTCGCTGACCGGTGGCTGAATGATTCGGGATAATCGTGGTGTCGTTGACATAACTGACAAGTATTTTACGTCATACTGACAACTGATGTCCCCTTTTTTGATAAAATTGTGAAAATTTTGTTCTAATATCCTGCTGAATTATAGGGAGAAATAATGCACGACCTGGTCAGACGCATTCTGATTGGCACAATATCATTGATGGTGTTGCCCGTATTGGTCTGGACGACGGGATGGCAGTGGCAGCCGACCGTGTCGGGGTGGTGGCTTAAGCCCTTGTTCTGGATGACGGAAACCGTGTCGGCGCCGTGGGGAATTCTGACCAGCGTGGTGCTGTCGGCCTGGTTTTTATGGCTGCTGCGCGTGCGTATTCGCCCGGCGTTGGTGCTGGTAACGATACTGCTCGCCAGCGTCGTGCTGGGGCAGGGCGTTAAATCGGTCATGAAAAACTGGACGCAGGAAGCCCGGCCGTTCGTGGTCTGGCTGGAACAGGCGCACCAGGTGGATGACCGCTATTTTTATTCACTGCCGGCCAGCGCGCGCGCCAGCCTGTTGGAACAGCAACTGCAGCAGGAATCACAATTGCCGCCGTGGCAGCGTCAGCATTGGCAGGAACAGGCTGATTATTCCTTCCCGTCCGGTCATGCCATGTTTGCCGCCACCTGGGCGTTGCTGGCGGTAGGATTGCTGTGGACCCGACGCCATTATGTGACGGTGTTGTTAACCATCTTGTGGGCGAACAGCGTTATCGGCAGTCGTCTGGCGCTGGGGATGCACTGGCCGCAGGATTTGGCGACCGCCACCCTGATTAGCGCCGGGCTGGCGGTGGTTGCCGTGTGGCTGGCGCAGCGTTGGTGCGGTCCGTCGCTCGCCGCCGCTGTGCCGCAGACCGCAACCTATCATAAGCCTGCACGTCCGGACGCCTGACCGGTCAGGTTCGTCGAGCAGCAGGATGACGGTTGGTCTGGCATCCTGCTGCACATCGCTCGCCGTTATCCGTTTTTCCCTCCGCTATTCCCGTTAGCGTTTCCCCTCCGATGAGGAAATGTTAAGTTAATAGGGTTCACTGCCGAAATTTGGCATAATTCATCCGTTTAAGGCGATATCACAGGAAGCGAACGTGAAATATATGCTGATTTTTTTTCTGGTGCTGGCGGTATTCATCGTATCGATCACGCTGGGAGCGCATAACGATCAGGTTATTACCTTCAACTATCTGCTGGCGCAGGGGGAATACCGGTTGTCGACGTTGCTGGCGACGCTATTTGCCGCCGGTTTTGCACTCGGCTGGGTGATCTGCGGCCTGTTTTATCTGCGCCTGCGCATTGCGCTGGGGCGCGAACAACGTAAAATCAAACGTCTTGAGCAGCAACTGCCTGCCCCGGAGAGCGCCAGCAGTGCCTCCTCCGCTGAGTCAGCTACCCACTAAGGATCGCTTCCATGCTAGAACTGCTGTTTCTGTTGCTGCCGGTTGCCGCCGCCTATGGCTGGTATATGGGGCGCAGAAGTGCACAGCAGGACAAACAGGACGAAACCAACCGCCTGTCGCGCGAATACGTCACCGGGGTGAACTTTCTGTTGTCCAACCAGCAGGATAAGGCCGTCGAGCTGTTCCTCGACATGCTCAAGGATGATAGCAACACCTTCGAAGCTCACCTGACCCTCGGCAATCTGTTCCGCTCGCGCGGCGAGGTGGATCGCGCCATCCGCATCCATCAGGCGCTGACCGAAAGCGCTTCCCTCAGTTTTGAACAGCGACTGCTGGCGGTGCAGCAACTGGGACGCGACTACATGGTTGCCGGGCTGTACGACCGCGCCGAAGAAATCTTCAAGCAACTGGTGGACGAAGAAGACTTTCGCGTCGGTGCGTTGCAGCAATTGCTGCAGATTCACCAGTTCACCAGCGACTGGCCGAACGCCATCGACACCGCCGAAAAACTGGTCAAACTGGGCAAAACGCAGTTGCGCAGCGAAATCGCCCATTTCTACTGCGAGCAATCGCTACAGGCGATGGGCAGCGATGATCTCGACAAGGCGATGGCGATGCTGAAAAAGGCCTCCGCCGCGGATAACCAATGCGCCCGCGTGTCTATCATGCTGGGGCGCATTTATATGGCGCAGCAAAATTATGCCCAGGCTGTGGCCGTGCTGCAGCAGGTCCTGGAGCAGGATACGGAGTTGGTCAGTGAAACGCTGCCAATGCTGCAAGAGTGCTATCGCCACTTGCAGCAGCCGGAAAGCTGGGCGGCGTTTCTGCGCCGCTGCGTTGAAGAGAAAAGCGGTTCCACCGCAGACCTGATGATGGCTGATGTGCTGGAACAGTATGAAAGTACCGAATCGGCTCAGACTTATGTCACCCGCCAGTTGCAGCGTCATCCCACCATGCGGGTGTTCCATCGGTTGATCGATTACCATCAGCGTGAAGCGGAAGATGGCCGCGCCAAGGAAAGCCTGCTGGTGCTGCGCAACATGGTTGGCGAGCAGATTCAGGCCAAGCCGCGCTATCGCTGTCACAAATGCGGCTTCACTTCGCAGTCGCTCTACTGGCATTGCCCTTCCTGCCGGACCTGGGCCAGCGTGAAACCCATCCGGGGGCTGGACGGGGAATAGACTCCCCGGCGTGCGTCATGGTTTGTTGTCTGGTCTATTAGTTACAACATACTAATAAGCCTGCCGGCCGGCGCGTCAGGTCAGGCTATCGCGCGGTTTGGCATTTACCGGCAGGGGCGGGTAGAATGCGCGGCGGAAATGATTTAACTCACTCATGCTTAACGACGGGATCATACCAGTGAACGGCTCAAACACCTCTTCGAATACCACGGTTACAGGTTCTCCGATTATTGTTGCGCTGGATTACGCCGATCAGCGTGCGGCCTATGATTTTGTCGATCGCATCGACCCGAAAGACTGCCGATTGAAGGTCGGCAAAGAGATGTTCACGCTGTTTGGGCCGCAACTGGTCAAAGACCTGCAACAACGCGGCTTTGAGGTGTTTCTCGATCTCAAGTTTCACGATATTCCCAACACCACGGCCAGAGCCGTGGCCGCCGCCGCGGAGCTGGGGGTGTGGATGGTCAATGTGCACGCCAGCGGCGGCGCACGTATGATGACGGCGGCGCGTGACGCGCTGACGCCGTTTGGCAATGACGCGCCGTTGCTGATTGCGGTGACGGTGCTGACCAGTATGGATGAAGCGGATCTGCAGGGGCTGGGGATTACTCTATCGCCCGCGGAACAGGCGGAGAAACTGGCGCGGCTGACGCAACAATGCGGCCTGGATGGCGTGGTGTGCTCCGCCCATGAAGCCGTGCGGTTGAAGCAGGCCTGCGGCGCGGATTTCCGACTGGTGACGCCGGGAATTCGCCCGGCGGGCAGCGATGCGGGCGATCAGCGCCGTATTATGACGCCGCAGCAGGCGCAGCAGGCCGGGGTGGATTACATGGTGATTGGTCGTCCGATTACGCAGTCTGCCGAGCCGGCTCAGACGCTGAAAACTATTCTGGCTTCTCTGGGAGGCCAATGATGCGCGACGACAACAGCCGTCTGGTGTATTCCACCGAAACCGGGCGTATTGATGAACCCGCAGCAAAAGCGGCCCGTCCGAAAGGGGACGGTATTGTCCGGATTCAGCGTCAGACCAGCGGACGCAAGGGTAAGGGCGTGTGCCTGATTACCGGTATCGATCTGGATGACGCGGCGCTGGAAACGCTGGCGGCGGAATTGAAAAAGAAGTGTGGCTGCGGCGGCGCGCTGAAGGATGGCGTGATCGAAATCCAGGGCGACAAGCGCGATCAACTTAAACTGCTGCTGGAAGCCAAAGGCATGAAGGTCAAGCTGGCTGGGGGTTAAGTCATGATGCGCCGCGATAGGCAGGCTGAAGAGTGAAAACAGCACAGGCTCCCGCGGGAGCCTGTGCTGTTTTGTGGAGCGGGTTATTTGGTGGTCTGGTGACCGATGATGCCGCCCACCGCTGCGCCGCCAACGGTACCGAGCGTGCTGCCGTTGGTCAGCACCGCACCGCCGAGTGCGCCGATGCCGGCGCCGATAGCGGTATTACGCTGACGCTTGTTCATGCCCGCGCAGCCCGCCAATGTGCTCACTATCACCATAGCCAGCACGGCTGTTGTAAATTTTTTATTGATTTGCATAGTTATTCTCCAGTTGTTCACATTCCACGAGCCGCATAGCCGCGGGCATGGAAAATCTTGTCGTAACGCGAATTCAGCTCATGAAACCGCCGTTACCTGCTGTGTGTTACCTGGCTGCAAGTATAATTACCGGTTGGAGTCGTAACAGGTGAAAAACTCTTAATTCACAGTGCCCTGAAGGCGTTTGCCCACCTTTTGCTAAAAGCCCGTGTCGGCCCGATCCCTTTCCTGTAGTCCCAGCAGAACGCAGCCTGCTTTTCAGCCATTCAGCCCATACCTGCGCCGGTAACCGGACGTGAGAATAAAGCAAATCACACTGGAGGGCGGATGATGTTGGAAGAACTGAAAATTCAGGTGCTTGAAGCCAATCTGGCTTTGCCCCGGCATCAGTTGGTGACCTTCACCTGGGGGAATGTCAGCGCGGTGGACCGCGAGCGTGGTCTGATGGTGATTAAGCCTTCGGGCGTAGAGTACGACGTCATGACTGCGCAGGATATGGTGGTGGTGGAGCTGGAAACCGGACGGGTGGTGGAAGGTCAGCGCAAACCCTCGTCCGACACCGACACCCACCGTGTGCTGTATCTGGCTTTCGCATCGCTGGGCGGTATCGTCCATACCCATTCCCGGCACGCTACTATCTGGGCGCAGGCGGGGAAGGATTTACCGCCGTGGGGCACCACCCACGCCGATTATTTTTACGGCCCGATCCCCTGTACCCGGTTGATGACCGAAGCGGAAATCAACGGTCGCTACGAATGGGAAACCGGACAGGTAATTGTAGACACCTTCCGTGAGCGTGGCCTGTCCCCGCAGGATATCCCGGCGGTGCTGGTCAATGCGCACGGCCCGTTCGCCTGGGGAAGCGACGCGCATAACGCGGTGCATAACGCGGTGGTGCTGGAGGAGATCGCTTATATGGGGATTTTCTCGCGCCAGTTAACCCCGGCGCTGGAGCCGATGCAGGCGGCGTTGCTGGATAAACACTATCTACGCAAGCACGGTAAGAACGCGTACTACGGGCAGTGAGAATCTGAGCGTTCGTCGGCGCGCGGCGGCTGGCGAACGTAACGATATTTTCACCTCGTTTGATGAGGTTTGGTCTATTTCGTCCTCTTCGCTGCGATATAAATGAAATAATGATCTGTAAAAATAGAAACGTTGTTTTATTTATTTGCAGGCGATCACTTTTATCCCCTGACTAAACGACTACCTTCAGCAGTGAGAAGTGTATGGGCTGTGTCCCCCAGGAGTCGTTTTCTTCGTCGTCGCGCTGACGATGCATGTGCATGGATGTGGCGCAGCCCAGCCTTCGGGTGGGCTGAACGGGCGGTATCCGTCATGATGAGGATCATGACGGGTGGCGTCTGCATTGCTCATGGTTTCTGTCCCTTTTTCAGGCAATGAATCCTATGCATATCAAGCGTTCTATCGAAAAGATTCCGGGTGGCATGATGCTGGTGCCGTTGTTCCTCGGCGCGCTGTGCCATACCTTTGCGCCGGGGGCCGGCAAGTATTTCGGGTCCTTTACCAACGGGTTGATCAGCGGTACGGTGCCGATTCTGGCGGTGTGGTTCTTCTGTATGGGGGCGTCGATTCGACTGAGCGCCACCGGCACGGTGCTGCGTAAATCCGGCACGCTGGTCGTCACGAAAATTGCCGTGGCCTGGGTGGTCGCGGCGGTAGCCTCGCGCATTCTGCCGGAACACGGGGTGGAAGCGGGATTTTTTGCCGGGTTGTCCACGCTGGCCTTGGTGGCGGCGATGGACATGACCAACGGCGGGTTGTACGCCTCGATCATGCAACAGTACGGCACCAAAGAGGAGTCGGGCGCGTTCGTGCTGATGTCGCTGGAGTCCGGCCCGCTGATGACCATGGTGATCCTTGGCACCGCCGGCATTGCCTCGTTTGAACCGCATGTGTTTGTCGGCGCGGTGCTGCCGTTTCTGGTGGGGTTTGTGCTGGGGAATCTGGATCCGGAATTACGTGACTTTTTCAGCCGCGCGGTACAGACGCTGATCCCGTTCTTTGCCTTCGCGCTCGGCAATACCATCGATCTGAGCGTTATTGGTCAAACCGGGTTGTTGGGGGTATTGCTGGGCATTGCGGTGATTATTATTACCGGCATTCCGCTGATAGTGGCGGACAAAGTGCTGGGCGGCGGTGACGGTACCGCGGGCATCGCCGCGTCCAGCTCGGCGGGTGCGGCGGTAGCGACGCCGGTGCTGATTGCGGAAATGGTCCCGGCGTTTAAGCCGGTGGCGCCGGCCGCAACCACGCTGGTAGCGACGTCGGTGATTGTCACCTCCGTTCTGGTGCCGATTATCACCGCGATGTGGTCAAAACGCGTTAAAGGCGGCGATGGCACGGTGCCGAAGGAAGACGCGGCGGAAGATCAGGCGGAGCAACAGCAGGCGGCGCATCGTTAAATGCCGGGCACGCCTCCTCCGCAAAAGAGGAGGCGTGAGCCGCCAGCGGAAATGCCCGGTGGGCATCAACGTCGGCGGATAGGGCTATCAGCCGTT
The DNA here is from genome assembly GCF_000406205.1 of Dickeya sp. NCPPB 3274. Classification (NCBI taxonomy): domain Bacteria; kingdom Pseudomonadati; phylum Pseudomonadota; class Gammaproteobacteria; order Enterobacterales; family Pectobacteriaceae; genus Dickeya; species Dickeya sp. NCPPB 3274. The sequence goes on along the minus strand of NZ_CM001979.1, from coordinate 2,861,655 downwards.
ATGCGCCTCCTCACGCCATGCCGCCGCTGTTTCGTGCGTTGTGGGTTTGTCGCTGCGCAGCGCCCGACGGATGGCGAAGAACGCGGCGACCAGCATGGTGACGGCGACCAGCATGAAGAAACCGCACAGAACGGCGTTAATCTGGTTGCTGAACACGATGGTCGCCATATCCTGCATGTTTTTCGCCGGGGCGATCAGCGTGCCGGATTCGATGCCGGCGGAGAACCGTTTGGCCTGCGCCAGAAAACCGATACTGGGTTTTTCGTGGAAAATCTTCTGCCAGCCGGCGGTCATCGACGTGATGAACAGCCAGGCGGTAGGCAGCATCGTCACCCAGGCATAGCGCTGTTTCTTCATTTTAAACAGCACCACGGTGCCGAGGATCAGCGCCATGGACGCCAGCATCTGATTACCGATGCCGAACAGCGGCCACAGCGTGTTGATGCCGCCCAGCGGGTCGATCACGCCCTGATAGACGAAGAATCCCCAGCCGGCCACCGCCACGGTGGTCCCGGACATATTGCCCAGCCAGGAGTGGCTCTTGCCCATGTTCGGCACCACCAAACCAGCCAAATCCTGCACCATGAACCGGCAGGCGCGGGTACCGGCGTCCACGGCGGTAAGAATGAACAGCGCTTCGAACAGAATCGCAAAGTGGTACCAAAACGCCATCATCGCCCGGCTGTTGAAGATCTCCGTGATGATATGCGCCATGCCGACGGCAAAGGTCGGCGCGCCGCCGGCGCGGGACAGAATCGACGCTTCGCCCACGTCTTTGGCGATGTTGGTCAAATCATCCGGCGTGATGACGAAACCCCACCCGCTGATCACCTGCGCGGCGTTTTCCACGGTGGTGCCAATCAGCGCGGCCGGCGCGTTCATGGCGAAGTAGACGCCGGGGTCGATCACCGAGGCGCAGATCAGCGCCATGATCGCCACGAAAGATTCCATCAGCATGGCGCCGTAACCGATAAAACGGATATGGCTTTCACGCTCGACCAGCTTGGGCGTGGTGCCGCTGGATACCAGCGCATGGAAGCCGGAGATGGCGCCGCAGGCGATGGTGATGAACAGGAACGGGAACAGGCTGCCGGAGAACACCGGCCCGCTGCCGTCGATAAAGCGCGAAACCGCGGGCATTTTCAGCTCCGGCATCGCAAACACAATGCCAATCGCCAACCCGACGATCACGCCGATCTTCAGGAACGTGGAGAGATAGTCACGCGGCGCCAGCAGCAGCCACACCGGCAGTACCGACGCGATAAATCCGTAAATCACCAGCACCCAGGTCAGCGTCGTGCCTTTGAGGGTAAAAACCGGTCCCCAATAGGGATGCGCGGCGATGTCGCCGCCGTAGACAATCGCCATCATCATCAGCACAAAACCGATCAGCGACACTTCGGCAATCTTGCCCGGCCGCAGGAATCGCATATAGACGCCCATGAACAGCGCAATCGGGATGGTGGCGGCGATCGTGAACATCCCCCACGGGCTGTTGGCCAACGCTTTGACCACTACCAGCGCCAGCGCCGACAGGATGATGATCATGACGCCCAGCGCGCCCAGCATGGTGACTACCCCAGCGAAAGAGCCCAGTTCCTGACGCGCCATTTCGCCCAATGAGCGGCCGTCGCGCCGGGTGGAGATAAACAGCACCAGAAAATCCTGCACCGCGCCGGCCAGCATTACGCCAATCAAAATCCACAACGTCCCCGGCAGAAAGCCCATCTGTGCGGCCAGAATCGGCCCCACCAGCGGGCCGGCGCCGGCGATGGCGGCAAAATGGTGGCCGAACAACACCCATTTGTTGGTCGGGACATAATCCAGTCCGTCGTTGCGGCGCTCGGCGGGGGTCAGACGGCGGTCATCCAGTTCAAACACCCGGCGCGCAATAAACAGACTGTAGAAGCGGTACGCAATGCTGTAACAGGCGACAGCCGCAATCACCAGCCAGACGGCGTTCACATGCTCACCCCGGTTCAGGGCCAGCATGGCGAACGCCACGGCGCCCGCTATGGCTACGGCAATCCAGATCGATATGTTTTTAATGGTTTTCATCTCACTGACTCCTGACTGGTTGTCATTCCCGGCCGCCGGCGATTCCTGACGGCCTGTCAAGGCGTCGCCTTACGGCGAAACGGATAACGCGAGACATCATAAACACCGGGTCATCATCGACGCCGGGATATCGATAAACACAGTGATATCAATAAATACCGTGTATCAATAAATAACATAGTGCAGCAGTTAGCCGGCGTAGCCAGAACAAGATAAAAATGTGAACAAAGCTATATTTTTGTTATGAAAAAGGTTTTTCACCGGTTTTTGCAGCGGCAAGGGCCGTCGGCGCGCGGTGATGAAATGTGATGTCGGTACAGGCTGAAACCGGCTGTCAGGGTAAAAACGCGTAAGCGCGTGGGGATGATACGCCCGGCGAGAGCCGGGCGGGGGATATCAGGGCAGTTTGTTGCCGGCGGCACGGTAGATTTCGTACCACTCCTCGCGGCTGATGCGCAGTTCGGAAGCGGTGGCGATATCTTGCAGACGATGCGGATCCATACTACCGACAATCACCTGCATACTGGCCGGATGACGCAGGATCCAGGCCGCGGCGAGGGCGGTGGTGGACACGCCGTGCTGACCGGCGATGTGGCTCAAGACGGCGTTCAGTTGCGGAAACTTGTCGTTATCTACAAACACGCCGTCAAAAAAGCCGTACTGGAACGGCGACCACGCCTGAATCGTCATCCCCTGCAACCGGCTGTATTCCAGCACCATGCCGTCGTGGTGGAGTGACGGCGCATGGGTCATATTGACGTTGAGGCCGGCGTCGATCATCGGCGTGTGCATAATGCTGAGCTGCAACTGGTTGGCGAGCAGCGGCTGGCGCACCGCGGTTTTCAGCAATTCAACCTGCAACGGATGCTGGTTGCTCACGCCAAAGTGGCGCACCTTGCCGCTGGCTTCCAGTTCGTCAAACGCGGCGGCGACTTCGTCCGGCTCGCACAGCGTGTCCGGGCGGTGCAGCAGCAAGGCATCAAAGTAATCGGTATTCAGGCGTTTCAGGCTGCCTTCGACGGCGGCGATAATGTGCGCTTTAGAGAAATCAAAAAAGCCGGGGCGGATACCGCATTTGCTTTGTATCAGCAGTTGGTCGCGGGCGATGCCGGCCTGACGCACTGCGGCGGCGAACACCTCTTCGGAACGCCCGCCGCCGTAGATGTCGGCATGGTCAAAGAAATTGATCCCGGCGTCGAGCGCCGTCTGCAACAACGTCACCGCGTCCTGCTGCGTCTTGCCCGCCAGCCGCATGCAGCCCAGCGCAATGTTCGGGACCGACAGGGTACTTTTTCCCAGTGTGATACTTTTCATGTTCACATCTCCGTGATGTCGCTATGTCGTGTAGGGGAGAGGCGGCGGTCGATCCGACGATAAAAAAACGCCACCCGAATGGATGGCGTAGGACTGGCGCGAATCAGGCCGCCGGTTTGGCGATGATGCTGCGGGTTTCGAGCCGCACCTCGGTCAGCATCACCGTCAGGGTGTCGCTCTGACGGTAGACCGGTTCGCCTTTCACCGTGACGATGCCGGTGTCCTGACTGCACACCAGTTCGTCGCGCACCGCGTGAATGAACGATGCCGGAATAAAGGCGGTGGCGCCATTGTCCAGCAACCGCACGCGCAGACCACCGCGATTTACGTCGATAATCTCGGCGCTAAAACGGGCGTCGGTACCGGCTTTGCTTTTCAGGAAACGGGCGTACAGCCAGTCGCTGACGTCGCGTTCCGCCATCCGGTTGAGACGGCGGCGCTCAGCCAGTTGCAGCGTCACTTCATCCTGCGGTTTTTCCGCCGGAGTATGCGTGATGATCGCTTTCAGCAACCGGTGGTTGACCATATCGCCGTATTTACGGATCGGCGAGGTCCAGGTGGCGTAAGCCTCCAGGCCCAGACCGAAGTGCGGACCGGGCGCGGTGCTGATTTCCGCAAAGGTCTGGAAGCGGCGAATGCGGCTGTCGAGGAACTGGGTCGGCTGGGCGTCCAGCTCGCGGCGCAGAATGCAGAAACCGTCCAGCGTCAGCAACTGCTGGGCGTCGGCCTGAATACCGTTGCTTTCCAGTACCGCTACCGCCTGATCGATGCTGACCGGGTCGAAACCGTTGTGGACGTTGTAGATGCCAAAACCCAGCCCGTCGCGTAATACCTGCGCCGCGCAGACGTTGGCGGCGATCATCGCTTCTTCCACGATGCGGTTGGCGATACGGCGCGGTTCGGTGACGATATCCAGCACCTCGCCGTTTTCACCCAGCAGGAAACGGTAATCCGGACGGTCGCGGAAGACCAGCGCGTGGGTGGTACGCCAGGCGCTCCGGGCCTGACACACGCGGTGCAGCAGGCGGATCTGGCCGGCAATATTCTCGCTTTCCGGCTGCCAGTCGCCCTGTTGATCCAGCCAGTCGGACACCTCGTCGTACACCAGTTTGGCGCGCGATTCGATCCAGGCGGCAAAGAAGCGAATCTGGCTCAGCGCGCCGTCGGCGGCGATGGTCATGCGGCAGGCCAGCACCGGGCGGCGTTCGTTCGGGCGCAGCGAGCAGATGTCGTCCGACAGGTGACGCGGCAGCATCGGAATATTGAAGCCGGGCAGGTAGTTGGTGAACGCGCGCTGACGGGCGATGGCGTCCAGCTCGCTGTCGGCGCGCACGTAGGCGGTCGGATCGGCGATTGCCACGGTCATGTCCAGCGTGCCGTCGCCGTTGTCCTGCACATACAGCGCGTCATCCATATCTTCGGTGCTGGCGCTGTCGATGGTGACAAAGTCCAGCCCGGTCAGGTCTTCGCGTTCAAGTTGGCCGTCGTCGAGATCGGCCGCGTCCGCGTCCGGCGCGACGCGCTCCAGATTATGACGCGACAGCGTCACCCACCAAGGCGCCAGCGGGTCGTCGCCGTTGGTAATGTACTGCGTCAGATCGGCAAAAAAGCCACGGTCGCCTTTCAGCGGATGGCGGCGCATTTCCGCTACCGCCCAGTCGCCTTCCTTGAAATCCTGCTCAACCCCGCGCGCAGGGCGGCAGGGAATGGCGTCTTTCAGCAGCGGATGGTCCGGCACGATGGACAGACGGTCGTCTTTTTTCTGCACCCGACCGACAAAACGGGTCAGAAACGGTTCCACCAGCGTTTCCGGCTCGGCGATTTCACGTTCTTTCTCGGTATGCAGCGTGGCGATGATACGGTCGCCGTGCATCACTTTCTTCATGTACGGCGGCGGGATGAAATAGCTCTTCTGCGCGTCGGCTTCAAGAAAACCGAATCCTTTGTCGGTGGCTTTGACGATGCCTTCCGCTCGTGGCGTCTGAGAGTGGAGTTGCTGTTTAAGCTGCGCAAGCAGCGGATTGTCTTGAAACATAGCGTCCAGAATTGCGGTTAATAGTGGCTTTAGCGGCAGACAGTTTTACGCGAATCGGCCGCTGGCGGCAAGCGTTGCTGCACATGAATAGCCTGCGCAAGGCAGGCTTGTTCGAACTGAGTCTTGGGGTGTGCCGGTGGGTTACTCGCTGTCATTGGAAGGACGATATCTTCCGATAACAAACACTGAAGCCAGTCCGATTAAATCGAGGGTGATTAACGTACCGGCAAATACCATTTCACCCTTCCAGGCAAAAAGAGTGGCGATGAACAGGAGCGGATTCGACTTTTTCGGCAAGCGTTCGGGCTTCTTCATTTTCCCTATTATGCGTATCAGCGCTTTGCAATGCCTGATTCGATTCCTTTTTTTCTTCCGTATGCATTCATTGCTACTCTTAGGTCGTCACCTATAGCCTGAAAATCACTGGCCATTCTTTCCGCATCGTTTTTCTTGTCGATGTCTGCCAGATAGTTTGTCGCTGGCATCAGATCTAAAATGCTGCCGGCGGCGCGAAGATACCTGCGGGTTGCCTTCAACATGTTTTATCTCCTTGGGATCAACAATGATTAAACCCTTTATTTTCTAATCTTACTTGAGTATGGCGTGGTTGCAAATAACGACGAAACAATCCGTTGTCGTTGGTTGCGGGTCATCAGTTATGGATAGGGAGATGCATTAGCCGGGCGCGACAAGAACCCACCCGGCCCGTGCATCAGGCAATACGTTGCAGCGCTACGGCCTCACTGGGCGTAATGCGTACCGGCACCGATTTGGACGTTGGCGTGAAGGTGTCTTCGCCGTAGCTGGACAGCGGCACCAGCGGGTTGGTTTCCGGGTAGTAGGCCGCCAGATTGCCGCGTGGGATATCGTAGCTAACCAGCCGGAAACCGATGACCTTGCGCTCGACATGGTCATGCCACAGGGTTTCGATATCCACCCGGTCGCCGTCCTGCAACCCGAGCGCGGCAATATCCTCCGGGTGCATGAACAGCACGTCGCGCTGGCCGTACACGCCACGGTAACGGTCGTCCAGCCCATAAATGGTGGTGTTGTACTGGTCGTGGGAGCGCAAGGTTTGCAGCGTGAACGGCGCGGGCGCGTCGCCGGAAACGGGCACCACGCTGTCCGGCAGCGGCGCCGCGCCGAAACGTGCGTTGCCGGTGGCGGTGTTGAAACGATACGCCGCCGCCGCGTTGCCGAGCCAGAAGCCGCCCGGTTCGGCGCAGCGTTGATTGAAGTCGGCGAAACCCGGCAGGGTGGCGGCGATGTGATCGCGGATCAGGTTATAGTCGGCGGCCAGCGCCAGCCAGTCGAGCCGGTCATGGCCCAACACCGCGTGGGCGATGCCGGCGACGATGGCGGTTTCCGAGCGCTGCTGATCCGACAGCGGCGGGCTGATGCCTTCCGAGGCATGCACCATGCTGAACGAATCTTCGACGGTAACAAACTGCGGGCCGCCTGCCTGCATGTCCCGCTCGGTGCGGCCGAGCGTCGGCAAAATCAGCGTATCCTGCCGCGCGGTAATCAGGTGGCTGCGGTTGAGTTTGGTGCTGATGTGCACCGTCAGGCCGCAACGGCTTAGCGCCTGTGCGGTGCGGTCGGTATCCGGCGCGGCGGCGGCCAGGTTGCCGCCCAACGCGATCAGGACCCGGATCTCATCACGCAACATCGCTTCCAGCGCCTGTACGGTGTTGTGGCCGTGGCCGCGCGGAGGGGTAAAGCCGAAATGACGCGCCAGGCTGTCGAGCAGCGCGTCAGCGGGTTTTTCATCGATCCCCATCGTGCGGTTGCCCTGTACGTTGCTGTGACCACGTACCGGGCACAGGCCGGCGCCCGGCTTGCCGAGCTGGCCGAACAACAGTTGCAGGTTGACGATTTCCCGCACCGTCGCTACCGAGTGTCGGTGCTGGGTGATGCCCATCGCCCAGGTGCAGATCACCCGTTCAGACTGCTGATAAATGCCGGCGACGTAGCGGATCTGCGCTTCGCTCAGCCCGGACTGCTGTACGATTTTGTCCCATGAAGTAGCGTCGACCTGTTGCAGATACGCCGCCACGCCGTCGGTGTGCTGGTCGATAAAGGCCTGATCGAACAGTCCCGCTTCGCCTGCGGCCAGTCGCTGGCGATGGGTTTCCAGCAACGCTTTCACCATGCCGCGCACCGCCGCCATGTCGCCGCCCAGATGGGGTTGCAGATAGGTTTCGCTGATGGTGCCGGACAGCGGCGTCAGCAGTTCCAGCGGGTTCTGCGGGTTGGCGAAACGTTCCAGACCGCGCTCGCGCAAGGTGTTAAACGCCACGATATGCGCGCCGCGATCGGCGGCATGACGCAGGCTGTGCAGCATACGCGGGTGGTTGGTGCCGGGGTTCTGGCCGAACACGAAAATGGCGTCGGCGTGTTCGAAATCCTGTAGTCGCACCGTGCCCTTACCGACGCCGATGCTCTGTTTCAACCCGGTGCCGCTGGCTTCATGGCACATGTTGGAGCAGTCGGGGAAATTGTTGGTACCGACCATTCGGCCGAACAGCTGATACAGATAAGACGCTTCGTTACTGGCGCGGCCGGAGGTATAGAGTTCCATCTGGTCCGGGTGGTCCAGTTCGCGGATATGGCGGGCGATCAGCGCGAACGCGTCGTCCCAGTCGATCGGCACGTAGTGGTCGCTGTCACGGTCGTAGCGCAGCGGATGGGTCAGCCGGCCCTGATACTCAAGAAAATAGTCGCTCTGGCGGCGCAACGTGCTGACGCTGTGTTCGGCGAAGAAGTCTGGCCCGGCGGCTTTGCGGGTGGCTTCCCAACTGACCGCTTTGGCGCCGTTTTCACAGAAGCTAAAGGTGCTGCTGTTGTCGTCGCCCCAGGCACAGCCGGGGCAGTCGAATCCTTTGCTTTTATTGACTCGCATCAAATTGCGGATATTTTTCAGCGCCTGTTTACTGTCCAGGACAAAACGGGTGGTGGCTTCAAGAGAGCCCCAGCCGCCAGCAGCGGCGCGGTATGGCTTGATGGAGGATTTGAATTTCATGATTCGCTACGCAGGTGATGATGTTTTAAGTATGTAAAAAAATCTTTAAATCTTTGCTTGCTAACCAAGAGTGTAGGCGGCGGGCGGTATGGCGTCTAATCAAAGGGAGTGATAGTGGGATAGAGGCGGTTTATCGCGGCATAGACCCCTGATGCAGATTGCGCGGTGGTATACTGACCCGGCCCGCAATGTTGGAGAACCTGATGGATATCAAGCAACTTATCTACTTGTGCAATCTGGAAAAAGAGCGCCATTTTGGTCGTGCAGCCGAAGCCAGCTTCGTCAGCCAGCCGACGCTGTCGATGCGCTTGAAGAACCTGGAGCGGGAGCTGGGGCTGTCGCTCATCAATCGGGGCAACAATTTCGAGGGGTTTACCGCCGAAGGCGAGCGGGTATTGGCCTGGGCGCGGGAAATGGTGTCGGTGTATCAGGGGTTGCGGCTGGAAGTGGCGTCGCTCACGCGCGGCACCAGCGGGTTGCTGCGTATTGGCGCGGTGCCGCAATGCAGCATGGCGCTGCCCGAATTACTGGCGGCGGTCAGCCGTGCTTACCCGGAGATGGACTATCAGGTATCGCTGTTCAGCGCCGATAGGTTGCTGGAGACGCTGACCGCTCACACGGTGGATGTCGGGATCGGTTTTTTCGAGTTGACCACGCTGCGCGAGCTGCATTTTCAGGCGTCGTCACTGGCGGAGCAGGGCGCGTCGCTGCTGTATCATCCACGCCATTTCCCCGGGCTGCACGGCGACAGTCCGTTGACGCTGTCGGATCTCGCCAATGTTCCACTGTGTCTGGCTGAACCCAGCCGTTATTTCCGTCGCTATCTGGACAGCCAGTTCCGTGAAGCGGCAATAACGCCGCGAGTGCGGGTGGAGAGCGCGTCGGTGCTGCAATTGATTCAAAGCGTATTTGTCGGGCTGGGGTGCGGCATTGTGCCCAATGGCAGCTTGTTGCCGGTGATGACGCCGGAGCTGGCCTGGCGGCCGCTGGTGCTGACGCCGATGCCGCGTCATGGCGCGGTGGTGATCGCTGAAGCCGGGCGCGCTACTATGCTGGCTCAGCATTTCTTTGAGGCGGCGCAGCAGTGGTTGAAGGCGCATTGATGGTGATGTTGCCCGCTAAACGCTGGCGTGAGTCGTAACGGAAAAGCAGGGAAGGGAACAGGCGAAACGCGTAAAGACGGGAAACGCTGTGCCGGACGGGCTGCCCGGCACAGGACGACGAGATTAATCGCCCAGTTCCAGCTCGTTCATCGCGGCGATGTTGAAGCCGCCGTCAACGTGCAGAACTTCACCGGAGATACCGGCGGCCAGATCGGAGCACATGAAGGCCGCGGCGTTGCCCACGTCTTCAATGGTGACCACGCGACGGATCGGGGTGACCGCTTCGCAGTGAGACAGCATCTTTTTGAAGTTCTTGATGCCGGACGCCGCCAGCGTGCGGATCGGACCCGCGGAAACGGCATTGACGCGCACGCCCTCGCGGCCCATGGCGTTGGCCATGTAGCGCACGTTGGCTTCCAGCGACGCTTTCGCCAGGCCCATCACGTTGTAGTTCGGAATAGCGCGTTCGGCACCCAGGTAAGACAGGGTCATCAGCGCGGAATTCGGGTTCAGCATGCTGCGGCAGGCTTTGGCCATAGCGACAAAGCTGTAAGCGCTGATGTCGTGAGCGATGGCGAAACCTTCGCGGGTGACGGCGTTCACGTAGTCACCGTCCAACTGGTCGCCCGGCGCATAGGCGATGGAGTGCACGAAGCCGTCAAATTTCGGCCAGACTTTCGCCAGTTCGGCAAACAGTGCGTCAATGCTGGCATCTTCCGCAACATCACACGGTAAAACGATGCTCGAACCAAACTCTTTGGCAAACTCTTCCACACGCGACTTCAGCTTGTCGTTCTGGTAGGTGAACGCCAGTTCGGCGCCTTCGCGGTGCATCGCCTGGGCGATACCGTATGCAATGGAGCGGTTGCTGGCAACGCCCGTTACCAGAATGCGCTTACCGTTAAGAAAACCCATGGCAGTATCCTTTGTGATCATTGTTGCTGCGATCATCGTCAATAAAAATAATTATTTACCATGATCGGTGTGAATAAACCGGGCGATTCTAGCATGTGTGGCGTCTAAAGAGGTACTCCAACCACTTATCCTGCTGTCTCCGCCCGGCTAGTCAGACGTGGCTGCTGTCGCGGCGCCAGGCGTCGGCGCTTAGTGCTTCGCCAAAGTGACTGGTGATCAAACGTTTGGTCAGGTCATGCAGCGGCGAGGCCAGCACATCGGCGGTACTGCCGCGCTCCACCACTTCGCCGGCCTGCATCACCAGAATCTGGTCGCTGATGTGTTTCATCATGCCCAGATGCTGGGTGACATAAATATAGGAAATGCCGTGCTTTTCCTGCAGTTCCAGCATCAGGTTGATGATCTGCGAACGCACCGACATATCCAGCGACGCCAGCACTTCATCCGCCACGATCACTTTTGGCTGTAGGATCAACGCCCGCGCCAGCCCGATACGTTGTTTCTGACCGGGCGCCAGCGCGTGCGGGTAATAGGTAGCGTGATCGGCGCGCAGGCCGACCTGCCGCAGCGCCAGGTTAATGGCTTTTTCGCGCTCCTGCGGCGTCAGGTCGGTATTGAGCCGCAGCGGCAATTCCAGTAACTGACCGATGCGTTGACGCGGGTTGAGCGAGTTGGCCGAATCCTGAAAGATCATGCGAATACGCTGGCTACGGTAGTTATAGTCGCCGTATTGCAGCGGATGATCGTCGATCACCAGTTCGCCGGAGGTCGGCGGGATCACGCCGGTCAGCATTTTGGCCAGCGTAGATTTACCTGAGCCGTTTTCGCCGATGATCGCCAGCGTTTGCCGCTCCCGCAGCGTAAAACTCACCGATTTCACCGCTTCGACGTGCTGACGCCGGAACCAGCCGGTACGGTAGCGGAAGGTCTTGGTGAGGTTACGGGCTTCCAGCAGGGTTTCCACCATCAGGATTCCTCCATGTTGAGCGGGAAGTGGCAGGCGTACCAATGGGTTTTCACCGGGATGAGCGGCGGCGCCGTCATGCACTCTTTTTGTGAATAGGGGCAACGCGGCCCCAGCCGGCAACCCACCGGTAGGTGCGCCAGCGACGGGATCGCCCCCGGCAGCGCGTTAAGGCGGCTTTTGTGCGGCAGCGAACAGCCGAAGTCCGGCATGGCGCGGATCAGCGCCTGGGTGTAGGGATGATGCGGCGCGCTGATCAACTCATCGCTGACCGCGCTTTCCACCGTCTGACCGCAGTACAACACGTTGATGCGGTCCGCCCATTTGCTCATGGTCTGCAAATCATGACTGATCAGCAAAATGGTGGTGTTGTTGTTCTGATTGAGCCGGGCGAGCAGGCGGAAAATCTGCGCCTGCGTGGTGGCTTCCATCGCGTTGGTCGGTTCGTCGGCGATCAGCAATCTAGGCTGATTGGCGAGCGCGATGGCGATCATCACCTTCTGGCATTCCCCTTCGGTCAGTTCGTAGGGGAAGCTGCGCATGATGTCTTTGTGATCCTTGATGCCGACGCGGTGCAGCAGCTCGATGGCGCGGCGCTTGCGCCAGTTGAAACGCTGCCACCAGCGGCCTTTATAGGTCCAGCCGGGGATCGATTGAATCAACTGACGGCCGACGCGGGCGGAAGGATCCAGACAGGACTGCGGCTCCTGAAAGATCATCGACATGTTGTGCCGCACCAGTTTGCGTCGTTGATGGGGCGTGAGTTGCAGCATGTCCACGTCATCGAAACGAAAACGGTCGGCGGTGATGCGCCAGTTTTCCTTGTTGATGCCGCAGATAGCCTTGGCGATCAGGCTCTTGCCGGAACCGGATTCGCCCACCAGCCCGCGAATTTCTCCCTCGGTGAGGCTGATGCTGACGCGATCCACCGCTTTCACCGGGCCGTCCGGCGTGAGGAATTCAATGGTCAGATTACGAATTTCCAGTAATGCCATGGTGTTGTTCCGTCACTATTCGGTTTGAGCAAGCAGGGCGCGGCGAATGCCATCCCCCAGCAGGTTGACGATCAGCACGCTGAGCGTGATGGCCGCGCCGGGCAGCATCACCGTCCAGGGCGCGGCGTAGACCAGTTCCAGCGAATTACCCAGCAGCACACCCCATTCGGTGGTGGGTAACTGTGCGCCCAGATTGAGAAATCCGAGCGCGGCGATATCCAGAATGGCGATGGAAAGCGCGCGGGTCACTTCGCTGACCAGCAGCGGCAGGATATTGGGCAGCACCGCATACCAGATAATGTAGCGCGTGGAGGCGCCGTCCAGCCGGGCGGCGGTCACATACTCTTTTTCCAGTTCGTCATGCACCGCGGTATAAATCGTGCGCACCATGCGCGGCAGCAGCGCCATCCACACCGCCAGCATGGCGTGCGTTAACTGCGGGCCGATAAAGGCGATCACTATCATCGCCAGCAGCAGCGAAGGAATCGACAACAGCGGGTCGAGAATGTGGTTCAGCACCGCGGAACGCAGGCCGTGGGTCACCCCGGCCAGCAGGCCGATCAGAATGCCGGCCAGCATAGCGGCCAGCGTGACCAGCAATGCCGAACCAAAGGTCGGCGCCGTGCCGCTCAACAGTCGGCTCAGCAGGTCGCGCCCCAGATCGTCGGTGCCGAGAAAAAACGACACTTCGCCATAGCGCGACCAGGAAGGCGGCAGCAACTGGTAACCGAGAAACTGTTGATCCAGCGCGTAGGGCGCCAGCGTATCGCCGAACAGGCACAGCCCCAGCAGCAACAGAAACCCGTAGAAACCGACCATCGCCATCCGGTCCTGGCGGAACACGTTCCAGGTGTCGCGCCAGCGGCTGGGAAGCTCTTTCTCGCCGTAGATGTTATCGGAGTGCATACCATTCCTTATGTTTCAGCGGGTTTGTCATGGCGCCCCAGATATCGGACAGCACGTTGATGGTGATCACCAGCGCGCCGACCACCATCACCCCGGCGGAGATCGCCGCAAAGTCCTGCTGGCGGATGGCATTGACCAGCCAGCGGCCGATGCCCGGCCAGTTAAAGACCACTTCGGTGATCATCTCCAGCGTCAGCATGGTGGAGAATTGCAAGCCCAGTTGCGGAATGATCGGCGGCAGCGCATTGTGCAGCAGGTGGCGGCGGATCACGGTGGAGCGCGGCAGTCCGCGGATAACCGCCGCCTTGATGTAATTCTGGGTGCCGACGTCGGTGGTGCTGATGCGCATCAGTCGGATGACTTCGGTGGTGGGGCCGACCGACAGCACCAGCACCGGCAAAATCAGGTGTTGTATGGCGCTGGCGATCATCTCTTTCCGGTAGGGCGAATCGGACAGCCAGGCGTCGATCAGCGCGAAGCCGGTCACCTGCGGCACCGGGTAGAGCAGGTCGAAACGACCGGACACCGGCAGCCAACCCAGATGCAGCGAAAAGAACAACGTCATCAGCAACGCCAGCCAGAACACCGGCAGCGAAAAGCCCAGCAACGCCAGCGCGCTGATAATCCGATCGGCGGCCTTGTGCTGGAGTACGCCGGTGGTGATGCCAAGCGGAATCCCCACCAGCAGCGACAGCGAAAACGCCAGCAGACAGAGCTCGATGGTAGCGGGCAGCACATCGCGCAGCTGTTCGCTAATCGGCTGTCCGTTGGTGCTGGAGACGCCGAAATCCCCCTGCAACAGGCTGGCGAAATAAAAGCGGTAGGCGTCGAGCAGCGCCGCGCCGTTGAGCGGCGCATGCGGGGTGTAATACATCAGGCTGAAGCCGATCAGCGACAGCAGAAATAGCGTGACCAGCAACAACAACAGGCGACGAAGCGTAAAGATAATCACGGTTGTTCTCCCTGGATCGGCGCGCTGGAGGAGGGATCCACGGCGGAGCCATCCGGTTTTTCCTCATTCTTTTCCTCACTGCCGTCATCGCGGTAGACGCCGGCGAAAGAGGCGTTGCCGAACGGGCTGAGCACCAGTCCTTTCATGTCGTAACGATAGGCCTGCATCCGCAACGACGACGCCAGCGGCAGCACCGGCAACTGTTCGGCCAGAATATGGTGCGCCACCCGATAGTACTCCATGCGCCGGGATAGTTGCTGGGAAGAGAGCGCGTCCTGCAGCACCTGATCAAAACCGGGGTCGCACCAGTGGGCGTAATTGGTCTGGGAGCGGATGGCGGCGCAGCTCAGCAGCGGCCGGAATACACTGTCCGGGTCGTTGCTGTCGGTGGCCCAGCCCGCCAGCGTCAGGTCGTGGTTCATCTCCATCAGGCGCGCTTCCTGAAAACGCCCTTCCACCGGAATGATGGTCACCCGGATTCCCACCTGCGCCAGATCGGCCTGAATCAGTTCGGCGGTTTTCACCGGACTGGGGTTGTAGGACTGCGAGGCGCTCGGCACCCACAGTTGCAGTTGCAGGTTGGCGATCCCCAGTTCTTTCAACTGCTGGCGCGATTTCTCCGGATTGTATTCGGTGACCTGCGCTTCGTTATCGTAAGCCCAGGAGGCGCGCGGCAGGATCGAGGCGGCGGTTTCCGCGGTGCCGTAGTAGATCGACTGCATCAGGCGGTCGTTGTTGATCGCCAGCGCGATGGCGTGACGCACGCGGGAATCGTCCAGCGGCGGTTTACGCACGTTGAACGCCAGATAAGCGACGTTCATCCCCGGTCGCAGCGACAGCCGCAGGCGCGGGTCGTTGCGCAGAATGGTCAGCTGGCTGGCGGCCGGGTAGGCCAGCACGTCGCACTCGCCGGTCAACAGTTTGGACAGGCGGCCGGTGCCGCCGGAGCCGAGGTCGACCAGCACTTGTTCCATCCGCGGCAGACCGCGCCAGTAATCGTCGTTGCGTTTTAGCCGCACGTACTGCCCGTAACGGTACTCATCCAGCCGGTAAGGACCGGTGCCCACCGGCTGGCGGTCAAGCAGTTCACGCCGGTCCAGCCTGGTCAGCTGTTGGGCGTACTCCGCCGACAGGATGGGCGCATAGTGGGTAGCCAGATGCCACAGGAACGAGGCATCGGGGCTGTGCAGGCGGATCTCGATGCTGTAATCGCCCAGCTTGCGGATGCTCTGCACGTTGTCCGCCAGTTGCAGACTGTCGAAATAGGGGTAGTCGCCGCCGTTGACGTCGTGGAACGGGTGCTTTTTGTCCAGCATGCGCTGGAAGCTAAACAGCACGTCGTCGGCGTTCATCGTGCGGCTGGGGGTAAACCAACTGGTGCGCTGGAACGGTACATCGCGGCGCAGGGTGAAGCGGTAAGTGGAGCCATTGTCGGTGACGTCCCAGTGCTGCGCCAGTTCCGGCATCAGCCGGTAGGTGTACGGATCGACGCCCAGCAGACGGTCGTAGAGCTGGGCGGCCAGCGTGTCCACCATCAGCCCGCTGCGGGCCATCTGGGGGTTGAACGTGCTGAGCACGTCATTGACGCAATAAACAAAACCGCTGTGGCGGATGTCTTGCGCCGGCGTCGGAGCGGCGGGCGGCGTCTGTGCCAGAACCGGCAGCGCCAGCCAGGCCAGCGCCAGTGCGAGAGTGTGTTTTCCGGACATTCGGTGTTTTTTCAGGCAATCGGCAATATACAGAGTGTACCGCACTCTGCCATTCCACCCAATTTCTTACGTTTATCTGCCGGTTTTTTCAGCAAACTGATGAGGTTGTCAGCAGGATTCGACAGCTATTCGCACAGAGCGTCGTCGGAGTCTTGAATGAGATATGTTATGTTATAACATATCAATTATGATAATATGCGTGCCCGAGTAGCGGTTATCCCGTTTCGGGCCGTAGATCAATCTTTTCTGAGCAGGAGCACGTGTATGCAACCTTTACCCGTCACGGTATTGTCCGGCTTTCTTGGCGCCGGCAAGACCACGGTGCTGAATCATATTCTGAATAATCGCCAGGGGCGTCGGGTGGCGGTGATCGTCAATGACATGAGCGAAGTGAATATCGATGCCGATTTGGTCAGCCAGGAGGTGACGCTCGATCACCGCCAGGAAAAACTGGTGTCGATGAGCAACGGCTGCATTTGCTGCACCCTGCGGGAAGATTTGCTGGTGGCGGTGCGCGAACTGGCCCGCACCGGCCGTTACGATTATCTGCTGATCGAGTCCAGCGGCATTTCCGAACCGTTGCCGGTGGCGGAGACGTTTACCTTTGAAGACGAGCAGGGGCAGTGCCTGTCGGATTTCGCCCGGCTGGATACGATGGTGACGGTGGTGGATGGCGCCGGTTTCCTGTCGCAGTATCAGGCGGCGGAAAGTCTGCAATCGGTGGGGCAGAGCCTCGGCGAGGATGATATCCGCAGCGTGACCGACCTGCTGATAGAACAGATTGAATTCTGCGATGTACTGCTGGTGAGCAAAACCGATGAAATGACCGATAGCCAGCGTGATGAAGTGGTGGCGATTCTGCACACCCTGAATCCGTCGGCGCGTATTCTGCCGATCGCGCACGGTCAGGTGCCGCTGGACGAAGTGCTCAATACCGGGCGTTTCGATATGCAAACCGCGGCTATGGCGCCGGGCTGGTTGCAGGAGTTGCGCGGCACCCATACGCCGGAAACCGAACATTACGGCATCGGCAACTTTGTGTATCAGGCGCGGCGGCCGTTTCACCCGCAACGTTTCCATGACTTCCTGAGCAAGGATGAATGGGGGCCGGGCCGCCTGCTACGTTCCAAAGGGTTCTTTTGGCTGGCGACCCGCCCGTTTCAGGCCGGTTCCTGGCATCAGGCCGGGGGCATCTTGCGCTACGGACTGGCGGGCATGTTCTGGAAGGCGATTCCGCCGGAGCGCTGGCCGCAGGATGAAGAAACGCGGGCGGCTATCAGGAATAAGTGGCAGGAACCGTTTGGCGAT
The DNA here is from genome assembly GCF_000406205.1 of Dickeya sp. NCPPB 3274. NCBI lineage: Bacteria > Pseudomonadati > Pseudomonadota > Gammaproteobacteria > Enterobacterales > Pectobacteriaceae > Dickeya > Dickeya sp. NCPPB 3274. Next base: position 2,844,374 of record NZ_CM001979.1, on the reverse strand, counting down.
ATGCGTCAGGAGATGGTGTTTATCGGTCAACATCTGGATCAGGCGTGGATCACCGCGCAGTTGGATAGCTGTCTGCTAACGGATGATGAATTGCTGGACGGCGTAGACAGCTGGCTGGAATTAGACGATCCGTTTGAGGCGTGGTAACCGTCGCGCCGCCCAACGGTTTGACGCCGAGCCGACCGTCAACACCCGCGTTGGTCAACTGCTGGTTGCAGGTGGGGCCAAACACCGAAGACGTCACTTCCCGCCAATAGGCAAAGCGATCCTTCTGTTGCAGGTGGTGTGTAGAAAATAGCCTTTCCATGTCATTCACTGTCATTGATGGCATGTTTCTTCAACAAGCCGCGAAACTGGTGGTAGGTCACACCCAAAAGTTCGGCCGCCTTGCGCTGGTTAAAGCGAGCCTGGGCCAGCGCCTGCTGCACCAGTTGCCGTTCCTGATCGTGCTGCCAGCCGCGCAGGTCCAGCGGCAGCGTGGGGAGCGACGCCGATGCGGCGGCGGTTTCCTCTACGGGCATGAATGCCGCCAGCGGCTTGAACGGATTGAGGATGATGCGATCCACCGGATCGCGGCTGTCGCCGTGCCGGTACAGCGAGCGTTCCACCACATTTTTCAGCTCGCGGATGTTGCCCGGCCAGGCGTAATCCAGCAGCGTGCGCTCCGCCTGCGGGCTGAAACCCGGAAACAGCGGCAGCCCCAGTTCCCGGCACATCTGCACCGCGAAATGCTGCGCCAGCAGCATGATGTCCTGCTGGCGCTGGCGCAGCGGCGGCAGATGAACCACGTCGAACGCCAGCCGGTCCAGCAGGTCGGCGCGGAATTTCCCCTGTGCGGCCAGCGCGGGCAGGTCTTCGTTGGTGGCGCACACCAGCCGCACGTCCACCTGCAGCGACTGTCCGCCGCCCACGCGCTCCAGCACGCCGTATTCGATCACCCGCAACAGCTTTTCCTGCACCAGCATCGGCGCGGTGGCCAGTTCATCCAGAAACAGCGTACCGCCGTCGGCGCGCTCAAAACGGCCCAGATGGCGCTTTTGCGCGCCGGTAAAGGCGCCGGCTTCATGGCCGAACAGTTCGGAATCCAGCAGGTTTTCGTTCAGCGCCGCGCAGTTGAGCGAAATGAACGGCCCCTGCCAGCGAGGCGACAGGTAATGCAGGCGGCTGGCGATCAGCTCCTTACCGGTTCCCCGTTCGCCAATCACCAGCACCGGTTTGCTGAGCTGCGCCAGTTGCGACACCTGCTCCAGCACTTCCAGAAAACTGTTGGCCTCGCCCAGTAACGACTCTTGCTCATGCGCCATGACATCACCTTGTATTTTTCACCACTTGTTGGTTAATTTGACCATAGCAAAGATAGCGCACGCTGTATACGCTGGTCGTTAATGCGTTATTTATCAATGAATTATTCGATAAGAAAAAGTTGGCACGGCATTTGATTATGTCAGTGTGTCATCAGGCAACGGCTGATGGAGATAACGAACCGGGCGTCGCAGACGCCGGAAATCACTGAGGAGTAGAGTATGGGTATTTTTTCCCGTTTTGCCGACATCGTGAACGCCAATATCAATGCCTTGCTGGATAAGGCCGAGGACCCGCAGAAGCTGGTGCGGCTGATGATTCAGGAAATGGAAGATACGCTGGTTGAAGTGCGTTCCACCTCCGCCCGGGCGCTGGCGGAAAAGAAACAGCTGGCCCGCCGCATCGAGCAGGCTCGTGGTCAGCAGGACGAGTGGCAGGAAAAAGCGGAACTGGCGCTGCGCCGCGAGCGTGAGGAACTGGCGCGCGCCGCGCTGGTGGAAAAACAGAAGCTAACGGAACTGGTGTCGGTGCTGGAGCAGGAAGCGGCGGCAGTGGACGAAACGCTGGAACGCCTGAAACGGGAAATCGGCGAGCTAGAGAATAAGCTGACCGAAACCCGCGCCCGCCAGCAGGCGCTGACGCTGCGCCATCAGGCCGCCAGCTCATCCCGCGATATTCGCCGCCAGCTCGATAGCGGTAAACTGGATGAAGCGATGGCTCGCTTTGAGCAGTTCGAACGCCGTATCGATACGCTGGAAGCCGAAGCGGAAAGCGTGGGGCTGGGCAAACAGAAATCGCTGGATCAGCAGTTTGCCGATTTGAAGGCCAGCGATGAGATCGATGCGCAACTGGCGGCGCTGAAAGCCAAAGTAAAACCGGCGGAGTAATCGCCACCGGCTGCCGCTGCGGCGGCAGCCTTGCCGCATTACCATAATAATTAAGGAGAAAAAATGGGTGCTCTGGTAATGACAATGATTCCGCTGACGGTGTTTCTGCTGTTTGTGGCGCCGCTGTGGCTGTGGCTGCACTACAGCCAGCGCCGCAACCGTGCGCCGCAATGGGATCCGGCTGAACAGCAGCGGCTGGCCCGATTAACGGAAGACGCACAGCGTATGCGCGAGCGGATTGACGCGCTGGAACAGATTCTGGATGCGGAGCATCCCAACTGGAGGCAATCCTGATGAACACCCGTTTTGAGCGAAAACTTTATCGTTTGCCGGAAGAGGGAATGATCAAAGGCGTGTGCGCCGGGCTGGCGCGTTATTTTGATGTGCCGGTAAAGCTGGTGCGCCTTATCGCCGTGCTGTCGATTTTCTTCGGACTGTTTCTGATTACCGTGGTGGCCTACATTATTCTCAGCTTCGTGCTGGACCCGGCGCCGCCGGAGGTATACCAGCCCGCCGACGCCGGCGTTTCGCCGAATGCGCTGCTGGACCAGGCGGATGCGATACTGAGCGCCAGCGAGCAGCGGTTGCGTAACATTGAACGCTATATCACATCGGACACGTACGGCCTGCGCAGTAAGTTCCGTCAGCTATAATCACCACGCCGGCTGACGGCTGGCCTGATCTCTTCTGCGGGGTTCGGCACCCATCGAATCCCGTACATCATGTTGTTGTTTTTCGTTTTTTTTGTTCGGCGGTCGCACCATAATGCGGTTATCGTCTGGCAGGACAATAAACAGGAGCGTCATGGCTTATTCCCTTCCTTTCAACCGGTTACAGAACGAATTCAACGCGCTGGTCAATCGCAGCGCCGACCGCCATCTGCGGCTGGCGGTCACCGGCCTGAGCCGCAGCGGCAAAACGGCGTTTATTACGTCGCTGGTCAATCAATTGCTCAACGCTCAGCACGGCGCGCGGCTGCCGCTGTTTTCGGTAGCGCGCGAAAACCGGCTGCTGGGCGCCAGGCGTATTCCACAGCGGGATCTGGGCATTCCCCGCTTTGCGTATGACGAAGGCATGGCGTCGTTGTACGGCGTGCCGCCCGCCTGGCCGACGCCGACCCGCGGCGTCAGCGAAATCAGGCTGGCGTTGCGTTACCGTTCCCGCGACAGCCTGCTGCGTCACTTCCGCGATACCGCCACGCTCTATCTGGAAATCGTCGATTATCCCGGCGAATGGCTGCTGGATCTGCCGCTGCTGGAGCAGAGTTACGCCGACTGGTCGCGCCAGATGGCTACGATGTTGCAGGGCGACCGGCTCGGTTGGGCGCAACCCTGGCTGGCGATGTGCGAAGGACTTGACCCGCTGGCGCCGGCGGATGAAAACCGGCTGGCGGCGATCGCCCAGGCATACACCGACTACCTGCTGCGTTGCAAACAGGAAGGTCTGCATTTCATTCAACCGGGGCGCTTTGTGCTGCCGGGCGATCTGGCCGGCGCGCCGGTATTGCAGTTCTTTCCCTGGCCGTGGCCTGACGACCGGCTGGACGCCGCGCTGGCGCAGGCCGGCGATCACACCCTGATCGGTATGCTGCGTCAGCGGTTTGATTACTATTGCCAGCATGTGGTGCGCGAGTTCTACCGCCAGCACTTTGTGCGCTTCGACCGGCAAATCGTGCTGGTGGACTGCCTGCAACCGCTCAACCACGGTGTACAGTCGTTTAACGATATGCGACTGGCGCTGACCCAACTGATGCAAAGTTTTCACTACGGCAAGCGCACGTTATTGCGTCGGCTGTTTTCGCCCTGCATCGACCGGCTGATGTTCGCCGCCAGCCAGTCCGACCATATCACCGCCGATCAGCACGCCAATCTGGTGTCGTTGTTACAGCAACTGGTGCAGGAAGCCTGGCGTAATGCGGCGTTCGAGGGGATTGAGATCGACTGTGCGGGGATTGCCTCGGTACAGGCGACGCAAAGCGGCGTGGTGTCGCATCAGGGGCAGTCGTTGCCGGCTTTGCGCGGCAACCGGCTGGCGGACGGCGAGCCGGTCACCGTGTATCCCGGCGATGTACCGTCGCGGCTGCCGGATCCGTCCTTCTGGCGCGAACAGGGATTCCACTTTGAACCGTTTCGTCCGCTGGAAATGCAAACGGACGCGCCGTTGCCGCATATCCGCCTGGATACGGTGATGGAGTTTTTACTGGGAGACAAATTGCGATGAATGAACCGTTGAAACCCCGCATCACCTTCGACAATACCCCGGTGGAGCCAGCCGCCGCGCCGCTGCGGCCGTCGGTCGCCTTTGCCGACGGCGAGGCGCAACGTTTTATTCCGGCGGCAACGGCCGACGACGATGAGCCGGATGACGGCGAGAGCGCCGAGCAGGTGGTCAGCGACGCGTTGCGCCCGCGCCGGAGCCTGTGGCGGAGGATGCTGGGGCTGGGCGTGGCGCTGTTCGGCCTTAGCGCGCTGGCGCAGGGCGGGCGTTCGCTGTATCAGGCCTGGATCGGCCAGGACTGGATTGCGCTCGGCGGCGTGGCGGCGGGCACCCTGATTGTCGGCGCCGGCGTCGGGGCGCTGGCGGTCGAGTGGCGCCGGTTTTATCGGTTGCGCCAGCGGGCGGAAACACGCGATCGGGCGCGGGACTTGCTCAACAGTCACGGCACGGGCAGCGCCCGCGCCTTCTGTGAGAATCTGGCCCGTCAGGCCGGGCTGGATGTCGGACATCCGGCGCTGCAACGCTGGCAGGCGTCGCTGCACGATACTCACAACGATCGTGAAGTTACCGAGTTGTATGCTCATTTGGTGCAACCGGTGCTGGACGCCCGGGCGCGCCGCGAGATCAGCCGCTCCGCCGCCGAGTCGGCGCTGATGATTGCCGTCAGCCCGCTGGCGCTGGTGGACATGGCGTTCATCGCCTGGCGCAATCTGCGGCTGGTCAATCGCATTGCGCGGTTGTACGGCATCGAGCTGGGCTATTTCAGCCGTATTCGCCTGTTCCGGCTGGTGTTGCTGAATGTAGCGTTTGCCGGCGCCAGCGAGCTGGTGCGGGAAATCGGGATGGACTGGATGTCTCAGGATTTGGCGGCGCGGCTGTCGGCGCGCGCGGCGCAAGGGCTGGGCGCTGGTCTACTGACCGCGCGGCTGGGTATTCGCGCGATGGAGCTGTGTCGACCGCTACCGTGGCTGGATGACAAACCCCGGCTGGGGGATTTCCGGCGTGAGCTGATTGGCCGGATTCGGGTGAAAACGCCGTCATCGTCCGGGGAGTAATGCCCGGCGTATGGCATAAAAGCACCTCCACAGGTTGTGCGTTATGTAACCAGTCATATCGCCCATCGTTCGCCATCACGCTGCGGATGGCGATAACATCTGGATAACATTCATAAAGCCCCGATTCAGGGTATTGCCGCCCGGTTGCACTTTCATATCCTGCAAATAATGTTATCGACAAACAATAACAAATGATAATTATTGCCGCTATGGTTTGCCAGAACGTTGACCAACGACAACCGACCATCAATCAGGGGCAATACCATGGACTCTACTTTCAGTGCGCGCAACGCGTCGGCGGTTTATGCCGTCAATCATCCTCTTCCTCTTCATTCGCTGGCGATGCGTATTGATGCCTTACCCTCATCGTGGGGGTTGTGGCGTTTCATCATTCTGCTGTCGCTGGGCGGCTTCTTTGAACTTTACGACCTGTTTCAGACGGCTTACATCAGCACCGGGCTGATTGGGGAGAAGATCTTCCACAGCGGAAAGGAGGGATTGTTCGGCGTGTCGGATCAGGCTACGTTTGCATCCGCCACCTTTTTCGGCCTGTTCATCGGCGCCAGCCTGCTGGCGCCGCAGGCGGATCGACTCGGGCGGCGCGCCGCTTTCATGTTTGCGCTGGCGTGGTATGGCGCGTTCTCGCTGTTGATGGCGTTCCAGACGCAGGCGGAATGGGTGATCCTCTGCCGCTTTCTGGTGGGGATTGGTCTGGGGGTAGAGCTGGTGACTATCGATACCTACCTGTCCGAATGGGCACCGACCCACTTGCGTAGTCAGGCGTTTGCGCTGGCGTTCTTCATGCAGTTTCTGTCGGTGCCGACGGTGGCGCTGATGTCCTGGTGGCTGGTGCCGCAGACGTTCTGGGGGCTATCCGGCTGGCGTTATGTGGTGATCATCGGCGCGGTGTGCTCGCTGGCGGTGTGGCTGTTGCGCCGTAATCTGGTGGAGTCGGCGCGTTGGCTGGCATCGCGCGGACGCTACCGGGAAGCGGAAAAGGTGATGACCGAGATGGAGCGCCGTTGTGGCGTAGCGCCGGGTAAGGCGTTGGAGCCGCAGACGAAGATTACGCTGCCGTCACGCGGTCGATTTCTTGATATCTGGTCAGTGCGCTACCGCCGCCGCACCCTGATGCTGATGGTTATGAATATCTTTCAGGCTATCGGGTTCTTCGGTTTTGGCAACTGGCTACCGGCGCTGCTGGCGGGACGGGGCGCGACCGTGACCCACAGCCTGCTGTACGCGTTTTTCATTACGCTGGCCTATCCGCTGGGGTCGCTGCTGTGCAGTTGGTACGCCGGCAAACTCGAAAACAAGTGGCAAATCGTGTTGTCGTCGCTGATGACGGTGGTGTTCGGCACGTTGTTTGCCTTTCAGACGCAACCGCTGTGGTTGATTGTCTGTGGCTTTCTGATCACCTATTCCAACGCCTGGCTGACCATCAGCTATCACGCGTACCAGACCGAGGTTTTCCCCACGGCGATCCGCGCCCGCGGCGTTGGTTTCTGTTACTCCTTCAGCCGTCTGTCCACGGCGCTCAGCAGCATCGTCATCGGTTTGATTCTGCAACATTACGACACCAGCGGCGTGCTGGCGTTTATCATCATCAGTATGCTGACCGTGGTGGTAACGGTCGGCGTATTCGGCCCGCGGACCCGCGGCGTCCGGCTGGAAAATATCTGATATCGGGGGAGAATGCTGTTCCTGCAGCCATAAAATGAACGGGTTGCCGCCTAAAAACAGCGGGGGTTTTGATATAGCCCGCATTCCGCAGCCACGAAGCATGCTTATCTATAAGCAGGGGTAAACCTAAGCAGGGATAAACCCAGGCAGGGATAACCCGGTAGGTGAATCGCGACCAGAACGCTCAGGCGATGACCGATACTGCCGATAACCAGATGATGGATGTTCTTTTTTTCCTCTGGCTGGAAGGATACTTATGATGCTTCGTGGCAACAAACTCCTGTTGGCTGGCGCGCTCGGCGCGCTGTTGACGACAGGTTCCGCTCAGGCGCAGTGGATCATGACGCCGACTGACGCCCAGCGCTTCGCTCAGGCCAGCTTTCCTGAATACCTCGACGGCTTGACGCTCAGCAACGACACCGACGTGGCGGCGGATATTCAGCGCAACCTCAACTGGCTGGACAAGGCTTTTCAGAAGCGGGGATTTACCACCCAGCAACTGGCCAATGGCGCGCACCCGATGCTGTATGCCGAGTTGGGGCCGATGCAACCCAACCGCCCGACCGTGCTGTTCCTGATGCACTTTGATGGTCAGTCGGCCAGCGCGTCCGAGTGGAGCACCGACCCGTGGAAACCGACGCTGAAAATCAAGGATTCACGCGGTATCTGGGTGCCGCAACCCAACGAACGGCTGATGCAGCCGGGGCTGGATCCGGAATGGCGGGTGTTCGGGCGTTCGGCCTCGGACGGCAAAGGGGTCATTTCCCTGTTCCTGACCGCGGTGGATGCGCTGAAAAGCGCCAATACCGCTACCACGGTGAATATCAAGGTGCTGCTCGATTCGGAAGAGGAGCGCGGTTCGCCGCACCTGGCCGCGGTGGTCAATCAGAACGCCGCCCGGCTGAAAAATGACGGCGTGGTGATTTTTAACGGCGCGGTGAACACCAATAATATGCCGGTGCTCACGTTTGGCTATCGCGGGTCGATACAGGTGGACATGACGGTGTTCGGTCCCGATCCGGCGGCCCACAGCGGCGCGTTCGGCAATGTGATCGTCAACCCGGTACAACAGCTGGCGAGCCTGCTGGCCGGGATCAAAGACGCCAACGGTCGGGTGACGTTGCCGGGGTTCTATGACCGGGTCAAAATCTCCGATGACGAACGCAAACAGCTGGCCGCGCAGGCGCCGCAGCCGGGCACCATCGAAAGCCGTTATGGGGTGACCCAACTGGAAAAAATGGCGCCTAACCCGGTGGAAGCGGTGCAGTACCCGTCGCTGGACGTCATCGGCCTGAAGGCGGGCGATACCGGTCGCAAAGCCATCTACGCCATTCCGTCGACCGCGACCGCCAGCATCAACATTCGTACGGTGCCGGAAACCTCGCCCGATTACCTGTATGACCTGCTGAAAAAGTATGTAACCGCCAACGGCTTCTATATCGTGCGTTCCGACTCGCCCTCGCTGCAGGAGCGTAATCACAACCCCAAACTGATTTCGATGAGCATGATGACGTCGTCCGGCAGTTCGTTTGCCGTGCGTACGCAACTGGCGTCGCCGTTGGCGAAATGGGCGCAGGCCGGTGTGAAAGCGCCGCTTAAAGGCGATCCGGAAAAGAACCGCATGCTGGGGGTGTCGCCGCCGATCAACGGTGCGCTGGCCGCGCTGAAAAGCGCCTTTGCCGTGGTATCGCTGGTGAATGCGGACAATAACGCCTACAGCAGCGACGAGAACATGCGCATCGGCAACTACATCGACGGTATCCGCATCATGGTGTCGATGATGACCACGCCGCTCCCGGAAGAGGAAAAAACCAAGTAAATCCGCTTTTCAGTTGCCGGGGTGTCAACTTTTGCTGACACCCCACTTCATCCGGTGGCGGTGAAAGGGTATGATGCAGCTCTCGTCCCTGCCGCACCTGATGAAGAAGGTTTTATTGATGCGTCTGGAAGTATTTTGTGAAGACCGAATTGGTCTGACTCGTGAGCTGCTCGATCTGCTGGTGCTGCGACATATCGACCTGCGCGGTATCGAAATTGATCCGACGGGTCGGATCTACCTCAATTTTACCACCCTCGGTTTTGATGCGTTCCGTGAGCTGATGACGGAGATTCGCCGCATTCCGGGCGTCAGCGATGTACGCACCGTGGCGTTTATGCCGTCCGAGCGAGAGCATCGGGCGCTGAACGCGCTGCTGGAATCGATGCCGGAGCCGGTGTTGTCGTTCGATCTCAAAGGCAAAGTGGAATTGGTCAACGCCGCCGCGCTCAGCCTGTTTGAGCTGACGCAGGAAAAAGCCCGCGCCCTTAACGTTAGCCAGTTGCTGAATGATTACCATTTTTCCCGCTGGCAGGAGCAGGGCGGCCAGCCGGAAACCACCCGTGTGGTGATCCGCGGGCAGGATTTTCTGCAGGAAGTGACGCCGGTTCATCTGGAAGACGATAAAGGCAAATCTACCGTCGCCGGGGCGCTGGTGACATTGAAGTCGGCAGCGCGCATGGGCCGTCAGTTGCAGGACACGCCAGTCAACGACGAACGGGAATTCGACCATATCGTGGCGGTCAGCCCGCGTATGCGTCAGGTGGTGGAGCAGGCGCGCAAGCTGGCGATGCTGGATGCGCCATTGCTGCTGGTGGGGGAAACCGGCACCGGCAAGGACATGCTGGCCCGCGCCTGTCACTTGCGCAGCCGCCGCGGCAAGCAGCCGTTTCTGGCGCTCAACTGCGCCGCACTGCCGGATGACGTGATGGAAAGCGAGCTTTACGGCCACGCGCCGGGCGCCTATCCCAACGCGCTGGAAGGCAAGAAGGGCTTTTTCGAGCAGGCTAACGGCGGTTCGGTGTTGCTGGACGAAGTCGGCGAAATGTCGCCGCAGATGCAGACCAAACTGTTGCGTTTTCTCAATGATGGCACGTTCCGCCGGGTGGGTGAAGAACACGAGGTGCATGTGGATGTGCGCGTGATCTGCGCCACGCAGAAAAACATGCAGGATCTGGTGCAGCGTGGTCTGTTTCGGGAAGATCTCTATTACCGCCTGAACGTGCTGACGTTGCAACTGCCGCCGCTGCGTGAGTGCCCGGCGGATGTAATGCCGCTGGTAGAGCTGTTCGTGGCCCGTTTTGCCGATGAGCAGGGGATCGCGCGTCCGCTCATCGCGCAGGAAGTGCGTAACCTGTTGCCCCAGTATGGCTGGCCGGGCAACGTGCGTCAGTTGAAAAACACCATCTATCGGGCGCTGGCGCAACTGGAAGGGGACGAACTGCGCCTGCGCGATATCGACCTGCCTGCCTTCCAGCCGGAAATCGTCCACAACGACGATTTGCTGGAAGGGTCGCTGGATGACATCAGCAAACGGTTTGAACGCTCAGTATTAACCCGACTTTATCAGACCTACCCCAGCACCCGTAAACTGGCTAAACGGCTCGGCGTGTCTCATACCGCCATCGCCAATAAATTGCGGGAATATGGCCTGAGCAGCCGCAAGGGTGGGGACGAGGACGAGTAATTCCGGTGGCCCGATGAAAGTAAAAAGCGGATGGCTGTGCTATCCGCTTTTTACTACTGTATTAGTTAATATTTGGGCTGGAAGTGGTATGAGGAGGGAAACGATAATTGCTCATCCTGCAAAAATGCCATCAAGCTGGTGAAGCTCTGCGCGGCTCTGTTAGGCAAGCAAACTATAAAAAGAGAAAAGGCCCAGCGAACGGGCCTTTTTCATTGAGCAGAGACATATGCTTTACGCAATCTTCGTTTCAACGCGGACAGGCGGTCAACTTTCAAACTTTCGCCTATGTATTTGCCGTTAACCAGCTTGATATCACCTGATTCCAGCTTATTCTTCAAATCCTGACCAGCAGCTTTTTGAAGTCTTTCACCCATTGCAAGGGTAAGATGCTCGGCAGAGGTAGAATAAGCATTAATAACTTTGAGTCGTGACGACATAACCTCTTCCTCCTGTTGGTACATCACAATAGGCATTCCATCCAGGAAATCCATCTTCAAACAACCGACTCTTCCGCTTTCCGTTGAGGCCGAGTACTTTGCAGTAGATATCTGTCAGGTCGGTTGTGCGCAAATGCTGGTGATCATCTGCTGCTGAGAATACGTAAGCACCTGCGTTACAAACAGTATAATGGTCATAAATTATACTTGCAACGCTCCAGAGTACCTGGCCACTGGAAAGCCCTGGATGCTGCACGTGCTGGAACCCCTTGAAGTCCATCTCAGCCGGGTTAATTTCGTCAAAAATAACACCCCATACCCCGCTTGCGGGGAAGCGGAAGGCTGGATGAGCGGTTCGAATGTTTACCCCCTTCCGAGTAAGATCATCCATTGTCATTATTTGCTCAAAACCAACAGCGTATAGTGTACTTCCCACAGCAAATTGTCTGTAAACCATCCCATTGCCGAAATGATCGGAGAAGGGTTCAGTCCATTGAATCGGGTTATTCACGGATAGTCCATATCTGGAAAAACGAGCGTCCATTCAAGCAAATGCGGGTATGAAACACAATTTCTTGTTTATGACAATAGCGCAATAAACGTGCTCAGACTGCTATCAATGAACCAGCACATCCCCCGGAATCAGCGAATACAAGGCCGCTGTTACCGGCTGGTCGCGAATAATAATCCGGTTGCGCAGCAACCCTTCGAAATGCGCGCCCACTTTTTCCGCCACCCGGCGGCTGGCGTGGTTTTCTTCCGCCGCGACGATTTCCAGCCGGGTCAACCCCAGCGTGCCGAAACCGAACGGCACGATTTCCCGCACCGCTTCGGGGATTAATCCTTGCCCCTGCGCCGACTGGCGTACCCAGTAGCCGACATTGCCGAGGCGATAGGCTTTACTGATGTTGTTGATGGCGATGGTGCCGAGCAGGCGCCCGGCGGTACGGTCGGTGATAGCCAGATCAAACGCCTCACCCTCGTGGCGTTGCTGTTCGCAACAGGCTATCCAGTCCTGCGCCATCGGCAGATCGTAATCTGACATGCACCAGGGCAGCCAACGCCCTACGGTTTCCTGCGACTCATGTATGGCGTCGAGCAGCGCGGCGGCATCGGAGGGGACAAACGGGCGCAGGCACAGACGGGCGGTCAGCAACGGAAACATATCTCCTCCAAAAGCGACAATGGTAGATACAGGATGATACAAATGATAATGCAACAGTTTTCCGCCTCACGCTATTGTCATGATGGCTCGCCTGAATAACGAGGGAGGACGGGGTAGTGCGTTTGAACAACTGGCTACGGATAACGGTTGGCGGGCTGGCGCTGTGCGCCGTGCTGGCGGCGGCGATCGCCATCGCCGTGTGGATGTTGTTGCGCCAGAGTTTGCCCCAGTTGGATGGCGAGCTGGGCGTGCCGGGGCTACATACGCCGGTGACGGTGGAGCGAGACGATGCCGGGGTGCCGATCATCCGGGCTGGCGACCGCCTGTCCGCCGCGTTCGCGCTGGGTTTTGTCCATGCGCAGGATCGCTTCTTCCAGATGGATTTGCTCCGGCGCAGCGCGTCAGGGGAACTGGCGGCGTTAGTCGGCGCGGCAGCGTTGCCGCTGGACCGCCAGCGCCGGTTATTTTTGCTGCGCCGACAGGTTTCCGAACGCTGGCAACAACTGCCCGTCGACCAGCAGCAGATCCTGCGTAGCTATGCCGACGGCGTGAATGCCGGGTTGCATAGCCTGAAAACCCGGCCGTTCGAATACTGGCTGCTGCGTGTTGAACCGCAAGTCTGGCTGCCGGAAGACACCCTGCTGACGATTGCCGCGATGTATTTTGATCTGCAGGATAATCAGTTCGGCCGCGAATACGCCCGCGGCTGGATTGCCAGCCAGAGCACGCCGGAGCAGGCCGACTTTCTGTTGCCGGACGCCAGCGTGTGGGATGCGCCGTTGGTGGGGCAATTGCCGCCGGCGCCGACGTTGCCTGCCGCGCCGCCTGAGTGGTGGGGGCAGCAGAACGGTGCGGCGTTTGCGCCCGGCGGCGGCGAACAAGCCAAAGGCAGCAATGGCTGGCTGGTGCGTACGCCGGAACGGGCGATACTGGCGAACGACATGCATCTCGGGTTGCGTTTGCCAACGGTGTGGTATCGCGCACAGCTTATCTATCCGACTGAAGACGGGACGCTGCGCCTGACCGGGCTTTCTCTGCCCGGCGCGCCCGCCATCGTCAGCGGCAGCAATGAGCATATCGCCTGGGGTTTTACCAATAGTTACGCCGATACCTTCGACTGGGTGAAGCTGAATAGCACCGAGGGCAATCCACATCTGGTGCAGGAAACGCTGGCGGTCAGTCACGGCGAGTCGCAGTCAATGACGGTGCAAACCAGCGACTGGGGACCGATTGTCGAGACCGGGCAAGGGCGCATGGCGATGCACTGGGTGTTGCAGTTGCCGGGTTCGCTGGATCTGTCGCTGATGGCATTGGCGGAAACCCGCACGGTGCCGGAGGCGCTGGCTACCGGACAACGAGCCGGCCTGCCGGTGCAAAATCTGCTGGTGGCCGACCGTCACGGGCACATCGGCTGGACGCTGGCCGGAGCGCTGCCGGACCGGCTGATGCCCGGCGTACAGAACAGTTTTCCGCTGACGAACATCTTACTGGCGCGCTGGCGTGACACGGCGCTGCCGCCCGCATCCCATCCTCTACTGGTCGACCCGCCGCAAGGGGTGATTGTGACCGCCAACAACCGCTTGTTGTTTGATGAACAAGGGGACATCGTCGGGGATGGCGGCGCCGACCCTGGTATACGCGCATCGGCGATTCATCAGGCGCTGGGCGAAGTCAGGCAGCCGGATATCGCCGCGATGCACCGTATCCAACTGGACAACCGTGCGCTGCTGGCGGCGAGCTGGCGCGACCAACTGCTCGATTGCCTGAATGCCTCCGCCCCGGACGTTATCGCGGATCAGTCGACAATCAACCTGTTATTACAACAATGGAACGGGCAGGCGGCGGCCGACTCAACGGCTTATCTGCTGCTGAGCCGCTGGCGCGAGACGCTTTATCAGCGGTTGTTCGGCACGCTGGATCAGCAACTGGCGCAGGCGTGGCCGGAGGCCAGCTACCGTGCCGCTAATCCACGCTGGGATGCGACGGTGCAACAACTGATGCATGATGAAGCACGCCAGTGGGTGCCCGCGCCCGCTAAAGACTGGTGCCAGTTCTCGTTGCAACAGCTGGCGACGGTATGGCGGGAGAACGGGGAGGGCAGCCGTAAATGGGGGGACGTTAACCAGAGCCGCATCGCTCACCCGCTGGCCTCGTCGCTGCCGCTGCTGGGCCATCTGCTGCGGGTACCGGCGGAACCGCTCTCCGGGGACAATCATGTACCGCATGTTAATCGCCCAACGTTCGGCGCTTCGGAACGGCTGGTGATTTCGCCGGGCGATGAAGCCAACGCGACCCTAAGCCTGCCGGGCGGGCAGAGCGGTAATCCGCTCAGTCGCTGGTGGCTGGATGGGTATCGCCGCTGGATGAGCGAAGCGCCGACGCCGCTGCTGCCGGGCGTCGGTTCCAGCCGGCTGGAACTAAAACCTGCCGCCACCCAGCCATAAGGGCATGGTTATGATACATCGCGGGGCGCACTCTGGCTTGTCTGAGGCTGTTCGCCGGGCGGCGGTAACTGCGCGAGTTGCGCCAGCCGCGCATGGTCCTGCTCACTGGCGGGCATGTAAACCAGCATCCGGTCACCGTTGCGGGATGCGCTCCACCAGTTGATCTGACGCAGGGTGAAAATGCCCAGCGTCGGATGACGAAAGCGTTTGATCTTGTCATCCACGCCTTGAATCTCGTAGCGCTGGTACCACAACTGGCGAAACTCTTCAGATGCGCTCAGGTAGCGCTGCAATTGCGCTTCCCACAGCGGTTCGCCCGCGTGTTCCGTCATCTGCGCCCGAAACATCGCCACCAGATTGGGTAACAGCTCGTGCTGGTCCACCAGCCGTTCCCGCCAGTTCGGGTGGGTGAGCGCCAGCCAGATGCAGTTGCGATCTTCCGGCGCCATCTGGTGCAGGTCGATATCCAGTAACCGACACCAGGCGAGGTTAAATCCCAGGATGGTAAAGCGGGCGTTGACGATCACCGCCGGAAACGGGTTGAGCTGATCGAGGATACGCTGGCTATCGGCGCTGATTTTCTCGCAACTGGCCTGGGCGGCCGGGGAGAACGGCAGCCCCGCCAGCATAAACAGATGCCGGGTTTCCGCTTCGTTGAACTGCAGGGCTTTGGCAATGGCGGTCAGCGTTTTGGCGGAGGCGCGGATTTCCCGCCCTTGCTCCAGCCAGGTGTACCAGGTAATGCCCACGTCCGCCAGCAGCGCCACATCTTCGCGGCGTAGCCCCGGCGTACGCCGTTTACGGGGCAGCGACAGGCCCAGACGCAGCGGATCGAGGCTTTCACGCCGGGCGCGCAAAAACGCGCCCAGCCGTTTGCGGTTATCCGGTTGCAACGGTGTAACACGGGTGTCGGCCTGTGGGGTGGGTATCGGCATGACCATAGCGCGAGCCTCCGGATAACGCGGTGAATCATTACAGACAGGTAGTTTTTATACCAGGATAAACAGGAACTGGTACCCGTTTAAATTATCGATAATGCTAACTGCCTCACAGAATTAGCACAATGGGTACATCGATGAAACAGGTTTCACTTTCACAGGGGCTCACCGGCATCGGCCTGATGGTGTTGTTGACCGGCCAGCTGTTGCCGATGATCGATTTTTCGATCGTTAACGTGGCGCTGGAAGCGATCGCCCACTCACTTTCCGCCAGCCCGGCTGAACTGGAGCTGGTGGTGTCGGTTTATGGCGTGGCGTTTGCCGTATCGCTGGCGATGGGCGGCCGGCTGGGCGATAACCTGGGACGCTGCCGGGTGTTCATTGCCGGTGTGGCGCTGTTCGGCGTGGCTTCGCTGCTGTGCGGCATCGCTCAAGCGGTATGGGTGCTGCTGGCGGCCCGAGCCTTGCAGGGGATTGGCGCTGCGCTGGTGGTGCCGCAGATTCTGGCGACCATTCACGTCTGCCTGCGCGGGCGTGAGCATGCCCGGGCGCTGGGTTTTTATAGCGCTATCGGCGGGCTGGCCTTTGTGGTCGGACAGGTGCTGGGCGGCTTTCTGATTCAGTTGGACATCGCCGGTTATGGCTGGCGCAGCGTGTTTCTGGTCAATCTGCCGGTCTGCCTGCTGGTGTTGCTGTTGGCGCCGGCGCGTCTGCCGGATACCCGCGGCGAAAAACCGGTGGCGCTGGATATGCCCGGTACGGTGCTGCTGTCGCTAATGCTGGCTAGCCTGCTGTTCCCGCTGGCGTTGGGGCCAATCTGGCACTGGCCGTGGTCCTGCGTTGCAGTGCTGCTGAGCAGTCTGGTGTGGTTTGCGCTGCTGTGGCGGGTGGAGCGTCGTCAGTCGGCACCGTTGCTGCCGCCCGCACTGTTTCGGCTACCGGGGATCCGCTTCGGCTTATTGCTGGCGCTGCTGTTTTTCTCCAGCTGGAGCGGCTTTATGTTTGCCGTTGCCTACACCCTGCAATCCGGCGCCGGTTTTACCCCGCTGCAGTCGGGCAACAGTTTTATCGGACTGGGGCTGTCCTATTTTGTTGCGTCGCTGTTCAGCGGCCGTCTCACCACCCGCATTGGCAATATAGGGGCGTTGCTGACCGGATGCGCCATCCAGATGAGCGGACTGGCACTGCTGATGGCGTCGCTGGCGTGGCGCTGGCCGGTGTCGGTGCTGCAATTGCTGCCCGCGACCATGATGATTGGCTTTGGTCAGGCGTTTATCGTCAGCAGCTTTTATCGCATCGGGCTGTCTGATGTGCAGACACATCAGGCCGGTGCGGGCAGCGCGCTGCTTTCCACCATGCAACAGGCGTCGCTGGGGCTGGGTCCCATTGTGCTGGGTACGGTACTGGTGCAGGTGCTGCATGCCAGCGGCGGGAATTTTGCCAGTGCGCTGATTGCCACGCTGATGGCGGAATGGGGACTGATGCTGGTATTGGTGTTGTGCGCGTTGCGTAACCGGTTGACGCTGGCGCACCCGCGACCAACGGCCTGATGGAGACAATAGCGACAGCAAGGTGGTTTGAATAAAAAAATGCCAGTCGGTCGACTGGCATGGTTAACGCGGATATTGGGGACCGAACTTATTTCAGTACGGCGATAGCTGCGTCGTAGTCCGGTTCGGTGGTGATTTCGTTCACCAGTTCGCTGTGCAGCACGTTGTCGTTTTCGTCCAGCACCACGACGGCGCGGGCAGTCAGGCCTTTCAACGCGCCTTCGGCAATCGCCACACCGTAGTTTTCTTTGAATTCGGCGCCGCGCAGGGTGGACAGCACCACCACATTGTTCAGGCCTTCGGCGCCGCAGAAGCGGGACTGGGCGAACGGCAGGTCGGCGGAGATGCAAAGTACAACGGTATTGTCCAGGCTGGATGCCAGCTGATTGAATTTACGCACGGAGGCGGCGCATACGCCGGTATCGATGCTCGGGAAAATGTTCAGGACTTTGCGCTTGCCTGCGTAGTGGCTCAGCGCCACGTCAGAGAGGTCTTTGGCAACCAGTGAAAACGCCGGTGCTTTGCCGCCGGCCGCCGGGAAAGATCCTGCTACCGGCACCGGGTTACCCTGGAAATGTACATTTGTTGACATGCTTACGTCCTTCATTACAGGTGGTTAACATGTCGATC
This sequence comes from Dickeya sp. NCPPB 3274, assembly GCF_000406205.1. Classification (NCBI taxonomy): domain Bacteria; kingdom Pseudomonadati; phylum Pseudomonadota; class Gammaproteobacteria; order Enterobacterales; family Pectobacteriaceae; genus Dickeya; species Dickeya sp. NCPPB 3274. Next base: position 2,826,563 of record NZ_CM001979.1, on the reverse strand, counting down.
AGTGTAGGGCAACATGATCAACATTGGTATAAAAAATTATGGGTCAGCAGCCGGGTCAGGGCGGTCAGATAGCGGTGATTGGCGCTGTCGGCGGCAATCACCGGCAACTCGGCGGTGATGCAATGCAGGCGGCGCTCGGCACACCAACTGCCAAACGAACCCGGCGTTGGGTATCCCACGCTGTCGACCAGCGGCAGCGCGAATTCACGCGCCAGCCAGCCGCCCAGCTCGGAACGCTGGGGGTCGTCGATGCAGGCCAGCGGTTCATGAAAGGACACCACCCACGGCGGCGCCAACTGGTCGATCAGGCGGCACAACGCCTGGGTTTCCGGCTCGGAGCCGGGGCTATCGCCGGTGGAGAGCTGTACGTCGCGCACCGGGGTGTCTTCGCTCCAGCGATAGAGGGTGCCATCCGGCTGCCAGTTGGCCGCCGGGAAATTACGGTTGAGGTCGACGCCGCCGGCATTGGCGCGCAGGCCCAACTGACAGCCATCCGGGTTGACCGCCAGCACCACATGATGAGCCCGACTGCTGCCCGGCGGTAGCGTACGCAACGCGCAGGAGAGCGCCACCACCGATGCGGTTTCGTCGCCGTGCGTTCCGGCGAGGATCAACCCGCTGTGTTTCCCTTCCACTTCCGCCGGGAACCACAGTAGCGGCGCCCCCAGTCGTGAACGGCCATATTCCCGGCCCGGCGCAGCAAAGAATCCGCGTTCGGTACGGGGGCGATGAAGAAACTCGGCGTCTGTCATGGCGGCATCCTGAATAATAGTCGGCGGTGTTTTGCCTGATGATAACAAAAAATCCATGCTGGCCGTGGGAGCATGCCTGAAATCGCGGGACGCTCCGCAAACCGGTACCGCGCCACTGGCTGGAAGGGCAGGTTTGAGACTATGATAACTTCCAGCCTGATAACGATTTTTTCAGTAGATATGCCCTAAATGCTCTGGGGCGCCGGGCAGCTTACGCGCCTGCAACTTGAAGTATGTCGGGTATAGACGGATTCTTTTTTGGACCGGTGATGATCGCGTACCGCCTTCCAGGCGCAGAGATGACTCCCGGTCGTTCCTGAATCCCTCCCACCGCGTCGGCGCGATGTGGTGGGCTGGCGAAGACAGGGCCTTTTTGGTTTAAGGACACAACATGCAATTTCGTTATTCCGCAGTTTCCGTGGGCGTGGTTTCCGCCGTTCTGATGACAGCCTTGATAAACCCGGCGGGCGCGGCGCAGGTTCCTCCCGGCGCCGTTCTGGCGGACCGGCAGGAGATCGTCCGTCATATCAAGGATGAACCGGCTTCGCTGGACCCGATTAAAGCGGTTGGTTTGCCGGAGATTCAGGTGATTCGCGACCTGTTCGAAGGGCTGGTGAATCAGGACGCGCAGGGTAATCCGATTCCCGGCGTCGCCCAGCGCTGGCAGACTAACGATAACCGCACCTTCATTTTTACTCTGCGCCCTGATGCGCGATGGTCGAACGGCGATCCGGTAACCGCCAAAGACTTTGTCTACAGCTGGCGGCGACTGGCGACGCCGCAAAATACCTCGCCGTTTAGCTGGTTTATCCGGCTGGCGGGGATCGTCAATGCTGATGATATCCTGTCCGGCAAGTTGCCCGCCGACAAGCTGGGCGTCATTGCGGTTGACGCTCACACGTTAAAGGTGCAACTGAGTAAGCCGGTGCCTTATTTCATCAGCCTGATGGCCAATTTCAGCCTTTACCCGGTGCATCAGGCCACGGTGGAAAAATACGGCAACGAGTGGATCAAACCGGGCAATCTGGTGGGTAACGGCGCTTTCGTGCTCAAAGACCGGGTGGTCAATGAAAAACTGGTGCTGGTGCCGAATAACCACTACTGGGATCACGCCAATACCCGGCTGACGCAGGTCACCTTTGTGCCGATCAATCAGGAGTCCAACGCCACCAAGCGCTATCAGGCCGGCGATATCGACATCACCGAGTCGTTTCCCAAGAATCAATACCAGAAACTGCTGAAGGACCTGCCGGGGCAGGTCTTCACCCCGGACCAGCTCGGCACTTACTACTATGCGTTCAACACGCAGCGCGCGCCGACCAACGATGCGCGGGTGCGCAAGGCACTGTCTTATGCCATCGACCGTAAGATTATCGCCGGGAAAGTGTTGGGAACCGGCGAGAAACCGGCCTATCGCTTTACGCCGGATGTCACCGCCGGGTTCAAACCGCAACCGGGACAACTGCAGCAGTATTCACAGGCCGAACTGGATATGCAGGCCAAAGCGCTGATGGCGGCGGCCGGTTATGGCCCGTCCAAACCGCTGAAACTGACGCTGCTGTACAATACGCAGGAAGTGCATCAAAAGATCGCCATCGCCGTCGCGTCGATGTGGAAAACCAAGCTCGGCGTAGACGTGAAACTGGTGAATCAGGAATGGAAAACCTACATCGACAGCCGCAATACGGGGAATTTTGATGTTATACGCGCCTCCTGGGTCGGCGATTACAACGAGCCGTCCACCTTCCTGTCGCTGCTGACCGCCAGTCATAGCGGCAATATCGCCCGTTTCAACAACGCCGATTATGATCGACTGATGGCGGATACCGCCGGGCAGACTGACCGAAAGATACTGAACGAGGATTACAACCGCGCCGAGCAGATTTTGGCGGAGCAGGCGCCAATTGCGCCGATTTACCAGTACACCAACGGGCGGTTGATTAAACCCTGGGTGAAAGGGTACCCCATCACTAACCCTGAGGATGTCGCCTACAGCCAGACGCTCTATATTTTGAAACACTGACTGGCGGGTCTTCATACCGTTTGTTGCACACGATATTGCGCCCGCGACTCCGCCCAGACACGGTGCATGTGGCGGAGGATGCATCCCTTTCCGATTGCAGTCATTGATGCAGACAGTAAGATGGAAGCCGTGTGCATAGAGGGAGATAACGTGTGGAAGTGACTGAAAGTAAATCTATCCGACACACCGGCGCCGTCTTTACTTGTCAACTGGACGGCAGGGGAGGCATTCTGCCGCTGGTGGAGAGTGCTCTGGGCGAGGAGGCGGAGCTGCCTGCCTGGCTGCATCTTGACTCGACGCAACCGGCCAGCGTGCGCTGGCTGCATGAAACCACCCTGTTGCCGGATAGCGTACGTAACGCGCTGGCGGGGGAGAGCGCCCGTCCTCGCGTAGTACGGCTTGGCGAAGGCACGCTGGTGACCCTGCGCAGTATCAATTACAACCCTAATGCCCGGCCGGATGAGCTGGTAGCGATTCGGGTGTTTATCTCTGACCGCCTGATTGTTTCCACCCGGCGCCGTAAAGTGGCGGCGATTGATGAGGTGATGAGCGATCTGAAAGAGGGCAACGGTCCTGCCAACAGCGGCGACTGGATGGTGTCTATCGCCGAGGCGTTAACGGATCACACCAGTGAGTTCATTGATGAGCTGCACGAAAAAATCATCGATCTGGAAGATGCGTTGCTGGAACAGCGCATTCCGCCGCGCGGCGAACTGGCGCTGATTCGCAAACAACTGATTGTGTTACGTCGCTATATGACGCCGCAGCGTGATATTTTCTCGCGCTTGTCCGGCGAGAAGTTTGGCTGGATGCAGGATGACGACCGCCGTCGTATGCAGGAGATTGCCGAGCGTCTTGGTCGCGGTCTGGACGATCTGGACGCCAGTATCGCCCGTACGACCGTGATTGCTGATGAAATCACCACGCTGATGACCGACGCCATGAACCGGCGTACTTATACCATGTCGCTGTTGGCGATGGTTTTCCTGCCTACTACTTTTTTGACCGGGTTGTTTGGCGTCAATCTGGGCGGGATTCCGGGCGCCAACAGCGGCATCGGATTTGGCGTATTCTGCCTGTTGTTGGTGTTGTTGGTCAGCGGCGTTGCCTGGTGGTTAAAACGCAGTAAATGGTTGTGAGCCGCATGGCGAAATTATTGCGTGGGATATCACACAACCGCCGGCGGTGATAAAAACCATGGCTAATATTGAGCAATATCAACATTTTTGGTCTATGTCTGCGGCACTATCCCTCTCGCAGGTGAATGCAACGTCAAGCGATGGGCGTTGCGCTCCATATTGTCTTACTTCCTTTTTTGAATTACTGCATAGCACAATTAATTCACACCATGCCGACGTTTTGTCGGCTTTTTTTTGCCCGCGATTTTAGCAGGCGGCCTTCTTGAACGAATGCCTGTGGATGCGGGAATCTTGCATGAATATCCGTTTTTATCAGAAAAGACTGCATAACGGAAAGCGCTAGCGATGGCGGCCGTTCGGCCGCCGATGAATTAACGAATTTCCAGTACGTTTAGTCGTTCCAGCGGGCGGGCGTTGTCTTCTTCGTCCTCATCCGGCTGCCAGCCTGCCGGCTGTAATGGCATCTCTTCACGGTCGAACGCCAGATCGCCGCCGTCCACCACCTCGCTGCCCTGACGAATCGATTTGAAATCGAACAGGTTGGTGTCGCACAGATGCGACGGCACCGCATTCTGCATGGCGCTGAACATGGTTTCGATTCGGCCGGGGTAGCGTTTGTCCCAGTCGCGCAGCATGTCCTTGATCACCTGACGTTGCAAGTTGGGCTGCGAGCCGCACAGATTACACGGGATGATCGGGAACTGGCGAGCTTCGGCAAAACGTTCGATGTCTTTTTCACGGCAGTAAGCCAGCGGGCGGATCACCACATGTTTACCGTCGTCGCTCACCAGTTTCGGCGGCATGCCTTTCAGTTTGCCGCCGTAGAACATGTTCAGAAACAGCGTTTGCAGGATATCGTCGCGGTGATGGCCGAGCGCAATCTTGGTGGCGCCCAGTTCGGTCGCGGTACGGTACAGAATGCCGCGACGCAGGCGCGAGCAAAGCGAACAAGTGGTCTTGCCTTCCGGAATCTTCTCTTTAACGATGCCGTAGGTGTTCTCTTCCACAATTTTGTATTCGACGCCGATGCTGTCCAGATACTGCGGCAGCACATGCTCCGGGAACCCCGGCTGCTTCTGGTCCAGATTCACCGCCACCAGCGAGAAATTCACCGGCGCGCTTTGCTGCAGATTGCGCAGGATCTCCAGCATGGTATAGCTGTCTTTGCCACCGGACAGACACACCATGATCCGGTCACCGTCTTCGATCATATTGAAATCGGCGATCGCTTCGCCCACGTTGCGACGCAGGCGCTTTTGCAATTTGTTGAGGTTGTACTGCTGCTTGGGTGTAACAGATTGATTTTCTGACATTTAACGGTAACTCGTGTTCATGGGGCCGGTGCTCCAGCATTGCTGGGGGCTAAGTGTACCATTAAGTGCGCGCCAGGGGAGTCTGGCGGCACATAAACACGAGGGTGACAAAAATGGCTTACGGCATTCCAGGTTCGCTGTCTAGCGTTTCTATCCGACGATAGTTTTCTGCCGCCTGACAGGTAGCCAGCCAATCATAGTATACACTGCTTTCTGGAATGACGTGTAGGCCACGAAAACGGCATCGTGTCGCCCGGTATTTTTCCCATTCTGCCTGTTCTTCTGCCAGCAATGCGAGACGTTTGGTATCTCCTGCGGTTTTCAGGGCGTTATTTAATAGGTCCAGTTGTTGTTTAAGTTTTTGCTCCGAGTCTTCTTGTAACCGGGATGAGCATTGTATCATTTCAAGATAAATGCCGTGTTCATAAAGGTCTTTGCATAATCCTTGTTCAGCTTGATCGCTTAACGCATTGTAGGGATTCATTTCCTGAGCGTCATTCGCTATGACTGTCAGCGGGAGCAGGAGAAGTAAAAGAAGAGCGCTGTTTCGTTTCATTGTATTTGTCCTTTTGTCGCAAAGTGAATAAGGCGGCAATATTAATTCATCACGAGGTCAGGGCCGGTCAGGTTCATCAATCAGCACTTCTATCCTGCGGTAACTTTCTACGGCCTGACACAAGAATGTTTCAGATATATATTGTGGAGAGTCTTGTTCTAAATTTGCCACCCGCAATTTGCAACGCTTATTGCGGTAACGCTCCCATTGCAACTGATCTTCCTTGAAGGATTTTATAAACTCTTTATCATCATCATCGCTTAACTGACTGAGTTCCTGGTTAATCTCGTTGATGCGTGCGGTGAGTTTTGCGTCGGCATCTTTTTTCATTAATGTCGCACACTGATAGATTCCCATCTCGCTGTCTTTGTTGGTGAGATTGTTGCAAACATTGCCTACCATTTTGGCATAATACTGCTGATAGATATCGGAGTGATTTTTATCAATGGCGGCTGTCATTCCCGTCAGTGGAAATAAAAGTAGTAATAGTGAGAGTTTTTTCTTCATTAAAGGTCCTCCTTGGTTTGAAGAGGATGATAACTTTTTTATTATGTGGTGTAAATTGTTTAAAGTGACAATTGGTTTGATGACTTTCTCTGATTAACGCGACTATGCCCATCAATTCGCTGCCCACCAAATCCGATGGTGGGCGCGAAGTTGTTAGTAAGTTTAATTTTTGTTGATTCGATTTTTTTCCTTCTGAAGATAGGCGACCCTATGTCGGCCTTTTTCATACTGCTGATATTCTTTGTTATTATTTAGGAAGGTTATGAACTGGTCAATGTTATTCTGTGATGCAGCTGGCATTGCTTGCTTACCTTGAAATCCTTGATAAACAATATCTACTAAAATATCTCGAATGGCGGGGTTAAGGTCTTCCCACTTTGTTACATTCCTCATGCCTTTGGTTTTTTCTTTATAACGCAACTGAGCTCTACTTTCATAAGCGGGATAGATATTATTGAATAGCTTAATTTGTTGTTCTGTAGTAATTTCTCCGATATCTTTATTATCATTAACAAATATTTTTGCGTTTATTCCTTTTTTCCCCGCGGCAACAGATATCCTTGATGCCTGAGAGGCTGGGATTCCTGCCGCTATTAAGTCATTATAAACTTGTGCCTGAGTTCTTTCCCCCATATCATATCCTCGACCGATTGTAACACCGGTCTTTGCTGCAACACTGGGGTCCTTTGATTCAGGATAGTGAATCTGTCGACTAAAATACTGCCCTCTCTCTTCACGTCCTTCAGCATCATATGTCACCTTCCCTTTGAGTACAGTCGGTATCTGGCGACTATTTCCCTGTGCTGAGACACTTTCTGTCGGTTCGGACTGAGAATTGCTCCCACCCGATACCGTGGGCAGCGATTCGGCGATCGCAGGGCGAGATGCTGGCATAGATGGCCGTACTGCCTGCGGCGCGGGGCGCGATGCCGGTACCGATGGTTGTACTACTTGCGGTGCAGGGCGCGATGCTGGCACAGATGGTTGTACTGCCTGCTGCGCAGGGCGCGATGCTAGCGCAGATGGTCGCACTGCTTGCGGCGCAGGGCGAGATACCGGTACAGATGGCTGGGCCGGGCGCGTTGCCGGTACAGAAGGCATTGCTACCGGTGTTTGGGGTGCCGACTCGCCCCTCTGAGAAGCGTTGATGGCATTAATCTGAGCCTGCGTGGCAACCATTCGGTAAATGGTGTAGCCGGGCAGTGCCTTTCGGTAATCCTCGCCGGGATAGAATCCGGGTTGATGGAAGTCGGAAATCCATTTGCTGCCGTCGTACATGGCGGCATGGCCAAAAGTATGGTCTTTTTTTATCCCTTTGCGTTCGTCTTGATTAAACCCTTCTAATACAACTACATCGCCGGGAAGGAGATTGCTCCGGTCATATTCTCTTGACGGTCTTGGCATGGAAAATATGGCGGTAAAACCTGCGGCAATTAGTTTTGGACCGAGATCCTTTGCGTTAGCACCTTCGATTCGTGTTCCGCCTGCTCTAATTGCATCTACAACGGCTCTTGCACAATATTTTGTGGATGCATTACCTGCATTGCGCCGTAGTGAACTTATTGTAGTCGCAGGATTCCAGGTTACCGTTGCGATAGGTTTGGGTGACGATGCTGTTGCATTACCGGCTAATGGCATGGCAGCAGGCGTTGATGCAGCAGACGAAGAAGCCGGTGTAACCGCGTTGACTTTAACATCAACCTCGATCGGCTTAACCTCAATGGGCTTGGCTTCCGCGGTGTTAACTGTTGGTGCTGTGGCTTTGGATTCAACCGAAGCCGGCTTAGAGGCGGCCACGCTGGAGTTGGCTTTGGCTGCCTGCGTTATGGATTTAGACGCGGAAGAGAGCAATCCCGGTACTGTGCCCGCCAGCCGCGACAACGGCGCGGCCATGCCGGACATCAGTTTGCTTAGTTGATTTCCAACTGCTGCATAGTCAGGTGCAAACGGCGGCGTGGCCGGTTCCTGGGTTGCCGGGGGTTCCGCTGCGGGAGCGGCGGCAACCGGTGCCGGTGCCGGGGACGGCAGGCTGGGCTGCGGCGCCGCGCTGGAGGTTGATGGTTGTGCCGCTGGTGCGGACGGCGCTGCGGCCGTTTCAGCGTGCGGCTTGTTAAATTTGGGCAGCGGCGGAACGGTTGCCACCGGCGGTGCGGCCGGAGGCGTCGGCTGGCTGGCGGCAGGGGCAGGAGCGCCCGGCAGGCCGGCTTCCGGTGCGGGCAAGCGAATATTGTCCAATCCAGCTGACGGGGGGTTGGAATAGCTCGATGCCGTGCCGCTAGTCGTAGCGGCCATTTTGCCGGGAATGGGTCGTTATTTCTGTTTTCTTCGCAAAAGAGCGCGTTTTTTTTATCACGACGAAGAGTTGTTTCCGGGTGGTGTTATTTTTTTTCATAGGCGTTTAATAACAATGTTATTTGACGTCAATCATGAAAATTAACGCCAACTGGATAAATGGGAGGCCGCTTCAGCGTTATTACGATCTGAAGTCGGGTATATTTCAGCGTCATGCAGAAGAACGATGGCGTTATATTATCGTTTGTGAGCGATTAAACTATTCAGGCGTGTTGGTTGGCGGCTCAGCAAACAGGTTGATGGATTTCAGGCGCAGGCTGGTGGTTGTCGATACGGATAAATATCCCCCGACTTGCCCCTTTTTCACTCCATCAACCCGCAGAATCACTGTTATTCTATGGGCGCAACTCGTTGCCTGCGTGTGTGTTGTCTGGCAGGTCATGACAGAAAAACTGGCCCGGCCCCTGTTCGGGGTGAAACTGTTGGCAAAAAGAGAAAAATACCCATGAAGAAACTGTTCCTGGCCGTGGCGGCCACGGCGATGCTGTCAGGATGTTCAATATTCAGTACGAAAACCACGAGCCTGAACAGTACGTTTATCTCGCCGTATTACTTTTCCTACACCACCGCCCATGTGCTGCAGAACAATACCAACTGGGTGGATTCCGTCTATCTGACGGGTAACCCGGCGCGCTGGGATGAGATCCGCGGCACTTATAAAGCGGCGTTGCCGAAGATTACCCTCAACTATCGGGTTGAGTCGTCCGGCGGTGATTATCGGATCACCTATAACGGCATGGTGAATTATCTGTTGTCGGCGCGGCATGGCGTTGAAAACGGTAAGGATATGATTGAGGGCGAGAGCGTGCGCCAGTTCATTATCCCGCAGCGTACGGCAGTGGTAAGCCCGGATAAGAAGGCGATGCTGACCCTGACGGATGACATTAAGGTTGAAGTGTCGCTGACGGAGAAAGTCGAGACGCATTCGATCGAGGATCGCTAACCGGACAACCGCGGCAACGGCATAAAGTCCGTGGCGATTTACCAGGCTTCCTGTCATAAAACCGGCATCCCTGCCGGTTTTTTTACTGCTGATTACAGCGAAAGGTTGTTCAGAAGCTTTCCCAGTCCTGCCGGCTCTGACGGTTTTTAGCGTCGAGGGTCAACCTGGCCTGGCTCAAGGCGGGAGCAGGGGAACGACTGGCGGGCAGTGCCGTGTGCCGGGGCAATAACGGCTGATTATCCTGCGCCAACCGGAAATGACTCACCAGCGCCTCCAGTTGTATCGATTGCTCTTCCAGCGAACTGGCGGACGACGCGGACGCCGTCACCAGCGACGCGTTTTGCTGGGTGGTGGAGTCCAGTTCGCCGACCGCGCTGGCGATCTGCTCGATGCCGCGGCGCTGTTCATCGGACGCGGAGGCGATTTCACCGATGATGTCGTTGACGCGGGAGACCGAGAGCAGGATTTTCTGCATGGCGTCGCCGGCTTCCGCCGCCAGCACCGAGCCGGTATTAATGCGGGTCACGGACTCGGCGATCAGGCTGGCGATTTCCCGAGCGGCCTGAGCGCTGCGCTGCGCCAAATTGCGTACCTCGCCGGCGACCACCGCGAAACCACGCCCTTGTTCGCCGGCGCGCGCCGCTTCCACCGCGGCATTAAGCGCTAGGATGTTGGTCTGAAAGGCGATGCTGTTGATGACGTCGGTGATATCGGAGATTTTTTTCGAACTGACGGCGATGTCATTCATGGTATTGACCACGTTTTGCACCACGCCGCCGCCCGTGTGCGCGTCTCTGGACGCCTCCGCCGCGATCTGGCTGGCATGGCGGGCGTTGTCGGCGTTGTTTTTCACCGTTGAGGTCAGCTGTTCCATGCTGGCGGCGGTCTGCACGACGGCGGCGGATTGCTGCTCGGTGCGGGACGACAGTTCGTGGTTGCCGTGGGCGATTTGCGCCGCGGATGCCGCCACGCTGCCCACGCTGTCGCGGATATTGCCGATCATCTGACGCAACCGTTCGTTCATGCCCGCCATCGCTGCGGTCAACTGGCCCAGTTCATCGTGACGGTCGGTTTCGATGCTGGCGGTCAGGTCGCCGCTGGCGATACGTTCCGCCAACGCCAGATTGTGGGACACCGGCGCAGTAATCTGGCGGGTAATATAGCGCGATATCAGCAGGCCGAACACCAACGCCAGCAAGGCGAATGCGGTGGCGCCGGTGATGGCGTCGCTGGTGAGCGTGGTGTTGATTTCGCTCAGGCGGCTGATGACCTCTTTGGCGATATTGCTGACATTATCGCCATCGGTTTTCACCGCCGCTTCTGCGCCCGACAACGCCTGATAAGCGTTCAGGTAGCCTTCTGCGCCTGTTTTCAGGCTGACGATATTGCCCCAGAATTCATCCAGCGCCGTTTTCTGGTCGGCCGGGAGCAGCGCGGACAGATCGCGGTAACTTTTTTCGATATCGCTGAAACGACTTTGCAGGGTGCTAAGCGCGGCAGGCGTGCGCTCAATCACGACGGCATCGGCTGTCGCTTTGTAAGACGCCAGCGCCAGAGCCAGCGCCGTCGCTTTTTCCCGGTCGCTGTCGGATGCAAACGCGGTGGCCGCCAGGCTGCTGCGAAAGCGGGAGATAGCGCCGTCGACCGGAATACGGCTGAACCGGGCGCTGGCGTCGGTCAGCGCTTGTTTGGCGCGGGCCATTTCGCCGATGGATTGCTGTAGTGCGGCCTGGTGTTTCTGCATGCGGGCCAGCGGATCCCTGAATTCGCTTTCGGTATATAACTGGCTACCTTGCGCCAGATTTTTAGCCAGGTCATTGCTGTAGCTGAGCATGGTGTCGTAAGGTTCATTGTCATTGCTGGCGAAATATTTTGTTCTGGCGATTTTGACCTGAAAAATATCCATGATGACGGTGTGCATCAGGTCGGTCTTACCGTAGTACGCCTTGATGGTCGAAAAACGGTGGATGCTCAGTGCTGAGGAAAGAACCACTAAAAACAAAATCATTGCAAAACCCAGGTACAGCTTGGTTGCGACATGCATGTCAAAAAAACGCTTTCTTGCAGGTGCCATTATCTACTCCCGTTGGCGATGGCGCTGATTGCTTATCAGCCTAACCATTAATCGACCAACGATCTGCTGCCTTTAGTGGCTGAAAAATAAGATCATATAATTTATCGCCCTGAAAATAATTGTATTTGTTACTTACCGTGAGTAAAAACATGAGAGGTGAAAACCGGTGTCGGACCGTTGCTGCTCACACCGCAAAAATGTGGTAAAGAAGTGGGGCAAAGAAGTAGGGTAAATAGGATTAGGCCGAGTTCTGCCGTGTGGCGGTAAAATTGGCTGACTACCTTTCATATTTACGACACAGGAGTCGACAAAAACATGACTATGCCGCAATGGCTGGTGGCGGGCGCCACCCTGATGCTGGTGGCTTGCAGTGGCGGACAAACGGAATCGGCGCAGGTTTCGGAATCGGTAGCGCCGCAGCGCGCGATGTGGCAGGGACAGGGCACGCCGGCGGAGGTGAACTGTACGCTGGCGGGCGGGCGCATGGGGGTGTCGCGTCAACTGAGCGGGGCGAGCATCGGCACCTGTCTGCTGGCCAATGGCAAGCGCTGCGACGAAGCGGCGTTGATGAACGGCAGCTGTCCGGCGGGGTGAGCCGGGTTAGCTGATAACCGGCGGCATGGCGCCACCGGTTGGACGATCAGGGATTGACCAGATTCGGGCAGGGCGCGCCTTCACTAAGCTGTTTGATGTTGTGCAGCGTGGTTTCGGAGATGCTGGTCAGCGCTTCTTCCGTCAAAAAGGCCTGATGGCCGGTGAACAGCACGTTATGACAGGCGGAGAGCCGGCGGAACACATCGTCCTGAATCACGTCGTTGGATTTGTCGGTAAAGAACAGATCGCGTTCGTTTTCATAAACGTCCATGCCCAGCGAACCGATTTTCTGCTGTTTCAGCGCGTCGATCGCCGCCTGCGAGTCAATCAGCCCTCCGCGGCTGGTGTTGATGATCATCACCCCGTTTTTCATGCGCGCAAACGCATCGCGGTCGAGCAGATGGTGATTCTCCGGCGTCAGCGGGCAGTGCAGCGAAATGACGTCCGACCGGGCGTACAGGGTATCGAGATCGACATACTCCGCGCCCAGTTCCAGCGCCTGTGGGTTCGGGTAAGGGTCGTGCGCCAGCAGCGTCATGCCGAACCCTTTGAGGATGCGCAGGGTGGCGATGCCGATTTTGCCGGTGCCGATCACCCCGGCGGTGCGCTGATACATGTTGAAGCCAATCAGCCCTTCCAGCGAGAAATTGGCGTCGCGGGTGCGTTGATAGGCGCGGTGAATGCGGCGGTTCAGGCTCATCATCATGCCTATCGCGTGTTCCGCCACCGCCTCCGGCGAGTAGGCCGGCACGCGCACTACCTGGATCCCCAGCTCGCGGGCGGCGTCCAGATCGACGTTGTTAAAACCGGCGCAGCGCAGCGCCAGTATCTTGATGCCGGTGTTCGCCAGTTCCGTCAGCACCTCGCGCCCGGCTTCGTCGTTGACGAAGATGCAGACGGCATCGCAGCCGGCGGCCATTTTGACGGTGCGCGGACTAAGCATGAAATCGAAAAACTCCAGCTCATACCCGAACTGCTGATTCACCTGCTCAAGGTATTTGCGGTCATACTGTTTGGTACTGTAAATCGCCAGCTTCATGATTGTTTCTCCACAGGGTATTGTCAGCCGCGCCGTCATACGTGGTGACGGAGGCAGCCAGAGTAAGCTAGCAGAAAACCATGAACAGACAAACTGTTACCCTTGTCATGATAACGGATTGAAAAGGTTGTGATGGGTGAGCCTGCGGGAGAAATAAAGGAGGGGGGAGTTCCCCTCCTGAATGGATGACGTCGTTTATTTTGACGCGCCGAATACCGAAACCGCCTGCGCCATGCTGGCGATTTGCTGCTGCAGATGCCCGGTGGCGGAGTTGGATTGGCTGGCCAACGCCGTATTCTGATGGGTCAGTTCATCGATACGGTTGACCGCGTCGTTGATCTGTTGCAATCCCTGCGACTGCTCCTTGGTAGCCAGACTGATATCGTTCATCAGATGGGTGACGTCCTGCACTTTGACCAGAATGTTGTTCATCGAGCGGTTGGTATGCGCAACCTGCTGATCGCCGGCGCGAATGCTGGACAGCGTGTTATCGATGAGTGCGGCGATGTCTTTGGCGGAAGCGGCGCTGCGCTGCGCCAGCGAGCGCACTTCGCTGGCCACCACCGCGAAGCTCTTGCCTTGTTCCCCGGCATGGGCGGCTTCCACCGCGGCGTTGACCGCCAGAATGTTGGTCTGGAACGCCAGATTGTCCAGCACGCTGATGATATCGGTGATACGTTCGCTGGCGCTGGTGATCGCCTCCATGGTATTGGCGACCTCCGATACCGCCTGTTCGCCCACATTAACCACCTGATTGACGTCTTCCGCGTACTGCGATGCGCGCAGCGAGGCGTCGGCATTGCTCTTGATCGTGGCGGTTAACTGCTCCACCGAGGCGGCGGTTTGCTGCAGGCTCTCTTCGGTTTTTTCGCAACACTCCGCCAGAATGTGATTGCCCTGCGCGATTTCGCTGCAGGCGATTTTCAGCTCCTGCAGGTTGGCGTTGACGTCATCGACAAAGGTGCGGAAGTTCATGCCGGATTGGTTGACGGCGCGCATCAGCATACCGATTTCATCGGCGCGATTGAGCTGGGCCAGGCTATTGGCCTGACCGGCCGCGGAGCGCATCGCCTGTTCCAGAATCTGTTCCACCGGCCTGGCGACGTGTTGCACCAGCAGTTCGCAGAACAGGCAGGCGAACGCAATTAAGGCCGGAAACAGCCCCCAGACCAGCGCAGTTTTGGGCAGAAGCGCGAACGCGACGGCCAGCGGCAGCAGCCCCAGCAAGCCAAAGTAGCTGCGGATGCGCCAGCGCAGCGGCATGGTTTTGAACAGGCTTAACCATTTCAGCGGGCCGGTGTAAACCAGCAGGCCGTGATGGAAGGCGCGGTTCTTCAACAAGCCCTGATTTACCTGGGCGTAGAGCGCTTCGGCCTGGCTGATTTCCTCCGCCGTCGCCGCGGTGCGCACCGACATGTAGCCCATCAGCTTGCCGTCGCGTTTCAAAGGCGTCGTGCTGGAGCGTACCCAATAGTGGTCACCGTTCTTACGACGGTTTTTGACCACCCCAGTCCAGATTTTTCCGGCTTTTAGGGTATTCCACATGTCCGCGAAGGCGGAGGGTGGCATATCAGGATGGCGGATAATATTATGCGGCTGATTCATCAGTTCTTCCGGCTCGTAGCCGCTGACTTTGATGAAATCGGCGTTGGCGTAGGTAATGTGGCTATCAGGGGTGGTCACCGACATCAGTTTGATCTTGGCATCCAGCGGATACTGACGTTGACTGACTGGATAATTTTTACGCATGGAGCATCCCTTTTTGCGATATTGAAGGGTAAAGCAGGTCCGTATTGTTTGAATAAGCAACAATATTGATGAATGTATAATCCGGGCCGGATCGACGCTCGCGCCACGGCGTCACAGAGCCTGTAACCGGCGCGTGGTGTAGTCAGATACTGCGCTTATGTAAAAATTTTATCACGATCAGGTAATTGACATGTACGGATTTTGCGGGGGAATGTGAACTGAATGGTGACTTTTGGTTCATAAACCGTAACTATTCGCACTGAATGACAAAGTGATGACGACCGGAATCAACCCGAAACATAACCCATGCTGAAGTTAATGCGCTATGCAGGCTGGCTGGCTGCGTTGGCGTTCGTGCTGGCGCTGGGCGTGGCGACCGCCTGCTGGACCATGCCGCGCTGGCTGCCGGTGTTGCTGCGGCCCTATTTGCCCGTCGGGGTCAGCCTCGCGCTGCACGAACCGCCGGGCTGGCGGCAAGGCGGATTCTGGCTGCCTGATGTGCAACTGCGTCTGGCGCAGTGCCAACCGGCTACGCTGGCGGGCCTGCTGGTTCGCTATCGGGAAGGGCGCTGGCGGCTGGAGGCGGAGTCGCTGACGCTGGATGCCGCCTGCCTGCAACAATGGCCGGTTTCCTCCGGCATGACTACCCCGCTGCTGGCCCAGTGGCAACAGCGGCTGCCGCAAGCCGAGCTGATACTGCATCGTTTCGCCATCACCCCCTGGCTGACGCAGGCCGGCAGCCTGCAACTCTCCACTGACGCATTGCGTCAGCAACTCCGCATTCAGAACGACCAGCTCCAGCTACAGGCTGAACTGCACGGCACCGAGCTGACGCTACAACAAGGTCAGATGAGCGCCACGACGGAGCGCCCGCCGCTGCAGATCAACGGCGCGATGCAACTGGCGCCGGCGCTCAACCGTCTACCGGAGCAGGGCGAAGTGCGGGGGCAGCAACTGCCGCTGTGGTTACCGGAGCCGGCCAGCGCCACACTGCGCTGGCATGGCAATCAGGGCGAGCTGACGGTCGGCGTGGCGTCGATGACGGAACCCTTGCTGACGTTGCCGTGGCAGGTGAGCGATGGCAACCTTCGCATTCACGATGGCCGCTGGCGCTGGCCGTACGCCAGCCAGCCGCTGGCAGGCGGCATCGCGTTGACGCTGTATGACGTGCTGAATTTGCACGATCCGTTACGGCTGGAGGCGCGGCTTAATGTGCTGACGCAAGGGCACAACGGTCGCGCCAACGCGGTGTTGTCGCTGGGGCCCGGCAATTTGGGCCTGAGCGACAGCGATATCCGCTTTCAGCTTACCGGGCAGGCTAATCTGCCCGATCTATCGATTTTCGCGTCGTTGCCGGGAACGGTGAAGGGCGCCGTGCTGGATCCAACCGTGGTGCTGTTGCCCGGTTCGTTATTACGGGCCTGGGGTTCGCCGCGCCCGACGGTAACGCTGGAAGAAGCGCGCTGGCCGCTGGCCGGCATCCAGGTCACCCGGCAGGGCGTCAGCGGCCGGTTGCAGGCGATTGTGAAAGTGCGCGATAGCTATTGGGGGCGTTTCCGGCTGCATCTGGATGGCAAAGCGCAACAGTTCTGGCCCGATAGCGGCGACTGGCGCTGGCGTTATTGGGGCGAAGGGCATTTGCCGCCGTTGCAGGGGCGCTGGGACATCGCCGGGCATGGTCGCTGGCAGGATGAACTGATAGAGATAGCGTCCTTATCCAGCGGCCTTAACCAGCTACGTTACGGCGTGGTGACGGTTGACCAGCCGCGGCTGACGTTGACCGAGCCGTTGCGCTGGCGACGCGATCCGGCGGCGGCTTCGCTGCACGGGACATTGCGACTGGCGGCGAAACAGGTGAATTTTCAGGGCGCCGGCATGTTGCCCGCCACCGAGCTGACCGTTGATATTCGCGGGCGCAATCCGCAAGACTTCCAGTGGCGTGGCCAGTTACAGGCGGATCCGGTCGGCCCGATCCAACTCAACGGCCGCTGGGACGGGAAACGCCTGCGCGGCAACGGTTGGTGGTCGCCTCAGCCGTTACGGGTGTTCCAGACGTTGCTGCCGCCGGCCTGGGAACTGGCGATTCGTACCGGTCAGTTTTACGCGCAGACCGCGTTTTCCGCTGCCCGCGGCCAGGGATTTCGCGCCGGTGGCCATTGGGTGGTGAAAAATGGCGGCGCCTGGCTGCAGGATGGCGAGGTCAGCGGCGTCAATTTTGTACTGCCGTACCGGTTTGAAAACCACCGCTGGCAACTGGGAATTTCCCAGCCGGTGACATTGCGCATCAACCGGCTGGATAGCGTGTTCCCGATACGGAATATCGACGTGCAGGTGTACGGCGCCTATCCCTACAGCGAACGCCGCCCGCTGACGCTGGCGCAGTTGGATATGGACGTGCTGGACGGTCACCTGTCGTTGTCGCCGCTGCGCCTGCCCGCGCATGACGCCGCGGTGTTGCGGCTGCAGGGTATCGATCTCGGCGAACTGGTAAACGGGTTGCGGGCGAAAAAATTGTCGATGTCCGGCCGGGTAAGCGGGGTGTTGCCACTGAATTTCAATCATCCTTCGATGCTGGTGCAGGACGGCAAACTCACTAATGACACGCCGCTGACGGTGCAGCTGGACCCGCAACTGGCGGATAAGCTGGCGCAAAATAGCCTAGCCAACGCCGCGGCGGTGGCCTGGCTGCGCTATATGGAGATCGGGCGTTCCTGGGTAACGCTGGAACTCAGCCAGCGCGGCGAATTGACGCTGGTGTCGCGTATTACCGGCCACAGTGTGATGGACGACCAGTCGCGGCGCGACATTGTGCTGAATTACCGCCAGCAGGAGAACATTTTCCAGCTGTGGCACAGCCTGCGCTTTGGCGATAACCTGAAGGCCTCGCTGGAGCAGCAGGTCGCGGAGTAATTAACGATGAGGAGGGGAATAAGATGAAAACAGCCTGTGCCGCGATGGCTGCCGTGTTGCTGGCCGGCTGCACCCCGCGCATTGAGGTGGCTGCACCGAAAGAGCCGATCACCATCAACATGAATGTGCACATTGAGCACGACATTCGCATCCGCACGGATAAAGAGACGGTGCAACTGCTGGAGAAGTCGGATAACCGCATTGGCGATCAAATAAAGAAAAGCGCGCCGACAGACGCGCAAGACAAAGCCAGAATGCAAGATAAAAAACAGGAAGAGTGAAATCCGCCGTGTACCGCGACACGGATAGTTGCTGTCAAGGCAACACGGCGGCGAGTATGAGGGGAGTTAATACGTAGCCGTTACGCGGACGCCAGCTGAGACAGCTCTTCTTTAGCGCCCTGCAGCGCTTTCTGCGCCATATCCGGGCCGTAACCGAAACCTTCCGCAAACACGAATTCCACGTCGCTGATGCCGATGAAGCCCAGGAACAGACGCAGGTACGGGGTCAGCAGATCGCTCGGCGCGTCTTTGTGGATGCCGCCGCGGCTGGTCAGCACCAGTGCGCGTTTACCTTTCACCAGACCTTCCGGACCCTGCTCGGTGTAGCGGAATGTTACGCCAGCGCGGGCGATGAAGTCGAAATAGTTCTTCAACTGGGTCGGGATGCTGAAGTTGTACATCGGGGCGGCCAGCACGACGACATCGTGCGCCTGCAGTTCGGCAATCAGCTCGTCGGACAGGGCCAGCGCGTCCTGCTGACGCGGCGTCAGCGGTTTGTCGGAAGGACGCAGCGCGCCAACCAGTTCGCCATCCAGCACCGGTACCGGTTTGGCAGCCAGGTCGCGCACGGTAATGGTGTCGGCGGGGTGGGCTGCCTGCCAGGAGGCGGTAAAGTGATCGGCCAGCTGGTTAGACTGGGAGAAGTCAGCCAGAATACTTGATTTCAGAACGAGTACTTTGCTCATTGCCAATTCCTTGTTAGGTGTGCCAGGGCGACAACCGTCGCCGAATGAATGCATCATAGGCGCGTTGCCGGCAATGGGATAGCGTAATATTTCGAGACCTTTGTTCGATTTTATTGAACGATGCCTCCGAAACCGCGATGCGGTGCGGCGGAATCCCGCCTGATGGCGTATAGCCTGCGCGGTCAATGTGATACCATGCCCGCCGCACTATTTATGCCTGCAATACAATCAGGTTATGCCCGCAGTACCAGCAGGGCGCCGGAGCGTTGAACGTCCTTGTTCAACCGTACCCGGAATCAGACAGTAAGGAATTGCACCGTGACATCACCTCTCCATGCGTTAGAACCTCAGCTTAATGCGCTAATGCTGCGCGACCGGCAACGCCTGCGCCGCCGTTTGCAAGGCGCGATGAAAGTGGGAAATCCGCAGGCACAGGTTTCGATTGCGCAGGACATCAGCCAGGAAATCGACGCCGCGCGGCTGCGGGTGGAGCAGCGCAGGGCGTCGTTGCCGGCGATACGTTACCCGGAAGCCTTGCCGGTTAGCCAGAAGCGCGAGGCGATCCTCAACGCTATCCGCGATCATCAGGTGGTGATCGTAGCCGGGGAAACCGGCTCCGGCAAAACCACCCAGTTGCCGAAGATGTGTCTGGAGTTGGGACGCGGCGTTACCGGGCTGATCGGTCATACTCAGCCGCGCCGGCTGGCGGCCCGCAGCGTGGCGGACCGCATCGCTGCGGAGCTGGAGACGCCGCTTGGCAGCACGGTGGGTTACAAGGTGCGATTCAACGATCAGGTCGGCGACAACACGCTGGTCAAACTGATGACGGACGGTATCCTGCTGGCGGAGATTCAGCAGGATCGGCTGTTGATGCAGTACGACACGCTGATCATCGATGAGGCGCACGAACGCAGCCTCAACATTGACTTTATTCTCGGTTACCTCAAGCAACTGCTGCCCAGACGGCCGGACCTCAAGGTGATCATCACCTCCGCCACCATCGATCCGCAGCGTTTTTCACGTCACTTCGGCAATGCGCCGATTATTGAGGTGTCCGGAAGGACGTATCCGGTGGATGTTCGCTACCGGCCGGTGGTGGAAGAGGCGCAGGACAGCGATCGCGACCAACTGCAGGCGATTCTGGATGCGGTGGACGAACTGTGTCGCGAAGGACCGGGCGATATTCTGGTGTTCATGAGCGGCGAGCGGGAAATCCGCGATACCGCCGACGCGCTGAACAAGCAGGACTTGCCGCATACCGAGATTTTGCCGTTGTACGCGCGGCTTTCCAACCAGGAACAGAACCGGGTGTTCCAGTCTCACCACGGACGGCGCATCGTGCTGGCGACCAACGTGGCGGAAACCTCGCTGACGGTGCCGGGCATTCGTTACGTGATCGACCCCGGCACCGCGCGCATCAGCCGCTACAGCTATCGCACCAAGGTGCAGCGGCTGCCGATCGAGCCGGTGTCGCAGGCGTCCGCCAACCAGCGCAAAGGGCGCTGCGGCCGTGTGGCGGCGGGCATCTGTATTCGGCTCTATTCCGAGCAGGATTTTTTCTCCCGGCCGGCGTTTACCGACCCGGAGATTTTGCGCACCAACCTGGCGTCGGTCATTTTGCAGATGACGGCGTTGGGGCTGGGCGATATCGCGGCGTTTCCATTTGTCGAAGCGCCGGATAAGCGCAACATTCAGGATGGGGTGCGGCTGCTGGAGGAACTGAGCGCACTCCAGAGCAGCGACGACGGCCATTACCGGTTGACGCCGCAGGGGCGCCAGCTGGCGCAGTTGCCTATCGACCCGCGACTGGCGCGCATGGTGCTGGAAGCACGCCAGACCAGCTGCGTGCGCGAGGTGATGATCATCACCGCCGCGTTGTCGATTCAGGATCCGCGCGAGCGCCCGATAGAGAAAAAGCAGGCGGCGGAGGAGAAACACCGCCGTTTCGCCGACAAAGAGTCCGATTTTCTGGCCTTCGTCAACCTGTGGGATTACCTGCAAGAGCAGCAGAAAGCGCTATCGTCCAGCCAGTTTCGCAAACTGTGCCGCAGCGATTACCTCAACTACCTGCGGGTGCGGGAGTGGCAGGATATCTACACCCAGTTGCGTCAGGTGGTAAAAGAACTGGGCTTCCCGGTCAACAGCGAACCGGCGGATTACCGTAGCCTGCACGGCGCGTTGCTGACCGGGCTGCTGTCCCACATCGGACAAAAAGACGTTGAAAAGCAGGAGTTCAGCGGCGCGCGCAACACCCGTTTCGCTATTTTCCCCGGTTCTGGTTTATTCAAAAAACCACCGAAGTGGACCATTGTGGCGGAACTGGTGGAAACCAGCCGCCTGTGGGGGCGCATCGCCGCGCGGATCGAGCCGGAATGGGTTGAACCGCTGGCGCAGCACCTGATCAAACGCAGCTACAGCGAGCCGCACTGGGAGAAAGCGCAGGGCGCGGTGATGGCGCAGGAAAAAGTCACGCTGTACGGTCTGCCGCTGGTGGCGGCTCGCAAGGTGAATTACGGCGCCATCGACCCGGTGGTGTCGCGCGAGCTGTTCATTCGCCATGCGCTGGTGGAAGGCGACTGGCAGACCCAGCATGCGTTTTTCCGCGCCAATCAGAAACTGCGTTTAGAAGTGGAAGAACTGGAGAACAAGTCCCGCCGCCGCGACATTCTGGTGGATGACGAGACGCTGTTTGCGTTCTACGACCAGCGCCTTCCTCATGACGTGGTGTCGAGCCGTCATTTCGACAACTGGTGGAAGCAGGCGTCGAAAACCGACCCGGATCAGCTGAATTTCGAGAAGGCTATGCTGATCAAAGACGGGGCGGAGCGCGTCAGCGCGCTGGACTACCCGAACCACTGGCAGCAGGGCGAGCTGCGTTTGCGGCTCACCTATCAGTTCGAGCCGGGGGCGGACGCCGACGGCGTCACCGTGCATATCCCGCTGCCGGTACTGAATCAGGTCAAAGAGGACGGATTCGAATGGCAGATCCCAGGGCTGCGCCGTGACGTGGTGGTGGCGCTGATCAAATCGCTGCCAAAACCGATACGGCGTAACTTCGTGCCGGCGCCCAACTATGCCGAAGCGTTTCTGGCGCGGGTGACGCCGCTGGAGAAAGGGCTGCTGGAGGCGCTGGAGCGCGAGCTGCGGCTGATGACCGGCGTGACGGTCGATCGCGAGGCCTGGCAGTGGGATCAGGTGGATGATCACCTGAAAATGACCTTCCGGGTGGTGGACGAGAAAAGCCGAACGCTGCGGGAAGGCAAGAATCTGCGGGCGCTGAAAGATCAGTTGCAGGAGAAGGTGCAGCAAACGCTGTCGGCGGTGGCGGATGACGGCATCGAACAGCGCGATTTGCATATCTGGAGTTTTGGCGATTTGCCGGAGCGTTACGAACAGAAACGCGGCGGCTACGCGGTAAAAGCCTATCCGGCGCTGGTGGACGAGAAAGACAGCGTAGCGATTCGTCTGTTTGATTCGCCGCACCAGCAGCAACAGATGATGTGGCGCGGTCAGCGCCGCCTGCTGCTGCTGAACATTCCTTCTCCCATCAAGTATCTGCATGAAAAGCTGCCTAACAAGGCCAAGCTGGGGCTGTATTTCAACCCGTACGGCAAGGTGCTGGATCTGATCGACGATTGCATCGCCTGCGGCGTGGACAAGTTGATGGCGGTAGCGGGCGGCCCGGTGTGGCAGGAAGACGCGTTCCACCAGTTGCATGAGCGGGTACGTGCGGAACTGAATGACACGGTGGTGGATATCGCTCAACAGGTGGAACAGATTCTGACCACGGTCTTCTCGATCAACAAACGGCTCAAAGGCCGGGTGGATATGGCGCTGGCGCTGGCCTTGAGCGACATCAAGACGCAGATGAGCGGGCTGGTGTTCCGCGGCTTCGTCACTGACAACGGCTGGAAGCGGTTGCCGGATGTGCTGCGCTATCTGCAGGCCATCGAGCGTCGGTTGGATAAGCTGGCGCAGGACGTACACCGTGACCGCGCGCAAATGCTAAAAGTGGAGCAGGTACAGCGGGCCTGGCAGCAGTGGCTGAACAAGCTGCCGCCGGAACGGCGGGAAGATGACGACGTGAAGGCTATCCGCTGGATGATCGAGGAACTGCGCGTCAGCTACTTCGCCCAGCAACTGGGCACGCCTTATCCTGTTTCCGATAAACGTATTTTGCAGGCGATGGAGCAGATTGAGGGGTAAGCCGCCGCCAACGGTAAGCGGTTTATCCTGACGATAGGACGTTATCGGCGCCTAATCGAAGGACAAGGAAACCGGTTTGCGGCCGCTAGCGTCATGCTTAATCCGTCGTTGATGAATGGCGGGACTGATCAGGCGCTGAATGGCCGGTATTTCAGGCAGAAATACCGGCGAAGGCGGATTAACGATCTTTTTTGGACAACGCTTCCAGCTGCTGGCGGATGGCGGTGACCGCCACGGCGCGGTTATCGGCAAGTTGGCGGTTGCTGGCGTCCGGCGCGGAGCTTTGAATGCCCATCAGCACCCAACTGCCGGCGGTTTTCAGCATCAACGGCGAGCCGCTGTCGCCGGGTAGGGTGTCGCAACGGTGCGCCATCACCGCTTTATGGACCCAACCGGTAATCAGGCAATCCTGATGGCGGTACAGCGTATCCTGATGGTCTTCCGGATAACCGGCCTGGGTGACCTTCTGTTGCGCGGCTTCCAGCGCCGTCTTCAGCTCTTCCTGCGTTCCCTGCCAGATCGGCAACGGGCGGATGCCCGGCGGCGTCTGCTTGAGCCTAATCAGCGCGAAATCCCACGGTGCGGCGGAAGGCGGAACAATCCAGCCGTCGCCGTCTGCTTTCAGCATCCTGGCCAGTTTTTTATTGGTCAGCGCTTCAATTTTATCGGTTTCATAACGCCAGCCGTTTTCCGTTGCCAGAAAACGCAACGCCACCGGTTTATCCGGTACGCCGGGCGGCGCTACCACGCAGTGGCCGGCGGTCAGCGCCAGATGCGGCGAGATCAGGGTTGCGGTGCAGAGGTTGCCGCTGGCGGTTTCCAGTTGACCAATTGCCTGCCACGGCCATTGGGCGGTATCCGGCACTTTGTCGCGGTCATCATGGTTAAAGAACAGCGTCTGTTTTTGTTGTTCCGTCGTGGCTGACGGCTCGTTATCGGCCCACGCAGAAGCGGCGAGCACGCTCAATGAACATAACAACCAGGCTGATATGCGCATGTAATGAATGGCCTTTAAAGATGAAATTCAGCGTATTAACCGTCATCAATCCACTATAAACGTAGCATGCCGGAATCAGGCAGGAAACGACAGATTGGTTGGTCAGGCGAATCGGATGACCCGGTTTGGGCGCGCAGGCGAGAGTAAAACCGGGTTATAAGAAGAACACCACGATAACCAGCGCGCAGATAAGCAGGAAGGACAGCACGATTTCAAATGAGTAGCGTCGCAGCATTATCCGGTCCCCATGAAACAAACACCCGGCGAACCGGGTGTTTGATAACGCTATTGTCATGTCGGTAGTGGGGGAGCGTGCTCCTGACTACCGGTGCTCATGACCATTAACAGTCACTTTGGTGAATTAAGCAGCCGGAGTGGTTTTGGCTTTTTTCACTTTTTTGTGTTTTTTAGCAGCCTGAGCTTCTGGGCAGCCGGTTTTTTCTTAGCTACTTTTTTGGCAGCCTGAGCTTTCTGGGCAGCCGGTTTTTTGGCTTTTTTTGTGTTTTTTAGCGGCCTGAGCTTTCTGAGCAGCCGGGGCTTTTTTCTTCGCTACTTTTTTGTGCTTTTTAGCAGCCTGTGCTTTCTGATCGGTTTTTTTCTTCTCAGCTTTTTTCACCGGTTTTTTGGTGGTGTCAGCTTTAGCAGCAGTAGTAGTAGCAGTAGTAGTGGCCGGAGCAGCAGCCGGAGCAGTGGTACCTGCTGCGAAAGCTACAGAGGACAGACCCAGAGCCGCACCTGCGATCATCACTAAAAATTTATTCATCGTAAATTCCTCATTATCCAGTTCACGTTTCGAACCCCAGGGTGGGCCGATGACTGAAGAATAGGGGAACATAGGCTAGCGATCTGTGAGTGTTTGGTTTCCGCGTGTAACGGATTGTACAAGGTTCGCAGACGAAGAATTTGACGAGGATTTGTGCTCGATAATCGGCCAGCGGAACAGGAAGCGCGCGCCGCCCAACGGGCTGCTGTCCACCTCGATCGTGCCGTTGTAAGCGCGCACGATGGCGTGAACAATCGCCAGCCCCAGGCCGCATCCGCCGCTGCTGTTTTCGATACCGGCTTCCAACCGGATGAAGGGTTCGAAGATATGTGCGCGGTCTTCCGGCGCGATGCCCGGCCCGTCATCCTCCACCTGCAGATAGGCGGTATGCTGGTCGAGCGTTAGCCCTACCCGCAGGCGATGCTGACAGAAACGCAAACCGTTATTGACCAAATTGTTCAACACCCGTTCCATCAGGCGCAGGTCCACATAGCCGAAGTTGTTATCGCCGGTTACGTCCAGCTCAATCTGTTTCTCGTCGTGCACCAGCCGGAAATCCTCGATTCGCTTGTGCAGCCATTGCGACAGGTCGATCTCTTCGAGATGCAGCGTCACCTGCGGCCGGTCGAGGCGGGCGTAGGTCAGCAGTTCATCGATTAACGCCTCCAACTGGCCGACATCGCGGTTGATGGCTTCCTGCTCTTCGTCGGTCAGGTTGTCGCTCATCGCCAGCCGGTAGCGCAGCCGGACCAGCGGCGTGCGCAGCTCATGAGCGATATTGTCGATCAGCTGTTTTTTACTGGTAATCAACTGGTTGAGGTTGTCGGCCATGCGGTTGAACGCCACGCCGAGGCGGAACAGGCTGGAGGTATTATCAAAGTGGGTCCGCTCTTCCAGATGGCCGTCTCCCAGCCGCTGCGCGGCGCTTTCCAGTTGCAGCATCGCCTTCCAGTGCGGGCGTATCCACAGGAACACCGGCAGCGCCAGCGACAGGCCGATCAGCGCCAGAAACAGCAGGTTGACCAGCCGGATTTCGTGCAGGAAGAACAGATAGGGAATCGGGCCGACCGCCAGCACATAGTGACTGCGGGGAATGCGCTGGATAAAGGTGTACTCGTCGTCCAGCGCGACGATTTCCCCCTGAATCAGCCGCTGCTGCGCCTGCGTGCTGAGCCGGTACTTGCTGATCGGCTCAATGTGCAACTTAAACGACAGGTTAAGGTCCATCTGGTTGATGGTCTTGTGCCACTCCCGTGGCGGAATGGAACGCAACTCGTTGCGGATCAGATACAGCGAGCTTTTCATCAGGTCATCCATCGATTGGCGCCCGGCCCGTTCCGCCGTGACTTTGTACACCAGCCCCACCAGCAGGGTCATCACCAAAAAGCTGGCGAACAGCAGCAGAAAGAACTGAATAAACAGTTTTTTCATGGCGTAAGGGTCTCCCAGGCATTGGGGGCGAACAGATAGCCTTTGTTGCGGATGGTTTTGATGCGCACCGGTTCCAGCGCGTTGTCGTACAATTTTTTGCGCAGGCGGGAAATGGCGACGTCGATACTGCGATCCATCCCGTCGTAACTGACGCCGCGCAGCGCCTTAAGCAGCGCTTCGCGGTCCATGATCTGTCCGGCGTGGGTGGCCAGCAGCCACAGCAGGTCGAAATCCGACGTGGAGAGGGCGATATTCTCGTCCGCCAGCGTGACGTCGCGGTTGACCGGATCAATGCACAACAGGCCGAAGTGCAACGATTTATGCACCTGAACCTGCGTTTTCACCGGCGCGCTTTTTTCCACCGCCGGCTGCGGCGCGGCGGCGTACTGACGGAAATGCAGGCGCAAGCGCGCCAGCAGCACCGCCGGCGGCGTGGTTTTCAGAATATAGTCATCGGCCCCCATTTCCAGCGACAGGATGTGGTTCATGTCGCTGTCGAGCGAGGTGAGCAGTACGATGGGGCCGGTGAAGAGGGGGCGCAGTTCCCGGCAAATCGTCATACCGTCTTTACCGGGCAGCATGATGTCCAGCAACACCAGGTCGGGTTGTTGCTCTTCGATGAATGCCAGCGCGTTATCGCCGCGCGGCTCAATGCGTACATCAATATCATGTTTACCCAGATAGGCGGCGATCAGTTTGCCGACTTCCGGATCATCTTCAACAAAAACAACTTTATACATGACATCCCACTCACAACAGAACGCGTATTATGGCTCATGCCGGCGCCGTCTGACGGCATGGGCGGCTACGACGCAAGCGTAGGGTGCGCTGGATCGCATTGCCAGCAGAAAAGTCCCTGCTTTTGCCTAATAGCTCTACAATTATTGGAGATACTATACCTTATTAATCCTTTTTACGTTGTAATGGTTAACGTGAAATGGCGTGACGCCAACGGTCGGTTGACGGAAAGGAGAAAAAGGATGGAAGAGGCTCATTCCGGGCCTGCGGGCTCCTCTGAAAGTGAACGGATGTGCATTGATTATACCGCGTACCTTGGCGCGCTGTGCCGCAAGCGTTGGCGCTTTATCGACGCGTTGTACGGCGTGATGCCGATTTTCGGCATGGTGACCAAGTCACCCGTGGTAGCCGGGAGCGCGGGTAAGGATAAACTGCTGGAACTGGCGATGCAGGTACTGTCCACTCAGGCCAGCGATGAAACCAATCTTTCCCGTCTGATTACACTGGCGCGCCAGCAAGGGGTGACGGAGCTGGACATTCGGCTGCCTTATGCGCTGTCCGGCGAGCAGTTGCAGGCGATAGGGTTGGCTTGCCGCGATCATGAACTGGCGCTAAGCCAGCATGCGGAGTGCCTGACGGTGCGTTCCGCCACATCGACGGCGCCGTCAGGGCTGCTCTGCTGAACATTTGAGGCGTACCGAATCGGACCCCGCATAAAGCGGGATCCGGTGAAAGATCAGGAAGCCAGCTCGTCGGGAACGGGGATGGTTTCCGCCAGCGCCTGTTCCAGCGTCGCGTAGAAACCCAGCCGGTTGGCGATCGGCGTGACGTTAGCCCGGGCCAGTGTTTTGAGCGGCTGGAACGGGATATCGGTAATGATCAGCTGTTTTTCCGGCGGCAGCAATTCCACAAAGTGGCGGAAAGCGTTAAGGCCGCCGGCATCCAGCACCGACACGGCATCCCACTGCAGAACAATCGTCGGGTAAGGCTGGGCGCGTTCCATCAGTTCATTGAACAGGCGTTCCGCCGCGGCGAAAAACAGCGGTCCGTTAATGCGCAGCACCAGCCGCTGGCCCGCGATAGTGCCCGGCAGCTCGCTCAGCCGCGTCATGCGCGCCACATTGCCCATAAACAGCAACGACGCCAGCACAATCCCCACCGTAATAGCAATCACCATATCGAACAGTACGGTTAACGCCATGCACAGCACCAGCACCAGAATATCGTCCCGCGGCGCCCGGCGCAGCAGGTAGACAACCTTGTGCGCCTCGCTCATGTTCCACGCTACCAACAACAGCAGTGAGGCCATCGCCGACAGCGGCAGATAAGAGAGCCAGGGCGCCAGCACCAACAGGGACAACAGCACCAGACCGGCGTGGATCACCGCCGAGATGGGCGAAGTCGCGCCTGCCCGCACGTTGGCGGCGGAACGGGCGATGGCGGCGGTGGCGGTAATGCCGCCGAAGAACGGCGCCACCATGTTGCCGATGCCCTGGCCGATCAACTCGTTGCTGGGATGGTGTTTACGCCCGGTCATGCCGTCCAGCACCACCGCGCACAGCAGTGACTCAATGGCGCCGAGCATCGCCATGGAAAACGCCGCGGGCAGCAGGTCGGACAGGCTTTTCCAGCTCAGCGACATGGTGTGACCGTCCGGCGCGGGAATGTTCCACGGCAGTAAAAACTGCGGCAGAATCGCCGGGATGCCCTGACCATGACTACCGTCGGCCAGCAGGTAGCTGAAACGCGAGCCGATAGTCGCCACGTCAAGGTGAAACAGCGATAACACGCCCATCACGGCGGCGCCTGCCAGCAATGCGGGGAGATGACCCGGCAGGCGAATGCCCAGCCTTGGCCAGACGATCAGCACCAGCAGCGTCGTCGCGCCGACCAGCGTATCGCCGATGTTCAGCGTCGGCAGCGCCTGTACCAGCGCCGCCACTTTTTCGGCATAGTGCTCCGGCACCGTGGCCATGGTCAGGCCGAAAAAGTCTTTTACCTGCATGGTGGCGATGGTGATGGCGATACCGGAGGTAAACCCGAGCGTCACCGGCAGAGGAATGTATTCAATCAACCGCCCCAGCCGGCATAGGCCCATCAACAGCAAAAACACGCCGGAGAGTAGGGTGGCGACCAGCAGGCCGGAGATGCCGAACTGTTGGGACACGGGATGAAGAATAACCACAAATGCGGCGGTGGGGCCGGAGACGCTGTAGCGGGAACCGCCGCACAGCGCGATCACCAGCCCGGCGATCGCCGACGTATAAAGTCCATACTGCGGGGGCACGCCGCTGGCTATCGCCAGCGCCATCGCCAGCGGGATGGCGATGATCCCGACGGTAATCCCGGCAATAACATCATGAGTAAAACGCGACAGCGTGTAGGTTTCTCGCCAGCAGGCTTCAATCAGCGCGCTGAACGGTCTGATACCGTTAATTCGGTGTGATTTCATGGAAAACAAGAACCAAACAATGAAAAACAGGCGGGTCGACAGCGGCCCGTCACGGCCAGGGCGTGTGCCGCCTGCGGTGGTTGCCGGAGAAGTGAAAACAAAAAGCGCAGCCGCCGCGGTAGGACACAGTCCAAAGCCGATACCATACGCCTGTTTTTTGACGCAGATCCAGCGGTAAATCAATGGAAAGGATTTTTTCGGGCAAGAAGAGAATATTGTCGTATAAATCGCTGCGTTGCCGATATGCGGCAGGACGTCGCAGGCAGGAAAGCGTAGACCGGAAGCAGTAGATAAGACGGCGAGATAATTACGTGATAGTACGATGCCGGTATCGCCGGGCGGCGATACCGGCGGGGGCGCTTACAGCATGATGGTCATCAGATAAGCGGCGAACAGCGCCAGGTGCGCGCTGCCGTTGAGGACGTTGGTGCGGCCGGTGGAAAAGGAAATATGGCACAGCACCAGCACCGACAGCATCACCACAATATGCGGCAGGTCGAGCGAAAACTGCAGGGTGCGGCCGGTGAGCGTGGCGATCAGCGTTACGGCGGGTACCGTCAGCGAAATGGTGGCCAGCACCGACCCGAAGAACAGGTTCATGGCGCGTTGTACCTGATTACGCAGTACGGCGGTGATGGCGCCCAGCCCTTCCGGCGACAGGATCAGCAGCGCTACCAGGAAACCGGTAAATTGGGACGGCGCGTTCATCGCCTCCAGCAATCCTTCCAACTGCGGCGAGTCCATCTTGGTGACGCCAATCACCGCTACCAGATGCACCAGCAGCCAGATAGCGTGCCAGGCGGAGCTGTGCACCGACGGTTTGCCGTGGTGCGGGTTATCATCATCGCTTTCATCTTCGTGCTCGTAGACAAACAGGCTCTGATGCGTGCGGGTTTGAATTAGCAGGAATACGCCGTACATCATGGCGGAAATCAGCGCGATGATGATGGATTGCGCCACGGAGAAATTACCTTCCGGCAGCGCGGCGGGAAACACCAGCACCAGTATCGCCAGCGGAAATATTGCCATCAGATATTGCTTGATGCCGGCCAGATTGACGTACTGGGTGGCGAATTTGCGGCCTCCCAGCAACAGGGCAAAGCCGACCAGACCGCCGCTGACGATCATGATGATCGAATAAAGGGTGTCGCGCATCAGCGTCGGACCGGCATCGCCGGTAGCCATCAGCGCCGAAATCAGGCTGACTTCCAGAATCACGACCGACAGACTGAGGATCAACGAGCCATAGGGTTCTCCCAGACGATGCGCCAGCACATCGGCGTGGCGCACCACGCTGAACGCGCTGGCGAGGATCCCCACCAGCGCCAGCAGGTTGATGCCAACCATGGCCGGCAGGCTGCGGGCATCGCCCCATAATGTCAGGGCCAGCAGCGCCAGCAACGGAAAAATCAGGGTGTATTCGTGGTGACGGGTTTTCACCGCGTCGGAGGATGTCGGCATGGTCGGGTCTCCTTATACCGTCTAAAGATAAGCGTTTTTTATTGCATCCGGGCGTTGATTGACGCACTGGGGCGATGCTGCGATTTTGCCCGGATGATTTTTCCCCTGCCTCTCCGACCCCTTCGGAGCCAAAAGTATTGTTACTTAAACCCCGGTATAACCTGTTCTAGCGGATTTTTACCGGGTGTTTTCATTCTTTATGTTTTATCTGATTAATAATAAAAGATTTTGTGCTTTTTGTTTACTATTTTTATCAAATGATAACGTATTTTATCTTTTTATAGGTTGTCATTTTTGAGCTAGACGACGCATAAATAAGATAGAGTTGTCATTTTCCCATGAATGCGAAGGATGGGCGTGGCCTGACATCATTGCGAAACCGTTCATGAACGTCTGCTGCGCTATTGTATCGGGCGTTTAGCAAAATTCTGGTAAAGGTTAACGATATTTTGCCGTAGAAATAAGCAATACCTGCGTTGATTACAGGGTTGATGATCGGCCAGAATAGACGAGGCGATGCCGCCGTGCAGTAAGAAACGTTTTAGTGAGGGCAGTGGGTAGTGTTGACGCGTGATTTTTTGCAGAAAGCAGATTGTAAAACCTCGTTTGGCAATATTGATGAATCCTTGTTGCTGACCCCTCAGCAGCGTGCGGCGTCTTTGGCGTGTACGCTGGCATCCCGCCCTGACCAAAGCCCGGTCTGGGTGTTCGGTTACGGCTCCCTGATGTGGAATCCGGTGTTCGATGCCGAAGAGGCTTGCGTGGCTACG
Organism: Dickeya sp. NCPPB 3274; assembly: GCF_000406205.1. Taxonomy (NCBI): domain Bacteria; kingdom Pseudomonadati; phylum Pseudomonadota; class Gammaproteobacteria; order Enterobacterales; family Pectobacteriaceae; genus Dickeya; species Dickeya sp. NCPPB 3274. The sequence goes on along the minus strand of NZ_CM001979.1, from coordinate 2,794,827 downwards.
CTCAACGGCTGGCATCGCACCTTTTGTCTGCGCCTCACCGCCGGCCGCGGCACCCATAGCCAGCCTGGCCGTATGCTGGGGCTAAAACCCGGCGGCGAAACCACCGGACTGGCCTACCGGTTGCCTGAAACTACCCTGCGCGAAGAACTGGAACTGCTGTGGAAGCGAGAAATGCTGACCGGCTGTTACCGGCCGTTATGGTGCGAACTGCGCTGTCAAAGCGGCGAGCCGATCACCGCGCTGGTGTTTGTCACCGACCCTGAGCATCCGCTGCTGGAAGCCGATACCTGCATACAGAGTATTGCGCCGCTGATTGCCCGCGCCAGCGGGCCGCTCGGCACCAACGCCCAGTATCTGTTCGCGCTGGAACAGGAACTGAAGCATTACGGCATGGCGGACGAAAGCCTGAGCGCGCTGGCGCAGCGGGTGCGGGAACTGCAGCAGGGCCCATCCGCCGGTCAGGCGTAGCTTTAACCTGTGCGGCGCGGGCCTGACGAGGGCGTGAACTGAGACGGCGGTTGTCTATACCCGTCCGGCGGCAGTGATGATACCATGCTGGCAACGTGTCACGACCTGGGGTTGCCTTCCCAGCAACAAGGCCTCCGTCAATGAGTCCATTTTATCAACAGATATGGGGAACTGCGGCGCGTCCCGGTAAAGTGCTGGGTGGTTTCCTTTCATTGTGCCTGACGCTGTTAGGTCTGTTGTTTTTTACCTTCCTGTTAACCCATCTGGCGCCGATCGATCAGGCTCTGCCTGTGACGGGCGAACATGCCAGCGATGCCACCTACAGCCAGGTGCGTCATCAACTGGGTCTCGATCAGCCGCTGTGGCTGCAATTCTGGCACTATCTCTCCGCGCTATTGCAGGGCGATTTCGGCGTATCACGCACCACCGCGCAACCGGTGTTGCAGGATTTGCTGCGTACCTTTCCGGCGACCTTTGAACTGGCGACCTGCGCGATTGTGATTGGGTTTGGCGGCGGCGTCACGCTGGCGCTGCTGTCGGCGTTGAAACCCGGCGGGGTGCTGGATTATCTGGTGCGCGGCGTGACGTTGCTGGGCTATTCGGTGCCGGTGTTCTGGATCGGCCTGCTGAGTCTGTTGCTGTTTTATGCCGTACTGCACTGGTCCGCGGGGCCGGGACGGTTCGATGATATTTATCAGTACTCGGCGGAATTGCCGACCGGGTTTGTGCTGCTGGGCGGCTGGAACGGCGATCTGGCGATGTTTCGCAATGCGCTGGCGCATTTGTGGCTGCCTGCCTGCGTGCTGGGCTTTGTGTCGATGGCCAGCATCGCCCGCATGTTGCGCACCGCCATTCTGGAAGAGTGCGGCAAAGAGTACGTGACGCTGGCCCGCGCGATGGGCGCCAGCCCGCTGCGCATCCTGTTTTTTCATATCCTGCCGAATATTCAAACGGTGATGGTAACGGTGTTGATGCTGTCTTACGCCAGCCTGCTGGAAGGCGCGATACTGGTGGAAACCGTATTCTCCTGGCCGGGCGTGGGGCGCTATCTGACCACCGCGCTGTTTGCCGCCGATATCCCGGCGGTGCTGGGAGCGACGCTGCTGATTGGCGTCTGTTTCATCCTGCTCAACGCGCTGGCGGATGCATTGATCTTTTTGCTGGATCCCCGCACACGATGAGGCGGCGACATTCATTCTATACCGACCGTCAGCCGCGCCGGCCAGTGCGCCGCGCGTCGGTGCTGAACAGCCTCAATGTCTGCATTGTGATGTTGAGCCTGCTGACGCTGCTCGCGCTGTTCGCCCCTTGGCTGGCGCCGTTTGACCCCTATAGCCAAAATGTGATGCATCGCCTGCAGCCACCCGGCCCGGACCACTGGCTGGGGACCGACGGCTTCGGCCGCGACCTGCTCTCAAGGGTGATTTATGGCACCCGTCCGGCGCTGATAATGGTGGCGTTGATTCTGGTTCTCACCATTCCTATCGGGCTGCTGATAGGGGTAGGCGCTGGTTATCTCGGCGGCTGGGTCGATCGGCTGTTGATGCGGCTGACGGACATCATGCTGGCGTTGCCCGGGCTGGTGATTGCGCTGGCGCTGGTGGCGGTGTTGGGGTCAGGGCTGCTGCATGGCGCACTGGCGTTGGCGTTGACCGCCTGGCCGCAGTTTGCCCGTCAGGCGCGGGCCGAAACCATGGCGCTGCGCAACAGCGAGTTTCTGGCTGCCGCCCGTATGCAGGGTATCGACGGATGGCGGCTGATGTACGGCCATGTGCTGCCGTTGTGCCTGCCCGGCGCGCTGACGCGGGCGGCCATGACGCCGGGCAACATGATCCTGGCGGCGGCGGGACTCGGGTTTCTTGGCGTGGGCGCGCCGCCGCCGATGGCGGAGTGGGGCGCGATGGTGGCGGAAGGCAGCAGCGTGATGCTTGAGCAGTGGTGGGTCGCCACCATGCCGGGACTGGCTATTTTCCTTACCAGCCTGACCTTTAATATGTTGGGCAACGCATTGCGCGACAGACTGGATCCCCGTTATGACAAACGCTGAACCCTGGCTGCTTGAGGTCGAAAATCTGTCGATTCGGCGTCATAACGGCGACTCGCAAACGCTGGTGCAACCGCTGTCATTCAGCATGCGACGCGAACGGGTGGCGCTGGTGGGGGAATCCGGTGCGGGCAAATCGCTGCTGGCCTGGGCGTTGATGGGGTTGCTGCCGTCCGAGTGCCGAATGCAGGCCGAGCGGCTTGAGCTGGCCGGGCAGGACTTACTGAAGCTCAGTCCGCGTCAATGGCGGCAGTGGCGCGGCCGGCGTATGGCGATGGTGATGCAGGGGCCGAAGCACGCGCTGAATCCGATGCGCACCATCGGCTGGCAAATGGCGGAGCCGCTGCGGCTGCACACAAGCTTGTCGCGTTCCGAAAGGCGCGACCGGGTGCTGGAAAGCCTTAATGCGGTCGGTCTGGCGGAACCCAGCGGGGTACTGACGTGTTATCCCCACCAGATTTCCGGCGGCATGGCGCAGCGGGTCATGCTGGCGATGGCGATGATCACTCAGCCGGATCTGTTGATTATCGATGAACGCACTTTTGCGCTGGACCGGGAAACCCGCGTGCAGGTGCTGTCGCTGCTCGATCACCTGCTGACCGAACATCACATGGGGCTTTTGTTGATTAGCCATGATTTGCCGCTGGTGGTGCACCATTGCGCCCGGATACTGGTGATGCGCCAGGGTAAACTGGTGGATGAACTGGCCGCCTCGCACCTGCCGGATGCGACGCATCCTTACACTCGAGCGTTGTGGCAAGCCCGGCCGGGCAAACATACCCACGGGCAGGCGCTGCCGACAACAGCGGACGAGCCGGAGGAACCGCGTGATGCATGAGCTCATGGCGGTGATGTTGCAGCAGGTCAGCGTGGCCCACTGGCAGGGTTACCAGCGCCATGAGGTAGTGCATAACGCCAGTTTCAACGTGGCGCAAGGCGCGTGTTTTGGGCTGACCGGGCCGTCCGGCAGCGGGAAATCCTCACTATTATGGACGCTGGCGGGGCTTAACCCTCACTGGTCAGGCAGCATGACGCTGCTCGATCAGCCGGTCCACCCCGGCCGGCCGTTCGATGCGGTTCTGCGGCGTCAGGTACAGATGGTGTTTCAGGACCCTTACGCGTCGTTGCACCCGCGCCACAGTCTGCGTAAAACCCTGAGCGACCCTTTGCGGTTGATGGGCGTGACGGATATCGATGAGCGGCTCGCGCAGGGCGCCGATCAAGTCGGCCTGCCGTGCCGTTTGCTGGATAACTACCCTCATCAACTGTCCGGCGGGCAACGTCAGCAAATGGCGTTGTTGCGCGCGCTGTTGCTGCGTCCGCAACTGCTGTTGCTGGACGAAGCGACGTCGGCGCTGGATACGGTCGGGCAGGCGCGTATCCTCAATCTGCTCAACCGCTGGCGGGAGACGGAGGAGATGACCATTATTATGGTCAGCCATGACTGCAATGTGATGGAACATATGTGTGACCGCATGGTGTGGATACAGGAAGGGCGGCTGCAATCCCGCTGAACGGAATTTTTACGCGTTGCCGTCTGGCGGCGCGGACGAATTTCTAGTAAACAGATCCTCGCGCTGATGCAGTGATACCGAGGAATAAAAACGATGAAGGCATGGTTTGCCATTCTGCTGACGCTGACCCTAATGGCCAGCCCGCCGGTAAAGGCATTGACGCCGGATAATACGCTGGTGGTGGCGATCTCTCTGAATAGCATTATCAGTTTTGATCCGGCGGAAAGTTTCGAAACCGTCAGCAACAGCTGTCTTGCCTCGCTTTACCAGGGGCTGGTGGCGAGCGATCGTAATCAACCTACCCAACTGAACCCCGATCTGGCGCTGGCCTGGCGCGAAGGCCACGACGGGCGCAGCCTGATTTTTACCCTTGACCCCAACGCCGTATTCGCCTCCGGTAATCCGGTGCTGGCCGATGACGTCATCTATTCGCTGACCCGAGCGGTGAAGCTCAACAAAACCCCGGTGTTCATTCTGAATGAACTGGGGTGGATGCCGGCGAATATTGACGGACAGTTCCGGAAAATCGACGATCATCAGCTGGAGATACGCTGGACCAGCGATATCGGCAGCGAACTGGTATTACGCCTGTTATCGGCCAGCGTGGCGCTGATTGTCGACAGCAAACTGGTGGAGAAACACAGCGACGGCGGTGATTTTGGCAACCAGTGGCTGAGAAGCCGCTCGGCGGGCAGCGGCAGCTATCAGATTCGCCATTATCTGCCGCAGCAGGCATTGCTGCTGGAGAGTAACCCGTATGCGCGCCGCCGGCCCGAGCTGGCGCAGGTGATTCTGAAAGACGTGGCGGACCCGAGCGTGCGCCGTTTGTTGCTGCTGCAGGGCGACGTCGATGTGGCCTACGATCTGGGCGCGGACCAATTCAGCGCGCTGGAGAATCAGCCGGGCATCAATGTGAATCTGGCGTCGGGGGCGAAAATTTACTATCTGGGTTTCAACACCCGCAGTAGCGCGGCGCCGTTTCTGGGTCAGCCTGCTTTCTGGCAGGCGGCGCGCTGGCTGGTCGACTATCAGGGCATCGCCAATCGCTTGCTGAAGCGGCAATTCCGGGTGCATCAAAATTTCCTGCCGCAGGGGTTTGACGGCGCGGCGATGGAGAAACCGTTCCGACTCGATGTGGATAAAGCCCGGAGCCTATTGCGCGGCGCCGGGATTGCGCCGGGCAGTCGGTTTACGCTGCTGGTAGCCAACCAGCCGCCCTATGTTGAGGTGGCGCAGGCGTTGCAGGACAGTTTCGCCCGCGTCGATATTCGCATCGATGTGCAGACGGTGGTGGAGAGCGAACTCTGGACACGCATGCGCAGCGGGCGTTTTCAGGCGGTATTCACCTACTGGGGGCCGGACTATATTGACTCCAGCAGCAATGCCAGCGCGTTCGCCCTCAACCAGCCTGATGCCCCGGGTACGCTGGCGGCTCGCTTGGGCTGGGTCATCCCGGAGTTGAGTCGGTTGACCAACGCCGCCGCCGCCCAGCGCGATCCGCAAACGCGGCGCGACATCTACCTGCGATTGCAGCAGGCGGTCAGGGAAAACTCGCCGTTCGTGGTGATGCTGCAGGGCAACCGGCTGGTGGCGGTGCGCAATACGATATTGAATGTCCGGCAGAGCATCGCCAATTCGATGCTCTATTTTGATGAGATTATCAAGGTGAAGGCTGAGGCGCCCACATCGCCGTGAGATGCGCCCAATCTGCCGGGCTTGACGGGATACGGGCAGCGAATGAAGGCCGTCAGGACGGCGACGTCATTCTTTCAATCAGCATGTTGGTGCTGACCGCGCCGGCGATACACAGCGCCATCGGTACGAAGAAGTCGTTGTTGATACGGGTAAATTCCATGATCAACACCAGACTGGTGACCGGCATTCTCATCGAGGTCGCCAGAAACGCAGCCGCGCCAATCACCGCATAGGCGCCCGGCTGATTGTGCGGGAAGAACCACGACCAGACGCCGCCCAGCGCCACCGCCAGCAGCGCGCCGTTGGCCAGACCCGGCGTCAGCAGGCCACCCTGCGCGCCGGCGCGCAAACTGCTCCATTGCACCAGTACCTTACAACCCAACAGCAGCAATGCCAGCAGTATCGGCAGCTGGCTGGTGAAGCTCAGTTCCGCCGGACCTTTGCCGTTGCCCGCCAACTGCGGCAGGATGATCACCAGCAATCCCAGCAGGGTGAAGTTGAGCAGATTGGTGATGATAAGGCGGGCGTTCCGCGGCGAATGTTGCCGGGCGTGACGGGTGAGGCGAACAAACAGCCAGGCGGCCACCCCGAATACCGGCCCGGTGAGCAACGCCCAGACGGTTAAATCGCCGGACACGCTGAGCGGCAGATTAAGGTGATACTGGTATTCGTCGCCCAGACCGACGCGCGCCACCAGAGCTGCCAGCGAGCAGGTCAGCAGCGCCGCCAGACTGGTTTTTACCTGAACGCGCGCCAGCAATACTTCGACCACAAACAGCGCGCCGCCCAGCGGCACGTTATACACCGCCGCCAGGCCGCCGCCGGCGCCGCAGGCGATCAGCAAACGGGTATCATCCGGGGTCATGCGCAGCGCACGACTGAGATGATTGGCGGCCAGCGCCCCCAGTTCCCGCGGCGCTACTTCCCGCCCCAGCGGCGAACCCAACGCCACGGTAACAATCTGCAGCAGCGCGTGAATGATGGTTTCTTTTACCGGCATATCGTTTACCGGCACATCCGGTTTTTCCGCCTGCAACGCCGAAGCGATACTCACCAGCCGGCGGCCGTAGCGGTATAGCGCATACCAGCCCAGGCCTGCCACCACGCCGCCGATCAGCAAAGCCATAAAGCGCCGGGCGGGTTCCGCCGCCGACACGCCCTGTAAAAAACTTTCTTCGCTGATGATATGGTCCAGACTGTAACCATAGGCCAGATGCTGAATGGCATGAAGCAATAGCGCCAGCAGCATGCCGCCGAGGCCGGCCAGCACGCCGGTTAACGTTAGCGCGATGACAAAACGAATGCGCGGGGAACGAATACGCGGGGAAATAGTCTCGGACATACAGGCTCACATCAGGTCTTGAAAACAGCATTGCCGCATTATACTGACTGTACCTCAACAGCGGGTCACCGTGCAGCAATGTGGCGACAGAGGGCAACAGCATGACGAGCGAACGGCATCCGTCAGCCTATCAACGCATTACCGGCGCCGACTGGCGTCATATCTTTGTGGTGGGCGATGTGCATGGTTGTTACCGGCAACTGATGACGATGCTGGAGCAGGTCGGGTTTGATACCGGGCGCGACCTGCTGGTGTCGGTGGGCGACCTGATCGATCGCGGGTCGCAGAGTCTCGCCTGCCTTGATTTGCTGCAACAGCGCTGGTTTCGCGCGGTGCGCGGCAATCACGAGCAGATGGCGCTGGACGCGTTGAACGATACCGCGCGGATTCCGCTGTGGCGAGCCAACGGCGGCGATTGGTTTTTCCAACTGGATGACGAGCGTCAGACGCTGGCCCGCCGGCTGCTGGCGCTGGCGGCGCAGTTACCGTATGTCATCGAGATTGCGACCGCCGACCGTGTCGCACGGTGGTGGCGCATGCGGATTACCCGGCGGATCGCTATCAGTTTGACCAGCCGTTGCCCTGGATACAGGTGTTATGGAACCGGCAGCGGGTCAGTCAGGCGATGGCCGGCGTCGGTGGGCCGATTAGCGGCGCAGATCGTTTCCTGTTCGGGCATACGCCGTTACGGCAAGTGCTGACATGCTGGAATCTGCAATATATCGATACCGGCGCCGTGTTCGGCGGTGAACTGACGTTACGCTGTATTCAGGGCGACGCTAGCGAATAACCGTGCAGAGTAAAGACGGAAGAAGAGTAGAAAAGCCGGCGTCAGGGAAAATAAATCAACAGGACCATTTATTCCCGGCTGATTAAATAAAGCGGTCTATTATTAAAACTTCGGATTTTCAATTCGAATCGATACATGAGCAATAAATAAGAACCGTTGTATACCCGTCATTCTTCAAGCTGCAGGTGCCTTGGCGGCGTGCCCGCTGCAGACAGACTTTGCTCTGAAGGGGCTGTTCGACACGCGAGCGTTTTGTCCTGCAACCTGACTTATTGGGGGTATATGTATTTTTCTGGGCGAGGATAGGGTCGTGAAAAAATATCTTTTCCAATTATTCTGCATGTCATGTTTTTTATTCGCCGCTACGGCGGACGCGAAAAATACCCGTTTGAGTGATAATCAGATCAGACAAATCATTATTGAAGAGTCGATTGCCGATTATTCGGGGAATTGCGCCTGCCCGTACAGTTCGGCCAGAAACGGCAGCCGTTGCGGCGGGCGCAGCGCCTGGAGCCGTAAAGGGGGCGCCGCGCCGCTCTGTTATAAAGAAGAGGTCACAAAAGAGAGGGTGGCGCGCTGGCGCGCAGAAAACGACGAACGCGCGCAGTAACGCATGACAACGCCAATGATTCGCGCCCCGAGGTCATCATCAGGGCGCGTCGCGGAGAGGTTTATCGGAATACGTGCAATGCCTGTTCCAGCCGGTGTGCCTGTAGTTTGAGTTGGTCTGATGCCTGCGCGCAGGCATTCACCCGCGAGGCGTTTTGTTGCGTAATCTGTTCCAGTTCTTCCACCGCCCGACCGATTTCAGACAGCCCGATCGTTTGCTCTTTGGTTGAATCGGCAATATGCGAAATCAACTGGCTGACGCTGTTTACTCTTGTCACGATGTTCTGTGTGCTGTCGCCGGCGTCCCTGACGTGGGTGGAGCCGTAACGAACCTGCTCTACGCTGGACTCGATCAGTTGTTTGATCTCATTAGCGGCGCTGGCGCTGCGTTGCGCCAGATTACGCACTTCACCGGCCACGACGGCAAACCCTTTGCCTTGCTCGCCGGCGCGGGCCGCTTCCACCGCCGCGTTCAAGGCCAGGATGTTGGTCTGAAACGCGATGTTATCAATGATGGAGGTGATACCGGCGATTTTCTCCGAACTGGCGACAATGCTGTCCATGGTCTTTTCCATTTCGCCGATCACCCGGCCGCCGCTGATGGCCGCATCGCAGGCGGTCGAGGCTTGCTGACTGGCTTCACTGGTGGTGGTGGTATTGGTCTGCACGGTGGTGTTGATCTCGTTCATGGCGGCGGCGGTCTGCTGCACGTTGGCGGCGGTGCGTTCGGCATGGCTGTTCATCTCTTCGCTGCCGCTGGCCAGTTCGTCACTGGCGGAGCGGATATTCAACACCTGCGTGCTGATGTCGTCCACCAGCCAACGGAACATCAACCCCAGTTGCCCGATGGCGCGTTGAATCGTACCGATCTCGTCGGCGCGGTTTTCATACTCAATGGTGTTGGCGTTGCCGGTAGCGATATTCAGCGCCTGCTGTTTAACCATTTCGATCGGTTTGATCAACTGCCATTCAAGCAAGGCATCCAGCAGCAGCAGCATGCCGGTTATAAACGCGCTGGAAATATAAAAGTCAGAGTCAAAATCGCCATGAATCGTCCAGAAAGCGACGTAGCTGATCAGCGCCGTCAGCATGATCAATCCGCGTAGCCGCCAGCGCATGGAGATCAGCTTCAGGCGCGAAAACAGCCCGGTCAGGCCGGCGCGAAACAGCACCCCTCTATGCAGTTTCAGGTTGTTACCTTCGTTGCGCATCGTCTGATACAACTTTTCCGCCGCGTCTACCTCCTGACGCGACGGTTGGGTGCGCACGGACATATAACCGGTCGTGCGGCCCTGACGTACAATCGGCACCGCATTGGCCCGCACCCAGTAGTGATCGCCGTTCTTGCGCCGGTTTTTGACTAACGCGGTCCAGGGTTCCTGATGTTTCAGCGTTTGCCACATGTCACGGAAAGCTTCGACCGGCATGTCCGGGTGGCGGACAAAATTGTGCGGTTGACCATCAATCTCGTCAGGCTCGAAACCACTCACCTGAATAAAGGCATCGTTAGCATAAACAATATGGCTGTTCACGTCGGTGACCGACATGAGTGTGGCGTCCTTATCGAAAACGTATTCCCGCTGTGTGACTGGCTGATTGTTGCGCATTTCAGGTCCTCTTGAGGATTATTTTTAATCTGGACTTCAAGGTATGTCGCATTGAAAAGGCATATCAATTTACTGGCTGACAACTATTTTCTCGTTGCAGGCGTGTTTGCTTTATTACGTGTATTTTTCCTTAGGTCTCGTTTCTTCTTTCCATGGCGGCTCACGTTCCTGCTTGTCGCAATTCGCATTATTTTGGGGTATAACTTGGGTATAACAATTTACTGGCTGACAACTATTTTCTCGACAAAGACGTGAGTGAAAGACAACGTGTATTTTTAATGAAAACCGTTTTTATTTACATGGCGGCTAACTCCCTGCTTGTAAAAATACCCATATGGAACAATGTATTGAATTCTATTGCTCACCATATTGACAGGTTCCCGCCAACGGGTTGGCGATATATACCCACTATCACCGCGGTGAAAAGTCAGCGGTTGCGTCAGTTAACGCTTCTGCAACTTAATGATAACGGAGATATGCGGGCTATCTGATCCGATATCATTTTAAATTTAGCATTTGTCTGGAGAATTTCATTTTCCGCAGAAAATAATGATGCGCTAACGCATGTGGCGGTGAAAATAAAACGAGGTAACGGCTATCGGTGGAGTTTTTGATAGCAAAGAAAGGCAAAACGGAATCATGTTGCTCTAGCCTATGGCTTATTTAAGGCGGCCAATAAGCGCTGGCAGCTGTGGCGCAATGGTATGCCCCCACTGCGTCGTCATGAATTATTAAAGGATATCGCACCAGAATATGCTCTATGATGGCTGGCCGCGCCTGACTGCCAGGTGATGCGAGCGTGCCGTCAAGCCAATCGTCGACGCGTGCCGTGCGCCGCTGGTCTATGGGCGGCTGTTGCGCCGCAGAGCGGGCTAGTCGGGCGGCTTACCCGGCGCAGACTCTATTACTCAGCAAATCAGAAGGATCTCACCATGCTGTTTATCTCCATACGTGTTTTATGGCGTTCACTGTATCGCCGGGGGGATCGGATAAACCGGTCTCTCCGTTGTCTGCTGACGTTGTCGCTGCTGGTCTCGGCCGTTGCGCCGGCACAGGCGGCGACTGGCTTCGTTCACCCCGGTCTGCTGCATACCCAGGCGGACTTCGAGCGTATAAAAACCCAACTGGCGAATGACGCCGAACCCTGGAAAAGCGGCTGGAACAAGCTTATCAGCAATAACCATGCATCGCTGAACTGGAAAGCCAATCCGGTTGAAATTGTCTACCGTGGGGCCAATAGCGAAGGCGCGGAGAATTATGGGCGGTTGTATAACGACGCCGCCGCGGCCTACGCGCTGGCGCTGCGCTGGAAGCTGAGCGGCAATGTCGCCTATGCCGACAAGGCGGTGGAAATCCTTAATGCCTGGTCGTCCACGTTGAAAGATATTCGCGGCACCAGCGACCGCTATCTGGCCGCCGGAATTTACGGCTATGAACTGGCCAATGCGGCTGAACTGGTGCGTGATTACCGCGGCTGGAAACAGGCTGATTTCAACCGGTTCAGTACCATGATGCTGAAAGTGTTCTATCCGCTCTGCCATGATTTTCTGGTCCGCCATAACAACGCCAGCATCGATCACTACTGGTCAAACTGGGATCTGGCGCAGCTGAACACCATTCTGGCTATCGGGGTACTGACCGACAACCGCGATATCTACAACGAAGCCATCGGTTATTTCAAAACCGGCAGCGGCAACGGCGCCATCAACAATCTGGTCTGGAAGCTGTATCCGGAGGCCAATATGGGGCAGATGCAGGAGAGCGGTCGCGATCAGGGGCACGCCACGCTGGCGGTGGGGTTGGTCGGTTCGCTGGCGCAAATGGCCTGGAGTCAGGGGGATGACCTGTTCGGTTACGCCGACAATCGTATTTTGAAAGGCGCGGAATACGTGGCGGCTTACAACCTCGGCAAAGACGTGCCCTATACGACTTACAGCAATAGCGACGGCATCGTGCAGACGGTAATTTCCCCCACCGGGCGCGGTACTCTGCGCCCGACCTGGGAAATGCTTTACAACCACTACGTGGTACTGAAAAAACTGAATGCGCCGAATATCAAGGCGTTCGCTGAAAAAGTACGGGTGGAAGGCGGCGGCGGTGATTACGGCCCGAATAGCGGCGGATTTGATCACCTTGGCTACGGCACCCTGATGTATACGCTGGTGCAATAACCGTCAGCATGTATGGCGTGAGAATACGGCCCGTGTACCAGATAGCCGGTACGCGGGCCGTTTTGCTATGTCGCGTTTGTCGGCGGCCGCGGGTTAGAACGTTTCCCAGTGGCTGGCGGTGTTGTAGGCGCCGGCGGTCGCCACGCTGCGGCTGGCGGGCAACTGCGGCGGCGCTAACGGCGTGATGGCGGCCGGTGCGGTTCTGGCGGCGGAAGGCGATGCGACGGTATGGAGCCGGAACAGCGACACCGCGCGGTTGAGATGGTCGCTTTGTTCTTCCAGCGACATCGCCGCATTGGCGGACTGTTCCACCAGCACCGCGTTCTGCTGTGTCACGCGATCCATCTCGCTGACGGCCTGACTGACCTGATCGATGCCGCGGCTTTGTTCTTCCGACGCGGAGGAGATTTCGCCCATGATGTCGGTGACGCGCGTAACGGCTTTCACCAAATCGCCCATGGTTTCCCCGGCGGAGCCGACCAGGACCGACCCTTCGCGCACCCGGCTGACCGAATCCTCGATCAGCCCTTTGATTTCGCGGGCGGCGTCGGCGCTGCGCTGGGCCAGGCTACGCACCTCGCCGGCCACCACCGCAAAGCCGCGGCCCTGTTCGCCGGCGCGCGCCGCTTCCACCGCGGCGTTCAGCGCCAGGATATTGGTCTGAAAGGCGATGCTGTCGATAAGCCCGGTAATGTCGCTGATTTTCTGCGAACTGCCGCTGATTTGTCCCATGGTGTTGACCACGTTATCGACCACCTGCAACCCTTTGTGGGCGGTGTCCGACGCGTCGCGCGCCAGTTGGGACGCGTGACGGGCGTTGTCGGCATTCTGTTTTACGGTGGCGGTCAGCTGTTCCATGCTGGCGGCGGTTTGCACCAGCGAAGCGGACTGCTGCTCGGTACGGGAGGAGAGATCGCTATTGCCGCCGGCGATTTCGCTGGCGCTGCGATAAATTTCATGCGCGCTCACCCGCACTTTATCCACGGTATCGGTCAGCGAATGCTGCATGTGGCGAACGCTGTCCGCCAGTTGGCCGATTTCGTTTTTCGCCTGAATATGCAGCGATTGCGTCAGATCGCCCGTGGAAATATGGTGCAAATGGGTAATGACCCGATTTAACGGTTGCAGCAGAACCCGACGAATATATACCCAGGCGCTGGTGGTGGCGAAAAACAGGATCAACACACACACGGCAATGACGATAATACTGTAATGGTAATTCTGACCGCTGCCGCTGACCGCGCTGTCATTCAGCGCGTCATTCTGACGGAAATACGCATCAAAGGATTGTTGAAATGCGTCCTGCATTTTCTGGGTCGGCAGGGCCTGAATCGTTTTGACATCCTGCGTTTTGATCAGATCGACAATGCGTTGCAGTACGCTGCGTAATGCCTGGTAATTCTCGTTAATATTTTTTGCCAGCGCGGCGTCCTGCACCGGCAGGGGCAGAATCTGGCTGTACGCGGCGAAATGTTTATCCGCGTCCGCCAGCGACTGGTTGGCGACATCGATCAGATCGGCGGATTTTCCGGCGCTGGGAATATTGTTGGTTTCCATGATCATCCGAGCGATAGCGCGGTTCATGGTATTGCGCGTTTGGATCAGCGCAATCCAGGAGGCGTTCAGTTCCCCGCTTTGCTTGCGTAGCGTTTGCGCGACGACAAAGTTATTCCTGTCACTTTTCATGGCGCCGAAGAAAAAACCGTAACTGACCAGCTGCAGCAGGCTTAAGGCCAGCAGTAATGAAAATAGCCCGGTGACAATTTTTATATTCCTGAACATGGCTCGCTCTCAATAAATGAATAATGACGTCGGTAAAAAAGCCATCGGCAATAAAAAGTGAGAACTTTAAAAAAAACGTGATTTTCATCACAGGAAATACTTATAGGATAATGGTCAGGCGGATTAACGCGTTGAGGAGAAATAAACGGAATGATTCACCGGAATTAATTCTTTTTATGGTTTTTCATTATTCTCATTCCGGCAAATCGGGTTGCTGTTTATGGCAAATTAAAAGTCATTATCTGGTCGACTCAGGATGGGGAAACATGGCGACGTTTGGCCTGGTACATGGCGGTGTCCGCCTGACGGATGAGCTCGTTGGCGTTAAGCGGCGCGCCCTGAGGCAAAATCGCGCGTCCTATGCTGGCCGATAACGTGATGGTCTGCTGGCGAATGGTGATCGGTTTTTCGATCTTCGCTTTCAGTTTTTGGGTGATGGCGCGGATTTCGTTGGCCAGATTGCGCTGCTCATGAATCACCATCAGGAATTCGTCGCCCGCCAGACGGCCGATGAAGTCGTAGGAGCGGGTATTACGGCGCAGCAGACGGGCGAAGGCTTTGATGACCCGATCGCCAAAATCGTGTCCGAAGCGGTCGTTATAGTGTTTGAAGTTGTTTATATCAAAAAACAGCAGCGCCAGCGCGCCGCGCCGCTTTTTTCCCGCCTGCCGGTTCAGGTAGCCGATGACCGCCCGACGGTTGGGCAGGCCGGTCAGGTGATCGTGGTTGGCCTCGAACGCCAGCTGGTCGCGCAATACCGTGAGGTGGGTAATATCGGTGGAGAGAATGTAGGTGCCGAGTTCCGTGGAAGCGGCGGGCACCATCTCGGTATGAAAGGTGATGAGCTGGCCGTCGGGCATATCCAGCACATGTTCAAAGGACGCAGGGAGCTGTTTCTGGCGTGACTCCTCCAGCCGCGGCAGGAACAGCGCCAGGTCCTGCGGGCGAAGAATGTCGTGGATATCGCGCTGGTACAGGGTGTCATGCTCATGACCTATCAATTTCCGCAGGTGGCGATTGGCGAACACCAGCACGTTGTTCGGATTGATGCAGGAGATCATCGCCGGAATATGGTCGGTGATGTCCTGAATAAACTGGTGACTCTGGCGTAGTTCGGCGGTGCGTTGTTCCACCCGGTGCTCCAGTTCCTGACTCAGACTGCGCAACGCCTGCTCGGACGCTTTCTGATCGCTAAGATCGGTCAGCGCCAGCAACAGGCCGAATTTGGCGCCATCCGGATTGTAGAGCACCGAAATGGAAACCTGCGCCCACAATTCGCTGCCGTTGGCGCGGATATAGCGGCGTTGCTGGGTGCTCTCCCGCAGATTACTGCCCATCAGCAGGTCATGATCGCTGATGAGTTGGGGCATGTCTTCCGGGTGCACCACTTGGTCCACCGGCAGCGTCAGCAGCGTTTTCTCGTCGTAGCCGAGCATGTCGCAAAACGCGTGATTGAACTTCAACGGCCGCTTGTCCGGGGCTATCAGCGCCAGACCGATGGCGGCGCGGGAGAAAATCTGCTGACTGACGTAATCCGACTGGTACAGCTTTTCCTGGGCGATCGCTTCACGCGCTTGCATCTCCACTTTATGCAGCACGGTTTCTACGATAAACGCCAGATCGCTGAGTTGCTGCATTTCCTCATCGCTGAAGGCGCGCGGCTGATGGTGATATAGGCACAGCGCGCCGAGCGGCGTACCGAGCGAGGAGCGCAGCGGGTAGCCGGCGTGAAAACGGATCGGGTCGTTGCCGGTGACCATCGGATTGGTCGCGAATCGTTCATCCCGCAAGGTATCGGGGATGACCAGCGGCGCGTTGGCGTTCACCGTATGCACGCAGAAGGAAAACGCGATGTCCGGTTCCTGATGGGGAAAATTGGCCTTCGACAGAAACCATTGCCGTTCATTGTTTACCAGTGAAATCACCACGCTCTTTACCTGAAAAAAGGTGCGGGTGATGCGCGTCAGGCGGGGGAGCTCTTCGGCGGGCTGCGTGTCAAAGATATTCAGCATGCGCGCGAGGATGTCTTGCTGTTCTTCGCTACAACGATGGCATGGGGAAGTCATGACGAAACCTTATGGTACCAGGTGATGATTGCTGCACGCTCTGCAAGGAGCAGAGCGCAGCTGATGTCGCCATCCCGCCGTTGGCCTGAGCGCTTGTCCGATATTATTCAAGAACAGTTATCGGTAAGCGACATCGCACAGTGCGATTTTTTTTGGTGAAATGTGCGATGGATCACTTTCTGATGAAAACTCCGGCACGTTTTATCCCCACACCTGCCTGCTCTGAATACGATACCGCCGTGATATGCGGTCCGTGGCGGTATCCGTAAATCAGCCAGGGCGCAGGAAAGTCGACTGGCTGGTCATCTGCGTTTTACTTGTCATCTGGCGTTTGACGGGTATAGACGCATTCGCCATGAACATAAGTGGCGCTGATGTTTCTATCGTCGCTTTGCATCATCAGGGCGAATAGCCTGTCGTCCAGCGAGGTGGATTGCTGCTGGCGCAACTGCTGCAGCGGGGTGGCGGCCCAGTCCAGCACCACGAAGTCGGCGTCTTTGCCCGGTAGAAAGTTACCCAACCGGTCATCCAGCGACAAGGCGGCGGCGCTGCCCAACGTAGCCTGATACAGTCCTTCGCGCGCCGAGAGTTTTTCTCCCTGCAACTGCTGCACTTTGTAGCCGTCGCTGAGGGTTTGCAGTAGCGACAGGCTGGTGCCGGCGCCGACGTCGGTGCCCATCCCGATGCGAATCCCCGCCGCTTTTAGCGGGTGCAACCGGAACAAGCCGCTGCCCAAAAACAGATTGGAACAGGGGCAAAACGCCACGGCGGACTGGCTTTGCGCCAGCGTGCGGACTTCGTCAGGCTGCAGATGGATGGCATGGGCAAACACCGAACGGCGTCCGGTCAGACCGTGGTGGTGGTAAACATCAAGGTAATGCTGATGTTCGGGAAACAGCGATTTGACCCAGGCGATTTCGTCCGGGTTTTCGCAGAGGTGGGTGTGCAAATACACATCCGGGTATTCCCGCAACAATCGACCCGCCAGCGCCAGCTGCTCCGGGGTGGAGGTGGGCGCAAAACGCGGCGTGACCGCATAGCGCAGCCGTCCGCGCCGGTGCCATTTTTCAATCAGCGCCTTGCTCTCGTCATAGCTTTGCTGCGCGGTATCGCACAGATAGTCCGGCGCATGACGGTCCATCATGACTTTGCCAGCGATGAGGCACATGTTTTTGGCTTCGGCGGCGCTGAACAGCGCGTCAACCGACTGCGGGTGTACAGTGGCGAAAACCAGCGCGCTGGTGGTGCCGTGCCGCAGCAGTTCCTGAATGAAAAACGCGGCCCGTTCCCGGGCGTAATTCTCGTCGGCGAACTTGCGCTCGGTGGGAAAGGTGTAGGTATTGAGCCAGGACAGCAACTGCTCGCCGTAACAGGCGATCATTTCCGTCTGCGGGAAATGGATATGGGTATCGATAAATCCCGGCATCAGCAGCCGGCCGCGATAGTCGATCACCGTCATGGCCTGGCGCTCGGCCTCGGTGAGGCTGTCATACGGCACCGCATCCAGAATACGTCCGCCGCGTACCCGCAACAGGCCGTCTTCGATAAAGCGGGTGGCCTGTGGGTCATGCAACGGGTCGGCGACAAAGTGCAACAGACTGGCGCGGTAAGCGCGGATGGTTTCCGTCATCGGTGTTCTCCCTGCTAAGGAACAGGAAAACAAGGGGTATACCCATCACTCTTTTCCTGAACCCGTGTTAATCAAAGCGGTGTCTGCGTCTGATTTTTGATGGTGAAGGGGGGAAGGGCACCATCGTCACGGCAGGATTCATCCCTTGCGGCGTTAACACCCCGTCAGGCGGGTGTCGTCGCGGCAAGTGACTGAAAATCAGCAAAAGCAATTCGATACTAAAAGCCGGCGGCGGTCAGCGTCAATAATACGTTTTTCCGATGCGAGGAGTATGAGAGGGGAGAGAACACTTTTTGTGTATTTTGCGGGGAATAAAAAACCCCGCCGGGCGGCGGGGAAAGACGGTCAGAAAAGTAAGGAAACACGGAGGGAGAGAAACGTGGCGAATTACTTGCGTTCGCCGTCAACCGGCTCGGTTTTGCCCGGCACCATGATGGAACGGGTGATGGCTTCCATGGTGACGAAGGTGTGACCACAGTTCACATTGGTGCACTGGTGGTAACGCTCCTTGGTATTTTCAGACAGGTAGCGGCTGGAACGGGCATGAGCGGAATGACGACAAAGAGGACAATGCATCATTTTGAAATCACCTTATGTGTACGGGTTAGTTAAACATCTTATACACATGGTACTGCATTTAATTCGAATTTGCAAATTAACAATTCGAAAAGTGAATCATGATGCTGCGGTTGCGTTGTCGATCACGCTGTAGCTGATGTCGTATTCGACATCCAGCATCGACACTTCCAGTTCGATAGCGGTGATAAAACCACTGCCCGCAATCGTGTGAGTCAGTCGTTTGATGGTCCACTGGCGTTCATCCATCACCTGTTTGAAGCCTTTAAGCCGGACCAGCGCGCCGGGCTTCAGGTTTTCCATGCCTTTTGCCAGCGTGAGCGAGAACGTCACCGTGCCGCGCTGGGTTTCACGCCATTTGCTCAACGCCGCCTGGGTCGCGTCGTCCTGGGTGGAATAGGTGGTCTGTAGCGTTTGCTGGCTTTCTTCTTCCCCGGCCAGATAGTTGTCCGTCGACGGTGCGGGTGACTGGGCGGACGACTTGGCGTTAGGGTGGGTTGCTACCGTATCCGGTTGGCTCTGACGCTTGCGGCTGATCTTCACAGTATGTGTTTTCGCATCGTTGCTGTCATGCCAGTTGGCGGTGACGGACGTATTGGCGATGCGGTCGGCGATAGTAAAACTGTGCGAGTCGCCGTCGCTACGTTCGATCAGGTAGGTCGACACGTTTTTGCCGTCTGCGGCGGTGCCGGTGCCGGCGATGAAAAGCCGCAGCGTGTCGCTTTTGATCGCCACGGTACCGCTGTATCTTCTGGCCAGACGGCAAAGAAACGACAGGTCGGATTCTTTGGACTGGTTTTCATGAGCAATCGCGGTGCCGGCCAGCGAGTTCTCGATCGACGCTATCAGACTGTAGCGTTCCGCAATAGTTCGGGCGATGTCGCCCAGGGTGGTGGCATCGTATGAGCCATCACGCGGCGTGTTTAAATCGCCGCGAAAGTTCACGCTGCGTGCGCTGAGGGTGATCCTGTCCGGCGCGCCGGTATGGCTGACCTGATCGACGATAAAGGTGCCCTTGTCGGCCAGCGCCTTGCCTTTCCAGCCGATCCTGAGGCTAATTTTCTCACCGCGTTTGGGCATCTGTACCTTGCCGTCGCTGTCGTCGATATCCAGCGATAACTGGTCGGATTCGAAGCCCATCACATCGTGCAGCGACAGTGAAATGAGCCGCTGGCTAAGATTGCGGGTCGTTTTGGCGTCGCCTGACGCTTCCGACAGCGTTATCTGATAATCCGGGGCGAGTTGATCGGCAATGCCGATGCGATTATTCACTATCACGACAGGATTCCCCCGATGGCGGTTCTGGCGGATGAAATGGCCGGTGCGATCTGCTGACTGTACAGATCGGAAGCCTGCTGGCTGAGGTCGCCGAACATCGCAATCAGCGATTCGTCAACGCGCGTCAGGTTTACGGAGAATTCAATGCGTTTGGCGCTGCCGTTGGAAAAGAACTCGGTGTTGGTGTGTTGCAGGCTTTCAATAACGTACATGCCGTAAATGGTGCCGCTGCCTTCGATCAGCGGCCAGGCGCGCCCCATTCCCGCCATGAGTTCGAGCGCCGACAGCGAGAGTTTGCTGAACTTGCCGTTAACTTCCGGACACAGCACGCCATTAAGACTGATGGATTCATTTCCCTGTCCCAAAAACTGCTGTGCAGGGCGCAGGCCAATACGGCCGTTGTTGGCCCAGCGGTAATTGACATGGCGGCTGAGGGTGTTGTAGGGCAGCGTTTGCAATTGAAATACAAATAAACCAAGCGCAAGCATCATAGTATTTATCCTCATGAAATGAGATTAGAGGTCATGGAGTTGTAGGAATACGCGCTGCTATTCGGGGTGTATTTTCTCAGTGCCTCGTCAATGTATTGTTTAATCACGTCGAGGTTACTGTTCTCCGGCACGTTGATCGTGATGTTATTCACCACTCGCTGGTCAACATAACTTTGCTTTGCGGCCGGGGAGAGGGCGCTGTAATGGCCGTTAATCATGTCAGACAGCGGGTTTGACGGGTTTTCTACGCTGTTTTGACTGGTCAACGCTGACTGACTGAGCAGTTGTATGGCCGGACTGGAAATAGCTTGCAGCGCGTCGATCCCTCCGGCAGCGCCGTCGCCGTCATCCAGATCCGCATTGCTCAATGCAGACATCATCAGGCTGGTTTCTTCCACGCCGACGAACGATTCCTGCGCGGTTCCGGCGAGCGTGTTCAGCCCTTCCGTACCCATCTGCGAAGCGACGTCAGGGCCGACGGTTGGCAGCAGGTTTGTCGGCAGGCTGAGACTCTGCTGCGCCTTTAGCAACGACGCCACGTTGCCCGGCAGCGACGGCGCGGTGATTCCGGAAGACCACTGCGCCGAAGGGACCAGACCGGCGATGCGCTGTTGCGCCTGCATCGCCGCCGTCGCGGACAAATAGATGCTGTTGACGCCGTCGCTGGCCTGAGCGATGAGCGATTGGGTTGCGCCGGCGTCGGGATACTGTCCGTTGCGGGAGAGCGCCGCATTATCCGCGGATGAGCGGTCATGTGCGGTTTTCAGGGCGGAATAGGCCGGCGTCAGGATGGCGGTCAGCGCGTCGAACCGTCTGGCGAGATTTCCCAGGGTTCCCAGTTGCGCCGCGGCAGCGAGTCTGCCGCCTTTTTTTCCGCCCATCGCGTTTTTTTTCGGCGACCCGGCGGCGTTGAAAGCCGTCGCACCGTGAGTGATTTGGCCGGCCTTAGCCAAAAAATCCTGCAAGACACTGCTGATTTTATTCAGATAAACATTATCCCCAAGCGGCGAGAAGATGCTGCTATCCCCGGCGCTGCCGTTTCGTCCGTTGGCGCCGGTTGTCGTCGATCCGCCATTCGGGGTGGTTGATTGCTTAGGCGTAGTCGTTTGCTTAGGCATAGTCTTGTCCACTTCGTTGTAGCGCCTTGGCTCGCCAGTCAATCAGCTCGGCCAGGCTCATGGGGAAAAGTGCGGATGGCGGCCAGTGGAATACCACGGCGATATCCGCCATCAGGTCGTCAACCGTGAGGCTCGGCGGCAGCGTCAGCGTACCGAGCCCGGCGATAAAAAACCGATCACCTTGCCGGCGAATTCAAGCAGGTCAGGCAGTTCCAGCCCCATGACGTCGGCTTCGGTCAGGGCAGGGTAAGTGATACGCGGCAGCAATTTGATCAGCGCTTCCACATCGGCACTCGCCAGCGCCGCCAGACCGATGCCGCGCAGCGTGCCCGCGGTCGGCGTGAGCAGCGTGATGGCGTCGATCAGGGTTTCGCCGCGTTTGATGGGGGCGTTCAGGATGATGACGTTGTTTTGAGAGGTTGTTTCAACCGTCATGATAAAAACTCCAGTGCTATCAATAAGAATGGCCAGCCGTAGCTGGCCATGAAGCGGTCGTTACAGACCGATATTGCGGCGGTGTTGTTCCAGACGGTCAACGCCGTTCACTTTCTCGATCATGTTGATGGTGTCGATTTCGATCATGTCGACGCCGTCAATGATCAGTTTGTAGTAAGTGCACTGGGTAGAGACGCGTACGTCAGTCTCTTCACCCTGTTTGGATTCGCCACTGTCAATCGACTTGTGGCGGCCGCGCAGCACGATTTCGACGGCGGTGATGTCGCCGGTGTCGTCACGCTGGTAAGAGCCGGCGAAACGCAGCGGAACGGCATCGGCGCCCGGCAATGCGTACTGGCTCCAGAAAGCGCTGTCCGGCAGGCCGCCCATGTTCCATTCCATCACCAGCGCGTCGTTGTCCAGCCCGAAATCCACCGGCGCCGCGCCTTGCATGCCGCCGCCGCGGTAGTTTTCCAGTTTGCGGGTCAGTTTCGGCAGGGTGACGGAGTGCACCTGGCCCATGTAGCTCATACCGTCGTTGAACAGGTTGAGATATTTAAGTTTACGTGGCAGTGCCATGAGTCTGTCGCTCCTTAGCTGTTAACGGATGCGGCCAGGTTCACCAGATACTTGTCGGTGATACGCTGACGCAGCGTGAGGTTTTCCAGTGGCGGCACCGGGGTGTACTCGTAGTCGATGTACAGCTTGCCCGCCTTCAGCGTTTCCTTATCGTTGGCGCTTTCATCGAACCAGCAGTCGGCGTCGATGATGTAGCCGTTGGATTTCAGCTCGCGGAATTTGGCCTTGATGCCCTCGATGATGTCGCGGATCAGGGTGGCGGTAACCGGTTTGTCGACGGCCCACATGTGCGCTTCAGCCATGGTGTCGGCCAGCACTTGCGCGGTGCGGGTGTAGTTTTCAAACAGGAACAGCGGATCGTCGGAACAGGTGCGGTTACCCCAGAAGCGGAAACCGTCCTTACGCACCAGCGTAGTCACGCCGGCTTCGTTCAGCAGGTCGGCGTCGCTGCCGATGGTCTGCAGGTCCCAGTACACGCTGGCGGAGATGCCGGTCACGCCGTTGACGCCGACGTTGGACAGGGTTTTGTGCCAGCCGGTTTCCTGGTCGATCTTGGCGCGCAGGCCCAATGCACGCGCGGTGGCGTAGGCGGTGGCGCTGGCGTTGGTCACGGTGTTCCAGGCGATAAAGTCCGGCCAGATCACCATCAGTTCGCGCTGGCTGAAGTTGCCGCGGTATTTGATGGCGTCGGACAGGGTTTTACAACCATAGGCGCTCACGTAACCGAAGGCGCGCAGCGACTGACAGATGGCGGCCAGCGCGGTGGCGACAGGCTGGGAATCCAGCCCCGGAACGCCGAGGATACGCGGCTTCACGCCAGTGACTGCCTGGGCGTCCAGCAGGGCTTTCATACCGGTGTATTTGCCGTTGGCATCGGCGCCGCCGATGATGTTGGACACCGTTTCAGCCTCGTTGGCGCCTTCAGCGACACGAACGACTACCGTCACCGGTTTGGTCTGATCGCCGATGGCCTGCAGCGCGGCAGCCAGGGTACCGGTTTTACCGGCCTTGCCCGCGGCGGTCAGCACATCGGTAATCAGCACCGGTGTATTCAGTGGGAAAGTGGCGGCGTCAGCATCCGGTCCGGTACAGACCATACCGACGATCGCGGTTGATACAGTTGAAATGACGCGGGTACCGTCGTTGATTTCGACGACCTGCGTACCGTGATGAAAATCACTCATCAAGAATGTCTCCTGTTGTGGGGTGCGAGTAATAGTGCCTCGCCGGAGAACAGAAGGCATTCGAATAGGGTTTGGTATCAGATGGCACAACAGGGTGAAGCCGATAATGTTTTTATAATGATTAAAAACAATGGGTTAATTGAAATAAAAAACAGATGCCGTTGGGGTGACAACGGCATCTGTGGGGGGTTTTGGCGCATCAGTTCACGCCACCGGGAAAGGCGACTCAGGCGGGCATGGTCGGCCAGTCGATAGCGGGCGCAGACGAAACGTCCACCCGGCTTAACTGCACCATATAGGTTTTCCAGTCCTTCAGCGCCTGGGCCTCCTGTTCAGTCGCCATCTCCAGTTCCAGCGCATACTGCAGCACGGTCAGACGTTTTTCCGCCTGGGCGAGGTAACCGGCCAGCTGCTGCTGAGCGGCGCTGACCTGTGCGGCCTGCTGCGCTTTAGCATCCGTCACCCAGCCGTCGTTTTGCCAGACATCGTAAGCGGTGGCCGGCGGCAACAGCGTCAGGGTGTCGGAAAGGTCGCCAAGCTGGCTGATCCGGCTGGATTGTCGCGTCTGCTTATCGTAGGCCGTCTGCCCGCGAGAATCGGCAACGCTTTCCCAGGTCACTCCGTCCTGACTGCGCACGATAGCCTGACCGGACTGAGCGGCCGGTGGCGTATCAATAAAACTGTGCGCCGGAATGCCGACGCCTTCCATCAGGTATTCACGGGTGTTGCCGATATATTCCCGCGTTTGCGGATCAATATGGTAAACCTGAATATATCCACTGCTGGTGCTCAGCCCCTGTTCATTCAACTGAACCCTATTTTCATTTTGAGTGGTCATGATTAGCCTGCCTTAACGATATAGTTGAAGGCGACGTTGCGTGGGCGAACACTGATCCAGTTCGGTTTATTGCTGTTAAAGATAATATAGTTTGAGGTG
Source organism: Dickeya sp. NCPPB 3274 (assembly GCF_000406205.1). Taxonomy (NCBI): domain Bacteria; kingdom Pseudomonadati; phylum Pseudomonadota; class Gammaproteobacteria; order Enterobacterales; family Pectobacteriaceae; genus Dickeya; species Dickeya sp. NCPPB 3274. The sequence continues at coordinate 2,770,511 of NZ_CM001979.1, read as the reverse complement.
GCGTAAACACCGTTATCGACGGCATTATTCTTGCCAATATCGGTGCCATTGGGCGCATAGGCTATTTCGTTAGGGGAAAACGTTGCCTTAACGCTGTCTGCATCGGAATACGCCATGCCAATATATACTTTGGTTTCATTGAGGTCGGAACCATTGTAATCGAGCATCGCCGTACGCAGATTGGTGGCGTGTTGTTTTGATAATAATTCGCGTCCGGTATCAATATTGGCATCATCATCCCAGCCGCGAATAAATTCGCCGCGCAAATCCGGCAGCGTCCCGGCTGGATATAATTTTGCTAGTTGTGGATATTTTGCAGCGTCAAATGCCTGACCGTTACATTTCAGCCAACCTTCCGGCGCGTCCGCCAGCGGCCAGGGTTGTGGAATACCGATCAAATCTTTCAATCCATCGGTCGCTGTGGGTTGCGTGGTGGCGGCGTCCTGCTGATCATCGTTGCACTTACAGCATCCAAACGAAATACTGCCGATATTAATCGGGCTGTTTTTATACAGGTTCTCCTTGCCCAGAATCAGGTCAAGTGAACAGGGGGGGGTATATTTTTCCATGTGTTTTCTCTTAATGTTAATTACGTTTTTTAATGCGAATTATTTCGCTATTTTTATTATTTTATAAAAGCACATGTTATGCATTTCGGACGTGTTGTGTGAAGAGTGAAACAGCCTGTGGTAGCTTTTTTAATTATAATCATCACTGTGCATATATTTCATTTTATAATGACTGGTTGGTAACTGATTTCCCCGTCGCCGGAAAATATTTATAAATGGTTTTTTCCGACACGCCGATAATATTAGCGATTTGCCAGCGGGTCGCACCATTGGTCAGCAGCGTTTTGGCATGGTCGATGGCGTCAGGCGTCATAATGCGTCGCCGCCCGCCAATGCGGCCCGCCGCCCGGGCGGCGGCCAGCCCGGCGCGGGTTCGTTCGACGATCAGTTCTCGCTCCATCTCGGCCAGCGCACTCATCACGTGAAAAAAGAAGCGGCCGGCCGGCGTTGAGGTATCAATCGCATCGGTCAGGCTGCGAAAGTGAATGCCACGCCCCTGCAGGTCCGACACCATGGTAATCAGGTCCCGTACGCTGCGGCCCAGCCGGTCCAGTTTCCAGACGATCAGGGTGTCGCCGCGTTTGAGTTTGCGCAATGCCCGTTTTAGTCCCGGCCGTCTGGCGTTTTTGCCGCTGGCCTGATCTTCAAAAATCAGCTCACAATTTGCGCCGACCAGCGCGTTTTTCTGCAATTCGGTATTTTGATCGCTGGTGGATACCCGGGCATAGCCAATAAGCATAACGTAACTTCCTGAAAAGGCGGATTGTATTTGTCTTCTCACTTTCTCGCAAACCTGGGTTTAAGCGACGTACTGAAAACCGCCGACCTGGCGGGTATACCGCTGCCCTGGCCGCAGGCTACGGCGCCGGCGGGCTGGCTTAAATGCAACGGTCAGTCGTTTGATAAAAACGCCTTTCCCAAACTGGCGCTGGCGTACCCCGGCGGGGTTCTGCCGGATCTGCGCGGCGAGTTTATTCGCGGCTGGGATGATGGGCGCGGGGCGGATGCGGGGCGAGGATTG
>NZ_CM001979.1:2696040-2768821 GCF_000406205.1 Dickeya sp. NCPPB 3274 | reverse complement strand
CGGGGCGAGGATTGTTATCACGGCAGGCACCATCCCTCATTACTGCTAACATCGGTCCTGATGCAGCACAATTATTAGTTGTTGAAGGCTCCACGGCTAACACAGCGACAATTGCTGAATTTAATCAATCAATGCAAACCGATACGATCGTAGATGCTGATTATGGGCCAGCATTGAAAGGTTATTCTTACGCCATAAATGGATACGCTTATACAGGAAATAGCAATCAGAGAACTGTCGATACGAATACTCATCGGCCGTTAAACAACAATCCCTATTTTATTGCTGGCGGTACCCGCCCGCGCAACATCGCGTTTAGCTACATCGTGAGGGCCGCCTGAAGACTAAGAACTTAGCTGGTGAAACGGAGCCGGACGGATGTCGCGGCGGCGTAGCCGGACGGATGTCGCGGCGGCGTAGCCGGATAAACCCGGAGCATAACACCGGTAAACCACTGCGCGGTGAGGGGACTCACCGCGTTTTTACTCTGTGACCGGCAAGGTGATATTTCACCGTACTCTCGTTATAGTAGGCAGGTGGTTTGGATCAACGCGAGTGACATGATGAATACTGATGAAAAAACGCTGTTTCTGAATGCCATGGATGATGTCAAACCGCTAAAGCCGTCCGCCACTGTCGTTCATCTGAAACCCGCCCCGTCGAAAGCTGTGCCTTCTCGCCTGGAAGAACCGGAGCTGGATAATTTCCTGATCACCGGTTTTCTCGACCTGTTTTCATGCGAGGTGCCGCTGGAATTCAGACGAGAAGGTATCCAGCAAGGCGTTGTGGATAAACTGCGTCAGGGAAAGTATCCGCTGGATGCCAGTCTCAACCTGCTGCGTCAGCCGGTCGAAACCTGTCGGCAGAACCTGTTTGCGTTCATGTTGCAGGCGCAACGGGACAATTTACGTAATTTACTGATTATTCATGGGAAGGGCCGTCATGAAAAATCACACGCCAATGTCGTGCGTAATTACCTGTTCCGCTGGCTGCAGCAGTTTGATGCCGTGCAAGCCTTCTGTACTGCGCAACCGTTTCACGGCGGTGCCGGCGCCTGTTATGTGTCGCTTAGAAAATCCGATCAGGCCCGTCAGGATAACCGCGAGAAACACGCCAAGCGCAGCCGTTGATCTTTCCCCCGAACCAAAAGAAAACGCCCGGGTAACCGGGCGTTGGCGTATTAGTAACTGAGTTCTGCAACGACGGGCCGGCTATAGCCGAATTGTCCTTTGGCGAGAATCATCAGCGACGTCAACAGTGCAGGAATCGCCAGAATAGTAAACATGGTCGTCAGCCCCCATCCCATGCTGACCACCTGTGCGCCGGCAAACGCGCTCATGATGGCGCCCATTCGGCCAACCCCATGCATCCAGCCTGAGCCGGTGGCGCGGGCTTCCGTCGGGTAGTAACGGGCGGAAAGCGCATTCATGCCGGTGTTGGCGCCGTTGAGGCAAAATCCGCTGCTGAACGCCACCACCGCCAGAATCACAAAATAAGCGTGGGTGAAGCCAATCATCGCGGTGGCTGCGCCGCCGGCGGCGTAAATCATGCCAAGCGCCAGATGCGGGTTAACGCGGTCCATCAACCAGCCGGCAAACAGCGAACCGAACGTGCCGCCGGCCTGATACAAGGCGGTAATAATGGTGGCTTCGGTCACGCTCATGCCGGCTTCCTTGATGACGGTCGGCAGCCAACTGCCCAACAGATACACCATGAACAGGCCGAAGAAATAGCCACCCCACAGCATGACGCTGCCAAAACGGTAAGAGCGGGACAGCACCAGCTGAACGGCAAATCCAGGCGTTTTCTCTGCCACGGGCATGGCGAACTGGCTGTCGGCCTGACAGATGCCGGGAGCGATTTTATCCACGATGTGATGAATCTGACGCGAATCCGCCCGCTTGCTGACCAGGAACCGCACCGACTCAGGCAGCTTCATCAGCAGGAACGGCACCAGCAGCAGCGGCAAAATGCCGCCCATCAGCAGTACGGAATGCCAGCCCCACTGCGGAATCATCCACGAGGCGGCAAACCCGCCGCTGGCGGCGCCGAAGCTGAAACCGCAGAAGACCACGGTGATGATGAAGGAACGTTTTTTCTCCGGCGCAAACTCCGAGACCAGCGTACCGACATTCGGCATCGCCGCCCCCAGACCTAAACCGGTCAGAAAGCGGAAAATCACCATGTGCTGCAACGTCTGAGAAAATGCGGTTAACAAGGTCCACAAGCCGAACAGAAATACGCTGGCGATGATGATCGTTTTACGGCCGCGCCAGTCCGCCAACGGCCCGGAAACCATCGCCCCCACCGCCAGGCCGATCAGCGCCGCGCTGATAACCACGGCCAGCTCCGCGTTGCCGATTCCCCAGGCTGCTTTCAACGATGGCGCAATAAAGCCCATGATGGCGATGTCCATGCCATCAAGCGCAATAATACAAAAGCAAAGAAAAACAATCAGTTTCTGGTAAGCGCCAAGAGGACGCTGATTAATCAGCTGGCGTACGTCAATCGCGGTGGAACCTGTCACGCTTTTTCTCCAACAATACCGCACAAATGTTCACAATGGCTTACACTGTAAACAATTATTTCCGATAGGGAAATATAATGGCGGGAAAAAATTTCAGGCGCAGGGCAAATAAAAGCGGCGCACCGTAAACGGGGCGCCGCCGGGTAATAAATGCGAAGCGGATTAGTAAAGCGGCTGGGGCAGATGGATAACCCATAACTGGCTGGTTGCCTCATCCTTCGGCAGCGGTTCCAGCTCTAGTCGGGTATCGACGGGTTTGCCGTCCAGTTGTAGCGTGCCATCAGGGCCTACCTGATATTTACCGATCTTCTTTACATCTTTGGCGGGATTGACCAGTACGGACTGTAAACCAAAATCGTTGTCGTTGGTAACCGCCAGGGTACGGGCATCGATTAGCGCTAACCCTTCTGCTTTCTCAGGTTTCCAGCCCAACTGGCGCAAATCGACCAGTTGCTGCTTTTTCGCCAGTGCAACACCGCGTTTCGCCAGCGTTTCGGCATCATTCCACTCTGCCGGCTGTTTCGCATCCAACGCGCTCAGATCGCTGGCCTGGCTCAGGTCAACACGGTAAATCAGGTTATGCATCACCTTGTTTTTATCCGCACCTTGCTCAATCACCAGCACTTCATGATCGTTGAGCGCAACCATATCGCCGATTTTGGCGTCGCCGGTCTTTTTCCACTGATCTTCGTCCAGCGGATAGCCGTACATAGCGGTTTTGCCCGTGGCCGGATCAAAGCTGACCAGGCGAGTAAATAACGCCTTGTTTTGGGTTTTCCCTTCGATATCCAGCGTACTTTGTACCGCGGCCAGAATGCGGCCGTCCGGCATGCGGGTGATGCCTTCAAAGCCGCGGTTAGGCTGGCGCCATTTCAGAATATTGGGTAAGCCGCTGGCTACGCCTTGTTCGCCGTTGAGCGGCGTCGGGCCGACTTTCTTCAGGATTTTTCCCTGCGCATCCACCTGAATCAGGAACGGGCCGTATTCATCCGATAGCCAAAATCCCCCCTGACCATCCGGGGTAATGCCTTCGGTGTCCAGCCCACGGCGATCATCCGTTAGTTTTTGCAGAGCATCGCTGAGCGCCACTTCATTGGTGGTGCCGACCAACGAGCCGGGTAAGGGCAAGCCGCTGATAGGGCCGGCCTCATCATGCAGTTTGCGCAGCGCCGTGGCCTGTGCGCTTTTGGCATCCACGGTGATGGTCATGATGGCGGGGGTAAAATCAGGCGCGGCGAAGATCTTCGCATCTTTACCCTGATATTCCGGCGCATCGGCGTTCGGGCCGCGATCGGTAACGGTAACGAACGTCAGTTTGTCGCCATCCCGCCCGATAAATGACAACCCAGAACCGACCCCCATTGGAAAACCATTGGGGAAACGCGTCTGCCATTTACCGTGGTAACTGACCCGATCGTTATCAGGAAAGGTAATCTGGTACTGCTCGGTTTGAATATCCGCCGCCTGAACTATCTGGGCCATCAGCAGCAAGGGGAGAAATGATAAATGAAGGCGCATGGTCGAACCCCGTAAAAGAAATCGGCGACATCACACTAAAACTGTAATACGACGTTTTTATGACAGTACAGGCTGACAACAATACATATTGTAAAACGCGGTGAGTCTCCTCACCGCGTTGCGGTTTATAGATGATTAGGCACCGGGTTTATCCGGTCAGGACACTACTGATGCGATATCTGCTATCAGGCAGCCCTTACGATGTAGTTAAAAGCGATATTGCGGGGGCGGGTGGCACCATACCCAAACTGCCAACCATTTGAATCCAAATCTTGCGCACCCGACGCCTCCACATTTATAGCGGAGCGTAGCATGCCATAATCGCCTTTATTAACAACATCAAACCCCATGGATTTGTATGTATTGGCACTATCGTTGTTTGCATGTATCAACGCTCCAACATTTACTGAAGCTAAGTTAGGATCTGAAATAGTCAGAGTTCCTTTTTGCCAACTTAGCAATTCACGGGCAACATCCGCCCCGCGCCCATCATCCCAGCCGCGAATAAACTCGCCGCGCAGATCCGGCAGAACCCCGCCGGGGTACGCCAGCGCCAGTTTGGGAAAGGCGTTTTTATCGAACGCCTGACCGTTGCATTTCAGCCAGCCGGCCGGCGCCGTCGCCTGCGGCCAGGGCAGCGGTATACCCGCCAGGTCGGCGGTTTTCAGTACGTCGCTTAAACCCAGGTTTGCGAGAAAAGCCGATTTGTCAGCGATGTCGGCGCCGTTCTGCTCTTTGAGCAGGGCGACGTTTTTGACGAATGCGGTGGTGGCCAGCTGCGTGGAGTTGGCGCTTTTTCCCGCCGTTGGCGCGGTGGGCGTGCCGGTCAGCGCTGGACTATTGAGCGGGGCATACTGCGGGTGAGGGTTGGCGGCTGCAATATGGGCGCCGAGTTGGGTGTCGGCGTAAGCCTTGACCTGAATGGCGCTATCATCGACGTATTGACGAGTAGCCAGCACCACAGCCGGGTCAATCTTCAGGCTAATGGCTTCGGTCGTGCTGACAATCAGGATCATGCGCACGGTTTGCACCCGGCCAGAGCCTTCCTGCAGCTGCGGTTTATAGGTTTCGGCACAGTTTGCGACCGCGATCAGATCGCCGTCGCTGTCGTACAAGCCGATTTCGCGGATCCACCAACCGCCTTCATTCTCAGGAATAACCTGCTCGGCAATGATCTGGTTGGTGTTTTGCGCGTCGATGCTTAGCGCGTTGAGCGCGGCGCGGCGTTTTTCATTGACCAGTTTGGTTTGAGCGGGCGTCGGCGTCGGCAGGCTGCCGCCGCCATCGCCCACCGCCATTTGCGTGATAGCCAGATGGCTACCCAGCGCGGTGGCGTTAGCCAGCTTCGTCGCGCCGGTGTTCGTCAGTAAAGCAAAGTATTTTGTACTCATGCAGATTACTCATACGGTTAACAAGATAGGATGTCGCAGGGCGACATCGGAGAAGCCGGACTGGCCGACGGGCGATGACCACCGGTATGTCCGGCTGTGGATAGGCGGTGTCCCGGCTCGCGTTGCGGGCGCAGACCCCAAAGGCGTTATCGGGTTATGGCGCGATGAGCTGGGGTACGCGCGCCCGCTTTGGTCGTGAAGTGCTTACCCGGGGACACTGCCTGGGTAGAGGTAGTATGCGAAGTCGGCGCCGTCAGCGCATCCGGCGGGCGTTGTTAGCGTGGAGAGACAACATGTGAAGACAGCATTCGGCGGCGATGCAGCCATAAAAAAAGCCAGCGCAGGCTGGCTTGGAACGAGTGGGGAAATCAACCGCCGACGTGCATGTCATCGATTAGGTGAATAGCCGCGCCATTGATCTCTTCGCCTGAAACGCTGATGGTTTCCGGGAAGTAGGGGTAGATGGTGAGTTCGTCGCCGCTATAGGAGCCGGCGCCCATTGACAGCGGGCCAGAACTGTCCAGGGTGATGTTTAACCCCAGCATCTGGCGGCTAACCGGTTTGGCGTCGGCAATCAGGCGCTCCAGTTCCTGAAAGGACTCTTCCGTGATCCCTGACTCCTGGACACCGATATCCAGCCGGAAAGTGCCGGGCGCGTCGCCGGTTTGCCACCATTCCTTGATGCGAATCAGATATCCCAGCGGTTCAACGACCCGGCGTAGCGCGCCGATCGTGCCCTTGTGGCGATGGATAAAAAACGCATCCCGGATGACCTTGCGTTTGACGGTTTCCGACCAGCTTTCATCCCAGCGGTCAACCGATAGCGTCCAGGCCAGATAAGGCAGTAGCTCGACCGGACAGGTATCCGGATTCCAGAGCTGACGCAGGGGAACCGGTACTGCCTCCAGCCTGGCGCCGGTGATGGCAACGGCATGTTCCAGCGGTGATGAGCCGGGTGGCAGCAGGGGGCTTTTATTCATCCGTTCCCCCCAGCGTCAGGGTATAACCGGTACAGTGCGACGCCTGGGTATCGTCCAGCACGATATCCGCCGCCGGGCGAGTCAGCTCTACCCGCTGTACCCCTTCCACATGCAGGGCGGCGTAGATGGCGGAACGGCGGATATCGCGGCCCAACCGGTGCTGGCTGCTGACGTAACTCTGCAGTTTCTTCTCGGCGGCGGCGCGGATCGGCTCGACTTCCGGGCCGGGATACAGGTAAAGCGTGGCGTTGATATCGTAAGGAACGATCACCGCCGATTGGACGGTAACCCGGTCAGCCACCGGCCTGACGTCTTCGGCGTTCAGCGCCGCATTGACGGTGGCGATCAGCGTATCGCTGGCGGCGCCGTCGTTTTCCCGCGACAGGACCGACACCAGCACCTGGGCGGGGCTGGGGCTGATGACCGAGATATCCGCCACCTGGCCGCTGGCGCTGCGCCCGTGGAACTGGTAGGCGCCGATGGAGCCTGCCACGCTCAGGCCTTCATACGCCTGTTGAATGCGCAGACGAAAATCGGTGTCGGACTCCATCACCGCGGCGGTTGGGGGGACGGTGGTGGTGTCGGCCGGGGTGATCACCAGTCGGGAGACGTTGACGTTGGCGCCCAACTGGTCCAGATCGTTGCCTTGGGCAAACGCCAGCATCCCGGCCTGAGCGGCTTCATTGATGCGCTGGCGCAGCAGTAGCTCGCGATAGGCGTTTTCCTGCAACAGTTTCACCATCGGCTCCGACTCCAGCGTCAGGGCGCGCGCGATAGCTTCACGCTCGTCGGCGCTGTAGAGCGACAGCAGGGTTTCTTTGCGCGTGGCGTACAGGGTTTCATAATCCAGCGTTTCGACCACGCTAGGGGCGGGTAATTGACTTAAATCGATAAGAGGCATGATCTCAGCTCACGGGAATGGTTAACGAAAGGGATGTGCCGTTGCCGGCCAGGGTGCCGGAAATATCCACAATCAACTGGCCGTCGTAGTGGCTTTCCATTGAGATGGACGTCAGCGTCAGCCGTGGCTCCCACTTCAGCAACGCGACATAGCAAGCCGCCTGCACCTGTAGTTTCAGCGCGGGCGTTTGCGGTTGGTCGATCAGGGTGGAAAGCAGCGAACCGTAATCGCGCCGCATGACCCGGCTGCCTTGCGGGGTGGTCAGAATATCGCGCACGCTTTGGCGCAGATGTTCCAGATCGCTGAGGCTGCCGCCGGTGCTGCGATTCATGCCGGTGTATGACGTGCTGGTCATAAAGGTCCTCCTGTTGTGCCGCCGCCATTCTGTACGCCGCTGTGCTGATGGGTATGTACCACCACGCCATTGGAGGAGAAACTTCCTCCCGAGTGGGTGACGCTGCCGGTGATGCTGCCGCCTTGCTGAACGTCGATGGTCTGGGTGATTAATTTGTGCGTACAGACGACTTCCGGGGTGTCCAGCGTGATGCGCTGGCTGGCGTTGACGGTGACGTTTTTCGTGGTGACGGTCACCGATTCCGATGCGACAACCGTCGCGCTCTTGATGCCGGTGACGGTCAGCGCGCCGTTGGCCGGTTCGTATTCCATCACCGCGCCATCAGGGAAGCGGATGTGGCAGGCATCCGCAGAGGCCGATGGGGCCGGATGGTGTTCGCTGTAAATACCCGGTAAAACAAATGCCGTATTGAGTTCGCCTCCTATTGCAAGCAGTAACACCTGTTCACCCACCGACGGCGCCCACCATTCGCGGGAACTCCCCGCACGACGGGACAGCCAGTGGAGCCATCCGGTGACCATGCCACCGGTCTGCACGCGGCAGCGTGCCTGTTGGGTATCGACCTCGGTGATGACGCCGATACGAATCAGGTTACGCAGCGCGCGCTGGATTTCGGAGAGATATTCGTATGTATTCATGGTGGGAAGCATGCGTCTTCCCGCGGAATGAGACAATTTGCCGTGGTTGTGTGGCGGATGGCCCCACCGATCTTTGCGTCACGGCTTTTGCATCACGACTTTCGCATCACGACCAACCGCAGTGACGCTGCGAGAGCGGAGTAAGGGGTCAGTATCGCGCCGGGTCCGGTTTATTGACGAACATGTGCGTCAGGTAAGGCGAACCCTGTCGGAAGAATGGGGTGAATGGTACGCAGGTGTGGGTACTGCGGCGGTTGTCGATAATGAGCAGATCGCCCCGCTTTAAATTGAGCCATTGCATGCTGTTTTTCAGCAGCGGGTCGAGCTTCAGCAAGGCATATCTGGCGGGCGAGGTCAGGGGATACGCCAGGTCAGGCGTACAGGTCAGAAATGGGTCGTGGTCGGCGCTGAGGAGACTGAACGGCGTGTTCTCCTGGCTGACGGCGCCGGGGCGCAGCGCGTACTGCGGCAGGCATAATTCAGTGCGGGTGTGCTGATCCACATGTGTCATGACATGACGAAGACTGGCGATGCCAACCAGTATTTTGAAGACGGACGTTTCACTCAGGCAATACAGCAACAGAAAGTCGGGCTGGGTAAACACCGGCGTTGGCGAGTCCGCGGTGGACGTCAGCAATCCGTAGGAAGAAAAAATGCTGGTGAGCTGCGGCGACGCGCCGGGAACGGCTGTCTGGCTGCAATACGGGTCGCCCAGATGGCAGCCGAACAGATTAAGCAACTTTCTGGATTTTTCACGATTGGCGTTGCAATGGGTGTTCGTATTTTCGGGAAGGGACGGACGGATATCTTCCGTGATTTTCGGGTAATAAAGAAATCCTTCATTGTTACCAAAATGTTTAAAGTGGAATAATTCCTTTCGTATATTACGTGGCAAACTTCGGCTTTTATCCAATTGTGTTTCCCTTCAGTTATTCAACCCAAAAGAGAGTAGGCGAGGTAATAACATCAGCCGATTTTCGCTGACGAAACATGGAAGGTTATAGGGTATTACTGATTAATCCCGGGCGATAACAGTAGAAAACGATTTCTGAAATAATTTGCGATGAAGAAAGTGAAGGGAATCGTGCCAGCGCCAGATAGACGCGGTGATGATTTTTTATTATGAAAATTACGAGCTGGAAATAAATAAGATGAGTATTTAAATCATAAAATAATTATTACTTATCGTTTCTTGTGAAGGAAAAGGCCGTATACGTAACGGCCCTCATGGAGAAAATGATATCTGAAGGGATCAGTTCCCTTTCCACTGGCTGATCAGTTCGCCGGCGATATACAGCGCAGTAGGCCGGCTCACCGGTTCGGGCGGCGTTGGCTCCGGTTCATACTGCACCTGCAGGCTTTGATTCTGTTCATTGACACGATTGCGTTCCGTCAGATTGAGCCGAATGGATAGCGTGCTGGTGTTGTCCGCATTATTGTCGATCGTAAAGCTGATACCTTTGTTGCGGATGCTTTCACGCGTTAACAAATCCGGCTGGTTCTGGCGCACCCAGAGCAGCAGGGTGACAAAAAGGGTGTCGGGATTGTCAGAGAAATTATTCAGCGTCAGCAGCAACTGATAGCGGTATTCAAACGACAGGGACGGCTCCTGCAACGCGGCGATTTCCCCTTCCTGGATCCGAAACTGTAACGCATTACCCAGCGCGGGTAATGCGGTGGTCAGCGCAAGTCTGAGGCTTTGTGGTTTTTGCATGATAAGGTTCCTGGTGTGGCGGCGATCTCCATGTGGTATTTGCCGAAGGCGAGCATGGAGCCTGATAGTCCGGAATTATTCCCAGATATTGACGCTTTCCTGTGAGCCGGAAGCATTCAGATCGGGCAGCGTGACGGCGGTGCCGTGCGGCAGAATGGGGCCAAGGTCCGCAAGCCCCGGGTTGGACAGCATAACCGTTTCCACCACGCCTTGCGTGCGGCCGTAATAGCGGTAACAGAGCGCGTCCAGGGTGTCGTCCTGATGGGCGTAAACTTTCATGTGATACCTTTAGGTTCAGATAAAAAAAGATCGAGAGATTCAGATAAAAATATCGGATAAAACCGCTTATCTCTGATCCTTTATCCTCCAGAGGAACGATGGTGGTCGCAATGCAGGAAAGTCGTCGGACGCATGACACAACAACAGGCGGGAAATACGTGAAATAATGTCCGGTGTTTATTGATGGTACCGCTGCTTATTGTGACGCTACATACTGACCCCTGCCAATCCTGGCTGGCAGGGGATATTGCGTGTTAAAGGTACTGGGAAAGCCGGGGGGTAATGTCGCTAATAAACGTTTTTACATGGGAATACCCTAATTCCGTACCACTGTGTTAAAGACAAAATTATCACACCAACGGACAGTTTTTCACTAAATTGGAATTAAAATTCATGCCAAAATGTATATACCGGATTTGGCCGGTCAGACCTTTTTATTGAATAGTCTGGATACGAAAAAAAATTTTGCTGCGTATTAGTCTGGCGTGTTAGCCACAGAGAAAATCCATTAATTTGCACGTGCCTCTGGCGAACGGCCAGGGAATTTCACGTCGGTCATGATTATCCATCGAAATCCCTTACAACATTTGTTGTTCGAACCATGCTTTAAGCTGCTGTCCATCACTGCTGTTCTTCAGAAACTGTTGATAATCACTCTCCGGGAGTTCGCCGTGAGATAAGTCGGCGATCAACGACATGGCGATTTTCATTTCTTCAGGATCACATTGTGATATCAATGACATATCGGCAATTAATCGAATCCTTGACAAGGTCAGCTCTCTGTTTTCAGTCTGTTCCACGGTACCTCTTCCATTGTGAGACTGTATTTATATACAGTACTTTATTCAGTAGTAGTCGTCAACTCATAAGTGCAGGAGCTGTGTGCTCATGATGCGCTTTTCATCAACGGCGGATATCGCGTTATTCCTAAACTCATCAATCAGTTGGCCGTCAATTTTCACGCTGGCGCCGCGTACCAGCGCCTCCCGCTCCCAGCGTGAGGTTTCAATACCTTGCTGACTAAGACGGGGGCGCAACGACGCCAGCCGATCGCGCTGAAAATAAGTTAGCCGCGCTGAAGGAACGCGGGGAATATCGCGAAATGGGTAAGGGAACGCGCCGGACGAAAACGCGCCCCCACAGTTATTGACAGAACTCCAAGGCGGAGCCGATCGACGGCGATCGGCGATATCGCCATCGGCATGGTTTTTGGCCACGATTTGCCATTCATCCGGGCGGGTGGTGAATACACGTTCGCGGCCGCGCTGGGCGGAAAAAATACCGACGGTACGCACGATAGTTTCATCGTAGGCGTTCAGCCGTTCGCTGGCGGCTCTGGCGACACGAACCGACTGGTGTTGCCGGGCGACATTCGCACCGCCCTGCGCCTCGATATAGGCGGCGAAGTCGCCGCGATCCGCCGCGTTCCTCACCGTTTCGGCCTGTTCGCCCAGCGTATCCTGTAATGACCGGCTGCGAATGCGTCGGCATTCGCGGTAGGCGCCAATCGTGGGCAACCCGATGAAATGGAATTGAGGAATGCGCCAGAGCGAGGCCCAGGCCGAGGCAGCGGCGGCCATGTCTTTCAGCGGTTTGCCGGTTTCGTGGTCTGATTCGCCGTCCAGCGCGTAGCCATCGATATTTTTGGCGATGTATTTGGCGACGTACGCCGCCGCGCCGCCCTTGTTGATATGCTTGCAGTCAAACCGGCGGCTGTGCGCCACGGCGCGGTCGCTTTCATCTGACTGGGCGTAGCGGCGCAGGATATCGACGATCGCCCGACGCTGCGCGCGTTCGCAATACAGCATCATGTGCCAGTGCGGCGTGCCGTCGTGATGGGGTTCAACGACCCGCAATCCGTAGATGTGCAGTTTACGGTCTTTGAGCGCGGTGCGGATTTTTCCCCATAGCTGGACCAGATAATGCTGGGTCATTTTGGGCGAAGGGCAGTCCGGCATCCATCCCGTGTTGACCAATACCCGGTCGTGACCGCGGGTGCGGGTGGGATGGTAGTGGCCGGGGGCGGTGAGCGTTACCAGCATGCCGATATGATGGTGCGCGGTAGCGTAACGCTCAATACCCGCCAGCATGGTCATCAGTTCCATACGGCGAATATCCGGATTGGCGATACTGCCCATGACTTTATCGATCAAATCGACCCGCTCGCCGTTGCGGGTATTTTCCAGCTCGCGACTTTTCAGAAAATCCAGCGTCGCCAGACGGCGGTAGCGGATATCCTGCAGCGCCTGACGGCTGAGAAAGGGGGACGCGGCCCGGCTCACCTCGCCGCTGGCAATCCATAGTGCTTCACGCCAGCGGGTGCGCTGAATTTTCAACTGACGTTCCCACCAGCGGGGGGTGACCAGCCGCATAATGCCGGCGCATGCCTGTTCCAGTGTGAGCGTCCCGTTTTGATGGCGTTGCCAGTGGGCGGGGGCCACGTTTAGGGCTTGCGCCAGCGTCGCTAACTGACCATAGATGCGCGCTTGTGTTTCATCGCTGAATAAACTCGCCTGATTATCGCCGGGGCATTCCTGCAGGTAGCGTTCGCAGTGAGCATGGTAGGCATCGTTCATGTGGGCGGCGATACGGCTGGCAAACGTCCGCAGAACCTTGTCCGGCATATCCGGCAACTGGTGATACTGCTCTGCTTCGCTGATGAAGTGTGAAGAGCTGGCGGTATTCATCCGGTAGCGGGCGCTGACGGCGTCGATTCGAGGCCAGAGCCGACGCTGAACCACCGATAACAGGTAGTTGAACGCGACGCCCAGCCCCTGATGCTGCTTCAGGTAGTCGAAGCGGCGGCGGAAATGGCCGGCCAGAAAACGCGGCAGCAACGCCAGTCGATACAGTACCGCCTGTCCCTGCTGCAAGGTATCCGCGGACAAGGCGCTGGATTCGGGCAGAATGGCGGGACGGGGCGCATTCCACGGGTATGCCCAGCGGTTGCTCCGGTTGTCGGCGTTGTTTTCAGCTTCGTCAGACGTCATAGCCAGCCAGCGTTTACCTGCCCAATGAATGTTTGCCGGATATACCGGCGGGAATAGCCGCAGATCGGCCCTGGCTTGTCAGTCAGTGACCGCACGCTCAGGACGGCGAACGATAGTGACGCTGCTTCTGTTCGCGAATTTCCTGACACGCCACGCAGCACGTTACGCCGGGGATCGCCTGACGGCGGGCCTCGGGAATCGGCGCATCACAGTCCTCACAGACATGGGCGGTGTGAGCGGCGGGGGCTTTGCGGGCATGGGCGATTTGCGCATCCAGCAGCATGGCTTGCTGCTCCTGGGAAATGTCCATACTGTCTGCCATTAGTGCGCCTCCCAAATCTGGTGGCGGATGTTCTCGGCTTCCTGTTGCAGCAAGGCCACCAGTTCCTGAGCGGACAGCTGTTCCTGCCGGGCGTGCTGCGCCAACTGGTCCAGATGTTCGCTATAGCGATGGGCAAGGTCTGTACGCCAGACGTCATTCGGGATATGCCGCCTTGCGGCAGATTGAGTCTTGTGGTTCATTTGTGCGTTTTTCATACAATTTCCTGATATTAAGCAGCAACAATGCGGACCTGCCTGAGCGGCGGCCTGTGTGCTGGCGGTTGAGTTAACGAGGGGCGTTTTTGCCGGCGAGGTCTGTCGTCAGCGAAACTGGCGTCAATGGGACCGTCGTCAACGAGACCTTCATCAACGAGACCTTCATCAACGAGACCCTCATCAACGAGACCCTCATCAACGAGACCCTCATCAACGAGACCCTCATCAACGAGACCCTCATCAACGAGAATAGTGTTCGGGTCTGATACTGGTCAGAATGTCGGGCGCCCCGGCAAACAGGCTGTGCAGCTCGCTGAAGGCGCGATTAAGTGCTATCGCCCACTGGCAATCCGACTCGTCGATGCGTCGCAAGGGTTGGTCGAATTCCTGGGTCGTGAGCCCGGCATGGAAAAACAGCGTGCGGCGCTCGCTGAGGGTGAGGACCCGAACCGAGTGCAGCAACTGGCCGTGCTCCTGTTTTTCCGGCAAGCCGAATGCGCTGCGCAGTTCATTCAGCGCGCTGACAATCCTCTCGCGCGCCATTTCATCCATCTCTTCCAGTTGATAGACGCACCAGCGGTGGTGCAGCGCGGCATGAAAACACAGCGTGCGGCGATAGCGCTCGGAGAGACGCCGGTAAAAAACGCACGTCTGCGCCCAGCGCGAATCCGCGAAGTGTTTTCCGATCAGCGCCCGCAAATTGGGCGGCAGGGTCTGCAGATGGTCGGCGGTAAAGGCATAATGGGGTTTCATGATTACGCTCGTTTGCCATCGCGGCCGCCGGTCTTCGGAAGCAGTCGCAGAATATAACCAAAATTCGAATTTCCGAATCTGGTGTTAAAATCATTGCCGCCGTTCACAACGGTTGGATGACCATACCGCGCTGATAGCGCGCAGGCAGCAATGAGGCTGGAAAATAGGGCGGTCATCGTGACGGTGACGAATGACGTTTTTGCATTTGCAAAATGATGCGGAAGCGCGGTGTGGGCAAAACGGAACCGCCGCGTCCTTGTATGGCGCGCAGCGCGCAGCGCCACGGATGCCGGCGCTGCGGCGTAGGCCGCGTTGCGCAAGCCAGTGAAAGAAAACAACGCCCGAACAGGCATAGCATGGGGCTGTCGGCTGATGGTCAAAAAGCCGGTTTCTGTAACAGCGGATGGACTCGCTGTGGTAGGATTTTCCTCAGAAATGTGCGTTAGAATTGAAATCTCGTCCGACATAAAGCAATATCTCCCCCAGGCCAGGGTGTTCTATGGTGTTACATGTGCTGTGTAGACACTATAAAACACGTAACGTGTATATGTAAATACTCGTGAGGTGTTTTTGAATACAAATAGTAATGCCGTGTCTGCGGCCTTCGTACTTGAGCGCATCATGTCAAGTTACGGAGTAAAGACTCAGAAGGAACTGAGCGAGGTCACTGAGATACCAACCAATACAATCAGTAACTGGGTTCAGCGAGGGAACGTGCCGGGTAATATTATTTTGAAATGCGCGCTTGATACCGGAGCCGATGCCGGATGGCTGGTCACCGGAGAGTTCGCAAATGCGAATGTTTTTACGCATAAATCGCCGCTGAAAGGCAAAGCGCTTTATGAGCAGATCCTGTCATCGGGCGGCAAGGCGGTACTGCGCCGAATGCTTGATGCCTATGGCTTCAGCACGCAAAAAGAGTTGGGCGATCTGTTGGGCATCGCGCCCGGCACGATCAGTACCTGGATTCGTCGTGATTTCTTTCCCGGGGATGTGGTGGTCACCTGCGCGCTGGATACCGGCGTGTCGCTGGCGTGGCTGGCAACCGGTAAAGGCTCGCCGCAGCAAAATGACGCGCCTGTCAGCCGTCAGGATGACAGCGGCATATGCCTGATCCCGCGTAATCTGCTGAAAACCGGAAAACTGCAGGATGCGGGGGAGTGGAAGGCGGATCCGCAGTTTATTCCAGCCGGGTTGCATGCGCCTTTGCTGGTGGAGGGGAGTTCATCTTCCTGGCTGGTGGATACCGGTATTACCAGTATCAGCAATGGTCGCTGGTTGCTGGATATCGACGGCAAGAGCGATATCTACGATGTGGCGCTGTTGCCGGGGCGTAAAATGCAGGTTGAAGGCGGCGGCTCACAATTCCAGTGCGGAGTGGATGAAGTTACGCCGCGCGGCGTGGTGGTGCTGACGCTAACCCCCAGCTTCTGATATTCGAACACCCGGCGCGTACAGGCTGCGCCGGGTATTTCCATCGGCAGAGAAACCGCCGCCGTGGCGAAAGCGCGATCGCGTCAAGGGGGGGAGCGCCCCATAGCGCCATAAAAGTTGAGTGCGCCATAAAGGTTGGGGTCGTCTAATAGACTGATTTGTCATAAAGAGCAGGCCGCGCCTGAGTCTCATCCCGATGTTTATTCTGTTTTCCCGCCGTTGTTAACGAGCTATTTATTTTTCCTGAAATATCCACTCATGATAGATCTGTGGGGGTTCTTATACCCTTGTATTATATGTCTTTCTATTATGGGAATGATGATATATAGATTATGAGGGATTAAATGGTTAACGGAACCCTTGATAATCAACGTAAATCATTTCTCTTTCACCATTCTTAACGGCGCTCCGGTTAATTCACAATTACATGATTTATTTGTTCTTTTAATCATGAAGGACGGTATGAAACATTCCGGTATCCATTATTTTTTTACTGAATTTAGCTTTATACCCTAAATAATTCGAGTTGCAGGACAACACGCTGGCGTGTTGAACAACGCTACGCGTTGGCCCTTTAGGGCAAGGCTCAGAATGAGCCTTGTAACGCGGCAGCCGAGTGAATCCCCAGGAGCTTACTCAAGTAAGTGACTGGGGTGAGCGACAACGCTGCCGGGAGCAGCGTTGAACGCGGTTTACCGCGGCCCCAAAGGGGCGAGGCCCAGGGATGGGCCGAGTAATAAAGCCAACGCACCTGCAACTCGAAGTATGACGGGTATATACGTATCAATAGGTTTTTGACGACAGGATGGCAGTAAAAAAAGGACGTTGATTACCTGTGTAATTATTAAATAGCGATATTTAATTCTTCATGATATGTCATTGATATACATGGAATGACGATCACATTATGAGAGCCATAAATGGTGATTCTATGAATATTCTGGGTGGAAAATACGAGAACCTTAAACTGGGAACCAAACTGTCATTAGGCTTTGGTTCGGTTTTGTTATTGTCGTTGGTGGTGTTGATTGCCGGAGTGATTGGATTTCGCAGTGTGGCGGATAATAACGAGAAGGCGCTGGCGACCAATCAACTCAACGCCACGTTGGCGCAGGCCCGCATTTTGCGCACACAGTTTCAGTTCACGCATGATTACAGCTTTATTGATAAAAATGGCGAGCTGATTAATAAGATGGACGATATTCTCAGGCAGGCCGGGGCGCTGAGTTGGGATAAGGATACGATCGACGATGTGAACCGAATTGAGCAGGACCTGAAAGCGTATCGGGTCGTGCGGGATGCGTTCATCGCCGCCAGTAAAAAACGGGATACGGCCGGTCTGGCTATCGGTCAGGATGAAAGCGGCAGTGTGCTGGAAGCATTCCATAATAAATGGCAGCAGGTTGCGGGCGTGTCGTCGGATATTCAGGTGCTGCTGTACCAATTGGGCGAGTACATGGCGGATATTCGCGACCTGGCGCATGATCTGCTGCTGACGCCCTCGGATAATACGCTGGGCGCGACCCTGAAAAGCATTGATGCCGCCGAAACCGCCATCAGGGAAAAAGCCGGGCGGTTGTCTGCGGAACAACAGGCATGGCTGAATACCGCCTGGGATTATTTCGCGGGCTACCGGCGTTCTGGGCCGGCTTATCTGGCCGCCTTTCAGGATGAAACCCGCGCCAGTCAGGCGATGACTGAGGCGGCGGAAAAACTGAATGCGGATGTCGGCGGCCTGTTCAATCAACAACTGGCGAATTCCAATCAAACCACCCAATCGTCGGAATTCAATATGGTGGTGACCGGCCTGCTGGTGATCCTACTGGGTATCGTCATGGCGTGGCGTATCTCGGTACAGTTGATTACCCCGCTTAAATTGAGCCTGTCGGTGGCGGAACGGATTGCCAGCGGCGATCTTTCGTCCGTCGTCAGCACAACGCGCCGCGACGAGCTGGGGCAGTTGCTCACCGCGATGGGCAACATGAATGGCAAGCTGCGCACCATGATCCGGGATATCCGCGAAGGGGTGAGTCATGTCGAATCCGCCTCCGCGGAAATCGCAGCGGGCAATACCGATCTCTCGTCCCGCACCGAACAGCAATCGGCGGCGGTGGTGGAAACGGCCGCCAGCATGGAGCAGTTGACCTCGACGGTAAAACAGAACTCCGAAAACGCCCACCATGCGTCGCAACTGGCGTCTGAAGCGTCGCGGAATGCGGTCAAGGGCGGGGAAATCGTCAATAACGTGGTGAAAACCATGGACGACATTTCCAGCAGTTCCAAACGTATTTCTGATATTACGACCGTCATCAACAGCATCGCCTTTCAGACCAATATTCTGGCGCTGAATGCGGCGGTTGAGGCGGCGAGAGCCGGCGAACAAGGGCGTGGATTCGCGGTAGTCGCCAGCGAGGTGCGCAATCTGGCGCAGCGCAGCGCCCAAGCTGCAAAAGAAATCGAGGGGTTGATTCATGAATCGGTGTCGCGGGTCAATACCGGTTCAGCGCTGGTGGGGGAAGCGGGAAAAACCATGCAGGATATTGTCAGCTCGGTAGCCCATGTGTTTGACATAATGGGGGAAATCGCGTCGGCTTCGGATGAACAAAGCCGGGGAATATCCCAGATAGCTCAGGCGGTATCGGAACTGGACACCACGACCCAGCAAAACGCGGCGCTGGTGGAGGAGTCGTCATCGGCGGCCAATTCGCTTGAAGAGCAGTCGCGGATGCTGGCGCAGGCGGTATCCGCGTTTCATTTGGGCGACGATGGGCATCCTCACCATGTCGGTTCGCCAGCAAGCCATCAGACATTATTGCTGAATAAGCCGGGCCAGAGCGGCCGGAAACCGACACAGAAGCACGATGCTCACCGCAAGGCGACTGAATCGGCGAAACATCATCCCGCCGAAGATGAGTGGGTGAAATTTTGACCGTCATGAAATTCCAATAATAACAGGCAGTAGCCATCACACCTGTTTGGGCAACGCTGTTACAGCTGTGGCGTTGCTTTTTTTTTGCGATGCGATCAGCGTCAGCGGTCACGATATTCGTGAGCCGGTTTCCAGTACCCGCTGCGAAAATCATCAACCGGAAAACAGCCGCCATTACGGATTTGCTGTTCCTCCATGGCACCCAGACATTGTGGTTCATTGATGTAGGTTCCCGCGACCAGACTCTCGCAGTTACCTCCCAGGTAACAGACAAAGATCACCAGTGCGAACATAGATTCCTCAACAGGTTGAATGTTGATGCCACGCCTTGATTGTGAGTGTAGATGAAAAAAATGCACCGGGAACGCCGCGAGCGGCGGTCCGGTCAAAGATTATCCGATGGCGGATACCAGGTTGGCGCCATCGCGAACCAGATCACGAGGCAGGTTGTTTTTCAGACGCTGGCCGACACGTTTGGTCAATCCCAGCGTGGTCTGCCGCCAGGTCAGCAAAACCTCGTCGTGGCTTACGGGCGAGGGCGGATAAATGTCTTTGCCGCGGAACCAGTCGACGACCTGCTCCGCGCTGAGCGCGTAGGTGTTTGGGTTGTCGGGGTTGCCCAGCGCCACAACGGCTTCATGCTGCCAGCGATACCCTTTGGCAAAGCGTTCCGCCAGCTTGACGCCCATGCGGGAGAAGCGCATTTTGCCCAGCATCGGCTGCAATGCCGCCGGAAATAACCAGATCTCATCGTCCCGTTGCCACAGCTGTAATTGCTGTTCTGACCACTGCAGGCCCAACCGCTGCGCGCTTTGGCGAATCAACTGCGCATCTTTGGCGCTGATAGGGGTAAACGGCAGCTTGCCGAGTTTGTAATCCGGCGCCGCCAGCGGCGGTACGCTGGCGGTTTTACGCAAGCGCGCCACAAAAAAGCCTTCGCTGTCGTAAATCTGCGGGAAGACGTGCAAAAAGCCGTCTTCGGTGATAGCGCGGTGCGCTTGCGGGAACAACGCCTCCAGCGATTCGATCTCGCAGGCGTCGGGGAACTGCTGCATCAGCCAGCGGCAAACATGCTGGTTCTCCTGATGATTCAGGGTGCAGGTGGAATAAATCAGCACGCCGCCCGTTTTCAGGGCATGGAAGGCGCTCAGGATCAGTTCGCGCTGGGTGGCGGCGATATCGGCGATGCTCTCCAGCGACCAGTGACTCATGGCGGCGGGATCTTTTCTGACGACGCCTTCCCCGGAGCAGGGCGCGTCCAGCAGGATGGCGTCAAACGTCTCCGGTAAGGCGTTGCCGAAGACCCGGCCGTCAAAATGGGTCAAGGCGGTATTGCTGACGCCGCAGCGGTGCAGGTTGGCGTGCAGTACCTTGACCCGGCTGGCGGAATATTCGTTGGCGACAATCAATCCCTGATTGTTGAGCCGGGCGGCGATCTGGGTGGTTTTGGAGCCGGGGGCGGCCGCCATGTCCAGCACCCGATCCGGGGCGTCATCCCCCATGAACAGCGCGCTGACCGGCAGCATCGAACTGGCTTCCTGAATGTAGAACAGGCCGGCCAGATGCTCCAGCGCGTTGCCCAGCCGCATGGCTTCCTCATCCGCGTTCAGCAGCCAGAATCCTTCATCGCACCAGGGCACTGCTTCCAGTTCCCAGCCGTAGGGCGCGACCAGCGCGAGAAAATCGGGCACGCTGATTTTCAGGGTGTTAACGCGGAGGCTGCGTCGCAGCGGTCGCTGGCAGGCGTCGATGAACGTGTCCATGCTCAGGTGCGCAGGCATGATCGCCTGCATGGCGGTCAGAAAGTCGGGAGTGAGAGACGCGGGAATAGGTTTGGCCACAGAAATGGTTCCGTTACAGCTACAATCAGGACGCGAATCTTACCATATCTCGGCTGCCGGAAGGGATGACGACTCACCGGTATAAGCCGGTGAGTCGCAGACATGACGCCTATCGTTCCGGCAGCGCGGTTCCCCAGTCGCGCCAGCCGCCGGGCTCTTCGCCGTGCAGCAGGAAGTGCTTGCCCGCCTGCGCCGCGGGCGTCAGCGGGGTGGCCGGCGGGGTGGCGAAGGCGATGCCGCCGCGGATAAATTGCTGGAAGGTGCCGCTCTTGATCACGCCGCCGGTCAGGCCAAACTGCAGGTTGTAGCCGGAGGCCAGCCAAAACACCGAATTGTCGCGCACCAGATGCGCATGGCGTTTGCTGATGCGCAGCGCCACCGATACCCGGTCGGACAGGGAACCCAGCGACAGGCCGGTCACCGTGCCGACCTCAATCCCGCGGAACAACACCGGGGTGCCGATTTGCAGCGATCCGGCTTCGGCGGTATCAACGCTGATGTTCAGCCCATCCTGATAGCGGGAGTCGGAAATGGTGGCTTTTTGTAGTTCAAAGCTGCGGGTAAACGCGCCGCTGCCCGGCTCGACGTTGATATAGGGCTGGATCAGGGTTTCCAGGTGGTTGACGCCGGCGGCGGAAATCTCCGGCGTCACCACCGAGAAGCGGGTGCCGGCGCGGGCGAAGTTGCGGACATATTCCGGATAGAGCACCGCCTGCACCAGTACCTCATCCCGCTGCTCCGCCAGTTTCAGCGATTCCAGTTGACCGATATCGATGCCGAGATAACGAATCGGCATCCCGGCGGAGAGTTTGCTGGCGTCGTAGGTCCGTAACGTAATGCGGCTGCCAATCGCCCGGGCCGCGGTTTCGTTACTGTATAACGGACGTTTGCCGCCCTGTACGTCGGCGGCGCCGTCCACGTTGTCGAAGCTGATGGCGCCTTTCAGCGCCCGGCTGAGCGGCGATGCCTGCACGGTCAGCCCGGCGCCGCTAAGTTGCACGCGCGCGCCGCCTTCCGCCCAGAAGACACTGTTGTCGGTCAATAGATTGCGGTATTCCGGCCGGACATACACATCGATTTCGAAGGTGTCGGCTTTCGGACGAATGCGGGTGATTTCACCCACCTGAAACTTGCGGTATAGCACCACCGAGCCTTCCTGAATATCCGGCAGGCTGTCGGTCAGTAGCGTCAGGGTGGTGGGCGGGGTCGTACCCTGAATCCCGGCGCCGGCTTTTTCCCGATCGCTGTAGAGCGGATAACGCGGCTGGGCGTCGCCGGTGCGTCCCGGCAGCACCGTCACGCCGCCGCTCAACCATTCCTGGGCGCTGGCGCCCAGCACCTGAACGCCGTCAAGCCCCAGCTTGACGTTGACCCGGCTGCTGGCGATGAACTGGCTGTCTTTATGCAACAGATGGCGGTACTGATGGTCGATAACGGCGGTAAAACTGACGCCGTTATCGGTTAAGGCGCGCTGAACAATCCGGCCGATTTGCACGCCGTGCAGGATAACCGGCTGACCGCTGTCGATGCCGTAACTCTGGCTGGCGGTCAGTTCAACGGTGAGCGCGCCGGGCTGTTGCAACTGCTGTTGGGTGGCGTCGGGCACGGTGAAGCGCTGCTTCGGTTCGCCATCGCCGGGGATCAACGTCAGCGTCGTGCCGCCCAGCAGGCTGGGCAGATTGAGGTCGTTCAGCGACAGGCGCGGCGCGGCCAGTTCGATGCGGGTGTTTTCCCGCATCAGCGGCACCACGGACGGGTCGACAATCAGCTCCCCGGTGACGCGCTGATCCGCTTCAAGCGCGATGCGTTGCAGCGTGCCCACTTCCAGCCCCTGATACAGCAGCGGCGTATGTCCGGCCCGCAGTTTATCGCCGGAAGGCAGATCCAGCGTAATCAGCACGCCGCGCTGGCTGCGCGCCAGATCCGGGTACAGGGTGTAATTCTGGTCTGCGGCGGCCGCTTCCCCCTGCGCGGGGGAGTCGAACGCGATGGCGCCGTTGACCAGCGCGGACAGGTTCTGCATTTCGACGGTCGCGCCGCTGAGGCTGACGTCGGCCTTCAAACCGGACACGTTCCAGAAACGGCTGTCCTTTTTCACCAGCCCGGTAAAACGGCGGTCGATCAGCACATCGATCATCACGCCGTTGTGATCGGGGTTGATGCTGTAATCGTAGACTTTCCCTACCGGCATTTTACGAAAATAGACCAGCGAGCCGGCGTTCAGCGAACCCAGATCGTCGGCGCGCAGATGTATCAGCAATTCGCCGCTGTTAACGCGGTATTTGGGCTGAGTGTCCTGGGCGGTGAAGTGACTGACGGGCTCGCCGCCGCCGGGCAGCATGCCGATGTAGTTGCCGCCGACCAGCGCATCCAGACCGGACACGCCGGCCAGCGACGCTTTGGGGGTAACCAGCCAGAACTGGGTGCCGCTGCGCAACGCGTCTTTCATGTCGTTGCGAATGCTGGCGATGACCTGGATGGTGCGCAAATCGTCGCTGAGCTTAATGTTGCGCACGGTGCCGATCTCGACGCCCTGATAGCGTACCGGCGTGCGGCCGGGGACGATGCCGTCCGCCGACACGAAATCGATGGTCACCGTCGCGCCGCGTTCCTGCTGGTTGGTGTACAGCAGCCAGCCGGCGATCAGCAGGGCGATAAAAGGAAGCAGCCAGAATGGCGACAGGCGGCGCCGGGTTTTGACGTTGGCTTCAGTTGGTGTCATCGGCGTTTGGTTCTGCATTGTTATCCTACGATTATTAATCGTTATCCCACATCAGTCGACTATCCAGCCACTCGACAGACAATATTGTCAGAATAACGGCGGCGCCAAAATAGAACGCCGCTGGTCCCATGGTAAAAGCAAGCAATTGGTCGCGGTTAACCAGCGACATGGTCAGGGCGATCACGAACAGATCGAGCATCGACCAGCGCCCGATCCAGGTCATAAGGCGCAGCAGCCGCATGCGCGTCATTAGGCTGTGTTTGACCCGAAAATGAATACTCAGCAGCAAAGTTGAGGTAATGAGCACCTTGCTGAACGGCACCAGAATACTGGCGATAAAAACCACCAGCGCCACGGGGACATTCCCGGCGGCCAGCGACATAATGCCTGAAAAAATCGTGTCTTCCCGGCGAACGCCGTTGACGTAAATCACCGATATCGGCAGCAGATTGGCGGGAAACAGCAGGATCACGGAGGTAATCAGCGCGGCCCAGGATTTCTGCAGGCTATAAGGACGGCGCGGCGTCAGCGGAATATGACAGCGGCGGCAGCGACCCCGGTGGTCCGGCGCGCCGGTGAAGCGGCAGGACAGGCAGACCAGCGTCTGCGGCGAGGCCGGAGCGGCGCGCTGCGGATAGAAGCGTTGCCAGAGTTGTTCGGGATTAAGATGAATCAGGGTCAGCAGACTGAGCGCCATCAGCGCCAGAAACGCCAGCAGCCCGTTGCCGGGCAGTACCTCGGAAAACTCGCGTACCTTAATCGAGGCGACCGCCAGACCAACCAGATACACATCCAGCATCACCCACTCTTTCAGACGCTCAAACAGCAACAGCACCGGGCGCAGGTTCATGCCGACCCGGGGCGCGAAAAACAGGTACAGCAGGGCGAATACCAGCGTCACCGGCGCGCCGATGATACAAAACGCCACCATGCTGGCGGTGACCGGGTGCCCCTGACGGGTCATTTGCCAGATGCCTTCCAGCAGGCTGGCGTTAATCGACACCCCCAGTAGCCGGATATTGATCAGCGGTTCGGTATAGGCGAAGGGCATGAGCACCAGCATAGCGAACGCCATCGCTACCAGTCGGACAATCGGCCAGTCGCGGCCGCTGGCGATATGCGCCGCGCAGCGAGGGCAGTGGCCGTGCTGATGGCGTTTGAGCCGGGGCAGCGTGAACAGCAGGTCGCATTGCGGGCAACGTTGAAGACGCCGCGGCGCGGCAGGCGGCGAGTCAGCCGGCCCGGCGGACGGGGCGGCGTTATAAATTTTCATATTTCCTGCGGGCAGGTTAACAGGACAGGTATTATCATAGTGTAACTGAATGATGAACGACACAAAATCACTGCTACCCTTGTCAGTTGACATTGATGGCGTCACCAGGCGGTAGCCCGTACGGCAACGACAGGATGCCAGGCGAAAAGATATAAACCGCTGTCCTGTGACAGCGCCGTGCGGTGAAGGTTGGGCTAACAAGAGAAATCCTGTAGCATCCTGATCCGAAACTTTATTAAAGTGCTGCGGGCGTCAGCCGTCAGGCGGTCCGTAAAGACAATTTGTGCCTATTTGCAAGCTATGAAAAAAGAACAATTCTACGATGAGCTGGTGCGTGATCTGACGGCGCTGATTGCCGGTGAAGATCGCTTCATCACGATATTATCAAACAGCAGCGCGTTACTGTTTGAACGACTGGATGGTGTGAATTGGGCCGGCTTTTACCTGCTGGACGGCGATACGTTGTTTCTGGGGCCGTTTCAGGGGCGCCCGGCCTGCGTGCGTATTCCGGCGGGAAAAGGGGTCTGTGGTCGGGCGGTTGCGGAAAACCGCGTGCAGCGGGTCGGCGATGTGCATGAATTTCCTGGTCATATCGCCTGCGATGCCGCCAGCAATGCCGAAATTGTGTTACCGCTGACGGTCGACGGGCAGTTGATTGGCGTACTGGATATCGACAGCACCATTCATCACCGTTTTGATGCCGTGGACGAAGACGGGCTGAATGCTGTGACGGCCGCGCTATGCCGCCAGTTGTCACAGAGCGACGTGCTGGCTTTCATCAATTCTCTTACGTTGCGACAAGGATAACGTAGCAATTGCCGATGGCGTCATTATAATGACGCCTGTTCATGCCTGCGCTGGTTGGCAAACCCGTTGTAATCAGGAAATTTCATGGAAAATCAACCTAAGTTGAACAGTAGTAAAGAAGTGATCGCCTATCTGGCAGAGCGTTTTCCGCTCTGTTTCACACTTGAAGGCGAAGCGCGTCCGTTAAAGATTGGTATTTTTCAGGATCTGGTCGAACGCGTGTCCGAATCTGAACACGTCAGCAAGACGCAGCTGCGTTCCGCACTCCGTCTTTACACGTCAAGCTGGCGCTATCTGTATGGCGTCAAACTGGGTGCCCAGCGCGTCGATCTCGATGGCAATTCGTGCGGCGAACTTGAGCAGCAGCATGTAGAACATGCGCGCAAGCAGCTGGAAGAGGCCAAAGCCCGCGTTCAGGCCCAGCGGGCGGAGCAGCAGGCGAAGAAACGCGAGTCCGGCGAAGCCGAACCGTCCCGTCCGCGTCCGGCTGGCGGCAGAAATGCCCCGCGTCGTGAGCGTGATGCCGCCGGCGCCGCGCCGCGCAAGCCGCGTTCTTCTTCCCGTTCCGCACAGACCGCATCTCCGTCATCCGAAAAATCCCAACCCCGTCAGCCTAAAGCGGCCCGAGCGGTGCAACCGGAACGGCAGGCGGTGACGGATATTTCCAGCCTGCAAATCGGCCAGGAAATCAAAGTCAGGGCTGGCAAAAACGCCATGGATGCCACTGTGCTTGAGATCGCCAAAGATGGAGTCAGGGTACAGCTGGCTTCCGGTCTGGCGATGATCGTACGCGCAGAACATTTGCAGTTCTGATACGGAGGCCAACCTGGGCATGAACAAATTTGTCAAAGCAGCGGCTTTAATCTGGCTTTTGCTGTCTGGATGCAGTTTTGCCAGTGAAAATATCACCCGCGCGGATCAAATCCCCCAATTGCAGCCGGAAGCGCAGCATTCCACCGTTAGCGAACGCGTTGCGTCGCGCTTCCTGCGTTCCCACTATCGGCAGTTCATGTTGGATGCGCAGTTTTCCGGCAAGATTTTTGATCGTTACCTCAACATGCTGGATTACAGCCATAACGTGCTGCTGGCTTCCGACGTGGCGCAGTTTTCCGGTCAGAAGGGCGAGTTGGGCGACGATCTGAAAAGCGGCAAACTCAGCCTGCCGTACGCCATGTACAATCTGGCCCAGAAGCGCCGTTTCGAACGTTACCAGTACGCGCTGACGCTGCTGGAAAAACCGATCAGCCTGAACGGCAACGATGTTATCGATCTCGATCGCGCCAAGGCCCCCTGGCCGCAAAACGTGGACGAGCTCAACGCGTTATGGGACGCCAAGGTCAAATATGACTGGCTGAGCCTGAAACTGACCGGTAAGACCGATGCGGAAATCAAGGAAACGCTGACCAAACGTTATCAGTTTGCGATTCGCCGTCTGGTGCAGACCAACAGCGAAGACGTGTTTCAGTTGATCATGAACGCCTTCGCGCGGGAAATCGATCCGCACACCAGTTATCTGTCGCCGCGCAATACCGAACAGTTCAATACCGAGATGAGCCTGTCGCTGGAAGGCATCGGCGCGGTACTGCAGATGGATGAAGATTACACCGTGATCAACTCCATGGTGCCGGGCGGCCCGGCGGCGAAAAGCAAACGCATCAGCGTTGGCGATCGTATCGTGGGCGTCGGTCAGGCCGGCAAGCCGATGGTGGATGTGATCGGCTGGCGTCTGGATGACGTGGTGGCGTTGATCAAAGGGCCGAAAGGCAGCAAGGTGCGTCTGGAAGTGCTGCCGGCCGGCAAAGGCACCAAAACGCAAACCATTACCCTGACTCGTGAACGTATCCGGTTGGAAGATCGCGCGGTGAAAATGTCGATCAAGGATGCGGGCAAAGACAAGGTCGGCGTATTGGATATCCCCGGTTTCTACGTCGGGTTGACGGATGATGTGAAAGTGCAGCTGCAGAAGCTTGAGAAAGAGCATGTCAGCAGCATCATCATTGACCTGCGCGGCAACGGCGGCGGCGCGCTGACGGAAGCGGTCAGCCTGTCTGGGCTGTTCATTCCCACCGGGCCGGTCGTGCAGGTGCGCGACAACAACGGCAAAGTGCGCGAAGACAGCGACACCGACGATACTATCTATTACAAAGGTCCGTTGGTGGTGCTGGTCGATCGCTTTAGCGCCTCGGCGTCGGAAATTTTCGCGGCGGCGATGCAGGATTACGGCCGCGCGCTGATTGTCGGCGAGCCGACCTTCGGTAAGGGTACGGTGCAACAATACCGTTCTCTCAATCGCATTTACGATCAGATGCTGCGCCCGGAATGGCCGGCGCTGGGTTCGGTGCAATACACCATCCAGAAGTTCTATCGTATCAATGGCGGCAGTACCCAGCGTAAAGGGGTTACGCCTGATATCGTGATGCCGACCGGCAACGAGATGGTCGATACCGGCGAGAAGTTTGAAGACAACGCCTTGCCGTGGGACAGCATCAAGCCGGCCAGCTATACGGTGATGGGCGACATGAAACCGCTGTTGCCGGGGCTGCTCGACCAGCATAACGCGCGTATCGCCAGGGATCCGGAGTTCCAGTACATCCAGCAGGATGTGGCCCGGTACCAGGAGCTGAAAGAGAAGCGCAACCACGTGTCGTTGAATCTGGCTCAACGCCAGAAAGAAAACAACGAAGACGAGGCGACGCGTCTGCAGCGCATCAACGATCGACTGAAACGTCAGGGTAAACCGCCGTTGAAAACGCTGGATGATTTGCCGAAGGATTATCAGGATCCGGACGCTTACCTGAATGAAACCGTCCAGATTGCGGAAGACCTGTCTAAACAGGAACCGAAACCGCAGTAAAGGCAAGCAAGAGCAATAAAGAAAAAGCCCGGTGAGAAAACCGGGCTTTTTTATGGGTGAAGCTTTTTATGGGCCGAACACACGGTGATTCAGGGAAACGGTTCCTGCGGCAATCGCAGGAACCGGGCGGGAAATTACCAGCCGACGCCCAGACCCAGTGAGTACAGGGTATCGTTGACGTTGCCCTGAACGCTTTCGGTACGGTTGCGGGATACCTTCATGCTGACGGATGACCAGTCGGTAACCTTGAAGCGCAGACCTGCACCAGCTTTGAAGTAGAGCGGGGTGGTGCTGTCAAACGAGCGGCCCACTTCGCCATCGGTGAACAATTCGGTACGCTTGCTGAACAGGAAACGGTCGTAGTTCCATTTCAGGCCGCCGGAGTAGAAATTGTCTTCGCTATTGTTCTGATAAGTAAAGGTCTGGGAGTTCACCAGCGTGGTGACTGAGAAGGAACCCAGATCGTTATCCCAGAACTGGTAACCCGGACCGGTACCGACGGAGCGGTTGATCTTGATGTTTTCCACCCAGTCGCGTTTGTATTCATAACGACCCTGCCAGAACCAGTGCTCGTCGATGAATTTATCCAATGCGTATTCGCCGGCGGCGTTTTTGGTGCTCTCCACATTGTCTTCTTTGGTCATGTGGTAGCTGGCATCCAGATTGTGGCGCCAGGTGCCGTGACGCAGACGGGTGCTCAGCGTGACATCGCGGTTGTCGGTTTCGGTGGAGCTTTTCTTGTGGGCCAGGCTGACATCAACGTTGCCTTTCCAGGAGAAATCTTCCACCCAGCGGCGCGGCACTACCATTGAGTTGATATCAGATAGCGGCAGAGTTTCCTGACCGGCGCTGATCTGCTGACCATCTACGCTTGCCGGCTGGGCAACGATGGCGCGTGAACTGTCGGACGCCTTGATGGACGGGTAGAGCACGCCTTTCTCGTAGCGTTGTCCCTGAATCACCATCCCGTGGTCGGTCTGGAAGGTTTTGACTTTGTCCCAGGTGACCGACACGGTGTCGGCGTAGTCGGTTTTGATGAATAATTTACCGCTGTCCAGCAGCGTAATCTGGCCGCTGATCTTGTCACCGTTGGTTAACCAGACGGTGTCCGCATGGCTGGTGGAAATGCCTGCGGCGCTGAGGGCGATAAACAGACTCAGCGACGAAAGTGCGTGTTTGGAATGTGTCATGATGTCAGATAAAACAGTGGGTGACTAAAAGTGAAAGACGCCGTTCAGACGGTCTGCCAATGTATCGATGTACCGGTTTTTTCCGGCGAGGCAAACATTAACAGGAATCGTGCTGCGTCTCTAGGTATAAGTGTCCCATAATTAGAATGGAAATTGTTATAAACCGTGTGATTAATGATTTACGGCTATAACGGTGACGACGATCACATCACCGCGATAGCCGTTATCATCAGGCCGCGCTGCGGGAGGGTTGGAAACGGCGGCCGAGGAAGCGTTCGGTCAATGCCTGTTTCATGCGGATGACCACCTGTTCCTGAAATACTACGCACAGTGCGACAGTGGTCAGCAGGAACACGCCATAGCCGGTCATGGACAGCTCGACTCTTCCGGCTGCGTCGATACAGGCCGTCCAGTCGGTGAAGCATTGCAGCGGATCGCCGCGCAACAGCTGTTCCAGCGTGCGGAACAGATTGAACAGCGGCACATGCAAGGCGAAGATCGACAGCGATGCCGCGCCCAGCCGGGTGGCCCAGATTTTCAGCGTGTCGCTGTCCGGCTCGCGGAAGTGGGCGCACAGACACACCAGCGCCACCTGCGCCGGTAACAACAGACCGTTGTGCAGCAGGAAATACCAGTAGCGGTCGCCATGGGTAAACAGCCAGGTGGCGACGATAAAACTCAGGCTGATAAAGACGGCCAGCGCTTTACGCTGCATACGGCTCAGTGCCGGCAGCGTGCCGTCGCGGTATTGACGGAAAATGGCGTAGCCCAGCACCCCGGCCAGAAATTCCGGCAGACGCAGCAAGGGGCTGCGTTGCAGCAGGCCGGTATAAGGCGCGCCATATAATTGATGCCAGACAACCCATATCGGCGGCAGCAGGTACAGCACAAACATCGCTATCAGCCACAGGCGCGGGTGACGGCTGCCCAACAGCCGCGGCGCCAGCAACGGGAACAGTAAATAGAAGAAGAATAGCGTCGAAACCGACCACAACGGCGCGTTGAACGTCAGAAAATAAGGGTTCCACGCTTGCAGCATCAGTAATTGCAGCAAGCCGTTAAAAGCCAATTGAACATTGTCCATGTAATGGCGCAATGTCTCCGGCGCGACGCTGGGGTCGTTGCTGTCGTAAATGACGAAGCGGGCGCTGGCGACCTGGCCTTCCGGTGGAATCGCCAGCCAGTGCATCAGGCTGACCACCACGATGGATGACACCAGTCCGATGATATGGATCGGGTAGAGGTTAAAGAACCGTTTGGCCAAAAAGTGTCGGGCAGGTTCCCGCAACTGGCCGTCACGCAGATAAACGTGCGTCAGCAGAAAGCCGGATAACACAAAGAAAGTACTGGTGGCGAAGAACCCCATGCTGGTCAGTTCGTTCATAAAGAGGATCTTTTCACGCTGCGGATAGATATGTACGGTGTGGTAGACCATGACATAACATCCAAGCAGAAACCGGAGCCATTCCAGTCCAATAAATCGTTCTCTGACTTTCATTCTCTTTTTCCTCCGGTTAAGCCTGGCGAAAGCGCAATGAAACGCCGAACAAGGTGATTTTAGGAAAGGAATATGGGGAAATATCTAGGAAAATGGCGATAAAGTACTAAAAACCATGATCAGGTGTTACTTTACCAGCCTCAATGCAAACAAATGTATAGAAGTGTAGGTGAGGGTATTTTACTGTAATTTTCGACCTCAAAAGGTAAGGTCGACATCGCTGGGTCTATTCTGGCTGGCGGCGTCCGGCCGCCGCCGGTTAAAAAATCTTCTCCTGCACCACCCAGACAGCAGCTTCCACCCGGGAGCGCAATTTCATTTTTTTCAGCAGATGTTTGACGTGTACTTTCACCGTGCTTTCGGTAATCGTCAGCTTGCGGGCGATGACCTTGTTGGGCAGCCCTTGGGCGATCAGCTTCAGGATATCCTTTTCCCGCGGGGTCAGTTGCTGGATATCCCGCGTGTCGCTGCTGCGCGTTTCCCGCAGGCTGGCCGCCAGAACCGGCGTCAGCGCATCGCTGAGCACCATTTTGCCGGCGGCGGCCTGATGCAGCGCCACCAGCAGATCTTCCGGCTCCATGTCCTTGAGCAGATAACCGTCGGCGCCGTTTTTAAATGCGCTGATGACATCTTCTTCGTGGTTGGAAACGGTGAACACCACGATACGTCCGGACAGTGGCGTTTCCCGCAACCGGGTCAGCGTTTCCAGCCCGTTCATACCGGGCATATTCAGGTCCAGCAGAATCAGATCCGGATCCAGCTGTTCCGCCAGCGTAACGCCTTGTTCGCCGTGGCTGGCTTCGCCGACTACGCGCAGGTCGGGCGCCATGTTGAGCAACTGCTTGACGCCGTTGCGCAGCATCGGATGGTCGTCAATTAACAGCACTGTGGCGGCATCGTTAGTCATAGTGTTCCTCTGGTAAATGGTGCTCTCCTGATAATGCGGGGGGCTGGCGGTAGTCTGCCAGAAAGCTGACGTAAACTTCTGTGCCGCCGGACGCAAGACGTTGAATAGTAAAGTCGCCGTGCAGGCTCCGGGCGCGGTCGCGCATGATGATCAGGCCATAATGATTAGCGCGGCCGATGTCGTCGCTGATGCCGATGCCGTTATCGCGCACGCGCAGCTCAATATGCCGCTGCTGCTGACGCAGGGTGATGCTGACGGCTGTAGCCTGCGCATGTTTGTAAATATTGCTCAATGCCTCACGCACGATCTGCAGCAGATGAATGCCCTGATGAGCGGAAACCGCCTGTAGCGGCAGCTGGTAGTCCAGATCGATATCGTAGCCGAGGCGCTGGCTGAATTCGTCCGCGGTGGCCCGCAACGCCGCCAGCAGACCGGATTCCGACAGTTTGAGCCGGAAGGTGGTCAGCAACTCGCGCAGCTGTCGGTAGGCGGTATTGGTTTCATCGCGCATCGCGTCCAGTTGCTGTTGTATCTCCGGCGTTAGCGCGGTGTGCTGCATCTGCAGGCAGCTGATCTGAATCTTCAGACAGGAAAGCGACTGGGCGATGGAATCATGTAATTCGCGGGCGATGGTGGCGCGTTCTTCCATCAGCATCAACTGCTGCTGGTGGCTGGATTGCCGCTCCAGCGCCAGCGTGCTGGTCAACTGTTCCAGCAAGGTATTGAGCAACTGGTGCTGGTCGGGCGTCAGGTGCTGGTGGTCGGGCAGCCGCGCCAGCACTACGCCGTAGTGGCCGAGCTTGTCGTGCAGATCCCAGCTTACCGGTTTGCCTTCGGTCGCTATGCGCGGCGGCGAAAGGTGCTCGCAGCGTTGGCAGTGACGGTCCGGGCAGGCGTCGGGGTCGGGAATGTGCGTCAGGCTGGCGGGCGTCACATGCGCCTGGTGATTATCTTCATAGAGCTGTAAGCGGATATCGGACAGCGGCATCAGCGCGCTCAGCTCGTCCAGCACCGGCAGCAGTCGGCTGCATAGCGGCGCGCTGGTATGCAGCCGGCGGCTGGCGCGATAGAGAAACGCCAGCGTATCGTTCTTCTGTTGCAGGTCAGCGGTCTTTTCCGCCACCCGCCGTTCCAGATCGCGGTACATCGCCGACAGCTCATCCGACATATTGTTCAGCGCCTGCGCCAGCGTGCTCATTTCATCCTGGCCGCGCAACGTCACCCGCGAATGGAATTCGCCCTGACCGATGGCCTGCGCCATCGACACCAGCTTACGCCAGGGCGCCAGCAAGCGGCGGCGCAAATAGAAAAAGGTGATCAGCAATAGCGACAGCATGATGCCGATAAAAACACGCTGCACCAGCGTCACCAGCCGCAGGTGCGCCTCGGTTTTCTGGTCGATGGCCAGCACCAGCGTATCCAGATGGTGGACAAAATCGGCCACCGCGGCGGCGGCGTCGGTCGGGCGTTCGGCCTGGCGCAGGCGCGGTTTAAGCTGTTCCGCCCAGTAATGCCGTAAGGTGCTGAATGGGTCGCTCAACCCCTCACGCACCACCGCCTGACGCAGGTCGTCGTCGTTTTCATCCTGCTCCAGCACCTGCAAATAGCGCTCGCCGCCGGCGTCGAGCGGCACCATCGACAGCAGCCGGTAGCTCTGCATGCGCAGAGAGCCGGCGGTATTGATGGCGTGCGCATTGCCCTGAATGCTTTGCGACATCCAGCTGGAAACCGCCATGCCCGCAATCCCCAACAGACCCTGCAGCAACATCAGCAACGCCACCTGATTGACCAGCGAGAGTGGAAGCCGAAAGCGTCTGAACATCGGGAAACCGCCTGTGACGAAAGTGGAAACGCGTTTGTGTGATAAAAACTATACCGCGGGTATGGTGTTACGCATTGATGGAGATCGACAGAAACCCGAACCCTGCTGCCTGGCATGAGAACAGCCTCACGCATCACAAGGTCATTTTTTCTTATTTTCAGGGGTAACCCTATACCCCTAAAGGGGTACCTCCCAA
Organism: Dickeya sp. NCPPB 3274; assembly: GCF_000406205.1. Lineage (NCBI taxonomy): Bacteria > Pseudomonadati > Pseudomonadota > Gammaproteobacteria > Enterobacterales > Pectobacteriaceae > Dickeya > Dickeya sp. NCPPB 3274. The sequence continues at coordinate 2,734,765 of NZ_CM001979.1, read as the reverse complement.
TTTCCACAAGGGGGAGGCGGTGAGTACAGTGACAAAATAAATGACTATAACAGTATGAAACTATGACATTAACTTGTCCTCATCGCTTACCTATTTGGGAGGGGGCGCAAAAGAGACGCATTTTTTTACCCAACAACCTGTTGATGTATATCAACTTTGCCCCGGTCATACCTTCTAATGTGGCGCGTAGTGTTATAGGCATTTTTACTGACCGAGGCTTTTTATGACGCAGTCAACCATTACGCCAGGCGCTTCACGGCAGACTGTTATCCGGGAATGGCGCCCGGAAGACGTTCAGTTCTGGCAAACACAGGGGCGCGGTATCGCCCAGCGCAACCTGTGGATTTCAATTCCTTGTCTGTTGCTGGCTTTCTGTGTCTGGATGTTGTTCAGCACCGTGGCCGTCAACCTGAACAAGGTTGGGTTCCATTTCACTACCGACCAGCTGTTTATGCTGACCGCATTGCCGTCGGTATCCGGCGCGCTGCTACGGGTGCCGTATTCATTCATTATTCCGCTGGCGGGCGGACGCCGCTGGACCACCTTCAGTACGCTGATTCTGGTCATCCCGTGCGTGTGGCTGGGATTCGCGGTGCAGGATCCGCAGACGCCCTACAGCGTATTCATCATTATCTCGTTGCTGTGCGGGTTCGCCGGCGCCAATTTCGCCTCCAGCATGGCTAACATCAGCTTCTTTTTTCCGAAGGCGCAGCAAGGCAGCGCGCTGGGCCTGAATGGCGGCTTCGGTAATCTGGGCGTCAGCGTGATGCAGTTACTGGTGCCGGTGGTGATTTTTCTGCCGGTGCTGAGTTTTACCGGCAATGGCGTGGCGCAGCCGGACGGCGGTCAGGTCTGGTTGCAGAATGCGCCCTGGGTGTGGGTGCCGCTGCTGCTTATCGCGTCGGCGGCGGCCTGGTTCGGCATGAACGATCTGTCCACCGCCAAAGCGTCGCTCCGCCAGCAGTTGCCGGTGCTCAAGCGGGCGCATTTGTGGATTCTTAGCGTACTGTATCTGTCGGCTTTCGGCTCTTTTATCGGTTTCTCCGCCGGTTTCGCCATGCTGTCGAAAACCCAGTTCCCGGATGTGATTATCCTGCATTACGCCTTTTGCGGTCCGTTGTTGGGAGCGCTGGCGCGTCCGGTGGGCGGCATGCTGTCGGACCGCTTCGGCGGCGTGCGGGTGACGCTGATCAATTTCGTGCTGATGGCGATCCTGTCAGTACTGTTGTTCACCGCGTTGCCGGGTGACAATCAGCCCGGTTCCTTCCTGCTGTTCTTTGGTATCTTCATGCTGCTGTTTTTGACGGCCGGATTGGGCAGCGGGTCGACTTTCCAGATGATTGCGGTGATTTTCCGCGGGTTGACGGTGGCAAGGGTGGCCGCAGAAGGCGGCGGCGAAGATGAAGCGCAGCGCAGCGCGGTGACCGATACCGCCGCGGCGCTGGGATTTATCTCCGCCATCGGCGCTATCGGCGGCTTTTTTATCCCGAAAGCGTTCGGCACCTCGCTGGCGTTGACCGGCTCGCCCGCCGGCGCCATGAAGATCTTCGTGGTGTTTTACGTAGCCTGCGTGGTTATCACCTGGCTGTGTTACGGACGTAAAGCCCGCGCCTGATCGCCGAACCGTGCTATTGATCGCCAAACAATGCTATTGATTGCCGAACAATTCTATTGATCGCTGAACCATCCGATCGCGTTGAGGCCGTGAAACCTCAACGCGGTCGCGTTTCCGCACTGTACTCTTTCAGCCCGCCAGCGCCATAGCCATACATGCGCGTTCTTGGGCTGTTTTCGTGCCCGATTACCGATCTTAAACACTCCTGCCGTGCGTAGCGGCGTATACGCCTGTCACTGCCTTACTCTGCCGCAGAATTGACCGGCTTATATTTACCTCCCACTTGTACAGGATCCACTCAGGCTGAAGCGCCGGGGTGAAAAACCGGTTTTGGTCGCCTGATACGACCTACTACCTCCAAATAGTCACCGGGGGTGAGTATCGTCTCCCCTGATCATTGCGAATCAATAAATTTCATTAATTATCAGTCTATTAGGTTTATTTTTTCGGGTAATCCTTTGGTGGTATCTCCGCGGTTCCCCGCGCAAACCGGTCCGGGCTGGCTTGATCGCTGTCAATTCTGACACTTACCCGGCTGGCTACCCTACGCCTCAGTGAGCAAAACCCACGTGTACTTCATAACGACAGGAACCGTCAGGTTCCGCAGCAGGAGAGTCCGGATGAGCAAATTTCTTGACCGGTTACGTTATTTCAAACAGGTGGCCGAGCCGTTTTCCGGCGATCACGGCCAGACGTTGAATACCAATCGTGACTGGGAGGACGGCTATCGCAGCCGCTGGCAACATGACAAGGTGGTGCGTTCGACGCATGGCGTCAACTGTACCGGTTCATGCAGCTGGAAGATTTACGTTAAAAACGGGCTGGTCACCTGGGAGACGCAGCAAACCGATTACCCCCGCACCCGGCCGGACCTGCCGAATCACGAGCCGCGCGGCTGCCCGCGCGGCGCCAGCTATTCCTGGTATCTTTACAGCGCTAACCGGCTGAAATACCCGATGGTGCGCAAACGCCTGATGAAGCTGTGGCGCGAGGCGCGTCAGCATCATGCCGACCCGGTGGACGCCTGGGCGTCAATCGTCGGCGACGCGGGCAAAACGCGGGAATACAAACAGGTACGCGGGCGCGGCGGTTTTGTGCGCGCCGACTGGCAGGAGGTGAATGAACTGATCGCCGCCGCCAACGTGTATACCGCCAAAACCTTCGGCCCGGACCGGGTGATCGGCTTCTCGCCGATCCCGGCCATGTCGATGGTGTCCTACGCTGCCGGCGCCCGTTACCTGTCGCTGCTGGGCGGGGTATGCCTCAGTTTTTACGACTGGTACTGCGACCTGCCGCCGGCCTCGCCGCAAACCTGGGGCGAACAGACCGACGTGCCGGAATCGGCCGACTGGTATAACGCATCGTACATCATTGCCTGGGGCTCCAACGTACCGCAGACCCGCACCCCGGACGCTCACTTCTTTGCGGAAGTACGCTATAAAGGCACCAAAACCGTTGCCATCACCCCGGATTATGCGGAAATCGCCAAGCTGTGCGACCAGTGGCTGAATCCGAAACAGGGCACCGACAGCGCGTTGGCGCTGGCGATGGGTCACGTGATCCTCAACGAGTTTCACCTCAAACAGCCGCGACAGTACTTCACCGATTACGTACGCCGCTATACCGACATGCCGATGCTGGTGCTGCTGGAGCCGCGCGCGGACGGCAGCTACGCCGCCGGGCGTTTGCTGCGCGCCGCCGATCTGGTGGGAAAGCTGGGGCAGGAGAACAACCCGGAGTGGAAAACCGTCGCCATTGACGAACCTACCGGCGAACTGGTCGCCCCGCAGGGCTCGATCGGTTATCGCTGGGGAGAGCAGGGCAAATGGAATCTGGAACAGCGCGAAGGCAGCGCCCAGCGTGATGTCAATCTGCAACTGAGCCTGCTGGGCAAGCACGACGACGTGGTGTCGGTCGGCTTCCCTTATTTTGGCGGTGCATCCAGTGAAAACTTCGCCAGCGTCGCGCTGGATGAGGTGCTGCTGCATCAACTGCCGGTCAAACGCCTGACGCTGGCCGATGGTCAGCAGGCGCTGGTCACCAGTGTTTACGACCTGACGCTCGCCAACTACGGCGTGGATCGCGGTCTGGACGACGCGCAGTGCGCGACCGGGCATGATCAGGTGACCGGCTATGATCAGGTGAAAGCCTACACCCCGGCGTGGGCGGAGCAGATTACCGGCGTGTCGCGCCAGAATATTATCCGCATCGCCCGCGAGTTCGCCGATAACGCCGACAAAACCCACGGTCGTTCGATGATTATCGTCGGCGCGGGGATGAACCACTGGTATCACCTCGACATGAACTACCGCGGGATTATCAATATGCTGATCTTCTGCGGCTGCGTCGGGCAGAGCGGCGGCGGCTGGGCGCATTATGTCGGTCAGGAGAAACTGCGTCCGCAAACCGGCTGGCTGCCGCTGGCGTTCGGTCTGGACTGGCAGCGCCCGCCGCGTCACATGAACAGCACCTCATTTTTCTATAACCACTCCAGCCAGTGGCGTTACGAAACCATCGCGCCGCAGGAACTGCTGTCGCCGCTGGCGGACCGCTCCCGTTTCAGCGGCAGCCTGATCGATTTTAACGTGCGCGCCGAACGCATGGGCTGGTTGCCGTCGGCGCCGCAGTTGGGCGCGAACCCGCTGCGTATCGCCGGGCAGGCCGCGGCCGCCGGCATGTCGCCGCAGGATTACACCGTGGCGGAACTGAAAGCCGGCCGCCTGCGTTTTGCCGCCGAGCAGCCGGACAACCCGCAAAACTTCCCGCGCAACCTGTTTATCTGGCGCTCCAACCTGCTGGGCTCGTCCGGTAAGGGGCATGAGTACATGCTCAAGTATCTGCTGGGCACCGAGCACGGTATCCAGGGGCAGGATTTGGGCCAGCAGGGCGGCGTGACGCCGGAAGAGGTGGAATGGCGCGAGCAGGGCGGCGAAGGCAAGCTGGATCTGGTGGTGACGCTCGATTTCCGCATGTCCAGCACCTGTCTCTATTCCGACATCGTGCTGCCGACCGCCACCTGGTATGAAAAGGACGACATGAACACCTCGGACATGCATCCGTTCATCCATCCGCTGTCGGCGGCGGTTGACCCGGCCTGGGAGTCGAAAACCGACTGGGAAATCTATAAAGGGTTGGCGAAAACCTTCTCTCGCGTCTGTCAGGGGCATCTGGGGGTGGAAACCGATGTGGTGACGCTGCCGATCCAGCATGATTCGGCGGCCGAAATGGCGCAGCCGCTGGGGGTGAAAGACTGGAAAAAAGGCGAGTGCGACCTGATTCCGGGCAAAACCGCGCCGCACATCATGACGGTGGAGCGCGACTACCCGAACCTGTATACCCGCTTTACCTCGCTCGGCCCGTTGCTGGATAAGCTGGGCAACGGCGGTAAAGGCATCAACTGGAATACCCAGAACGAAGTCGATTTCCTCAAGCGTCTGAACCGGGTGCAGGAAGACGGCCCAGCCGCCGGCCGCCCGAGAATCGACACGGCGATAGATGCTGCCGAGGTGATTCTGTCGCTGGCGCCGGAAACCAACGGCCAGGTGGCGGTAAAAGCCTGGGCGGCGCTGAGCAAGGTTACCGGGCGCGATCACACCCATCTGGCGCACCCGAAAGAGGAAGAAAAAATCCGCTTCCGGGATATTCAGGCGCAGCCGCGCAAAATCATTTCCAGCCCGACCTGGTCTGGTCTGGAAGACGAGCATGTGTCTTACAACGCCTGTTACACCAACGTGCATGAGCTGATTCCGTGGCGCACCATCTCCGGCCGCCAGCAGCTGTATCAGGATCACGAATGGATGCGCGCCTTCGGCGAAAGCCTGCTGGTGTACCGTCCGCCGGTGGATACCCGCGCGGCGCAGCCGTTGCTGAATAAAAAGCCCAACGGCAACCCGGAAAAGGCGCTCAACTTCCTGACGCCGCATCAGAAATGGGGGATTCACTCCACCTACAGCGAAAACCTGTTGATGCTGACGCTGGGGCGCGGCGGGCCGATTGTCTGGCTGAGCGAGGACGATGCCCGCGAGCTAACCATCGCCGACAACGACTGGGTTGAAGTGTTTAACGCCAACGGCGCGCTGACCGCCCGTGCGGTGGTGAGCCAGCGTATTCCGTCCGGCATGACCATGATGTACCACGCGCAGGAGCGACTGGTGAACCTGCCCGGTTCGGAAGTCACCGGCCAGCGCGGCGGCATCCACAACTCGGTGACGCGCGTGTGCCCGAAACCGACTCACATGATCGGTGGTTACGCCCAACTGGCGTACGGCTTTAACTACTACGGCACCGTCGGTTCCAACCGCGATGAATTCGTGGTGGTCCGCAAGATGAACCGTATCGACTGGCTGGATGAGGACAGCCATGACGACCTGTCTTCCCATGTGCAACCTCATCTGCAGGAGAAAGCCTGATGAAAATTCGTTCACAAGTCGGCATGGTGCTGAATCTGGATAAATGCATTGGCTGCCATACCTGTTCGGTGACCTGCAAGAACGTCTGGACCAGCCGCGAAGGGATGGAATACGCCTGGTTCAACAACGTGGAAACCAAGCCCGGCACCGGCTATCCGCATGCCTGGGAGGATCAGGAAAAATGGCAAGGCGGCTGGATTCGTAAAATCAACGGGCGGCTTGAGCCGCGTATGGGCAATCGAGTCGGGGTGCTGTCGAAGATTTTCGCCAACCCGGACGTCCCGGCGCTGGACGATTATTACGAGCCGTTCGACTACGACTATGCCCATCTGCAACGCGCCGGCGAAAGCCGGCACCAGCCGGTGGCGCGCCCGCGCTCGCTCATCACCGGTCAACGCATGGAGAAGATCGAAAACGGCCCGAACTGGGAAGACGATCTGGGTGGCGAGTTCAGCAAGCGCTCGCAGGATAAGAACTTCGACGACATGCAGAAAGCCATGTACGGGCAGTTCGAGAACACCTTCATGATGTACCTGCCGAGACTGTGCGAGCACTGCCTCAACCCGGCCTGTGTCGCCACCTGTCCGAGCGGGGCGATTTACAAGCGGGCGGAAGACGGCATTGTGCTGATCGATCAGGATAAATGCCGCGGCTGGCGCATGTGCCTGACCGGCTGCCCGTACAAGAAAATCTATTTCAACTGGAAGAGCGGCAAGTCGGAAAAATGCATTTTCTGCTATCCGCGCATCGAATCCGGTATGCCGACGCTGTGCTCGGAAACCTGCGTGGGCCGTATCCGTTATCTGGGGGTTCTGCTGTACGATGCCGACCGCATTGAACAGGCGGCATCGGTAGCCAGCGAGACCGATCTGTACGGCCGCCAACTGGATATTTTCCTCGACCCGCACGACCCCGAGGTGATCGCGCAGGCGCAGCGCGACGGCATTCCGCTCAGCGTGATTGACGCGGCGCAGCAGTCGCCGGTGTACAAGCTGGCGGTGGAATGGCAACTGGCGCTGCCGCTGCACCCGGAATACCGCACGCTGCCGATGGTGTGGTACGTGCCGCCGTTGTCGCCGATCCAGTCCGCCGCCGACGCGGGCAATCTGGCGCACAGCGGCGTACTGCCGGACGTGGAAAGCCTGCGTATCCCGGTGCAGTATCTGGCGAATCTGTTGACCGCGGGCGATACCCGCCCGGTGCTGCGCGCGCTGCGGCGCATGCTGGCGATGCGCCATTACAAGCGGGCGCAGACGGTGGAGCAGGTTACCGATGTCAGCGCGCTGGAGCAGGTGGGGCTGACGCAGGCGCAGGCTGAAGAAATGTACCGCTATCTGGCGATCGCCAACTATGAGGATCGCTTTGTGGTGCCGTCCAGCCATCGGGAGCTGGCGCGGGACGCGTTTCCGGAAACTCGCGGCTGCGGCTTCAGCTTTGGCGACGGCTGCCACGGCAGCGATTCGTCGTTCAACCTGTTCAACAGCCGACGTATCGACGCTATCGACGTCACCAGCAAAACCCAGACCATGAGCAACCGGCGGACGCAGGAGAACCAGTCATGATCAGTCTTCGCGTTATCGCCCGGCTGCTGGAGTATCCGGATGCGGAACTGTGGCAGCAGCGTCAGGCAATGCTGGCGGCGCTGGAACAGGCCGACGAACTGCCGCTGCGGCAGAGCGCGCAACTGTTGCAGTTCATCGCCGACTTTTATCAGGGCGACCTGCTGGACCGGCAGGCGCGCTACAGCGAACTGTTTGACCGCGGCCGCGCGTTGTCGCTGCTGCTGTTCGAACATGTGCATGGCGAGTCGCGCGACCGCGGTCAGGCGATGGTGGATTTGCTGGCGCAGTACCGTGAGGTTGGGCTGGAGCTGGATTGCCGCGAACTGCCGGATTTCCTGCCGCTCTATCTGGAGTATCTGACGTTGCGCGATCCGCAGGCCGTGCGCGAGGGGCTGCGCGATATTGCGCCGATCCTGACGCTGCTGGCGGAGCGGTTGCGCCAGCGCGACAGCGAGTATGCCCTGTTGCCGGATCTGCTGCTGACGCTGGCGGCGATCGAACCCTCGCGTGAATCCGTGGTGGCGAAAGTGGCGGGAGAAGCGCGCGACGATACGCCGCAGGCGCTGGATGCCGTGTGGGAAGAGGAGCAGGTCCGCTTTCTGGCCGACGCGGGCTGCGCCCCGGCGCAACAGACTGGCCACCAGCGTCGTTTCGTCGATGCGGTGGCGCCGCACTACCTGAACCTTGACGCGTCGCGCGCCAAAGGAGACTGCTGATGCATTATCTCAATCTGTTTTTGTTTGATATTTACCCCTACATCGCCGGCGCGGTTTTTCTAATCGGCAGTTGGCTGCGCTACGACTACGGTCAGTACAGCTGGCGCGCCGGCTCCAGCCAGATGCTGGATAAGAAAGGCATGCGGCTGGCGTCGAACCTGTTCCATCTCGGCATCTTGGGCGTGCTGGGCGGTCATTTTCTGGGCATGATGACGCCGCACTGGATGTACGAGTCGTTTTTGCCGCTGGAGATAAAACAGAAGATGGCGATGATCGGCGGCGGAACCTGCGGCGTGCTGACGCTGGTGGGCGGCGTGCTGTTGCTGAAGCGTCGGCTGACGAATCCGCGGGTGCGCGCCACATCGACCACCGGCGACATCCTGATCCTGTCGCTGCTGGTGATTCAGGCGGCGCTGGGGTTGCTGACCATCCCGTTTTCCGCGCAACACATGGACGGCAGCGAGATGATGAAGCTGGTGAACTGGGCGCAGGCGGTAGTGACGTTGCGCGGCGGCGCCTCGGCGCATCTGGATGGCGTGGCGCTGATTTTCCGCCTGCATCTGGTGCTGGGAATGACGCTGTTCCTGCTGTTCCCGTTCTGCCGGCTGGTGCATATCTGGAGCGCGCCGGTTGAGTATCTGACCCGTCGTTACCAACTGGTCAGAAACCGGCGCTAACGCCGCCAGTGATTCGGCATGGTTAACGCGATACGCTCCGGCGTATCGCGTTGTCATTTTGGGAAAGGGAGAATCAGTGAGTGTCGCGCCAGAGCAAGTTCAGGGCGCGCATGACGTAGGGCACAACCGGCAGGTGCGCGATTTGCTCCCGGGTGAAGAACGCAAACCCGGAACCTTCCTGCAGTACGATATCGCCCGGCGTCAGCGCCGTTGTCAGCGAGAAGATATAAATCCGGGCGTTTTTGCTGTCATCCGACAGCGTGACGATCAGCGGCGTCAAATCCCGGTCGTCAAGGGTGATGCCGATCTCTTCATTTAATTCACGCACCGCCGCCTGGGCGGGCGTCTCTTCGCCTTCAAGTCCGCCGCCGAACAGCGACCAGTAACCGGGGTAGGGAATGTCTTTATCCGAATCCCGCAATTGCAGCAGGATTTTTCCGTACGGATCGACGAGTACCACCAGCGCAGCGCTACAGGCGCTGGCCGTGCTGATATCGCCGATCACCTTAAATGTGATCTCATTCGTCATGGGTATTGTCGACATTAAAAGCCCCGAGTGGTCATGATACGACAGCCTGTATCTGTTCACTAATACTGATACGGTTTGGTCTGGCGCGATGCGCCGATGTAACACCTTTTCAGGCCGTAATCCATGTAATAACGGCAGATTGACCCGCTTGTTTACGATGAAAATACAATCCGCTCCGTTACGCCGGTTTGATGACCACTCTGGAAGTAAAATAATTGTTTATTTGTGCGGTGCTGGTTTTTCATTCATACATGATATTCCTCAGAAAAAACGGTTCAGCATTTTAGCGAAGAGTGTATGAAATTTGTTTTTGGTCAATTTTACCGGCAAATGTCAATGCTAGGATGGCTGTAAGTTAAGACTCTGTAATAAATGGATGGTGATCTATGAGCAGCGCATTTTATATTCCAGCCTTAAACCTGATGGGTGAGGGTGCGTTAGAGGAAGCGGCCAGGCAGATTCAGTTGCAGGGTTTCAAACATGCCTTGATCGTGACTGACGGCGTGCTGAACAAAATCGGCGTCGCAGCCTCCGTGCAGCAATTGCTGAAAAAGTACCAGATCGATAGCGCCATTTATGATGGCGTGCAGCCGAACCCGACCGTCGCCAACGTGGATGCCGGTCTGAAGATTCTGAAGGCAAACCACAGCGATTGCGTGGTGTCGTTGGGCGGCGGTTCTTCCCATGACTGCGCTAAAGGTATTGCTCTGCTGGCGACCAACGGCGGTGAAATCGCCGACTACGAAGGCGTGGATGTTTCCGCCAAACCGCAGTTGCCGCTGATCGGCATCAACACCACGGCAGGCACCGCGTCTGAAATGACCCGTTTCTGCATCATCACCGACGAAGTGCGTCATGTGAAAATGGCGATCGTGGATAAAAACGTGACCCCGGTGATGTCCGTCAATGACCCGGTGCTGATGGTCGGTATGCCGGCATCGCTGACCGCCGCTACCGGGATGGACGCCTTGACCCACGCCATTGAGGCCTACGTGTCTACCGCCGCTAACCCGATTACCGATGCGGTGGCGATCAAAGCGATTGAACTGATCCGCGACCATCTGCGCGACGCGGTCAAAGACGGTAAAAACATGGTGGCGCGCGAGCAGATGGCTTACGCCCAGTTTATGGCCGGCATGGCGTTCAACAATGCATCGCTGGGGTATGTTCATGCGATGGCACATCAGTTGGGCGGCTTCTATAACCTGCCGCACGGGGTGTGCAATGCGGTGCTGCTGCCGCACGTAGAGCGTTACAATGCAACCGTCGCCGCAGGGCGTCTGAAAGACGTTGCGGTCGCGCTGGGCCTGGACGTTGCCGGGCTGAGCGATCAACAGGCTGCTGACGCGGCAATCGCGGCGATCAGCCAGATGGCGCGCGATGTCGGTATCCCGGCCGGTCTGAAAGATCTGGGCGTGAAAGAAGAAGACTTCAACATTCTGGCGGACAACGCGCTGAAAGACGCCTGCGGGTTGACCAACCCGAAACAGGCGACCCACGCGGAAATCGTCGAGATTTTTGCCGCCGCGTTCTAATCTGATGAATGAATGTTGGTATCGAAAAGCCCCTGACTTGATGGTTGGGGGCTTTTTTTATGAAGTAAGCAGAGGCGGGTGGTGGTCTGTTGTACTAATCAGATGTACCATTAAGATGTACATCTTGAGGGGGAAGAAATGAAAACGTACACCATTACTGAAGCCCGGCAAAACATTGCGGCGGTCATCGATACGGCGGCCCGCGGCGAGCCGGTGGAAATTACGCGTCGAAATGGTACGTCGGCCGTACTCATCCCCAAGGCGGAGTTTGAGGCGTATCAGAACGCCAGACTAGACGCTGAATTTGATTTCATCATGCAGCGCCACGGCCACACGGTTAAAGCGCTTGCCGACAGATGAAATGGGTCAGTGCGCAAGACGTTATCGCCTTTCATGATCGCATCCTGCAGGTGTTGCCAGGAGTTGCCGGCATGGCGGATCCTGGCCGGGCTGAAGCCTTGATTTATCGGGTGCAGAACCGGCTTTATTATGAAGATATGACGGATCTCTTTGAACTGGCAGCGACGTATTGGGTAACTGTTGCGCGGGGTCATATTTTTAATGATGGTAATAAGCGCACCGCCTTTTTCGTCACCATGGTATTTTTACGCCGCAATGGCGTATTAATTGCCGATAACGATAATTCACTGGAAGAGCTTACCGTCAAGGCAGCAACGGGTGAGTGCCAGGTGTCGGAGCTCGCGGAGCAGTTAAGACTGCGGGTGGAAAAGTAAATGACTGGCACGGAGATAAATTGCTTTTGAAAAGCCCCTGACTTAATGCTCGGGGCTTTTTTATAACGGTCTATCGTCGGGATGCTAGACTGTTTTATCAATCGGGTATATTTACTGGATTGTGATTAATTCTTATTGGGTATTATTGTTTGCATAATTATTATGACGGTCGGCTAAGTGCCATGAGCAGACATTGACAAGGCTACCAAGTCATAGCGAATATGTGGAAGATATATAATTTGAGGACACGAAAACAGGTCTATTTTCGAAACACCACTTTTGCTGGGTAAGATCACTGAAGCATGCATCGGTGTAGAGTATATTGATGACTAGTATTGTAGTATCAGTAGTAGGGCGTAAAAAATGCATATGACAAAAAGGGATAAAAATGTGTGATTTTTCACTTCTTATTGGCAATGGTATAAATAACATTACAAATGGAAACTCTTGGCTTGATGTGCTAAATAGTTTAGGGCATGCATATGGAATCAATATCGACATACAAAAAAAACCATTTCCACTAGCCTATGAGGAGATTTATTTTAATATTATAAATAAACAGGTGAGTGGGTTTTCAGAAAGTGAAATAAAATATTATATTGCATTAAAAATAAACTCAATAAAGCCTAATGAAATTCACAAAAAAATTTTAGAGCTAGAGTGCAACAACATTTTAACAACAAATTATGATTTGGCATTTGAATATTGTTTAGATGACAGTGTCAGACCTGAAGATTTGAAGAATGAAGGTAAAATAAAAGAGAGCAAATACAACATTTTTAGACATCACAAGGTGAAAAACAAAAATATATGGCATATACATGGCGCATTGAACAATCCACACTCAATAATTCTTGGCTATGAGCATTACAGTGGTTACTTGCAAAGCATGCGAGGCTATACAACTACCGGAAGTCAATATTCCGATAAAACGTTCAACGAACCATTTACAAAACGGTTAAAGAAAGGTGATATTGGCAATAGTTGGATCGATGATTTTTTCACTAAGAATATATATATCTTAGGTTTGAATTTGGATTTTGTTGAGATTGACCTTTGGTGGTTGCTCACATTTAGAGAAAGAAGTCGGCTTACAAAGAAAATAAACTTACAACATGGAATAACATATTACATCCCTCATTGCTATTATGACGATCCCGTTTCTAAACCAAAAATCGATCTTTTAAAAAGCGTTGGAGTTATAGTTAATCATGAGTTCGGATTAGTGTTCAAAGGGAATGAGAAAGAATATTACCTTGCTGTAATCAATGATATTCATAGTAAAACCCGTAGATAATATCTTATCTATAAAAAAGAATGGTCAAATACAAATGTTCTTTGACCGCAGAGATTAGACTTTTAGTCTGCTCCTAGCTCACAGCAGACGTGTTATTCATGGCCTGTCTGCAGCCAAGCTTTCTTACATCAGAGTGTGTTAATCAATGGGGGAGCAGGTCATCATGAAAGCACTTAGGGATTTAAATTCCGAAAGTGCCTCTCATTATTTTTTACTTAACAAGTTTAATTGTTATGCCGGAGTTAGGGCCAGGAGGAACGCCTAATGCCGTATCTACACCTGGGTTATTACGTAAATCCTCAAGGATTTCTTCAGGTCGGAACTTTTTCCCGATAACAGCTTGAGATTCAGGGCGAGGGTTTTCTGAGTGTCTTGCTCGGTAAGCTTCAACAAATTCAATTCCTTCTGCTTTTGCTCGCGAGCTCAAGCCTCGGGCAAATAAACGATTGAATTCTCCTTCAGCTAAAGTTTGAGCAGCAGTGTGAGGGACTTTAGCCTGAATCATCTCAGTGCTATTAGGCTTTCTTCGAGGATAATGGGTAGCCAGTAATCCTCTATTTAGGATTTCTTGCTCAAGCCATGCATCATCATGTTGAGATGCTTCTTCTAACAAAGATGGCCACACAGTCTTACCTTGAGCAGTAAGAAAGTTGCTCAAATAAAAACTATTATTTTCTTTATCAAATTCAATTTCTTTAAGCATGAATTTTTTGGTCGAATCATCTAAATCGATATAATTTAAAGACATAAAACCCTCAACTATATGTAGAAATAAGAAAAAAATTCTAAATGTAACATTAAATTACAAACCATCTTAAGCAATCATATCTTTTGATGCAAAAGGAAAATTTACCTTTTGCAAAAAGGTTTTTCTTATTCCCTGAAGTCCGCACTAGTACGGTAATGCACTGACCTACGCCCTACTGATTAAGACAGCGATATGTAAGTCATGCTTTTATAAGTTATAAGAACAACTGCGAATATCCGTTCCTCGCTCACTGCGGACCTGACGACCTTGCTTTCTGTCTACTCCGTGCTAGAAACAGACCCCGATAGAGGTCTGAAGCGTGGTCAGGCTTCTGCCAAACTGGTTTTTGATGTCAACGTAAAGCGATATGAAGTAGGAAGAGCCACAGGATCCGAATTTGCAGCCCAATAAAAAGCATAAGCTCACGAATGCGCCGCAACCATGAAGCGCTCTGCTAGCAGTAGCAAGAAGATATTAGGTTGGTGTATTGTTTTTAAACGATTAATCACGCGGAAGGACATTCGAGGTATGCTGAAAATACTTGGCAAAACGACGTCAATAAATGTGCGCAAAGTGCTCTGGACCTGCGAAGAAGCGGGGCTGGATTATGTTCAGGAAGATTACGGTAGCGGGTTTGCCTCGACGGAAACCGATGCATTTCGCGCCATGAACCCGAACGCCATGGTGCCCGTGTTGATTGACGATGAATTCGTGCTGTGGGAATCGAATTCGATTTGTCGCTATCTGGCGCGCAAAGCCGGGCGCGATGATCTGCTCCCTAACGAACCGCAGGCGTGCGCTAACGTCGAGCACTGGATGGACTGGCAGGCGACCGAATTTAACAACGCCTGGCGTTATGCCTTCCCGGCTCTGGCGCGCAAGAACCCGGCCTATAACGATCAAAACGCGATTGCCGCGGGCATTAAAGAGTGGAACCACTGTATCGGTATTCTTGAACAGCAACTCCAGCGCACCGGAGCATGGGCGGCAGGTGAGACGTTTACGCTGGCCGATGTGGTGCTCGGGCTGTCGGTGAATCGCTGGAAAATGACACCGTTTCCCCACCCCGAAGTACCTGCCATTGACGCGTGGTTTACGCGCTTGAATCAGCGACCGGCATTTTTGCGTCATGGGAATAATGGTATGGTCTAAAAACCGGGTTGGCGGCTATGATGTCAGCACGCTATAGCACGCTGCGCGACAGTAAAAAAGGCGGCCCGGTTTATTCCGCTGACCGCAGGTGGTTTTGTTTCGCTACTGGTTTACGGCATCATATAAATTAGCCGTTCTTCATCAGTAATTGCGCAATGTTCGGTAATGCTCAGTCCGGTTGGTGGTTCAGGTTATTTGGCGATTGATCAGATCGCCTGATACGGACTGAGTTTTTTAATGATCGACAATGTAGCGGTGTTATTTAGCAGAAAGCTCTCTGCGGATGATGTCTGCACCTGCGCTTAATGCATTGAGTTTGCCTGTGGCTACCCGACGAGATAAGGGGGCCATTCCGCAGTTGGTCGAAGGATAGAGCTTGTCGGCATCGACAAATTGAAGTGCTTTTCGTAGCGTATCGGCAACTTCTTCTGGTGTCTCTATCGTATTGGTTGCCACATCAATCGCCCCGACCATGACTTTTTTACCGCGAATCAGCTCAAGCAGATCCATCGGAACTCGCGAGTTATGGCATTCCAGCGAGATGATATCGATAGCCGATGTTTGCAGTTTGGGAAACGCTTCTTCGTATTGCCGCCACTCTGACCCCAGCGTTTTTTTCCAATCGCTATTGGCCTTGATGCCATAGCCATAGCAAATATGCACAGCCGTTTCACATTTCAGCCCTTCAATGGCTTTTTCTAACGTGGCGATTCCCCAGTCATTCACTTCATCAAAGAAAACATTAAATGCGGGCTCATCAAACTGGATGATATCGACACCCGCCGCCTCTAATTCTTTCGCTTCCTGATTGAGTATTTTTGCGAATTCCCAGGCGAGCTTTTCGCGACTTTTATAGTGGTTATCATAGAGCGTATCAATCATCGTCATCGGCCCTGGCAAGGCCCATTTAATGGGTTGCTTGGTGAGTTGACGTAAGAATTTGGCATCTTCAACAAACACGGGTTTTTGACGCGCCACCGCACCGACCACTGTCGGTACGCTCGCGTCATAGCGATTACGAATTTTAACCACTTCACGTTTCTCAAAATCCACGCCGCTAAGGTGTTCAATAAACGTGGTGACAAAGTGTTGGCGCGTTTGTTCGCCATCGCTGACAATATCAATACCGGCACGCAGTTGATCAAACAGCGACAAGCTTAAGGCATCTTTTTTCCCCTCAATCAGCTCGTCGTTTTGTAATTTCCAGGGGGACCACAGCTTCTCAGGCTCGGCGAGCCAGGATGGCTTGGGTAAACTGCCCGCAGTTGAGGTAGGTAGCAATGTTTTCATAGCAGGTGACCTTATATTTTTGGTGAATTAGCGCGCGTAATGAGCCGACCATTGCTCAAGAATATTTTTGTACGGTTTGATGAAATGCTCTTCAGTAAACTTCCCTTGCTTAATGGCCAACTGGCTGCGCTCTTCCCGATCATAAACAATTTTTGTTAATGAATGATCATGATGATTCAGGTTGGGGCAATAGTATTGCCCGGCAGCGGAGTTCGCATTGTAAATCTCAGGGCGGTAGATTTTTTGGAACGTCTCCATCGTGCTGATGGTACTGATAAGCTCAAGATCCGTGTAATCACTCAGTAAATCACCAGAAAAATAAAAAGCCAAAGGAGCAACACTATTTTGTGGCATAAAGTAGCGAACCTGTAGCCCCATTTTTTCGAAATACTGTTCGGTTAAAGAAGAACCATTTGGCTGGTACTCGATGCCCAATACAGGATGCTGGTTTCCCGTTCTATGATAGGTTTCTTTGCTGGAAACACTTAAGCATATTACCGGCCGCTTGCTAAATTTGTCTTTGTATTCCTGCGAATTGACGAAATATTTAAATATATTCCCATGCAAATCGCCAAAGTTATCGGGAATGCTAAATTCGGATTGACTATTATTGTGCTCTAACAACAACACACTAAAATCATAATCACGCACGTAAGACGAGAAGTTATTGCCTACAATACCTTCAATCCGTTGGTTTGTTTTTTTATCAATGATGTTTGTTTTCAAAATTTCAATTGCCGGGAAGGTGGCGTTATTGTCGGCAATGTGCATATCAACAGAAATGATTTCAAGTTCGACGGAATAACGGTCACCTTTGGGGTTATCCCAATACGCCAATGTATTGAAGCGATTATCAATCATCACTAATGTGTTGCGTAAGTTCTCCTGGCGGCTCGTTCCTCTGGCCAAATTCGCAAAGTTGGTAGTGATACGCGTATTTTCGGAGGGGTTATAGTTCTCATCGAAGCAACTGCTCTTAATCGTAAATGTAAAATCTTTAGTCATCGCGTTCTTTTTTCCTGATGCTTGATATGAAAACCGGGTTAATGTGTTGATATTAAATGATTTTATTTTATCATTTGGTGGTCTTCATGTTGATTATAGGTTAATTCAGCATATTTTATGCCAGAGTTGGTGAGCGAGGGAAAGAGACTTAATTTCATTACAACATGAGCCATATTCATGGTCGGGTATACGGTCAGGTCAGGGAGGGGTGCAGACGTCGCTCAATGTCTTATCTTGCCGCGTGGCAAGACTCATCATGAGCCTTGCCATAGGGCCAACGCGTTGCGTTGTTCAACATTAACGTGTTGTCCTGAACGTGTTGTCCTGCAACTTGAAGTATGACGGGTATATCACCGATAACGCATTCAGACGTTGACGTTACATCGTATAGCCCGGCTTTTTGGTGAGATTAGCCAGTTCCGGCCCGATTTCGATATCGTAAACCGCGTCTTTCCAGCGCTCCGGCGCGATTTCCGTCAGGGCAACCGAGATCGACTTGTCTTCCGCGTTCAGGTACTTCTTGAGCAATTCGCTGATTTCGTTTGCCAAATCCTGTTTGACGGTTTCCGGCAGATTGCGGGGAAAATACTTGATGGCAACATGTGGCATAGATAAAGGCTCCGTGTATTGCGTCCGGTATATGGCGGACAGCGGTTAAACCTAACGCCGACGGCCATCCGCACAGTGTCTGCGCCGGCATGGCCTCGGGCAGCAAGCGTTAGTGCTTTATTATTGACGTCGGTTCAACCGGTGGCAACGTTTGTCGCCATCATCAGTGCGTCGTGACCGCATCCAGCGCGCGCAGGTGTTCCGGCTGCCAGGACAGATTGATTTCGCTGCCGATTTGCCAGTCCGGGTTCACGTCGCTGGCCGGCAGTTTCACCATAAACTGCGGTTGACCGGCGACCTCGGTCATCATGCGCACATGATCGCCGAGATAGATAAATTGCTGAATGCGGGCTCTGACCTGTTGTGCGCCGTCCGGCAGCACGCTGGCATTGACCCGCACCCGTTCCGGGCGAATACACAAATGGATTTTTCTGCCCGGCGAGCTGGGGCGGACTTTCAGCGCGCGTAATTCGGTGCCGTCATCCAACTGAGCCTGATAGTAGTCGCCGTCGCCGCCGGACTGGGTGCCAATCAGCGTGTTGTTTTCGCCGATAAACTGCGCCACGAAGGCATTCTGCGGGCGTTCGTAAATGTCGCTGGGGCTGTCCATCTGCTGAATAATCCCGTCGTTGAAGACCGCGACCCGGTCCGACATGGTCATGGCTTCGCTCTGATCGTGGGTGACGTACACCACGGTGAGCTCCAGCGCCCGGTGTAGCTCCTTGATTTCCAACTGCATGTGCTCGCGCAACTGCTTGTCCAGCGCGCCCAGCGGTTCATCCATCAGTACCAGACGCGGCTCGAACACCAGCGCTCTGGCCAGCGCCACGCGCTGTTGCTGACCGCCGGACATCTGCGCCGGGTAACGATCGGCCAGATTGGTCAGTTTGACGCGGTCCAGCACCCGATCCACTTTGTCCTTGATATCGCTGCGGTTCATGCGACGAATGGAGAGCGGAAACGCCAGGTTTTCCGCCACCGTCATGTGCGGGAACAGCGCATAGTTCTGAAACACCATGCCGATACCGCGCTGGTGGGGCGGCAGGTTGTGCAGCGGCGTGTCACGCAGCAGAATTTCGCCCTGTGTCGGCGTTTCAAACCCGGCCAGCATCATCAGGCTGGTGGTTTTGCCGGAGCCGGACGGGCCCAGCATGGTCAGAAACTCGCCTTCCTGAATATCCAGATTCAGATTTTTGACCACCAGACGATCGCCATCGTAGGTTTTTTGAATATTTTTGAAGCTAACGTAGGTTTTCATTCTTCCCTTCTCTCACGTGTCGTAGCGCGGTGCTGATGACTGATGTATGCATAAGTCATGCCTGATAGTTGATTAAGAAATTATTCTTATAATTTTGAGCATGAAAAAAGATCAATTCAGAGGTTCGCTTCAGCGGAAAATCACAGCAAAAAATCAGGCTGAGGCTCGGTCGTTAAGGTCGGCGTATTGTGCATGTTGCACAATGGTAAAATTGAAAAAGTTAGCAGCAGCCGTAAACAATAAGGCGCACGATAATCCGCCTTTGCCTCAAAATGGTGAGGTCATGTTAAATAAAAGCACTGATATTGTGCGTAGCGGCAAGGCGAAAAACCGCGGCGGACAGGGTGTCCGCCGGGCCGGTTTTTCTACGGTCTGTGGGGCGCTCAAACCGCGTGTGGGGGATTCAGGCGCGCGCTTTTTCCAGCGTGCGTAAACAGGAAAGAATGACGTCAAACGCCCGCACCATCTCGGCGTCGTCCACGCTGGCGTAACCGAGCAGCAGCCCGCGCTGGTGCGTCGGCCGCAGATAGTAACTGGACAGCGGTTTGACCATCACGCCGTGTTGCAGGATACGGGCGCTCAGTACCACATCGTCGATGCGGTCGGGTAACCGCAAAATCAGGTGCAGACCGGCGTTACTGTTGTAGCCAAGGTACTCTTCGCCCAGATGCTGCACGATCAACTCGCTCAGCAGGGCGCGGCGGCGTGCATACAGCAGGCGCATGCGGCGGATGTGGGCGGCGTAGTGGCCTTCGCTGATGAACTGACTCAGCGTCAGTTGCGTCAGCAGGTGGCCGCCCCGGTATAGCTCGGCGTGCGCCGTTTTCAGCTCGCGCGCCAGATGCGGCGGCAGCACCATGTAACTGACGCGCAATCCCGGATAGAGGGTTTTACTGCAGGTGCCGATGTAAATCACCGGCGGCTGGGTTTGCAGCCCCTGCAATGCCGGGATGGGGCTGCCGGAAAAACGGAACTCGCTGTCGTAATCGTCTTCGATGACCCAGCTGCTGTGTTCCTGCGCCAGCGCCAGCAGGCGCTGGCGGCGCGCCAGACTCATCACCGCGCCCAGCGGATACTGGTGCGACGGGGTGACGCAAATCAGCCGCGGCACCGATTGGGGCGAGACGTCATCCGGCGGCACCATCCCTTGTTCATCCACTTCGATGGGCGCGACGCGCAACCCGTTGATGGTCAACACATTGCGCATTCCCCAATAGCAGGGGTCCTCAATCCACGCCAGATCGCCGGGGTTGCACAGCATTTTGGCCAGCAGGTCCATCGCCTGATGGGTGCCTTCGGTAATCAGGATTTGCTCCGGGGTACAGGTGACCGAGCGCGCCACCCGCAGGTAGTCCACCAGCGCCTGTTGCAGTTCCGGGCAGCCGCCGATCGGCGAGTAGGAGAGTTGTTCCGGTTTCAGACGGCGAGACAGTCGGGTTTGCAGCCGCCGCCACAGGTCATGCGGAAAGCTGGCGATATCCGGGATGCCCGGCATAAACGCGCCCCACTGGCGCGCCGACGCGCCGGCGTAGCCCAGCAGATGCATGCCGCGCCGGGAAATTTCCTGCACCGCCGGGCGCAACGGCGACTGGGTATCGTCGCGGACATCCGGCGGGCGGGTGTCCGGCAACTGCTCGGTGACGTAACTGCCGCTGCCGGTGCGGGTTTCGATATAGCCTTCCGCCAGCAGCTGTTCGAAGGCGGCGATCACCGTATTGCGCGACAGCGACAACTGCTGCGCCAGGTCGCGGGACGAAGGCAGCCGCCGCCCCGGCGCGATGTCACCGGTCAGAATCGCCAGCCGGATAGTGTCGTACAGCCGCTTGTTGAGCGTGCCTTCCTGCTGTTGTTCCAGCCCTTGCAGTAGCAAATCGGTCAGTAGTGAGCGCAAAGTGGATCCTTTAAATATTAAAAACTGGCTCTGGATTATAGGGCCATACAGGGGATAAATAGCAACATCAGAACGTTAATCGTCAGCCCCCGTCGGGCGGTGTGTTCATCGAATCGGAGCAGAATAATGAGTAACAGCGAATTGAATCAACGTCGTTTGGCCGCCACGCCGCGTGGCGTGGGCGTCATGTGCGATTTCTTTGCCGACAAGGCCGAAAACGCCACCCTGTGGGATGTTGAAGGGCGCGAGTATATTGATTTTGCTGCCGGGATTGCGGTGCTGAACACCGGCCACCGTCACCCGAAACTGGTGGCGGCGGTGCGCGAACAACTGGAGAAATTCACCCATACCGCATATCAAATCGTCCCCTACGGCAGCTATGTGACGCTGGCGGAACGCCTGAACGCGCTGGCGCCGATCGCCGGCCCGGCCAAGACCGCTTTCTTCACCACGGGTGCCGAAGCGGTTGAAAATGCGGTGAAAATCGCCCGCGCTTATACCAAACGTCCGGGCGTGATCGCGTTTGGCGCGGCGTTCCACGGCCGTACGCTGCTAACCCTGACGCTGACCGGTAAAGTGGCGCCGTATTCCACCGGCTTCGGCCCGTTCCCTGGGTCCATTTTCCACGCGCTGTACCCGAATGCCCAGCATGGCATCACCGTGGAACAGGCGCTGGAGAGCATTGACCGCCTGCTGCACACCGATATCGCCGCCGATCAGGTCGCGGCCATTCTGCTGGAGCCGGTGCAGGGCGAGGGCGGCTTCAACGTTGCGCCGCCGGAATTCATCAGCGGCGTACGCCAGCTGTGCGACAAGTACGGCATGCTGCTGATCGCCGATGAAGTGCAGACCGGTTTTGCCCGTACCGGCAAAGTATTCGCCATGGAATATTACGACGATAAAGCGGACCTGATCACCATGGCGAAAAGCCTGGGCGGCGGTTTCCCGATTTCCGGCGTGGTGGGTCGCGCCGAGGTGATGGACGCGCCGGGCCCCGGCGGGCTGGGCGGCACTTATGCCGGTAACCCGCTGGCGGTGGCGTCGGCGCTGGCGGTGCTGGATGTGATTGAAGAAGAACAGTTGTGTCAGCGCTCCCAGCGCCTGGGCGCTACACTGGTAGAAGCGCTGGAGCGGGCGAAAGCCGGCAATACGGCGATCGCCGATATTCGCGCCCGCGGCTCAATGGTGGCGGTGGAGTTTAACGATCCTCAAACCGGCAAACCGAGCGCGGAGATCACCAAAAAATACCAGCAGGCGGCGCTGGAACAGGGACTGCTGCTGCTGACCTGCGGCACGCACGGCAACGTGATTCGTTTCCTGTATCCACTGACCATTCCGGATACCCAGTTCAGCAAGGCGCTGTCGATTCTGAGCAGCGTTCTGGCGAAGTGAGAAGTGAGTGAAAGGGTAGTTATGCAACTGAAAAATAAAACGTTATTCCGTCAACAATCTCTGATCGGCGGTGAATGGCAGGATAGCAGCAACGGGGCGCGTCTGAGCGTGACCAATCCTGCCACCGGCGCCGAGCTGGGAAGCATTCCGCTGGTGACGGCGGAACAGACCCAGCAGGCGATTAGCGCCGCCGAACAGGCGCTAATCGCATGGCGTCAGCGTACCGGTAAAGAACGTGCTGCGCTGATGCAGGCATGGGCGCAATTGATTCGCGCGAATCAGGACGATTTGGCGGCCATTCTGACCGCCGAACAGGGCAAATCGCTGGCGGAAGCCAGCGGTGAA
Source organism: Dickeya sp. NCPPB 3274 (assembly GCF_000406205.1). Taxonomy (NCBI): domain Bacteria; kingdom Pseudomonadati; phylum Pseudomonadota; class Gammaproteobacteria; order Enterobacterales; family Pectobacteriaceae; genus Dickeya; species Dickeya sp. NCPPB 3274. Next base: position 2,712,001 of record NZ_CM001979.1, on the reverse strand, counting down.
ATCGCCTACGCCACCTCGTTTATCGACTGGTTTGCCGAAGAGGCCAAGCGGGTGGAAGGCAGCGTACTGCAGTCGCCGCAGGCCAGCCAACGCTTGCTGGTGATCAAACAGGGTATCGGCGTGTGCGCCGCGATCACGCCGTGGAACTTTCCGGCGGCGATGATCACCCGCAAAGCCGCGCCGGCGCTGGCTGCCGGCTGCACCATGATCGTCAAACCGGCGGAGCAGACGCCGTTTACCGCGCTGGCGCTGGCGGAACTGGCGCAACAGGCCGGTATTCCTGCCGGCGTGTTGCAGGTGGTGACCGGCGAAGCGCCGTCGGTGGGTAAAATCCTGTGCGACAGCCCGGTGGTACGCAAGTTGAGTTTTACCGGTTCCACCGAAGTTGGCCGTATTTTGATGGCGCAATGTGCGCCGACGGTGAAAAAGCTGTCGCTGGAACTGGGCGGCAACGCGCCGTTTATCGTGTTTGACGATGCTGATCTGGAGCAGGCGATAAAAGGCATTCTGGCGTCCAAATTCCGCAACAGCGGCCAGACCTGCGTCTGCGCCAACCGCATTTATGTCCAGCGCGGCATCTATCCGGCGCTGGCGGCCCGGCTGGTGGAAGAGGTGGAAAAGCTGAAAGTGGGCGACGGCACCCAACCCGGCGTGATGCAAGGTCCGCTGATCGATCAGGATGCGGTCGGCAAAGTCGAGCAACATATCGATGATGCGCTGTCAAAAGGGGCGGAACTGCTGACCGGCGGCTCACGCCACGCGCTTGGCGGCACCTTCTTCACCCCGACGGTGATTGGCGGCGTGACGCGCGACATGCGTTTCGCCCGCGAAGAAACGTTCGGCCCGGTGGCGCCGCTGTTTCCGTTTGACGACGAGGCGCAGGCGGTGGCGATGGCCAACGATACCGAGTTCGGTCTGGCCGCCTACGTCTACACCCGCGACGCCATCCGTCAGTGGCGGGTGCCGGAAGCGCTTGAATACGGCATGGTGGGGATCAACACCGGCCTCATTTCCAACGAAGTGGCCCCCTTTGGCGGGGTGAAACAATCCGGATTGGGACGCGAAGGCTCACGCTTTGGCATCGAGGAATACCTGGAGATGAAATATCTCTGCGTTGACCTCACCCCTTCAGCCTGACGGCGGATGAACAGGGACGTTCATCCCGCGTACTGGCGAGCCAGAGTGGTGCAATCGCCTGGTTATATTGCACCACAATAAGGCGAATTCGGCAGGGCTTGTTCATCACGCGCAACGCAATGTATCAGGCAGAAAACAAGTCATCAGGTAAAAAACACGTCATCACGCGAAAAACAGCATAGGCACTGTGCACATTGCACAGTGCGGTTTCTCCACGGCGCCGTTCAGCGGTTTTTCAACACAGACAACAGAAACTGGCACGAAAACTGCTTTATAAAATGATGCCTATGCATCAAAAAAATTTAAGGGTTTCGCCCTCGTGGGCATACGTTGACTACTCTCTTCAGGAGCCAGACCATGTTGAAAAAATTTGCATTATCCGCTCTGCTCGTTGCCATGGCTTCCCAGGGCTGGGCCGAAAACCTGACCGTGATTTCCTTTGGCGGCACCAACAAGGACGCGCAGGATAAAGCGTTTTACAAACCGTTCCAGGCGGCAGGCAAGGGCGAGATCGAAGCCGGCGAATACAACGGTGAAATGGCTCGCATCCGCGCCATGGTGCAGACCGGCCAGGTCGGCTGGGACGTGGTGGAAGTAGAAGGTCCGGAACTGCTGCGCGGTTGCAACGAAGGGTTGTTTGAAACGCTGGACTGGAAAAAGTTGGGCGACCAGGCTGATTTCGTAAAAGGGTCGGTTTCCGAATGCGGCGCCGGGATCTTTGTCTGGTCCACCGTGCTGACCTATAACGCCAACAAACTGCAACAGGCGCCGAAAAGCTGGGCCGATTTCTGGGATGTGAAAAATTTCCCCGGCAAGCGCGCGCTGCGTAAAAGCGCCAAGTTCACGCTGGAAATCGCCTTGCTGGCGGACGGCGTGAAACGCGAAGACGTCTACAAAGTGCTGGCGACCCCGGCCGGCGTCGATCGTGCGTTCAAGAAACTCGATCAGATCAAATCCAATATCCAGTGGTGGGAATCCGGCGCGCAGCCGCTGCAGTGGCTGGTGGCGGGCGACGTGGTGATGACGTCCGCCTACAACGGCCGCGTGGCGGTGGCGCAGAAAGAAAAACCGGGCATCAATATCGTCTGGAAAGACGGCCTGTACGATCTGGATAGCTGGGCCATCGTGAAAGGCACCAAACACAAAGCGCTGGCCGAGCAGTTCATCGCGTTCGCCAACCAGCCGGAAAACCAGAAAGTGTTCGCGGAAAACATCGCCTACGGCCCGACCAACGCGAAAACCACCGCCTTGCTGGACCCGGCCGTCAGTAAAAACCTGCCGACCGCGCCGGATAACCTGGCTCAGTCGGTGCAGGTGGATACCGAGTTCTGGATCGATCACGGCGAAGAGCTGGAGCAGCGTTTCAACGCCTGGGCCGCCCAGAAGTAATCCCGAACCGGTATTGATCACAAGGAGAGAGCGCTTATGTCCCAGAACGAGATGTTAAAGGCAGAGCCGCCTGCCGGCGGCGAGGGAAACCGCACCAGTCTGAAACAGCAGTTGCATCAGGCGCAGGCACGCTATCAGAAACGGTCGCTGCTGCTGATTGCGCCGTTGTTCCTGTTCATTCTGGTCAGTTTTCTGTTCCCGATACTGTCGATTCTGGGCAAAAGCGTGTCCAACCCGGACCTGCGCGTCAGCATGCCGACCACTATCGAGGCGATGCGGCAATGGTCCGGCAAGAATGTGCCGGATGAGAGCGTGTTCCGGGCGCTGGTGAGCGATCTGCGCAATGCCCGCAGCACCGGGCAGGTCGCCACCATCACCAAACGGCTGGGTTATGAAGACGGCCAGTACCGCCAGCTCATCACCCGCACGCTGCGCAAGTTGCCGTCAGACGAGCAGCAAGGGCTGCGCGAACAGTTGATTGCCGACCAACCGATGTGGGGCGAACTGACCACCTGGAAAACCATCGACCGCGCGTCACGGCCTTTCACCAGCTACTACCTGCTGGCGGTATTCGACCACAAGGTGGACCCGCAGACCGACAAAGTGGTGGCGCAACCGGCGGATCAGGCGCTGTATGTCGATGTGCTGCTGCGCACGTTGCTGATGGCGGGCGTGGTCACGTTGCTGTGTGTGGCGCTGGGCTACCCGCTGGCTTACTGGCTGGCGAAACAGCCGGATAATCGCGCCAACCTGCTGATGATTCTGGTGTTGCTGCCATTCTGGACCTCACTGATTGTGCGCACCGCCAGTTGGATCGTGTTACTGCAGTCCGGCGGGTTAATCAACCGTTCGCTGATGGGGCTGGGCATCATTGATGAGCCGCTGGTGCTGGTGTTTAACCGTATCGGCGTCTACATCTCCATGACCCACATTCTGTTGCCGTTCTTCGTGTTGCCGCTGTATGCGGTGATGAAAGGCATTTCGCCCAACTATGTGCGGGCGGCGATTTCGCTGGGCGCGCATCCGTTTCTGGCGTTCTGGCGGGTGTATGTGCCGCAGACCTACGCCGGGGTGACCGCCGGCGCGTTGCTGGTGTTCATGATGGCGATTGGCTACTACATTACGCCGGCGCTGCTGGGCGGGCCGGGCGACCAGATGCTCAGCTATTTTGTCGCGTTTTTCACCAACACCACCATGAACTGGGGGATGGCGGCGGCGCTGGGGACACAACTGCTGGTGATCGTGGTGCTGCTGTATGTGGTGTATATCCGTGTCACCCGCACCGACGCCGACGCGGCGGCGCGTTAACCGAAGGAGCAAGCGATGAAACCGATGAAGGAAATGAGGCAACAGGGTTCGCAGTTGCTGCGGGTGTGGAATGGCTTCTTCAATTTTTACGGCGCGGCGATGCTGCTGTTTCTGATCGTGCCGGTGTTGGTGATTGTGCCGCTGTCGTTCAACGCCGGGTCGTTCCTCAGCTACCCGCTGGCGGGCTTTTCCCTGCGCTGGTACCGGGAATTCTTCCACTCTAGCGAATGGCTCAGCGCGCTCGGCAATAGCCTGCTGATTGCGCCGCTGGCGACGGTGCTGGCAACGGTACTGGGCGTGCTGGCGTCGGTGGGGCTGGTGCGCGGCGAGTTTCGCGGCAAGTCGCTGGTGATGGCGGTGTTGATTTCGCCGATGATCGCGCCGGTGGTGATCGTGGCGGTAGGGATGTTCTTCTTTTTCGCCAAGCTGTCATTGCTGAACAGCTATATTGGCCTGGTGCTGGCCCATGCGGTGCTGGGCGTGCCGTTTGTGGTGATCACCGTGACCGCGGTGCTGAAAAATTACGATCAGAACCTGACCCGCGCCGCCGCCAGTCTGGGCGCGCCGCCGTTGCTGGCGTTTCGTAAGGTGACGCTGCCGTTGATCGCCCCCGGCGTATTCTCCGGGGCGCTGTTCGCGTTCGCCACCTCGTTTGATGAAGTGATCGTCACGCTGTTCCTCGCCAGTCCGCGCCAGCGCACGCTGCCGTTGCAGATGTTCGCCGGGATCCGCGAAAACCTCGATCCGACCATCGCCGCCGCCGCGACCATGATGGTGGCCGCCGCGCTGGTGTTGCTGGTGGTGATGGAGGTGCTACGCCGTCGTGCGGAGAAACTGCGCGGCGGGCGTTGATTCCGGCGGTGGGTTGATGTCAGTAGCCATGTCTATTAAGCGCCCTTGCCGGAATTGGCAGGGGCGTTGTTGTTTGTTATAGCGGCGGTGCGATTGCATTAATCTACTGGCGTTGTTTCTGATTCAATGCGGCGCAAAATAATCCATCCGGTAATTTTCCCTCTGTTGAATATTTATTCCTTTGGATATTAATCCTGCTGTTATTAAAAATAATAACAATAAAAATCATGCAATTAATGTTTTTAACGCAATTGTGAATGCAGGCGGCTTGCATTGTTGATTTATTACGTCATTCTTAAAGAACTCTCTGTGTTTTCCATAATTTTATAATGCGCCATGATGGCGATATTTTTTGTGCTTTATTTTTCATTCCTTGAAAAACGGATTTGTTGTTTTTATAAAACCAATCATGTCTGGGCGAGGGTTAATATGAAAAAGTACATTATCGTATCAATGATGGTGCTGTCGGGCTGTGCAGTAAAACCGGAAGTATCGTATCAAATAATTCAGGGTGACAAACCCGTCGGCGAAAAACTGCTGGATAAAAAGATATCCGATAGCTTTTATCTGGCATCATCCTCGGTGATTTTTGAGCCTGAATATGAAAAAAAATCCAATGGCGAAAATGGCGCTTTAAAATATAAGGTCACTGTATTAAATCATGATTACAAGAAATTCAAAGTGGGTATTTCTCCTAAAGAAAGTCTGTTCACCAAAACAAACATTAGTATGTCCAAAATTGAAAATACAGACAGAGTGAAAGACATTGGAGTTGATACAGAGGATAACAGAGAAAAGGCTGTTAAAGAGTTTGGTGCATTGGCGATTGCAGTGACTAAATTTATACCAATACCTCTCTCTTCTACGAATAATAATAAAACCGTTCAGACTAAAATAGTCGAAACTAAAATCGTCGAAACCAAAACAGTAGACATTGACGACAAGATATTAAATGAGAATGGAAAATCCATTGATTTATCTGATGGTTATAGTGCGGAAATAGCATTGGGGAGTGTGCCCGTCGATGCCATTTCTGCCGACTGGGTTGTGCCATCATTGCCGGAGAATCTGGATAAAATTAAGCACCACTTTATCTATGCTTCCTGCAGAGATGGTGTCATTAAGGTAAAAAAGGCAGGGGCAGTTGAAGAGACTGTTTATGTCAGAGTGAATGACCCAAGATATTTGCAGGCGGTGGCTTTACCGGTGAAAGGGAAAGTGACCACCCATTCTCAGTGTGGCGTGTCGGTTGTTACCGAAAAGAATAGCCAGTCAACGGATACCGCCGTCTTAACCGCGTTGCTGAATGAAATGAAAAACGTTAAAGACGCAGTGGCGAAAAAGTAATGCCATTACCTGCCGGGTTGCTGCCTGATATAACGCACGGTTGAAAGGTATTGGCATTGGATAGTCGCGGCCTGGGCCGCGACTATCCCTGAAATGCCGCCTAATCAGAACCGGAACGTGGCGGTCGCGGTAACGCGACGTTCGCTGCCCCAGTAGCAGGCGTAATCGGTATAACAGCTGGCCACGTACTGGCGATTCAGCAGGTTATCGACATTGACGGCCAGGCTGGAGCCGGGCATACCGAACGCCGCCAGATCGTATTTCACCATCGCATCCAGCAATCCGTAAGGCGCCACCTTAAAGGTATTGTTCGCATCGCCGTAGGAACTGCCGACGTAGCGCACGCCGGAACCGATGGTCAGCCCGCTGAGCGTGGAACGGTTAAAGGTGTAATCCGCCCACAGCGAGGCCTGATTGTTGGGAATCTGATACGGGCGTTTACCTTGCAGATCGGTGTCGTGGGTATATTTGGCATTAACATGCGAATACGCCGCCGTCACGTTGATGTTCTGCGTCAGCGCGCTCTTGGCTTCCAGCTCCAGCCCACGCACCGTGATTTCACCGCTCTGAACACTAAAGTTGGTGTTGTCGGGATCGGTAGTCAGGTTGTTGCTCTTGGTCAGCGAATAGACCGCCGCCGTCAGCACCAGCGGGCGATCCTTCGGTACGTATTTCACCCCGGCTTCATACTGCTTGCCGAGCGACGGTTTGAAGGTCTGGCCGCTGGCGCTGGCGCCCGATGTCGGTTCAAAGGATTCGCTGTAACTGAAATATGGCGTGATGCCGTTGTCAAACAGGTAGTTCACCCCGCCTCGCCAGGTAAATTGTCCCTGACTGTTCGAGTCGGTGGTCCCGGCGGTGCGATTCTGCGCCGAGGTTTTCGCCCGGTCGTAACGCCCGCCCAGCGTCACCAGCCACTGATTCCACTGTGCCTGATCCTGCACATAAACCCCGGTCTGCTCCTGACGATTCAGGTAGTTCCAGGGCGACAGCGAATCCGCTGGAATGCTATCGTCGCCGTAAGCCGGATTCAGCAGGTTCAGCGATGATGCCGAGCCAAAGTACTCGTCGATATCGTTGCGCATCCGCATGTAATCCACGCCAAACAGCATCGTATGACTGACATCGGCGGTGGAAAACGTCGCCTGCGCCTGATTATCGACAGTAAAGCTGTTCAGGCGTTCGTGAGAGATAACGGATGCGCGATCCATGACATACGGCAGCGATGCGGAAATGCCCGACCCATAGATGCCGCTGTACTGCGTTTCCAACTGCATATAACGCAGGTTCTGCCGCACGGTCCAGGTGTCGTTAAACGCATGTTCGGCGCTGTATCCCACCATCTTCTGGTTACGCGCCATCTTGTTGCTGGCTTCGCCATCGTTAAACGACGTGGACAGCTTATGCTGATTGCCGTTGCTGTCGAGGAACGGATTAACCGTGCCCTGACGCGGCAGCCAGCCGTAGAAACCGGCATACGGGTCGTTCTGGAAATTGGTCAGCAGCGTAAAGCGGGTATTTTCATCCGGCTGCCAACTGAATGATGGGGCGATGGCATAACGTTTCTCTTTAGCGAAATCCTGCTGGGTATCGCTGCTTTTCGCCACGCCGGTCAGGCGATAGGTGTACACGCCTTGATCATCGATCGCGCCGCCGAAGTCGAAGCCGGTCTGAAACAGGTTATCGGTTCCCATCTTGAACTGGACTTCACGGATGGTTTCAGCCGTCGGCCGCTTGCTGACCAGCGCCACCAGGCCGCCCGGGCTGCTTTTGCCGTACAAGACCGACACCGGTCCGCGCAGCACTTCCACCCGCTCCAGCATGTAAGGATCCAACGACGCTTCCGAATAGTTGTCGCCCTGCAATTTCAGGCCGTCGAGGTACTGGTTGGTGTTGACCGCGGTGAAACCACGCAGGTTAACCACGTCATAGGTGTTTGAGCTGCCGCGGTTGCCGGCAAAAACCCCCGGCGTATAGTTCAGCGCGTCTTTGACGCTGACCACCTGACGCGTTTGCATCTCTTCACTGGTCACGACGGATACCGACTGCGGATTTTTTTCAATCGATGTGTCGGTTTTGGTGCCGGTGGCGCTGCGTTTGGCGGCAATCGTCGGTGCGGCGCCCCACGCATTTTCCGGCGCGGCCGCCGTTGAGGCGTCAACGTTGATGGTGTCGTCCGCGTAGGCCGTTACCGATGCCGTACCCGCCAGGGCGGCGGAAATCAGCAGCGCCAGCGCGCGTTTGTGGGCATGCGAAGGGGAGACCTGGCCGAAGCCTGCGCCTTGTATTGTTATCATTACGATTTCCCTGACTATTTTTAATTAAAAACAAAAGAAAATGACAATCATTATCATAATCAATAACGTTAATACTGTCAGAGAAAGAATTCGTAACCTGATGTGTACGAATGTAGAGATAAGGTAAAGCGAAGAGGCTTACGTGAAACAGACGGTGTCACAGGCTGGGATGGCGAGGTGGTTAACCCCGCGTTACCCGCCCGCGCGCCGGAGCGGGTAACACATGCGGCATAAGGGCTGATTTATTGCGCCTCGGCAAAACGGATCGGCAGCTGTTTGTCGATAAAAGGCGCGAGTTTATCCGCCGGGATCGCCGGTTCCACCACCAGGGTGGTGATATCTTCGCAGGGGATGACATGGTAGCGGGCGATAGCCGGGAGCTTGTCCGACGTCATCGCCACCACGATCTCGTTGCTCTTGCGCGCCGCCGCCTGCTTGAATTCCGCGTCTTCGTAGTCAAACACGGTCAGCCCTTCGGCGGCGTCCAGCGCGCAGCCGCCCAGAAAACAGAGGTCGAAATAGATATTCTCCAGCTGTTTTTGCGGTGTGATGCCAAGCGCGCCGCCGGTGCGCGGTTGCACTCGTCCGCCGAGCATGATCACCTCCGCATGGGATGATTTCATCATTTCCAGCGCGATAGCGGGGGAGTTGGTCACCACGGTCACGGATAACGAGGCCGGAATCGCCCGGGCGATAGCCAGATTGGTGGATCCGGAATCGATAAACACGCACTGACCCGCCTGAACCAGCGTCGCGCAGGACTGACCCAGCCGATCTTTGGCCTCGCTGTCGGCAGCGGCGCGGGTGATGAAATGACCGTCAGCGGGAGCCAGGCTGACGGCGCCGCCATAGACCCGTTTACACACGCCTTCGCGCGCCAGTTCCTGCAGGTCGCGCCGTATGGTGTGTTCCGATACCCGCAATTCCTGCGACAACAATGTACAGACGACCCGACCTTCATTGCGCAGACGATCCCGGATCAGGGATTGTCGTTGCTCAGGAAAAGATGCATAATCGAGCATAATCAATCCTTATTTATAAAAAAATCGATCACAACGAGCAGAATCAAGCATCATGATACGATTTGTCAATCCAATATTGTTGATGCGCATTCTATCGCAAGAGGTGAATACCATGAGTCAGCCACTGCCGGATATGGCGTTTTTTCATACTTTGGCCGACGCGGCCAGCCAGCAAACCCTGCCACGTTTTCGCTCACACCAGAATCTGCATGTCGGCAGCAAACCCAAAGAGGGATTTCGCTTCGATCCGGTGACGGATGCCGATCGGGAAGCGGAGCGGGCGATTCGGGCGTTGATTAGCGAACACTATCCGGAACACGCGATTTTGGGCGAAGAATTCGGTGCGACCGGCAGCGGCGACATTCAGTGGATTCTGGACCCGGTCGACGGCACCCGGCCGTTTTTGTGCGGGCTGCCGGTATGGGGCACGCTGATCGGGCTGTTATATCAGGGCCGTGCCGTGATGGGCATGATGAGCCAGCCGTTCACCGGCGAGGCGTTCTGGGCTGATGGACGGTATGCCTGGTATCGCGGCCCGCAGGGGGAAGGGCGAATCGAGACCCGCAAAAATGTACCGCTTGATCAGGCTATTCTGCATACCACGTCGCCGGAGCCGATTGAACGTCATCCACAGATTCGCTTCGCCGAACTGACTGAGCGCACGCTGATGACCCGTTACGGCGGCGAATGCTACGCGATGGCGATGCTGGCCGCCGGGCACATCGACATCTGCCTGGAGTATTCGCTGCAACCTTATGACATTGCGGCTTTTATCCCGATTGTGGAGCAGGCGGGCGGCATGGTGACCACGTTACAGGGCGAACGGCCGGAAGCCGGCGGGCAAATTCTGGCGACGGGGTGCCCGCGTTTGCATGAACAGGTGCTGCAAGTCCTTAATGGATAGTTTACTGACTAGCTTAATCGATAGTTGATATGCGGCGCGCGCCGCGGCGGTTATTGGTCAATACCTTTCACACGAGATCTTTCACACGAGACAGTATCGTTTATGCCACAGTTAACGGATTCCCTGAAAAATTCCCCTATGTCGGGCCGCGTCATCGACGAACCCGGACGGCGTGAACAACGGGCGACGCGCGTCATGTTTTTTCTGGCCGGTTTCGCCACCGCCGTCTGGGCGGCGCTGGTGCCCTTCGCCAAGCTGAATACCGCTGTCGATGACGGTACGCTCGGCCTGTTGTTGCTGTGTCTGGGCGGCGGCGCGCTGGTGGCGATGCCGGTTACGGGGATGCTGACCACCCGTTTTGGCTGCCGTAAGGTCATCGCGCTGGCGGTGCTGCTGTTCAGCCTGATGCTGCCGTGGCTGGCGGTGATCCCGGATACCCTGTTGCTGGCGATCGCGCTGCTGGTGTTCGGCATCGGGGTCGGCACTACCGACTGCGCCATGAACGTGCAGGCGATTCTGGTCGAAAAGGCGGCGGGCAAAGCCATGATGTCGGGGTTTCACGGGTTTTACAGCATTGGTGGCATCGTTGGCGCCGGGGCGATGAGCGGCATGATGTCGCTGGGGCTGTCGCCGCTGGCGGCCAGCCTGCTTAGCGTACTGGCGGCGGTCTTGTTATTGCTGACGCACCTGTCCGGCCTGCTGACGTACGCCAACCCGCCGGAAGGCCCGGCGTTCGCCATTCCCCGCGGCGCGGTGCTGGTGCTGGGCCTCATCTGCTTTGCCGTATTCCTGGCCGAAGGCACGGTGCTGGACTGGAGCGCGGTCTTCCTGACCGAACATCGCGGGATGCCGGACACGCAAGGGGCGCTCGGTTTTGCGTGTTTTGCCGCCGCCATGACGCTCGGTCGCCTGACCGGGGACCGGGTGGTGACGACACTGGGGCCGCAACCCGTGGTGATGCTGGGGGCGTCGATGGCGGTCGCCGGTCTGATGCTGGCGGTGTGGGTGCCGCTCTGGCCGGTGGCGTTGCTGGGGTATGCGCTGATCGGGCTGGGGTGTTCCAATATCGTGCCGATCATGTTCTCCGCGATTGGCCGCCAGACCAGTATGCCTCAGGCGGTCGCGGTGCCGGCGGTGACGACGCTGGGCTATCTCGGGGTGTTGGCCGGACCGGCGAGTATCGGGTTTATCGCGCATCACAGCAGCCTGTCGGCCGCGTTTCTGGTGGTGGCGGCGTTGCTGGCGCTGGTTGGGCTGAGCGCCAAAGCAGTGAAGGTCTAATCGTTCGGACACATGACGGAGAAGAGTGATGATTAAGCTGATTATTACCGATCTGGACGGCACGTTTCTCAACCGCCACGGCGAGTTCAATCAGGCGCTGTTTGCCGAGGTCAGGGCGCTAATGCAGCGCAAGCAGGTACAGTTTGCGCCCTGTACCGGCAAACAGTGCGACCGGGTCGAAGAACTGTTCGGCGCACCGGCGGCGGATTTCTGGATTCTGGGCGACAGCGCCACCCGCATCCGGCACCGGGGCGAGTACGTCTACCAGTCGCTGATCGACAATGCGCTCGGCCGGCAGATGATCGCTACGCTGGACACGGTGAATCAGGACCATGTGATCATCGCCTGCACCCCTGACGGCGCGGTGCTGAAGGATTCGCTGGCGCCGGCGATGATCGAGAAAGTGAAAAAATCCTACGCCACCGTCCGACTGGTGCCGGATTTCAACGCCGTGCGGGATGATTTCGTCAAAATCTCCCTGTTCGATGAGAAAGGGCGTTGCCATCAGACTCGCACCCATCTGGCGCCCTATGACGAACGCGCTTATATCGTGGTGTCCGAAGCGGCCTGGATTGATATCGCCGATGTCGGGGTGCACAAAGGCAGCACGGTGGCCCGATTGCAGGACATGTTGCAGGTAACGCCGGAAGAAACCGCGGTCTTCGGCGACGGGTTAAACGACATTGAGCTGATGCGTTGCGGCGACTACAGCTTCGCCATGCGTAATGCGTTTGAGGAAACCAAGGCCGCCGCCCGCTTTATTACCGGCTCCAACGACGAAGACGCGGTGATGCACACCATCATCCGGCTGCTGAACTTGCAGCCGGACAGAGCATAAATCCAGCGTAGTGGTCGGGAAGCAACGGTCGAGTGGAGTGGTAGTCCGTGCTAACCACCACGCGTTGTTAGCTTTCAATAAACTCCCGATACCACTGCCTGAGTCGATCGGTGATTGCGCGATTCGCCGGGGAAAATTCCCGTCCATCGAGCTTACGCACCGGGGTGATGCCCGCCAGCGTGCCGGTAACGAAGGCTTCGTCGGCGGTCAGCGCCTCCGCCAGCGTGAAATCGTCCGCCCGTACCGTCAGGCCGTGGGCGTGAGCCAGCTCGATCACCGTCTGGCGGGTGATGCCGTTAAAGCAGTAGCGGCCGCTGGAAGTCCAGAGTTCGCCGCGCCGCACGATAAAAAAGTTGGTGGAGTTGCAACTGGCGACGAAACCGTGCGGGTCCAGCATCAGCGCCTCGTCAGCGCCGGCCTCGATCGCCTGCAGCAGCGCCTGAATCAGATTCAGGCGGCTGTGGGAATTGAGCCGCAGGTCGAACACGTCCGGCGTGCTGGTGCGGTAGCTGGAGGTGAACAGCGCCAGTCCGCGTTGTTTGGCCGTTTCATCCACCACTTTGTATTCCGCCACGCACACCACCGTCGCGCCGCCAAGGATAAAGCGCGGATCCTGATTAGGCGTGCTTTTGCGCCCGCGGGTGATCATCAGCCGCAGGTGCGCGCCGTCGGTCATGCCATTAATAGCCAGCGTGCGCTGCAAAATGTCGATCAGTTCTGCACGGTTGTGACCGATATCCAGCCGGATGGCGGCCGCGCCGGCCAACAACCTGTCCAGATGGGCGTCGAGGGAAATCAGGCGGCCGTTGACCAGCCGCAGGCCTTCCCAGACGCCGTCGCCGCAGACGTAACCCGAATCAAACACCGATACCACCGCCTGCGAGCGATGCACGAATTCACCGTTGACGTACACCAGCACGTCGTCGTTGCGGGGATCCTGCCGGTAAGCCTGACTGCTAACGGCGGAAGGGGATGAAGCGCTCATGACGACTCCTTAAAACGCGCGTTCGGCGAAGCGGGCCAGAAACGCCTGCGTGCGGGGTTGTTGGGGATGACGCAGCACCTGTTCGGCGCTGCCCATTTCGTGAATAACGCCATCGGCGATGAAAATAACCCGGTCGGCGAAGTGCCAGGCGAAGCCCAGCTCATGGGTCACCAGCAACAGGGTGCGCCCGTCGTCCGCCAGCGCGCGAATGGTGTGCAGCACTTCGCCCACCAGTTCCGGGTCAAGCGACGAGGTGGGCTCGTCGAACAACATGATTTCCGGCTCCATCGCCAGCGCGCGGGCAATCGCCACCCGCTGTTGCTGGCCGCCGGACAGATTGCCGGGGCGGGCGTGGAGTTTGTCCGCCAGCCCGACTTTCTCCAGTTGCCGGCGGGCAATGACCGCGGCGTCGGCGCGCGGTAGTTTTTTCACCGACAGTAGCGCTTCCTGCACGTTTTGCAGCACCGTCAGGTGCGGAAACAGATTGAACTGCTGAAACACCATGCCGACACGCTGGCGCACCGCGCACAATTGCTTTTCCGCATAGCGTCGCGCGCCGTCCGGCAATGGTTGACCCAGCACCTCGCCGTCCAGCTCGATGGTGCCGCCGCTCGGCACCTCCATGAAGTTCAGGCAGCGCAGCAGGGTGCTTTTGCCGGAACCGCTGCCGCCGATAATGGCGATTTTCTCCCCGCGCCGCACATCAAGGTCGATGCCTTTCAGCACCGGCTGACCGTGAAATGCTTTGGTCAGTCCGCGCAGCCGTAAAACGATATCCTGCGAATCAGTCATAAAGGGTTACCGGGTTGATAAAGGTTATCGGGTTGATAAAGGCGAGCGCCAGCGCCGCTCCAGCCGCGCGGCCAGATAGCTGCCGGGCCAGATCAGCACGAAATAGAACAACGCCACCACGGTGAGGATTTCCAGCGGCCGATAGGTATCGCTGCTCAGCAGTCGGCCCTGATACATCAGTTCATTGACCGCCAGCATCGACGCCAGCGAGGTGACCTTGGCCAGTTCGATCAGGCGGTTGGTCAGCGCGGGCAACATGCGTTGCAACACCTGCGGCAGGATCACGCGGCGCAGCGCCAGCGGGTAAGACATGCCGAGCGCTTTGGCGCCTTCCCACTGGCCTTGCTCCATCGATTGCAGACCGGCACGGAAGATTTCGGTGCTGTAGGCGGCGGTGTAGAGCGTCAGCGCCAGCGTCGCCGCGCCAAAGGTGCTGAACTGGATGCCCGCCAGCACCGGCAGAGCGTAGTAAAACCAGATCAGTTGGATCAGCACCGGCGTATTGCGAAACAGCTCGACGAACGCCATCACCGGCAGACGCACGGCGCGGCGACGCGCGGTGCGGGCGATACCCAGCGCCAGCCCAAGCAGGGTGCCGCCGATGCCCGCCAGCAACCACAGCTCCAGCGTGACGCCTAGCCCGCGCAGCAGCACGGGCAACTGTTGCCAGATAAAGCCAAAGTTCCATTGATAATGCATCGGCAACCTCACTGTACACGGGCGTAAGACAGCCGCCGCTCGACGTACTGGCTCAGCAGGCTAAGGATAAACAGCAGCGTGAAGTAGAGCAGCGCCGCCAGACTGTAGACTTCCAGCGGACGGAAGCTCTGACTGTTAATCTGCATCGCCTGATACAACAGCTCGCCGTAGGCCAGCGACGACGCCAGCGAGGTGGATTTGATTAGCTCGAACGAGCGCTCGATCAACGGCGGGATCATGCGCCGTAGCGCCTGCGGCAGGATCACGCGGCGCAGCGCCAGCGGGCGCGACATGCCGAGCGCTTTGGCGCCTTCCCACTGACCATCGGCAATCGACAGGATGCCGCCGCGGTAAACCTCGGCGTAAAACGCAGCCGACTGCGCCGACAGGGCCGTCACCGCGGCGGCGAACGGCGACAGGGTCAGCGGGCTGACGACCGGCAGCGCGTAGTAAATCCAGAAGAAATGCACGATGGCGGGCGTGTTGCGGTAAAAGCCGATGAACAGGTGAGCAGGCAGGCGCAACAGCCGGGTGGACGACAGTTTCATGGCGGCCAGCAGCGCGCCGGCCAGCATCCCGATCAGAATGCTGGTAAACCCGATGCGGACCGTTCCCCATAGCCCTTCCAGCAGCAACGGCCACCAGTGCGGCAGGGCGGAAAAATCCCATTGATAACGCATGTGTTTTTCCCTGATAACGCCAATGGCGTACGAATTGTTATATCGATAATGTTTTTTATATCCACCGCATCTTAACAGCCGAAAAATGTGATAAGTAAATGCTAAAAAAGCGGATTGATAGCCGATTTTTGGCTAAGGAAAGCGGGAAATTCGCTGAGTCGCGGGTAGAAAATCGGGCTGTCGATGACAGCCCAGCGACGGTTGACAAACCACCATGTTTTTTTGCGAACGGTGAATTTTGTCTGGTCAGTGAATCGTTTCGTGCGGGATAAACGGCGTAGTTTCTTTGCCATTTCATCGCACGCACGACAAGGATAGGCTCAAACGCCGCCTCTCCTTGACCTCAGGCTAGTGGCTAAACCGTGCCGCTGACGCGGTTCCTTCGGCATTCGCCTTCGCTGTTCGGGCCGCCCGTGACGCGTTCCTGACG
>NZ_CM001979.1:2651616-2695940 GCF_000406205.1 Dickeya sp. NCPPB 3274 | reverse complement strand
CTCGGCGAAGTCGCCTGCCTCAGCACAGTTTTTGACGCCGGAAAAACCCCTCACCCTTGTACTTAAGGGGTTTGTCAGTCATCTGGGGCTGTCGATGACAGCCCTGATAAGCGGGATTACGCGCTCTGGCCGGTTAACGCCTGCCGGATATCGGCGATCAGGTCTTCCACGTTTTCGATGCCGACCGACAGGCGCAGCAATTGCGGCGTGATGCCGAGGCGCAGGCGCTGCTCCAGCGGCAGCGAAGCGTGGGTCATGTTAAAGGGCTGGCTGATCAGGCTTTCTACGCCGCCCAGACTTTCCGCCAGCGTAAACAGCCGGGTACGCTTAATCACCGCGCCGGCGTAGTCGGCATCGCCGCGCAGTCTGACGCTTATCATGCCGCCGAACGCGCTCATTTGCCGACGTGCCAGCGCATGCTGCGGGTGAGACGGCAGGCCGGGGTAGTACACCTGTTCCACCTGCGGTTGTTGCTCCAGCCAGCGCGCCAGCGTCAGCGCGTTGTCGCTATGGCGGGCAAGACGCAGCGCCAGCGTGCGAATACCGCGCAGCGTCAGGAAGCTGCTGAACGGATCGAGCACTCCGCCCACCGCATTTTGCAAAAACGCCAGTTGCGCCGCCAGTTCCGGGTCCCGCCCGACTACCGCCAGCCCGGCGACCACATCCGAGTGGCCGTTCAGATACTTGGTGGCCGAGTGAACCACGATATCGAAACCCAGATCCAGCGGGCGCTGCAAGGCCGGGGAGGCGAAGGTGTTATCCGCCACGCTGATCACGCCGCGGCGCTGGGCCAGTTCGGCGATGGCGCGCAGGTCGGCCAGTTTCAGCAGCGGGTTGGTGGGCGTCTCTACCCAAATCATGCGGGTTTGCGGGGTGATGGCCCGCTCCAGCGTGGTCAGGTCGGCCGGGTCGACGTAGGTGACGCTCAGCCCGGCGGTACGTTTGCGCACCCGGTCCAGTAATCGCCAGGTGCCGCCGTAAATATCATCCACCGCGACGATGTGGCTGCCCTGATCGAGCAGTTCCAGCACCGTGGCGCTGGCCGCCAGCCCGGAGGCGAAGGCAAAGCCCTGAATACCGCCTTCCAGCGCGGCGATATTGGCTTCCAGCGCGTGGCGGGTCGGGTTGCCGCTGCGTGAGTACTCGTAGCCGGTGTGCTGGCCGGGCGCCGACTGGGCGAAGGTGGAGGTGGCGTAAATGGCGGGCATCACCGCGCCGGTGCTGTCCGGCGTGTAGCCGGCGTGAACGGTCAGGGTATCGAAATGGCTCATGATTAATCCTTGTGGTAAACGGTAGAAAGGTCAGCGCACCAGATGCCGCCAGTGATTGAGCACATCGGTGCGGGTAATCAGGCCGAGGAAACGCTGGCCGTCCAGAATCACCGCTACATGCCCGCGATCAAAGGTGGTCAGCAGTTGATCGAACGACGCATCTTTCTGCAGGGTGTTGACCTGATCGGTCATCGCGTCACGGGCAGTCAGCGAGAAATGGCGCGGATTGGTCTTGAGATTGTTGAGCAGGTCCCACTCGTCGATCACCCCGACCACCCGATCGTGCTCCAGCACCGGCAGTTGGGAAATGTCGTACAGCCGCATCCGGGCATGAACAACCGCCAGCGAGTCAGCGGGGGAGACCGACACGGTAGCGCCTTCGTTATGGCGATAGGTGATCAGATCGCGCAGGTCGCCCAGCGGCGGGCGTTGGATTAGCCCTTGCTCAATCATCCAGTAGTCGTTGAACATCTTCGACAGGTACTTGTTGCCGCTGTCGCACACCAGCGTTACCACCCGGCGCGGTTCGGTCTGGGCGCGGCAGTAGCGCAGCGCCGCCGCCAGCAGCGTGCCGCTGGAGGAACCGGCCAGCACGCCTTCTTTGAGCAACAGCTCGCGGGCGGCCTGAAACGATTCCCGATCGCTGATGGCGTAGGCGTGTTTCACCTGGCTGAAATTCGCCAGCGCCGGCAGGAAATCCTCGCCGATGCCCTCCACCAGCCAGCTTCCCGCTTCGCCCGTGGTGCCTTGCCGTACGTAATCGGTCAGGATTGACCCGGCCGGGTCCGCCAGCACCAGCTCGGTGTTCGGCGACGCTTCGGCGAAGTAACGGCTCAGTCCGCCCAGTGTTCCGCCGGAGCCGACGCCGACCACGATGGCGTCGATATCGTGCTCCATCTGCCGCCACAGTTCCGGCGCGGTGGTGCGGTAGTGGGCCAGCGGATTGGCCGGGTTATTGAACTGGTCGATGTAGAACGCGCCGGGGATCTCGTCCGCCAGTCGTTGCGCGTAGTCCTGATAGTAATCCGGGTGGCCTTTGGCGACATCGGAACGGGTCAGCCGCACATCGACGCCCAGCGCGCGCAGATGGAAGATTTTCTCCCGGCTCATCTTGTCCGGCACCACCAGAATCAGGCGGTAGCCTTTGAGCGCCGCCACTAATGCCAGCCCAAGCCCGGTATTGCCGGCGGTGGCTTCGATCAGCGTGCCGCCGGGCGGCAGTTTTCCCTGTTGCTCAGCCGCCTCGATCATCGATAGCGCGACGCGATCTTTTATCGAACCGCCGGGATTCTGGTTTTCCAGCTTGGCGAATAACCGGCAAGGGCCGGTATCGAACTGCGTCAGCTCCAGCAACGGGGTGTTGCCGATCAGGCCGAGTACGGATGTCGGTACGGACGTAGAAATAGGCATAGTCATCACCTCGGTTAATAACGAGGTGGACATGGTAGAACTCAGTCGTAACGCCATAAAAATAATATAACTAACCATCTATATGTGATTTTCAGAAATAAAATGCTGTTTGGCGGTAAAGCCATACAGCCTGATAGCCGTGCAGGCAGATAGAGATGTGGATAGATAGACATGTAGGGTGACAGCCGTATGGCAGTATATCCGTCCGATGCCGGGGGGTTATGGCGTTTGCTCGCGCCAGACGGCGAAAATGGAATAAAACAGTCGTAAAACAGGGTGTTATCATGCCGCTTATTACGTTGTTTTCAGCCCACTCGACCGGAGCCTGAACCGATGCCCGTCCCTTTGAACCAAAACGATTCACTCACGTTGACGCTGGCCCGCTTTGCCTGCCGGCTAACTCCAGAGGCAATCCCGGCGCTCTGGCGGCGAAAAATTCTGCTGCACCTGCTGGATACGTTGGGGTGCGGCATCGCCGGGCTGGAGAGCGAGGTGTTTCAGCAGGCACAGCGCATGGCGCGTCGGCAGTATGCCGCGGGAGCATCGCCGGTGCTGGGAAGCCGGGACGGGCTGTCGGCGCTGGGGGCGGCGTTCGTCAATTCGGCGGCGATGAACGCGCTGGATTATGACGACGGCTTTGAGCGGGAGGGCCGCGGCATGGGTCACCCCGGCGCCACGCTGGTGGCTGCGGCGCTGGCCGCGCTGGGCGAGCGGCGGATATCCGGCGCGCAATTGCTGTGCGCGCTGGCGGCGGCCTGGGAAATCAACGGGCGCGTGATTCTCGCTCAGCAGCCGAGTCCGGAGCGTTTTCGGCAGGTGTACGGCGTGTGCCAGCATCAGTCGCTGGGCGCGGCGGTCGCGTTCGGTCTGCTGCGCGGCTGCGATGCCGCCGGGCTGGAAAACGCCATCGGGCTGGCGGCGTCGCTGACTCCGCTGCCGGGGCTGCACAAGTACAACTGGCAGCAGCGGCCGCTGGTGGCGTTCAAGGATTATAACGCGCCGGCGACGGAAGCCGGGGTGCGAGGGGGGTTGTTGCATCAGGAAGGGATCGTCGGGCCGCGCGACGTGCTGGCGGGCGAACAGGGATTCTGGCGCATGATCGGCTCCGACCGGTGTGATACGTCGCTGCTGGTCGACGGGTTGGGGGATGACTGGCGGCTGCGCCATGCCAGTTTCAAGCGCTACCCGGTTTGCCGCTGGATGCACACCGCGCTGGCGGCGTTTGAGCCATTGCTGGCGCAGCAGGCGCTGACGCCGGATCGGATCGCGCGGATTCAGGTCATCGGCAGCCAGACGCTGGTGCAGCAATTCGCCGATACGCAGGTGTTGAGCGAAACCGATGCCCAGTTCAGCGTGCCGCTGGCGTTGGCCTGTCTGGCCTACGGGATTCCCCGGCAGCGCTGGAGCAACGCGGCCGCCCGGCAGAATGCGACGCTGCTGGCGTTTGCCCGGCGGGTCGAGTTAGTGGTGGACGACGAGTTGGATCGGTTGATGGCGGTGCAACGACGGCCTGTCAATCGGGTACGGCTCGAAGTCGACGGGCAGTGGCTGAACGCGCCGGCAGTAGATTATCCGCCGGGGTGCGATGAGAACCCGATGACGGAAGCGGAGATTGTGCGCAAGTGCCGCGACAATCTGTCGCGGCGGCTGGGTGAGAACGAGATCGATCGCCTTATTGATACGCTGCTGGAACTGGAACGCCAGCCGGATGCAGGGGCGGCGCTGGCGCCGCTGTTTGCGGGCTGACGTTCCTCGTTCGCCGGTTATTTCCACGCTTCGCGGATCACCGGCGGCACCTTGCTGATATCGACGCCGCGGGCTTTCAGCGCCTGCTCGTAGAACTGCTGAATCTGACCGGACTGATAGAGCTTGCCGAATTCGTCGTTGAGGAACTGATGGAAGGTCTGGTCGCTTTCCTTGCGGATAGCGCCGCTGGTGCTGACCGCCACAATGGGCTTCGGCAGAATCAGGTTGCCTTTACCGACTTTAGCCTGTTGCAGCGCCAGCGCTGGATGAAAGTAGGACAACGCATCCACCCGCCCGGCATAAAACGCCGCCACGCCTTCATCCATGTTGGGGAAACGCACCAGCTGCGCTTTCGGCAGATTTTTGGTCAGCAGCAGGTCTGGGCTGGACCCGAGCGTGACGCCGATTTTGACATCCGGCTGGTTGAGGTCTTCCCAGTTGGCGACGCTGATGCCGTCGCGCACCAGTACGCCCTGGGCATACCAGAAGAACGGTTGTTCAGGAAAATCGACCGCTTTTTTGCGCTCGTCGGTTGGGTCAAGCACCAGCATGGTGTCGATCTGGCCGGTTTGCAGCGCGGCGACCGCGTTGCCCCAGGTGGTTTCCACCGTCACCAGTTTGACCCCAAGGTCTTTCGCCAGCACCTTACCGACCTGATAACCGATACCGTCCCATTCGCCGGTCGCCGCGTTCTTGAAATACCAGGGTTCGCCTTGCGCCACGCCGATGCGCAGTTCGCCGGTTTGTTTGATGTGTTGCCAGGTAGAGGCGGGCGTGTCGGCCTGAGCCAGCCAGGGCGCGGCGGCCAGCGCCAGTGCGGCAATCATGGTGCGAAAAGATAAATGCATAATGTCCCCGTGTGTGAATGGTTAAGCGCCGATATCGGTGGGGGAGGTGACGTGCCCGTGTCGGCCTGGCTACGTCGATCATCCCCCGATAAAAGTAGGCGTTGAATTAATCAATAAGTAAAAGGCGAACAGGACGCGCGGCATCGGTTTATTTCATAAATAATGCTTTAATATCATTAACATGATGACGACGCATTCAGGCAGTATTGCAGGAAATCGCTGCGACATTAAATGCGAAGAGTGACTGAGCTTATGCGCTGGGCGGTAAAACGAGGAAAGCGGCAACATATGGCGGGCGATGCCCGCCATGATGAGGCTGGATTAACGGTTTAGAACGATTCCCACTCATCGCTGCCGGAGCGGGCGCCCGTCGCGGCGCCAGCCAGCATCAGCGGTTTTTTAGCGCCGGCGGCGCCGGGTTTGTGCGTGTTGCGGGCAAAGCGATGGCTGTCGTCATTGCCGAGGCGGAATATCGAGACCGCCTGTTCCAGCGCTTGCGCCTGCTCTTCCAGTGAATTGGCCGCCGCGGAAGACTCTTCCACCAGCGCGGCGTTCTGCTGGGTGGTGGCGTCCATTTCGGCTACCGCGTTGGAGATCTGGTTGATGCCGCGGCTCTGCTCGTCGGAAGCTGAGGCGATTTCCCCCATAATGTCATGCACATGGGCGATGGAGCGGATAATTTCATCCATGGTTTTGCCGGCGCTTTCCACCAGCGTGGAGCCGGTATTCACCCGGGTGACCGACTCGCCGATCAGGGTTTCGATCTCTTTGGCGGCCTGGGCGCTGCGCTGGGCCAGATTACGCACTTCGCCCGCCACCACCGCGAAGCCGCGGCCCTGTTCGCCGGCGCGCGCCGCTTCCACCGCGGCGTTGAGCGCCAGAATGTTGGTCTGGAAGGCGATGCCGTTGATGACCGAGGTGATTTCGGAAATGCGTCGGGAACTGACGGCGATTTCGTTCATGGTGCTCACTACGTTGGTGACGATCTCACCGCCTTTGGTGGCATTGCCTGACGCATCGGCCGCCAGCTGCGAGGCGTGATGCGCGTTGTCGGCGTTCTGTTTCACCGTTGAGGTCAACTGCTCCATGCTGGCGGCGGTTTCCACTACCGCGGCCGACTGCTGCTCGGTGCGGGAGGAGAGGTCGGTGTTGCCGGCGGCGATTTCCGACGCGGCGGACGCCACATTGCTTACCCCCTCGCGAATGGTGCCGATCATCCCGCGCAGCTTGTGGTTCATCTCATTCATCGCCGTCATCAATTGACCCAATTCATCCTTACGGGTGACGGTAATGGAGGCGGTCAGGTCGCCCTGGGCTATTTGTTCAGCCAGCGACAGGCTCTGACGCAGCGGGCGGGTCAGTTGCAGGGTGATGCGCCAGGCCAGCAGCACGCCGATGGCGATAATCGCCAGCCCGATGATCCACTGTTCGTATTGCGACTGGCGGGTAATGTTATCCACTTTGTCCAACTGGGTTTGGTAGAGCAGGGTCGCAGACTGGTTAAGAACCAGCGCGATATCCGCCATGCGCTGAGACGCCGCGTTCTCTTCCTGATAGGCCGCCATGTAAAGGGTGATATCGCCGCTGTAGGTAGCGAAAGGCAGCCAGGTCTGATTCAGCCAGGTCTGCTGCTCTGCACTGAATGTCGGCAGCGCCTGCGTGATGGCCTGTTGTGCGGTGCCCAGCGCCTTGCGCAGCGCCGTTTCGGTTTCGGCGGACGGCATCAACGTCAGTTCATGGGCCGTGTCTTTGATATCGGACAGTCCCTCGTTGATGTACATAAATTCCAGCCGTAATTCCGCCGGCAGCGTGGCGGCATCAAATTGCCCGCGCAGGGTATCAATGACTTTACCGATGGTTTCCTGAGACAGTTTCTGGCCGATGGCGTCCCGCTTCTGACTGGCGCTGACCATACTTTCCCGCGCGACGCCATAATCTTTGCTGGACTGGATAATCTTGTCCAGCAGGATACGGGTGTCTGCATCCCATTTCATGGTCTGGGCGATATCCAGCGATTGCGTCATTTTATTCAGCAATTCACCGTTTTTATTAATAGCCGAGTAGTCATGGGTATATTGGAAGCGCAGACGTTCCCGCCGGGCTTCTTCCAGGCTGCTATTAATCGTATTGCTGATAATGGATTTCTGGGAATAGGCATCAATATTGCGAAAGCCATTGATCCCTGACAGCATGATTATCGCTGCCATTAATAATATCAGTCCGAATCCCATCGCCAGCTTCACACCGACTCTGAAATTGTTATAAGCGCCAAAAACAGTATTCATTGGGCCTTCCTTTTTCTGATTTACCAGGGTAGTGACGGGAAAAACAAACACCGAATTAAACAGAAAAATTGCAGTATCGCTTCAGGAACGTGGGCGCCGAAGCTGTGTTTTATTGTTATCGATTATAGGATAGCCAGCGGCGATGCTGCTGTTTTATAAACAGGTCTTTACTATCAAGAACATCATAACCTCATCCTTAACGCAGGGAAAGGTAATGTAAAAATTATGTTTCAATATCGTAATATTTTATTTCGGTACTATCATTTTTAGTAATTGAAAGGACGATCCGCTATCGTTAAAGCGTAATTCAATTTTTTAATTTTTTTAAATGACTGACATAAAAGTGTAATAAAACGAGACCCTGAACTCTGGGGTAATTCGGGCAGACGGTAAGTCAGAAAGAATATCGATAAATACCAATGGCTATCGGTGGGAAATAATCGTCGGCGGGATTAAAGAATAATGCGGCGGGCGTGCGATGCAGGAGGCACATAAACAGAGCGCCACGGCAGGTAGTTAACTACCGTGTCGTGGCGCCTGTCGTCAGACTGGGCGAGGGTTAGAATGACTCCCAGTCATCTTTACCGTTGGCCGAGGGGCGGCTCACGACGGCGGTTTTGGCGACGGTGGTCGCTTTCGCGGCGGATGTCGTCAACTTCAGCGGTTTGCTGGCGCTAAGGCTGGCGCGTTGCGCCGGGCGCGTCGAAACGTCGTCATTACCGAGGCGGAACACCGATACCGCATGTTCCAGCGTTTGCGCCTGCTCTTCCAGTGAATTGGCCGCCGCGGAAGACTCTTCCACCAGCGCGGCGTTCTGCTGGGTGGTGGCGTCCATTTCGGCTACCGCGGTGGAGATCTGATTGATACCGCGGCTTTGCTCGTCAGAGGCCGAGGCGATCTCGTCCATGATGTCATGCACATGGGAGATGGAGCGGATAATCTCGTCCATGGTTTTGCCGGCGCTTTCCACCAGCGTGGAGCCGGTATTCACCCGGGTGACCGACTCGCCGATCAGGGTTTCGATCTCCTTGGCGGCCTGGGCGCTGCGCTGGGCCAGATTGCGCACCTCGCCCGCCACCACCGCGAAGCCGCGGCCCTGTTCGCCGGCGCGCGCGGCTTCCACCGCGGCGTTGAGCGCCAGAATGTTGGTCTGGAAGGCGATGCCGTTGATGACCGAGGTGATTTCGGAAATGCGCCGGGAACTGACGGCGATTTCGTTCATGGTGCTCACCACGTTGGTGACGATCTCGCCGCCTTTGGTGGCGTTGCCGGACGCATCGGCCGCCAGTTGCGAGGCGTGATGCGCGTTGTCGGCGTTCTGTTTCACCGTTGAGGTCAACTGTTCCATGCTGGCGGCGGTTTCCACTACGGCGGCCGACTGCTGCTCGGTGCGGGAGGAGAGGTCGGTGTTGCCGGCGGCGATTTCCGACGCGGCGGACGCCACATTGCTCACCCCTTCGCGAATTTCGCCGATCATCTCACGCAGCTTGTGGTTCATGGCCGCCATGGCGGCCATCAGCATCCCCAGTTCGTCGCGGCGAACGACGTTGATGGAGGCGGTCAGGTCACCCTGGGCGATCCGTTCAGCCAGCGACAGGCTCTGATGCAGCGGACGGGTAATCTGCAGGGTGATGCGCCAGGCCATCAGTACCCCGATAGCGATAATCACCAGACCGGTAAACAATAACTGCCATTGCGAACTGGTGGTGGTGGCGCTGACCAGCGACAACTGGCGTTCATACAGTGAGCTGGAAGCCTTATCCAGAATCACCGCGGCATCCAGCATGGCGCTGGTGGCGGTATTTTCGTCCTGGAAGGCGCGCATGTAATCGTTGATGTAGCCGTTGTAGGCGGCGAACAGCCCCCATGACTGGTTCAGCCAGACTTGTTGTTCGGAACTGAAGTTCGGCAGCGCCTGATTGATGGCGGTAGCGGCGGCGGCGAGCGCCTTGCGCAGGCTGGATTCAGACTGGGTGGACGGTTGCAGCAGCAGTTCGTGGGCAAGGTCGCGAATGTCCACCAGTTGTTCGAGCAGCGTGATGAATTCCAGTCGCAATTCCGGCGTCAGGGTACTGCCGTCGAATTGGGCGCGCAGCGTATCGAGCGTTTTGGCGCTGCTGTCCTGATCCAGTTTCTGCGCGACGGCGTCACGCTGACGGCTGGCGGTGATCAGTGCTTCGCGGGCAGGCTGATATTTTTTGTAGGCATCGTTCAACTGATCCAGCAATTGCTGCGACGCGGGCAACCAGGTTAATTGATTGGCCTGATTGAGCGACTGGCCGACTTTTTCTATCAAGGCGCCGGCTTTATTAATGGCGGTGTAATCGTGAGTATATTGAAAGCTAAGACGTGCCCGGCGGGCTTCGTCCAGATTGTTATTAATGTCGTTACTGATAATGGATTTATTGACGTAGCCGTCAATGTGACGAAAACCATTTATGCCTGACAGCATGATGAAGGCAGACATGATCAAAATCAGGCCAAACCCAATCGCCAGCTTAATACCAACCTTTAGATTGTTATAGGTATGTAGAATTGTGCTCATCAAGGGATTCCTATTGGGGCTAACGCTTTGATAATGCAAGATCAACAGAAGGGGTTCATCTGTCTACGTCCTTGTTTTTTCAGAATAAAAAATATCGAATTTCCAGAGGTGAGAAAAAACGTGTGAATAGTATCACATTTTTTAGAGACATAAATAGTCTGCTGGCTAATCAAATAGTCCGCTATTTACCGGTTTTTGTTACAGGTTGGGTTATATGATCTATTCTTTTTTTGTTCCTTATTTGTTAAATGATTTCGCGTACTAGTCTGGGGATGTGTTTAGGGTTGTCTATTTTGCTGCTCATTCCAAAATTCAGCCTGAAATAAAGCATTAAATCCTATTTTTTTATTTTATTCGTTGATGGAGAGAGATTGCGTTTTATCGTTTCTTCCCCTGGTCCGATAAATATCGGCGCGAAAAAAGCGCACTTTTCGTTGCGACGGCGTTCAGGTATCCGATTTTTCCAACGGTAATCCCAACCGATTTTTGATGCCGGTGCGGGCGGCGTCCCGCATTCTCCGGACAGGACGCCGGCGTCTGTCTGAATCCGCCGGTGCTGGGGTAATGGCTTGATGTAGCCGGACTCCGCGCTGCCGCTTCGACAGCGCGGAAGGGACACGCCTATCAGGCGCTGGAAGTCATATCCGCAGCGTCGCTGGTCACCGGCACGTCCTGAATCACCGACTCGAAGCTGCGCAGACGTTTATAAATCGACATCAGTTCCACGATGGTGGTCCAGGAGTTGATCAGGTACTGGAACGAACCGCGCACCTGATCGAACACGTTGGTTATCTGGGTCATCAGGCCAAGCGTCAGGCTGCCCGCCACGATCGACGGCAGCAGCATGATGATGCCGAACACGTTGTCGCTTTGCAGATAGAGTACCCGCGCGATATTGAAATAGGTGTAATGGAAGTAGAGACGGAAATAGTTTTTCCGTACGTTGC
Source organism: Dickeya sp. NCPPB 3274 (assembly GCF_000406205.1). NCBI lineage: Bacteria > Pseudomonadati > Pseudomonadota > Gammaproteobacteria > Enterobacterales > Pectobacteriaceae > Dickeya > Dickeya sp. NCPPB 3274. The sequence continues at coordinate 2,684,888 of NZ_CM001979.1, read as the reverse complement.
CGAACAGCTGTTTTACCGTGGGCGGCGTGGCGCGGCTGGCGTCGTCCTCGCCATACACCAGTTCTTTACGGTAGGCGGCTTCCACCCGCTGGTTGTTGAATTCCAGCCCCGGCAGTTTGATACCGATCAGCGCCAGTACGCCGGTGCCCACCAGCGACCAGATGATGGCGGCAATCACCAGGCCGTAAGGAATCTCGCCGATCAGCGGCAATGATTTGACGTGAGACGAGAGGCTGACCAGCACCGGCAAAAAGGCGATCAACGTCATCAGCGACTTCACCAGATCCACCCCCAGGCTTTCTACCGTGGAAGCGAAACGCATGGTGTCTTCCTGAATACGCTGCGCCGCCCCTTCAATATGGCGCAACGCTTGCCAGTGCGAGGTGTAGTAGTCGTTCATGGCGGTACGCCAGCGGAAGACGTAATGGCTGACGAAAAACAGGTTCAGCACGCCGACGGTCACCGCGGTCAGCGCGATGCCGAGGAAAATCAGCAACTGCTGATAAAACGCCTGAATGGTCACCGCGTTAGGCGCGCTCAGCGCTTTCTGGATCAGATCGTAAAACGGGACGTACCAGTCGTTGACCGCCACGCCGACTTCGACCGAAAAGTAGGTCACGAAAATGATCAGCGAGGAGCCGAGAATCGACCAGCGTTGCCAGGGATGCGGGTTGAACAGCGCCCAGGCGCCGGCGAATATGGCCACGCACAGCAGGTAGTAACCGTAGAACCACAGAAAGGCGGGCGACAGGAACCGGATTGCGCCTTGCGGCAGCGGCTGGGTGATGTGCAGCAGGCTATCGCCCAACGGACGACCCCAGCTATACCAGATGATTACCGCGACCAGCGACCAGAGCAGCGCGGAGGAGAAAAACAGTTTAGGGTTGGGAAAAAACGATTTGAACATAAACGCACTTTTATCCGTAAAAGGAGAATAACTGCCGTGATAGCAAATATTTAACGCAGGCGCAGGATTATATTGAAACGATTTTTGACTGGGGAGCGGTTTTCTTTACGCAGCAATGAGCAAGACGACGCAGCAATGAGCAGGGCGCAGAGGTGGAGCGGCGGCGAGAGGTTCTGATATCGCCGCCGTAGTATTACTGGCGGGGCGACGGCGCGTCGACCACGATGTCCGGCTGGTGGGTGACGGTAAAATTAACCGAGCGGGCAATAAAGCACATTTCGTGGGCCTGATGATGTAACGCGAGAGCGGTCTGCGCGTCGCTGTCGGCGCTGATCACCACGCGCGGACGCAGCGTGACCGACAGAAACTGCCCGGCGCCGCCAGCCTCTTCCACCATTTCCCCTTCCGCCCGATCGTCGTAGGCCACCACCGTGACGCCGGCTCCCGCGCACAGCCCGAGATACCACAGCTTGTGGCAGGCGGACAGCGACGCGACCAGCAGCTCTTCCGGATTCCAGCGCGTTGGGTCGCCGCGGAAACTCGGGTCGGATGAGCCGGGCAGCGTCGGTTTGCCCGGCGCGCAGATATCATGGTCGCGGCTGTAGCCGCGATAACTTTGGGTGCCGGTGCCCTGATTGCCGGTCCAACTGACCTGGACCTGATAGCGATGAATTTTGTCTGCCATGCTGCCCTCGTGTTCCGATTAAGAAATACCCGGCTGTAGTCTAACAGGCGATGACGCCGATGCCATAACGGCAGCGAACGGCGACGCGCCGTGCCCCTAGCCCATCTCAATCACATCCTGGGGCGGCAGGTCTTTTTCCAACTGTCGTAACACCCGGTAGACCTGCGCCACCGGTTGCAGGGTATCACGCGGAATGTAGTGACCTTCCGGTATCCGGTACAGGGTGCGCGCCAGCCAGATGAAACGGACCACCGGCACCCCGGCCTGATGGGCGCGGGCGATCAACGCCTTGGCCTGATCGTCTTCGCCCTTGAGCAGGATGCGCGGCAGCGGTGTTTTGCCGGGGCGGTAGAACAGCGCCACCGCGTAGTGGGTTGGGTTGACCAGCAGCAGGTCGGCGTCCTCCACTTTGGGTTTGGCGCGCGGGCTGGCTGGCTCGTTGAGGATTTCCTGCGCCACCGATTTACGATGGCCTTTCATGTGCGGGTCGCCTTCCGAGTTTTTAAACTCGTTGCGGATATCTTCGTGACTCATGCGCTGTTGTTTGAGGAAGTAGTATTTTTGCAGGCCGAAGTCGAGCAACCCCAGCGCCAGCAGTGCGGAAAGGGTGGTGCGCGCCACGCTTTTCAGTACGCTTTCCACCCCTTTCCAGAACGCGGTCAGATCGCCGTAAGCCAGCTCCACCAGCCACTCCAACTGCGGCATCACCACCAGCCAGAACACCAGCCCGATGGTCACCGCCTTCAGGATGTTGGTCAGCATGTCGGTGAGCTTGCGCATGGTGAACATTTGTTTGATCTGGTTGATCGGGTTGAGGCGGTTGAAATCAATTTTCAGCGCTTCGACGGCAAACAGCGGGCCGTACTGGATCCAGCCGCCAACGACGCGCATCAGCAACGCCACGCTGATGGTCAGCAGGCAGAAGGTCGCCAGCAGCGACAGCGCTTCGCTGAAAATTTCATCCGCCGCGTGGCCGAACGGGTCGGTGATGCGGCTCAACGGCAACTGCATCAGCGCCTGTAGCTTGCTCATGCCGCTGTCGGTCAGCGCCAGAATCATCTCCAGCAGCGCGAAGCTGATCAGCAGCTTGGGTACGTCCTGACTCTGTCCCACTTCCCCTTTTTTGCGGGCGTCCTGCAATTTTTTGGGGGTGGGTTTTTCGGTTTTTTCACTCATCGCAGTACCTCGCGGTTACTAACCGTATCGCGCGTTTTGCCATTTCAGGGCGACGCCTGAAAAAACAGCGGGAACAGGTGTTTCAGGTCGGTCAGCGCCTTGAGCCGGCCTTCGCCGAGAAACTGCAGCACCGGCATGTAGAGCACGAAAAACGCCATGCCGGCCAGACACTTGGCCGGGGTGGACAGCACGTAAACCTGCAACTGCGGGCTGTAGAGACTGAGAATGGCGATGCTGAATTCCAGCAACAGCAACAGCGCCACCAGCGGCCCGGCGTACACCACCATGTGCTGAAAGGTGTCTTTAAGCAGGTCGAGATAAGTGTGAAACCCCTGTTCCGACAACGGCGGCAGGAAGTCTAACGCCGGCCACAGCCGGTAGCTGTCCCACAGTAACTGGGTAAAACCGGGAAAACCGATGGTGATGATCAGCAGCATGATGAACAGCTCTTTCATCATGTGACCGAGCGGGGTGGCGTCGCTGCCCAGCGCCGGGTTGAGCTGGCCGCCGGTGAGCGCGCCGCGCTGGTTATCAAACAGCGCGCCGACCGACTCGAACAGCCAGAACGGCATCGCCAGCACCACTCCGAGCAGCAGCCCGATCACCAGCTCTTTGAGCAGCAGGCCGGGCAACATCGGCCAGGTGAGCGTGGTGGTCAGCATCTGTTGCTGGATGGCGCCGGCCGGCACCAGCGCCAGCGCGATCGCCACTGCGTTGCGCAGCATGCCTTTGATGATGGTGAACGAGAACAGCGGCACCAGGAACAGGCACGGATACAGCCGGGCCACGCCGAGCGTCAGCGCGTAAATAAAATCGTAGATATTCTGGATTGTGGCGATGGAGAACATGGCCGCCTCACGCCCGGGTTTGTTCGATCATGTTGAAAGCCATCATCGCCAGTTGGATCAGCTCTACGCCGATCCAACGGCCGGTCATGGCCAACACCAGTCCTACCGCCACCAGCTTGACGGCAAAGGGCAGGGTTTGATCCTGCAACTGCATTACCGCCTGCAACAGCGAAATCAGCACACCGACCACCACCGCCACCAGCAGCGGCGGCGCCGACAGCATCACCACCAGCACCATCGCCTGTCTAAACAGATTGAGCGTTTCCATGGTCGCCTCACAGGTAGCTGTAGAACAGGCCGTCGAGCAGGCGCGTCCAGCCGTTGACCAGCACGAACAGCAGCAGCTTGAGCGGCAGCGAAAGGGTGGTGGGCGCCACCATTTGCATCCCCAGCGCCAGCAGCACGTTGGAGACGATCAGGTCGATAACGATGAACGGGATATAAATCAGAAAACCGATCTTAAACCCGGCCTGCAGTTCCGACAGCACATAGGCCGGCAGCACCAGCAGGATGCTTTGGGTGGTGATTTTTTCGGCCATCGCCGCCGGCCACATGCGCAGGCTGTTTTCATGCAGGTGGGTAAGAATGTCCGGGTCGGTGTTGCGCGACATGAATTTCTGCAACGGTTCGATACCTCGGGTCACGCTGCTTTCCAGCGCGTCGAGACTGCTGAAATCCACCGGCGTGTCCTGAAACCGCTGCTTGATGTCGCTGAATACCGGCGCCATCACGAACAGCGTGGCGGCGAGCGCGATGCCGTACAACGCCATGTTGGGCGGCACCTGCTGCACCCCGATGGCGTTGCGGGTAATCATCAACACCATGGAAACCTTGAGAAAGCAGGTGCAGACGATCATCATCAGCGGAATCAACGACAACGTGCCCAGAAACAGGGCAAACATCACCGGGTCGAAGCTGCCCGAGGTCATAACGATGGCTCCGGGGCGATGTCCCCATCCACGCCAAGACGGCGGGTGATTTGCAGCCCCAGCCGGCCTTCCACGTCCACCAGTTCGCCCAGCGCCAGCGGTTGCTCGCCGTGGTACAGGGTAGCTTCGCCGGGCGTCGCCTGTTGCAGGGTCAACACCGTGCCGGGAGCGAGCTGCTGCAAATCCTGCAACGTCAGCGTCAGGTAGCCGCAGCGCACGGTCAGTGCCAGCGTTAGCGGCGGCAGCGCGTAGCCCGACGGCGCGCCGGCGTGATTGTCGCTATCCGGGGCGTACTGCGACGTCTCGGGGACGGCGTAGGTTTCAAACGGGGTTGCGTCGTCAAAGGGTATTGTCACGGGACATTCCTCCAGTTCTGTCACGGTAAACCAGTAAGGGGCGAGCGCATCCATCCTGAGCTGCCCGGTCAGCCGCCGGTCGGCCAGCGTGATGCAGCCGTTGCCTTGCGGTGAAAAGTACTGTTTGAGTGGACAGATCAGGTCGCCCGGTTCCAGCGTCGCCAATTGTTCATGTGACAACGTCACGTCTGCCAGCGTCAACGGCACGCGCATCGCCAGATGACCGGGCAGCGGGTAGCGGGGCGCGTACCACCCCGGCTGGCTTTGCCACTGCTGCAAGGTCCGGGTCGACGTTCGCAACCGGCTGCGAATCCGGAAATCCCCGCGGATAACCTCCAGCCATAGCGTCAGGTCGCCATGCGCTTCGCTGTCCGGCTGCGGCGATGACGCCGGCCGCATCTCGCCGAACAGCTCGCGCAGCGCCGGGCTGAGATGGTGGTTATACTGCGTCCAGTACCAGTCGGCGGTTTCCGCGGTGTCCTCGGGGCCGGGCGTGAGCGCCGGGCAGGCGGAAAGCAGCGACAGCAGCGGCGCGGCGTTGTCGTCCAGCCACAGCGTGCCGGCATGGCAGCGCCAGCGGCTTTCCTGCCCGCCGGTCGGCGCGTCGTCCGCCAGTTGCAGGCGCAATTCGCCGGGCTGACCGTCCAGCATGAAGGCAAAACGGTGCGCCGACGCCAACTGGCGGGAGAGCGCGGCTCGCGCCTGGCTGACCGGGCGCAGCGTCCGGGCGAGCGGGATCATTCCTCATCCTCCCGGCTTTCAAACTGCAGGCGCACCGGCGCGCGCAGCGTATCCGCCAGCGAACGGCGGCAGGCGTCGCGCTGGCTTTTCAACTGCTCGTAGGCGGATTTGCCGAAGCGCAGCGAAACGTCCCAGCCGCTGGCGGGCAGCGTCACCATCCGAACGTCCACGCTGCCCAACTGCGGCAGTTGCAGGCTGAACGACAGCGGTTCCCCGCGGCGTAATAGCGGCATGTCGGTCAGCGACGACTCCAGCGCCGGCCAGTACGCCGGTGTGACCGGTTCCGATTGCGACGGGGCATCGGCGAAGGCGTCCAGACTCAGCGACGGATTCAGCGCCAGCGGCGGACCGAACGGCAGCCAACTGGCGTCGGGAAAGCGCATTTCCGGTTCGGACAGTTCGCCGAACGGTTCCCAGAAGGCATCGTCGTAACCGTAGCCGGGGAAATCCTGCTCCTGACCGTGCGGCAACGGGCGCAGGGCAGGCAGAGAAACATCTTGTGTCGCGGGCAGATGAGGGGTCATATCGCCTCCTGATAGGTGGTTAACAGAAACTCCAGTTTTTCAACGGCTTTCTGGCAGAGCCGGGCCGCTTCCCGAGCCTGGCCGACCTGCTGCTGCCGGTTCAGATACTGTTGCTGCCAGTCGGTACACAGCAGCACCTGCGCCTGAATCTGACGAATATGCTTTTGTTCCTGCTCCAGCTGGTTTTTCAGCGACTCCAGCGTCTGGGTTTTACCCAGCGCTTCGCGCAGGAAGATATCGCGCTGTTGCTGCCAGTCGGCCTGTAACTGTGCCAGTTGCGCCTGTTGCGTGCGTAGCGCCGCTTCGGTTTGCCTGAGCGCCTGTTCGGTCTGGCGTAACTGGCGCTCGGCGCGGCTGAGGCGCTGCCGACGGATCGGCAGCAACTGGTTAAGCACTGCGCTCAGCTCCTGCGCGCTGCTGTCCGGCTGCTGCTCCTCCATCGCGCTGACGGATTTCGTGGCGTTAGAGATTGGCATACTGGCTCACCTCTTCGAGTTGCGACTGAATGTGGTCGAAGCCCTGCGGCTCGCGCATCGCCTGTTGCAGAAAACGGTTGATGTCGTCGTTGGCGCTGACGGCGGCATCGGTAAAGGCGTCGTGCCCCGGCTGGTATTCACCGAGGCGGATCAGCATTTCCACCTGCTTGTAGGCGGCCATCAGCCGCCGCACCGCGTTGGCGTGGCGGGTGTGTTCCCGCTCCACCACGTTGCTCATGGTGCGGCTCAGGCTCATCAACACGTCGATCGCCGGGTAGTGGTTGCGTTCGGCCAGCCGCCGCGACAGCACAATGTGGCCGTCGATCAGCGACCGTACTTCGTCGGCCACCGGGTCGTTCATCGAGTCCTGTTCGATCAGCACCGAATACAGCGCGGTAATCGCGCCCTGACGGGTTTGCCCGGCGCGTTCCACCAGCCGCGGCAACAGGGTGTAGACCGAGGGCGGCAACCCGCCGCGCCCCTGCGGCTCGCCCAGCGCCAGGCCGATTTCGCGCTGGGCGCGGGCAAAGCGGGTCAGCGAGTCGATAATCAACAGCACCTGCTTGCCCGCGGCGCGAAAGGCTTCGGCGATGGCGGTGGCGGTAAAGGCGGCGCGAGCGCGTTCCATACTGCTGCGATCGGAGGTGGAGCAGACCAGCACGGTGCGGCTGCGCAGCTGTTCGTCCAGCTCGTGATCGAGGAATTCGCGCAGTTCGCGGCCACGTTCGCCGATCAGCCCAAACACGATGGCGTCGCACGGCGTGTTGCGCGCCAGCTCCGCCAGCAGGGTGGTTTTGCCGCAGCCGGCGCCGGCGAATACCCCGACGCGCTGGCCGCAGCCGATAGTCAGCAGGCCGTCGATGGCGCGCATACCGGTGGGCAGCGGGTCGGCGATGCGTGGGCGCTCGGTTGGCGGCGGCGCGTCGCCGATCACCGGGATGGGGTTGGCGTTGAGTGAGCCCGGCTCGACAAACGCGCTGTGGCCGCCGTCTTCCAGCGGGCGGCCGAAGCCGTCCAGCACGCTGCCGAACAGCGCGTCGGACACCTGCACGCAATGCGGTTGGTACAGCGGTGTGACGACTGCGCCCTGCGCGATGCCGTCCAGCGCGCCCAGCGCCGACAAAAAGGTGTTTTCCGGGCTGAAGCCGACAATTTCCGCCAGCACCTGCGAGCTGTCGTCGCGCGCCACCAGACACAGGTCGCCGATGCGGGCGTTCGGCAGGCTGGACTCCAGCAGAATGCCGCTGATGCCGATGATCTGCCCCTGTCGCGTCACCGGCGAGTACGCCGCCAGCTGGCGTTGTTGCTGTTGCAGCCACCGACTCAGCCGGGGATAGCGGGTATCGATTGCGTCCTGCGCGTTCATCACCAGTTCACCTTGATCTGTTGTTTGCCGCGAAATTCGATCTGGCTGTCGTTGATACTGACCAGCCGCAGGTTGTCCACCTCGTCGCCGACGAAGATGCGCCGCCCGTCCGAGGTCACCACGTTGGCTTTCGGGCCGCTGGTGACCTGCACGATCTGGAACGGCAGCTGGTCGTTCTTCACGGTGGTGTGGTTTTCAATCTGCAAGGCGGTGACGTAACGCTGGTGGAACTGCGCCAGCATGCGCGCCAGCCGGGTGTGCTGCGCGGGCGGCAGCGCGCCGCTCAGCACGATGCGGTTGTTATCCTGACTGGTCGAAACCAGCCGCTCCAGTTCGCGGTCGGTCAGCATGGTTTGCAGGGTGCTGTTCAACTGCGGCAAGGTGCCGATCGGTAAACGGTTATCCTGCGGCGGCGGCGCGGACGGCATCGCCGCCGTTTCCTGCAACATCCAGCTACCGACGATCATGAACAGCAGCACCGCCAGCAGCAGGTAGCTGAATTTGGCCCACAGCGGCAGGCGCGGCTTTTCCCGGCGCGTCACCGTCGGTTCCGGCGTCGGCGCGGGGGGCGTGTCCGAAGTGGCGGCGTCAGGCAGGGCGTCTTGCGCGCCGGTGACGGCGTCGTCGGCGGTCTGGTCGTCATCCGGCGGCGTTTCTTCCGCCTCATCCTGCCAGGGGGTATCGGCGCTGACCACGCACAGCCAGATGCCGCCGGCGGCGAACGGCGTGCCGGACGGCAACCAGAGCGATTGCGCCGCCGCGTGGCCTTCGCTGTTGCTGACCGGGCCGTCCAGTACGGATACCAGCCAGCCGTCGGGTTGTTTTTCCAGCAGGCAATGCTGCTCGCGGATGCCGGGATCGTAGAGCACCATATCCGCCTCATCGGCGGAACCGATACGCCATGAGGTTCCGCTCAGCGGCAGCGCGGCCCCACGGTGCAATCCGGTCAGAACACGGAGTTCAAACATTTTGCGTTATCCTATGCGTTAAAGGGGTCAACCCTGTCCTGCAGGTCGATACGGCCCGCCACGTTGATCGACAGGTGCGATTCCAGCTCGGTGAACGACAACACCGGGACATGATGGAATTCGTCCTGCAACAGAATGCGCAGCGGACTGCGCAGGTCCTGCGCCACCAGAATCAGCGCCGACGGCGGCGTCATCGGCGGGAACGCCCGCCGCAACTGACCAAGCAGGGTGGCGGCGTATTCCTGGGTCAGCGCGAAGAAGGTTTCGTTTTGCGTCTGGCGCAATGCGTCGCGCAGCAACTCTTCGGTTTCCGGCGTCAGCAGCCAGACGGTGAGGCTGTCGTCCTGGCTGTACTGGTGGCAAATCTGGGCTTTCAGCTCCAGCCGCACGTAGTCGGTGAGGGCATTGATGTCGCGCTCGTGCTGACCGACTTCGATCAGCGCTTCGGCGATCGGCCGTACCGAGCGCAGCGGCACCCGCTCCGACGCCAGTCGCTGCAGTACGCTGGCGAAGCGCGATAGCGGCATGATGCGCTGCAGTTCCTGCGCCAGCTCCGGTTGTTCGGCTTCCAGCCAGGCGAGGATCGATTTGGTTTCCTGCAGGCCGATAAACTGCGCGCCGCTGCGATGAATCGCATTCTCCATGCGGCTGAGGATCAGCGCGTCCGCGCTCCAGGGGCTCAGTTCCGGCTGCTGCAATAGCGGATGTTCCGGCGTCAGCCACAGCAGATGGTGTTCGTCGCGGGCGGACAGGCCGGGCATCATGCCGTCGTCCAGCGTCTCTTCCGGCAGTTGTCCGCGCGGCACCGCCAGCAGCGGCACGCCGAAACTGGCCCGCAACTGCGGGATTTCATACACGCAGAAGCGGAACTCATCCTCCGGCACGTTGGGGTTAAACTCGATGTCGAACGACGGCAGCGTAAAGCCAAAGTGATACACCAGCCGGTTGCGCAGGCGGCGGATGTCCTGTACCAGCACCGCGGCCGCGGCGGCACCCTGCCACACGGTATGGAACTGCAACAGGTAGGCGCGGGTCGGGTTGAAACGCCGCAAATCCTGATAGCCGTTCTGTTCGGCGGGCATGCTGTCATCCGCCAGCAGCGCATCCTGCAAACCGCTCTGTTTGACGCGCCACAGCTGGAATAACCCGCTGCCGAGCGATACCAGACTGATGATGAGAAACACCAGCGTCGGCATTCCGGGCAGCAACGCAAACCCCAGCATGCCTATCGACGAGATGATCCACGCCTTGGGCTGGCTGGTCAGCTGCTCGGCGATCTCGCGGCCGATGTTGTTGTCCATTTTCTGGCCGTCGGCGGAGACGCGGGTGATGATCATCCCGGCGGTCAGCGAAATCAGCAGCGCCGGAATCTGGGCGATCAGACCGTCGCCGATGGTCAGCACCGAGTAAATGTGCATGGCGTCGCCGGCGGCCATGCCGTTTTGCAGCACGCCGATGGCGAAGCCGCCGATCATGTTGATGAACACGATCACCAGGCTGGCGATGGCGTCCCCTTTGACGAACTTCATCGCCCCGTCCATCGCGCCGAACAGCTGACTCTCCTTGGCCAGGTTTTCCCGTCGCTGGCGAGCCTGCTGGGAATCGATCAACCCGGCGCGCAGGTCGCTGTCGATGGACATCTGTTTGCCGGGCATGGCGTCGAGGGTGAAACGCGCCGCCACTTCCGCCACGCGCTCCGAACCTTTGGTGATCACCAGAAAGTTCACCACCGTCAGAATCATGAAGATCACCAGGCCGACCGCCAGGTTGCCGCCTACCACGAAGTTGCCGAACGCCTCCACCACGTGACCCGCATCCTGTTGCAGCAGAATCTGCCGGGTGGTGGAGATGGACAGCGCCAGCCGGAACATGGTGGTCAGCAGCAGCACCGCCGGGAAGGTGGAGAACGCCAGCGGTTTGGGCAGGTACATCGCCAGCACGATCAGCAGTGATGAAATACAGATGTTGAACGCAATCAGCACGTCGATCAGGCCGGTCGGCAGCGGGATGATCATCATGAACACAATCGCCATGACGATGACGGCGCCCACCACCTCGGAGCGCTGCATGGCGCTCATGGCAAAACGGTTAAGCCAGGCGATCAGCACAGCCATCGGTTACCCCTTGTTCCGAGATCGGTCGTTCATCGGTTTGGTTTCATCCTGCTGCTGCTTTTCGTACTGGGCGAAATCGCCGATCAGGCTACGAATCAGTTGCAGGGCGGTGAGTCGGTTTTTGGCGTCGCGCCACAGCGGGTGCGGCAGGTCGTTAACCAGCGGCAACAGGCCGTTGAAAAACAGCAACTGGCGCTGGGCATCCTGCCCGGCGACTTCGCGGCCCAGATTGTGCAGGTCGCGAGCGTAGGCGCCGTTGGCGCTCAGGCCGATCAACCGCCGGGTCAGTTCCACCGCGCCCAACGTGCACTCCGGCATGCGCGACGCCAGCCGGGCGAGCAACGATTGGCTGGCCGACAGCGTATGGCTGAGCTGACGCGAGTCGTTCAGGCTGCTGAGCATTTTGCTGAGCGCATTCTTCGAGATGGACGGCGCCAGCGAGGCGATATCCGCCGCCAGCGCCCGTTGCAGCGTACGCAGCCCGGCGGCGAAGTGCTGAGCGTCAAAACGCTCCAGCAGCGCGTCGAGCAGGGCGCTGGGCGACTGTTGATGGACGATGCGCTGGTAGTAGAGGTCGCGCAGCGCCTGTTTCTGGTTCGGGTCGGTACTGAACAGGGAAATGGCGGCGGCGGTGTTCAACCCCGCCCGTACTTCCGGCCCTTTTTCCTGATGCAACTGGGCCAGGCTCTGGCTGGTCGACTGCGCAAGAGAGGCGTCCTGCTGTTGTTGCGCCTGGCTCAGCACATGGCGCAGCACGATATCGCTGCGTGCGGCGTCGCCGCCTGCCGCCTGCATGATGGCCTCGACCGACGGCGGCGATGACTGGCGCAGCAGCGCCTGCATCTGCCGGATCTGCTGGTCCAGCGTCGGATGTTTCGGATTTTCCAGTAGCTGAAACAGCTCGGTCAGTTTTTCGATGCGTTCGATGTTGGCCAGCATACGGCTTTGCGGCTGGCTGATTTGCCGCCGGTTCAGCGCCTTGCTTTTGCGTTCGACCTGTTCGCCGAAGCTGGCCGCGACTTCTTCCATCGCATCATGAAGGGCTTTGTCGTGCGACGGTCTGGCCTCGCTGGTTTTGACCGGCGTGCTGACCGGCTCCTGCTCGTCAATGTCATTGGCGATGGACGTGCTGCTGGTGTTGAGCACGGAAGAAACGTTATTGAGTGAAATCATGGTCCTGTCCTGCCTGAAGCAGCCTCTGCTTTAACGGTGTGCTGTTATGTGGCAGGACCGGGAAACGGGTTCCCATTGGATGATGTAAGTCAACGAAAACAAATAACATAATGTTATTATAAATTTGATTACTATTTGTTTGGTGTGTTCTGCAAAAGCTTGCAATTCAGGCCGGATTTTACCGGCAAAAACTGGCATAAAAAGCCAGTTCGATAAAAAATAAATTATTATATAACAATTAGTTAATTCGTTTTCATCGGCTGGCACGCGCCTTGCTCTCCCAGATGCGCCAATTGGGGCATAACGATGGAGAGTTAATGAAATGGAAACGATTGCACTGAAACAAATGGACGCGTGTCAGATTCATACCCCTGCCAATACCGTGGACTGGGAGCAGGTTTTTCGCCTGCATGGCAAGCGACTGCAAAACTTCATTCGCAAGCGCGTATCGAACCGTGAAGATGTGGAAGATTTACAGCAGATGACCTATCTGGAAGTGCTGAAAAACCGTGAAAAGTTCGCCGGCGCCTCGCGCCCGGAGACCTGGGTATTCGGCATCGCCCTGAATCTGGTGCGAAACCACTTCAAGCAGGCGCGTTATCGTGCCGTCGATATCAGCGACGATGCGTTGGAAGCGATGGAAATTCTGTCGACGGATATCGATCCCAGCCGCATTACGGAGTGCGATCATTCGCTGAACCGCGCGCTGACGGCCAGTGCGCACCTGCCGGAGGAAACGCGTAAGATGTTGATGATGCTGCTGGATGCCGATGTCAGCTACCAGGATATCGCCGAGCAGCTCAACATTCCTATTGGCACTGTACGTTCGCGTCTTTCCCGCGCCAGGGGATATCTCCGCCAGGCCGTTGATGCATAAGTTGAATCCCCCGTGCGGCAGCCTGGCACGGGGGCTCGCTTATATTGCCATGCCCCGGGAGGGCATCTCCCCTGAATCAGGGGAGGTGAAGGAACCTGTCAGTATCAGGCTGCGTACCCGCATGTCGTGCGGTGAGCAGCCTAACAGGGTCGCAGGCCACCTTCCCCGGAGGCGATTTCTGCGGCTTTCCTTTCTGCTGTCGGCGCCCGGTTTACGGGGGCCGGCAGGCTTAGCGATAGCAAGGAGATGGCAATGTTATATACCCCGACTTCCCCACAACCCCACCACCCGGATGACGTACCGCCGCTTGAACTGGTGGATTTCGCCTTTAGTCGTATCAAAGATGCTATTTATATTGTCAACGATATGGAGCAGTTTTGTTACGCCAATGATGAAGCCTGCCGCATGCTGGGCTACAGTCGCCGCGAGTTTCGTCGCATGCGGATACAGGACATCGACCTTGGCTGGACAAAGGAAGAGACCAACCGCCACTGGAGCGATCCCCGCTGCTGGAAGCGCGGGCTGACGTTTGAAACCCGGCATAAAACCCGCTTTGGCATGGTGCTGCCGGTTGAGGTCAGCGTGAATCATTTTCTACATAAAGGACGAAAGTACAGTATGTGCGTAGTAAGGGATATTCGTGAACGCAAGCATATCGAACAACTGGCCTACGCCCGCGAGCAGGAGTTCCGGGCGCTGGTGGAGAATACGCCGGATCTGATCACGCGCTTTGATCCGCAGCTCAACTGCCAGTACGCCAATCCCGCCACACTGGCCCACCTGCGTTTTACCGCCGAGCAGCTGCGCGGGCGGCGGCTGACCGATCTGCTGCCGAACGCCCGCTGCGCCCAGCGCATTTTGCAACTGGTGCAGATGGTGGTGGATTCGGAAAGCAGCGTCGAAGGCGAGCTGGAGGAAGACATCGGCGCCACGGAAACGCGCCACCGGGTGATTCACCATATCCGCTGTGTGCCGGAATTCGATCAAAGCGGTAAGTTGACGTCGATCCTGACCGTCGGGCGCGACATCACCGCCATCCGCTATGCCGAAAAAAAACTGGAGGATTCCCACATGCAGCTGCGGCTGCTGGCGCGCCAGCGGGAAATCTCCCGCGAAGAAGAACGCAAGCACATCGCCAGAGAGATCCACGATGAGCTGGGGCAGCACCTGACATCGATGCGCATGAGCCTGTCGCTGATGCGCATGCAGTTCGCCCGCGATAACCCGCATATGCTAACGCAGTTACAGAATTTGATGGCGTTATCCGATAAAACCATTCAGGTGGTGCGACACGTAGCGACCCGGTTACGCCCTAACGTGCTGGATATGGGGCTGACCCCCGCGCTGGAGTGGCTGCGTGATGATTTTATCCGCCAGTATCGCTGCCCTTGTCTGTTGCAGGCGCCGGAGCCGGAAGTGGTGCTGAATGACGAATGCGCCACCGCGGCGTTCCGGGTGGTGCAGGAGTCGCTGACCAATATCGCCCGTTACGCCGAGGCGACGCAGGTGGTGATTTCGCTGGAAAACCGCGAAGGACTGATTGTGCTGAGCGTGCGCGACAACGGCAAAGGGTTTGACGCCCAGGCCCGTAAACCTCACGCCTTCGGCCTGATGAGCATGAAAGAGCGCGGCCGGATGCTGGGGGGCGAAGTGGTAATAGAAAGTCAGCCTGGCGCGGGTACGCTGGTTCGGCTGACGTTTCCGCAGGATACCGCGTAGAATAGATTTTCTCTGGAGAGGACGAAACGCGAATGGATAGACTCATAAAGCTGATGATCGCTGACGATCACGTGATTATGCGTGAAGGATTAAAGCAGATCTTTGCATTAGACGAGAATCTGGAGGTGGTGGCGGAAGCGGGGACCGGGTCGCAGGTGCTGGCGCAACTGCGCGAGAGCCAGATCGATTTACTGCTGCTGGACATGAGCATGCCGGGGATTTGCGGCGAAGAACTGATTATTCGTATTGTGGCGCAGTATCCGCGTCTGCCGATTCTGGTGTTGAGCATGTACAGCGAACCGCAGATCGCCCGACGGGTGCTGAAAAGCGGGGCGCTCGGCTATATCACCAAAGACAAAGACCCGGAGGCGCTGCTGTCGGCTATTCGCCGGGTGGCGCAGGGCGCGCGCTATATCGACCACAGTATCGCCGAGCAGATTGTGTTTGCGGATTGCCAGACCCGCGGCGACGGGCGCCATGAGCTGCTGACCTCGCGCGAGCATCAAATCATGGTGATGCTGGCTCAGGGACAGGGGGTTAACGCCATCGCCGAAACGCTGGCCATCAGCAACAAAACCGTCAGCACCCATAAATCACGGTTAATGGAAAAAATGCAGTTCACCACCAACGCGGACATTGTGAAATATGCATTGAGCCAGCGTTTAATCGCCTGACCGTAGTCTGTATTCCTCCCTTTGCTTATGACCTTGCCGTAAGACAATGCCATGACGAAGGGGGGAGCCACGCCTTCAGTACCCGGAACGCCGCCGGCGTTGTTGTCTCCGGGGTAAGATTATTCCTACTTTTTGCTCTGAAATTCCTACCACAACTTCAGCGGTTGGCTGATGGTTTGTTTTGCCGTTGACGGTAATGCTTACACACACCATGAATGATTTGTTAATACTTGCAGGTTAGCGATTGTTAAGTGTTAAGGAATTGTCAGGACGACAATGAGCCATCGGAACTTAAGACCGCGCCAGCGTTCAGGATTAGGTTGTATCCCGTAATGATGCAATGACAGCTACTGATGGCTATGTTGCTGCGGGAGACAGTCTGGAACGGGATAGATTCGACAGTTTGATAATGGAATACAGAAAAAGGTACAGGAGTTGTCATGACGATAAGGAATAGCAATGAATCCGTGCAGTCACTTCATTGTGTCTCCCATGAGTCCTCGTTAACGCATCCGTCGGAAGATATACACGGACCGCTCTCTTCTCTCATCCACACTATTGCGCCCCTTAACGTCGATATCGTACTGGAAGGTGAAACCGGCACCGGCAAAGACACGCTGGCGCGCCGTATTCATCAGCTTTCCGGTTGCGCCGGCCCGTTGGTGGCGGTGAACTGCGCCGCCGTGCCGGAAACGCTGGCGGAAAGCGAGTTGTTCGGGGTGGTGTCCGGGGCTTACACCGGCGCCAGCCGGTCCCGCGCCGGATACCTTGAAACCGCGGACAAAGGCATTCTGTTTCTGGATGAGATCGACAGTATGCCGCTGACGCTGCAGGCCAAAATGTTACGGGTACTGGAAAGCCGCGGCATCGAACGGCTGGGCAGCACGCAGTTCAAACCGGTGGATATGCGGGTGATTGTCGCCACTCAGACGCCGCTGCAGAAGCTGGTGGACGAAGGGCGTTTTCGGCGTGACCTCTATTTCCGGCTGGATACGGTAAAAATCCAGCTGCCGACGCTGCGTTCGCGTACGGAAATCATTCTGCCGTTGTTTCAGCGTTTCCTACACGAAGCCGCTGCTCGTCTGAAACTGCCGGTACCAGGAGTATCGGCAGTCATGCAGGAACAACTGCTGATGCACGGCTGGCCCGGCAACATTCGTGAGTTGAAAGCGGCGGCCGAACGCTGGGTGCTGGGGCTGTCGCCGGTGCCGATAGCCGCTGACGGCGACGGGCAGGGAATGGGGGCGGATACGCCGCTGACGTCGTTGAAAGTGCGCCTGCGCCGTATTGAGCGGTTCCTGATTCAGGAGGCGTTGCAGCGCAACGACCACTGTATCGATACGGTGGTTAATGAGCTGGGTATTCCCAAACGCACGCTCTATCACCGCATCAAGCTGCTGAATGTGGCGGCGCGCGGGCTGTAATTTATCGGCTGTATCCTGTTATCACCACCAGGGGAAAAAAAGTGAATATCTTTCGGAACCACCTCTCGCTATCTCCTACTTAACTTATGAACACGATGACTGTGTAAGTCGCAAAGTTCATTAGCGAAATCACTTTATCAATCAACTATTAACTGGAGATATCTATCATGATGGGACTTTCTAACGCAGCAGCATTGGCAGGCATGCAGACTCTGGACAAAACCATGGCTTCTACCACGGCGATGACCACGGCCGCCCAGGCGCAAAAAATGAAAACCGATGCTATCAGCTCAATCACCGACGGTCAGATGGACTCCGCCACCAAAGCCATGAACTCCGGGCAGAAAGCGGCAAAAGCCATCCAGTTCTGATGTTGTGTAGGTAGTCGACTACCGGGGGGAAGTTCCCCCGGTTTTTTGTCACATTAACATCCATCAAAGAGGAACGGATTCATGATGAAAATCACCCGCGTCAATGAGCTTCAGGGACTGATCGGTGACGGTGAGCCGCGCAGCGTTGATATTCCTGCGCAATCGGATGTGACCTGGTTTAGCGCCGCGATGGAACCCGCCGCGCCGGCAACGCCGACAGCGGACAACAAGGCCTGGCTGGGCGCGCTGGCGGAGAAATCCGATAACCTGGAAAACCTGTTGCAGAAAGCAGAACGTCAGGTAGGCAAAAGCATCAACAGCAATAACCCAAAGGATGTGATGGATGCCACCCGGACGCTGTCCTCGTTTTATCTGGAAAGTTTGCTCAATGCCAAAGTGGTGGCTAAAAGCGTCCAGAGCCTGGAAAAACTGACCAACCTGCAATAGCCAGGATCAAACCTGTAATCAACACGATCGTGATGAGTTAACACTGTCGTGATTAGTCAACGCCATCGTGACTAATCCAATCATGATCGAATCATGAACAACTCACAATAATGGCACCATGATGAGTAAATCCGTCCTGCACCGATTCCTGACCCTGCTGCTGGCGTTGCTGATCGCTGGCTGCGGCGATCGCGTGGAACTCCATCGCGGTCTTTCCGAAAACGATGCCAACGAAGTGATCGCCGCGCTGGGGGGATATCACATCGGGGCGGAAAAGCGCACGGAGAAAGCCGGCGTCAGTATTCTGATTGATGTCAAAGACATGGAACGGGCGGTCAATATTCTCAACGCCGCGGGATTGCCCCGTCAGGCCCGCACCAATCTGGGCCAGGTGTTTCAGAAAACCGGTGTGATCTCGACGCCGTTGGAAGAACGCGCCCGTTACATTTATGCCTTGTCTCAGGAAGTGGAATCCACACTCACGCAAATTGACGGCGTGCTGGTGGCTCGGGTTCATGTCGTGCTGCCTGAGCGTATTGCACCGGGGGAACCCATTCAACCGGCGTCCGCCGCGGTATTCATCAAATACCGGCCGGAGCTGGAGCCGGACAGTATCGAACCGCGTATCCGCCGCATGGTGGCCAGCAGTATTCCGGGGCTGGCCGGCAAGAGCGATAAAGATCTGGCCATCGTGTTTGTTCCGGCGGAACCGTACAAAGATCATATTCCAACCGTGTCGCTGGGGCCGTTTCAGTTGACGCCGCAGACCATGACGCAGCTGCAATGGCTGGCCGGGTTGTTGGCGCTGGGGCTGGCCGGCGTGCTGGGCTGGCGTTTCGGCAAGCCCTGGTGGGAACAACAGCAAGCGCGCAGGAAACAGGCGCAACCGGACGCAGGGGCTTAAGCATGATAAGCGTGGCCGATAACAACGACGCCCTGCGCTGGAGCCGATGGTGGTGCTATGACTGCCTGCGGCAGGCGGACCCCAGCTGGCGGGGAGCGACGGTTTTCAGCGAGGACCAGATGGCGCTGGCGCCGGTGCACCATGCCGCGATGCGCCGTCGTCTCGGTGTGGCCGAGGCGTTTCCCCCCGCGCCGGAGAGCACGTTGCTGCAACTCGGGCAACTGGATGTGGGGCGACGGCGTCAGGTGTTGCAACTGATGGCGGCGGTATGCCGCGAAACGCCGGGCGACCTGCCGGAGGCGCTGGCCGTCTGGTGCCGGCGACTGGCGAAAGCGCTGCGCCCCGGTCTGTGGCTGCCGCCGGCGCTGGCGTTTGACCAGCACCGGGAGCGTGATGCGCTGATGGTCCTACGCTGTCGTTTCCCGCCAGCCTGCTGGTCGCGTCTGCAACTGTTGTACCCGCGCGACTGGCGCGACGGCGCCGGTCGGCCGCTGGGCGAGGCGTTGCCCGCCAGCCGTATCGCCAGCCTGTGCGATGCCATCATCTGGAAAGCGGCGGATGGCAACCCGGCGGCGCATGAGGGCGGTTTAGTATAAAATAATTTACCAACTAAACTATATTGAAGGTAAATTATCAATCGTAAGCATCATCGACATCAGGGAGGGAGAGTATGTTGACCAGGCGGTGTTTAAAACTGGTGGCCGGCACGGATGTGCAGGAAGCAGAACTGATCCGGGTTGAACAATTGCAGCAGCATCAGCGCGGGCTGGCGGTGATGGCCGAAGCGCGGCAACAGGCGGATGCGCTGCTGGACGAGGCGCGCCAGCAGGCGCACGAGGCGATCGCCATCGCTACCGGTCAGGCGGAACAGCAATTCTGGCAGCAGGCGGATGAGATACTGCGCGGCTGGCAGCAGGAACGCGAGCAGATGGAAAACTGGCTGGTGGCGCGGTGCGGTCAGTTGCTGACCGACGCGATGACCCAAATTCTCAAAGCGGTGCCCGACGCCGAACGCTACCCGGCGCTGTTGCGTCAACTGCTGCGCACGCAGGGCGGAGAAGGGCGCGGCACGCTGTACTGCCATCCCGACTGTCTGGCTGATGTCGCCGCCTGGTTGAGCGAACACAGCCACCTGGGCTGGAAACTGAGCCATGACGACGCGCTGGCGCAGGATACCCTGAAACTGATCACCGGGCAGGGCGTCATGACCCTGAGCTGGCAACGGGCGGTCGAACAGCTGGCAACGGGCGGTCGAACAGCTGTTGCCGAAGGCGGAGGTGCTATCGTTAAACTGAGTGCGACGGCGAGAGTAGGAGGGCAGGAGACCAGGCCGCAATACGTCGTTACGAAAACAGCGGGAATACTACGGATAAATTCTGTCAGTGACACTTATATCAGTGGTTGTCTGTATATTCCCGCCTGTTGCTGCACTATTACTGTAAGAGTAGATGTTGCACGATTCCGGCGGCGTCCGACAACGGTGTTCCGGCAGCCATGATCTGGCCGATGATGTTACGGACCTGCTTTGGGCATGTTTCCATACCCTAAATAATTCGAGTTACGGTATGACGGGTATGTCTCTTACTGGAATAGTCAAATGGTCAATAACAGAACACAGGCATCATCAATGATGTCGATGGCAAAGGTGATGGTGTTGCTGATCGGTACCGGGGTGCTGAGTTCATGCGCCCACACGCATTACCCGCCACGTGAATGCCGGGATATTGATGGCTTGCTGAAATCGCACGGCGTCACTGACACGCCGGCGGGGCTGCCGACGCCAGACGAAAGTTTTGAACAGTGGAAAGCCGCGCTGCGTCAGGAGGCTCTTTCTCAGGGCATTACGGCCGGCACCTTTGATAACGCGTTTGCTGGTTTGACACCGGACAGCGACGTGGCGGCGGCCACGCAAAAACAGCCTGAGCTGGTCACGCCGGTGTGGAACTATATTGAGCAACGGGTGACGCCGGAGAACATTGCGCAAGGGAAAGCGCTGCTTAAACAATACGCCGGGGTAGCGTCTCGTATCGAACAGCGTTATCAGGTTGAACCGCCCCTGTTGTTCGCTTTTCTCTCCATTGAAAGTCATTATGGCGCCAATACCGGCGATAAAGCGGTGGTGCGCTCGCTGGCTACGCTGGATTACTACAACTATCGTCGGGCGTTTAACCGGCAGAATTTAATCGCTGCATTACGCATGATTCAAAACGGCGATGCGCGGCCGCAGCAGATAACAGGATCCTGGGCCGGGGCGATGGGGATGCCGCAGTTTATACCGACCTCTTACCTGCAATACGCCGTGGATTTCGATGGCGATCATCACCCCGATATCTGGACCTCATTCCCGGACACGCTGGCGTCGGTGGCGAACTATATGCAGCAGGCCAAATGGAAAGCGGGCGTCCCCTGGGGATTTGAAGTGACGCTGCCCGCCGGTTTTGACTATTCCCTTTCCGGGCTGGATAACCAGAAAAACGTTGCCGACTGGCAGGCGTTCGGGGTGAAAACCGCGGCGCCCAGAGATCTGGCCGCGCTGTCTTCGGAGCAAGCCTCGATATTGCTGCCGGTCGGGAAGAATGGCCCGGCGTTTCTGGTGACGGCTAATTTCCGCGCCATTCTGCGCTATAACAATGACATTTCCTATGCGCTTACCGTCGGCTTGCTGTCGGATAACTACCAGCGCGAGACGCCGGTGCTCAAGCCCTGGCCGCGTCAGGAGACGTCGTTAACCCGCAAAGAGCGCGAGGCGCTGCAAATTCTGCTGCAGGAAAAGCAACTGTATCAGGGGGCTATCGACGGCAACATTGGCCGCGCCACGACGCGGGCGATCCGCACTTACCAGCAGCAGGAAGGGTTACCGGCGGATGGGTATCCCGACCATGCTTTGCTGGACAGACTGCGCTGTCGTTAAACGCCGGCGTTTAGCGCGCCGTCACGATATCGTGCGCCGTCCGTACCAGCAGGTCGGCGCACGATTCCGTCATCGGCCCCAGCAGACCATGCAGGCCAAGGGTATGTCCGACATCCGGCAGCAGGGTGATATCGATATGCGGAAAGCGGTGTTTTACCCCCTCGAACCATGCCGCTTCGGCGGCGGCGTTCACCTGGGTATCCATCATGCCGAAATAGCAGACCACCCGGCTTTGACACCGCGCCAGATGCTCAATTTCCGGCTGATCATTCTGATACCACTGTTTCCACCAGGCGTAGGATGACTGGGTGAACGGCGCGTCGGCCGGCCAGGGCTCTCGATCGTCGTGGCTCAAGACCACGTCGCGCTGCGCATCGAAACTGGCCTGCAGTCTGGCGGTCATGCCGTCGAAATCCGCTTCATCCCAGTATCCCTTGTAGGGCAACAGGCTGCTGATGGGCTGTAAAAAAGCCAGCGGACTGTGGCCGAATCCGTTTTTCAGATCTTCCAGCGTGAGCCGGTCGCCGGTATGTGGGATCGCCTTAAGCCAGGCGATGGTGCGGTGGATGAGCTGCCATTCCAGCACGTGTTTCATGGACGAGAAGCCCGGCGATACCAGCATCAGAGCTTTGGCGGCGACCGGATAGCGCGCCACCATGCGGCCGACGTTGATGGCGCCTTCGGAGTGACCGAGCAGGATCAGATTGTGGCGGTCAATATGCGGCAATTCGCTGGCATACCGGTACAACGTATAAAGGTCTTCATACTGGCTTTGCGGGGTCACCGTTTGGCGGACGGCGGCGTCGATAAACATTTGCCGGTAAGCCAGTTCGCGGTTGAACAGGTATTCCGGGCTATCCAGCGTTTTGTCGCGCAGGTGGCCTTTGACGCCACGGTTGTCAAACCTAAGCACCGCCAGTCCGGCGGCCAGAAAATCCTGCGCCAGACAGCTAAAGACAAAATCCGCCTGGGTGCCGCTGTCGCCAATCAGATAGTGACGGTCGTGCATGCCGCTGCCGGGCGTCAGCATCACCAACGGATATTCGCCCGCCGGTGTCTCCGGATAGTTGATCTGACCGGTCAGGGTCGCGTTCCCATCCTGTGATTGCAACGCAAACGGGTACGCCGGGTATTTTTCATTCAGTTCGTCATTTCCAAGATAGGTTTTCACGGGGATTGCTCCTGATTGTCCGGCACGCTGTCCGGCAATGTAAGACGGTTGGTGCGTCGCCGCATTGCGCTGGCGCAGGTCCGCCCGGTTTTTCTATCGCCGGCATGACCCGGTCAGTTCTGCGCTTTTCCCTCTGGCGTTACTCATCATCCCCCTTTTTCGGCCGCATTTTCCCGCCGGTCGACCACACAACCTCCGCGCCGTTAACCGGCGGGCATCATCCTGTAGTCTGCACTCATTCAGCGCCGCCGGTCAGCTGAGAGGCTGAGATGGAAGGCTGGCGCTGTAATGAATCGTTATCGCAATGGACGCGGCGTCGCAGGCTCTATGCCGTCGACAATAGACTTCATTCCGCTTATCCGGGCGCGAGCGTTCCCGGCCTCTCTCTGGTTCTCAGGCGTGTTTGTCCGGGCCGGTTCGCCGTCGTTACGGCCTGAATTCGCGTTGTTCTGACGCAGCATGCCGGCCTTCGCCCCCGCTACATTGCCTGACGAAGACACCACTGTTCTTAATCGATTTAAACCAAGAGGTTACACATGGAAAAAGTACTAATCTGGTTCTGTGGCACCGGCACCACCAAGCAGGATTTTCTCGCCAACGTCGAAATCAGCGGCTTTAGCGCCGTGGTCGCCATTGACGGCATCGGCACCGCCGCCATGCTGACCAAAACCCAGGCGCTGGCCAAACGCGCCAGCTGGGGCGGCAGCTTTGTGGATATGAGCGAAACGCTGGGCGTGCTCTACGATCAGGTCAACGGTTATGACGACCGTGCCGGCGTGGTGACGCTGGACAGCCTGTTCCCGCTGGTGGATTACCTGAAAACGCTGAAAGAGTACCAACTGGTGGTCGGCGGGCATAGCCGCGGCGCGGCGGTCGGTTTAACCGAGTTTCTGGCCGAGCTGTACCATCTGGCGGTGCAGAATCAGGCTGCCGGTGTGTGGGCCAACGCGAAAACCATCCGACTGGTGGTAGTGGACCCGGTGCAGGGGCAGCAGGATTCCGACAAGGACACCAACGCGTTTAATGCGATTCTCAAAGATAAAACCCTCGCTCAGATCTTGGCCGAACTGGAAACCAAATGGTTTGGCGGGCGGGAAGTGTTCGACACGCTGGTGTACAGCGCGCGTTACGATGCCCGCTCCAGCTTTGCCTTCGATTCCCGCTGGTATCGCTTCATCACCGAGCAGATGGGCAAACAAGCCGGCCCGGCCAAACGCGCCAAACTGGTGATGGCTGGTTTCCGCCATTCCGCGCCGGTCAGCAAAGAAGATGAAATCTCCGCGCTGTATCAGGGCAAAGGCGTAGCGCCGATTGCGTTTCTGCAACAGCTGGTGTCGTTCGACCCCAACTGGGAGCAATCGGCCCGCCTGCTGAGTCAGATTGAAAACGGCTATCTCGATCAGCTCGCCGCCGGCGCGAAAACCGATCTGATCAGCCTGCTGGACAAGCAGACCAGCCTGCTGTCCTACGGCATCACCGGCCTGATCGGCGGTAAATCGCTACAGAAAACGCTGTCGACGGATAACCCGCAGAAACCGGAGTACCGCCGTTTTTACCGTTATCAGTACGGTAAGACCGCGTTTTAATCTTCCTTCGGTTTAATCCACAGACCACAGGCCGCTATCGGGGATAGCGGCCTGTTTTTATTTCCTGCTTGAGCCGCTCATTGATGTATACGGGAGAATGACCTTTATTATTCTCTCGCTTTCAACGCATGATGCTCGCACCAGCGATATCGCTGAATGATCTTACGTTTCTGGTGGGCCATCAGGTTTCGATACTTAACTGACTGCATGTTTTATAAATGCATACTATAGTATGTATTTAAATGATCACTAAAACAGACATCATGGGTGGTTTATGGAACGTATTCTTGCTGAAAAATCAATAAATATTACAGAGTTAAGGAAAAACCCGGCTAAGTATTTCATTGATGAGCCTGTTGCTGTGCTCTCTAACAATCGGCCTGCAGGTTACATGGTGAGTGCAAAGGTCTTTGAAGAACTGATCGATCTTCTGGAGGCGAAGCAGGAAAGGGTTCATACCGCCGCTCGTTTCAGACCAACGGCCGAACGTTTACGAGCTCTTGCAGATAACGGACAGAAGCTGCTGAATGATGCCTCTGATAAGGATCTTACCGAGTTCACGGAATGAGCATAAGGATTTTCAAGTCAGCGCTGATCCGTCAACAATTGAGTCCGCAAGAGCTTGATGATCTGGTGGCGGATTTTCACGCCTATAAGCAGGATGGGGCCCTGCCGGACACCTTTGGGCGTGACGCGCCTTATGATGATGATCGGACCTATCCGTTGGTAAAAGAAGAGCAGGTGGCTCATATCCACCTGGCTGATGCGGATGCGCCTTTTCCCAGATTCTTGCGTCAGTTCAAAAGAACCAGCGATCAGGCCCATTAGGTCTACTGCCAGGGGGCGATGGCTCCCGACGCCTACCTGCTGATTATCATTTTAAAACCCGAAGCCCATAAAATGGCACGGAACAATAACAATATGCATAAGATCGGGATGATGGCCGCTGCGTTCAGGATGAAATTTTGAATTGATTAGCTATTGGTCGGTGATGGTGACGGACTCATCATGCCCATGACTGAACGCTCAGCCAGAGAGTGAACCGGCTCTGATACGTTGGGGCTGATAGTTGGTACACATCCCTCTCTCCCGCTACCTTTCACTAATTCGTTAATCGACCTCAATCGCTGTCGCCACCAGCCTCTTTTCTCCTTTTCTCCTTTTCTCCTTTTCCCTCACCCGATGGAACCGCCGTCACTCCCCGGCCACACAACTGCAGGCCAACCATACCAGCTCAATCAACGGGAGTAGCAACCATGTCTTCATCTTCACCTATTCAGCGCCGGCTGGACGGCGCGTTTGTCGATGCGCAGTCCCGGCTCGACGAGATGGCGCTGACCGTCTCGGAGGGGGAGGTCAGCGCGGCGGATACCTATGCCTTTTATGAAGCCAGCATGGACTATTCGAACGCCAACTGGGCCGCCGGGCAGATGCTGAGCGTCAAGCACGGTCTGGCGAAGGCCATCATCAATGACTTCAACTGAGTTGATCGGGGTCATCGAACGCTGGCTCAACAGCGCCGCGGGCCAGTTGACGCTGCACATTGACGGCAGCCCGGTGGTGTTGACCCGTTATCACGACGGGGTGGGCTGCTCCGCCGTCGTCACGCTGTCGGTCAAGGTGAATGACCGGCTGTTGCACAAGGCGCTGCGCTACTCGTCAGCCGCCGTGTTGCGACTGGGCATGGAGGCCGCCGCGCTCTGCTGGTCCGCCGCCGACGAGCAATTATGGTTACTGATGCGACGCGAACCGGATGACCCGATTCGGCTGTGTCGCTCACTGGAAGCGCTGGTTAATCAGCGGGATGTCTGGCAGAGCCTGTTGGCGCCGCTTGCCAGACCGGCATCGCCGCCGCCGCTGAATCTGAAAACACTGGCTTTTTTGCAAGGAGATCAGCATGCGTAACGCGCTGTATGCACTATTGTTCAACCTCTACCGCCTGTTCTGCTGGTCGCTGGTGCTGATGGGGATGTTGCCCATCGCCCATGCGGCGACGCCGCCTGACTGGAGCAAAGGCGCGTATGCCTATTCCGCCGAACAGACGCCGCTGTCGGCGGTGTTGCAGGATTTCGCCAACAGCCACGGCGTCGATCTGGTGCTGGGCAACATTCAGGACGTCAACGTAGAGGCCAAAATCCGCGCCGACAACGCGGTGGCGTTTCTGGATCGGTTGGCGCTGGAGCACCGTTTTCAGTGGTTCGTCTACAACAACGTGTTGTACGTCAGCCCGCAGGATGACCAGACGTCGGTGCGCATTGAGGTGTCGCAGGATGCCGCGCCGGATATGAAACAGGCGCTGACCGGCATTGGTTTGCTGGATGCGCGTTTCGGCTGGGGGGAACTGCCGGAAGAGGGCGTGGTGCTGGTCACCGGCCCGGCGGAGTACGTCAACCTGATCCGTAACTTCAGCCAGCAACGCGAAACCAAGGAAGATCGCCGCAAGGTGATGATTTTCCCGCTGCGTTATGCCTCGGTGTCGGATCGTACCATTCAGTATCGCGACCAGCGTCTGGTGATCCCCGGCGTGGCGACCATTCTCAATGAACTGATGGATGGCAGCCGCAACACGCCTGCCGGCGCGTCGGCCGCCGCCAGCGGTATGAGCAACGACGGCGCGATGGCGGCCGCCAGCGGCGGCGGGCAGGATGCCAGTCAGGCGATTGAGGTCAATGCTCGCGCCATGCTGGCTCGGCTGGCAAGCCGCAGCAGCGGTGGCGCCGGCGCAACGGCCCGGCGCAAGGATCAACTTAACGGCAAGGTATCGGCGGATGTGCGTAACAACGCGCTGTTGATCCGCGACGACGAAAAGCGTCGGGACGAATACCAGCAACTGATCGACAAGATCGACGTGCCGCAAAATCTGGTCAACATCGACGCGATCATCCTGGATGTCGATCGCACCGCGCTTTCAAGGCTGGAGGCCAACTGGCAGGGCAAACTGGGCGCGGTTACCGGCGGCGCCAGCATGATGTCCGGCTCCAGCACGCTGTTTGTCAGCGATTTCAAACGCTTCTTCGCCGATATTCAGGCGCTGGAAGGCGAAGGTACCGCGTCGATTGTCGCCAATCCGTCGGTGCTGACGCTGGAAAACCAGCCGGCGGTGATCGATTTCAGCCGTACCGCCTTCATCACCGCCACCGGCGAGCGGGTGGCTAACGTACAACCGGTGACGGCCGGCACCAGCCTGCAGGTGACGCCGCGCGTGGTCGGCCGCGGCAGCCTGAGCAGCATTCAACTGGTGATCGATATTGAAGACGGCCAGGTGGAAACCAATACCGAAGGCACCGCCTCCGGCGTGAAACGCGGCACCGTCAGCACGCAGGCGCTGATTGGCGAGAACCGGGCGCTGGTGCTGGGCGGGTTCCACGTCGAAGAGAGCGGCGATCGTGATAAGCGCGTACCGCTGCTGGGCGATATTCCCTGGATCGGCAAACTGTTCACCTCGCGCCAGCACGAAGTGTCCCGCCGCGAACGGCTGTTCATTCTTACCCCGCACCTGATTGGCGATCAGAACGATCCCACCCGATTCGTGTCGGCGGATAACCGTCGCCAGCTCAATGACGCTATGGGGCGCGTGGCGCAGCGCAACAGCAAAACCGATCTGTTCGGTATGGTTGAGAACGCCATGCGCGATCTGGCCAGCGGCCAGACGCCCGCCGGATTCACCATCGACGGCAGTGGAGCGCGTTTGTCAGACATCTGCCGCACGTCGCCGTCAATGAGTTATCAAAGCAATCGCCATCAGTGGTACAGCAATTTGACCCTCAGTCTGGCGGTGGGCGTGGTGAAAAACACCGGCACTCGCCCCCAGCGTTTTGACGAAGCCAGCTGTGCCGGCAGCCGCACACTGGCGGTAGCCGCCTGGCCGAAAACCACGCTGGCGCCCGGCGAATCCACCGAGGTGTATCTGGCGCTGTTGCCGGCCAAAAACGCGCAGCCGTCGCGCGCCTCACTGATTAAACCCTGACAGTTCAAAACGATAGCCTTTAGGGAGAAAAGCCATGCGTTATCAACTCTTGCTGGTGCTGTGCGGTTCGCTGCTGCTCAGCGCCTGTGCCGCCCGGGCGCCGCTTGGCGCCTGCGACTCAGTCAGTTGCCGTCCTGAGCCGGACAACCGGCAGATGGTGATCTGGTGGCAGACGGACATGCGCCCCGGCGCCGCCGATTTTACCCGGGTGAGCGTGCTATGACCGACGGCATCGCGGTTTTCGAAAGCGTTACGGCGTTTATGGCGGCGATGAACCGGCATCAGGCGGCGCGCTGGTCGCCGCAATCCGGCGTTGATCTGGTGTTTCAGTACGGTGATACCGGTCGTGAGCTGATGCTGCAGATTCAGCCGGGGCAACAGTATCCCGGCATGTTACGCAACATGCTCGGCCGTCGTCATCAGCAGGCGGCGGAATGCGATGGTTGCCACCTGTGTTTGAACGGCAGCGACGTGCTGATCCTCTGGTGGCCGCTGCCGCCGGCGCCCGATAGCTACCCGCAGGTCATCGAACGGTTGTTCGAGCTGGCGGGGCTGACGCTGCCGCCGGTTTCGGCGGAGCGAGCGGTACGCCCGCAAACCGGCGTCGGCATTGCCCGACCGTTGGGGTGACGCGCGGTTTTTTTACGGTAAACCGGCGCCAGCGGGGAACCGTTTCACCGCTGGCGTCACTCAGTAACAAGTATCCATCATGATGCCCGCATCGGGATCGGAGCGGGCATCCGTTGCAGATACTTTTGCGAACACCTGACATGAATGAGGAAACGAAATTATGCAAATTACGATCAAAGCGCACATCGGCGGTGATTTGGGCGTCTCCGGTCTGGGGCTGGGCTCTCAGGGACTGAAGGGGCTTAACGCCGCGACATCATCTCTGGGCTCCAGCGTAGACAAACTCAGCAGCACCATCGATAAGCTGACTTCCGCGCTGACGTCGATGATGTTTGCCGGCGCGATGGCGCAGGGACTGGGTTCCGGCCAGAAACAGGGCCTTGGCGCGGGCAACCAGTTGGGCCAGTCGTTCGGTAATGGCGCTCAGGGTGCGGGTAACCTGTTGTCGCCGCCGAAAACCGGCAATGACCCCCTGTCCCAAATGTTTGAAAACGCGCTGAATAATCTGCTGGGGAAAGACACGGTTGACCGCCTGACCAATCAGGGTAATCAGATGGCTAACGCGATGCTGAATGCCAGCCAGATGACGCAGGGCAACATGGATGCTTTCGGTAAAGGCGTCGGCAATGCGCTGTCGTCGATTCTGGGCAACGGCCTGGGCCAGGCGATGGGCGGCGCTTCGCCGCTGACGCTGGGCGCCGGCGGTTTGCAGGGGCTGAGCGGTGCCGGATCGTTCAATCAGCTGGGCAACGCCATTGGTATGGGTGTGGGCCAGAATGCGGCGCTGAATGCGCTGAGCAATGTCAGCACCCATGTCGACGGCAACAACCGTCATTTCGTGGATAAAGAAGATCGTGGTCTGGCTAAAGAGATCGGTCAGTTTATGGATCAGTATCCGGAAATTTTTGGTAAGCCGCAGTATCAGAAAGATGGCTGGAGTTCAGCGAAAACTGACGACAAGTCCTGGGCCAAAGCGCTGAGCAAACCGGATGATGACGGTATGACCGGCGCCAGCATGGACAAATTCCGTCAGGCGCTGGGCATGATCAAAAGCGCCGTAGCGGGCGATACCGGCAATACCAACCTGAACTTGCGCGGTGCGGGCGGTGCGTCGCTGGGTATCGATGCCGCGGTCGTCGGCGACAAGATCGCCAATCTGGCGCTGGGTAAGCTGGCTCACGCCTGATACGCCTTGGTTGTCCGATAACGCGGAAAAGAAAACAGAGACGGGGAAGCCTGTCTCTTTTTCTTTGTGGAAACCGGTTATTTGTGGAAACTGGGGGGCTGGCAAACGGATCGTGCGTCGAAACGCGGATGGCCGCCCGGCGGCTATTGTCATGTTGCATTGCGTGGCTTGACCCAGCCTTATGCGTTGTCATCCACTACCCGGTACAAACGCACGTTTTCCCGTTCATTGGCGTCGTTGCGCGCCACAATCGCGATGGCGTCTTCCTCATTGCTCAGGTTGCGAGGCTGGTGGGGCACGCCGGGTGGAATATAGAGAAACTCGCCGGCCAGATGGAGGCAGGTCTGCGATAAATCAGTGCCGTAGCGTGTTTCGACCCGCCCCTTCAGCAGATAGATCGCGGTTTCGTAATCAACGTGGTAGTGCGGTTCCGCTTCCGCGCCGGCGGGAATCACCACGATATTCATGGAGAGGTGTTTAGCGCCGACGGTATCGCGGGAAATACCGACAAAATAGGGTAATTTCTGCTGTGTTTCCGTGAGATTAACCGGTCTGACAATCTTGAGTTGGTTAGTCATCATTTTTTCTCCGTCTGGTGCTGCGACCTGAAATAATCAGTTCTGCAAATGAACTGTGGCGGAGAGATCTCACACAATGCATTGCTTAAAAAGCGAACAACTGTTACATCCGATGAAAATGCAGTTTCCTTATTTTTACATCTTCTTTCGCCATACCTCGTGACGTTAACGATTCTTTTTAGGTTTTCTTTGTATAGAAAATTAAATTACTCATTTAAAATCAATTAATTGATTTTAAATCTCGCCGTAATTACTGTCAGCTGAATTGTAAGTTTTTGTATTGTTTTTGAAAGGAATGCGCATTATTATTTCGGCAATTTTTACCATCTGTTTCTATTACATGGACGTGCATGATGTTTGTCAGTAGCAGGAAAACTGGCCTGATCGTCTGTTTTTCCCTCATTGGTTACACCGCTTCTGCGTTTTCCGCTCTGTTGGATCCGGCGGAGCGAAACGAAACCCAGCAACGCCAGTCGGAAGTGATTGAACAATCCCGTCAGCAGCGGGAAGCGTTGCAGCAATTGAACAATATCGTGCAGGCGCCGCTGAAAGCGGACAACGCGCCGCAAGGCCCCTGTTTTACCCTGCGTGAGATCCGCTTCAATCACAGTACCTTGCTGGGCCCGCGCGACCAGACGGCGCTGACCGCCGGCTACCTTAATCGCTGTAACAACCTTGAGCAGATCAACCAACTGGTGCACGACGTCAGCAACTGGTATATCCAGCGCGGCTACATCACCAGCCGGGCGTTTCTGAGCGAGCAGGATCTGTCGGGCGGCGTGCTGCAACTGGAGATCCTGGAAGGGCGGCTGGAAAAGATCACCATCAATAACCAGACGGAACGAATGACCCGCACCGCGTTTCCTGCGCGGGAAGGGGAGATCCTGAATCTGCGCGATATCGAACAGGGCATGGAGCAGATGAACCGTATGCCGTCCCAGCAGGTCACGATCGAGATTCTGCCGGGCAGCCAGCCGGGGTATTCGGTGGTGAACCTGACCCGCGGGGCTCACCTGCCGTTCACCGGCGGCCTCACCTTCGATAACAGCGGCCAAAAAAGCACCGGCGAACAACAGCTCAACGGCAGCCTGGCGCTGGATAATCTGTTCGGCGTGGCCGATCAGTGGTTTATCAGCGCCGGCCACAGCAGCCGCTTTGCCACCAGCCATGACGCAGAAAGCCTGCAGGCCGGTTTTTCTATGCCGTATGGCTACTGGAACCTGGGTTACAGCTACTCCCAAAGCCGCTATCGCAACACGTTTATCAGCCGCGATTTTCCCTGGCATTCCACCGGCGACAGCGATACCCATCGGCTATCGCTCTCCCGCGTCGTGTTCCGCAACGGCACCATGAAAACCGCCATCGCCGGCACGCTCAGCCAGCGCACCGGCAATAACTATCTTAACGGAACGCTATTGCCGTCCAGCAGCCGTAAGCTGAGCAGCGTGTCGCTGGGCGTCAATCACAGTCAGAAACTGTGGGGCGGGCTGGCGACCTTCAACCCGACTTACAACCGCGGCGTGCGCTGGCTTGGCGCGGAAACCGACACCGATAAAAACGCGGACGAACCGCGAGCCGAGTTCAACAAATGGACGCTGTCGGCCAGCTATTACTACCCTGTCACCGACAGCATCACCTACCTCGGCAGCCTGTACGGCCAGTACTCGGCCCGCGCGCTTTACGGCAGCGAACAGCTGACGCTGGGCGGGGAATCCTCCGTGCGGGGATTTCGCGAGCAGTACACCTCCGGCAACCGGGGCGCCTACTGGCGTAACGAGCTGAACTGGCAGGCATGGCAACTGCCGGTGCTGGGCAACGTCACCTTCATGGCGGCGGTCGATGGCGGTCATCTCTACAACTATAAACAGGATGACTCGACGGCGGCCTCATTATGGGGCGGCGCAGTCGGCGTGACCGTTGCCAGCCGCTGGTTGAGCCAGCAGGTAACGGTGGGGTGGCCGATCGCCTACCCGGCATGGTTACAACCCGACACTATGGTGGTGGGTTACCGGGTAGGTTTGTCGTTTTAACTCATTTAATAAAGTCGTTTTAACACATTCAATAAATCAACATATTTTTCAATGCTTTCATGGCATTGAATTTTTCATGCAGCAGGAGTTCAGG
Organism: Dickeya sp. NCPPB 3274; assembly: GCF_000406205.1. Lineage (NCBI taxonomy): Bacteria > Pseudomonadati > Pseudomonadota > Gammaproteobacteria > Enterobacterales > Pectobacteriaceae > Dickeya > Dickeya sp. NCPPB 3274. Next base: position 2,652,056 of record NZ_CM001979.1, on the reverse strand, counting down.
GATGAAAGCGGTGAAGACGTCGCAGCGGGTGCTGGTGTGGGTGCTGGTATGGCTGACGGGGCTGCAGCCGGTGCTGCCGGCGCTGGCGGCGGGGGTGACGGTGGCGTCGGGCACGACGGCGCTGGAGGCGGCGGGCAACGGGGTGCCGGTGGTGAACATCGCCGCGCCGGACGCCGCGGGGCTGTCGCACAACCGCTACCACGACTTCAATGTCGACAGCCGCGGACTTGTCCTCAACAACGGCACCGCCCAGCTCAATCCAAGCCAGCTGGGCGGTCTGCTGCAGACCAACCCCAACCTGAACGGACGTGCGGCCGCGGCCATCCTCAACGAGGTGGTGTCGCCGAACCGCAGCCGGCTGGCGGGCTACCTGGAGGTGGCCGGTCAGGCGGCGAACGTGGTGGTGGCGAACCCGTACGGCATCACCTGCAGCGGCTGCG
>NZ_CM001979.1:2646251-2651516 GCF_000406205.1 Dickeya sp. NCPPB 3274 | reverse complement strand
CACGCCCGCCGGCAGTCCGCTGACCCCGGTGGGCATCGGCAGCGGGCTGAGCGCCCCGGACGGCGTGCCGGTGACCGGGGCCAGCCTGACGCCGTTGTCCGCCCTGTCATTCGGCCAGTTGCAGACGGCGCTGGCGCAGGGGCTGACGCCGCTGTCCGGCCCGTCGCTGACCGACTACCCGCTGCCCGCCAGCCAGAACGGGCTGTTCGTGGCGGACACCGCCAGCGACAGCCGCTACCTGATACGCAGCAACCCGACGCTGAGCCGGCTCGGCCAGGTGGACAACGGCCTGTTCGGCGACCTGCGCGGCCTGCTGGGGCAGACGCCGGGCACCACGGTGCCGGTGGAGACCAGCCCGACGCTGACCGACCCGACGCAGGTGCTGGGGTCGTCCTACCTGCTGGGCAAACTGAATCTGGACGCGGAGCACGACTACCGGTTTCTGGGCGACGCGGCGTTCGACACCCGCTACATCAGCAACGCGGTGCTGAGCCAGACCGGGCAGCACTACCTGAACGGGGTGGGGTCGGAGCTGGCGCAGATGCAGCAGCTGATGGACAACGCGGCGGCGGAGAAAAGCCGGCTGAACCTGCAGCTGGGGGTGAGCCTGACGCCGGAGCAGGTGGCGGGGCTGAGCCACAGCCTGGTGTGGTGGGAGAACATCACCGTGGGCGGCCAGACGGTGCTGGCGCCGAAGCTGTATCTGGCGCAGGCGGATAAAACCAATCTGCAGGGCAGTCGCATCGTGGCCAACAGCGTCAGCCTGAGCGCGGGCGGGGATATCGACAACCGGGGCAGCACGGTGAAGGCGGTGGAGGCGCTCAATATTGCCGGCGGGGGCAACCTGAGCAACAGCGAGGGCGGGCTGCTGAGCGCCGGCGGCGCGCTGAACCTGGTGGCGCTGGGCAACCTGACCAACAGCAGCGCGACGATACAGGGCAACCAGGTGACGCTGGCGAGCGTCAACGGCGACATCACCAACACCACCACCAGCAACCAGTGGCAGACGGCGGCGAAGGACGGCCGGGGGCGCGGGTCGCTGACGCGCACCGATATCGGCCAGGCCGGGCTGATAACGGCGCAGGGCGGGCTGACGCTGCAGGCGGGGCACGATATCGCGCTGAACGGGGCGCAGCTGAGCGCGGGCGGGCCGCTGCAGCTGGCGGCGGGCAACGACATCCGGCTGACGGCGCTGAGCACGGTGACGGACACGGTGAGCCAGACGGGCGGGGCCAGTACCGAGCGGCGCAGCCAGGGGCTGGTGCAGAGTACGCTCGCCGGCGGGGGCGACCTGAGCCTGAGCGCGGGACGTGACCTGAGCAGCACGGCGGGGCAGCTGAGCGCGGCGGGGACGCTGGCGCTGTCGGCGGGACGGGACCTGAGCCTGCTGTCGGCGGAGGAAGCGCAGTTCAGCTCGAACGCGTGGAAACGGCATCTGGACTGGCAGCAGACGGTAACGCAGCAGGGGACGGTGCTGAACGCGGGCGGGGGGCTGAGCCTGCGGGCGGGTCAGGACCTGACGCTGCAGGGGGCGCAGGCGGAGACGCGTGGCGCGCTGACGGCGCAGGCGGGACGTGACCTGAGCCTGCTGTCGGCGACGGAAAGCCGGCATGATTTTTTTGAAGAGACGACGGTGAAGAAGGGATTCCTGTCGAAGACCACCACGCACACGCTGCGTGAGACGGCGCAGACGACGGAGAAGGGGACGCTGCTGTCGGGGGGCAGCGTGGCGCTGACGGCGGGGCACGACATCGGGATGCAGGGCTCGGCGGTGGCGGCGGACGGTGACGTGACGCTGACGGCGGGGCATGACATCACGACCGCGGCGAGTGTGGAGAGCTACCGTAACTACGAGGAGCACAGTCGCAAGAAGAGCGGGGTGTTCAGCGGGGGCGGCATCGGGTTTACTATAGGCAGCACCTCCCTGAGCCAGAAACTGGACGACAAGGCGACCACCCAGAGCCAGAGCGTCAGTACGCTGGGCAGTACCGGCGGGTCGGTGCGGCTGAATGCCGGGCAGGCTGTGTCGGTGGCGGCCACGGATGTGATCGCTGCCCGGGACATTCAGGTGACGGGCAATAGCGTGACGATTGATCCCGGCTACGATACCCGTAAACAGTCCCGCCAGATGGAGCAAAAAACCGCCGGACTGACGGTAACGCTGTCGGGTGTGGTGGGATCGGCGCTGAACAGTGCGGTACAAGCGGTACAGGCAGTTCGGGAACAAAGCGATAGCCGTCTGCAGGCGTTGCAGGGGATGAAGGCGGCGCTGTCGGGGTATCAGGCCTATCAGGGCACCCAGATTGATACCAATAATAAAGGCGCGTCGTCGTTTGTCGGTATTAGCGTGTCGCTGGGGGCGCAGCGCTCCAGCAGCAGCCAGACCAGCGAGCAGTCACAGAGTTTTGCCTCGACGCTGAATGCGGGCCATGATATTAGCGTGGTCGCGCGTCAGGGCGATATCACCGCGGTTGGCAGCCAGTTGAAAGCGGCCAACAATGTGGAGCTGAATGCCTCCCGGGCGATTAATCTGCTGTCGGCGCGCAATACTGAGTCGATGACCGGCAGCAACAGCAGCAGCGGCGGGAATATCGGCGTCAGTTTCGGCCTGAGCAATAGCGGTGCCGGATTCAGCGTCTTTGCCAATGTCAATGCGGCCAAAGGTCGTGAACTGGGCAACGGCAACAGTTGGTCGGAAACCACGGTGGATGCCGGGCAGCAGGTCGGCCTGACCAGTGGCGGCGATACGCGCCTGACCGGGGCGCAGGTCAGCGGCGATCGTATTGTGGCTAACGTGGGCGGCGACCTGCTGCTGAAAAGCCAGCAGGACAGCAACCGCTATGACTCGAAGCAGACCAGCGTGTCGGCGGGCGGTAGCTTTACCTTTGGCAGCATGACCGGCAGCGGTTACCTGAGCGCCAGTCAGGACAAAATGCACAGCAGCTATGACAGCGTGCAGCAGCAGACCGGATTGTTTGCGGGCAAAGGCGGTTACGACATTAGCGTCGGCAACCACACGCAACTGGACGGCGCGGTAATTGGTTCAACCGCCAGTGCGGATAAAAACCGGCTGGATACCGGCACGCTGGGCTTCAGCAATATCGATAACCGGGCAGAATTTTCGGTGTCGCACAGCGGTATCGGGTTGAGTGCCAGCCCGTCGCTGAGTATGTCGGATATGCTGAAATCGGCAGCCCTGACCGCGCCTTCGGCGTTAATGTCGATGGGTAACGGCGGCAATGCCAGCAGCACCACCTACGCGGCGGTGAGCGACGGGGCGTTGATTATCCGTAATCAGGCCGGTCAGCAGCAGGATATTGCCGGTCTGAGCCGGGATGTGGAGCACGCCAATAATGCGCTGAGCCCGATCTTTGACAAGGAAAAAGAGCAGAAGCGCCTGCAGACAGCGCAGATGGTGGGTGAACTGGGCGCGCAGGTGATGGATGTTATCCGCACCGAAGGCGAAATCCGTGCGGTACGGGCGGCGGAAGCCAAAGGTGATGTGAAACGGCCAGCCGATAACGCGACCAAAAAAGAGTGGGAGAAATACAAAAAAGATCTGACGGAAACGTCGGATTACAAGGCGGTGATGCAGTCTTACGGCACCGGTAGCGATCTGCAACGGGCGGCGCAGGCGGCAACGGCGGCGATTCAGGCGCTGGCGGGCGGCGGCAACCTGCAGCAGGCGCTGGCCGGCGCCTCGGCGCCGTATCTGGCGCAGTTGGTCAAAGACGTGACGATGCCGGTGGACGAGAAGAACGCGACGGCATCGGACATTGCGGCCAACGCAATGGGGCATGCGCTGATGGGCGCGGTGGTGGCGCAACTGTCCGGTAAGGATGCGGTGGCAGGCGCAGTAGGCGCAGCCGGCGGCGAACTGGCAGCGCGCCTGCTGATCATGAAGGAGTTGTACCCAGGGCGGGGCACCAGCGACCTGACGGAAACAGAAAAACAGTCGGTAAGCGCGCTGGCCTCGCTGGCGGCTGGTCTGGCCTCAGGGATTGCGTCGGGTAACACTACCGGTGCGGCGACAGGTGCGCAGACCGGGCGTAATGCGGTGGAGAATAACTATCTGAGCAACCAGCAGAAGGCTCAGAAGAAGAAAGAGCTTGAAGAATGTCAGACTCAAGCCTGCAAGGTGCAGGCTGAGGCGAAGTGGACGGCGATAGATTTAGGGCAGGATGGAAGTTTTGCAGCCGGGATGGTTGCCGGGGTTCCGGCAGGTCTGTATGACACGATCGACGGTATCGTGAAAACGGCAAGCAGCCCGATGGAGACATATGAGGCGTTGAAATCGCTGTTCAATAGTGGTGATGTGCTGGGTAATGTGTCGGATGCGGTGAAACAGTCGTATATAGACCGCATCAACAACATGGAAGCGGAATACCAGAAGGCCGGAGCCAGTGGCTCGTTCAATGCCGGTGTTGAAGGCGGAAAACTGGTTACGGATATAGCGGGTCTGCTTGCCGGTGGTACGGGTGTGGTCAAAGTGACTGCAGGCGTAACGGAGAGGATCGTTGCCAAGGTAGCAGGTAAAGTAGCCGGTAAAGCTGAATCGGCGGCGGCTGGGTTTATAGGTAATGAAGCCCATAACGCAGCAAGCTATGCTGGATTAAAATTGGACTTACAGACTACTCAAGCAGCAAATGATGTTGTGGATAGCTTGCGGACTACCGGAACATTACCATCGAATTATGTAGATAAGGCTCAAGCTGTTGCTAATGGCTGGAAACCTGGGAAAGCATTGAATAATACAAACCCCGGTGGGCAATTAGGTGGTGATATCTTCGAAAATTCAAATAACCTGTTACCGTCTTCGCCAGGAAGAGTATGGCGCGAGGCTGATATAGGATTGAATAATACGATGTCGAGAAGCAATCAGCCGGGAACAAGGTTGTTATATTCGAGTGATGGGTTGTTGTATATCACTACTGATCACTATGAAACAGCAACATCAATAGGTAAATGGAAGTGAGCAAACGCGAAATTATTTTAGATGGTTTAAACATATATACCGAATCTGATGTTCATGGTGTTCTATCGGAGAAACTAGATTTTGGTCCCTACTATGGAAGAAATCTTAATGCGCTCTGGGATCGATTAAGCAATGACGTCGAGCGGCCAGTAACGCTGGTATGGACGAACTCAGATACAACCCGACAGCGCTTAGGTGATACGTTTAATCGAATAGTGGAAGTGTTAGAGAGGGTAAGAAAGCAGGATATCGAATTAAACTTCGATGATAAGTTCGATTATATCTTGAAA
>NZ_CM001979.1:2563845-2646151 GCF_000406205.1 Dickeya sp. NCPPB 3274 | reverse complement strand
CCATCTGAGTCAGCCTCAGCAGCAAAGCCGCAGCGAAGAGCTGGTTGCCTGTAACGGAAATGCCACCTGCCGTGCCGAGGTCAGGGAGAAATACGCGGCTGAATACGACAAGTTACAGAATGAGATAGCGAATTGTTCCTCACCAGAACAGTGTGTTGCCTTGGCAAAAGAGTTAAAAGGATGGCAAGGGGATTACAGCGCTCGCATGACCGAGCTGGAAAATAAAGAGCGGAATGAGGGAGTAAGTGCACTAACTGAGGCGGAGGTTCAGGAATGGGCTAACCTGCGTGGTGCGATGTCGAATATTGATGCATCGCGCAATTTGCTGGTGAACCGTGCTCAGTTGCTGGGTGGTTCTGAGGATACCTCGGCAGAAGTTGCCAATATCATGGGGCATGCCGGAATCGCCAGTGCGGCAGGAATTGCTGGGGGTGTCAGTAAGGCTGGATCGTCAGGTAAAGGGCAATCGGGAACAGGAAGCGCAATACCTGTTCCTGAGTCAGTAATGGCTTCAAATGGATTAAAATATAAATCTAATCCTAAACATACTCTGGGGGGTGATGGCAATCGCCCTAACGCAGGAATTGAGCCGAGAGATTCATTGGATCTTTTTGCGCAATCTATTTCAAGTTCAAAGCAATATCCAAATAAAGAAGTTCGGTTCTCTGTGGATGGTCAAGGTAATGTTCATCGTTTTGAAGGTACTAATGGTGAATATCACTGGAATGGTAGTTCTGGTGATGAAAAAAATAAACTGACAGGCAAGCAGATACCAAGTGATATTCAGAAGCAGTTGGGGGTTAGGATAAAATGATTTATGGTGATCCATTCTATTTTGCGCTCCAGTTCGACGTTGTTGAACATTGGACTTCTCCTGGTGATATTTGGAAAAATGGACTGTTTTCTTTGTATCTTGATGGAAGGAGGATCTTTGATGTTGTTGATGTATTTGAGTTAAAAACTACGTTTGGTTTTTATTCCAAGTCGCCCGTGGATGGGTTGATTGTTAATGATTTAATTGTGGATGCAGTAACCCTATATAGGAATGCAGAGAGTTATTTTACTGGCGACGGTGATGTTCTTATTGATGGGTTGTTTGATTTGACATGCACAGCTATGGGCGATAATGGATATTATCTTTATTTTATGAAAACGAGTTCTAGTGATCGTTTGGTATGGAGTATTGATGATGGAAAAGAAATCCATGAGGTGCTTCTTCCATCAGGTACAATATGTAATGTAATTAATGATCTACGAGATGTTAACTTATAAAGAATCCCGGCCCTTAACAGGCTGGGATTTTTTATCTGCTTGTAAGATCCTAAGCTCCGCCTCAATCACCAGCCGCCCGCGCTCCACGGTGACGGTAACGGGCTGTTCGGTGTTAAAACCGAGATCTTCCAGCCAGCGACCCTTGAGGGTGAGTTGCGGCGGCGGGTTGCCCGAAAATGCTTCAACCCCCGGATAGGAAATGTTTTGTGGCCACCGCCAGTTGGCCGTGTCCCCAAAACCACCCGGTCAGGGTCATGCCCCGACACCCCAGCGTTAAAACAAAAACCCCCGGCGCGGGCCGGGGGTAGTGTTGGTTACTCGGCAAACGTCAGGCCGCCGGGGTAATGCTTGATCCAGTTGGCGGCGGCGTCCGGGTCAAAGGGTTCGATGCTCAGCCCTTCGAGACAGTGCCACAGCTCGCGGGTGTTCTGGGCGGTGATCACCATGCAGCCGGGCATGATGCGTATTTTTAACGGCATTCCGTCGGTAAACCCGGCCTCGGTGAGCCACATCCCTTGTCTTGAGCATGAGCTGCGGCAGCAATGTGTTCTCCATTCCATCAGGGGAACCGATGGCATAGTTTTCCTCGCTGCTGCTCAACGCATAAACTCCGTACCTTCCCGCCATTCCACCAATCTTCACCTCCCTTGACGCACGTCAAGGGACGACCCGCAGACAGGAATATGATTGATAATCGTTATTACTTGCTTTGATGCATTGCCGTCTGTGAGTTGACGGAATGCCGCGTACTGTCAGTGAAGGAATGTCGTATGGCCCTGAGTCTTCAAACGCTGCTTGATCTCCCTCTTAACGTGAATGCCGTGGTGGCGCGTATCCGTTCAACGGGCGAATACCAGCAACGGCTGACCGAGCTTGGCATCCGCGTCGGCGGGCAGGTGCGCGTGATTCAGCGCGACGCCAATCAGCCGTTGATGCTGGCCTCCGGCGACAGCCGGGTGGCGATCAACTGGGAGATGGGCAAGCAGGTGTGGGTGTCGCCACAGCAATAATCAGCATCAATAGATTTATGATTTATAGCAATCAATCTATAACAACAGGTTTACGACAACGGTCGTTCTTCTGACGCAACAATGGGTATGAGGTCAACACAGCGATGACACTGGAAGCATTGGCGGTGGGCACACAGTGGCGTGTGCTGGGGTTTCAGAAGGGCTCGGCGGATTACCGCAAGCGTCTGCTGGCGCTGGGCGTTACGCCGGGGGTGGAGTTTTCGGTGTCGCGCGTGGCGCCGTTGGGCGACCCGATTGAGCTGCGTCTGCGCGGCGCGGCGATCAGCGTGCGTAAAGGCGAAGCGCAGATTTTGATTCTGGAAAAATGTTAATCCGGGCAGGTAAGGATTTTTTATGAGTACGCAATCCGTAATTTGCGTGGTGGGTAACCCGAACTGTGGCAAAACGACGTTATTCAACGTCCTGACCGGCGGTAAGCAAACTGTCGGCAACTGGCCGGGCGTGACGGTGGAAAAGAAGGTCGGGAGCTACCGCTATCAGCAGCAACAGGTGACGCTGGTGGATCTGCCGGGGGTCTACTCGCTGAACCCGTCTTCCGAGAGTTCGGAAGATGAGCGGGTGGCACGCGATTACATCCTGTCCGGTGAAGCCAACCTGGTGCTGAATATCGTCGATGCTTCCAATCTGGAGCGTAACCTGTATCTCACCGCGCAGTTGCTGGATATGCAGGTGCCGATGGTGGTGGCCGTCAACATGATGGATATCGCCATCGCCCGCAAACTGGACATTGATATCGCCGGTTTGCAGCAGCGATTGGGATGTCCGGTCATCCCGATTACCGCCAGCCAGAAGAAAGGCATCGAGATGCTGCGCGAGGTGTGTCAGGCGGCGCTGGCGCAACCGGTCATTCCACCGGTGTCGATTCCTTACGACGCGCCGCTGAGCCAGGCTGCGCAGGCGATTGCGGAACAGTTGCAGGGGCAGAGTGCCATTCGCAATCCGCATTGGCTGGCGATTCAGTTGCTGGAAGGCGATGTTACCGTGCGTAACCGGGTGCCTGCCGACGCGCTGGCGTTTGCCGATGCGCAGGTGACCCGGCTGGTGGCGGAATATGAAGATGAGCTGGATATCTTTCTGGCGGACGCGCGTTATCAGTTTGTGGGAGCGGTGGCTCGTGAGGTGATCACCCGGCGCGGCGAAGTCTCCGCCACCCTGACCGACAAGATCGACCGCATTGTGCTGCATCGCTTTTTCGGTATTCCGATCTTTCTGCTGGTGATGTACCTGATGTTTGTCTTCACCATCAATGTCGGCAGCGCGTTTATCGACTTTTTCGACAAGCTGTTCGGCACGTTGCTGGTGGATGGGTTCGGCGAACTGCTGCTGGCGCTGCACACCCCTGAATGGCTGAAAACCTTGCTGGCGGATGGCGTGGGCGGCGGTATTCAGACCGTGTCCACCTTTATTCCGGTGATTGGCTGTCTGTATCTGTTCCTGTCCTGGCTGGAGGACTCCGGTTACATGGCGCGGGCGGCGTTCGTGATGGACCGATTCATGCGCAGCATCGGTTTGCCGGGTAAGGCGTTTGTGCCGCTGATCGTCGGCTTTGGCTGCAACGTGCCCGCGGTGATGGCGACCCGCACGATGGAACGCCACAGCGATCGCGTGGTCACGGTGATGATGGCGCCGTTTATGTCTTGCGGCGCACGGCTGCCGGTATACGTGTTGTTTGCCTCGGCGCTGTTTGTCGAAGGCGGGCAGAATCTGGTGTTCGGGTTGTATCTGGTGGGGATTGCCGCCGCCATTGCCACTGGTTTTCTGCTGAAAAATACCGCGCTGAAAGGCGATGCTTCCGCCTTTGTCATGGAGATTCCCCCTTACCATCTGCCCAGTCTGCGCAGCGTGCTGATCCGTACCTGGGAGCGCCTGAAAGGATTCCTGTTGCGCGCCGGCCGGCTGATTGTGGTGGTGGTGACGGTGTTGGGTTTCCTTAACTCGATGGGGACGGACGGTTCGTTCGGCAACCAGAATACCCAGAAGTCGGTGCTGTCGGCAGTGGGTCAAGCCATCGTGCCGGTATTCAAACCGATGGGGATTCGGGAAGAGAACTGGCCGGCGGCGGTGGGTGTCTTCACCGGGATCTTCGCCAAAGAGGCGGTCGTCGGTACGCTGGATTCACTGTATGGCGCCATGGCGGCCTCGCAGAGCGGCGGCGCGAAGGAGGAAAAAACCTTCAGCCTGATCGATGGTATTCACGGCGCGCTGGCGACCATTCCGGAAAACCTGGGCAAGCTGGGCGACGCGCTGCTTAACCCGATGGGGATCAACGTCGGGGATTTGACCGATACCGACACCATCGCCAAAGACAACAAGTTTTCCGTCACCTCGCTGACCGTGATTAGTCAGCTGTTTGACGGCCGGTTGGGCGCATTCAGCTACTTGCTGATGGTGCTGCTGTACATCCCGTGCGTGGCGGCGGTGTCGGCTATCTGGCGTGAAGTGGGAACCGCCTGGACGCTGTTCTGCGCCGGGTGGACCATTCAGGTCGGGTATAGCACCGCGGTGGTGGTGTATCAGGTCGGACGTTTTGCCCAGCATCCGCTGTATTCGTTATGCGCGCTGTTGGGCGTTGCCGCGATGCTGTGCGTCACGGTGATGATGCTGCGCCGTAATGGCTTGCAACGCCAGCGTATGGCGGTGGGTGAAGTGAAGTAACCAGTCGGGCGGGCCTGCCGCCCGCCGGGGAGAATATGATGACGCTATTGGAATTGCGGGATTTTGTCCGCGAACGAAAAAAGGTGTCGCTGCAGGACATCAGCACGGCTTTTAAGGCGGATCCCGGCGTGGTGGAAGGGATGCTGGCGGTGTGGGTGCAGAAAGGCAAAATTCGCTTTCACAGCGGCGAAGCCGCGCCAAAATGCGGCAGCTGCTGCGGCTGCGATAAAAGCCAGGGCCAGTATTACGAGTGGTTGTGACCTACGCAGGCCGGCGGGCGTCAAGCCGTCGGCCCCATCGCTCCTGCCTTGTGGCGACACGCGCTCGCCAGTCTCTATGTGTTAGTGGTTTGTTACGTAATTGCTGAGCCTCATGGCGCGACCGGCATGCCGGCATGTTCGCTGCCCTGCGGCGCTGGCGGCCTGAGCGGGGGCGCCAGGGGGAAAACCAATAAAAACTGACCTGACGCAATATCTAACGCTGACACCCTCTACATAATGAAACACGTAATCCATCGGAGGGGGTGGTGATGGAAAAATTACTTGATCGTTTTTTGAATTATGTCGCGTTTGACACCCAGTCTAAGCAGGGTGTACGGCAGGTGCCGAGTACCGAAGGGCAATTAAAACTGGCGCAGGTGTTGCAACAGGAATTGACCGAGCTGGGGTTTGAGCAGGTATCCGTCAGCAAGCACGGCTGCGTGATGGCGACGTTGCCGGCCAATGTGGCCTGGTCGGTGCCGTCGGTGGGGTTTATCGCCCATATGGATACCGCGCCGGATTTCAGCGGCAAGCACGTCAATCCGCAGATTGTGGAGAATTACCGCGGCGGTGATATCGCGTTGGGCGTGGGCGATGAGGTGCTGTCGCCGGTGATGTTCCCGGTGTTGCACCATCTGTTGGGGCAGACGCTGATTACGACCGATGGCAAAACGCTGTTGGGCGCCGATGACAAGGCGGGGATCGCGGAGATCATTACCGCGCTGGTGCGGCTGAAAAAGCGGCAGATCCCACATGGCGATATTCGCGTCGCCTTTACGCCGGATGAGGAAGTGGGCAAGGGCGCGCAGCATTTTGATGTCGAGGCGTTCCGGGCCGAGTGGGCGTACACGGTGGACGGCGGCGGCGTGGGCGAGCTGGAGTATGAAAACTTCAATGCCGCGTCGGCAGTGGTGAAGATTGTCGGCAACAATGTGCATCCTGGTTGGGCCAAAGGGGTGATGGTTAATGCGCTGTCGCTGGCGACGCGTTTCCACCAACTGGTGCCGGCTGATGAGACCCCGGAACAGACCGAAGGCTATCAGGGGTTCTATCACCTGCACAGCGCGAAAGGGACCGTGGAGCGGGCTGAGCTGCATTACAGCATCCGGGATTTTGAGCGCGACGGTTTTGAGCGGCGCAAGAAAAACCTGTTGGATATCGCCGAAACGGTGGGTAAAGGGTTGCACCCGGATTGTTATATCGAGGTTACGATTACCGACAGCTACTACAACATGCGCGAGCAGGTAGAGCAGTACCCGCATATTATCGCGCTGGCGCAGCAGGCGATGCGCGATTGCGACATTACGCCGCTGATGCAACCGATTCGCGGCGGCACCGATGGCGCGCAGCTTTCCTTCCGGGGGCTGCCGTGCCCTAATCTGTTCACCGGCGGCTACAATGCTCACGGTAAGCACGAGTTTGTCACGCTGGAAGGGATGGAAAGCGCGGTGGCGGTGATTATGCGTATCGCCGAGTTGACCGCGCTGCGTGCCAAAACCCGGCAGACCAACAGCGAGAGCATGTCGGTTAAAGCCTGATGGTGGTTTAGGGTAAAAAAAGAGACGCCGAATGGCGTCTCTTGCGTTTCTGATGACCGGAAAACCGATAATCAGTCGACGAAATACCAGTAGCCGCTGTTGACCAGCGCGGTCAACTGAGCAAGGAACGAGGGATCGTCCAGCGCATCGCCAAGGCGTTCGGCATTCAGCACGTCATAGTGCGCCAGCGCGGCAATGGCCTGCGACTGGCGGCTGTCCAGATGCTCGCCGTTCACGAAGCAGTCCTCGCCGATACGCACAACCCGCAGCCCGCCAAGACGACGCAATGCCTCGCCCTGTTGCAGCAGATCGTACATCTCGCCCGGCTGATAAGGCGGCTCTGGCGGTGCCAGGTCTAATTCATGACGCGACTGGGAGACAAACTCGCCGAACCATTGGCGGAAAGCGTCTTTATGCTGCACCAGATCCAGCATCATGTGCTGCAGTTTATCCAGCTCCTGCGGCAGTATGTCCGCCGGGTGCGCGCGCGAGGGGATATCCGGGTCACTGTAGCGTTGGCCGCCCAGTTCACGAGACAGCACATAGTCGGCGAAACCGCTTACCAGTTCACGGGAGCTGGGTGCGCGGAAGCCTACCGAGTAGTTGAGCGAATTTTCCAGCGAATAGCCTTCATGCGGGAAACTGGGCGGAATATAGAGAATATCGCCGGGCTCCAGCTCCTCATCAATAATGGCGTCGAACGGGTCGACCTGCAGCAGGTCAGGATGGGGGCAGTGCTGCTTCATCGGCACTTTGTCGCCTACGCGCCAGCGACGGCGGCCGGTGCCCTGAATGATAAACACGTCGTACTGGTCAAGATGCGGGCCGACGCCGCCGCTCGGCACCGAGAAGGAAATCATCAGGTCGTCAATGCGCCAGTCAGGCAACTGACGGAAGGGGCGCATCAGCGCGGCGGAAGGTTCATGCCAGTGATCGACCGCCTGCACCAGCAGAGACCAGTTGCTTTCTCCCAGGTGGTCGTAGCTTTCGAACGGACCGTGGCTGACATCCCAGCGGCCGTCCTGATGGCTGACCAGCCGGCTGTCCACCTCGTTTTCCATAGCGAGCCCGGCTAATTCGTCGGGGGTAATTGGATCGATGAAATGGCGGAAACCACCTTTGATGATTACCGGTTTTTTTTGCCAGTGGTGGGTCAGGAAATCCTGCCAGTCGAGATTAAGTTGGTAGTCCATAACGCATTTCCAGTAACAGGGAGCTGTCGGCGATTATAACGAAGTCGCCGTGATGGTGTCCCGTCCTTAATTCACGGGCGAGGCGGCGGGGTTAAAAAGTCCCTGAACCGTATCGACCGGCAGACGGTGGTTTTCCCTGTATTGTAGACGGTTAACGCCAGACGGTGTCAGTTCTCATTCTGACCAAGATGCTGGCGGCCGAAAATAGCTTCCACCTTGGCGCCGCCAAGCGCACTGGCGCCGATCAGAATTTCCCCCTGATACTGCTCGATGATTTCCGCCGCGACCGACAGTCCGATGCCCTGACCGGGGCGCAATGTGTCCGCCCGTTGTCCGCGTTGGAAAATCACTTCCCGTTTGCTGTCGGGAATGCCGGGGCCGTCGTCCTCAATCACCAGATGCAGTTTCTGGCCGGAGTAGCGAGCGCTGATTTCCACGAACTCCAGACAGTATTTACAGGCGTTGTCGAGAATGTTGCCCATCACCTCCATAAAATCGTTTTTCTCGCCAATGAAGGTTAGCTCCGGGGCGATGTCCATCGTCAGCACCACGCCTTTACGCTGGTACACTTTGTTCAGCGCAGAGCAGAGCGCGTCCAGCTGCGCCGGAACGGAGTGCACTTCCCGCGTGATGGCCAGATGTTCCGTTCGCACGCTGGCGCGGTGCAGGTAATAGCCGATTTGCTGCGAGATACGGCTGATTTGCGTCAGCATGATCGGTTCGGCTTGCTCGATGGTCAGTTCCTTACCGGTGCGTAACGAGCGCAGCGTGGTTTGCAGTACGGCCAGCGGCGTTTTCAGGCTGTGGGTCAGGTCGGTGAGGGTGGTGCGGTATTTGTGATAGCGCTGGCGCTCATTGCTCAACAACGTATTCAGGTTGCGCACCAGACTGTTCAGTTCCCGCGGCGGATTTTCGTCCAGATGCTCGCGGGATCCGTGCTCCAGCTCGCTGATCTGATGTACCAGGTGTTTGATCGGCCGCAGGCTCCAGTGCGCCGCCAGCCACAGCAGCGGTAATACCAGCACCAGATGGGCGATAAACACATAGCGGAACCACTCCCAGACTACGTCCGCCTGTTGCAGTTCCTGCGGCACCCGGTCCACCACCACAATCACCATTTTGGGCAGGCGCTCGGACGCCGGGTAAACATTAACGGCGATAGAATGGGTGAACGGCGTTTTATCTTCTGAACTGTAGGCGTGCAGTTTGTCCAGCATTTGCGGGTTGCTGCCCTGCAATACCGCATTGCTGGTATTGGTGTCGGCGTCCAGCTCGTGGTAGTCGGTTTTTTCCAGCCATTCCGCTTTGATCTGGGATTCCAGCTCCGGGACGGCGCGCTCCCGCCACAGCAGTTTGCCGTGCTTATCGTAGATAAATACCAGCGTCGGGTAATTGATGTCGATTTCAGGCGGCGTGGCGATAGTCAGTTGATTGTCGTGCCATTGCGCCAGACTGTAGAACAGGTTGCTTTCGCCGCGCAGCAGGCGGAATGAGGTTTTGTCGAAACTGACGCTGTATCCCACCACGGCCACGATGCCGTAGGAAAGCGTCAGCGCCAGCACCACCGCGGCGGTGGCGATCAGAAAGCGAAAACGCAGCGAAAAAGGAGATTTTTTCAATATGCCATCCAAAATAATATGCCATCCAAAATAAAACATGCCGTCCAGAATGATTAGATATCGAAGCGGTAACCCTGCCCGCGAACGGTAGTGATGACATCGTGGGAATTGGCGGACTGCAATTTTTTGCGCAGTCGACCCATTAGCACGTCAATGGTATGGCTTTCCCGCAATTCGGCGTCCGGGTACAGTTGCAGCATCAGCGACTCCTTGCTGACCACCTTGCCATTATTGCGGATCAGGGTTTCGATAATGGTGTATTCAAACGCGGTCAGCTTCACCGGGTCGCCATTCACCAGTAATTCCCGCCGCGACAGGTCCACCTCAAAGGGCGGCAGGCTGATGATTTGGGAGGCCAGGCCGCTGTTGCGACGCATCAGCGCCTGCATACGCGCCACCACTTCCTCGATGTGAAACGGTTTGGTGACATAATCGTCGGCGCCGGCTTCCAGCACCGCCACTTTTTCCTGCCAGCTTTCCCGTGCGGTGAGAACCAGAATCGGTAATTTGACCTGATGCGCGCGCCAGCGGCGAATCAAACTGGTGCCGTCTTCCACCGGCAGGCCCAGGTCGATAATGGCGATGTCCGGCGCATGTTCCTGAAGGAAATAATCCGCTTCTTTCGCGTCCGCCGCCGCGTCAACCTGATGCCCCATTTCATTCAACTGGACATTGAGGTGATGGCGTAACAGAACATTATCTTCAACGACAAGAATGCGCATGACGTTTTCCTCGGTCATTTTCCTGATGGGATCTATCCAAAGTTAGTGAACTATCAACGTGTTGTACAGACCTTGCAGCCTGCGTCAGCACGTTTACCGCAATCCGGGATAGTCATAGGTAGAAATACGCCATTGTCGGCGCGTACGTCAGCATTATCCACAGTTGTTCTCAACTGAGGCTAAACAGTGAGGCAGGAAATAAGAGCCTATCCAACAGGGCTATTGGGATAGGCTCTAAGCCGGGCGGCGGGATAATGCCGCCCGGAGCAGGGTCAGAGTTCGTCGACCAGTTTCACGGCGCGGCCGATGTAATTGGCCGGGGTCAGCGCTTTGAGACGCGTTTTTTCGTCGTCCGGCAGCGCCAGCCCATCGATAAAGGCTTTCATGCCTTCGGCGTCCACGCGCTTGCCGCGGGTCAGTTCTTTGAGTTTCTCGTAAGGTTTCTCAATGCCGTAACGGCGCATCACCGTCTGGATCGGCTCAGCCAGCACTTCCCAGTTGTGATCCAGCTCGTCCAGCAGGTGATCGCGGTTGACTTCCAGCTTGCTAATGCCTTTCAGGGAAGCCTGATAGGCGATGACCGCATAACCTACGCCGACGCCGAGGTTACGCAGCACCGTGGAATCGGTCAGGTCACGCTGCCAGCGCGATACCGGCAGCTTGCTGGCGAGGTGGCTCATTACCGCATTAGCCAGACCCAGGTTGCCTTCGGAGTTCTCGAAATCGATCGGGTTGACTTTGTGCGGCATGGTTGACGAACCGATTTCACCCGCGATGGTTTTCTGTTTGAAGTGGTTGAGGGCGACGTAGCCCCACACATCGCGGTCGAAGTCGATCAGAATGGTGTTGAAACGGGCGACGCAGTCGAACAGTTCGGCAATGTAGTCGTGGGGTTCAATCTGCGTGGTGTAGGGGTTCCACTGAATGCCCAGCGAAGTGACGAAACTTTCGCTGAACTGGTGCCAGTCGACTGCCGGGTAGGCCACCATATGGGCGTTATAGTTCCCGACGGCGCCGTTGATTTTGCCCAGGATTTCCACCTGCTGCAGTTGACGGAACTGGCGCTCCATACGGTAGGCGACGTTCGCGAATTCTTTACCGATGGTGGACGGCGTGGCCGGCTGGCCGTGGGTACGGGACAGCAACGGAATGTCGCGATACTGCAGCGCCAGCTGTTTGATGGCGTCAATGATGTTGCGCCAGAACGGCAACAGTACATCGCGACGGGCGGTGTCCAGCATCAGGGCGTGGGACAGGTTGTTGATATCTTCGGAGGTACAGGCGAAATGGATAAACTCGCTCACGGCGTGCAGCGCCGGAACCGCCGCCACTTTTTCCTTCAGGAAATACTCCACCGCTTTGACGTCGTGGTTAGTGGTGCGTTCGATGGTTTTGATGCGCGCGGCGTCTTCTTCGCTGAATTCGGCGACAATTTTGTCAAGGAAAGCGTTTGCGTCAGCGTCAAATGCAGGAACTTCCCTGATTTCTGCACAGGCCGCCAGTTTTTGCAGCCAACGTACTTCAACCTGCACACGGAATTTCAGCAAACCGTATTCGCTGAAAATAGTGCGCAACATGCTGACTTTATCGCCATAGCGTCCATCAATGGGGGAAACGGCGGTCAGTGAGGATAATTCCATCGCGAGCAACTCCTGGGATTGTTTTCAAATAAAGAACATCGTTTGTCGTCATCTTATCGCATGGCGAATAGCATTTCATGACGAATGGTATTTCATGGCGGATAGCATTTCATGGTAGACAGTATCTCATGGCGGCGGCCGAACCGGAATAAGCGGCCGCCGTCAATGAGCAGATGCATTGGTTCAGGTCAGTCCTGGCACCGGGCCAGGATCTCCTGCGCATGGCGCACCAGCTTGCTGCGGGAGAACATCAATTGCAGCCGGCTGCCGCCCACCTGTTGCCAGAGTACGGCGGCGCGAATCCCGGCCAGCAGCGCTGCCCGAACCTTCGCCTGAATCTGTGGGTTCCTCAGCACTTCCTGCGCGCCGGTCACCTGAATGCGTGGGCCGAGCTTGCTGATCACGTCTACGTAAATGCCTGCCAGCACATTAATGAAGGTGTCCGACAGCAGATCGTAGTGCTCCAGTTGTCGGTCCAACTGGCTGATGCGGCTGCCCAGTTCGTCCATCGCTTCGCGGTTATTGTGCAGGCGGCGCTCCAGCACCATCAGGCTGAAGGTATAACGCGACAGTTCCGCGCCCAGCCCTTCGCGTGATGAATTGAGAATACCCAGCAGGGTTTCCAGCCCGGTTTTTAGATTACGTTCCGTATTGCCAAAAACATCCAGCGTGCTGGGCGGGTTAATGTTCATGATGCTTTTCAGCGACGCTTTTAGCGCGTCCATATCACAACTGCCCTGATGTGCCAATTGCTGCACCAAATGAGCAGACTGGCAGATTCCTGCCATTGCCAGCGTAATGTCATGATAGTTTTTAGCCACAATTGCTCCTGTCAACATCATCTGGCCGGCGTGCGAGTCCGGAATACCTGTACTATCTGGGTTTCCGATTCGGCTGTGTTCCCGGTTCGGTCCAGAGGAAAAGTAAACGCCGGCGAACATGCCCTGGCTTTGTCACTCACACAGCCTAAAAGGGCGGTGATCATGCCATAAAAATCAGCATGAACCCAGCATGAACCCGGTAAAACCTTGTTCAGGCTGAAAATCGTCAGACCCGATCGTCCGGCAATTCAAGTTTAGTGTCATGAAAACGGAAAAGGTGCCCGAGCCGCGTTTTATTTGACGCAGCGCACTGGTGTGGTTGGTTTTTTATGGGGATGTCAGAAATGCCAGGGGAACCGATGCGGTTCCCCTGGCCGGTGCGGCGGCTGATTATTGCGCCGCGCGCAGGCGTTCTTCGATGATGCCGCCGCCAAGGCAGACTTCGCCCTGATAAAATACGGCGGACTGACCCGGCGTGACCGCGGCTACCGGCTCGTCAAAACGGACTTCGATGCGGTCCGCGTCGATCGGCGTTAAAAGGCAGGGAATATCGGCCTGACGATAGCGGGTTTTTACCATGCAACGCAGCGGTTGAGTCAGCGGCTCGCGATCGACCCAGTGCAGTTGCTGGGCAATCAGGCCGACGGACATCAGACGCGGGTGTTCATGACCCTGAGCGACATACAGCACGTTGCTGGCGACATCTTTGTCGACCACGTACCACGGATCGTCGCCGCCTTCTTTCACGCCGCCAATGCCAAGACCTTTACGCTGACCCAGCGTGTGGTACATCAGCCCCTGATGTTCGCCCATCGCCTTGCCATCGTCGACAGACAGAATCGGGCCGGGCTGTGCGGGCAGGTAGCGCGCCAGAAAGTCGCGGAATTTGCGCTCGCCGATGAAACAGATGCCGGTGGAGTCTTTTTTCCGGGCGGTGGCCAGATCCAGCTGTTCCGCGATTTTGCGTACCTGCGGTTTTTCCAGCTCGCCGACCGGGAACAGACTCTGCGCCAGTTGCTGGTGGCTCAGGGTATAAAGGAAATAACTCTGGTCCTTGTTGCCGTCCAGACCGCGCAGCAGGCGGCTTTTACCGTCCACATCCTTACGGCGCACGTAATGGCCGGTGGCGATGTAGTCCGCCCCCAAGTCTTCGGCGGCAAACTCCAGGAAAGCTTTGAACTTGATTTCCTTGTTGCACAAAATATCGGGATTGGGAGTGCGACCGGCGCGGTATTCCGCCAGAAAGTGCTCAAAAACGTTGTCCCAATATTCGGCGGCGAAATTGACGGTGTGCAGTTCAATGCCCAGTTTGTCGCAGACAGCCTGCGCATCGGCCAAATCAGTGGCGGCGGAGCAATACTCCGTATCGTCATCTTCTTCCCAGTTCTTCATGAACAGGCCTTCTACCCGATACCCCTGCTGTTGCAGCAGGTAGGCGGATACCGATGAGTCAACACCGCCGGACATACCGACAATGACTTTTTTCTGGCTGTTATCTGACATGGCAGTCTCGCAAACTCTTAATAAAGCGTCTTAATTCTTAATGATGTAAAGCGTTAAGGCGAAAAACAGGCGTAATAGTATAACACACTCGCCTCGTGGAAGCACGGCCGACGCCCGCGCAGGGATTGTCTGTTCCGGTACGACGAACGCCGTACCGGACAGGGTTTTCCAGCGTTACACCGGGTCAGGAAACGGCCAGTTGAAGGCTTCCAGTATACTTAGCGGGTAGCGCTGGCCGCGCTGATAGCAGATCAGGCTGGCGGCCACCAATGGGGAGCGCAGGCAGTCGGCCCGGAGAATGTCTTCCGGCTTCAGCCAATGGCAGCAGGCGATGTCGCTATCGTACGGGGTGGTGGGCAGCCGTTCGGGCAGGTCGAGGGTGAAACTAAAACGCAGAAAGGGCGTTTTGTCCGGTGCGATCCACTGGTGCAGTTGCAGGAAGCTTTGCGGCGTGGCGTGAATACCGGTTTCCTCAAACAGTTCTCGCTGCGCCGCCTGAATCAGGGTTTCGTCCGCCTCCAGATGGCCGGCAGGCTGGTTCCACAGACGCCGGTGGTTAATTTCTTCCTCAACAACCAGAAAATGGCCTTCCGCCTGTACGACACAGGCCACGGTCACATGCGGTTTAAACATGGTCGATCTCCCTCCATTCGCCGGGGTGCAATCCATCAAGCGTTTGATTCGCCATACTGTAGCGAATCAAACGCAGCGTTGGGTAGCCGATATGCGCCGTCATACGTCTGACCTGGCGGTTACGCCCTTCGTACAACGTGATTTTCAGCCAGCTAACCGGAATATTTTTGCGTTCGCGGATCGGCGGCTGGCGCGGCCACAACCAGATTGGCTCCTCCACCTGTTCAGCACCGGCGGGCAGGGTTGGGCCGTCGCTCAGTATCAGGCCGGTGCGAAACGCGTGCAAAGCTTCTTCGTCGGGAACGCCTTCAACCTGGGCGTAATAGATTTTGGGCGTTTTCTTGCCGGGCTGGGTCAGACGCGCCTGCAGCTTGCCGTCGTTGGTCAGTATCATCAGACCTTCGCTGTCCCGGTCCAGTCGGCCGGCGGAATAGACGTCGCGAAAGGGGACATAGTCCTTCAGCGTGGCGCGGCCGCCCTCGTCGGTAAACTGGGAAAGCACATCGAAAGGCTTATTGAACAGCACGATGCGCGTTTTCGTTACGGCGGTGGATTCATTTTTTGCCGGTCGAGAGCTGAATCGTTTAAGTCGGTGATTTTTAACAGGGAATTTATTCATCTTATTACTGGCTGTGGATGGCAAAACCATTATACTCGAAATGGTTTGTGATTGGCTCAGGCTAAATATTCAAGTAGTATTGACACGCATCTTACAAGTCATTAACAAAATGGCGCTCGAAGGAGAGGTTAATGGAAAGTAAAGTAGTTGTACCGGCAGAAGGGCAGAAAATCACGGTTGACGCTCAGGGTAAACTGGTCGTGCCGGCTAATCCGATCATTCCGTTTATCGAAGGCGACGGTATCGGTGTCGATGTTACGCCAGCCATGATTAACGTTGTCGATGCCGCGGTGAACAAAGCTTACCAGGGCAAGCGCAAAATTTCCTGGATGGAAATTTACACCGGTGAGAAATCCACTCAGGTGTATGGTCAAGATGTTTGGTTGCCGGATGAAACGCTGGATCTGATCCGCGAATACCGTGTAGCCATTAAAGGGCCGCTGACCACGCCGGTAGGCGGCGGTATCCGTTCTCTGAACGTGGCGCTGCGCCAGCAACTGGATCTGTACGTTTGTCTGCGTCCGGTTCGTTATTACGAAGGCACGCCAAGCCCGGTTAAACAGCCCGAACTGACCGACATGGTCATTTTCCGTGAAAACGCCGAAGACATTTATGCCGGTATCGAGTGGAAAGCCGGTACGCCGGAAGCGGACAAAGTAATCAAGTTCCTGCAAGACGAAATGGGCGTGAAGAAAATCCGTTTCCCGCAGCAGTGCGGTATCGGTGTGAAGCCTTGTTCTGAAGAAGGGACCAAACGTCTGGTTCGCGCCGCGATCGAATACGCCATCACCAATGATCGCGATTCCGTGACGCTGGTGCATAAAGGCAACATCATGAAATTCACCGAAGGCGCGTTCAAAGACTGGGGTTACCAGTTGGCTCGCGAAGAGTTCGGCGGTGAGCTGATTGATGGCGGCCCGTGGGTGAAAATCAAGAACCCGAAAACCGGCAAAGACATCATTGTTAAAGATGTGATTGCCGACGCCTTCCTGCAGCAGATTCTGCTGCGTCCGGCAGAGTACGATGTCATCGCCTGTATGAACCTGAACGGCGACTATATTTCCGATGCGCTGGCGGCGCAGGTGGGCGGGATCGGCATCGCGCCGGGCGCCAACATCGGTGATGAATGCGCGCTGTTCGAAGCCACTCACGGTACGGCGCCGAAGTACGCCGGCCAGGACAAAGTGAACCCGGGTTCCGTGATTCTGTCCGCTGAAATGATGCTGCGTCACTTGCAGTGGTTCGAAGCGGCTGACCTGATCGTGAAAGGTATGGAAGGCGCGATCAAGAACAAGACCGTCACCTATGACTTTGAGCGACTGATGGAAGGCGCCACGCTGCGTAAGTGTAGCGAGTTTGCCCAGGACATCATCAGCAATATGTAATCGACGATTGCATCGAACCTCACGGCGGCTCTGGCTTCCGTGAGGTTGTTTTCTGGGTGAGGTTGCTTTCCGGCGATGTTTGCCGTTTTTCTGACGTACTATTCCGCATTAATTGTGAGTCTTTTGGCTTGCCGTTCCGCATTTTTGTACTATCACTTTACTTTCTCTTCTCTTTTTTAACGCATTTTCTTCGTTCGAACCGTCGATCTTGTCTGGCATTAAGCGAGTGAATCAACAGTAGCCTGTTTTTCCTGTTCATTTCCGCATCGGGTCAGAATGAGATTGGCATCGGATATAACGCCGGTAGGTATAATTGTTATTTCGGTTTTACGCGCCAATTTTCTTAAAGAGAAAGTCTTTTATCGGCATTTAACCGATCAGAGAAAACGTATCCGCTGTTCTATCAGTTATGAGAAGTCGTAAATAAGAACATTTTTATAGTGATAAGTTATCAACTTTGCATTGACGATTGGGAATAACGATCTATTAAGATAATTAACCACTTGCGTTTCCCTCTATTTTTTATGGCAATCAAGGAATCTTAGAAAATCTTGGCGACAGGTCTTCCTCCTTGTCTGCATTTTGCTATTCTGTTGATGCTGCCCGCTAATTTGCATGAAAGAGGCGAACCCTGGTGTGGGGAAGAGACTGAGCAAAGAGGGATAGTAGCCAGTTATCGTTTTAAATTTAATCGAAAGAGATCGATGGATTTTATTCATCGATGATTTTTTTTGCGTGAAAAGTTACGGTAAGCACCGTCACGACAACAGGCTACAATTTTTTCTGAAAGAAAAAACAATGGATAATGTGAGGGGAACCCCCATGAGTCGAGCCCCAGCAAATAAAGATGAAAAAAGCCGACTTGAGGCATTGAAAGAGTACGGCATCAGTAAACCACTGTCTGATCCTGGTTTTGACAATTTGATCAATCTGGCGGCTAACGTTTTCAACGTCCCTATCGTATTGATTTCGCTGATAGAGGAAGAACGACAATTGTTTGCCGCCAGCGTCGGCATGTCGGTGTGCGAAACGTCAAGAGACGAATCATTCTGTGCGCATGCGATTCTCAAAAAACGGATTATGGTGATCCCCGATACGCGCAAAGATCCCCGCTTCCAGGACAATCCATTGGTAACCGGTGAGCCGCACATCCGTTTTTACGCAGGTATCCCATTGCGGACGCCGAGCGGCTTTCCCATCGGTGTGTTATGCATCATTGATAACAAGCCCCGAACTTCTCTCAGCGCCCGCGATGCGCATAATTTGCAGGATTTTGCCGCGCTGGTGATGGACAAACTGGAGATGCGGCGTCTGGATCTGGCGCGCCGCGCCAGTCAGGCTCGCTTTGAGAGCATCGCCGAATCCTCGCCGGATGCCATTCTCTGCGTCAACGACAGAGGTACGATTACCTTCTGGAACGAATCGGCAGAAAAAATGCTGGAGTACAGCCGTGAGCAGATTGTCGGCGAACACATCAGCATTATCGTACCGGATATGTTCGTGGTGCAGTTGCATCATCTGGCGACGGACAAAACTGCGATATTCAAAGGTAGCTCGATCGAGCTGGAAACGCGTGCATTGCCTGGCACTTTGATTCCAACCGAGCTAACGGTGTCGATGTGGCATGACAACAATCAGACGCGTTACGGCATCATTCTGCGTGATATCACCGAAAGGCAACGTTATGAAGAGCGCTTGTTCCTGCAGGCGCACCGCGATCCGCTGACCGGGCTGGCCAACCGCACGCTACTGACGTCCACGCTGGAGCAGGTGCTGAAAAACGGTGAGCCAACCGCCATCATGATTATCGATCTGGATGGCTTCAAGGATATCAACGACAGTCTTGGTCATGCCAGCGGCGACGAGATTCTGTCCAGTGTCGCCAAACGATTACTGGATAATGTCCGTTCCGGCGATCTGGTGGCCCGTATGGGGGGCGATGAGTTCGCGATTCTGTTGCCGAAGCAGAATGACGAAGCACAGGTGGCAAAGCTGGCGGAAAAAATCATTTATGATATTTCGCAAGCTGTGCCGGTTGATGACAAACAAATCAACACCAGCGCCAGCATCGGGCTGGTGATGTATCCGGCGCATGGGACAACCGTGCAGGATCTGCTCACCAGCGCCGATCTGGCGTTATATCAGGCGAAGGCGGACGGGCGTAACTGCTATCGCTTCTTTACCCGTGAGCTGAGAGAAGTATTTCAGGCTCGGCATGCTTTCCAGCTGGAATTTATCCGGGCGTATGAACAGGAAGAGTTCGAGGTGTTTTATCAGCCTCAGGTCAGCCTGGTTAACAGTAAAGTCGTGGGCGCTGAGGCGTTGCTGCGCTGGCGCCATCCTTATAAAGGGTTGCTGGGGCCGGCGGCGTTTATGTCCGCGCTGGAACGAGGCCCCTGGGCTGAGCGCATTGGCGACTGGGTCGTGCGGTCCGCCTGCCAGCAGGCATCTGACTGGTGCCGGTCTGGAGCAGGGAATTTCCGTATCAGCATCAACCTGTTCGCGGCCCAGTTTCGTTCCGGCATGCTGGCGCAGAAAATCAAGGAAGTCCTGACGCAAACGGGCCTTAAACCTGGCGCGCTGGAGCTGGAAATCACGGAGAACATCATATTGCGGCACGATGAGAATATGATGAAACCTCTCAATGAGCTGCGTAATAGCGGCGTCGGCATCGCTTTTGACGACTATGGCACAGGTTATGCCTCACTCAGCATGTTGAAGCATTACCCGGTCACGCGGCTTAAGATCGATCAAACCTTTGTGCGCGCTATGTGTGAGTCGGCGCCGGATGCGGCGATTGTCCGCGCGATTCTCTATCTGGGAAAAAGCTTCGGTCTGGATGTGATCGCCGAAGGGGTGGAAACACAGGAGCAATGTGAAAGACTGCTCAACAAAGGATGCGAACAGGCTCAGGGCTATCTGTTTGGCCGGCCGATGCCGGCAGAAGAGTTCGAAAAACTGCTGGGTCTAGAGGATGCGCCGTTGGCCCATTGATAGTGCTGTTATTATGTAACTGGCATCCGTTAAGTAGCGAAAATGCGCATGGGTGCCACGATATTTTGAATAATCCGGGCGAGGTGCGGCAAAGCAGGTCTGGTTACATCGCTTCTGAGCATGCGGCCTGTGCCATCGGTCAGGCTGATCGGTGTTTTTCGCCGGCTCGGGATAAATATTACGCAAATTATATTTTATTACATCTCAACCTGCGGATATGTCAGGCCCTTTCATGGTTTCCAACATAATCACATCAGATTTCCTGCTGTTGGCTGTCGTTGCAAACAGTTCGCTCAGCATGGGCAACGTTCCTTATTTCTCCCGGATCGTCCATCAATAAAAATGTAAAGTTATGTTAATTCGGTAACATAAAGGTTATGGATGCTTGAAAATGACGGCGCAACCCATACGATGTGGTTGTTGCAAACACTTTTGTTGCTTTTGCTGAAAGAGGAAATCTGAATCATATGATGCGTATTGCGCTTTTCCTGCTCACCAACCTGGCGGTGATGGTGGTATTCGGACTGGTGCTTAGTCTGACGGGCGTTCAGCACAACAGCATGGCGGGCTTGATTATCATGGCCGGCGTGTTCGGTTTCGGCGGGTCGATTATTTCACTACTGATGTCTAAGTGGATGGCGTTGCGTTCCGTTGGCGGTGAGGTGATTGAACAACCGCGTGATGAAACCGAGCGCTGGTTGCTGGACACGGTGCGCGCTCAGTCTCAGCAGGTGGGGATCGCCATGCCGCAGGTCGCTATCTACCATGCGCCCGATATTAATGCGTTCGCGACCGGCGCTCGTCGCGACAGTTCGCTGGTTGCGGTCAGTACCGGGCTGTTGCAGAACATGAGCCGTGATGAAGCTGAAGCGGTTATCGCTCACGAAATTAGTCACATCGCTAACGGCGACATGGTCACGATGACGCTGGTGCAGGGGGTGGTGAACACCTTTGTGATCTTTATTTCCCGCATCATCGCGCAAATCGTTACCAGTTTTCTTTCCGGCAATCGTGACGACAGCGAAGAGAGCAGCAACGGCAACCCGTTGGTTTACATGGCTGTCTCCATGGTGCTGGAACTGGTGTTCGGTATTCTGGCCAGCATCATTACCATGTGGTTCTCTCGTTACCGTGAGTTTCATGCCGATGCCGGTTCAGCGAAGCTGGTCGGACGTGAGAAGATGATTGCTGCATTGCAGCGTCTGAAAACCAGTTATGAGCCGCAGGAAGCGGGCAGCATGATGGCATTCTGCATCAATGGCAAATCCAAGTCCCTCAGCGAGCTGTTCATGTCGCATCCGCCGTTGGACAAACGTATCGAAGCGTTGCGTGCAGGCGAGTACCTTAAATAATCGCTGTGACTGTCCTATCCACAAAGGCCCTTCGGGGCCTTTGTTTTTTTCTGGCGTTCGGTCAGGTTCTTCATTGCCGCATCTGGATCAATATCGGGCAAAATAATCTTGCGTCAGCGCAAACAGTCAGTGAAAAGCGAAAGAATGTTTTATAAAATAAAACCACGATCACGGAAAAATGAAACATTGTTTCTACAATACTGGTATAACAAGGCGATTGGCCGGGATGACGGGTAATCTTTCACCTGGCGGCGTCTGATTTTTCACGATAAGCGCTAAGGATTTACGGATGGCCAAAGGTAAAAAGCTTTCTTTTTCGTTCCATACCTACCAGGATTCAGTCACCGGCACCGAAGTGGTGCGTCTCACTCCTCCCGATGTTATCTGCCACCGCAACTACTTCTATCAGAAGTGTTTTTCCAATGATGGCAGCAAGCTGCTGTTTGGTGGCGCCTTTGACGGGCCGTGGAACTACTATTTGCTGGATCTGAAAACCCAGCAGGCAACGCAGTTGACCGAAGGTACCGGCGACAATACGTTCGGTGGTTTCCTGTCTCCAGATGATGATGCGCTGTATTATGTGAAGAACGTTCGTAATCTGATGCGCGTTGACCTGAATACACTGGAAGAAACCAATATTTATCAGGTACCGGACGATTGGGTCGGTTACGGCACCTGGGTTGCCAACTCCGATTGCACCAAAATGGTCGGCATCGAGATCAAGAAAGAGGATTGGAAACCGCTGACCGACTGGAAAAAATTCCAGGAATTCTACTTTACCAACCCATGCTGCCGTTTGATTCGTATCGATCTGAAAACCGGCGAAGCCAACACCATTCTGCAGGAAAACCAATGGCTGGGTCATCCCATTTACCGTCCGGGCGACGATAATACGGTGGCATTCTGCCATGAAGGTCCGCATGACCTAGTTGATGCGCGCATGTGGTTCATCAATGAAGATGGCACCAATATGCGTAAGGTGAAAGAACATGCGCCGGGTGAAAGTTGCACCCACGAGTTCTGGGTGCCGAATGGTTCTGCGCTGGCTTATGTTTCCTATCTGAAAGGCAGCACCAACCGCTTCATTTGCAGTGTCGATCCGGTAACGCTGGAAAACCGTCAGTTGACTGAAATGCCGCCGTGTTCTCACCTGATGAGTAACTACGATGGTGCGCTGATGGTGGGAGATGGGTGTAATGCGCCGGTAGATGTGAAAGATGACGGTGGCTACAAGATTGAAAACGATCCGTTCTTGTATGTGTTCAATATGAAGACCGGGAAACATTTCCAGGTCGCGCAACACAACACCTCGTGGGAAGTACTGGAGGGTGACCGTCAGGTAACGCACCCGCACCCGTCCTTCACACCGGATGACAAACATATTCTGTTTACGTCTGATGTCGATGGCAAACCGGCATTATATCTGGCAAAAGTGCCTGACTCCGTCTGGCAATAACAGCACCTGCAACCGTGCCCGCCAAGGGCGCGGTTTTTTTCGCTTTTACAATAAGATTATTAATCCGGCAGTGCCATTATAATGGACAATATTTAATCATATTGTCAGTTATAGTAATGCCTGATTGCCATATTCAAAGCGTTCCCTTTATACTAAAACAAGTGTTCTATTTTTTTTAAAACAAAAAATACTGAGTAGGGTAACCACAAAAATGGCTATTGCAGATTTAGATAAACAACCCGATTCCGTGTCATCTGTCTTAAAGGTTTTTGGTATTTTGCAGGCGTTGGGCGAAGAGCGTGAGATTGGCATTACTGAACTTTCACAGCGCGTGATGATGTCTAAAAGTACTGTTTATCGTTTCCTGCAGACGATGAAATCTCTGGGATATGTTGCCCAGGAAGGTGAATCAGAAAAATACTCGCTGACGCTGAAATTGTTCGAGCTGGGCGCCAAAGCGCTGCAGAACGTTGATTTAATCCGCAGTGCGGATATTCAGATGCGTGAATTGTCGGCGTTAACGCGTGAAACCATCCACCTCGGTGCGTTGGATGAAGACAGCATTGTTTACATCCATAAAATCGATTCCATGTACAACTTGCGCATGTATTCCCGCATCGGCCGTCGGAATCCGCTGCATAGCACGGCGATTGGCAAGGTGTTGCTGGCCTGGCGTGACCGTGAAGAGGTCAAAGAAATTCTGTCTCAGGTGGAATTCAAGCGCAGTACTGTGCGTACCATCGGTAGTACGGAAGAGTTGTTGCCTCAGCTTGATCTGGTGCGTCAGCAGGGATACGGCGAAGACAACGAAGAGCAGGAAGAAGGGCTGCGTTGCATCGCCGTTCCGGTATTTGATCGCTTTGGCGTGGTGATTGCCGGCTTAAGTATCTCTTTCCCGACTATTCGTTTCTCGGAAGATAATAAACACGAGTATGTCGCCATGTTGCATACGGCGGCGCGTAATATTTCCGATCAAATGGGATATCACGATTATCCGTTCTGAGGATAATTTGACCATCAGCCTGTCCCGGTGACAGGCTTTTTTATGGGTGAAACCCGGTATTCCAGATAATGAATCTCGGCATGACTGTCGAATTGTCTGTGGGCACAGTGCTAGAATGCGCGACTGAGTCAGGTTACGTAACAGGTTTTAGACATGAGTAGTTTTGCTTCAGACATGCTGGAAGTGGTTTTTGTCGCGCTGATTGTGCTACTGGTGATTTTGGTCTGGTTCTTTATCAACCGGGCCAGTGTGCGGGCTAATGAACAGATCAGGCTGTTGCATGAAATTGTCGAGCAGCAGAAACAGCAAATCGCGCTGTTGCAATCGCTGTCGCCAGTGCCGGCACAAGAGGTTGTAGAGGTAGAGCTTGTTGCCGAGCAGCCGGTTTCCTTGCCGGAAATTAAGGAAAGCGAGATTGATCCGCTGTTTAAGGACATGATTCCTGAGCGTTGATTCTCCACCCCCGGCATGGTGCCGAGGGTAGCAACGAGACCCGCAGTAATGACGGGTCTTCGCTCGTATCTCGATGACGCCAATCCGTATTTCTGCCGCCTGTTTTGGCCGGATGGGTGGCATCCCCGAAAGCATGGTGCTACTCTACGCCGTCGGGTTAAGGCATTGGCGCGCTATCCCGTTGAACTGTCACGCTGTGACCGTTGCCATGCCACCTGATCACAGGGCGGAACTGATTTAACAATTGTGGGTTAAATCCTTTTCCTCCGAACACCTAAATCAAACGCAAATATCTTTTGCACGTGAGCTTTCGTGTGGCTCACCACTGCAAATAAGGGAATTTACATGCCTGTTATTACGCTTCCTGACGGCAGTCAGCGTCATTATGACCACGCCGTTTCTCCTCTTGATGTCGCACTGGATATCGGCCCGGGTCTGGCGAAAGCCTGTGTTGCCGGCCGGGTCAATGGTGAACTGGTTGACGCCGTCGATTTGATTGAGTCCGACGCACAGCTGTCCATCATCACGGCCAAGGATGAAGAGGGGATGGAAATTATTCGCCATTCCTGCGCGCATTTGTTGGGCCATGCCATCAAGCAGCTGTGGCCGGACACCAAAATGGCGATTGGCCCGGTGATCGACAACGGTTTCTATTATGACGTTGATCTGGACCGCACCCTGACTCAGGAAGATCTGGACCTGCTTGAAAAGCGGATGCATGAGCTGGCGAGCAAAGACTACGACGTTATCAAGAAAAAAGTCAGCTGGCAGGAAGCGCGTGATACGTTTGCGGCGCGTGGCGAAAACTACAAAGTGGCGATTCTGGATGAAAACATCAGCCATGATGACCGTCCGGGGTTATACCACCACGAAGAATACATCGATATGTGCCGTGGACCGCACGTACCGAACATGCGTTTCTGCCATCATTTCAAACTGCAGAAAACGTCAGGCGCTTACTGGCGCGGCGACAGCAAGAATAAAATGCTGCAGCGCATTTATGGCACCGCCTGGGCAGACAAGAAACAGCTGAGCGCTTATCTGCAGCGTCTTGAAGAAGCCGCCAAACGCGACCACCGCAAAATCGGCAAGCAGCTGGACCTGTATCACATGCAGGAAGAAGCGCCGGGCATGGTGTTCTGGCATAACGATGGCTGGACGATTTTCCGCGAGCTGGAAGCCTTTGTGCGCATGAAGCTCAAAGAGTACCAATATCAGGAAGTAAAAGGTCCGTTCATGATGGACCGTGTGCTATGGGAAAAAACCGGCCATTGGGAAAACTACAAAGAGGCCATGTTCACGACGTCGTCTGAAAACCGTGAATACTGCATCAAACCGATGAACTGCCCGGGCCACGTACAGATCTTCAATCAGGGGCTGAAATCCTACCGTGACCTGCCGCTGCGTATGGCGGAGTTCGGCAGTTGCCATCGTAACGAGCCGTCAGGCTCCCTGCATGGCTTGATGCGTGTGCGCGGCTTCACACAGGATGATGCCCACATCTTCTGTACCGAAGAGCAGGTGCGTGATGAAGTGAACAGCTGCATCAAGATGGTGTACGACATGTACAGCACTTTCGGTTTTGAAAAAATCGTGGTGAAACTGTCAACGCGTCCTGAAAAACGTATCGGCAGCGATGACATGTGGGATCGTGCGGAAGAGGATCTGGCGGCGGCGCTGACTGAAAACGGCATTCCGTTTGACTATCAGCCGGGCGAGGGCGCGTTTTACGGTCCGAAAATCGAGTTTACCCTGCATGACTGCCTGGATCGCGCCTGGCAGTGTGGTACGGTACAGCTTGACTTCTCGCTGCCGGGCCGCCTGAGCGCATCCTATGTCGGCGAAAACAACGAGCGTCAGGTGCCGGTGATGATTCACCGCGCGATATTGGGGTCGATGGAGCGTTTTATCGGGATTCTGACCGAAGAATTCGCGGGCTTCTTCCCAACCTGGCTGGCGCCGGTACAGGCCGTGGTGATGAATATCACCGATACACAGTCTGATTATGTCAGCGAATTGACAAGAAAATTGCAAGATGCGGGGATTCGCGTTAAAGCAGACTTGAGAAATGAGAAGATAGGCTTTAAAATCCGCGAGCACACTTTACGGCGTGTTCCCTATATGCTTGTTTGTGGCGACAAAGAGGTGGAGGCAGGCAAAGTGGCTGTCCGTACCCGCCGCGGCAAGGACCTGGGAAGCATGGACGTCAGTGAAGTAATCACGAAGCTGCAGGAAGAGATTCGCAGCCGTAGTCTTCATCAGTTGGAGGAATAAGGTATTAAAGGCGGAAAACGAGTTCAACCGGCGCGTCCTAATCGCATCAACAGAGAAATTCGCGCACAAGAGGTACGTCTGACAGGCGTTGATGGCGAACAGATCGGTATTGTCAGCCTGAATGAAGCGTTAGAGAAAGCTGAGGAAGCAGGAGTTGATTTAGTTGAAATCAGCCCGAACGCCGAGCCGCCGGTTTGCCGAATCATGGATTACGGCAAGTTCCTCTATGAGAAGAGTAAGGCCACCAAAGAACAGAAGAAGAAGCAAAAAGTTATTCAGGTCAAGGAAATCAAATTCCGGCCTGGTACCGATGATGGCGACTATCAGGTCAAACTACGCAACCTGGTTCGCTTTCTGGAAGATGGTGACAAAGCTAAAATCACGCTGCGTTTCCGCGGCCGTGAAATGGCGCACCAGCAGATCGGCATCGAAATGCTTAATCGCATTCGTGACGACCTGAATGAATTGTCTGTCGTCGAGTCGTTCCCTAGTAAGATCGAAGGGCGTCAGATGATTATGGTGCTGGCACCGAAGAAGAAACAGTAAGGCACCCAAGTAACACGTTCCGCGCTGCCTTCGTGTGGCGCGGTTTTTGTTCGCCTTATCTGATTCATTGTTTAACAATGCGAAGTGGAAATAACAATGCCAAAGATTAAAACTGTACGTGGCGCCGCTAAACGCTTCAAAAAAACCGCCAGCGGTGGTTTCAAGCGTAAGCATGCTAACCTGCGTCATATTCTGACCAAAAAAGCGACTAAACGTAAACGTCATCTGCGTCCGAAAGCAATGGTCTCCAAAGGGGATCTGGGCTTGGTTGCAGCATGTCTGCCTTACGCATAAGTAACCTTTTTTTAATTCAGAATAAGACTTTAGGAGAGAGCATATGGCTCGCGTAAAACGTGGTGTGGTTGCTCGCGCACGTCACAAAAAGATCCTGAAACAAGCGAAAGGTTACTACGGTGCCCGTTCGCGCGTTTATCGTGTTGCCTTCCAGGCAGTAATCAAAGCTGGTCAGTACGCTTACCGTGACCGTCGTCAGCGTAAACGTCAGTTCCGCCAGCTGTGGATTGCACGTATCAATGCAGCAGCCCGCCAGAATGGCTTGTCTTACAGCAAATTCATCAATGGCCTGAAAAAAGCCT
Organism: Dickeya sp. NCPPB 3274; assembly: GCF_000406205.1. NCBI lineage: Bacteria > Pseudomonadati > Pseudomonadota > Gammaproteobacteria > Enterobacterales > Pectobacteriaceae > Dickeya > Dickeya sp. NCPPB 3274. Next base: position 2,618,586 of record NZ_CM001979.1, on the reverse strand, counting down.
CTGTTGAAATCGACCGTAAGATTCTGGCTGACATCGCCGTATTCGACAAAGTGGCCTTCAGCGCACTGGTTGAAAAAGCGAAATCAGCTCTGGCGTAAGTCAGTGAGAGAGGGAGCTTGTCTCCCTCTTTTCGTCTTTAAACGCCGGTTGAAAGCTGACAGCGCTCCGCAATTGCCGACGAAAAACTTTCAGAAAGAGCGAAATTGGTATATTGTCAACGGGTTAGACAATAATTAGCTAAACAACGATAAGGTAACGCAAGTATGAACGCTGCTATTTTCCGTTTCTTTTTTTACTTTAGCGCCTGAACGTCGGGGGCTTTGCGCGTAAGAATAGAAACGAAAAGTAGCGCCTAAGCCTCCTCTGTGGAGGCTTTTTTATTGGACCCGATTCCTGAATCCGTGGGTAGTGTTAACGTCCGGCGCACTGAAAACCGTATCTTTCCAATCATGATTGTCGGCCATACAGGCAGAAGAAGAGGAATGCAATGCAACATCTCGCAGAACTGGTTGCCAAAGCCAGAACAGCCATAGAACAGGCTGGAGACGTCGCCGCACTGGAAAATGTGCGCGTCGAGTTTCTGGGCAAAAAAGGTCACTTAACCCTTCAGATGACCTCGCTGCGCGAGCTGCCTGCTGAAGAGCGTCCTGCCGCGGGTGCGGTTATCAATCAGGCGAAGCAGGAGGTGCAGGATGCGCTGAATGCGCGTAAACAGGCGCTGGAAGGCGCTGAATTGAATGCGCGTCTGGCGGCGGAAACCATTGATGTCTCGTTGCCGGGTCGCACGATTGAAAACGGTGGCCTGCACCCGATCACCCGTACCATCGATCGCATCGAAACCTTCTTTGGCGAACTGGGGTTCGCGGTGGCGTCCGGTCCGGAAATCGAAGACGATTACCACAACTTCGACGCACTGAATATTCCGGGTCATCACCCGGCACGCGCCGATCACGATACCTTCTGGTTCGACGCCAGGCGTCTGCTGCGCACCCAGACCTCCGGGGTGCAGATCCGTACTATGCAAAAACAACAGCCGCCGATTCGCATCATCGCGCCGGGCCGTGTTTACCGTAACGACTACGATCAGACCCACACCCCGATGTTCCATCAGATGGAAGGGCTGATCGTGGATAAAGACATCAGCTTCACCAACCTGAAGGGAACGTTGCATGATTTCCTGCGCAACTTCTTTGAGGAAGATTTGCAGGTGCGTTTTCGTCCGTCCTATTTCCCGTTCACCGAACCGTCCGCCGAAGTGGATGTGATGGGCAAAAACGGCAAATGGCTTGAAGTACTGGGATGCGGCATGGTGCACCCGAACGTGTTGCGTAACGTCGGCATCGACCCGGAAGTGTACTCCGGTTTTGCCTTCGGTATGGGGATGGAGCGCCTGACCATGCTGCGCTATGGCGTGACGGACCTGCGCGCCTTCTTCGAAAACGATTTACGCTTCCTCAAACAGTTTAAATAAGGCAGGAATATCAACATGAAATTCAGTGAACTCTGGTTACGGGAATGGGTTAACCCAGCCATCAGCAGCGATGCCTTATCTGAACAAATCACCATGGCCGGTCTGGAAGTGGACGGCGTTGAGCCGGTTGCAGGCGCGTTCCACGGCGTGGTTGTTGGGGAAGTGGTGGAGTGCGCACAGCATCCGAACGCGGACAAATTGCGGGTGACGAAAGTCAACGTCGGCGGCGATCGTTTGCTGGATATCGTTTGCGGCGCGCCTAATTGCCGTCAGGGCCTCAAAGTCGCGGTGGCTACCGTGGGCGCCGTTCTGCCGGGCGATTTCAAAATCAAGGCGGCCAAGCTGCGCGGTGAACCGTCTGAAGGGATGTTGTGCTCCTTCTCCGAACTGGGGATCTCCGACGATCACAGCGGCATTATCGAATTGCCGGTTGACGCGCCGCTGGGCACCGACATCCGCGAGTACCTGAAGCTGGATGACAATACCATCGAAATCAGCGTGACCCCGAACCGTGCCGATTGCCTGGGGATTCTGGGCGTGGCGCGTGACGTCGCGGTGCTGAATGAGCAGGCGCTGGCTGCGCCGGCTATCGAGCCGGTGAGCGCCACCATCGCCGACCGTTTCCCGATTCAGGTGGATGCGACTGAAGCATGTCCGCGCTATCTGGGACGAGTGGTCAAGGGAATCAACGTTAAGGCCGCCACGCCGCTGTGGATGCGCGAAAAATTGCGTCGTTGCGGTATCCGCTCTATCGATCCGGTTGTGGATGTCACCAACTATGTGCTGCTGGAACTGGGGCAGCCGATGCATGCGTTCGATCTTAATCGTCTGGAAGGCGGCATCGTGGTGCGCATGGCGAAAGAAGGGGAAACCCTGCGCCTGCTGGACGGCACTGACGCTACGCTGAGCGCCGATACCCTGGTGATTGCCGATCATCAGAAAGCGCTGGCTATGGGCGGCATCTTCGGCGGTGAGCATTCCGGTGTGAATGGCGACACGCAGGATGTGCTGCTGGAGTGCGCTTACTTCAATCCGTTGTCGATCACGGGGCGCGCGCGTCGTTACGGCCTGCATACTGATGCGTCGCACCGCTATGAACGCGGCGTGGACCCGGCATTGCAGCATCAGGCGATGGAGCGTGCAACCCGCCTGCTGCTGGATATCTGCGGCGGTGAAGCCGGCCCGGTGGTGGAAGTAGTCAGCGAGAAAGACCTGCCGGCGCGCGCCACTATCGCGCTGCGCCGCGATAAGCTGGATCGTCTGATCGGTCATGTGATTTCCGATGAGAAAGTCAGCGATATTCTGAATCGTCTGGGTTGTCAGGTAACCAACACTGCCGATGGCTGGCAGGCGGTGGCGCCGAGCTGGCGTTTCGACATGGCGATTGAGGAAGATTTGGTGGAAGAAGTGGCGCGTGTTTACGGCTACAACAACATTCCGAATATTCCTACTCAGGCGCCGCTGAAGATGACGCAACATCGCGAGGCGGATCTGGCGCTTAAGCGCGTGAAAACCCTGCTGGTCGATCACGGCTTCCAGGAAGCGATTACGTACAGCTTCGTCGATCCCAAAATTCAGTCGCTGATTCACCCCGGTGAAGAGGCGCTGATTCTGCCGAGCCCGATTTCAGTGGAAATGTCCGCGATGCGCCTGTCGCTGTGGAGCGGTCTGCTGGGGGCGGTGGTGTATAACCAGAACCGCCAGCAAAGCCGGCTGCGCCTGTTTGAGAGCGGCCTGCGTTTTGTTCCGGATCAGAGCGCCGATTTGGGCGTGCGTCAGGAAACCATGCTGGCGGGCGTGATTACCGGCACCCGTTACGAAGAACACTGGGATCTGGCGCGTCAGGCGGTTGACTTCTATGATTTAAAAGGCGATTTGGAAGCCGTATTGGCATTGACCGGGAAACTGTCTGCGCTTGAGTTCCGGGCCGAAAATCATCCGGCGTTGCATCCAGGACAGACTGCGGCCATTTATCTGGCTGGCGAGCGCATCGGTTACATCGGTGTGATTCACCCGGAGCTGGAACGCAAGCTGGATCTGAACGGGCGCACCGTGGTGTTTGAAGTCCTGTGGGACAAGCTTGCCGAGCGCGTGGTGCCTGAGGCGGCGGACATTTCCCGTTTCCCGGCGAATCGCCGTGATATTGCTGTGGTGGTGGCTGAAAGCGTGCCGGCGGGCGACGTTTTGGCCGAGTGCAAGAAAGTTGGCGCAAATCAGTTAGTTGGCGTAAACTTATTTGACGTGTACCGGGGCAAGGGCGTAGCGGAAGGGTATAAGAGTCTGGCTATTAGTCTGGTATTGCAGGATACCGCTCGTACACTGGCAGAAGAGGAAATTGCCGCTACCGTTGCGCAATGCGTAGCAGCACTAAAACAGCGATTCCAAGCATCCTTGAGGGATTAACCTATGGCGCTTACTAAAGCTGAAATGTCTGAATACCTGTTTGAAAAGCTTGGGCTCAGCAAACGGGATGCCAAAGAGCTCGTCGAGTTGTTTTTCGAAGAAGTTCGGCGCGCTCTGGAGAATGGTGAGCAGGTTAAGTTGTCGGGTTTTGGCAACTTTGATTTGCGGGACAAGAACCAGCGCCCGGGACGTAACCCAAAAACCGGCGAAGATATTCCGATTACGGCGCGTCGGGTCGTCACGTTCCGTCCAGGGCAGAAATTGAAGAGCAGGGTGGAAAACGCGTCACCCAAAGAGTCTTGATTTGACAAAAAGGCCGCATTAGCGGCCTTTTTCTTTTGCGGAATCGTCTGAAAGTGAAGCGGGCGATTCAGGTCTTCTCCCTGTGCGTGGACGTTGCGGCGCAGCAGGCGCAGGTCTACGGTCATCCAGTAGGTGGCGGATAGCCAGTATCGGGTGATAAAACAGCATTCTCGGTCCCGCCCAGCGCATAACCACTTTGATGGCTTCCCGTTTTGCCGGCTGATAGCAGTGGATTGGACACTGTTTACAGGCGGGTTTGTTTTCACCGTAATAGCATTTTTGCAGCCGGTTCAGCGCGTAATCGCGCAGTTTGACATAGTAGTCCGCATCATCCGCCGGAGCAGGGAACGCGCGTTCATACAGCGTGAGCATCGCCTGAATCGTTTGGATCTCACGCTGGATACGTTTGCCGGAAGAAGAGGACATCGTAGCGCTCTCGTGGTTGTGTTAAATGGCATAATATATGCAATTTAACACGAGAACCGTGTTCTGACGCAGATTAACCGGTTGAGCGCGTGGCCAGCCACGAAAGCAGCGATCCCAGCGTCACCATGATGACGCCTTGCCAGAAAGTGAAGGTAGGCACGGTTTGCAGCCACAACGTCGCCATCAGCGTTGTGAGTATCGGCGTAAAGTAAGACGCGGTTGCCAGTAGCGCCATGTTGCCTCGTTGAATACCGACATCCCAGGCGGCATAGGCCAGCGCGGTTGAGCCGCCGATGAACAACAGTTCCAGCAGGGCTTGTGCCGGGAAGGAAAAACCGGGTGCGTCGCTGAGCAAATACTTTCCCCACAGGACGACGGAAACGGTGATGAAAAACAGCAGGATGCCGCTTTTCCCGTTGCCGAAGCGGCGTGAAACGTTACAGTACAATGCCCAGACCAGCGCTGCGATCAGCGCCATGCCATAGGCCAGCGGATTGGCGCTGATATTCCGCCACATCAGCGCGGGCGACCAGTCGCCATCGCCCTTCAGAATCCACAGGATCCCTGTCACCGACAAGGCCAGACCTGGCCACAGCCAAAACCGGCTTTTCTGCTGATTGATAAACAGTGAAAACAGAATCGTCAGGCAGGGCCATAGGTAATTGATCATTCCCAATTCCATCGCCTGCATCCGGTTTTGCGCCAGCCCAATCGACAGCGAGAAACAGATTTCGTAGCTGACAAACAGCGCGCCGCCGAGCAGCAGGTAGATTTTTGAGTGGGAACGAAATGTAGGTCGATGCCCGAATAACAGCAGGAAGAGGGCGCTGGTGGTATAGATCATGGCTGCGCCGCCTAACGCGCCCAGCGCCTCGGTCAGGCTGCGGATCAGGCCAACAGAGGTGCTCCAGAGCATAATCGCCAACAGGCCGGCCAGCGTGGCGCGATAAGGGGTTATGGCTATCATCAAGGGTTTATCGTTATGGCATGGCATAAAAAGGCGGATACCAGTCGGTATCCGCATGAATGTTTTGGGTCTGGCATGAATGTTCTGGGTCTAACGCAGCGCGGCCATCAACGCCAGAAATCATCAAAGACGGTAACGGGAGGACGGCGCTTGTGCTCAGTTCTGCGATACCAGGTTTCGATAATCGCGCTATCCATCGGGTCAAGTTGCTTGCCTTCCAGATAGTCGTCGATTTTCTCGTAGGTTACGCCCAGCGCGACTTCATCCGGCAGGGATGGACGGTCGTCCTCCAGATCGGCCGTTGGCGCCTTGGTATAAAGGTGTGACGGGCAGCCCAGCAGTTTGAGCAGCGCTTTGCCCTGGCGCTTGTTAAGGCGGAAAATCGGGTTGATATCGGTGCCGCCATCGCCGTATTTGGTGAAGAAGCCGGTGACCGCTTCCGCCGCGTGATCGGTGCCGACGACCAGACCGGCGTTCATGCCCGCAATACTGTACTGGGCTTTCATGCGTTCGCGCGCTTTTTCGTTACCTTTGACGAAATCAGACAGCTCGATGCCGATGGCGCGCAGCGTCGCTTCGCTGGCGTCCACCGCCGGTTTGATGTTAACGGTCAGCACCCGGTCCGGCTGGATAAACTGGATGGCGTCCTGACAGTCCTGTTCATCGGCCTGCACGCCATACGGCAAGCGCACCGCGATGAACTGATAATCGGTTTTGCCGGTTTCTTCGCGCAATTCGGTGATAGCCGTCTGACATAATTTGCCGGTGAGCGTCGAGTCCTGTCCGCCGCTGAGCCCCAGCACCAGGCTTTTGGCGAACGGATGCGCCTTCAGATAATTCTTTAAAAAATCAACGCTCACCCGAACTTCCTGCGCCGGATCGATGGTGCTTTTCACCCCGAGCGCCTGAATGATTTCCTGCTGTAATGACATATCACCCCCCTCCTGAACCTATTGATGTGCCAGAATAATTATTCACATCACCAGAGGGTAACGTTAATTCCGGCGGAACAAAAGAACAAGAGAAAGCAGGCGGTTTTACATCGAACCGGAGGCTTTTTCGCCAACTATCAGCCTGTTGAAAAGACGCGACCGATTTGAAAAAGCCGCGGTTGCTATCTAGTCTTAGCAACACCGATAGCCAATGAGGTCATGCCATGAAGAAAAATCGTTTACTCATGTGTATCGCGGCAAGTGCGCTGATGCTTTCTGGCTGTGTCGCTTATGATCGTGCGGAGAATTTCCTCACCAAACCGGTGGTGAAGGATGTGAAAAAAGGCATGAGCCGCCAGGAAGTGAACCGGATTGCCGGCCCCGCATCGACGGAAGCCACGATGATTCACGCCCGCGGCACCTGTAATACCTATGTGCTCGGCACTCGTGACGGCAAGATTCAATACTACTTCGTCAGCTTTGATGAAACCGGCCACGTGCTGAACAAAGGATTCCAGAGCTGTCAGGAATATGACACCAATCCGAAACTCTGATCGGAGTGTAAAAAAATGCCGGAGGGGGAAACCGCTCCGGCATTTTTTATGCCATGACAGAAAGAACTAACGTTGCGTCAATGCGGCGTCGTCGTCCTGATTGAACACGGTTTTATCGGTTTGCTTCAGCAACTGGCTGGTAATGGTGCCTGCGGTCATCGAACCGCTGACGTTCAGCGCGGTGCGCCCCATGTCGATCAACGGTTCAATGGAAATCAGCAGGGCAACCAGCGTCACCGGCAGGCCCATAGCGGGCAGGACAATCAGCGCGGCGAAGGTCGCGCCGCCGCCGACACCGGCGACGCCGGCCGAGCTGAGCGTCACGATGCCTGCCAGAGTGGCAATCCACATCGGATCCCACGGGTTGATGCCTACCGTCGGCGCGACCATGACCGCCAGCATGGCCGGATAAAGCCCGGCGCAGCCATTCTGGCCGATAGTGGTGCCAAAGGAGGCGGCGAAGCTGGCGATAGATTCCGGTACGCCGATACGGCGCGTCTGGGCCTCAATGTTCAGCGGAATGGTGGCTGCGCTGGAGCGGCTGGTGAAGGCGAAGCTCAGTACCGGCCAGACCTTGCGGTAGAAACGGGCCGGATTCACGCCGGTCAGCGCCAGCAGCACGGCATGGACGCCAAACATCAGCCCCAGCCCGAGATAGGAAGCCACGACAAAACTGCCCAGCTTGAGGATGTCCTGCAGGTTAGAACTGGCGACCATTTTGGTCATCAGCGCCATAACGCCATAAGGCGTGAGACGCATGACCAGTCGGACCAGCTTCATCACCCAGGATTGCAGCGTATCAATGGCCGTCAGCACGCGCTCGCCTTTCACCGCATCGTCTTTCAACAGGTGCAGCGCGGCGACGCCGAGAAACGCAGCGAAAATCACCACGCTGATAATCGAGGTCGGGTTGGCGCCAGTTAGATCGGCAAACGGATTTTTGGGGATAAACGACAGCAGCAACTGCGGGACGCTCAGGTCCGCGACTTTACCGGCATAGCTATTCTGGATGGTAGACAGACGAGCGCTTTCCTGTGCGCCCTGTACCAGTCCTGAGGCGGTAAGGCCAAACAGGTTGGTGACGAAGATGCCGATCAGCGCGGCAATCAATGTGGTCAACAGTAACGTGCCCAGCGCCAGCAGGCTGATTTTCCCCAGCGATGAGGCGTTATGCAACCGGGCAACCGAGTTGAGAATTGAAACGAATACCAGCGGCATCACAATCATCTGCAGCAATTGTACGTAGCCGTTGCCGACGATGTTAAACCAGGCGATGGATTGTTTTACGACCGGATTGTCGTCGCCATAGATCAGATGCAACACCAACCCGAACAGGACGCCGGTGATCAGGCCCAGCAACACCTTTTTAGACAGACTCCAGTTTTTATTACCGCCATACCCTAGTGCGAAGAGCAGCACAGCAAAAACAACCACATTTATTATCAGCGGAAAATTCATCCCACTACTCCTTTTTTAATGTTCAAAATGGCTACGGTCAGAGAATCGTAACCAGCGCAGTAGCATAGCAGGTCTTTTATATCGAGGTTATAGAGATAACTAACATCGGGTGATAAGAATGGAATAACGCGCCAGCTTAGAACGTCAGCAACTGATGGAGTTGCTGACTTAACTGTTGCAGCCATCGCGCCGGTTCGCCGTAATGCCAGGATTCCAGCGGCTGTTGTGGTTGCCATAGCATAAACAGAATCAGCCCTACGCACAGTAATCGCTCCAGCTGATTCCCTTTGTCGCTGTTAAGGATGGGAAAACGAAAGCGCCAGCGACAGGGCCATAACAACGGTACGCCCGCAGTAGTCAGCATATCGGCGAGGATATGGCTCAGATACCCTACGATCATGGCGTGATAAACATCGCCCGGCAACGGCCAGTCTGCGGGTAGCTGGGTGCGGATAACATAAACGCCGGCCAGAATCGCCAGCAGGCTGTGCGTAAAACCGCGGTGTCCGCACAGTCTGGCGATCGGCACCGAAATCCATTTCAGGCGCTGGCCCAGAATAGATTTCGGGTGATCGATGTCGGGCAGCAGCGCTGTCAGCATGGCGGCGGGAATGATGTGCCACCAGTCGCCGGCCGCCAGAACGGGCGATAATTCTGCTTTTTTAGCGAAGATTGCGCTGGCTACGGCAAACAGGAGGTGGCCTTCCGCGGTCATGAAACATCTCAAAAACTGTCATTTTATACAGTATAGGAGATTGCGATAGACAGCGGAAGGTGTGACGGTGTAACTAGTTATGTTTTATCCGGTTGATTCACCGTATTTTTCTTTGACGACAGCGATGTTAGCCAATTATCCAGCAGCTGTGGCCAGATAGCAGCCGGCAGCCCAACCGTGCCGCGGATACCAAAACCATGTTTTCCCTGTTCAAACAGATGGATTTCTGCCGGAATCTGGTGCGCGCGCAGCGCCGCCAGCATCACCAGGCTGTTGTCTACCGATACGGAAGGATCGTCAATGGCGTGGACCAAAAATGTCGGTGGGGTTTTTGCGCTGACCTGTTTCTCCGCGGAGTAGCGCTGGATTTGCGCGTCGCTGGGGTGAGAGCCGATTAGCGCTTTACGGGAGCCGACATGCGCAATGTCCTCCTGCATGGAGATGACCGGGTACATCAACACCATAAAGTCCGGGCGGGCGCTCAGATGGTCGATCTCATCCTGCGCCGGGTAAACGGTTTGCGCAAAGCGGGTGCCCAGGCTGGCGGCGACATGCCCGCCAGCGGAGAAGCCCATGATGCCAATGCGTTGCGGGTCAATGTGCCATTGCGCGGCATGGGCCCGCAACGTGCGGATAGCGCGCTGGGCATCGGCCAGTGGCGCATCCGCGCCTTCCTGATGACCATCGCCCGGCATACGGTATGTCATGACGAACAGGGTGTAGCCCTGCCGGGTGAAAAAGGGCGCCAAATCGCTGCCTTCTTTGTCCAACACCACGCGCTGATAGGAGCCGCCGGGGGTAATCAACAACGCGGTGCCATTCGGTTTTTCCGGGGTATAAACCGTGATTTCCGGGCTGCGGATACCGGTTACGGCCCGGTCTGGCAAAGTAGGGTCTTTACTGCGTTCAACGACCTGCTGTTGTACTGACGATGTTGCCGCACCAGGCGCTTCGCCCTGCGGCCATACCGGGAAGATGGTGTCGGCGAGACTGAACCCACTAACAGACATCATAAGCGTTCCTGCAATTACCCTTCGTAGTGACATGACAGTTTACCTATTTGATTAATAGAAATCAGTATGACGGCGGTGGGGATAAAAAAACAGGTAAACATTTCATCGAAGAGAGTAAAATGTTTACCCAAATTGGCGAATGGCATTATTTCCCCTCGGAGGGAAATAGACGCAGAAATTTAAAAGACGAATTGATGGTTTGGCTAATTCCCGTCAGATATTAACCTGGATGATAAATAACAATTTGTTGCTAGGTTATTTGTCATCCATATTCGGCGCCGATATTCCGGCGCCACGGGCAGCTATCAGAAGCTGTACTGCACGCCTACACGATAACGAGTCTGGCGCTCATCGGTGGTTTTAGAGCCAGAAACGTTGCCCACTGCGATGTAAGGTTTCCAGTTTTTGTCCCATTTATAGGACAACTTCACATCATGGGTAATATCGTAATTGTCGTTGTCGGAGAGAATAGTCTCGCCAGAGGTGCCTTTTTTGTACTCCAGCTCGTAACCGATGGTGTAATCCTTCAGGAAGGTATAATCGATATTACCGGTCAGCGTATAACCTTTATCGGTAGTGCTTGAAGCGCTACCAATACTACCGCTATTACGTTTGAAATAAGGACGGTAGCGCAGAGCAACAGACAGATCGTCGGTTACATTAGCACGCCCCCGGAGGTATGGACGGTAGTTGTTGCTGGATGAGCTTGATTCTAAAGAAAAACCTGGTTCGATAGAAAAGACGTCATTGAATTTGTAAACGTAACTGGCGACAACTTCTGTGCCGTTGCTCACCTGCTCATTAAACGGTTTATTCGGCGTATTATCCTTGGAGGATTGCGCCCATTTTACTTCGGAGGATAATCCGAAACCATTAGCAAAGCGGTGAGAAATTAACAGACGATCTTTATGACCAGCTTTGTCGGTATCCTGCATTTCATGACGATAGTCAATAGATACAGCCAGAGCGTTGACGCTAACCAGAGATGCAACTGCCAAAGTTAATAATTTAATCTTCATTGTATTTTCCCTATAGATATACAGATAAAGAAAAGAATAAAAAAATAAAGTCGATGTGTTCTTATGGAACAAGTTCTATTTTATGGATTATTTAATATCGTTTTGTGATCTCGATCTTTTAGAACCACAATAAATTCAAAATGATTTCAAATTGTGACGATGATCGGCAGGATGATTCATTTTGTTTCATTTTTAATAAAAAAGCCCCGGCGGAGAGCACGGGGCTTAAAACAGACAGCCAATTAAAGATTATTCTTTCATGGCGCGTTTCAGAATACGATCGGCCTGACGCTGGAAGTATTTGGCCGTTTCTTCCACGGATTTCTGATCGTAATCGATATATTGAATGGCATCGCCAAACAGAGCGACAATCTGCGGATCGTCAAAATAAGGCGATGTCTTGGTTTCATGCGGCAAAGACAATGCCAGATTCAGGCCGGCTACCGACGGGTCGCTGTCCTTGATGACGGCATCGGCACGCAACTGGGCGACAGCCGCTTTGCTCAACGGCACGCCACGTTCCAGCCCCAGCGCCTGAATGCCTTCCTTGCTGTTCAACAGGTAGTTGATCAGCATGGCTGCTTCTTTCGGGTGCTTGGTGGATTTGCCGATGGACAACATCTGGGCCGGTTTGAAGAACAGACCAGCTTCCTTGGCGCCCGCCAACATCGGGTAGGCGCCCAGTTCCAGTTTGGCCGGCGGCTGCAGGTTGTCGGAGTACTTGTTGATGGTGGAGTTCCACATGTATATGCCGCCCCAGTCACCGGTAATCCACGGTTTCATTTCATACATGTTGCTCTTGCCGAACGACGCGTAGTATTTCGCAGACGGCATGACGTGGGAATCGACCATTTTTTTGTACATCTGGAAGAATTCCACCCATTGTGCGTCGGTGTAAGAGAATTTCTTGTTCTTCTCGTCTACCGCCGGGATGTTGTATTTCTGCACCATGTAGGAGTTCAGCAGCGCCAGCGAGTCCTGATGTTCCAGCACCAGCGGGTAGGACTGGTCGCCCAGTTTTTCCTTGAACACTTTACCGGCGTTCAGCAGCTCATCCCAGTTTTTCGGGGCGGTCAAACCGGATTTCTTCCAGGTTTCGGTGTTGTAATAGAACACACGCGCCGTAACGGAGATAGGAATCCCGTTCAGTTTGCCGTCTACCGTGGTGGCCTGCAGTTCTTTCGCTTCAAACTGCGACAGATCCAGCACGTCTTTCACCTTGTTCAGGTCGTAGAAGCCGTCACCGGTGCGGGAGAAAATGGGCAGCCAGTTCCAGTTGGTCTGCATCACGTCCGGTTCGGTGTTGCCGGCGATCTGGGTGGTCAAACGGGACAGGTGCCCGTCCCAACCCGTGTATTCCGCCTTCACTTTGATGTTCGGGTACTGTTTCTGGAATTCCTCGATGGCTTTCAGCGTGACCTGGTGGCGTCCGTTGCCGCCCCACCATGACATGCGCAGGTCAACTTGGTCAGCGGCGAAAGACTGATGTGCCATCAGCGCCAGAGAAGAGGCAATCAATGTGCGTAGGATTACTTTTTTCATCGGTTATACTCCTTTAAAGAGAGATATTTTGTTCTGTTTTTGCATCAAAGATATGGCATTTATCCATATCAAACTTGAAATACACCTTACTATTCATTCTGTTATTGATAATGACCCGGGCTTCGTCTGAAGGCATGCGGCTGGTCAGTTCAAAACCATCGACCTTGATGTACATAAAGAATTCGTGGCCCATGTTTTCGGCGCGCACCAGTTCGCCCTGGAAGTGACCGCCGTCGAAAGGCGCTTCCGATACCGTGACGTATTCCGGGCGAACACCGAAGCAGATGTCCTTGCCGATGTAATCACGAACTTTATCCTGCTTGGTTTGGTTAAGGCCCATGGTGTACTGGCCTACCTGCAGCGTGATCTGGCCGTTTTCTTCCAGCAGCTTGCCCGGTTTGATGTTCATTTCCGGTGCGCCGATAAAACCGGCGACGAACATGTTTTTCGGGAAGTGATAGAGATTATCCGGCGTATCCACCTGCATGATGTGGCCGAGCTTCATGACGCAGATACGATCGCCCATGGTCATGGCTTCGGTCTGGTCGTGGGTAACGTAGACGCTGGTGGCCGGGTGACCGCTCTTTTTCAACTGCTTATGCAGATCCGAAATACGGATGCGCATTGAGGCGCGCAGTTTGGCGTCCAGGTTGGAAAGCGGTTCGTCGAACAGGAACACATCCGGTTTTTTCACGATGGCGCGACCTACCGCCACACGCTGGGCCTGACCGCCGGACAGCTGGCGCGGCAAGCGATCCATCAGTTCTTCCAGTTCCAGAATCTTGGCCGCTTCGTTAACCTGCGCTTCGATCTTGTCTTTCGGCATCTTGCTCAGTTTCAGGCCGAAGGCCAGGTTTTCGCGAACCGTCATGTGCGGATAGAGCGCATAGTTCTGGAACACCATCGCAATGCCGCGATCCTTCGGCGCCAGGTTGTTGACGATCTTGTCGCCGATGCGAACTTCGCCGCCGCTGATGGTTTCCAGACCGGCCAGCATGCGCAGGGTAGTGGATTTCGCGCAGCCGGACGGCCCTACGATCACCATGAATTCGCCGTCTTTGATCGTCAGGTTGATACCGTGAACTGCTTTGAAACCGTTGGAGTAGACTTTTTCCAGTTTGTTGAAAATGACTTCAGCCATGATAAATCCTCAATTAACCTTTAATTCCGCTGCTGGTAACGCCCTGAACGAAGTAGCGCTGAGCCATGAAGAAGATGATGATAGACGGCAGAATGGAGATACTCGCCATTGCCAGAATTTCGTTCCACGGTGCGCCTTCCGTAACGTCGATAGACATTTTCAGAGCCAACGCAATCGGGTATTTGTCCACGCTGTAAACGTAAATCAGCGGGCCGATAAAGTCGTTCATTGACCACATGAACTGGAACAGGGCGACCGAAATAATGGCCGGTTTCAGAATCGGCACGACTACGTACCACAACACCTGCCAGGAGTTGCAGCCATCGATTTGCGCCGCTTCTTCCATATCGCGCGGTACGCCGCGCAGGAACTGGATCAGCATGAACACGAAGAACCCTTGCGTCGCGAACGCAACCGGCACATACAGCGGCAGGTAGCTGTTCAGCATGCCCATTTCGCGGAACATGATGTACTGAGGAATCAACAGCACGGTGCTCGGCAGCAGCATGGTGGCGATCAGGGTGGCGAACCAGAAGTTCTTCCACGGAATCTCAAACCGGGCGAAGCCGTAAGCCACGATGGTGGAGGAGATCACCGTCAACGCCACCTTCGGAATCACATACTTGAAGGTATTGATCATGTAGTGACCGAAGTTGTATTCGGTGCCGGTTTTCCAGCCGTTGATAAAGCCATCCCAGGTCGCATGTGCAGGCCACAGACTGAGGGTGGTGAAGATCTCATGGTTCGGTTTGAACGACGCCGAGAACATCCACGCCAGCGGGTAGAGCATCAGAATGCCGACAGCCAACAGAATGGTGTAACGGATGCCCGCGCTGATTTTTTCACGGCGCAGCGTACGGCGAACTTCTGCCGCTGCAATAGCCTGCGCAGACAGTGGGGAATGAATATCAGCCATTTTTTCCTCCTTTATCGGCGGAATAGAACACCCAGTATTTAGACGATTTGAAGGAGATAGCGGCGAAGACGGCTACCACCAGGAACAGCACCCATGCCAGAGCTGCGCCGTACCCCATATCGAAATACTTGAAGGCCGTATCATAGATATAGAGCGAGAACAGATAGGTGTAGTGGGTTGGTCCACCGCCGGTAATGACGTAGGGCGCGGTAAATTCCTGGAACGCCTGCGTCGTCTGCATGATGAAGTTGAAGAAGATAACCGGCGTAATCAGCGGCACGGTCACTTTCATGAACATCTGCCATTTCGAGGCACCGTCGATCATCGCGGCTTCATACTGGGATTGCGGTACGTTTTGCAGCGCAGCCAGGAAGATCACCATCGCGGAGCCAAACTGCCAGACGCGCAGCAGGGTTACCGACATCAGCGCCAGCGACGGTTCGCCCAGCCAGTTGACCGGATCGAGCCCGAAAACGCCGATAAAGCTGTTCAGCAGTCCGTCGATAGCGAACAGGGCGCGCCACAGTACGGCGATAGCTACGCTACTGCCGAGAATCGACGGCACGTAGTAAGCGGTACGGAAAAAACCGATTCCACGCAATTTGAAATTCAGCACGAACGCGATCAGCAGTGCGAAAATCAGTTTTAGCGGGATGGTCAGGAACACATAAGCAAAGGTGACTCCCATGGATTTCCAGAAAAGATCGTCCTCCATAAACATCCGGTGGTAATTTTCCAGGCCGGTGAATGTGGGCGGACTCATTAAATCATACTCAGTAAAACTGAGTACAAACGATGAAAGAAAGGGGAAAGCGGTAAAAACTATCAACCCTATTATATAGGGAGAGATATAAGCTAACCCCAGCATTCTGTTTTCATTCATAATGCCTACCTACTTTTAGTAATGGTGAATCTGTAAAAAATAAAATCAGTGGATTAATTTTTCTGGGTAAATAAATTCCGTGTCGTAAATAACCCGGCTTTCTCCATTAATTCGATAATCTCCATGGATGTATCCCCCTTGTGTCAGGACGGCAGGAACTTCCGGCCATTTATTTCTGCAGGCGGCGATCAGCGTCAACAGAATGGCAGGGAAAGGATCGTCAAGTCGTACATAGCGATGATGCTCAGAGCGTACGAACAAACCGTGATGGAAATAGCGCTTAAATAAAATCTCCGCCATTTGCCAGGCATATTCCGCCCACTGCGCCGATTGTTTGGCTTGCGCCAGCTCGGTAATCGCCAGCAGCAGGAAAGGCGAGGCGGATTGATGGATGCCCTGTTTCTCCAGTCGGGACAGCATGGTGACGATCAACGTATACAGGTCGTCATCGTTGCTCAGGCGCCAGGCGCGTACCAGCGGCAGCAGGTAGTCGCCTTCCAGCGGGAAGGGCTTCAATACAGTACCGGCTTTGCCGTAGTAACCGTCGCGTTTGAAGCAGTAACCGGTCATGTCCTGACCGTTGTTCCACATCGGGCGCAGGCTGTTGCTGTCAACGTCGTAAGCGTACTGATAGTAGTTTTTCAGGCCGGCGATCACCCATGTCAGGATTTCGGCGTCGGGTTGATGGCGCAGAATATCGAGCATAGCCAGCGGGCTATCGATCAGCAGCGGGCGCATGTCGCGGAACAGCACGTTGGCTTCTCGGGCGATGGTGCCAAACTCAGGCCCGAACTGCCGCTGGGCGCGGTCGCCGAACCAGGATTGGGTCTGGTTATCGTCCGCCGGCACCGGCTGGCGCTGTAAGGGCGAGCTAAACTGGTAAACCGGCATGCCGGTTTCCGGGTTCCGCGCCAGCACATATTGACGGTAGAGGTGTTTGCCCCAGGCAGCCGCGTGCACGTCGCCCGTGTGGCGCGCATAGACGAAGGCGGCGTAGATCAGGTCGGTGCCGGCATTAACAAAGGTCAGTCCTTTAGTCAGCGGCAATTCCGGCCATTTGGCCGGGGTGACCACATCATGACGGGAATGCAGAAACACGTCCGGATCGCGTGGCTTGGCGTAATCACCGTGGCGGCCCAGATCCAGGCAACTCCAGTCTTCCACGTGGGCATTCCAGAATCCCTGAATGAAATGGCGGGTTTTTTCCGGATTAACCTGATGCAGAAATTCGTAATAGGGTAGATGGTGTTTTAATTCATGCACCATCGATTTGGATTCCGGCCCTTCGCTGGCCAGCGTATCGAGATTAATAAAACGGTGGCCGCCCCAATAAAAAAGTCCGCTATTTTCATCGACAAAGCGATTCAGAAAATATTCGCTTTGAGATAACGCCATCTGACGATATTTTTCTGTTTCTGTGACGGCACTCATGGAAATTAATAGTCGCAACCAGTTTTGCTGGCTGGCGAAGTTAGAGATCGGTGCATCATGGCCGTCGGGAAACTGCCAGACAACTGGAGACTGTGTTTTTATCTCAAATCCGTCAGCTAATAACGGCGTTGGGTTGACAGCGCTGTGGCCGTATTGCTGAATCTTTTCAATATGGCTGTTAATCGCCGATAGCCACTGGTCGATTTGCCATTTTCTGCTGGTGTTCAAATCAGTAAAAATACTCATGGAGTACCTTCTTTCAGAACTGAGCGAAACAGTTCCTTATAAATAGAAACATTGTTTTGATTGATTATATTGCCCAACTTCTATTTTCGTCATGCGCTCAATATCGAAAGTGTGATCAAAGTCGGAACGTTGTTTTGAAAATTTTTTATGGAAGATTCGGAAACGGGAGGGAAAGGATGTTGGAAGATAACTTACTGATAGATAAAAGAAAGGCACAATTCAGTATTGTGCCTTTGATCACAAAAAAATTTTGCGGAAAAACTTAGCGAGCCAGCCAGCCGCCGTCAACGGCAATGGTGTAACCGTTCACATAATCGGACGCGCTGGAAGCCAGGAACACGGCCGGACCCTGCAGGTCCTGCGGCAGACCCCAACGACCCGCCGGGATACGGTCCAGGATTTCTTTGCTGCGGTCCTGGTCGGCGCGCAGTTGCTGGGTGTTGTTGGTCGCCATGTAACCGGGGGCAATGGCGTTGACGTTGATGTTATGTTTGGCCCATTCGTTGGCCAGCAGACGGGTGATCCCCATGACCGCGCTCTTGGAAGCGGTGTAAGACGGTACGCGGATACCACCCTGGAAGGACAGCATGGATGCGATATTGATAATTTTACCGCCATGACCCTGTTTGATGAACTGACGGGCAACCGTCTGTGACATGAAGAACACGCTCTTGATGTTCAGATTCATCACATCGTCCCAGTTCTTTTCGCTGAACTCGATGGCGTCTTCACGACGGATGATGCCGGCGTTGTTGACCAGAATGTCCACTTTACCGAACTCGGCAACGGCTTTTTCCACCAGCGCGGCATGACCGGAGATATCGCTCATGTCAGCGGTCAGGCTGAGGAAGCGACGGCCCACCGCCGTAACTTTTTCGATGGTTTCTTTCGGCTCAACGATGTTGACGCCGACGATGTCGCAGCCCGCTTCAGCCAGACCGACAGCCATACCCTGACCCAGGCCGGTATCGCAACCGGTGATCAGCGCCACTTTGCCCTGTAAATTGAATGTATTTAGAATCATAGCCTTGATCTCTCTGTAAACGACATGTTTTGTCGTGAGCTTGTTACTGTAGGGAAATACCGGTTTATACCCGTCATATTTCAGGTTGCCGGCTTGCTGGCTACTTTCACTCATCCCGGTCACTGACTGGGGATGCGCTCACTTGCCACTTTCCCGCAACGCGAAATTATTGGGTAAGCCGTTAGCGTAGTTCGCTAACTTTGACGTGATCCATGTCTGAGAAAACCTGATTCTCGCCAACCATACCCCAGATAAAGGTGTAGCGTTTGGTGCCTACACCCGAATGAATCGACCAGCTCGGTGAAATCACCGCCTGCTCGTTGTGTACCAGAATGTGGCGGGTTTCCTGTGGTTGTCCCATCATGTGGAACACCGCCGTTTCTTCATCCATATCGAAATAAAAATAGACTTCCATGCGACGCTCATGGGTATGGCACGGCATGGTATTCCAGAGACTGCCTTCCGCCAGTTTGGTTAACCCCATAGTGAGCTGGCAGGTGGGCAACACATCCGGAACGATATACTTGTTGATGGTCCGACGGTTGCTGGTCGCGTCATCACCGATGGTCTGCGGGGATGCCTCTGCAGCGGTAATTTTACGTGTCGGATAGGTGGTGTGCGCCGGCGCGCTGTTATAGTAGAAGCGAGCGGGCCGGGTTGGGTCTGCGCTGGTAAAACGGATGTCGCGCGCGCCTTTGCCGATATAAATGGCTTCTTCATGGCCGATTTCATAGCGCTCGCCGTCTACGCTGACTACGCCGGCGCCGCCGATATTAATCGCGCCCAGTTCGCGGCGTTCAAGAAAGTAGCTGACGCCCAGTTGTTTTCCCACATCCTCACCGATAGTGACCGCCTGATGAACGGGCATTACCCCGCCCACGATGATTCGATCGATGTGGCTGTAGGTCATGGTGCAGGCATCTGCATCAAAAATGTGTTCGATCAGAAACTCGCGCCGCAGGCCAGCGGTATCAAGCTGACGGGCGTGGTCGCTGTGGATGCTCTGACGGACTTGCATGGTTGCTCCTCGCTTTCAGATGGAAATCAGGCTGAGGGCCTGACAGGAAAGCGCCGGGCGGAACAGGTCACCTTGCGTGGCAGTGACAACGTCACCTGAACCTTTTTTGCCCGGTTCTTTCGTGTTATGGCGCGATGATAGTGTGGTTGAGATGTGAATTCAATAAAAATGAAATAATGTTTTATTTATTTCTTGAGAGGCGTCATGGTTTTGCTTATTTTATGTTTCATCTGATGCCGATGTTACTAGAATATCGGTATTTACCCTTTGTGTTACCTTGTTCACACAAGGGAGCACGCTGAATGATCTTTAAGGAGAAACCATGAGAAGGTACTTTATTGACGATGAAACGCCGTGGGAAGAGCTGGGCGGTGGCATTAAACGTAAAATCATCACCTGGAGCGATGATCTAATGATGGTGTGCGTTCATTTCGCCAAAGGTGCCATCGGTACGCCGCACAAACACGACATCCACGATCAGATCGCCTATGTGGCGGCCGGCAGCTTCGAAGTGGTGATCGAAGGCGAAAAACGCATCCTGAAAACCGGCGATGCCTATATGGCGGTGAAGAATGAAATGCACGGTGTGGTTTCGCTGGAAGAAGGCAGCGTGTTGATCGACACCTTCTCGCCGAAACGTGCCGACTTCCTCTGATCCCTTCTGTTAATAAGGTGCCGGCGATGTTGCCGGCGCCTTGTCGAAACGCCTTCCTTTATAGTCTGCTTTTCATCAGCCTGGTGCTGGGCGTAGCCTGCAACGTGCGGAAGGACTGTGCCGTCGGGAAAGAAAACGTTGACTCTGCTAAAACCTGAAGTACCCTGCTAACGGGTTTTATGGGTCTACACTTTTCTTGCTCACCGTGGCACTGGGTGTGACGTCACGCACAAGGGGAACACATGACGTATCGACAGGCTGGCCTTTTTGCCGTGATCAAACGCATTGCGGGATGGGTCATCTTTCTCCCGGCTTTGCTCTCGACCATTATCTCGCTGGCCAATCTTATTCATGCCTTTACCGAGAAGAAGCAGGGGATTAATGGCGTGATGCAGGATTTTTTGCATCTGGTGGTGGAAGTGCTGCGCTTCAATACGCCGTTTCTGGACATTTTTTGGTACAACTCGCCGGTGCCTGATTTCGGTCGTCTGTCGGCGTCAGCCACCATCATGTTCTGGCTGATCTATCTGTTGATGTTTGTCGGTCTGGCGCTGCAGGTGTCTGGTTCCCGGTTGTCCCGCCAGGTCAAACATATCCGTGAAGGGCTGGAAGATCAGCTGATTCTGGAGAAGGTCAAAGGCGATGAAGGCAAAACCCGTGAGGAGCTGGAATCCCGGGTGGAGTTACCCCGCCATACTATTCTGCTGCAATTTTTTCCGTTGTATATCTTGCCGGTCGTCGTTGCCGTGATCGGTTATCTCACGCTGAAAACCGTGGGTATCCTGGCCTGACGGCACTGCCGGGGCTATGTTGCCCCGGCATCGGCTTCGTCCCTCGTCATAGCAACTGACTTTCTATCGCCTGTTGGGCGGTAACCACATGTTTGCCGCCGAACAGGTTGGCCCGGTTAAGCAGGTAGTAGATCTGGTAAATCGGCTGACGCTCGACAAAATCCTTTTCCAGCGACCAGACGCTCTGATAGCCGTCATAAATTTGCGGCGGTAACTCGGCATGCAGCGGCAACATCGCCAAATCGCATTCCCGATCGCCCCAGTAACAGGCCGGGTCGAACAGGTAATAACCGTGGTCGGTATTGAGGCAATTATTGGACCACAAATCGCCGTGCAGTAATGAAGGCTGTGGTTGATGACCTGAAAGCCGTTTTTCCACCTGTGCTATTAGGGTATCGATATCACCGAAATGAAGCCCTTTCTCAGCAGCCAGTTGCAGTTGCCAGCCAATACGCTGCTCTGCAAAAAAACTGGACCAGCGGCGTTGCCAGGTGTTGGGTTGCGGCGTAGTGGACAGATCGTTGTCGAAATCAAGGCCAAACTGGGGCTGGTCGCTCCACTGGTGCAATTGTGCCAATTGTTGTCCCAGACGCCAGGCATCGTGGGCAGAAACGGGTTTGGGCGAGAGGTATTCCAGCAGCAGGAAACTGTAATCGCGGTTACTGCCTACGCCGTACACCGTTGGGACCTGTACCGTTTTACTGCGGGCCAGCAGTTCCAACTGCTCGGCTTCCGCGCGAAATTTGGTCAGCAGTTCACGAGCATCGCATTTGACGAAGACATCATGCTGACCATAACGCAAATGCCAGGCAGGGTGCACTTCGCCGCCAGGTAATTCCCGTCGATCCAGAATATCACCGGGGCCGAGATGTTCTTCCAGCAGTTGATCAATCGTCTGCCACATAGGTCACCTCCCGTTGATGTTGCCGATTATCATTACATTAGCGATTTGTGCAGTGTAAAAACGGAATCTGGCGCACAGCTGACAGCGCTATCGAGGCTGCCGAAACGGGGGAAAGCGGGCGGTCGTCATAACAACCGTAGTCTGACCGCTTCCCTCAAAAAGTGTGAGTCCGCCGGGTATGATGTGATTGGAAGATGGCGGCAGGGACACAATAACGCGCTCTGCCGGGGTTGTCACGGTTGATGTCAAAAAACGGAGGCGATATCTGTGCGTATGACTGACGTGATGGCTGATTTGACCCAGACCGGTATTTGTTATTTGACACAGCGATCCTGATGATTGACTCAGATTAATTTTTTGTTAGGCATAAAATGTGATCGTGATAGATGAATCAACGGCGTGCATTCAGGGAGCAAGAATATAACTCAGTAACATAATTGAAGGATTGAGAAATAAGCGGGAAGGGCGCGGCATAAAGCACGGCATAAACATTTTTTTAGCGGCTAAAAAACAGAAATAAAACCGGAATAGGGCAAAGGAAAGTCATCGGTAAATCATTTTTTTGCAAAAATAATGTTATCTCTGTTCTAAGTTGCGAAAAAGTATACTTACTATGTTTCATTATTATTATATGACCAGATGGTCACTATCAGGATTCGATTGATTGCATCTGTTTGTCATAAAAGGATTTTCTTATCATCGGTAGCTGAAAAAAGAATGCCTTAATCACATTTTTGACAAACAGTGGCTGGACAATCGATACATCCTGTGACCAGTGGGGTAATATCATTTTGTTATGACATAGCGTGACGGGCAATAAGTCGATCATGCCGACTTGCGTAATTGGAATACCATGCACATAATCAAACGATTGGATGTGCCGCAGGGAATGCTTTAGCGTGTCAATATCCCGGGATATTGTAGAGTGGATATTAATGATACATTAAAGACTCTAATTTGTGCGACGCATCCATCGGTGGCAAAAAATGGCTTGCCAACGATTACAGAGTATGTAATAACGCATCTGGGTAAAACGAGGTACAGTTCTGTATATGAATGGCATTTTCAGTAAAGAAGTCTTGAGTACAAACGTTAGCGTTGAATACCACTTCTCTGCCGATCCTTATTTTAGTGCCTCAAGCAGTAACGACTCTGGTTTTTCTGTATAACGCCTCTGTGCGGTTTAAACTATTAAAGGAAACTTTGAAATGGCAAAGATTAAAGGTCAGGTTAAGTGGTTCAACGAGTCTAAAGGCTTCGGTTTCATCACTCCGGCTGATGGCAGCAAAGACGTGTTCGTACACTTCTCTGCAATTCAGGGCAACGGTTTTAAAACCTTAGCCGAAGGCCAGAATGTTGAGTTTGAAATTCAGGATGGCCAGAAAGGTCCTTCTGCAGTGAACGTTACTGCGCTGTAATTTTCAGCTCATGCCATAAAACCCGCCTTGTGCGGGTTTTTTGCTTTTCTGGTGTTATCCGCGAAATCATCAAGAGTGTTATGCAAAAATCTTCAGTGCCTTATCAATGCCCTCTGTGTCATCAACCCCTGAATGTTGAAGCTGGTCGATGGTCCTGCGGACGTCATCATTTCGATCGCGCGCGGGAAGGGTACGTCAATTTACTGCCGGTGCAGTTTAAACGTTCCAGACAGCCGGGGGACAGCGCCGAAATGATGCAGGCCAGGCGGGCGTTTCTTGATAATGGACACTATCAGCCATTACGGGATCGGGTATCGGAGCAGTTGGCTGCCCGCCTGCAGATGCAACCGGGCGCGCTGCTGGATATTGGATGTGGGGAAGGGTATTACACGGCTGCGCTGGCAGATAAACTGACGCCGCAGGGGATGGCGGTTTATGGGCTGGATGTCTCCAAAGCGGCGATACAGCGTGCGGCGAAACGTTATGCTCAGGTGATGTTCTGCGTGGCGTCCAGTCAGCGGCTGCCTTTTCAGGACCATTCTCTGGCTGCGGTATTGAAAATCTACGCGCCCTGTAACGGTGACGAACTGGCGCGAGTCATCCGGCCTGGCGGCGGGCTGATGACGGTTTCTCCGGGGCCAAATCATTTGCTGTCCCTGAAGGCGCGGGTGTATCAGGAGGTCAGGCCGCACCCCGACGTAGAAGAGGTGTTTGCGGGGTTTGTATTGGAAACGGTCGAACGGTTGCAGTATCGCATGACCATGACGGGAGCCGATGCCGCCAGTCTGCTACAGATGACGCCGTTCGCCTGGCGAGCCACGCCGGACGTGAACGAAGGGTTGAAGGCGGAAGTGCAGTTTGAGTGTGAAACCGATTTTTTGATTCGTTTTCATCGCCGCGAGGGGTGAACAAAAGGCGGGCAGCCGGGCTGCCCGCTGTGCGTATCAGGCGAGGTCGAGCAGATGTTCGTAAAGAATGTTACAGCCAATGCCGATCAGTACGATGCCACCGAGGATTTCAGCGCGTTTGCCGAGGATCGGGCCGACATAACGGCCAATCATCATACCGAGAGTCACCATAATCATGGTGGCGCAGCCGATAACCATCGCGGTGTGGAAGATATTTACCTGCAGGAAAGCCAAACCGACGCCAATCGCCATCGCATCCAGACTGGTGGCGACAGCCGTACAGATCAAAACAAACAGGCTGTGTTTGGAGATTTTTTCACAGTTGTGGCTGTCTTCGCCTTTCAGGCCTTCCATAATCATGCGGCCGCCTAAAATCAGCAGCAGACTGAAAGCCACCCAGTGGTCCCAGGCGATAATGAAACGGCTGGCATAAAAACCCAGCGCCCAGCCGATTAACGGCGTCAACGCCTCAATCAGACCGAAGATCAAGCCGGTTCGAATTGCTTCACGAAAGCGGGGTTTGTGCAGTGCGGCACCTTTACCAATGGACGCAGCAAAAGCGTCCATAGACATGCCAAAAGCAAGAATGAGTGTAGCTGATAAGTTCATGTGTAATAGCCTCGGCTGGGCGGTTCTCCATATCCACGTAACCCACCCCCAACCAGACGACGGATCACGTGTCTATGGTCTCGCCTGCCAACCTGGCCGCCCGTACCACGTTCAGTGAAGAACGAGTATGTTGATACGAGCATTCCTGAATTTAAGGCTTCAGGAACCGGCTACTCCCCAATGACGGCGCAACGATATCATATTATTCCTACATTAAACAACAATAAATAATATATGGATTATCAATGCAATTGATAATTATTTTCATCTTTAATGAATTGGAAACAATTGGTGTTAATTACATCAGTAACCATGTGGTCAAAATAACAGCTACGTTTTTTATGGAGAGATGAGTCATTATTTATCCGAAAAAGAAAAATATTTTAACCTACTGATTTTCAATCATAAAATGATATATTTTTTCCAGATCATCCAATTCATTAACCGCGATAAGTAGTCGACTTTTTTCAAGTTCTATCACCAAAATGCCGTCTTCCGATAAATTCATATGTTTAATGCGGTGATAAGCAATATAGGTATTGGCATAAAAGAAACCCTGATCTTTGAAGAGTAATTTCGGGTAACGAATTAGGGTCAGATATATCGCCATCAGTATCAGCGAGAAAAGCAGCAGCGTGGTGAAAGGCGAGCCGTGAGTCGTGACATTTTTATAGATGAGTATTGCCACCAGCAGGCTGAAGATCAGCGCATCCAGACGATGTGCGCGCCGCAGCCGCACCTTGAGTCGGGTCTGACCTTGCCGCCGGTCCATGATGAATTCATCGTAAATTGCATATAGCAGGGCCAGAGCAATAGATACCATCAGAACGACGTCGGTGAAAGTCATGAGCAACTCCGGTGGTGGCGTGAATACAGGATGTGAGACAACGGGTTAGCGTGATGAAAACAGAACGCATTATTCGTGATGAAAAATGGCCGGGTTGCCCCGGCCGGTAGAGTCAGAGCCCCAGCAGGCCGATCCAGTAGCCTATGATGCCGATAACGAAAAAGCCGACGATCAGCCAGAGCGCATTAACCTTGCGCCGCAGTAGCCACATACAGCCAAACGTCAGCAGTAACGGCACCAGGCCGGGCATCAGTTGATCAAGGATCGATTGCACCGTGGTGACGGCCGTTTTCCCATCCTGCCCGGTTACGCGCGATACCACCAGCGGGATGTTGACGTGGGTCCACTTGTTGACCAGCGCGCCCATGACGAACAACCCCAGAATCGATGCCCCTTCGGTCATTTTCTGCAGGAGGCCGCCGCCCATGTCGCTTACGATATCCGCACCTTTGCGATAGCCGTAGGCGACGCCGTAATAACGCACCAGCAAACGCACCAGGTTAAACAGCACGAAAAACAGGATCGGCCCGAGCAGGCTACCGCTCATGGCGATGCCGGCGCCGAGCGCGGCGAAGACCGGACGCGCGGTTCCCCAGAATATCGGATCGCCAACGCCGGCCAGCGGCCCCATCAGCCCGACTTTCAGGCCGTTGATCGCCCCGTCGTCAATCGGTGCGCCGTTGGCGCGCTGCTCTTCCATCGCCATGGTCACGCCCAATACCGGCGCGGCGACGAAAGGCTGGGTATTGAAAAACTCCAGATGACGTTTGATTGCCTGCTTACGCTCTTCCGAGTTCTCCGGGTAAAGGCGACGGATCACCGGTACCATGGAAAAGCAGAACCCCAGTGCCTGCATGCGTTCGAAATTCCACGATCCCTGGAACAGGTTAGAACGCAGAAATACGGCGCGAATATCGCTGGGAGTCAGTTTCTTTGTCGTATCCACC
Source organism: Dickeya sp. NCPPB 3274 (assembly GCF_000406205.1). Taxonomy (NCBI): domain Bacteria; kingdom Pseudomonadati; phylum Pseudomonadota; class Gammaproteobacteria; order Enterobacterales; family Pectobacteriaceae; genus Dickeya; species Dickeya sp. NCPPB 3274. The sequence continues at coordinate 2,592,045 of NZ_CM001979.1, read as the reverse complement.
ATTTCTTGCTCTCCTGTTAATCCAGTTCGTTATCAAGATCGTTGTTTGACGATGCGGCCGCTGCACCCTGAGCCTTGTTGTATTTGGGGCTAAGCTGGATATACAGCACCGCCATGACGACACCGATGACGCCCAGCGCCACCAGATTGAAGTTGGTGAAGGCAGCGGTAACGAACCCCAGATAGAAGAACGGCATCAGATAACCGGCCCGCATCATATTGATGACCATGGCATAACCAACGACCACAATCATGCCGCCGGCGATGTTCAGACCGGTGGTGACCACCTCGGGGATGGAAGAGAGCAGGCCGTGTACTGCTTCAGTCCCGACCGAGACGGCGACAATCACCGCCGGAATGGCGATGCGCATGGCCTGCAACAGCAGGGCGGAAACGTGAATCCAACTGATGGCGGAAAGATTGCCGCGCTCGGCCGCGGTGTCGGCGGCATGCTGGAAGGCGACGGTGATGGTGCGCACAATAATGGTCAGTACCTGACCCGCGGCCGCCAGCGGAATCGCCAACGCAATCCCGGCGCCGACGCTTTGCCCGCCGGCGATGACCAGAATGGTGGAAATAATAGAGGCCAGCGCCGCATCAGGCGCAACGGCGGCCCCGATGTTCATCCAGCCCAGCGCGATCATTTCCAGCGTACCGCCGATAATGATCCCGGTTTTGATGTCGCCCAGCACCAGCCCGATCAGGGTACAAGCCACCAGCGGCCGGTGAAACTGGAATTCATCGAGAATGGAACCCATACCTGAAATACAGGCTACGATAAATATCAGCACGATTTGAAACGTGGTGATCTCCATGGTACTTCTCCTGTGAGAATAGTGGTCCGAAAAATAACGTCGTTACCCAATCCGTTGCTCCGGAAGTGCTAACGCGCCACCTTGGTGATCAAATCCATCATATTGATTTTGGTATCTGTCGACACTTTGCGGACTTCCAGTTCAATACCGCGCTCATGGAGCTTGTTGAACGCCGCGATATCCTTGTCGTCAATCGAGACGGCGTTATTGACCTGGGTTTTGCCCTGACGATAGGCCATGCCGCCGATGTTGACCGAGGTAATCTTGACGCCATCCTCCACCAGCCGCAGCACATCGGTTGGATTGGTGAACAGCAGCATGACGCGGTCAGAGGCGTATTTCGGGTTGTCGTAAACCCTGACCGCTTTGGCGACATCGACCACGTGGGCCGAGACGCCGGGCGGGGCCACCTGCGTCAGCAGGGTTTTTCGCACATTGTCCGCCGCCACTTCATCGCTAACCACAATAATCCGGTTGACGTTGGTTTCCTTGGTCCAGCGGGTGGCGACCTGCCCGTGGATCAGGCGGTCGTCAATACGCGCCAGCCCGATCTTCATGTGCCCGCCGGCTCCCGGCGCGGCAGCCGGTTTGGCGATGACGGGCGCGGGGCGGGGCGCTTTTTCCGGGTCGGGCGCCTTCAGCGCTTTGACGCCTGCGCGACCGGCCTCCACCGCGATCGCGACCAGTTCGCCAAATTCAGGGTTGTCATCGCGGGCCATAAACGTCTCGGCCAGCATTGGAATATTGACCCCGGCGATCACTTCATGATTTTTCTTGTCGTTCACCAGACGGCTGGCGGCGTTGAACGGACTGCCTCCCCAGGTGTCCACCAGAAAAAGCACACCTTCCGAGGTGTCCAGTTCGGCCAGCTTCGCCTGATATTTTTCCATCAGGATCTCGGCGTTTTCGCCGGGAACAAAATCAATCCAGCCAACGTTACTCTGTTCACCAAGAATCATTTCAGCTGTATTTAGCAGCGGACCGGCAGTGGCGCCGTGAGTGCATAGCATGATGGCAATACTCACTTGCTCCCTCCTTTTATGAATCACTGTTTTGTTGAGAGTGAAATCTGTCTGATAATCTGGATAAATTAGTCACGTTTATCCGTGAGCGATATTCAGTATGGCCGTAATACTGTTTCTTGCCCGATAGATGGCACAAAAAGCGTTTACGACACTCATCACGCCGGGTTATGAATCGATTCAGGCCAGCCTGATATCGCAGGATTTATTTTAGGGGTCGAAGAAATAAATTATGTGATACCGGTCGATAATCGGTGGCGGAATATATTCAGAGAGAGCAGTGATGCCGATGAATGCGACCCGCTTCGCGGAGTGAAGGAAAATCGTTGTGGAAAATCGCATTAACTCTGTTAAAGTTGTTCTCCCTTTAATTACAGAGGAGTAACGGGCAAACGCCCTTCCTATGGACTGTCACCGACGATTCATTTCTTTTGCCCCGGCGCTGGCCGGTGGTGTTCTTTACCCAGTGGGCCATTCAGGCCGAATTCAGCCCTACACTGACACTTCCCTTTCGTTTTCGTCGCACAATGCCGCTGCATTGATGTCGTTCGCTCGTTCATTTTCCGGAGTCTGACATGGAATTTTTGCTGGATCCCTCAATCTGGGCAGGCTTACTGACGTTGGTGGTACTCGAAATTGTATTGGGTATCGACAACCTGGTGTTCATCGCCATTCTGGCGGATAAACTGCCGGCCAAACAGCGTGACAAGGCGCGTATCATCGGCCTGTCGCTGGCGCTGCTGATGCGGCTTGGCCTGCTATCGCTGATTTCCTGGATGGTGACGCTGACGCGACCGCTGTTTTCTGTCGGGGAGTTCAGTTTTTCCGGCCGAGACTTGATTTTGCTGGCCGGGGGGCTGTTCCTGCTGTTCAAAGCCACGATGGAGCTGCATGAGCGGCTGGAAAACCGCCCGCTCGACCCGAATGCCAACCGCGCGCATGCCAGTTTCTGGGCGGTGGTGGTGCAGATTGTTATTCTGGACGCGGTGTTCTCCCTCGATGCGGTCATTACCGCCGTAGGGATGGTGAACCATCTGGGCGTGATGATGACCGCCGTGGTGATCGCCATGGCCGTGATGCTGCTGGCATCCAAACCGCTGACCCGTTTTGTGAACGCCCATCCGACGGTGGTAGTGCTCTGTCTCAGCTTCCTGCTGATGATCGGTTTGAGTCTGGTGGCGGAAGGGTTTGGTTTCCATATTCCGAAGGGCTATCTGTATGCCGCGATCGGCTTCTCGATCGTCATCGAGATGTTTAACCAGATTGCCCGGCACAACTTTATCAAACATCAGTCGCACCGGCCGATGCGCGAGCGCACCGCCGAAGCGATTCTGCGCCTGATGGGGTCACGCAAAGCCAACCATGACGATCAGGAAGAGTTGCCGCAGCAGCAACCGGAAGAAACGTTTGCTGAAGAAGAGCGCTATATGATCAGCGGCGTGCTGACGCTGGCCTCCCGCTCCCTGCGCAGCGTGATGACGCCGCGTACCGATATCTCCTGGGTGGACAGCGAACGTTCGGTGGACGACATTCGCCTGCAATTGCTGGACACGCCGCACAGCCTGTTCCCGGTGTGCCGCGGCTCGCTGGATGAACTGGTCGGCGTAGTGCGCGCCAAAGACCTGCTGGTGGCGCTGGATGAACACACCGATGTGGAACAGTTCGCCGCCGCCAACCCGCCGATCGTGGTGCCGGAAACGCTGGATGTCATCAATCTGTTGCCGGTGCTGCGTCGCGCGAAAGGCAGCCTGGTGATGATTACCAACGAGTTTGGCGTGGTGCAGGGGCTGGTGACGCCGCTGGATATTCTGGAAGCGATCGCCGGCGAATTCCCGGATGAAGATGAAACGCTGGATATCATCGAAGACGGCGACGGTTGGCTGGTGCGCGGCGGCACCGATCTGCATTCGTTGCAGCAGGTGCTCAACGTGCAGGATTTGGTCGATCCGAAAGAAGACTATACCTCGCTGGCCGGCCTGTTGCTGGCGCACAGCGATGAGTTCCCCAAAGTGGGAGACTGGCTGGAGCTGCCCCGGTTACGGTTCCTGATCGTGGAAGCGACGGACTACCGTATCGAGCTGGTTCGTATTGTCCGTATTCCTGAGACGGCTACGGAAGACGAGGCGTAATGCTACGCCGCACGAGGGGCTTGCCTGACCGGCGGGCCTCTGCGGTTGGATGATGATGGTGGTTTTCTTGAATTCATTGCGTGGTTAGTCGAACCATGCCGAAGCGAGCCTGAGGCTCGCTTTTTTTATCTTTTCGGCTGGTCGCTAAAGGGGATGGCGGCGATGTCATCATCTTTTTTCCTCGCTATGGTAAGCCCACCTCATCAGTTCATCATTTATTACAATTCATGCCCGCTCTTTCAGCCATTAATTATCTTTTGCGTTCAAGAGCCACTGCCGACTGTCGATACCATTTAGGTACGAAACAATTTCGTCACATTACAGAGCATGCCGCAAGGTCATCTGTGTCTACTTCTTCATCAGAACGTTATAATTTGAGAACAACCTATGAATGTATGGACTGTTAAAAAAAAGCTGGCCATGATGATCGCCGTGATCATCATCTCCTTTATGACATTGGCCGTATTTCTGCTTTCCCGCCAGAGCGCCACCACCTCAGAATTACAACGTTTGTATGAAAAGGACTATCAGGCCGCGTCGATTATCGGCCAGATTGACGGCCTGCTTACGCGTGTAGACATCAACATCTTGCGGATGATCGCCATTGGCGACCCGACGTCGATTGCCGGATGGAAAAGTCAGAATACCGAGAATTTCACGAAGGTGGAGGGGCTGTTAAGTAAACTGAAAACCATTATTGACCCGACGATGGCGCAGTCTTTTGACGGGCTGGTGTCGTCGTACACGTTAATGCGTAAAGGCATGGAACATCAGGTTCAGGCCGTTGAATCTGGCGATATAAAAAACGCCAGCGAAATTAATAAAAATGAAGTCAAGGCGCCGGCAGACAAGACGTTTGGTGAATTGTCCGCGTTAAAAAAATATCAGGATGAGCTGGCAAACAGGAAAGTCGTTGAGCAGCAAAGCAGCAATGTCACGACGCGTATCATTTCACTGATTGCCGCAGGTATCGTGGCGTTGGGGTCAGTGGTACTGGGCGCGGTGATTCTACGCAGTCTGCTGCGGCAACTGGGCGGCGAGCCGGTGGTCGCGGCACAGGTAGTTAGCCGGATGGCGCAGGGCGATCTTTCCAGCCCGATCCCGGTGAAAGACTATGATCAGGTGAGCCTGCTTGCCCAACTGCACGAGATGCAGTCGTCCCTGTCGGGGATTGTCACCAGCGTACGCAGCAATGCGGAAAGTCTGGCGACCGCCAGTATCCAGATATCCCAGGGTAATCAGGACCTGAGTCAGCGTACGGAAGAGCAGGCCAGCGCGCTGCAACAGACTTCCGCCACTATGGAACAGTTAGGGTCTACCGTCAGCAATAACGCCGAAAACGCGCGTCAGGCCAACCAACTGGCGTTAGGCGCGTCAACGCTGGCGGCGGAAGGCGGAAACATGGTTGAACGCGTGATCGCAACCATGAAAGGCATCAACGACAGTTCTAAAAAGATTTCGGACATCATCAATGTGATCGACAGCATCGCTTTCCAGACTAATATTCTGGCGCTGAATGCGGCGGTGGAAGCGGCGCGGGCGGGCGAGCAAGGGCGTGGTTTTGCGGTTGTCGCTTCCGAAGTACGCAGTCTGGCGCAGCGAAGCGCGAACGCCGCCAAAGAGATCAGCACGTTGATTACCAACAGCGTCGGGCAGGTTGAACAGGGTAGTCAACTGGTGGATGAAACTGGTGCGACCATGACGCAGATTGTGGCGGCGATCAATCAGGTTACCGATATTGTGTCGGAAATCAGCGCGTCCAGCCTGGAGCAAAGTTCGGGAGTGAAACAGGTGGGACAGGCCATCACGCAAATCGATACCGTTACACAGCAGAACGCTGCCCTGGTGGAAGAGAGCGCGGCGGCGGCAGAGAACCTGAAAGAACAGGCCCAGCAACTGGTACAGGCGGTAGCGGTATTCCAGGTGGCTTCCACAGCGGCCCAGCCCCGGTTATTTCTGGGGCGGTAACGGCGATCGCCGCCAGCGGTGGTAACCGGTTTTTGTAATGAGTAGCGCAACGCCGGCGGGTCTCCCCGCCGGCGTTGTATTTGGTCAGTCGCACTGCACCTTGATAGCCAGACCGCCGCGGGAGGTTTCGCGGTATTTGGCGTTCATGTCTTTACCGGTTTCGTACATGGTTTCTATTACCTTGTCGAGCGACACGCGAGCTTCGGTGGTGCGACGCACCGCCATGCGGGTGGCGTTGATGGCTTTGACCGCGGCGATGGCGTTACGCTCGATACAAGGCACCTGCACCTGACCGGCCACCGGATCGCAGGTCAGCCCCAGATTGTGTTCCATGCCGATTTCCGCGGCCACGCACACCTGTTCCGGACTGGCGCCCAGCAGCTCGGCCAGGCCGGCCGCCGCCATCGAACAGGCTACGCCCACTTCGCCCTGACAACCGACTTCCGCTCCGGAAATCGAGGCGTTCATTTTATACAGCGACCCGATCGCGCCTGCCGCCATGAAATAACGCAGATAAATGCCGGGGCCGACCGGCTCGATAAAATGATCGTAGTAGGCCAGCACCGCCGGCACGATGCCGCAGGCGCCGTTGGTAGGCGCGGTGACCACGCGCCCGCCGGCGGCGTTTTCCTCATTGACCGCCAGTGCGAACATATTGACCCAATCCACCACGTTCATCGGGTCGTTGGACAGCTTGTCCGAGGACACCAGCATGCGGCGCAGGGCGGCGGCGCGGCGCGGTACCCGCAGCGGGCCGGGCAGCACGCCCTCGGTGTTCATGCCGCGATCCATACAGGCGCGCATGGTCTGCCAGACTGCGGCGAAATACTCTTCGATCTCCTGACGGCTATGCAGCGCCAGCTCGTTGCGCATCATCATGCCGGAGATAGACAGACCGCTCTGTTTACAGTGTTCCAGAATTTCCCGCGCGGAGCGGTAAGGATGCGGTACGGTGAAGGTGGATTCCTGAGACTGACCAAAGTGCGCTTCATCAACGATAAAACCGCCGCCGATCGAGTAATAGGTTTGGCGAAACAGCGGAAGGTCGGCGGCAAAGGCGGTCAGCGTCATGCCGTTTTCATGCAGCGGCAGGTTTTCGCCACGGAAAATCATACCGCCTTCGCGAGGGAAAGCGACGTCATGCGTGCCTGCCAGCGATAACCGCTCAGTTTGCTCCACGTCCCGGATAAACGCCGGGATGGCGTCGATATCCACGGTATCCGGCTGATTGCCCGCCAGCCCCAGGATAATCGCAATATCGGTGTGGTGGCCTTTGCCGGTCAGGGCGAGGGAGCCGTAAACCTCCACCGTCACCCGATCGGTGCGAGACAACAAATCCCGTTGTTGCAGTTCATCGACAAATTGTTTACCGGCTTTCATCGGTCCAACCGTGTGAGAGCTGGAGGGGCCAATACCGATTTTGAACATGTCGAATACGCTTATCACGCTGAAACTCCTTTAGGGACTGCCTGTTACTATAGGGGAACGAGTGATGTCATCAGGCATACCACCATTTATCTGGCGTTATGGCCGATGACATGACTCGCTCCAGGATAAAACTCGATAGATCGCGCTATTGTAGTGGAGAGTATGCTGCCACATTCGGCTTTTCACATGAAATAAAGTTATGTTATGCCGAAAAATAACTTATGGCAGACTCGACGTTTCGCCGGGAGATTACGCCGGTTCCGACGTCGCCACCTGCAACGCCAACTGGCGGATGATGGCGGCGGTCAGCCCCCAGACGAACTGCTGCCGATACCAGGATAGGTAGACGCGATGCGGCTGTTGGCGGCGCTCGATATCCAGCGAATAGTAGCGCTGGAGGGTAAAGGCGTCCCGCAGCGGCATTTCAAACAGTTCCGCCACTTCGTCGGCGTTGGGATGAAAAGGCGTGTTCTCCGGCAGCAGACCGACCACCGGGGTGACCTGATAACCGCTGGTGCTGTCGAATGCCGGCAGCGTTCCCAGTATCTGGACCGATGCCGGGGGAATCGCCACTTCCTCCTGCGCTTCGCGCAGCGCGGTGGCGATCAGCGACGAATCGTCCGGATCCGCCGCGCCGCCGGGAAAGGCCACCTGTCCGGCGTGTTTGCGCAAACGAGGCGAGCGGCGGGTCAGCAGCAGACAAGGATCGGGGCGGCGGATGATCGGCACCAGCACCGCGGCTTGCCGGTGGTGCTGGGTGATCGGCAGACCGGGGGCGCTCTGCAACTGAAAGCGGGTAATAAACGCGTCCAGATCATAGGGACGGTATACGTCAGTGCGGTCTGAGAGAGGCAACAGCGTGGCGTCGGTCATGTCGGTCAGCTCTGTTTAATCCGTGGTCGATACGGTTAATAACGGCAGAATGCGGCCAATCTTGTCGAATGTTTCCTGATATTCTGCCTGTTCTTCGCTGTCGGCCACAATTCCGCCGCCGGCCCAGCAGGAAAGCGTGCCATTGGCGGCGATCAGCGTACGGATAGTGATGTTGGTGTCCATCGTGCCGCAGACGCTGAGATAGCCGATGCTGCCGCAATAGACGTTGCGGCGATGCGGTTCCAATTCCTCGATGATCTCCATGGCTCGCACTTTGGGCGCGCCGGTAATGGAACCGCCGGGAAAACAGGCGCGCAGCACATCCGTGGCGTGCTGCTGCGCGGGTAATCGCGCTTCGATAGTGCTGACCAGATGGTGCACCGCCGGAAACGGCTCCACCACAAACAATTCCGGCACCCGCACGCTGCCCGGCACCGCTACCCGGCCGATATCGTTACGCAGCAGGTCGACAATCATCAGGTTCTCGGCGCGATCTTTCTCGGAGGCAGCCAGCCGTTGCGCCTGACGGGCATCGGCGTCGGCATCCGGCAGCCGCGGCAGCGTGCCTTTGATCGGTCGGGTCTGAATGTGGTTATCGTGCAGCCACAGGAAACGCTCCGGCGAAATGCTGAGCACCGCGCTGTGCGGCAACCGCAGGAACGCGGAAAACGGCGCCCGGTTGCTGGCGGAAAGCGTCAGGAACGCCTGCCATTCGTCGCCCTGATAACCGGCTTGAAAACGCTGGGCCAGATTGACCTGATAGCAGTCTCCGGCACGCAGATAATCCTGAATACGGCGAAATTTTTCGCCGTACTGCTCCCGGCTCATGTTGGCTTGCCAGTCGCTGGTCAGGCGAAATGCGCCCGGTTCGGCAGGCGACAGAGCGTTGAGCCAGGCCAGTCTGGCGTCGATATCGCCGTGGGCGACCAGGGTCAGGCGTTGTTGATGATGGTCGGCAATCAACGCCCAGTCGTAAATGCCCACCGCCATGTCGGGCAGGTCGATATCCCGGTCGGCGATGGCCGGCAACTGCTCCACCCGTCGTCCCAGATCGTAACCAAACAAACCGAGAGCGCCGCCCTGAAACGGATAATCCGGGTGCGGCGGCACATCCAGCGCCAGCGCATCGAGCTGCTGTTGCAGCAGGTGAAACGGGTCTTCCGCGGAGGTCTGCCGGGCATCGCCGTGTTGGATCGTGGTCAGTTCGCCGACGGTCTGCAGGGTCAGACGCGGCTCCGCCACCAGAATGTCAAAACGGTTATGAGGATGGTCGGCAAACCCGGAATGAAGCAACATCGCCCAGGGCTGGCGCGATAGGGAACTAAAAAGGCGCAACAGCGCATCCGGCTGATACGGTAGCGCGTGATAGACTATCGGTGTCGGCATAGCGGTATTGGTATGGTTTCTCGGCGTTGGTCATGCCGGCAGCCGTACGCTGAACCGGCAGCATGCATCGCAGCGGTGCAAGCGTACCACAAACCGTGGCGGATCGCTGGCGTGGCCGGCATAAAAAGGTTTTCAGGAGAAGAATGATGTTTGCAGGTATCCCGGCGCTGACTCATGAGCAGCAGCAACAGGCGGTGGAAAGAATACAACAGCTGATGGCGGAAGGCATGAGCAGCGGCGAAGCCATCGCGCAGGTGGCGGAAGAACTGCGCCAGAATCATCAGGGGGCGCGGGTGGTGGCGCGTTTTGAGGACGACGAGGCCTCTTCGCAGGAGTAGCAGGAATACAGGAATACAGGAATAGCAGGAATAATGGCGTTCGGGCGGCGCGTGAACCGCCGCCCGCGCAGGATCAGCCGACTGCGGCGATCGCTTTGATTTCCACTTTGAATTTCGGGTTCATCAGTTTGGCTTCCACGGTGCAACGCACCGGCGCGCTGCCGGCCACTACCCAAGCGTCCCAGGCGGCGTTCATGGCGGCGAAATCAGCTTTATCGGCCAAAAAAATGGTTACGTCCAGCAGGCGGCTTTTATCGCTGCCGGCCTGTTGCAGGATGGCGTCCAGCGACGCCAGCGCGTTTTCGGTCTGGGCGAGGGCGTCGTCGTCCAGATTTTCCGGCACGCTGGTGTAGTACAGCGTGTTGTTGTGGATCACGGCGTCGGACCAGCGTGCGTCGGGATTGATGCGGGTAATCGACATGAAGTCAGGCTCCTCGTTTCAGTCTGCGCGCCTGCCGGGACAGGCGCTAAAACCGCAGAGACTAACACAGTTCTCTCCAACAGGTGATCCCTGAGCAGGACGGCAGACGCGACCCGAAGTGGTGTCGTGCGCGCAGGCTTGGCATAATCAGCCACCTTTATCCAGCCGAATCAGGGCGACGGCAGTGTCAGACAAGAGAGGCAGCGTGGCAGCAGACAGCTCAATCGACGATTTTGCAACCGATGGCGTACTGGCGCAGGCGATTCGGGGTTTCCAGCCGCGCGAACCGCAGCGCCAGATGGCAGCCGCCGTGCTGGAGGCGATCGACGCCAAAAAACCGCTGGTGGTGGAAGCGGGCACCGGCACCGGCAAGACCTACGCTTACCTGGCGCCCGCGCTGCGTTCCGGCAAAAAGGTGATTGTCTCCACCGGCTCGCGCGCGCTGCAGGATCAGCTGTACAGTCGCGATTTACCGACTGTCGCCAACGCGCTGAATTTTCAAGGCAAGCTGGCGCTGTTGAAAGGGCGTGCCAATTATCTGTGCATCGAACGACTGGAACAGCAATCGCTGGCGGGCGGCGATCTTGGCCGCGACGTGCTGCGCGAACTGGTGAGGCTGCGCGGCTGGAGTTCCGAAACCGAAGACGGCGACATCAGCCAGTGTGGCGATGTGGCTGAAGACAGCGCGGTATGGCCGCTGGTGACCAGCACCAACGATAACTGTCTCGGCAGCGACTGCCCGCACTACAAGGAGTGCTTTGTGGTGAAGGCGCGCCGACGGGCGATGGATGCCGATGTGGTGGTGGTGAATCATCATCTTTATCTGGCGGATATGGTGGTCAAGGAGAGCGGATTTGCCGAACTGATCCCCGACAGCGACGTGGTGATATTTGATGAAGCCCACCAGATCCCGGACATCGCCAGCCAGTATTTCGGCCAGCAGCTCTCCAGTCGCCAGTTGCTGGACCTCGCCAAAGATATCGTGATTGCCTACCGTACCGAAGTGCGTGACGCCAGCCAGTTACAGAAAAGCGCCGATCGCCTGAGCCAGAGTACCCAGGATTTTCGCCTGGCGCTGGGCGACCCGGGATTTCGCGGCAACTTACGTGACATTGTCACGGATAATCTGTTGCAACGGTCGCTGACGCTGCTGGATGACGCGCTGGAACTGTGCTGCGATGTCGCCAAGCTGTCGCTGGGCCGCTCCGCGTTGCTGGACGCGGCGTTTGAACGCGCGACCATATACCGTGCCCGGCTGAAGCGACTGCGGGACGTGCAGCAACCCGGTTACAGCTACTGGTACGAATGCACCTCGCGTCATTTCGTGCTGGCGCTGACGCCGCTGTCAGTCGCGGACCGTTTCCGGGACGTGATGAAAGAAAAACCGGCCTGCTGGGTATTCACCTCGGCTACGCTGTCGGTAAACGATCAGCTCACGCATTTCATTGACCGGCTGGGGCTGGAGCAGGCCCGGACGTTGCTGCTGCCGAGCCCGTTTGATTACGCGCGTCAGGCGTTATTATGCGTGCCGCGCTACCTGCCGGAAACCAACCGGCCCGGCGCGGCCAGACAACTGGCGGGCATGTTGCGCCCGCTGATCGAGGCTAATCAGGGGCGTTGTTTCATGCTGTGCACCTCGCACCAGATGATGCGCGACCTGGCCGCCGAGTTTCGGGCGTCGCTGACGTTGCCGGTGTTGGTGCAGGGCGAAACCAGCAAGCCGCAGTTGCTGGCGCAGTTTCTGGCGGCAGGCAACGCGTTGCTGGTGGCGACCGGCAGTTTCTGGGAAGGCGTGGATGTGCGGGGCGATGCGCTGTCGTGCGTGATTATCGACAAACTGCCGTTTACCTCCCCGGACGATCCGTTGCTCAAGGCGCGTATGGAGGATTGTCGGGTGCACGGCGGCGACCCGTTCGACGAGGTGCAATTGCCCGATGCGGTGATTACGCTGAAGCAGGGCGTCGGTCGATTGATCCGCGATGTGGAAGACCGCGGCGTGCTGGTGATTTGCGACAACCGGCTGGTGACGCGGCCGTATGGCGAAGTGTTTCTCACCAGCCTGCCGCCGGCGCCAAGAACGCGGGATTTGCGGCGAGCCATCGATTTTCTGACGCGCAAACCGTGACGGTCACCGGCGCTGGCTGCTATGATGCGCGCCGTTGAAATATTCTCTCCCTGCCTGAGGTTGGCATGTCTACGCGAATTTTAGCGCTTGATACCGCAACGGAAGCCTGTTCCGTTGCACTCTGGAATGACGGTGAAATCCATTCCCTGTTTGAAGTCTGCCCCCGCGAGCATACCCAGCGGGTACTGCCGATGGTCCGGCAATTGCTGGCCGATCACGGCATGACGCTTGGCCAACTGGATGCGCTGGCATTCGGGCGCGGGCCGGGCAGCTTCACCGGCGTGCGTATTGGCATCGGCATCGCACAAGGGCTGGCGCTGGGCGCGGACTTACCGATGCTCGGCGTGTCGACGCTGGCGACGCTGGCGCAAGGGGCGCACCGTCTGACCGGCGCCAGCCGGGTGCTGACCGCCATTGATGCCCGCATGGGCGAAGTCTACTGGGCAAGCTACGAGCGCGACGAACAGGGCGATTGGCGCGGCGAGGCGAGTGAAGCCGTGCTGGCGCCGGTTCAGGTGCAGTCACTGGCGGCATCGCTGAACGGCGATTGGGCCACCGCGGGAACCGGCTGGCAAACCTATCCGGACTTGGTCGGCCATCCTGATATCGTCCTGAATCACACCGATATGCTGTTGCCGCAGGCGCAGGACATGCTGCCGCTGGCGTGGCGGTTGTGGACGTCGGGCGCAGCGGTGAGCGTGGAGCAGGCCGAACCCCGTTATCTGCGCAACGAAGTGGCGTGGAAAAAATTACCCGGCCGCGAATAACAGCAACTTATCGCATCGGCTACAGTCTAAGTCAGGTATCTGTCATAAATTGACGATGGCAAGCAGGGTATAGGTGATGACTATCCAATCTTTCGGAAATAGAACGTCGATGCGGCTGCGCCGGACCGGGCTGTGCGGACTGTTGTTGCTGAGTCTGAGCGTGTTGTCCGGCTGCGTTACGTTACCGGATGAAATCCGCGGGACCTCGGCCACGCCGCAGATGGACCTGATTCGGGTGATGAATGCGCCGAATCTGTACGTTGGGCAGGAATCGCGCTTTGGCGGCCGGATTGCTGATATTCGCAACGAGGCCAATCGCACCCGGCTGGAAATTGTCAGTTTGCCGCTGGATGATGCCGGCCGGCCGCGACTGGGCGAGCCGTCTGGCGGTCGTCTGGTCGCCTACGTCAACGGGTTTCTGGAGCCGGTGGATTTCAAAAACCAGCTGATCACCGTGGTAGGGCCAATTAGCGGCACCGAGCAGGGTAAAATCGGTGAACGGCCATATCAGTATGTAGTGATTAACGTGCAGGGCTATAAACGCTGGCGCGTGGTGCAGCAGGTGGTGTTGCCGCCGCGCGCTTACGATCCCTGGTGGGATCGCCGCTACCGCCATGTCTGGGGGCCCGGTTGGGGCCCGGACTGGAACGACGGATATGCGCCGGCTCAGGTGGAGTCTGTCGTCACGGAGTAACGATCGTCAGCAATCAGGCGATAGCCTGACAGTGAACAGAGGCGGCCTGGGTCGCCTCGTTTTTTTTCGGCACGGATAACAAGTTGAAATAAGTGATCATCTTCTCAACCTGAACATTGTGAATTTCACAGTTGTTAATATGAGTTAAAATGTTGTTACAGATCACTCGGGTTGGGATTGATTATGCCACTTAAAAAATATCTCGGGAGTGACGTTTTGGAAAAAATCTGGTTAGCGCGTTATCCGGCGGATGTCCCCGCGGAAATTGACCCGGATCGCTACACTTCGCTAATCGAGTTGTTTGAACACGCGGTGTCGCGTTATGCCGACCAGCCCGCCTTTATCAATATGGGCGAGGTGATGACCTTCCGCCGGCTGGAGGAGCGCAGTCGGGCTTTTGCCGCTTACCTGCAACATCAGTTGAAACTGAAAAAGGGCGAGCGCGTCGCGTTGATGATGCCGAACCTGTTGCAGTATCCGATCGCGCTATTCGGCGTCCTGCGGGCCGGTCTGGTGGTGGTCAACGTCAATCCGCTGTATACGCCGCGTGAGCTGGAGCACCAGTTGAAAGACTGCGGCGCCTCGGCCATCGTTATCGTCTCCAATTTTGCCCATACGCTGGAAAAGGTGGTGTACAACACCCCGGTGAAACATGTGATCCTGACCCGCATGGGCGATCAACTGGCGCCGGCTAAAGGCACGTTGGTTAACTTTGTGGTCAAGTACATCAAGCGTCTGGTGCCGAAATATCATCTGCCGGACGCCATTTCGTTCCGCCAGGTGTTGCAGCAGGGCAAACGGATGCCGTATGTGAAGCCGGAGGTGAGCAATCAGGATCTGGCGTTTCTGCAATATACCGGCGGCACCACCGGCGTCGCCAAGGGCGCGATGCTGACTCACCGGAATATGCAGGCCAATCTGATGCAGGCCAGAGCCGCTTATGGCCCGGTATTGCAGGAGGGGCAGGAACTGGTGGTGACGGCGCTGCCGCTCTATCACATTTTTGCGCTGACGGTAAATTGCCTGTTGTTTGTCGAAATCGGCGGAAAAAACCTGCTGATCACCAACCCACGCGATATTCCCGGCATGATCAAAGAGCTTACGCACTATCCGTTTACCGCCATTACCGGGGTGAATACGTTGTTCAACGCCTTGCTGAACAACGATGCGTTTAGCCGGCTGGATTTCTCCACGCTGCGGCTGTCGGTAGGCGGCGGCGCATCGGTGCAACAGGTGGTGGCCGAACGGTGGGAAAAACTGACCGGCATCCATCTGCTGGAAGGCTATGGATTGACGGAAAGCGCGCCGCTGGTGGCGGGAAATCCGTATGATCTGCAACATTACAGCGGCAGCATCGGCTTGCCGGTGCCGTCCACCGATGTGCGTATCGTCAATGATGACGGTCAGGATGTGGCGCCCGGCGACCCCGGCGAATTGTGGGTGCGCGGCCCGCAGGTGATGTCCGGTTACTGGCAGCAGCCTGCCGCGACTCACGACGTGCTGAAAGAGGGCTGGCTGGCGACCGGTGACATTGTCACGGCGGACGCGCAGGGGTTCCTGAAAATCGTCGACCGTAAAAAAGACATGATTCTGGTGTCTGGCTTCAATGTTTATCCCAATGAAATCGAGGAAGTGGTGGCGCGCCATCCGAAGGTATCCGAAGCGGCGGCGATTGGCGTGCCCAGCGAAACGTCGGGCGAGGCGGTCAAAGTCTTCGTGGTGTGCCGCGATCCCTCGCTGACGGTGGAAGAACTGATCAGTCACTGCCGTCGTAACCTCACCGGGTATAAGGTGCCGCGGTTATTCGAATTCCGCAGCGAGTTACCGAAATCCAACGTGGGAAAAATTCTCCGGCGTGAGCTGCGTAATGAGCAGTCAGCCGCCTGAAGGTTGCCTGTGGTAGTCATGACGGGTATGGTGGTGGCCTGCCTGCTGAGCACCACAGGACAACATCGCCTTTCGCGTCAAGCCATTACCTGCCCTGATGGTGCGGTCTGACCCGCGTGATGTATTGTCCGCCATGAACGTGATGTGTTGTCCGCCATGAATATGTTCCATGCCCCGGTCGCGGCTAGCCGCTCCGGGGCGCAACCAAGAGAATACCGTTTTGAATTATCAGTTGATTACTACCGATGAAGGATTATCAGCGGTGTGCGTACAGGCGTGCGCGGTGTCCGAGGTGGCGCTGGACACCGAGTTTGTTCGTACTCGTACCTATTATCCGCAACTGGGGCTGATTCAGTTGTATGACGGTGACAATCTGTCGCTGATCGACCCGCTGGCGATCGGTGACTGGGCGCCGTTTCGCGCTCTGTTGCAGAACCCGCAGGTGACCAAGTTTCTGCATGCCGGCAGCGAAGACCTGGAGGTGTTTCTGAATGCGTTCGGCTGCCTGCCGTCGCCGTTCATCGATACCCAGATTCTGGCGGCGTTTCTGGGTAAGCCGTTGTCCTATGGTTTTGCCGCGCTGGTGGCGGATTACCGCCAGGTCGCGTTGGATAAAAGCGAATCCCGTACCGATTGGCTGGCGCGTCCGCTCAGCGAAAAGCAGTGCCAGTACGCCGCAGCGGACGTGTTCTATCTGCTGCCGGTAGCCAGAACGCTGGTGGAGGAAACCCGTACGGCAGGTCGGCTGGAAGCGGCGCTGGACGAGTGCCTGTTACTGTGCCAGCGCCGTCAGGAGGTGCTGGCGCCGGAATTGGCGTATCGGGAGGTAGGCAATGCCTGGCAGCTGCGCGGCCGTCATCTGGCCTGTTTGCAGAAACTGGCGGCGTGGCGTCTTCGTAAGGCGCGGGAGCGCGACAGCGCGGTCAATTTCATTGTCCGGGAAGAGAACCTGTGGCAAGTGGCCCGTTGTCTGCCCGGTTCGCTTGGCGAGCTGGATTCGCTGGGGTTGAGCGGGCCGGAGATTCGTTATCACGGCAAGACGCTGCTGGCGCTGGTGGCGGAAACCGCGTCGCTGAGCGAGGCGGATTATCCGCCGCCGGTGGTCAATCTGATCGACTATCCCGGTTATAAGAAAGCGTTCCGCGACATCAAGGCGCTGGTGCAGCAGTGTGCGGAGCAAAGCGGATTGTCGGCCGAATTGCTGGCATCCCGGCGGCAGATTAACCGGTTGCTGAACTGGTACTGGAAACTGACGTTGCCGGAAAATGAACCTGAACTGGTAACCGGCTGGCGCGGCCGCCTGTTTGGAGCCGGTCTGAAAGATATTCTGGCGCATTACTGATATCGACATGCCGCCCTTGCAGACAAGGGCGGCGGCCGCAACCGTTTCCTGCTGGCGCAGGGGAAACGGTGATTATTTATCGGCGGGCGTCGTGGGCTCGTCGGCTTCCGGCAAGGTAACGTTCAGTTCCAGCACGGAAATGTCGTCGCCTTTCTGTTCCAACTGCACCGTCACCATTTCCGGGTCAATCTGCACGTATTTGCAGATGACTTCCAGAATGTCGCGCTTCAACTGCGGCAGGTAATGCGGTTCACTGTCCCCACGGCGTCGCTCCGCGACAATAATCTGTAGCCGTTCCTTGGCGATATTGGCTGTCGTTTTTTTGCGGGACAAAAAGAAATCGAGTAACGCCATGATTTACCCCCCAAAGAGTCGTTTCAGGAAGCTTTTCTTCTCTTCCTCGATAAAGCGGTAAGGCCGTTCTTCTCCCAACAGACGATCCACGGTGTCCTCATAGGCTTTGCCCGCATCGGCCTCTTTGTCCAGAATGACCGGCTCGCCCTGGTTGGACGCACGCAGCACCGACTGATCTTCCGGGATCACGCCGACCAGAGGAATGCGCAGAATTTCCAGCACGTCCTCCATGCTCAGCATGTCGCCGCGGCTGACGCGGCCCGGATTGTAACGGGTGAGCAGCAAATGCTCTTTGATCGGCTCCTGGCCCTGTTCGGCGCGACGCGACTTGGAGGACAAAATCCCCAGGATACGGTCGGAGTCGCGTACTGACGACACTTCCGGGTTGGTGGTGATGATGGCTTCATCCGCGAAGTAAAGCGCCATCAACGCACCGGTTTCAATACCGGCAGGGGAATCGCAGATAATGAAATCGAACTCCATGTCGGCCAGATCCTTGAGTACCTTGTCCACGCCTTCACGGGTCAGGGCTTCTTTATCGCGGGTCTGCGACGCCGGCAGGATATACAGATTTTCGGTACGCTTATCTTTTATCAGCGCCTGATTCAGGGTGGCGTCGTTCTGGATGACATTCACAAAGTCATACACGACCCGGCGCTCACATCCCATGATCAGGTCGAGGTTACGCAGACCGATGTCAAAATCGATGACAACCGTCTTCTTACCTTTTTGGGCTAAACCGGTAGCAATGGCCGCGCTTGAAGTGGTCTTGCCAACGCCCCCTTTACCTGAAGTAACAACAATGATGCGTGCCATAAATAATTCCTTTCAAGGGCCTAGTCTAGAGGTTGTATGGTCAGAACATGGTCGGGCGGACTGAGTTTCAGGCGCGCCGCCTTCCCGAAATAGTTTTCCGGTATCTGATCGCTGAGCCAGTAACGCCCGGCGATCGACACCAACTCGGCGGCCAGATGGGTGCAGAAGATCTGGCTGCTGACATCGCCAGAAACCCCCGCCAGCGCACGGCCGCGCATCATGCCGTAAATATGGATATTGCCATCGGCAATGACCTCGGCACCGGCGCTAACATGGCTGGTAACGATAAGGTCACAGTCGCGGGCGTAAATTTGCTGTCCGGAACGGACGGGTGTATTGACAACCCGGGTTTTAACCGGCGCGGCGACCGGTGCCGGAGGCTGAGTCGCCCGGCGTTCCTTGCCTTCGCGCAATAGCGGGAGCCCCGCTTTGGCGATAGATAACCTGAGTTGCTCATCATCGCACCCGCTTACCCCCACGACCCGCAAACCGGCGGCGGTAATCGCCTGCTGGAGCTTAATCCAGTCAGCGTCAACGGGCAGCGCCGAGACATTGACGACCACCGGCGCGTTTTTAAGAAACGCCGGCGCCTGTTCGATCTTTTCCTGCAGGGCCTGGTGAATAATATCGGGCTGCGCATCATGCAGATGAACAACGGATAAGGTAAAGTTGCTGCCTTTCAACTCAATTGGCGTTTGTGACATCTGTCCTGACTCAGTTTCAGCATCTTTAAATCCCCAGAGTAGCATTTAAGGCATGATATTCCAGAGCGCTTCAAGCATGTTATAGTCACATGAAAATACAGGCAAGACACCATTCCCCTAGTTCAGAGTAAAAAACATGTATTGTGTGATCTACAGAAGTTCCAAACGCGATCAAACATATCTCTATGTCGAAAAAAAAGACGATTTTTCCCGCGTGCCTGACGAACTGATGAAAAGTTTCGGCCTGCCGCATCTGGTGATGTTATTACCGCTTGATGGCAGGAAAAAACTGGCGTCAGCGGATATTGATAAAGTAAAACAGATGCTTATCGAACAGGGTTTTTATCTGCAACTGCCGCCGCCGCCGGAAAATCTATTGGATGAACTGCAGGCAAGTGTAAAAAAATAATACCCGAATTATTTTTCAGATAATGTTCGATGCCGCGACGGGAATTGGCCGCTGTTTTTTAATACAGGGGTGTCAGAAATAAACCGGGCAATGGTTTAATCCTGTTCATGCTATTTTCTCAATACTGATTTATATACAGGTATATTCGTCGCAGCGGTTAAATAAACGAATTTTCATCCACCCCGCGCAATTCCTTTCTTTGGCTGGCGTATTGATAGCGGTCGCAAAAGATAGCACGGGGGTTATGATAAATTTCGGATACCGTTGTTCATCAATCGCGCTTACTTTTTTGATAGCGATGCCGGTATGATGGGCAAGCCGAGTCTGTCATGACAGGCAGGCGCCATCCGCTAACAGAAGGTCAGGAGAAGGTACATGTATCAACACAGAGACTGGCAGGGCGCATTACTGGATTTTCCGGTTAATAAAGTGGTCTGCGTCGGCAGCAACTATTCCGAGCACATTCGTGAAATGGGCAGCGCCAAATCGGCGGAACCGGTTCTGTTCATCAAACCTGAAACCGCGTTGTGCGATTTGCGTCAGCCGGTGGCCATTCCTAAAGCGCTGGGTTCGGTACACCACGAGGTTGAACTGGCGGTATTGATCGGCACGCCGCTCAAGCAGGCTAATGAAGAACGGGTTGCCAGAGCGATTGCCGGTTACGGCGTAGCGTTGGACCTGACGCTGCGTGATTTGCAGGCCGGGTTCAAGAAAGCCGGGCAACCGTGGGAAAAAGCCAAAGGGTTCGATGGTTCCTGTCCGGTATCCGGTTTTATCCCGGTGGCTGAATTTGGCGATCCGCAGCAGGCGGAACTGGGCATCAGCATCAATGGCGAAGTGCGTCAGCAGGGCAATACGCGTGACATGATCACGCCGATTCTGCCGCTGATCGCCTACATGAGCCGCTTTTTTACCCTGCGCGCCGGCGACATCATCCTGACCGGTACGCCGCAAGGGGTGGGGCCGCTGCAGCCGGGCGATGCATTAACCATCACGCTCAACGAGCGCACGCTGACAACCCACGTTATCTGAGTATTCTGTCACCGCTCGCGGCGTTGCCGCGGGTGGTATCCCGCCTCATCCCCCATTACAATACACAGCCAGACGCCCTGTTTATCATCATCGGAATTGCAGTTATGACTCAAAAACCCTTTTGGGAAACCCAGACCCTGGAGCAAATGTCGGACGACGAGTGGGAAGCGCTTTGTGACGGCTGCGGGCGTTGCTGTTTGCACAAGCTTATCGATGAAGACACGGACGAACTCTATTTCACCAATGTGGCCTGTAATCAGCTGAATATTAAAAGCTGCCAGTGCCGCAACTATGCGCGCCGGTTTGAATACGAGCCGGATTGTATCAAGTTGACGCGGGAAAACCTGTTGTCGTTCGACTGGTTGCCCGAAACCTGCGCTTACCGGTTGATACACGAAGGGAAAGGGCTGCAACCGTGGCATCCGTTGCTGTCTGGCTCCAAAGCGGCGATGCATCAGCAAAGGATCTCGGTGCGCAACATCGCTGTGCGTGAAAGTGATGTGATGGACTGGCAGGACCATATTCTGAACAAACCGGAGTGGGCCAGATAATTCATTGTTTATCGCTGCGCTGGCGACGGCCGATTTGCTCAATTCTGCGGCTGGGGCAGGATACAGCTAAACCGGGCCGGCGATGGCCTGACCCGGTTCAGGGCGCTTTTACCGACCGAACAGGTCGCGGCGTTTGGGGCGGAAAGGTTGGGCGATCAGTACCAGCACGGCGACCAGCAGATAGGCGCCGAAAATCACGATCATCCACTGCGGCATTTCCAGATTCAGGAAACTCCACTGGCGCTCGGCGCAGTCGCCGGTGGCGGTGAAAATCGCCGGCAGCCATTTATCCAGCGGCAACCAGGACGGGAAACTGACAAAAAAGTCGCAGGTGACGAACGGCGACGGATGCAACTGGATATTGGTGTGCTTGATGGCCAGCGACAGGCCTTCCCAGGCACTGTAAATCCATAACCCGATTGCCGGATAGCGCAGCAGCGTGCCGGGGGCGACGGCTCCCACCAGGCCGGAGGCCATCACGCCGTAGAGCGCGGCGCGCTGATAAATGCACAGTACGCAGGGTTTAAGCATCATCACGTACTGGAAGTAGAGGGCAATCAGTTCAAAAACCAGTGCCGTGAACGCCATCAACAGCCAGGCGCCCCGACCGCGGGAGCAACGGTTCAAAAATCGCAACATAAAAAATATTCCATGCTAAAAACGATAGTATGGGCAGTGATAACCGTGCTCACTGCCCTCATTGAATCTCTGATCCGGATGAACTGACGTTTCTTGCGGCGGCGCCAGTGACGCCTTGTACCGCACGGAATCCGCATCAGTGCCTGAGGAGATTCTGCTGTGCCAACAAATACTCTGCTGTTTTTAACGCTTTCTATGAGGGATCGCCAGTTTCATGGCAAAATCCGCCCCTTACTATACACGATTTATGCTGGCGCATGACGGTATTGATCAATGAAGTGTCCGCATCATCTTCTGATAGCTCAACACGATGATAAATAGTGGAAAAGCTAAATAGGGTACGGAGAAATGATCGACGCGGCGGCGGGGCATCGGAAAAAATGAAAATAACCCCTCGCGCTGCCCAAAAATCGGCACCCGCCCGAGGTGGACTGATCTCCAGCCGCCCACGGTAATCACAAGCAGCAATAGCTGTTTGATAAGCGCGATTCCCGTTATCATTGGAAACCGGCAATGACAAAACTTTTATATTATTGGTAACGTCATGCCATACTTGATCTGGGCTGGTCATGCCAGTGAAAATAGCCTCCGCGCCAGCAGATTCGCCGGGTTCGACAGGTCGCATTTCAGGGCATGCCCGGAATGAAAATAAACCCGACGACCAGCCGGCGGCAAATGCGTTGACCAGAAAGAACAGCAGGTGATTGATAATTAGAAATAATAGAATGGCTGGCTTGTACCCATTCGGAATGTTGCCAGGAACGTTTCTCAGAAGAATGCGGTTGAAGTGGCGGATCCCGCACCGTTGGCTTTCTTCTTTAACGTTAATTTAATTTAACAATCGATGTGTGTTTAAAGAAAATTACCGTAAAGCGGGGCATATTCGCGTTTGTCTGGCAGGAATTGTCTTTAGTCACAGTTTTTATATCGAATTAAGATTTTCAGGTCCTGCTATGCTATGTGATGTAGGGTTCGTTTGGTATGATGATGTTGACTTTCACTAGTAAACATCGCTACGGAATATAAACTTATGGTTATAAAGGCGCAAAGTCCGGCGGGATTCGCGGAAGAGTACATTATTGAAAGTATATGGAATAATCGTTTTCCCCCGGGATCCATTCTGCCCGCAGAACGGGAACTGTCCGAATTGATCGGGGTCACGCGCACGACGTTGCGCGAGGTGCTACAGCGCCTGTCCCGTGATGGGTGGCTAACGATTCAGCACGGTAAACCAACCAAAATCAACAACTTTTGGGAAACGTCCGGGCTGAATATTCTTGAAACGCTGGCCCGGCTGGATCACGACAGCGTTCCTCAATTGATTGACAACCTACTGGCGGTACGCACCAATATCGCCGGGATTTTTATTCGCACCGCGATTCGTCTGCACCCGGCTAAATCGGTAGAAATACTTAAGCTGACTGAATCAGTTAAGGACACATCGGATGCCTACGCCGAACTGGATTACAACGTGTTCCGCGGATTGGCGTTCGCCTCCGGCAACCCGATTTACGGCCTGATTATCAACGGGTTGAAAGGGCTGTATATCCGCGTTGGACGCTACTATTTCTCCAATCCGGAAGCTCGCAAAACCGCACTGGCGTTCTATCGCCGTCTGGAGTCGCTGAGCCGTGACGGGCTGTATGAGCTGGTTCCCGACGTGATTCGCCAATACGGCAAAGAGAGCGGGGCGCTGTGGCACAGCATGCAGAACGCCATCCCGCGTGATCTGGCCGAAGGCCGCGGTTAGTTGATAACAAGCTGGTTTATAAAAACTTGCTAGATAAAAAAACGGGTAGCTGAGACGGCTACCCGTTTTTGTTGCTGGCGATCCGCCGGGACGTCATAGGGCGGCGTTGCGTGGCGGGCAGCGGTCAATCAGCTCGACGCTGCCGTCCTCATTCATCTGCTCCAGCGTTACGTCAAATCCCCATAAACGGTACACATGCTTCATCACCTCATGGCTGCTTTTGTCCAGCGGTGCGCGATTCTGCGGCACATAGCGCAAGGTCAGCGAGCGATTGCCGCGTAAATCCACGTTCCAGACCTGAATATTAGGTTCGATGTTGCTCAGGTTGTACTGGGAAGACAGTTCCTGACGGATCTTCCGGTAGCCCTTTTCATCGTGGATGGCGGCGATCTCCAGATAATTATTGTGGTCGTCATCCAGTACGGTAAACAGACGGAAATCGCGCATCACTTTGGGCGACAGGAACTGGCTGATGAAACTCTCATCCTTAAAGTTCTGCATCGCGAAGTGCAGGGTATCCAGCCAGTCTTTGCCCGCGATGTCCGGGAACCAGTAACGGTCTTCTTCCGTCGGTTCCTGACAAATACGCTTGATGTCCTGAAACATGGCGAAGCCGAGCGCATACGGGTTGATGCCACTATAGTAAGGGCTGTTGTACGGCGGCTGGTAGACCACGTTGGTGTGGCTATGGAGAAACTCCAGCATAAAGCGGTCGGACAGTTTGCCCTCGTCATAGAGATGATTGAGGATGCTGTAGTGCCAGAACGTGGCCCAGCCTTCATTCATCACCTGCGTCTGTTTTTGCGGGTAAAAATACTGGCTGATCTTACGCACGATACGCAGGATTTCACGCTGCCAGGGTTCCAGCAGCGGGGCGTTTTTCTCCATGAAATAGAGCAGGTTTTCCTGCGGCTCATTCGGGAAACGACGGGCTTTTTCCGGCGAAGTCTCCTGCTCGCGGCGGGGAAGCGTACGCCAGAGTTCGTTTACCTGGCTCTGCAGATAGGCTTCGCGGCTTTTTTGACGCAGTTTTTCCTCTTCCAGCGAGATTTTCTGCGGTCGTTTGTAGCGATCCACGCCGTAATTCATCAATGCGTGGCAGGAGTCGAGCAACTTTTCCACCTCGTCAACGCCGTGGCGCTCTTCGCATTGGGCGATGTACTGACGGGCAAACAGCAGATAATCGACGATTGAGCTGGCGTCGGTCCAACTGCGAAACAGATAGTTGCCCTTGAAAAACGAGTTGTGGCCGTAACAGGCATGAGCCATCACCAGCGCCTGCATCGGCATGGTGTTCTCTTCCATCAGGTAGGCGATGCAGGGATTGGAGTTGATGACGATTTCGTAGGCCAGCCCCTGCTGGCCGTGCTTGTAACGTTGCTCGGTTTCGATGAATTTCTTGCCGAACGACCAGTGGGCATAGTTGATGGGCATCCCAATGCTGGAATAGGCGTCCATCATCTGTTCGGAGGTGATCACCTCGATTTGATGGGGATAGGTATCCAGACGGTACAGTTTGGCTACCCGGTCAATTTCATCCAGATAGACCTGCAGCAAATCGAATGTCCAGTCAGGTCCGTCACTCAGACGTTGTGGGCTCGTTACCCGCTCATCAGTCGATATAACCATCAGCGCACCCCTCACTATAACTGCCGCCACCTCATTGCGCCGGCATACTTAATCGTAGCTTACTTTGCGAAAAGTGATGTGAAATCGGTAGCTTGGATGAAGCCTTCGTGTGAAAAACCGGATGGCATGCTGCCAGCGCTACGCCTGATTGGCTGCACGCCGCCAATGCTTATCCTACGTTGCCGTGTTCACTCTCTCATAATAAATAAAAGCTATATCTGCAACAGATGACAATTAACGGCCAAATGCTAAAGTAGACTTTTATTTTGGTGTTTACGGCGTTAAGCAGCATATTCCGCGGGATTAGCGGAGGAAGTGGGGAGAACGGTAATAATGAAGGTGGTTGTTTTAGGGAGTGGTGTTATCGGCGTCAGCACAGCCTGGTATCTGGCGCAATCAGGACATGACGTTACCGTTATTGACCGGCAGGCTGAACCCGCGCTGGAAACCAGCGCCGCCAACGCCGGTCAGATTTCTCCGGGCTATTCTGCGCCCTGGGCCGCGCCGGGGATTCCGCTCAAGGCGGTTAAGTGGCTGTTTCAGCGGCACGCGCCACTGGCGATTCGCCCGGACTTTACCGCCACGCAACTGCGTTGGATGTGGCAGATGCTGCTGAATTGCGACAGCGCGCATTATCGCGTCAATAAAGCCCGCATGGTCAGACTGGCTGAATACAGCCGTGACTGCCTGCAGGCGCTGCGCGCCAAAACCGGGATTGCCTATGAAGGGCGTCAGGGCGGCACATTACAACTGTTTCGTACCCCGCAGCAGTATGAAAACGCTTACCGTGATATCGCGGTGCTGAAAGAAGCCGGCGTACCTTATGAACTGCTGGAGGCCGATCAACTGGCCACGGTCGAACCGGCGCTGGCTGGCGTGCGCCATAAATTGTCCGGCGGGTTGCGCCTGCCGCACGATGAAACCGGCGATTGCCAGCTGTTTACCCGGCAACTGGCGACGATGGCGGCGGAGGCGGGCGTCACGTTCCGTTTCGACAGCGTGGTACAGCATCTCGACGTAGACGGTCAGCGGGTCAGCGCGGTGTATTGCAACGGTGAAAAGATCACGGCTGATGCGTATGTCATGGCGTGCGGCTCTTATTCCCGCGGTCTGCTGGAAAAGTGGTTCGACATCCCGGTCTATCCGCTGAAGGGCTATTCGCTGACCATTCCGCTGTCCAGCGAGGAGGGGGCGCCGGTTTCCACCGTACTGGATGAAACCTATAAGATCGCCATCACCCGCTTTGACCAGCGCATCCGCGTCGGCGGCATGGCGGAAATTGCCGGATTTGATCTTTCTCTGAATCACAAACGCCGTGAAACGCTGGAGATGGTGGTGCGCGATCTGTACCCGCACTGCGGACCGGTGGAACAGGCGACGTTCTGGACCGGGTTACGGCCGATGACGCCGGATGGCACGCCGCTGGTCGGGCGCTCGCCATTACAAAATCTTTATCTGAACACCGGGCACGGTACATTGGGCTGGACCATGGGATGCGGTTCCGGTCAATTGCTGGCCGATATCATTTCCGGCAACACGCCGGCAATTGAATACGACGATCTCTCCTTCTCCCGTTATGCCTAGTCGGTAATTCCGATCGTTAGCTAACCGCCCCATTGGGGCGGTTAGGCTCATCAGTAAACCCTGTTAAAAAACCGTGAAGCATCATGGGTGGAAACAACACGCCTTCGTTATCCGGTTGTCATTCAGACTTCCGTCTGGTTTTCTCTCGCTTACTTTTTTCATGAATAAATAAGTGGTCAATTTATTCCTGGAGACAGAGAAAAGAAGCTGGAGATACGAATAATACTTATTAATATCAGTAAGTTGCATTATTCATCTCTGATGTGTTAATTGAAATTGTTTTGTAAATTTTTGTATTGTTTTTGAAAAGATGACGAATTAATATGACGCCGATTATTACTGCATGGATGTGGTCTGCGTAACAGGATGTTGGCGGTTCCCGCTGTCATTCTTCCTTGCTTCTCACTTCCTGCTTTTTCCTCACCGTCGACCCCGACGGAAATACACAGCAGCCGATATCGCGGTAGCGTTTTGGCGTAAAAAATAAAAAACGGTACAGGTCTGTTCAACCGCGTTCGTTCCACACGATCTGAATGGGTTAGGCATGTGTGCCGTTAAATTACTGGTTTGCCTTGTGCATTATTATTCAGGAGTTCAGGGATGAAAGCGGTGAAGACGTCGCAGCGGGTGCTGGTGTGGGTGCTGGTATGGCTGACGGGGCTGCAGCCGGTGCTGCCGGCGCTGGCGGCGGGGGTGACGGTGGCGTCGGGCACGACGGCGCTGGAGGCGGCGGGCAACGGGGTGCCGGTGGTGAACATCGCCGCGCCGGACGCCGCGGGGCTGTCGCACAACCGCTACCACGACTTCAATGTCGACAGCCGCGGGCTCATCCTCAACAACGGCACCGCCCAGCTCAATCCGAGCCAGCTGGGCGGTCTGCTGCAGAACAACCCCAACCTGAACGGACGGTCGGCGACGGCCATCCTCAACGAGGTGGTGTCGCCGAACCGCAGCCGGCTGGCGGGCTACCTGGAGGTGGCCGGTCAGGCGGCGAACGTGGTGGTGGCGAACCCGTACGGCATCACCTGCAGCGGCTGCGGCTTTCTCAACACCCCGCGCATCACCCTGACCACCGGCACCCCGCAGTTCGACGCGGCGGGGGGGCTGAGCGGGCTGGACGTGCGCGGCGGGGACATCCTGATAGACGGGTCGGGGCTGGACGCGGGCGGGAGCGACTACTTTGCGCTGATAGCGCGCACGGCGAGCCTGCAGGCGGGCTGAGCGCGCGCGAGGCGCGGGTGGTGCTGGGGGCGAACCGGGTGGCATGGACGGCGCGTGACGGCGCAGACGGGGGACGGGCCGTCACCGGCGCTGGCGCTGGACACCGGGGCGCGTGGGGGGCATGTACGCCCACCGCATCAGTCTGGTGTCGACGGAGCAGGGGTGGGGGTGGAACGACCGCCGGGCTGAGCGCGCGGCAGGGGGACGATCCGGCTGTCGGCGAACGGGCGGCTGCAGGTGGGCAGCGCGATAGCGCAGGGCGACCTGACGGCGCAGGGCGCGACGCTGGCGCTGCAGGACCAGCAGCAGGCGCAGGG
>NZ_CM001979.1:2557823-2563745 GCF_000406205.1 Dickeya sp. NCPPB 3274 | reverse complement strand
CGGCCATCCTCAACGAGGTGGTGTCGCCGAACCGCAGCCGGCTGGCGGGCTACCTGGAGGTGGCCGGTCAGGCGGCGAACGTGGTGGTGGCGAACCCGTACGGCATCACCTGCAGCGGCTGCGGCTTTCTCAACACCCCGCGCATCACCCTGACCACCGGCACCCCGCAGTTCGACGCGGCGGGGGGGCTGAGCGGGCTGGACGTGCGCGGCGGGGACATCCTGATAGACGGGTCGGGGCTGGACGCGGGCGGGAGCGACTACTTTGCGCTGATAGCGCGCACGGCGAGCCTGCAGGCGGGGCTGAGCGCGCGCGAGGCGCGGGTGGTGCTGGGGGCGAACCGGGTGGGCATGGACGGGCGCGTGACGGCGCAGACGGGGGACGGGCCGTCACCGGCGCTGGCGCTGGACACCGGGGCGCTGGGGGGCATGTACGCCCACCGCATCAGTCTGGTGTCGACGGAGCAGGGGGTGGGGGTGAACACCGCCGGGCTGAGCGCGCGGCAGGGGGACATCCGGCTGTCGGCGAACGGGCGGCTGCAGGTGGGCAGCGCGATAGCGCAGGGCGACCTGACGGCGCAGGGCGCGACGCTGGCGCTGCAGGACCAGCAGCAGGCGCAGGGGGCGATTGCGCTGCGCGGGACGCAGGGCATCACCCTGACGGGCAGCCAGACGCGGGCGGGGCGGGACCTGACGCTGGCGAGCGACGGGCGCATTACGGCGGACGGCGGGCGGCTGAGCGCCGGGGTGAGCGACGACGGCGTGGTGCAGGCGGGGTACGGGCTGACGCTGGGCGGGTCGGCGCTGTCGCTGGGGCAGGCGCAGCTGGCGGGCGACCGGGTGAGCCTGACGGCGTCGGGGGCGGTGAGCCAGGCGGCGGGCGGGGCGTGGCAGGCGGGCCGCGTGCTGACGGTGAGCGGCGGGGCGCTGACGCTGGACGGGGACGCCGGGGCGCCGGCGGTGACAGTGAGCGGCAGCAGCCTGAGCGGCGCGGGCCGCTGGCAGGCGACGGGCGACCTGACGCTGGCGGGCGGGGGCGCGATGGCGTGGGACGGTGCGCTGCTGGCGGGGAGCGGCCTGACGGTGAATGCGGGGTCGCTGAGCAACCGGGGCACGCTGGCGGGCGGGACGGTGAGGCTGACGACGGCGGTGCTGGACAACCGGGGCACGGTGAGCGGACGGCAGGTGACGGCGCAGACGCCGGTGCTGAGCAACAGCGGGACGCTGTCGGCGGACGAGACGCTGGCGGTGCAGGCGGCGGCGGGGCTGGACAACGGCGGGGCGCTGCTGTCCGGTCGGGACCTGACGATACAGGCGGGCGAGACGGCCAACCGGGGCACGGTCGCGGGCGGCACGGTGACGGTGACGGCGGACGGGTTGTGGAACGGCGGCGTGTTGCAGGGGCGACAGGGCATGAGCCTGAACACCGTCGGGCCACTGAGCCAGACGGCGGACGGGTCGGTGGTGAGCGGCGGCACGCTGACACTGTCGGCCGGGGACATGGAGACGGCGGGGCGGCTGACGGCGCAGGGGCTGCAACTGCGGGCCGGGCAGTGGCGCAATACGGGAACCGTGAGCCTGGGCGGCGACGGCTGGCTGACGGCGACGCTGGACGGGCTGACCAACAGCGGTCAACTGGCGGCCAACGGCGACACCCGGCTGACGCTGACGCAACTGACCAACAGCGGCGGGCTGTCGGTGCGCGGCGCGCTGACGGTCAGCGGGGCCGACCTGTACAACGCCGGGCAACTGGCGTCGCAGGGGGCGCTGACGCTGAACGGCAATTATGACGGGGCGGGCAGCCTGACCAGTGACGGCGCGCTGAGCCTGCGCGGCAGCACAATCACCAACGACGGCGGCAACTGGCAGGGCAAGACGATAGCGGTCACCGGTCAGCAGATTAACAACCGGGGCACGCTGAACGGCGGGCGCATCACGCTCGACGGCGGGCCACTGACCAACAGCGGCACCGTCACCGGGGTGGAGGCACTGACGGTGACGCTGCCCGGCACGCTGAGCAACAGCGGACGGCTGGAAGGGCAGACGCTGAGCGTGACGGCCGACCGGCTTGACAACAGCGGCACCCTGCTGGGGGTGGACGCGCTGACGCTGGCCATCACCGGGGCGGCGCGCAATCAGGCGGGAGGCCAGTGGCTGAGCAACGGCGCGGGCCGGCTGACGGCGGGCGTGCTGGACAACCAGGGCCGCTGGCAGGGCGACACCCTCAACGTCACGGCCGACCGGGTGCGCAACGCCGGGCAACTGCTCGGCCTGTCGGCGCTGACGCTGACGGCCGGCGACACCCTCGACAACAGCGGCACCGGTCAGCTGCTGACGCAGGGGGCGGCGGTGCTCAGCGCGGCCACCGTGGAGAACGACGGCGAGTGGCAGAGCGGCAGCCTGACACTGACGGCGGGCGGTCTGCGCAACGGCGGGCGGATACAGAGCGACGGCGCGCTGACGGCGACACTGGCGGCAGACGGGATGCTGACCAACACCGGCACGCTGGCGGCCAACGGCGAGACCCGGCTGACGCTGGGCGCGCTGGACAATCGGGGCACCGTGTCGGTGCGGGGCGCGCTGACGGTCAGCGGGGCCGGGCTGCACAACGCCGGCCAACTGGCGTCGCAGGGGGCACTGACGCTGAACGGCAATTATGACGGGGCGGGCAGCCTGACCAGTGACGGCGCGCTGAGCCTGCGCGGCAGCACAATCACCAACGACGGCGGCAACTGGCAGGGCAAGACGATAGCGGTCACCGGTCAGCAGATGGACAACCGGGGCACGCTGAGCGGCGGTCGCGTCACCCTTGAAGGCGGGCCACTGACCAACAGCGGCACCGTCACCGGGGTGGAGGCACTGACGGTGACGCTGCCCGGCGCGCTGAGCAACAGCGGACGGCTGGAAGGGCAGACGCTGAGCGTGACGGCGGAGGCGCTCGACAACAGCGGCACCCTGCTGGGGGTGGACGCGCTGACGCTGGCGAT
This sequence comes from Dickeya sp. NCPPB 3274, assembly GCF_000406205.1. Classification (NCBI taxonomy): domain Bacteria; kingdom Pseudomonadati; phylum Pseudomonadota; class Gammaproteobacteria; order Enterobacterales; family Pectobacteriaceae; genus Dickeya; species Dickeya sp. NCPPB 3274. The sequence goes on along the minus strand of NZ_CM001979.1, from coordinate 2,560,759 downwards.
AGCGGGCACGGCGCGCAACCGGGCGGACGGCCAGTGGCTGAGCCGGGGGCAGGCGACGCTGACGGCAACGGCGCTGGACAATCAGGGCCGCTGGCAGGGCGACACCCTCAGCGCCACGGCGGACGCTATCCGCAACGCCGGCCAGCTGCTGGGGCTGTCGGCGCTGACGCTGACGGCCCGCGACACCCTCGACAACAGCGGCAGCGGCACACTGCTGACGCAGGGGGCGGCGGTACTCGGCGCGGCCACCGTGGAGAACGACGGCGAGTGGCAGAGCGGCAGCCTGACACTGACGGCCGGCAGCCTGCGCAACGGCGGGCGTATCGCCAGCGCCGGCGACCTGGACATCACGCTGCCGGTGGACGACGACCCGCTGCGCACCACGCGGCGGGCGGTGCGGCAGCTGGCGCAGGATGTGCAGGCGGCCGGCCTGAGCAACACCGGCACGCTGGTCAGCGGCGGCGACAGCCGGATAACCGGCCGTCAGTTGAACAATCAGGGCACGCTGGCGGCCGGCGGCGCGCTGTCGCTGACGGCGGACGACATCACCAACGGCGGGCGGCTGGAAAGTCGCACGCTGCAACTGTTCGGCAACCAGCTGGACAACCGGGGCACGCTGCTGGCGGAGCAGGGCGGCGAGTTGCGCCTGACCGGGGCGCTGGGCAACACCGGCACGCTGCTGAGCAACGGCGACTGGCAGGTACAGGCCGGGGCGGTGACCAGTCAGGGGGGCTGGCAGGGGCGTAACCTGCTGCTGACGGCGGACTCGCTCGCCAACGGCGGCACGCTGCTGGCGGCGAACGACGCCACGCTGACCCTGACGCAGGGCTACAGTGGCGGCGCGGGCAGCCGGGTGCTGGGCAATGGCCGGGTAACCGTCACTGCCGACACGCTGACGCAACTGGGCGAGCTGGGCGGTGACCGGCTGCAACTGACCACCGGGACGCTGGAGAACGGCGGACGGCTGGTGGGGCTGTCGCAACTGGAGGTGACCAGCCGGGGGCGGCTGACCAACACCGCCGGCGGGGCGCTGCTGGGCAACGGTACCGCCACCGTGACGGCGGCGGCGCTGGACAACGCCGGGCAGATACAGGGTGACGCGCTGACGCTGCAGGCCGGCACGGTGGGCAACCTTGGTCGCATTCAGGGCACGTCGGCGCTGACGCTGAGCGGGGTGTCGCGCTATACCGGCGGGGCCGGCAGCCGGCTGCTGAGCGGCGGCACGGCGGCGCTGGCCATCGACAACGCCGACAACGCCGGGCTGTGGCAGGCGGGTGAACTGCGCGTTACCGGCGCCACGCTGACCAACGGCGGCACGCTGAGCGGCCTGCGTGGCCTGTCTCTCGACGCCGCCAGCCTGACCAATACCGGGCAGTTGACCACCCAGGGCGAGGCGACGCTGCGCGGCCGGCAGTTCGACAACGGCGGGACGCTGACCGCGCTGGGCGGTTTTACCGCGCAATACGGTGACGGCGTCACCAACCGGCGCGGCGGGCAGCTGCTGAGCGGCGGCCGCGCCGGCCTGACCACCGGCACGCTGCGCAATCAGGGGCTGTGGCAGTCGGACCGGCTGACGCTGGACGCGGCCACGCTGGACAATCAGGGCACGCTGCTGGGAATAACCGACGGCGCGATACAGCTCACCGGCGCCTATCAGGGCGGGGCGGACAGCCGGCTGCTGGGCAACGGGGCGTTCAGCCTGACGGCGGCGACGATAGACCAGGGCGGACAGGTGCAGGCGCAGGACGTGACGCTGCGGGCGGGCCGCCTGCGCAATCAGGGCGGCATCACCGGCGCCGGGCAGCTGAACGTCACGCTGGACAACCAGCTGGAGAACACCGCCGGGGCGTCGCTGCTCGGCGGGGCGGTGTCGCTGAGCGGCGCGTCGGTCAGCAATGCCGGGCAGATACAGGGGCGCGGCGGGCTGACGGTGCAGAGCGGCGGCGTGCTGGACAACCTGGGCGGCGGGCAACTGCTGTCGGGCGGGGCGCTGACGCTGGACGCCGCGCAACTGAACAACGCGGGCTGGGCGCAGGGCACGGAACTGCTGCTGAGCACCACGCAGCTGGACAACCGCGGCACGCTGCAGGCGCAGAACGGGCTGACGCTGCGCCTGCCGCAGTGGACCAACGCCGGGACGGTGCAGGCGGGGCAGCTGGACATCACCACCGACGGGGCGCTGGAGAACCGGGGGACGCTGCTGGGGCTGACGCGGCTGGCGCTGCAGGCGGCGAGCCTGACCAACGCGGACGGGGCGCGGCTGTACAGCGCGGGGGACCTGCAGCTGCGTACCGGACAGCTGACGCAGAACGGTCAGCTGGCGGCGCTGGGCGACCTGCGGGCGGATATCACCAACCCGTTCACCCTGACGCGCACGCTGGCGGCGGGGGGACAGCTGACGCTGAACGTGACGGGCGACCTGGTGCAGGGGGGGACGCTGCAGGGGAGCGGGGTGACGGTGAGCAGCACCGGCACGCTGACGCAGCAGGGTCGCATCGTGGCGGGCGGTGGCAACAGCACGCTGTCGGCGGCGGTCATCAGCCAGACGAGAGCGGGAGTATCCAGGGGGGCGGGCCGCTGAGCCTGCTGGCGAGCGGCGATATCGTCAACCGGGGTTTTATCGGGACGGCGGGCGACCTGCTGGTGCAGGCGGGGGGGGTGATAGAGAACGGGAGTCTGGTGTACGGCGGGGGCAATCTGCAGCTGCTGTCGGCCGCGCTGGTGAACCGGTACGGGAACATCCTGGCGGGGAACAGCCTGTGGATACAGCGTGACGCGGCGGGCAATGCCAGCGACAGCGTGCTGAACAGTTCGGGGACCATCGAGACGCAGCGGGGGGAGTATCCGCATCAGTACCGGGACGCTGACCAACCAGCGGGAAGGGCTGACGGTGACGGAGAGCGGCAGCACGGCGGCGGACATGCCATCATGGGCGG